>NZ_JAAQTL010000001.1:0-2400000 GCF_011742875.1 Luteibacter yeojuensis
AAAGTGTATCGCCTGTATCAGGAAGCCAAGCTGTCGGTGCGTCGTCGCCGCAAGGCGAAGCGTCCGGTCGGCGAGCGCCAGAAGCTGCGGGCGTCCTGTCGGCCGAACGACACCTGGAGCATGGACTTCGTCTTCGACGCCCTGGCCAACGGGCGCCGGATCAAATGCTTGACCGTGGTCGATGACTTCACTCGGGAGAGCGTGGACATCGCGGTAGATCACGGCATCAGTGGCGCCTACGTCGTACGGCTTCTCGATCAGGCCGCCTGCTTCCGTGGCTACCCGAGCGCCGTACGCACCGACAATGGGCCGGAGTTCACCAGTCGCGCTTTCATCGCCTGGACGCAGCAGCATGGCGTCGAGCACATCCTCATCGAACCGGGATGCCCAACACAGAACGGCTACATCGAAAGCTTCAACGGTAAGTTCCGAGACGAATGCCTCAACGAGCACTGGTTCACGTCACTGACGCAAGCGCGCGGCGTGATCGGGGATTGGCGTCGAGATTACAACGAGGTGCGCCCCCATAGCAGCTGTGGCCGCATCCCACCGTCGCAATTCGCTGCTCACCACCGCGCACAACAGGACAACAACGCAGTCATCTTCAACCCCGGACTTTCACAGTGATCATTGGTACGGCTGGTGGGGGCAGGTCAGTGAGAGGACATACGGCTATGACGTTGTCGGGAGGAAGGTGACCCAGGCAGACGATGCCGTAAGCGTGTTTCTCACGCCACCGAGCGATGCACCTTCGATATTCGACGTAGCCAACCAGGTTCAAAGTTTTTCTGGTAAGCCGGTGAAGAATGATCCGAATGGGTCAATGAAGGACGACGGCCAGTCGAAATTCGAGTGGAATGCTAGGCAGCAGCTATCAGCAATGACGCTGTCCAACGGCGACCGCGTCGAATACAAGTATGATGCGCTGGGTCGGCGCACGGAGCGGAGAGGGGAGTCGACCACGACGTACTTGTACGATGGCGGAAATGCTGTAATGGAGACGCGAGATGGGGCTGCGACGTTTTTCTTGAATGGTGAGGGGTTGGACCAACGCTTTTCGGAATTGTCTTCCTCCGGCGAGAAGGACTTTCTGACTGATGAACTCAATACCGTGCTTGCCATTACTGATGAAAGCCAGTCTTTGGTTGAGCGTTATTCGTACGATGCATTTGGCTTACCTTCTGGGATGGAAAGTCAAAATTGGTACCGGTTTACTGGTCGAGAGTGGGAGGGCGACGGCATATATTTTTACCGGGCCCGGTACTACTCCGCAGCCATGGGGCGGTTCATAAGCGAGGATCCGATGCGTTTCGAGGGTGATGGACCCAACTTCTATAGCTATGTCGGAAATGTCCCGACAATGCTTTCGGATCCGACAGGACTTTGCCCAGGGGGAGGCGATTGGTGGCCTTTCGCAAAGAAACGCGAGCCCACGGGTGAGATCAACCCGCAGCCGCCCAAATGCCCGCTTCCGATGCCGAACGAACCGCTCAAACCCAAAGGCAAGGGGGCCCCGGGGTGTCATGCCGCCATGCTTGAGAAGATCGTCAAGTGCAGCAAGAAATGTCCTGGCATTGTCGACCGGGCTTCATGCATTGAAGAATGGCGCTTCAGGGAGCCCGATTGCGCCTTTATGCACGCGGAGGAGTGACTGATGTTACGAAGGCAAGTTATGTCCTTGGTCAAGGTTGCTTGCATACTGGCGGCATTCTTGCTGGTGGGATGGATGTCGTATTGGGCTGGTTTCACTAAAGCGCTGGAGATCGGGCTGTACAACAATCAGTTGCACGACGAGGCTCAGGCGAGGGAGTATGAAGTCCTCGCGAGCAAGCTGGCAGCCGGTCGGACCGAGGAGGTGCGTTCTCATTTAAACGTTGTTGGCGATATTCTTAAGCAACAGGCCCGCATTGCGGGTAGCGAAGACTTTTCAGTCCTCGATCTCCTCGTTCCGTCCAGCGCTCTATCGCTAGTGCGAGATTACGAAGCGCGCCGGAGGCATGCTTCGGCTCGAGGTTCTGCGCCGGACAGTTCCCGGGAGCACCATTGATAGCGTTGGTGGGCCGATATCGCTGTCCTGCACCGATATATGTACTTACGAGACCTGATGATTTGAGATGAAGAGGCAGCGGAGGTGAATTGCAGAGATATGGCGTTGGCTCTCAGGGCCATCGAGGCGCTGGTGCAGAAGGGGCTTGAGCGGGCGGCTCGTGCTCATGCCGGGATGGTTTGGGAGGGTGCTCCGGTGACTGCCCAGCGTTTCTGACTTCGGGGCGGAAGGCGCTGGGTTCCTGCCTGCGCAGGAACGACGTGAGGGTAAGGGTTAGAACCAGCGGTTGCGTTTCAAGGCGATGAAGATGCCACCCACGATGCAAGCCACCAGGCAGGTAATCGCCGGATAAGCCCAAGGTTTATCCAGCTCCGGCATATGCGCAAAGTTCATGCCATACCAACTCGTAATCAGGGTGGGCGCAGCCAGCATAGCCGCCCACCCGGCCAGCTTCTTCATCACCTCGTTCTGCCCAAAGGTAACGAGCGCAAGGTTCACACTGATCGCCGCCCCCAGCATCTCGCGCATCGCCGAAATCGACTCGTTCACCCGGAAAACATGGTCGTAAATATCCCGGAAGTACGCGCGAAGTTCGTCATGAATCAGATGCGGATGTAACCGCGTCAACTGCGCAACCACATCCTGCAACGGCACGACGGCCAGCCGCAACGTCATCAACTCACGCTGCATGTCATACAACCGCTTGATGGTCTGCCGGTTGTAGGTTTCCGCGAAGATATCGTTCTCCAGCTCGTGCAACTCTTCCCGGAAGTCGCGAACGATGGGGAGGAAGTTGTCGACGATGAAATCCAGCACGGCATAGAGGGCGTAGCTCGGCCCCATCGCCAGCAGTTCCGGCGTCTGTTCGCAGGTGCGCCGCGCCGGCGCATAGGAGAGCGACGCGCCATGGCGCACCGTCACGAAGTAGCGCTGCCCAAGGAAGATTTGCGTTTCGCCGAAAGCGATATTGCCGCCGATCAGCTGCGCCGTCTGCGCCACGATGAACAGCGAATCGCCATAGGCCTCGATCTTCGTACGCTGGTGGGCGTGCTGGGCATCCTCGATCGCAAGATCGTGCAGGTTGAACTCTTCCTGGAGTTTCAGCAGCAAGGCTTCGTCCGGCTCATGCAGTCCCACCCATACGAAGGTGTCGGGCTGCTTGAGCACATCGCTGATGGCCTCGATGGTGATGTCGCCGATACGCTGGCCGTTGGTCCGGTAGGCCACGCAATTGATGACCATGCCACCGCTGGAGGGCGGGTTGGATGCCGGTTCGGAGATGAGGGGGAGCGAGACCATGGGCCGTTTCTTGATCGGGTAGATGCCTAGAAGTTTAGGTCCAAAGCGGATGCAACGCCCCAGCACCGGACCGATACCTTTCGCGGTAGGCCAGTTATACCGTGAAGTTGCCGCGAGCGCGCGTCAGATGGATGAAGCGTGCGCGCGCGTGCTTCTCGAACGTATCAATCAAGGAGTGAATCATGACAGCAAGTCGCACACCCACGGCTCCGGCCGACACGGACGCTTCGATGGGCATCCCGGATTTCATGTCGCCCGGCATGGTCAATGCCCGTCTGGGCATTCTCCATCTGTTCTCGACGATGACATGGGACGAGAATTTCTTTTCCTTCGTTACCCGTGGTGTCGTGGACTTCACGGGACAGGGTAACGGTCAGCGGGCGGTACGCACGACGGACGTGAGCAAGTGGTTGCTTGATCGTGAGCCGGAGTCCAGCGATCCGGTGCGAGCCGACGCATCCGAGCGCCTGGCCGTCCACCTGGAAACCCTGGCCCTCAAGCTGGCCGAAACCATCGCGGAGCGGCTGCCGAAGGCCCCGGGCACGCAGTTTACCGCTGAGGACGTGCTGGCGATGTGGGATTCGGTGCCCGGAGGCTTCAAGTTCATCTGCCGTTACCTGGCCAAGCGGGCGTTGCAGCAATTCCCCGTTCTTTCCGACGCCGTGGGCCTGATCGGCGGCCTGGTGAAAGCCACTTCGGCGGGGCTCGACCGGTATAGTGCCTATGCAAACGGCAGGGGTGTGGTCATCCTGCCGGGGGTTCCTACCAGCACGGTCGACGGCATCAAGCGGGCGATGGACCTGAACCTCGCCAGCGGTACTTACGATGTGCTGAAAAGCGCGGGCGGCCTGGCATTGACGGGCCTGAGTGCGGGTACCGTCAGTACCGTCGTCAACGTGGCCTTCTCGGTGGTGGAGGCCCTGGTGTTGCTCAGCTGGCGCGCGCACGACTACTTCTACCTCGCCACCTTCCGCGAGGAAGCGAGGGCGCATTGGGCGGCGCGCAACGGCAACACCCCGTTCCACGCGCGTCCCACGGCCTTCAACGATTGGTATCGGCCCATGGCCTTGCGCGTCCCCGTGGTACCGTGCCTGACGCTGCTGAGCGGCGTCTGCGGTGACAAGATGCGCCTGTTGCGCATGTTCGACAAGGAAGGCGAAGTCATTACGCAGGCACGTTTCGATGCCGGCGTGAAGCATCTGGACCGTCTGAAGGGCTGGGGGACGAAATACCTCTCCGATGTCGGCTATCGGTTCGGCAGTGAGGATCCGGCGCTGGCGAAGCTCATCGCCGTCAAGTAGGCCGTTGAAGCAGGGGCCGCCCTAATCGTGCCGGCGGCAGAAGGTCCAGGTCAGGGCGGCCCAGCAGGGAAGGGCGAGCAGGAGCCAGGGAAGGTTCCGCTGCGGGAAATCCGGCCACAGGTGCAGCAGCAGGGCGATGACGCACGCGGCGAAAGACAGGGCCGTGACCCGGGAAGCCAGCTTGCTCACCGGCCGCCCCGCGTGGCGCAGGCGCCAGATGCCGGGCACGATCAGCAACGCGAACGGCGAATACGCCAGCAGGTTGAAGTTGCCCCAGGCGGACCTGTGCAGGGTCAGCGTCCACAGGCCGAGCATCAAGAGTCCGGCGATTCCTGCGAACACCGTGAAGAGCGTTCCGGCAGCGACGAAGACACCGCGGGCGAAACCGCGCCGGGAGATAGCTGGCAAGGCCAGCGGCACGGCGAGCACCAGGCCGGCCAGCAGTAAAGGCCAGCGCAGGTCCGGGGCCGCCTCCGGAGGGGGCGTCAGGCGGGCCGGCACCAGCAGCGTCTCCTTGGCCACCAGCGGCTTCCCGTCCACGGAAACCTGGCGCAGTTCGGACTCCAGCGTCATCGGCAGGAAGGTCTCTTTCCAGGCGGTCATCGGTTGGTCGGCGTAGGGGCCGAGGCCGAGATCCATGCCGAGCATCAGCCAGGGTTGATTGCTCATGAGCCGGACAGTCTGCTCGCGGAAGGTCATGCCGCCCGGCTTGGCGACCCAATGCGCGCTGAGGATGCCGCCAAGTGCGTCGTCCAGCGCGTCGCGGACGCGCGTGGTGCAGTTGTCCACGTAATAGTCGTAACGGTAGCCGGCGTTTTCCGGACGGATGTTCCAGAGCAGGAACCGGCGCAACCGTTCCTTCTGTTCGTCGTTCAGTGCCAGATGCTGCCGGCGCACGTAGCGACCTTCGCCGGCGTAGAAATCGATATCCGACTGCGTGGTTTCCGCATCCATGCGGTACGCCATGATGCCGCGCGCGAAATTGAGCAGGAAGCCCTTCTGGTCGAAATCGAACACGCCGTAGTTGAAGGCGATGGATTCGCCGCTGACGGTGTCGCGCACTTCCAGCGCATCGTGGCCGAAGCGCTCCCAGTAGATGTCGCCGGGACCGTAGGTCATCAGCGAGATCTCGAGGTTGGCGGCCGGCGCGTCGACGATGCCCGCGCGGGCGGCAGGCAAGAGGCATAGGGCAAGCAGGAAGATCAGGGTGCGACGCATCGGTTCGATAAGAGTCCGTCTAGGGGCGCGGATATGCATCTGTAGGAGCCGCTATAGCGGCGAGAGCAATCTTGCGAGGGCATCGCAAGGTCTTCTCGCCGCTATAGCGGCTCCTACAATGTCGAGTCAGCCTGTGCTGTTGGCAGGGGCCACGTGGAACTGTTGCACGCGGCGGTCGTCCGCCTCGGTCACCCGGAACACGAAGTTCCCCACGGCGATCTCTTCGCCCGCGGCCGGCAGGTGGCCGAACTCGGACGTGATCATGCCGCCGACGGTATCGAATTCCTCGTCGGAGAAATGCGCACCCGCCACCTCGTTGAAATCCGCGATGGGCGTGAGCGCGCTGACCGCGAAGCCGCCGTCGTCCAGCGGCTGCACCAGCACGGGTTCTTCCTCGTCGTCGTGCTCGTCGTCGATCTCGCCGACGATCTGCTCGAGGACGTCCTCGATGGTGATGAGGCCGGCCACGCCGCCGTATTCGTCGACCACCAGCGCCATGTGGTTGCGCGTGAGGCGGAACTCGGCGAGCAGCACGTTGAGGCGCATGGACTCGGGGATCAGCACGGCCGGGCGGAGCAGGGCGCGCACGTCGCAGCCTTCGCTCTGGCCGAAGTACTTCAGCAGGTCTTTTGCCAGCAGGATGCCGAGAACCTCGTCCTTGTCCTCGCCATGCACGGGAAAACGGGAGTGCCCGGATTCGACCACGGCGGCGAGGATGTCGGGCAGGGGGGCATCGACGGGAAGGCTGACGATCTGGGCACGCGGCACCATGACGTCGTCGACACTGAGCTCGGTGACCTTGATCGCACCCTCGACCATGGTCAGGGTGTCGTTGGAGAGCAGCCCATTGGTCTGGGCGGTGCGCAACTCCTCGATCAGTTCGTCGCGGTTGCGTGGCTCGCCGGAAAACAGATGGCCCAGTCGGTCCCACCAGGAGCGGTGGGCGGGGCCGTGGGTACTATCGGGGTCCGCGTTCATTACTCTTTGTTGTTCTGCCCGGACGGGGCGGAAGGGTCAGTCTACTGGAATTCGTGTGACGGTTCAGGGCGGTCGCCGACGCCCGGCGGCCGCCTGTAGGAGCCGCTATAGCGGCGAGGGCAATCTTGCGGGGATGTCGCGAGGTTTCCTCGCCGCCATAGCGGCTCCTACAGCGGAGCGAATCGGGGCGGTTCGTCAGACCCGGTAGGGGTCCGGAATGCCCAGGCCAGCCAGGATACGCGTTTCCAGCCCCTCCATCGCCTCGGCCTCGGCCTCTTCGATGTGGTCGTAGCCCAGCAGGTGCAGGGTGCCGTGGATCGTCATGTGGGCCCAGTGATCGGCCGGTTTCTTGCCCTGTTCGGCGGCCTCGCGCGTCACCACCGGCGCGCAGATCACCAGGTCGCCGATCAGCGGCAGGTCCACCCCGGGCGGCAGCTCGGTCGGGAAGGAAAGCACGTTGGTGGCATAGTCGCGGCCACGGTATTGCCGGTTCAGCGCCTGGCCCTCGTCGGCGTCCACGATGCGGATGGCCAGTTCGGCGGCCTTGCGCCGGCGGGCGCCCTTGAGCGCGGCCTCCACCCAGCGGCGGAAGCTGGCCGGGGCGGGCACCCCCTTGCGCGAGGTGGCGTAGCCCACCGCGACCTCCACGTGGCTCACCGCTCGTCGTCCTGCTTCTGTTCGAACGCCTCGTAGGCACGGACGATCTTCGCCACCAGCGGGTGACGCACCACGTCGCGCGAGGTGAAGAAAGTGAAACTGATGCCGTCCACGCCGCGCAGCACCTCGATGGCGTGGCGCAGGCCGGAACGGACATTCCGCGGCAGGTCTACCTGGGACACGTCGCCGGTGATCACCGCCACCGAGCCGAAGCCGATGCGGGTAAGGAACATCTTCATCTGTTCGACGGTGGTGTTCTGCGCTTCGTCGAGGATCACATAGGCATCGTTGAGGGTACGCCCGCGCATGTACGCGAGGGGGGCGATCTCGATCACGTTGCGCTCGATCAGCTTCGACACCTTTTCGAAGCCCACCATCTCGTACAGCGCGTCGTAGAGCGGACGCAGGTACGGGTCGATCTTCTGGCTGAGATCGCCCGGCAGGAAGCCGAGTTTCTCGCCGGCTTCCACGGCGGGGCGCACCAGCAGAACGCGCTGCACGCGATTGGCTTCCAGCGCCTCGACGGCGCTGGCCACGGCGAGGTAGGTCTTGCCGGTGCCGGCCGGGCCCACGCCGAAATTGATGTCGTGCGTGGTGATGGCATGCAGGTAGCGGGCCTGGTTGGGGCCGCGGCCCTTGATCACGCCGCGCTTCACCTTGATGACCACTTCCTGCGCGGACTCGGCGGCTTGCTCGTTCAATGCGTCGATGCCGGACTCGGCGAGGCGCACGTTGATCGTCTGGCCGTTGAGCGTCTCGTGCTCGGTGGCGGCGTAAAGCGTGCGGAGCACTTGCTCGCCGGCCTTGGCCGAGGCTTCCTCGCCGATCACGCGGAACAGGTTGCCGCGATGGTCGATCTCGATGCCCAGGCGCAGCTCGATCTGGCGGATATGCTCGTCGAGAGGTCCGCAGAGGTTGGCGAGGCGGGTGTTGTCTTCCGGGTCGAGCGCGAAGTCGCGCTGGGATAGCTGGCTCATGGCGTTCACGAGGCGAGGGCGACCTCGTCATCCAGGCGGACGCGTCCGCGCAGCGAATTCGACATCGCCTCGGTGATGGTCACGTCCACGAACTGGCCGATCATCCGCGGGTGGCCGGGGAAGTTCACGTAGCGCATGTTCTCGGTGCGTCCGGTCATCTCGTTCGGGTTCTTCCGGCTGGGCTTCTCGACCAGCACGCGCTGCACGGTGCCGACCATCGCCTCGTTGATCCTGCGCGCGTTCTCGTTGATCGCCGCCTGCAGGCGGGCCAGGCGCGCGTGCTTCACCTCGGCCGGGGTGTCGTCGGCGAGGTTCGCCGCCGGCGTGCCGGGGCGGGAGGAGAAGATGAAGGAGAAACTCTGGTCGAAGCCCACGTCGCCGATGAGCTTCATGGTTTTTTCGAAGTCGTCCTCGGTCTCGCCGGGGAAGCCCACGATGAAGTCGGAAGAAACGCAGATATCCGGACGCACGGCGCGCAGCTTGCGGATGCGCTGCTTGAACTCCAGCGCCGTGTAGCCGCGCTTCATGGCCGCGAGGATGCGGTCGGAGCCGGCCTGCACGGGCAGGTGCAGGTAGTTGGCCAGCTGCGGCACGTTGGCATAGGCCTCGATCAGCGAGTCGGAGAACTCCAGCGGATGCGAGGTGGTGAAGCGGATACGGCCGATGCCCTCGATCTGCGCGATGGCATGGATCAGCACGGCGAGGTCGGCGGTGCCGCCGTCGTGCATGGGGCCGCGATAGGCGTTCACGTTCTGGCCGAGCAGGTTCACCTCGCGCACGCCTTGCTCGGCGAGCTGGGCCACCTCGACGATCACGTCGTCGAACGGGCGGCTGATTTCCTCGCCGCGGGTGTACGGCACCACGCAATACGAGCAGTACTTCGAGCAGCCTTCCATGATGGAGACGAAGGCGGTGGGGCCTTCGGCACGCGGTTCCGGCAGGCGGTCGAACTTCTCGATCTCGGGGAAGCTGATGTCCACCTGCGCCTTGCCGCTGGCGCGCTGCGCCTCGATCATCTCGGGCAGGCGGTGCAGGGTCTGTGGGCCGAACACCAGGTCGACGAAGGGTGCGCGCTTGATGATGGCGTCGCCTTCCTGCGAGGCCACGCAGCCGCCGACGCCGATCAGCACGGGTTTATCGCCCTGCTTGTGCGCCTTCCAGCGACCGAGCTGGCTGAAGACCTTTTCCTGGGCTTTCTCGCGGATGGAGCAGGTGTTGACCAGGATCACGTCGGCCTCGGCCTCGTCCTGGGTCAGTTCCAGTCCGTGCGACGCGCGCAGAACGTCGGCCATCTTGGCCGAGTCGTACTCGTTCATCTGGCAGCCGTGGGTCTTGATGAAAAGCTTGCCGCTCATGGGCCTGGGTACCGTGGTTTCGTGGGGGGCGACCGAACCGCGCAGTTTACGCCGGGGTGCGCCTCGTTGCCAGATGCCCGCCATGGATCAATGACTTGCGTGAACATCGTCACGTAAAGAGCCCTTGGCAGGGGGAGGGGGCTCGGGCACACTCGCGCCCATGGTCCAAGATGCGACGCCAGGGGGCAGCGCCGGCCATCGTGCCTGCCGTTTCCTCTCCTTCCGCACGGTCCTTCGCAGGACCGCGATCGGGTGCGTCCTGCTGCTCGGCCTGTGCGCCGGGCCTGCCGTCGCGGGGACGCTCTACCGGTGTACCGGCAGCACGGGGGAAACCGTCTTTTCCGGCAGCACGTCGGGCTACAAGGACTGCAAGCGGATCGGCAGTACGCCAAATCCGCGCGCGGCTCGCCCCAAGGGGGTCGTGGCGGAGCGCGCTCCCGCGAAACCCTCTCTCGAAGGGGTGGTGGGCTCCGTGGTGACGGCACCCTCCACGGCCGCCTCCTTCGTCGGTGTGACCGCCTCCGTGATCGGCGGCCCTACGGAAGGCGAGGCCCTGCCTCCGGTCACGGCGCCCAAGGGCCGCTGGGATTACCGGGAATCGTCGTCGCAGGATCTTGCGGCGAGCGCCGCGTCTGCCGCGCCGAAAGGTTCGCGCGTGCTGCGCGGCGCCGTCTATCGGATTACCCGCGCCGACGGCGGCGTGGAATACACCAACATCCCGCCGGGCGGCGGGGCGAAAGGACAGAGCATCAAGATGCTCTTTACTTATATCGCCACCTGCGCGGCCTGCGACGTGCATTCGAAGATCGACTGGAACAGCGTGGCGTTGAACCTCACCTCGTATGGCGACGCGATCCGTTCGGCGAGCAGCGAGTTCGGGGTGGACGAGGCCTTGCTGCGCGCCGTCATCCATGCGGAGAGCGCCTTCAATCCGCGTGCCCTTTCGGTGGCCGGGGCGCAGGGGCTGATGCAGCTGATCCCCGGCACGGCGCGCGACATGGGCGTGCTCGATGCTTTCGACGCTGGCCAGAACATCCGCGGCGGCGCGCGCTACCTGGCCCTGCTGCTGAGGAACTTCAACGGGAACGAGAAGCTGGCCGCGGCGGCGTATAACGCGGGGCCGGGCGCGGTGCAGAAGTACAACGGCGTGCCGCCGTATGACGAAACGCAGGTTTACGTCGAGCGCGTGGGGGTGCTGCGCAAGCGTTATGCGGAAACGTTGAAGCGGCACGCCGCCACGGGCATTCCCCTGGCCGATCGCGGCGCCTGACTCCGGATCTGTAGGAGCCGCTATAGCGGCGAGAGCAACCTGGCGACGCGGTCGCGAGGTTCCCTCGCCGCTATAGCGGCTCCTACAGCGAAGCGATCAGGGCTGGCGCAGGGCCTGCATCGGCGCGCTCGGCGGGCGTTGGGTCGGCGTGATGGTCGCGGTGAACGGTGCGCCGTAACGCAATCCCGAGATCTGCACCGGCACCCCGGGCTTCAGTGAGGCCTCGTGCCGGCGCAGGTCGGATGGATCGAGGATGTCCTCGTCGCCAAGCTTCAGCAGCACGTCGCGCTGCCGGATGCCCGCCAGTGCGGCGGGGCCGCCGGGCGAGACGTCGTTGACCACCACGCCGCGTGCCGCCGACGGCAGCCCGCTGTCGGCGGCAACGGGAACCGCGCCATAGTCCGCGCCGATCCAGCCGCGCACGACGTGACCCGTCTGCACGATCTGGTCGAGCACGTCGCGCGCGCTCTGCACGGGAATGGCGAAGCCGATCCCCTCGGCCCCCACGGCCTGCCCGATCAGCGAGGTATTGATGCCCACCAGTTCGCCGTGCGCGTTGACCAGCGCGCCGCCCGAGTTGCCGAAGTTGATCGCGGCGTCCGTCTGGATGAAGTTCTCGAGGCTGGAGAGGTTGAGCTGGCGGCCGATGGCGCTGACGATGCCCATGGTCACCGTTTGCCCGATGCCGAAGGGATTGCCGATCGCCAGTACCACGTCGCCCACGCGGGGACGGTCGTCCGCATCGGTCATGTGGATGGCGGGCAGGTTGCCGGCGTCCACCTTGAGCACGGCGAGGTCGGTCTCGTCGTCGGAGCCCACCACCCGCGCGCTCGCCACGCGGCCGTCGTAGAGCAGCAGCTGGATGTCGTCGGCGTTGGCGATGACGTGGTTGTTGGTCAAAACGTAACCATCGTCGCTGACGATCACCCCGGACCCGAGGTTCTGCTGGCGCCGCGTGCGCGCGGGACCGGTGGGTACGCTGAAGATGCGCTGGAGTACGGGGTCCGAGTAAAGCTCGCGGGGCTGCTCGGTCACCAGCTTGTTGGCGTAGATATTTACGACCGAGGGCGCGGCCTTGGCCACGGCATCGGCGTACGAGGCCGGGCCCGATCCCAGCGCCGCCGCGGGCGCGGCGACCTGCTTCGTCGCCGGGCCGCCGAATCGCTGCCGAAGGAACGCGCCGCTGCCAGGCCAGAACAGGCCTACGACGAAGGCCACGGCAAGGCCTAGCACGACGAAGCGGGCAACGAAGGCGAACGTGCGGGCGGCGTCTTTCATGGAAGGGCGAGGGATCCTGCGAACCAATACCGCATCCGGGCGGTTCCGTGGCAGCCCTGTCCCTCATGAGGTACGAGCTGGCATTCAGTTTATTGTACGTGGCTGGTGCTGACGTTACACTGACGCGATTTGCGGAAGCCGATTTCCGAAAAGAGCCGGCGATGGGGTCCGCATTCTCAATGGCATAAGTTCCGGAGAGCCTGATGGCGAACGAAGTCGTCGATCACGGGCGCCGTCGCTTCCTAACCGTAACGACAGCAGTTGTCGGCGGGGCGGGAGTGGTCGCGGCGGTCGTGCCCTTCATCAAGTCGTGGGAACCGAGCGCAAGGGCAAAGGCAGCGGGGGCGCCTGTCACGGTCGATATCAGTGCCATCGAGCCCGGCCAGAAGGTCACCTATGCGTGGCGCAGCCTTCCGGTGTTCGTGGTCAATCGCACGAAGGAGCAGCTGGCGCAGCTGAAGGGCCTCGAGCCCCGCCTGCTGGATCCCATGTCGTCCGACGCGGACCAGCAGCCGAAGTACGCGACGAACGAAACCCGGTCCATCAAACCCGAGTGGCTGGTCGTCGTCGGTCTCTGCACGCACCTGGGTTGCGTGCCGGACTTCGTGCCCGACATCAAGCCCGAGCCGTTCGACGCGAACTGGAAGGGCGGTTTCTACTGCCCCTGCCATAAGTCACGGTACGACCTGTCGGGCCGCGTCTTCAGCGGCGTGCCCGCCCCGAAGAACCTGCCGGTGCCGCCGTACCACTTCGTGGACGACACGCACATCCAGATCGGCGTCGATCCGAAGGAGGCAGGCTGATGGCTAACGTCTTTACCCGCGTCGGCGACTGGGTCAACGAGCGTGCGCCGAACCTGGCGCCGACGTACCGGAAGCACATGACGGAGTACTTCGCGCCGAAGAACTTCAATCTCTGGTACTACTTCGGCTCGCTGGCGCTCCTGGTCCTGGTCAACCAGATCGTGACCGGCATCTTCCTCACCATGAACTACAAGACGAGTGCGCTCGAAGCGTTCAACTCGGTCGAGTACATCATGCGTGACGTGGAGTGGGGCTGGCTCATCCGCTACATGCATTCCACGGGCGCGTCGCTGTTCTTCGTGGTGGTGTTCCTGCACATGTTCCGCGGGATCATGTACGGATCGTTCAAGCGTCCGCGTGAGCTGGTCTGGATCCTCGGCATGCTGATCTTCCTCGTGCTGATGGCCGAGGCCTTCATGGGCTACGTGCTGCCGTGGGGCAACATGTCGTTCTGGGGCGCCAAGGTGATCATCTCGCTGTTCGGCACCATCCCCTACATCGGCTCGTCGCTGGTGGAATGGATCATGGGCGACTTCCTGCCCGCCGACGCCACGCTCAACCGCTTCTTCGCGCTGCACGTGATCGCGCTGCCTCTCGTCCTCCTGCTCCTGGTGGTGCTGCACCTCGCCGCGTTGCACGAGGTGGGTTCGAACAACCCGGACGGCGTGGACGTGAAGCATGGGCCGAAGGGCAACAAGTGGAACCCGGCGAAGCCCCTCGATGCCATCCCGTTCCATCCGTACTACACGGTGAAGGACCTGGTGGGCGTCGGCTTCTTCCTCACCATCGCCGCCTTCATCATCTTCTTCGCCCCGACCTTCGGCGGCTGGTTCCTCGAACACGACAACTTCACCCCGGCGAACAACCTCGTCACGCCGAGCCACATCAAGCCGTCGTGGTACTTCACCCCGTTCTACGCGATCCTGCGCATGATCCCGTCCTTCTTCGGCACGGCGATCTGGGGCGTGATCGGCATGTTCGGCGCGATCCTGCTGCTGGCGCTGCTGCCGTGGATCGACAAGGGCGAGGTCCGTTCGGTGCGCTACCGCGGCCTCGGCTTCCGCATCGCCCTGGGCGTGCTCGCCGTCTCGTTCCTGGCCCTTGGCCTGGTCGGCGCCGGCGTCACCGCCGAGGTCATCCCCGAGTGGTTCCCGGGTGCCGACGTCACCACCTGGGAGAACGCCTTCGGCCGACTCATGGTGCTGGGCTACTTCGGGTTCTTCGTATTCGTATGGGTCTACACGCGCTTTGGCTTCGAGAAGACCAAGCCGGTTCCGGAACGGGTGACGATGCATGATTAAGCGCTCTATCTACTCCATCGCCCTCGCGCTGGGCCTTGCGGTCGCCACCGTCCCGGCCCTGGCGGCCGAAGGCGAGGGCCTGACCCCGGCAGGCACCAATATCGGCGACCAGGCGTCGCTGCAGCGCGGCGCCAAGCTGTTCTTCAACTACTGCGTGGGCTGCCACTCGCTGAAGTACGTGCGGTATTCGCGCCTCGCCACCGACCTCGGCCTGTCCGAGGAAGAGGTGATGACGAACCTCAACTTCACGGGCGCCAAGTTCGGCGAGCCGGTCATCTCGCACATGCCGGCCGAAGGCGCCAAGGCCTGGTTTGGCAAGGAGCCGCCGGACCTCTCGCTGGAAGCCCGCGCCAAGGGCGTGGACTTCATCTTCAACTACCTCAACTCGTTCTACCTGGACCCGACCCGTCCGGTGGGCTGGAACAACACGGTGTTCCCGAACGCCTCCATGCCCAACCCGCTTTGGGAGCTCCAGGGCCTGCAGACCGCCGTGCACGGCGAGGCGGGTCCGGGCCAGGAAGCCATGGTGGAGAAGCTCCAGATCACCACCCCGGGCCGGATGACGCCCGAGCAGTTCCAGGGCGCCACCCGCGACCTGACCACCTTCCTCGAGTACGCCGCCGAGCCTGCGGCCCTCGAGCGCCAGTCCATCGGCGTCTGGGTCATCCTGTTTCTGGCCGGCCTGACCTTCCTCCTGTACCTTCTGAAGCATGAGTACTGGAAGGACGTCCACGAGAGTCATTGATTGACGTCCCGACGGGGCGGCCCGCCGGCCGCCCCGTCATCTTCGAGGCAGCAGGGAGGGAGATCGATAGCATGGTCCAGAACGCACGTTCGCGCTCGGCTCTGACGCTCTACACCAGCGCCGACGACATCCATTGCCACCGCACGCGCCTCGTGCTGGCCGCCAAGGGCGTCGCTTACGACCGGATCATCCTGAAAGCCGATCAGCCCACGCCGGACCTGCTGGAACTCAACCCCTACGGCACCCTGCCGACCCTCGTCGACCGCGACCTCACCCTCTACGATCCCGCCGTGGTCGTCGAATACCTCGACGAACGGTATCCGCACCCGCCGCTCATGCCGATCGATCCGCTCTCGCGCGCCCGGCTCCGCCTGGCCACCTGGCGGATCGAGAACGACTGGCTGCCCGAGATCGACACGATCGGGGAGGGTGGCAAGGCCGCCGACGGGGCACGCAAGCGCCTGCGCGAGCACCTGCTGGCGTCGGTGCCGCTGTTCCGCGCTTCGCGCTTCTTCCTGAACCCGGAAATGAGCCTGATCGACTGCCTGGTGGCTCCGGTGGTGTGGCGCCTGCCGCACCTGGGCGTGGACCTGGGCAAGGACGGCAAGCCCATCGTCGACTATGGCGAACGGCTGTTCCACAGCCAGGGCTTCGCGCGCAGCCTCACGCCGGAAGAGCGCGACATGCGTCCGGACTTCAATTTCGTTCCCGGTTAGCCCCGGCCGCCTCGATCCCTTAAACTCTCCTCTGGCGTTGCCCGAGGACATACCCATGGATACGAACGAAAGCGCGGGCATGACGTCCAATCGCCCCTACCTGCTGCGGGCCATCTACGATTGGATCAGCGACAACGGCCTCACGCCGTACGTGCTGGTGGACGCCGCCCAGCCAGGCGTCCGCGTGCCGCCTCATGTCGTGAAGAACGGCCAGGTGGTGCTGAACCTCGCCATGCGCGCCGTGGCCAACCTCGACCTGGGTAACGACCGCATCGCCTTCCAGGCGCGTTTCTCCGGGGTCAGTCAGTCCATCGTGATTCCGGTCCAGGCGGTGCTGGCGCTCTACGCACAGGAAAACGGGCAGGGCATGATGTTCCCGGCCGACGACAACGAGGCTCCCGCCGCGAACTCCGCCGAAGCGGCCGACGAAGCCAGCGAATCGCCCGAGCCCACCGGCGGCGACGACGACCGTCCGAAGCGCGGCGCGCCGCATTTGCGCGTCGTGAAATAAATGAAGCCCGCCTTAGGGCGGGCTGTTCTGGACTGCGGCGAAGTGTTCTCGCCGCTATAGCGGCTCCTACAAGATGCCGCTAACACTGTAGGAGCCGCTATAGCGGCGAGAGCCCGGCCCCTCAGTCAATGCAACCGCCGCCGATCGGCAAGCGACACCACGTTGCCGGTATGCACATAGGCATCGGTCGCCACGACGGTCTCCAGCTCCGGTGCTCCCGACAATGGCAGCGAGAAGCTGGCGACATCGTTGCCTGCCATCCACAGTCGCGCGGCCTGGCGGGTCTGTCCGTCTTCGCTCACCTCGAACGCGTAGCAGCGCTCCAGGCGACGCACGCCGTCGACGCCCTGCCAACGGATGGCGCGCAGCCCGACACTCTGGTCCAGCAGTTGCAGCCCATGCCGCTTGCACAGCGTCATGGCGGCCCGCACCGCAACCTCGCGCGCCCGCGTCAGGCGATACCAGGCAGCCACGCCGGCGGCGAGGACCAGCAACCAGATGAGGTCGGTGATGGAAGACATGACGTGAGTGTGTGGCCGGCCCGGGCAGACCACAACCCCCACCTTTGTGTAGGAGCCGCTATGGCGGCGAGGGGAACTTGCCTCGCCGCTTCGTCACTCCGTGGGCTTCTCGCCGCCATGGCGGCTCCTACAGAAGAGTGGGCCGGAAGGACGCTTGTGGGAGCCGGCTGTGCCGGCGATCCCGCGGCAGCGGGCCAGCGTGCCGCGAGCACCCATCGCCGCTGAAGCGGCTCCCACAACGACCGTTGCTACAGGTCGAGGCGGAGCGACAGGTCGATGGCGCGGACGTGCTTGGTCAGGGCACCGCTGGAAATGAAGTCCACGCCAGTCTCCGCAATGGCGCGGATCGTGTCGATCTCGACGTTGCCGGAAACCTCCAGCGGAATCCGTCCCGCCGTGAAGGCCACGGCCTCGGTCAGCATCTCAGGCGTGAAGTTGTCGAGCAGGGCGCGGTCGGCACCGGCGGATACCGCCTGCGCCAGTTCATCCAGCGATTCCACTTCGACGATCAGCGGCAGGTCCGGATGGATGGCGCGTGCGGCACGCACGGCGGCGGGAATGCCCCCGGCGGCAATGATGTGGTTTTCCTTGAGCATCATCGCGTCGAAGAGGCCCATCCGGTGATTGGTGCCGCCACCGCAACGTACCGCGTACTTCTGGGCCCGGCGCAGGCCCGGGATCGTCTTGCGGGTGTCCAGAACGCGCGTGTGCGTGCCGGCGATCGCTTCGGCGTAGCGTGCCGTGACGGTGGCCGTCGCGGAGAGCAGCTGGAGGAAATTCAGCGCCGAGCGTTCCGCCGTCACCAGTGCGCGCGCCTTGCCGGCGAGCCGGCAGATGGCCGTTCCAGGCGCGACGCGGTCGCCGTCGTTGGCGAGCCATTCGATCCGCACGTCCGGATCGAGCTTGCGGAAGCATGCGTCGAACCACGCCGAGCCGCAGAGGACCGCATCTTCGCGGCACGTCAGCACGGCCGTGGCGGAGGCGCCGGGATCGAGCAGGTCGGCGGTCGCATCGCCAGGGCCGACATCCTCGGCGAAGGCGCGTTCCACATCGGCAAGGATCTCGCTGGCCGGCGGGAGTGCCTCGGCGAGGTGTCGCGGGTCGGGTGGGTTCATCGTGCGGCGGTGTCCATGGAAGAGGCCGCTACCTTACCAAGATCCTTCGCCGGTCCTGTAGGAGCCGCTATAGCGGCGAGACCCGCCTGGCGACGCGGTCGCGAGGGTTCCTCGCCGCTATAGCGGCTCCTACAGGGGATCCGGGCGGATCAGCCTTCCGGCTGGCGGAGCTTCTCGACGATGGCGTCCATCGCGCGATCGAACAGGAGCGTGGAATCGAGTACACGCGCCGTGCCGTTCGCGAAGGCCTGGGCAAGGCCCGCGAGGCTGTGGTCGGCCACCTTGAGGCCGCGACGGTTCACGAAGAGGTAGCGGCCGCTGATCGGGCTGATCCAGGAAAGCTTCGCGCGGTCGGTGGTGCCGTCGGCGGCGACGAATTCGAGCCACTGACCCACCTTCAGCTCGCGCGCCTGGGCGAGGTAGCGTTCGTCGAACGCCTCGTCGAGGAGGGAATCCACCTCGTCGTCCGGCTCCGGCGCGGCCACCGGTTCCTCGATGGCCTGGATCGCTTCCGGCAGCGGCATCACGCTGGCGACGATCGTCCCCGAGGCCGTTTCCGGCGCCGCCTCACCCAGTTGCTGACGATAGAAGGCGTGCAGCTGGGCGAGCAGTTGTTCGGTATCGGCCTCCTGGAAGGCGACAGCGGCCAGGCCGCGGCGCAGGCCGCGCTCGATGCCAGGCAGCATGGCGCGCAGGTCGCGGCGGCTGTTGAGGTCGTGCACGGGACGCGCGCTGGCGATGAATTCGTCGATGAAGCGCAGCGACTCGCGGAACTCGTGCGACTCCTCGCCCTGGCGGAGCAGGGTGAGCACGATGTAGTTGGCCCATGCACGCGTGAGCACGCCATAAACGAGTGGCGGCAGCGAGGCGCCGCCGATGCGGCCGACGATCTCCTGCGCGGCGCGACGACGGGCGTGTTCGAGTTTCTCGCGCCCGCGGGTGGATTCGGCCACGCGCTGCTCGGCCAGTTCAGCGCGCTTGCGGCTGACATCGAGGAAATCCTGCAGTTCGGCGGCGAGCTTCGTGAAGATGGCCACGTCGTCGTCGAACTCGTGCAGCAGCCGCTCGACGATCGACTTCACCTTGTCGAACAGGCGGCCGTCGCGATCGGCCTCGGCCGACCAGCCCTTCGCGGCATCGGCCAGCGCATCGAGCAGTTGACGTGCCGGATGCGATTTGTGCGCGAACATCCGGCGGTCGAGCAGGCCGACCTTGAGGTAGGGGATCTGCAGGCGCGCGAGCATCACTTGCATCTCGGCCGGCAGGTTGTGGTCTTCGAGGATGAACTCGAAGAGCATGCCCACCAGGTCGATGGTGTCCTCGTCCATGCCGGACACGTGCGCGGTCTGCTGGCCGCGCAACTGGCCGATCTGGGCGAGCAGTTGTTCCTTCAGCTGGGCCACGTCGCGGGTGACGTCGGCCTGCGTGGCGAGCGGCGCCGCGTTGCTGGGCAGCACGGCGATCTGGCTCTGCAGCAGCGTCAGCGCGCCGAGCAGCTCGGTGGCGCTGGGCAACGGTCCCGTCGCCAGCGGCATCCCACCCGTGCCGAGGACGGCCGCGTCGCCGCGCCGCGCGGAGAACAGCGCATGCAGCGACTGCATGAACTCGGCGGCGGCCGCGTCCGTGACCGGCGCGGCGACCTGCGCCGGCGCGACGGCAGCCGATACCGGGCCGATGGGGGCGGGCGCGTCGCTGCGTCGCGTGGGAATCTCGTGGCGCAGCTGGGGCAGCACGCCGGCGGCCGCCAGTTCATTGTTGATGTCGTCGTAAAGCTCGTCGATGCCGGCGAGCACGTAGCGATCGAACAGCTTGTAGATGATCAGCTTGACGCGGACCTCGACCATCAGCTCGCGCATCGCCTGGCGGAACGCGCCGGCGAGGGAGGCGGGGCCGACCGGGTTGCTGGCGTCGTCCATCTTGGCGCCGCCGCAGATCACCGACAGGCGCTGGTTCACGGCGAACAGGGCGCGCGCAAGGCGCTGCTCGTTCTTGCCGATCATGCTGGTGATGGCGAGCGATTCCTCCAGCTCGTTCTCGCCGACGAGGCTGAGCTCGATGTTGGCGAGCGGGCGCGCGTTCGCGTCGCTATCCGGGGCACGCGTACGGCCCGCGGAGAAATCGGCCAGGTCACGCGCGACCTGGCCGAGGAACGTGCGTTCGACGATCGCGCGCTTCTTGCGTACTTCGCGCATGCCATCGAAGAACTGGGTCTGTGCCGCGTTGTTCTCGGCTTTCTCGGCCAGGTCGAACAGTGCGTCGTCGATGTTCTCGAACATGTTCGAGGCCAGCGCGTGCAACCGCTTGGTAGCCAGGCCGCGCACCGTCACCAGCAGCTCGCCCACGCGCTCGCTGCGCGGGTCCAGGCGCTGGCTCAGATCGACGACGTTGGACGGCTCGCTCGCGTTGTTCATCGCGCATCCTGGATATGTACTGGCCCCCGCCCGAGGCGCCATTGTGCGGGAACGAATGCTTTATAGCGTGACTTGCGTCACGGATTTTGTGCGCGACCCGTTTCCGGAGTAAAGCCCGCCAGTTGGAGGGTACCGATGCCCGCGTCGGGGAGCATGACAGGGATGCCGTCCTCCACCCGATAGACGACTTGGCCGTCGGTGGTGATCAGGCCTTCGGAGATGGCCTCGGCGACCTTTTCGCCGGCCACGGTGTCGACCGAGCCGGCACGGATGGCGCTGTTGAGCTGATCGCGCTCCGCCGCCGAAAGCGGGCGGAGGGGGCGCTTGCTGACCGGGCAGCAGAGGATGTCGAGGAGACGCTTGTCCATGGATAGGGCCGCCGGAGGGGCCACCTTATGAAAGGAATGCCTTTACAATAGCGACTTTTGGGTGCTCCGGCCATGACTTCCAACGGTGCTAACGAAGCGGACAGGCCACGCGTCGGCGTGGTGATGGGGTCGCGTTCGGACTGGGAAACGATGGAGCACGCCTCCGCCACGCTGACCCGTCTGGGCATCCTGCATGAGATCCGCGTGGTCTCCGCCCACCGCACGCCCGACCTGCTCTTCGACTACGCCGCCACGGCGCGGGACCGGGGTATCCAGGTCATCGTCGCCGGCGCCGGTGGCGCCGCGCACCTGCCGGGCATGCTCGCCGCGAAGACGCCCCTGCCGGTGTTCGGGGTGCCGGTGCAGTCCAAGGCCCTGAACGGCATGGATTCCCTTCTTTCCATCGCGCAGATGCCGGCCGGCGTTCCGGTGGGAACCCTGGCCATCGGCCGGGCCGGCGCCGTCAACGCCGCCCTGCTGGCCGGTTCGGTGCTCGCCTTGCACGACCCCGCGGTGGCCTCCGCGCTGGACGCCTTCCGGTCGGAGCAGACCCGTACCGTCCTGGACGATCCGGATCCCCGCACGTGAGTCGCGCCCTTCCTACCGTAGGCATCCTCGGGGGCGGCCAGCTCGCCCGCATGCTGGCCCTGGCCGCGGCGCCGCTGGGCATCCGCACCCTGGCGGTCGACGCGTCGGCCGACGCCTGCGCCGGCCAGGTCGCTGAGCTCCTCATCGCGGGCTGGAGCGACGAGGCCGCCCTTGCGGACTTCGCCCGCCGGGTCGATGCCGTCACCTTCGATTTCGAGAACGTCCCGGCGGCGACCGCCGAGCGCCTGGCCGGACAGGTCGCGGTCCATCCCAATCCGCAGGCACTTGCCGTGGCCCAGGACCGCCTTGCCGAAAAGACCCTGTTTCGCGAATCGGGCCTCGACACGCCCGGGTTCGCCGCGGTGGACACCCGCGACGACCTGGTCGCGGCGGTCGAACGCATCGGCCTGCCCGCCATCCTGAAGACGCGCCGGCTCGGCTACGACGGCAAGGGCCAGTTCCGCCTGAAGACGGCCGCCGACATCGACGCGGCCTGGGCGGCCCTTGGCGAGGCGGCGGCGAAGCACGGCCTGATCCTCGAGGCCTTCGTGCCCTTCGACCGCGAACTGTCGGTCGTGGCCGTGCGCGGCCGCGACGGCGAGTTCCGGACCTGGCCGCTCACCCGCAACTGGCACGTCGACGGCGTCCTGTCGCTGAGCCTCGCACCCGCCCCGGGCACGTCCGACGCACTCGAGCAGGCCGCCGTCGCGCAGGCGAAGGCCATCGCCGAGCGGCTCGGGTACGTGGGCGTGTTCGCGCTGGAGCTGTTCGTCCGGGGCGGGGAACTGCTCGGCAACGAGATGGCTCCCCGCGTGCACAACTCCGGGCACTGGACCATCGAGGGTGCGCATACCAGCCAGTTCGAGAACCATATCCGCGCCGTGCTGGGCCTTCCGCTGGGGGATACCGGCGCCCGCGGCGCGAGCGCCATGCTCAACTGGATCGGCGAGATGCCCGATCCCGCGCCCGTGTTGTCCGTCGCCGATGGCCACTGGCATGACTACGGAAAGGAAGCGCGCCCCGGCCGCAAGGTGGGTCACGCGACCATCTGTGCCAGCGACGCCGGCAGCCTGCGGGCGAAGCTGGTGGAAGTGGGGTCGGGGCTGGGGCGCGAGGCCCAGGTGGCCCCGGCGATCGAGGTGCTGGGCTAGTCCCGGCCCGCCGGCCCATCCTGTGGCAAGGGCCTCTGTAGGAGCCGCTATAGCGGCGAGGAAACCTGGCAGCACGCCCGCAAGATTTCCCTCGCCGCTATAGCGGCTCCTACAGCGGGAAGGTGCTCAGGCGAGATTCTTCGCCGCGAACTCCCAGTTGACGATGTTCCAGAACGCTTCCAGATACTTCGGACGGGCGTTGCGGTAATCGATGTAGTAGGCGTGCTCCCACACATCGGCCGTGAACAGCGGCTTGTCGCTGCCGGTGATCGGGGTGGCCGCGTTCGAGGTGTTCACGATGGCCAGCGAACCGTCCGGACGCTGCACCAGCCAGGTCCAGCCCGAGCCGAAGTTGCCGGCGGCCTGCTTGACGAACTCTTCCTTGAACTTGTCGACCGAGCCGAAAGCCTTGACCAGCGCATCGGCCAGCTTGGCCGGCGGCTCGGCCTGCTGCGAGGCCGGACGCATCGAATGCCAGTAAAACGTATGGTTCCAGATCTGCGCGGCGTTGTTGAAGATGCCGCCCGAGGAGGTCTTGACGATATCTTCCAGGCTCTTGCCCTCGAACTCCGTACCCTTGATCAGGTTGTTGAGATTCGTCACGTAGGCCTGGTGGTGCTTGCCGTGGTGGAACTCCAGCGTCTCGGCGGAGATATGCGGTTCCAGGGCATTCTTCTCATAGGGGAGCGGGGGAAGTTCGAACGCCATTGCGGGACTCCTTAGCGGTGGCTGGGGGAAAGGGACTGATACACTATGCAACTACTCGCATTCTAATGATGAAAACCGAGCTATGGACGTCGTAGACGAGATCAAGGCCATCGTGGCGGCCCACCCGATCGTGCTTTTCATGAAAGGCACGCCGGAATACCCCACCTGTGGCTTCTCCGACCGGGCGGTCAAGGCCTTGCAGGCCGCGGGCGCGACGTTCCATTTCGTGAACGTGCTGGCGGATCCGCGCATTCGCGCCGGGCTGCCGCATTACTCGAACTGGCCCACCTTTCCGCAGCTGTTCCTCCTCGGCGAGTTCATCGGCGGCTGCGACATCGTCGAAGACCTGCACGCCGCGGGCGAGCTGAAGCGCATGGCAGCAGACGTGGCGGGGGCGGCCTCGTGAGCGTCCTGCCGTCCGCCCGCCTTCCCGAAGGCTGGGCGATCGCGCCCGGCGCACTGGCCGGCCGCGTGGTCATCGTGACGGGTGCGACGGGCGGCCTGGGCGGCGAAACGGCGAAGGCCGCGATGCGCGCGGGCGCCACGGTGGTCATCACCGGGCGCAAGGTCCGTGCCCTGGAGAAGCTCTACGACGAACTCGTGGCGCTCGGCGCGGGCGAGCCGGTGATCCACCCGCTCGACCTCGAAAGCGCCACGCCGAACGATTACGCCGCGCTGGCCGAAGGCATCGAGAAGGAATTCGGTCGGCTGGACGGCATCGTGCATGCCGCCGCGCACTTCAACGAACTCACGCCCATCGCGATGCACAAGCCGGACGACTGGCTGCGTGCGATGCAGGTCAATGTTTCCGCGCCGTTCGCGCTCACCCAGGCCTGCATGCCCCTGCTCGCGAAGGCCGAAGACAGCGCCGTGGTCTTCGTGCTCGACGATCCGGACCTCGTCTCCCGTGCCCACTGGGGTGGCTACGGCGTGTCCAAGGCCGCGGTGGAGCGCATGGCCGCGGTGCTGCATGCCGAGAACGGCCGCGGCGCGCTGCGCGTGCACGCGCTGCTCCCCCCGCCGATGCGCACGGCACTGCGCCGCGCCGCCTACTACGGCGAGAACACCCTGGAAAAACCGCTGCCCACGGCCTCGGCCGAAGCGATCGTGTACCTGCTTTCCGGGGCGGCCGCGAACGCGCGCGGCACCGTGCTCGATATCCGCGACTGAGGAGCTGTACCCATGGAAACGCAGATGACCACCCTGTCAGCGGGCATCCTGCTGTTCCTCATCATGGATCCGCTGGGCAACATTCCCCTGTTCCTGGCCCTGCTGAAGGACGTTCCGCCGCAGCGCCGGCGCAAGGTGATGATCCGCGAACTGCTGATCGCCCTGGCGGTGCTCGTGGCGTTCCTGCTGGGCGGCCAGTACATCCTCAAGGTGCTGCAGCTGCGCCAGGAATCGGTGAGCATCGCCGGCGGCATCGTGCTCTTCCTCATCGGCATCCGCATGGTCTTTCCGCCCGTGGAGGGCGGCGTGTTCGGCAAGCCGGGGGAGGGCGAACCGTTCATCGTCCCGATGGCGATTCCCGGTGTGGCCGGACCTTCGGCAATGGCCGCCCTGTTGCTGCTGACCAATTCCCAGCCAGGCCGCACGGCGGAGTGGGGCATCGCCCTCTTCCTTGCCTGGTTTGCCACGGCGGCGATCCTGCTCAGCTCCACCTTCCTGTTCCGCTGGCTGGGCGAAAGCGTGCTTACCGCCATGGAGCGGTTGATGGGCATGTTGCTTATCGCCCTGTCGGTTCAGATGTTTCTGAGCGGTCTCTCCGCTTACCTTCATATTGCCGTCTGATCGACGTCCGGCACATTGCCGCAAGAACATACGTGGCGGTAGGGTTACTGTCATAATTGCCCGCGAGCATGTGGACGTCTAAGGGAGCCCAAGCCATGCTGAGCATCGATCAGACCCTGCTGGAGCGCGTGCCGTGGCTGGCGCAGCATCCACGCCTCCGCAAGCCCATCGTCGGTGTATTGGAAAGCCTTGCCCACGAAGATCGCTTCAACCGCACGCTGGCACTCGCCGGTGGGGCGCAGGGTTTCGAGTTTTGCGAGAAGACGCTCGATTACCTCGGTGTCAGCTGCCGCGTCACCGAGCGCGAGCGCGAGAACATCCCGGTCGAAGGTCCGCTGATCGTCGTCGCCAACCACCCGCTGGGCATGGTCGATGCGATCGCGCTGATCCAGCTGATCGGCTCGGTGCGCCGCGACGTCCGTATCCTCGGCAACGACGTGCTCGCCGCCGTGCCGCAACTCGGGTCGCTGCTCCTGCCCGTGGACGTGTTCGGCAAGGGCACGAGTTCGCGGATGCGCGCGGTGTTCCGCGCCATCGAAGCCGGCGAGGTCCTCATCATGTTCCCGGCCGGCGAAGTCTCGCGCGTGCGTCCGAACGGGGTGCGCGACGGCAAGTGGGCCGACGGTTTCGCGCGCATCGCCATGCGTGCCGGCGTGCCGGTCCTGCCCGTGCACATCGCCGCGCGCAATTCCGTGGCCTTCTACGGCCTGTCCATGCTGGCCAAGCCACTCAGCACGGCCATGCTTCCGCGCGAGGCGACCTCGGGCCGGCAGCGCGTGGGTTTCCGCATCGGCAAGCTGGTGGATGCGGAGGAACTGAAGCAGGCCAGCGGCGGCTCGTCCGAGCAGGCCGCGAAGCTCATGCGCCGCCACGTCTATCGCGTGGCTCGTCAGCGCGGCCTGATCTTCGGCGGACAGACGCCGCTGGCGCATCCGGAGCCGGTCGAACGCGTCGTCGCGGAACTCGACAAGGCCGAACTGCTGGCCGAACTGCCGGACGGCAAGAAGATCCTGCTGATGCAAGGCGCGACCGACAGCTATGCGCTGCGCGAGATCGGCCGCCTCCGCGAACTCACCTTCCGCCGCGTGGGCGAGGGCACCGGCAAGCGCCGCGACCTCGACGCGTACGATCCGCTCTACGAGCACCTGGTGCTGTGGGACGCGAAGGCGTTGCGTATCGTCGGCGCGTACCGCTTCGGTCACGGCGGACGCCTGATCGCCGACCACGGCATGCGTTCGCTGTACACCTCGAGCCTGTTCGATTACTCGCCCGCGCTCGAGTCGCGTCTCGCCCAGGGTCTCGAACTCGGGCGCAGCTTCATCGCGCCCGCCTACTGGCGCTCGCGCGCGCTCGACCAGCTGTGGCAGGGCATCGGCCTCTACCTGCAGCGCCATCGCGACCTGCGTTACCTCTTCGGTCCGGTGAGCATGTCGGTGAGCATGCCGCGCGAAGCGCGCGAATGGATCGCGGCGGCGCATCAGCATTTCTTCGGCGCGCCTGGGCTGGCCGCCGCCCGCCTGCCGTTCGTGATCCCGGAATCGACCCTCGAATCCGTGCGCCGCGAACTGGAAGGCCTGGACCCGGCCGCCGGCCTGGGCAAGCTCAAGCACCGCCTGGACGCCCTGGGCGTGACCTTGCCGGTGCTTTACCGCCAGTACGTGGACCTGGTCGAACCGACGGGTGTGCAGTTCCTCGCTTTCGGCGAGGACCCGGACTTCGCCGGCTGCGTCGACGGCCTGGTGATGCTCGACCTGGCCTCCCTCAAGCCGGCGAAGCGCTCCCGCTACCTGGGCAAGGCCGACTGAACTTTCGCCACCTTCTGTAGGAGCCGCCATGGCGGCGAGGGCAATCTGGCCTCGCCGCGTCATCGCTCCGTGGGCTTCTCGCCGCCATGGCGGCTCCTACAAGGTGTGCGGGGCGCTGCTCTAAACGACGAAAGGTGGTTCTTACAAAGAACGACCTCGCCACGCTTTTTCTCGAATAAACTTGCGATTTGTCAATGTGTTGGACGACGAGATCGTCGGCGCAGGAAAAAGTGGTATTTATCGAATCGGCGTGAAAACGTTACAAATTTGTCATAGAATGCCGTTAAAGTTGGCTTAACAACTGTCGCCACCGCGTCCCGAAGGGGACCGGGCACACCGAGACGACATAGCCAGAGATTGGGGAAACCACCCGGACCGCGCGACCCGGCCAAGAGCCAGGTAGCCGTCCGTTTGGCCGAAAAATTTTTCGTTGCAAGCCACAGGGTCGACCATTAATGAATAGCCGAGTCCGCGCCAAACTTCTGCCGTTCGCGATCGCATCGCTGCTCGCGGCACCTGCCTTCGCGCAGGAAACGTCCTCCACCATCAGCGGTCGCGTGGTCGACGCCGGCGGCCAGCCGGTTGCCGGCGCCACCGTGGTCATCGTCCATGAGCCTTCGGGCACGTCGAAGACGACCACCACCGACGCCAGCGGCCGCTACTCGGCCCAGGGCCTGCGCGTCGGCGGTCCGTTCGACGTCACGGCGTCCAAGGACGGCATGCCGTCGGTCCGCCAGGACAACGTCTACCTGCAGCTGGGCAACGACACGGCGGTGAACCTTACCGCGTCCGCCGCCAACGCTGCTGACGCGACCGCCCTTGGTGGCGTGACCGTCTCGGCCGTTGCCGGCCAGTTCAACTCGGAAAACAAAGGCCTCGGCACCAACATCTCGCAAGCCCAGCTGAAGGCCGCGCCGTCGCCGAGCCGCAACATCGCCGACATCGCCCGTCGCGATCCGCGCGTGAACGTCGACCACGGCACGGGCGCCATCTCGGCCAACGGCCAGAACACCCGCCTCAACAACATCAAGGTCGACGGCCTTGGCGTGGGCGACCCGTTCGGCCTGAACTCCACCGGCATGCCGACCGTCGGCTCGCCCGTGTCTCTCGACACGATCGACTCGTTCAACATCTCGACGGCCAACTACGACGTCGCTTCCGACACCGTCGGCGCCGAGATCAACGCCGTCACCAAGTCGGGTACCAACGACTTCCACGGCTCGGTCTACTACGGCTTCAAGAACGCCAGCAGCATGGTCGGCGACGCCGGCTGGCTGGACAACAACAAGGAATACCGCGAGTTCGACCGCAACTGGACGGCCGGTGCGACCGTGGGCGGCCCGATCATCAAGGACAAGCTGTTCTTCTTCGCGGGTTACGAGAAGGAAGAAGTCACGGGTCTCAGCTCGGGCGCCGTGAATGGCCTCGATCCGTCGCTGGCGAACTCCACCAGCAACAAGATCGCCCCGGGCGACCTGCAGAGCATCATCGACGCCGCCCGCGGCCTCGGCCTTCAGCCGGGCGCGCAGGGCGCGAACGCCGGCACGCTGACCGACAAGCGTTACATCGCCAAGCTCGACTGGAACATCACCGACGGCCACCGCATGAACCTTGCGTACTCGCGTACCAAGGAAGTGAAGCCGAATCCGCAGGGCAATTACCCCGACGCGATCGGCCTGTCGAGCTACTGGTACACCGTCAACAGCGATATCAAGAACTACACGCTGCAGTCGTTCGACGACTGGACCGACAATTTCTCGTCGGAAACCAAGGTCGGCTACAGCGATTACCAGTTGAACCGCTCCGTGCAGTTCCAGCAGCCGCAGGTTGCGGTGCGCATCAACAACTCCAACTTCGGCACGAGCCCGAGTGGCCCGACCGTCAATCTTGGCGAAGACCAGTACAGTCACTACAACTCTGCTTCGGTCAAGACGCTGAACGCGATGTGGGCAGGCACCCTGTACCTCGACGAGCACACCATCAAGGGTGGCTTCGAGTGGGAGCGCAACCGCATCTACAACCTGTTCGGCCGCACGGAGTTCGGCGCGTACACCTTCGGCAACGACGGACTGAGCAATTTCCCGGCGGGCCTGTACAGCAACTACTCGCTGTACCAGCCGGCTCCGGGCTACTCCCTCAACGACATCGCCGCCCAGTGGGAGCTGCGTCGCCACACGTTCTTCCTGCAGGACACCTGGCAGCCGACCGATAACCTGTCGGTGCAGTTCGGCTTCCGCGTCAACAAGTACCTGACCGACGACAAGCCGCTGTACAACGCCACCTTCCAGCAGGCGTACGGCTTCAGCAACGCGAACACGATCAACGGCTCGAAGCTCGTCGAACCCCGCCTGTCGTTCAACTACAGCTTCGACAGCGAGTACAAGACCCAGCTGCGCGGCGGCGTAGGCCTGTTCCAGTCGGATCCGCCGACCGTGTGGATGACGAACCCGTACCAGAACAACGGTATCAACATCGTCACCTATTCTTACGACCGTCAGCCGGACGGCGTTACCTGCAAGCTCGGCAAGCAGCTCCTGCCGTGCCCGGCGTTCAGCCCCGATCCGCATAACCAGCCGACCAGCGGCGCGGGCACGGTTCCGCAGATGGCCGTCGACACCGTCGACAAGAATTTCAATCTGCCGAGCGTCTGGAAGTCCTCGCTGGCGTTCGATCGTGAACTGCCGTGGCAGGGCATCATCGCCAGCATCGAGTGGCAGCACCTCGACGTGCAGGACGGCATTCTCTACCAGAACCTCAACATCGGCGCCCCGACCGGTGTCATGCCGGACGGTCGTTACACCTACGCGGGCTGCATCGGTGGTTCGACGCCGGTGGGTGGTCCGACGGGCGCGAACTGCGGTACCAACCTCAACGGTTCCAACACGGGTGGCTCGAACGCACGCTATAACCAGGATTCGCGTTTCGCCCAGGGCGTGACCTACCTGACCAACACGAAGAAGGGCGGGGCGGATACCGTCACCCTGTCGTTCACCAAGCCGATGGAGAACGGCTGGTCGTGGAGCGTCGCCGCCACCGGCGGTCATTCGACCGAGGTGAACCCGGGTACCTCCAGCCAGGCCACGTCGAACTACTCCAACAGCGCCTGGTACAACCCGAACGAAGACGTGGCTTCCACGTCCAATACCAACATCGCGCGTCGTCTGAATGCGTCGATCACCTGGCAGCACAACTTCTTCGGTAACTACGCCACCACGGTCAGCGCGTTCTACGACGGTCACGACGGCGTGCCGTACAGCTGGATCTTCAGCAACGACGCCAATGGCGACAGCTACTCGAAGGACCTGGCGTACATCCCGACCCGCGGCGACGGCACCACCTTCACCACGGGCAAGAACGCGGCACCGGCGTCGCAGCAGGTCATCGACCAGTTCTACGACTACATCCAGCATGACGACTACCTGCGCAAGCACAAGGGTGAAGTGGCTCGTCGCAACGGCGCGAAGTCGGCCTGGGTCAACCAGCTCGATCTGAGCATCAGCCAGGAAGTGCCCGGCATCTTCAAGGGCAACAAGGGCGAGATCCGTCTCGACATCTACAACTTCCTGAACCTGGTGAACAAGGACTGGGGCCAGCAGTCGTACATCGGCTTCCCGTACACGCGTAACCTCGCCGCTTTCGGTGGCGTGGACCCGACCACGGGCAAGTACATCTACAACCTGCCGACCGATGCCAACGGCAACTACCAGCCGGGCCAGAAGGCCGTCTACGACGCTCCGACGGACAACAGCGCGACCAAGGTGAACCCGGTCTCGCGTTGGTCGGCCATGCTGACCGTCCGCTACACGTTCTAAGCGAAGGATTCGCTGCGCGACAAAGGCCGGCACCCGCAAGGGTGCCGGCTTTTTTGCTTCCTGTAGGAGCCGCTATAGCGGCGAGAAGCCCGCGAAGCGATGAAGCGGCGCGGTGGGCAGCCGTCGCCGCTATAGCGACTCCTACAGGCGGACGGCCTTGCGCGGACTTGACCCCCGCCGACCACTCGCGTGATCCTAGGCGGTCCGCTCCCACCCCGGGGCGGGGTTCGCCGCTAATTCGCGGTCAGAAGGACGTAAACCCATGAATGCCATCCAGTTCGGGGATCCCGTCAGCGGCAAGACCGTCAGCGCACGTGTCTCGCCGGCCGGCGGCCTCGACATCCTTTCCCGCAACGAAGTCGCGCGCCTGCGCGATGCCAGCGGGTCCGGTCTGCACCAGCTCATGCGCCGCTGTGCGCTGGCCGTGCTGACTTCCGGCAATCTTTCCGACGATCCGGGCAGCATCTTCGAGCAGTACCCCGACTTCGACATCCAGGTGCTGCAGGAAGACCGCGGCATCAAGATCGAGCTGAAGAACGCGCCCGAACAGGCCTTCGTCGACGGCCGCATCATCCGCGGCATCAACGAACTCCTCGTCGCCGTCGTGCGCGACATCGTCTATGTGTCCACGCAGCTGGAAGCCGGCGCGTTCGACCTGGACGACACCGTGGGCATCACCCACGCCGTCTTCGAGATCCTGCGCAATTCGCGCATCCTGCGTCCGCAGGTGGACCCGAACCTCGTCGTCTGCTGGGGTGGCCACTCCATTTCGCGCGACGAGTACGAATACACCAAGCGCGTGGGTTACCAGCTGGGCCTGCGCAGCATGGATATCTGCACGGGTTGCGGCCCTGGCGCCATGAAGGGCCCTATGAAGGGGGCGACCATCGCCCATGCCAAACAGCGCCGCAGGGGCAATCGCTACATCGGCGTGACCGAGCCGGGCATCATCGCCGCCGAGTCGCCGAACCCGATCGTGAACAACCTCGTGATCATGCCGGACATCGAGAAGCGCCTCGAGGCCTTCGTCCGTCTCGGTCACGGCATCATCGTGTTCCCGGGCGGCGTGGGCACGGCGGAAGAAATCCTGTACATGCTCGGCATCCTGTTGCTGCCGCAGAACAAGGACATTCCGTTTCCGCTGATCTTTACCGGCCCGCAGAAATCGGCGCCGTATTTCGAGCAGATCGACCGCTTCCTGCGTCTCGCGCTCGGCGACGACATCGCCCGGCACTACAAGATCGTCATCGACGATCCGGCGGCCGTGGCCCATGCGATGGTTTCCGGCATCGAGAAGGTGCGCAACCATCGCCTGGACAACAAGGACGCGTTCTTCTTCAACTGGGCGCTCGACATTCCGCTGTCGTTCCAGCAGCCGTTCCGCCCCACGCACCAGGCGATGGCCGGGCTCGCCCTGCATCGCGGCCGTCCGCGGCACGAGCTGGCGGCCGACCTGCGTCGTGCGTTCTCCGGCATTGTCGCCGGCAACGTCAAGGAGGAGGGCGTCAGGGCGATCGAGAAGTACGGGCCCTTCGTGATCGACGGCGAGACCGAGATCATGCGCGCGCTCGACGACTTGTTGAAAGCCTTCGTCGAGCAGCACCGCATGAAGCTTCCGGGCGGTACCGCTTACGAGCCTTGCTACGTCGTTCGTACGTGATTCAGCGGCCAGGGCGGCGGGTTGCCGCCCTGGCCTTCCCGTCGCTGAACGTGACGCGGATACAGGCTCGCCGCGTCACGCCTCCTAGACGGGGTGACGCGCGAGGATGCGGCTCACTGGCCCGTTGCCGGAGGAGACGTCCATGCTTTTCACCATTCTCATCATCGTCCTGATCCTCGCCCTTATCGGCGGCCTGCCCACCTGGGGTTATTCCAGCGCCTGGGGGTATGGCCCGAGCGGCGGTATCGGCGTGATCCTCGCCATCGTGCTCATCTGCTGGCTGCTTGGCGTATTCTGACCGGACCAGAAATACCGCTCGGAGTGCCCTCGTCGTGCCACGACCGCATCGTCCCGTACCCGACACCGAGAGGCCGCCACCCGGCACCTGGCCCCCGCCGTACGAACATGAGCCGGTGGAGCGGCCGGGTCCCGATCCGGATACCGACGGCGAGCCGGTGGAGCCCTGATGGCATCGCGTCGAATCCGCTGGCCCGGCAGCATCCTTCCCCGCTCCTTTTTCCACCGCGATGCACGCGTCGTCGCTCCCGAACTGCTCAACAAGGTGCTCGCCGGCGCCGACGGGCGGGCGGGGCGCATCGTGGAAGTGGAGGCGTATGTCGGTGCCATCGATCCGGCCGCGCACACGTTTCGCGGCAAGACAAAGCGCAACGCGGTGATGTTCGGGCCGCCCGGGCACATGTATGTGTATTTCACCTACGGGATGCACTGGTGCTGCAACACCGTCTGCGGCGACGAGGGCGAAGGCTCGGGCGTGCTCATCCGCGCGCTCGAACCGCTGGCCGGCATCGAGCGGATGCGCGAGGCACGCCCGAAGGTGCGGCGCGACAGGGAGCTATGCAGCGGACCGGCACGCCTGACCCAGGCGCTGGGCATCACCGGCGAACAGAACGGCATCGACCTTGTGCGCGCGCGCGACGGGTACACCGTGCTCGACGACGGTACGCCGCCCCCGGAAAACGTCCCCGGCTCGGCGCGCATCGGCATCCGGGAGGGCACGGACCTCCTCTGGCGCTGGCTCGTCGCGGGGAATCCGCACGTCTCCAGGGCCTGACCCCGCCCCGGCGATCCATGACGGTGAAGGACCCTTCACGGTTTCGCAGGTCTGCCGTGGTAACTTGCGCGGCCGGGGGGAAAGGGAAGCCATGAATCGCGACGATATCGACGAACTTCGGCGCAGCCACGAGCAATTCCGTCTGCTTGTACAAGGCGTGGCGGACTACGCCATCTACATGCTGGATCCGGAAGGCCGTGTGTCCAGCTGGAACTCGGGTGCCGAGCGGATCAAGGGCTACCGGCCCGAAGACATCATCGGCTCCCACTATTCCAGTTTCTATACGCCCGAAGACGTCTCGCGGCGCGAGCCCTGGAAGAACCTGACGGCGGCGAAGGAGCAGGGACGCCTGGAAACCGAGGGCTGGCGTGTCCGTAAGGACGGAACCCGCTTCTGGGCCCATGTGATCCTCGATCGCATCGACGACGACGACGGGAAGTTCGTCGGGTTCGCCAAGGTCACCCGCGACGTCACCGAGAAGCGTAACGCCGCACTCGCCCTCGAGCAGGCCCGCAATGCGCTTTTCCAGTCGCAGAAGCTCGAAGCCGTTGGCCAGCTGACCGGCGGCGTCGCGCACGATTTCAACAACCTGCTCATGGCCATCCACGGCAACCTCGACCTGCTCACGCAGGTGGAGAACATGCCGCCGAAGGCATGCACGCTGGTGGGTAACGCCTTGAGCGGCGTCCGCCGGGGTGTCGCGCTGGTGCAGCGCATGCTCGCTTTCGCTCGCCGCCAGCAGTTGCACCTCGTGCCGGTGAACCTGGCCGATCTGGTTTACGGGATGTCCGACCTGATGCGCACGTCGCTCGGCCCCGGCATCCTCGTCGAGGCCAGCTTTCCCTTGTCCCTGCCGCCTGTGCTGGCGGACGTGAACCAGCTGGAACTGTGCCTGCTCAACCTCGCGGTGAACGCCCGCGACGCGATGCCCGATGGCGGCACGCTGCGGATATCGGGGCGGCTGGAGGAAATATCCGATCCGGCCGGCCTTGGGCTTCCTTCCGGCGACTACGTGCATCTTTCCCTTGTCGACACCGGCGAAGGCATGGACGCGGCCACGCTGGAGCGAGCCACCGAGCCGTTCTTCACCACCAAGGGCGTGGGCAAGGGAACGGGGCTTGGCCTTTCCATGGTGCACGGCATCGTGCAGCAGTGCGGCGGCGCGTTGAGGCTTGGCAGTCGCCGGCCCGGAGGTACGACCGTGGATATCTGGCTGCCGCTGGCGACCCCGTTGGCGCCGTCGATCGCGGCGCCCGTCGGTACCGCACCGGCAGGCGGGGCTCAGGGTATCGGCGCGCCTGTCGAGGCTTCCGCCACGACGGCGGCCACTTCGATCCTTGTCGTCGACGACGATCCGCTGGTGTTGTCCACCACGGTGGAGATGCTCTGTTTCGAGGGCTACGACGCGGTAGGCGTCTCGTCGGCGCAGCAGGCGCTGAAGATGCTCGGCGAGTCGTCGGTCTCCGTGCTGGTCACCGATCATGCGATGCCCGGGATGACGGGCACGGAACTGGCCGTGCGCGTCGCCGAAACGTATCCCGGCATCCACGTGGTGCTCGCCAGCGGTTACGCGGAGATGCCCGAAAAGACGTCGGCGGTGCATGCCCGCCTGCAAAAGCCTTACGGCCGCTCGGACCTGCTGGCGGCCCTCCGGCAATCGTCGTAACGCGAACCTGCACATCCGGCAAAGAAAAAGGCCTGCATCGCTGCAGACCTTTTCAGAAAACCTGGCGCCCGAAGTTGGACTCGAACCAACGACCCCCTGATTAACAGTCAAGTGCTCTAACCGGCTGAGCTATTCGGGCGGGGAGCCACGTATTTTGTGGAACTGGGGAGGGGCTGTCAAGCGCCGTCAGCGCATCCGTGAAGAGTCGCCGGCGCACAGCGCGGCATCGGCCTGTGCCGCCGATTCGCGCCGGGGTTGGCCGGCATTCCCGACAACGACCGCCACGGCCGTGGCGGCATGCCCGCGTACGCAGAGGACGATCGTCTGGTTCGTGCCCGGCGATGTCCCGCTCGGCGTGAAATCGACCTTCGGGCGGCCCGGACGGCGGGTCGCGGCGAGTTTCGCGTGCAGGCGGGGGGTGGCGGTGAAGACATTCCCGTCCCCGTCCCCGTCCCCGGCATCCCGGCCGATCCAGCCGAGGGTCCAGTCCGCGAGCGGCGAGCAGGTGCGACCGTCGTCGCTTGCGCAGACCTGGGTCTCCCGGTCGCGCCACACGGCGGTGGACCGGGCCTTCTGAAGTGTCTGGACGAGATCGTCCACGGCCGCCCGCAGGTGATGGCGCGCGATGGCCTCGCCGAGGGCCGGCAGGGCCAGGCTCCAGAGGAGCGCGGCAATCAGCAGGACGACCAGGAGTTCCAGCAGGGTGAAGCCGTGAAGGCGCTGGCGACGCATGGATGGGTGGCCATGAAGGACGGGCCATCGACCTTGCCGGACATGGAGCCGGCCGGGCTATCGGTGCGGCGCATCACGGCGCGTAGTCTCGGGCGCTTTAAACTCGACGTCCAAACCAGCATATCGTCCTCCATGACCGATCGCTTCCAGCTCGTTTCCCCCTACAAGCCCTCCGGCGATCAGCCCGAGGCCATCGACCGTCTCGCCGAAGGGTTCGAGTCGGGGCTGGCCGCGCAGACCCTGCTCGGCGTGACCGGCTCAGGCAAGACCTTCACGATCGCCAACGTGATCGAAAAGGTCCAGAAGCCGACCATCGTGCTGGCGCCGAACAAGACGCTGGCCGCGCAGCTTTACGGCGAGTTCAAGGAGTTCTTCCCCCATAACGCGGTGGAGTACTTCGTCAGCTACTACGACTATTACCAGCCGGAAGCCTATGTGGTGGCCTCGGACACCTTCATCGAGAAGGATTCGAGCATCAACGACCATATCGAGCAGATGCGCCTTGCCGCCACGAAGGCGCTGCTGTCGCGGCGCGATTCGCTGATCGTCGCGACCGTCTCGGCCATCTACGGCCTGGGCGATCCGGAGGATTACATGAGCCTCCGCCTCATCCTGTCGCGCGGCGAGCATATCGAACAGCGTGCGCTGATCCGGCAGCTGACCGAGTTGCAGTACGTGCGCAACGAGATGGAACTGCGCCGCGGCACCTACCGCGTGCGCGGCGAGGTGGTGGACGTGTTCCCGGCGGAATCCGAATCCGAGGCCCTGCGCATCGAGCTGTTCGACGGCGACGTGGAGAACCTCTCCCTCTTCGATCCGCTGACCGGCGAAGTGCTGCGCAAGGTGCCGCGCTATACGGTGTATCCGAAGACGCATTACGCGAGCACGCGGCAGAGCGTGCTGAACGCGATGGAGACGATCAAGGTCGAACTCTCCGAGCGTCTGGAACAGCTATACCGCGATAACAAGCTGGTGGAAGCGCAGCGTCTCGAGCAACGCACGCGCTTCGACCTGGAGATGATGGCCGAGGTGGGTTTCTGCCAGGGCATCGAGAACTATTCGCGGCATATGACCCGGCGCGGCCCGGGCGAGCCGCCGCCGACCCTCTTCGACTACCTGCCGCCGGACGCGCTCATGGTGGTCGACGAATCGCACGTGACCGTGCCGCAGCTCGGTGCCATGTACAAGGGCGACCGTTCGCGCAAGGAGACGCTGGTGGAATTCGGCTTCCGCCTGCCGTCCGCGATGGACAACCGGCCGCTGCGGTTCGAGGAATGGGAACGCCGCGCGCCGCGCGCGATCTACGTATCGGCCACGCCGGCGAAGTACGAGATGGAGCGCTCGGACGACAACATCGTGGAACTCGTCGTGCGTCCGACCGGCCTGATCGATCCCGAGGTGGAGGTACGGCCGGTGCGTACGCAGGTCGACGACCTGCTCGGCGAGATCCACAAGCGTGTCGCCATGGGCGACCGCGTTCTGGTGACCACGCTGACCAAGCGTATGGCCGAGAACCTCACCGACTACCTGTCCGAGCATGAAGTGAAGGTGCGTTACCTGCATGCCGATATCGACACCGTGGAGCGCACGGAGATCATCCGCGACCTCCGCCTCGGCGAATTCGACGTGCTGGTGGGCATCAACCTCCTTCGCGAAGGCCTGGACATGCCCGAAGTGTCGCTCGTGGCAGTGCTCGACGCCGACAAGGAAGGCTTCCTGCGATCCACCCGCTCGCTGATCCAGACGATCGGCCGCGCGGCCCGTAACGTCCGCGGCAAGGCCATCCTCTACGCGGACGAGATCACGGGCTCGATGAAGGAGGCCATGGACGAGACGGCACGCCGCCGCGAGAAGCAGATGGAATACAACGCCGCCCACGGCATCACGCCGAAAACGGTGGTCCGCCGCATTGCCGACATCATGGAAGGCGCGCGTGCCGACGTGGGCTCGCGCGGTGGCAAGGGCAGGAAGGGCAGGGAGGCGAAGAAGGTGGCGGAGGAAGCCCCGGATTACGGCGCGCTTTCGCCGGAGCAGGTAGGGTCGACCATCAAGAAGCTCGAGGCCCGCATGTACAAGCACGCCCAGAACCTCGAGTTCGAGGAGGCCGGCAAGCTGCGCGACGAGATCCACCGCCTGCGGGAGAGGGCCCTGCGCTGACCGAGCGTCGCCCCTGCGAAGGCAGGGGCCCGGCGCTTTCCAGCCCTCTTGCACGCCCAGCCCGCCCCCGGTAAACTGCGCAGCTCTTCGGGCGGTTAGCTCAGCGGTAGAGCACTACCTTGACATGGTAGGGGTCACAAGTTCGATCCTTGTACCGCCCACCACTTTCCCTGGCGGCGAGTGGCACGAAGACCGCAAAAAGGAGCCGCTGGCTCCTTTTTTTGTGCCCGTCGCAGCGTGGGCTAAACTCGGCGCTTTCCCGACGGAGCGCAGCCGGTGGCCTACCTTCTCACCAAGTCCCTGCACATCGTGTTCGTCATCGCGTGGATGGCGACGGTGTTTTACCTGCCGCGGATCCTGGTGAACATCGCCGAGGCCGGCAACGAACCCGCCGTGAAGGCGCGGCTCGAACTGATGGGCCGCCGGCTCTACAAGTTCGGGCACAACATGTTCGGCCTGGCCTTCCTCTTCGGCCTCGTGCTCTGGCTGTATTTCCACGTCACCGGCGGCTGGCTGCACGCGAAGCTGGTCCTCGTGGCCCTCATGCTGGCTTACTACATCTGGACCGGGCGGCTGCTCAAGCGGAGCATCGCCGGCGGTGCGCTGCCTTCGTCGAAGACCCTGCGCATCCTCAACGAGCTGCCGGTGCTCGTGCTGATCGCCATCGTCTTCCTGGTCGTGGCGAAGCCTTTCTGAAGTCTCACTCGGGGAGACGCGGATCGGCGATGATTCCCATCGCGTCTTTCCGCCCTGGAGCCGCCCGTTGAGCGACGTGGACGACATGGTGCCGGGCCTGATGGTCCTGCATGGCAACCGCCTCGAAGAATTGCGCGACGTGCTGGTCGGCTGGCTGGCGCGTACGCCACTGCGTCCGCTGGAAGACGAGCGTGTGCTCGTTCAGTCCAACGGCATCGCGCAGTGGTTCCGCATGGCGCTTGCGCGCGGTCGCGACGAAGGCGGCCTGGGCATCGCCGCGGCGGTCGACGTCGAACTGCCGGGACGTTTCCTCTGGGAAGCGTATCGCGCCGTGCTGGGCCGCGACGCGGTACCGCAGGAGTCGCCGTTCGACAAATCCCGGCTGGTATGGCGGTTGATGCGCCTGCTGCCCGCCGTGTCGAACGAGCCCGGATTCGAACCGCTGGCGGCTTTCCTCGGCGACGGCGGGGATGCGCGTAAATGCCACCAGCTGGCGGAGCGCCTGGCGGACCTCTACGACCAGTACCAGGTCTATCGCGCGGACTGGCTCGACGACTGGGCGGCGGGACGCGATGTCGTTCGCGACGCCCGCGGCGGCGCACCCACCCTGTCGCCGGCGGATCGCTGGCAGTCCGAACTCTGGCGCCGCCTGCTGGCCGACGTCGGGGGGGAAGGGGCCCACGGTCATCGCGCCGCCGTGCATGAGCGTTTCCTCGCCGCCATCGCCGGTGCCACGGAGCGGCCGAAGGCGCTTCCGCGACGCATCGTGGTGTTCGGCATGTCGTCGCTGCCGCGACAGACGCTCGAAGCGCTGTCCGCCCTGGGCCGCTGGTCGCAGGTGTTGCTCGTTGTGATGAACCCCTGCCGGCATTACTGGGCGGACATCGTCGACGATCGCGAATTGCTGCGCGCCGAGCACCGCCGCCAGCAGGCCAAGCCCGGCGTGCCCGCATTGCCCTCGGACGAGGACCTGCACATGTACGCCCATCCGCTGCTGGCGGCCTGGGGCAAGCAGGGGCGCGATTACATCCGCCTGCTCGACGAATTCGACAACCCGGATACCTACCGCGAGCGCTTCACTGCCTGGGACCAGCGCATCGACCTCTTCGCGGAGCCGCGCACCGATACGCTGCTGGGCCAGGTGCAGGCGGCGATCCTCGATCTGGAGCCTCTCCCCGCGGAGCCGCACACCCTGGCGCAGGGCGATACGTCCATTGCCTTCCACGTGACGCACGGCCCCCAGCGCGAGGTCGAGGTATTGCACGATCAACTGCTGGCGCGCTTCGAGGAAGCGACCCGCAGGGGCGATCCGATCCTTCCCCGCGACGTGATCGTGATGGTTCCCGATATCGAAACGTACGGGCCGCATATCGACGCCGTCTTCGGCCGCGTGCCGCGCGACGATGCGCGCTACGTTCCCTACAGCATCGCCGACCGCACGGCACGAGGCACGGCGCCGATGGTCATGGCGCTGGACATGCTGCTGGCGCTGCCCGAATCCCGCTTCGGCGTGGGCGACATGGCCGACCTGCTCGACGTGCCGGCCGTGCGCGCGCGCTTCGGCATCGGCGAGGACGATATTCCGCTTCTCCATCGATGGATCGAAGGCGCGGGCATTCGCTGGGGCCTGGATGCGGCGCAACGATCGTCGCTGGGCTTGCCCGCTCTGGAACAGAACACCTGGATGTTCGGGCTGCGTCGCATGCTGCTTGGCTACGCGGCGGGACAGGGCGAGGCGTGGGGCGACATCGAGCCGTATGGCGAGGTGGGCGGACTGGACGCGACGCTGGTGGGCCCGCTGGCCGATCTTCTCGACGCGCTCGGCAACCATTGGCGCCGCCTCGCGGAGGCCGCGTCGCCCGCCGCGTGGGGCGAACGCCTGCGTGCTCTGCTGCGCGATCTGTTCGCGCCGTCGGACCCGGAAGACCGCATGCTGCACGAGCGCCTCCTCGACGCGCTGGAAGGCTGGGAGCGCGCGTGCGCGGAGGCATCGTTCGACCAGCCGCTGCCGGTGGACGTCGTCCGCGAAGCCTGGCTCGCTCCCTTCGACGAGGGTGGCCTTTCGAAGCGTTTCCTCGCCGGCGCCGTGAGCTTCGGGACGCTGATGCCGATGCGCGCCATCCCGTTTCGCCTCGTCTGCCTGCTCGGCATGAATGACGGCGACTATCCGCGCGCCCGGCCGCCGATGGACTTCGACCTCATGGCGCGGGGCGGGGCATGGCGTCCCGGCGATCGTTCGCGTCGCGAGGACGACCGCTACCTGTTCCTGGAAGCGTTGCTTTCGGCGCGCGACGCCTTGCACGTCGGCTGGGTGGGCCGCAGCGCCCGCGACAATGCCGAGCTCGCACCGTCGGTGCTCGTGGGGCAGCTGCGCGACTATCTCGCCGCAGGCTGGCGGACGGCGGAGGGCGGCGACGCGCTGCCGGCCCTTACCGTCGCCCATCCGCTGCAGCCGTTCAGCCGCGCCTATTTCCAGGAAGGCGACGCACGCCTGTTCACTTACGCGGGCGAATGGCGAGTCGCCCACGAAGCGCGCGACGAACATCGTGACGCGCCGCTCGATCCTCTGCCGGTGGAGCGGCCGCTGCCGATCGCCACGTTCCGCCGGTTCCTCCGGCATCCGGTGCGCGAGTTCTTCAACAGCCGGCTCGGCGTGCGCTTCGACGTTGCCGAGGCCGCGGGCGACGAGAACGAGCCGTTCTCTCTCGGCGGTCTCGACCGCTACGGCATGATCGACACGCTCCTGCGCGCGGCGCTGCGCGAAGAAGGCGGCGACCCGGTCATCGCCGTCACGAGGGCGAGCGCCCGGCTGCAACGCAGCGGCGTGCTGCCCATGGGTGGCTTCGCCGCGATGGCGCGGCGCACGCTGGAAGAAGCCGCGCGAGCCGTACACGTGCGCTATGTCGACGAGTGCGCAAGATGGCCCGTCGACGCCGGCAAGCGCGAGGTGAGCGTGTCGATCGACGGGCTGACGATCGAGGACTGGCTGGCGGGATTGCGCACGGACGGCGATGGTCATCTCGTGTCGCTGCGGGCTTCGCCCACCGCCGTCGTCGACAAGGAAGGGCGTCCCGCGGCTCACCGGCTGGTCGAGGCGTGGGTAGAGCATCTGGTCGCCCAGGCGGCGGGCATCGCCATCGAAACACGCTATGTCGGCCCGGACGGCACGATCGTCATGCCTCCGCTGCGTATGGACGCCGCGCAGGAGCGCCTGCTCCTCGTGGTGCGGATGTGGCGGGAGGGCATGCGCCGGCCGTTGCCCATTGCCCTGCGCACGGCGCTGGCATGGCTCGGCGAGGACGAGGCAAGGGCGGAGACGGCGGCGCGCACGGCCTACGGTCCCGCCGCGCCTGGCACGCGCATCCCGGGGGAGGTCGACAACGATGCCTACCTGCGCCGCGCCTTCCCCCAGTTCGGCGCATTGCTGGCGAGCGGCTTCGTGGACTGGTTGCCGGCCTATGCCGACTTCCTCGACGCGCTGCGCGTGGAGGCCGCATGAGTCCTTCGGTCGTGCCCCTCCATCCGGTGACGATGCCCCTCGATGGCATCCGGCTCATCGAAGCGAGCGCCGGTACGGGCAAGACCTGGACCATCGCGGCGCTCTACGTGCGCGCCGTGCTGGGCCATGGTCTGCCGCAACCGCTGCTGCCGCCGCAGCTGCTGGTGGTCACCTTCACCGAGGCAGCCACGCAGGAACTGCGCGAACGCATCCGCGCCCGGCTCGTCGAGGCGTCGGCCGCCTTTCGTGCCTCCGCCTCCAGAGAACCGTTCCTCGCGGAACTGATGGCCGTCTATCCCGCGGAAGCCCATCCGGGCTGCGCCCGGCGCCTGGAGCTCGCGGCGCAATGGATGGACGAGGCCGCCATCTTCACCATCCATGGGTGGAGCCAGCGCATGCTCACGCAGCATGCCTTCGGCAGCGGCCATGCGTTCGCACTCACGCTGGAGCCCGACGAGAGCGAGCTGCTGGCCGATTGCGTGCGCGACTACTGGCGCCAGGCGTTCTACCCGCTGGCGCCGCGCCAGGCCGAGGCCGTGCTGCAGGAATGGCGCTCGCCCGACGACCTGCTGCGTTCGCTGAAGCCGCTGTTCCATGGCGGCGAAGTGACCTTGCGCGTCGAGGGACAGATCCTCGATGCCGTGACGGACCCGCGTTCGCTGCTCGCGGCACGCGAGGCGTGGGAAGCGGAGAACGAGCGCCTGCTGGCCGAAGCCGCCACGGCATGGCGCGCCGATGTCGACAGGATCGAGACGCTGCTCGTCGATGCCTCGACGGCCAAGGTGCTCAACAACAACCGTTACCGTCCGGATCGGATGCCGGGGTACCTCGCGCCCTTGCGGCGCTGGGCGTTCGGCGGCGAGGTGACGGAAGAAGCATTGCAGCGCTTCACGGCGACGCGTCTCGGCGATGCCACCGGCAAGGGCAAGACGCGGCCCGAGCATCCGGCGTTCGCCGCGCTGGATGCCTGGGAGGCCGGGAACGAAGGAAAGGTCGAGATACGCCACGCCTTGCTGGCCGACGCGCTGGCCCGCGTGCGCGAACGTTTCGCGATGCAGAAACGGAAGCGTGCGCAGATCGGCTTCGACGACCTGTTGCAGCGCCTCGACCTCGCCCTGGGCGGCCCTGCCGGCGATATGCTGGCGGATACGATCCGCCGGCAGTTCCCCCTGGCGCTGATCGACGAGTTCCAGGATACCGATCCCGTCCAGTACCGTATCTTCAGCCGTGTTTACGCCGACGCGCCCGGCGTGGGCCTGTTGCTGATCGGCGATCCGAAACAGGCGATCTACGCGTTCCGCGGCGCGGACATCCATACCTATCTGTCGGCCCGCGCGCAGGCGCAGGCGCCGCATTACAGCCTGGACACCAACTTCCGTTCCACCGGGGACATGGTGGATGCGGTGAACGCCGTGTTCCTGCATGGCGAACGGCATCCCCATGGCGCCTTCCACTTCCCGCAGCGCGGCCTCCCTTTCGTCGCGGTGGAGGCGAAGGGCAGGGTGGAGCGGTTCGTGGTCGACCGGGAAACGCAGCCCGCGCTTCGTCTCTGGCTGCTCGACGACGAGATGCCGGTGGGCGTGCGGCACTACCGCGACCAGATGGCCGACGCATGCGCCAGCGAGATCGTGCGGTTACTGGAGGGCGCCCTGCGTGGCGGCACCGGTTTCGCGGACGGCGACGGGAACGTCGCTCCCCTGAAGCCGGCCGATGTCGCCGTGCTCGTGCGCAGCCGCGCCGAGGCGGCCCAGGTCCGCTCGGCGCTTGCCCAGCGTCATGTGCGCAGCGTGTTCCTCTCCGACCGCGATTCCGTGCTCGAGAGCGTCGAGGCCAACGACGTGCTCGCCTGGCTCCGCGCCGTGGCTTCGCCGGCCTCGGACACCGCGATGCGCGCGGCGCTCGCCACGCGCACGCTGGACCTCGGGTATGCCGAACTCGAGCGGCTCAACGTCGACGAGAGACACTGGGAGCAGCGCGGCGAACTGTTCCTCGCCCTTCGCCAGCTGTGGCAGCAGTCGGGTGTGCTCGCGATGCTGCACTCGCTGCTGCATCGCTTCGACCTGCCGGCGCGGCTGCTCGGCCGGGGCGGCGGCGAACGGGCACTCACGAACGTGCTCCACCTGGCCGAACTGCTGCAGCACGCGGCGTCGACGCTCGATGGCGAGCAGGCGCTCATCCGTCATCTCGCGGAACGCATTGCCGATACCGCCACCCACCACGGCGACGACCAGCTCGTGCGCCTGGAAAGCGACGACGACGTGGTGAAGGTCGTGACCATCCACAAGTCCAAGGGCCTGGAGTATCCGCTGGTGTTCCTGCCCTTCGTGTGTGCCAGCGGCGGCACGCATCCCGGACAGGCCACCTACCGTTACCACGACGGCACGGGTAACCAGCTGGAACTGGTGAGCAAGTCGAAGGGGGGCGAAGCGTCCGAGCGCGCCAAGGAGGCAGCCGACCTCGCCGAACTGCAGGAAGACCTGCGCCTGCTCTACGTGGCCATGACCCGTGCGCGGCATGCCTGCTACGTCGGCGTGGCGCCCGTCTGCCACAACAACGCGCGTACGCCGCAGGTGCATCGCAGTGCGTTCGGCCATTTGCTGGGTGGCGGGAAGGAGATCGCCAACGGTGCCATCGCGGGGCTGCTTCGCGAACTCGCGGACGGCACCCCGGCCATCCGCGTGGAATACATGCCACCTCCCGACGAGCGCCGCTACGTCCCGCCGGCGCGGGACGACGCCCCACGGCCGGCGCGCGAGCCCTCGATCGCACGCGCCAGGCCCTGGCGCATCGCCAGCTACAGTGGCCTGCGTCATGCCGACCACGTCGCCGCGCCGGAGACCGCCATCGACGACGTCATCGTCGAATACGCCACCGAGCCCGCCTTGCCCCGGCCGGTCGCCACCGGCATCCACGCGTTCGATCGCGGCGCGGAAGCCGGTACGTTCCTGCACGATCTGCTGGAGTGGATCGCAGGCGAAGGTTTCGCGTCGATCGCGGCCGACCGTGCCCGGCTGCGCGACGTGGTGGCACGCCGGTGCGAGCGGCGCAACTGGACCGCCTTCATCGACGTCCTCACCGACTGGCTGCTCGTCCTGCTTCGCACGCCGGTAGACCTGCCCGGCCATGGAAAGCTGGCGCTCGCGACGCTGGACGACCCTTCGCGTTATCGCGCGGAACTCGAATTCCTCTTCGAGTCGCGGGGCGTGGACACGCTGGCCCTGGATCGCATCGTCCGCGAGCACACGCTGGACGGCGAGGCGCGACCGCACCTGGCGTCGGATACCGTCAACGGCATGCTCAAGGGCTTCATCGACCTCATCGTCGAACACGACGGCCGGTGGTATGTCGTCGATTACAAATCGAACCAGCTTGGCCCGGACGAAACGGCGTACACGCCGGAGGCGATGCGCCGGTCCATCCTCGAGGCGCGGTATGAACTGCAATACGCGCTGTACCTGCTGGCGCTGCACCGCCAGCTGCGCAGCCGGCTGGGAGATGCCTACGATTACGACACCCACGTCGGCGGTGCCATCTACCTCTACCTGCGTGGCGTCGACGGCCACGGCCACGGCGTGCATGTCGAGCGGCCGACGAAGGCGATGATCGACGCCATGGACCACCTGTTCGAAGGAGGGTCCGCATGATCGCCGACAGCGGTACCTGGCTGGACCGCGCCCTCGCCGAGGGGCGCATCGATACCTTGGACCGCGCCTTTGCCCGCTTCCTGCGCGAGCTGGATCCGGCGGTCGATCCGCGCGTCCAGGTGGCCGCCGCGCTCCTCAGCCACGAGCTTGGCGAGGGGCACATCTGCATGCCGCTCGATACGCTGCGCGAGCGGGAACCCGAACTCGGCGATCCGGCGGACTTCCTGGGGACCGCCGATGTCGTGGCGCAGTCCGGCGGGGATGCCTCGGCGCCCCTGGTGCTCGAGAACGGCCTGCTCTACATGCGTCGCTTCTGGCGCGACGAGGCAAAGGTGGCCCAGGCGATCCGGGACCGCCTGGGCGAACGGGCCGCCAGCGTCGATCTGCGCAGCGAACTGGCCCGTCTCTTTCCCGACGAAGGCTTTCATCCGGACTGGCAGAAGGTGGCCTGTGCGATCGCGGCGCGCTCGGGCTTCGCGGTCATCACGGGCGGTCCCGGCACCGGCAAGACGACGACCGTGGTGCGCCTCCTGGGACTGCTGCAGACACTGGCGTTGCGCGATGGCGGAACGCGCCTGCGCATCCGCCTCGCCGCGCCGACGGGCAAGGCCGCCGCGCGGCTCAACGCGTCCATCGCGGGCCAGGTGGCGCAGTTGCAGGTGGATCCGGCCGTGAAGCAGGCGATCCCCGCCGAAGTGACCACCCTGCATCGCCTGCTCGGCAGCCGTCCGGACACGCGCGCGTTCCGTCATGACGCCGAGAACCCCCTGCACGTCGACGTGCTCGTCGTCGACGAGGCTTCGATGATCGATCTCGAGATGATGGCCGCCACGCTCGATGCGTTGCCGCCCGGTGCGCGCCTGGTGCTGCTTGGCGACAAGGACCAGTTGTCGTCGGTCGAGGCGGGCGCGGTCCTCGGCGACCTCTGCGCACGCGCGGAAGCGGGACACTATTCCAGCGCGACGCGCGACTGGATACGCGAGGTCTGCGACGAAGACGTCTCGGCGTGGACGGACGCCCCCCCGTCGTCCTTCCGGGGACAGGAACCCAGCGACCCGACCACCCTCATGGCGTCGCCACTCGACCAGCACATCGCCATGCTCCGCCACAGCCGGCGTTTCGGCAGCGACAGCGGCATCGGCGCGCTGGCCGCGGCGATCAACGACGGCGATGTGGGCAGGGCGCTCGCGGTGTTCGACGCGTTCGACGATCTGGCACTCGGCACGCCGTCGCCCGCCGCCATCGCCACGCTGGCCATCGAAGGCCGCGACGATGCTCCCGGTTACCGGCACTACCTCGACTGGATCGAGCGCGAACGGCCTCCCGTCGGGGCGGGCGACGACGACCTCGCCCGCTGGGCGCGCGGTGCGCTGCGTGCCTATGCGGGGTTCCAGTTGCTCTGTGCCACGCGTCAGGGCGAGCACGGCGTGCTCGCGCAGAACGCACGCATCGCGCAAGGACTGCGGGATCGGGGCCTGATCGAGGCCACCGGCGGCTGGTACGAAGGCCGGCCGGTGATCCTCACGCGCAACGATTACGCGCTGGGCCTCATGAACGGCGACGTGGGCGTGACCCTGTGGATTCCCGACGGGCAGGGCGGCATGGCCTTGCGCGTGGCCTTCGCCGTCATGGACGAGCGCGGCGGCGAACGCATCCGCTTTGTCGTGCCGAGCCGCCTCGCGGCGGTGGAGACGGTGTATGCGATGACGGTGCACAAGTCGCAGGGCTCCGAATTCGAACACACGGCGCTGACGCTTCCGCCCGAGCCGTCGCCGGTACTCACCCGCGAACTGGTGTACACGGGCGTGACCCGCGCGCGGCAATGGTTCACGCTGCTGGCGGTTCCGGCGATCCTGGGCTACGCCGCGCAGCGAAAGACGCAGCGTGCATCGGGTCTGCTGCGCCGGTTGCTCTGACGCGCGTTGTCTCGCCGCTGTAGCGGCTCCTGCAGGAGGCCTCGCCGCTTGAGGCTTTGTAGGAGTCGCTATAGCGGCGAGGGTTGGCCCCTCAGCCTATCCCGTGATAGACCCTATACCAGGCCGCAAACTTCGCCAGGCCCTCGTCGATCGACGTCGAGGGTGCGTATCCGACATCGCGGCTCAGCGCCGACACATCGGCCCACGTATCCGGCACGTCGCCCGGCTGCATCGGGAGCAGGCGCTTCTCGACGGTACGCCCGAGGTGCTTCTCCAGCGTCGCGATGAAGTCCAGCAACTGCACCGGCTCGTCGTTGCCGATGTTATACACGCGGTACGGCGCGGCAGACGTGCCGGGGTTCGGGGAGACCGGGTCGTACGAAGGATCCGGCGTCGCAGGATGGTCCAGCGTGCGGATCACCCCTTCGACGATATCGTCGATATAGGTGAAGTCGCGGCTGTGCTGACCATGGTTGTACACGTCGATCGGTTCGCCGCGAACGATCCGGTTGGCGAACAGGATCGGCGACATGTCCGGGCGTCCCCATGGCCCGTAGACGGTGAAGAAACGCAGCCCCGTCGTCGGCAGTCCGAACAGGTGGCTGTACGTATGCGCCATCAGCTCGTTCGACTTCTTCGTGGCCGCGTAAAGGCTCACCGGATGGTCCACCGCGTCTTCCACCGCGAAGGGCATCTTGCGGTTCGCACCGTAGACGGAGCTGGACGAGGCGTACACGAGGTGACCGACCTGGTGCCGGCGGCAGGCCTCGAGCACGTTGACGAAACCGACGAGGTTGCTCTGCACATAGGCGTGCGGATGGGTGAGCGAATAGCGTACGCCTGCCTGCGCGGCGAGGTTCACCACGCGCTCGGGCTGGAAATCGGCGAAGGCGCGATCGACGGCGGCCTGTTCTGCCAGGTCCGCGCGCAGGTGGGTATACCTCGGGTGCGTGGTGAAACGGGCGAGACGGGCTTCCTTGAGCGCCGGGTCGTAGTAGTCGTTGTGGTTGTCGAAGCCGAGCACGGTGTCGCCGCGCGCGAGCAGGCGCTCGGTGAGGGCCGAGCCGACGAATCCGGCGCTGCCGGTGACCAGGATGCGCATGGGGGAGAGACCTGGGAGCGGGGAGACGGCAAAGTGTAACGGACGCCGCATTTGACACGGCAGCGGGCCTGAACTAGTTTTCGCCCGATATCCATGCAACGAAGGTGGCCCGCGGCAACGCCGGCCGAGTGTGCGACATGCGGACTACGCGCTTCCCAACCTGAGCCCCCGCCACGTCTTCGTCATCCCGAAGGGCGCCTGGCGCCCTTTTTGTTTGTCCGGAATACCATCCATGATCCAGATCACGCTCCCCGACGGCAGCCAGCGTCCGTTCGACCACCCCGTTTCCGTGCAGGAGGTTGCCGCTTCCATCGGTGCCGGCCTCGCCAAGGCCACTCTCGCCGGCAAGGTGGACGGCAAGCTGGTGGACGCCAGCTACACCATCGACCGCGATGCGGCCCTCGAGATCGTCACCGAGAAGAGCCCCGAGGCCCTGGACATCCTTCGTCATTCCACGGCCCACCTGCTGGGCCAGGCCGTGCAGCGCCTGTTCCCGGGGGCGCAGGTCACCATCGGTCCCGTGGTGGACAACGGCTTCTACTACGACTTCGCGTACGAGCGTCCGTTCACGCCGGACGACCTCGAGGCCATCCAGGCCGAAATGGAGAAGATCGTGAAGGAGCAGATCCCGGTCACGCGTTCGGTGAAAAGCCGCGACGAGGCGATCCGGTTCTTCCGTGGCATGGGCGAGGAATACAAGGCGCAGATCATCGAGTCCATCCCCGCCAACGAGGAGCTGTCGCTCTACACCCAGGGCGAGTTCACCGACCTCTGCCGCGGTCCGCACGTGTCCAATACGGGCAAGCTGCGCGCCTTCAAGCTGATGAAGGTGGCTGGCGCCTACTGGCGCGGCGATTCCAACAACGAGATGCTCACCCGCATCTACGGCACCGCCTGGCTCAACGACAAGGACCTCAAGGCCTACCTGCTCCAGCTGGAGGAAGCGGAGAAGCGCGATCATCGCCGCATCGGCAAGCAGCTCGACCTGTTCCACCAGCAGGAAGAGGCGCCGGGCATGGTCTTCTGGCACCCGAAGGGCTGGGCCATCTGGCAGGCCGTGGAGCAGTACGTGCGCGGCGTGTACCGCAAGAGCGGTTACAAGGAAGTGCGCGGCCCGCAGATCATGGACGTAAGCCTGTGGAAGAAGTCCGGCCATTGGGACAACTACCAGGAAAACATGTTCTTCACCGAGTCGGAGAAGCGCACCTACGCGCTGAAGCCGATGAACTGCCCGGGCCATGTGCAGATCTTCAACACCAGCCTGCACAGCTACCGCGACCTGCCCATCCGCTACGGCGAGTTCGGCGGCTGCCACCGCAACGAGCCCTCGGGCGCGCTGCACGGGATCATGCGCGTGCGCGCCTTTACCCAGGACGACGGCCACATCTTCTGCACCCCGGCCCAGATCGAGGAAGAGGTCGCGGCCTTCCATGCCCAGGCCATGAAGGTGTACGAGGATTTCGGTTTCAACGATATCGCGATGAAGATCGCCCTGCGTCCGGACAAGCGGATCGGCTCGGACGAGGTCTGGGACAAGGCCGAGCACGCCTTGCGCGCGGCCCTCTCGGCGGCGGGCGTGGCCTGGGAAGAACTGCCGGGCGAGGGCGCGTTCTACGGCCCGAAGATCGAGTACCACATGAAGGACTCCATCGGCCGCGCCTGGCAGGTAGGCACGATGCAGGTGGATTTCATGATGCCCGAGCGCCTGGGCGCCGAGTACGTGGACGAGCATAGCCAGCGCCAGCATCCGGTGATGCTGCACCGGGCGATCGTCGGCTCCATGGAGCGCTTCATCGGCATCCTGATCGAGCACCACGCGGGCTTGCTTCCCACCTGGCTCGCCCCCATCCAGGCCGTGGCGTTCAGCATTACCGACGCCCAGGCCGATTATGTGCGTGAAATCGTGCAAGCCCTTGTCGGACAAGGCTTCAGGGTGGACGCCGATTTGCGCAATGAAAAGGTCGGATATAAAATCCGCGAGCATACGTTGCAGAAGGTCCCCTATCTCATCGTGGTCGGCGACCGCGAGCGGGAAACCGGTACCATTTCCGTGCGTACCCGCGGTGGCGAAGACCTCGGCAGCATGCCGCTGGCTCAATTCGTCCAACGTTTGGAAGCCGAGACCCGCCAATAAGGCCGCGGGTCCGGTATTGGGATCATTCTTCTGGAGGATAGCGGTATCGCTACGACCGAAAACAAGGGCAATCGCAAGAACAACGAGATCCGCGTCCCGCGGGTCCGCGTGCTTGGCGTCGAAGGTGAGCAGCTGGGCATCATGGACACCCGTGACGCCATCCGCGCCGCCGAAGACCTCGGCATGGACCTCGTCGAAATCCAGCCGAACGGCGATCCGCCGGTCTGCCGCATCATGGATTACGGCAAGTTCAAATTCGAAGCCCAGAAGAAGGCCCAGGCCGCCAAGAAGAAGCAGAAGCAGGTCGAGATCAAGGAAGTGAAGTTCCGTCCGGTCACGGACGTCGGCGACTACCAGATCAAGCTGCGCAACATGCTTCGCTTCCTCGAGGAAGGCGACAAGGTCAAGGTCACGATCCGCTTCCGCGGCCGCGAGATGTCCCACCAGGACCTCGGCCAGAACCTGGCCCGGAAAATCCAGGAAGACGTGGGCGAGAACGGCTCCGTGGAGCAGTTCCCCCGCCTGGAAGGCCGTCAGATGGTCATGATGATCGGCCCGAAGAAGAAGGCCTGATTCCGAACCTGTGGGAGCCGCTATAGCGGCGAGAAGCCCACGGAGCGGTGAAGTGGGAAGATTGATTGCCGGAGCGGCAGGGCAGATGCCCTCGCCGCTATAGCGGCTCCTACACATCCCCTTAAGATTCATGTAGAATCGCCGGCTCGGTCCGAATGGATGGGCCGAACCACCGTACCCGGCAGGAAGGAAAGTGCAGGCGCCTCAAGGCCTTGCCGCCGGATCAGTCAGCAACCGAATACGGAGCATTCCGATGCCCAAGATCAAGACCAACCGGGCGGCGGCGAAGCGTTTTCGCAAGACCGCTTCCGGCAAGTTCAAGGCCGGTCACGCCTTCAAGTCGCACATCCTGACGAAGAAGTCGACCAAGCGTAAGCGCGGCCTGCGCGCTCCCAACCACGTCAAGGCGTGCGACACCAAGGGTGTGGCTCGCATGTTGCCGTATCTCTAAGGGAGGCTTGAACCATGGCTCGTGTTAAGCGTGGCGTTACCGCCCGTCGTCGTCACAAGAAGATCATCGGCCGTGCCAAGGGCTATTACAACGCCCGCCGCAAGGTATTCCGCGTAGCCAACCAGGCCGTCATCAAGGCCGGTCAGTACGCCTACATCGGCCGCAAGCAGCGCAAGCGTCAGTTCCGCGCGCTGTGGATCGTCCGTATCAACGCCGCCGCCCGTCAGTTCGGCCTGTCGTACAGCCGCCTGATCAACGGTCTGGCCAAGGCCAACATCTCGGTGGACCGCAAGGTCCTCGCCGACCTGGCCGTGCACGACATCAAGGCGTTTGGCGCGATCGCAGAGAAGGCCAAGGCCAGTCTGGCTGCGTAATCCGCTTTACCACGCGCGGTAGCGATACGGCGCGATGATGGATCACGTGGGGAGAAGGCCTGGCCTTCTCCCCATTTTTTTTGCGATAGCGTCGCCCCTGCGAAGGCAGGGGGCCAGTGACTTCCGCGGCTCCGTTAGGGTCACTGGGTTCCTGCCTTCGCAGGAACGACGTTGTCGAGTCTCTTTATGAGTCAGGAAACCTGATGGAATCGATCGAGCATGTCGACGCGTCCCTGCGGGACATCGAAGCCGCCCCCTCGCTCGAGGCGCTGGACGCCCTGCGCGTGGCCCTGCTGGGCAAGAACGGCGCCGTCACGGCGGCCTTGAAGGCCCTGGGCCAGCTCAGCGGCGACGAGCGCAAGGCGCGCGGCGCCGAGGTCAACCGCACCAAGGAGCGCCTCGCCGATGCCATCGCGCTCCGCAAGCAGTCGCTGGAGCAGGCCGAGCTGGACCGCCGGCTCGCCTCCGAGCGCATCGACGTGACCCTGCCGGGCCGCGACGGCGAATACGGCGGCATCCATCCGATCACCCGCGCCCTCGAACGTATCGCGGACATCTTCGGCCGCCTCGGCTACCAGCGTGCCGACGGTCCCGAGATCGAGGACGACTGGCACAACTTCGAGGCGCTGAACTTCCCGCCGCATCATCCGGCGCGGGCCATGCACGACACCTTCTACTTCGGCGACGGGCGCCTGCTGCGCACGCATACCTCGCCGGTGCAGATCCGTTCGATGCAGGGCCGCCAGCCGCCGATCCGCATCATCGCGCCGGGCAAGGTCTATCGCAGCGATTCCGACCAGACCCACTCGCCGATGTTCCACCAGATCGAGGGCCTGCTGGTCGACGAGACCTCCAGCTTCGCCGACCTGAAGGGCACGCTGGCCGAGTTCGTGCGCGCGTTCTTCGAGCGCGACTTCGAGATGCGCTTCCGCCCGAGCTACTTCCCCTTCACCGAGCCCTCGGCCGAGGTCGACATCCGCTGGGACGCCGAGGACGGCAGCACGCGCTGGCTCGAGGTGCTGGGTTGCGGCATGGTCCATCCGACCGTGCTGGCGAATTGCGGCATCGATCCGGAACGCTATACCGGCTTCGCCTTCGGCCTGGGCGTGGAGCGCTTCGCCATGCTCCGCTACGGCGTGGGCGACCTGCGCGCCTTCTTCGAGAACGACCTGCGCTTCCTGCGTCAGTTCGCCTGATCGATCCCAAGTTCAACGAGTCGCTCCCATGAAATTCTCCGAAAACTGGCTACGCGAACTGGTGACCATCGATGCCGATCGCGCGGCACTGGTACACGCGTTGACGATGTCGGGCCTCGAGGTCGAAGAGGTCACGCCGCTGGGCGAAGGCCTCGACGGCGTCGTCGTGGCCGAGATCGTCGAGGCCGCAAAGCATCCCGAAGCCGACCGCCTCCAGGTGTGCAAGGTGGACGCGGGGCAGGGCGAGCTCCTGCAGATCGTCTGCGGCGCGCCCAATGCGCGGGTCGGCATCCGCGTGCCGCTCGCGAAAGTCGGTGCCACGCTGCCCGGCAACATCCAGATCAAGGCCGCGAAGCTGCGCGGCGTCGAGTCGTTCGGCATGCTCTGCTCGGCGAAGGAGCTCGGCATCGACGCCGATGCCTCCGGCCTGCTTGAACTGCCGGCCGATGCACCGGTGGGCAAGCCGCTGGCCGAGTATCTTGGCCTGCCAGACGCCACCATCGAGCTGAAGATCACCCCGAACCGCCCCGACGTGCTCGGCCTGAACGGTCTCGCCCATGACGTGGCCGCCCTGTTCGGCAGTCGCGTGAAGCCGGCCGGCAGTGCGGATGCCGCGGTAGGCTCCCGTCTTTCGCGTCCCGTGCGCCTCGAAGCCGGTGCCGATGCGCCGCGTTACCTCGGTCGCGTGATCGAGGGCGTGGACGCCACCGCGCGTTCGCCGCTGTGGCTGGCCGAGCGCCTGCGCCGCTCGGGCATCCGTCCCATCAGCGCCATTGTCGACATCACCCAGTACGTGATGCTCGAGCTTGGCCATCCCCTGCATGCGTTCGACAACGACGCATTGTCCGGCGCCATACGGGTCCGCCATGCGGACGAGGGCGAGACGTTGAAGCTGCTCGACGGCAACGACGCGAAGCTCGATCCGTCCTTCGTCGTGATCGCCGACGAGGCGCGTCCACTCGCCGTGGCCGGCGTCATGGGCGGCTTCGAGTCGCGGGTGACCGACAGCACGCGCGACGTGTTCCTCGAGGCCGCGCATTTCGCGCCGTCCGCGATCATGGGCCGTGCCCGCAAGCTCGGCCTGCACACCGATGCCTCGCACCGTTACGAGCGCGGCGTCGACCCGGCCCTGCCCAGGCGCGCCATGGAGCGCGCGACGGAGCTCCTCTTGCAGATCGCCGGCGGCAAGGCCGGCCCGGTCACGGTGGCCGAGCGGCTGGACGACCTGCGCGAACACGCACCCGTGCCGCTCCGTCAGGCGCGCCTGCGCCGCGTGCTCGGCATCGAGGTGCCTGCCGCGGAGGTCACCCGTATCTTTACCGCCCTGGGCACGGGCGTGGTCGAGACTGCCGACGGCTGGCGCATCACGCCGCCGAGCAGCCGCTTCGACATCGAGCGCGAGGAAGACCTCATCGAAGAGGTCGCGCGCATCCACGGTTACGAGCGCATTCCGACCCACGCGCCGGCGGGCGAGATCGCCCTGCGCGCGGAGCCGGAGGCACGCCTGACCGAGATGGCGTTGCGCGACCAGCTTGCCGCCCGCGGCTACTACGAGGCCGTCACCTTGTCCTTCGTCAGTGCCGATCTGCTCAAGACCTGGCAACTGGACCGCGACTGGGTGCCGTTGGCGAACCCCCTCTCCGCCGACCTGGCGGTGATGCGCACGTCCCTGCTGCCCGGCCTGGTCGAGGCGCTTCGTCATAATCGCGCCCGCCAGCAGGAGCGCGTCCGGCTGTTCGAGGTCGCCCGCAGCTTCCATGCCACGGGTGGCGCCCCGGACGAGGTCGGCCGCGTCGCCGTCGTCGCCTCGGGCAGCGCACGGGCAGAGCAGTGGGGCGAAGCGTCGCGGACCGTCGACTTCTTCGATCTCAAGGGCGACCTTGATGCGCTGATCGGGCATACGGGCGAGCCGGAGCGCTGGTCGGTGGACGCCGAAGACCTTCCGTCCTGGCTGCATCCCGGCCGTGGCGCACGCGTGCTCCGCGACGGCCGGCCGGCCGGCTTCCTTGGCGCCCTGCATCCGGCGCTGGCCAAGGCGTTGGATCTCGGCCCGGACGTCCACGTGATGGAACTGGCCCTCGAGCCGATCCTCTCGCGCCGCCTTCCGAGCGCCGGCCGCGTCCCGCGCTTTCCTGCGGTTCGCCGCGATATCGCCGTGGAGTTGCCGGAGGAGATCGCCTGGTCGGCCGTCGAAGCCGCCGTACGCGGCGCGCTCGGCGACGTCCTGAAGGAGGTCCGCCTATTCGACCGCTATGCCGGCAAGGGCATCGACGAGGGGCGAAAGAGTCTCGCTATGGGCTTGATTTTACAGGACGCTTCACGCACCCTTACCGACGACGATGCCGACGCTCGCGTGGCAGACGCGGTGGGGGCATTGGAGAGATCATGCAAGGCGAGACTGCGAGGATAAGATGGCGCTGACCAAGGCGGAAATGGCCGAGCGGCTTTTCCTCGACGTGGGCCTCAACAAGCGCGAGGCCAAGGAATTCGTGGACGCGTATTTTGAGGTCGTGCGCGAGGCACTGGAGCGGGGCGAGCAGGTGAAGTTGTCGGGTTTCGGCAATTTCGACCTGAGGCAGAAGAATCAGCGGCCCGGTCGCAATCCGAAGACCGGCGAGGAAATTCCCATCTCTGCCCGGCGGGTGGTCACCTTCCGTCCCGGCCAGAAACTCAAGGTAAGAGTCGAGGGCTATGCTGGATCCAGGGAATAACACCGAGCTTCCCGCCATTCCGGCGAAGCGCTACTTCACCATCGGTGAGGTGAGCGAGCTTTGCGGCGTCAAGCCGCATGTCCTTCGCTACTGGGAGCAGGAATTTCCCGCGCTCAAGCCCGTCAAGCGCCGGGGCAATCGTCGCTATTACCAGCGCCACGACGTGCTGATGATCCGCCAGATCCGCTCGTTGCTGTACGACGAGGGCTTCACCATCACGGGCGCCCGCGCCCGCCTGGAGGGCCCGCAGGCGCGCATGGAAGCCAGCATGTCGCACCAGATCGTCCGCCAGGTGCGCCTGGAGCTCGAGGAAGTCCTGACCCTCCTTCGTCGCTGATCCGCCTTCCGCAGATCGCGGCGATGCTGTTACAATCGTTTGCTCGTCGGGGTGTAGCGCAGCCTGGTAGCGCACTACGCTGGGGGTGTAGTGGTCGCGAGTTCGAATCTCGCCACCCCGACCATTCTTTCGAAAAGCGTCCTTCGGGACGCTTTTTTTGTGCCTCACCGTCGTCCCCGCGAAGGCAAGGGACCCAGCGACTCAGGCTCCGGCCGGGCGATTAAGTCACGGGATTCCCGCCTTCGCGGGAATGACGAGTGCCGGGGGCCAGCGCGAGCCCCACGAGCGCGAGCAGCACCGCCACATCCAGCCATGCGAACCAGTTGCCGCAGCGGGCGTAGAGCGTCCTCGTTTCCCGAAGCGCGAGGTTCCCGACCAGTTCCGCATCGCCCTGTTCGCTCGACACCTCAGCCATCACGCGGCCGCGGTCGTCGCTGAGGGTGAGCCGGCCGGAACGCGCCGCGCGGGCGACAGCGAAGCCGCCTTCCACGCCGCGCATGATCGCCATGCGGCTGTGCAGCCAGCCGTCCGTTACGAAATCCCAGGCCGGTACCAGCAGCAACTGCGTGTTCCGCTGCCCGTAGGCGACGGCGAAATCCTGGAAGTCCATGTCCTTGCAGATGGCCAGGCCGATACGGGGCCTTCCCGACAGTGTCACGAACTCGGTGCCCGGCGTGAACCTGTCCTCGAAACCGGGGATGAGGTGGTGCTTGTTGTACATGACGGGCGAGGCCGCACCCGGTTGGAAGACCATCGCCATGTTCCGCTCGATGCCGGGCTCATCCTGGTAATCGACGGCCACGTTGACGGTGATTCCGCTCTGCTGCGCGAATCCGGCGAAGGAGGGGATGGTGGCGGACGCGGCGAAGGTGCCTTCCGGTATGACGACCACCTGCGCGCCCTGGGCTGCGGCACGATCCAGTGCCGCGAGGTAGCGGTCCTTGCGGGCCTTGCCTTCCGGGGAATCCACCGCGGCCAGCTTGCCGGTCTGTTCGAGCGAGACGAGCCCGACGCGCACGCTGGACGCAGCCGGCGCGGCAAGGCGCCAGAAGCCGTAACCGAGGACGACGGCCAGGATCAGCACCGCGGTCCCGGCCATCCCGATCCGGGCCCTCGCCGGGACATCGGTGGCGCCCAGCATCGCCAGTGCGGTCGCGACGAGCAGGAGCAGCATGCCGATGCCCCAGATACCCGTGAGCGCAGCCAACTGGATCATCGGCAGCGCATTCATCTGGGTGTAGGCGATATCGAAGAAAGTGCCGTGCGGCGAGAGCAGGTTGTTGACGAACGCGAGCGCCACCCATGTGACGGGGACGGCGAGCAACGCAGCCAACGGTCGCCCGCGCGACAGAAGCCGCTTATGGAGGAGTACGCAGAGCGCGAACATCAGCCCGGGCAAGACCATCGCGTAGATGACCGTCACCAGCGGCAGGTGAATGTGCCCGTACAGGTATGACCACAGATTCCCCGAGCCGGCCGCCATTGCCAGGAAGGCGGCGGCGACAGCCCGGGAGGTTCGCACCCTCGACGCCAGCCACAGCACCGGAAGGGGCGCCAGCCACGTCACCCACCACAGCGGTTGGGTGCCGCTTCCGAACCACCAGCCGACCGCCGTCAGGGCGGTGGCCAGTGCCCAGGTCGACACGGCGGAACGTTCAGGTCGCGTAGGCATCGATCAGTCTTCCGGTGGAGGCGAGGTAGAAGGCCCGGAACCGCTTCTCGTCATGGCTGAAGCGGCCCGCCCGGTACAACGCGATGAGCCCGTGGGCGTGCGCCCACAAGTCCATCGCCAGATCCCATTCGTCGAGTTTCCGCAGCGTTCCCCCGGCCATGCCTTCCACGATCGCGTCCGCGATGAGGTTCAGGGTGGGCGAGCGACGCGCGCGGAAATCCTCGGGAAAGCGCCTGGCATCCTCACGGGGAAGTCCGAAGGCATGGTCGAACAGGTGCGGGTGGGCCAGTGCGTAGTCGAGGTACGACTCGAGCATGGCCAGGAGGCGCCGGCGCGGGTCGCGCTGACGCGCGTGGCTTGCCCAGGTCCGCGCGGCTTCCTCGAAGCTCTCGTTGGACAGCCTCTCCAGCAGCGCTTCGCGGTTGGGGAAATGGCGGTAGATCGCCATGGCCGACAGGCCAACTTCGGACGCCACGCGGCGCATGGTCACGGCCTCGGCGCCGTGGGCGTCGAAGAGGCCGTGGGCGGCGGCGAGGATGCGATCGGCTGTTTTGTCGGGAGGCATGTTTACACTGTAAACGTGTGTGCCGGCCGATGCAATGCCTTGGTATGGTTCAAGGGTTGCGAAGCCCGGCCGATAACGGGTAGGCGACTATTCGCGGCCGAGGGCCGCTACGGGGGAAGGCTGCCATGAGCGTCGACGACGCACTGCTCTGCGAAGACTCGGGGGTCTACAAGACCTTGCTCGAGTCCACGCGTGCGATTCCCTGGAAGATCGAATGGGCGACGCTGCGCTTCGCGTATATCGGCCCGCAGATCGAGGCGCTTCTCGGCTGGTCCGCCCAGTCGTGGCTCACCGTGCAGGACTGGGCCGACCGCATCCACCCGGAGGACCGCGAACGGGTCTTCAATTTCTGCGTGGCGCAGTCCCAGGCGGGCATGGACCACGAGGCCGATTACCGCGCCCTGCGCAAGGACGGCGAGTTCGTGTGGATCCGCGACGTGGTGCACGTGGTGCGCCATGCGGACGGTACCCCGGAAGCGCTGATCGGCTTCATGTTCGACATCAGCGAGCGCAAGCGCACGGAGGAGCGCCTCCTCGACATGCAGCGCGAACTGGAAGAACTGTCGTACAAGGACGGTCTTACCGGCGTTGCGAACCGCCGCCGTTTCGACGTGGCGATGGAAACGGAATGGCGCAACGCGCAGCGCTTGCGTCGGCCGGTGTCGCTGATCGTGCTCGATATCGACTACTTCAAGCAGTACAACGACCATTACGGGCACCTGGAAGGCGACGAGTGCCTTAAGCGCGTGGCGAAAGCGCTGGAGGGCGTCCTTCGCGGTCCGCGCGACCTGCTCTGCCGCTTCGGCGGCGAGGAGTTCGTGCTCCTGCTGCCCGACACGGACGAAGGCGCCGCCATGGCGCTGGCCTGGCGCTGCCTCGACCTCGTGGACAAGGCACTCATACCCCATGCCGGCCACGGGCCCGGGAAGCGGTTGACCCTGAGCGCCGGCGTGAACGCCGCCGTGCCGAAGGAGCATGACGAGGTCAACCCGTTCATCGCCGTCGCCGACCGGCGCCTCTACCTGGCGAAGGAGCGCGGCCGTGCTCGCGTCGTGACCGACGACGGTGTCCTTTAGTAGAGGACGCGTGCCCTCAGCGTGCCGTCGATGGCCGCGAGTTCGTTGCGCAGGGCCACGGCATGCTCCTCGGTGGTGGTCACGTCGATCACCACGTAGCCGACCTGCGGCGAGGTTTGCAGGTACTGGCCGTCGATGTTCACCGCCGCGCGAGAGAACACCTCGTTGACCCGCGAGAGCACGCCGGGAATGTTGCGGTGGATGTGCAGCAGGCGCCGGCTGGTGGGGTGTCCCGGCAGGGATACCTCGGGGAAGTTGACCGCCGAGAGCGTGCTGCCGTTGTCGCTGTAGCGCACGAGTTTCGACGCCACCTCGATGCCGATGTTCTCCTGCGCCTCGGCGGTGCTGCCGCCCACGTGCGGGGTGAGGATCACGTTGTCCATGCCGATCAGCGGCGACACGAAGGGATCGTCGTTACCCTTGGGCTCGACCGGGAACACGTCGATCGCGGCGCCGGCCAGGTGCTTCGACTGCAGCGCGGCGGCGAGGGCGTCGATATCGACCACGGTGCCGCGGGACGCGTTCACGAGCATCGACCCCGGTCGCATCCGCGCGATTTCGGTGGCACCGATGAGGTTCTTCGTCTGCGGCGTCTCGGGAACGTGGAGCGTCACGACGTCGGAACGTTCGAGCAGGTCTTCGAGACTGGCGGCCGCCCGGGCGTTGCCCAGCGACAGCTTGGGTTCGATGTCGTGGAAGACGACGCGCATGCCCAGCGACTCCGCGAGCACGCCCACCTGGGTGCCGATGTGCCCGTAGCCGACGATGCCCAACACCTTGTCGCGAACCTCGAAGCTGCCCGCGGCGGATTTCGACCAGCCGCCGCGATGGCATTGCGCGTTCTTCTCCGGAATGCGCCGCACCAGCAGGATCGTCTCGGCGATGACCAGTTCCGCGACGCTGCGCGTGTTGGAATAGGGCGCGTTGAACACGGGTACGCCGAGGCGTTCCGCTTCCAGGGTATCGACCTGGTTCGTGCCGATGCAGAAGCAGCCCACGGCAAGGAGGCGGCGTGCTTCCGCGAGCACTTCGGCGGTGAGCTGCGTACGCGAGCGGATGCCGACGATGTGCGCATCCGCGATGCGCTCCAGCAGGTCGTCGCCGGAGAGCGACTTTTCGTGGAACTCGATCTGGGAGTAGCCGGCCTGGCGGAAGACGTCGAGCGCGCTGCGGCTGACGCCCTCGAGCAGGAGCACCTTGATGTCTTCCTTCGGGTACGAGGTACGCTTCATGGCCGGCGCTTCTGTTCCAGGTGAAGGGCCTTCACTATGCCAGATCGCGACGGTCATGTTGCAGCGCATCGAAGGGGCTGGCACCCTCGACACGACACCGAGCGAGACTCCCATGACCGATCCGCGCCTGGCCGAGCTGACCCGCCTCTTACCCGACCTGAAGCTGTCGACGGACCCCGGCGACCTCGATCATTACGGCCGCGACTGGACCCGGCGCTGGACGCCCGCACCGCTGGCCGTCGCATGGCCCGCCTCCGTCGGGGAAGTGCAGGCCATCGTCCGCTGGGCGAACGGGCAGGGCGTGGCCATCGTCCCGTCGGGAGGACGCACGGGTCTGTCCGGCGGCGCGGTGGCGGCCCGCGGCGAACTGGTGGTCAGCCTGGACCGGATGAACCGCGTGCTCGATGTCGATCCCGTCGACCGCACGCTCACCGTCGAACCGGGGATCGCGCTGGAGGCCGTGCAGAACGCCGCGCGCGAGCATGGGCTGCTCTATCCGGTGAATTTCGCCGCGCGCGGTTCCTGCCAGATTGGCGGGAACATCGCGACCAACGCCGGCGGCATCCGGGTCGTGCGCTACGGCAACACGCGGCAGTGGATCGCCGGCCTCAAGGTGGTGACCGGGGCGGGCGATCTGCTCGACCTCAACCGGGGTCTGGTGAAGAACGCCTCGGGCTACGACCTGCGGCACCTGGTGATCGGTTCCGAAGGCACCCTCGGCATCGTGGTCGAGGCGACGCTGTCGCTCACGTCGCCACCGCCACCGTCGCAGGTGATGCTGCTGGCCGTTCCGGCGATGGATGCCCTGATGAAGGTGTTCGCGGAAGCCCGCCGCCGCCTGCGTCTGGAAGCGTTCGAATTCTTCACGGACAAGGCCCTGCGGTACGTGCTCGCTCACGGTGCGCAGAAGCCCTTCGCGGAAGAACACCCGTTCTACGTCGTCACCGAATTCGATGCCGCGGACGGACAGGCCGAAAACGATACGCTGGCGTTCTTCGAATACTGCGTCGGCGAGGGATGGGTGGTGGACGGCGTCATCGCATCGAGCGAGGCACAGGCCGCTTCCCTGTGGCGGCTGCGCGAAGGCATTACCGAAAGCCTGGCGCCGCACAAGCCGTACAAGAACGACGTCTCGGTGCGGATTTCCGCCGTACCGGCCTTCATGGACGAGATGCAGACCCTGCTGGACGCCGAATACCCGTATTTCGAGGTGGTCTGGTTCGGCCACATCGGCGACGGCAACCTGCACATCAACGTGCTGAAGCCCGCCGACCTGGACGACGCGGCGTTCGTCGACCAATGCGAGCACGTGACCACGCTGCTGGTGGAAACGCTGGTCCGCCACGGCGGCAGCATATCGGCCGAGCATGGCATCGGCCTGGTCAAGAAACCCTGGCTGGGGAGCGTGCGCAGCGAGGCGGAAATCGCCCTCATGCGCGGCATCAAGGCGGTTTGGGACCCGAACGGGATCATGAACCCCGGTAAGCTGCTGTAACCGATGCCGCGGGGGACACGGAAACGGTAGGAGCCGCTATAGCGGCGAGGAAACCTCGCGACATGGCGGCAGGATTCCCCTCGCCGCCATAGCGGCTCCTACAATAGGCTTCTTTCCTCGCTTCCACAGGATCGCCCATGCCCCAGGAATCCCCCGCCCTTTACCCGGCCATCGAGCCTTACAACAGCGGCATGCTCCAGGTGTCGCCGCTGCATACGCTCTATTTCGAGGAAAGCGGAAACCCCAATGGCAAGCCGGTCGTCTTCCTCCACGGGGGCCCCGGCGCCGGTACCAACCCGCGCTGCCGCCGTTTCTTCGATCCGAAGAAGTACCGCATCGTCCTGTTCGACCAGCGCGGCTGCGGCAAGTCGACGCCGCATGCCGAACTGACCGACAACACCACCTGGGACCTCGTGGCCGACATCGAGCGCGTGCGCGAGCACCTGGGCATCGATCGCTGGCAGGTCTTCGGCGGTTCCTGGGGCTCGACCCTGGCGCTGGCCTATGCCGAAACCCATCCGGACCGCGTCACGGAGCTGGTGCTCCGCGGCATCTTCATGCTCCGCCGCTCGGAGCTGGAATGGTTCTACCAGGCAGGCTGCGATGCGCTGTATCCGGACGCCTGGGAAAGCTACCTCGCCGCGATTCCGCAGGCTGAGCACGGCGACCTCATCAGCGCCTACCATCGCCGCCTGACCAGTACCGATCCGGCCGTGCGCGTCGCGGCGGCGCGCGCATGGTCGGTCTGGGAGGCCGCGACGAGCTACCTCTACCAGGACGAAGGCCACATGGCGTCCAGCGGCGAGGACGAGTTCGCTCTCGCCTTCGCGCGCATCGAATGCCATTACTTCGTCAACGCGGGTTTCTTCGAGGTCGATGGGCAGCTGCTGCGCGACGTTCGCACGATCCGGCACATCCCCACGGTGATCGTGCAGGGTCGCTACGACGTGGTCTGTCCGGCGCGCAGCGCATGGGACCTGCATCGGGCCTTCCCGGAGGCGGACCTGCGCATCGTGCAGGATGCCGGCCACTCGGCATTCGAGCCGGGGATCACGCGCGAACTCGTGAAGGCGACCGATCGTTTCGCCGGCTGAGGTTCACCGGCCGAGGCCATAGCAGTCGAGGTCGTGGGCGACGACCAAAGGGCCCTTGTAATGGACGCGGATGGCGGCGATACCCTCGTTCAGCCTGTCCAGCGAGCGCTTCATGTTGTGCGCGAGCACGAGCCGGCGGGGAGCGACCTCGCCGGCGAGCTCGCCCAGCGACGTGGGGGAGCGATGCAGGCCGATGGGCTGGCCCGGTCCTTCGGGAATCACGTGGTGAACGATCATGAGGTCCGGCTTCTTGCCTGCGAGGCGCGAGGCGAAGGCCTCGCTCTCGTCGTTCTGGTCGCCCGCGAAGACGGCCGTCTTGCCTTTCGCTTCCACGAGGAAACCCAGGGACGGTGCGTCGCCGTGGTGGACCGGCATCGCGGTCAGGAATATGTCGGACCCGATGGCGAAGCGCTTCGGCGGATCGTCCTGCTTGTCCGCCTTCACTTCGCGGATGTCGAGTTGCGTGCTGCCTTCCTCGCCGTCCAGGTAACCGGCCAGGTAGCGCCACGCGCCGTGGTCGCGCGATACGAGGCCGCGCACGAAATCGGTCGTTCCCGGGAAGCGGCCGGCGCCATTGGGGCCGATCAGCAGCAGGCGCGGACCGAGTTCCTCGAAGGCTCCCATGTTGAGGATGCCGGGGAGGTCCACGGTATGGTCCGCATGCAGATGGCTGAGGGCGATGCCGTCGAGGGTGGCGACAGTGGCGCCGGCTTCGCCGAAGCGCAGGAAGGAACCCGGGCCGGCGTCGATCAGCAGGCGCGGCACGCCGTCGATGCGAACGAGGTAGCTGGCGGCTGCGCCGATGCCTTCGGCGATGGGGCCGCTGGAGCCAAGCACCTGCACGGTGACCGGGTCGGAGGGACAGCGCAGCGGCGCGGCAGGCTTCGGCGCGGCGAGCGCGAAAGCGGGCAGGGTAGCGAAAAGGGCCAGGCCCATGCGTTGTTTCCAGCGCGACGGCATCGCGGGTGCCTCCAGGTTCCGATGATCCGAACGAGGTGCCCGGCGAACCGGGCACCTCGCCTGTATCAGAACAAGCTTAGCGGAAGCGCCACCATGTCCACCACGAAACCGTCGTGGTCGGACGAACCGATCGCCTTGCGCACGCCCGTGGCGGACGCCGAGTCGTCGATCGTCTGCACCGGCGCGTCGAGGTTGCCGCGGCCATACTGCATCTTCAGGAACAAGCCGCGCGCGACGGTGTTCAGCAGCGCGTGGTCGAGCACCTGGTGCGTAGGCACCTGGCGCGGGGACTGGCCCTGGATATTGCCGAAGTTCTCGGTGAACAGGAACGAATAGCGGTCCTGTGCGGGCACCGAGTCCACGGCGTTCCACAGTGCCGGCTTCACCAGGTTCCTGCCGAGCTTCAGCAGGTTCTGGCTGTCGTCGTACCTGCCCGAGACCAGGCCCACCACATCGGTGAAGCCGTCGCTGAACTGGTACGAATTGAAGTCGCCCACTACCAGCAGCGGGGCCAGCAGGTTCTTCCGGTCCGTCTGGATGGCCTGCACCTGCGTCGCCAGCGACTTGGCCTGGAGGAAGCGCTTCTCGCGATCGCGATCGGCGGCGGGGCCGGTCTTGTCCACGTTCTGCCGCGCCTTCGGATGCACCGAGATCACGTTGATGCGCATGCGGCCGACGATCGACGGTACATCGGCGGTCAGCAGCAGCGGCGGGTGGTCGTGCACGAAGGCCGTCTCGCCACCGTCCTGCCAGGTCTCGTCGGCACCGAGCTGGCGCACGTCGAGCACGCGCACGCGGTCGGTACGGACCAGGAAGCCTACGTTGATGCCGCTCGGGTCGTGACCCGGCTGCAGGATCGCCTCGTACTGCGCCGGGTAATCGTCGCCCAGCTGCTTGGCGAGACCCTGAAGCACCTGCAGGCTCTTCACTTCCTCCACCGAGAGGATGTCGGGCAGCTTCAGCACGCTGCCGATATACGCGGACAGGCGCTGCGTCTTCAGCTTCACCTCGTCGGCGGTGGGTTCCGTGTCGCCGCCGCTGCAGGTGAACGTGGTGTTGAACTCGGTGTCGCAGAAGCGCTCGGTATTCAGCGCGCCCACGCGCACCGCGTAGAACGGACGCGAATCCACGGCGCGCGGCAGGGGCGCCGCCTTCTTGATGTCGATCGTCGTCGGGATGAAGGTGTACATGCCGAACGCGTACGACATCACGCCTTCCGCGCGGAACGTGGTGCCCGCGTTGAACGGCGTGTTCGGGGTGACCGCGCCGAAATCGGCGGTGTTCATCTTGAACACCTGCGGGTTGCCCGACCAGTTCGGCAGATTCACGCCCTCCGGCACCGGCACGGTGTAGCGCACCCCCGGTTCGCGGAGCGAGCGCTTGCCGTTGGCGGTGATGTACACCTCGGCGAAGGGTTCGTTGCTGAAGCGCAGGTTGCCCGTGGTGATCATGCCGTTGTCGATCGACACGCGCATGCCCACGTAGCACTGAAAGTTCGTTGCGCCGCAGGACAGTGCGTCCGGATCGGACGACGGGATCGTGTCGCCGAACACGACGGCCTTCGGCAGGCGCACACCGTGCTTCGTAGCGGTGATCCCGGCGTTCTTCAGTTCCGGCAGGTTGAAGTAGTTGTCGACGGTCGCTTCCACGTCGACCATGTCGCCCACCTTCACCGATGGCGTCGTGCTGGTGAACACGTAAATGCCGTTGGAGGTGAGACGGTCGTCGTCGGCGCGGCTGTCCGGCGTCTGCATCGTGAAACCCGCGGGGCCCACGGCCGTGACGATGTTGCCGTGCGTCGTCACGCGCTTGCCGAGCAGCGGCGACACCTGGCCGCGACCGGTGACCTGCCAGATCTCGGCGGCAACCGGGATCTCGTTGAGGATGGCGCCGACGGCCGAACCCTTGGCGATCGTGACGTCGCCCCCGGTGGCGTCGCTCAGGTTGACGCGGAAGGCCTTGTCCGGGCCGGCGGTCTTCGCACCGTGCACGGTCACGTCGAGCGTCGTGCTCGTGCTGCCGGCCGGGATGGTCAAGGTGGTGTCCACGGCGTCGTAGTCGCCGGCGGCCACGGTGGCCGTGTCGTCGGCCGTCGTGGCGTGGACCGTGACGTCTGTCGTGGCGGGCTCGCTCAGCGCGATCGCAAACGGCATGCGCTGGTCGTCGCCGTTGCGCACGCTCACGGTGGCGTCGGCGATGGACACGCTGAGTCCCTGGACGGTGCAGGGCGACGTGCTGGCGCGCGGCGCGGTGGGGGCTACCTTCACCCAGTCGGCCGCGTTGTCGCCGCTGTTCTGCGGCAGGCCGGCGCCGTTCAACTTGCGGCCGTAGCCCTGGTCGCTGTTCGAACTGCCAAGGCTGGCGAGCGGCGTGCCTTGCTTGTAAGCGGAACCGGAGCTCAGGCCGACCCGGTCGACGATGGCGCCCGAAGCGTTCAGCAGCGCGAGGCCGCCGTCGTCCGTGATACCGGTGCCGTACTTGAGGTCCGGCGTCACGCTGCCCGAATAACCCGAGGACGCGCCGTTCGCCAGGAGCAGGAAGCAGCCCGGCGCCACCGACGTACCGGCGGGGAACGTCAGGCGCGTGCCCGTCGTGCCGCTGGCATTGGAAGCATTCAACTTGTAGCCGGAAACGTCCAGGGCGGCCGTGCCGGTGTTTTGCACTTCCACGAATTCGTCGTTGCCGCCGCTGGGGCCGCGAACGCGGAACTGCGTGATGGAGAGATTCGCCGCCTGCAGCGACGATACGGCCATGAGGCCTGCCAGCGCCGCCCATGAGGCGCGCCGCGAAGTGGTCAAACGCATTCGAATGTCCCTCGAGTCGTTAGGGTAGTGTGCGACCCGAAGCACCCCGCATCCCCTGCGCGGCGTTTCCCCCTGTCGGGTCCACCGCGCGAGTGTGCGCCGACTTTGTGACAGCGGGATGTGACGAAACCGACGGCTTCGGGGACACGACCCTCTGTAGGAGCCGCTATAGCGGCGAGGAAATCTCGCGAGAGCCGGGCAAGATTGCTCTCGCCGCTATAGCGGCTCCTACAACGATGGCTTAGCCTGGCTTCTGCTTCGTACCGAAGATCTTGTCCCCGGCATCGCCGAGTCCCGGCAGGATGTAGCCGAGTTCGTTCAGCCGTTCGTCGATCGAGGCCACGTAGATCTCGATATCCGGATGCGCCGCCTCGATGCGTTTCAGGCCCTCGGGCGCCGCCACGAGGAACAGGCCCTTGATGCGCTTCGCACCCGCGGCCTTGAGCATGTCCACGGTGGCGACGAGGGTGCCCGCGGTGGCAAGCATAGGATCGACGATGAGCGCCGTGCGCTCGGCCATGCCGCCGCTGAGTTTCTCGTAGTACGCCACGGGTTCCAGCGTTTCTTCGTCGCGCTGAATACCCACCACGCTGACCTTCGCCGAAGGGATCAGTTCGAGCACGCCGGAGAGCATGCCCAGCCCGGCACGAAGGATCGGCACGATGGTGACCTTCTTCCCCTTGATGTGGGTGACCTCGACCGGACCGGCCCAGCCGTCGATCGTCTTGCGCTCCGTCTCCATGTCCGCGGTCGCCTCATAGGTAAGGAGCGCAGCCACTTCGGAAGCCAGCTCGCGGAATTCCTTCGTGCTGATGCCGGCGCGGCGCATGAGGCCGAGCTTGTGCTGGATGAGGGGGTGCTGGACTTCGACGATCTTCATGGGCACGGGACTTCGGCTGGCGGTGGCCACGATTGTCGCATCTACCTCAGGGAGAAGCGCACTTGTGGGAGCCGCTTCAGCGGCGATCCCGCGGCAGCGGGCAACCCTGGCGCGAGCACCCATCGCCGCTGAAGCGGCTCCCACAGTGTTCCGGCAGCAGCAGGCCGGGAAGAATCAATGCTTGAGGCAGCTGCTCATGAAGCTCTTCCGCTCGTCGCCCTTGAGGCCCTTGGCGGAAGCGTCCTTGTTACATGACTTCATTTTTTCCTGCTGCGAGGTCTTCGCCGGCTGCTCGCCTTTCAGGCAACTGCTCATGAAGGCCTTCCGCTCGTCGCCGGTCTTGCCGGAGGCCTGGGCATTGCAGGTGCTCATCCGCTGCTGCTGCGGGGTGAGGTCCTTCTTGGCGGGCATCTGCTGCGCGGCGACGGTGCCGGCGGCGAAAAGGGAGAGGGAAACGACGGCAAGGACACGAAGTTGCGTACGCATGGCGAACCCCAACGTGAAACCGGGCGAATCCGGCGGGTGGAGCTTACCGCGATCCATGGGCAGACGTGCAGTCGTAGACGCGCACTTGTAGGAGCCGCTATAGCGGCGAGAAGCCAACGGAGTGGCGAAGCGGCGAGGCAAGTTCCCCTCGCCGCTATAGCGGCTCCTACACGAAGCGAGGGACGTCGCCTCAGGCCGCCTTGGTGGAGGCTCGGCGCGGGCCTTCCTTCAGGGCGTGGCGGATCTCTTCCACGATCAGGTCCACTTCGGCGCTGGTCACGCGGAAATGCGGGGTGAAGCGCAGCGAGTTGGCGCCGCCGTGGATCACGCCGATGCCGCGCTCCCGCATGTATTCCTCAGTGGAACCTTCACCGTAGCACTTGAATTCCGGCGCCAGCTCGCAGGAGAACAGCAGGCCGGTGCCCTGTACCTTGGTGATGAGGCCGCCGAGTTCGCTCTTCAGCGCCTCCATCTTCTTCAGGAACTCCTGGCCCTTTTCGCGGATGTTGGCGCGAACCTCGTCCGACAATTCGTCGAGCGTTGCAAGGGCCACGTCCAGCGCGCGCGGATTGGCAGTCATCGTGTTGCCGTAGATGCCCTTGCGGTAGAGTCCGGCCACGCGATCGGTCACGGCCAGGACGGACAGCGGGTACTGGCCGGCGTTGAGCGCCTTGGAGAAGGTTTCCATGTCCGGCGCTTCCATCGACTCGAAGCCCGGGTAGTCCACGATCGACAGCACGCCATGCGCGCGCAGGCCGGCCTGGATCGAATCGACGAGCAACAGCGTGCCGTGCTCGCGGGTGAGTTCGCGTGCGGCGGCGTAAAACTCCGGCGTGACCGCGCGGCCCGGATCGCCTTCGCCCATCACCGGCTCGAGGAACATCGCCTCGATGAACCAGCCCTGGCGGTCGGCTTCGGCGAACGCGGCCTTCAGCTGCGCCACGTTGTACGGATCCACCGTGATCAGGGTGTCCTCGTTGCGGAAGCTGGCGAGGTGCTGCTGGTAATTACGGCGCGAGGAGTCCGAATAGATGGCGGGGCGTTCGGTGCGGCCGTGGAACGCGCCCTTCACGGCGAGGCGCTTGATCGTGCGGCCGGCATGGCGCGCACCCGGATCGGTCATCATGCGCGCGTTGACGTCGGCGATGCGGCCGGCCAGCGTCACCGACTCCGAGCCGGAGTTCAGGCAGAGGAAACGGGCATAGGGACTGCCGCCGCGGGTGTGGCCGAGTTCCTTGCGCAAGGCATTCGAAAGGCGCAGCTGCGACACATTGGCCGTCATCACGTTGGCCATCACCTGCGGCCGGGACATGGCTTCGAGCACGTGCTCCGGATTGTGGCCGAAGCCGAGCATGCCGTAGCCACCGTTGTCGTGCAGCACCGCACCCTTGAGCGTGACGATCCAGGGGCCGCGCGCGGCGGCCGGCACGTACGGGTTCACGCCGTCGTCGGGATAGAAGTTGACCAGTCCGGCCTGCGCGCGATGGATCTGCTCGGATTCGTCCAGGCGAAGGAAGTCGGCCATCTCGTCGCGCAAAGCGCGGTGATAGGCCACGGCATCTTCGATGGCCCTGACCAGGGACGCGTCGGTCGTCGCGAACCGCGCGATGGTCGCGTCCGGCAAACCCCGGGTACGCGGCGAACCGCCGAAGTCGCGCAACTCACGCAGAAGACCGATGACGTCCATAAACCATTCCTCGCACAGGTGACGCGGCACTCGCTTGCAACGATCCCTTAAGATGCCGCTAAGTATCTATATGTAAAGGGATTATCAACTCAGCATAGCACGCGTATTTGGACGGCGTAACCCCCGGGTGACGCTTGTCACATGCGCACAATGACGCAAGCGACTGTCGCCAATGGCTTGCGCGGGAATATGTTGCGCTGCAAGGAGGGGAGCATGAACGACACCCGCATCGCCGGCCTCGTAAAGGCCCGTAAAAACTATGCCGCGATCACCGCGCTCGACGGCATCGACCTCGACATCCATCGTGGCGAAATCCTGGCCTTGCTTGGCCCCAACGGCGCAGGTAAAAGCACCAGCATCGCCCTGCTGCTGGGCCTGCACCGGCCGGACAGCGGCAACGCCACGCTGTTCGACCGGGACCCCCAGGACATCGAGGCACGCCGGCGCATCGGCGTGATGCTGCAGTCGGCCAACCTGCCGGCCACGCTGAAGGTAGGCGAACTGCTCCGGCTGACGGCCAGCTACTACCCGGAACCGCGCCCCATCGCCGAATGCGCCGAACTGGCTGGCATCGCCGACCTGCTCGGCCGCCGGTACGGCGCCTTGTCCGGTGGGCAGCAGCGGCGCGTGCAGTTCGCGCTGGCGATGGCGGGCCGACCCGACATCCTGTTCCTCGACGAACCCACGGTGAGCATGGACATCGATGCCCGCCAGTCGCTCTGGGCCGCCATCCGTCGGCTGGTGTCCGAGGGCTGCGCGGTCGTGCTCACCACGCATTACCTGGAGGAAGCCGAAGCGCTGGCCGACCGCGTGTGCGTGATCGCCAAGGGACGCGTGGTGTCCGAAGGCAGCGTGGATGCCTTGCGCGCGCACGTGTCGCTGCGCCGGATCCGCTGTATCACTTGCGTAAAGATCGAGACCTTGCAGGCATGGCCCGAGGTCGTCTCGGTCGAGACGAAGCAGGATCGTACGATCATCGCTACCGCGCAGGCCGAGACGGTGGTGAAGCGTCTGCTCGACGCCGACCCCTCGCTTTCCGAACTGGAAGTGCAGCGTGCCGGCCTGGCCGAAGCGTTCCAGGAAATCACCCGCGAAACCGAAGACGTCCGGGAGGCCGCATGACCGCCATCGACAGCACCACCACGCCCGTCATGACGACGGGGCGCGTGGTCAATGCGTACCTGGAGGAAGCGAGGGCGGAATGCCTGCGCTACCTGCGCAATCCCGGCTTCCTGCTGCCGACGCTGCTGTTTCCGTCGGTGTTCTACCTCATGTTCGGCATCCTCCTCGGCCATGCGAACGGTGCCGACGCACCGCGCTACCTGCTGGCTTCGTACGGTACCTTCGGCGTGATGGCGCCCGGCCTGTTCGGTTTCGGCGTATCGCTGGCGCTCGAGCGGGACACGGGGCTGCTCACCTTGAAGCGCGCGTTGCCCATGCCGCCCGGTGCGTACCTTCTCGGCAAGATGTGCATGGCCTTGCTGGTGGCGGCGATCGTTTCGGTCATCCTGCTCTGCCTGGCCGTCTTCCTCGCCGGGGTGAGCCTGCCGCCGTCGCGCATCGGCATGTTCTTCGCGCTGGAAGTGCTGGGCGTGCTGCCGTTCGCCGCGCTGGGCCTGCTGGTCGGCACGCTGGTGAAGGGGCAGGGTGCGCCGGGCATCGTCAACCTCATCTACCTGCCCATGGCCTTCCTGTCCGGCCTGTGGTTCCCGCTGTCGGTCATGCCGGCCTTCCTGCAGTCGATCGCGCCGCTGTGGCCGGCCTACCACCTCAACCGGCTGGCGCTCTCGGCCGTCGGGCTGGGGCAGGGTGGGGAAGCCTTGCATGCCGCCGTGCTCGCCGGCTTCACCGTCGCCTTCGTGCTGGTCGCCGCGCGTCGCCTGCGCCGACATGGTTGAAGTAGCATGACGGCACGCCTTTCCACGGATATTCCCATGCATCGCTCGTGGTTCCAGCCGACGCCCGATTCGCTTTGGAACCGCTTCCGCGACAGGCCGCGCCTGCGTATCGCGAGCTTCTTCAATCTCGTATGGGCGGTGTACGTCTTCGGCGACCTCATCTTCTCGCAGACGCTGGGCCCGCACTGGGGCCTGGCCACCGCGATCTCGTTTCCGCTCTTCCTGTTCTTCTATGCCATGAGCTACGTGCGCCCGCTGCGCCACCTGCCATGGTTCATCGCCGCCGTCGCGCTGCTCTCGTATGGCACGCTGCACTTCAATGCCAGCGGCGGCGGCACGTACATCATCTATGCCTGCGCGATGACGAGTTTCGGCGGGGCGCCGAAGAAGTGCCTTGCCGGCATGGCGATCCTCCTCGGCATCTTCGCGGCCATCGCGTATTTCTCGGCCGGCTGGCCGATCTCCATCATCGCCACGCTGAGCTTCATCGCGTTGTCCGTGGGCACCATCAATGTCATCTACCGGTTCAATGCGCAGCGCGACATCGAGCTGCAACTCTCGCACGACGAGATCCGTCGGCTGGCGGCGACAGCGGAGCGTGAGCGCATCGGTCGCGACCTGCACGATCTGCTCGGGCACACCTTGTCGCTGATCACGCTCAAGCTGGAGCTGTCGCGGCGCCTGCTGGACCGCGACAACGCGGCGGCACGCCGGGAGATGGAGGAAGCCGAGCAGGTGGCGCGCCATGCGCTGGCGGAAGTGCGCTCGGCGGTCACCGGCATCCGCGCGTCGGGCGTGGTGGCCGAACTGGCGGCGGCGCGCGTGTTGCTCAACACGGCGATGATCGACTTCGTCTACACCAGCAACGCGCCCGAGTTGCCCACGCGGCTCGACAACCAGCTGGCCCTCGTCCTGCGCGAAGCGGTGACCAATATCCATCGCCATGCCGGTGCGACCTTCGCCGAGGCCACGGTGACGATGGACGAGCAGATCTGCACAATGACCATCGTGGACAACGGGCGTGGCCTCGCCGGTGGCGAAGGCAATGGCATCTGCGGCATGCGCGAACGGGTGCGTGCCCTCGGCGGTACGCTGGCTTTCGAATCGAACGTGCAGAAGGGCACGATCGTGCGCATCGAGGTGCCGCTGACGCCGGTCGACCGGCTGCCTGAGCCTTCGACCGAGCCGTCGCGGCTGGCCTCGTGATGCGCATTCCCCCGCCACATAAGGATTCCCTCCTTGGCGGGCTGCGTTCGCCGGTCTACCTGCGCTGGCAGGCGGGGCTGCAGGTGTTCTGGCTGATCGCGCTCATCCAGGCGCCGCTGGCCGTCAAGGGCTTCCACTGGGCCTGGATGGCGCCGACGCTGGCGACCATTCCGGTCTACCTGGTCTGCTACACGGCGGTGTATGCGGGACCCCTCGCGCGCTTGCCATTCCATGCGGGAGCCATATCGACGCTGGGCTTCGTGCTCTGGCCGGTGAATCCGCTGGCCTTGGGTTACGTGGTGATCGGCGTGGTGCTGCTGGCCTATGCGAACCGCCTGCCTGTCTGGTTGGGTGGCGTCGCCGTGGCCACGCTGGTCACCCTCGGCTGGGTCTACGCCTTCGACGTACCCATGATCCACGTGCTGGTCGTATTCGGCGCGGGCCTTGCCGCGGGATTCAGCAATTACCTCTACGTGCGAAGCGCGCGCCGCGATGCCGAACTGCGTCTCTCGCAGGCGGAAGTGCGGCGGCTCGCCACGCTGGCCGAGCGCGAGCGCATCGGGCGCGACCTGCACGATCTGCTCGGCCATACGCTTTCGCTGATCACGCTGAAGTCGGAACTCGCCAGGCGACTCGCGCTGGCCGACCCCTCGCGCGCGCAGCAGGAGATGGAAGAGGTGGAGCGCGTCGCGCGTCATACGCTGGCGGAAGTCCGAAGCGCAGTCACCGGGCTGCGTGCGGGCGACCTTTCCAGCGAACTGGTGTCGGCGCGGCTGATGCTGGAATCGTCCGGCATCGCTTTCGAAGCGGAGCTGCCAGGCCAGCTGGAGTTGCCAGCGCAAGCGGAAGCGACGCTCTGCCTCGTGCTGCGCGAAGCCGTCACCAATATCCATCGTCATTCGCGCGCCACCGAGGCGCGTGTGGTCATCACCCGGAACGGACAGGACTTCTCGATGCGAATCACGGACAACGGCTGCGGCGGACTCGCCGCACACGGCAACGGCGTTTCCGGCATGCGCGAGCGCGTGCGCCAGATCGGCGGTCGCCTTGCCATCGACTCGCCGGCTCGTCACGGCACCACGCTGGCTATCGACGTGCCGATGCAGACGGGTCTCATGGAGCGTTTCGCATGATCCGCGTACTGCTTGCCGAAGACCAGGCCATGGTGCGCGGCGCGTTGTCCGCACTGCTGAACCTGGAATCCGATATCGAGGTGCTCGGTTCCGCTGCCGACGGCGAGAGCGCGTGGCGCGAGTTGCAGCGGCTCAAGCCGGATGTGCTGGTCACCGACATCGAGATGCCCGGTCTGACGGGGCTGGAGATCGCCCAACGGGTTCGGCGGCACGAGTTGCCGGTGAAGGTCATCATCGTCACCACGTTCGCTCGCCCGGGCTTCCTCCGCCGGGCTCTCGACGCCGGTGTCGGCGGGTATCTCCTCAAGGACGCCCCGGCGGAGAACCTTGCCGAGGCCCTGCGTACCGTGCACCGCGGTGGCCGCGCCATCGACCCGCAGCTGGCGCTCGAAGCCTGGTCCGATGCCGACCCGCTGAACGACCGTGAGCGCCAGGTGCTGCGCCTGGCCGGCGAGGGTCATTCCGCCAGCGACATCGGCACCCAGCTAAACCTCTCGCACGGCACCGTCCGCAACTACCTGTCCGAGGCCATCGGCAAGCTGGGTGCGGCCAACCGCATCGAGGCCTACCGCCTGGCGAGGCAGAAAGGCTGGCTCTGAAGGACGCTGCCCCTGTAGGAGCCGCTATAGCGGCGAGGAAACCTTGCGACCACCCGCCGGTCTTCCCTCGCCGCTATAGCGGCTCCTACAGAAGGACCTGGCCGGGCCGGATAGGCGATAATCCGCTCATCGCTCCATTCCCGGCCGTACCCGTGAAGAAATCCGACTTCGACTTCGAACTCCCGCCCGACCTCATCGCGCAGGCGCCGCTGGCCCGCCGCTCGGGTAGCCGGCTGCTCGTGGTCGACGTGGGGGCGCACAGCAAGAAGGACCGCAAGTTCCACGAACTGCCGGAGATGCTCCGCCCCGGCGACCTGCTCGTATTCAACGACACCCGGGTTCTCCCCGCGCGCCTTTACGGTCGCAAGGAATCGGGCGGTGCAGTGGAAATCCTGATCGAGCGCGTCACCGGTGCCCACGAGGCCCGCGCCCAGCTCGGCGTCAGCAAGAAGCCGAAGGAGGGCGGCCGTATCGAACTCGCCGACGGCAGCATGATCACCGTGCTCGGCCGCGAAGGCGAATTCTTCGTGCTGCGTTTCGACACCGAGGAACCACTGGAACGCCTGCTGTCACGCCTGGGCGAGATGCCCCTCCCGCCGTACATCGAGCGAGGCGCCGATACGTCCGACAATGAGCGCTACCAGACCGTGTTCGCCCGCGAACCGGGCGCGGTCGCGGCGCCCACCGCCGGCCTGCATTTCGACGAGGAATTGCTCGACCGGCTGCGCGAGCGCGGTGTGGACATGGGCTATGTCACGCTGCATGTCGGCGCGGGCACCTTCCAGCCGATGCGCGCGGACGATGTGCGTGACCATGTGATGCATCGCGAATGGCTCAACGTGGGTGCGGGGCTGGTGGAAAAGATCCGCGCCACGCGCGAGGCAGGTGGGCGCGTTATCGCCGTGGGTACGACGGTCGTCCGCGCACTGGAAAGCGCCACCGTCGATGGCGTCCTGCGTCCCTTCGCCGGCGAAACGCAGATCTTCATCTTTCCCGGCTACAAGATCACGAGCATCGACGCGCTGATCACCAACTTTCACTTGCCGCAGTCGACCTTGCTGATGCTTGTGTCGGCGCTGGCGGGCAAGGAGGCCATTCTGGATGCGTATCGTTACGCGGTGTTGCAACGTTATCGCTTCTTCTCGTACGGCGACGCGATGCTGATCGTGCCGCCGAAGACGTAGCGCCTGGAACGGGGTACTCAGACCATCGCCGCCCCGGGCGCACCATGCGACAGCTCCCGCGACACATCCCCAGCCGCGGCCATCAGCAACCGTGCCGTCTCCCTCATGTCGATCTTCGCCCCGCGCCGTTCGATGAACGGCACGGTGAGCGCGCACACCGCATGGTTTCCCTCGATGATCGGCGCCGACAGATCGGTCACGCCATCGACGACTTCGCTGGGAATCGTCGCAAGGCCCGCCTCGCGGATCTCCTTGATCGACGCCTCGACCCGCGCGCGCTTCAGCGTCGGCTCGTGCTCCAGCATCGTGCGGAACCAGCGATCCCGGGTTTCCTCGGTCTGCCAAGCGAGCAATACATAACCGGAGGCCGAATGCGAAATGGGCCGGCGGTGTCCGACACGCACTACAAGACCCGTTTCGCCCGGCGGATCGACGCGCGCGATCACCACGATCTGTTCCTGCGACGGCACCACCAGATGACAGGACTGGTCGATGTCCTCGGCCAGCCGGTGCATCACCGGCATCGCCGTTTCGACGAGGTTCCGCACCGGCGGCTGTTCCATGCCGAGACGGAACAGGCGCGGCGTGATCGAGTAGGCGCCGTCGCCGTCGGCGCGAGCGATGTAATCGCGCTCTTCCAGTACCTGGAGCATCCGGAAGATCTCGCCGCGGGAGCGGCCGACGCCGTCGGAGATCTCGGCGATGGACAGGGGCTGGGTCGCCTTGGCGAGCAGTTCCAGAATGTCGAGGCCCTTATCGAGGGCGGGGGCGCGATACTTCGGCGAATCGGAGGACATGGCATTCCGTGGCGGTGGTTGAATGTCGCGGAAGGAGTCTAGCCTGCGCTAGCCCGGCCTCATGTTGCACCGCAGCTTGTTATGCTGGTGAATATTGAGTTCATATTTGTACACGTCGGGGCGCGCCGTGTCACGGTGGAGGAGGGCAAGCATGCAGCAACACACGCCGATCGCGGCGCCGGCCACGCGCGCCCTCGCGCGTACTCCCCTGATTCCCCTGGTGCTGATCGTAAGCCTGTTCTTCCTCTGGGGCGTGGCGAACAACCTCAACGACGTGCTGGTTGCGCAGTTCAAGAAGGCCTTTACGCTTTCCGATCTTCAGGCGGGCCTCGTCCAGAGCGCCTTCTACCTTGGCTATTTCCTGCTCGCCATTCCCGCCGGCATCTTCATGCGCCGCTTCGGGTACAAGGCTGCGGTGGTCTTCGGTCTTCTTCTCTATGGCGCGGGCGCCTTGCTGTTCTGGCCGGCGGCGGCTACGGCGACGTATGCCACCTTCCTGCTCGGGCTCTTCGTGATCGCGGCGGGGTTGGCCTTCCTGGAGACCTCGGCCAATCCATGGGTCACGCTGCTGGGTCCGCGCGAATCGGCGGCGTCGCGCCTGAACCTCGCGCAGGCCTTCAACCCGCTCGGTTCCATCACCGGCGTGCTCATCGGCCAGCATTTCATCTTCACCGGGGTGGAGCGCACGCCGGCCGAACTGGCGGGCATGGACGCCATGGCGCGCACCGCCTATATGAAGAGCGAAGCCGCCGCCGTGCAGATGCCTTACCTGGCGATAGGCCTCGGCGTGATCGCCTGGGCCGTCATCATCGTCGCGACGCGCTTTCCGCGCACAGCGGCCGAAGACGATGGCAGCGACGCCGCGGAACGCGGTGTGCTGGGTCGCCTGCCACGCGACGGCCGTTTCATGTCCGCGGTGCTCGCGCAGTTCTTCTATGTGGGCGCGCAGGTCGCCATCTTCAGTTACATGATCCGCTACGCGCAGGCGACGATGCCGGGCACGGCGGACAAGACCGCCGCCAATTTCATTACCGCCGGGTTGCTCTGCTTCATGGCCGGCCGATTCGCCGGTGCCGCGCTCATGAAATACCTGCGTCCCGCCCGGGTGCTTGGCACGTTCGCCCTCGTGAACGTCGCGCTGGCGGCGACGGCTGCGATCGTGCCGGGAAGCGTCGGCATCTACGCGCTGGTGGCTTCGAGCTTCTTCATGTCGATCATGTATCCGACCATTTTCGCGCTGGGGGTCGAAGGACGGAGCGATGCCGAACGCAAGCTCGGTGCCTCGCTCCTGGTGATGTCGATCGTGGGCGGCGCGGTGATTACCGCAGCGATGGGCGCGACGTCGGACCGTTTCGGCATCGCCCATGCCATGTTGCTGCCGATGTCGTGTTTCGTCGCGATCTCCCTCTTTGCGTGGCGCCGATCCGGGGGCGGGGAGGCCGTCGCATGAGCTGGCAGTGCCTGGCGCTCGATCTTCGCGACGATCCCGCGGCCATCGCCGAGTACGAGCGCTGGCATCGCAATGAATTCATCTGGCCGGAAGTGGTGCGTTCGATCCGCGAGGCGGGCATCCTCGACATGCAGATCTTCCGCACCGCCAACCGGCTCGTGATGCTGATGCGTGTGGGGCCGGCGTTCGATGCCGGTGCCAAGGCGAAAGCAGATGCGGCGAACGAGCGTGTGCAGGCGTGGGAAGCCTTGATGTCTCGCTTCCAGCAGCCCTTGCCGTGGGCAGAGGCAGGGCAGAAGTGGGTGCCGATGCAAAGGATTTTCGACCTGGCCGACGTACCGTCCGCATTGTAGGAGCCGCTATGGCGGCGAGAGCACTCTTGCGAGTACGTCGCGAGATTTCCTCGCCGCTATAGCGCCTCCTACAGAAAAGCGGGCCCGTTGTGGGAGCCGGTTTTGCCGGCGATCCAGCAGCAGCGGGCAACCTTGCCGCAAGCACCCATCGCCGCTGAAGCGGCTCCCACACAGAGCCTGGCAGTTCATCGTAGGGGGAGTGTGGGTAGCGCGCTGGTGCGCGGAGGGATTACGGCCTGGCCGTACACGCGCCAGCGCGCTCCCCACAGCAAACGGTCATCCCTTCCACAGGATGTCTCGCGACACGCGGGTGGCATCCAGCGCGCCGGTGAGGGCCATCGATACGCTCAGTTCCTTGCGGATGAGTTCGATGGCCTGGGTGACGCCGGCTTCGCCGTTGGCGCCGAGGCCATAGAGGAAGGCCTTGCCGATGAGGCCGGCGCGGGCGCCGAGGGCGAGTGCCTTGAGCAGGTCCTGACCGCTGGCGATACCGCTATCGAACAGCACCTCGGTGCCGCCGGCCACTGCATCGACGATGTAGGGCAGCACATCGATGCTGGCCGGCGCACCGTCGAGCTGGCGGCCGCCATGGTTGGACACCACGATGGCATCCACGCCATGGGCCACGGCCAGCTTTGCATCCTCGGGATCAAGGATGCCCTTGAGGATAAGCTTCCCGGGCCATAGCTCGCGAATCCATGCCAGGTCGTCCCAGGTGATGGTCGGATCGAACTGTGCGGCGATCCACTGCGCGAGCGTGGTCAGGCTGTCCGCGCCCTTGATGTGGCCGTCGAGGTTGCCGAAGGAACGGCTTGGCGCGCGCAGCACGTTCCACACCCAGCGCGGTTTGCTGGCGATGTCGAACAGGTTTCGCAGCGTGAGCTTCGGGGGAACCGAGAGTCCGTTCTTGATCTCGCGGTGCCGCTGCCCCTGCACGGTGAGGTCTGCGGTGACCATCAATGCGGAACACTCCGCCGCACGCGCACGCTGGATGAGCTCCCGGGAAAATCCCCTGTCGCGCATCACGTACACCTGGAACCAGAACGGTACGTCGGTGCCGGCGCGCACCTGTTCGATCGAGCAGATCGACACGGTGCTGAGGCAGAATGGAATGCCTGCCTTCGCGGCGGCGCGCGCGCCGTGGATCTCGCCGCTGCCGTATTGCAGCCCCGCCATGCCGGTGGGCGCGATCGCCAGCGGCATGCTCAGCGGCTGCCCGACCACGGTCGTGGCGAGCGAGCGGCGGTCCACGTTCCGCATCACGCGCTGGCGGAAGCGCAGGCGTTCGAAGGCGCGGCGGTTTTCCCGCAATGTCACTTCGTCGTACGAGCCGCGGTCGGCGTATTCGAAGAAGGCACGCGGTACGCGGCGCCGCGCGAGTTCGCGCAGGTCGGCGACGTTCGTGACCGGCGTGGCCATGACGTCAGCGGTCCGCCGCCATGGCCACGCCCTGCCAGACGATGCCGTCGGGATACAGGTGATCGCGTATCGACGCCGGATGCATCTGCGCCGAGAAGCCGGGCGCGGTGGGTGCCACGTAGCGGCCCTTCACGATGCGCACCGGATCGACGAAGTGCTCGTGCAGATGGTCCACGAATTCGATGGCGCGGTCTTCCTTCTTGCCCGTGATGGCGACGAAATCGGCCATGGCGAGGTGCTGCACCAGTTCGCACAGGCCCACGCCTCCCGCATGTGGAAAGACGCGCACGCCGAAGTGCGCCGCAAGCAGCAGGATGGCCAGGTTTTCGTTCACGCCGCCGACGCGCGCGGCGTCGATCTGGATCAGGTCCACGGCGCCGGCCTGCAGCAGCTGCTTGAACAGCACGCGGTTCTGGCCGTGCTCGCCGGTGGAGATGGGCGTGGGCGCGACGGCGCGGCGGATAGCCGCGTGGCCGAGCACATCGTCAGGGCTCGTCGGTTCTTCCACCCATGCGAGGCCGACGCTCTCCAACGGCTTCAGCCACTCGATCGCACTCCCCACGTCCCAGCGCTGGTTCGCGTCCACGGCGATGGCGATGTCGGGGCCTACCGTGGCGCGGGCGAGCCGGCACCGGCGGATGTCGTCTTCGAGGTGCAGGCCGACCTTGAGCTTGATGGTGCGGAAGCCGTCGTCGACAGCCTGGCGGGCGAGGCGCTGCATCTTCTCGTCGGTGTAGCCCAGCCAGCCGGGGGAGGTGGTGTAGGCGGGGTAGCCTTCCGCCTCCAGTTGGGCGATACGCAGCTTCTTGTGCGGTTCCGCCGCGCGCAGGATCTCCAGTGCGCGGTGGGGCGTCAGCGCGTCGGTGAGGTAGCGGAAGTCGACCTGGTCGACGATCTGTTCCGGCGTCATGTCGGCGATGAATCGCCATAGCGGCTTCCCGGCGCGCCGCGCCGCGAGATCCCAGGCGGCGTTGATTACCGCGCCGATGGCCATGTGCATCACCCCCTTTTCGGGGCCGAGCCAGCGCAGCTGCGAGTCGCCGTTGAGCTGGCGCGCGAAGTCGCCCAGGCGCTCGACGATATCCTCCACGCGCCGGCCGATCACCCTCGGCTCGAGCGCGGCAAGCGCCGCCGTCTGCACGTCGTTTCCGCGTCCGATCGTGAACACGAGCCCGTAGCCGGACAGGCCGTCGGGACTGTCCGTGCGCATCACCACATAGGCCGCCGAGTAATCCGGGTCCGGGTTCATCGCATCGGAACCGTCGTGGTCGATCGAGGTGGGAAAGCGGACGTCGAACGTGTCCAGCGCGGTGATCGTCACCATGCGTTGCGGTCTCCATAGGCCACGACATCCTGGCGTTGTCTTCCCAGTCCCTCGATGCCCAGTTCGATCACGTCGCCCGGCTTGAGGTAGGTGGGCGGCTTCAACCCGAGGCCGACGCCGGCGGGCGTGCCCGTGCTGATGACGTCGCCCGGCATCAGGGTCATGTAGCGACTGATGTAGCTGACCAGCTGCGCCACGCCGAACACCATCGTTCGCGTGTTGCCGTTCTGGTAGCGATGCCCGTTCACTTCGAGCCAGAGGGAAAGGTCCTGCGGGTCGGCCACTTCGTCGCGCGTGACCAGCCAGGGGCCGATCGGGCCGAAGGTATCGCAGCTCTTGCCCTTCACCCACTGGCCGCCGTGCTCGAGCTGGAAGGCGCGCTCGGACAGGTCGTTGATCACGGCGTAGCCGGCCACGTGTTTCAGGGCCGCTTCCACCGGTACATGGCGCGTCACTTCGCCGATGATCACTCCCAGTTCCACTTCCCAGTCGGTCTTCACCGAATCGAGCGGAATCACCACGGTGTCGTTGGGGCCGCCGATGGCCGTCGTGGCCTTCATGAACAGCACGGGCTGTTCGGGCACCGGCGCGCCGGTTTCCGCGGCATGGTCGGCGTAGTTCATGCCGACGCAGATCATCTTGCCGATGCCAGCCACGGGAGCGCCGTAGCGCGGCGTTCCCGCGACGAGGGGGAGCGTGGCGGGATCGATCGCGGCGAGGCGGCGCAGGCCTTCATTGCCGATGACATCGCCGGAGAGATCTGGCACGACGCCGGAGAGATCGCGCAGGCGGCCTTCGCCGTCGATGAGTCCAGGCTTCTCCTGGCCAGGGGCGCCGTAGCGGGCGAGTTTCATCGCATGCGTCCTCAGTTCGACCAGCCGCCGTCCACGACGTGGACGGTGCCGGTGGTAAACGACGATTCCTCGGAGGCCAGATAGACGGCCAGCGCGGCGATTTCGCGCGGATCGCCGAGGCGGCCCATCGGCTGGCGCTCGGTGAATCCACGCCACACGGCTTCCTCGTCACCGCCCATGGCGCGCACGCGGTCGGCGAGCGACGGCGTTTTCACCGTGCCGGGACAGATGGCGTTGCAGCGCACGCCGCGCGCCACGACATCGGCGGCGATGGACCGGGTGAGACCGATCACCGCGGCCTTGGTGGCTCCGTAGGCGAAGCGGTTGGGCACGCCCTTGATGCTCGACGCCACCGAGGACATGTTCACGATGCTGCCGGTGCCGCGCTCCAGCATGCCGGGGAGCACCGCGCGGCAGGTATGGAACATGCTGTCCACGTTGATGGCGAAGGATCGGCGCCAGCTCGCCTCGTCCGTGTCGAGGATGGTGCCCGCATGCACGTATCCCGCGCAGTTGAAGAGGATGTCGACGACGCCGGCTTCCGCGACGAGGGCGGCGATCGCTTCGGGGTCGGTCACATCCAGCATGCGCGTCGTCACCGAAGGCTGTTCGGCGGCCAGCGAGGCGAGGCTGGCAGGGTCGATGTCGGTCGCCAGCACCGCCGCGCCTTCGGCGGCGAAGGCCAGCGCCGTGGCACGGCCGATACCTGCGCCGGCCGCGGTGACAAGGGCCCGCTTGCCTGCGAGACGGCCGCTCGCGCGCGGAACGGGTTGTGGCGTCATGAAGGAATCCTCGGAAGGGAATAGACGGAGCATGCGTTGCCGCCGAACACGGCGGCTTCCGCCGCGGGCGCGTGGCGAAGGACGAGGTCGCGTGCGCAGGTTTTCCACGCGCCGTAGCTGGCGTGCGTGGTGAGCACCGGCCAATCGCTGCCCCAGATCAGGCGGTTCGCGCCGAAGGTCTCGAACAGATGCGCGACATATGGCTCGAGGGTCGAGGCCTCCGCCCCGTTTCCGGTGAGCGTGAGCAGGCCGGAGAGCTTGCAGTACACATCGGGCATCTGCGCGAGCCGTGCGATCGATGTGGCCCATTCGGCGAAGCTGCCGCCGGCGATGTCCGGCTTCGCGGCATGGTCGATCACCGTGTGCAGCCCCGGGTGCCTGGCCAGGCGCTCGGAAAGCGCGCGCAGGTGACGCTCGTCGACCAGCGCATCGAAGACCAGTCCGCGGTCGCGTATATGTTCGAAGGCGATGTCGAGCGATGGCGACGCCAGCCATTGCGTATCCGGAATGTCCTGCACCATCGGGCGGATGCCGCACAGCAGGCCGCCACCGTCCGCGACGAGCCAGTCCAGGCGCGAAGCGACGTCGAGCGCTTGCATGTCGACCCACCCGACGACGCCGAGGACGCCCGGGTACCGGCGGGCCAGTTCGAAGAGGAAGCGCGTTTCGCGTTCGTCCGGCGCGGCCTGCACGAGGATGCATGGATCGGGGGCGCCCACGAGATCCTCGGGAAGAAAAGCGCGACGCAGCGCATGGGGCGCGGCGGCCAGCCAGTCGTACTTGAGCCGCGCAGGGTCCCAGTAGTGACGGTGGGCGTCGACGATCATGGCGTGGGCACCGTCGGATCGATCAGGCCTTCCTCCCGCAGCGCGGTCCAGGTGGCGGCAGGCACGGTCGCGCACCGGCGATGCATCGCCGCTTCCACCTCGGCCGTCGAGCGCAGTCCGCAAACCACGGCGGACACGGCGGGGTGGGCGAGTGGGAACTGCAAGGCGGCCGCGCCGACCTCCGCGCCGGTACGGCGGCAGACATCGTAGTAGCGCCGCGCGCGTGCGAGTACCTCGGCCGACGCGGGGGCGTAGTCGTAAGTGGAACCGGGACCATCCGCGCTACCCAGCAGCCCGGAGTTGTACGGCCCGGCGACGAGCACCGAGACGCCGTTCGCGGCCGCCCGCTCCATCACGGCCTTGCTCGCCCCCTGTTCGAACAGGGTGTAACGGCCCGCGAGCATGATGGCGTCGAGCGGAAAGCGCGGCATCACCTCGAGGCATATCGCTTCCTCGTTCACGCCGATGCCGATGGCGCCGACGAGGCCTTCGTCGCGCATGCGCGCCATCTCGGGCAATGCGTCGTCCAGCGCCTGAGTCAGTACCCGCGGATGACGGTCTCCGTGGGTGAGGGCACCGATGTCGTGCAGGAAGAGGATGTCGATGTATTCGACGCGCAGCCGGCGAAGGCTGGCTTCGAGGCTGCGTCGCACGCCGGCGCGGCTGTAATCGAAGCGGGCGGCGCGATCGTCCACGGCGAAGCCGTCGTCCCGGCCGCGATGGCCGGTGGCGTCCTCGACGATCCGGCCCACCTTCGTCGACAGCGTATAGCTCGCGCGCGGCAGGCGGGCCAGCGCATCGCCGATGCGCGTCTCGCTGAGGCCAAATCCGTAGTAGGGCGCCGTGTCGTAGTGGCGGATGCCGCGCTCCCATGCGAGCCGGATGGCGTTTTCCGCCTCGGCTCCGTGCACCGCGCTGTAGAGATTGCCGACCGGCGCGCCGCCGAACGCCAACGACGAGAGCGGGCCTGGCTTTCGCCCTTGCGGTGTGACTGGCAACTGGCCGGCATTCGGCGGCGACATCGAGGCTCCCCAGGCTGCGCCACACGTCGCGTGCGGCACTGAACAGATATGGATATTACGTTTATAGGTGAACTTGTCCAGCGTCAAGGCGAGGTTTTTCATCATGTTGCACCGCAGCTTGAAACGCTGAAAACATATCTGAATACTCAGTTCGCCAGTGAACGGGTGCCGGAAACGCGCACTCGAGCGGGGCGAGCCGGTCGGCGAGGGGTCGACCGCCGTCCCTGCACGGATCGCCAAAGTGCCCCGCGCCGCTGCCAACGGCGCGGTTTTCATACACGCCAAGCATGCGCCGCCCCGACGGGGTCGGGTGCGTGCATCCGGAACCAAGGTTTGGGGAGACCATTCATGACGATCAGCAAGACCTTGCTGTGCGCGAGCATCCTGTATGCGCTCGCCGCGGTGGCCCAGGCGCAGGACGCGGCGCCCGCCCAGGCGGACAAACCGAAGACGGCGCAGCAGAAGGCCGCCGAGAAGCAGGTCCAGGAACTGCAGGAGGTGACCGTCACCGGTTATCGCGGCAGTCTCGAGAAGGCCATCGACATCAAGCGCAACGCCAATGCCGTTGTCGACGCGATCAGCGCCACCGACATTGGCAAGTTTCCCGACACCAACGCCGCGGAGTCGCTGTCCCACCTGCCGGGCATCACCGTGGATCGCCAGTTCGGCGAGGGCGAGAAGATCAGCGTCAACGGCACCGACGCCGCGCTCAACCGCGTGCTGCTCAACGGCCAGACCATCGCCTCGGGCGACTGGGGCGGCAATCCCACCGATACCAGCGGCCGCACCTTCAACTACTCGCTGCTCTCTCCCGAGATCATCGGCCGCATGGAGGTCTACAAGTCGCCCGAGGCCCGCATCGACGAGGGCAGCATCGGCGGCACCGTCATCATCCACACGCGCAAGCCGCTGGACCTCCCGGCGAACACGCTGCGCGGCTCGCTCGGCTACAACTACAACGACCGCTCGAAGGAAGGAAATCCGCGTGGCTCCGCGCTGTGGAGCTGGAAGAACGCGGACAGCACGTTCGGCTTCCTGACCAGCGTCACCCACGACAAGGAAGACCTGTCCCGCGCCGGCATCGAATTCTTCGGATATACCACTGGCGCGAACATCACGGGCCATCCCAACGTCACGGGCGATCCGAACTACGCCAACGCAAAGATCCCGGTCGGCATCAACAGTGCGTACTTCCAGCAAGAGCGCGAGCGCAACGGCATCCAGTCGGCGTTGCAATGGCGCCCGGACGAGAAGAACGAGTTCAACCTGACCGGCCTGTACGTCAAGGGCAAATACAACAATTTCAGCGAGTCGCGCTATGTCTGTCCGGGCTGCGGCGACCTCAACAAGCTGACCGACATCAACGTCAACAACGGCTACATCACCTCGGGCACGGTGTCGTCCACCACTGGCAACGGGCAGCCCTATGCCGAACTGGACGCGAATTACCGGAAGACCGAGGTTTCCACCAAGAGCATCAACCTCCGCCACGACTTCAACGGCGATGCGTGGGTGTTCACGAGCCAGGTGGGCTATACCAGCGCCAGCGGCGGCAAGGACCCCGAATACCTCATGAAGTACCTGCTGAAGAACGGCGGGTACGACTTCGGTTACGACGGCCGCAACACCAGCGTGAACTACCAGAACGGCTCGGCCGCCAACTGGGGGCTGCCGGGTTCGCCGGCGGGTTCGCCCCCGGGCGACACGTCGCTGCCGGGCCAGAACCAGGCGGGCGGCATCTATTACGAAACCACGAAGGATCGCGAGCGCTACGCGCAGTTCGATGCGTCCCGCGACGTGGAGTGGGGCCCCATCAAGCAGGTGCAGATGGGCGTGAAGTACACCAACCACTTCAACGGCACGAATTCGCGCGGCAACCGAATCAACACCACCGATCCGGTGTCGCTGCTGGACTTCGATCCGGGCAGCACGCCGGGTGGCCTGTTCGACGGCCTGCACGCCGGCGGCGACCTCACCGATTGGCCGACGGCAAGCAAGGGTGCCGTGGTTTCCTACCTGAACGCGCAGCCGCAGGGCCCGTACACGCTGAATTACCCGTCGATGTTCGGCGTGGCGGAGGTCACGAAGGACGCCTATCTCCAGGTGAACTACGAGTCCGGCAAGTGGCGCGGGAACGTGGGCGTGCGCTACGTGGACACGAAGGACACGTCGACCTATTACGTGAGCAGCGACAACATCCCCGGCACCTATAACCGGACGACGACCACCACGCACTATTACAAGCCGCTGCCGACCTTCAACTTGGCCTACGATCTCGACGAGGACAAGGTGCTGCGCATGTCCGTCGCCAAGGTGATCGCGCGGCCGCGCTACGGCGACCTGGCCGGCGCCACCTCCCTCAGTGGCGCGAGCACGGGCAACTTCACGGCCAGCGCGGGCAACCCGGACCTGAAGCCTTACCAGTCCACCAACTTCGACGTCTCGGCGGAATGGTACTTCGCGCCGGCAAGCCTCTTGTCGCTCGAAGGTTTCGTCCGCAAGATCGACAGCTACATCGTCACCACCACGTCCGAGCGCTCGATCACCGATCCGACCACCGGCCAGACCAACCTCTACTCGGTCACTTCGCCGGTGAACGCGTCGAACGCCAAGGTCTCCGGTCTTTCGCTGATCTACCAGCAGGATCTCGGCCTGGGCTTCGGCATCCAGACGAATTACACCTACAGCAAGGCGACCACGCAGACCAATGCGGCCGGCGACAAGCTCAACCTGCCGTACCTGTCGAAGAACACCATCAACATCATCCCGTACTACGAGCATGGCCCATGGTCGGCACGCATCAACTACAGCCGCCGCTCGCCGTACTTCACCCAGGTGGGGCGCCTGAACTCGAACGTGTTCGCCGACGCATACAAGGAACTGGACCTCAGCGCCTCGTACCAGATCACGCCGTGGGCCGGCATCACCCTCAGCGCCACCAACCTGCTGGATTCGACGTACTACCAGTACGCCGACATCAAGTACGCTCCGATCGGCGAGTACAAGAGTGGCCGGACGTACTCGGTCACGATGAACTTCAAGCTTTAAGCGCGTTCCGGCGGCGGCCGCCTCCCTGACGGTCCCGCCGGTCTTTTGCCTGGACGAGGAATGTTACCGATGCTTCGACGACTGGCCTGTTTCGCGACGGCGGCACTGCTGGGCGGCGTCGTCCACGCCGGCCAGCCGACGGCACCTACCGCGGACAGCTTGTCGCCGGAGGCGCAGGATATGGCCTGGCAGAAGGCTGCAGCCAAGTTCGCGCCGGAGAGGAAGGCGATTCTCGACCACGTCCGTAAAGAGGCGGCCGACGGCCCCTTTCGCCCTGACTGGGCATCGTTGAAGGGATACCGTTCGCCGGCCTGGTACGACGAGGCGAAATTCGGCATCTTCATCCACTGGGGCGTTTATTCGGTGCCGGCCTTCGGCAGCGAGTGGTACTCGCGCAACATGTACCGGCAGGGCACGAAGGAGTTCGCCCATCACGTCGCGACCTACGGGCCGCAGTCCCGCTTCGGGTACAAGGACTTCGTGCCGATGTTCAAGGCCGAGCGCTTCGATGCCGACGCCTGGGCGGCACTGTTCCGCGAAGCGGGCGCCCGCTACGTGGTGCCGGTGGCCGAGCATCACGATGGCTTCGCCATGTACGACTCGAAGCTCTCGGACTGGACGGCGGTGAAGAAGGGGCCGAAGCGCGACGTCATCGGCCTGCTGGCGAAGGCGGTGCGGGGGCAGGGCATGCATTTCGGCGTGTCGTCGCATCGCGCCGAGCACGATTGGTTCTTCGACGGCGGACGGCACTTCGATTCGGACGTGAACGACCCGGCCAATGCGGAACTCTACGGACCGGCGGTCGATCACCTCAGCGTGCACGACGAGAACCTGGCCGACGACTGGACGTACGTTTCGCAGGCATGGCTGGACGACTGGCTGGCGCGCACGACCGAGCTGGTCGACGACTACCACCCCGACCTCATCTACTTCGACTGGTGGATCGGGCATCCCACGTTCCGCAACACCTTGCCGACCCTGCTGTCGTACTACTACAACGACGGCGCGAAGCGCGACGGCGTGGTGGTCAACTACAAGCTGGGCGACCTGCCCGAGGGCGCGGGCACGCTGGACATCGAGCGCGGCCAGCTCACCGGCATCCACGCCACCCACTGGCAGACCGATACCTCGATCAGCAACGACTCCTGGGGCTACGTCGAGCACGACACCTACAAGTCGCCCACGTTCATCATCCACTTGCTGGCGGACGTGGTCAGCAAGAACGGCAACCTGATGCTCAACATCGGGCCGAGGGCGGACGGCACGATCCCGCAGGGTGCCCAGGACACCTTGCGCAGCATCGGCCGCTGGCTGAAGACCAACGGCGAGGCGATCTACGGGAGCAAGCCGTGGCGCGTGTATGGCGAAGGTCCCACCGAAGTGGTGGGCGGCACGTTCCAGGACACCAAGACCAAGCCATATACCGCCAGGGATTTCCGTTTTACCACCGGTAACGGCAAGCTGTATGCGATCGAGCTGGGCTGGCCCGCGAAGGGTGCCGCCACCGTGCGCTCGATCAAGCCATCCGACAAGGTGAAACGCGTGGAACTGCTCGCCGACGGGAGCAACGTGCCGTTCACCCAGGACGCCGGCGGTCTGCACCTGCGCCTTTCCCCCCAACCCGTCGGCAGCGATGCGTACGTGTTTCGCATCACGCTCGCCGGCCCGATCGAGACTACCCCATGAAGCGTTGGTTGTTCGTGCTCGTCGCCTGCATCCTCTGGGTGCCGGCGGTCTTCGCCAAGGCGCCCGTCGCGCTGTTCTACATGATGAACACGCAGAAATCGATCGCCTCGCTCGAAGCCCATGTCGACAAGATCGACCTGCTCGTGCCCACCTGGTACGGCGTGGACGAACACGGCCTGGTGTCGGGCGGCCCGAACGACTATGTGCTGGACCTGGCGAAGAAGCACCGTCTTCCCGTGATGCCGATCATCTCGGCGGGAGGCGACCGGGCGAAGTTCCATGCGCTGCTCGGCGACGAGACGGCGAAGAAGCACATGATCGACTCGATGATCGACGAGGCGAAGGAGCACGGCTATACCGGGTTCCAGTTCGATTTCGAGAACATCGCCTGGACCGATCGCGACGCGCTCACGCTGTTGACGAAACAGACTTACGAGGCCCTGCACAAGCACGGTTTGCAGCTGACCATGGCCGTGGTACCGAACGCCCCCGGGCATGCCGGACAGGGCGCCTTCGGCAAGTGGATGTGGGAATACTGGCGCGGCGCGTACGACCTGAAGGCACTGGCCAAGGTGCTCGACCTGGTCTGCCTCATGACCTACGACCAGCATACGCGCTGGACCACGCCGGGCCCGGTCGCGGGTATGCCCTGGGTGATGGACCACCTGAAGTACGCGCTGAAGGCGGTGCCCAAGGAAAAGCTGTCGCTGGGCATCGGCCTGTACGGTTACCACTGGTTCGCGGGCAACCCTGTGGGGCCGGACGGCAAGGAGAATTCCAACATCTCGGCGGCGTACATCGACGCCGACGAGTCCTTCCCGCTGGCGAAGCAGTTCAACGTTACGATGCAGTGGGACCCGGTGGAGCACGAGTCATGGTTCTACTTTTACCGTGACCAGATGCGCGAGTGGGTGTTCCTTCCCGATGCGCATGCCTTCCGCGACCGCTACGACGTGACGAAACAGTACGGCCTGCAGGGATTCTGCGCCTGGGTGCTTGGCGCGGAAGATCCGAAGATCTGGGACGAGTTGCCGAACGCCGTGCGGTGAGGCGGGATTTTCCCGCCGCTATAGCGGCTCCTGCGGTGCATGCAGTTGTAGGAGCCGCTATAGCGGCGAGGGAACCCTGGCCTCAGTGCCCCACGTCGAACAGCTTGAACTCACGAATACGCGCCGTGCCCACCGACGACAGGATATTCAGGCGCACCTTGCGCGCCGTCACCGCCGGAAAGCGATCGATCTTCATGTGCCCGATCGCTTCCGCCCGGGCGACCGTTTTCCACGCGCGGCCATCCCACACCTGCACGGCATAGCCGCGCACGTTCTGCCCGTCGTCCAGCCGCTCCATGCTCATCGCATGGTCGAACGTCACGTCCCGGCCGAGATCGATCTCCAGCATGGCGTTGGCCGAGCCGGCCGGCGCAGACCAGAAGGTGGACGGATCGTTGTCGAGCGCCGCGGCGACGTTCTCGTCCGCCGGCGCGTGCTTCGCGGCGAGGTTGGCCTCGTCGCCATAGCGCGCCTTCAACGCCTTGCCGAACTCCGCGAGGCGTTTCACGTCCGCTTCCGGCAGCAGTCCGTGCCGATCCGGCGCGATGCCGAGCATCAGCTGTCCGCCCTTGCCGACACTGCTCTCCCAGTTATCCATGATCTCGTCCACGCTCTTCAGCGAGGTGGCGAAGTCGGGCTTGGAGCTGTAGAACCAATGGAGCTTGTGCAGCGGGGTATCCACCTCCAGCGGACGCCAGCGCAGCTGGCCATGGCGGTCGATGACGTTCCAGTTCTCGCCCTGCACCACGCCCTTCTCATTGCCCACCCAGCGGATGTCGCCGTAGTCGAAGAGGGCGACGTCGGCGAACACCATGGTGTTGGGCTGGTAAGTGCGGAGCGTCTCGATGTACTTCGCGAAGTCGTAGACGTGGCCGGCGCTGCCGGCGCCGTCCAGCCACCATTCCGTGAGCGGCCCGTAGTTCTGCACGAGCTCCTCCATCATCGACAGGTAGTACTTGTCGTAGGCGGCGCTGTCCTTATAGCGCGGGTCGTGCCGGTCCCACGGCGAGAGGTACACGCCGAAGCCGAGCCCGTTCTTCCTGGCCGCCTCGGACGCCATCTTCACGAGGTCGCCCTTGCCGCCCATCCACGGGCTGGCCTTCACCGAGTAGTCGGTCTGCCCGGTCGGCCATAGCGCGAAACCGTCGTGGTGCTTCGCCACCAGCACCATGTAGCGCACGCCGGCCGCCTTCACCGCACGGGCCCACTGGTCCGGATCGACCTTGTCCGGATTGAAAACCGAAGGCGGGGCGGTGCCGTCGCCCCATTCGCGGTCGAGGAAGGTGTTGGTGCCGAAATGCACGATCACCCCGAATTCGAGGTCCTGCCACGCGACCTGTTGCGGCGATGGCTTCACGTCGGCGAACGACTCGGCCTGCGTGACGACGGGCAGTGTCGCCAGCAGGGCGGTGGCGATGGCGATCTTCAGGCGGCGGAAGGCAGGTTGCGGCATCGATGGAAGTCCTTGGGGGGAGGGGTGTTCAGGGCGTCGACGCGGGGTCCGACCAGAGGCGCCGGTCGACGCCCTGCATTGCCGGCGCATCGCGCGTCTCGAAGTCGAACACCACCACGGTGTTCTTGCCGCGGTGGAACCACGGCGCCGGTGCATAGAGGTCGTGCTGCGGCCCGATCGACCAGATCCGGCCGAGGTTCACGCCATTGAGCCAGGCGGCGCCCTTGCCAAAGGCGCGCGTGTCGAGGAAGGTGTCGGCCGGCGTGTCCACAGCGACGATACCGCGGTGGAACGCCGGGCCTTCGACAGTCGCCGTGGTCCAGCCGCGCAATGCGCCCGTCGAGGTCATCGGCAGCGGGAATACCTGCCAGCCGTGCAGGACCCGCTGGCCCAGCATCACGGGATCGACGATGCCGGCACGGCCGTCCGCCATGTGCGGACCGTAGTTCACGCGGCCGGTGTTTTCCACGAGCACATCCAACGTATGCCCGCCGGGGCCGAATTCCACCTCGGTGGACACCTGCTTGAGCCGACGGTCCACGGTACCGCTGGGTCGACGATCGAGGTACACGGCGGCGTAGTCGCGCACGTCGCCCAGGTAAAGCGTGCCGCGGAACGGACCGCGCACTCTCGTGCGATAGAGGATGTAACCGTAGGCCTGGCCATACGCCTCCATCGGCTGCGGCTTGTCGGACGCACGCGGCGAAGGCAGGTTGTCCCACAACGAGGCGGATTCGTTCAGCACGAACGCTGGCAAGGTACGTACGGCCGTAGACGCCGGCACGGGAGGCGGCGTCCGCCCCGTGGCCTTCGCGATCGCGTCGCGGAACAGCGTGTACTTGGCCGTGGGACGGCCGGCCTCGTCCAGCGCCGCGTCGTAGTCGTAGCTGGTGGTCTGCGGCGCGTAGTGGTCGGAAGGATTGCCCTGGTAGTTCGCACCGTTCATGAAGCCGAAGCTGGTGCCGCCATGAACGAGGTAGACGTTCACCGAGTAGCCTTGCTGGAGCATCCAGGCGATCTCGTCGGCCTCGCGTTTCGCGTCGGTCTTCGCGTGCTTGCCGCCCCATTGGTCGAACCAGCCGGCCCAGTACTCGCCGGCCATGCGCGGCGCACGGGGGCGGAAGCGTTCGAGCAGATCGAAGCTTTTCTTCGCCTCGCCTGGCGCGAAGTCGATCACGGCGGTCACGCCCGGCAAGCTGCCGTTGGCGAGAAGATCGGGGCCGTCGTAGGTCAGCAGCAGGTCGTCGGCCAGGCCGGCGTTCTGCAATTCCTCGCGAATGGCCTCGAGGTAGTCCCTGTCGTTGTCGTACGAACCGTATTCGTTCTCGAGTTCGGTCGCGACGATCGGGCCGCCGCGGCTCGCCATCAGCGGTGCGAGTTCCCTGCCGAGGCGTTGCAGGTAACGGTCCGCCGCCGCGAGGAAGCGCGGATCGCGCGAGCGCACGCGCATGCCGGGCACCGCGAATAGCCACGCCGGATAACCGCCCGCGTCCCATTCGCCGCAGATATACGGCCCGGGACGCAAGATCACATTCAACCCTTCGGCCTGCGCCGCTCTCACGAACGCCGCCACGTCGTTGTTCCCGCCGAAATCGAACTGCCCCGGCTTCGGTTCCAGGAGGTTCCAGAACACGTAGGTGGTGATCGTGTTCAGTCCCATCGCCCGGGCCTTGCGCAGGCGGTCCGTCCAGTACGCACGCGGCACGCGCTGGAAGTGCATGTCGCCGGAAACGATCTGGTAGGGCTTGCCATCGCGCATGAAATGCGCGCCGGAGACGCTGATCGGCGAATTGGCGGACGTCGCCGGCGCCGCGAGCGCGGCGGCGACAGCGAGGGCCAGCGAAGCGAGGGCGGCGTGTCTCATGCGGTTTCCAGGGGGCTTCCATACGGAACGTCGTCGTCTTGAGACGCTCATCGCGGCAGTGCCTGCCGGCCGTCGATCGCAAAGTCGACGCGCTGCCCGGGCGCATCGCCCGGCTGCCCACCGCCGATGAACAGGCTGTAGTTGCCGGCAACCACGGCACGCTTACCGGAAGCGTCCACCGAGCTCAGCCGCCGCGGATCGAGGGGAAAGCTCACGGTGCGCGATTCGCCGGCGACGAGATGGACGCGTTGGATGCCGACGAGGTTGCGTACCGGTGCCAGCGTGTCCGTCGCCGGATAGCTCACATAGGCCTGCACGACTTCATCGCCCGCGCGGGGACCGCTGTTGCGAACCGTCACGCTCGCCGTCACCGTCTGTCCGGCATCCACCGTCTTGGCGGACACGCGTGCATCGGTGTAGGCGAAGCTTGTGTAACTCAGGCCGTGGCCGAAGGGATAGAGCGGCGTGCCCTTGAAATAACGATAGGTGCGTCCCTTCATCTGGTAGCTCGCGAACGGTGGCAGGTCGAGCACCGAGCGATAGAACGTGACCGGCAGGCGGCCTGCCGGGTTGTAATCGCCGGCGAGTATCTGGGCGATGGCGGTGCCGCCGTCCTCGCCCGGGTACCACGCGGCGACGATGGCGGAGGCGTGGGCCTGCGCCCAGTTGAGCGCCACGGCGCTGCCGGACATCAGCACCACGACCAGCGGCTTTCCGCCGGCAGTAGCCCTTTCGAGCAGGGCCTGTTGCGCGGCGGGCAGGCCGATGTCGGTACGGTCGCCGCCGTCGAAGCCGGGCACGTCGACATGCAGCTCCTCGCCCTCCACATCGGGAGAGAGGCCGACGAACGCCACGGCGATGTCGGCCGCCGCGACGGTGCGTTCGGCCTCCGCGAGCTGCGCCTCTGCGGGTGGCAGCCACTGCAGGCGGACGCCCTGGTCCTCGCCGCTGTGCACGTAGTCCAGGCGCAGGTCGTGTGCGCGCGCATCGTCGAAGTGCAGCGTGGCCTGGACGTCCTTGTCGTCGCCCTTGTCGTCGATCACCGGTTTGCCGTCGACGAAGAGACGCACCGGATCGTGGCCCGCGCAGTCGAAACAGCGCTCCACGTGTACCGCGAGCGTGTAGTCGCCGGGGCCGGGTGGAACCAGCGTACCGGTCCAGCGTACGGCATAGCGGCCGTCGGGCAATCCGGCGGGGGTGACGTGGTCCCAGTCGAAGTCGACGGTACGATCGACACGGGTGGCGAGAGGCTTTCCGTCGAAGCGGGTGTTGGCGAAGTAGCTTCCGGCAAGGCCGGTGCCCGCATCGCTGCCGTGGTCGGTGCGCAAGGCCGTTTCGGGTATCGGCACGGGCACGCCGCCCGCCACCGGCGAGCCCTGCGCATAGCTCACGCGCTCGGTGCCGAAGCGCGCGCGCAGGCCCAGCAAGGGCGTGACGGGCGCGCGTGGCGTGGCATGGTAGTTGGCTTCCAGCGTCTCGACCGTGTCCGCGTTCGGCCCGATCACGGCGATGCGCGGCGTGCCGCGCAGCGGCAGCGTGCCGTGTTCGTTCTTGAGCAACACCATCGATTCGAGCGCGGCACGCAGCGATAGCGCCGAATGCGCTTTCGTGTCCACCGGCTTCGGCTTCACGGCCGGGGCGCCGATCTCGCCGAGCCGGTAGCGCGCGGCGAAAAGACGGACCAGCGAGGTGTCCAGCACCGACTCGGCGACATCGCCGCGACGCAACGCCTCGGCCAGGTCGGCATAGGCGAAACCGCAATCCAGGTCGGTGCCCGCGGCGATGGCCGCGGCCGACGAACCCGCGTTGTCCGGGCGGTAATAGTGGAACTTCGTCATGTCGTCGATCGCATCGCAATCGGATACGACATAGCCCCGGAACCCCCAGTCCTTGCGCAGGATCCCGCCGAGCAACGCGGCGTCGGCACAGACCGGCGTACCGTGAAGCGCGTTATAGGCGCACATGACGGAACCCGCATGGCCTTCGGTCACGGCCGCACGGAAAGCGGGCAGGAACGTGGCCTCGAGGTCGTGCGGCGATACGTCGATGTCGAAGCCATGGCGTCCGGCCTCCGGGCCGCTGTGCACGGCGAAGTGCTTGGGCGTGGCGATGGCGCGCGGATGGGCGGGGTCCGGTCCCTGGATACCCTCGACGAAACCGACGGCGAGGCGGCCGGTGAGGTAAGGGTCCTCGCCATAGGTTTCCTGGCCGCGGCCCCAGCGTGGATCGCGGAAGATGTTCACGTTGGGCGACCAGATGGTCAGGCCCTCATAGCGGCCGTGGTCGCGGCCCGCGCCGATGGCGTCGAAACGGGCTCGCGCTTCCCTCGATACCGCGTCGCCGACCCGCCGGAGCAGGTCTGGATCCCATGTGGCCGCGAGGCCGATGGCCTGCGGGAACACCGTGGCGTAACCCGCGCGCGCCGCACCGTGCAAGCCCTCGTTCCACCATTCGTAAGCGGGAATGCCCAGGCGCGGAAGCGCTGGCGCGGCACTCTGCAACTGGGCCACCTTCTCCGCCAGGCTCATGCGTGCGACGAGGTCCGCCGCCCTCCGTTCCGGCGTGGCGGGCGTCGCGGCCGTGGCGCTCCCCACAAGGGCGATGGCAAGGGGAAGAAGGAAGTACCGGTACGTCATCGTGTCTTCTTTGCGGCCGAATCGAGGAGCTGCACTTTGCCGAGACCGTAAAGCGGACCGTCGATCGGCGCGGTCACGCGAAGGCAGAGATCGTGCTCGCCGCCGGTGCGGGGCAGGGCGCCGTCGAGGGCGAATCGCTCGCCCAGCGCCTTGCCGGGCGGCAGCGCCAGGCTGGCGAGCAGCGGACCGGTGCAGGTGTCCTGGTGCACTTCCAGCTCGCCGTACGCCGTCTTCTTTGGATAGGACACCACTTTGGACTGGTCGTGGGCCAGGCCGTAATTGCGTGCGAGCCGCGCCATGTCGACTTGGATACCGGCGATGCCGTCCAGCGGCGCCTTCGGATAGAGCCAGCAGGAATGGAAGAGGTCCACGTCGTACACCGGCGTGTCCATCGCGCCAAGGTCGGGCAGCAACGGCATGCGCAGGCCAAGACCGCCGTCCGGGCACTTGGTGAATTCGCCGTTGGCGCGGGTGAGCAGGTTGGCGCGGTCGATCGTGCGGGAACGCACGGCGGCGAGCGGCGTGCCGTCCGGCGCGAAGGTCGTTGCCCGCACTGTCGCGGGCAGGGTTACCTTGAACGCGGCGGTATACGCGGTCGCATTCGCGCCGGGCGCACTGCCGTCGGTCGTGTAACGCAGCGTGCCGAAGTTCGTCTGGTTGTCGATCCTCACGGTGGCCGTGCCTGACTTGAGGATCGCCGACACCGCCTCGTCCACGTGAATGGCCGGCGCGAAGGCTGTGTCCGATGCGGCGATGCCCAAGGCCGCATAGCGCCGGAACTGCGCAGGCAGGCGCTGCAGGAAGCCGTTCCAGTTGCGCGCTTCCTTAGGCGACCACGCGATCTCGGACATGGCGTCCACGCGCGGAAAGAGCGCATGCTGCACGTGTGCGGGCGAGGGGATGAACTCGGCCCATAGCGTCGCTTCGGTACCGAGCACATGGCCGGCCTGTTCGGGCGTCAGCGAGGCGTCCACCGGCTCGAAACCATAGACACGCTCCAGCGCCAGCACGGACAGCCGCCCATTGGGCTCGTCCGCGCGATCGCTTTGCAGGTTGTCGAAGTACATCCAGCCGGCCGGGGCGAGCACGACGTCGTGATCCTTCTTCGCGGCGTCGATGGCGCCCTGGACGCCGCGCCAGGACATCACGGATGCCGTGCGGGGGAGACCGCCCTCGAGGATCTCATCCCAGCCGATGAGGCGCCGGCCATGCTTGCCGAGGTAATCGCCGAGGCGGTCGGTGAACCAACTCTGCAACGCGTTCTCGTCGGCGATGCCCAGCGATTTCATCTTCGCCTGCACTGCCGGCGAGTTCTTCCACTGGTCCTTCACCGCCTCGTCGCCGCCGAGGTGGATGTATGTGGACGGGAACAGGGCCATCACCTCGTCGAGCACGTTCTCGATGAAGGCGAAGCTCTTGTCGTCCACGTTGTAGAGGTAGGGATTGACGCCCCAGTCCACCGAGACCTTCGGGCGGTCGCCCGTCACGCCGACGATCTCGGGATAGGCGGCCACCGCGGCCTGGGCGTGGCCCGGCATGTCGAGTTCGGGCACCACCGTGATGTGCCGCATGGCGGCATAGGCCACGACCTCGCGGATCTGCGCCTGCGTATAGAAGCCGCCGTAGCGCTGCGGCTCGCCGTGCGTGTCCGCGCCGGGAGGGGTCCGCCAGCCGCCCACGCCGGTGAGCTTGGGATAGCGCTTGATCTCGATGCGCCAACCCTGGTCGTCGGTGAGGTGCCAATGGAAGACGTTGAGCTTGTGCTCGGCCATCGTGTCGAGTACGTGCTTCACCGTCGCCACGTCGCGGAAGTGTCGCGCCACGTCGAGCATCAGACCTCGCCATGCGAAGCGCGGCCAGTCGCGGATGGCGACGTCGTGGATGCGGGTGGCACCCCGTTTTCCGTCCGCGGTCGCCAGCTGCCATAGCGTGACCGCGCCGTAGAACAGGCCGGCGTCGTCGCGTGACGATACCTGCACGCCCTTGTCGTCGACATCCAGCGTGTAGCCCTCGGCCTTGTCGACCGCCGCGCCGGTGTCGGTGCGGAAAACGATCGCGTGGCCGGCCACCTTGGTCGACGGCATCACGGCGAGGCTCAGGCCACGGCTGCGACGGAGTTCCGACGCCAGATAGTCCGCCGCGGCCTTCGCGCCCTTGTCGCCGGGCGGATATGCGATCGCCGTGTGCGCATCGATCGCCAGCGAACCCGACATCGGCCTCACTTCCGCGGGTAGAGGTATCAATGGCACCGCGCTTTCGGCATGCACGGCCACCGTGCCCGCGAGGAACGAGATACCTTGCAGGCACAGGCCCACGAGCAGGCTACGCTTCATCGAAACTCCCATCACTGGAACGTGTACCGCGGATCGCATCGCGCGGGGACGAACGCGTCTCATCGAGCGCTAAAGCGGGTCGAGTCTTTCCCACGTATGACAGTGTGTCAATATGAATACGACGTTTACTGGTGAAATTGAGTAAAGATCATAGTTGATTCCGCCTGATTTCGTCATCTGGATGTCGCTCTAAGGTTGCGCAACTTCCTGCCGATGACGTGCCTGAAGAGTCGGGCCGCGGCACTCGAGATGGAAGCGCATTGAAATTGAAGCTCCCCCTTTTGAATCATTGAGCTAGCGATGAATAGACCTACCCTGCAGGCAATACAAGATCGCTTATATGTACTCTGCTTTGACGACTACTCGGCGGAGACATTTACGAGCGGGCTTGTGCCCGGAGCCGACACTTCCGTCAGATGGCAGGCGGCGGTCGATACTTTGTATCGATTGGCTGTTTGTGGGCTCATCTGGTCTCCTTCGCTCCCAGATTGTCAGGGCGAAGGAGAAGGGCTGGTTGCATACATTGATGAGCTTTCCAAGGTTGACCCATTCCCTCCCGGGGACTTAGCGGATGCATGGTTGGGCCTGGACGTACTAGCGACGAAACTCTCTACAGACCTAATGAGTAAATATGGCGTTATGGAAAGCAAGGGCGCTCCGAATGAGGCTTTGGGTCGTGCGCTCCAGTCAATATTTTCGGACCACGGTGTTTCATACGAGATCTACCCCGTGAAGGGCATAACATTAGCGGCAGATCTTCGCCTTTAAGCGGTCAGGCCCGCGTCGGGTCTTGGCATGATCTGGAATGGCCCCCTGATATCGAGGACACCGCGACACGCTTAAGGTGATGAACCCACACGACGCCTGAACTCCCGAGGCGAACGATAGTTCAGGGCGCTGTGAGGATGGTGCTCGTTGTAGTGCTCGAAGACTTCTTCCAGATGCCGCATGGCAGTCGGGGCATCGGGCTTGGGCATGTGTGCGATGTAATCGCGCTTTAGCGTTCTGACGAACGACCCGGCCATGCCGTTGCTCTGCGGAGAGCATACCGGCGTGGTCAACGGATCGAGTTCGATCTGGCGTGCAAACGCCCGTGTCTGGTGAGCGATGTAGAGCGAGCCATTGTCGGTCAGCCGCTCGATGGGGCGATCGGGCAGCGTTGCCCCGAAGCGCTTCTCCACCGCCGCCAGCATGACATCGCGCATGATGTCGCCCGTTTGACCGCCCGTCGTCGCCGCCCAGCTCAAGGCCTCCCGGTCGCAGCAATCCAGGGCAAAGGTGCCGCGTACCGATTCGCCCTTATCGCAGCGAAACTCGAAGCCGTTCGAGCACCATCGCTGATTGCTGGTATCGACGGCGACTCGCCCTTCGTGGCGACGCGACCGCCGAGGCCAGGCAGAGGAACGAACCAGCATCAGCCCGTGTGTGCGCATGATGCGATACACGCGCTTACGATTCACCGGCAAGGCATCACGTGCCTCGCGGTCGCGGCGTAGCAGCGCCCACGCCCGCCGATAACCGTAACTGGGCAAATGGGCAACGGCCTGACGAATCTCCTGAACCAGGTCAGGATCGCCTGGGGGAGCGGACACCGACCGGTGCCTTCACTGCCGCCGTGCGCGACACACCGCGGACGTCACAAACCCGCTTCATGGGCCGTCCTCTGGCAGCAAGGGTGCGTGCGCAATCCATTTTTTTGACCGGCCGTACTCCACCGCTTCGCGGAGAATCTCGTTCTCCATGGTCTTCTTGCCCAGCAGGCGTTGCAGGGCCTGAATCTCCTTCAGCGCCGCGGCGAACTGCGACGCCGGCACCACATCCTCGTCCGCCTGAACCGCTGTCAGGCTGCCATCCTGATACAGCTTGCGCCACCGGAACAGCTGGTTGGCGTTCACTCCGTGCTGGCGGGCCACCAGCGATACCGTCTTCCCAGGCTCGTACACTTCAGAGCCTCGATGTCCAGATGGGCCTCTGCGAGCAGACGCTTAAGCCGACCGTTCTCGGACTCCAACTCCTTCAGTCGCTTGGCGTCCTCAGCCTCCATGCCGCCGTACTTGGCTCGCCAGGCGTAGAAGCTCGCGGGGCTGAAGCCAGCCAAACTGCTACTGTAAAATGCATCGTCGATCCGCTACACGCTCACGACAGCCGTCGATCGGGGAAGGCTAACCCACACCCCTAAAGCTTTCCCCCACCAAGCCGATAAGCCCATCGAACGACCCCCCGGGCGATGTGCGCCAAGGGTCCCAACGGTACGGACGATGGCGAAGAAATCTCCCAAAGACGCCCCCCGCGCCCCGCTGGCGCTGGATGCCGACCTGCGCATCGGCGCGGCGCCCGCGCTTCGCGATAGGCTGCTGGGTGTCCTGGCGGCCGGCGAGCCCATCGAACTCGATGGCGCGGTCGTGGCCCAGGTCGATACGGCGGCCCTGCAGGTCCTCGCGGCGTTTTCCCGCGATGCCCGCGCGGCGGGCCTTCCGGTCGCCTGGTCCGGTGTCAGCGACCCTCTCCGACGCGGCGTGTCCGTGCTGGGCCTCCATGCTTTGATCGAACTGCCGGCCGACGCCGGCGTGAACTGAAGGTGCTCCGATGGCGAAGATTCTTGCGGTAGACGACTCGGCCTCCATGCGCAGCATGGTGGCCTTCACCCTGCGTGGCGCGGGCCATGACGTGGACGAGGCCGACAACGGCCAGGCCGCGCTGGATACGGCGCGCGGCACGAAGTTCGACCTGGTCCTGGCCGACGTGAACATGCCGGTGATGGACGGTATTTCCATGGTCCGCGAGATGCGCACGATGGCCGGCTACAGCGGCGTGCCCATCCTCATGCTCACCACCGAGTCGAACCCGGAAAAGAAGATGGAAGGCAAGGCCGCCGGCGCCACCGGCTGGCTGGTGAAGCCGTTCGACCCCGACCAGCTGCTGGCCACTGTGGCCCGCGTGCTCGGTTAATCCGTTCCAAGACGTTCCGGCAATCCAGGATCCACCCCATGTCCAAAGTCGATCTGGCGCAATTCCACAAGGCGTTCCACGAGGAAAGCCTCGATGGCCTCGACGCCATGGAGCAGGCGCTCCTCGCCCTGGACGAGGGTGCCGACGACCCGGAACTGATCAACGTCGTGTTCCGTGCCGCCCACTCGATCAAGGGCGGCGCGGCCACGTTCGGTTTCACCGACGTGGCGGCCTTCACCCACGTGGCCGAGAACCTGATGGAGGAGGTCCGCAGCGGCCGCCGTCCGATGGAGAAGGCCGTGGTGGAGCTGCTGCTCCGCTCGGGCGACACCGTGCGCGACATGCTGGCCCTGTCGATGGCCGGCAAGTCGGCGGCGACGGCCGACAGCCAGGTCCTGCTGGCCGAGCTGTCGGCGATGGTGTCCGGCGGCACGGCCGCTGCCCCGGCGGCGGCGAAGGTCGCCGCGCCGGCCGAGGCCATCGAGGGCTGGGACATCGCGTTCCGCCCGTTCGATTACCTGCTGAAGACCGGCAACGATCCGGCGCGCATGTTCCGCGAACTCGGCGCCCTGGGTCCGCTGCGCGTCGAATGCGACGCCGGCAAGCTTCCCGCGCTGGCCGACATGGACGCCTCCTCGTCCTATCTCGGCTGGACGCTCCACCTCGACGCCGGCGCCAAGCGCGCTGCCGTCGAAGGTGTGTTCGACTGGGTGGACGGCGATTGCGACCTCAGCCTGACGCCGCGTGTCGCCGCGCCGGTACCGGTCGCCGCCGCTCCGACGGCCCCGTCCGCGCCGCGTGCCGTGCGCGACGTGACCGCGAACAGCGAATCCAGTTCCGTCCGCGTCGGCATCGAGAAGATCGATACCTTGATCAACCTCGTGGGCGAACTGGTCATCACCCAATCGATGCTCAGCCAGTTCCACGACGGCGTGGATGCGTCGCAGTTGGAAATGCTGCGCCACGGGCTCGCCCAACTGAGCCGCCATACGCGCGAGCTGCAGGAAAGCGTCATGAGCATCCGCATGCTGCCCATCAGCACGGTGTTCAACCGTTTTCCGCGCCTGGTCCGCGACCTGGCGCAGAAGCTGGACAAAAAGGTGGTGCTCGACCTGCGCGGAGAGACCACCGAACTCGACAAGACCGTGCTTGAGAAGATCGGCGATCCGCTGGTCCACCTTGTGCGCAATGCCATCGACCATGGCCTGGAAGGTCCGGCCAGGCGCCTCGCCGCCGGCAAATCGGACACGGGCACGCTGCGCATGGAGGCCTTCCACCGCGGCGGTTCCATCGTGGTCGAAGTGGCCGACGACGGTGCGGGCCTGAACCGCGACGCCATCGTGGCGAAGGCCGTGCAGCGCGGCATCATCACGTCGGGCGACGGCATGTCCGACGAGGCGGTGGCCGAACTGATCTTCGAGGCCGGGTTCTCCACGGCCGCCGCCACCACCGACCTTTCGGGCCGTGGCGTGGGCATGGACGTGGTGCGCCGTAACGTCATGGACCTCGGCGGCACGGTCGGCATCCGCAGCACCCAGGGCAGCGGCACCACCTTCACGATCACGCTGCCGCTCACGCTCGCGATCATCGACGGCCTCACGGCCGCGGTGGGCGAGGAGACCTACATCGTGCCGCTGGTGTCCATCGTGGAATCGGTGCAGGTGAAACCGGATGCCATCCGCAGCGTGGCCGGCGGCGGCGAGCTGTTCCGCTTCCGCGACCATTGGCTGCCGATCGTCCGCTTGTTCGACGTGTTCGGCTGTGATGGCCGCCGCCTGGCGATCGACGAGGGCATCGTGATCGTCGTGGAAGGCGAGGGCACCCGCATCGGCCTGTTCGTGGACGAACTGATCGGCCAGCAGCAGGCGGTGGTGAAGTCGCTGGAAGCCAACTACCGCCGTGTGGCGGGGATTTCCGGAGCGACCATCCTGGCCGACGGCTCGGTGGCGCTGATTGCGGATGTGACCGGCCTTGTCCGGATGCAGGGCCGGAAGAAGGCGGCCTGATCCCGCCTGGGCTTCAGCGATGCCCTACCTGTAGGAGCCGCTATGGCGGCGAGGAGATCTCGCGACACCGCGGCAGAGTGCTCTCGCCGCTATAGCGGCTCCTACAACGGCTCCAGGCCGGACATTCCCCCTCAAGTTCCAACGGCCGCGGCCGATACCCCTTGGGAAGGGGTCCCGAACCGCCGATCCGATCCGCCGTGGGAACGACATGAACGAGCAAGCCAGCACCGCCAGCGCCGCGTCCGACGAGGCCGCGCAGTACCTCACCGTCAACCTCGGGAACGAGGAATACGGCGTCGACATCCTCGCCGTCCGTGAAATCCGTGGCTGGACACCGGTCACCCGCATTCCGCAGGCGCCGTCCTACGTCCTCGGCGTGCTGAACCTCCGTGGTGCCATCGTTCCTGTGCTGGACCTGCGTCTCCGCTTCGGCCTCGCCCGCGAGGAATACACGGCCACTACCGTCTGCGTGATCGTGATGGTCGCCGGCCGGCAGTTCGGCGTGGTGGTGGATGCGGTGTCCGACGTCGTCGACGTCGCCCCGGGTGCCGTTCGTCCGGTGCCGGATATGGGCACCACCGTCGATACCGAATACCTGAAGGGCCTGACTTCCGTCGGCGAGCGCATGGTGCTGCTCCTCGACGTGGATCGCCTGCTCCAGCCGCAGGATGCCCAGATGCTCGAGGCGGCCCTCGCCTCGCCGGAAGTGAAAGCCGTCGCCTGAGCGTACGAACGCCGGGAGGCCGCAAGGCCTGCCCGCCGTGATGCCTGGTTTGCCCTTGCCGCACCTTGCCGATTGGAACCGCAATGAAGAAGTTCAAGTTCAAAATGCCCGCCCTGACCATCCGCGGACGCCTGTACGGCGTGCTCGGCCTGCTCACGCTCATGCTGATCGGCGGCGCGGCCGTCGGCCTCGGTGCCATGCACTTCCAGAACGAAGGCATGCGCAAGATCTATGAGGAAGAGCTGGCGCCGTCGGAGATGCTCGCGCGGATCAACACGAACTCGCTCATGTCCTTCGTTGTCCTCGGCGAGGCCGCCTCCAAGGTCGGCAAGCCGGACCAGGTGAAGCAGAAGGTCGCGGAATTCCAGAAGTACCAGACCGAAATGGATGCGGTGAAGGCGCAGTTCAGCAAGGTCCCGATGTCCGCCGACATCAAGAAGTACTACGACAAGTGGCAGGCCACCAACGAGGAGTACACCCAGGGCAAGAGCGACATGCTCGATGCGCTGAACCAGGGCGACGAAGGTGCCACCGACATCCTCGAACTCCAGGTGCGTCCGCTGCTGATGGATCGCCAGGAACAGCTGCAGAAACTCATGGAAGGCAAGCGCATCGAGGCCGAGGCCATCTTCGCCAAGGAATCCGCGCAGTACAAGACGATCCGCACGCTGAGCGTCATCGCGCTGGTCCTGGGTCTTGGTATCAGCCTGCTGATCGCCGTCCTGGTCATCCGCTCGATCATCCGCACGCTGTCGCAGACGGTCGCCGTCGCCCACCTCATCGCCGAGGGCAAGCTCGGCCATGACGTGAAGGTCACGCGCAACGACGAACTGGGCCAGTTGCAGGCCGCGTTCCGCGCCATGGACGAGCGCCTGAGCGCCATCGTCTCCGAAGTACGCCATGGCGCCGGCTCGGTCAGCACTGCCGCGCAGCAGATCTCGCGCGGCAACGACGACCTCTCGCAGCGCACGCAGGAACAGGCTTCCAGCCTCGAGGAAACCGCCTCGTCGATGGAGGAAATGACTTCCACGGTGAAGCAGAACGCCGAGAACGCCAGCCACGCCAACCAGTTGGCCCGCGGTGCCCGCGAGCAGGCCGAGAAGGGCGGCGATGTGGTCGCCCAGACGGTCGTCGCGATGCGCGAGATCAACTCCTCCAGCAAGAAGATCTCCGACATCGTCAGCCTCATCGACGAAATCGCCTTCCAGACCAACCTGCTGGCGCTCAACGCCGCGGTGGAAGCCGCGCGTGCCGGCGAGCAAGGCCGCGGCTTCGCGGTGGTGGCGACGGAAGTTCGCAACCTCGCCGGGCGTTCCGCCAATGCGGCTAAGGAGATCAAGGGCCTCATCAACGACAGTGCCGACAAGGTCCGCGCCGGCTCGGAACTGGTCGACCAGTCGGGCAGGGCGCTGGCCGAGATCGTCGACAGCGTGAAGAAGGTGACCGACATCGTCGCCGAGATCGCCGCCGCCAGCTCCGAGCAGTCCGCCGGCATCGACCAGGTGAACCATGCGGTGCTGCAGATGGACGAGATGACCCAGCAGAATGCCGCGCTGGTCGAGGAATCGGCCGCCGCCGCCCGCGCCATGCACGAGCAGGCCACCGAACTCAGCCGCCAGGTCTCGTTCTTCCAGATCACCGGCAACGCCTCCGCCACGCCGTTGGCCAAGGCGAAGAAGAAGGACGCCGCGCAGGAAGAGATGGAAACCGTGTTCGCCGCCGTGCGCAGTGCGCCGGCACCGCGCGCCCCGCGTTCGGCGGAGCCCGCCGACGCCGGAGTGTGGAAGGAGTTCTGATCGATGAACGCGCTCGTCGACAGCGGTGATGCCGTCGGCCCGGCGGGCGCGGCCGGTCCGAGTCTCGGGGAAGCCGATTTCGCCTTCCTTCGCGAGTTCGTGCTGCAGCACTGCGGCATCTCGCTCGGGGACCACAAGCGCCAGCTCGTGCAGGGGCGCCTCCTGCGCCGCCTCCGCGCGCTGGCCCTCCCTGGCTTCGCCGCGTATTGCGACCTGCTGCGGCGCGATCCGGAGTCGGAGCTAGGCGAGCTGGCGAGCTGCATCAGTACGAACGTCACGTCGTTCTTCCGCGAGATGCACCACTACGACATGCTCGTGGACGAACTGCTGCCGCGCTGGCTCGAAGCGAAGCGCGCCGGCGGCCGCCTGCGGATCTGGTCGGCAGGCTGTTCCACCGGCGAGGAGCCGTACGCCATCGCCATGGTATTGGCGGAAGCACTGGGGCGCATCGGCACCGACGTGGACGCGAAGATCCTCGCCACCGATCTCTCGCCGCAGGCGCTCGCGACGGCGCGCAAGGGTGTCTATCCGGTCGATCGCCTTGGCGGCGTCAGCGAGGCGCGGCGCAAGCGTTGGTTCCTGCGTGGCGAAGGCAGCTTCGACGGTTACGCCCAGGTCCATCCGCGCCTGCGCGAACTGGTGACGATCCAGCCGCTGAACCTGCTCCACGAATGGCCCATGCAGGGGAAGTTCGATGCGATCTTCTGCCGCAACGTGGTCATCTATTTCGACAAGCCCACGAAGCAGCGCTTGTTCGCCCGTTATGCCGGCATGCTGGAAAGCCGCGGCTACCTGTTCCTCGGTCATTCGGAGTCCATGTACGGATTGTCCGAGGACTTCGACCTGATCGGCCGCACGGTCTACCGGAAGCGCTCATGAGCGATGCGTTCGTCCTGCAGCCGAGGACCTTCGCCGGCTTCGACCCCAAGAGCGTGCTGCCGGGCTTCGAGCACGTGCGCCGCTTCTGGGATCCGGCCCAGGAAGTGGTCACGGTCAAGATCCTCCCTGGCGAGTACTACGTCAGCGTGCAGGAGGAAATGATCTCCACCGTGTTGGGTTCCTGCGTGTCGGCGTGCGTGCGCGACGCGCGGCGGCGCATCGGCGGCATGAACCACTTCATGCTCCCCGAGCCCACGGGCGAGCGCGATAGTTGGAGTTCCACCATCGGCCGTGCGGCCCGCTACGGCAACGACGCCATGGAGCAGCTCATCAACGCGATCCTCAAGGCCGGCGGCAAGCGCGACGATCTCGAGGTGAAGATTTTCGGCGGCGGCCGCGTGCTCGCCACCATGACCGACATCGGTCAGCGCAACATCGCCTTCGTGCAGCGGTACATCGCCACGGAGAAGCTGAAGCTCTGCGCCGCCGACGTGGGTGACATCTACCCCCGCCAGGTCCAGTTCTTTCCCGTGAGCGGCAAGGTGCGCGTGCGCCAGATGCGCTCCATGCACGACCAAAGCCTGGCCGATCGCGAGAAGCGGTACCTCAAGCGATTGGCCGACGATCCGATAAAGGGAGAGGTGGAGCTGTTCTGACGTCCCCGTCAGGCCGCCTGCCTCGTCACCGTTTCCGCCACCCGAGCCGCCAGAGCCCATGCAGAAAGTACGCGTTCTTATCGTCGACGATTCGGCCCTGGTGCGTAAGGTGCTGACCGCCATGCTCGAGTCCGATCCGGGCATCGAGGTGGTGGGCACCGCCGCGGACCCGCTGATCGCGCGCGACAAGATCAAGCAGCTCGATCCCGACGTGCTCACGCTCGACGTCGAGATGCCGCGCATGGACGGCCTGACCTTCCTCGACAACCTCATGCGCCTGCGTCCCATGCCGGTGGTGATGGTATCCACGCTCACCGAGAAGGGGGCCGACGTCACGCTTCGCGCGCTGGAACTGGGAGCGGTGGATTTCTTCACGAAGCCCGCGGCCGACCTGGCGAACACCTTCATGGAGCACGCACCGGAAATCTGCGCGAAGGTGCGCCTCGCCGCCGGCGCCAAGCCGCGCGAGCGTGCCACGGTGACCCGGCTGGACGTAGCGCCGCGCCTGAGCGCCGACGCGGTGCTGCCGCGCGCACAGACGGCGGGTAGCCGCGGCGGCACGCGCATCATCGCCATTGGCGCCTCCACCGGCGGTACCGAAGCCATTCGCGTGGTGCTCGAGGCGATGCCGCCCACGGCGCCACCCATCGTCATCACACAACATATTCCCGCCGCCTTCAGCGGTCCGTTCGCCGCCCGCATGGATTCCTGCTCGGCCATGCGTGTGTGCGAAGCGCGCGACGGCCAGCCGATCCAGCCGGGCCACGCCTATATCGCCCCAGGCAGCCAGCACCTGCTGGTGATGTGGGATGGCGCTCGCCACGTGTGCCGCCTGCACGACGGCCCGCCGGTGAACCGCCACAAGCCGGCGGTGGACGTGCTGTTCCGTTCCATGGCCGCCAGCGTCGGCGCCGCGACCATTGGCTGCCTGCTTACCGGCATGGGCGACGATGGTGCGCGCGGCCTTGGCGAACTGAAAGAGATCGGCGCCCACACCCTTGTGCAGGATGAGGCCAGCTCCGTGGTCTGGGGCATGCCGGGCGCCGCCTGGAAAGCGGGTGCCGCCGGGGAAATGCTTCCCCTCGATGCCATCGCGGCACGCCTGCTTGCGCTTGCCAACACCCCCGTGCCCGTCGCCGCGCGCGTCGGCACCTGATTAACGAGACGTCATCATGCTGATCCCAAAAAACGAACACAGCATCGGCTTCACCGCCAGCGCCGTCGCGCTGGTGCTGGTGCTGGTGTTCCACTCGGCCTGGGTCGCCCCGGTCGTGGTGGCCCTGCTGACGGCGACCTGGATCGCTGTCAGCCTGCGCACCGAGCGATTGCCCGAGGTGGAGGTGGTTCTCAGTGCCGCGACCAGCGACGAGGCCTCCGTGCGCGAGGCGATGGAAGACGTCCGCAGCGCCATCGTCGACGAACTCGGTCACGCCAGCCGCGAACTCAACCAGGCACTGGAGCTGCTGCGCGATGCGGTCGCCGAACTCGGTGGCGGCTTCAACGGCCTGTCGCACAAGACCGGCAAGCAGCAAAAGCTGCTCAGCGAGATCATCGAGGCGGGTGGCAAGGGCATTTCGGTCCAGGACTTTGCGGATCGCACCGCCAGCCTGCTCGAGCACTTCGTCGGTCTCATCGTGCAGCTTTCCCGCGAGAGCCTGCGTATCGTCTACCGCATCGACGGCATGGCGAAGGAAATGGACGCCGTGTTCGCACTGCTGAAGAACGTGAACACCATCGCCGAGGAAACCAACCTGCTGGCGCTCAATGCCGCCATCGAAGCGGCGCGTGCGGGCGAATCCGGCCGAGGCTTCGCGGTCGTCGCGGGCGAAATCCGTAACCTGGCCCAGCACAGCAACCAGTTCAACGAGAAGATCGGCAGCCACGTGGAGCGGTCGCGCACGGCGATGGAGAGCTTGCGCGAGCTCGTCGGCCACATGGCCTCGCAGGACATGAACGTGGCGCTGTCCACCAAGGGCGGCATCGACGAGATGATGGCCACGATCACCGAGTCCAACGCGCGCACCAGCGCGGCCGCGGACGAAGCCGCCTCGATCAACCGCGGCCTGGGCAATGACGTGTCCACCACCATTCGCTCCCTGCAGTTCGAGGATATCCTCAGCCAGCTGCTCCACCAGACCCGCTCGCGCCTTGTGGAACTGCAGGAGATCACCGCCGACTGCACGCGCGACATCGAAGAGCTGGCCTGTGCGCCGGCCGATGCTTCCGAACTCGGCGCGCGCGCGCAGCGCGTGCGTGCCCGCCTGGCCGAGCAGCGTGAGCGCGCCCGCCTGCGTTCCCGCGGCCCGGCCCTCCAGCAGTCGATGGCTGCCGGCGACATCGACCTGTTCTGAGGAAAGTATCCATGGCCATCACCGTCCACAACGATTCCGAACAGGGTTGCCTCACCCTCCACCTGGGCGAGCGCTTCGACTTCTCGATCCATCGCGCCTTCCACGACGCCTGCCTCGGCGACGTGCCCGCCGCACGCAGTTATGTGCTCGACCTGGAGCAGGTCGAAGGCATGGACAGCTCCGCCTTGGGCATGCTCATGCTGCTTCGCGAACACGCCGGCGGCGACCGCGCGGAAATCCGCATCGTCAACGCCAGCGCCGACCTGCGCAACACGCTGCGCATCGCGGGCTTCGACAAGCTTTTCACCGTGCACTGATACGGCATTTCGACCGATACGGTTTCACGGAACGCCCCGGCCCACCGGGGCGTTTTTTTCGTGCGAAATCCACGCACCGCATGGCCCGGTCTTCACCTGTGTGACGAAGGCGCACACATTTGGCCGAAATGGCATGCCATTAGCCGCCTTGGTGGCCGAATTTGCGCAACGTGGCAAAACCACTCCGCGTCTCATGGAACCAGGCCGTGATGCAGGTCACGGCCCATGTTCCGCTCCCACTGGCAGGGGGCAACGCCCACGGGCATCGTCGTAGGAGTCGAAGCATCATGACCGAGAAACGTTCAGGAACAGTCCTCACCCGCACCTTGCTGGCGACGTGCATCGCCGCCGCGGCTGTATCGATGGCCGCCTGCAGCGGGCATGGTTCCACTCATTCAGGTGGCGGGTCGGGCGGTACCGTGCAGCCTGGCGGATCGGGAGATACCGGGGGTGGCGGTAACGATGGTGGCGGTGGCTCGGGGACCGGTGGCTCCGGAACGGGCGGCTCCGGGACAGGCGGAGGCACCGGTGGCGGCAGTGGTGGGACCGGTGGCGGCGATAACGGGGGAGGTGGCGACAACGGTGGTGGCGACAATGGAGGCGGCGACGGTGGCACCGGTGGCACGCCCGCACCGAGCAATGCGGTCGGCTCGGTAGCCACCGGCGCCGGCAATATCGTCTCCGCCGTCGGTGGGACCGTATCCGGCATCGGTACGCAACTTCCCGCGACCACGGTGCTCGGTGGTACGGGTGGTCTGGCCGAGGGTGCGGGCAACGCCGTCGACGATCTCGGCAATGCGATCACCACCGTGGGCAATGGCCTCAGCGACGGCCTGGGCCAGACCGGCAATATCGATAACCCGGTCGGCACGACCACGGACAGTCTCGGCAACGCAGTGACGCAGGTCGGTGGCGCGGTGAACGACTTGGGCGAGGGCGTGAGTACCGTGGGTGCGGGTACGCCCATCACTCCGATCACGGCCGTCGTGGGCACGGCGGTGTCCATGGTCGGCACAGGCGTCGAACAGGTCGGTACGCGGCTCGACGGCGCCCTCGAATCGTCGGGCGTGGACACGCTGACCCAGGCGGCCAGCGATGTGGTGACCCCGCTCGCGGGTGCGTTGGGCGATAGCTCGTCGCCGATCAATTCCGGCAACCTCGTCCAGGCTGTCGGCAACGGAGCGGGAGGCCTTGTCGGCGGTGGCAGCACCGCCGTGGCCAGCCTCGGCGCAAACATCGCCGGGGCGCCTGTGCCGGGTGCGGCGGGCGGTCTGACCGCTTCCCTCGGCACGACGGTGCAGAGCGCCGGCAATGCCCTCGCGCCTCTGGGTGCGGGGTTGCACAGCGGCATCGGAACCGCGGCTCCCGGTGCGGGCGACGTCGTGAGCACGACGCTCGTCGGGGCCACGAACACGGTGGCCGGGCTGGGCAATACCGTCTCCGGCGCCGCGTCCGGTCCGCTCGCGCCCCTCTCGCCGCTCACCTCGGCGATTGGAAATACGGTGACGGGTGTCGGTAACGGCGCGACGGCCGCGGTCGGTTCGGGCGGCGCGCTTTCGGGCGTGACCGGCACCGTCAGCACGGTGGTCAACGGTGTCGCCGGCGCGACGGGCACGGGCGGTGCCGCGAGTGGCGGTAGCAGCGGCACCGGCGGCACCGGCGCGGGCGTCGGCGGTGTCGTCGCGGGCGTGACCAACACGGTGGGCGGCCTCGTCGGCGGCCTTGTGGGTGGCGTCACCGGTGGAGCGGAAACGGACAACCAGCCTCTCAAGGGGCTGTTGGGTTCGCGTCGCTAAGCCGGCAAGGGCGAGGGTGGCGCAGGTGCGCCACCCTCACCGTTCTCGCGTCAATCACAAGGAGAGTTCATGTACCGATGGCTCGGTTGCCTCCTGGGCATGACCGTCGTTTGTTCCGCATCGGCGCAGGTCCGCGCCCCCGCCAATCCCCTGCAGACACTTCCCCGCACCGAGACGCCGCGGCAGGCACCGTCGGTAAAGGTCAACGTGCAGGCACCGAATCGCGCCTTGGAAGCGCTGCTGGCGCGGCATATCACGCCGTCGCGCTTCGACGTCACCGGCGTGAGGTCGGTTCCGTTCGCCGACGTGGCGGCCTTTTTTGCGCCGTTGCGCGGGAAAGACACGACCGTCCGCGAACTCGTCGCGGCGGCGGACCGTGTCACCGCTCTCTACAAGGCGAGCGGCTACGCGCTGTCGTTCGCGTTCGTGCCCAACCAGACGCTTGCGGACGGTGTGGTGAAGATCCAAGTGGTCGAGGGTTACGTGACCGGCGTCGACGTTCGTGGCGATGCCGGCAACCTCGCGCCGCGCATCGAGGCGATGGCCGCGCACATCGTCGGCGAGCGGCCGTTACGCCAGGAGACTTTCGAGCGCTACACGCAACTCCTTGGCCAACTGCCCGGCCTGAAGGTGGCGGCGAACGTGCCTCCGCCCACCACGACCGACGGTGCGACGCGGCTCGCTCTCGACGTATCGCGACAGCGCTACGACATGAGTTACGGCCTCGACCTGAATCACCCGGGCGCGCAGGGCGTGTTCACCTTGCTGGAAAACGGAGCGACGCCGCTCGGCGAGCAGCTGAGCGTATCCACGCTATTTCCCAACGGTGGCGGACAGCGCTTCTATTCGGCCGCCTATGTGCAACCCTTCGGGTCGCGCGGATGGCAGGGCAAGCTGGATGCCAGCCGCTATTGGGGTCAGCCGGATACGGATGAGCAGTTGCCTTCGTACCTCGACCATCGGCTGACGCAGGAACGCCTGGCGCTCACGGCGACGTATCCGCTGGTGCTCGGCAATACGCGCCGGTTGAACCTCGCGATGGGCATGTATGCATCGAGGCAGGACGACCGTTATCGCAACGTGCTCACGGGTGCGATGGTCGCACTGAAGTCCAGCGTGCGCGTACTCGATGCGGAGCTTTCGTGGTTGTCGGTGGACGACCGGCGCACTCGCCAGTTCGCCATCGCCGTCGCGCACGGGTTCGACGGGCTGGGTGCCTACTCGCGCTCCGTGAGCAACCTCGGCGTCCTGGGCATCGCGGTGCCGGACGTCGCTTTCACCCGGTACACCGCCAACCTGACCTGGGCGCAACAATGGGCACGTAAGCTCGGTACGGTGTTTCGGGCCACTGGCCAGTACAGCGGCGACGCCTTGCCATCGACGGAGCAGATCAACTTCGGCGGACCGAGCTTCGCGTATGCCTACGATCCGGGCGACGCGGCGGGCGACAGCGGCTGGGCCGCGTCCGCCGAACTCAACCGGAGTTTCGTCCCGGAGGCGAAGTGGATCAAGTCCGTGGTGCCTTATGTCGCGTACCAGGCGGCACGCGTCTACCTCAACGGCGCACGGCCGTTCATCGACCGTCTCGACTCGGCGGCGCTCGGCGTGCGTGCCTCGGACAACAGGCATTACTCGATCGACTTCGCCCTGGCCTGGCCCACGGGCGATAAGCCGCCGGAGAGCGAGGACCGCGACATGCGCTGGAATCTCACCTTCAGCTACAAGCTCATGTGACGCATGTGACCGGCTCTTCACGGTCGCGGCGGCAAGATCCTGCGACCGCCAGCGCCGAGTCCCGCCATGCCCCTGTCCCTGCACCCGCCGCCGATCCGCTTCGACGAGTCGCTGGAACGCATCGAGCCGGATGAGACCGAGACCGTGGAACAGCTGATCGAGACGCTGACCCGGATCAACCAGACCACGCTCGAGCACGAGAAGCATGCGCATCGCTCGGTGCATGCCAAGAGCCATGCGCTGCTGACCGGGGAACTGCTCGTTCCGGCCGACCTCCCGCGCGAGCTGGCGCAAGGCCTTTTCGCGCGGGAGGGCAGGTATCCGCTGGTGATGAGGCTGTCGACGGTGCCGGGCGACCTGCTGGACGACAGCGTGTCCACGCCGCGCGGCATGGCGCTCAAGGTGATCGGGGTGGAGGGCGAGCGACTGGCCGGCAGCGACAATGACGTTACCCAGGATTTCGTACTGGTGAACGGCCCGGTCTTTTCCGCGCCGAACGCGAAGCGCTTTGCCGCCGCGCTGAAGCTGGTGGCCGCGACCACCGATCGCGCGGAGGGGGCGAAGAAGGCCTTGTCGGCCGTATTGCGCGGCACCGAACGGGTGATCGAGGCTTTCGGCGGCAGGAGCGCCACGCTGTTGAACCTGGGTGGCCAGCCGGAAACCCACCCCCTGGGCGATACGTATTACAGCCAGGCACCCCTGCGCTTCGGCGATTACGTGGTGAAGCTGTCAGTGGCGCCACGCTCGCCGAACCTGACCGCGCTTACCGATGCCGAGCTCAACGTCAACGGCAAGCCGAACGGTTTGCGCGAGGCGATGGTGAATCATTTCGCGGCGGAAGGCGGCGAGTGGGATCTGCGGGTGCAGTTCTGCACCGATCCCGAATCCATGCCGATCGAGGATGCATCGGTCGCCTGGCCGGAGGAGAAAAGCCCCTACATCGACGTCGCCCGCATCGTCGTGCCTGCGCAACCCGCCTGGAACGCGGCCCGCCGCGCGGCCATCGACGACGGCATGGCGTTCAGCCCCTGGCATGGCCTGGCGGCCCATCGGCCTTTGGGTTCGGTGATGCGCGCACGTCGCGTCGCCTACAAGGTGATGGCCAAGTTCCGCGCGCACCACAACCACGTGACGATTACCGAACCCCGCTCGATGAACGAACTGAAGCTGTGAACTCGCACACGCCTGCAGGAGCCGCTATAGCGGCGAGGGAAACCTGCCTTACCACTTCATGGCTCCATTGGCTTCTCGCCGCTATAGCGGCTCCTACAGGGTATTACCAACCCATGTAGTGACCGCCGTTGATGGCCAGGTTGGAGCCAGTGATCCAGCTGGATTCCTCGGCGGTGAGGAACGCCACGGCGTGCGCGATTTCCTCGGGCCGTCCAAGCCGACCCACGGGAATCTGCGCGATGATCTTGGCGCGGATGTCCTCGGGCACGGCCATGACGAGATCGGTGCCGACATAGCCCGGCGATACCGTGTTCACGGTGATACCGAAACGCGCGTTCTCCTGCGCGAGGGAAATGGTGAACCCGTGTACGCCGGCCTTGGCGGCCGCGTAGTTGGCCTGGCCGTACTGGCCCTTCTGTCCGTTGATCGAGCTGATCTGGACGATACGGCCCCATTGTCGCGAACGCATGCCCTCGATCACCGGGCGGGTGACGTTGAAGCAGGCGTTGAGGTTGGTGTTCACCACCTCGGTCCATTGCTGGTAGTCCATCTTGTGGAACGTGGTGTCGCGCGTGATGCCGGCGTTGTTGACCAGGATTTCCACAGGCCCGGCCAGCTCCTCCACCGCACGGACCATCGACTCCGCCGAGACGGGGTCGGAGACGTCACCGGGCACCATGACCACGTCGATACCGTCGCGGATCATGTCCTCGCGCCATGCGGCGGCGCGGGCCTCGTCGCGGAAGTTGGTGGCGACCCGGTGACCCTGGCGGGCAAGGTAGCGCACGATCGCCGTACCGATGCCGCCCGTGCCGCCGGTCACCAGTGCCGTTCGCTGCGTCATACCTTGCTTCATCCTCGTTCGATTCCCGTGGGTAACCCGTCGCCGGGCAAACGGTTCTTATAGCGTCGCCGTGGCGCCAAGACTACTGCGGCGAAGCGACGCAGGTGCGAATCCGTGCAGCGCGTCGCGCAGCAGGGTTTCCGGTGTGCCCGCGGTAGACGGGGACAAGACACCCAGCCGGTCCAGCGCCGCGCGCAGCGCGGGCAGGGGATCGGCGGCATCCACCGGGAGGGCGGCGGTGGACTTGGAGAGCTTCCTGCCTTCCGCGTCGAGCACCAGCGGGAGGTGCAGGTAACCGGGCGTGGGCAGCGCCAGGAGCCGCTGGAGGTGGATCTGACGGGCGGTGGAATCGAGCAGGTCGGCTCCCCGGACCACATGGGTGATGCCCTGGTCGGCATCGTCGACCACACAGGCCAGCTGGTAGGACCAGAGGCCCTCCACGCGACGGATGACGAAGTCGCCCGCCATTTCGCGCAGGTTCTCCGACTGGGCGCCTTGCAGGTCGTCCTCCCAGTGGAGGCTCAGGTCCGGCGCACGCACGCGCCAGGCGTGCGGGCGGGAAGGGTCCGCGGCGGCCACGCAATGCCCGTCGCGATGGATGCCACCCTGGGACGCCAGGTCCGAGCGGCTGCACCAGCAAGGAAACACCTGGCCGCTTTCGCGCAGCCCCTCGAAGGCGGCGGCGTACGCTTCCTGCCGTTGCGACTGATAGACAGGAGGCTGGTCCGGAGAAAGGCCGAAGGCGTCCAGCGTGGCCAGGATCGTCGCGGCCGACCCGGGAACCTCCCGAGGCGGATCGATGTCTTCGATGCGCACGAGCCATTGGCCCTCGGCGTGCCGGGCTACCAGCCAGCTGCCCACCGCCGCCACGAGGGAGCCGAAGTGCAGGGCGCCGGTGGGGGAGGGCGCAAATCGTCCGCGGTAGCGAGGAAGGGCTGTCATGGGCTGATTTGAGAGGATTCTCAAAGGCGTCTAGCCTGGAAACCGACAAGTGTAGGCGATGCCCAGACAGCGGAGCCGCGCCGGACCGGCTTCCCCCGCGCCGACGGGCTTTCCGCCATTGAATCGTTCACGCTCCGCCCCGAAAACTTGGCACAGGCGGTGCCAATCGCCAGCCGCCATGAGAGAGACAGATCATGTTCAAACGCATTGCCTTGTTCGTCGCGACCAACCTCGCCGTCATCCTCCTCCTGACCTCTGTCTGCCACGTCCTGGGTATCGACCAGTGGGCGGCCCAGCGTGGCATGGGGATCGGCGGGCTCATCGTCTTCGCCTCGGTCTTCGGTATGGGCGGCGCCTTCATTTCGCTGGCCATTTCCAAGTGGACGGCGAAGATATCCACCGGCGCGAAGGTGATCACCGAGCCGCGTAACGAGTCCGAGCGCTGGCTGCTCGACACCGTGCGCCGGCATGCCGAGAAGGCAGGCATCGGCATGCCCGAGGTCGCCGTCTACGACGCCCCCGAAATGAACGCCTTCGCTACCGGCATGACGCGCAACAACGCCCTGGTCGCGGTAAGCACGGGCTTGCTCCAGCAGATGGACCGCGAGCAGGTATCGGCCGTGCTTGGCCACGAGATCGGCCACGTTGCCAACGGCGACATGGTGACGCTCACCCTGATCCAGGGCGTGCTGAACACACTGGTCATCGTGCTGGCCCGCCTCGTCGGCCGCGTGGTCGACAGCTGGCTCAGCGGTGGCCGCGAGCGCGACGGCGAGGGCGGTATCGGTTACTTCGTCGTGGTGATGGTCCTGCAGATCGTCTTCGGCCTGTTCGCCTCCATGATCGTCATGTGGTTCTCCCGCTGGCGCGAATTCCGGGCCGACGCCGCCGGCGCCAGCCTTGCCGGCCGCGCCTCGATGATCTCGGCCCTGCAGCGCCTGTCGGGCAACCACGGCGATACGAGCCTGCCGCAATCCATCCAGGCCTTCGGTATCTCCGGCCACCTGGCCTCGGGCCTCAAGCGCCTGTTCATGAGCCACCCGCCGATCGAAGAGCGCATCGCCGCCCTCCAGGCCGCCCGCTAGAGGGTGTTGCCCCAGGTGAGGGTTTTCTGTGGGAGCCGCTTCAGCGGCGAAGGGTGCTCGCGGCAGGCTTGTCCGCTGCCGCGGGATCGCCGCCGGAGCGGCTCCCACAAGGTCATCCGCTTGGCGGGGGACTTTTTTCGCCGACCGCCTGTCCCCATACTCCGGTGCCTGTCCCACCTTGAAGGAACGGCACCGTGAGCCAGGAAACCCGTAAGTTCGAAGCCGAGGTCGCCCAGGTCCTGCACCTGGTGACCCATTCCCTCTACTCGCACAAGGAAATCTTCCTGCGCGAGCTGATTTCCAACGCGTCGGATGCTTGCGACAAGCTGCGTTTCGAAGCGCTGGCCGACCCCTCCCTGACCGATGGCGATGCCGACCTGCGCATCCAGGTCACGTGGGATCCGGAGGCGCGCACCATCAGCGTGCGCGACAACGGCATCGGCATGAGCCGCGACGAAGTGGTCGCCAACATCGGCACCATCGCCAGTTCCGGCACGCGCCGCTACCTCGAGGCGCTGTCAGGCGAGCACAAGGCGGACGCCCGCCTCATCGGCCAGTTCGGCGTGGGTTTTTATTCGGCTTTCGTCGTCGCCGACAAGGTCACCGTGATCACCCGCCGCGCGGGCCAGCCGGAAGTGGCCGGCGTGCGCTGGGAAAGCGACGGCAAGGGCGAGTACACCCTTGAGGACGCCAATGTCACCGAGCGCGGCACCACGGTCGTGCTGCACCTCAAGGCCGACGAAGACGAGTTCCTGAGGTCCTGGACGCTGCGCGGCGCGATCACCAAGTACTCCGACCACGTGGCCTTCCCGATCCGCATGCCGGCCGACAAGGACGGCAAGCCCGACCCGACGGAATGGACGACGGTGAATTCCGCGTCCGCGCTCTGGTCGCGCGCGAAGAGCGAGATCAGCGACGAGGAATACCAGAACTTCTACAAGGCGCTCGGCCACGACTTCAACGACGCACTGGCCTGGACGCACAACCGCGTCGAGGGCAGCCAGAGCTTCACCACGCTGCTTTACGTCCCGGAACAGCCGCCCTTCGACCTGATGATGGGCGGCCGCGACGAGCGGAAGGGGCTGAAGCTCTACATCAAGCGCGTCTTCATCATGGACGCGGCCGAGGAACTGCTGCCGAACTACCTGCGCTTCGTGCGGGGCGTGGTCGATGCCGACGATCTGCCGTTGAACGTGAGCCGCGAGATCCTCCAGCACAACCGCCAGCTCGAGCAGATCAAGGCGCGCTGCGTAAAGGGCGTGCTCGACCTGCTCGAGCGCATCGCGCGCGACGAACCGGAGAAGTTCGCCACGTTCCTTGCCGGCTTCGGCAATACGCTGAAGGAAGGCATCGTGGAGGACGCGACGAACCGCGAGCGCATCGCGAAGCTGCTGCGCTTCGCCTCCACGAAGGGCGAGGGTGCGGCAAAGACGGTCTCGTTCGACGATTATATCGGCCGTATGGCCGTGGGCCAGGACACCATCTGGTATGTCACCGCGGACAGCTATGCCGCCGCGGCGGGTAGCCCGCAGCTGGAAGCGCTGAAGGCCAAGGACATCGAAGTCCTGCTGATGTCCGACCGCGTGGACGAATGGATGCTCGGTTACCTCACCGAGTACGCAGGCAAGCGGCTGCGCAACGTCGCAAAGGGCGACTTCCCGCTGGACGAGGCGGACAAGGCGAAGCAGGAAGCCGCCGCCACGGCCGCCGCGCCGCTGCTCGAGCGAGCGAAGGCGTTGTTGGGCGATCGCGTGAAGGAAGTGCGTGTGTCGGCGCGGTTGACCGATTCGCCGTCGTGCCTCGCCCTGGCCGATTTCGACATGGCGCCGCATCTTGCCCGCCTGCTGCGCGAAGCGGGTCAGGACGTACCGGATGCGAAGCCGGTGCTGGAACTCAATCCTGAACACGCGCTGGTGAAGCGCCTGGCCGCGGAAACGGACGACGCGAAGGCCGGCGATCTTGCGAGCCTGCTGTTCGAGCAGGCGGAAATCACCGCCGGTGCGCAGCTGGCCGATCCGGCGGGCTTCGTGCAGCGGATGAACCGCGTGTTGCTGGGCTGAGGCGATAGTCGTCGGGTTCCTGCCTGCGCAGGCAGGAACCCAGCGACTCACCTACCCTCGCAAGGCAGCCCGTGACCTCCCGGTTCACCCGCTGTTATCGTCGTCCCCATGTCCGCGCTCCTCATCCTGTTCCTCTGCCTCGCCCTCGGCATCCTCTGTCGCCGCTACGCGCCGCTGCCCGAAGGCATCGTGCCGGGCATCAACTGGTGGGTGTTGAACATCGCGTTGCCGGCCCTCGTGCTGGCGCTGGTGCCGCATGTGCGGATCGATACGCGGCTCTGGTTCCCCGTGGTCGGCATGTACGTCACCTTTTTCGGTGCGTGGGCGCTGTTCGCGTCTCTCGGCAAGGTCTTTGACTGGTCGCCGCGGCGGGTGGGATGCCTCGCCCTCGTCTGCGGACTGGGGAACACGTCGTTCATGGGCTATCCGCTGGTCGAGGCCCTGCATGGCAAGGAAGGCCTGTCCATCGCGGTGATCGCCGACCAGTTGGGCTGTTTCCCGATGCTCGCCGCCGGTGGCATCGTCGTGGCGTCGTTGTATTCGGGACGGGGAGCCGGCGCTTCCGCGATCGTTCGCCGCCTGCTTACCTTCCCGGCGTTCATCGCGATGCTGGCGGGCGTAGCCATCGGCTTCGCCGGCGGCATGCCGCCGGCGCTGGAGAAGCCCTTGCTGCAGATCGGCCAGACCCTGACGCCACTGGCGCTGTTCTCGGTCGGCCTGCAATTCCGTCTGCACCTGCGCCGCGAACAGGTCGGCGCGCTGGCGGCGGGTCTCGGGTGGAAGCTGCTGCTGGCACCGCTCGCGGTGTTCGGCATGGGCATCGCCGCCGGCGTGGGTGGCCTGACCCTCACGGTAGGCGTGTTGCAGGCCGCCATGGCGCCCATGATTTCGGCGGCCATCCTCGCCGACCAGTACGACCTGGAACCCAGGCTGGCCAATACGGTCCTCGGCGCCGGCATCCTCCTTTCCCTCGTGACGATCCCCTTGGGTAACATGCTCCTGCCCGCGGCATGACCTTGGTATTCAACAGTACGCCTGCATCCTCCCTCACATGACCGATACCACGACGCATCCCGGCGTACGCGCCGACGTGTGGCTTTGGGCCGCACGCTTCTTCAAGACCCGCAGTCTCGCCAAGCAGGCGATCGACGGCGGCAAGGTCGAACTCAACGAGGCGGCCTGCAAGCCGGCAAAGTCGGTGCACGTGGGCGATACGCTCCGGATCACTCGTGGCGAAGAGCGGATCGCGTGTGTGGTGGCGGCGCTTTCCGAAAAGCGCGGACCGGCGCCTGAAGCGCGCAAGCTTTACACGGAAACGGACGAAAGCATCGCCGAACGCGAACGGCGCCTCGAGGACCGCCGCCTCACCGGCGGCGCGCTGTTGCGTCCCGACTCCCGCCCCGACAAGCACGCCCGCCGGCTGATCCAGGACCTGAAGAAGACCCTTTGATCCCGCACTCTGTAGGAGCCGCTATAGCGGCGAGAGCACTCTTGCCGACATGTCGCGAGATTCCCTCGCCGCTATAGCGGCTCCTACAAGAGCCCCGGTTTCAGCGCAGCATCTTTCGTAGCTTGTAGAGTTGCTCCAGCGCCTCGCGCGGCGCGAGGTCGTCCGGGTCCAGCGCTCGTAGCGCTTCTTCCACCGGGGAGGGTAGAGGGGGCGCGAACAATCCCATCTGTGGCGCCGCCACGGCAGGTGCGGCCACGGCGGCGGTGACCTCGTGCCCTTGCTCCAGCGCGGCGAGGTAACGGCGCGCATCGGCGATCACCGTCTTCGGCAAACCGGCCAGCGCAGCCACCTGCAAACCGAAGCTTCGGTTGGCGGGGCCGTCCTTCACCGTATGCATGAAGACGAGCTGGTCGCCGTACTCGACGGCATCCAGGTGCACGTTCGCGATCGTCGGAAATTCGCCGGCAAGCTCGGTCAGCTCGAAGTAATGCGTGGCGAAGAGGGTGAACGCGCAACTGGTGGCGGCAAGGTGCACCGCGGCCGCGCGTGCCAGCGAAAGACCATCGTACGTGCTGGTGCCGCGACCCACCTCGTCCATCAGCACGAGGCTGCAATCGGTGGCGTTATGCAGGATGTTCGCCGTTTCGCTCATCTCCACCATGAAGGTGGACTGGCCGCGCGACAGGTCGTCGCCGGCGCCGATGCGGGTGAAGATGCGGTCGATGGGCCCGATGGTGGCGGCCGACGCCGGCACGTAGCTGCCGATGTGCGCGAGGAGCACGATCAACGCGTTCTGCCGCATGTAGGTGGACTTGCCGCCCATGTTCGGGCCGGTGATCACCAGCATCCGCCGGCTCTTGTCGAGCCCGAGGTCGTTGGGTTCGAACGGTTCCTCGCGGACCTTCTCGACCACCGGATGGCGGCCACGCTCGATGTGGATGCCCGGCGCGTCGGTGAGTTGTGGCGCAGTCCAATCCAGCGCCTCGGCGCGCTCGGCGAGATTGGACAGTACGTCGAGTTCGGCCATTGCCGCCGCGGCGACCTTCAGTTCCGGAAGGCGCTCGATCAGCTTGTCCAGCAGCAGTTCGTAGAGTGCGCGCTCGCGCATCAGCGAGCGTTCCTTCGCGGAAAGGACCTTGTCCTCGAACTGCTTCAGTTCTTCGGTGATGTAGCGCTCGGCGTTCTTCGTGGTCTGCCGGCGGGTGTAGTGCTGGGGCGCCTTGTCGGCCTGGGCCTTGGTGATCTCGATGTAATAGCCGTGCACGCGGTTGTAGCCGACCTTCAAGGTCGGAATGCCGCTGGCGGCCTTCTCGCGTTCTTCCATGTCGACGAGGAACTGGTCCGCGTTGGTGGAAAGACGGCGCAGCTCGTCGAGTTCCTCGTCGTAACCCTCGGCAAGCACGCCGCCGTCGCGCAGCAGCACCGGCGGCTGGGAAACGACGGCGGTAGCGAGCCATGCCGCCGTGTCGGCATGGTCGCCGATGCGTTCCACCAGGGCGTGGATCAACGGACTGTCGAGGCCCTCGATGTCCTGGCGCAGGTTAGGGGCCGCGGCAAGGCCGTCGCGCAGCGTGGAAAGGTCGCGCGGCCGCGCGGAACGCAGTGCCACGCGGGCAAGGATGCGTTCCAGGTCGCCGACGCCTCGCAGGCGCTCGCGCAGGCTCGTATGCCGGCGCGAATCGATGAGGCTGCCGATGGCCTGGTGGCGACCGCGCAGCACCTGCCGGTCGCGCAACGGACGATTGAGCCAGCGTCGCAGAAGGCGCGCACCCATCGGCGTCACGGTTTCGTCGAGGACGCCCAACAAGGTATTGTCGACGTTGCCGCTCTGGTGCGTGTCGATCTCGAGGTTGCGCCGCGTCGCCGCATCCATCGCGATCGTCTCGCCGGCGTTCTCCACGGCCAGGCCGGTGAGATGGGGCAGGGCGCTCTTCTGGGTTTCTTCCACGTAGCCGAGCAGGCAGCCGGCGGCCGCGATCGCCAGCGGCATGCCTTCGACGCCGAACCCGAGCAGGTCGCGCGTCTTGAAGAAGCGGCACAGTTCGCGGGTGGCCGTGTCGCCGTCGAAATGCCAGGGCTGACGCTTGCGCAGGCCGGGCAGGGACGAGACCAGCTTCGGCCAGGCCACGTCTTCGCCGACCAGCGTCTCCGCCGGTTGCAGGCGGGCCAGTTCGGCAGCCAGGCCTTCCGCCGTGGTCACTTCGGTGAGCAGGAAGCGGCCGGTGGACAGATCCACCCAAGCCAGGCCGTAGCCCTTGGGACCGGCGGCGATGGAAAGCAGCAGGTTGTCGCGCCGTTCTTCCATCAGCGCGGCGTCGGTCACCGTGCCGGGGGTGACGATGCGCACGACCTCGCGCTTCACCGGTCCCTTGGACGTGGCGGGGTCGCCGATCTGTTCGCACAGCGCCACGGATTCGCCCAGCTTCACCAGGCGGGCCAGGTAGTTCTCCACGGCGTGATAGGGCACGCCGGCCATGGGAATCGGGGCACCCGCCGACTGGCCGCGCTGGGTCAGCGTGATGTCGAGCAGCCGCGCCGCCTTGCGCGCGTCGTCGTAGAACAGCTCGTAGAAATCGCCCATCCGGAAGAACAAGAGGATGTCCGGGTGCTCCGCCTTCGCCGCCAGGTACTGGCGCATGAAAGGGGTGTGCCCGGCGGCGGCCGAGATGTCTTCTGCCAAAGCCATGATTTTTCGAGATTCCATGCCGAAGGCGTGCCACCTGCGGCACGCCGGTCGGACATGATAACGGATGGGCGGGCACCTCCGTCCGGGGGCCTGTTCCCGTGGCGGCTGCGGGGTCCCTTAGGGCAGGAATCGGAAAATGCTAATGTGGTTGCCTGAGGAATTCGATGTTTGCCCGGTCACTACGTACTTGCCGTCCTCTTGAATCCGTAGCCCGGACAAGAGAACGGAGTAGTTTCCTTCAGGAGCGATCTCTACGACGCCGTCCTGTCCAAAATCCGTGTCCGGGCTACCGTCGGGCAGAAAGCGTCTTAGCATGCCCAAGCTGGGCACGCCAAACGTAAAGCCAACAGAAAGAATCTTTCCATCCGGCAGCTGAAGTGCAGATCTCTCATGGGTGCTTACCCTGTCTTCCCTCCAGGGGAGAAGGAGCGGCTGGCCCTTGTTGAAGCCACTGTCGAGGCCTGATGCCTTCGCATCCAAGCGCGCGATGAAGGCGACAGCGGTAAAGTCGCCCGTCTGTCCAACGACGAGGATTTTGCCGTTACTTTGTACCGTCGCATTTGAGATCTCGTCATAGCCAGATGTCATCGGCAGATAAAAATGTCCGTCATAGCCAAAGCTTCGGTCAACGCTGCCATCTGGCTCGCAGCGGGAAATCATCCCGCCTTCGTTTGAGCCGCCGTTCAACAAGATTTTCCCGTCAGGAAGGATTTGCAATCCGTAGAGACCGTTCCTCGGAAAGTCGTAGGCAAATCCATTCGTTCCAAACCCTTTATCCAAGGTGCCGTCGACGTGCAAGCGAAAGAGTAATTTGCCGTTCTTGTTGGGATCGCTCCACGTTATGCTGGCGAGTACGACTATCTTTCCATCGCTTTGGAGGCCTGCCGAGTGCAGGTCGCGAAAACGGCCAGGCAAGTCATCGATAGCCGCACGCCCACCGACTCCGAAACTGCCGTCGAGTTGACCCTGCGGTGTCAGGCGCACGTAGCAAATGTAAAGCGGTGTCTCGCTCCGGTATACAACGCCGCCGATGAGGACCTTGCCATCCGGGAGGACGTTCCTGGTCCTCGAACGAAAGTCGTCCGTGAAGCCGAGTGGCGTCTTCGCGATACCGCCCTGGCCCAAATAGGGGAAATTGGGGTCCAGCGATCCATCCGAAAGGCGACGGACCAGAACAGCGATTTTCGCATATTCGACTCCGATGGTCAGGAACGTTCCGTCCGGCATTAAGGACGAACCGCCGGATCCTCTGGAGTGATAATGAACCTGACCGCTGGTTCCAAAATCGGGATCGGGACTGCCTGCGGGAAGCATTTTGCCGGTATGTTTTCCATTCATGATATGACCTCGCGATTCCCTGCGTGGAGTTTCCCCTGCTGAGCGATTGTATGTCGCGGTGCGAGGCATCGGTCCACTTCGATTGTCCGTGGCGCCCGGTCGCCGTAGCCGAAATGGCCGAAGAAACAATACTCATCACCTTGTCACGCGCGTTTTCGCCTGACGATTTGCGAGATATCCTGTCGATCGCACTGTCCACGCCCGAGCCGTTGGCCTTCACGCGCGCGATAAGGGCGAGCGGGAGATCATTGTTTCCTGTCCCTCGGAGAGCCATGGACCGAATGACCTAGGGCGGCATGCAAAATCGGCACAAGAAGACGGTGAACCCTGCACGGTTTTGTCAACCGGTAGCTGCTAGCCTCACGCGAGGGGATCCGGACAGTTCACGATCAGGAGTTCCAATGCTCGTCAGGCGAAGGAATGGTGCGCGGGCGAACGCCCGCATGCGATGGGTGGCCGTTTTGGCCATGGGGCTGGGGTTAGCGGCGGGGGCCGCGGCGCAGGAGGCGGGGTCGCACGATTACGACACGCAGGATGCGCGGCTCAACGCCGTCTACAAGAAATTGGCGGGCTCGCTCGACGATGCGGGCCGCAAGGCATTGCGCGAGGAAGAGCGGCGATGGATCGCCGGCCGCGACCAGGCGTGCGGTGTCAAGGCCGGCGCGGTCGTCAAGAATATCTGCACCACGACGCAGACCAGTTTCCGCGCCGACGAACTGGAAAAGCGCATGGGTGGCGCGGGCAGTACAGCGGCAACCCAAGGCGCCGAGGCGGTGGCAGGCGACTGGGGCTATCGCAGCGACTGCAATCTGGGCCACTACGTCCAGTTGCACGTTCCGGCGACGGGCTCTGCCGAGGAGGGTATGTGGTCGGATGGCACGCGCACGGAAGGCAGCTCGGGCCGCTTCAAGAGCGAATGGCGCGACGGAAAGCTCTACCTGCGGTTCTGCGCCGACGAGGCCGAGCGCGGCGGCTATCCGGTGTGCCCAGCCTACGGCGATGCGGACGCCTACGTCGTACCCGAAGGCAAGCGCCTGGCCTGGTATCGGACCGATGAGAAATTCACCTCGAAATACGTCTCACTGGAGCGCGTGGCGAAAGGCGGCAAGGCGCCGCTCGACAAGCAGTGCAAGAACGACATGTAACACGCCCATTAACCAGGAGTTGCAACATGCCAGGATTGACTGATAACGAAGCGCGCGCTCTGTCCTATTTCGCCATAGGCGTGAGTTCCGAAGGTAGCGACGTCGCTTACCGACTGAGTTTCGCGGGAAACATCGGCAACGATGCCCAGGGCCATCCCAGGATGCAGCCCGTCGGCAACAGCGGGTTCTCCATCGGCACCCTGCAGACCGACCTCGGGCAACATCCCGAGGTCGCGACCGAACTGACCGATGCCTACCAGGCATGGGCGCACAACGCGCATCCGGAGTGGGCCTTGAGTCCGGCCCAGCGCACGCAGACCATCGCCGACCTTGGTCGTACCGGCCACCAGATCGAGGCCCAGAACGGCCGTCCGCTCGACGCCACGGTGAAGTCGCACCTCGATGCCTTCATGGCCAGCGAAGCGGGCGTCAATTTCGTCCACCAGCACGATACCGCGCAGGTAAACAAGCTGATGACGAATGCCATCGCGCCGCTTCAGCAGACCGACCTTTACCGGCACGCCTCCGAGGCGGATCAGGCCCGCCTCATCACGATGACGGCCAAGCTCTACAACCAGAGCGAGACCTATGGGAACCGTCTCATCGGCGAGCTTCAACGAGGCGAACTCCACAGCGTGGACGCCGTGCGGCACTCCATCGACCGCTATCCGGATTACGTGACCGAGGGACGCGATCACGCGTTGGCAGGTGCGGCCTTGTTCAACGATATGCGAACCACCGGCCCCGATCATCCGCTGCGGCCGGCGTGGGACAACGTGGTCAACCATCCGCTCGTCAATCCGACGCAGCTGGGCAACGATCCGGCGCATCCCAACCTCCCGCACGAATATGCGGCCATACGCGATGCGTTCACCGATCCGGTGCATTCCCGCGCGATGGTACAGGCGCTGGGCCAGGGCGGTTCCTATGCGAAGACCTCCAACCATCGCGGCTTTTACTCGGAAGGGCACGACCTCGTGACCTGGGACCGTTCGGGCCACGGCGAGGCGCTGATGAACGGCCAATGGACATCGGTGAACAGCCGCGACGTGTCCACCCGCGTCAATGCCGATCGCACGCTGGACGTGAACGTGCGCCGTAACGGTGAGGACGAGCGTCTGTTGCACGTGACTCACCCAGGCCACCTGCGTGCCCCGACGTCGGGGCATGCCACCGGCGATCATGTGCAGCATCCGGGCACGCTGCGAGAACACGATCACGCCCCCGCGGTCGGCGACCTTCAACGCCAGCTCGCGCAATTGGGCTATAAGGGCGCCGACGGCCGCACATTGCATCCCGACAACGATTTTGGCGCGAACACGACCGCCGCGTTGAAGAATTTCCAGCGCGAGCACGGCCTGGGCGACGATGGTATCGCAGGGGCGAAGACGATGGGGGCGTTGAACCAGGCCTTGCAGACGCGAGCCGCGGGGCTCGACGACTCCGCGCATCCCGGCAATCCGCTCTATCGGCAGACGCTGGAGGGGGTGCATGCCCTCGATGCCCGGCAGGGACGCACGCCGGACCAGATGAGCACCAACCTCGCCGCCTCGCTTGCGGTAGCCGCGCATGCTCAGGGCCTTTCGCGAGTCGACCATGTGGCGCTCAGCGACGACGCCCAGCGCCTTTACGCCGTGCAAGGAGACCTCAACTCCCCATTCAAGCGGATCGCCGAGATCGACGTGGGCCAGTCCGTCGGCAAGACGATGGCGCAGAGCAGCGCGGAATGGCAGCAGCCGCCCGCACAGACGCAACAGCCGACACAGCCTCAGCCGCAACAGCAGCAACAGCAGCAACCCGAGGTGCATCGGTAACTCAACGTGTGGGAGCCGGCTATGCCGGCGACCCCGCGGCAGCGGGCACGCTTGCCGCGGCTCCCACACAAAGCCTGGTGCCTGTCGGATCGACGCGTCAAACGGCCAGCTGCGGCACGTCCGCCTTTTTCATGAGGCGCGAGGTGAAGTACTTGTCCTGGTAGTAGCGTATCTTCTCGCACATCACAGGATGTGGGATGCCCTCGTAGAGAAATACCTCTTTCTCCGTGCCCATCGCCTTCAGTTCCTGCGGCAGCATCAGCGCACGCCTTTCCTCGCTGTGGCTGCGGGAAACGTCGCCCTTCTTGCTCCTGGTGACGTTTTCGCGGCGCACCGTGGTATAGCCCAGCATGTCCGAATAGTCGTTCGCATCCTGCTGCTCGCGCGGTGCGTAGACAATCTGCAGGGCGTGGTTGGTGATGACGGTGCGCGAGACGTCCTTGCCGTACGTGGCATCCAATTGGGCCATGCTCTGGATGATGGGTAACAGGCGGATGTTGTAGCCGGCCATGTACGAAACCGCCGAAGCGATGATCTCGACCTTGCCGATGGAGGTGAATTCGTCCATCAGCAGCAGGCACTGGTGCTTCAGGCTAGGGTCGTTCTGCGGCAACACCTTGGTGTTGAGATTGATCAGCTGGCTGAAGAACAGGTTCACGATCAGGCGGCTTTCGGCCAGCTTGTTAGGCTGGATGCCGATGTAGACCGTCATGCGCTTCTTGCGCACGTCCGTGAGCAGGAAGTCGTCCTCGCTGGTGGCCGCGTCCAGCACCGGGTTGATCCATGCGTTCAGCGGTTCCTTGAAGGTGCCGAGGATCGAGGCGAACGTCTCGTTGGCCTGGGACAGCAGGTTGGCGAAGGCCGATTGGGCATTCGCACTCAGGCTGGGATCCTTCGACAGACGTGTGTACAGCTCGCGCAGGTCCGTACCGTCGCCCGACGACAGGCGATAGATCATGCCCAGCGTAGGCTTGCTCCGTACCACTTCGGGGCGACCCTTGGCTTCGTCGTCGTCCCATTTCTCGCACAGGTACAGTGAGAAGGCCATGAAGGCGTTGCGTGCCTGGCTGACCCAGAACTTCTGGTCGTCGGACCCATCCGGATAAAGCATCGAGGCGATGCTCATAAGGTCCGACACCCGGAAGGCCGGGTCCTTCGAGACGTAGCTCAAGGGATTCCAGCGATGCGTGCGGCGGTCCTCCGCGAACGGATTGAACAGGTAGATCTTTTGTCCCTGGGACGCGCGCCAGCCGCTGGTCAGGTCGAAGTTCTCCTGCTTGATATCCAGCACCACCACCGATTCCTGGTAGTCGAGCAGGTTCGGGATCACGACGCCCACGCCCTTGCCCGAGCGGGTAGGGGCGGCGAGGATCACGAACTGCTGCCCCGGCAGGCGGACCAGGTTGCCCTTGAACTTGCCCACGAGGATGCCGTTGGGGGCGGGCGAGAGCATCTTCTGCTTGCGCAGGTCCGATGCGGTGGCGAAGCGTGCGTCGCCGTGCATGGATTGCTTCCTGGGCTTGAGAAGGAAGTACAGCGCCACGCACCAGGCGATGAGTGGGAGCACGAAGCCGATGAGACCGGCCGTTTCGATTTTCCACACGTATGGCTGGAACTCGGGCCTGCCCAAGGACTTCACGTACTCGAAGTACGTCTTCCATTCCAGCGGTACGTCGTGCAGGCCGAGGAGCAGCAGCGTGAGGTAGCCGGCGAAGTATTCGCCCACGGCGAGGGCCACGATCACGAGGCCCAGCGCCCAATATCCCCTGTGTTTGGTCATGAACGTCGCTCAGTGATCGTAGGGGGATTGTTCGCCGGTGCCGACGCCTTTCCAGGCGCCCTGGCCAACGCCGGTGCATATCGCCTGCCACTCGGCGAGGGACGCGTAATCGTCCTGCGTGGCGGGACGGCCATAAGGTGTGTTCGGCGGATCGCACGAGGGATCCCACATGAAGGTGCCGGCCGCCGCCGATACGGGCCACCAACATTTCGCAGGGTTCTTCTGTCCATAGGTGCAAAAGACAAACGGGTCGTTGTCACGGTACGTAAGCGCCTGGCCGCTTGCGGCCCCGGCGAACATCGCGGCTGCCAAGAAGATCCATGTTTTCATAGCGAGTCCTGTTTCGGTTGAAGAGTGTCCACCTGCCGGTCACATACCCGGTTGCGGTCGTGCCGGTTGCTGTTGCTCGACGGCCTGCGCGATCTGCTGCGCCTGTTGCTGGGTCTGGCCTTGTTGCAGGAGTATCTGGCTGCTCTTTTCCAGGGGCGTGGCCATCGCCTCCTGGGTGTTCACTTCGGCGACGCGCTTGAAGGCCGACTGTGGATCGCCCTGCACGACATAAGCGCGAGTGGCGTCGCCGTTGAGCGCCACCTGGTCGATGCGCTGGAGATCGGCTTGCTTTGCCGCCACGGTCAGCGATGCGGCCAGTCGGTCGCTGCGCTCGTCCGACGGCCGCTGGTGCTGCCGATCCAGCTCCTGGACGCCATCGCGGGCCTGCCGGAAGAGAGCGTGGTCCGGATGCTCGGGCTGGTCGACGCGAGGTGCGGGTTTGTCGTGATCGAACCAGGAGCCCGGATGGGTCAGGGTGTCCCAGGTACCGGATACCTTGTTACCTATGGCGTGACCCGCGGCACTGGCGTCCTCGGCAATCTCGTGGCCCACACGCTTCGCGGCTTCGGCGACTTCGTGGGCGGCATGCCCAATCGCCTGGCCGGCCGCCGCCACGTCCTTCACCACCTCGTGGCCGAGCCGATCGATCCCTTCGCCGATCTCCTTCGGTATTTCCCAAGTCGCCGACAGCCCCTTGCGGAGATCCATGACGTCGTCGCGGTAGCGATCGATCATGCCTTCGTGGGCGCGGTAGCGGGCCTGGCTCTCGGGGTTGACGATCGACTGGCCGAGCAGCTTGCTGTCCGGCACGAAGTTGTCGATGGCATGGGCATCGAAGTCCGTCGCCTTGATCGGATTGCGCGGCGAGAGGATGCCGCCGTCGTCGCGATAGCCTGCCTTCGAAAGCGTGTCGATATCCTGTTGCGCGGCATAGACCCGCACTTCGCCGAAATGCGGGCTGGCTGCGCTTACGGGATCGCCGGCACGTACGTGATCGATGACCTGGTTTCCGCCTTCGGGTACGCCAAAGAGGCTGGCTGCGCCGTAGGCGTTGAAGGTTTCGCCGTGAAGCCCGAACTTGGCGGCGTTGATCTCGGCCAGCGTGCCTCCCAGCGAGTGACCGGTGACCGTGACCTCGATGGGGTTGGGTGACCGTTCCGATTCGCTGGCGGCGCGGTCAAGTACACGTTTGGTGAACTCGGCGGCCTTGCTTTCCTGGGCGTTGACTCCTAGCAGGACCATGCCGGCATCGACACCGCCATCGTGGATTGGCTCGCGGTCAAATTCCGTACCCCGATAGGCAATGATGATCTCGTGCGTGTCCTGGCGTTGGTATGCAGTCGCCTGCAAGCCCGTGCTGGGATCGTTGATGGTGTCGATGGCCGAGTAGGTGACTCCGTCGAGGTCGAAATTCTTCCTCAGGACGGGATCGTGATAACTCTCCTTCGCCAATAGAGCGTAGTCGGTCGAGCGCAAGCTCACGGCAGTTTCTCCGCCGCTTCCAGCGTCACGGTGAAGGTGTCGTCAGGAAGCTTATAAGCCTTCGGGCTGTCCGCTCCGATATCGATCCGCTCCATCCGTCTGTCGGTATAGGACCCGTTCGCGAAATATCGCGTCACTGAGGAGCTGGCAAAGATGTCCTTGCTGAAAATGGACGGGCTGAAGGTGATAGGCCCGCTTATCAGGCCGGCGCTGACGGCAACGATCGACCAGCGACACACACCCTGACCGAAATAGTCTTCATCCAGAAATTTGTCGACATAAACCTCGGCCTTGTAGACGTTATCGCCTACGCGCTTGAACTCGATGGGCTCGTGCCTCTCGGGTTCCACCGTGGCACCAGTGATGGGCGTCAGAGGCACGCTCGCCGGATTGCTCACCTTGTAATCCGCGTAGCCATCGATGCTGTCGAAGCTTCCGGGTGCACCCTTGACCGTCATGGTGATCTCGTAGCGCATGCGCGGATTCGGGTTGAGCTTGATGTCGGGCTGTTTCATGGTGGCACCGTATGCGTGGGTAGACAGGAGCAGGAGGAGGGCGGAGGTGGCGCTGCTTATCGTCCTCATGGCCCCGCCCCCAGCGTCGCCCGAGCGGCCTGTTGCTGTTGCGACTGCTGCTGTTGTTGATGGTCGGCCAACGCCTGGCCTTGCTGGGCTACCTTCTGCGAGGCTTGGCTGCTGTGCTCGACAGGCGTCGCCATGGCCCGCTGCGTAAACACTTCGGCGACCTGCTTGAACGGTGAGTTGGCATCGCCTTGCATGGCGTAGACCCGGCTGGCGTCCGTGCTCAATTCGACATGATCGATGCGATGCAGGCCGGCCTGTTGCGCCGCGACTGTCAGCGAAGCAGCGAGACGATCGCTCCCACCGTCTGAGACTCGCTCATGCATCGCATCGAGACGGTGGACGCCCTCGAGGGCCTGCTTGTAGATCTCATGGCCAGGGCGCGCCGGCGAGTCGAGCTTTGGCACGTCCTGCGTCTGCTGGTGCTGGAGTGCTTCCGCCGTGCGCGGACCCACGACGCCGTCCGGCGTCAGTCCATGCACACGCTGGAAGTTCTCCACGGCTCCCCGGGTGTGCTCGCCGAAGTGGCCATCGGGCGAAATAGGACGGCCATGCGCATCGTGGACACCAAGCGCGTTTAGCCGCTCCTGTAAGGCCTGCACGTCATGACCCGTGGCGCCTTCGCGCAGAGCGTGCGCCCTGGTCCCGTGCGCGGGTGCATCGTGGGCGGGATGGGCACCGACCGCCGGGGCCGGACGTTCGCTCCAGAAGGTCTCCGGATTCATGGGATGCCCCTTCGGGTCCTTCATCTGGTAGTGCACGTGCTGTGCGTACTGAGTGGCACCGTCAGGGCCGCGTCCGCCCATGTGGCCGATCTCGTCGCCGGCCTCGATATGCTGGCCGACTTTCACCGACTGCGACTGCGTATGCAGGATCTCGTGGCTGTTGCCATCCGCATCGCGGATCTTGATCGTGCCGTACTGCCCGCCGACGAAGGTGACTTCCCCTGCGATCGGCGAATGCACGGAGGGATGGGTGAGGTTGATCCCAGCCTGTCCGCCTTCGTAGTTGAAGTCGGAACCGCCGTGAGGCCCCTTGGCGCGATGCTCGCCGTAATGCCCGGTGATATGCGCCGAGCGATTGCCCTGGTGAGGCAGGATGACATTCATGACGTCCTGGTATGGCATGTGTGTGTCCTCCCTCAGAGCGAATCGTCTTTGACGCGGTAGAGGTGCCAGCAGTCGTCCTTCCGGAAGAAGAACGTCGTCTGGTAGTCGGTGTCCGGCTTGACCAGCTTCACGGCGATCTCGGTCGGACCGCTCACGGTCTGGGTGGCGACGAGTCCGTCCTTCGTCTGGTCCGCCTGGCTGGGCATCACCGGAAAGGCGACCTCGGCCCTGGCGAGCGACTTGGAGACCGGCTTAGGCTCGGGATCGGCGTTGGGATCGACCGAATCGCTTTGCAGCGGATCGGTGACATACGCCTTCTGGATCGCGACATCGTTCTCGAACAACGGCAGGAAGCGGTCGAACTGCTCGGCGGGGCAGGTGGGTGCGGAAGAAGCCGTCGACGCCGGTGTCGCTGCGGCAGCCGGAGCGGTCGTCGGAGTGGGAGCCTTGTCGCAAGCCGTCAACAGAACCGCGGCGAGCAGGAAGGGCAGGGCTGGGATGCGCATCGTCGATCCTCTCAAAGCGGGGGCAGGGACGGCGAGGCCTGTTGCTGGCTCGCCTGCTGGGTCTGTTGCTGTTCGTGGGTGGCCTGGGCGGCGTGTTTCGCGAGCGCCTGGGTGCTCTGCTCCACGGACGTGGCTGTCGCCTGCTGCGTCACGACCTCGGCGACCTGCTTGTGGGGTGACTGAGGATCGCCTTGCACCGCATACGTGCGAGCGGCATCCGTGCTCAGCGCCACGTGATCGATGCGCTGCATACCTTGATGACGGGCGGCGACCGTCAGCGCGGCGGCGAGGTTTTCGCTGTGCTGATCGGGTTTGCGGCTGTGCTCGGCATCCAGGCGGTGCACGGCGTCCTGCGCCTGACGGAACAGCGCATGGTCCGGATGCGAGACGTGGTTCAGCGCCGGCATCGGCGGGTAGCCGGGACTGTGAGGGTGATGATGGTGCGGGCGATGACGCCGGCCGGCTTCGACGAGGTCTTGAGCGTGCTCGATGGCGGATAGGGTATCGTGCCCGGCGACGCCATCCTGGGCGATGCCCGAATGGCGTTGCATGGCCTTCACCGCTGCCTTCGTCGCAGGACCGAAATCGCCGTCCGCCTTCAGGGCGTGACCGTGATCGTCCTTGTACCCCAGGCTGGCGAGGCTGCTCTGCAGGCGACGGACATCCTCGCCATGCGCGCCTTCCTTGAGCAGCGGCGCAGCGTGCGGGTGGGCCGGTGCGTGTGTTGCGGGTCTGGCGTCGGCTGGATGCTGCGAGAGCCGTTCCATGACGTCGGGCGTCAGGCGCTTCTCCCAGGTAGCGAATCGTTCCTGGCGATCCTCCAGGCCGTTGTAGCGGCCGTTGATCGCATGCGTCGCGGCTTTGACGTCTTCTCGCGCGTTCTCGGGCACCCGGTTCTGCCAATACCAGACGGCGATGCGTGCCGCGTTGTTCGATTCCGCGGCCAGTTCCGGGTGTTTCACAAGGTCGAGGTCGAGAGCCTCGCCCGCCGCCCGGTAATTGTCCTTGCCGGTGAGCTGCATGTAACCGCGCCCGCGGTATAGATAGCCCTCACCCGGACGATCGTTGCCATTGCGGCCGCCATACATGAGTTCGGCCAGCTTTTCCGGACGTCCCTGCAAGGCACCGAGGCGCGCGGTTTCCAGCGATTTCTCGCCTTCGCGCCAGGCTGACTGCACAGGGATCTGCGAGATGTTGCGCGTGTAGCGGAAGCTTTCTTCCATCCGGTTGAGGCCGTTGGACTCGTGCGAGACCTGGGCCATGAAGTTGGCCAGTTCCTTTGGCCGGGTGATGCCTGCCGCAGCTGCCGCCGCGAGCAGTTGTGATTCACGATCAATCGCCATGTGTAGCTCCTGTCTGACTACCACGTTCGGCGGGGCTCCCTGCTCGCCCTAGGCCCACCCATCCGGGCGGGTCGATGCCCCTCAGGGCAATGCCACCTCCGGAAGACGCGACGGATCGAAATCGCCGAAAGCGATATCGCCCAGGTCGCCGGCGTTCAGGTCGATCACTTTGCGCGCCCCTGTGTCTTGGTCTTCGACGCGCCGGATCGCATGCGTGACGAACCAGTTCTTGCGTGCGGCAACATAGGTGAAGGTGAATTCGTCGGACCAGCGCTCGCGGCTCCCGCCGCCGATAGCGACCGTGAAGTTGCCGCGTTCGATCCGCGTGTATCCGTAGGGATCGCCGGCGATGCCGCCGCACGTTGCGCAGGGGACGAGGCGCGCATTGGAGACGACCTCCTGGAGCTTCCCCGCATTATCGCGAACGAGGATCTTGACGGTGCGGAAAGGTGCCTCTGTCGACTCAGGCACCCCCGCGGATGGCGGAGCGAGTATCAGCACGACGCCAGTCGAGCCGTCCCCCTTCAGGTCACCGGAAGTGGACTCGAGGATTTTCGCTCCACCGGCCGCGAATGGTTTCAGGTCGTCCATCTTGCTTCCTTTGGTCCCGGTGTCCGACGTCGAGGCGGTTCGAGGCGCTTGTGTGGCGAGAGCGGCGATCGGATTCAGCGAAGAGAGGAGGACCAACAGCGCGAGGGCGACACTACTGTTCATTTAACTCATCCTCATGCGACAAATCATCGAGTGCGTGCAACCCTCCATTCACTGCATGCCGGCCGGGAAGCATTACTGCACTTGCTGCGCGGCGCTACAATCGCTGTAGACCACCTTGCAGCCCTGAGCCGATTGCTCGCAATACCTCATGGCATCGCGCTCCGCCCCCGACTGACTTGAACCACTTGCTACGCCGTGCCCGCCTGTTCCCCAGGCTACTGCGCCACATCCATTGCGGTATGTCATCTCGACCTTGCAGCCCCTCGCGCCACGACTGGCGCAGTCGCGCGTCGCGTCGCGTACAGCATCATTTTCGCTGGCACGTCCGACGACTGTTCCAGCCCCCCCAGTTTCGCTGTCGATGACGATAGCGCCCCAGGTAAGATTCCATTTGGGCGGAGGAGGTTGAGGAACATTGCCTTGGCCTGAATTGTAGTCGGGCATCCCAGGGGCATCTGGCGGTACGCAGTTGCCGCCACCCGTGTTTACACCGGTGGCGCATTGAGCCCAGGCGGCATTGGCCATGAAGGCCAAGCAAGTAGCCATCACTTGAAGAGGTTTCATGCGCAAGGTTCTCATGTGTATCCAGGGTCTTTCGGGTGGTAGCCGGTTTCTTTTTGTTTGAGGTTATCGTTTCCGGCGATGTAGCCCGCCGACGAGGATCCTAGCTGGGAGTAATTCCCGAATGTATGGCTCTGGCCCACGTTTTGACTTGAGCCACCCCGGTCTGGAGCTGTGTAGGAAGGGGGCGTGTAGCTTGGGGTCCCCGGCACGCCATACCCACTTCGCGAACCCGGCGGCTCAGGCTTGATATGCCCGAACGGCGAGTACGAGTTGAATTGGCCCAGGGTACCTTGGAAGAACGCTGCCGCCATCGGCGGGGCGCTGATGATCATGGTGGTGAGCAGGAGGCCAAGGCCACCTTGTTGCAGAGCCATGCTGTTGATGCCGTCGGTGTCGCCGGCGCCGCCAAGGCTTGGCATGGATAGCAGGTATTTCACCGCGAAAGCGGCGGTGACGGCGGCCATCATCTTCATGGCTATGGTGACCATGACGCTGAGCACGGCCAGGGAGAACACTGTGCCGATGCCGTAGAGCAGCCACTTGCTGAAAAGCTGCTTGGTCGGCTCAAAGAGCAGGCACATGATGAAGATCGGGCCGAAGCCGACAAAGAGGGCGAGGGCAATCTTGTTCAGAAGTAGCATGGAGCCTGCGATAACGCTGGGCCCGGCAATGCCGATGCCGGTGAACCAGCGGTCGCGGTCCTTTGCGTCCTGCGCAGCCTGGTTGCCACCCGTATCGATGGCGTCGATGGTGCCCATCGCGACTTCCATGCCGGCGAGATTGTTGTCGATATGCTGGAACGGGCTGCCGTCTTCCCCGGTCACGTACTGGGCGATAGCGGTCGACATGCCGTCGCTCAGTGTCCAGTAGATGGACGACGACGAATAGGCGGCGGAGGTAGCGATGAAGACCACGAGCGTGGCCTTGAGCGAGTCGCCCACCAGCACCATCATCGGCTGGCGAGACTGGCCGGTGACGATACGAAATCCCTGGAACATGATCCAGACAGTCAGCACGCTTACCGCGACGAACCCGATGATCTGGGCCGATCCCGTCAGGAGCTTCCACTGCATGATATCGATTTCAGTGCGAAGGAAGTCGTTGATCGTCTGGAAGAAGACGAACTGGGTCGCCGAATCCAATGGACCGGCGAACATGGCCAGGGCCGGGTGGCCTGTGAGGGTGCTCATGAAGTCAACCATGACGCGGTATTCCGTTCGTGATGATGTCGAGAAGTCGGTCAGAAGCCATTGGACTTACCAATGCCAAGGGTCTGCATGCCATTGGGTTTGGCCGTCTGCACCTCCTCCAGGCTCGCCTTGAGCGCGGCGCCGGTCGCGAGGCCGCTGATGGCGCTGCCGATGTTCACGTCGCCGATCCCCGGCAAAGAGATCGAGTCCCACTTGGAGGGGTTCTTGCCGGTGCTCGCGGCGTTGGCTGCGATGGTCTGCTGGGAACGCAGGAAGCGCAGGTTCGCTTCATAAGCGTAGTTCACCGTCTGCATCTGCTGCTGGTCGAGAGCGATGAGGTTGTAGAGCGCGGTGAGCTTGTTCGTGTTGTCCTCGAGCTTGCCGAACTGGTTCGGGTCTTTGTCCGTGATCGCCTCACGTTCCTTGAGGAGTTCGCGCAACATGGAGTCCCGCGTCTCGGTATTTTTGTACATGGTCAGCATGTACCGGTATTGGGCGTTCTCCAGATCGATAATCTGTTTGCAGACGTCCTGCTGCGGCTGGGCAACGGCCTTGCAGCGCGTGCCATCGTCCAGCACCGTCGAATCCGCTGGAAGCGCCTTCACGGGATTGCCCACCCGCGGTCCCGGCTGGCTGTCCTTGTAAGTGCCGATCTTCAGCTTTTCATTGATGGCATTGATGTTGCCGTTGATCGTCGAGCCATCTCCGAGCGTCTTGCCGAGCACCGTGTTCATGTCGGTAGTCTGCTTGTCGATATCGGTGGTCTTGTCCGCGGTGGTATGCGTGTTCGACTGGATCTGCTCCAGCGTGCTGTTGGCCTGGGCGTCGTTCACGGCCCACTGCGCATGCGCCGCAGGCGCGACGAACCCCAGGGCAAGGAGGAGCGTCGCGATGCCGGCGAAGCGGCGAAGAGGGGAGGTGTAGCGACGATTGTCAGTATGGATAGCCATGGTGGTCTCCAGGGTCAGCGAGCCGCCGAGCGGGCAGGGCGTGTCGTGGGGGCGGCGGGCGACGGCTTCTTGCCGCTGCCTTTCCGGTTTTCGTAGAACGAGGGCAGCCACTGGTCCGGCGTCAGGTCGTCAGGCTTGACGCCTTCGATTTCCGCCTGGCGGGCCAGTACCTCGTGCATGATCTCGATGTTGTCCGTGGATGCGGAAATGACCGCCAACGCGTCATCCATGCCGCGCAGGTTCAGCTGGCATACGGCCGAGGCATGGCCTTGCTTGACGAGGAAGCGGCGCGAGCGCTCGTCCAGGCTCACGACCACCTGGTACTCGGCATCGGTGAGCTTGAGGCCGTCCACGTAATCCTCGCGGCTGGCGTTAGGGTTAGGCAGCAGGATCATCGTGGCGGTCTGCTCGATGAGCGCCGCCGAGATGTCGCTGGCCAGCGCATCTTCCGGGCTCTGCGTAGCGAAAATGCCCATGCCGTTCTGTTTACGGATGGTCTTCTGCTTGTTCTTGGCGAATTCCTTGAGGCCTCCCTTGCCGTCGAGGATCTTCCAGAACTCGTCCATGACGTAGATGAGCCGGCGGCCGTCGATCAGGGCCTCGAGGCGATGCAGGAGGTAGTTGATGACCGGCGCGCGGACTTCCGCATTGTCGATGATTTCGGTGTAGTCGAAACCGATGATGTTGGCCCGCGACAGGTCCACCGTGTCCTGTGGATTGTCGAAGACCCAGCCAAGCGAATTCCCCGCAGTCCACTTGCGCATGCGGATGAAGAGACCGTCGTCGCCGAGGTTCGGCAGGTTCTTCTGAAAGTTCGTCATGCTGCGCAGGTGCATCGGAATGTCGAGGACGGCCTCCACGGCGCGGTAGATGTCCTCTTCCTCGCGCGAGCTATAGACGCTCTTGCCGGCCAGCACTTTGATGAGATCGGCCAGGAACTGCACGTTCTCCTCGGTACGCTCGCACTGGAACGGATTGAACCCGGTGGGCTTGCCGTTCTCCAGGGCGAGGTAGTTGCCGCCGCAGGCGCGCACGAAGATCTCCGCGCCGCGATCCTTGTCGAAGAAGAAGATGGTGGGCGCAGGATCGAGTTTCTGCACCTGGCTCAGGAGGAAGTTGATCAGCGCCGTCTTGCCGGTACCGGACTTGCCGATGACCATCGTGTTGGCGATAGCCTTCTCCCCGTAGGAGTTCTCGGCAGGATGGGTGGCGTGGAAGTTGAAGAAGTACGGCTGGCCATTGGTGGTCTGCAGCGTAGTGACGCAATCGCCCCAGGGATTGTTCTGCTTCTTCCCCGTGGCGAAGTTGTGCAGCGGCGACAGGCCGAGGAAGTTGAGCGAACTGACGTTGGCGAGCCGCGTCCGGTATTTCCAGTTGCCGGGGAACTGCGCGTAGAAGGCCGAAGTGACGGCCAGGTCTTCCTTCACGGAGACGAAGCCGGCGTTGGACAGTTCCGCGCGAGTGGCGGCGATCTGCTGCGACAACATTTCCTGGGCGGTCGAGTACACGGCCATGGTGAAGTGGTACTCGCCGAGCACGAAATTGCCCGACGCGAGCTGGTCCATGGCCTGGTCCATCTCGATGATCTGGCTCACGGCTTTGTCGCCGGAGGAAATCATCATGCCCTTGGTGCGCTCCAGCGCCTTGAGTGCGTCCTGACGGCCCATCGGGCTGAAGGAATGGGTGATGACGTATTCGAAATCGAGGTATTTCAGTCCATTGAGGATGCCCGGATAAGTGCCTTCGACGTATTCCTTGATGTTGAGGATGGCGCCGAAATGGTTGACGCCGTTCGGCGTGGTCAACACGAAATCGCCTGTCTTCGACGAGAAACGCTGGCGGCTGACCGGCAGGTAGTCCTTGACGGCGGCGGTGAGTACCGGCACCGGCTCGTCCAGGCGGTTGAGAATGTAGCCGTAGAGTTCGAGCACTTCGGAGAACACCACGCCGTTCGGGGCTTCGTACATGCCCATGCGGCTGGGGGCGTAATCCTTGAGCACGGCCTCCACGTTGCCCGCAAGCTCCAGGATCGTAGCGACCGCCTGCGCTTGCTCGGACTGGAGCCGTTCGGCGTTGGAGGACTTCTCGACGAATCGCTTACCCGATACCACGGGGCGATAGATCATCGTGAGATATAGCTCGTTCTGCATGAGCTTCTGACCGGACAGCGACTCGTAGTAACCGTCGGACAGATCCTGGTTGAAGCGATGCTCGAACCGGCTCTTGTCCTTGATGCCACGGCGGCGACGGACGTCGTGGACCCAGAACGCCACGTTCACGAAATCCGGCGCACGCAGTGTCTGCAGCATGCGGTTGAAGGTGTTATGACGGTGTTCGATCTCCCATTCCTCCCTGCCTACGAAGGGCAGGCCGCCGAGGCGCCACACGAGCAGAAAGTCGCCCCCCGTCGTCTTGAGGACGGTCGGCGAGACATGGGTCGAAAATGGAATGAATTCGCCGATCGCTGCATCTGGAATGAACATGGCTGGTGTCTACCGTGAGACGCTCTGGAAAGGCCCTGGCAGCAGGGCTGCCAGGGCGAGGGATGCCTTATCGTTTCGCCCTGCCGGGCTCGCGATAACTGTTGGGTGTGAACACCCACGTGCCGTCGTGCTCCGCCAGGTTCCTCACCCGCGTCCGGAACTGCAGGCGCAGTCCGAGCAGCCGGAAGATCATCTCGTCGCGACGGGCCATCTGGCGCATCACGAAGATGGAGGTGGGAATCCACAGCAGGAACCACATGTTGAAGTACATCGCCATCAGCAAACCGCTGCCTGCCCCTACGAAGAAGGGCACATAGGGCACGCCCATGAACATGGGTGGGCGCGTGCAGCCGCGGAAGAGCGCATTCTTATGCATGGAAGTGCAGCAGGTGCATGGCGGTCTGCAGCGACTCCATGAGGAACGTGGTGGCTGCGCCACCGCTGCTGGAGGTGCAGGCGGTCGAGTCGCCGCTACCGCCGACGACCATCTTCGCCACCTGGGCGGCAGCGCCGATCAGTACGCCACCTACGAGGGCCGGGGCGACATCGGCGATACGCTTATGGGCGAAGGCGATCTGGTAGCCGGAGAAGATCACTGCGATGGTCACGACTACGATAGACGCGGCGTTCAGCAGCGAATTGATGTTCTGGAAGAAGCCGCAGACCTTCTTCGAGGTTTCGGTCACGTCCTGGGCCAGGCCGATCGAGGGCAGGAGCAGGGCGGCGGCGATCATGAGGAAGATCGCCATCTTGTTGAGTGACGCGCGGTCGTTCGGGATGCTGGGCAGGTTGGACATCTCGTGATTCCTTCGTGGTGCTGGGCTGGATGCGGCCGATTGTTTGCGGCCGGGTTGAGGACGGCTACGAATAAGGCAGCCGGTTTCGCGATGACAGGCTTCCCCTGACGGCGGAAGCAGGTCAGAAAACGAAGGCGCCATCGGCTCCTCCACGGCGAAGGTCCGCCGGATCGCCGGCGGGTGTGGTGGGCGCCGTGGGCGTGGCGACGGAGGAGGGTGCCGGGTCGTTGGGTCCCTGCACCTGGGGTTCGAAAACGCCGTTGTCGTCGGCGGGACCGGTCCCTGTCGGGTTGGACGACACGCCGATCTGCGACATCACGGCCGCCGTCGCCGGATCGATGGGAATCCTGCCCGGAGTGGCGGGCGGCACAGGCGTCGGCAGGGTCCCACCCGGAAGCGGGATGGCCCCATTCCCCGGAACGAGCGGCATCACCTGGTTCTGCGCCGCCTGCGCCGCTTGCAACGCCTGCGCGATGGACGCGGCGTCGGGCAGTGTGTCGGCCACGGCGGAATTGGGACCGGGTACGATCGCCCGGCTCGGCGGCGGAACCCCTGCCACCTTGGCGACGGCGGGCGCCATGGCGGCCGCGAGTGCGGCATCGGCCACGCTACGCATGGCGACGCGGTAGGCGGAGCCGTCGACGGGACGAACAGGTGTTCCCTTGACCGTTGTCATAGGCTTGGTTACCAGCGGTATCGGTATGGCATTCGCCACCAGCGCGCCCTGGCGCGCCATCGAGTCGAAGATCTTCTGAACGTAGCCGTCCTGGTAGCCGGTGGTGAAGTTCCCGGAGTAGTAGCAGCTGAAGGCCTTGCCCCAGTCGCCACCGGCGCTGGCATAGCACTGCGCGAGGATCTGCGATCCCGCGACCAGGTTCGGGCACACGTCGAACGCCTTCTCGTAGGTATCGAGACCGAACTTGCCGAGGTTCGCACGATTCACCTGGGCGACGCCGAGCGAATAGTTGTAACCCTTCGCTTCGAGCATGCGCGCGGTCGCCACGGCTTCGCCGAGATTTTCCGGCTGGCGCACGAGTTGGCCGCCCACGACGCCGATGGCGTACGGGTTGCGCGACGATTCGACGTTCACGACGTGCTGCATCACCTCCGCCGGTACGGCGAGGTTGGGGCAAGCCATCATTTCCAATCCTGGTAGCACCGTTACAACTCCTGTCTGATGACCGATGTGTTTCGCGTGTTACCCCCCGTCCGGAGCCAGGCCCCGAGCGGGGTTGAAGTCGATGCCGGTAATGTGGCGGCGCCCGGCGTGTGCCTTGATGTGTACGACGATGTCGATCGTGAGCATCAACAATCGCTTGATCGTGGAGAACTCAAGCCCCGCGCCTTCGTTGGACGCTTTCACCATCAGGCCCAGCTGGTCCCAGGTCTGTTCGACACTGCCCGCGTGGCAACTGGTGATCGATCCGGGATGGCCCGAGGCGCAGTTGCGGATGAAGTAGAACGACTCGTCGCCGCGAAGCTCGGCCAGGATGATCCGGTCGGGCTTCATGCGCAGGCAGGCTTCCATGCAACTCTTTGCAGTGATGTTGCTCGCGCTCTGTCCGCCCTTCGAATACAGCAGGTGCACGACGTTCGGCTGGTCGATGAACAGTTCGCGCGCGTCCTCGATGGTGACGAGGCGCTCGTCCGCGGGGATGTGTCCCACCAGGGACTTCATGAAGGTGGTCTTGCCGCTGCCGGTGGCACCGGCAACGACGATGTTCTTCTTGCTCAGCACCGCGTGGCGGAAGAAATCCGCGTAGCGGCGTTCCGCGCGCAACTCCAGCAGCTCCCGGTCCGCTTCGGCGACGGTGTTCGCACCTTCGAGGATCTGGTCGAAGAAGCCATCCTCCTGGTACTGCGCCAAGGTCTTGCTCTGGCGCGACGGCAGGCGGATCGTGATCGAGACCCGCCCGGCTTCGCAGGCGGGCGGAATCACGAACTGCGCACGCTGTCCGGTCGGGAAGGTCAGCGACACCACCGGGTCCACATCGGTGATGCGCTGACCCGTATTGCTTTCGTTGACCACGGCCGTACAGAACTGCCGTGCCCGGTCGAAGGTGAGCGACGGCACGTCCATGCGCTCCCACTTGCCGCGACGCTCCAGGTAAAGCTCACCCGGCTTGTTGATGCAGATTTCGGTGACGTCGGACGACGAAAGGTAGTCCCGAATACCCAGCACTTCGTACTGGTAATCCAGGAAGTCGTTGCCGATGGCGGCGAGTGCGGGTTCGTTCATCGGTCAGTACCGCGCCACCACGCCGCTGAAGTCCACGTCCTTGGCGACGTAGATGGCGAGCACCGTGCCCTGGTTGATCGTGACGGTGGCCGGGCGATTGACCGCACGCTGCACAGCCGAATTGGCGATCTGCTGGATCGTCGCCGCGGTGTTGCTCTCGAACGGGCTCTGCGTGACCACGCCATTGCTGATGGTGGTCTGGCGCGGGCCATGCTCGGCGGCCTCGTACTTGAAGGCATCGCTGAGCAGTGAGATCAGCAGCGCGGCGCCGATACGGCTGCCCCAGTGGGCGTTGTAGTGACCGGGATGGCCGGCACCGCCCAAGGTATCGATACCCGGGCTGGCCATGTTCACGTCGATGCCGGTAGGTGTGACGATGCGGTCCCAGATCACGGCGACGCGCGGGCCGTTCGGCTCCATCTCGTACTTGCCCAGCACCTTCGAGCCCTTCGGCAGGAGCAGTCGCTTGCCGGTGAACGAATACACCGGTTCGGTGACCACGCAGGACGTGAATCCGGGGATGTCGGTGATGATCTTTGTTTCGAGCACGCAGCGGATGAAGGTGCCGCGCAGCATCAGCGTATCGGGGTGGGTAAGCGGCGAGGCGTTGGAGACGTCCGGCAGCTCCTTGGCGCTGTAAGCGGAGTTCACCGGAACACCGCCGCCCCCCACTGCGCCCGGCATCCCGGGAATCATTCCGAACGCGCCGCCGGGACCACCCCGACCGCCACCACCTGTCGATTGCCCGGTACCACCCGCGATCTGCGCCGCTTCGGTGTCCATCATGCGGCGCTCCATGAGCGACGGGCCCGTGCGCGCCGGCGGCATGGCCGCCTGACGCGGCGGGAGCGTGGAAGGCAGCGGCGGAGGCGGCGCCAGCGCGATCGGTTCGGGAAGACGGGGTGCCGGCTCCGGCACCGGTGCGACCCTGGGCGCTTCCGGAATGGTGACCGTCTCTTCCGCCTTGGTCTTTTTCGGCGCCGGCGTGGAGCTGCCGCCGCTCATGAAGAACCAGGCAGCGAAAAGCAGCAACGCGACGATGCCGGCAAGGAACGCGAGGGCACGACGGTTCATCCGGCGGACATCGGCCGCGGCAAGTTGCGGCGCGCCGGCGTCGAGGTCTGGCGGCGGCGCCTGCCGACGCTGGGTCGAATACGGATTGCCTGCGAGCGGGTCGACGTGCTCGCCGCCCTCTTCCGGCGGCGGCACGTGGTCGTCGCGGGTCTCGTCGTCCGGGTGATAAGGATTATTCGGGCTCACTTCTTCGTGTTCCTTCGCAGACCCACGACGTTGTCGTCGTGCCGGATGACCAGGTAGTTGTACGTGCCGTGGACAACGATGGTGTTGCCCTCGACCGTGGTGTTCACCACCGAATCCTCGCCGTGTTCCTTTTCACGCATGTAGACCGTCGGGAAGTTCCCGGTGGGGAACTGCTTCAGGTCGGGCATCTTGATGTAGGTGAAGCGGCCGTCGTCATAGACGTTGATCGGCACCAGCCATGGCGCGGTCTTGCGCTTCATGGCGTAGTCGTAATCGAAGTTGTAGTCGCGCCCCTTGACCAGCGCGGTGTCGAGCTCGGGTGTCTCCGCCACCTTCTTGGTCTCGGCCATGAAGCTGGTATCGGATGGATAGGTGAAGGTGATCTTGTACTGCACGCCCGCACGACGGGCCTGCTCGAGCGTCTTCCAGTCGGTGGCGACCACCTTCAGTTCAAAGATGTACGAGTGTGTCGCGGTACGAATCATCATGTTCGTATCGACGTCGACGTTCTTCGGCTTGACGTAGAACACGTTGTCGCGCCGCGTGAGCTCCCAGCCACTGCTGAAACCGGTGCTGTAGTCGAGGATCCTCTCGTTCGGACTGAGTTCGATCTGCGTCGTGATACCGAGGCCGGTGCGGACCGTGTAGATCTTGTCCGGCTCGTACTGGTAAGGCGTGACCACCTGCGCGCGGACGACACCCGTCAGGCCGGTCGCGACAAGGCACGCGGCCAGCGACAGCCGTAGCAAGGTTCGATGCTTCATCGACGGCGCCCTCCGTTGGCGGCGTTCGGTTGGACGGTGGCGACGCTCTGCGGCGCGGCCGTTTGTGCAGGCATGCCAGCGGCCGGCGCGTTATCGACAGGGATCGGCGACTGCGGCAGCGCTTCCAAGGAAGCCGGCGGCTGCTGCGCGGGCCCCGGTGCGGCGGCGGGAGCCTGCGTCGCGGCGGGTGCCTCGCTTTCCGGCGGCGGGGGTTCGGCGTAGTCGCTGTCCACCCGGTAATCGGTGACCTGGAAGCCGAGCGGATTCTCCACGCGGTATTGGTCGTCCATCTTCAGGTTCGGCTTGTACGAGAACGCCAGCGTGGCAATCTTGTTGTCCAGCGGTACGGTTTGCCCGGACAGCTTGTTGTACACGCTGCGCTGGAAGCGGACGGTCGCCCCCTTTGGTGTCGTGCCGTTGTCGCCGCCGATGAAGATGATGCTGGAGATCTTGACGCGGATGGCGCGATCGCGGCCATAGGTCTTGTACGGAGCGTCCGGGTTGTCCAGCGAGTGCAGGTCGGTGTAACCCTTGGCGACCTTCGGCGCGGCCATCGTCAGCACGGTGGCCCAGTCGCGCAGGTTGATCATCGTCACGTCGAACGATTCGCGCGCCAGGATGAAGTGGGTGACATTGCTGCGGTTGATGGCTTCGCTGGCGGTGATGCGACGATTGACGACGTCGTCGGTGATGCGCGTGACCGAACTCATGCCGGTGTAGGCATCGGCAAGAACGATGTACGGCACCTTTTCCTTCAACGGCAGCATGTAGAAATAGCCGCCGGCGAGGATCAGCGACAGCGAAATCGCGCAGAACGCCACCATCCACGCGCGACGCTCGCTGCGTTGTGCAAGGTCGGAGATCGTGATTTCGAAGTCGACCGATTTCGCTACCGCGGCGTCGATCTTCGGAGATTGCTTCTTGTTGAGCATCGAGGGAGCCTGGTTAGCGGGTCTGGGGCGCGGCGACGTCAGCCTTGCCCGTCGCTTGCGCGATCGGCGGCTGTTTGTCCGGAGTGGATGAGGGTCCGGTAGCGGCCGGTGCTGACGGCACGATGCTGCTGGTCTCCTCGACGACGATTTCAGGCCCATCCACGACCACCGTCACCCCTTGCTGCGCAAAGATCGCGCTCAACTGGCTCATGGCATCGCGGACCTCCGAGGTGTGGATGTCCGCGGCAGCCTTGGGCAGGGTGAAGTCGGAGCGCAGGCGATACGAGAGCTTGGTACCCGTGTCGTTCGTCCAGCGCGTCAGCATCGTTTTCAGCGTGCCGTCCATGGGCGCGGCGTAATAGGTGTACGGCACGGCGAGCGGGATCTCGACAGGCTTGTCGTCGTAACGATTGATCGGTCGCCAGCGACCACCGAAGTCCTTGGCCGACGGCGTCCCGCAGCCCGAGAGAAGGGTGGCCAGCGAGATAACGAGAAGAGCGCAGAGCTTCGAAGACAGGTGTGTTTTCACGCGTGGCTCATAAGTCATTGATAGGCAATGGAGCAGCGGCGACGGGCGCGATGGGGCCTCGCCGCGAGGCGTAGCGTTTAAAACAGCCGGAAAAAGGTTTGAGCTGGAAGGTCGGGAAAGGGTCGTTCCCGACGGAGAAGCCGCGGCGGAAGTTCCGCTGGCGGATGTCCTACCCCTGGCCGGAGCCAGTCTCGAGCCGGCACGGCCTCGAGCGAAATGCAAATCATCCATACAACATCCTGTACAAGCGCCAAGGGCGCCCTTGCATTACGTGCCAGCGAAGAATGGCCGTACGCCTTCGGTGGCGATCACAGATCGCCTACCTAAAGTTGCGTCTACCGAAGCCTTTGGATTCCCCACCCCTTATGCGGACCCTGTCCGCGGCGTAAAGGTAACGCAACAACTGTTTTTTGACTAGGACCTGATACGGCCGTTTTTGCGACACTTGTCACACATTGTGGGCATGTAATATGCCTGAAACGCGTCAAAGTCTTGACGGGTTTCGCGGAGCGAGTGCGAACCGGATACGGATTCTGCCGAATACGCATATGGCTCGTTAAGGTTGCAATGGTAACCATCATGTATGTCCCTATCGAAGCAAAGGCTTTCCGTTCAGCGTGTCGGTCGAGCGACCTCGGGATGACTTTCCATGCCCCATCGGTCTTTGGCTCGGACCTAAACGCTTCTGGAATGCTGATCCAGGCGTAGATCTGCCGGCGAGGGGTTTTGGCCTTTCGAAGGGGTGAGGGGGTGCCGCGCGGAGCAGGCGGACTCGCCCATTGATCCTCGACCGGCGAGACGATGGGCTGGAAGCGGCAGCGGCCCGAAAATACGCATCATGCTGTGTCTTCTCCAACGGTGTGCGCGATGTCATCTCGACAAAAACGGCACCCATAACGAGTCCATGTGAGCAACTGAATGTTGAAATTGTATCGCCAGTCAGGTGTGCTGACAATCGATCCTCGTGTGCAAGAAGCGCATCGACATCGCGGGGAGCCGGGAGTAGAACTTCTCTCTTTGCCCAAGGACCGCCCGTGACTGCCGACTCCATCCCCACCGACGCCCAGCTCGACGACCTGGCCCGGGAGGTCGCCGAGGCCGCGCAGGAGCGACGCCTGATGGTCGCCACGGCCGAGTCGTGCACCGGTGGCTGGATCGCGAAGACCCTCACCGACCTGGCAGGGAGTTCAGCCTGGTTCGAGGCAGGCGTCGTCTCCTACAGCTACAGCGCGAAGGAGGCACTGCTCGGCGTCAACCCGCGTACGCTCGAACGCACAGGCGCCGTCAGCGAGGAAACGGTGCTGGAAATGGTCTCCGGTGCGCTCGCCCGTTATGGTGCGGGCGTGGCCGTGGCGGTCACCGGCATTGCGGGCCCGTCGGGCGGCACACCGGACAAACCCGTCGGCACGGTCTGGATCGGCTGGAAACGCCGCGGGGGCTACGCTCACGCGCGGCTCTATCATTTCGACGGGGATCGCGAGGCGGTCCGACGGCAGACGGTGGCCGCGGCGCTTGTTGGAATGACCGCCGAACTGAAGGGCTGATCGGGGCCGGCTATGGCAAACTTGGCGATTGCGGATCGCAGCCCCTGAGACCACGGTCGGGCAAGATACTCACCTACACACGAGACTGGAATTCACGATGGACGACAACAAGCGCAAGGCGCTGGCGAGCGCGCTCGGCCAGATCGAAAAGCAGTTCGGCAAGGGTGCCGTGATGCGTCTTGGCGACCGCGTCGACGACCAGATCGACACCGTGTCGACCGGTTCGCTCGGCCTGGATATCGCCCTCGGCATCGGCGGTCTGCCGCGCGGCCGCATCGTCGAAATCTACGGTCCGGAATCCTCGGGCAAGACCACGCTGACGCTGCAGGCCATCGCCTCCTGCCAGCGCGACGGCGGCACGGCGGCCTTCGTCGATGCCGAGCACGCCCTCGACCCGAGCTACGCCGAGAAGCTGGGCGTCAACGTCGCCGACCTCCTGGTCAGCCAGCCGGATACCGGCGAGCAGGCCCTGGAGATCGCGGACATGCTGGTCCGTTCGGGCGCCGTGGACATGGTCGTGGTCGACTCGGTCGCCGCGCTCACCCCGAAGGCCGAAATCGAAGGCGAGATGGGCGATTCCCACGTGGGTCTGCATGCTCGCCTCATGAGCCAGGCGCTGCGCAAGCTCACGGCCAACATCAAGAAGTCGAACTGCCTCGTCATCTTCATCAACCAGATCCGTATGAAGATCGGCGTGATGTTCGGCAGCCCGGAAACCACCACCGGCGGTAACGCGCTGAAGTTCTACGCCTCCGTGCGCCTCGACATCCGCCGCATCGGCGCGGTGAAGAAGGGCGAAGAGGTCATCGGCTCGGAAACCCGCGTGAAGGTGGTGAAGAACAAGGTGGCACCGCCGTTCCGCCAGACCGAGTTCGAAATCCTCTACGGCGAAGGTACCTCGCGCGAAGGCGAGATCATCGAACTGGGTGTGCGCGAGAGCCTCATCGACAAGTCCGGCGCCTGGTACAGCTACAAGGGCGATCGGATCGGTCAGGGCAAGGAGAACGTCCGCCAGTTCCTGCGCGACAACCCGGCCATCGCCAACGAGATCGACACCGAACTGCGTGCCCGCCTGCTGGTGAAGCCGGGCAAGGGCGACGGCGCGGTGGCCAGCGACACCGAGCAGGATGCGCTCGAGGAAGTCTGATCCTGGCAAGGGCAAGGGCGATCGGAAGGCCGATCGCCCGACCCGTACCGCCTATGACAAGGCGCTTGGCCTGCTGGCCCGGCGCGAACATTCCCGCCGCGAACTCGCGCAGAAGCTCGAGCGCGGCGGTTTCGCGCGCGACGAATCCGCGGCCGCGGTGGAGCGGCTGGGCGACCAGGGCTACCAGGACGACACCCGATTCGCGGAGGCGCTGGTGCGCAGCCGCGTGGGACAGGGCTATGGGCCCGCCCGCATTCGCGCCGAGCTGCGCAGCCAGGGTCTCGGCGACGCCACCATCCGCCAGCTGGTCGACGCGGCGGAAGTCGATTGGGACGTGCTGGCCGCCCAGCAGCTGCGCCGGCGCTACGGTGCGCCGGTCGCCGATCCCGCCGAAAGAGCCCGCAGGGCGCAATTCCTCTTGCGTCGTGGCTTCGCCGCCGCCACAGTACGTGTTCTTACCCACGCCGATGCGGAAGACGCCGACGACGACTGAAGGCAGCGAGCCTTGATTCTGGACGGAGCGTCCCCCGCGACAGCCTCGCCGCTCCGAAGCCACGATCGCTCATGAAAACAGCCGACATCCGTTCGACCTTCCTCGAATTTTTCCGCTCCAAGGACCACACCATCGTGCCCTCGGCATCGCTGGTGCCGTCGAACGACCCCACGCTGCTGTTCACCAACTCGGGCATGGTGCCCTTCAAGAACGTGTTCCTTGGCAGCGAGAAGCCGGGTTACGTCCGCGCGGCCGACGTGCAGCGCTGCCTGCGTGCAGGCGGCAAGCACAACGACCTCGACGCGGTCGGCTACACCGCCCGTCACCATACGTTCTTCGAGATGCTGGGCAACTGGTCGTTCGGCGACTACTTCAAGCGCGACGCCATCCGCTATGCCTGGGAACTGCTGACCGACATCTACAAGCTGCCGGCGGAACGCCTTTGGGTCACCGTGTACCACACGGACGACGAGGCCTACGACATCTGGCACAAGGAAGTCGGCATCCCCGCGGACCGCATCGTGCGCATCGGCGACAACAAGGGTGCACCGTTCGCGTCGGACAACTTCTGGCAGATGGCCGACACCGGCCCCTGCGGTCCCTGCACGGAGATCTTCTACGACCACGGTCCGGACGTGGCCGGTGGCCCGCCCGGTTCGCCGGACGAGGACGGCGACCGCTACATCGAGATCTGGAACCTCGTGTTCATGCAATTCGACCGCGCACCGGACGGCACGCTCTCGCCCTTGCCGGCACCCTGCGTCGATACCGGCATGGGCCTCGAGCGCCTGGCGGCCGTACTCCAGCACGTGCACTCGAATTACGAGATCGACCTGTTCGCGCACCTGATCGCCGAAGCGGCGCGCCTGACCGGCACCGCCGACCTCGCGAACAAATCGCTGCGCGTGATCGCCGATCACGTGCGCGCCTGTTCCTTCCTGATCGTCGATGGCGTGCTGCCGTCCAACGAAGGGCGCGGCTACGTGCTCCGCCGCATCATTCGCCGCGCGCTTCGCCACGGCTGGATGCTCGGCGTGCGTGGCGATTTCTTCTGGAAGATGGTGGCGCCGCTCGTCGCGGAGATGGGCGTGGCCTATCCCGAGCTGGCCGCGAAGCAGTCCTTCGTCGAGCAGGCGCTGAAGACGGAGGAAGAGCGGTTCGGCGAAACCCTCGAGAACGGCATGCGCCTGTTCGACGATATCGCCGCCAAGTCGGGTCAGATCATCCCCGGCGAGGATGCGTTCCGCCTCTACGACACCTATGGTTTCCCGGTCGATCTCACCGCCGACATCGCCCGCGAGCGCGACATGAGCGTGGACATGGAAGGCTTCGAGCGCGCCATGGGCGAGCAGCGCGCGCGGGCCCGCGCGGCCAGCCAGTTCGCGACGAAGGCGCAGCTTCCGGCCGAGGTGGCCAGCGCGCTGGCGCCCACCGTTTTCACCGGTTACGACGACCTCGACCTCACCGACGCCAGGGTGCTGGCCATCGTCCGCGAAGGCAAGGCCGTGGATCGGCTTGCCGACGGCGAGGATGCATTCGTGCTGCTCGACCGCACGCCGTTCTATGCCGAGTCCGGTGGGCAGGTGGGCGATACCGGTACGCTAAGCAATCCCTCAGGTTTGTTTGCCGTGGCCGACACCCAGAAGGTGGGCGGTGCATTCTTCGCCCACTTCGGCACCTGGCAGGGTTCGGCGCCGCTGGAGAAGGGGGGCGCCGTCGCGGCATCCGTCGACGCCGCGCAGCGCCAGGCGACGGTCCTGAACCACTCGGCCACGCACCTGCTGCACGCGGCGCTGCGCGCCGTGCTGGGCGAGCACGTGACGCAGAAAGGCTCGCTGGTGGCGCCGGAGCGCCTGCGCTTCGATTTCTCCCACTTCAAGGCAGTTACGCCGGAAGAGCTGTCCCAGATCGAGCGCATGGTCAACGACGAGATCCGTCGCAATGCGCAGGCGGAAGTCCACCACATGGGCTACGACGAGGCGATCGACTTCGGCGCCATGGCACTGTTCGGCGAGAAGTACGGCGCCGAGGTGCGCGTGCTGAAGATGGGCGGCTTCTCCACCGAACTGTGTGGCGGCACCCACGTTTCCCGTACGGGCGATATCGGCCTGTTCAAGATCGTCTCGGAGTCGGGTGTCGCGGCCGGCGTGCGACGCATCGAGGCGGTCACGGGTGCCGGCGCCATGGCTCGCGTCGCCGACGAGGAGCGCATCCTGGGCGAAGTGTCAGGCCTGCTGGCGGCCACCGGCGGCGACGTGATCGAGAAGCTGCGCCAGCTGTTCGACCGCCAGAAGAAACTGGAACGCGAGATCGAATCGTACAAGGCCAAGGCGGCCAGTTCGGCGTCCGCCGACCTCGCGGCCTCGGCAGTGGACGTGGCGGGCATCAAGGTGGTGGCCGCCCGCCTGGAAGGCCTGGACGCCAAGTCGCTGCGCGACAGCATGGACGTGCTGAAGCAGCAGCTGGGCGACTGCGCGATCGTCCTGGCGGGCGCGGTGGATGGCCGGGTTTCGCTGGTGGCGGGCGTCGGCGGCGCCGCGCTGGGCAAGGTCAAGGCCGGCGACCTGGTGGCCGAGGTCGCCTCGCGCATCGAAGGAAAGGGCGGTGGTCGTCCGGACATGGCGCAGGGCGGCGGCCTCGACAGTCCGGCCCTGCCGGGCATCCTTGCCGGTATCCCGGCCTGGGTGGAAGCGCGCCTGCGCTGAACGAAACGTGGCCGGGATCGTCGTCGGGGTGCCAGAAGGGCGCTCCGATGCACGTATTCGGGGATTCGTGCGTTGCGTCCCCCGGTTTGGCTCGGCTAGTATCATCCGAATGTCGAAAGCATCCTTCGGCATCGATCCTACGGATCGCGATGGCAGGACAGCTGGTCAGCGACACACACAACTAGAGCCGGGGAAGGCAGATCGGCCTTCGATGGTCGAAACGTCGATCCATTGACGGCAAGCACTCGGGGTGAGGTTGTCGTTGGTGGGGAAGCCAATACCTGATTTTATGGAGTATCAATCATGCTGATTCTGACCCGCCGGGTCGGTGAAACCCTGATGATCGGCGACGAGGTGACCGTCACCGTTCTGGGTGTGAAGGGTAACCAGGTGCGCATCGGCATCAATGCGCCGAAGAACGTCGCGGTTCACCGCGAAGAAATTTACCAGCGCATCAAGAACGAGAACGATCCGGCCGGCCATTCCGGGGACGACCAGTAAAAGCTTTACGGCCGAAGCAAGGCAAAGTATCCTTGCTGGCTCGTTACACGGAGAGTTGCCCGAGAGGCCGAAGGGGCTCCCCTGCTAAGGGAGTATAGGGTCAAAAGCCTTATCGAGGGTTCGAATCCCTCACTCTCCGCCAGTTACGCAAAGCGCCCCGAAAGGGGCGTTTTGCGTTATGGCAGTGCGCCGCTGTCGTCTCACGAGGCCAATGCGGGAAACGACGTAATGCGCAGTTTGGCGCCGGCGTATGGCACCAGGCGCAGGGTGGTGTATGGCTCGTCTTCCATTGCGGGTTTCTTCGGTACGGGGTCGGCAGCGCCTTCCTCCGCTTTCCACGCCACCAGCCGCGCCTTTACTGTGAGCGTCATCGCCGGTGTCGCGCCCGCGAAGGGGCGCTCGCCGACCGGATGCCGTTCCACGGTGCCCGCGTCGCCGGCGGCATAATTCCACGCCGAGGTCGGGTACACCTGCCAGTCGTTGGTGAGGCCGCGCTTGCGCCATTTGACCCAGGCCTCGCCGACCGGTAACGAGAAAACCAGCGGACCCCGACTGAAACTGACAGAGTCGTTGAAGCCTGTTTCGGTGACGACGTCGGCGGGGAACGAAAGCTCGACCTTGTCACCCGCCGCCCAACGACGTTCCACGGTGAGGAAGCCTTCCCCGGGCATCGCCTTCACCGTTTCGCCGTTGATTTTCACCGAAGGCGAGCGGCACCACGCCGGGAGGCGCAGGCGCAGGGGAAACGCCACGGACGAGGCCGGGCGCAGCGTCATGACGATCTCGTCCCGGAACGGATAGTCGGTCTCCTGCTCGATCTCGATGGGCACGCCCCGCGCCACGGTGCCGACACGGCAGGGGGCATAGACGGTCGCCGCAAGGCCACCATCCGCGCAGGCCATCCACAGGCTCGCCGTCAGCTTCGGCCAACCCTGATGGAAGTTGGCCGTGCAGCAGCCGAAGTGCGGATCGAGACCGAACAGGTTCGCCTCGGGTCCGTTCGTTGTCCATGGCCTTCGATGCAGGCTGCATTCCACCTGGTTGGGTTGCTGGTCGTACTGGTGAGCCCACATGTCGTCGGTGAAGGCGGCCGGCAGCGCGTTGTAGGCGATGCGTTCGATCCGGTCGCCGAGGACGGCGTCGCCGGTGATGGCGAGTGCCGTTTCCAGCGAGTACATGGCCTCCACGACCGCGCACAACTCGATGCCCTGCGAAGGGCTGCGCCCGGCCAGATGCTCGTCGGCCGAAAACATGCCGTTGGGCAGGCCGTGATACGTGTCGAGTTGCGCCAGCTGATGGTGGATGGCGGCGCGATCGTTCGCGTCGCGGGAAACCAGCGACCAGACGGGAGACGCCTTCAGCGACTGGGCGACATTGACGCCATGCACCTGCAATCCATCGTCCTCCATGAAGGCGTTCTTGCCGCCTTTGGCTTCGACCAGCTTCGCGTCGGTTTTTTCCCGGAAAGGAAATTCGGCGAACATGCCCTGCCAGTCGTAACCCTGCTTTTTCAGCAGTGCGGCCAGTTCGAGGAGTTTCGGGTCCTGCGTGCGCGAATAAAGCCAGAGAACCGAGGCCACCTCGTCCTGCCAGCGCATGCGTCCCCAGTCGCGTAGCGGCCGTTCCGGCAATGCGCCCAGCTGGTAATGGAAATAACGCGTCATGAAGGGCAGCACGCGCGCGTCGCCGGTCAGCTCCTGGTACTGCGTCAGCACCTTCAGCATGACCATGCGCGGCCACCAGTCGTCGTTCGACGTCGGCCCGAACATGCCGTTGGGCCAGGGATGGTCGAGCGTCCAGTCGATGAAGCGTTGGGCTTTGGCTTTTAGTTTCGGCGAGTCGAGTTGCCATGCCAGGGGCAGCAGGCCATCGACGAAGTAGGGACCGCGCTCCCACGATTCCCCGTTACCGCCCAACCAGCCACTGTGCGGCCCCAGGTCGGCCCAGGTCTCGTCCACCCGGCCGCCGAGTCCTTCCGCCTGGATCTCGAGCTGGCGCCGAAGCCAGCCGGTCGGGCGGATCGAGCCGGCGGGAAGCAACTGGAAGGGCTGCGGCGCGAGGGGCGCCTGCGGAAAGACGGCGGCGGCTTCCGGCTTCGCCGCGGCCCCGGCCTTCTCCGCGGGCAGCAGGGACACCATCGCCCCGAGAACCGACGCCTGGAGAAAACCCCGGCGGCCGGTGAGGGTGGAATCGTGCATTCGGACTATCCTCTCGACGTCGACCTCCTTGTGAATATGTACTACTTTTTCAGTCGAAGGAAGGGCGCCCGGTTACTGCGCCACCATTTCGACGCGGCGGTTCTGCGCCTTCCCCGCGTCGCTCGTGTTGGCAGCGACCGGCGAATACGAAGCGACGCCCTTCGCCGCGAGCCGATCGGCAGCCACGCCGTAATCCTTCGCGAGACTCCGCACCACGGCGGCCGCGCGCTCCTGCGAAAGCGTTTCGTTGTGCGCGAGCGAGCCGGTATTGTCGGTATGACCGACGATGAAGACCTTGAGTCCCGGCGACGCCTTCAATGCCTTCGCCATCTCCGACAATGTGGCCTTCGAATCCGCCGTGATGGTCGCGCTGTCCGTGGCGAAGTGAAGTCCGTACAGCGCGATCTTTCCGTTGGCCCGCAGCGCGGAGGTCATCGCGTCGGCATCGACCTTTACCTGGCCCTGGGCCATCTCCGTGGCTTCGATCACGCGTAGCAGGACACCCACCGGCTGGTCGTCGTCCTGGGACACCATGAGCGCGACGGTGGTTGCACCGCCGCCGTGCCGGTGCGTCGCGAGTACATAGCTGACATGGTTGTTGGTGGCGTCGAGCAGGTCGGTCATCGTCGTACTGTCGCCGCCCAGCGTCGCGATGACCGGATCGGCGAGATCGCCGGCGAAGCGGAAGCCTCCGCAGCCGCCGTCCCGCGTGCCGGGGCCGCAAGTCCAGGCAGACTCGAATCCCGCGGCGGCAAAAGCCTTACGGTAGTTCTCCAGGACCTCGACGGCGCTCTTGCCCTGCGGGATCCGATAGACGATGTCGGTCATCCGGCCCGAGGCCTCGATGTGCTTTTCTCCCGGCCCGGAAGGCAGGCTCGCGCGCCCGAAATCCGCCTCCCTGAAGCCCACGATGTCCGCACCCTTGAAGCGCGAAACCAGCGGATGGTCGTGGCTCTTCGGTATGTCCGCGCCGCAGGCGGCCGAGGAGGCGAGGAGCGCGAACGGCAGGGCAAACACCGGGGACCTGTAACCCATGAGTTACTCCGTTTGAAATCCAATGTTGACAAGAGGGAGGAATATCGGACGGTTTCGTTGTTTCTTGAAGGCAACAACGGCCTTGACAATTGTTGACTAGAAACTGCGCAATTCAGCGCTAACCGATTGATATCGTTGAGAGCATCCAATGATATGAAGTTGATTATTCTGAACTATGACTGAATAAAACTCGGTGGTTGTCACCTTTGAGTGAGAAAGTTCTCGTAGTTTCCTGCTCCAGGTCCCGGGGGAAATCAGTGAGATGTCGGGGCCGCTGGGTGGCGTGGAGGACGATGTCCTACAGGGGGACGGTCACGCTGGAGCGATAAGACGCCAGACCCCTTCGGGGTTCATCCATTCCATGGAGCGACCGAAATATGAAGAAGTGCACCGTTCGTCACGGTATCCGAGTCCGTCAACGCGGCCAGGGCATGACCGAGTACATCATCATCACGGCATTGATCGCGATCGCAGCGATCGGCGCGGTGACCTACTTCGGCGGCACTGTCCGTGCCCAGGTAGGCGGCATGGCCCAGGAACTCTCCGGCCACAAGGCCACGGCCAGCATCGGCGATGCGGAATCGTCCGCAGGCAAAGCCGCGTCGGAAGGCAAGGCAGGCAAGCAGAAGGGCCTGGCCAACTACGACAACAAGACCGCGAAATAACGCCCGGTTTCTTGGCAGCCCGCCGGCGCGGTGCCTCGGCACCCGTCGGCGGGCCATAGGGCGGACCGGCTCGCCGTGGGGGCGACGGTTCATCTCGAATCGCGGGAGGGACAATGCGAACGAACGACAGGACCCGGTCCGGCTTTGCAGGCCACCGGCAGCTTCCGTTTTGCCGCATCGGATTTCATCGGGCGAAGGGCCAGGCGCTGATCCTTGCATGCATCTGCATGCTGGTGTTCTGCATCGGCGTGCTCGTGCTGTTCAATACCGGGCAGGTCGTCAACAAGAAGGTCCAGCTCAACAACACGGCCGATGCGGCCGCATACAGCGCTGCCGTGCAGCAGGCCCGCGCGTACAACATGGTGGCGTATCTCAACCGCGCACAGGTGGCGAACGAGGTCGCCGTCGCGCAGATGGTCAGCCTGCACTCCTACATGAATTACGTGATCACCGGCGCGCGCAATGCGAAGGACGTCGTGCAGGTGATTGCCATCATTGCCGATATCACCATCGTGGGCGCCGAGATCGGCGCCGCGTTGCAGGAAGCGGTGACGGCGCTCAATGAAGTGAAGTCGGTCCTCCAATCCACCCGCGATGCCATGCAGCCGGCGCTTTCGGGCCTCATCTCGGTGCTCAGCGGCGCCAACGTGGCTTACTCGGGCGCGAGCGAGTTCCTTCTCGCGGAGCAGGCGGTCGAGATTCCCCTCGTCGTCAACTCGGTGATCAAGGCAAACACGACGGGTGCGAGCGGAAGCAACGACAAGCCCGCCTCGCTCAGCGCGAAGTCGCTCGTCCTGCTCGAATCGCAGATGCTCTCGGCGCGCTCCTTCGTCCGCCGCTACCGGGTCCCGAATTCCACCAGCACACGGCAGCCGCGCCGGACCGCCGATGCCGACCGCTTCGAGAACGTGGTGATGGAAGCGCGCGACGGGTTCTCGAAGGATCGCAGCCACAGCATGTTCTTCCTGCATCGCCAGGGCGGCACCGATCTGGTCGGATACAACCGGTGGGTCGCCGTGGACACGATGAATCTCTACTTCCACATTCCATTCGTCATCAAGAAGAATGTGCCCATCGCGTGGGGTGGCGCGGCCGCCATCAAGTACGGCATGTCGACCGACTTCAGGCGGCTGGCCCAGCCCGGCATCAACGGCGGGAGAGGCTGGAAGGCCCCTTACCCGTCCGACCACGCCACCTACAAGCCCTATGGCGATGCCTTGAACGCATCGAAAAGCAGGGCGGGCGCCACGGCGCAGATGGTGCTGAAGAGCCCGGCGACACCCAAGGCCAGCGCGGCGATCCTGCGCGGCTACAACGGACTGCAGAGCTACAACGACGTCGCCAACGACACGTCGAGGCAATACGCCAGCCGTACCTACGACAACGACAACGTCGATCTCAAGGTGGGCCCCTATTTCACCGTGCTGGTGGAGCAGGGCATGGCCGATGTGGATACCAGCAGCAACACGCACATGGGCGGGCCGGGCGATGGATCGTTCGTCGACATCAGTGCGCCGGACAAGGCGCAGAACAACAAGATGACGGCACTGTCCTCGGCACAGGTGTTCTTCAGCCGCCCACACGAACTGTTTCCGCGGACGTCCGACGACAACTATCGCGAACTCGGCAGCCTGTTCAGCCCCTATTGGCAGGCACGCCTCGTCGACACGCCCGCCATCGCCAGGACGGAAGTCTTCGGCGCCGACATGATCCCCTGAAGAAAGGATGTTTTGATGCAGTATCGAGTTGGCTTCGCCCCGGTTTATGCGATCGCCGCCGCCGCGCTGGCGCTTGGTTCCACGGCTTGCTCTTCTTCCGGCAATGGCGATGGCGGCAGCACTTCGTCGGGCGACATGCCCTCGGTGCACCTCGAGCAGACGATCGTCATGCTTTCGGGCGGCCGACCGCAGGAAGAGGCCACATACCGGCAGATGCTGGCGGATTGCCAGGCGGCGGGCACGCCGACCACCCCGGTGCCGGCCGGCGACGTGGCGAAGATCGGACGGAAGAAGCTCGTGGAAACCATCGAAGCCGAGCGCGCGAGCAGGCGCATCGACGCGTGGAAGGTCGACGCTACCGCGCCATGTCAGTTCCGCCTTGTGCACTCGGGCGAGCAGGAGATCCAGACGGCGGACGGCAAGTCCTACCGGATCGACCTCGCGACCAACCAGGGCGACGTGCAGGACCTCGGCGCGCCGCAGCCGCGCGAGGCCGTGGACGACGGCGACCTGGACGCCGCGGCCCGCGCCACCGGATGGAAGCGGGGAGGCGAAAGCCAGGTGCAGGGCCAGCGCTGCGAGAGCTGGACGGCGCCGACGGGTGACCGGTATTGCGTCTGGACAGGCGGCACGAAGTGGGGCTTCTCGCGTGCCGGCATCAACGCCCTCGACGGCGATGGGATCACATCCGACGGGGCGATCGTGCTGCAAGCCACGCCCCCGTCAACGGGTTTCGGCTGGGCCGTCCAGACGGACAGCTTCACCGTGGGCAAGGCCGCCGACGAATCCACGTTCGCCGTCCCCAGCGGCGCACGGATCGCCGCGTCCGACTGAGGAGAGCGACATGGGCATGCATCGACGCTGGAGCTCGCATCAACGCGGTCAGAGCCTGACCGAGATGGCGATTGCGTGCATCGTCATCGTGCCCATGTTCCTTCTCGTCAGTCTCCTGGGCAAATACATGCACGTGCGCCAGGAGGCGCAGGCATCGGCCCGGACGGCCGCTTGGGACGCCTCGGTGAGCCCGAAGATCGTGGAGTCCAACGGCGGCCTTCCAGCCATCGCCACCGAAGAGGCACGCATGCGGCTGCACCATCACGGCGACGGCAGCGAGACCTTGCGGACGGGAGAGGGGACGCCGTCGAAGCTCAAGGATCCGATGCTCCAGACCTTCGCCGGCCGCGATCTCGTCCTCGCGCCGAGCGTGAAGCTCACCGCATACACCAACACGGAATCGCCGGCTCCCGCGACCAAGCTCATCGACAAGCTCGGATCGATCGGCGGGGCCATCGGCCTGGACGGCATCCCACCGGATCGCCGCGGCTACATCACGGCCGAAGTGAATACACGCACCGAGCGCATTCGCGGCAAGGACGGGCAGGCGCTGGATTTCCTCGATCCGCTCGACCGCCTCGATCTCGATTTCCATGGAAAGACCGTGCTGCTCGCCGACACATGGGATGCGCGCGGTCCGGGGGAGAACGCGGACGGCGAAGGGGAGAACGACGTGGCGAGGACCGTTCGTCACACCGTCAAGCCGCTGTCGCCCGTATCGGCGTTGCCGGACGGACTGCTCGAGGGCATCCACGACGCCACGAACATCATCGACAAGATTCCGCTCATCGGCACGTTCTTCGGCATCAACGACTGGGTGCCGGGGAAGACCGCCCCCGATATCGTTCCGTCCGACCGCCTGGTGAAAGATGTCCGCCGCTAGGTTCCGTGGATGGCTTGCGGCCCTCCTCTTCGTCCCTCTCTGCGCGGGCGCGGAGTCGTGGCCCAGCGTGGCGATGCCCGATGGCACGGTGATGGCGAGCACGGCCCCCCGCATGATCTTCAACGGCAGCGACATGCGCAGCGAGATCTTCCGCTCCGCGATGAAGCCCGACGCCCTGCTTGAATGGTTCAAGCGGGAGTGGAAGGGCGACTGGGTCAGGGACACGGTCAACGGGTGGGACGTGCTGGGACATAAGGACGGCGACTTCTATGTCACCGTGCAAGTGCGTCCCGACGGCGAGGGAAGCCGCGGCGACGTCGGCATCGTGCGCGTGCCTCCACCCGGCACGCGTCCGCAGCCCATCGGAGAGGGCTTCGCGAGGCCTTCCGCCACCACGGTCGTCAACGACATCAGCTATCCCGACGATCCGCACAACGTGCGGACGCTCGCCATGGTCAACCGCCTTTCGGTGGCGCAGAACATCTCGTGGTATCGCGAGCACATGGCGGCGACGGGCTGGCGGCCCGCGCAGGCGAACACCTGCGGCGATACCGTAGCGGGTTGCATGCTCGCCTACGAGAAAGGGGCCTCGACGACGATGATCACGGTCACACCGGGAAACGGCCTGTCGAACATCGTCGCGAACATCACGGAGGAAAAATGAGGAGGCTCAACGCCCGCTCGCAACGTGGCAGCGCCATGATCGAGTACATCGTGGTGGCGACGTTCGTCGTCATCGTCCTCGTGGCCAACCCCAACGTCATCAAACAGCTCGCCGACGCGCTCAGGGACGTGTACGCGAGTTTCGTCTACACCCTGTCAGCGTCGTGGTTCTAGAGGAAAACGGATGCCCCGTATCAATCGCAATCTGCTCTTCGTGGTCGTGGCCCTGGGGCTCGGCATACTGGCGAGCCTGCTCGCCGTGAAATACGTCAATAACCAGGTGGCCGCGCGCACGCCGGCGGAGGCCAGGACGCAGCCGGTGGTGGTCCCGGTCCGCAACATCGAGAGGGGCGAGATGCTCGGGGAGGACGACCTCTCGGTACGCGACGTGCCGGTCGACCTGGTGCCCGCCGATGCGATCACCCCCGATACCTACGGCCAGTACGTCGGGCAACAGCTGCGGGCACCGGTCGCCAAGGGCGTGCCGCTGTCCGTGGCGTCGCTGGACCTCGTCGCCGATCACTTCTCGAGCATCATCAACCCGGGCGACGTGGCGACCACCATTTCCGTGGACGACACGAATTCGGTCTCCGGACTCATCGTTCCCGGCGATCATGTGGACATCCTCCTCATGCTCGCCAACGACGACCAGAACCAGCGGATCATGCCGCTCCTCGGCAACGTGCTGGTGCTGGCCACCGGCCACCACGCAAAGGGCGTGCAGCAGAGCGAAGGGCAGTCCGCCAACTACTCCAACCTCACGCTGGAACTGGGTCCCCACGATGCGCAGCGCCTGGCCATGGCGAACAAGGCCGGGGAGTTGCGCGTGATCCTCCGCCAGGCCGACACGAAGGAGCCGTTCAACCTCTCGTCGCTCAGCAAGGCGGACCTGCTTCGCCTTTCGCGGCCGGCACGCAAGACATCCGGAATCGAATACATCATCGGGGGTAAGAGCTAGTCATGGAAGCGATGTCATGTTTTGCGCGCGCGCCGCGCCGGAAATGGCGGGGCGCCGTCACGGCGGTGCTGGGACTGATGGCCGGCATCGCCCTCGCGGCCGATGCGCCGCCGATGCCCGAGAGCCTGAACCTCTATGCCGGCCAGGCGGTGGTACATAGCGTCACGGGGTCCATCAAACGCGTGGCGGTGGGAAGCGGCGACCTCCTGGACGTGAAGGTGCTGGGCACCCACGAAGTGGTGATGATCGCCAACCAGCCCGGCGATACGTCCGTGCAGTTGTGGATGACGGACGGGAGCCAGAAGACGGTCCCCGTGCACGTCGTCCAGGGGAATACCGCGCAGGTCGCCGAGGCCGTGCGCTCGATCATGGGCGACGTGTCGTCGCTCGGGGTGAACGAGGTCGGCGGCAACGTGGTGGTGACGGGCAACAATCTGTCGAGCGGGGACATGGACAAGCTCGCCCAGCTCAAGAAGGTCTACCCGCAGATCCTCGTCTTCGCCTCGCCCAATGCCGTGGAGATGCGTCCGACCGTGCTCATGGAAACCCGCATCATGGAATTCGACAAGAAGACCATGGACGAGATCGGCATCCAGTGGGATACCCAGATCAACGGTCCGAGCGGCGGCCTCATCCGCGACTGGAAGACCAATCCGTATTTCAACGTGAGGCCCGACCAGTTCGCCGGGATCGGGAACCTGTCCGGCACGCAGAGCTACTTCGGCATCGCCACGTCGATCACCTCGCGCATCAACCTGGCCATGCAGACGGGCAATGCGTGGGAGCTGGCGACGCCGCAACTGAGCGCCCGCAGCGGCGGTGCGGCGGATTTCCTCGTGGGTGGCGAGGTTCCCGTGGCGACCACCTCCGGCTTCGGCAACGTGGACGTCGAGTACAAGCCTTACGGCATCAAGATGCACATCGAGCCCATCGTGAGCGCGAGTGGCGACATCTCCGCGAAGATCGAAACCGAGATCAGCAAGATCGATCCCACCATCACGGTGCTGGGGAACCCGGCGTTCCTCACCCGGCGCACCAATACCGAGATGAACGTGCACGAGGGGCAGACCATCGTGCTGTCCGGGCTGGTGGACGCCAATGCGACGAAGACCTTCGACAAGGTGCCGGGTCTGGGCCAGATCCCCGTCCTCGGCGCACTCTTCCGCTCGCGCAATTTCCAGGCGAACCGCACCGAGCTCGTCATCTTCGTCACGCCCCACGTGATCGACCCCGAATCGGAGCGGAACCGCGCGCTCGTCGACCGCAGCGAGCAGCTGAAGAACGATCTGCGCCAGACGGCGGGCGCCGACATCGTCGACTGAGGTAGGAACCATGTTCGAAGTACTGATCGAAACGTCCAACCGCGACACGCGACAGGTCCGCTGCCTCAACGACAATTGCGGCATCGGCAAGAGCGAGGGCAACCTCGTGATGCTGCAGGGGTGGAACATCGCCGCGGAGCATGCGGCCTTTCGCGTCCGCAACGGGGCGGTGTTCATCGAGGTCCTCGCGAGTCGCGCGACCGTGACCGTGAACGGCGAGAAGATCAAGGAGGCGCACGGACCGCTGTGCAGGGACGACATCGTCGTCATCGGCGGTTACCGGCTCCGCGTGATGATGGACGAGGCGGCCGCGTCGTCGCCTCCGCCGGGTGCGACCAAGGTGGCCGGTAACGATGCCCCCCTGCGTCCGGTGGCGGTCCCCAAAACGACCGAGTCGAAGGAAGTGGTGCCGGTGCGGCCCGCCGGCCCGAGCCTCAAGGACTACCGCCTCGACGTCCATGCCTCGCTGGTGCGGCAGATGGACCTGCGCCGCGTCGACGTGCACGGCATGAGCGACGCGGACCTGCGCGCCAAGACGTCGGAGCTCATCGACGAGATCATCGCCCGCGAGTTCGCGGATCTCCCGGCCACGATCAACCGCCGCCGCCTGGCCAAGGAAGTACTCGACGAGGCCATCGGCCTCGGGCCGCTGGAAGACCTGCTGGACGACGACTCGGTCACCGAGATCATGGTGAACCGGGCCGACCAGATCTTCATCGAGCGGTCGGGCCGCGTGGAGGAATCTCCCGTGGTGTTCACCTCGGACAAGGCCGTGCTCGCCGCCATCGAACGCATCGTGGCGCCGCTGGGCCGGCGCATCGACGAAAGCTCGCCCATGGTGGATGCGCGCCTCAAGGACGGTTCGCGCGTGAACGCCGTCATTCCCCCCGTGGCGCTGCGCGGACCCAGCCTGTCCATCCGCAAGTTCGCCAAACGGCGTCTCCTGGGCGAGGACCTGCTCAACTTCGGGTCCATCGACGAACGCATGCTCGAGTTCCTGCAGGTCGCCGTCCGCGAGCGCCGCAACCTGGTCGTCACCGGCGGCACCGGTTCGGGCAAGACGACGCTCCTCAACGTGCTCTCGAACTTCATCCCCGACAACGAGCGCATCGTCACCATCGAGGACGCCGCCGAACTGAGGCTCAACCAGCCAAACCTCGTCGGTCTGGAAGCACGGCCGCCGAACCTCGAGGGCAAGGGCCTCATCGCCATCCGCGACCTCGTGCGCAACGCGCTGCGCATGCGTCCCGACCGGATCATCGTCGGCGAGTGCCGCGGCGGCGAGGCGCTCGACATGCTCCAGGCGATGAACACGGGCCATGAAGGATCCATGACCACCGCGCATGCCAACTCCCCGCGCGACGCGCTCTCGCGTCTCGAGGTGATGGTGCTCATGTCGAGCATGGACCTGCCCATGGTGGTGGTGCGCGAGCAGATATCGTCCGCGCTCGACCTGATCGTCCACCAGCGGCGGTTCCCCTGCGGCTCGCGCAAGATCACCCACATCAGCGAGATCACCGGCATCGAGTCGGGCACCATCCAGACCCAGGACATCTTCACCTTCCGTGCGCGCGACCAGGGCGGCCCAGGCGGCAAGGTGAGGGGCGAGTTCTCGCCTACCGGCGCCGTGCCGGAGTTCTACGAGGAACTGGCCGAGAGTGGCGTGCCCGTGGACCTTTCGATCTTCCGCGGCGCGGGGGAGGGGTCGTGAACGGCCAGATCCTTCCCTTCATCGCCGCGGTGTTCCTCTGCACGGCATGCCTCGGCTACGTGCTCACCCGTGTCTCCGCCGTGTTCTGGGGGCGTTATCGCGAGACCTTTACCGAGCAGGCGCGCTTCAACCTGTCGGACATGTTCATGTTCATGGACCCGAAGCGGCTGTTCTACGTGAACGCCGCCGCGCTCGCGATCGTTCCCATCCTCGTCTGGCTGCTGACCGGCAACCTGCTCTTCGCGGCGCTCACGGTGATCGGCCTGGTGTTCCTGCCGCGCAAGATCTACACGCTGCTGCGCCAGCGGCGCATAGACCGCATCCAGCAGCAGTTGCCCGATGCCCTGATGATGGTAGCCAGCAGCATGCGGGCGGGGCTGGGCTTCGCTCCGGCGCTCGAGGGGCTGTCGCGCGATATCGACCCGCCGCTGGCGCAGGAATTCGCGCTCGTCCTCCGCGAGCAGCGCCTGGGCGTGAAGCCTGACGAGGCGCTGGAGAACTTCAATACCCGGGTGCCCATCCAGGACGTCACGTTGTTCGTGTCGGCAGTGGCGATCTCGCGCGATGTCGGCGGCAACCTCGCCGAAAGCATGGCCTCGCTCAGCGACACCCTGCGCCGTCGCCTCATCATGGAGGGGAAGGTCAAGGCGCTCACGGCACAGGGGCGGCTGCAGGGCATCGTGATGGCATTGCTCCCGGTGGGGCTCATCGCCTTCCTGAGCCTGGCCTACCCCGACACCATGCACGACCTCTATCACACGCCCATGGGATGGATCGTCATGGGCATCGCCGCGGTGATGGAGTTCCTCGGTTACCGGATGTGCCGGAAGATCATGAGTATCGACATATGAGCGCGATGTTGATCGTGCTGATCGTCTGCGTCGGTGGCGCGGTGGGACTGGCGTTCTGGGGCATCAACGGCTTCATGCGAGAGGTGCCGCAACAGGACAGGCATTACCAGGATCCGTTGCCGTTCGGCCTGCGCCTGATCTGGCCCCTGGTGAACCTCGCCACCAACCTGATCGGCCCGCACCTCTCGCCCAACCAGCTGGAGCCTGCGCACAAGAAGCTGCAATCGGCCGGACAGGATTTCGTCCTGACACCCGAGCAGCTTTACGGCCTGCGGCTGGCCGCCGTGTTCATCGTGGCGATGCTCGGTTTCCTGGTGCTGTTCATGCTCGACGACCTGGGCCTCGTGCCGGTGCTCTGCATGGTGGCGGTCTCCTTCGCGGTGGGTTGGTACTACCCCGATATGTGGCTGGGCGAACGGCGCAGGAAACGCCAGCGGATCGTGGTCCGCGACCTGCCGACCTTCCTCGATTTCATCATCATGTCGATCGAGGCGGGCCTGAATATCACCGGCGGTATCGAGCAGGCCACGCGCAAGGGGCCCGCCGGTCCGTTGAACCAGGAATTCAATCGCCTGCTTCGCGACCTGCGCTCGGGCCTTCCGCGGGCGGAGGCGCTGCGGCGCATGGCGGATCGCATGGACATGAACCAGATCTCCAGTTTCACCGGCACGCTCATCCAGGCCGATCGCGTGGGTGCCAGCCTCGGCCTCGCGCTGCGTGCGCAGGCGTCGCAGCGCCGCGAGGAGCGTTTCCTCCGTGCCGAGAAGCTCGCGCTCGAAGCCCCGGTGAAGATGATGTTCCCGCTGGTCATGTTCTTCTTCCCGCTGATCTTCCTGGTGCTCGGGTACTTCATCTTCCTGCGCATGAAACAGGAGGGCATCCTGTGAAGCTCGGCGGCATCTACCTCGGGGACACGTGCATCGTCCCGCGCGTGTGGCGTGCCAGCGCATGGTGGGACCGTGCGCGCGGGTTGCTGGGCCGGCGCGCGTTGGGGGAGGGCGAGGGGCTCCTGCTCGAACCGTGCGGGAGCGTGCACACCTTCTGGATGCGCTACCCGATCGATCTCGTTTTCCTCGACGCGCAGGACCGTCTCCTGCGCACGTGCGCGAGCGTTCCGCCGTGGCGCGCACGCGCTGCGCGCGGCGCGTCCAAGACGCTCGAACTACCCGCCGGTGCGCTGCGCGCGCTCGTACTCAACCCTGGAGACCCGTGCATATGGCGCGCATCGTGAAACCTGGCATTCCCGTGGCGGCGCTTTCATGCCTGCTCGCGTTGACCGGCTGCGGCCATCGAGGCGATACCCGGTCGCCACAGACGAGGATGAACACGGTGCTGGCGACAGCCGACCAGGCGGCCAAGGCCTATGCGGGCGGCGACATGCGCCAGGCTGCCACGCTCTACGACAGCGTGGTCAAGTCCATGCCGGACGATCCGGAACTATGGTTCCGCCTGGGGAACGCACGCTTCCGGCTGCAACAGCCCGACGAAGCGGTGGCCGCGTACCAGCACGTGCTCCAGTTGATGCCCACGCATGCCCGTGCCTGGCACAACCTCGGCATCGTGAGGCTCAAGCAGGCGCAGGCCGCCATGCTGGCGAGTTCGGAAGTCGCGAATACCGACAAGGCCCTGGAAGCGTCGAGTGCCGACCTCGCCCGGCGCATCGCGAACATCGAAGACGAACCGGCGGCGGTGTCGACGACGCCACAGGCCGGGAAATCGCCATGATGTCCCGTCGCCAGCGCGGCCAGTCCATCACGGAATTCCTGGTGACCATGTTCGGTTTCGGGTTCCTTTTGCTGGGCCTGTTCCAGGCGATCCTGTTCTATCGCGCAAAGGCGACGGTCGACTACGCGGCACTCGAGGCCGCGCGCGCAGGTGCCGTGCACGGCGCGAGCAAGGCAAGCCTGCGGGAGGGTCTCGCCCGTGGACTGGCACCCCTGTATGCGGCGGCATCCGGTAACCCCGGCAAGGCGGGTGCCGCACTGGCCTTCCTCGATGCGAAGAAGGACATCCTGCTCGGCACCGCGAAGATCGAAGTGCTCGCGCCCACGCGTGCGGCCTGGCAGGGGCTGAAGCAGACGCAATACGACGGCAAGAAGGCCCTGCCGAACGACAGCCTCTATTTCCGCAACGCGTCCGCGGCCGGTGTGTCCGTGCAGGATGCGAACCTGTTGAAGATCCGCGTGACCTACGACTATCCGCTCATCGTGCCGGTCATCGATCGCATGCTGGCCGCCTTCCAGGCGTTCGGCGGTCCCGCGAAACGCGACCTGATCCGGTCGGCGACGCGGGGAAGGGTGGTCTACAGCCTGCCCATCCAGTCCACGGCGATGGTGCGCATGCAGTCGCCGGTGACGGATGCGGGCAACCTGGCGGGCGGTCCGTGATACGGGCGATATCGGCAAGCTGTCTCCTCGCCCTGGCGATCCCGATGGCGCATGCGGCGGAGGAGAAGTCGTACACCGTCTCCGCGATCGGCGTGGGCGACGGCTATCGTTATGTGAGCAAGGAAGAAGGACGGCGGGGCACGGCGTTCACCATCCGGCAGAAAGGCGAACGTATCCGCGTGGACATCGACGCCGGCTCCCACCACGGCACCACCTGGGGCGATGGCAAGACGAGCTGGATGGTGGTGGACGATCAACCCGTGGCCCTGCCGTTAGGAGGAAAGGCGAGCCCCAAACCGATCGTCTACGACCTGGACGCGCCGTGCACCCGGATGCTCGCCACCTGTAGCCATGCGGAAGGCAAGATGCTGTTGGGACACCGCGCCGCGGGTTGGGCCTATCGCAACGCTGGCGGCCGAGGCCCGGATGGCACCGACAGCGGGACGCTATGGATCGACAAGGAGACGGGTGTCCTGCTCGAAATGCGCGGCGAGGATGTCGGCCGGCGTCATTACGAGTGGCGAGCGACCGCGGTTTCCTTCGAGCCCATCCCGGACGGCATCTTCGCGCTGCCCGCCGGCGTGCAGAAAATGAAAGGGGCGCCGAAGCCGATGAAGCGCTGAGCCGCATCGCGCTACCCCGGCGAGGACCCAAGAAAAAAGGCCCGGAAAGCTCGCTGAGATGCGATTTTCCAAGGCCTTGATTCTTCGAATATTGGTCGGGGAGACAGGATTCGAACCTGCGACTTCTACGTCCCGAACGTAGCGCTCTACCAGGCTGAGCTACACCCCGACGGGAGCCGCGTATATTAGCCATGGGCCGGTTCCTTGGCAACAGGTGCCCGCACTTTTTTTACCTGGGCCGTGGCCCTGCATGGCCATCTGCTAATCTAGGCGGCTGCCGCCTGGCGGCCTCCGTAAAGCCTGTCCGAAGAGGAATTGCATGGCACTCACCCCGGCCCGCACCATGCCCGGTGTCCTCGAGCTCCTGCCGCTCGACCAGATCGCGTTCCAGCGCATGCTGGACACGATTCGCCGCAATTACGAACGGTTCGGCTTCCTGCCGATCGAAACCCCGGTCATCGAGTACAGCGACGTGCTGCTCACGAAAACGGGGGGCGAGACCGAGCGCCAGGTGTATTTCGTCCAGTCGACCGGCGCCCTTGGCGCGGCGGAAAAGGGCGGGGTGCCCGAACTGGCCCTCCGCTTCGACCTGACCGTGCCGCTTGCCCGTTACGTGGCCGAGCACGAGCACGACCTCAGCTTCCCCTTCCGCCGCTACCAGATGCAGCGGGTCTATCGCGGGGAGCGCGCACAGCGTGGCCGCTTCCGCGAGTTCTACCAGTGCGACATCGACGTCATCGGCAAAGACTCCTTGTCCGTCCGTTACGACGCCGAGATCCCCGCGGTCATCTATAGCGTGTTCCGCGACCTCGCCATCGGTCCGTTCACCATCCAGCTGAATAACCGCAAGCTGATGCGCGGCTATTTCGAGAACCTCGGCATCGCCGACCCGGAACGGCAGATGCTGGTGCTGCGCGAGGTCGACAAGCTCGACAAGCGAGGCCCCGATTACGTGCGCGACACGCTCACGGGCGAGGCATTCGGCCTTTCGGCGGAGGCCGCGGCGAAGATCCTCGGTTTCGTCCAGGTACGTTCCACGTCGGTGGCGGAGGCCTTCGACAAGCTCGACGCCCTCGGCACCGGTTCGGACACTTTCGAACAGGGCAGGGCGGAACTGAAGGAAGTGCTCGGTCTTATCCGCGACTTCGGCGTGCCGGAGACCCATTTCGCACTCAACCTGTCCATTGCCCGTGGACTGGATTACTACACGGGCACGGTCTACGAGACGACGCTGAACGATCATCCGGGCATCGGCTCGATCTGCTCGGGAGGCCGTTACGAGAACCTCGCCGGCCAGTACACGAAGTCGCATCTTCCCGGGGTGGGTATTTCCATTGGCCTGACTCGCCTTTACTGGCAGCTTCGCGACGCCGGACTGGTGTCGACCGCGGAGAGCACCGTCGATGCCCTGGTCACGCAAATGGATGCGGCCCAGATGCCCACCTACCTCGCCGTCGCCGGCGAACTGCGGAACGCCGGCATCGCCACCGAAGTCGTGCTGGAGGGCGGCAAGCTGGGCAAGCAGTTCAAATACGCCGACCGCGCCGGTATCCGCTTTGTCCTGGTCATCGGCGAAGACGAGATCGCCAAGGGCGTGGTCACCGTCAAGGACCTGCGCCGCGAAGACCAGTTCGAGGTGTCGCGCGCCGACCTGGTGAAGGCGCTGCGTGTCGAACTGGCCCAGGCCGAGATCGGCCGCTGATTTCCCCTTCCATCGACGTCCGACGGCCCTACCCATGACCAGCAGCATCCTCCTCGACGGCCGCAGCCTCACGCGCGCGCAGGTCGCCGCCATCGCCCGCCAGGGCTTCACGATCCGCCTCGACGAGGCGCAGCTGGCGAAAGTGAAGCGGGCCGCCGACTTCCTTGCGGAGAAGGTGGGCGGTGGCGAACCGATCTACGGCGTGACCACGGGCTTCGGCAGCAATGCCGACAAGTTGCTGGGTGCGCACCGCGTACGCGATGAACTGCCCGGCGGCAATCCGGAGCCGCGCGAAGGCACGCTGCTCGAGGAGCTGCAGCACAACCTGATCATCACCCACGCGGTGTGTGTCGGTAAGCCCTTCTCGGCCGACGTGGTGCGCGCCATGCTGGCCATCCGCGTGAACACCTTGATGAAGGGGCATTCGGGCATTCGCGTGGAAACGTTGCGTGCGCTGGCCGAGCTGTTGAACCGCGACGTGATCCCCGTGATCCCGGAGAAGGGTTCCGTGGGTGCCAGCGGCGATCTCGCGCCGCTCTCGCACCTCGCCATCGTTCTGCTCGGCGGCGGCGAAGCGTTCCATAAGGGCGAACGGATGCCGGGGGCGAAGGCGCTGGCGGCGGCCGGCCTGGAACCGGTGCGTCTCTCGTTCAAGGAAGGCCTCGCGCTGAACAACGGCACGACGCAGATGCTCGCCACCGGCGTGCTCGCGCTCGACACGATGGACATGCTGATCCGTACGGCGGACCTCGCCGCGGCGATGACCCTCGACGCCTTTGCCGGGCGTACGGGCGCTTACGCGGAAGAGGTGCACGCCCTCCGTCCCCATCCGGGCCAGGTCGAGGCGGCGCGCAACATCCGCGGTCTGCTCGAAGGTTCCACGCTCGCCGATATTCCATACCACCTCGTGCCGCGCTTCCGTTCCTGGCTGTCGGACTCGTGGTCGGAACCCGCCGAACAGGCCTACCGCTTCGACATCGGCTGGGATTGGGTGCCGGCCACCCAGCGTCACGGCAAGGAAGCGTTCTACTCGCGATTCCTGCCGTTCAAGGGTGGCAAGAAGCACCAGCCGCAGGATGCCTATTGCCTGCGTTGCGCTCCCCAGGTCCACGGCGCCGTGCGCGACGCCTGGGAACAGGCCTGCCGCGTCTTCGACGTCGAACTCAATGCGGTCACCGACAACCCGCTGGTGTTCCCGGACGCGAAGGATGCCGAGGTCATCGAAGACCAGGTCATTTCGGCGGGTCACTTCCACGGCATGCCGCTCGCCCTCGCCATGAGCTACGTGAAGGCGGCGATTCCCGTGCTGGCCTCCATCTCCGAGCGGCGCACGGCGAAGCTGGTGGACCCTGCGAACAACGACGGCCTTCCGGCCTTCCTCATCGGTAACGAGGATGCGACGGACTCCGGTTTCATGATCGTGCAGTACACCGCGGCGGCGCTGGTCAACGACCTCGCCACGCGTGCGCACCCGGCCTCGGTCTACTCCGTGCCCACCAGCGCCAACGCCGAAGACCACGTGTCGATGGGCGCCAACGAGGCGCGCCACGTCCTGGAAATGACCGAAGACCTCGGCCACGTGCTGGCGATGGAGCTGTACACCGCTGCGCAGGCACTCGAGTACCGGCAGGACATGCTCAACGCGGCGCGTTCGCTCGCCCACCGTGGCGACTTGCATGCCCTGGCCTCCAAGATCTCCGGCGCGCCGCGCGCGGACTCGCCGCATTACGCGCGTTTCGAGAGCGAAGTTCGTGCCCTGATGGACGCGCTGGCCTCGGCCGAGGATTTCCACGGCGGTCGGGCGGTGCGCACTGCCTTGACCACGTTGCGTGAGCACGTGGCCTTCATGCAGCGCGATCGCGCGATGGACGGCGACGTGCGCGCCGTATGCGAACTGGTGGCATCCGGCCGGCTGGTGGCCGCGCGGTAAGCCTAAGGAGTGGCAGGCCTCGCACCCGAGGCCGTTCCCGTGGCGGGCGACCAGTCTTCGATCGTGCCGGCGCGCACGCCGGCGAGGTACTGATAGAGCTGGGCGTCGTTGACGAGGCCCAGCTTCGCCATGGCCGAGCGCTTCTGTCGGCTGATGGTCTTGAAGCTGCGGCCCATGCGCTCGGCGATGTCGGACAGCCCTTGCCCTTGCGCGAACGCGCGCAGTACCTCGATTTCCCGGGGCGACAGGCGTGTGATGAGTTCGTCGTGCCCCGCCGCGCAATCCGCTTCGTGGAACAGCCGGCGAATGGCCGGACTCAGGTAGGAGCGGCCCACGTCGGCCGCATGCACCGCGACCGGAATGTCGCGCAGGTTCGTGCGCTTGTCGAAGATGGCGGCCACGCCCATGTCGAGCAGGCTGCGCAGGATGGCCGGGTTCGAGAGCATGGTGAGGACCACGATGCCGATATCCGGCCGGATGGCGCGGATGCGCCGGATCATGGGCATGCCGTCGGGCTGGATACCCTCCGGCATGGAATAGTCGGTGACGACGACGTCGCACGGGTTGTCTGAAAGGGCCTCGAACAGGGTGTCGGTATCGTGGGCGCGGGCGACGACGTCGTATCGGTGCGCCTTGAGAATGGTTTCGACCCCCGCGACGACGACCGGGTGATCGTCGGCGATGATCACGGTGCTCGGCATGGTAGGGCTCACGGCATGGAATGGGGCCATGGTGGCGAGCGCCTGCCTCGAAATATATGGAAGAAAAGCGCAATCGCGTCCCAGGCGCTTGCCACGGGCCGGTTGCGCAGCTACGATGAGCTATCGTATTAACGCGTTAGTACATTATGAAGCGACGCTCCCTGGCCCCGGAAACCCCCGCCGACTCCGCCGAAACCAGCCTTTGCGAAGCTCTCGCGGGCCTCTCCACGGTGGAGGAGATGCGCGCCTTCCTGCACGACCTCTGCACCCCGGCGGAGATCGAGGTGATGGTGGACCGCTGGCGCGTCGTGCCGCACCTCCTGGAGGGTCGGTCCTACCGCGAGATCCACGAGCGGACGGCGGTCAGCATCACCACCATCGGACGGGTCGCCCGTTACCTCAACCAGGGTAACGGCGGGTACATGGCCGCCGCGGCGCGCCGCAACGGCGGAGGTGCGGCATGAAGCCGCGCGATCGCCTGCGCATCGCCATGCAGAAGTCCGGCCGGCTCACCGAGCCCGCCCAGGAGCTGCTGGCGCGTTGCGGCCTGAAGTTCCGCCAGAGTCGCGACAAGCTGTTCTGCTTCGGCGAAGGCGAGCCGGTGGACCTGCTGCTGGTCCGCGACGACGACATTCCCGGACTCATCGCGGAAGGCGTCTGCGACCTCGGCATCGTCGGCCGGAACGTGCTGCGCGAGTTCCAGTTCTCGAACGTGGAAGCGGGTACCGGGCTGGACGAACTGCGGCCGCTGGGCTTCGGCCACTGCCGCCTTTCGATCGCCGTTCCCCAGGAGGACGCCTACGACGGTCCCGCGCAATTGGGCGGGCAGCGCATCGCCACGTCGTATCCGGGCCTGCTCGGCGAGTGGCTCCGGTCCAACGGCGTGGACGCGAAGGTGGTGATGCTCGCCGGTTCCGTGGAAATCGCGCCCAGACTCGGCACGGCCGATGCGATCTGCGACCTCGTTTCCAGCGGTGCCACGCTCGTCGCCAACCAGTTGCGCGAAGCCGCGGTGGTGGTCGAGAGCGAGGCCGTGCTGGCGGGACGCCGCGAGCTTCCGGCCGACGAGCGCGGCGAGATCGCCGAGTTGCTCCTGCGCCGGCTCGACGGCGTGATCCAGGTGCGCGATTCGCGCCTGATCCTGATGCAGGCACCCCGCCATTCCCTGGCGGAGATCACGCGCCTGCTGCCCGGCGCGCCCGTCCCGACGCTCACGGCGGTCGACGGCGCACCGGACCAGGTCGTGTTGCAGGCGCTGTGCGCCGGCTCGGTGAGCTGGCGTCAGCTGGAGGAAATGAAACGCGCCGGTGCCCGCGACATGCTGGTGCTGCCGGTGGAGAAGATGCTGGCATGAAGCGGATCGACTGGAAGACCCTGGACGAAATGGGGCGCGTAGAGGCATTGGCACGGCCCGCGCAGTCGCGCGCGCCCGGCTTGCGCCAGGGCGTGGAAGCGATCGTCGCCGAGGTCCGTGCGCGAGGCGACGCGGCGTTGTTCGAACTCACGGCCCGCTACGACGGCGTCGAGTTGGACGATCTCGCCGTCACGGCGGAAGAGTTCGACGCCGCCGAGGCGCGCCTCCCGGCGGAGCTCAAGGCCGCGGTGCTCGAAGCGGCAGGGCGCATCGCGTCCTTCCATCGCGAAACGGCGCCCGTGCCGGTCGCCGTCGAGACGGCGCCGGGCGTGCGCGTCGAGCGCGTGCTGCGCCCCATTCGTCGCGTGGGGCTATACGTTCCCGCGGGTGGCGCGCCACTGCCGTCGACCGCGATCATGCTCGGCGTACCGGCGACGATCGCCGGCTGCCGCGAGGTGCTGCTGTGCACGCCCGTGCAGGCGAACGGACGTTGCGACGATGCCGTGCTCTTCGCGGCACGCGCGGTGGGCGTCCATCGCGTGTTCAAGGTCGGCGGTGCGCAGGCCATCGCCGCGATGGCCTATGGCACGGCCTCCATCGCCCGTTGCGACAAGCTGTTCGGCCCCGGCAACGCCTGGGTCACGGAAGCGAAGCTGCAGGTGGCGGGCGATCCCGCCGGTGCGGCCATCGACATGCCGGCCGGTCCGTCGGAAGTCCTCGTGATCGCCGACGATTCGGCCGATCCGCGCTTCGTCGCCGCCGACCTGCTGTCGCAGGCCGAGCACGGCCCCGATTCCCAGGTGCTCCTCGTCAGCCCGTCGAGCGGATTGCTCGATCGCGTGGAGGCGGAAGTGGAAAGTCAGCTTGGCCTGTTGCCTCGCGCCAACATCGCCGGCATGGCGCTGGGCGAAAGCCGGCTGGTGCTGGTGGGTGGCCTCGACGAAGCACTGGAGGTCAGCAACCGTTATGCACCGGAGCACCTCATCGTCCAGACGGTCGAGCCGCGCGCGTTGCTCGACGGCATCGAGTCGGCGGGCTCGGTTTTCCTCGGCGAGTGGACGCCCGAATCGATCGGCGACTATTGCAGCGGCAGCAACCATGTCCTGCCTACCTACGGCTACGCGCGCAGCTACAGTGGCGTGTCCGTGGCCAGTTTCCAGAAACAGGTGACCGTGCAGGAACTCACCGCCGACGGATTGCGCGGCATCGGGCCTTGCGCGGCGATTCTTGCCGAGGCCGAGCAACTGGAGGCGCACCGCCGCGCGGTCACCTTGCGGCTCGCCGCCATGGATGCCGTCGCATGAGCGTCCTCGACCTCGCCCGGCCGGATATCCGCGCCCTCGCGCCGTACTCAAGCGCGCGCATGGAGGCACAGGGCGGCACCGTGCTGCTCAACGCGAACGAATCGTCCCGGCCGCCGAACATTCCCGGCGGCGAAGGACTCAACCGCTATCCCGACCCGCAGCCGCCCGCACTGGTCGCATCGCTGGCGGAGCTTTACGGGTGCGATCCGGATCGCGTGCTCGCGACACGCGGCAGCGACGAAGCCATCGACCTGCTGGTCCGGGCGTTCTGCCGGGCGGGCCAGGACGCCGTACTGGTCTCGCCGCCGACCTTCGGCATGTATGCCGTGTGCGCACGGATCCAGGGCGCGGCAGTGATCGAGTCGCCGCTCGACGCGTCCGGCGCGCTGGATGCGGACACCCTGCTTTCCGCCGTGAGTCCCGCCGTGAAGCTCGTCTTCGTCTGCACGCCCAACAATCCGACGGGAAACCTCGTCGGCGTGGACGTGCTCGACCGCCTGGCGCGCGAGCTTGCCGGCCGCGCGGTCCTGGTGGTGGACGAGGCCTATGCGGAATTCAGCGGCACGGCCAGCGCCGTGTCCCTGATCGACGCGTACGACTACGTGGCCGTGCTGCGCACGCTCTCGAAGGCGTGGTCCCTGGCGGGCGCACGCGTGGGCGCGCTGGTGGCGCGACCCGACGTGATCGGCCTGCTGCGCCGGATCATTCCGCCCTATCCGCTGCCTTCCCCGTGCGTCGATGCCGCGTTGGGCGCGCTGTCCTATGAAGGCCGCCGCGTGCAACGTCACCACCTCAATGAAATCCTCGCCGAGCGTGCACGCATGTTCGCGGAACTCGCGCGGGTGCCCGGGGTGCGCGAAGTGCTTCCCTCGCACGCCAATTTCCTTGCCGTACGCTTCGACGATGCGCCGGGAACGTATCGCCGCCTCCTCGCGGCGGGTGTGGTGGTGCGCGACATCACGAAATATCCCGGTCTCGGCGACGCATTGCGCATCACCGTCGGTACCGGCAACGAGAACGACCGCGTGCTTGCGGTCCTCGGAGCGGGCGCATGAGCCGGAAAATCCTCTTCGTCGACCGCGACGGCTGCCTGATCGAGGAACCTGCCGACGAACAGATCGACAGCTACGAGAAGCTGGCACTGATGCCGGGCGTGATCGCGGCGTTGCAGCGTTGCGTCGCGGCGGGTTACGAACTGGTGATGGTGACCAACCAGGACGGGCTGGGCACGCCGTCGTTTCCGCAGGCCTCGTTCGATGGCCCGCACCTGCTCTTGCTGCGCATCCTTTCCTCGCAGGGCATCGTCTTCCGCGAACAGCTGATCGATCGCAGCTTCGCCCACGAGTGCCGCGACACCCGCAAGCCGGCGACGGGCCTGGCCCGGCACTGGCTCGCCGACGACAGCTGGAGTCGCGCGCAGTCGGCCATGGTCGGGGACCGCGACACCGACCTTGCTTTCGCCGCGAACATGGGCGTGCGCGGTTTCCGCGTGGGGCAGGGCGGGATGGCCTGGAGCGAACTGGCCCATGCGCTGCTCGACGCGCCGCGCACGGCGGAAGTGGTCCGGGGCACGCGGGAGACGTCGGTCCGCGTGTCGGTCGATCTCGATCGCGTCGGCGACCCCGTCGTCCACACCGGCCTCGGGTTCTTCGACCACATGCTCGAGCAGATCGGCAAGCACGGTGGCTTCGCGCTGGACCTGCGCTGCGACGGCGACACGCACGTGGACGAGCACCACACCATCGAGGATGTCGCGCTCGCTTTGGGCCAGGCGTTGCGCCAGGCCCTGGGCGACAAGCGCGGCATCGGGCGCTACGGCTTCGCGCTGCCCATGGACGAAAGCGCGGCACGCGCCGAACTCGATCTCTCCGGGAGGCCGTACTTCGTTTTCGACGGATCGTTCCCGCGTGAGCGGGTGGGCGACATGCCGACGGAGCTGGTGCCGCATTTCTTCCGTTCGCTGTGCGAAACCCTTGGCGCGAACCTGCATCTGGCGGTGCACGGCGAGAACGCGCACCACATGGTGGAAGGCTGCTTCAAGGTCGTGGCGCGCACGCTGCGCCAGGCGATCCGGCGCGATGGCGCCGACCTTCCGAGCACGAAGGGTAGCCTCTGATGCGGGTCGTCCTCGTCGATGCCGGCGGCACGAACATCGGTTCCGTGCGTTACGCCTTGCAGCGCCTCGGTACCGATGCCGAACTCACGTCCGACGCCCAGCGCATCCGCGCGGCAAGCCACGTCATCCTGCCGGGCGTCGGCGCGGCAGGGCCGGGCATGCGCATGCTTCGCGAGGCCGGCCTCGTGGACGTGCTGCGCGGGCTGACCCAGCCGGTGCTCGGCGTATGCCTCGGCATGCAACTGCTGTGCGAGCATTCGGAGGAGGGCGATACCGAATGCCTGGGCGTCGTTCCCGCCACGGTACGCCGGTTTGCCGAAAGCCCGGGACGGCGCGTGCCGCACATGGGCTGGAACGCCTTGCACGTGACGGCCTGCCACCCGCTCGTCGCCGGTTTGCGCGAAGGCGATGCGGCGTATTTCGTCCATAGCTACGCCGTGCCCACCGGCGACTACACGCTCGCGTCGAGCGAGCACGGTCAGCCCTTCGCGGCGGTCGTCGCCGCCGGCAACTTCATGGGCATGCAATTCCATCCCGAGCGCTCGGCGGGCCTGGGCGCGCAACTCCTGCGGAATTTCCTCTCCTTATGACGCTTCCCATTCCCGCGATCGACCTGCGCGATGGCAAGGTCGTCCGCCTCTACAAGGGCGACTACGCTCGGCAGACCACCTTCGCCTTCGAGCCCGAGGCGCTCGCCGCACGCTACGCCGACGAAGGCGCCGGATGGCTGCACGTGGTCGACCTCGACGGTGCGCGGTCCGGGCATTTCGAGAACCTCGCGACCATCGCCGGCATCGCCTCAAGCGGGCGCCTGCGCGTGCAGGCAGGCGGTGGCATCCGCGACGAAGACGGCGTGCGCCGGTTGCTGGAGGCGGGGGCCGATCGCGTCGTCGTCGGCAGCGTGGCCATCCGCGATCCGGAAACCGTCGCCATGTGGATCGGCCGTTACGGTGCCGACCGCATCGTGCCGGCATTGGACACGCGCTTCAGGGACGGGGAGTGGAAGCTGCCCAGCGCGGGATGGACCGCCGACGAAGCGCGCACGCTGGACGACCTGGTCCCCTGGTACGAGGCCGCGGGCGCGCGCCATCTGCTTTGCACCGACATCGACCGCGACGGCACGATGAGCGGCCCGAACGTCGCCCTCTACCGCCATCTGGGCACGCTGGCGCCGGCGCTGGAGGTGCAGGCGTCCGGTGGCGTACGTTCCCTGGAGGACGTCGCCGCGCTGGCATTGCAAGGCAGTGCCGGCGTCATCCTCGGAAGGGCGCTCCTGGAGGGCGCCTTCACGCTGGCCGATGCCTTCGCCGTGGCGGAGCGGGCGGGCGCGTCATGCTGAGCCGTCGCATCGTGCCCTGCCTGGACGTACGCGATGGCCAGGTCGTGAAGGGCGTGCGCTTCCGCGACCATGTCGTCGTGGGCGAGATCGTCGAACTCGCGCTGCGCTATCGCGACGAGGGCGCCGACGAACTCGTCTTCTACGACATCACGGCGAGTCCGGAAGGGCGAAGCGTCGACCGCCACTGGGTGGAGCGGGTCGCGCGCGAGATCGACATTCCGTTCTGCGTCGCCGGCGGCATCCGCAGCGTCGAGGACGCGCGCGCCGTGCTGCACGCCGGTGCCGACAAGGTGTCGATCAACTCGCCCGCGCTGGAGCGCCCGGCGCTGGTCGGCGAGCTTGCCGATGCCTTCGGCGTGCAGTGCGTCGTCGTGGGCGTGGACAGCCTGCGCGACGACGACGGCGAATGGCGCGTGCGCCAGTACACGGGCGATCCCTCGCGTACGCGCGCGCTGCGCAAGCGCACGCTGGATTGGATCGACGAGGTGCAGCAGCTTGGCGCGGGAGAGATCGTGCTGAACTGCATGGGTACCGATGGTGTCCGTCGCGGCTACGACATCGAGCAGCTGAAGGCCGCGAGGGCCATGAGTCGCGTGCCGCTCGTGGCGTCCGGCGGTGCGGGTGTGCCGGCGCACTTCACCGAGGTTTTCCGCGAGGCCGACGTCGACGCGGCACTCGCGGCAAGCGTCTTCCATTCCGGCGACATCGGCATTCCCGCGTTGAAACGGGAGCTGCGCGCGCAAGGCATCGAGGTGAGGCTATGAACGGCTTGAACGCGGATTTCGCCAAGGGCGGCGGCCTGCTGCCGGCGATCGTGCAGCATGCGCGCACCGGCGAGGTGCTGATGCTGGGATACATGGACGAAGCCGCGTTGAAAGCGACGAGGGATCGCGGCCTGGTCACGTTCTTCAGTCGCAGCAAACAACGCCAGTGGACGAAGGGCGAGACCTCGGGGAACACGCTGGCCGTCGTCGATGCGCGCCTGGACTGCGATGCGGATACGATCCTGGTGCGTGCGCTTCCGGCGGGTCCGACCTGTCATCGCGGCACGTCGAGCTGCTTCGGCGACGACGTGCGGCCTTCGCTCGGCTTTCTCGCGGAACTGGATGCGCTGGTCGCGGCCAGGCATGCCGAGCGTCCCGCCGGCAGCTATACGACGTCGCTGTTCGAAGACGGGATACGCCGCATCGCGCAGAAGGTGGGCGAGGAAGGTGTGGAAACCGCGCTTGCCGCGGTGGCGCAGGACGACGATGCGTTGATCGGCGAGGCCGCCGACCTGGTGTTTCATCTGATGGTGGCGCTGCGCGCGCGCGGCATCGGATTCGATGCCGTGGTGGCAAAGCTGGCGTCGCGGCATGCGCCGGCGGACGTGTCGCGAGGCCCTTGAGTCGCTGGGCTACAGGATTTCCAGCACCGCCTCGGGAGGCCGCCCGATCGCCGCCCTGTCGTCATGGATCACGACAGGCCGCTCGATCAGCTTCGGCGTCGTCGCCATCGCCTCGATCAGCTGCGCCCGCGAGAGAGTCGCCGGCAGCGCGGCATATTCGTCTTCGCCCTTGCGCATCAGCGCGCGCGGCTCGAGCCCGAGCAGGCCGAGCACGCGTTCGATCTCGGTCGCCGAAGGTGGCGTGGCCTGGTAGTCGACGATCGACGGCGACAGGCCGCGGGCCTGCAACAGCGCCAGCGTTTCCCGCGACTTGGAGCAGCGCGGGTTATGCCAGATCGTCAACATGGCGCTTACCGGTTGCCGCCGCGATTGCCGCCGCCCGGGCGTCCGCCGCGGTTGCCGCCGGGACGCGGGCCGCCGGTGCGATTGCCGCCACCACCCGGACCGCCGGTGCGATTGCCGCCGCCGGGACGGCCGCCGCGATTTCCGCCGCCTTCGAAACGGCTGCCGGAGGCGCGATTGCCTTCGTTACGCGCCGGACCCTGGCCCGCCGCGCGGTTGCCGCCCGCATTGCCCGAACGTCCGCCCGGACGCGGACCACGGTTGCCGGCGGTATTGCCGGCCGTGTTGCCCGCCGTATTGCCGCCACCGGTGCGGCTGTCGCCCGCGAACCAGGTGCGGATCGACGGCAGTTCCTGCCCCGGTGCCACACGGCGCGACTTGCGCTGGGCACCGCCGCCCGACCGTTCCGGACGGGCGACGTTGCCGTTGACCTCGCGGCGCTGGCCGCCGCCGGCGCCCTGCGCGCGACCGCCGCGGCCGCCACGCCCGCCACGCGGGTTGTCGTCGCGGATACGATCAAATGCGGTGAGTTCGCGGGCTTCGTCATGCCGCGCCGAGCTCCAGGCGCCAGTGGCGCGGGTGTCGGGACGGTACTCGGTGACGTGGCGCGGTGCGCGGCGCTGGTGCACCACCGCGCTCAGCGTCAAGACGGGGTCCGGTGCACCGAGGCCGGCGCGCTCGCGCAGTTCCTTGATGGCGGTCTCGTCGAGCGATTCGCAATCGCCACGGCGTAGCGCTCGCGGCAGCTCCACCGAGCCGTAACGGATGCGCTTCAGGCGGCTGACGAGGAAGCCCTGCGAATCCCACAGTCGGCGGACTTCGCGATTGCGGCCCTCGCGGATGGTGACGCGGAACCAGCTGTGGCTGCCGCCGCGGCTGATGATGCCGATCTCGTCGAAGCGGGCGGGGCCGTCTTCCAGTTCCACGCCGGCCTTGAGCCGCTCGATCGTCTCGTCCGGCACTTCGCCGTGGACGCGGCAAAGGTATTCGCGCTCGAGGCCGCTCTTCGGGTGCATCAGCGCGTTGGCGAGTTCCCCGTCGGTCGTGAGCAGGAGCAGGCCCGTGGTGTTGATGTCGAGGCGGCCCACGGCGACCCAGCGCGCGCCACGCAGGCGCGGCAGCTGTTCGAACACGGTGGGGCGACCTTCGGTGTCCTCGCGGGTGGTCACCACGCCTTCCGGCTTGTGGTAGACCAGGACTTCCGCGTCGCTGCGGTTGTCGGTGGCGACGACGAACTGCTTGCCGTCGAGGACGACGCGGTCGCCGGCGTGGACGCTGGCGCCGATCGTGGCGACGGTGCCGTTGACCTCGACCTCGCCGGCCTGGATGCGCTGTTCGAGCATCCGGCGCGAGCCGAGCCCGGCGTTGGCGAGGACCTTGTGCAGGCGCTCCTCGAGTTGGGGGGTGCCTTCGGCGGCTTCGTTGCCGCCGCGTTTCAGGGTGAGCAGGGAACGCTGTGGCGCATTCATGCGCGTGACTCCTCGGTATCTTTCTCGGCGTCGCCGTCTTCGGCGTCGCTTATGGGGTTCTCTGCCTCGTCGGCAGTGGGGGAAGCCGCGGCGACGTCGTCGCCGTCAGGCACTTGGTTCGAGTCCTCGACCGCATCGCCTTCGGCATGCGCGGTCTCGGGGGATTCCTGGTCTTCGCCGTCGGGCATCGCGGCCCGGGCCGGCGCGGGCTCCGCATCGCCTTCGAAGCGCATCTGCGGATTAAGTTCCTCGAGGTCGCGAATTTCCGACAACGGGGGCAGGGCGTCCAGGGACTTCAGGTTGAAGTAGTCGAGGAAGGCGCGGGTGGTACCGAACAGTGCCGGCTTGCCCGGTACGTCGCGGTGGCCCACCACGCGGATCCATTCGCGTTCTTCGAGCGTCTTGATGATGTTCGACGACACCACCACGCCGCGGATCTGTTCGATTTCGGGGCGGGTGATCGGCTGGCGGTAGGCGATCAGCGCCAGGGTCTCGAGGAGGGCGCGCGAGTAGCGGCTCGGCTTTTCGGCCCACATCCGCGAGACCCACCCGTGCACCTCCCGCCGCACCTGGTAGCGCCAGCCGGATGCGACCTCCACCAGCTCCACGCCGCGCCCCTCGCAGTCGGCGCCGAGGGCCGCCAGGGCCTGCGTGAGTTCGTCCGTGCCGATCTCCTCGTCCTCGCCGAAGATCGCCTTCAACTGCGCGATGGTCATCGGCTGTGTCGACGCCAGCAGCGCCGCTTCCACGATGGGTTTGAGCTGTTCGGGTTGCATAGGCCCTTGGATGGTGGTTTCGTGGCCCCTGGGGGAGCCGTCAGGCGAGCGCTTCTTCCGACGCGGCCTCGGTCTGTACCTTCGTCTTCAGGTAGATCGGCCCGAGGGCCTCTTCCTGCACGATTTCGATGAGCATTTCCTTAGCCAGCTCGAGCATGGCCAGGAAGGTGACCACGACGCCGAGGCGACCCTCGCTCACGTCGAACAACGTTTCGAAGCGGTGGAACCCGCCGCCTTCGCTCAATGTGCCGAGCAGGTCGCCCATGCGCTGGCGAACGCTGAGCGGTTCGCGCTGGATCGCATGGTGCGTGAACAGGTCGGCACGGTTGAGCACGTCCTTGAGCGCGAGCAGGAGCTCCTTGAGATCCAGCGGGGGCGGCACGCGTACCACGTTGTGCTCGCCGACGAAGGCGTGGACCACCGTGGTGTCGCGTTCCAGGCGCGGCAGTTCGTCGATATCCGCCGCGGCCTTCTTGAAGCGTTCGTACTCCTGCAGGCGACGGACGAGTTCCGCGCGGGGATCCTCCTCCACGCCTTCCTCGGCCGGCGGCCGCGGCAGCAGCAGCCTGGACTTGATCTCCGCCAGGATCGCTGCCATCAGCAGGTATTCCGCCGCGAGTTCCAGTCGCATCACCTCGCGCATCATCTCGATGTAGTCCATGTACTGCCGGGTGATTTCGGCGACGGGGATATCGAGGATGTCGAGGTTCTGCCGGCGGATCAGGTAAAGCAGCAGGTCCAACGGACCTTCGAACGATTCGAGGATAACTTCGAGCGCGTCCGGCGGAATGTAAAGATCCTGCGGCATTTGCAGCACCGGCTGCCCGCGCACCAGCGCGAGAGGCATTTCCTGCTGCTGCGGGATGCCCGCGAAGGCATCCTGGGTTTTTTCGACCACCTGGACTGCGGTTGTCTCGTTAGTCATCGGCACACGTCAGAAGGGTCGCGGGAGCGACCGGTAGCGCAACAATCGATGCCGTCCGGCGGCTTTACCGCCACCTCGCCCGGCATGCCACGCGTCGTCGCCGACGAGCGATAGGCATGGCCGCTGGACACCCCAGGAGGGTCACCGTCTGTGAAGGAACGTCGGGAGCAGAGCGCGGCCGGTCCCGCGAACGGACCGGTGAGGGCGCGACGCCCGAATAAGTTCACCCGATTGCCATACAGGGTATCGCCTGTGCCGATCCAAGTCCAGCGGCGGCGCCGGGCGGCCGGGCCTTGCGGCACAATAGTCCCATGCACCCCGCCCAGCGCGCCATCATCCACGTCGACATGGACGCCTTCTACGCGTCCGTCGAGGAGCTGGACGACCCCTCCCTGGTGGGCAAGCCGGTGATCGTGGCCGGGCTGGGCCGCCGGGGCGTGGTGTCGACGGCGAACTACGAGGCGCGGAAATACGGGGTGCGCTCGGCCATGGCCACGTCCGAGGCGCGCCGGCGCTGCCCGGACGGGATGTATATCGTCCCGCGCCATGAGCGCTACCAGGCCATCTCGACCGTGGTCTTCGGTGTCTTCGCCGAGTTCACCCCGATGATCGAGGGCCTGTCGCTGGACGAGGCCTTCCTCGACGTCACCGCCAGCCTGAGATTGTTCTCATCGATCGAGGCGATCGGCCGCTGGATCAAGGGCGAGATCCGGTCACGCACCGGCCTCAATGCCTCGGTAGGCATGGCGCACAACAAGCTGCTCGCCAAGCTGGCCAGCGAACTGTCGAAACCGGACGGCTTCCTGCGCATTCCCCCCGACGAGGTCCGCGGGTACCTCGACCCGCTGCCGATCGGGCGCATGTGGACGGTGGGCAAGGTCGCCGAGGAGGCCCTGCACAAGGTGGGCATCCGCACCATCGGCGATCTCGTCCGCGCCGATGCCTGGCGCCTGAACAAGGCGGTAGGCGAACGCCACGCGGCCCAGCTGCGCGAACTGTGCCGGGGTGAGGACCGGCGGCCCGTGGTCACGGACGCGCCCGAGGTGTCCATCGGCGCGGAGTGGACGTTCGAATACGACCTCGAGGAACTCGCCATCGCCGAGGCGTGGCTGCTTCGCCAGTGCGAGCGGGTAGGGGCACGGGCAAGGACGCGGGGGGTGAGCGCCCGCACGGTGTCGGTGAAGCTGCGCGAGCCGCCGTTCACGACCCACAGCCGACAGGCCCAGTTGCCCGTGCCGGGCAATGCCACGCCGGAAATCTATGCCGTGGCACGACGCTTGCTTCAAATCTGGTGGAACCAGCACCCCCGGCCGAGACTGCGTCTGCTGGGGGTGACCCTGTCGGGTTTCGACGCCAGGCACGGCGACGAACAGCAGGACATGTTCGCCGCGCCGGTATCGGACAAGCAATCCGACGGTGTACAGGATCTCATCAACGGGCGCTTCGGCGCCGGGGCCCTGGTTCGGGCGGGTGTTCTGAAAACGCGCGGGAACGAGTGAGCGCTGCGGTATATGTATGCGTCATCCCGGCTGCGCTAATGTGTCCGTTTGTGACACGGAACGTAAGTGGACGAGGTGCGTCATGCCGATAACGACTGGCACGGACGAGGTATCGGGATGGGTGGAGAAGCTGATGTCGAACGATAAGGAAGACCCGCACCCGCGCTATCGCCACGCGCGGATGCGAGTGCAGACCGCGGTGCTCATGAGCCGTGGCGGCGAGGCGCACCCCACCGACCTGGTCGACATCTCGGCCACGGGCGCGCTCCTGCGCCGCCCGCTGGGCTGGCGCGGCGAGCCCGGCCAGACCTGGATCCTCGACATGATCTTCGGCCACGATCTGCACATCCACCTGGAGGCCTCGGTGGCGCGCGTATCGGCGCGGCAGATCGGCATGGAATACACGCTCATCCCGGAGGACAAGCAGGCCTCGCTATGGGAGCTGCTCGGCGGTTACGCCGATACGCTCGAGGCCTGGCAGGACGACTGAACCGCACCGACTGTAGGAGCCGCTATAGCGGCGAGAAGCCAACGGAGCGATGAAGCGGCGAGGCAGGTTCCCTCGCCGCTATAGCGGCTCCTACACAAGCCGCTTCGGCCTTCAGGTGCTGTGCTTCTTCCTCTTCTCCTCGTCGCGCAACTCGCGGCGGAGGATCTTGCCGACGTTGGTCTTCGGCAGGGCGTCGCGGAATTCGATCTGTTTCGGGCGCTTGTAGCCGGTGAGGTTTTCCCGGCAGTACGCCTTCAGGGCCTCGATCGTCAGCGACGGGTCCTTGCGGACCACGAAGAGCTTCACGATCTCCCCGGAGTGCTCGTCCTCCACGCCCACCGCCGCGACTTCGGCCACACCGGGATGGTGCATCACGACGTCCTCGATCTCGTTCGGGTACACGTTGAAACCGGAGACCAGGATCATGTCCTTCTTGCGGTCGACGATGAACGCCTGGCCGGTTTCGTCCATGCGGGCGATGTCGCCGGTGCGCAGCCAGCCGTCGGCATCCAGCACCTTCGCGGTTTCCTCCGGCTGGTTCCAGTAGCCCTTCATCACCTGCGGGCCGCGGATGCAAAGCTCGCCCGTTTCACCCAGGGGCAGCACCTTGCCGTCCTCGTCGCGGATCTGCGCGTCGGTGGCCGGGATCGGATAGCCGATGGAACCCGTGTAGTCCTTGATGTCCACGCGGTTGGCGAAGGCGACGGGGGAAGTCTCGGTAAGGCCGTAACCCTCGATGATCGGCTTGCCGGTCACCTTCTTCCAGCGCTCCGCGACGCTTCGCTGCAGGGCCATGCCGCCGGCCATCGTCAGGTGGAGCCGCGAGAAATCGACCTGGTCGAATCCCGGCGTGTTCAGCAGGCCGTTGAACAACGTGTTGACGCCGGTGATCGCGGTGAACGAGGTCTTCCGCAGTTCCTTGACGAAGCCGCGCATGTCGCGCGGATTGGTGATGAGGTGGTTCAGGCCGCCCAGGCTCGTGAAGATCAGCCCGTTCACGGTCAGCGAGAAGATGTGGTACAGCGGCAGCGCCGTGATGATCGTTTCCTCGCCCGGCGTGGCGTGGCCCGCCACCCAGGGGCGGGTCTGCAGCATGTTCGCGATCATGTTGCGATGGGTGAGCATGGCGCCCTTCGCCACGCCCGTGGTGCCGCCGGTGTACTGCAGGAAGGCGACGTCCTCGTGGGCGATCTCCACCGCCGGCATCGGATGTGCCTTGCCGCGCTCCAGCGCGTCGCGGAAGCGCACGGCCTTCGGCAGGTGGAAGGGGGGCACTTCCTTGCGCAGGGTCTTCACCACGAAGTTGATGATGTTGCCCTTCGGGAAGCCGATCATGTCGCCGACGGCGGTCGTGACGATGTGCTGCACTTTCGTGCCGTCCAGCGCCTGCTGGGCCGTGGCTGCGAAGTTGTCGAGGACCAGCAGCGCCTTCGCGCCCGAATCTTCCAGTTGGTGATGCAGTTCGCGCGCCGTGTACAGCGGATTCGTGTTCACTACGGTCAGGCCGAGGCGCAGGGCACCGAACAGTGCGATGGGGTACTGCAGCAGGTTCGGCAGCATGATCGCGAGGCGATCGCCCTTCTTCAGGCCGAGTTCGCCGGAGAGGTACCCGGCGAATGCCCTGGACAACTCGTCCAGGTCGCCGTAGGTGAGGACTTTGCCGAAATTCGCGAACGCAGGGCGGTTGCGAAATTTCTGAAAGGATTCATCGAGGAGGGCCGCTATGGAGCGGTATGCGTTGACGTCGATGTCGGCGGGAATGCCGGCCGGGTAGTGGTCAAGCCACGGACGCTCGATGCTCATGAATCGGACGGACTCCAGGAAGTGTGACGCATGCACGATTGTCGTGCGGTCGCGAGGCATTGGAGCATACGCGCGCGTATAGCGGCAAGCCGCATTGCAGCGGTATCCCGGCAGGAGGAAAGCACGATGGGAAAGGTGGGAAAGCTGATGCTGTGCCTTTTGCTCGCGAGCCTGTCCGCGTGCCGCCACGCGCCCGACGAGGATCGGGTGCGCGAGGCGATCGCGGCGATCGCGGAAGCGGCCGAGGCGGGAAAAGCGGGGGATACGGTAGAGGCGTTGACCGAGGACTTCGAGGGAAACGCGGGTGCGCTCGATCGGCGCGGGTTGGCCAATCTCGTCCGCCTGTACGCGTTGCGTGGACAGACGGTCCATGTGCTGATGGGCCCGACCGAGGTGACGCCACGTGGCGACCGCATGGTTGCGACCTTCACCGTGACGCTGACGGCCGGTGCGGGTGTACTTCCCGACAACGCCGGCGCTTACGAAGTGGAGACCGGCTGGCGGAAGGACGGTAGCGAGTGGCGTTGCTTTACCGCCACGTGGAAACGCGCCTTGTAGTCGCAGAGCCTTGTGGGAGCCGCTTCAGCGGCGATCCCGCGGCAGCGGGCAGTCTTGTCGCGAGCACCCATCGCCGCTGAAGCGGCTCCCACAAAAAACGCCCCGGTTTCCCGGGGCGTTCTTCAGAGCCTTGTCAGGCCGCCTTCGCCAGCTGGCGAAGCACGTACTGCAGGATGCCGCCATGGCGGAAGAACTCGCGCTCCTTCGGGGTCAGCAGCAGCACCTTCACGGTGAACGACTTGACCGAACCGTCCGGGCGCGTGGCCTTGACCGTCGCCGTCTTCGACTCGCCGCCGTTCAGGCCGGTGATGTCGAATACCTCGTCGCCCTTCAGGCCGAGCGTCTGCGCGTTCTCGCCGTCCTGGAACTGGCAGGGCAGGACGCCCATGCCGACCAGGTTGGAGCGGTGGATGCGCTCGAAGCTTTCGGCGATCACGGCCTTGACGCCCAGCAGCAGCGTGCCCTTGGCCGCCCAGTCGCGCGAGGAGCCGGTGCCGTATTCCTTGCCGGCCAGGACCACCAGCGGCGTGCCATCGGCCTTGTACTTCATGGCGGCATCGTAGATGGCCATCTGTTCGCCGGTCGGGATGTACTTGGTGTAGCCGCCTTCGACGCCGTCCAGCATCAGGTTCTTGATACGGATGTTGGCGAAGGTGCCGCGCACCATCACGTCGTCGTTGCCGCGACGCGAACCGTAGGAGTTGAAGTCCTTCGGTTCCACGCCCTTCGAGATCAGGAAGCGGCCCGCCGGGCTGTCCTTCTTGATGGAGCCGGCCGGCGAAATGTGGTCGGTGGTGATCGAGTCGCCGAAGATGCCCATGGCGCGGGCACCGTGGATGTCCTCGATGGTGCCGGCCTCGGCGGTCATGCCGTCGAAGTAGGGCGGGTTCTTGATGTACGTGGAATCGTCCCAGGCGTAGGTCTTGCCATCCGGCGAGGCGATCGCGTTCCAGCGGCTGTCGCCCTTGAAGACGTCGGCGTAGCTGTCCTTGAACATCTGCGGGCTGATCGCGCCGGCGATGGCGTCGGACACTTCCTGATTGCTCGGCCAGATGTCCTTCAGGTACACGGGCTTGCCATCGCTCCCCGTGGCGATCGGATCCTTCGTCAGGTCGATGTTCAGCGTGCCGGCCAGCGCATAGGCGACCACCAGCGGCGGCGAGGCCAGGTAGTTCATCTTCACTTCCGGATGCACGCGGCCTTCGAAGTTGCGGTTGCCCGAGAGCACGGACGCCACGGCGAGGTCGCCGTCGGCGATGCCCTTGCTGATCTCGGCCGGCAGCGGGCCGGAGTTGCCGATGCAGGTGGTGCAGCCATAGCCGACCACGAAGAAGTTCACCTTCTCCAGCTCTTCGAGCAGGCCGGTCTTCTTCAGGTACTCGGTGACGACGAGCGAGCCTGGGCCGAGCGAGGGCTTCACCCAGGGCTTGGAGGTAAGGCCACGCGCGGCGGCCTTCTTCGCCACCAGGCCGGCGGCGAGCATCACGGCCGGGTTGGAGGTGTTGGTGCACGAGGTGATCGCGGCGATCACCACCGAGCCGTCATTGAGGCGGAAGGACTTGCCGTCCTTCTCCACCAGCACGCCGTCGTCGTCGAGCTTGTTGCCTTCGTTGCCGACGGCCGTGCCGCCGCCTTCGTTGTTGAAGCGCGACACGTCGCCGTTCTTCGGCTTGCGGTTGGCGGTGAGCGGGCCCACGGCGTCGAGGAAGCTCTGCTGCACGCCTTCCAGCAGGACGCGGTCCTGCGGGCGCTTCGGACCGGCGAGCGAAGGACGCACGTCGGCGAGGTCCAGTTCGAGCACGGTAGTGAATTCCGGCTCCGGCGTGTTGATGTCGTGCCACAGGCCCTGGGCCTTGGCGTAGGTTTCGACCAGGGTGATGTGAGCCTCTTCGCGGCCGGACAGGCGCATGTAATTCAGCGCTTCCTGGTCGATCGGGAAGATGCCGCAGGTGGCGCCGTATTCGGGGGCCATGTTGGCGATAGTGGCGCGGTCGGCCAGCGGCAGGTTCTGCAGGCCGTTGCCGAAGAACTCGACGAACTTGCCCACGACACCGAGCTTGCGCAGCATCTGGGTGACGGTGAGGACGAGGTCGGTCGCGGTGACGCCCTCGGCCAGCTTGCCGGTGAGCCGGAAGCCCACGACCTGCGGGATCAGCATGGACGACGGCTGGCCGAGCATGGCCGCTTCGGCCTCGATGCCGCCCACGCCCCAGCCCAGTACACCGATGCCGTTGATCATGGTGGTGTGCGAGTCGGTACCGAACACGGTATCCGGATAGGCGAAGGACTCGCCGTCTACTTCATTGGTGAACACGACGCGGGCAAGGTTCTCCAGGTTCACCTGGTGGACGATGCCCGTGCGCGGCGGCACGACCTTGAAATTGTTGAAGGCCTTCTGGCCCCAGCGGAGGAACGAGTAACGCTCCTGGTTGCGCTCGAACTCGATGGCGACGTTCTGTTCCAGCGAGCTTTTCGAACCGAAGGCGTCCACCTGCACGGAGTGGTCGATGACCAGCTCGGCCGGCGCCAGCGGGTTGATCTTGTTCGGGTCGCCGCCGAGCTTCGCCACGGCATCGCGCATGGCGGCCAGGTCGACCACGCAGGGAACGCCGGTGAAGTCCTGCAGGACCACGCGCGCCGGCATGAAGGAGATCTCGGTGTCGGGCTCGGCCTTGGCGTCCCACTTGGCGACGGCCTCGATTTCCTTCGCCGTGACGTTCACGCCGTCTTCCTGGCGGAGGAGGTTCTCCAGCAGGATCTTCATCGAATAGGGGAGGCGCTTGATGTCGAAGCTGTTGCCGAACTTGGCCAGGCTCGCGATGGTGTGGCGCTTGCCGTTGACTTCGATACTGTCTCGGACCGAGAACGAGTCTTTCATGCTGTACTCCTGGCGTGGTTCTAAAGCTGGGGAGGCCGGACGGACCCTTGCGGGCCGCCAAAGGCGTCGATTATCGCGCAGTCTGCCGTTCGTGTGCGACCGCCATGGGGGTCTCTATGGCTAGAATGGCCGGTCGGCGGCTAAGGTCGCGCGAATCTTGGGCGCGAAAAGGATGAGGGTGGCGGTCCATGGGCGCAAACGCATTTGATGGCATGCAGCGTTCGATGATTTCGATGGCCCTGTCGTCGGTGTCCCTGCGCGACCTTGCGCTCGTCCAGGCGGTGGCGCGTGAAGGAAGCTTCAACAGCGCCGCCCGGGCCATGTACATCAGCCCCTCGGGTCTTTCCCACCAGGTACAGAAGGTCGAGCAGGCGCTTGGCGTTCCCCTTTTCGAGCGCGGCGGACGGCGTGTCGTACCCACGGCCAGCGGGCAGCGCCTGCTCGGCTATATAGAAGAGGTGCTCGCCTCGGCCGAGCATCTCGAGCACGCCGCGCGGGTGGGCGACGTCGCCTTCGGCGGGGAGCTGAGGCTCGGCGTGCCGTCGACCCTCGGGCCTTACCTGCTGCCGCATTTCATCGAGCCGTTTCCCCAGCGTTTTCCGGGGGCGCGGCTGACCATCTCGGAGGGCAAGCCCCGGGGCCTGCTGCGCCGGCTGCACGAAGGGGAGCTGGATGCCGTGCTGGCGCCGCCCGCGGCCACGGTCGCGGGGTTGGACGCCGTCCCGCTGTTCTTCGAGCCCTACGAGCTGATGTTCCATGCGGCGCATCCGCTGGCGGGGCGGGGGTCTGTGGCGCTCACCGAACTCGACGCGTCCGAGGCCACCCTGATGGCCGAGAGCCACGGCAATGGCGTATCGGACCTGGGTATGGCGGGATCGGCGCGGCCGGAACGCATCCAGGATCTCAGCATCGAGAGCCTCGCCACCCTGGTGGCCCTGCGCGGCGGTTACACGCTGGTGCCGATCCTGGCGCACGAGCGTCTGGGGTCGATTCCCAACGTGGTGATGGCCGCGGTGGAGGGCGCGCGGCCGGGGCGGCATATTTCGCTGTATTGGCGCAGCGCTACGCCGTGGCGCGAGGATCTCGCCGGCTTCGGCGAGTTGCTTCGGGCACTTGCGGAGAAAATCCCCGGCCTCGACGCCGCGGGCGTTTAACCGCGCTTTGTGTGGGAGCCGCTTCAGCGGCGATGGGTGCTCGCGGCGAGCTTGCCCGCTGCCGCGGGATCGCCGGCATAGTCGGCTCCCATAAGGAGGCGCGTCAGCCGCCGTCGTCCAGCGTCGATCCGGTCAGGAGGCCGCGGGCCAGCATCGCGCACTGCTTGCGCGAGATGAGCAATTGCCATTGGCGGCCGCCCAGCTGGTGCCACAGCACCGCGGAGCGCACCGACGCCAGCAGCGCCGCGCGCACCTTGTCCACATTGCCTTTCTGCTGCAGGTACGCCGGCGTGCCCGTGACCATCACGCGCGGCTTCAAGGTGGAAAGGGTGGAGGCGTAGAGCTCGGCGAGGCGCGCCGCGACGTTCGGATGACCGAGGCCGAAATGCTCCACCTGTCGCTGGGCGGACACGATGCCCTCGCGCAGCCGGTCGAGGAGGCCGCGATTGCGCGACAGCGAGCGTTCCAGGCGAAGCACGGTGATCGCCATGCGCATCACGGCGACGTCGCGCGTCTCGTCCTCGAACTGCGCCACCAGCGTGCGCAGTCCGCGTCGCACGCCGGACACGCCCCCGTAGACCGCCGCCACCGAATCGGCGTCGATGCGGAACACACTGGCGAGACTTGTCTCGAACGCCACCTCGTCGCAGCGGCCGTCGGTAGCCAGCTGCTGGGCAAGGGCGGCGCCCTGGAAAACGCCTGCCAGGGCGAGGACGCGTTCTTCGTTCATTCGTAGTGCCTGGAAGAAAATGGGGAATGCGTGCTTCGTGTAGGAGCCGCTATAGCGGCGAGAAGCCTACGGAGCCGTGAAGTGGTGAGGCGCGTCGTCCTCGCCGCTATAGCGGCTCCTACAAAGGTGGGCGATGTGTTCATGAAGGCAGGCCGCCGTAAGGCGCATCGGTGGCTGCGATCACCGCGCCGCCCAGGCAAACCTCGCCATCGTAGAGAACCACCGACTGGCCGGGTGTGACCGCGCGCTGGGATTCGTCGAAGACGACATGCAGCCTGTCGCCACGCACGTCGACCGCGCAGGCCTGGTCGGTCTGCCGGTAGCGCGTCTTCGCGGTGCAGCGGAAGGTGAGCGCGGGCGGCTCCCCGGCGACCCAGGTCGGATCGGTGGCTTCGAGGCGGGTCGACTGCAGCCAGCGGTTTTCGCCGCCCTGCGCGACGATCAGGGTGTTCGTGCCCACGTCTTTGCCGACGACATACCACGGCTCGTTCGGCGCATCGGTCCGGCCGCCGATGCCGAGGCCGTTGCGCTGACCCAGCGTGTAATACATCACGCCCTGGTGTTCGCCGATGCGACGTCCGTCGGGATCGACCATCGGACCGGGCCTGGCCGGCAGGTACTGGGCGAGGAATGCGCGGAAGTCGCGCTCGCCGATGAAGCAGATGCCGGTGGAGTCCTTCTTCGCGTGCGTGGGCAGGGCGGCCTCGCGGGCCATCTCGCGCACGCGCGGCTTCTCGATCTCGCCCACCGGGAAGAGGGTGGCGGACAGCGGCTCCTGGCCCAGCGCGTGGAGGAAGTAGCTCTGGTCCTTCGCCGTGTCGACCGCGCGCAGGAGCCGGTAGCGGCCTTCGTGGAAGTCCACCCGCGCATAGTGGCCCGTCGCGATCTTTTCCGCGCCGAGGGCGCGCGCGTGTTCCAGGAAGGTCTTGAACTTGATCTCGCGATTGCAGAGCACGTCCGGATTCGGCGTGCGGCCGGCCGCGTATTCGGCGAGGAAGTAGGCGAACACGCCGTCCCAGTACTCGCCCGCAAAATTTCGCGAATGGAAGGGGATGCCGAGGCGCCCGCACACGGCCAAGGCGTCCTTGCGGTCGTCGTCGGTGGTGCAGGGGCCGGAGCGGTCGTCTTCTTCCCAGTTCTGCATGAACATGCCCTCGACCTCGTGCCCGGCCTGCTGGAGCAGGAGGGCCGCGACCGAGGAATCCACGCCACCGGAAACGCCGAGGATCACTTTCACCGATGCGCACCCGGAAGCAGGCTGGTCACGGTGTCCAGCGGTAGCCGGCGCCCGTCCAGCCACGCGTCGATCGCGTCCAGCACGAGCGGCGTGCGCAGGCGCTCGCCGAGCGCCTCGATCTCGTCCCGGCGCAGCCACAGGGCGCGGTGGATCCCCTCGTCCAGTGGGCGCAAGGCGTCGTGCGAGAGCACGTGGCCGGCGAAGGCGAAGCGGAGCACCTGCTCGCCGTGTTCGTGACTGGTCCACTGCCAGACCCCGAGAAAGGCGTCCAGCGCCACGTGGTGGCCGGTTTCCTCGAGGGTCTCGCGGATCGCCGCGGCCTGCAGCGTCTCGCCCGGGTCGAGATGTCCGGCGGGCTGGTTGTAGGCGAGGCGGCCCAGGGCCTCTTCCTCGACCACGAGGAAGCGGTCGCCGCGCGCGATGACGCAGGCCACCGTGACCCTGGGGCACCACACGTTTCCGCTGGAGGGGGTTGTCTGCGACATCGGCTTAAGGAGATAGGGGCTCTGGAAAAAGGCCTATTGTGCCATTACCTGTGGTAACCGGCCCGAAAGCGGGCCGGATTCCGGTGTATAAACGAATCGCGTATCGAAGGCTCCGAATTAATGTCCCAAGAACACGAACACGACCAGGAAAGTGAGCGCGGGCATGGTCTCGCCGTCGAGACCTCCCGTCCGGAAACGGCCAGGCCGCCTCTGTTCCAGGTCGTCCTGCTGAACGACGATTTCACGCCGATGGATTTCGTGATCGAGGTGCTGCGCAGTTTCTTCGGCATGGACCAGGAGCGGGCGGTGCAGGTGATGCTCCATGTCCACACACGAGGTAAGGGCGTCTGCGGCGTTTTCACCCGGGAGGTGGCAGAAACCAAGGTGACTCAGGTCAACGAATACTCACGGTCTCATCAACACCCGCTCCTGTGCACTATGGAAAAGATGTAGCCGATCCCCCATCTGGAGTTCATGCGGCATTGACATGGGGCTGGTCCCCGCCGCCCACAGCTATCGGAGACGGTCCGTATGTTCAGCAAGGATCTCGAAGTCACCATTGGGCACTGCTACAAGCAGGCCCGCGAGCAGCGCCACGAATTCATGACCGTGGAGCACCTGTTGCTCGCCCTCACGGAAAACACGTCCGCCCTGGCCGCCCTGCGTGCCTGTGGGGTGGACCTGCCGCGCCTGGCGGCCGACCTGCAGCGGATCATCGCCGAGACGGTACCGGTGCTCCCGGCCGGCGACGAGCGCGACACCCAGCCCACCCTGGGCTTCCAGCGCGTGCTCCAGCGCGCCGTGTACCACGTGCAGTCCTCGGGCCGTAAGGAAGTCACCGGCGCCAACGTGCTGGTGGCCATTTTCGGCGAGAAGGACTCCCACGCCGTGTATTTCCTGCACCAGCAGGAAATCACCCGCCTGGACGTCGTCAACTACATCTCGCACGGCATCGCCAAGATCGGCGACGAGTCCGCCTCGGCGGCCCCGAATGCCGAGCGTGACGGCGAGGAGGGGGGCGAGGGCAAGGGCAACCCGCTCAGCGAATACGCCTCGAACCTGAACGAACTGGCCATCCAGGGCAAGATCGACCCCCTGATCGGCCGCCAGGACGAGGTGGAGCGCACCATCCAGGTGCTCTGCCGCCGCCGCAAGAACAACCCGCTCTACGTGGGCGAGGCGGGCGTGGGCAAGACGGCGCTGGCCGAAGGCCTCGCCAAGCGCATCGTGGAAGGCCAGGTACCGGAGGTGCTGGAAGACTGCACGATCTGGTCGCTGGACCTCGGCGCGCTGGTCGCGGGTACCAAGTACCGCGGCGACTTCGAGAAGCGCCTGAAGGCGGTCATCGCCCAGCTCAAGAAGCAGCCGAACGCCATCCTGTTCATCGACGAGATCCACACCATCATCGGCGCCGGTTCGGCGTCGGGCGGCACCATGGACGCCTCGAACCTGATCAAGCCCATGCTGGCGTCGGGCGAGTTGCGCTGCATCGGTTCCACCACGTTCCAGGAGTTCCGCGGCGTGTTCGAGAAGGACCGCGCCCTGGCTCGCCGTTTCCAGAAGATCGACGTGGTCGAGCCCACCGTGGCCGACTCCATCGAGATCCTGCGCGGCCTGAAGAGCCGGTTCGAGGAGCACCACTCGGTGGAGTACACCGGTGAGGCGCTGCGTGCCGCGGTGGACCTCTCGGTCAAGCACATCCCCGACCGCCTGCTGCCGGACAAGGCCATCGACGTGATCGACGAGGCCGGCGCCCGCCAGCGCCTGCTGCCGGAAGACGAGCGGACCGGCAAGGTGGACGTGCCCGAGATCGAGTACATCGTCGCCAAGATGGCGCGCATTCCCGCGAAGCAGGTGTCCGCGTCGGACCGCGACGTGCTGCGCAACCTCGAGCGTAACCTCAAGATGGTCGTCTTCGGCCAGGATGCCGCGATCGAGGCCCTGGCGTCGTCGATCAAGATGGCGCGCTCGGGACTGGGCGATCCGTCCAAGCCGATCGGCAGCTTCCTGCTCGCCGGCCCGACCGGTGTCGGCAAGACGGAAGTCACCCGCCAGCTCGCCATGCAGCTGGGCATCGAGATGGTCCGCTTCGACATGTCCGAGTACATGGAAGCGCACTCGGTCTCGCGCCTGGTCGGTGCGCCCCCGGGGTATGTCGGTTTCGACCAGGGCGGCCTGCTCACCGAGCAGATCACCAAGCATCCGCACTGCGTGCTGCTGCTGGACGAGATCGAGAAGGCCCATCCGGACGTCTACAACATCCTGCTCCAGGTCATGGACCGGGGCGTGTTGACGGACACGAATGGCCGCGAGGCGAACTTCAAGAACGTGATCATCGTGATGACCACGAACGCCGGCGCGCAGTTGGCGTCCCGTCGCGGTATCGGTTTCGTGAAGCAGAACCACTCGCTGGACGCGATGGAGACCATCCGCCGCATGTTCACGCCGGAATTCCGCAACCGCCTGGACGCGATCATCCAGTTCAATGCCCTGGACTTCGACCACATCCTGCGCGTGGTCGACAAGTTCCTGATCGAGCTGGAAGCCCAGCTGGCGGAGAAGAAGGTGAGCGTGGACGTGTCGCCGGAAGCCCGCCGCTGGCTGGCGGAGCACGGCTTCGACCCGCAGATGGGCGCTCGTCCGATGGCCCGCGTGATCCAGGACAAGGTGAAGCGCGCGCTGGCCGACGAACTCCTGTTCGGCAAGCTGGCCGACGGCGGGAAGGTCTCGCTTTCGGTCGAGGGCGACGAGCTGCACGTGGAAACGGAGTCGGCGGAGCCGGCGACGGCAGAGGCGTGAACCCCGGTGCGGGACCTGCGGGAGCCGGCTATGCCGGCGATCCCGCGGCAGCGGGCAAGGGTGCTGTAGGAGCCGCTACAGCGGCGAGAAGCCTACGGAGCGATGTAGCGGTGAGGCGGATTCCCTCGCCGCTATAGCGGCTACTGCACAAGCATCCCGCACAAAACAAAAAGCCGCGGCGCGTGCCGCGGCTTTTTTCGTTCCGAACGAAGTCGGCGCCGGGCGCCTTACTTCATGCGGTAGGTGATGCGCCCCTTGGTCAGGTCGTAAGGGGTCATTTCGACCTTCACCTTATCGCCCGTGAGGATGCGGATGTAATGCTTGCGCATGCGGCCGGAGATATGGGCGGTAATGACGTGCCCGTTCTCGAGCTGCACGCGGAACATGGTGTTGGGCAGGGTCTCCAGGACCGTGCCTTCCATTTCGATGACGTCGTCTTTTGCCATGTGTCCCGGGTCGGCAGACGGCCGGAATGGCCGCATAAGTCCTCTAGTATGCCATAGGATCAGCCGAACTGCTCGTCCAGCTTCTTTCGGATCTCATCCTCGATGGTGCCGCGCAGGGGCGAGAGGAGCATGCCCAGCTCCGCGGTGACGTGCACGTCGCTGGCGGAAACGGCGATCGCGCCCTTCACTCCCGAGCGCGCGAAGGTGAGGGTGTCGCCCTGCCAGGTGCCTTCCGTGCCGAATTTCTCGCGCATGCGCGCGGCCACCTTGTCGACCACGGCCCGGGCGTTCTCCACGGTGGTTCCGTGGGGACGGCGGATGTCGATCTTCGCCATGGAAGACTCCTCGATTCGGAAAAGGAGGAGTCTAGCAGGCCCCCGGCGGAGGCGAGTCGCACCTCACGCTTCGTACGCCACGACGCGCGCTCAACTGCCCCTTTGCGTTCAATTAGATACCGCACTCTGCTAAAGTCGCGTCGTCAACGTCCCGGTCCCTCCATGCGCATTGAATTCGTCAGCTCGGCACGCGGTGATTTCCACTGGTCACGGCCCGTGCTCACGATCGGTCGTGCGGACGAGTGCGACCTCGTCGTGTCCGAGGCCCAGGTGGCCGCCCGCCACGTCACCATCCATCGCGACCGTCGCGGGCTGGTGCTCAAGGTCGAGCCCGGGGCAGGGCGCGTGTACGTCAACGCGCGGCCCGTTCGCGAGCGGGCGCTGCTCCGGCCGGGCGACAGCCTGTCGCTCGGCGACTGCCGCATGCTCGTGCGCGACGACACCGACCTCGATGCGCGCGAACGGGCCGCGCCGACGGAATCGCGTTGCACGGTGGCCCTGCGGCCGGTGGCGGGCCCTCTTTCGGGGCGCGTGGTCGCGGTGGGCGATCGCCTCGAGCTCGGCTCCACGCACGGCGCACTGCCGCTCGAACTGCCCGGCAACGATGCCGCGCTGCTGACCCTGGCCTGGGACGACGGGGAGCTGGTGCTCGACGCCTCGCGCGTGCCGGCGCGCCACGCCGTTCGCGTCAACGGCGTGAAGGCGGTGCGAGCGTCGCTGCAACCCGGCGACCAGATCGGCATCGCGGCGCACCGGTTCGTGCTCGAAGGACCGGGCTGGGCCGCCGAGCCCGTCGTGGTCATGCCGGAACCCGAGCCGGAGCCGGCGTCCCGCGAAGCGGAAGCGCCGCGCGGCGACGTCTGGTGGCTGATCCTTACCGCGGCGTTGCTAGCGCTCGGTATCGCGGCGGTCCTGTTCGTCCAGTTCTAGTTACGAGTAAGGATCTTCGCGATGCCTTGTGGGAGCCGGCTGCGCCGGCGATCCCGCGGCAGCGGGCCAGGCGCCGCGAGCAATCATCGCCGCTGAAGCGGCTCCCACAGAGAGCGGCTTGCCGCCGTGCGTGTGGGCATAATGCGGGTTCCTCCCCGTAAGCGAGAACGAAGTGAGCAGAGCGTGGAATTTCAGCGCCGGCCCGGCGGCGCTGGCCGAAGCGGTCCTGAAGCGGGCGCAGGCGGAGATGCTCGACTGGAACGGTTCCGGGGCCTCGGTGATGGAGCTTTCCCATCGCGGCAAGCGCTTCATGGAACTGGCCGCGGCCACCGAACGGCGGTTGCGCCGCCTGTTGGACATACCGTCGAACTACAAGGTGCTGTTCCTGCAAGGCGGTGCGACCCAGCATTTCGCTCAGATCCCGATGAACCTCGCGCCGGAAGGCGGCACGGCCGATTACATCGTCACCGGGATCTTCAGCAAGAAGGCGGCGAGCGAAGCGGCGTTCCATGTCGACGCGCGCGTCGCCGCCACCTCGGAATCGACCGATTTCCTCACGCTTCCGCCGCGGCCGGCATGGCGATTGAATCCGCAGGCCTCGTACGTCCATTACACGCCCAACGAAACCATCCGCGGCCTCGAGTTCCATGAGATTCCGGATGTCGGCGACGTGCCGCTCGTGGCGGACATGTCATCGAACATCCTCGGCGCGCCGCTGGACGTTTCACGGTTCGGAATGATCTACGCGGGCGCGCAGAAGAACATCGGCCCGTCCGGCCTCGTGCTGATGATCGTTCGGGACGACCTGCTGGCACGTCCGCCGCGACCGATCGCGAAGATCCTGCGCTACGCCGAGCAGGCGGCGAACGATTCGATGCTCAACACGCCGAACACCTGGGGCTGGTACCTCGCCGGCCTCACCTTCGAGTGGATCGAGCAAGAGGGTGGCCTCGCCGCCATGGCCGAGCGTAACGCGCGCAAGTCCGCGATGGTTTACGACACCATCGACGGCTCGAATGGTTTCTATCGAAACGATGTGGAGCGTGCCGCGCGTTCGCGCATGAACGCGTCCTTCGTGCTGCACGACGGCGCGCTGGACAGCATGTTTCTGGCCGAATCCGAGGCTGCCGGCTTCATCGGCCTCAAGGGGCACAAGGCCGTCGGAGGCATGCGCGCCTCGCTCTACAACGCGGTGTCGCCGGCCGCGGTGGAAGCGCTCGTGCAATTCATGCGGGACTTTGCGGCGCGGCACGGTTAAAGTCGGAAGTCGCCGCGGTGCAACATGGCCTCGCGGCGCAACCGTTTCACCTGCAACCACTCAGCCGCCTGGACGTCCATGAGCAAGACCCCTGCCGATAAACAAGCCACGCTTGCCGAAGCGCGTACGCGCATCGACAGCATCGACCAGCAACTGCAATCGCTCATCAGCGAGCGCGCCCGTTGGGCGCAGCAGGTCGGCCGGGCCAAGGGCCCGTTGAAGGCGGCGGTGGAATATTACCGGCCCGAACGGGAAGCCCAGGTGCTTCGCGGCGTGATCGACCGCAACGACGGCCCGCTGCCGAACGCGGAACTCGTGCGCCTGTTCCGCGAGATCATGTCGTCCTGCCTGTCGCAGCAGCAGCCGCTGAAGATCGGCTTCCTCGGCCCCGAAGGCACCTTCAGCGAGCAGGCCGTGCGCAAGCACTTCGGCCATGCCGCTTACGGCCTCCCGCTGGGCAGCATCGAGGAAGTCTTCCAGGAAGTCGCCGCCGGCAACGCGGATTTCGGCGTCGTGCCCGTGGAGAATTCGGGGCAGGGCATGATCCAGATGACGCTGGACATGTTCCTGGTATCGAAGGCCACCATCTGCGGCGAGGTGGAGTTGCGCGTCCACCAGAACCTGCTGTCGCTGAGCGGCGAGCTGAAGGACGTGAAGCGCGTTTATTCGCATCCGCAGTCGTTGCAGCAGTGCCAGGGCTGGCTGCGCGTCAACCTGCCGCACGTGGAGCGCGTGCCGGTGTCGAGCAACGCCGAGGCGGCACGCACGGCGAAGCTCTCGCCGGAGTCCGCCGCGATCGCCGGCGAGACGGCAGGGCGCGTCTACGGCCTGAAGACCGTCGCGGGTCCCATCGAGGATCGCTCCGACAACACCACGCGCTTCCTGGTGATCGGCCGCTCGATCTTCCCGCCGTCGGGTAACGATCGCACCTCGCTGCTGGTGTCGGTGCGCGACAAGCCAGGCGCGTTGTTCGACGTGCTGAAGCCGCTCGCCAAGCACGACATCAGCATGAACCGTATCGAGTCCCGTCCGGCACATACCGGGAAGTGGCAGTACGCGTTCTTCATCGACGTGTCCGGCCATGTGGACGATCCGGCCCTGCAGGCCGCGCTCGAAGAAATGAAACCCGCCGCCGCGGACGTACGCGTGCTCGGCTCTTACCCTGTCGCCCTCCCATGACGTCCCCTTTCGATGCAGCCGCGCTCGCCAACCGGGCGACGTCGGCACTCCGCGCCTACGATCCCGGTCACGACCTGCCCGCGCTGCGCCTGCGCTTCGGCGCCGTCATTGCCGAACTCGGCTCCAACGAAAACCCGCTGGGTCCGAGCCCCCGCGCGATGCGCGCCGCCACGCAGGTGCTCCAGGACATCTGGCGCTATCCCGACCCGCTTGGCGCCTCGCTGAAGCGCAGGCTGTCCGAGTCGCAGGGAGTGCCCGTCAACGGCATCACGCTCGGTAACGGATCGCACGAGCTGTTGATGCTGCTGGCGCAGTGCTTCGCGGATGCCGAGCATCCGGTGGTGCACTCGCAGTTCGGCTTCGCGGTGTTCCCGATCGCGGCGGCCGCGGCGGGCGCGCCATCGGTGGCCGTGCCCGCACTCCCCGCCGATCATCCCGAAGCGCCTTACGGGCACGATCTCGAGGCGATCGCCAAGGCCGTCACCGCCGACACGCGGCTGGTCTACCTCGCCAACCCGAACAATCCCACGGGTACCTGGTTCGGCGACGCGACACTGGAGGCCTTCCTGGGCAAGGTCCCGGCACAGACACTGGTGGTCGTGGACGAGGCTTACCACGAGTATGTCGACGCGGAGGGTCTGAGCACCGCGGCGCGCCTGCTCGACCGTTTCCCGAACCTCGTCGTCACGCGTACCTTTTCCAAGGCCTATGCGCTCGCCGGCCTGCGTATCGGCTACATGCTGAGCCATCCGTCCGTGGCCGCCGTCTGCGAACGTCTGCGCGAGTCGTTCAACGTGAACACGGTGGCGCTCGTGGCGGCGGAAGCCGCGCTGGGGGACGATGAATATCTGGCCCGGGTGCGCGAGACGAACCGCCGCGACCGCGCCTGGCTTGCCGAAGAACTGTTGGCGCGAGGCTATCGGGTGCTGCCGTCGCAGACCAACTTCCTGCTCGTGGACCTTGGGCGCGACGCCGCGTCGTTCGAGGCGCACCTGTTCGAGCGCGGTGTGATCGTGCGTCCGATGATCGGCTACCGGCTGCCACATACGGTGCGCGTGAGCATCGGGAGCCGGGCGGAACTGGAACGCCTGCTGGAGAACCTCCCGTGAGGCGGGTGGACTGGACCAGCCGCGCGGGCGGCCCCCTGCGCGGCGGGATCGTCGTGCCGGGCGACAAATCCGTTTCGCATCGCGCGCTGATGTTCGGCGCCATCGCCGAAGGTGTGACGCACATCCGCGGCTTCCTCGAAGGCGAGGACACACGCGCCACCGCCGCCATCCTCGGCCAGCTCGGCGTGCGCTTCGAGACCCCGTCGGCGGGAGAACGCGTCGTCCACGGCGTGGGCCTCCACGGTCTTCGGGGCAGCGTCGAGGTGCTCGACTGCGGCAACGCGGGAACCGGCATGCGCCTGCTCGCCGGCCTGCTCGCGGGGCAGGCCTTCGACTCCACCCTGGTCGGCGACGAATCGCTGTCGCGCCGGCCGATGCGCCGTGTGACCGATCCCCTGGCGTCGATGGGCGCGTCGATCGACACGACCGACGGCAAGCCGCCGCTGCGAATCCATGGCGGTGCCGCGCTGCACGGCGTGACCTACCATCCGCCGGTCGCCAGTGCCCAGATCAAATCAGCGCTGCTGCTGGCAGGCCTCTACGCGGAAGGATTCACGGAGGTGGTGGAACCCCATCCGACGCGCGACTACACGGAGAGCATGCTGAAGGCTTTCGGTTGGCCCATCGACTATTCGCCGGGACGCGCGCGCCTCGAAGGCGGCCATGTGTTGCGGGCGGTCGACGTGGATGTACCGGCCGACTTCTCGTCCGCGGCGTTCTTCGTCGTGGCCGCCTGCATCGTGCCGGGTTCCGACGTGCGCCTGAAGGCCGTTGGCCTCAATCCGCGGCGCACGGGCCTGCTGGCGGCACTTCGCCTCATGGGTGCCGACATCGTCGTGGAGAACGAGCGCCGCAGTGGCGGCGAGCCCATCGGGGACCTCGTCGTCCGCTACGCGCCACTGCACGGCGTGGAGCTGCCGCTGGAGGTCGTTCCCGACATGATCGACGAGTTCCCCGCATTGTTCGTCGCGGCCGCCGTGGCCGACGGCACCACGACGATCCGCGGCGCGGCGGAGCTGCGCGTGAAGGAATCCGACCGCATCGCCAGCATGGCCAGCGGCCTGAAGGCCTGCGGGGTGTCGATCGAGGAGCTTCCCGACGGTGCGATCATCCGCGGCGGCCCCATCGGGGGCGGTCACATCGACAGCCATGGCGACCATCGCATCGCCATGAGCTTCGCCATCGCGGGGCTCGTGGCCTCGGCCCCCATCGCCATCGGCGACTGCGCCAATGTCGCAACCTCGTTCCCGGGCTTCATGGAACTGGCGAATGGAGCGGGATTCCACCTCGTCCAAGCCTGAGGAAGCCCAAACTGTAGCAATTGTCTTTGTGGGAGCCGCTTCAGCGGCGATGGGTGCTCGCGACACGCTGGCGCGCTGCCGCGGGATGGCCGGCACAGCCGGCTCCCAGAAGGTTCCCTCAGGGCCCGCTTCTGTAGGAGCCGCCATGGCGGCGAGAGCACTCTTGCCACGTGTTCGCAAGGTTTCCTCGCCGCCATGGCGGCTCCTACAAGGGCCGCGAAGGCGCTACGCTTCCGTTTCCCGAGGACTCGGATACCCCCCATGGCTGCAAAGATTCCCCCGTTCGTCGTCGTGGTGCCCGCGCGCTTCGGCTCCACCCGGCTTCCGGGCAAGCCGCTGCTGAAGATCGGTGGCGAGTCGATGATCCGGCGGGTGGCCGCGAGAGCGGGGCAGGCGGGGGCGGCGCAGGTGGTGGTCGCCACCGACGACGAGCGCGTGGTCCATGAACTCCGCGGCTGTGGCGACATCCTGGTCTGCATGACCCGGGAGGACCACGCCTCGGGCAGCGACCGTATCGCCGAGACCGCGGGTTACTTCGGCTGGCCGGACGATACCGTGGTCGTGAATCTCCAGGGCGACGAGCCGTTCGCCCCCGCCGCGGGGATTCGCGCCGTGGTGGCCACACTGGCCGGCGACGAGGCGCCCATGGCCACCCTGGCGACGCCCATCGAGGAAGCCGGCGAGCTTTTCGATCCCAACGTGGTCAAGGTCGTTCGTGGCGGCAACGGCAGGGCGCTGTACTTCACCCGCGCGCCCGCCCCGTGGGCCCGGGACGCTTTCGCCCGCGACCGGGGCGCACTCCCGCCCGACGTGCCCTTCCTGCGTCATATCGGTATCTACGCCTACCGGGCAGGCTTCCTGCGCCGCCTGGCGGCCCTGCCGCGGACGCCACTGGAGCAGGCCGAATCGCTCGAGCAGCTCCGCGCCCTGGAGCACGGCTACGCCATTTCGGTCAGCCCCACCCCCGAACCCTTCCCCCCCGGTATCGACACAGCCGAAGACCTGGCCCGGGCCGAGCGCTGGCTGGCTGGGCAGGTCCGGGAGAAGTTGTAGGGTTTTTCCTGCACATGGCCGTGGACCGGCCCTACAAGCAGCGCAGGACTTCACCGAGCGCGCGAGCAAGGGCCCCGACGTAATCTAACCCCGTCGCCACACTCACCCCTAGCAGGACGGCGACGCTCCCAAGGAAGGTCCTCGCCGGCATGGCCCATCCCCATGCCGGCGTTTTCGCGTCCGCGATCCGCCAACGCGGTAAAATGACGGAATGGAGCACATCGAGTCGCATCCGTTCGACGGCAAGGCCTTCGTCCGCCATCTCACCACCTCTCCCGGCGTCTACCGCTATTTCGATGCGGAAGACGAGCTTCTGTACGTCGGCAAGGCGGCCAACCTCAAGAAGCGGGTAGGCAACTACTTCCTGAAGCCGCCGATGGACCCGCGCATCGCGTCGATGGTGTCGCAGATCGCCCGCGCGGAGGTCACGCTCACGCGCACGGCCGGCGAGGCGCTGCTGCTCGAATCCCAGCTGATCAAGTCGCTGAAGCCGCGATACAACATCGTGCTGCGCGACGACAAGAGCTACCCCTATATCTACCTGTCCGGCGGCGAGGACTACCCGCGCCTGGCCTTCCATCGCGGGGCCAAGACAGGCCCGGGACGCTATTTCGGGCCGTATCCGAGCACTTTCGCCGTGCGCGAGAGCCTCGGCCTGATGCAGAAGCTGTTCAAGGTGCGCCAGTGCGAGGACAGTTACTTCAAGAACCGTTCGCGCCCCTGCCTGCAACACCAGATCGGTCGCTGCAGCGCGCCCTGCGTGCGCCTCATCGACGTGGACGACTACAAGAGCGACGTGCGCCACGCCGAGATGTTCCTGGAAGGGCGCAGCAGCGCGGTGATCGATGAGTTGGCCGCGTCCATGGAGGAGGCCTCGCGCTCCCTCGCCTTCGAGCGTGCGGCCAGCCTGCGCGACCAGGTGGCCGCGCTGCGCAAACTGCAGGCCCAGCACTTCGTGCAAGGCGCCAGTGCGGACATGGACGTCATCGCCTGCTGCATGGAAGGCGGCATGGCCTGCGTGAGCGTGCTGTTCTTCCGCAATGGCGTCAGCCTCGGCTCGCGCGACTTCTTCCCGCGCCTGCCGACGGACGCCTCGATCTCGGACGTGCTCTCGCAGTTCATCGCGCAGTACTACCTGGAACGGCAGGTACCGCGCGAACTGGTGCTGAGCGATCCGGTGGAGGACATGGACGTGCTCGCGTCGGTCCTGTCCGATCATGCCGGTTACACCGTGTCGCTGAAACCCAGTGTCCGCGGCGAGCGGGCACGCTTCCTCGAGATGGCCCAGCGCAACGCCAGCGCGGCGCTGACCTCGCGTCTGGCGAGCCGGCACACGCTGCTGGCGCGCTTCGACGACCTGCAGAAGGTGCTGGAGCTCGATGCCGCCCCACGGCGCATCGAATGCTTCGACATCAGCCATACCCGTGGTGAGCTGACCGTCGCCTCCTGCGTGGTGTTCGGGCCGGAAGGACCCGAGAAGTCCCATTACCGGCGTTTCAACATCGCCGGGATCACGCCGGGCGACGATTACGCGGCCATGCACCAGGCCCTGACCCGGCGCTTCAAGAAGGTGGTGGAAGGTGGCGCGAAGCCCGACATCCTCCTGATCGACGGCGGCCTGGGACAGGTGGCGCAGGCCGTGGACGTGCTGCGTGAGCTTGGGGTGGAAGAGGGCATCCGCGTGGTCGGCGTGGCCAAGGGGCCCGGCCGCCGTGCGGGCGAGGAGACCCTGGTGCTCGCCGACAGCGGCAAGGCCCTGCACCCGGGAACCTCGTCGCCGGCCCTGCACCTCGTGGCCGCCGTGCGCGACGAGGCGCATCGCTTCGCCATCAGCGGCCATCGCCGCCGCCGCGAGGCGGCACGCGAGCGGAGTACGCTCGAGGACGTGGCAGGAGTGGGCGCGCGTCGCCGCGCGGCGCTGCTGAAGGCCTTCGGTGGCCTCGCGGGCGTCGAAGCCGCGGGCGTCGAAGAATTGATGAGCGTAAAGGGCATTGATCGCGGCCTCGCAGAGCGCATCTATGCCATGCTGCACCCCTGAACGAATGGACGTGCGGCCTTCGGGTTCCGCTTCCTGCACCGGCTGACTTATGCGAATCAATCTTCCCACGTGGCTGACCTTGTTCCGGGTGCTTCTGCTCCCCGTCATGGTCATCGTCTTCTACCTGCCGTTCCGCGGCGCGAACCTCGCGGCCGCGGTCGTGTTCGTGCTCGCCGCGGTCACCGACTGGCTGGACGGTTACCTGGCGCGGCGGCTGAACCTCACCTCGGCCTTCGGCGCCTTCCTGGACCCGGTGGCCGACAAGCTCATGATCGCCGTGACCCTGTTCCTGCTGGTGCAGTCGCACCGGGGCGGCTGGCCGGGCATCCTGATGGCCGTGACGGCTTCGATCATCGTGGGCCGCGAGATCGGCGTGTCGGCGCTGCGCGAGTGGATGGCCCAGATCGGCGCCCGGTCCAAGGTGAAGGTGGCCTTCCTCGGCAAACTCAAGACCGCCATGCAGATGGTGGCCCTCGTGGTGCTCCTGCTCCAGCACGACGCGGAAACGCTGCGCCTGTACCACGTAGGCGAGGCGATGCTGGTGCTCGCTGGCGTCCTCACCATCTGGTCCGGCCTCGACTACCTGCGCGCCGCGTGGCCGAGCCTGCGCGAGGATTCAGGAGAAGTGAAAAAAAGTGAAAAAAAGACGGTGCAAAGTGGTTGACACATTCCCCATCTGATCTAAAATAGCCGGACAACGACGCGGGAATAGCTCAGTTGGTAGAGCACGACCTTGCCAAGGTCGGGGTCGCGAGTTCGAGTCTCGTTTCCCGCTCCAAGTAATTCCACAAAGCCTCGGTCCGCCGAGGTTTTGTTTTTTAAGCGCTTCGCGGATACTCTTCGCGCTGCGCAAGCGATGGCCGGGTGGCAGAGTGGTCATGCAGCGGACTGCAAATCCGCGTACGCCGGTTCGATTCCGACCTCGGCCTCCATCGCATTCCAAGGCGCACCCGCTCACGCGGTGCGCCTTTTTTCTTTCCGCCCGGATGGCGAAACCGGTAGACGCAAGGGACTTAAAATCCCTCATCCGAAAGGGTATGTGGGTTCGAGTCCCACTCCGGGCACCATCGGCAAGTTCAATACCCCGATTCGCCCCCTCGATCCTAAGTGGCCGACTGCCCAGGGAGCATGCGGAGCGACAGAGTCGCCGAAGCATTGGCGAGGGTGGACAGCACTTGCGGAAGCCGACGACGCTTAATCTCTATGCGCGTCAAGTTGCGCTCTGCCTCAATCCGGCGGCACGGTGGGCTGCAACATGCACCATCAGCGCCATCGCAACAACCGACCACATTGAACTCCTGTGCTGCACGGGCCACGGCGCCTTCTGAAATTCGCTCTTTAGAAAACTCGCGGAACAAGAGCCGAAGTTCTTTCCTTATAGGCCGCATAGACCTCGCCGAAGGTCTCCCCCAGCATGCGTTCCTCCATTCGGAGCTTGCGCCAGAATGAAGCGAAAACGATCAGTATGGCGAAGATGCCACGCACGTCGCCTACCTGGATCGCCGTACCGACAAACGCCATGAGAATTCCTGTGTAGATGGGGTGCCGGATATAGCGATAAGGGCCGGCTTCAATCAGTTCGTGATCCTGCTTGATCTGCACGACGCTGCTCCAGTTGCGGCCCAACAGGTAACGCGACCAGCAGGCGAGCGCGACTCCCGCGGCTACGATCAGGAGGGCCACGGCAAACACGGGGGCGGTATGTGGCACGATGCCTTCGCGCAGCCAGTTGCGCCCATACCATTCGCCCGGGCCAAGCAGTACGAAAGCGAGCGCCAACGGCAACCAGTAAAGGAGAAGCCGGGTCATCCACGGCTCGCCACGCGCGACGGTCTTATTGCCGCGGGCACTCCAGAGCCACCAGGCGAGCAGGACATACCAACAAGCGCTGATTCCCAGCTTCAGCCAATCTTCTGTCTTCATCCATTCCCCTTGATCGGCGGGCCCCAGTTCCCGCCGCTGTCTGGAATATTGCACTTCGGGGTCGGATTGCCTAGTGGGGTTTCCCGTGACGCTCAAGCGTGCAAGGGTCGAGTCAGCATGGGTTTCGGTAAGCGGACGCGAAAGCGGAACCGCGTCCCCACTAATGATTCACGACGGCATCACCGTTACGCAGCGCTAATTCGAGCCAGAGGAGGCCCGAACATGCTGCAATTGAATCCCGCGCTACCGCTCAATACACCAAAGGGGGAGGGCTTCGCCCACTTCCTGATCGATTATGGTCCGGAGTCCGATCTTTACTGGACAGTGTTCATCACCGAGACCGGGGAGATATGGACTTTCGCGAACAAGGACGTGCGCGCCTCGAAGAACATTACCCTGGGTCGAAGCTCGCCGTCGCAGCCGCCCCGGGCCCCCGCTCGCGGCGTGTCGTCGGAAGGACGAGGGCCCGCGCTTGTTCCGCTGAACGGGAAGGACGGGTAACTCGAGGGAAGAGCTAATCGCGGCTCACGAGCCATGCATTGGGCAGGTGCAAGCTCTCGCATCCCCGCTGGCATACCAGTGCGGTGCGGGGACCGGAAAACTCGAGGTGGGTACCGTCCGCCAGTTCGAGCACGAGGTCGCCTTGTTTCGAGGCGTCGGTCTCATGGGCCAGCCCGTTCTTCACGACGGTGACTTCCACGGTGAAGTTGTCCGGTCCCCACGACCAATTGGCTACGCCTTCGTCGCCGTCGATCCGGATTTCGGCGGCATCCCCTTTTTTACCGCTGACGAGGTGCCATGTTTCCTGCGAGCAGGCGGAAATCATGGTCAATGTGCCTGCCAGCGCGAAGATCGCGATACTCCTCATGACGTCCGCTCCCCGATACCTGCCCCTGTATCGGCAGCGGACGCCGTTCCTTTAGCAAGATCGATCAGAAGTCGTAGTTCATTCCCAGTCTTACATAGCGCGGCGGTTCGAGCACGGTGGCCGTGCCGTAGAGGTCGTTCCGCTGGGAGGGCGTGGCCTTGGAGTTGTTCTGCGAATAGATCGCAAGCGGGCGCTGCTCGTCGAAGACGTTGAACACGCTCAGGTCGAAAGACAGGTGGTGGTCCGCGAACGCCGGGGAATAGTCGAGGTTGAGGTCGACCTGGCGCGTCCACGGCAGGTCGCCCTGCTTTCCGGGCGGCGAGGGCTGCCCGTCGCACCAGTGGTAGAGGCTGCCGTAGCCGTTGGGGCCATTGGTCGCCGGATCGTCGGGTGTCGGCCCGTAGAAACCCAGGCAATAGCGGGGAGCGCCCGAGGCGACCCTCACTACGCCGGAAACCATCCACTCGGGCGAGAAACGGTACACGCCGTTCAACTTGAGCTGGTGGGTGTGGTTGTTGCTCAGCAGGCCATTGGCGTTCTCCATGACGTAGGCATTGTCCCAATCCTGCGTGACGCCCACCGAGTCGTCGCCGCGGCTGGCGGTGAGCAGGCCCGACGAGTTGCCGTAGCTTCGCGAGAATACGTAATCGACCCGGCCACCCCAGGGCCCTTCGGCCAGGGGGTGCTCCAGGAACATCTCCAGGGCGTAGTAGTTGCGTTTGGGGCCTTGCCTGAACCCCCAGTCGTCGTCGCTCATCGGTACGGTCACGTACCCACCGGTCGTCGCGACCTCGAAGTCGTTGGTCTTGCCGGGATTGAAGATGTAGCAGCTGCCGCGGTTGGCGACGACCTGGTCGTCGGTCAGACCGTACTGGTCCTTCGCCTTGCCGATCAGCAGGTTCGCACTGTCGCATACATCGTCCGAAATCTGCCGGAGCTTGCGGAAGGTACCCTTGACGCCGGCGATCCAATGGTCGCCGAGCGCCTTCGTGGCGCCCAGGATGAATTCGTCCTGGTATTCCGCGCCGAGATTGGTCGAGGCGACTGTGCGTGGATCGGGGGCCGAACCCGTATGGCCGTTGACGTAGAAGCTGCCGAACTGCGCGAGCCCGGTGGGCATGCCATTGGGCGCGATGCCCGTATAGGTGTAATAGCTGCGCTGCCACTGGTATCCGGTAGCGCCGTCGTAGGCCGTGTTGTTGTTGATGGCGAGGTAATACCGGCCCAGGTTACCGAACACCTTGAGCGTGGCGTCGCCGAACACGTCCCAGCTGAAACCCGCACGCGGGGACCAGTTGTGGTCCTGCGAGGTGAACTTCACGCTGCTGTTGTTGTAATTGTCGAACGAGTCGTTCCGCACGCCGAGACTGAGCAGGAAGCGGTCGCTGACCTGCCAATTATCCTCGAGGTACTGCGCCCGTTCGACGGTCTTCACACCTGACGCGCCGTTGGTGATTTCGTTGACGACGTAATAGCCGCGGCCGCCGGGCGCGCCGATGCCGTTGGCGAGGTCGATCGCGCCGGCGCTTTGTCCGTAGGTCCAGGTGGATTGGTTGTTGCCCTGGTCGATCGTCTCCGGCTTGTCGTTGTCGACGCCGAGGTTGATCGTGTGGTCGCCGAGCTTCCATTCCAGGTTCAGCTGCAGGCTCGTGTTCTGCGAGCCCTGGTCGGGTGCGGACAGCGACGAGATGGTCTGCGAATTGCTGATCGACTGTCCGCCGTTCAGCAGCGGATCCTGGTCGGTGATGTTCTGCAGGTAGGGGAGGGTGGGGTCGTAACCTGCGGGAGCGCTGTAGTCATGCAGTCGCATCCGCCCCCACAGGGCGGTGAAGGTGACATCGTCGGTGACGTAGCTGGTGAACTTGCCGATATATGCCGTGCCACCGGTTTTCGTGAAGACCGACGGGACGGCCTGGCCATTCGTGCCGAGGTCCGCGTAGTTGAAATTCCTGTTCTGGCCGGAGCCGGATTGCTCGCTATGGATGCCGGTCACCTCGAGGATGTTGTTGTCGGTGATGTTCCAGTTGATCTTCGCGTACCACTTGGGCGTCTTGTTCCTGTAGTGGAGCCGCGACGATTGTGCGGAGAGGTTCGAGGGATCGGCATTCGTCGCCGTGGTGTCCCCGCGTGTCGTGTCCTGCTCCGCCGCCGCGAACAGGTACAGGCGGTCGGCGATCAAGGGGCCGCCGATGTAGGCGCTATAGGTCGTCGTCCAGCTCTTGTCCTCTTCCCGGAAGTCGTAAAGCTGACCGGCGAAGCGGTTCCGCGCATAGCGGATGTTCTCCGGCGAGGAGGCGAGCGAGCGCGGGCTCCACTGGGCCTGGAAGCCATAGTGCCAGGTATTCGTGCCGCTCTTTCCCACCTGGTTGATGACGCCGCCGTCCGAGCGTCCGTACTTGGCGCTGTATCCGCCGGTGAGCACCTCCTGCTGGTCGATGGCGCCATAGGGCAGTTGCAGCGCTCCTTCGCCCTTGTAGGGGTCGGTCGTATTGAATCCGTTGATGTAGTAGGCATTCTCGGCGCCGCTCGATCCGCCGAAGGACACCAGGTTCCCACCGCCGCCGATGCGGCTGGCGTACAGCGCGCCCGAAGTCGCCGTGCCGGGGGCGAGCAGGGCGATGTCTTCGGCCGTTCTCGCAAGGGGCAGTTGCCGCAGCTGCTCGGCGGAAATCACCGTGCGCGAATCCACGGTCGTTACGTCGATGGCGGGTTGGGCATTCGCGGACACCGTTACACCGCCCAGATTCGTCGCGGCGGTGGATGTCGCCGCCGCGGTGCCTGTGAAGTCGATCTTCGCGGCGCCACCGACGCGGAGCGCCACGTTGCCATGCGTGGAGACGACGGCACCGCCTCGAAGGAGGCTGACGGCATACGTGCCGACAGGCAGCGATCCGGCCTGATAATGACCCGAGGCATCCACCGCCACCTCGCGGCGCACACCGTTGGAGCCTTCGACGCGAACGGTGTCACCCGAACCGCCGCCGGCGATCGCCCCGAAGACCGAGCCCGTGGTCGATTGCGCGGCGACCGTACCAGCCAACGCCATGCCCATGCACAAAACGAGGAACTTCCGCGTGTCGGTCATCGTGACGTACCTTCTCGAGGGTTTCGGTCACCATGACCGATGCGGACCGGGTGGTGATGTGAGCAGCGTCACGCGACGAAGCGTAGGCCTTTGTCGGATTGACGCCCGGGGACGCGGCTGTGTAGCGTTGTCGGGAGATATAGCGCATCGCACAGCTGAGGGAGCGACACATCGTGAAACCTGTGACCACGCGTAACCTGCACGGCCAAGTGGTCCGGGAACTGGGTCAGCTGATCGTCAGCGGCAAGCTGGCGCCGGGTGAAGGGTTGCCGCGCGAGGAAGTCCTCGCGGAGCGGATGAAGGTGAGCCGCACGGCCCTGCGCGAGGCCATGAAGGTATTGGTGGCAAAGGGCCTCATCGAGTCCCGTCAACGTACCGGGGCGCGCGTGCGCGATGCGATGTACTGGAACCAGCTCGATGCCGACGTGCTTGCCTGGCGCTGCGCCCTGATGCCTACGGACAGCTTCGTCGAGAAACTCATCGAGATGCGCGAGCTTATCGAGCCCGCGGCCGCGGCGGCAGCCGCGAAGCGGCGCACTCCCGGGCAACTCGCCGAGCTGAAGGTCGCTTACGAGGCGATGGCCGCCTCGGAAGACCTCGACGCCTGGGCGGAGGCCGACCTGGCCTTCCACGAGACCCTGCTGCGCGCGACCAACAACGAGCTCATGGTCTCCTTGTTCTCCGTGATCGAGACGGCTCTCGGCACCTTCTTCCTGCTTTCCGCGCGGAATGCGGCGAACTTCAAGCTGGCGCTCCCATACCACGAGAAGGTCTATGAGGCGGTGCGTAAACGCCAGCCCGAGATGGCGCGGCAGGCCATGCTGAGCATGGTGGCGGAGTCGCGCAACAACATCCGCGGGCGCGGCCGCCGCACGAAATCGTCCTGATCCCCCGGTTCCGGCCGTTTCCGGCCATGCTGCGCCGCAGCTTGCAGTCGGATAATAATAAAATACTACAATTCAGCCCATCGACGGTCGGGCGGGTGTAGTGCCGGTCGGGGCGTCGCGGGGAAACGGTTCGGGATCGGCAAAGAGACGCACGAAACCAACGGGGCGACAGGTCGTCCTCGAGGGTGGTCTGCGGCCTGCGTCCGGCCCCGGTTGAGGCAAATGGCAGTCCATCCATAGAGGGGAGTCGGAATGCAGCGGAAGGTGTTGGCGTTGTCTGTGCGTAACGCGTTGGCGGGCATGATCGGTATCGGTCTCATCGGCGGTTCCTTCCAGGCCCATGCCCAGGAGGTGGCTTCCGCGGCGCCGGCGGCGCCGGCGGGCCCGGTCGCCCAGTCGCAGGACACGGCGGCCGCGACCACTCGGGATGGGAAGGTCAAGGACAAGAAGGCCGTGACCGACCTGGGCGGCGTGCAGGTGACCGGCCAGCTCCAGTCGCTGTACCTCTCCCAGGCAACCAAGCGCGATTCGATCAGCGTCGTGGACTCGGTGTCCGCCGAAGAAGCGGGCAAGTTCCCCGACCAGAACGTGGCCGACGCGCTGCAACGCGTGCCCGGCGTGTCGGTGAACCGCGGCGGTGGCGAGTCCAACCAGATCACCGTGCGCGGCTTCGGCCCGAACTTCGTCAACGTGCTGGTGAACGGCCGCACGATGGCGACCGCCGCCACCGACCGCGCTTTCGACTTCGACGTGCTGCCTTCGGAGATCATCCAGCAGGCGGTGGTCCAGAAGACAGCCACGCCGGATACGGAAGAGGGCGGCATCGGCGGCACGGTGAACGTCATCACGGCGCGTCCCTTCGACTTCAACGGCTGGCACGCGGCCGGCAGCGCGGCGGCGGTGAACGATCATACGGGCGGCGGTTTCGGCGGCAAGACCACGCCGAAGGTCTCCGGGATGCTCGGCAATACGAACGCGGACCACACGTTCGGCTGGCTCGCCTCGGTCGTTTACTACAAGCGCGACCACGTCCAGCAGACGATGGACACGGGCGGCTGGCTCGCCAACCAGGACTTCTCGCGGATCAACCCGGCGTACACCAACGTCTCGTTGCCGCAGACCTTGCAGGGGCAGTCCACCCAGGAAACGCGCACCCGCCGTTCGTTCAACGGCGCGATCGACTGGAAGCCCGCCGACGACTTCACCGTGAAGGTGGACGGTTTGTTCTCGGAATACCAGGTGGATTCCGACGTGCGCGGCTTCGGCCTCTACACCAACACCGGCATCATCAATTCGATCACGCCGGATGCCAACAACACCGCGCAGCATTTCGGCGTGGATGCCTCGGGCGGCATGGCGAACGACTATATCGTCAGCTCGGTGCCGCGCGATGCCTTCAATACCCAGGTTGGCGCGAACTTCAACTGGCAGATCGATCCCTCGATGCAGGTGGATTTCGATAGCGCTGTCTCGCGCGCCTGGAACAAGAAGTCGGCGGACAGCAACTTCACGGTACTCGGAACCCGCAACATCGGCGCGACGCCCGAGTGGCAGAACGGCGGCAGCAACCACCTGCCGAGCTGGAGTGGCTTCCTCCCCACCGACGATGTCGACGCACTGCATGCGCACGTGCCCAACCAGGGTACGCAGAGCGCCAACGTCACGGACGCCATCTTCGAGAACAAGCTGCATTTCTCGAAGAGTTTCCTCGACGGTGCGCTGGCCCGGCTGGATTTCGGCGTCTCGAACACGCAGCGCAAGAAGACCAAGCTCACCTACAAGACACCCGACGACGTGGCCTGCGCGGTCTACTGCGGCTACGCCGTGAACGTGCCCGCCGATGCCGTCGATGCACACGTGTTCAACGGTGGCAGCCTGGTGGACGGCGTATCGTCGACCTTCCCGCACCAGTGGGTCACCTACGACGTCAACAAGCTCTTCGAATACCTGGCCTCGCCGGCGGCGTACAACCAGCTGGCGAACCCGGCGGCCTTCCAGGCGGCGCTCGCGGCCAACGGCGGCAGCTTCGCCGCCCGCCCCGATCCCAGCTCGTATGCGCAGATCAAGGAACATACGACCTCGGCCTACGGCAGCGCCACGTTCGAGCAGGATGCGTCGATGCCGTGGACCCTGAACGTCGGCATGCGCTATACGAAAACCGATACCACGTCGCGCGCGTTCTCCATCCCGATCCTCGCGATCGCGGTGAATCCGGCCGATCCGACCAATGCCATTCCCACCTATGGCTCGCTGACGCCGATCTCGCAGAAGGGCGATTACCACTACTGGCTGCCGTCGGCGAACTTCAAGCTCAACCTGCGCGACGACCTGGTCTTCCGCGCGGCGGCCTCGAAGACGCTGACCCGCCCCGATCTGGGCGACCTGGCGCTGAACGTGAGATACAACTTCCGTCCGCAGGACCAGACGATCGACCAGGGCAACGCCAACCTGCTTCCGTACGTGTCGAAGAACTACGACGCCGGCCTGGAGTGGTATTTCAACGACACCAGCTATACCGCGATCGACCTGTTCTACAAGAAGGTCAGCAACTTCACCACGAAGATCACCACCAATACGACCCTGCTCGGCTTCCCGTTCCAGCTGACCGAGCCGGTGAACCTCAACGACGCCACCATCAAGGGCGCGGAGCTGACCTTCAACTACCAGTTCACGAAGCTGCCTGCGCCTTTCGACGGCCTTGGCGTGGCGACGAACTACACCTACGTCACCAGCGACACCTCGATCAGCTCCGACCATCTTGCCAGCACGGGCCGTTTCGCGGTCCCGGGCATCGGCAACTCGTCGAATTTCAGCCTCTACTACCAGAAGGGGCCAGTGGAGCTGCGCGCCGCATATAACTGGCGGCAGAGCTACCTCACGCTGCTCGCCGGCAACCAGGGGCAGCCCACGTCCGTCAAGTCGTACGGCCAGGTGGACCTGAGCGCCAGCTACAACCTCAACAAGCACGCGTCGATCTTCCTGTACGCCACGAACCTCACCAACGAAAATATTTACCAGTACCAGCTGCTGAGCGACCGGCTGAGCTACGCGGAGGCGAATGGCCGCACGTTCTTCGTCGGCGTGCGCGGCTCGTTCTGACCGCATGACCGAGCCCGTCCCGCTCCAGCTGCGAAACGATTCGCTGCGCCTGTGCGTCTTGCCGTGGATCGGCGGCGGCATCGCCAGCCTGGAGTGGAAGGGGCGCGGCGATGCCGTCGCCCTGATGAGGGGCTGGGACGGGGCCCCCGATCCCAACCATCTCGCCTGTTACCCCCTGCTGCCGTGGAGCAATCGCATTGCCCACGGCGGCTTTTTTCATCGGGGACGCGAGGTGACGCTCGCGCGCAACCGTGCCGACGACGCATGGCCCATCCACGGCAGCGGCTGGCAGCGCGAATGGACGGTGTCCCATCACGACGACCTGACACTCGCGTTGACGCTGGACGAATCGGTGCCGGAGGCCTACAGCTACCGTGCACTCCTCGGTTATCGTCTCGATGGGGACACACTGCGTGTTCGCCTTCGCGTGACGAATACCGGGGAGTTCTCGTTGCCGTTCGGACTTGGCCTGCATCCCTTCTTTCCGCTGCACGGTGGAGTGCGGCTGTCCGCGGCCGCGCAGTCGGTGTGGCAGAACGATGGCGTCTCGCCCTTGCCGGTGCGCCGCGAAGCCGTGCCGGAGGCCTGGGACTTCGCCCGGAACCGCCCGTTGCCGGCCGGCGGACTCAATCATGCCTTCGACGGCTGGACGGGCGAGGCGGCGATCGAATGGCCGGCGCTGGCGCTCCGTCTCCATGTCGAGTCGGATGCGGGCAGGTATGTTCTCTACGTACCGGAGGGCGGCTCGTTCTTCTGCTTCGAGCCCGTGGACCATCCGATCGACGCCGTGCATCTCCCGGGCGGCCCGCTCGCTCATGGCATGACCGACCTGGCGCCCGGCGTCAGCCTGGAACGATCCTTCGCCTTCCGCGCGGAAACATGGCGATAGACAAGGAACAGCGCGACGTGAAACGTACGTCTCCAACGATCCGCCTCCTCCTCGTCCTCGCGGCGGGCCTCTTTGTCGCCACGATCGCGGATACCGCCGTCGCGGCGCCCTCGAAGGACGCCGTGCCGCGCTACGACGCGGCCCATCGCGTCTTCCGCCTCGACGCCGGCGACGTTACCTATGCGATGGGCGTGAACGCCGATGGCATCTTGCAGACGCTTTATTGGGGAGCGCGACTGGCGCCGGACGATCCGCTCGGTCCCGCCGTTCCCGCGCCGGAGCGCTCGTCGTTCGATCCGGCCGGCAGTCTCACGCCGCAGGAGTACGCGGGTTGGGGTGGAGCGATGACCGCCACGCCCGCGTTGAAGATTCGCCTGGATGACGGCAATCGCGACGTCGTACTGCGCTACGACAGCTATCGCATCGACAGGAACGCGTTGTCGATCCGCCTGCGCGATGCGCAGGCCGGCGTGACGGTCGACCTGCGCTATACGGCGGATGCGGCCACCGGCATCGTGGGACGTTCGGCCCACATCGAGAACACGGGCAAGCAGGCGTTGACGATCGACAGCGCGGCGGCCGCGACATGGAACCTCCCGCGCGGCGACTATTCGCTGCGTTATCTCACCGGTACCTGGGCGGGGGAATGGCACCTGCAGACGCGCGCGGTGACGCCGGGGGCCACCGTGCTCGAGAGCCGTCGCGGCAGCACCGGCGACGAGAACAATCCCTGGTTCGCCATCGGCCGCGGCGACGCATGGAACGAAGAGCACGGCGACGTCTGGTTCGGCGCGCTGGCGTGGAGCGGCTCGTGGCGCATCCAGGTCGACGAGGACATTCTCGGCCAGGTCCGCGTCACCGGCGGTTTCAACCCGTTCGATTTCGCGTATCGCCTGCCCCCGGGGCAGGGCCTCGACACGCCGGTGTTCTATGCGGGCTACACGACGCGGGGCGTCGGTGCCGCGTCGCGCCTCATGCATCGTTTCGAACGCGAGCGCGTCCTTCCCGGTGGCGCGGACGCCAAGCTGCGTCCCGTCCTCTACAACTCATGGGAGGCCACCGAGTTCAAGGTGGACGAGGCAGGGCAGGAGCGCCTTGCGGAGAAGGCCGCCGCGCTCGGCGTCGAACGTTTCGTCGTGGACGACGGCTGGTTCGGCGCGCGGGACAGCGACCATGCCGGCCTCGGCGACTGGGTGGTGAACCGGCGCAAGTTCCCGAACGGGCTCAAGCCGCTGATCGACAAGGTGCATGGCCTCGGCATGAGCTTCGGCCTGTGGGTGGAACCGGAAATGGTGAATCCGGACAGCGATCTCTATCGCGCGCATCCGGATTGGGTGCTGAACTTTCCAGGCCGCGAACGCAGCGAAGGCCGCCACCAGCTCGTGCTGAACCTGGCCCGAGAGGACGTGAAGGCCCATGTGCTCGAGGTGCTCGACGGCCTGCTTCGCGACAACGACATCCAGTTCCTGAAGTGGGACTACAACCGCAACTGGTCCGAGCCCGGCTGGCCGCAGATGCCGGCGGACGAACAGCAGAAGGTGTACGTGGCGTACGTGCGCAACCTCTACGACATCCTGCGCGTATTGCGCGCACGGCATCCGGAGGTGGAGATCGAGTCGTGTTCCGGCGGCGGTGCGCGCGTGGACCTCGGCATCATGGCGCTCACCGACGAAGTCTGGCCCTCCGACAACACCGATCCGTCCGACCGGCTCTCGATCCAGGACGGCTTCAGCTATGCGTACGCGCCGGCCACGATGATGGCCTGGGTCACGGGTTCGCCGAACTGGGTGAACGGCCGCAGCACCTCGCTGGATTTCCGCTTCCTTTCCGCCATGCAGGGCGGCCTCGGTATCGGCGCCAACCTGCTCGAGTGGACGCCCGCCGACGAAGCCTCGGCGCGCGGTTACGTCGCCGAATACAAGAAGATCCGTGCGACGATCCAGCGGGGCGCCCTATACCGGCTGATGTCGCCGCAGCGGCGCGCGCCCTGGTCGGCGACGGAGTCGGTCGCCGCCGATGGCAGGCAGGCCGTGCTTTTCGCGTTCCAGCGCCAGGGCGAGGAAGCGCGGCCGTTCCCGACGCTGCGCCCGCGCGGACTGGACCCGGCGGCGCGTTACCGCGTTCGCGCGATCCACGGGAAGATGGCGCCGGGCACGCCCAGCGCGGCGAGCGGGTCATACTGGATGGAACGCGGCATCGACCTCGTCATGAAAGGCGACCTCCAGGCGGCCGGTCTGGTCTTCGAACGCGAGGGGAAGTAAGCGTGGAGACGGTCTAGCTCCAGACTTCACGTCGCTCCAATGCGGTGGCGGCGACGCTGTCGGCAACGCGCGACGATCAGGATGGGAGGACGGCCATGGCTACGGTTGTATCGGGTTCTCACACGAGCACGATCGGTGCGCTCGCGGCGGGCAAGCTGCTCGCCAAGGCCACGGATGGGCGCTGGGGCCCCGCCATCCTCATCCTCGCCGGCATCATCCTGCTGCGGAAGCGCGCCGCCGCACGGTCGGCGCGCCGCGCACGCGCCGACCGCGATCCGATGGATGCGGCGCACTGACGACTACTTCTTTCCCTGGTTGTCTTCGCCGGTGTCGTCCAAAGGGTCGCCGGAGGCGTCGGTCGGCGGCTGCTCCGTGGGGCCGCGCCTGTCTTTCGGGGGCGTATCCTGGCCCGGCTCCTGCGGTGGGAGATTTTTCTCATTGGCCATGGGGATTCTCCGTCGGGGGAGCGTCCACCTTGACCGGCCGTTGCTGACGGCCGCGTGCCCAGCGTGTGAGCGGTGTGTCGCGGCTCGATGCCATGCTCGAGCGTGCAGGCGGGCGTGGGAAATCGGCGCGCACCTACGTCGCGCTGCGGCAAGCGACGACGCGATCATCAGGCTGTGCGTTGGCGCGCGGCGCGGGGATACCGCTACATAAAGCCGGTCCAGGTCACGATCATACCCTCACGCTGGTTGTCTCGCCTGCACATCTGGCATTGTATGCATTCGCAGGCGGCGCCCGGTCCGAACCGTGCGTCTAGAACAGTCGGCCCAGGGAGGGCACTAGATGATTAACGTTATTTTGGTCGATGACCATGAACTGGTCAGGACCGGCTTTCGAATGATCCTGCAACAACAGGCCGATCTACGCATCCGCGGGGAGGCAAGTTCGGCGGAAGAGGGCCTGCGCCTCATCCGTTCGCATTCGCCGGATATTGCGCTGGTCGACGTCCACATGCCGGGCATGAGCGGCGTGGAACTGACGGAGCGGATCATTCGCGCAAAGCTGCGCACGAACGTCGTCATCCTGACGGTCGTGGACGACGCGCGGTTTCCCAAGCGCCTGCTGGACGCCGGCGCTCTCGGCTACCTCACGAAGGGCTGTTCGTCGGACGAACTGTTGAGCGCCGTACGCCAGGTCGCGTCGGGGCGCCGTTACCTCGCACCCACCGTGGCGCAGCAATTGGCGCTGGCCACCCTCGACGGCTCCGATTCGCCGTTCGATACCCTTTCCACGCGCGAGATGGAAGTCTCGATGATGCTCGTTCGCGGCATGCCGCTCACTTCGATCGGTGAACGGCTGAATCTGAGCCCGAAGACGGTCTCGACCTATAAGCAGCGCCTGATGGAGAAGCTGCATGTCGAGCATGTCGTGGGCCTTGCGCACCTGATGACGGTGCATGGCCTGCTCGATACGCATAACCATCAGGTCGGGAGTTGAAACCGTTCTGATGCCGATAAAAAAACGCCGGGCTTAGCCCGGCGTTCTTTTATCTGGATCACTGCTCGTTGTGTGGCTCGTGCCTCGGGCGGGTGAGAAGGTCGCCCTGCGCCGGCGGTGTCCAGCCGGGCGTGGGTGCCGGCGGCGGACCCGGATGCGACACCGGCGACACGTTCGATGCCTCGGCAGACTTCGGCGTGGCCTGGACCGCGGGAGCCTTCGTCTCTTCTTCCCCCGTTTCCTGCGCAGGCGCCTCGCTCACCGTTTCCTTCACCACCGGGGCCGGGGCGGGAGCCGCGGCGGGGATCGGAGCGGGAGCGGGAGCCGGAGCCGGAGCCGGCGTCTTCTCGACAGAAGCCGGTTCATCGGCTGGAGCCGGCGGCGTCTCCTGCGAGACGGCGGTCGCCTCGCGGGACGTCTTCACGACGGGTGCCTCTGCCTCATCCGGCAGGAAGCCACGCGCCGGCGCGTCGAGGCCCACGCCAGCTGCCGGGGGAGCAACGGCCACGACATCTTCGATGGCGGGAGGCTCGACCGGCGTGGGGGCCGCCATCGGTGCCGCGGCGGGTACCGGTGCGGAGCCCGTCACCGGCGCGCTCTTCAGTGGCGCATCCGATTCGGTCTGGCGGCGCTCGGTGGTGCGGGTCTGGGCCGAATCCGCCGGCGTGGCCGCGTCGGCGGCGTGCGTCGAGTGCGTCATCGCGGCCGGACTGCCGGGAATCGGCGGCAGCTTCGGAAGGGTGGGAAGGGTGAGAGCGGACGGGACGGACTCGTCGTCGGAGGGCTCCGCGGGGCGCGTCGCCAAGCCGGTCGGTGCTTCCACGGCGAACGCATTCTCTGCGGCGGCCGCCGTGTCGAGCACCGGCGGCACGCTCGGGCCCGAGCGCGCGGTCTCGACCGGCATCTCGTCGTCACCGTCCTCGTCGTCGAGATCTTCGACGCTGTTCACGCCCTCGATCGCACCGGCCTGGGCGCCGTCTTCCTGGCGACGACGGCGGCGGCCGCCACGGCGGCCGCGACGACGGCGCTGGCCGCCCTCGGTTTCCTTGGCGCCTTCGCTCGGCGGGATGCCCGAGTCGGCGGCGATCGTCGCCTCGATGTCGGTGACGGGTGCGTCGGCAGGCGTCGACGCCAGCTTCTCGTCAGCCTTGGCAGCGACGGGGGCGGGCGCCTTTTCGACCGGCGCGCGAGGCGGCACGGGCGGCTGGGTCTGGACGGCGGTTGCCGCGGCCGTGGCGGTCACGGCCTTTTCGACCTTCTCGCCCTGGGGCTGGCGCTCGCCGCGCGGCTGGCGGCGGTTCTCCCCCTGGGCGGCCTGTTCCTGGCGGCCCTGGCGACCCTGCTGCTGGCCGTCCTTCTGGCGGCCCTGCTGCTTGTCTTCGCCCTGGCGAGCGGACTGCTCGCCACGGCCCTGCTTGCCACCCTTCGCCTGCTGGCCGCGGGCCTGTTGCTGGGCGTTATCCTTGCGCTGGCCTTGCTGGCCACCACGCTGCTCGCCACTCTTGCCGCGACCTTCGGTGCCGCGACGCTCGTCGCGACGGCCACCGCGCTCGCCGCGGCCGCCCTGACGGGCGTCCTCGCGGCGGGCAGGCGCCGCAGGCTGGGCGGCGGGAGCGGCGGGAGCGCCGCCACCGAACAGACTGCCGAAGAGGCGGGAGAAGAAACCGCCGGTGGAAGGGGCGGGTGCGGCCTGGCGCGCGGGCTGGGCCGGCGCGGCAGGAACCTCGACGTCGTCGTCGCGCAGCGGAGCCGGCGTGGACGGCACCACGCCGGTGACCAGCGGCTGCTCGCCGCTGCCCAGCGCCTGGCCCATCTTCGGAAGCGCGGTGGCCACCGCGGGCGTGGTCCGCTCGTAGCTCGGCTTGCTGTGCTCGCCCATGTCCGCTTCGCGGATGCGGGTGATCTCGAGGTGCGGCGTTTCCAGTTTGTCGTCGGCGACCACCACCACGTGCACACTGTGGCGGAGTTCGATCTCGACGATGCTGGCGCGCTTCTCGTTGAGCAGGAAGTTGGCGACCGCCGGCGGCGCCTGCACCAGGACCTGCCCGGTGTTTTCCTTCATCGCGTGTTCTTCGATCAGGCGCAGGGTCGACAGCGCCAGCGATTCCACGCTGCGGATATGGCCATGGCCTTCGCAGCGCGGGCAGACGATCTGGGTGGCCTCGCCGAGGCTAGGACGCAGTCGCTGGCGCGACATCTCGAGCAGGCCGAAGCGCGAAATGCGACCGATCTGGACGCGGGCGCGGTCGGCCTTGAGGGCGTCCTTGAGGCGCTCCTCCACCTCGCGCTGGTGGCGCGGGCTGTCCATGTCGATGAAGTCGATGACGATGAGGCCGCCCGCATCGCGGATGCGCAGCTGGCGGGCGATCTCGGTGGCGGCCTCGAGGTTGGTGTTGAACGCCGTTTCCTCGATGTCGCTGCCCTTGGTGGCCTTCGACGAGTTGATGTCGATGGCCGTGAGCGCTTCCGTCTGGTCGATGACGATCGAGCCGCCGGAGGGCAGGCGTACGTTGCGCTCGAAGATGCTCTCGATCTGGGTCTCGATCTGGTAGCGCGAGAACAGCGGTGTCGGATCCTGGTACAGCTTCAGCTTGCGCAGGTTGTTGGGCATCACCTGCTGCACGAAATCGCGGGCGTCGCTGAACAGCGATTCCTCGTCGATCAGGATTTCGCCGATGTCGTTACGCAGGTAGTCGCGCAGGGCACGGATGAACAGCTTGGATTCCTGGTAGATCAGGAACGGGGCCTTCTGCGAGTTCGCGGCGGCCGAGATCGACTTCCACAGCTGCAGGAGGTAATCCAGATCCCACTGGAGCTCCTCGGCGTCGCGGCCCATGCCGGCGGTGCGCACGATGAGACCCATCTCGTCGGGCACCGAGAGGTGCTCCATGGCTTCCTTGAGGGCCTGCCTGTCTTCGCCCTCGATACGGCGCGAGACGCCGCCGGCACGGGGGTTGTTCGGCATCAGCACCATGTAGCGGCCGGCCAGGCTGATGAACGTGGTGAGGGCGGCGCCCTTGTTGCCGCGCTCCTCTTTCTCGACCTGGACGATGATTTCCTGGCCTTCCTTGAGGAGTTCGCGGATGTTCGACTTACTTTCCGCGTTCGGGTTGAAGTACTCCCGGGCGACTTCCTTCAGCGGGAGGAAGCCGTGGCGCTCGGCGCCGTAGTCGACGAAGCAGGCTTCGAGGGAAGGTTCGACGCGGGTGATGCGGCCCTTGTAGATGTTGGCCTTTTTCTGTTCCCTGGACGGGATTTCGATGTCGAGGTCGTAAAGGTTCTGGCCATCGACGATGGCCACACGCAACTCTTCGCGCTGAGTCGCGTTGATCAACATACGCTTCATTTGTAGGTTCCTCGGCCTTGCCGCGCGGCCGCGCGCCGCGGTGGCGCCCATGTGGCGGCCTGCCGGGGATCGCGCCGCAGCGGTGAGGCTTCAAGCGGCATGGGATCCGGGACCGATACCTGGACCCGGCGTGATTCGTGAATAAGCGCCTTGCAACCGGTCCGCATCCCTACGGATTAGCCGGACAACCGCAACCCGAACCGCTACGATGTGGGGTGTCCCCGCCTTCCGACCCCTCGGACGGAACGGCGCGACACTCGCCTTACGCGGCGGCACCGGCACCCCGCGAGAGATGAGTCTTCAGCGGAGCCTGGCGCTCGCCGAGTATCCTATCAATTTCGAGTTTTATCAATGCAGACGGCAACTTCCCTCGACGGCGGCCAAGGTGTGCGCCAGGTCGAAATCGGTCCCGAACGGGACGGTCAGCGCGTGGACAACGCGCTGATGACCCTGCTCAAGGGGGTGCCGCGCAGCCTGGTCTACCGCCTGCTGAGAACCGGGCAGGTCCGCATCAACGGCAAGCGCGCCAAGCCGGAAACCCGCCTCGCGCTGGGCGACATGCTGCGCATCCCGCCCGTCCGCGTGGCCGAGCGCGAGGAGGGCGTGGCGCCGTCGGGCATGGTGAGGGCGGTGGCCGACTCGGTCATCTTCGAGGACAAGCACTTCCTCGTGATCGACAAGCCGGTGGGCATCGCCGCCCACGGCGGCAGCGGGGTGAGTCACGGCGCCATCGAGCTGCTTCGCGCCGCGCGGCCGAACGAACACCTGGAGCTGGTCCACCGTCTCGACCGCGACACCAGCGGCGTGCTGGTCCTGGCCCGGTCACGTCCGGGGCTCACCGGCCTCCAGGCGCTCATCCGGGACAACGAGGTGACCAAGCAGTACCTCTGTCTCATGACCGGGACGCCGCGCAAGGCGAAGTTCGACGTCAATGCACCCCTCCTGAAGTCCGTTCTCCACGGAGGCGAACGGATGGTGCGCGTGGACGACGCCGGCAAGCCTTCGCTCACCTTCTTCCAGGAGCTGGAGCAATATCCGGGCGCGCGGCTGATGCAGGCCACCCTGGGCACGGGCCGCACCCACCAGATCCGCGTGCACGCCCAGTACGTCGGTCACCCCCTGGCGGGCGACCCGAAATACGGCGACGAGGAAGCCAACAAGCGCTTCCGCGCCAAGGGCTTGAAGCGCATGTTCCTGCACGCGTCGAGGATGAGTTTCGACCTTGGCGGCCGGAACTACGATTTTTCCGTCCCGTTGCCGGACGATCTCAAGGTATTCCTCGACAATCTCCGCGGTTGACCCCTGGCGGTCGTAGCCAGGCCGCCACGGTCATTGCAGGAACCGAGCGCTGACTTCCAGCGAACGCAGCAGCCCGCCGGCGAGTCCGGCCTGCAGCAGCACCGCGCTCGCCGCATGCGCTACCGCCACGGGGAGCAGCGCGCGTCGATGGAAATACCACCATGCCCAGCCCAGTTCGGCCACGAAGCAAAGCTGCATCAGCAGTCCGTTGGGCGTGTGCAGCAGGGCGAAGGCCAGTGCCGTGAACAGGGCGGCCCATGAGCGGGGGAGCACCCTTGCCAGCAAGGCGCCCACGACGGCCAGGACGAGCCATTGCTGAAAGAAGGCCCAGCCGACGTAAAGCAGGATGCGCCCAGGGGATGGCCATAGCGGTGCATGGCCGAGCGTGAGGACGATGGCGAAGGCCACCGGGACGGCGAGCAGGGGCCAGGCGGCAGCCCGCCAGGTGCCGAGCCAATGCCAGCCGGGGAGGATTCGGCGCGAGGCGAGGAGGAACGCGTAGGCCGTGCCGGCCACGAACATCGCGATGCCCGCGGTAGCGGGATTGGGGCCGAGGCCGAGACCGGCGATGAACCAGAGGGGGCCGGTCAGGACGAGGACGGCGTCGATGGGGTCGGACAGGCTGCGGCCGGAGCCGCTGGGTCCCTTCCTGCGCCGGGACGAGGACAGCGCCAGGAGCGCGAGGTAGACGACGGGGGGAATCCAGCTCGACCGGGGTGGAACGGCACGCGTCGGCGTGGCCGTTCCGAAGGTAACGAGCGGATCGGCGGCGCGCTGGGTGTCGCGCCAGGCCAGGAGACCCTCGGCCGAAAGACCCGGGGGGAGGGACAGGGAGCGTGGTGCGACCGGGCTTCCATCGGCACGCAGTGCGGCCTGATCGAGCACAAGGGTGGCCCCGGCCGGGAGGGTCGCACGGAGGCGCAACATCGCGGCACGCGTGGGCGGGCTCGCCCTGTGGCCCATGTCGTCGGTCCAGGCCAGTCGTCGCAGGGAAATCGGCCGTGACAGGTCTTTGGGCCCCAGCTTGCCCAGAGGGGCCTGCAGCAAGGGCCCGTCGAGCGTCTCGCGTACGGCCAGTCCGTAGACCCCCGTGGCGGAAGCGCGGGCTCGCCATTCCAGGCTGTCGAGCCGGACGAGATCCGGCACCCGGGCCAGCGGAAGGCCGACCTCCATGGGCCTGCCGTCCGTGGCACGAAGGATCAGGCCCGCCTGGGATGCGCCGAGCGACCCGCCGCCGAAGGCGCGACCGGCGACGACGTCGTCCGCTTCACGGAAACGCCAGGACCAGGGTGAGCCGCCCGTCGCATACGCGGCGCGATCGGCCGCGCTTCGCGACTCGATGGCGGCGCGCACGACGGCCGCCGCCAGATACGGCAGCGCGACCAGCAGCGCGAGTCCCAGGAGGACCGTCGCCGGTGTCGTCCATCGGAATCCTCCGGAGGGCACCTCAGCGATTCAGCAGGGCCTCGACGCGCGCCGCGCAGATGAAATCGTTCAGCGAGAGGCCGCCCACGTCATGGGTCGACCAAAGGACCTGGCAATGCCCGTAGCCGGCCTCGAGGTCCGGATGGTGGTCCTCCTGGTTGGCCATGAAGCCCACCGCATTGATGAAGCCCAGCGTGTGGTGAAAATCCGGGAATCGGAAATCCTTGACGATGGCCTTGCCGTCATCGCTCAGCTTCCAGCCGGGCAGGCCGGCGAGGTATCCATCGACGGCGGCGCGGTCGAGGGCATGTTCCGGGCCCTTGCGCGGCTGGGAGTGCTGGGTGGCGAGCGGGGAAAGAGTCATCGTGGGGTGTCCGTCCGGGAAAGCGGGAAGCGTGGCGCGCGGCTGGTTGAATTGTCAAAAGGCGGCGCCCACGTCGAAAGCGTACTAAAATGGTGCTGTTTTCCGGCGTCCCCGGGCCAGACCCATCTTCGGAGCCATCATGATCGATATCTCGGAGCGTGCGCAGGCGCATTTCCTGCGCCTCCTCGCACAGCAGGGCGAAGACGGCCTCGGCATCCGCCTGCGCGTCGTCGCCGCGGGCACGCCGTCCGCCCAATGCGAGCTGGAGTTCTGCTCCGTTTCGGAATTGCAGGGCGACGAATGGACGGTGGAGTGCGAAGGCTTCCGTCTTTACGTCGATTCCGAAAGCATGCGTTGGCTCGATCCGGCGAACATCGACTACGAGACCACGCCCACCGGCAGCCAGCTCAACATCCGCGCCCCGCGCATCAAGGGCGACGCGCCCGGTGAGGGAGCCGGTCTCGTCGAGCGCGTGCAGTTCGTTCTCGAGACGGAAATCGGTCCGCAGATCGCATCGCACGGCGGACGCATCTCGCTGGTCGAGGTGACGGCCGATGGCATCGTGGTGCTGCGTTTCGGCGGCGGCTGCCACGGCTGTGGCATGGTCGACGTCACCCTGAAGAATGGCGTGGAAAAAACCTTGCGCGAGCGTATTCCGGAGGTCACCGAGGTGCGCGACGCCACGGACCACGAAACGGGCGAGAAGCCGTATTTCGCACGGGCTGGCTGAGCGGAATGCTGTTGTAGGAGCCGCTATGGCGGCGAGAGGACTCTACCTCGCCGCATCGTCGCTCTGTCGGCTTCTCGCCGCTATAGCGGCTCCTACAGCGACGGGCGGTTACTCGCCCTGGATATGGTTCTCGAGACCCTGCAGCTTCGTCGGCATCGTGGCGAAATACGCCGAGATATCGTTGATGTCCTGGTCCGACAAGGTAGCGGCGAAGCCTTTCATCACGAGGTTGCTGCGGCGGCCGTCCTTGTATTCGTGCAGGGCCTGCGCGAGGTAATCGGCATACTGGCCGGCAAGGCGCGGGTACTGCGGATCGACGGCGTTGCCGTCCTTGCCGTGGCAGGCCACGCAGGTGGCGGTCTTGGTCTTGCCGCGCGCCGGATCGCCGGCGGCGAAGGTCTGGGTGGCGGTCAGCGCGAGGAGCGCGCCGATGGCAATCAGGGAAAACCCACGGGTCATCGTTCGTCCTCGGCGGCTTACTTGGCGATGCTGGAAAGGTAGGCGGCGATATCCGAGATGTCCTGGTCGGACAGGCTCTGTGCCTGGGCGCTCATCGTCGGATGCTTGCGTTCGCCGCTCTTATAGGCCTTCAGCGCGTTGACGATGTATTGCTCGTTCTGGCCGACGATATGCGGCACGTGGTAGTCGGGATACACGTTGGAGTAACCCGGCACGCCATGGCAGCCGTTGCAGGTGTAGACGAGTTCCCGCCCCCTGGCTTTATCCCCTTCGGCATGCGCGGCGGACGCGGCGCACAGAGCTACAGCAATCAGACCAACCAGTTGCAGACGCTTCATTAAGAGTTCCCTGGGTGCCGGGCGGGGCCGGGGTTGAATAGCCCCGGAAGTATAGATGCCTGCCGCGACGAGGGACAACTCGGGTATCAGAACAGGCTGCGGATGATGTGGATGCCCGCGATGTATTCGCCCGCGATGGTGCCGATGCTCACCAGGAAAAAATTGAGCAGGGTGCGCGCCACGCGGTTCTTCCACCAGCCGGTCCAGTGGGTGATGTCGTCGCGCAGCCGCTCGAAATCCATCACGCGGGGTTTGCGTACCCAGGCCTCGGCCATGGCGCTGACGGCACCGGAGGGGATGCCCGGTCGGAAGGGTTTCAGGGGCGCGGCGACGAAGGCGGCCACGATGGACAGCGGGTGCGCACCGGCCAGCAGGGCGCCGAGCGCGGACAGGCCGCCGGTGAGCAGGATCCAGTTCTTCAGCGCGTCGGCGCCGAGGCTGGGGTTGCGGTAGAAGGCGAAGCCGATGGCGGCGAAGATCGCCAGCACCAGGCCCACCGCAAGAAGTTTCGGCCACTTCGCCGCCGGTGGCGTCACCGCCAGCTCGTCGGCGATGGCACCCGCGTCGCCATGCTGTTCGGCGAGCTGCGCGGTCATGCCCTTCAGGTGGCCGGCGCCGATGACCACGAGTACCTTGCGGCTGGGTGCGGATGCGTCCATCGCCGCGCCGTTCTCACGCAGTTTCGCGGCCATGAATTCGTCGCGTTCGGCGATCAGCGCGCGGTAGAGCGGCGCGGAGCCGGCCGCGAATTCGCTGAAAGCGCTCTCGAGCAGGTCGGACTGCTTCAGCTTCTCGATGTCTTCCTCGGCGATGTCCTCACGCTCGAAGACGCTGCCGAGCATGCCGGCCATGAGGCCGAAACGCTGGAAGAAGCCCACGCTGCGCCACGCCCGCTTGAGGGTGGTGCCCACTTCGCGGTCCACCAGCCAGACCGGGATGCCGCGGGCATCGGCGCCGTCCATCGCCGCCTTCATTTCCGCGCCCGGCTCGATGCCGTACTGCGCGGCGAGGCGCTTCTGGAACGAGCCGAGTACCAGGCTCGCCGCGACCATGCCGGCCTTGCCCTGGCGGATGACCTGGAACAGGTCCATCTGCTTGAACGCTTCCGGGTCGCGGATGCCGTGCGCGCGGCTCGGGCAGAGTTCGACGGCCACGGCGTCGAAGCGCTCGGTTTCCAGCAACGCGTCCACCGCCTGCACGCTGGCGCGCGATACGTGCGCCGTGCCGAGGATCGTGTATTCGACACCGTCGCGCATCATGCGCTCGATGGGCTGGCCTTCCAGGGCGGCGGGTGTGGCGACGTTCTCGGCGGGAATCATGCGGCGGGAGGTCCTTCGGGAATCAGTCGCGGAAACGCTTGGTCAGGTCGCCGTAGGCGTCGATGCGGCGGTCGCGGAGGAACGGCCAGATGCGGCGCACGTGTTCGCTGCGCTCCATGTCCACCTCGCAAACCAGCAGTTCGCGGCCATCCGTACCCGCCTGCGCAAGGAATTCGCCCTGCGGACCGGCCACGAAGCTCGAGCCCCAGAACTGGATGCCGCTGCCCACGTTGGACGGATCGGCCTCGTAGCCGGTGCGGTTGCACGAGAGCAGCGGAAGGCCGTTGGCGACGGCATGGCCGCGCTGGACGGTGATCCAGGCCTCGCGCTGGCGCGCCTTCTCCTCGTCGGAGTCGTTGGGGTCCCAGCCGATCGCCGTGGGATAGAACAGCAGGTCGGCGCCCGCCAGCGCCATCAGGCGCGCGGCTTCCGGATACCACTGGTCCCAGCACACGAGCACGCCGAGCTTGCCCACCGAGGTAGGAATCGGCTCGAAGCCGAGGTCGCCCGGCGTGAAGTAGAACTTCTCGTAGAAGGCCGGATCGTCGGGGATGTGCATCTTGCGATACTTGCCCGCGATTTCGCGCGAGCGGTCGAAGACCACCGCCGTGTTGTGATACAGGCCGGTGGCGCGCTTCTCGAAAATCGAGGCGACCACGACGAGCTTCAGTTCCTCGGCGAGCTTGCCGATGCGATCCGTGCCCGGGCCGGGGATCGTCTCGGCGAGGTCGAACACGTCGACGCTCTCGCGCTGGCAGAAATAGGGGCCGTTGTGCAGCTCCTGGAGCAGCACGAGCTCCACGCCGGCCTTCGCGGCCTCGCGCAGCCCGGCCTCGATGGCATCGAGGTTGGCGTCGCGGTTGCCACGGTCGGTTTCCTGGAGGAGGGCGACCTTGAGGGTCTTGCGGGTCATGGATGTTCCTCGAGTGTCAGGCGGCAATCGCCGCCGGCAGCTGCATGGTGATGCAGTGCAGGCTGCCGTTCTGCCAGATCAGCGGACGGCAGGGCACCTGGACCACCTCGCGGCCCGGATGGGCCATGCCGATGATCCGCGCGGCTTCCGCATCCGCTCGGTCGCCGTAGGCCGGCACCAGCACCGCGCCGTTGACGATCAGGTAGTTCGCGTAGGACGCGGCGAGCCGGCGGCCTTCGTCCAGGATCGGCCGGGCCCACGGCAGCGGATGCAGGACATAGGGTTTGCCTCCCGGCGAACGCAGCTCGGCGAGTTCCGAAGCCATCCGGCCGAGTTCCTCGAAATGCGGATCGCCGGCGTCGTCGCAGGCCTGGTACACGATGCCGCCGTCCTCGGAGAAGCGCGCCAGCGTATCGATATGGGCGTCGGTGTCGTCACCTTCAAGATAGCCGTGCTCCAGCCACAGCACGCGGTCGGCGTGCAGGGTGGTGGCCAGCGTGTCGGTCATCGTCTCGCGGGAGAGATCCGGGTGGCGCTGGTTCAGGCACTTCCAGGTGGTGAGGATGGTGCCGCGGCCGTCGCTCTCGATGCCGCCGCCTTCCAGTGCCCAGTCGATGCGCCGGTGCGGCAGCCCCGCCAGCACGCCGCGCTCGAGCAGTCCCGCGATCAGCGCGTCGTCCTGCTCGGCGCCGAACTTGCCACCCCAGCCGGTGAACCGGTAGTCGTTGAGCAAGACCCCGTCGGGGCCGGTGAGGGTGATCGGGCCGGAGTCGCGCAGCCAGGTGTCGTCATACGGCAGCTCGATGAAGTGCACGCGCGACATGTCCGCGCCGGCCCGTTCGATCGCCAGGCGCGCGTGCTCGCGCAGCTCGGTGCCGGCCACGACGATGTACAGCGGCTCGAAACGGGTCACGGCGGCGGCGAGCGCCACGTAGGTGGTTTCGACCTCGGCCAGTCGCTCGGCCCAGTCGGTGCCCGCGTGCGGCCAGGCGATCAGCACGCCGGCCTGTGGTTCCCATTCGGCGGGCAGGCGGTAGGAGGAGCGGTCGGTCATGGCGGGCGAGGGCGGCAAAGGGGAGCCCGCTATTCTAGCCGACCTTGGTACACTGAACGGAGCCCGCCTGCGCGAGCCGCAGGAAGCCTTGTAGGAGCCGCTATAGCGGCGAGGGGAACTTGCCTCGCGGCTTCATTGCTCCGTGGGCTTCTCGCCGCTATAGCGGCTCCTACAGTTTCGGCTGGCGGGTTACTTCGGATTCGCGGGATTCGTATTGTTCCCGGCCGGCGTGTTCAGCACCGTGTGGATCACGTGGCTGCGCTCGAAGTAGACGATGTAACCGGGGTACATCCAGCGGTTGATCACCGGCTGCTTGCGGCTGCCGCCGCCGCGGGCGTCGAGCTTGGAGGTGGGCGCGCCGAAGCGGCGCTCCACTTCGGCCATGCTCATGCCTTTCTTCGGCAGGTTCATCGACTGCTCCTGCTTCACGCGTTGCATGAGCAGGGTGTCGCCGGCGCGCGCGGACGGGGCCACGGAGGCCGAGACGACAGCCAGTGCGATGGCGGTGAAAACAGGCTTGAAAGTATTCATGACGGCTCCGTCGCGCTCCCCATGCGGCGCAGGACGCCGTTGTAACAGATCGCCCCGGGGCACGCCATGGGCGGCGCGTGGCGGATCGCGCGGCTGTGTGCTGCGTCGCGTTTCGGGGGACGGCAAGGCCGTAGACCGCTATCATGCGCAGTCGTCTTTCGCCCGCGTGCCCGCCATGATCTCGTTCCGCAATCTCGCCCTGCGCCGGGGCAGCCGCACCCTCCTGTCGCGGATGGACCTCACCATCCAGACCGGCTGGAGCCTCGGCGTCATCGGCCGCAACGGTTGCGGCAAGTCCACGCTGTTCGCCGCCCTGAAGGGCGAGCTGGAGCCGGAGGTGGGCGACCTCGACATGCCGTCGAAGGTGCGCCAGGCCTCGGTCGCGCAGGAAACTCCCGCCTTGCCCGATCCGGCGATCGACTATGTCCTCGGCGGCGACGTCGAGGTGGCCGCCGCGCTGAAGGCCGAGGCGGATGCGCTGGAAGCGGGCGACCTGGAAGCCGTGGCCGCCGCGCACCTGCGTATCGAGGAAGTCAGCGGATACGACGCCCGTGCCCGGGCGGGGCGGCTCATGCATGGGCTCGGCTTCGCGCCGGAGACGCACGAGCAGCCGGTGGCGTCGTTCTCGGGCGGCTGGCGCGTGCGCCTCAACCTGGCCCGTGCGCTGATGGCACCGTCGGACCTGCTGCTCCTCGACGAGCCCACCAATCACCTCGACCTCGATGCCGTGCTCTGGCTGGAAGAATGGCTGCGCCGTTACCAGGGGACGCTGCTGATCATCTCGCACGACCGCGAATTCCTCGATGGCGTGATCTCGCACACGCTGCACCTGCACGACGGTACGGCGAAGCTCTATACCGGCAACTACACCGCCTTCGAGCGGCAACGCGCCGAGCACCTGCGCCAGCAGCAGATCGCGCACGAGCGCGAGCAGACCGAGCGTGCGCACCTGCAATCCTTCATCGACCGCTTCAAGGCGAAGGCCAGCAAGGCCAAGCAGGCGCAGTCGCGTATGAAGCGCCTGGAAAAGATGGCCGGCACCGAAGCCGTGCGCGCCGAGCGGTCCTTCAGCTTTTCGTTCCCCGCCCCGGAGCGTCTGCCCACATCGATGCTCCAGCTCGATCATGTCGACGCGGGTTACGGCGATCACGTCGTCCTGCGCGACGTCGCCTTCGGCCTCGAGGCGGGCGACCGCATCGGCCTGCTCGGCCCCAACGGCGCCGGCAAATCCACGATGGTGAAATCCCTCGTCGGTGAACTCGCGCCCCTGCGCGGCGAGCGCGGGTTCCACAAGGACACGCGCATCGGCTACTTCGCCCAGCACACGGTCGAAAGCCTGCGCGAGGGTGCCAGTCCGTTCGACCACCTGCAGGAAAAGGCGCCGAATACCGGCGCGCAGGTGTTGCGCGATTACCTCGGCACCTGGAATTTTCCCGCCGAGCGGGCTTTCGAGCCGGTCGACGCGTTCTCGGGCGGCGAGCGCGCGCGCCTTGCGCTGGCGCTGATCGCCTGGGACAAGCCCAACCTCCTGCTGCTCGACGAACCGACCAACCATCTGGACCTGGATATGCGCGAGGCACTGGCCGACGCTCTCGCGGCGTTCGACGGTGCGTTGGTGCTCGTCTCGCACGATCGCCACCTCCTCGGCATGGTCTGCGACGAGTTCTGGCGTGTGGCCGATGGCAAGGTGGAACCGTTCGATGGCGACCTCGACGATTACGCGAAGTGGCTGCGCAGCCGCGCCACGACGCGCAAGACGGCGGCGGTAGCCTCCGCGCCGGCCGATGCGCCGGTGCAGGAATCCGCGAAGGAGCGCCGCCGGTCGAGCGCCGGGGAGCGGGAGAAGGAAAAGCCGCTGCGCGCCCGGGTGAAGAAGATCGAATCGCTCATCGAAAACATGGACAAGGAACTCGTGGCGATCGAGGGCAAACTCGCCGATCCCGCGGTTTACGACGGCCCGACGGCGGAACTCATGAAGCTCGGCCAGCGCCAGGCGGAACTGCGCGGCGAGAAGGAAAACCTCGAGCTGGAATGGCTTGGGATTCTTGAGCAGATCGAGGCCTGAGCGTGGGCACGCTCCTTCATGTGCTGCTGCCGGGTCGCGAAAAGCTGGCCGGCGTCCCAGGGTTTTCCGAATGGCTCGCACGCGGCAGCACGGTCCCTGCGTCCAGGCCGGGTTACCTCCTGGCGCTCGCCGAGCACTTTCGCTGGCCGCACGGCCCGTTGCCCGCCGCCGCGCTGATTCGCCAGTCCGTGGCGGGGGACGCCGGCGACGCGCTCTGGCTTTCGGTGGACCCGGCATGGGTGCAGCCCGAACTCAACGGCGCGCGCCTGCTCGCCTGTGGGAACCTCGGGCTGAGCGTGGACGACGCGCAGGGTCTCGTGGCCGCGCTGGCCGGCACGTTCGAGGCGGAAAGCATGGAACTCCGCGTCGGCGACGCGCAGCACTGGCAGTTGCGTCTGCCGCCCTATGTCGAGCTTCCGCCGTTTCCCGAGCCCGAGGAAGCCCTCGGCGCCGACCTTTTCGAGCAACTGCCGAAGGGTGGCGAAGGACGCCGCTGGCGCGCGCTGATCAACGAGGCGCAGGTGGTGCTGCACAACCATCCGGTAAACCGCAAGCGCGCCGCAGAGGGGCTGCCGCCGGTGAACAGCGTGTGGTTGTGGGGGCCGGGCACGCTGCCCGATTGGGTCGAAAGCGGGCTGACCCGCATCTATAGCGACGATCTGCTCGCGTGGGCCCTGGCTCACCGCGCCAACGTCGATATCCAGCCGCGTAGCGCCTTTGTGGGAGCCGCTTCAGCGGCGATGGGTGCTCGAGGCAACCTGGCCATCGCCGCTGAAGCGGCTCCCACATTTGGGCTGCTAGACCTTCAGGACGTTCAGCCATCGGTCTTCGCGCGCGAATGGTGGCCCGCCATCGAAGCCCGGCTGCTCGCGGGCACCGAGGTGCGCCTCGCTTTTGCCGACGGCACGCGCACGGTCCTGCGCAAGCGGCATCGCCTGCGCTTCTGGCGCAAGGCATGAGCAAGGTCTGGCGCCAGCGCGTCGTCGGCGTCGCGCCGAGCGGCTGGCCCGCCCACGTGCATCCGGTGATCCAGCGCGTGTACGCCGCGCGCGGCGTCTATACGCCGGACGGCGCGGAGCATCGCCTGGCCCGCATGCTGGCGCCCGCGTTGCTCGGTGGCATGGATCGCGCCGTGGCCCTGCTGATGCGCGCGATCCTGGACGACCGCCGCATCGTGATCGCCGGCGACTACGACTGCGACGGCGCCACGGGCACAGCGGTGGCCGAGCGCGGCCTGCGTCTGCTCGGCGCACGCCAGGTCAGCCATGTGGTACCGAACCGCTTCGTCCACGGCTACGGCCTCAGCGAGGCCCTGGTGGCTTCGCTCGATCCGGCGCCGGACCTCATCGTCACCGTCGACAACGGCGTGGCGAGCGTCGCCGGCGTCGCGGCCGCGAAGGCACGCGGCATCGGCGTGCTCGTCACCGACCACCATCTGCCTGGCGACGTCCTGCCCGATGCGGACGCGATCGTGAACCCCAATCTCGCCGGCGACGGGTTCCCGAGCAAGGCGCTGGCCGGTGTGGGCGTGATGTTCTACCTGCTGCTGGGCCTGCGCGCGGCCATGCGCGATGCGGGACATTTCCCGGATGGCGAACCCGACCTGGGGTCGCTGCTCGATCTGGTCGCCCTCGGCACGGTCGCCGACCTCGTGCCGCTGGACTTCAACAACCGCGTGCTGGTCGAAGCCGGCCTGAAGCGCATGCGCGCGGGAAAGGCTTGCGCGGGCATCGCTGCGCTCGTCGAAGCGAGCGGCCGTTCGCTGTCCACCGTCGGCGCCACGGACCTCGCCTTCGCCATCGGTCCGCGCCTCAACGCGGCAGGCCGGCTGGAGGACATGTCCCTCGGCGTCGCCTGCCTGCTCACCGACGATGCCGGTCTCGCGCGGCGTTACGCCGAGCAGCTTTCCGCCATCAACCACGAACGCCGCGAGATGCAGGCGGGCATGGTGGAGGAGGCCGAGGCGATGGTCGCGCGTGCGGCTCACGTCGACGCGGTGGGCGTGGCGTTGTTCGATCCAGGCTGGCACGCGGGCATCGTCGGGCTGGTCGCATCGAAGCTGAAGGAGAAGCTGCATCGTCCGGTGCTGGCGTTCGCCCCCGCGGGCGACGAGACCGACGAACTGCGTGGCTCCGCGCGCTCGATTCCCGGCTTCCATATTCGCGACGCGCTCGCCACGATCGATGCGCGACATCCCGGTCTCATCCTGCGTTTCGGCGGCCATGCGATGGCCGCAGGCCTGAGCTTGCGGGCTGCCGACTTCGAACGTTTCGCGATTGCCTTCGACGAGGCGGCGCGAAGGCAACTCGACGACGACCGCCTGCAGGCGGTCGTCCAGACCGACGGTGAACTCGACTACCGCGACCACACGCTCGACCTGGCGAGGCAGCTTCGCTTCGCGGGACCATGGGGGCAGGGCTTTCCGCCGCCGGTCTTCGAGGCGCGCTTCGAATGCGCGTCCTGGAAACCCATGGGCAGTCGCCACCTGCGCCTGCAACTGCGTCATGCGCAGGGCGGCGCGCCCCTGGATGCGGTGATGTTCAACGCCTTCGACGGCACACCGCCGCCATCGCGCATGCGCGTCGCCTACGAGCTTTCGGTTAACGACTGGCAGGGCAGGGAGAGCCTCCGCCTCCTGCTGGTCCATATGGAAGCCGTCTCCTGAACGCGTTCAAGCCAGGGCACGTCGCTGTCTTGAGGTGCCGACGGATCGGCGGCGACGAGGAGTTTGACGTCGTCGCGACGCCACAGGCGTAGGCTTGACGGGCGTTCAATGGAGGCCCGGCCATGAAAACCGTCGTCCTTGCCCTGATCCTGGGCCTGCCTGTCACCCCGCAGGCCACGCCGCCTCCCGGCGTTCACCGCGAAGCCGCGCCCGCCCGGGAGCCCATGAAACGCTTCTCGTGGCGCGACGAGGCGGCGGGCTACACCTTCGTGGCACCGCCGCGCTGGGCGGGCAAGGTTCGCGCCGAACCATTGAAATCCGAGGAGCTCGCGACATCCGGCGCGACCGGTGGCGTGCGATTCCTGGAAGGGTCGAAGACCCTGCTCGTGTTGTTGTCGACGGACGAGACGCGGCTGCAGGCGCTCACGCGTACGGGCGCATCGGAACTGTCGCGGAAGGGTGATCACGTCGTGGCGGTGAAGATGGCGTCCGACGTGGGCGAACTTGCCTTGACCAACGAAGAACTGGCGTCCGCCATTCAATGGGATGATGGAGCGAAGGGCACCGCCGAGCGTTGACGCCGGGCCTGTGTCGATGGTGACCTGACACGTCGCGTCGGGCGCGGCGCACGTCGCCATGTGTCGAGCGCGGGGCATATTTGGTCTCGTGGCGACAGCGTGCCCGCAGGGAGGCGAGCTACCGTGACGGCTTCTTCGCCGAACGGACAACGGGACGATATATGCACGACTTGCCTTCCATGGTGCGACGCGGGCTCGCGGCAGCTTTGTTTGCGACTGCGCCTTCACTGCCCGTCGGCGCGACGACGCAGACGAGCATGCTCGCGCAGGATGACCACAACACGCAGGTCAATGCGGTAAAGCCGGTGACGACATCCGGCAGCGACCCGGTTCCCGTCGAACCTGCGTCGTCATTCGACACACCCGCGATGCTGACGTCCCCCGCTTTCGCGCCCCTGTTCGTCACGCCGGAAGAAGCCCAGGCTTATTGGGATATGCTCGTTCGGAGCTACGGATGGTCGCCCCCCGATCCGAGAAGCGTGGCGGGGTCATTCATCAAGGAGCGGCTTGGCATCGATGGCGACGAGTACGTCGTCGCTCACTTCGCGACGACGCAGAAACGCATGGAGGGCAGTGCGGACAAGGTCATCGTGCTTACCGATGCGCTCATGAACGCGTTTCCCGAGCACTCGAGGCACACCTTTTTCGGCGCGTTCTCGGACGCCGTGGATGGCTTGAACACGGGCGGCGCGAAGAGTCCCACGGCGCTCGGGTTCCTCGGAAGCCTCTTCACCTGCGCGAATGCCGGAGAGTGCTTCTCGAGGACCGGCAGGTTCCTCTGGAGCAGGACGGGGCCGGGGTATATCTACAACACCTTCGTTGGCGAGGGGAACGTCGTCGATACCTTACGCGAGGATGCGCGCCCTCTCGACCTGGCCTTCGGCATCTATCCGAAATCCTCCACGTTCCTCCCGGAACACTGCAGCACTTTGTTGCTGTCGCAGGTCCTGGCCAAGTTCAAGGAAGAGGGGCCTTTTTCCGAACTCCCCTATATCCGGCGTCTGCAAGCGGAATTCGACAGGTACTGGGAAACGGCGAAGACCGAATGGCCACTCCTGGCCCGATATCAGTTCGTCCATGAGGCGCGGCGTGCGCTGGCCCGCGGCGTGCTCACGCAGAAACAGTACGAACTGGTCATGAAAGGTGGTGCGCCGCAGGTGCCATTGCATGGGCCGATTGCATTATCGCAATTGCGGAATACTCCCGCAGATATCTCCGTTGACGTCAGGCGCCTCGACGTCAACGGTTATGCAGCCAGCGACATACTCCGTTTTGTCGCGAAGGATTTCAGCGAGGTAGTGTACATCCCCGGCGCCCGGTCGCCCTTCGTCGCCTTCCGCAACGGACGCGTCCTTCGCGCGTGGGTAGTCCGGCAGGCGAGGAGCCGCGGAACGCTGGACGATCTGCTGTCGCATTTCTCGATCTACAACCTCCAGGACGGCACGTTCCGGACGGGCGTTGCGCAGGGATTGGCCCATCTTGCCGATGGGCGCTGGGCTCCCAACGGCCGGACGATCGACGCGAGGAATTTAAGGATCCGCGGCGACGTCTTCGAGGACATGCGGATTCAGGTCGAAGCACGACTGCGCGACGACGCACGCATGCGGACCAGCACGGCGTGGGACGCGTGGCGTACCACGCTCCAACGGACCGCTGCCGTGCTCGGTCCCGTGGGCTATGTGCCGCCATTGGCCATCCCCGTGCAGACGGGCAGCGCGCTCTTTGCGCTTGGTACGGGAATCGACGAGGGCATCAACGGAAGGACGACTGGCGAGAGGCGGAATGCCCTCGAGAATGCCGTCATGACGGTCATTACCAGTGTTGCCGCAGGCGGGGCCCTGGGCGACTTCGCCTCGGATTTGCCGGCGGCGAAGTCATCGCCATGGACTCTCGTGCCAGAGATCGAGGTCGTTCCTCCTTCCCCCTCCGTGAGTGCGATGTCGTCCGCCTCGGAGGGGGCCGGCCAGCTGACGACCGGCGGTGTGCCTTTGTCGCCTTCCTTGCGGACGACGCCTCTATCGGAGACGCCGCCCGCACCATCAACACCGACGCCGGTCAAACGGGTGTCCGCGCCAGTGCCACCGGATCCGGGTCAGGATTCGGGTCAGGATCCGGCTGAGACGCGGATCGCCCATTCGATGGGATCGATATCGTCCGATCGCCTGTCCTCGGCGGTACCCGGCATCCCGTCGCCGCCCGAGTCCAGCACGTCGGCAAGTGAAAGCATGCAAGTGCCGTCGACATCGGGGGGCGCCGGATTCCAGCCGCGCCGCGCCTTCAGTCCACAAGGCGTCGGCTTCAGGCAGCCGTTCAACCGGATCGCCGCGGAAAGACAGGCGGGCAGGCTCGGCTACCTTGTCCAGCGCGTGCCGACCGATGCCGCTGGGTGGGTCCGCAGGACGATCGATCTCAAGAAATCCGAGATCGACGAGGCGCGTTATCGCCTTGAAGATTTCAGGGCTGACTCGCTGACGACGAACCTGGCGGGGTACCAGCTTTCCTTCGATCATTCGCTCGTGTTTCGGGTGGATTCCCGCAGGCCGCGGGAGTTGTTGCGGGGCGAAGGGTTCGGGCGCTCCTCGGAGTTCAACGATCTGACGCCGATGCTCATGCAGCCCTCCACCATCGGCAGCGCGTCGCTGCGGGCGAGCAACCTGGTGTTCACCAGCTGGCAGGAAGGCTTTTCCTGCCTGCCGTGCCGGCCGAACTTCCATCAGTACGCGGTATGGACCGAGCGGCGTCCCGTGGCGACCGCATCCGACAATCACGATCCGCAGCTTTACGATTCGATCCTCGACGAGGTTCACTTTCCGGCCAATGTTTCGGCGGAGAACATCTACATCGTCGATTCGTTCGATCCGGCCTATGCGCGGGCACTGGCCGACATCTACCAGTCGCCGTACGTCTCGACGCCCTATGGCGTCCCCCTGGATGCCTTCGAGGAATACATCGCCGGCCGGCTGGATATCCGTGCCGCGAACAGGTTCACTGAACGGCGCTTGCCCGGTTCCCAGCGGTCGTCGCCATTGCCGTCGAACGGATCCCCCCCCACGCCCGCAACGATTCCGTCTTCCGACACGCCGGCAACCTTGCCCTAGACGATCATGCGTGAAACATATCGAAGATGACGTCCAGGCTTATCGATCCGACCCAATTCAGGGACTAGCCTTTCCGGCATGGTTCATTCCCTGGAGGTTCTTGTGGACGGCTCGTCGCCCGTCGCGCCGGCGGTTGTCGACCGGCGTATCCGGCATGGTACCGCCGCGTTCCGGCGTACCAACCTGGCATTGTTTTCGTCCGGTTTCGCCACCTTCGGACTGCTGTATTGCGTGCAGCCGCTCATGCCCGATTTTTCGCGCGCGTTCGGCGTGGACGCCGCGACCAGCAGTCTGTCACTGTCGCTCACCACGGGCGTCCTGGCGGTGGCCATGCTGTTCGCCGGGGCCATCTCCGACGCGTGGGGGCGGAAGCCCGTGATGCTGGCATCGCTCCTGGGTTCGTCGGTGCTGGTGCTGCTCACCGCCACGGTGCACGGTTGGTGGACGCTCCTGGTCCTGCGCACCTTGCTCGGTGTCACGCTGGCAGGCCTGCCCGCCGTGGCGATGACCTACCTGAGCGAGGAAGTCCATGGCGAATCGCTGGGTTTCGCCATGGGCCTGTACATCGGCGGTAACGCGATCGGCGGCATGGGCGGGCGGCTCATTTCCGGCTTCGCCGCCGACCACGGCTCCTGGCGGTTCGCCCTGGCACTGATCGGCATGCTGGGGCTGCTCGCAGCCGCCCTCGTCGCCAAGGGCCTGCCTCCGTCGCTGCACTTCGTGAAGCGCCGCGCGCATCCGCGGGCCTTGCTGTCGTCGTTCGGTTCGCTCTGGAAAGACAAAGGCCTGCCCTGGTTGTTCGCCGAAGGTTTCCTGTTGATGGGTGCCTTCGTCACCATCTACAACTACGTGTCGTTCCGCCTGCTGGCGCCGCCGTATTCCCTTTCGCAGTCGCACGTCGGCGCGATCTTCATGGTCTACCTTGTCGGCGTCGTCGGCTCCGCATGGATCGGGTCGATCGCGGACAGACTGGGGCGCCGTCGCGTACTTTGGGCGACACTGACGATCATGCTGGCGGGCGTGATACTCACGGCCAGTACGTCGTTGTGGGTGATCGTGGGCGGCATCGCCGTGCTCACTTTCGGCTTCTTCGGCGGGCATTCGATCGCGAGCAGTTGGGTGGGCAAGCGCGCGGCGTTCGCCCGAGCGCACGCCTCGTCGTTCTACCTGTTCTCGTACTACATGGGTTCGAGCGTCGCCGGCTCGCTGGGCGGACTGGCATGGACGCACGGGGGCTGGAATGGCGTGGTCTGCTACGCCGCCGCGCTGGTCGTCGCCGGCCTCGCGATCGCGCTGCGGCTGCGCGGGCTCACGCCTTCAGCATCAGCTTCGTGAAGGCCTTCACGAGCGGCGAATCGTCGTCGCGGCGGTGCGCGACGTAGAGCGCGCTCGCCGCGTCGGGCGAGGCGATGCCGACATAGGCTACGCCGTCCACCTGCACCTGGCGCAGGGAACGCGGAAGGATGGCGACGCCCATGCCGGCGGCGACGAGCCCGATCATGGTGGAGGATTCGCCGGCTTCCTGCGCGATGCGCGGCACGAAGCCGGCATTGCGGCACATGGTCAGCAACTGGTCGTGGATGCCGGTGCCCGCGGCACGGGTGAACACGATGAAGCTTTCTTCCGCCAGTTCCTCCATGTGGAGCGGGCGCTTGCGCCGGGCCAGCGGATGATCGGCGCGCAGCACGGCTACCAGTGGATCGTCGACCAGCTTGTGCGTGACGAGCGTGGGTGGAAGCGCGGTACCGCGCACCAGGCCAACCTGCTGGCGCCCATCGAGCAGGTATTCCAGTTGCTGCAGCGTGTTGCGCTCGAGCAGTTCGAGGCGCACGGCGGGATATGCTTCGCGGAACGCGCGTATCGCACGCGGGAAGCCCTCGCTCAGCGGGGTGCTACGGGTAAAGGCCACGCGCAATTCGCCGATCTCGCCGCGCTCGGCGCGACGCGCCATGTCGCCGGCATCGTCCACCTTCGCCACGATGTCCCTCGCCGCGTCGAGGTACACCTGTCCCGCGGCGGTGAGTGCGACACGGCGGTTGGTACGGCGCAGGAGGCGCACGCCGAGCGTGCTTTCGAGGTCGCGGATCTGCTGGCTGAGCGGGGGTTGGGAAATGCCCAGCCGTTCCGCGGCGCGACTGAAATGGAGCTCTTCGGCCACGGCGATGAAATAACGCAGGTGCCGGAGTTCGACGCTCATGGTTTCAGCCTGGGCGGACGCGGATCAGGCCTTCCTGCGCCGTGGACGCGACGAGGACGCCGTCGCGGGTGTAGATGGTGCCGCGCGCAAGGCCGCGCGAACCCTGCGAGGTGGGGCTGTCGAAGGAGTACAGCAGCCACTCGTCGATGCGGAACGGCCGGTGGAACCAGAGCGCGTGGTCCAGGCTCGCCATCTGCATGTTCCGCGTGAGATAGGAAATCCCGTGCGGCAGCGTGGCCGTGCCGATCAGGTGGAAATCGGACGCATAGGCCAGCAAGGCCTGATGCAGCGACAAAGTGTCCTCGATGGGCGCGGTGAGGCGGAACCATATGTGCTGGTAGGGCGGCCGCTTCGCCGGGCGCAGTTCGTCGCGCGGCCAGACATGGCGGAACTCGAACGGACCGTCGACACCGAGCCAGCGCTGCGTCTTCTCGGGCAGGCGGCCCAGCTGTTCGGCGGACACCGAGGGCATCGGCTCCACGTCTTCCGGTGCGGGGACCTCGGGCATGGAGATCTGGTGCTCGTAGCCGGTTTCCGGTTCCTGGAACGAGATGGAACTGTTGAGGATCGGCTGGCCGTGCTGGATCGCCACGACGCGGCGCGAGGAGAACGAACCGCCGTCGCGCGTGCGCTCGACGCTGTAGACGATGGGCGCGTCGATGTCGCCGGCGCGCAGGAAGTAGGCGTGCAGGGAATGCGCTTCGCGGCGCGGATCGACCGTGAGCTGCGCGGCCGACAGCGCCTGGCCGAGCACCTGGCCGCCGAAGACGAAGCGCGTGCCGATGTCGCGGCTCTGGCCGCGGAAGAAGTTGTCTTCCAGGCGTTCGAGTTCGAGCAGTTCGACGAGTTCGCCGACGTGGGTGTCCGACATGGTGTCCCTGGATGAGTGGTGGTGCCGAGGGCGGCAGTATACCGGGGCTACCCGGCGAGCCGGCCGAGCCGCCCCGCATCGTAGGCACGGGCCCAGGGAAACTGCGGGCCCGGATCCCGTTTGCGCGCTACCTCGTTCTCCGGATCGTCGCTGGACGGCACCATCGCCGTGTCGAGGTCCTCGTGGCCGGCGATGTGGCGCAGGGAGGGGAAACGTTCCACGAGGTGGTCGAGCAGGGCGCGCAGCCCTTCGATCTGCCGCTCGGGGTAAGGCTCGGTCATCGTCTGCCGCGCGGAGTGGAACCAGTCCGGGTAGCGGCCGGTATTCACCAGCTCGATGCCGATCGAGCGGGGGTTGTATCCGCGGGTGTGGTGAGCGACGCGCAGCGGATCGATGTAGCAGAGCACCGAACCGTCCCGGTCGATGTAGTAATGGCCGCTGTTGCCTGCGCCCGAATCGTAGAGCACGCGCTCGCCGTATTCGCGGGCCATGGCGAGGTCGGGCAGCTCGGTGCAGTGGATCACGACGAGGTCGATCTCGTCCGGCTTGCGGCCGGGCAGGAGCGATTCGTAGGGCAGGGGGGCGTCGAGGATGTCGATCATGCCGCTTTGATAACATAGGCGGTCATCCCGCGTACGGAGACCGCCATGCGCGGCCATATCATTCTTTCCCACGGTTCCGATTCCGGCCCCGACGCCACCAAGGTGAGCGCGCTCGCCGCCCTGGCCGAATCGCTCGGCTGGAGCACGGTGCGACCGGACTACCGCGAGGACGATGCCCGTGGCCACGCGGGTTCCATCGATCCCCGCCTGGCGCGGCTGTCGGCCGCCATCGCGGCCTCGCCGATGCCCCCCGTCCTCGTGGGCTCCAGCATGGGCGCCTTCGTTTCCGGCCTGGCCTCTCTGGACGCCCCCGTCGCCGGCCTGTTCCTGCTCGCGCTGCCGGCGCGCATCCCCGGTTACCCGCGGGCGTTCGCCGTCCGCCCCGATGTGCCCGCGTTCCTCGTCCACGGCTACGAGGATGACGTGTGCCCCCTGGACGAGGCGCTGGGCTTCGCCCGTCGCCACGCCATCCCCGCCCTCCTGGTGCGGGACGACCATCGCCTGGGCTCGACCCTGCCCGATATCGAGGCGGAGTTCCGCCGCTTCCTTGGCGGCCTGGCATGAGCGCCTTCTTCGCCACCTGCCCGAAAGGGCTGGAATACCTGCTGAAGGACGAACTGACCGCCCTCGGTGCCGGCGAGGTGCGCGAGGCGCTGGCCGGCGTATCGTTCACCGGCACCATGGATACGGCTTACCGGGCCTGCCTCTGGTCGCGCATGGCCAGTCGCGTGCTGCTGCCGCTGGCGGAGTTCGATGCCGCCGACCCGGAGGCGCTCTATGCCGGCGTACAGGGGATCGACTGGGCCGAGCACCTCGCGGCGCACGGCACGCTGGCCGTGGACGCCAACACCGCGCAGAGCAAGCTCACGCACAGCCAGTTCATCGCGCTGAAAACGAAGGACGGCATCGTCGACCAGTTCCGCGCCGCCAGCGGCGCGCGTCCCGATGTCGATCCCGAGGAGCCCGACCTGCGGGTGAACGTGCGCCTCCGCCGCGACCGGGCCACGGTGTCGATCGACCTGTCCGGTTCGCCCCTGCATCGCCGGGGCTGGCGCGAGCAGCAGGGCGAGGCGCCGCTGAAGGAAAACCTCGCCGCCGCCATGCTCGTCCGCGCGCAGTGGCCGCGCATCTATGCCGAAGGCGGCGCGCTGGTCGATCCGATGTGCGGCTCCGGCACGCTGCTGATCGAAGGCGCGCTCATGGCCGCCGACGTGGCGCCGGGCCTGCGCCGCGATTACTACGGCTTCCTCGGCTGGCTGAAGCACGACTACGCGCTCTGGCGCTCGATCTACGACGAGGCGAAGGCACGCGCCGACGAGGGTCTGCGTGCCCTGCGCCCCGTGTTCTTTGGCAGCGACTCCGATCCGCACATGGTGCAGACCGCCAAACGCAACGCGCAGAGCGCGGGTGTCGCGGGTTTCGTCCACCTCGACCGGCGCGACGCCGTTCATGTCGAGCCGCCGCCAGGGACGCCGCTGGGCCTCGTCATCACCAATCCGCCGTATGGCGAGCGCCTCGGCGACCGCGCCGAGCTGCCGCTGCTTTACCGCGACCTCGGCCAGGCGCTGAAAGACCGCTTCGCGGGCTGGCGCGCCGCCGTGCTGGCCGGCGACGAGGAACTGGGTCGGGCCCTGCGCCTCAGCCCGGACAAGCGCTACGCGCTGTACAACGGTGCCCTGGAAACCCCGCTGCTCACGTTCTCGCTGCGCGCCCGCGACGAGGCGCCGCGCGAGGCGAAGCCGCTTTCGGCCGGGGCGCAGATGCTGAAGAACCGGCTGGAGAAGAACGTCCGCCACTTGCGCAAGCGCCTGGCCCGCGAGGGCATCACCTGCTGGCGCGCCTACGACCAGGACCTTCCGGAATACGCCGCGGCCATCGACGTGTACGAAGACTGGCTGCACGTCCAGGAATACAAGGCCCCGCAGGATGTCCCGGCCGACGTTGCACGCATCCGCGTCCGCGAGATCGTGCGGGTGGCGGGGGAGGTCTTCGGGGTGCCGCGCGAGCGGATCGCGGTGAAGACCCGCGAACGCGGCAAGGGCGGCTCCAAGTACGGCCAGTTCGACCAGAGGGGAGAATTCGTGGAGGTCCACGAGGGCGGCCTGTCCTTCCTCATCAACCCCACCGATTACCTGGACACCGGCCTGTTCCTCGACCATCGCCTGGTGCGGGCACGGATTCGCGAACTCGCGGCAGGCAAGCACTTCCTGAACCTGTTCGCCTACACCGGCACCGCCAGCGTCTATGCGGCGGCCGGCGGCGCGCGGGACACCACCACGGTGGATCTTTCCGGTACTTACCTGGATTGGGCCTCGCGCAACCTCGCCCTGAACGGCTTCACCGGCAACCGCCACCGCCTGGTCCAGGAGGATGCGTTCACCTTCCTGCGCAATCGCTCCATGCAGTACGGGCTGATCTACGTGGATCCACCGACCTTCTCCAACTCGAAGAAGGCCGACGATTTCGACGTCCAGCGCGATCACGCCGAACTCCTGCTGCTCTGCGCGGAGCGCCTGCTGCCGGATGGGGTGATCGTCTTCTCGAACAACTTCCGCCGCTTCCAGCTTGATCGGGCGGCCCTGGAGCCCCATCTTTCCATCGAAGACTGGAGCGCACCGAGTATCCCGTTCGACTTTACCCGGCGCCACGACATCCACGGCTGCTGGCTGCTTCGGAAGCCGTTCGTGAATCCGTGGAAAACGTGAAGGAACGGTCGAGAAAACTTCAGTCCGGATTCAGCGCCGGAGCGCGAATCTGCGCTCGACACCTGGAGGTAACTGTCATGAAAGGTAAGTTCGTCAAGTCGGGTCTCGCCCTTGCCGCCGCAGGTCTGATGGCTTTCGCCCCGGGCGCGTTCGCGCGCGGCCACGGCTACTACGGCGGCTACCATGGCGGTTACCATGGTGGTTACCACGGCGGGTACGGCTATCACGGCGGCTACCACGGCGGTTACTACCGCGGTGGTCATTACGACCACGCCGGTCGCTGGATCGCCGGTGCGATCGTCGCTGGCGCGGTGGTCGGTCTCGTCGCCAATGCCACGGCGCCGCGCACCGTGGTCTACGATCGCCCGGTCTATTACAGCCGTCCGGCAACCGTCGTCTATGAGGACGCGCCGGTCGTCACCCGCCGCGTAACCACCACCACGACATACGTGGATGACGGTTATGGCACGCGTTACGTCCGTGACGACGGGTATTGATCCGTCGCTCGGGAACAGGAAGAAGAAGCCCGGCCCTCTGGCCGGGCTTTTTTGTGGTTGACCCCTCCTGACGACGGATAGGCGTCAGCGCCGCGCGTGGAGCGCGCCCGCGAGCCTGCGGATGCCTTCGCGGATATCGGCCGCGCTCATCTGCGAGTAGCCGAGGAGGAGCCCGGGTTTCCCCGGGCCCACGAAGTAACCCGACAGCGGATAGACGCCCACGTCGTTGGCGGCCGCGGTGTCGATGGCCCGCTCTTCGTCGAAGTCGCCGGCCGGCCATAACACGACGTGTGCGCCCGAAGCGGCGCCGGTCATTCGCATCGTGCCTCCAAAGGCGTCTTCGACCGCGTCGACGAGCGCGTCGCGGCGCAGGGAAAGGCTTCGGCGCACGCGGCGAAGGTAACGCTCGTAGGCTCCCGAACCGATGAATTCGGCAAGTACGCGCTGCTCGAGTCCCGCCGTATGCCGGTCGGCAAGCCACTTGGCCGTCGCGAAGGCATCGACGAGCGACTTCGGCACGATGAGGTAGCCGACGCGGAGCGCGGCGAAGATCGTGCGCGAGAACGTCCCGACATAGATGACCCGTCCGGCGGTATCCAGGCCCTGGAGGGATTGCAGTGGTTGCCCGTCGTAGCGGAACTCGCCATCGTAATCGTCCTCCACCACGACCGCATTGGATCGCCTGGCCCAGTCGAGGATCGCCAGCCGGCGCGGGATGGTCAGGACGGTTCCGGTCGGGAACTGGTGGGACGGCGTGAGGAAGAGCGCCCGCGCGGAGGAGGGCAGGTGCTCCGGATCGAGTCCCGCGTCGTCGACGTCCACGGCATGCAGGCGCGCGCCGGACATGGCGAGGACCGCGCGCGTGCCCTGGTAGTGCGGGTCCTCGATGGCGACCGTGTCGCCGGCGTCGACCAGCACGCGGACGATCAGGTCGATGGCCTGTTGGGATCCGCTGACGACCACGATCTGCGAAGGATCGCAGGCAACGCCTCGAGAGCGTGCCACGTGATCGCAGATGGCTTCCCGGAGCGCGAGGTTCCCTGCCGGTACGCCATAGTCCAGATCGCGAACCGACATCTTCCTCGCGTGCTTTGCCAGGAGTTGTCGCCACTGCGCGAATGGGAAGTCCGTCACGTCGCCCCGGCCATAGGCGAAATCGTACCGCCGGGGTCTTGCGACGGCGGCCGGAACGATGGCCGCGCTGGCTGCTTGGGCGCGCCTGCCATACGCCGAAAGGGCGATCGTTTCCTCGCGGCGATCGACAATCCGCGCAGCGATGCCAGGCAGCACGTATGTCCCCGAGCCGCGGCGGCTCCCGACATAACCTTCGGCCAGCAACTGCTCGAACGCGATCACGACGATGGTCCGCGAGACTCCCCATTGCTCGGCGAGGTCGCGCGTCGAAGGCAGTCGGTCGCCGGCGCGCAACCGGCCCGACAGGATCGCCTCGCGAAGGCCCTCGAAAATCTGGCGGCCGAGGGGGCCGTTGTCATCGAGTGGTATGGTCAGTTTCATAAAAATTGGAGCTTCTATAAGGCCACTATAGCGCGCCAGCATGGAGCCGACCAAAGCCGGTCGTCGGCCGAAGGGGAGCAGCGTCTTGGAACCGAAGGCACGAACCGAATTGCGGCAGCTGGCTGCCCGGGGCACGCACGAGTGGGAGGCGATCGCGGCCATCCTCGATGCGGGCCTCCTGGCGAGCGTGGGATTCTCGGTCGACGGCCAGCCCTTCGTCCTTCCCATGCTTTACGGGCGCGCCGGGAGGACGCTCTACCTGCACGGCGCGGCGAGCGCCCGCATCATGACGGTGCTGGGAGGCGCGATTCCTGTGTGCGTGTCGGTCACGCTGGTGGATGGCATGGTGCTGGCGCGGTCCGCGTTCAATCATTCGATGAACTACCGGTCCGTCGTCGCCTTCGGCACCGCGCGCACGATCGAGGATCCGCGGGCCAAGCTCAGCGCGCTCCGCGCCCTGTCGGAGCACATGTTGGCGGGGCGGTGGGACGACGTGCGCGGCCCGAACCGTTCCGAGCTGGCGCAGACGGCGGTGCTGGCAATGGACATCGAGGAAGCTTCCGCCAAGGTCCGGAATGGGCCGCCGATCGACGACGAGGCCGATCTTCCGCGTCCGACATGGGCGGGCGTGCTGCCGCTTTCCACGGTGGCGGCTGCGCCGGTCGCCGATCCGCAGCTGAGGCCGGGGATAGCGCTTCCTTCGTACCTCGAGAACGCTGGGGAGGCGGGGCGGTCATGAACACCCTTCTCGCAACCGTGGCCATGGCGGCCATCGGTGTTGTCGCGGTCGCGCCCGTGGCTGCGCGGGACGGCCAGCAGGATTTCGATTGGGAACGGGGGCGATGGACGACGAAGGTCCGTGTCTTACGCAACCCGCTGTCGGGCGAAGCGCCTCGCTGGGCAACGTATGAGGGCAGCAGCGTCGTCGTGCCATTGCTCGACGGCAAGGCGAATTTCGCCGAACTGTCGGTGGCCGGCAGCGCCGGGAAGATCGAGGGCGGCGCCTTGCGCCTGTACAACCCCGTCTCCCGTCAATGGAGCCTCAACTTCGCCAATCTGCGGAACGGCATGTTGACGGCGCCCGTGTTCGGTGGATTCGACGGACATGGCAAAGGCACGTTCGTCGGCTCCGACCTGCTCGACGGCAAGGCCATCCTCGTGCGCTTCGTCATCACGCAGGCATCCGCATCGTCCGCCCGGTTCGAGCAGGCTTATTCGGCCGACGGCGGCGCGACCTGGGAAACGAACTGGATCGCGACGGACACCGCCGAAACCCCGTGACAGCGAGCGCCATGTGCAGGAGCCGCTATCGCGGCTCCTGCCAAGGAAGCGCCCCCCCGATTCAACGCACCATGCCGTTGGGCTCGGCGCCCGAGCCCTTGCGCTTGGCGTTCTTCTCGAGCTTCTTGTAAGTCGCCTTGTCGATCTTCTCGACCGACGTGATCTGGCACGGCGGATCGTCGCGACGCACGATCTGCTCGTTGATGCTTCCGCAGATGCGCATGGGCGCTACCGCCTTGATGTTCTCGGCGCCACGGAAGCGAATGCCGCCGCCGAGATCCATGCGCGGACAGTCGACGTCGGTGGTGATCTTGAAGAAGTTCGGTCCATTCGCCACGACCACCGTGCGGTCGTCGACCATGGCCCAGTTGCTGATGCGATCGGTACGCATGCAATCGTTTACGGGCAGTTCGTGACGCGCCTGGGGACGGGCATCCTGTGCCTGAACGGTGGCGCAGGTGACGATTAACGAAGCTGCGAGCAGGTAACGGACGTTCATGGCACATCCTCCGTGGGTGGTATCCAACGTTAAGCCTGTTCGTGTCGAAAAACGAGGCGACCGTTGCCCCAGGTCCATCGCTCGTTAAGGTAGTGGCAGGTCCCGCTCACATTTGGTGAACGTTTGCTGAGGCATCGTCCCCCGGTGGCGCCGTCCCCACCGGCATTACCGGAAACTTCGCATGACCGTCCGCCCGCTCGGCATCCCATCCATCCCGCCTGCCGGCGTAGACATCGCACGACGCTTCCTCAGCATACGTCACCGTACCCGGGAACTGGCCGCCCCGCTGCGTCCCGAGGACACCGTGATCCAGTCCATGCCGGACGCCAGTCCCACCAAGTGGCACCTGGCCCATACGACATGGTTCTTCGAGCATTTCGTGCTCGGACGCGACGCCGCTCACGTGCCGGCGAATCCCGAGTGGCATTACCTGTTCAATTCCTACTACCAGTCGGTGGGCCCCATGCATGCGCGGCCGCGCCGCGGTCTCATCACGCGTCCCGCGCTCGACGAAGTGCTCGATTACCGCGCCCGTGTGGACGATGCGGTCGCCGAACGTATCGCGCGGGGCAGCGATGACGCGCTGCCCGCGCTCGTCGAGCTGGGACTCCAGCACGAGCAGCAACACCAGGAACTGCTGCTCACCGACATCAAGCACGCGTTCGCGCAGAACCCGCTGGAGCCCGCTTATCTCGCCGACGCTCCGCGCCCGCTCCCGGTCGCCGCGCAGCCGCTGCGTTACGTGCCCTTCGACGAAGGCGTGGTCGAGATCGGTCATGCAGGCGACGGCTTCGCCTTCGACAACGAAGGGCCGCGTCATCGCGCGTACAGGCAGGCCGGATCGCTCGCGAACCGGCCCGTGACGAATGCGGAGTACATGGCCTTCATCAACGACGGAGGTTACCGCGACCCCATGCTATGGCTTTCCGACGGATGGGCGACGGTGCAGGCGGAAGGCTGGGAGCGTCCGCTGTACTGGGACGAGGCGCTTGAAACCGAATTCACGCTGCACGGCCGCCGCACGATCGATCCGCATGCACCGGTATGCCATATCAGCTATTACGAGGCCGACGCCTTCGCGCGCTGGGCGGGCGCGCGCCTTCCGACGGAAGTCGAGTGGGAAACCCTGGCGGCGGACGTCCCGGTGCGTGGGAACCTTCAGGACGAAGGCGTGTTCCAACCCATGGCCATATCGTTCGAGGCCCCGCTCGGGCAGATGTATGGCGATGTTTGGGAATGGACGATGAGCCCCTATATCAGCTATCCGGGTTTTCGACCGCTGGTCGGCGCGCTCGGCGAGTACAACGGAAAATTCATGAACGGGCAGTGGATCCTTCGCGGTGGATCCTGCGCCACGCCCGCCGACCATATTCGTGCAACGTACCGCAACTTCTTTCCTCCCCATGCCCGTTGGCAGTTTTCGGGGATACGACTGGGAACCGATCGATGAGCGCTCAACCGAAAGACATCCGCGTGGATGACCGTCACCCGGATGTCGAGGACACCCTGGAAATCGTGCGACGCGGGCTTGCCGCGAAAACCAAGAAACTTCCCTCCCGGCTCTTCTACGACGAACGTGGTTCCGCCTTGTTCGAAGCCATCTGCGAACAGCCGGAGTATTACCTCACGCGCACCGAGATCGCGATCATGCGCGACCACGCCGCGGACATCGCGGCCACGCTCGGCCCCGATGTGCGCCTTGTGGAATACGGCAGCGGCAGCGGCATCAAGACCCGCATGCTCCTCGAACACCTCGAAACCCCGGCGGCGTACGTGCCAGTGGAGATTTCGCGCAGCGCGCTGATGGAAAGCGTGGCCGAACTCGCATCGCGCTTTCCCGATGTGCCGATGCAGCCGGTGTGCGCCGACTTCACCCTGCCGCTCAGGCTGCCGGTGGCGATACGTCCCCCGCGGCGCACGGTCATCTACTTCCCGGGTTCCACCATCGGCAACTTCGAGACGAAGGAAGCCATCCGCATCCTGCGCCAGATGCGCGCCGAAATGAGTGACGGCGGCGGCGTCCTCGTCGGCGTCGACCTGAAGAAGGATCCCGCCCGGATCGAAGCCGCCTACAACGACGCCGCGGGCGTCACGCGCGACTTCACCCTGAACATGCTGGTGCGGCTGAACCGCGAGGTGGGTGCGGATTTCGACGTGTCCGCCTTTCGTCACCGGGCGCGCTACAACGCGCTGGCCGGCCGCATCGAGACCGACCTGGTCAGCACGAAGCGGCAGGACGTGCATGTGGGTGGCGACACCTTCGCATTCCGCGAAGACGAGGCCATGCACGTGGAATACAGCTGCAAGTACTCGCTGGAAGATTTCGCCCAGATGGCCGCCAAGGCCGGCTTGTCGGTCGCCCAGGTGTGGATGGACGACGAGCGCCGCTTCAGCGTGCAATACCTCGTGCGCGCCACGCCGGCTTGAAACTGTCTCTTGTGGGAGCCGCTTCAGCGGCGATGGGTGCTCGCGGCAAGCTGGCCCGCTGCGGCGGGATCGCCGGCGTAGCCGGCTCCCACAGAGTGCGGTGAAACCGGGAACTCCGCTTCGGCCTGATCTTCAGGCCGGCCTCGGGGCCCCCAGCGAAACCAGCAGGTCCTGGGCCGTGCGGATGCGCTCCGACGAGCCGGGCAGCTCCATGATGACGCGCAGCTTGTCCTGACCGTCCATCTTGAACACGCGCGGCTGTTGCTGGATCAGCCGGATCAGCGCCATCGGGTCGATGTCCGGCTTCTCGCGGAACGTGACGCGGCCCCCGTTGGGGCCGAAATCGAGCTTGCGGATGCCTAGCGGTGTGGCCATCAGCTTCAGCTGGGCCACGGCGAAGAGGCACTTGGTCTGGTCCGGAAGCAGGCCGAAGCGGTCGATCATCTCCACCTGCAGCTCGCGCAGCCCGTCGTCGTTGCGCGCGCTGGCGATGCGCTTGTACAGCGTCAGGCGCGTATGCACGTCGGGCAGGTAATCTTCGGGAATCAGCGCCGGCAGGTGCAGCTCCACCTCGGTCTCGTGTTCGGAGGTGAGATCGAAGTCCGGCACCTTGCCCGACTTCAGCGCGCGCACGGCACGGTCCAGCAGTTCGGTGTACAGCCCGAAGCCGATTTCCTGGATCTGGCCCGACTGCTCCTCGCCCAGCATCTCGCCGGCACCTCGGATCTCGAGGTCGTGCGTGGCCAGCGTGAATCCCGCGCCGAGTTCTTCCAGGGAGGCCAGCGCTTCGAGGCGCTTCTCCGCGTCCGCGGTCATGGCCTTGCGATCGGGCACGATCAGGTAGGCGTAGGCGCGATGGTGCGAACGCCCCACGCGGCCACGCAACTGGTGGAGCTGGGCGAGGCCGAAGCGGTCGGCGCGGTTGACGACGATGGTATTCGCCGTCGGGATGTCGATGCCGGATTCGATGATGGTCGTCGACACGAGCACGTTGAAACGCTGGCGGTGGAAATCGGCCATCACTTCCTCGAGCTCGCGTTCCGGCATCTGGCCGTGGGCGATGCGGATGCGGGCCTCGGGCACCAGTTCGGCGAGTTCGCGCGCGGTGCGCTCGATCGACTGCACCTCGTTGTGCAGGAAGTAAACCTGTCCGCCGCGGGCCAGTTCGCGCTGGATCGCTTCGCGGACGAGGGCAGGCTGGTAGGTGGAGATCAGCGTACGCACCGCCGTGCGGTGTGCGGGTGGGGTCGCGATGATGGAGAGATCGCGCAGGCCGCTCATCGCCATGTTGAGCGTGCGCGGAATCGGCGTGGCGGTCAGCGTGAGCAGGTCCACTTCCGCGCGAAGCTTCTTCAGCTGCTCCTTCTGCCGAACGCCGAAGCGTTGTTCCTCGTCGACGATGACGAGGCCGAGGTTCTTGAAGCGGATGTCCGCCTGCAGCAGCTTGTGCGTGCCGACCATCACGTCGATCTGGCCGTCCGCCAGGCGTTCCAGGGCGGCGTCCACTTCCTTCTTCGACTTGAAGCGCGAAAGCACGTCGACGCGCACGGGCCAGTCGGCGAACCGGTCGGCGAAGTTGCGGTAGTGCTGCTGGGCGAGCAGGGTGGTGGGCACGAGCACGGCCACCTGCTTGCCGGCGGTGGCGGCGGCGAACGCCGCGCGCAGCGCCACCTCGGTCTTGCCGAAGCCCACGTCGCCACAGACCACGCGGTCCATCGCGCGCGGCGCGGCGAGGTCCACGATCACCGCGTCGATCGCCGCTTGCTGGTCGGCCGTTTCCTCGAAGGGGAACGTGGCGGCGAATTCCTCGATCATCTGCCGGTCGACGGGGAGCGACTCGCCCTGGCGGGCCTCGCGCTGCGCATAGATAGCCAGCAGCTCGGCGGCCACGTCGCGGACCTTCTCGGCCGCCTTCTTCCGCGCGCGCTCCCATGCATCGCCGCCCAGGGAATGCAGGGGAGCCAGTTCGGGCGCCGTTCCCGTATAGCGGCTGACAAGGCCCAACTGGGCCACGGGTACGTAGAGCTTGTCGCCCTTGGCGTATTCGATGGTCAGGAACTCGCCGGGCATGTCGCCGACATCGAGCGAAACGAGACCCTGGTAACGGCCCACGCCATGGTCGATGTGCACGATCGGCGAACCGATCGACAGTTCGGTGAGATCCTTGATGATGCTTTCGGGATCGCGCGCCGCACCCGCGCGGCGCTTGCGGTCGGTGCGGACGCGCTCGCCGAACAGCTCGCGTTCGGTGAGCACCGTGAGCGCCGGTTGCGTGAGCGCGAAGCCTTGTTCCAGCGAGGCGACGGTGATGGCCAGCGATTCCCCGCGGCCGAGGAAGTCCTTCCATCCCTCGATGTTGACGGGCTTGAGTCCGGCGGCCGCCAGCTGCTCGATCAGCGCTTCGCGGCGACCTGCCGAATCGGCGGCGATCAGCACGCGCCCGGGATAGCTCTTGAGGAAGTGCCGCAGTGCCGTCCCCGGCTCCTCGCCCTTGCGGTTGAGCGGCACCTCGGGGGCGGGCTGGGTGCCGAGGTCCACCGCGTGCTCGTGGCCTTTCGCGACCACGTCGACGCGCACCTGGCGGTTCAGCCGTTCGCGCAGCTGGTCGGGGGGGAGGTAGATCTCGGCCGGCGGCAGCACGGGCCGCTCGATGTCGTGCGCGCGCTGCTCGTAGCGTTCGGCCGTCTGTGTCCAGAACTGCTCTGAGGATTCCAGTGCGCCCTCGCCAAGCACGAACAGCGCGTCGCCGGCGATGTAGTCGAACAGCGTTTCGGTGGTCTTGAAGAAGAGGGGCAGGTAGTACTCGATGCCGCCCGGGGTCACGCCTTCCTTCATGTCCTGGTAGAGCGGGCAGCGCCGGATGTCGATCGGGAATCGTTCGCGCAGGTTGGCGCGGAAATCCTTGGCGGCGTCTTCCGTCAGCGGGAATTCGCGGGCGGGCAGCAGGTCCACGCTTTCCACCTGGTGCTGCGAACGCTGGGTCTCCGTATCGAAGGTGCGGATCGATTCCACTTCGTCGTCGAACAGCTCCACGCGGTAAGGCTCGCCGGCGCCCATGGCGTAGATGTCGATCAGCGCGCCGCGTACCGCGAAATCGCCCGGCTCGCTCACCTGCGGCACGTTGCGGTAACCGGCGGCTTCCAGGCGCCGCTGTTCCGAGGCAAGGTCGAGTTTCTGCCCCTTGCGCAGGACGAGGCCCGAGCCGGCGATATGCGTGCGCGGGGATATCCGCTGCATCAGCGTGGCCACAGGCACCACCAACACGCCACGTCGCGTGGCGGGCAGGCGGTAAAGGGTGGCGATGCGCTGCGAGACGACCTCGGGGTGCGGGCTGAAGACGTCGTAGGGCAGGGTTTCCCAGTCGGGGAAATGCAGCACGGGCAATTCGCCGGCGAACACGGCCAGTTCGCTTTCGAGGTTGTCCGCGCTGCGCGTGTCGCGCACGACGACCACCAGCAGTCCGGCGTGGGCCCGGGCCGCCTCGGCGATCTCCAGCGCCCAGGACGACCCATGCGGAACGGTCCAGTAACGGCGGGTCTTCGCGTTGACGGGGAGGGGCGGGCTGGGAAGCGCTACGGGCATGGAATCGAGGCTGGACCTGGCGGACAAGCGGCCAATTGTACTACCCCGGTGATCCTCTCTCCGTAGGAGCCGCTACAGCGGCGAGAAGCCTACGAAGCGATGACGCGGCGACGCAGGTTCCCCTCGCCGCTATAGCGGCTCCTACAGCCCTAGTCGGCGTGGTCGGGTTCGAAGAAGCTCCAGCGTACGTCCTTGAATTCGGCACGGAAATCCGCCTCGACCGCGTTGATGGCATCGATCATGGCCCGAGCCCCCGGCACGGGAGCCATCTTCGCCTTGATGGCCACCATCACGTCGGTGCCCATCTGGAGGGTGAGGACGTTGTAGACGAGTTCGATCTCGGGACGTGCCTCCAGGAAGGCGACCATCGCGGCTCGCTGCTTCGGCTCGACGCCCTGGCCAATCAGCAGGGCCTTCACTTCCCGCGCGACGGCGACGGCGACCACGATCAGCAGCACGCCGATGGCGATGGTGCCGATGGCGTCGAAGATCAGGTTGCCGGTGAACATGGTCAGCAGCACGGCCAGCAGGGCGAGGGACAGGCCGATGAGCGCGGCGAGGTCCTCGCCGAAGATCACGAGCAGCTCGCTCGCACGTGTCTCGCGGAACCACTGCCAGAGCGGACGGCCTTCGCGCGCCTTGTTCACCTCCTGCATGCAGCCATGCAGGGAAACGCCTTCGGTGACGATCGAGAACGCCAGCACTCCCACCGCCAGCCACGGCCAGCGCAGCGGTTCCGGATCGGCCAGTTTGTGCACGCCTTCGTAGACCGAGAACATGCCGCCCACGCTGAACAGCAGGATCGCGACGAGGAACGACCAGAAATACAGCGCTCGGCCCCAGCCGAGCGGATAGTCGGGGGAAGGGGGACGCTTCGCCTGGCGCATGCCCAGCAGCAGGAGGCCCTGGTTGCCGCAGTCGGCCAGCGAGTGCACGGCCTCGGCCAGCATCGCGCCGGAACCGGTGAAGGTCGCCGCGACGAGCTTGGCGATGAAGATGGCGAAGTTGGCGCCGAGCGCGAGGAAGATCGCGCGCTTCGAATCGGCATGTCCCGACATGTGGTCCCCGTCCCTAAAGGCAATCGCAAGATCTTAGCAAAGCGCAGGCAGCCAACGTCGGATCGCGTGCGCCACGACCGCATGGCCCGGATGCTCTACACGGCGACCGCGGAGGCGGACGAGCAGGTTTCGGCGTGGACCAGGACCGTTAGCGGATGACGCCGACACCCACGCCGAAGCTCACGTTCGGATGGCCGCCGGACATTTCCTTGGCCGTCCATACGTGGGACTGGTTCACCGAGACCAGCGGGAAGGTGTACTGCGCCTCGCCGACGTTGCCGGTGCGCGTGCCGTTGAGGCGTCCCGCAATGGTCACCAGCCCGCCCGAGGGGAAGTCCAGGCTTTCGACGTAGCCGGGCATGGCGGCGATGAAGCGGCCGTTACCGGTGTCGTTGGACTGCGGACGCTGCGAGCCGTCCAGCGGATAGGCGAGGATCTCGATTTCGCTGTGGTCGGCGAAGTTGCGCACGTTCACGATGCGGCCGCCCCAGATCACGTCGGCCGTGCCGTAACGTTCCGGCTCGCGCGCGACCTGCGCGGGCGGCACGGCGATGTTGTTCGCCGTTGGCTTGTAGATCGGCGCGGGCGCGCAGCCGGCGAGGGCAATGGCGAGGAAGGCGGCAGGGACGGCTAGACGGGCGATGGACGGGCGCATGGGTCGGCTCCTGGCGTATGCGGCGACTTTAACGCCGCCGCACTGAACGAAACGGCTGCGTCGCGTTGGTTGGCGTTTCATCCGGCGTGTCCTCGACGAGCCAGGTCAGCCGGTATTCGGATTCGCCGGGCGTCCCCAGCAACCTGGGCAGCAGGCGAAGCGAGTCGCGCAGTGCTTCATCCAGTTTCCACGGCGCGTTCACGATGGCCACGCCCGTGCCGTTGAGGCGCAACGGCGAGTCGTCCGGGCGCAGGAGGAGCTCGGCCACGAGGACACGCTTCGCGCCGCATTTCGTCAACCAGCGATGAAACGGTTGCACGTGGCTGCGCAGCTTGATCGGGTACCAGATCGCATAGACGCCGCCCGGCCATTTCTCCAGCGCGGCCTTCAGCGATTTCTCGATCAGGCGGAATTCGGCTTCCTGCGCCTCGAACGGTGGATCGATCAGTACCAGGCCGCGCTTTTCCTTCGGCGGCACGAGGGCCTTCATCGCCTCGTAGCCGTCGCGCTGGTGCACGTGCACCCGGGGATCGCGATGGAACAGCTGGCGCAGCGCGCCGGCTTCCTCCGCCCGCAATTCGCACAGCTGCGCGGTATCGCTTTCGCGCATCAGGTGCGCGGCGATCCACGGCGAGCCGGGATAGTGGCGCATCGCCTCGTCGCCTTCGTTGCAGGCGCGGACGGTTTCGAGCCATTTCCAGAGCAGGGGCGGCAGGCCGGTGGCGGTCTTCAGGACGCCGAAGCCCTCGTCGGATTCGGCGGTCTTCCGGGCTTCCGGCCCGCGCAGGTCGTACCGGCCGCGGCCGGCGTGCGTGTCGATGTAGCAGAAGGGCGAGGCCTTCTGCTCCAGGGCGTCGATCAGGGCCACGAGCACCATGTGCTTGAGGACATCGGCGAAGTTGCCGGCATGGTAGGCGTGGCGATAATTCATCCAGGCATTATGCCTCAGGTTACCTGGTTCCCCAGCCGCAGATTGATACCCAGCTCCGTGGCGACGATCCGCATGGACTCGTCGTCGCGCGACCGCGTGATCCACCCGGCATAGACGTCGTCGTCGGCTTCGCGCGCCCACAGGGTATACCCGTGCTGGTTCAGCTGGTCGAAGGCGCGGGAGAAGAGCTCCGGCCCGTCGACGTCCTCGTGGAATTCGTCGTCGTCGGGGTCGCCGTCCCAGTCGATGCTGAGGTTCCACCGCGCCACGAGTTCGTTGATCGCCTCGACAAAGGTCCGGGTATCGTCCGCGTCCACCTCGAAGCCCGAGCGCCAGTCGGTCACCTGGCCGACGATGCGCACCGGGTCGTCGTCGCCTTCCTCCTCGACCGCCTCCCGGTAGGCCGCGAACTGCTGCATCGCGCTGTCCTCGTCGCCCGGGTTGATGAGGGTCAGCAGGTGCCAGACCTGGGACTCGACCGAATCGTCGCCGTCCTCGTCGTCGTGCTCGTTCTCGTGGTCGTAATCGTCGTCGTAGGAAGCCATGGGGAGGGCCTTCGGGGCGGGGACGACAGTATCGCCGATCGCTTTGAGCGGGTGTCATCCAGCTGATTTGCAAGGGTGTTTTTCCCGATATGCCGAATTTTCTTATTGACCTGGGACGGCAAACGCGGTGTGCTCCATTTAGCCGTCCGCTTCGGCTCGGCCCGTCTGGGCCGGTATCAAAGGGGGAAAACCTATGAACGCGGTCACTTTCGTTCGGGCGACGGGGGTCGCCCTCAGCCTGTTACTCGCCGCCGGCACTGCCGCGGCCCGGTCCGACGATCCGCCGCCGGACACCATCTGCACGGTCCTCGGCACCGCGGCCCGCTACCTGGACACGACGGTCACCGTACGCGGCGTCGCCGCCACGGAAGGCAAGGTCACCACGCTCACCGACACGCAGTGCAAGGGCACGGTGAGCCTGAGCATGGACGACGACCTGGGACGCAAGCGCGACGTGGCCTCTTTCCGTCGTACCGTGACGGAGAAGGGCGTCCGCGCCGATGCCACGGTGTTCGGCCGCTTCAAGGCGACCGGCGACGCGCACGCGCCGTATGCGATCGATGTCTACAGCGTCCGCGACGTGAACGAGCTTCCGGCGGCCGAAGGCGGCTAGCAGCTGGCTTTTTGCGGGAGCTTGCCCGATGGCGGGCCTCTGGCGCCCTGCACCGGCGATCCGTTAGGCTTCACGGCTACCTCCGGGCTGGCCCGGACCATGCCGCACACTGTCGACGGAAGCCCGATGCAGCAGTTGGACAAGGTAAGGATCGGCATCGTCGGTCTCGGTTACGTAGGCCTTCCCTTGGCCGTCGAATTCGGCAGGACATTCCCGACTGTCGGATTCGATATCGATGCGTCGCGCATCGGGGAGCTGCGGGCTGGCACCGACCGCACGCTGGAAGTCGATGCCGACGAGCTGGCCGGGGCCCGCCGGCTCGTCTACAGCGACAGGGTCGAGGACCTTGGCGCCTGCACCGTCTTCATCGTGACCGTGCCCACGCCGATCGACAGCGCGAAGCGTCCGGACCTCACACCCTTGCTGCGCGCAAGCGAAACGCTTGGCAAGGTGCTCAAGCGCGGCGACGTCGTGGTGTACGAATCCACCGTCTATCCCGGTTGCACCGAGGAAGTGTGCGTGCCCATCCTGGAGCGCACGTCGGGCCTGGTCTTCAACGAAGACTTCTTCGCCGGATACAGCCCCGAACGGATCAACCCGGGCGACAAGCAGCACCGCGTCAACACTATCCGCAAGGTCACCTCCGGCTCGACGCCGGAAACGGCCGATTTCGTCGATGCCCTCTACGCCCGCATCATCGACGCGGGAACGTACAAGGCAAGCGCCATCAAGGTGGCGGAGGCCGCCAAGGTCATCGAGAACACCCAGCGCGACCTCAACATCGCCCTCGTCAACGACCTCGCTATCCTGTTCAACAAGCTCGGCATCGACACGCTCGAAGTACTCGAGGCCGCCGGCACCAAGTGGAACTTCCTGCCGTTCCGGCCCGGCCTCGTCGGCGGGCACTGCATCGGGGTGGATCCGTATTACCTCACCCATAAGGCGCAGGAAGTCGGGCACCACCCGGACGTCATCCTGGCGGGTCGCCGCACCAACGACGGCATGGGACCGTATATCGCGGGCGAGCTGATCCGGCTGATGGTCTGCAAGGGACTCAACCCGGTCGGCGCGCGCGTGCTGATGCTCGGTCTCGCCTTCAAGGAAAACTGTCCCGATCTGCGCAACACCCGCGTCGTCGACATCATCGCCGCACTGAAAACCTATAACGCGACGATCGACGTCTACGATCCCTGGGTCGATGCCGCGGAGGCGGAGCACGCCTACGGGTTGCACCCGGTCGAGCAGCCGGAACCCGGTGCCTACGACGCCATCGTCGTCGCCGTGGCGCATCGCCAGTTCCACGAGCTGGGGGCCGCGGGCATCCGTGCCTTCGGCAAGCCGGATGCCGTGGTTTACGACGTGAAATACGTCTTGCCGCGCGAAGCGGTGGACGGACGGCTCTGAGGGAACGGACATGAAGGTACTGGTCACGGGCACGGCCGGATTCATCGGATCGCATGTGGCGATACGGTTGCTGGAGCGCGGCGACGAGGTCGTCGGCGTGGACAACCTCAACGACTATTACGACGTGGGTCTGAAGCAGGCGCGCCTCGATCGCTTCCGGCACGATCCGCGCTACACCCATGTGCATGCCGACCTCGCCGACCGCGAAGCCATGGCGTCGTTGTTCGCCACCCATGCCCCGCGGCGCGTCGTGCATCTCGCTGCCCAGGCCGGGGTGCGCTACGCCGCGGAGAACCCGCATGTGTACGTGTCCAGCAACGTCACCGGTTTCCTCCATGTGCTCGAGGGTTGCCGCAACCATGCGGTGGAACACCTCGTCTTCGCTTCCACCAGCTCGGTATACGGCGCGAATCGTGCCATGCCGTTCTCGGAACACGATTCGGCCGAACATCCGTTGACCCTCTATGCGGCGACGAAGAAGGCCAACGAGCAGATGGCGCACAGCTACGCGCACCTCTACGGCATTCCGAGCACGGGCCTGCGTTTCTTCACCGTCTACGGGCCCTGGGGCAGGCCGGACATGGCGTTGTTCCTGTTCACCCGCGCCATCCTGCGCGGCGAGCCGATCAAGGTGTTCAACCACGGACGTCACCGGCGCAGCTTCACCTATATCGACGACATCGTCGAAGGCGTGATCCGCTGCCTCGATCGTCCGCCTGCGGCGGATGCCGCATGGGACGCCGGCGAGCCCGATCCGTCCTCGAGCGGCGTGGCACCGTTCCGCCTGTACAACATCGGCAACGAACAGCCGGTGGAGCTTCTGGACTACATCCGGCGCCTCGAACAGTGCCTCGGTCGCGAGGCGATCATGGAACTCCTGCCCTTGCAGGCCGGCGACGTGCCGGACACGGAAGCCGATGTCGGCGAACTGCGCCGCGCCGTGGGGTACGTTCCACGGATATCGGTGGAAGAGGGCGTGGTGCGATTCGTCCGCTGGTATCGCGAGTACTACCAGGCCTAAATTCAACCAAAGGGTTGACTATTAAAGACGAAGGGCGGGAACGTGCTGCTCACCCTGACCCACCACCGCATCCTCGACCGCAGCACACGGCTCAACGTCAGCGCCGGCTGGCATGCGCACCTGGATGTTCTGGTCGCGCGCATGGAAGGTACGAAGCCTGGGCCGTTCTGGGACGAATGGCTGCAACGGAAGGCCGAATACGAGAAGCGGCTGCCTGTCTGAGCCTGTCGCGGCCAGGTCCGCTTCTACAGATCTCGGTCGATCTGGTAGCGAGTACGGCGGCCAGGGCACGGGTCAGGCGGCCGTTACCGTCGCGTTCATCGACCGCCATGAGGGATGTGAGCCGATGATTCGTTCTATTCGGCTCAAGAGCCAATCATCGGCACGGGAGATGCCCTTGCCCGCATTTTCGGCACATTTCCCGCGAATCATTGCGCCGACAGGGACTCGATAGCGTGAAGCAGCTTCTCCCAAGGTCGCGCCGAGGCGGGCGAGCCGGGATCCAGGGCGCGAAACCGGCCGAACCAATGGGTTAGATCGTTAGGCGTATTGCCGGTGCGGTGCCGGGATTGGACCCTCGGGCGTCGATCGGCCGCCGGCCGCTCGCTCGGGGAGGCATCGCGCATGTCCGTTCGCGAGATCGAGATCCGTATCGAACGCGCAGACGATACGCTGTGGCGTCTCGGCATGCGCCTCACCGACCCCGACAGCGATCTCGAGAACGTCCTGGTGGACCGGGCGGAGATCGCGATCGATGTGGACGGGCTGGCGCGCGAAACGGATCGCGACGCTTATGGCCGACGGTTGTCGGACATGCTTTTCGGCGGCGCGGATGCCGATCCGGTGCGCGCGGCATTCCGCGGCGCGCGCAGCGCGGCCGGTCGCGACGAGGCGTTGCGCGTGCGGCTTTCCATCGCCGCCGATGCGTCGGCGCTGCATGCCCTTCGCTGGGAGACACTGCGCGATCCCGGCGATGGTTCGCGTCTGCTGGTACAGGACAATTTCTGGTTTTCCCGCTTCCTCGCCGCGCAGGATGTCCGTTACCGGCCGGCGACGAGGCATCGCGGTTTCGACGCTCTGGTAGTCGTGGCGAATCCGACGGATATCGAGAGCAAGTGGCGCCTTCCGGCGATCCCGCGCGACGGCGTCGTCGCGCGGGCCCGCGCCGCGGTGGCGAGCGCCGCGCGAGACTCGTCGATCGAGATGCGTTGCCATGTCCTCGAGGGGCAGGCGTCGCTGGCGAACCTTCGCGATGCGCTGACCCGGCTGGACATCGACATCCTCTACCTGGTGTGCCACGGCGCGTTCGCGCAGGGCATGCCGCGCCTCCTGCTGGAAGGAAGCGACGGCACCGGGCAGTCCGTGTCCGGTGCGACGTTCGTGGAATGCGTGCGCGATATCGAGCGTCGCCCACGGCTGGTGCTGCTCGCGTCATGCGAAGGTGCCGGCGCGATGGACGACGAGGAGCACGAGGGTGCGTTGGCCGCCGTGGGGCCCAGTCTCGCCGCCGCGGGCATTCCCGCGGTCGTCGCCATGCAGGGGGCGATCAGCATGACGTCGTCCGATCGCTTCATGCCTCGGCTTCTCGCGGAGCTTTCGCGTTCGGGCCGTATCGATCGGGCGATGTCGGTGGCACGGTCGTCGATCCGCGAGGCAAACGACTGGTGGATGCCCGTGTTGTTCATGCGCCTGAAAAGCGGACGCCTCTGGCAGGGCATGCGCAGCGACGCGGAAGACCTGGACGTCGTGGAGGCGGTGGCCGCGGACATGGAGGTCGGGCAGTGCGTGCCGGTCCTCGGCCCTGGATTGATCGAACCGTTGTTCGGCTCGTCGCGGGACATTGCCCAGCGCTGGGCCGAGCGCTACGCGTTTCCGCTCGCACCCGGCGATCGGGACGACCTGGCCCAGGTGGCCCAGTACCTCACCTATCGGCAGAACAGGAACGTCGCGCTGAGCGAGTTGCGCAGGGAGCTCGTGGCGCGCATCCGCGAGACCTATGCGGACGACCTGCGCCGCATCGAGGCCGCGACCGGCGAAAGCCTGCTCGGCGCCCCGGTGCTGCCGGGTCTCCTCGACAGCCTGGTGCGTCACGTGGGAAAGCTGGAGCGCGAACGGAATCCGCACGACCCGCACCGATTGCTCGCCTCGATGCCTTTTTCGGTGTTCATCAATGCCAACCGCGACAACCTTCTTCGCGATGCGCTCGAAGAGAAGGGCAAGAAACCACGCGTCGCCATCTGCACCTGGGTCAAGGAACGCGCCAGGGGCAACCAGGACACCCTTCGCTACGTCAGGTTCGGCGAGCCGTTGCCGCCCGACTTCGAACCCAGCGAGCAGACGCCGCTGATCTTCCACGTCTTCGGCAACCTCGCCGATCAGAACAGCATCGTGCTCACCGAGGACGATTACTTCGACTTCCTCATCGCCGTGACGGCCACCCGGGCGGTGTCGGGTCTTCGCGTTCCTTCGGTGGTCACGAACGCCTTGTCCGGCTCGGGTCTGATGCTGCTCGGGTTCCAACCCGACGACTGGGGGCTCCGCGTGCTCCTGCGTGGCGTGCTGATCCGTTCGGGCGCCCCAGCCAGCCAGGGCAGCGTACGTGTCGCCGTGCAGATGGCCTTCGACGAGGGCGTCAGCCTGGATCCCGAGCGTGCCGCGCAGTACGTAGCCACGTACTTCGACAAGAATTTCGATACCCGCGTCTTCTGGGGGTCGGCGAGCGATTTCGTCGACCGGCTCGCGGGGGTGTGGGCGAATCGCATGGCGGCCGTCGCATGAACGCGCAGGCCGGGCTGGCGATCGAGGCGGAGGTCGCCGTCGGCAATCCCTTCGTAGGGCCGATGCCCATACGCGAAGGCCAGCCCATCTATGGGCGATCCCGCGAAATACGCGAACTCGCGGAACTGCTGGTCAGCGAGCGCGTGGTGGTGCTGATGTCGCAGTCGGGCGCGGGGAAGACCTCGTTGATCCATGCCGGTCTCCTGCCGCTGTTGCGGTCGCGTCCACGGAACCGGTTTCGTCCGCTTCCCACCGTTCGCCTTGCGCATGCCGCCGCAACGGGCGAAGGAAACATCTACGTCCACACGGTGCTCCGGCAGCTCGAGGCGGAACGGCCGCCGGAGGAGCAGTGGCCCGTCCAGCGCCTTGCCAAGCACAGCCTCACCTCGTATGTCTCGGAGCGCTATGCAGGGGAGAAGGACCTGCTCCTGCTGGTGCTCGACCAGTTCGAGGAACTCTTCACGCTGCACCGGTCGGACGTCGAAGCCAAGCACGCCTTCATCCGCCAGCTGAGCGACCTTCTGGCGGGCGTGGACGACGAGGACGAACCTGCGGGAGACGAGCAGGGTGGCCCTTCGGTGCCGGTCGTCTGGACATTGATCTCGATGCGCGAGGACTTCCTTGCCGAACTCGAGCCGTTGCGCGCGCACATGCCTACCGGTCTCGCGTTTCGCTACCGTCTCCTGCCGCTGGATCGCGACGCCGCCGCCCAGGCCATCTGCGGGCCGGCCGCCGGACGCATCACCCAGACCGCGGCATATCGGCTGGCGGACGACCTGCGCGCGATGGGCGCCGGTGGCACCGCCGACGGGGCCGACACGGTACGGCGGCTCGGCCGCTACGTGGAACCGATGCTCCTGCAGGTCAGTTGCCTGCGCCTGTGGGAAAAAGTCGTCATCGGCGAATCCCGTGCCGTGGAAGTCGGGGACATCGGCGGCGACGGTGAGCAGAGCGGAAAGAGCGGCCAGGTGGATGCGGCACTCGGCACCTTCTATGCGGCAACCGTCGAGACCGCTGCGCGGATGAGCGGGGCCAGCGAGCGCACGCTGCGCGATTTCGTCGAAAGTACGCTGATCACGCCATCCGGGCTGCGTGCGCGGCCGCGGCGCGACCCCTACCTGCCGCCGGCGACGAACGCGGCGATCGACGTCCTGGAAGCACGGCACCTGCTGCGGATCGAAACGGACGAAGGCGGCCAGATCGTCGAACTCGTGCACGATCGATTGATCGCCCCCATCCGTGCCGATAACGCCGCATGGCGGGGCGAGCATCTTTCGGTCATGCAGAAAGCGGCCGCGCTCTGGAACGATGCCGGTCGCCCCCGCGAGATGCTGCTTTACGGCGACAACCTCGATCGGGGCATCGCTCAGGCGCAGGCCAGTCCCGACGGATTGAGCACGACCGAGCATGCCTTCGTCAGGGCGTCGATCGAGGAAAGGAACCGGTTGCGCCGCGACAGGGTCATGAGGCGCGCCCTGATCGGCGTTTGCGTCGCCCTTACCGCGCTATGCCTCGTGATCGCCTGGTTCTACCGGGAAGTGCAGATGGTCCGGCTCAATCACATCGCTTCCGAGCTGCGCGCTTACGGTCGCGTGGATGCCAACGACGCGCTGCTGGACATCGGAAGGAAGGGTGCGTCCGACCTGGTCGACGGCACGATGATCGAGGTGCTTGGCGGGCAGGCGCCTGCCTTGTCCACGCTGGCAAGACACGGCGGCATCGTGCGGGCCGTGGCGTTCGCTCCTGATGGCGGACAGGTGCTTTCCGGCGGGTGGGACGGGATGCTGCGGGTCGCCTCCTTCCCATATCGCGCGGGCGAACCGGGCCTCATCGCCAACAAGGCCGGCATCAATGCCATTGCGGTTCAGCCAAAGGGAAACATCGTGGTGCTCGGCGACAATGCCGGCACGGTTTCATTCTGGCGCAAGGACGGAAACACCATCTCTCTGCTCCGTCGCAATCCGTTGGCGAGCCGGGCGGTCACCGCCGTGGCGTTCAACGACGATGGTTCGATCCTCGCAACGGCGACGGGCGACAAGCGCCTCGTCATGCAGCCGGTGTCGCCCGACGGTACGCCCGGGCAGCAGGTAAGCGTCGATACGAAGGGAATGCACGATTCGGCGATCTACCGCATCGCGTTCGTTCCCGGGACGCGCGACACACTGATTTCAGGGGACTGGAACGGGCATCTCGTCGTGTGGTCGCGGGATGCGGAAACGGGAAAGGCGGTGCCGGTGCGAAGGCTTGAGATCGCGCCCGGGCAGAGAGTCGCCACGCGCTCGATGGCCATCAGTCCGGATGGTCGATGGCTGGCGGTGGGCGACGACAAGGGAACGCTACGGTTGTGGGATCTGCTCGACGCCTCGCAGGTGGAGGGCAGGCGGCCGGACAAGACGACGGACCATGTGGGCTGGATCAACGCCCTGGCGTTCTCTCCGGATGGACGAGTGCTCGTGTCGGTCGGCCTCGACGAAGTGCTCAAGCGGTACGACTTCGATGCCGCCGCCGCCACCGTCGATGCTGCCGTGGTCTCGCGGACGGATGTCGAAGGATGGGGCGAAAAGCTCTATAGCGTGGCCTTCGGTCCACGGGATGCCCGGGAGCTTGCCGTTGGCGGGAGTCGTTACGTACGCTCGGTCGCCATCGACGGCCTGAACGCCCTCGCCACGCGGATCGACATGTCCGCCATGGCTCCGCCACGCGATGTCGCGTCGTCGAAAGACTGGATCGTCGCCTTGCGTGCCGATGGCAACGCGGTGGACGTGTGGCGCCGGGACGGTGGCCTCGGTCCCGTGGCCGAGCCGGAGTGGCCGCTGGCGTCCCCGGCGCGCCGCATCGCGCTGAGCCCCGACGGGAAGCACCTCGCCATCCTTCGCGCATCGCACGACCAGGTCGACCTTGTTGCATGGCCTGCCGGCGCCGATACTGCATCCGCGCCCCCGGCACCGCCGGCACGTTGTGGAACGATGGGAAAAGGGGCAGGCACGGCGCTCGCCTTCGATCCGGCGAGCACTCATCTCGTCGCCCTCGACGGCGGGACGGTCACCGTCCGTTCCGTGAGCGACGGCAAGCCCAAGGTCTCTACCTTGTGTGGCGTCAGGGCCCTGGCCGTGGGCAACGAATGGCTGGCTTATGGCGGCACCTCGGCCGATCCGGACGCCGTCGGGCTTGCATCGCTCGCGGACCCCGAGCGGCGGTCGGAATGGACCCTCGCCAGCGATGCGCAGGTGAATGCACTGGCCTTCAGCCCGGGAGGCAAATGGCTGATCGCCGGTGCGGACGACGGCACCGTATGGGGCTGGCCACGCAAGGACCGGGGATACGCCGGCGCTGCCTATCCCGTGTCCTCGCTCCACCATAACGGCATCACCCAGCTGGCTTATCTGCCGGCCCCCGGCGGTCGATCGCTCCCCCTCATCCTGACCGCCGATCGCGACGGCGTGCTCGGCATATGCCGGGGAAATTTCGCCGGTGGAAGATCGGAGGCATCGAGGCCGCAGTGCGGCAGCGTCATGAAGCTACCGGCGGGCGTAGGTCGCCTCGACAGCGCAGGCGATCAGGTGGCCGTGAGCGCCGACCACGTCTACGCCATGGACCTGAGTCATGGGGCGATGGTCGGTCGTGTCGATCGACTGTCGTGGTGCAAAGGCAGCAACCACGGCCATTGCAGCGAGGACGACAGTCCATGACGAGTCTCTCGGTCAACGGCATCGATGGCAGCAACGGCGACTATCTCCTGCCGGACGCCACCGTGGACAGCGTCGCACGCCTTGCTCGCGGCGAACCGTCCGCGATGCCCACAGACGATCGCACCATGGCGTCGTTGCGTATGACGACGCCGCACCTCGGCCTGTCCCTGGACTTGCAGAACCTGGCCGAAGCCGGCTGGGGCGTGGTCTTCCATCGCGAGGCGGATCCGGCGGTACGCGATGCGCTGTCACCGCTGCTCGCCCTGCGGCGGTCGCAGGCCGGCGACCGATACAAGGAATACGCGGGGGACGCCGGGTTCTGGGGCGACGAAAAGGTGTCGACATGGCTGGGTCACCCTCCGCGTCAGAAAGGCCTGGGTCCGGTCGATCCCAGGAAGGTGCCTTACTACCTCCTGATCGTCGGCGGACCCGCCGCGATTCCCTTCGACTTCCAGTACGTGCTCAACCTGACCTACGCGGTCGGCAGGCTCGCCTTCGACACGCCGGCCGAGTACGCGCGCTATGCCGCGGCAGTCCTCGCGCACGAAACGGTACGTGCGCCGTCGCGTCGGCGCATGGCCTTCTTCGGAACGAGCCACCCGTTCGACACGGCCACCGAACTCAGTTCCGGCAACCTCGTCGAGCCCCTGCTCGCCGAGCTGAAAACCGATGGCGGGAAGGACTGGAACTTCGACGCCATGCTCCGCGAGGATGCGACGAAGGCCAACCTTGCGTCCTTGCTGAAAGCGGGGACCGCTCCGTCGCTGCTGTTCACCGCCACGCACGGCATGGGCTATCCCAACGGGCATGCGAACCAGCGTGCCTGGCAAGGTGCGCTGCTGTGCCAGGACTGGCCGGGCATGCTCCGATCGCGCGGCCAGGTCGATCCCGCGATGTTCTATTCCGGCGACGACGTTGGCGAGACGACCTCCGTCGAGGGCGGCGTTGTCTTCAGTTTCGCCTGCTACGGCGGTGGCACGCCGCGCATGGACGACTATCCGGCGCCGGAGGGCGTCGTGAAGCAGATCGCACCGGTGCCTTTCGTCGCCCGGCTTCCCCAGCGACTGCTCGCCGCGGCAGGCGGCCCGGCGCTTGCCATGGTGGCGCATGTCGAGAGGGCATGGAGCTGCTCGTTCACGACGACGGATGCCGGCGCGGACGTGACCGCGTTTCGCACGACGTTCGACGAGCTGATGACCGGCGCGACCCTGGGCAGCGCGATGGAAGCGTTCCGGCAACGCTTTGCCCAGGAGTCGGGCATGTTGGCGTCGCGGCTGGACGATATCCGGCTCGACGCCCACGTGCCGGACGACGACCTCGCGTCCAACTGGACGGCACAACGCGACGCCAGGAGCTTCGTCGTGTTCGGCGACCCTGCCGTCCGCCTGTATGTCTGACTTCAACCGTGGAGTACGCGGCGATGCCCATCGAGCAGGTACCGGGACACGAGGACAGCGGCTATGACCTTGTCTGCTTCGACAAACGCGGCGACGAGCGCAAGGAAAACGGACGGTTCTTCAGCGAGGAGGTCCTTCGCGCCGTCCAGCATGATGGCATCACCGACGTCTTCGTCCTGTCCCATGGCTGGAAGGGCGACGTTCCCGCGGCGCGCGACCAGTATGGCCGCTGGATCGGCGCCATGCTCGCCAATGCGGACGACATCGCGGCGATGGCGGCGAACCGGCCCGGTTTCAAACCCCTGTTCGTTGGCGTCCACTGGCCGAGCCTGCCCTGGGGTGCCGAGGACATTGCCGGGCCTGTCTCGTTCGCCTTGGGCGACGACGGCGGGCGGAGCATCATCGACGATGCGGCGGACGCTCTCGTGGATACACCGAAGGCACGCGAGGCGCTCGCGACGATCTTCGAATACGCGGCCAAACCCGGCGATCCTCCCGATATCCCGGATACGGTCCGGCAGGCCTATCTTCAGTTGAACCGCGAACTCGAACTGGGCTCCGGCGACCTGGGCGACAAGCCCGACGACGACCGTGCGCCTTTCGACCCGGACAGGGCCTATTGCCAGGCGAAGAACGATATCGTCAGTTTCGGTGCCGGCGGCGGAGTCGGAAAGGCCATTCTCAGTCCGCTGGTGCAGCTGTCGTTCTGGACCATGAAAAAGCGCGCGCGCGAGGTCGGGGAAAGCGGTGTCGCGACCTTCGTCCGCGCGATCATGAAAGCCTCGCCGCCGCAGACGAGGCTGCACCTCATGGGACACAGTTTCGGCTGCATCGTCGTGGCCGCCGCCGCCGTCGGCCGCGGCACCGACCTGCCCAGGCCGGTCAGTTCCATGGTGCTGGTGCAGGGCGCGCTGTCCTTGTGGTCTTTCGCACCGAAGATCGCCCTCGACGGAGGCCGGCCCGGATATTTCAGCGCGTTATCCGGGAAAGTGGCGGGTCCCATCGTGACGACCCAATCGAGCCACGACTCGGCGGTCGGCCGCCTTTATCCCCTCGCCGCGGGCATCGCGGACCAGGTTGCCCTTGATCTCCCCGACTTTCCCCGGTACGGCGCGGTCGGGACCTTTGGGGCCCAGGGCCTGAGCCCCGATGCCACAGGCATGGCCATGCCGACGCTCGGACAGGCCCACGACTACCGGCCGAGGTGCGTCTACAACCTCGATGCTTCCACCTACATATGCGAAGGCGACGGGCTGGGAGGCGCGCACAACGACATCGCGAAACCCGAGGTGGCCCACGCCGTCTGGCGCGCCGCCGCCGCGGGATGACGGTCCGGCACTTGCGAGGGCGGATACCGTAAGGTGTTGCTACCGAAGCGGCCTTCCGCCCAGAATGTGAAATGCGTCACATGAATTTGAAGAGGATCCGGGGGCATTGGCCGGCCATCGTTCGGGATCCGCAGGATCCCCGTCAGGGTGCGCCCTGTCCGGTCACGATCGTCCTGGCTGCTACACGCCCATGAGCACATCTATTTCGACATCCACCGACTCCCGCCGTGGCAGCATCGCCTGCGTGGGCATGGGCATCACCCTTGGCTCGCACCTGACACCCCTGGCGCGCAATTGCATCGAGACCGCCGACGTCGTCTTCGCGGCGCTTTCCGACCACGTGGTCGAACTCTGGCTGCGCCGCATGAATCCGGGCGTGCGCAGCCTCCAGCCGTACTACCGGCCAGGCAAGTCGCGGATGAAGACCTATCGCGAATGGGTCGAGTTGATGATCGCGGAAGTGCGGGCAGGCAAGCGGGTCTGCGCCGTCTTTTACGGACATCCCGGCATCTTCGCCTGGTCGCCGCACAAGGTGCTGCAGCTGGCCCGTGCCGAAGGCTACCAGGCATACATGGAGCCCGGCGTATCCGCCGAAGACTGCCTGTATGCCGACCTGGGCATCGATCCCGGTCAGGTCGGCTGCCAGCATCTCGAAGCGAGCCAGCTGCTCTTCTTCGAGCGCTACCTGGACACGACCAGCCACGTGATCCTGTGGCAGCTCGGCGTCGTCGGCGACCGCTCGCTAGGCCGCTTCCGCACGCCCGACGCCTACCGGGAACTGCTGACCGAGCGTCTGTGCGAGGACTACCCGGCCGACCATGAGGTCATCGTCTATCGTGCACCTACGCTGCCGGTCGAAAGGCCGCACATCCAGCGCATGGCGCTGCGCGATTTTCCGGCGGCGGGGTTCATCGGCCAGGAAACGCTCGTGCTGCCGCCGGCACGCGCATTGAAGCCGAACATTGTCATGCGCGCACGCCTCGATGCACTCGACGCGGTCTACGGTACGGGCAGGGAACCGACCGTCTCGGCGTAGGAACTAAAGAAGTCGGCTGGCCTGCCGTTAGGGCGTCAGCTGGTAACGTCATTACGAACCAGGGGAACAACATGCGCGATACCGTTGAATTGCTGGAAGCCATCGGCCGTGACGCAAGCCTGCGGCATGCCTCGCCGGAAGCGCTGGCGCGGGCTCTCGAAGCCGCCGACGCATCGGCCGGTTTGCTCGAACTCGCCGCGAACGGCGACGGGACGGCCCTGACGCAGGAGCTGGGCCTGACCAAGATGCAGACCGAGCACATGAGCCAGACGGGCGCGCACGAGGATGAAGAGCCCGAAGAGGGAGGCGAGGAGCCGAGCGAGCGTACCGACGAACCGGACGACGCACCCTCCGCCTGAGGGTATCGGCATGGCCTCCGGCTGCCTCGGCTACATGCGGTGCTGGACGCTCCTGGTGGGGCTCGGCTTCTGCGCGTTTGTGCCGGGCGGCCGTGCCACTCCGGCACAAACGGCGGAAGGTGCGATGGACCGCTTCAGGCAGGTCGATGCGATACGCACGAAGGACCATGCGGGCTTCGTCGACGGGCTGGGGGGGCTCCATCGCGACGAGGATGGCCTGAAGGCGGACGAAAAGCGCTACCTCCGTTTCCTCGACGGATGGGAAGCGAATTACGAAGGGCGATATGCGCAGGCCGAGGCCGCGTTCCGCGACGTGATGGCGATCGCGGACGACGACATGCTGGGCACGCGCGCCACCGCCATGTTGATGAACAACCTGACCGGGCAGGGCAAGTACGCGGAGGCGTACGCCATGGCCAGCCGCGCCGTGGACACATTGCCTGTCGTGACCGATCCCGAGGCCCGGTTCTCGCTGCTGGCCAACCTGTCGCAGATGCTCACGTTCGCAGGCCAGCCGGAGCTGGGCCTGAAGTATGCCGAGATGATGCTGAAAGCCACGCCCGCGGGCCAGTCGCCTTGCCAGGCAATGGTGCAGAAGGTCACCGCCCTCGAAGGTGCCCGCGAGCTGACGGATCGCAGTCCGGAGCTGCTCAACACGATCGATATCTGCAAGGCGGACCGCCAGCCGATCTTCGCCGACACGATGTCGCTGATCCTCGTGGATCGCCTGTTCGCGGAGCACAAGCTGGACCAGGCCCTTGCGACCGTCGAGCGCATCGAGCCCGCCATCCAGACAAGTCGCTACTTCCCGCACATCATCGACCTGGCCAGCCAGCGCGCGCGCATCTACGAGGCGATGGGCAAGCCGGAAGAGGCGCGAAAAGCCGCGCTCCAGACCGTCGCGCTGAATCATCCCGGCGACGTGAACGAAGCGCTGCGCATCGCCTACCGCGTGCTGTACTCGATCGACAAGGCGCAGGGGAACGATGCCGGCGCGCTGGACTACTACGAGCGTTACGTCATCCAGGACCAGGGCTACCTGCGCGACGCGAACGTGAGGAACGCCGCCTACGAGGCCGCCAGCCAGCATTTTCGCGCCGAGAAGCTGGAGACCGAGGGCCTCAGCAAAGAGAACCGCATCCTGCGTCTCCAGCAGGCGCTGGATGCCAAGGCGGTGGAGACGAGCCGTCTCTACATGGTGGTGATGTCGCTGGTGCTGCTCTCGATCGTCTTCTGGATGGTGCGCATCAAGCGCTCCCAGCTGCGTTTCAAGTGGTTGTCTTCCTGCGACGGACTGACGGGGATCTTCCACCACCAGCACTTCGTGGGCGAAGCCGAGCGTGCGTTGCGGGTTCTCGAGAAGCGCGGCGGCGAAGGCTGCCTGGTCTTCCTCGACCTGGATCATTTCAAGCAGGTCAACGACGCGCACGGTCATGCCGTGGGCGACGCCGTGCTGAAACACGCCGTCGCTGTCTTCAAAGGCCAGTTGCGCAAGGCCGACCTCCTCGGCCGGCTCGGTGGCGAGGAGTTCGGCATGTTGCTGATGGATACGCCACGGTTGCAGGGTTCGGTCGTGGCCGAGCGCGTCCGGCAGGCGCTCGAGTCGTCGCCGCTGGTCGTCGAGGGCGTCGTGGTGGCCTTTTCCGTCAGTATCGGCCTGGCCTGCACCGATACGACGGGTTATGGCCTGCAGGACCTGTGTCGCGCGGCGGACGCCGCGCTATACCAGGCCAAGCACCTCGGACGGAACCGCGTCGTCGTCGACGGCGACGAAATTAGTGGCCGCCTGCGCGTATCGTCGCCTCATTGATCGCGCGTACCCTGGTTTCGTCCACCTTTTCGACCTTGCGATCGTAGGTGAACAAGCCGTTGTGCTCGCCTTCGACATCGGTGATCTGGGTATAGACGCTGCCCGACACGCCCTTGGCCGGGCCCTTGTCGCGAAGCACCGCCGTGTTGGCAACATAGCCGTCGTTCAGGGCCGCGCGATCCTTCACGTCGCCGTAGGGATTGATGGCCGTGTTGGGCCACATGTGGCCGGGAACGCCGAGGGTCAGTCCGCCGTGTTCGCCATCCATGGAAGCGCGCGTGGCGTCGGGACTGGGCAGGCCCGGACCCTGGTAGTCGTGCACGTCGATGACGTCGCCGGCTTGCGGATCGCCTTTCGTGTCGCAGCAATTCAGGCCGCTGCGCGCATTGACCAGGCGGGACGGATCGAGTTGCTTGATCTGTGCCGCCAGTTCCGCGGCGGCCGGGATGCTCCACTGACCCCAGCCCTCGTTGAAGGGGATCCAGCCGATGATCGATGTCTCGCCCGCGAGCTGCTGGACGATGGCCGTGACATCGGCACGGAAACCGGCCTTGTCGGCGTCGCTGAGCTTCTCGTTGTGTCCGTTCGGCAGGGCCGGCATATCCTGCCAGACCATCAGGCCGATGCGGTCGGCCCAGTAATACCAGCGCGCCGGCTCCACCTTGATGTGTTTGCGGATGGTGTTGAAACCCAGGTCGCGGGTCTTCTGTATGTCGAATTTCAGCGCCGCATCGGTGGGTGCGGTGTAAATGCCGTCCGGCCAGTAGCCCTGGTCGAGCGTGGCAAGGAGGAACGTCGGCTTGCCATTGAGCAGGATACGGTTGACGCCTCCCGCTTTCCCGATGGCGATGCTGCGCAGACCGGCATAGCTGGTTACCTCGTCGCGTTGCCCGTCCTGCGCCAGCGTGGCCTTGAAGGTGTAAAGGAACGGGTCCTGCGGACTCCAAAGGCGTGGATGCGCGATGGGCAGGTGCAGCGGCTTGCCAGCCGGTCCGCTCGCTTCGCCCACGGCCTTGCCGTCCGCGTACGCGGTGACGTGCAGCGTGGCTCCCGCGCCGCCGCCTTGCAGTGTCGGCGTCACCGTGAAGGCATCCAGGCTTCGGGCAGGCGTGAAATCCAGCTGCGCGAGACTGCTGGCCGGCACCGGTTCCAGCCACACCGTCTGCCAGATGCCCGAAGCGGCGGTGTAGAAGATACCTTCGGGCTTCAGGCGCTGCTTGCCGACCATCACGTTCGCACCGTCCACCGGCGCGTGCACGGCGACGACGATTTCCTGGGGACCCTGCGGTCGAAGTGCCGGGGTGATGTCCGCGCCGAAGGAGGTGTAGCCGCCGGTATGCTTCGCCACCTGCTTGCCGTTGACGTAGACCGTGGCATCCTGCGCCACCGCGCCGAAGTTCAGCCGCACATGCCGGCCATGCGCGGTGAAGTCGGCGGGAACGTTCACGGTCCGTCGGTAGAACATGAAATCCGAATGCTTTTGCACGCCCGAAAGCACCGATTCGATCGGATAGGGCACGAGCACCTTGTCCTTCAACGTCTTGCCGAACGGCGGCGGCGCCTTGCCGTCGGCCGCCGCGGCGTATTGCCATAGCCCGTTGAGGTTCATCCATCGCGGGTGCTCCAGCGACGGGCGCGCCAGTTGCGGTCGCGGGTAGTCGGGCAATGCGTTGCCCGGAGATACCTCGGCTGTCCAAGGCGTCGCCAGGGGTGCGGTCTTGCCGTTCCAGACGGCCGCCTTGTCCGTCGCCGACATCGCCACCGGCACGAAGCCCATGGCCAGGGCCACGCAGATCCAGTTTCTCATCCGTTATTTCCCATCCGACATGGAAGAGGGCGCATCGTGCGGATCGCTGCCCCAGTGCTTGTTCGGCTCCGGCCCCATCGTGAGCACGAGCGTGGCGCCGTTGGCGATGTCGGCATGACTGAACCAGGGCTTGGTCCAGGGTTTGCCGTCGAGCGTGGCGGACTGGATGTACTTGTTCCGCTCCGAATTGTTGCGCGCGTCGATCTCGAAGACCTTTCCGTTCCCGAGGCGCAGGCGGACGCGATCGAAGATCGGGCTGCCGATGATGTAGTCGGGCGTGGAAGGATCGACCGGATAAAAGCCCATGGCGCTGAGTACGTACCAGGACGAGGTCGAGCCCTGGTCGTCCATGCCCGGATACCCGTAGCCGGTAGCGTCGCTGCCGTACAGTTCGGCGAGGATGCGCCGCGTCAGCGCCTGGGTCTTCCACGGCTGGCCGCTCCAGGCGTAGAGGTAGGCGGCCTGCTGGTCCGGCTGGTTGCCCTGCACGTATTGCCCGATCAGGCCGGTGCAATCGCGGCAGATGCCCTTGGCCGTGTATGGCGTGGAGAAGAAGGCGTCGAGCTTGGCGTTGAACGCATCGCGTCCGCCGAGCAGGGTCATCAGGCCGTGCACGTCGTGCGGTACCAGCCACAGCGTGGACCAGCCCGAGCCTTCCTTCATCATGAAGTTGTAATAAGGCTCGCCCGGGTCGAATGGCGAAATCCACTTGCCGTCCGCAGTACGGCCACGGAAGAAGCCCACTGACGGGTCGAAGACGTTGCGGTAGTTCGCCGCACGGCGCAGGAACATCTCGGCGTCATCGTTCTTGCCGAGCCGGCGGGCGACGTCGGCGAGCGCGTGGTCGTCCCAGGCATATTCGAGCGTGGTGGCCACACCTGCCTTGCCGCCCGCATAGGGAGGACTCGGATTGCCATCGGGAACGATGTCGGAGATCCAGCCCTGTTTGTCGTACTCGGCAAGGTAACCGCGCGGGCCTTTGGGGTCGGTGGCGTTCTTGCGCAGGTACTCGTAGACCGCGGCGTAGTCGAAATCGATGCCTCGCTGCCACGCGCCGTCGTAGAGGAACACGGCATGGTCGCCGTGGAACGACGTATTCATGTAGCCGCGTTCCCGGGCGCGGTCCAGCTCGGAGCGCATGATGTCCTGCACGACCTTCGGCTGGAGCAACATCAGCAGCGCGATCTGGTTGCGTCCCGTGTCCCAGAACGGCACCGGGCCGTAATGATCGTAGTCGGCGACCTTGTCGTGGCCCTCGGCGTCCGTGTAGTGCTCCCCCTTGCGGGCGATCATGCGCGGGCTGGCGAAGGAATGGTAAAGCGTGGAGTAGAACAGCATGCGCTGCTTCGGCGTGCCGCCGGTCACCTCCACGCGGTCGAACAGTTCCGCCCATTTCGCGCGGGCTTTTGCATGGACGCGGTCGAAGTCCGCGTCGCTGTCCTGGGCATGCAGGCGCTGGTCGGCTTCCTCGGCGCTGTGCCCGTGGGCGATGCGCACGACCACCTGGTCGCCCGCCTTGGTGTCGTAGGTGACGTAGGCGCCGGCGTAGTCGCCCGAGACCTTGCGGCGGCCGGCCTGCACGTCTTCGTGGCCCAGTCCTTCGCCCTTGTTGGTCACTTCGGAATGGAACGTGCCGAACGTCGTGAACGGCCGCGAGAACTCGGCGACGAAGTAGGGGCCATCGGTATCCCTGTCCCGGCGTCCGGTGCTGGCGACGCCGCGAATCGTGTGGTTATCCACGACCTCCACCTCGCCGCCGGCGCGCCGAAGGTTGAGGACCACGTTCGATCGGTGGCTCGCCGGGAAAGTGAAGCGTATCAGGCTCGTCCACTGCGTGGCCGTCAGCTCGGCCTTCGTGTGGAAGGTGGCCAGGTCCACGGCGTAGTAGCCGGGCGACGCTTTTTCGGTGGCCTTGTCGTAGTACGACGACATGTAATCCGGCGGTACCGTCCAGTCGCCCACCACGGGCATGACGATGGGCGCGCCGCGGGCGCCATAGGTCGAACCGCCGCCGCTGAAACCGAACATGGCGGGGCGCCGGTAGTCGTATGCCACGGGCACGCCGGTGGCGAAACCCAGGTCGGCGTTGATATTGACCGGTGCGGCTTCGGTGGCGCTCTGCGGCAGGCTGGCGCCCGGCGTGGTCATGCCGGTGTAGGTGGCCTCGCCGGGCGGCGGCGCGTTACCGAGCAGGGCCTGGTCATCGAGTGGCGCGGTGCCCACGAGGGGGTTCGCGATGTCCAGCGCTGCCGTGGCAGTCGCCGGTTTCTTGTCTTTCGCCAGCACGGTCGTCGCGGACGTCACGGCGAGCATCGACAGCGCGAGGGCGGCGGCACGATGGGGTAGGCATGCCTTGGATAGCTTCATTGGGGGCTTCCTTTGCGTGAAACGAAGACGGGGCCGGGCGATGTGCCCGGCCCCGTCGTTTTGTTACCTGTCGCTTTCACCACCGAACTTGTAGGTCACTCCCAGGTAGTACTGGCGGCCCGGGTACATCAACTGGACCAGGCGGGAGCGCGTATCGCCACCCAGGTAGGTGTGCGGCCTCGCCTTGTTGAAGTTGATGATCGATGCCGTGACCATGAAGTGCTTGTTGAACTCGTAATCGCCGTTCAGGTCGAGCTGATGGTACGGCTGAGCATAGATCGGCAGGCCCGCGGCGAGGCCTTCCATCGTGCGGCCGGTCCAGTTGTCGCTCGCACGCAGCAGCAGGCCGTTCTTTTCATAGAACAGCGAGACGTTGGCGGCGTACTTCGCGCTGCCGATCAGCTCGGCCTTGCCCACCTGCGTATCGCCCAGCGACACCGCCGTTTCGTTGGTGTGATTGAGCGTGTAGTTGGCGATGTAACCGAAGCCCGAGTTCCACGTATGCTGGGCATAGATCTCGATGCCCTTCGACGTGCCGGAGCGGCCGTTGGCGTTGGTGCTGTACTGACGGAAGTTCGTCTGGGTACCGCCGACGTTCACGTCGATGTTGTTGACGGTGACCGGGACGACGAAGTTCTTCACCTTCTTCTGGAACAGATCGATACCGACGACGCCGTGGGTCGCGTAGTACCACTCGCCCGCGAGGTCGAACTGGGTGGCCGTGAACGGCTTCAGCTCCGCGTTGGCGCCCGACCCGTACCAGCCGGGAAGCGGTGCACCGAACTGCTTGCGATCGTTGTAGTACTCCTGCGTGTTGTTGGTCAGCTGGCCCAGCTGGGCGAGATCGGTGTAGTTCGCACGGGCCATCGCCTGCGAGCCGGCGGCACGCAGCACGAAGTCGTCGGCGATCGTCCACGCGACGTTGAAGCTGGGCAGGAACTTGTTGTAACGCTTGTTGGTCGTGGAGTTGTTGAAGTTCTCGACCACCGACACTTCGCGCGGAAGGTACTGGAAGTCGCCCGGGGCACAGGCACCGCCGCCCGCGTTCACGCCCGAGGCGGGGCAGATCAGGATGTTGCCGGCCGGGTCGTGGTAGTACACCGCGTTATTGGTGGTGACCTGGTTGGCGACGGTGAGGTCCTGCTTCGTGGTGACGAAGCGCAGGCCGACGTTGCCGCGTACGGTGCCCGTGTCGAAGTTCGCCTGCACATAGGCCGCCGCGACCTTCTCGCCGATCGACGACTTGTTCTGCGGCTTGTTGTAGATCACCCGGTCGTACGTGTCGTTCAGGTGGTTGTAGTAAGCCGGGAAGTTGATGGCCGGGAAGATGCTGTCGCCATAGGCATGGTTCACGCCGTCGAGGTAATTCGGCAGCAGGAAACCGGCCGGCAGCTGGCCCGCGTTTGGATCGCAGGTCTGGAACTGCGAGGTGGTGCCTTTGCAGTACCAGCGCACTTCGTTGCTCTGCTGCTCGGCCTTGGCGTTGGTGTACTTCGCGCCGAACTGCAGCGACTGCATCCACGAGGAGTCGAACGCCCAGGTGAAGTCCGCCTGTGCGAAGTTCTGCGAGTTACGGGTGTTCACCATGTTGGAGCCGGTCGAACCGAGGTCGACCTGGCCGGCGCCGGCAAGCATGTTCTGCAGCACGGACTGGTCGGCGGTGATACCTGGCTTGCCGCTGAGGTTCCAGGCGGCGCCGGTGCTGCCGTCCACCCACTGGCCGTTCACGAAGTTGCGCGGCTTGGCGGCCATGCCCAGTTCGATCGAAGGGCCACCCTTCGCCCAGGTGCGGCCGACGTTGAACGAGCCGCTCAGGTCGCCGCCGTTATCCCACTCGCCTTCCAGGTTGAGGGTTTGCGAGGTGGCCTTCTCGACGGAGTAGTTGCCGTTGAGCCACGGAATTTCCGTGGAGCACACATCCACCGCCTGGCGGGTGGCGCCGGTAACCGGGTTCACCGTGGAATTACAGCCGACGCCGGCGGGCGGCAGCACGTAGTTCGCGCCCGTGACGATGGTGCCCGACTTGTCGAAGGTCAGGCCGTTCGGTGCAAGCAGGCGGCCGTTCTGGTCGGCGTAGTTGGTGTTGTTCGGCAGGCCCCACTCGGGAATCTCGAGGGTGTTGGTGATCTGGGTCTGCTCGCGCTGGAAGCGGAAGTAGTTACCGGTCAGCAGGAAGTGGTCGCTCGGCTTGAACTGCATCGTGGCCTGTGCGCCCTTCGTCTTCAGGCTCAGGTCGTTGCGGCTCGTCGCGAACTGCTGCGGCATCCAGAAGCCGTTGGAAACGTTCCCGGCCTGGTCGACGACGCCGTTGCCCCAGAGGTCGATGTTGTTGTTGACCGCCGAGTTGTAGGGGTTGCCGTGGATATCCACCGGCGGCTGGGTACAGGTTTCATGGTCCTTGCAGGCGTCCGACCACCAGTGCCAGCTCGAGCCATCGGCCTGGTACGTGGTGGCCTGGCGCTTCTGGTAGGCACCGGCGATGAGGACGCCGAACGTCTCGTCCTTGTTTTTCCACGACCACAGCGCGGCGCCTTGCGGTTCCGTCTTCGCGCTGGTGTCGGAGCTCGCGGCGGTGCCGGTGACGAACCCTTCGTTGGCCGCCATCTCCAGCGGACGGCGCGTGCGCAGGTCGACGTTGCCGCCGATGCCGCCTTCGTCCAGGCGCGCTTCCAGGCTCTTGTAGAGCTTGATGTCCGAGAACATGTTCGCCGGGAACAGCGTGTAGTTGAACGAACGCGTCAGGCCCGCCGAGGTGTCGGCCGAGGCGACGTAGTTACCGTTGAGCTCGGTATAGGTCAGTTCGGGCGCGAGGCCGCGGATGCTGACCGTCTTGCCTTCGCCCGACTCGCGGCTGATGACCACGCCCGGCACGTGAGCCAGTGCGTCCGCGATGTTCTTCGCGGGGAACTGCGCGATGTTCTGCGCGTTGATCACTTCGACGATCGAATTGGCGTCGCGCTTGTCCAGTACGTTCTGGTCGATCGACTGGCGATAGCTGGTGACCACGACCGTATCCAGTTTCGTGGCGTTCTTGGCGGTATTGCCCTGCCGGTCCTTGCCCGCCTTGGTGGCGGGGGGTGTCTGGGCGGGTGCCGGCGCCGTCGAAGCAGAGGCGGGCGCGGCGTCCTGCGCGAAGGCGGTCGTGGGCATTCCCACGAATCCGGCGAGCGACAGGGTCGCGGTGGCGATGGCGGCGTAGAGCGGCTTTCGCGTGAGCATGTGCGGCAAATAAGACATTGTTTTGTGATTCCCTCAGTGATGCGCGCCCATGTGTGGTTGGCGCGGTACTCCCCCATTCACTGCTGCAGATGTGCGATCTATGACTGCACGCGTCCTCCTACACCTTTGCTTGGATCGATCCAAAATTCAGGCCGCCAGCAAGCCCCCCGGCTAGCAGGCGATGGAAGCTTCAACTCTGGGAATGCGTCAGGACGACACGGGTGCCGATCGTCGATAAACCGCAGGTCGTTCTAGGTTTCATGCGCTGGCTCCCCGACTTCGAATCCCAGTCCGGCTGGTCCGTGACGGCCGCGGCACGGCGGTCTTGACCATTCTTGACTTGGATCGATCTAAATCCCCGGCGTCAAGTTAAGACGGTGTCGCGGCGGCTGTCACGCTGCACCGCAAAAACGGCAGATCGCCCCGCCGGGCGCCAATCGCGATTGTGTGACCTACATCTCCCGTCCCGTCTTGCGGTAGGCCCGCCCGGCAGGCAGACTGGCCGCAAGAAGTGGCAGTCCGGCGCAAGCATCTGCGCCTCAAGGGGGCGGTCAGGACGGTAATCGCATGGCCCGGGGTTTCAGGCCCGGCCGATGACGGCTGTCCGGCCGGGACAATCGAATAGCGGCAGGGGCTTGGGCATGGATGTGCTGGCGGAAGAGGAGACGGGGACGAATCCTGCGGCGAACGAGGACGTGTCCGTCGCCCCCGATGAGGTGTCCCCGGTATCCGATCAGCCTCTGCGCGGCCTCGTTCTGCTTGCCCAGTACCACGGCGTGGCCGCCGATGCCGAACAGATCCGTCACGAAAGCGGCCTGGGCAGCGAACCGTTCGACGATCCCGCACTGCTCCTCGCCGCGCGCAAGCTGGGCCTGAAGGCCCGGTTGCTGCGCCAGCCCGCCGAGCGCATCGGCAAACTCGCCTTGCCGGCTTTGGCGATCAACGACGACGGTACGGCCTTCGTGATCGCGCGGGTACAGGGCGAGCAATACCTCGTCCACGATATCGCCGCCGGTCGTCCGGCCGTGTGGACGTCCCAGGAGTTCATGACGCGCTACGAAGGCCGCGTGCTCGCCGTCGCGTCGCGCGCTTCACTGGTGGCGGGACTGGCCAAGTTCGACTTCACCTGGTTTATCCCGGCGGTGGTGAAGTACCGCAAGCTGCTGCTGGAAGTGCTGGCGGTCTCGCTCTTCCTGCAGTTGTTCGCGCTGGTGACGCCGTTGTTCTTCCAGGTGGTGATGGACAAGGTGCTGGTGCACCACGCCATGACCACGCTCAACGTGATCACCATTGGCCTGGTCTTCATCACGTTGTTCAATGTGGTGCTTTCGGGTCTGCGGACCTTCGTGTTCGCCCATACGACCAGTCGCATCGACGTGGAGCTGGGCGCGAAGCTGTTCCGGCATATTCTTTCTTTGCCGCTTGCTTATTTCGAAGCGCGCCGCGTGGGCGACACCGTGGCACGTGTACGCGAGCTGGAGAACATCCGCAACTTCCTTACCGGGCAGACGCTGACCTCGGTACTGGACCTGATGTTCACTTTCGTCTTCCTCGCCGTGATGTGCTTTTACAGCGGCTGGCTCACGCTGATCGTGGCAGTCTCGCTGCCGCTCTATGCCCTGTGGTCCGCCGCCATCACTCCGGTCCTTCGCCGCCGGCTCAACGAGAAGTTCACCCGCAGCGCCGACAACCAGTCGTTCCTTGTGGAGACGATCTCCGGCATCGGCACGGTGAAGGCCATGGCTGTGGCGCCACGCATGACCCGCACCTGGGACAACCAGCTCGCGGGTTACGTCGCGTCGAGCTTCCGCGTCACGCGCCTGGCCAACATTGGCCAGCAGGGTGTGCAGTTCCTGCAGAAGCTGGTGAGCGTCGCTACCTTGTACTGGGGCGCCCAGATGGTGATCGACGGCAAGCTCTCGGTCGGTCAGCTCATCGCCTTCAACATGCTGGCCGGCCAGGTGTCCACGCCGATCCTGCGCCTGGCCCAGCTATGGCAGGACTTCCAGCAGGTCGGCATCTCGGTCGAGCGCCTGGGCGACATCTTCAATACCCGTACCGAGCCGGGCGACAGCAGCGCCATCGCGCTGCCGCCGATCCGCGGCCGGGTCACCTTCGAGAAGATCGGTTTCCGCTACCGGCCCGACATGGCCGAAGTACTGTCGGACATCGACCTGGACGTGCGGCCGGGTGAAGTGATCGGCATCGTGGGCCGGTCGGGCTCGGGCAAGAGCACGCTGACCAAGCTGGTGCAGCGGCTGTATGTGCCTGAGCGCGGGCGCGTGCTGGTCGACGGCCACGACCTGGCCCTGGTCGATCCGGCATGGCTGCGACGGCAGCTTGGCGTGGTGCTCCAGGAAAACTTCCTGTTCAACCGCAGCGTGCGCGAGAACATAGCGATCGGCGATCCGGGCATGCCGATGGAACGCGTCATCCATGCCGCCAAGCTGGCCGGCGCGCACGATTTCATCGTCGACCTGCCGCAGGGCTACGACACCGTCGTCGGCGAACACGGCGCCAGCCTGTCCGGCGGGCAGAGGCAGCGCATCGCTATCGCGCGCGCCCTGGTGCTGGATCCGCGCATCCTGATCTTCGACGAAGCCACCAGCGCGCTCGACTACGAGTCCGAGCGTGCGGTGATGGACAACATGCGCGCGATCTGCCGGGACCGCACCGTGCTGATCATCGCGCACCGGCTGACCACCGTGCGCGAGGCGAACCGCATCGTCGTGATCGACAAGGGCCGGATCGTGGAAAGCGGTGCGCCGGCCGAACTGCTGGGCAGGGAAGACGGTCACTTTCGCCAGCTTCACCGGTTGCAGCAGGGCTGAGGAGATGAACTCACGCATGGAAGCGCTCGCCGCCATGGTCAACCGCTACCGCGATGTGTTCCGCGCGGCATGGTCCGAACGCCGCGCGATGGATCCGCCGCGGCGCACCGCCGATGAACTGGCGTTCCTGCCGGCGCACCTGGAACTGATCGACGCGCCGCTTTCGCCGGTGCCACGCTGGAGCATGCGCATCATCATGGCGCTGTTCGCCGTGGCGCTGGCCTGGGCCTGCTTCGGCAAGCTCGATGTGGTGGCCGTCGGTGCGGGCAAGACCGTGACCAGCGGCCGCACGCGGGTCCTGCAACCGGCCGAGACGGCGGTGGTGCGGCGCATCCTTGTGCAGGATGGGCAGCACGTGTACCAGGGTGAACTGCTGATCGAACTGGATGCCACCGGGGCCTCGGCAGACGTCGAAAAGGCACGTGAAGCCCTGCTCGCCGCGCGCCTCAACGCCATCCGTTCGAACGCAATCGCCGCCGCCATGGATCACGGCACCCTGCCGACGCTGACCAGCGACGGCAGCTTCCCGCCCGAACGCTTCGAGGCCATGCGTACGCTCGCCGCCAGCCAATGGTCTGCATTCCAGGCCCGCAAGCAGGGCATGGAAGCGATGGTGCAACAGAAGACCGCCGAACTGAACACGGTCGAGTCCGCCATCGTGCCGCTCGAGCAGTACCTTGCCATCTCCCGCGCCCGCGTCGCCGATTACGAGGCATTGCTGGAAAAGAACTACGTGCCCCGCCAGGAATACATGCTGCGCAAGCAGGAACGGATCAACGCCGAGCGCGATCTCGCCGGTCAGCGCAGCAAAGCCCAGGAGTTGCGCTCGGCCATCGCCGGGGCCCGGGAGGAGCTGGCGCTGTCGGTCACGGACCTGCGTCGCCAGACGCTCGACGAACTGCGCCAGGCGCGCGAGCAGATCGCCCAGTACGAGCCGGAGGTCGCCAAGGCGTCCCAGCGCAATGCCCAGATGGAACTGCGCTCGCCGGCCACGGGCACCGTGCAGCAACTGGCGGTGCATACCGTCGGCGGCGTCGTCACGCCCGCGCAGCCGCTGCTGTCCGTGGTGCCGGAGGACGAGTCGCTGGAAGTGGAGGTGACCATCCTCAACAAGGACATCGGCTTCATCCGCAGCGGACAGGACGCTGTCGTGAAGGTCGACAGCTTTCCCTATACCCGCTACGGACACATCGAAGGCCGCGTGGAAAACGTATCGCACGACGCGATCCAGGACGAGAAGCTAGGGCTGGTCTACCAGGGGCGCGTCGCTCTGGCGAAGAACTCGCTGCTGGTGGACGGGACGAAGGTGAAGCTGACGCCGGGCATGTCGTTGTCGGTGGAGATCAAGACCGACCAGCGGCGGGTGATCGACTACCTGTTGTCACCGTTGCAGCAGGAAACCCAGGAGGCGATGCGCGAGCGTTGATCGGCTGCCCGCAACCGTCCAACCGTATGAACCCTAGAGGCAAATCATCCCATGGCGTTATCGACAATGAGTCTTGTCGCGTTCGGCTCCTTCTGCGGCAGCATCATGATCACCATTTTCAATAAAGGCATCACCGGTGGGGCCAGGAATGGAGCGGCCCGATTGGCATGGCTTCTGATGGGAGTGGCCATCGGACTGTATGCCTACGGTGCTATGGGCGGCTTGTTGTATGCCTTCAACACGGGCGATGTCTCGGCACGAAGCAGTCGAGGCGGTAGCGTTCGATTCCATCGTGCTGAGCACCCGTTGTGGTTCTGGTTCACGTTTGTCGAGCTAAGCATCGCGACGGGATGTATTGCTTGTTTGTCGCTGGCGTGTTTTTGGAAAGCCTTCAAAAGAGGCTGATGGCTCAATCACTTCATTGGAGCTTCATGATGAATATCGGATTTGGTAGTGATCGCATTGGTTTCCAGATCGCCGAGCTTTCCACGGCACTCGTAGAATTTTACAAGCGGTCGATGGATGGGATTCAGGCCAAGGCGAAGAGCGGTGAACTGACGCCGCAGGGGTTCGCGGCAGAGCAAGCCTCGCTCTACCAGCAGTGCGCCGAGCTATCACACCTGTTTGAGGAAAAATTCCGCGATTCCGGAGACACGGGTTGGGCCGATCTTTGCAAAGCCTGGGCAGAGGGTTTCGAGCAGAAGTCGTTGACCGCGAAATCGGCCGTCGAGGACGAGAACGCGGCGATCGAGTTCGTCAAGGATACCGTAGGCGTGCTTTCGATATTTGACGACGATGCCGTGTTGTCCAGCAGCATTGGCAAGGGCGCCGGCGGCGCGCTTGGCAAGGCCCTGGGCTTGGGCGATAAAGCCTTCAATGCCTGGGACGAATGGCAGGCCTGGCTGAAGGGCGACGCCACCGACATGGCCGGCATTGCGACCGCCTTTGTGATCGGTGACCTGCTGACCGGGCTCGCGGCAGGCATCGTGATCGGGCTCGGCGGTCCCGCCTTGGTCACGGCGATCACGCTTGGCGCCGTCGGCGCAGGAATCCTGGTCGCAGGCAACGCTATTCGCAAAGGCGTCAACGATTTCCTCGAGATTTTTGGCGGCGAGGACGAGGCGGATGCCGCGGATCGCATCAAGGCGATACTCTCCTACAGCGATTCCGTCACGCTGCCTCATGTCGGCGATAAGCTGTTTTTCGGCACCTCGGGCAACGATACCTTCGTCGGCACCTCCGGCATCGCCAACGACATGGTTGGCGGACTCGGCGCGGATATCATGTACGGCGCCGACAAGAATGATTTTCTCAGTGGCGGCGCCGACAGCGATAATCTGCATGGCGACGTGGGCGACGACACGCTCAGGGGCGGCGAGGGTGATGACACCCTGGATGGCGGCGCTGGCAACGACAGGCTTGAAGGTGGCCTGGGCTTCGACACTTACAAGTTCACCACTGCCGACCTCACCGATGCCGTCACTGACGACGTGATCGTCGACGAGGACGGCCAGGGCAGGATCCTGTTCAACGACCTGGACATCAGCGGTACGGGCATCGGCTTCGACACCATCAAGCACGCTTCGCTGAGCGACTGGGAAACCTCTGACGGCAAGTTCCGCCTGTCGTGGCGCGAAGCCGAGCACACACTGGTGATCATCTACCGCCAGAACGGCGCACGCATTCTCGTCCAGAACTGGAAAAACGGCGATCTGGGCATCACCATCCCCGGTTTCGACGAAACCCATCCGAACGATTCCGCGCCACTGACCGGCGACGACGACGTGTTCGGTCACAACGGCAACAATGCCGGCGATAACCATCTCAACGCGCTGGACGGCAGCGACGGCATCTCCGTCGGTGCCGGCAACGATATCGTCGACGGCGGTGTGGGCGACGATCTGATTTTCGGAGGTGACGGCGACGATCAGCTTACCGGCGGTGACGGCAACGACTTCCTCATCGATGGCTCGGAACTAGTGGACCTCGAGGATTGGAGCGATACGATCGAGTCCGACGGTAAGAGCCAGCGCCAGCGCATCGAGGAGGAGATCGCGAACCTGGGCGCCGCCGTGCTGAGCAAGGGCAAAGGCTGGTACATCCGGACGAATGGGGACGGTTTCACCATCGTCACGTCGCAAACCGCCATCTTCCGGGACCCGAATGCATTCCGCAGCGGCGACGACTATTTCGACGGCGGTGCCGGCGATGACAATATCACCGCTGGCGAAGGCAACGATACGATTCTCGGCGGCACCGGCAGCGATGTGATCACCGGTGGTGCCGGCGACGACGTCATCAACGGAGGTGACGACAACGACTTTATCTACGGCGACGTCAGCGACAGCATCATCCCCGGCGTGCACTTCGGCGGGCTGATCTCCGACCAGGCAAAGAAGAACGGCAACGATCTCATTGACGGTGGTGCAGGGGACGACCAGATCATGGGTGGTGGCGGCAACGACATCATCTACGGCGGCCTGGGCGACGACAGCATCGGCGGACGTGGGAGCCTGCTGGCGGTGGACACAGACGATACGGACAGCGACTACATCGACGGTGGTGCCGGTAGCGACTCCATTTCGGGTGACGACGGCGACGACACGATCTTCGGCGGCGACGGCGACGACATCATGCGTGGCGACAACGAGCGCACCGATACCCGTAGCGGCAATGACGCCCTCGACGGCGGAGCGGGCAACGACTTCCTCGCTGGCGACGCGGGCAACGACATACTGCGCGGCGGCGACGGCGACGACGAACTGGACGGCGATGCATTCGACATCGATCCGGCAAAGAATGGCCGCGACTACCTCGATGGCGGCGCGGGCAACGATCAGCTCTTCGGCGGTGGCGACGACGACACGTTGCTCGGTGGCGATGGCGACGACATCCTGCTCGGCGACGCTATCGAATCTCAGGTCCCGGCCGGGTACCACGGCAACGATTACCTGTCCGGCGGTGCCGGCGCCGACGAGTTGCAGGGCAACGGCGGCAACGACGTGCTGGACGGGGGTAGCGGCAACGACCGTCTGTTCGGCGGCACCGGCGACGACGTGCTCTCCGGCGCTGCCGACAACGACATGCTGAGCGGCGAAGCCGGCAACGACGTGCTGGACGGGGGCGACGGCGACGACGAGATCTATGGTGGGGATGGCGACGACAGCCTGGGCGGCGGTAACGGTATCGATACGATGTGGGGAGGTGCCGGCAAGGACGTCCTCAATGGCGGCAAGGGCGACGACCAGCTTGCCGGCGAGGAGGGTGACGACACGCTCGATGGTGGCGCGGGCAGGAACCAGATGTGGGGTGGCGCCGGCAACGACCGGCTCACCGGCGGCGCCGACGACGACTACCTGGATGGCGACGACTCGCAGGTCGCCGCAGCCCTGCATGGCAACGACACCATCGACGCGGGCGCCGGCAACGACATCGTTCACGGCCTTGGCGGCGACGACGACATCACCGGTGGCGACGGCGACGACAACCTGTACGGCGACGACTACGAGAAGATTTTCACCGGCAACGACAAGGTCTCCGGCGGAAAGGGCAACGACTATGTCGACGGGGGCGCCGGCAACGATATACTGTCCGGCGACGAGGGCGACGATACCCTGGTAGGTGGCGACGGCGACGATCGCCTCACCGGCGGTGTGGGCGACGACGTTCTACTCGGCGGCGCCGGCAACGACACCTTCGTGTTCGAGCGTGGCTTCGGCACCGACCGCATCTTCGCTGCCATGGGGGATGACGAAGGCCAGGACATCATCCTGTTCGGTGAATCCATCGCGGCGTCCGAGCTGACCTACCAGTTGCAGGGCGACGACCTGATCATCCGCAACACCGCCACGGGCGACATACTGGGCGTGCGCGATTTCTTCAATCCCGCCGCTGCTATCGACATCCATTTCGCCAACGGCGGCGTGCTGACGCATGACCAGCTCCGTCAGCAGTTGGGCGTGATGGTGCCCACCACGGGTACCCCGGGCGACGACGTCATCGAAGGTACGGACGGCAAGGACAGCCTTTATGGCGGGGCCGGAAACGACACCCTGCGCGGCCTGGGCGGCGACGACTACCTCAACGGTGGCGACGGCGACGACCAGCTCTTCGGCGGCCTCGGTAGCAACGTGTTGGAAGGCGGCGCGGGCAACGATACCTATACCATCGGCATGACCAGCGTCGACCGGGTGGTTGGGCTGGCCGATGCCGACGCCGGCAGCGATACCATTCGCTTCGGTGTCGGCCTCTCGCCTGCCATGGTCACCAACTACCAGATCAGCGGTCCCGATCTGATGGTGTTCTTCCTGATCAACGGCAACATCACCGCCGCCATACTTGAGGGCTTTCTTGCCAAGACCAATGGCACCCATGTCATCGAGTTCAGCGATGGCACGCGCCTCACGGTGGACAACTTCCTCTCCGGCGACAACCACTGGACCGGTACCGAGGCGGACGACGTCCACGTGGGTTCGGAGGCCAACGACACGCTGGATGGCGGCGCGGGCAACGACACGTTGTCGGGCATGGGCGGTAACGACACCGTTCTGGGCAACGCAGGCGATGACGTCCTGAATGGCGACGATGGCAACGACGTGTTGCGTGGCGGTGTGGGCACCGACATAGCGAACGGCGGTGCGGGCAACGACCAGCTTTATGGCGACGGCCACGACACGCTGTCCGGCGGTGCGGGCGACGACCGTTACTACATCGTGTCCAACTCGCCCAACCACTACTACAACGGCGGTGCCGACCAGGTGGTCGAGAATGCCGACGAGGGCGTCGACACCGTTTATGTCGACAGTTACTCGTACACGCTGACCGCCAACGTCGAGAATCTGGTGGCGATCTACGACGCCAACGAGTGGGTCTTCACCAATCCGTTCTACCCCGGCTGGCTCGAGGTCATTCCCCGTACGTTCTGGGGCAACGCGCTGGACAATACTATCACCATCGACGCCGCCTCGGGCTGGCAGAGCCATAGCGGCCATACCTACGTGCTGGACGGTGGCGCCGGTGCCGATACATTGATCGGCAGCGAGGCCAACGAGACCTACGTGGTCGACCAGACGGGCGACCGTATCGTCGAATCCGGCACGAACTCGATCGACACGGTCCAGGCGAGCATTTCCTGGTCGATTGCCGACGACCTCAAGCTGGAAAACATCGTGTTGACCGGCAGCGCCGATACCTCTGCCTGGGGCAATACGCTCAACAACACGCTCGATGGCTCCCAGTCGTCGGGTGCGAACACGCTGTACGGCGGTGCGGGCAACGATCGCTACGTCGTCGATGCGCTGGATCACGTCGTGGAAGCCGCGGGCGAGGGCAGCGACACGGTCGTCATCGGCAGCTCGGCGGCGGCTATCAACGGCGATAGCACGTTCAGCCTGGACGGCTATGCCAACGTCGAGGACCTCGCGCTGGGCTCGCTGCTGCACAATTCCATCTGGGGTGGCAACCTGGTCGGCAACGACGGCGACAACACGCTCACCGGCAACGGCTACATCAATGTCCTCCATGGCGGTGGCGGCAATGACACGATCATGGGCGGCGAGGCGGATGTCCACAGCCTGGACCGCGTCAACCACGACGAACTGTACGGCGATGCCGGCGACGACAACCTCTACGCCAGCTCCGGCGGTGCCGATCTTTACGGCGGTACCGGCGACGACGGGCTTCACGGCTCGAGCGGCCTCGACGATTTCCACTACGGTCTGGGCGATGGCACCGATACGGTCTATTCGCCGCCAGGATCGGGCCTGGACCGCGTGGTGTTCTCCGCCGAGGTCACCACCGACATGGTCAGCTTCAGCCGTGAAGGCGCGACGCTGATCGTCCAGGTAGGGAGCGATCCGCACGACCAGCTGCGTATCGCCAACTACTGGACCGATGCGACGGGCGATGTGCTGAGCGGCGCCATCGACCAGTTCGTATTCGCCGACGGCACCATCCGCAAGGGTGGTCTCGATCACCTTCCTTACACCAATAATCCGCCGGTGGTGCTGATCGATAACGTCGCGCTGGAGGCAACTGGAGAGGAACCGCTCAGCTTCGCCTTGCCCAATGGCATGTTCTCCGATGCGGCCGACGACACGCTGCTGCTCAGCCTGGGCGAGGGCGCACCAAGCTGGCTCAGCATCGATCCGCATACCGGCCTGCTTACCGGCACGCCGCCCAACGGCGGCCTGGAGACCACGCTGGAGATCATCGCTACGGACAGCTGGGGCCAAACGGCCACTTCGACCGTGCGGCTGAGCGTTACCAATGTGATCCATGGCGGTACCGGCGACGACAGCCTCACCGGTACGACCTTCCGCGACGATATCTACGCGGGGGCAGGCAACGATACGCTCCAGGGCGGCGGCAACACCGACCACCTCTACGGCGGCGCGGGTGACGACACCTTCCTCATCGGCGACAGCTCCGCCGAGGTCATCGAGTTCGACGGGGAGGGCACGGATACCGTGCGCTCGACCGTCGACTACGCGCTGGGCGGCAATATCGAGCGCCTGGTGCTGGAAGCGGGTTCGCAGGCGGTCGAGGGTATCGGCAACTGGCAGGACAACGAGATCGTCGGCAACGAGAACGACAACCTGCTCGATGGCGACGCGGGCGCGGACACGCTCACCGGCGGGTTGGGCGACGACACATATGTCGTGGGCGACGCGGGCGACCTCATCGTCGAGGCGGCCGGGGAAGGCACGGATACCGTGGAGTCCTTTGTCAGCTGGCAGCTCGGCGACAACCTCGAAAACCTCTCGCTGGTTGGCGAGGCGGACGTCGACGGCACCGGCAACGCACAGGACAACGTGATCGTGGGCAACGACGGCGCCAACCGTCTCGAAGGCGGTGCGGGCAACGACAGGCTCTATGGCGGCCTGGGTGACGATTACCTCGTGCTGGAGTCGTCCGGCGACCGTGCGTTCGAATCCGATAACGAGGGCGTCGACACCATCGAGCGCCGGTACGACACCAACCTCGTGCTCAACGACAACGTCGAGAATCTCGTGCTCGGCGGTAGTGTGGTCACCGGCAACGGTAACGGACTGGACAACACCGTCACCGGCAACGCGGCCGGCAACAAGCTGGCCGGCCTGGACGGCGACGATACGCTGTATGGCCTGGACGGCGACGACCAGATGTGGGGCGGTAACGGTGACGACGCGCTGTACGGTGGTGCCGGCAACGACTACATGGACGGCGAAGCCGGTATCGACCGCCTGGAAGGTGGCGCGGGCGACGACGTCTACACGGTGGGCGATAGCGACGACGTCGTGGTCGAAGCCAGCGGCGGCGGCACCGACCAGGTGCAGGCATCCGCCTCATACGTGCTCTCGGCCAACATCGAGAACCTGTTCCTGATGGGCGCCGCCAATATCGACGGCACGGGCAACGCACTGTCCAACTACCTGGCCGGCAGCGACGGCGACAATGTGCTCAACGGCATGGGTGGCAACGACACCATCGTCGGTGGCGCGGGTAACGACAGCCTGATCGGTGGTACTGGCGACGACAGCTACGTGTGGGACGAAACCTCCGGCAGCGACACCATCGACAACACCGGCGGCGGCTTCGACGGTGTGTTCCTCGACGGCGTCGCGCGCGAACGCGTCACTTTCGCCCGCGACGGGAACGATCTGCTGATCTTCGTCGACGCCGGTAGCGAACCCGCCCTGCGTGTCGCCAACCACTTCCTGGGTGGCGACTCGGCCATCGACTTCGTGCAGCCGGACGGCGGCTCGATGCTGACCACCGCGCAGATCAACCAGATCGTGGCCGGCGGTTCCAGCGGTTACGACCAGGTGGTCGAAGGTACGTCGGCTGGCGAGCAGCTGGTCGGCGGCGGCGGCAAGGACCTGCTCAAGGGCTTGGGCGGCGACGATACGCTGTTCGGCCTTGGCGGCAACGACACGCTGCAAGGCGGCGACGGCGACGACTATCTCGCGGGCGGCAACGGCTCCGGTACCGGCTCGGGCGACGACCGCCTGGAAGGCGGCATCGGAAACGACACGCTGTCGGGCGAGGACGGTAACGACACGATGTTGGGCGGCGCGGGCAACGACCAGTACGTTTATGGTGGCGGCAACGACGTGATCGACAACACCGGCGGCGGCACCGACGGGATCTTCTTCGACGACGGCATCACCGCTTCCCAGCTCGCGTTCGCCCGCGACGGCGACGACCTGCTCATCACGGTGAATGGCAACGCCAGCAAGACCGTGCGCGTGCTCGGCCACTTCCAGGGCGGCGATGCGGCGATCGACTTCGTGCAGCCGGCCAGCGGCTCGATGCTCGACACCGCGGCGATCAACGCGCTGGCCGGCCAGGGCACGTCGCCCGGTGGCGGCGATCCGACCGAGCCCGGCAACGATGCCGACTACACCAAGACGATCACGGGCACGAGCGCGGGCGAGCAGCTTGTCGGCACCAGCGGTCGCGACCTGATTCGCGGTGTGGGAGGCAACGACACGCTGTTCGGCATGGGCGGCGACGACAAACTGGTCGGTGGCGACGGCGACGATTATCTCTCCGGCGGCAATGGCTCGTTCAGCGGCTCGGGCAACGACATCCTGGTCGGTGGGGCGGGTGTCGACACGCTGGTCGGCGAAGACGGCAACGATCTCTTGCAGGGTGGCGCGGGCGACGACAAGTACCTGTACAAGGCCGGTAACGGCAAGGACGTCATCGACAACACCGGCGGCGGCACCGACTGGCTGTTCTTCAACGACGTCGACCGCACCCGCCTCAGCTTCCACCGCAGCGGGGACGACCTGATCGTTCTCGTCGACGGCGACAGCAACCAGCAGGTGCGGGTGCAGAATCACTTCCTCGGAGGCGATCAGGCGATCAGCTACGTGCAGCCCAGCAGCGGCTTTGCGATTCCGGCCTCGCAGTTCGAGAGCTTGCTGACACCGCTGCCCGCGGGCTTCACGCCGGCAGCGATCATCGATGCGATGAATTTCAACTGGATGGATGCCGGCAGGACGCAGGCAGACGACACTATCGGGATGCCGGCACAGGCGCCCGCGAGTGCCGAGTTGCAGCAACTGATCCAGGCGATGTCGCAATTCGGTACGACCTCGACGGAGCTGGAGTTATCAGCCGATCACACCTACGACCTGGGCAACGCCTCGTTGGCAATGCCTGCCGTGGTGCCGTTGAAAGCACATGGTGGGTTGCACCCCAGCATGTAAGCCGTTGATCTCAACGAAGGGGCGGGCATCATGCCCGCCTTCTTCGCAAAACCCGAGAGAGGCCTCCTTCCTTAGACGGTCGCCGTCGATCTCGGCGCGGCTCCTGAGCCGATGGAACGCTGACCCCAAGCTAGCGCCGCACATTCAGGAAGGGACCGCCATCCGCGCGCCGCGCGCCTCGATGCCATCATGCTGACCATTCGCTAGACTCCGAGAGGGATGTTTTTTGGCGTTTCCGTCGTATCCGGAGGCCCGCCGATGCTCTTTCACCGCGCACTCATCCCGATCCTGGTCGGAATGCTGTCCCTGTACGCCTCGCAGGCGCGCGGCGGCGCCAGTCTTTTCGTCGACGACGCCGGCCTGACCCCTGCCGGGCGCTGCCAGGTCGAATCCTGGGTGCGTCTTTATCGGCCTGCCTACGAACTGGACGCCGTCCCCGCCTGCACGGTCCATGGCATCGAATGGAGTCTGGGCGTGACCCGGTCCGGCAATCCATCCCAGGGCACGAGCCTGGGTCCGGGCATCAAACGTGTGTTTCGCGACTTCGACACGCATGACTGGGGTGTCGCCATGTCCTTGGGCGCGAACTGGGACAGTCGTGGCAGGGGACTGGATGGGTGGAATGCCAACGTGCCCGCGAGCTTTGCCCTGGACGCCGGTCGTCGCGTCATCCTCAACACGAACCTTGGCTGGACGAAGACGCCTGGCAGGCGCGGCACCGTGACCGGGGGCGCAGGTCTCGAGGTGGCGCTCGGCGAGCGGTGGATCGTGCTGGCCGAGGCCTATCGCGCGAACCGGTTCGCGGGGCAGGTCGGGATACGGCGTAACCTGGGCGAGAATGTCAGCTTCGACATGCTGGCGGGAACCGGGCGCGGAACGGGACGCCCGTCGTGGATAACGTTCGGACTCAACATCCTCCTGCCCGACTGACACGCGGCCCCTGGGCTGTGAGGGCGGCGGCCTGGATGCTGTCTAGGCCCCGGCCGTGGCGTCCCGCCGCGTCCGAAGGCTCAAGCCAAGCGTCAGTGCTGCCGCCAGGGCGGCCATGGCCGAGCTGAACAGCAGGGACCGTCCTTGCCACGCGCCATACAGCATCGTTCCCACGGTCGCTCCGGCGACAAAGCACAGGACGACCGTAAGGCAGATCGTGACGCGCCTGCGATCGACAGGTCCTCCCCAGCTACGTTGGCCGAAGGCGATACCCAGATCGGTGAACATCCCGGTGAGATGCGATGTACGGATGACTGCCCCGGATGTCAGCGATGTCGATCCGTTTTGCAGCCCCATGGCGAAGGCGCAAAGCATGATGCCGACGGACGGTCTGGCGGTCATGAGCCAACTCGCCATGCAAAGCACCCCCGCGACAGCGAAGAGCAACGCCGCAGACTGGGCCGTGGGAGTCCACCGCGGGCCGCGCGAAACCAGCGCGCTGATCGCGCATCCTCCGGTGAACAGCGCTACCACGCCCATGGCATGAATGAGCAGGGAATAATCGCCCGATCCCAGTCCGATGGCTGCTTCGGTGGATATGCCCGTGAGGTGTGTGACGCCGCCATGCCGCAGCGAGAGCAAGGCGACGGCGTTCACGCTTCCCGCCACGACGGGCAACAGGGCGGCCCAGGACCATATCCAGCGGGGCAATGATGGGACCATGGTTCTCGGGATCAGGTTGGCGGTGGGCCACGAGCATACGTGGAAGTCGTTGCCTGGGCAGGGTGTGGGGCCGTTCCCGCAAGGATCGGCTCGGCCTCTTGACTCTAGACCTATATCAAGGGTCTAGACTTTGTCCATGACCACGCCATCCGCCCTCACCATCGGCCGCGTCGCGCAGAGCGCAGGCGTCGCCATCGATACGATCCGGTTCTACGAGCGGGAAGGGTTGCTTCCCGAGCCGAGGCGCCGGCCTTCCGGATACCGCGAATACGATATGGGCACCGTCGCCCGGCTCCGCTTCATCCGCCGCGCGAAGGAGCTGGGGTTCACCCTCGAGGAGATCCGCGAGCTGCTGGCGCTTTCCGCCGACCGGCACGGTGGCGTGGAAGGTGTGCGCGAACGCGCTGCCGCGCGTTTGCGGGCCATCGAGGAACGCATCGCCGAGCTCCAGCGCGTGCGCGACGGTCTCTCGGAACTCGTCGAGGCCTGTCCTGGGCACGGCGATCCGGAAGACTGCCCGATCCTGAAGGCCCTCGTGGAGCCGCGCGCATGAGCCACTCCTGCTGCTCGCATGGCGCGAGCGAACCCGTCGCGCCCGCGGCGCCGGCTCCTGCCGGCACGGTTTACACCTGCCCGATGCACCCGGAGATCCGCCAGGACGGACCGGGCTCGTGCCCGAAGTGCGGCATGGCCCTGGAGCCCGCGCTGCCTTCCCTGGACGACGACGATGGCGAAGTCCGCGCGCTCGGCCGGCGGCTGGCGCTGCTGCTCGTCCTGACCTTGCCGGTGGTCGCCGTCGCCATGGGGCCGCACCTGTTCGGATGGATGTGGCCGGAACCCTGGTCGTCCATCGCCCGCTGGGGCGAGGCACTGCTTGCCACGGGGGGGGTGCTGTGGGGCGGCGCGCCGTTCTTCGCGCGCGGTTGGCGCTCGCTCATTCCCTGGTCGCCGAACATGTACACCCTCATCGCGCTCGGTACCGGCGTGGCCTGGCTCTACAGCGCCATCGCGTTCGCGTGGCCTTCGCTGTTTCCGGCGGCGATGCGCGACATGCATGGACACGTGGCTGTCTATTTCGAGTCGGCGGCCGTGATCGTCACCCTGGTGACGCTCGGCGACTTCCTCGAGCTGCGTGCACGCCGGCGTACGGGCGAGGCGCTTCGCGGCCTGCTCGGCCTGGTGCCGAAGACCGCGCGGCGGATCGCGGAGGACGGTGCCGAGGAAGACGTTCCGCTGGAGCAGCTTCATGCCGGCGACCGCCTGCGCGTGAGGCCCGGAGAAAAAGTGCCGGCGGACGGCAGCGTGCTGGAAGGCGAAAGCCATGTGGACGAGTCGATGCTCACCGGCGAGGCCATGCCCGTGGCGAAGCGCCCCGGCGATGCGCTCACCGGCGGTACGCAGAACCAGCATGGTGCGTTGACGATGCGCGTGGAGCACGTGGGTACCGACACGGTGCTGTCGCGCATCGTGGCGATGGTCGCCGAGGCGCAGCGTACGCGTGCGCCGTTGCAGCGCATGGCCGATAAGGTCGCGGCATGGTTCGTTCCCACCGTCGTTGCGGTGGCGGCGCTAGCCTTCGCCGCCTGGTGGGTTGCCGGTCCGCAGCCTGCGTTCGCGCATGCGCTGGTCGCCGCGGTGAGCGTGCTGATCGTCGCCTGTCCCTGCGCCCTCGGCCTGGCGACGCCCATGTCGATCATGGTGGCGAGCGGGCGTGGCGCCCGCGCGGGCGTCCTGTTCCGCGACGCGGCAGCCATCGAGCGGCTGCGCGACGTCGATACGCTGGTGTTCGACAAGACGGGCACGCTTACCGAGGGGAAGCCCGTGCTGGTCGACGTCCGCACCTTCGGCTACGAACGCGCGAAGGCGCTGGCGTTCGCCGCGGCGGTGGAACGACCGAGCGAACATCCGCTGGCGGCGGCGATCGTCGCCGCGGCGGAAGCGGAGGGCATCGCGATACCGGCGGTGTCCGGCTTCCAGGTGGTCGTCGGCAGCGGTGTGAGCGGCACCGTCGACGGACACGACGTGGCCCTGGGTAACGCCCGGCTCATGGAAGCCGAGCGTGTGGAAGCCGGTGCCGCGCACGATGTCGCGGAGAAGCCGCGATCGAAGGGTGCGACGGCGATGTACCTTGCGGTCGACGGGCGGCTCGCCGCGATGCTGTCGTTGGCCGATGAGGTGAAGCCGTCGACGAAGCCGGCGCTGGACGCTCTCCATGCGGCGGGCGTGCGCTTGGTGATGGCGACCGGCGACAACGAGGCGACCGCCAGGGCACTGGCGTCGTCGCTGCCGATCGACGAGGTGCACGCTGGCGTCTCGCCGGAGGACAAGGCGCGCCTGGTCGCGGCGCTGAAGACGAAGGGCGCGACGGTGGCCATGGCCGGCGATGGCGTGAACGATGCGCCGGCCCTTGCGGCGGCGGATATCGGCATCGGCATGGGCAACGGCAGCGACATCGCCATCCAGAGCGCCTCGGTCACCTTGCTGAAAGGCGATCTCGCCGGCATCGCGCGGGCACGGGCGCTCTCCGAGGCGACAGTGCGGAACATCCGGCAGAACCTGTTCTTCGCCTTCGTCTACAACGCGGTGGGCGTGCCCGTGGCGGCCGGGGTGCTGTATCCGTTCTTCGGCATCGTGCTGTCGCCGATGCTGGCGGCTTTCGCGATGAGCCTCAGCTCCGTGTCGGTGGTAGGGAACGCGCTGAGGCTGAGGCAACCTTGAGACCGTATCGCTCGACAACCTGCTGGCCCGCTGCCGCGGGATCGCCGGCATAGCCGGCTCCCCCAAGGTTCCTTCCGGGCCTGCTCTTGTGTAGGAGCCGCTATAGCGGCGAGGGCAATCTTGCGAGGATGTCGCGAGGCTTCCTCGCCGCTATAGCGGCTCCTACAACCGGCATGACGGATCGTCAGCGCTTTACGTCGAACGAGGGCGGGGCGTCGGCTTCCTTCGTCGCCCAACCCTTGTTGGGCTTGTCCGACAGGTCGAATTCCAGTTTGCCGCCCTTCAGGGCGAACGACTCGGGCAGCCAGGCGCGGGAAGTCGTCTTGTCGTCCACTTTCAGCGCCGCGACATATGGCTTGCCGTCGCCGGCGTTGGGCGCGTCGATGACGATGTCGCCGTTTTCACGATGCACCACGGCGCGCGTGAAGAGGGGGCTGCCGACGACCATCTCGGCACGACCGGGGATCGACGGGTAGATGCCCAGCGCCGCGAACACGTACCAGGACGACATTTCGCCGAGATCGTCGTTGCCCGGAATGCCGTTCGGCGCGTTGACCCAGAGGGTATCCAGTACCCGACGGACGAGTTCCTGCGTCTTCCACGGCTGGCCCGCGTAGTTGTAAAGCCAGGGCGTGCCGATGGACGGCTCGTTGTCCAGTTCGGCGTGCAGCGGGCCGGACTTCGTGACGGCGAAGCTGCCATCCGGCTGGTAGAAGAACGCGTCCAGGCGTTTGCGTGCCTTGTCCCGGCCGCCCATGGCCTCGAACAGGCCGCCGACGTTGAACGGGACCATCCACACGTACTGCGCCGCGCTGCCCTCGACGAAACCGTCCCCGGTCGACGGCGTGAAAGCGTGCGGCGCTTCCTTGTCGTCGTCCTTCACGAGCGCCCAGCTGCCGTCCGCGTTGCGGTTGCGGATGTAGCCGCCTTCCGGCGTGGCCTTGGGATCGAACAGGTTGCGCCAGTACTGCGCGCGTTCGAGGAAGCGCGCGGAGGTGGCCTTGTCGCCGAGGCGATCGGCGAGCGAGCTGATGCCGAACTCCGCCGCGACGGTTTCCAGCGTATCCGCCGCCGGGCCCCAGGCCGGCGCACCGACCGGGATGTAATGCAGCTTCAGCCACGCATCCAGGCCGGGACGCTGGCCGACGCATTCCACCTCGCAACCGTCGTGCGAGGTATCCAGTGCCGTCGGGTTATCGGCCGCGTGGACCAGGGAGGCGAGGGCACCCTTCGCGTCGAAGTCGCGGGCACCGAAGGCGTACACGCCCGCGACGGCCGCTGCGGCCGGATCGCCGTTCATCACGTGCGTGCCGCCGTTGTTGTGCGTCCAGCGGTCCCACACACCGTTGTTCTGCTGCGCCTGGTTGTGCAGGCTCTGCGCGATGTCGCTGGCTGTCTTCGGTTCCAGCCACGCCACCAGCGGCAGCTGCGACCGGTACACGTCCCAGCCGGAGAAGTTCGCATACTGCGCCTTCTGGTTGCCGGAGACGCGGTGCACCTTGTTGTCGAAGCCGCGGTATTCGCCGTTGACGTCGCTGAAGACATTGGGATGCATCAGGGAGTGGTAGAGCGCCGTGTAGAACACGGTGCGCTGGTCCGCCGTGCCACCTTCCACGTCGATGTGCGAGAGGCGGGCGTTCCACGCCGCCACGGCCTTGTCGCGCAGCGCTTCGAACGTCGTGCCCTTGGGATTCTCGGCGTCCAGGTTGGCCTGGGCGTTCGCGGCGCTCACATAGGAAATACCGACGCGCACGTTGACCGTGCGCGTGCCCTTCGCGAAGCCCACCCACGCGCCGGAACCCTTACCTGCCTCGGGGAAGCCCTTGGGGCCGTACCCGGTGCCGCCTTCCGCCTGCGTGCCGCCCTTGTTCACAGTGGTGTCGTGCCATGCGCCGGTGGACGCGAACGGCTGGTCGAACTCGGCGACGAAGTAGAGCGTGTAATAGCTGCGGCGGTCGGCTTCGTTGATGTAACCGCAGAAGTTGCCGCTGGTGACTTCGCCCGAGATCCGGCCATGGGCCTTGTCGACGCTCACCTTCGCGCTTTCGGAGCCCACTTCGGAATCGGATGCGCGAACCAGCACGTTCACCGGCTTGCCGGCAGGGAAGGCGAAGCGTGCCGCCCCGCTGTGCAGTGCGGCGGTCAGATCGACGGCCACGCCATTGTCCAGCGCCACCCTGTAGTGCCCGGCCTTGGCGGTTTCGTTCGCGTGCGAGAACTTCGAGGCATATGCGTGGCGGAAATCCGTGGACGGCGACACGGTCACGTCCTCGGTGACCGGCATGATCGGCACGTCGCCCGAGGCGCCCCCGCAACCCCAGCCTTCGACATTGGTCAGGCTGAAACCGCGGATGGCGTCGGCGCGGTATTCGTAACCGCCCGGCGCGGCGATGGGCGCCTTCTTGCCGGGCAGCGGCGACGCCTCGGGGCTGAACTGGAGCATGCCGAACGGCACCACGGCCCCGGGGAAGACGTTGCCTCCGTTGGTGGTCCCGATCAGCGGGTTCACCAGGTCGGCGGGAGCCGTGGCAGCGGCCGCGAGGGCGGGAACAAGGGCGGCGGCGAGGGCGATCGGATGCAGGGCGCGCAAGGTGAACCTCCGTAAACCGGGATTTATCTCGATTGAAATCGCTTGCGTGACTTTTGTCCCATGCCAACGGTCACGGTCGGGGTTACCAGAGAATGCCGTCGACCGGTTGTACCGGCTGGAGCCCGTGCGTCTCGCCGAGGGTGTCGCGCAGGTCGATCTCGATGCCGCGCGTGAGGGTGGTGAGTGGTACGTCGTCTTCGCGGTTCTCGAAAGGATTCTGCATGTCGTTGCCGATCTGCAGCAGCGCGAGGAACAGGAAGCCCGCCACGGTGGAGCCCAGCGGCGTGTAGAGGCCCAGGGTCTCCACGAGGCCCAGCGGCAGCAGCAGGCAGAAGCCGTGCGTGAAGATGGCGGGGTAGGCCGAGTACTGCTGCGGCAGCGGCGTGTTCTTGATCCGCTCCATGCCGCCCTGCGCGTTGGAGATGTCGCTCATCGTGCGCGCGAAGGTCGCCAGGAGGATCGGATCCGGCCTGGCGGCAGACACCGTGGCCGCCGTGCGGGTATGGATGGCGTTGGGCACGTTCGCCACCGAGCGCAGCCGCTCGACCTCGTCGGCGGAGAGGCGGCCGGCGAGTTCGTCCCACGGCGCTTGACGACGCAGATGCAGGCGGAGGGCGTGCACATAGGCGATGTGCCGATGGATTATCGCGGTCGCGGCATCCCTGTCCGAAAGAAGCGTGAGGGCATCGCGGGCGAGGGTGCGCGAGGTGTTGACCATCGCGCCCCAAAGCGTGCGTGCTTCCCACCAACGGGCATAGGCCGTGGTGTTGCGGAAGCTCAGGTAGACCGCGACGGCGGAACCCAGGAGCGTGACCGGCAAGGCGGGGAACTCCAGCCAGACGGGATCCACGAGGTACCAGAAGGCGGTTACCGCGATATCCCAGGCCAGCAGCCAGATCAACGGCTTGCCGACGTAATGCAGGATGTGCCCGAGATGGGCCCGTCCCGGAAGGATCACACCCCGTGCTCGCGCTGGATGGCTTCGGACAGCGGGATGAAGCGGTCGCTCTCCTGATCGAGCACGGACACCTTGCCGTCGCCGATGTCGTAGACCCACCCCTGCAAGGTGATGGCATCGTTGGCGCGCGCCGCGGCCACCGCGGGGTGGGTACGCAGGTGGGCGAGCTGGAGGCGGACGTTCTCCTCGATCAGTGCCTGCATCACGGCCGATTCGTCGAGCTTGCGCGCGAACACGGCGCTCCTGGCCGCCTGCGCGTTGCGCAGCCAGGCCTCGACGGTGGGCAGGTCCTTCGTGGATTCGGGCATGAGCAGTCCCTTCATCGCACCGCAGTCCGTGTGGCCGCAGATGACGACATGGCGGACGCGCAGCACCATCACCGCGAATTCGACCACGGCGGACACGCCGCCGAGCATCTCGCCGTAGCCTGGCACGATGTTGCCGATGTTGCGGCAGACGAACAGCTCGCCCGGCTGGGTCTGGGTGAGCAGCTCCGGCACGACGCGGGAATCCGCACAGGTGATGAACAGGGTATGCGGGCTCTGGCCCTCGGCCAGCTGACTGAACAGCGCTTCGCTCTCGGGGAAGACCTTGTGGCTGAAGTCCTCGACGCCTCTGAGCAGGCCGAGCAGGCTGTCGTCGCGGGGGGTGTCCTGGGTCATTGCGCTTACCTCGGGAGATCGGGCCGCGCGAATGCGCGGCAACCGGGGAAGTTTATGACAAAGCGGGGCAGGACGGATTCGCAGCAGTATGGAGAACCTCCCTGTAGGAGCCGCTATAGCGGCGAGGGGAATGTGCCTCGCCGCTTCATCGCTCCGTGGGCTTCTCGCCGCTATAGCGGCTCCCACAAAAAAAGCCGCCCTGCGAGGCAGGGCGGCTTTGGGCTCACGCCTCCACGTCTTCCTTATACGCGTCGATCGGGATGCATGCGCACATCACGTTCTTGTCGCCATACACGTTATCCACGCGGGACACCGGCGGCCAGTACTTCGACAGCTTCAGCGACGGCAGCGGGAAGGCCGCCAGTTCGCGCGGGTAGGCGTGGGTCCACTCGCTGCCCGTGACCATGGTGGCCGTGTGCGGGGCGTTGCGCAGCGGGTTGTCCTCGCGGTCCAGGCGGCCGTCTTCCACCGCGCGGATCTCGTCGCGGATCTGGATCATGGCGTCGATGAAGCGATCCAGCTCGTGCAGCGATTCGCTCTCGGTCGGCTCGACCATGAGCGTGCCGGCGACCGGGAAGGACAGCGTCGGCGCATGGAAGCCGAAGTCGATGAGGCGCTTCGCCACGTCTTCCGCGCCAATGCCCGTGGCGTCCTTGAGCGGACGCAGGTCGAGGATGCACTCGTGCGCCACCAGCCCGTTGCGGCCCGTGTACAGCGTCTTGAAGTGCGAGGCGAGGCGCTTCGCGACGTAGTTGGCATTGAGCAGGGCCACCTGGGTGGCCTTGCGCAGGCCTTCCGTGCCCATCAGCGTGATGTACATCCACGAGATCGGCAGGATCGACGCCGAGCCGAAGGTGGCCGCGCTGACCATGCCCACGTCGCCCTCGCCGCCGAAGGCGCGCGGCAGGAACGGCGCGAGGTGCGACTTGACCGCGCACGGGCCGACGCCCGGGCCACCGCCGCCGTGCGGGATGCAGAAGGTCTTGTGCAGGTTGAGGTGGGACACGTCCGAGCCCCACTTGCCCGGCTTCGCCACACCGACCAGCGCATTCATGTTCGCGCCGTCGGTGTACACCTGGCCGCCATGCTTGTGCACGGCTTCGCAGATGGCGACCACGTCTTCCTCGAACACGCCGTGCGTGGAGGGGTAGGTGATCATGATGGCGGCGAGGCGGTCGGCATACTTCTCGGCCTTCGCGCGGATGTCGTCCACGTCGACGTTGCCGTTCGCGTCGCAGCGCGTGACCACGACGGTCATGCCGCACATCTGCGCCGAGGCCGGGTTGGTCCCGTGCGCGGATTCCGGGATCAGGCAGATGTCGCGATGCCCTTCGCCGCGCGAGCGGTGGTAGGCGCGGATCGCCAGCAGGCCGGCGTATTCGCCCTGCGCGCCCGAATTCGGTTGCAGACTCACGGCGTCGTAGCCGGTGCATTCGACGAGCATCGCTTCCAGTTCGTCGATCAGCTGCTTGTAGCCTTGCGCCTGGTCGGCCGGGGCCAGCGGATGGATGTTGGCGAACTCCGGCCACGTCACCGGGATCATCTCGGCGGTGGCGTTGAGCTTCATGGTGCACGAACCCAGCGGGATCATCGTGCGGTCCAGTGCGAGGTCCTTGTCGGCGAGGCTGCGCAGGTAACGAAGCAGTTCGTGCTCGCTATGGTGCGTGTTGAACACCGGGTGCTGGAGGAAGTCCGTGTCGCGCAGCAACGGGCGCGGCAGGGCGTCGTGCACTTCCGCATCGAGCGCGTCGATGTCGTCGATGCTGCCGCCGAAGACCCCGGCGATGGCGATCACGTCGGCGCGGGTGGTCGTCTCGTCGAGGCTGATGCCGACGCTGGAGGCGTCGATCGCGCGCAGGTTGATCCGCGCGGCCACGGCCTTCGCGTGGATCGCCTTCGCATCGATGCCCGTCACATGCAGGGTGTCGAAGAAGTCGCCGCCAACGGCGACGCCGGCGCGGCGCAGGGCCACGGCCAGGATCGTGGCGAGGCGGTGCGTGCGGCGGGCAATGCGCACGAGGCCTTCCGGACCGTGGTACACGGCGTACATGCTCGCCATGACGGCCAGCAGCACCTGCGCGGTGCAGATGTTCGACGTGGCCTTTTCGCGACGGATGTGCTGTTCGCGGGTCTGCAGGGTAAGGCGGTAGGCCGGCTTGCCCTCGGTGTCGACGGAGACGCCGATCAGACGGCCCGGCATCGAGCGCTTGTACGCGTCGCGGCAGGCGAGGTAGGCGGCATGCGGGCCCCCGAAACCGTAAGGCACGCCGAAGCGCTGCGTGTTGCCGACCACGATGTCGGCGCCCCAGGTGCCCGGCGCGGCGATCAGCGTCAGCGCGAGCAGGTCGGTGGCGACGCAGACGATGCCGCCGCGCGCATGCGTGGCGTCGGCAAGGGTCTTGTAATCGTTGATGCGGCCGTAGGTGTTCGGGTACTGCAGCAGCACGCCGAAGCTCTCGACACCGGCGGCGTCGGCATCGTCGCCCACGTGCAGCTCGATACCGATGCCGTCGGCGCGCGTGCGCAGCACTTCCAGCGTCTGCGGATGCACGTCCTTCGAGACGAAGAACACGTTCGACTTCGACTTCGCCGAGCGCTTCGCCAGCGTCATGGCCTCGGCTGCGGCCGTGCCCTCGTCGAGCAGCGACGCGTTGGAGATATCCATGCCGGTGAGGTCGGCGACCATCGTCTGGAAGTTGATAAGGGCTTCCATGCGGCCCTGCGAGATCTCCGCCTGGTACGGCGTATAAGCCGTGTACCAGGCCGGGTTCTCCAGCACGTTGCGCAGGATGACGTTCGGCGTGAGCGTGCCGTGGTAGCCCTGGCCGATGAAGCTGCGGAACACGGTGTTGCGGTCGGCGATGGCGCGGATCTTCGCCAGCGCTTCCTCTTCGGTCACGGCGCGGGGCAGGGCGAGCGGGGCGGGCGACTTGATCGAGCCGGGAACGATGGCGTCGGTCAGGGCGTCGAGCGAGGCGTGGCCGACCACGCGCAGCATCTCGGCGATCTCGGTGTCGTTCGGGCCGATGTGGCGCTCGATGAAGGCGCCGTGGTTTTCGAGGTCGCGCAGCGAAGTTTTCTGGCTCATGGGCTTTGGAGGCATCCGGAATAACGTGCCGTGCCGGCACGTGGGGCGCCCCTCTGTCCTTTTGCCTGAGAGTTTGGAGGCGTGGAGCCCCTTGCACCTTCGGCGCCGGATCGAACCGGTCTCTCCAGAGTGATGACTGCGCGGTGGTATGGGAGCCTGAGCGATTACGGGCGTTGCGCCTTCGGCAGCGGGTCCTTCCGCTTCTCCCACCGGGCCTTACCGGGCTGATTATACAGGGCTGCGGGCGCGGATGTCGGTCGTTTTCGCTCTGGACGCCGGGTTGGCGTGGGGCCGCGTAGGAAGGGACCGGCTGAGGTGTCAGGGATGCCACCCCTCCCAAGTGGGTCGGCTGGTCTTGGAGTGAGCGGCAGCATCATCGGCAATTGAGGGACAAATGGCGCCCAACGGAATCGATTTTGCGCAGGTGGCATCCGCTACCCGTCGTGCCTGCGAAGACAGGCACCCAGCGCCTTCCCGCCCCAGCGCTTCGCGAAGGCTTACGTCGTTACCTGTGAATTGCGCGGTACAGCAGGCTTGCCTGGGCGTTGTCCACCTTGTCCGGCACAAGGTGTCTGCGGACAGTGGCAATACAGGTCCAGGCCGGAAGAATGCTGGCATGGCCTTGTCCTTGCTTGGGAAGGGTAGAAGGAGCTTTCACATGGCTAACGAGACGGGTGGGCCGAGCGCTGACGATTGGAAATCGGTGCCATGGGAATTGCAGAACTATGTCTACTACTTCCTGCGCACGCGACACTTCCCAATCACGATCCGCAACACGTTGCTGATCGCGCACGTTCTTGCACGCCGCTTGGCCGACGGCCCGGTAGAACACCGCGACCTCGACATCGTGATCGAGACAAGCGCCGTTGAATACTGCCTCGATGACCAGGCGCACACGTCTCAGTCGAGGGGAAGAAACGCATGAACGCCATCACGGCCCTCGGCTACAAGAAGTAGCTGGTTCTCGCCTCTCGTGACGACCATTTTCAATGTCATGTCACGAGACTAGAATCGGCGGAAAACCGGAAGGCTGACCGATCGGACCAGGGATAACGTTACCGTGGATAAAGCAGCTTTTGAGAGTTTCTTTGACGAGGTAGTGTCCAGACCGTTGCTCGGCAGGGGATTCGTTCGATGCGGGAAGTCTCTCTTCGCCGAGATTCATGGCGTGCAGATCGGATGGGTTCGCGGAGGCGGGCGGTTCGCCTCGTCTGGAAGCGTCGCTCACTGCGTTTGTTTCCGGCACGCCTTTCTTCGCGACAAAGAGAGTCGGATTCCTGTCAAACCTCCTGGGTTCCCCGAGCAGTACCCATGGGTATTCGATCTGGAATTACTGCCCGCAAGCACACACAAGGACTGGCGATTTGACGCGGCCCGTCTCATGAACCTTCCCTACGGCCAATATACATTTGAAGGTCTCGCCGGGGCGACCGTTCGCGACGACCTGAACAGTCGACTTGCCGCCTTTCTGCGATATGCCGATTGGGCACTCAGCCTTACCGCCTCGGACGCCGTGGCACAGTTACGGGGATTCGCAGAGGATTACTGGATAGCAAGGCATTGGCTGGAGGATTACGCCGGTCGCGCCGACACTCCAATTTAAGTGCGCTGTGGGGTCGTCCCGGCGAAAGCCGGGACCCACAGCCTCGGTTGTCCTGCACTCCCTATCGCCACCTACGGAGCCAGATAACCCGCAACGCAAATCCTTGCCTCAAGTGGTTTCACCAGTGAACATGTGCGGGCGCACCTAGACGCAACCACGCGCTGGCGAAAACTGCTATCCATTGCGAATGATGCCTTTGTGTCGTCAGGTAGCAGGATCAATCAGCGAAGCAGTCCAGTGGCCGCACCGCGGACGGGTTCAGCGCGATGGGCCTTGTGCGGCTCGTTCGATGCATTCCAGCACGAACGACTCCAGGGACATGTTCGCCGGCAATAGTCCAGCCGTATGGACGAATTCCCGCGCCGCTTGCAGGAAAGCCTGTTTCGCCTGCGACGACTTGATGCGGGCCCTGGCTTGTCGTTGCCTGAGTTGCACGATGTGCGCCGAGGGCTGGCCGGGGCGTGAGAACCTGGCATAACGGCGAAGTTCATCGGCGGCTGTCGCGGTATCACGTGCTGCATCGTCAATGGCGATTCGGGACATCCTCGCCTTCTCGAGGAGCGCGATGGCTTCCGGGGAAAGATCGGTGGGTGAGGGAGCCGGATAACTGGTCATGGCGATTCAAAGCCCGAAAACAACGAAGCCCCGCATCGCTGCGGGGCTTCGTCTATAATTGGTGCCCAAGAGAGGACTCGATAGACACGCCGCTAAGTTGCTGATTCTATAGCGATCATCGTCAGCGCGCAAGCTTGCTTGTGGACCAGTACGTGGCAGACATTACGTGCTCGCGGGGGGGGGAGGGATGACGGAATTTGATTACATCGAACATGGTGGACTTCGGGCCGCGCTAGAAAGCGACTACATCGAGATGCAGCGCTGCGTTGAGGCCGAGGCGTGGAAGAGCGCGCAGGTCCTTGCAGGCAGCATCGTAGAGAGCCTCCTGATGGACTTCCTAGTATCGCGACCAAGCGATGGAGGCAAACCGGCCACACTGCGGCTGGACTTTTCTGACGCTATCAAAGAGTGCCTCAAAGAGAAAGCCATAACGGAGAGGACCGCCGACCTCTGCGCTGTGGTTCGCTCTTACAGAAATCTCATTCATCCCGCGCGCCTCGTGCGCCTGGGTGAGGCGAGCCCCACGAAAGCCTCCTGTGGAATTGCAGTGGGCCTAATTGACCTAATTACTTCAGAGGTCGGAGATTCGCGGCGCTTGGCGGTGGGCCTAACGGCGGAGCAGGTCCTTGCGAAGGTCGTTGCTGACACCAAAAGCGGTAGCTTAATGAAGCACCTGCTTTCCGGTGTGCGGGAATCTCATCTTATGAGGCTTGCGAAGGTGCTGTTGCCGGAAGCCCTTGCGGAACACGAGGCCGAATTCGACGACATAGGGCGAGTTGGGAGACTGACGGCCACGTTCAGGGCGGTCCTCGCAGCATTGCCGCCAGCCCGACAGACCGAAGTCGCCGATGAATTCGCGTTACTGGTGCGGCAGGGATCTGAGCAAGAAATTGATCGGTACCGCCGAGGGTTCTTCCGAGCCCCTGACCTCCAGACGGTCAGTCCTCAATATAGAGATATGGTCAAAGATCATCTTTTGTCTGCACTTGGAGTAGGCGTTCAGATCGCCGACATAAGAGCCGCAACTGGAATCGGACGCTTTCTTTCCACGGGAGACGCGGCGGTGTGGGTAAATAATCTCGTTCGTGCCACGGTATCCAAGAGCGGCGTGATGCCGGTTCGAAAGTGGATGCACGAGTTCGTAGTAGCAGAGCACGGGTTTGTCTCGCCTGAGTTCGAACAGGCGGCTTTTGATCGCATGGATAAATCTATCGAGCGGCTCGAAAGGAATGGGGACGCTGTCAACGCCGAGCTAATCCGATCGACCAAATTGGAGATTGAGATCCCGTTCTAACCTTGGCTGCGATCATCGCCGAAGAGCGGACTGACGTGTACACGGACTGTATTCACTAACTGCAAGAGGGATGCACGATGGCGACAAGTATCAGGAAAGCTGCAAACCGTCTGCGAGCGAAACCTGAGGATGGAGTTGAACGGAAAGCCAAGTGCGCAATGGGCTACCTTGCCGACGTCTACCTCCAGTACCGCGATCCAGAGCTGACGGGCGCGGTGATTGCTGCGCAGGTAGCGAGCACGCCGCACATCGAAGAAGCTTCACTGTAAAACTACAGATGAAGCCGGGTAGTAGGAAGCATCCGATGGGCGAAGGGAAAGCGAAAGAATGGGGCGCGACTGTCTTCGGGGCGGTCGGAATGGGGCGGCCGGATGCGAGAACTTCGCGCTGCTTTGAGAAGGTGATATCACAGTTACGACAGGGTGGATGATGACTGCGACGCTGATCACAAGGATGGAAGTAAGGGACCTCTTTGGCCTCTACGATTATGTTTTGCCTCAAGAGGAGGATCTGAATAATGCAGCCATCCTCTACGGTGATAATGGAGCGGGCAAAAGTACGGTGCTCCGGCTTGCATTTCACCTACTCTCTGCCGCGAATAACCGAGGTCATCGCACGGCGCTTTACGCTGCCGACTTCTCGTGCTTGCGTGTGGATCTTGCGAACGGCTCGGCGCTAATTGCTGAAAGGCTGACGAAGCGGGGCGTAACGTACCTTCGTCTGGCGATCCAGACGAACGGCTCTGACACTGCCGTCTGGGAATATGCACCTGACAACGAGCGATTGTTCGATGACGAATATCGAGAGGTCTACGTCTATCAAGATGCAAACGGAACCACTCGCAGGCGACTCAGAGCTTCGCGGCGTCCTGATGGCGTAGCCCATGGTCAGCAACACTATATGGAGGCACTCGGTGCCATCGTGCCAACGGTGTTTATCCTCAGCGCCGATAGAAGGCTTGATAGTGACGCGGTGTCAGATCCCTCTGATGAGATGGACGTTCGGCGCACCTTGAGCTATGGCGAGCCCAAGAAGCTAAACCAGCTTGTTGCGCGGGCGCGTGAGATCGCCCTTGCGCAGGCCATGAATAAAGCGTCGCAATGGGTTAGCCGAACTGCGGTGAGCGGAACGAATAGGGGCTCAACTAATGTCCATTCGGTCTACGCGGATGTTCTGCACAAGATCGCTCCGCCAAGGGGGCGGACTTCCGAAAGCAACGAGCAGCCTGATCTGGCGCAGCTCGTCAGGAAGCTGCGGGACATTGATGAGCGGTCGGCGGCGTTGGCTCGATATGAGTTCACCACTCATCTGCCAACGGGTGATTTTCAGAAGGCGTTGTCTACGCGAAGCGCGAAGAAGGCGGAGCTCGCTGCCAATTTATTGAAGCCTTACGTAAAGAGCGTGGAAAGTAAACTTTCCGCGCTTGAGCCACTTTTTCGGTTGATTGATCGCTTTGTTGTGATGGTCAACGAAATGCTCAGCGACAAAATTATATCGTATAAGTTGAGTCAGGGTTTCTCGATCGTAAATAGGTTGGGGAAGCCGCTCCGCGCGGAGCACCTTTCGTCCGGTGAGCAGCAGCTTCTTCTCCTGCTTTGTTATGTTCTAACGGCACGTGATGCTCCTACCGTTTTCATGATTGATGAACCGGAGCTATCGTTGAACGTGAAGTGGCAGCGTCAGCTTGTCCAGTCGCTTTTACAGATGACCGACGGCGCCTCCGTCCAATTCTTGTTTGCATCCCATTCGATGGAGCTCTTGGCTCAACATCGCCACCGCGTTGTCCGGCTGGATCGTCGCCCATGACTGGGCAAGAACGCTGGCTGATAGAAGAACTAATCGCTCGGTATGAAAATGAACCTACTCTTCGTGATGTGTTTGTTGAGGGGGTCTTCGACTGCGAGGTGTTCAATCGCGTGTATGAGGGGCAGGCAAAATGCCCGGTTTTTTACTCAATCGACTCAGTAAACGTTTCTCGCGAGGTTCTAGCTAAGTACGGACTAACGCTCGGAAATAGGCAGCGAGTGATAGCTTTAGCTAAAGAGCTCGAAGAACTCCAGGAGGGCGCGGCTGTCAGGTTTATGGCGGACCGTGACTTAGACCACTGGTTCGCGGGGCTCGAAGAGGTCGTGAGATTGAAGTGGACAATGTTCACGTGTGTGGAGGCACATTTCCTTACCCCAGAGGCTCTGCGGGAGATCGTGAGGGTCGCTGCGGCTGCCGACGTCACCGACGTCGTACGCTTCGCTAGGTCGATCGAGTGCGTTCTTCGTGATCTGTATTCCCTACGACTCGTCGATAGGCAGCTGACGCTGAATATGAGTTGGGTTGCCCTCCGTCGGTATCTTAGCCGTCGGAAAGATGAGGTGATCTTTGACGCCGAGCGGTATATCGATGCGCTGCTCAACAGCAATCAGTTGTTCCGAAGGAAGGCTGAGGTGATTGCGAGTTGGGCGGCGTGGAAGGGTGCAGACGCTCCTGACTCCCGCCAGGTAATGCAAGGCCACGATCTGACCGAGTTGCTTGCGTGGGCGGTGAGCGCTTTCGGCGGGGTGAAGACCTTCGCTAGCACCGAGGCGATTGAGAGGTTGTTCGTCGTTCTCGCGAAAGGGGTGCCGACGCTCGCTGAGGAACTCGTCTAGCGACAGCGCTTGGCATCGCCAGGCTAAAGGTACACAATGGACTAACCGTCGTTACGCCATTGTGTACCCATGAAGACTGTTGGCTACCTCCGAGTCTCGACTAAGCGTCAGGGAGCCAGCGGGCTGGGCCTTGAAGCCCAGAAGGCGGCCATCGCTGCGCATGTGACGCAGCGCGGCGCTCAGCTTGTCGATGTATTCGTGGAAGTGGAGAGCGGCGGGTCGAGCGACCGGCCGGAGCTGCTCAAGGCTCTTCATCTCGCCAAGGTCACGGGTTCCACGCTGGTGATCGCGAAGCTCGATCGTCTGTCGCGCAACGCGGCGTTTCTGCTGGCACTTCGGGACAGCGGAGTACGCTTCGTCGCGGCGGACATGCCGGATGCCAATGACCTCACGGTAGGGATCATGGCGCTGGTGGCTGAGCAGGAGCGGCAAGCCATTTCCAGCCGCACCAAAGATGCTCTGAGGGCCGCGAAGGCTCGCGGGGTGGTGCTGGGCAATCCCAACGGTGCCGAGGCGCTCAGGCGAGCGTCTAAGGGCAACGCGGCTAGTCTTGAAGCCATCAAGCGAGTTGCTGATGACCACGCACGAGACCTTCGCCCCGTCGTGGACGAACTGCGCTTGCTGGGAGTGACAGGGCTAGGCTCATTGGCGGCAGCGCTCAACGGCAAAGGCATCCTGACGCCGCGCGGGGCGAGGTGGCACAAGACAAGTGTTCGGAACCTATTGGAGCGTCAGTCGGCCTTGAGGAACTAGCTCGGAGAGCCGCACGGCCTGACGGTGACGGTGCGCGGCTCAGTGGTGATCGAGCGATGACCGCGACAATGGCCGTAGCGAAGCTCAGTGATGGCACGCTTACAACGGAACCAAGCACTCACCCGCTTGCCTTGGCTTAGCGCCTGATCGACGCGACGAGGCGTGCTGTCTCTTTGCCGAGACGGATCGAATCTGCAACCGAGGAACTGGCGTCGCGGATGTGTGTCAGCTCCGCGTTGGTCATGGCGGCATCGCCGGGCGAGAGATCGGGCCACGTATGCACCTGCGGCGAGGGCTGTGACAGGCTGGGGTACAGGGGGGGGAATGAGGTAGGTCTACCGTTCGATACCCCAGCGGAAATCTTTCCAGAATATTTTGCGTCTCCCTTGAGGTCCTACAGACTTCCAGCCATGGGAGTGGGGGGGGCAGTTGCCTCCTACGCCACCTTAGGTCGTCTCTCTAGCCACGTGAGCCACGATGGCTCCTTAGCAAACCGTGGGAGGTTTTCGGGGTGGGAACTACGGCCCCGCTAGGTTCGTGGTTATACCCACCTAGAGGGGAGGGGGTCGATGACCACTACCGGGAGAATCCTGTGGAGACCTAGCGGCCCTTAGGCTCATTAGGAGTCCCTAGGGTAGGCAACTACGTTCCCCCTAGGATCGCAGTTATACCCGCTGTGCGGGGAGAACGAGGATGAGCAGAGGGAGTGAGCCATATGGAGGCCTCATGACCCTCAAGGAACCTTTAAGGGAGGGAACTACGTTCCCCCTAGGCTTCGTGTTTTATCCGGCTGACCTGGGGAGGGCTCTGGTGCTCAGCCTTAAGTGTCGAAAGAGCCTTTACGTCTCTATAGGGGACTCTCTCAGTATCCTCTCCCACCTTCCTCCTATGCTGTGACTTATATCTACAACCCCCCTTGGTGTCCATCTTGGCTCTTCAGGTGACCTAAGGAGCCTTAAGGAGCCTTAAGGAATCCTTCGGGAGGGAACTACGTTCCTCCTATGTTCCGACTTTTATTCTCACCACCGGTTGCGGCGGTCGAGAGGTCGCAGAAGCCGGAACGGTCCCTCAGGAATCCTAAGGAGCCCTTAGCATTCCTTTGGATATCCCTCAGTGCTTCGCTCCTATGCTGCATGTTTTATTATTCCCGGCGCCGGAGCAGGCGCTTAGCTCGCTCACAGCGGGCCGCTTCCCTTAATCAGCCGACGCGAGGTTTGCGTGTCGCATACGAGCGCCCGCTGTCGTCGGTGCTCCGGCACTCGGCAAGGAGGGCGCGGAGCCCCTTGATGTCAATGCCAAAATCCAGACCGCTTAGCGCCTCGTGATGCCTGTGGCGGGGGACTTGCAACGCGTGCTCGTACACGCCGCCAGTCGCGTCAGATGTCGCGTGGCCGACAATACTGTTCAGCGCGCCGTCGTCCAGAAGCCCTCGGCATGAGGTCTTGAACGTGTGCCTGAAGGAGTGGAATACCTTCACGTTCTTGACGTAAAGGCCGAGCATTTCGGTATAGGCCTTGAAATCGTCGGTTACCTTTCCCGCCGGATCATCCTTGCGCACCGGTGTCCACAGCGCCTGCGTGGCGCCGATATCCTCTCGGCGGTGTCGAATGAGATCCCAAATCCCAAGATCGATCAGATGAGGGTGCAATGGGATCGCACGGGATGCCTGTGCCGTCTTTAGCGTCCGAAGGTGGTTTGGCTGGATCAGGATGACGGGAGTTTCATCGTCGCTGGCCGCGTGGACCGGCTCGAAGTCGGACACGAGCAGGCCGCCCAGCTCGTTGAGTCGGGCACCGGTGTAGGTTGCGAGCACGAGAAGCCAGGGGAAGTACGTATAGCGCTGCGCCTTGGACCGCCGGCCTTTCTGATTCCGACTGTCCAAGAACCTACGGAGGTTGTCCGGATGCAGCAGTGTGCGGATTTCTTCCTTGGTCCATGCTTCGCGCGGCGCCTGCGCGCCGCCCTCTGGCAGGAAGGCCCCTAGGCCCTGAGCGGGCGACTTATCAATGAGATGCTCTTCGGTGCACCAACGAAAGAAGCTCTTGATACGGTCGATGGACTCCGCCACGCGGGTCTTCGATTGCATGGCGTCCAGCGCGATGGTGGCCGAGGCTAGCTGCGCGACGGTCATCCCGCGATAGGCTGCGGTGCCTCTGCGCGGGCGCCTGTTCGCGAAGGCCTCGAACGCCGACAGGTCTTTACGCGTGAAACTCGTTAGTTGCCTCGACTCCCCGACAAGACCGCTGAAGTCCTCATAGGCGAGCCGTGCGCTATCGGGGACCGCGTTTTTCCATGCCGCTTGCCTAGCGCTCTGTGCCTTTGTGTAGCGGCTCCACGCGTCGCCTAGGGATATACCGCTGCCGCCCGCGCGAGGCTCGCTGATGAGCACTGGGGGCGCCTCAGAGACTGTCTCCGCAGTGGCTGAAGTCGACGAGCCAACAGCGGCGTGAACAGGCTTGGCGGCCGAGGGGCGCAGGTGCTCCAGCGTTCGACCAGGTTCTTCCGAGGCCACTGATTTTGCGTAGTACAGACTCGCAGCTTCGGGCAGCCAAGTCTGGATCAGGTCGCGTCCGGACACGGCGTCGAGACTGTCGTAGGTGGCACGCTCAATGAGCGGCGACCAGTCTGAGGCGTCGTCATCCGGCGCTACCTCAGTAGCGAGTTCGACGGCGCGAGCCCGAGCCCGTGTCAGTGCTTGCCCGGTGGCAGAAATGCAGTGCACATCGGTCACGGAGGGCGGCAGGATGGCCTCGGCGAGCTCGCGGTACTCGTCGCCCATTGCATCGCACCCGGCACCATAGGCCGCCAACGACATGCTCCCTAGCCCAGTCTCGATCAGCCGCCGGACCTCACCGTCCCTGTCAATCATCCTTGCCTTCCAATCACGGACAAGGCGGTCGATCTCGGTGCGGGGGAGGTGCTTCATGAGTCTGCGAACGTGCGAGAAGAACTGACGAATCTGGTAAGCGAGGTAGCCAGCCTTGAGGATCGCGGCCCGCTGACTCCCTTCGAACAGCGACAGCCGCAGCTCAGTGCATCCGATGACCTCTTTAAGCGTCAATGGAACCCTGAGGCGGAGGTGATACGTCTCGTTCCTCAGGAGCAGGTAGGAGGGGCGCATTGTGTACCAGTCTGTGTACCAAACGTGGACCAAGCGCGTCTTTCTGAATCCCAGATACAACAAAGCCCGCATCGCTGCGGGCTTCGTCTATAATTGGTGCCCAAGAGAGGACTCGAACCTCCACGGTTTTACCCGCTAGTACCTGAAACTAGTGCGTCTACCAATTCCGCCACCTGGGCAGGTGTCCCGAAGCAGCTTCGCCGCCCCGTGAGCCGCGTAGATTAGGTAGGTCGGGGAAACTTGTCAACGATTTTGCACCCCGGATGTGAAACTATTTCACGTCCCCATCCAAAGGTTACTAAGTGACGAAGAAAAAGAAAGGCTCGGGCGCGGATCGCGGCCCCCGTAAGGCCAAGGCCACCCGACCGGGGAAGGCCCTGGCCAAATACCACGACCGCACGCCCTCGCCGGCGGTGGTCGACCCCCACGCCGACCGCGAGGCCCAGCGCTACGACCAGCCGATCCCCAGCCGCGAGGCCATCCTCGCGCTGCTCGAGGAGCGCGGCGAGCTCCTGCTGGCCGAGGACATCGCCCGGGCCCTCCGCCTGTTCACCGATTACGAGATCAACGCCCTGGGCAAGCGCCTGGGGGCGATGATCCGCGACGGCCAGTTGCTGCGGAACCGCCGCGGCGGCTACGCGCCGGCGCAGAAGCTCAGCCTCATCCCCGGTCGCGTCATCGCCAACGCCGATGGCTACGGCTTCCTCCGTCCCGACGAGGGCGGGGAGGACCTCTACCTCTCGCCCTCGCAGATGCGCAGCGTGCTGCATGGCGACCGCGTGCTCGCCAGCGTGGTCGGCATCGACCGCCGCGGCCGCCGCCAGGGCGCCATTGTGGAGGTGCTGGAGCGGCGTTCGCCGCGGCTGGTGGGCCGTGTGGTGGTCGAGAACGGCGTGACCCTGGTCGAGCCGGACGACCGCCGCCTGCACCAGAACATCATGATTCCCGCCGGGCGGGACGCCGGTGCCCGTTCGGGCGAGATCGTGGTGGCCGAGATCACCGATCCGCCGACGCCGCATCGCGGCCCGTTGGGCACGATCCGCGCCGTGCTGGGCGAGCGTCTGCAGCCGTCGCTGGTCGTGGAAATGGCCATTGCTAGCCACGACCTGCCGCACGAGTGGCCGGCCCAGGTGATCCGCCAGGCCGAGGAGGTCGAGCCCAAGGTCACGGCGGACGAGCGCAAGGGCAGGGTGGACCTCCGCAAGCTGCCGCTGGTCACGATCGACGGCGAGGACGCGCGCGATTTCGACGATGCCGTGTATGCCGAGGCACTGAAGGGCGGCGGCTTCCGGCTCATCGTCGCCATCGCCGACGTCTCGCACTACGTGCCGGTGGGGACGCCGCTGGATACCGAAGCCTACGAGCGCAGCACGTCCACCTATTTCCCCGGCTTCGTCGTGCCGATGCTGCCGGAGACGCTGTCCAACGGCATCTGTTCGCTGAACCCCAGGGTCGACCGCCTGTGCATGGTGTGCGACATGGAGATCGATGCCGAAGGCGAAGTCGTCCACTCGAAGTTCTACGACGCGGTGATGTATTCGCATGCGCGCCTCACCTACAACAAGGTATGGCAGGCGGTGGGCGAGCGGAACGCCGACGTGCGCGAGGAGATCGCCCAGGTGTTGCCGCAGGTGGATACCCTGCACAAGCTCTACAAGGCGATGGCGAAAGCGCGGAAGCGCCGCGGTGCCATCGATTTCGAGACGCCGGAAGTGAAGTTCCGTCTCGCCCCCACCGGCGATGTCGTCTCCATGGGCGCCACCGATCGCAACGACGCGCACAAGCTGATCGAAGAGTGCATGATCGCCGCGAACGTGCAGGCGGCGAAGTTCCTCTCGAAGCGGAAGATCCCGGCGCTTTATCGGGTGCACGCGCCGCCGCCGGCGGAGAAGTACGACGACCTGCTGCAGTTCCTGCGCGAGTTCAAGCTGAAGATGCCGCCGGTGGACGAAGTGACGCCGGCCGACTTCTCGGCCTTGCTGAAGAAGGTGCACGATCGCCCCGAGGCCGAGCTGATCCAGTCGGTCCTGCTGCGTGCGCAGAGCATGGCCGTCTACCACCCGGAGAACCAGGGCCACTTCGGCCTGGCGCTCGATGCGTATGCGCACTTCACCTCGCCGATCCGCCGCTACCCGGATCTGCTCGTGCACCGTGCCATCCGCTACGCCCTGACCAGGGGCAAGCCGGCCGACTACCTGTACAGCGAAGGGCAGATGGCCTCGATGGCCGTGCATTGTTCGCAGCGCGAGCGCCGTGCCGAGGAGGCCGAGCGCGACGTCGACGAGCGCTTCAAGTGCGCCTGGATGGAAAAGCACGTGGGCGAGGAGTTCGCCGGCACGATCACCGGCGTCACCTCGTTCGGACTGTTCGTGGAACTGGCCGCCTCGCGTGTGTCGGGTCTTGTCCACGTATCGCAGCTGCCGAACGACTATTACAAGTTCGATCCGGTGCGCCACCTTTTGTCGGGCGAGCGCACGGGCGCGAGCTATCGCCTGGGCGACTACGTGAGCGTGCAGGTGCTGCGCGCGAGCCTCGAGGATCGCAAGATCGATTTCCGCCTCGTCGCCCGTCTGACCGCGCTGCCCAAGCCGCCGGCACCCCTGCCTGCCGCGCCGGCGCCGGCGCCGAAGAAGGGCATGGCCGCGGCCGGCAAGGCCATCGGCCGCGCCGCGAAGAAGGCGGTCGGTCGCATCTTCGGCACCAAGGCCAAGGCGCCGGTTGCCGCCGGGCCGGCGACGGAGCATCATGCGCGGCCCGCACGGCGGGGCGCGGCGGAATCCGAGGCCGTGACACCTGCGCACAAGCGCGGCTCCCGCACGGAGAGGGAGGCTTCCGTGGCGCCGAAGACGGCGTCAAGGCGCCGTGCTTCCGGCGGCCCCGTTGCGAAGAAACCGGCCGCCGGGACCAACGCCCCGAAGGCGGCGGCCAAGGCGGCGCCGGCAAAGCGCACCACCGCGAAGAAAACAGCGGCGAAGAGAACGCCGCCGCGTAAACCCAGGAGCAAGCCGCAACCATGAGTGAAACCTGGATCGTCGGCATCAATCCGGTCGAAGGCGCCCTCGCCAACGACCCGGATCGTGTCCGTGAAGTGGTGATCGAGCAGAACTCGAAGAATGCGCGTGTGAACGAGATCGCCGCGCAGGCGCGCCGGCTCGGCCTGCCGGTAAAGACGGTGGGCAAGGATCAACTGGAAAAGCTCGGTGGCGAAGCCCGCCACCAGGGCGTGATCGCGCGTTACGAAACGCCGCCGCTGCGTGGCGAGAACGACCTTCCCGCGCTGCTCGAGGCCGCCGGTTCCGATGCGCTGGTGCTGGTGCTGGACGGCGTCACCGATCCGCACAACCTCGGTGCCTGCCTGCGCAGCGCGGCGGCGGCGAAAGTCACCGCGGTGGTCGTCCCGAAGGATCGCGCGGTGGGCATCACGCCCACCGTGCGTCGCGCCTCGGCCGGAGGTGCGGACCTCGTGCCGGTGATCGCGGCGACCAACCTCGCCCGGGCATTGCGCCTGCTGAAAGATGCCGGTGTCTGGATCACCGGCCTCGACGGCGATACCGACCAGTCGATCTACGACATCGACCTGAAGGGACCGATCGCGCTGGTGATGGGCAGCGAAGGCGACGGCATGCGCCGCCTCACCCGCGAGACCTGCGATTTCGTGGCGAAGATACCGATGCCGGGAAGCATGGAGAGTCTCAACGTCTCCGTGGCGACCGGCGTCGTGCTGTTCGAGGCATTGCGTCAGCGGGGAGGTGGGCGATGAACCTGTTCTGGCATGACTGGGCCGGCCTGATCGGCGTGACGCTGGTGCTCGTGGCGTTCTTCCTGCTCCAGGCGCACAAGCTATCCGGGCAGGGTTACCTGTACCAGGGGATGAACCTGGTCGGCGCTTTCGGCATCCTGCTGTCGCTGATCTTCGGCACGTTCAATCTCTCGGCGTTCCTCCAGGAACTCGCCTGGTTTCTCATCAGCGTGTACGGCATCGTGCGCGGCGTGAAGTTGAAGAAGGCTGCGGTGGGGCCGCTTCCGTAGTTGCGGCCCAAATGCGGGAGCCGCTTCGGCGGCGATGGGTGCTCGCGGCGACCTTGCCCGCTGCCGCGGGATCGCCGGCACAGCCGGCTCCCACGGTTTGCCGGCACAGCCGGCTCCCACGGTCTGCCGGCACAGTCGGCTCCCACGGTCTGCCGGCCCCCACGCTCTGTGGTGCCGGTCAGCGGGGGGTTACGCGCGTGATGTAGGATATTGGGAGGATCGGCGCAAGGCCGGTCCGCTCGCGGGGACGACCCCGCGATGCGCATCATCTCCGCGGGGACAACCCCGCCTTTGCGGAGCTTATCCATGTACTGGACTGTTCTCGTGCTTGCCGGTCTCTTCGAGATCGCCTGGGCCGTTGGCCTGAAATACACCGAAGGTTTCACCCGCCTTGTGCCCAGCGTGCTGACGGCCGGCGCCATGGTGGTCAGCATCGTGCTGCTCGCCATCGCCACGAAGAAGCTTCCGCTGGGAACGGCCTATGCGGTGTGGACGGGCATCGGCGCGGTGGGTGCCGTGACGCTCGGTATCGTTCTGTTCGGCGAATCGGCGCAGCCGTTGCGGCTGCTGTGCGTCGGGTTGATCGTGATCGGGATCGTCGGCTTGAAAATTACTGCTTGATGTAGGAGCCGCTATAGCGGCGAGGAAAATCTCGCGACAATCCGCACGATTGCTCTCGCCGCTATAGCGGCTCCTACAACGACGCCTTACTTGTCGAAATCCGGGCTCGCCGTGTTGTCGCGCTTCGTGCGCGGCGCCACCAGCGGTTCGCCATGGACCACGAACCATACGTTCTCGGCGATATTGGTCGCGTGGTCGCCGATGCGTTCGATGTTCTTCGCCATGAACAACAGGTGCGTGCAGGGCGTGATGTTGCGCGGATCTTCCATCATGTAGGTGAGGAGGGCGCGGAACACCACCGTATAGGCCTCGTCGAGGTCCGCGTCCGACTTCCACACCTCGTAGGCGGCCTCGGCATCCTGGTCGTGGTACGCCTTGAGCACATTGCGCAGCTGTTCGGCGGCGAGTTCCGCGAGGTTTGCCAGGCCGCCGGCGGCGGTGATCGGCGCCACGCGGCTCAGCGGGATGGAGCGCTTGGCCACGTTGGCGGCGTAGTCGCCGATACGCTCGATGTCCGCGGCGATGCGCAGGGCGGCGAACACGTTGCGCAGGTCGCCGGCGATCGGCGCGCGCAGGGCCAGAAGGCGGACCACGTCCTGGCTGATTTCCTGCTCGAGCGCGTCGAGCGCATCGTCGTTGTCGACCACGCGCTGGGCGGCGCGCTCGTCGCGGCGCTCTACCACGTCGATGGCGGCCTCGAGCTGGGCGACGGCGAGTTCGCCCATCTTGACGATTTCGCCGGTAAGGCGCTTCAGTTCGTCGTCGTAGCTCTTGATGATGTGCTGGTGCGTGGTGTTCATCGCTAACCTCGGAAAGGTGGGCTCAGCCGAAACGGCCGGTGATGTAATCTTCGGTCTGCTTCTTGTCCGGCTTGGTGAAGATCTTTTCCGTCCGGTCGAACTCGATCAGCTCGCCCATGTACATGAAGGCGGTCATGTCCGAGCAGCGCGCCGCCTGCTGCATGTTGTGCGTCACGATGACGATCGTGAAATCCTTTTTCAGCTCTTCCACCAGCTGCTCGATACGGCTCGTGGCGATCGGGTCGAGCGCCGAGGTGGGTTCGTCGAGAAGCAGCACTTCGGGCTTCAGCGCGATGCCGCGGGCGATGCACAGGCGCTGCTGCTGGCCGCCGGAAAGGCCCAGCGCGCTCTGCTTCAGCTTGTCCTTCACCTCGTCCCACAGCGCGGCGCCGCGCAGGGCTTGTTCGACGCGGCTCTCCATGTCGGCTCGCGAGAGCTTCTCGTGGTGGCGGATGCCATAGGCCACGTTCTCGAAGATGGTCATCGGGAACGGCACGGGCTTCTGGAACACCATGCCCACCTTGCTGCGCAGGCGGTTCAGCGAATACTTCGGATCGAGGATGTTCTCCCCGTCGAGGATGATCTCGCCGCTGGCGCGCAGGTTCGGGTAGATGGCATAGATGCGGTTGAAGATGCGCAGCAGGGTGGACTTGCCGCAGCCGGACGGACCGATGATGGCCGTGACCTGCTTCTCCGGCACGTCCATGGCGATGTCCTTCAGCGCGTGGAACTCGCCGTAATGGAAGTTCACGTTGCGCGCGATCATCTTCGCCGGCACCTGGCCAAGGTCCACGCCCGAGGCATGGGGCGACGTGCCGAACCCGGGCTGGGAGGCGACTTCGTTCATGTTAGTCATGGGACACCTTGGAGCGGAAGGCGAGACGGGCGATCAGGCTGAGCGCCAGCACGAACATCGTGAGGACGAAGGCGCCGGCCCAGGCGAGGGTGTTGATGTCCGGGCTCGGATCCTTCGTGTACTCGTAGATGACCTGCGGCAGGCTCGGCATCTTGTCGAGAGGGTTGAAGGTCATGAAGTTGTTGCCGAAGGCGGTGAACAGCAGCGGCGCGGTTTCGCCGCTGATGCGGGCGAGGGCCAGCAGCACGCCGGTGACGATACCCGAACGGGCGGCGCGGATCAGGATCTGCGTGGTGAGCTTCCACTGGGGTACGCCGAGCGACAGCGCGGCCTCGCGCAGGGTGCCGGGCACCAGGCGCAGCATCTCGTCGGTGGTGCGGACGATGACGGGCAGGGCGATCAGGGCGAGGGCGACGCCACCGGCGATACCCGAGAAGGTGATGTTGCCGTTCGACAGGTACTTCGAAGGCAGCACCACGATGGTGTAGACAAACAATCCCAGCACGATCGACGGCGCCGACAGCAGGATGTCGTTGAGGAAGCGGATGGTCGGGCCCAGGCGCGAACGGCGCGAGTACTCCGCCAGCCACGTGCCGGCGGCGACGCCGATGGGCGTGGCGATGAGGATGCCCAGGATGTTCAGGATCAGGCTGCCGACCATGGCGTTCGCCAGACCGCCTTCCTCGCGATAGGCCGTGATCTTGGTGAACAGCTGCGGCTTCAGCGCGGTGATGCCCTGGCTCAGGGTCTCCCAGAGGATCCAGGCGAGGAACAGCAGGCCGATGCCGGTGGCGGTCACGCTGAGCACCATCGCGACGACGTTCGTGATGCGGCGCTTGGTATAGAGCGAGGCGGACATCAGTTGCCCTCCTTCGTGGCGAGGCGGCGGAGCATGAGGCGCGCGATCAGCAGCACGATGAAGGTCACCACGAAAAGCAGGAAGGCGATGGCCATCAGCGCGGAGCGCTGCAAGCCCTGGGCCTCGCCGAACTGGTTGGCGATGGTGGAGGCGATGGAGCTGCCGGTCTCGAGGAACGAGAGGGAGAACTTGAACGTGTTGCCGAGCACGAAGGCGACCGCCATGGTTTCACCCAGCGCGCGACCGAGGCCGAGGAACACGCCGCCGATGACGGCCGTGCGGGTGTAGGGCACCACGATGTCCCAGACCACTTCCCAGGTGCTCGAACCCAGGGCATAGGCCGATTCCTTGAGGCGCGTGGGTACCGTCTGGAAGACCTCGCGCATCACCGAGGAAATGAACGGGATGATCATCACCGCCAGCACCAGGCCCGCGGTGAGCACGCCGGCGCCGAAGAATGGGTATTCGCTGGAGAAGAACTTCGCGATGAAGGGCACGTGCTGCACCAGCCACGACACCTGCCCGTCGGGCGGATCCGCGCTGAAATTGTTCATCAGCCACGGCTTGATGTGCGTGGCGACGAACGGGGCGAAGATGAAGAGGCCCCACATGCCGTAGATGATCGAAGGGATGCCGGCCAGCAGTTCGATGGCCGAGGCGACCGGACCGCGTAGCCACTGCGGGGCGATCTCGGTGAGGAAGAGGGCGATGCCGAAGCTGATCGGCACGGCGAACAGGAGGGCGATGAAGGCGGTGCCGACGGTACCCATGATGGGCACGAGCGCACCGTACTGGTCGTTGCTGGGATCCCACGCGGCGCTCGTGAGGAAGCCCCAGCCGAAGGTGCGGAAGGCATCCTGGCCCAGCCACAGCGTCGAGCCCGCCGCGCCGATGAGCGAGAGCAGCACGATAAGGGCGCAGGCCTTGAGTACGCCTCCGAAGATCAGGTCGTTGCGCGCGTCCTTCGCGGCGCGGCCTGTCCCGGCGGAGCGCTCAAGAGGTGTCGCGGCGTTGCTGGCGGTGGCATGCATGGCGGAAGCGGTTTCCCGGGCCTTGGCAAACTATGGGTCGCCGCCCCTCACGGGACGGCGACCCCCTTGGACGATACGCTGGACCGCCGTGTGTCACCGGCCGGTCGGATCGCCATGTCTTACTTGTTGAAGTCCGAGTTCCAGTAGGCCTGGATCTTCTGGGTCAGCGAGGTCGGCAGGGCCACGTAGTCGAGCGAGGCGGCGTCGGCCTGGCCCTTGTCGAAGGCGAACTTGAAGAAATCGAACGCCACCTTGGTGTGCGACGGGTTCTTCGACTTCTTGTACATGATGATCCACGTGGTCGCCGTGATCGGCCAGGCCTGATCGCCAGCGGCGTTCGTCATGATCAGGTTGAAGTCCTTCGCGGAAGCCCAGTCGGCCGTGGCGGCGGCCGCACCGAAGGTCTCGGCGGTCGGCTGCACCCACTTACCCGCGGCGTTCTGCATCTGCGCGTAGGAGATCTTGTTCTTCTTCGCATAGGCGTATTCGACATAGCCGATCGAGCCCGGGATCTGGCGGACGTACTGCGAAACGCCCTCGTTACCCTTGCCGCCCACGCCGGTCGGCCAATCGACGGCGGTGCCGAACTTCACCTTCGAAGCCCACTCGTTGCTCACCTTCGACAGGTAGTTGGTGAAGTTGAACGAGGTGCCGGAACCGTCCGAACGGTGCACGACCGTGACCTTGACGTCCGGGAGCTTGACGCCCGGGTTGAGCGCGGCGATGGCCGGGTCGTTCCAGCGGGCGACCTTGCCCATGAAGATGTCGGCGAGCACGGGGCCGGTGAGCTTCAGCTGGCCGGCGGTCACGCCCTGCAGGTTCACGATCGGCACGATGCCGCCGACGACGCTCGGGAACTGGCCGAGGCCGAACTTGGTCAGGTCCTCGCTGCTGAGCGGGGCGTCGGAAGCGCCGAAATCGATGGTGCCTTCCTTGATCTGGGCGATACCCGCGCCCGAACCGACGGACTGGTAGTTGATCTTGTTACCGGTCGTTTCGGCGTACTTCGCCGACCACTTGGAGAGGACGGGATAGACGAAGCTGGAGCCGGCACCGGTGATGTCGGTGGCCTGCACGGCGGACATGCCGAAGAGCGAAGCGGCGACCAGCGCGGCAATGCGAAGTTTGCGTGTGAACACGGAGAAATCCCCTCGATGGAAAGAGTGTCGGACGAAGCCCGCCCGGGGCCGTATTCCAGCCCTGCCGTGTTGCAATGAGACGTACTGAATGTTGCAGACTGATGACACCAGCCATTTTGGTGTCATATTAGCAACTTACGAAAAGGCTCAAGCGATGAGCGGGGCCGTCTGTTCGCGCTCGGTGAGTTCGAGCCGGCGCCAGCGGTTGACGATTTCGCAGAACAGCTCGGCCGTGCGTTCGGCGTCGTAGATGGCCGAATGGGCTTCGCGGGTGTCGAAGGTGAGTCCGGCCGCCAGTACCGCCTTGCTCAACACCGTCTGGCCATAGGCCAGGCCGCCGAGGGTGGCGGTGTCGAAGCAGCTGAAGGGATGGAACGGGTTCCGCTTGTGACCGACGCGGCGGACGGCCGCGTTGAGGAAGCCGAGGTCGAAGGCCGCGTTGTGCCCCACCAGCACCGCGCGCTGGCATCCGGCGACCCGCACCGCCTCGCGCACCGCGTTGAATACATGGTCCAGCGCCTGCCGCTCGGGCAGGGCACCGCGAAACGGGTGGTCGGGGTCGATGCCTGTCACTTCCAGGGACCGCGGGTCGATATTCGCTCCCGGGAACGGTTCGACGTTCGCGGCCACCGCCGGCTGGGGAACCAGGAACCCCGAGGGCTCCATGGCGATGGGCACGACGGCGATCTCGAGCAGGGCGTCCCGCTCGGCCTCGAAGCCGCCGGTTTCGACGTCGACGATGACTGGAAGGAATCCCCTGAACCGCCCGGCCATGGTCGAAGCGGTGCTGTTGCTCGTTGTATCCATCCGCGAAGGATATCAGCCCCCGGGGGCTGAGTGCCCCTGGGCCAGGGGCATGTTCGTTAAGCGAATGTGCGCGTGTCGTCGATCTGTAACAAAAAAGGCATGGAACGGTAAAGCCGGCGGCCCATTCTTCGCGCCGTTGGCCCCTTTGAGGAATTTCGTACAGAAAAACCTCAAACGGACTCAGGGGTTCACACACGCCAACAGCCATTCCTCACTTTCAGCGGAGACATCCCATGCGTTCCAAGTTGCTCACGGTGGCCATCGCCGCCGGTCTGGGCGTGACCAGCTTCTCGGCCCTCGCCGCGACGCCGAAGTCGCAGCAGCCGGCCCGGGTCTCGGTCGACGCCGCCACCCTCCAGCAGCTGCAGGCGCAGCTCGCCGCCCTCCAGGCCAAGGTGGCCGAACTCGAGAGCAAGCAGGAAGCCCAGGCCGACGCGCAGATCGAGACGGCCAAGGCCGTGAACGAGGTCCAGGTGGCCGCAGCGAAGCCGACCGACGACCTGACCAAGAGGGTCGACAAGCTCGCCAAGATCGTGGACAACACCCACATCGGCGGCACGATGTTCTTCGACGTGACCGACATGACTCATAAGGAGAAGGTCGGCAACGGCCCGAACCAGACGAAGGACGGCCACGGCTCCACCAACGGTACCGGCTTCGACGTCAAGCGCTTCTACCTGGTCGTCGACCACACCTTCGACGATATCTGGTCGGCCAACCTGACCACCGACTTCAGCTACCAGTCGTCGCTGTCGTCCACCAGCCTGTTCGTGAAGAAAGCCTACGTGCAGGGCAAGTTCGATCCGCTCTTCACCGTCCGCTTCGGCGCGACCGACATGCCCTGGATCCCGTTCGTCGAGAAGTGGTATGGCTACCGCTACGTCGAGAACACCATCACCGACCGCTCGTTCGAAGGCGGTCGCAGTGGCGGCACCGCCACCGCCGGCGGCGTGGGCGCGTTCGGCAACTCGTCCGACTGGGGTCTGCATGCCCTCGGCGCGACGACCGGCGACAACTCGATCAACTACCAGGTGTCGGTCGTCAACGGCCGCGGCTACCGCAACCTGAGCCGCTCGAAGAGCGTGGATGCGGAAGCCCGCTTCGGCTACTCGCCGATCGAGCAGATGGTCATCGCCGTCGGCGGTTACACCGGCAAGCGTGGCAACGATGTCGAGAACGGCGCCCCGACCCGCACGGCCTCCCGCGGCGACGCCCTCGTGGCGTGGCGCGACAAGACCTTCGGTGCTGGCGTGGAGTACTTCCACTCCGAGAACTGGGACGACATCCTGAAGTACCAGGGCACGGCGCCGGCTCCGCTCTCGATCAAGGACAAGGCCGACGGTTACTCGCTCTGGGCCGACTGGCACTTCGATCCGCAGTGGGCCGTGTTCGCCCGTTACGACCGCGTCAGCTACAAGTACACGACGGTCGCCGACAGCGAGCGTGAGCTTAAGGACAAGTACTACAACGCCGGTGTGTCGTACGACATCCTGAAGAACCTGAAGCTCGCGCTGGTCTACAAGCACAACCGTCTCGATGGCCCGTACGCCACCCCGTACCACTACAAGACCGACGAAGTCGGTTTCTGGGGCCAGCTCAGCTTCTGACCGGTATCGGAAGGGAGTTCGACTCAGGGACGAAACGGACGGCGGGCGCAAGCCCGCCGTTTTTTTAAGGGTTTTACGAATCGTCTCAACCACCCGGCATGCCCTCGCGACGTCGCCCGCTGAACGAAACGACCGGGGGATTCGACGTCCACGAATCCGGAAGACCGCAAGGCATGGGGCTCCGCGCCGTTTGCGCGGAGCGAGCCTGAACCGGCGTCCCGATCCCTCTTGCATCTGTCATATCCACTCCGTAGCTTCCGGCGAATGAAGCGCTTCCCGGCCCCTTCCATTCGACGCCTCGCGAGCACGTTCCTCGTGTTCCTCGCGCTGTTCGTCGCGTGCGCCGGTGTCCAGGCGATGTCCTGCCCTGATGTGACCGACACGGTCGCCGTCGCCTTGTACGCGGATGCCGGGAGCGACCCGGCCGATCCCGGCGACGAAGGCCTGCGCTTGTCGCTCGAGGACAACAACAGCGGCCTCGACGACAGCTTCGACGTCCCGCCCGAGCATGCGGTGAACATGCCGCGGCTCCATCCGGGCCGGCCTCCTGGCCTTGTGCCTCCGCCCCACGCGCACGCACGCAGTTCCGAACTGCGTCCTCCGATCGCCTGATCCCGGCGCGCGTCTGCGCGCCCGTTTCACCCCCCACCCCTTTTCCCCGCGCTACCGGCACATCGCCGGGCGCCGGCGGCTGCCTGTGCGGCCGTCACTTCCCAACGCAAATAAAAAAAGGAACATGTCATGGAACGCCTCATCGAAGGTTTCGATCATTTCCGCCGCCACATGACCGCCGAACAGCGCGACCTCTTCGCGCGCCTCGCTTCGGGGCAGACTCCCCACACCATGTTCATTACCTGCGCCGATTCGCGCGTGATGCCCGAAATGATCTTCGGGGCACAGCCCGGCGAGCTGTTCGTCTACCGCAACGTCGGCAATATCGTTCCTCCGTATGCGCAGCACGTGAGCGGCGTCGTCGCCGCCATCGAATATGCGGTCACTGCCCTCAAGATGAAGCACATCGTCATCTGCGGTCATTCCGATTGCGGTGCCATGAAGGCGCTGCAGAACCCGGCCGCGCTCAAGGGCAAGCCTTCCGTGGAGCAGTGGCTCAAGCATGCCGACGTGGCGCGCTATGTGGTGGCCGAGAACCGGCCCACGATCCAGGGCGAGGAAGGCCTGCGCTACCTCACCGAGGAAAACGTCGTCGGCCAGCTGGAACACCTGCGTACGTTGCCGGCCGTCGCCGCCGCGATGGCGAATGGCAGCCTGCGCATCCACGGCTGGATCTACGACATCGCGAAGACGGAGATCACCGCCTTCGATCCGGCCGAAGGCCGTTTCCGTCCCCTGCTCTCAGGCGACGGAAACGTGCCGGATGCCACCCCGCACGCGCGTTTCTCGACGCCGGCGCCGGTCGCCTCCGCCGCTTAAGGATCCATCATGCGCAGCTATTTTTCTCAAGGCCTTTTTGGCCGCGACCTCCTTGGATCGGTGGTCGTCTTTCTTGTCGCCTTGCCGTTGTGCATGGGTATCGCCATCGCCTCCGGCATGCCGCCCAGCGCGGGTCTGATCACGGGCATCGTGGGCGGCCTCGTCGTGGGTGCCATTGCCGGATCGCCGCTGCAGGTCAGCGGTCCGGCGGCGGGCCTGGCCGTGCTCGTCTTCGAGCTGGTGCGCGAGCACGGCGTGGCCGCCCTCGGTCCCGTCGTGCTGCTGGCCGGCCTGATCCAGGTCGTCGCCGGCCTCTGCCGGGTGGGGGTCTGGTTCCGCATGACCTCGCCGGCCGTGGTGGCGGGCATGTTGTCGGGCATCGGCATCCTCATCGTCGCCTCGCAGTCGCATGTGCTGCTCGACGCCATTCCGAAGGCACGCGGTCTCGAGAACTTCGCCGCCCTCCCGGCGGCGGCGTGGGAGACGGTCACCGGCACGGGTGGTGGACAGACACCCGGCGCGCTCATGATCGGCCTCGGCACCATCGCGATCATGCTCGGCTGGGAGAAGCTGCGGCCGGCGAAGCTCCGCTTCATCCCCGGCGCGCTGCTCGCCGTCGTGGCGATGACGGCGGTCGCGCAGATCGGCGCCTTCGACGTGAAGCGGGTGGACGTACCGTCCAACCTGTTCTCGGCGGTGAGCCTTCCGACCGCCGGTAGCCTGTTCGGCGTGTTCGACGCCACGCTGCTGGTTGCCGCGGCCACCTTCGCCTTCATCGCCAGTGCGGAGACGCTGCTCTCGGCGGCCGCGGTGGACCGCATGCACGATGGGGCGCGTACCAACTTCGACCGCGAACTCACGGCACAAGGCGTAGGCAACCTGATCTGCGGCTTCCTCGGCGCGTTGCCGATGACCGGTGTGATCGTGCGTAGCGCGGCAAACGTGCAGGCTGGCTCGGCCACCCGCATGGCCGCCATCCTGCATGGCGGCTGGCTGCTCGGCTTCGTCATGCTGTTGCCCTGGCTGATGCGGATGACGCCGGTGTCGTGCCTTGCCGGCATCCTCGTGTACACCGGCGTGAAGATGGTCAATCCGAAGCAGATCAAGGACCTCGCCGTGTACGGCAAGGGCACCGCGGCGGTCTACGTGGCCACCACGGTCGCCATCGTCGCGACCGACCTGCTCACCGGCGTGATCGTCGGCTTCGGCATGTCGCTGCTGCGCCTGGCCTTGCTGTCGTCGAAGCTGAAGATGGATGTGACCCACCACGACGAGCCGGGCACCGCCACCTTGCGCCTCGAGGGTTCGGCCACCTTCCTCAAGGTGCCGACGATGGCGCGCACGTTGGAACGCATTCCGCCGAACACGCGCCTCTCGGTCATGCTGGACCGGCTGCACCACATCGACCAGGCGTCGCTGGAACTGCTGCGCGAATGGGGCAGGAACGCCTCGAAGCGCGGGTGCGAACTGGTGGTGGACTGGCAGGAGCTGGGAAGGCGCGTGGAGGGCTCCAGGCGCGCGGCGTGACATCGTCGATGCCGGATATGTAGGAGCCGCTATGGCGGCGAGCGGAGCTTGCGGCGGATTGGCAAGATTTTCCTCGCCGCTATAGCGGCTCCTACAGAAGAGGGGGACCGAAAGAAACCTTGTGGGGCCGGCATGGCCGATCCCCGCACGGTGGCGTTGACCGGGCCGGTTTCCCGGCTCAGTCCGGCTTCGTCTTGTGCTTGTACGCGCAGAGGTCGACGATCGCGCAGGCGGGGCAATCCGGCTTGCGCGCCTTGCAGACGTAGCGTCCGTGCAGGATCAGCCAGTGGTGCGCGTCCTGGATGAATTCCTTCGGGATCGCTTTCTCAAGCTTGTCCTCGACCTTGCGCACGTCCGGTCCCGGTGCCAGACCAGTGCGGTTCGCCACGCGGAAGATGTGCGTGTCCACGGCGATGGTGGGTTGACCGAAGGCGGTGTTGAGCACGACGTTCGCCGTCTTCCGGCCCACGCCGGGCAATTCCTCGAGCGCCTCGCGCGAGGTCGGCACCTCGCCCGCATGGCGGTCCACGAGGATCCGGCTCATGGCGATCAGGTTCTTCGCCTTGTTGTTGTAGAGGCCGATGGTGCTGATGTAACCCTTCAGCTTTTCCAGTCCCAGGTCGAGGATCTTCTGCGGCGTGTTCGCCACGGGGAAGAGCTTGCGCGTGGCCTTGTTCACGCCCACGTCGGTGGCCTGCGCCGAGAGCGCCACGGCGGTCAGCAGTTCGAAAGGCGTGGTGTATTCGAGTTCGGTCTTCGGATGCGGGTTCAGTTCGCGCAGGCGGCTGAACATCTCGACCACGTCGGCCTTTTTCACGGGTTGTCCTTTTTCCTGGCTTTCGCGCGGGCGAGTGCCTCGAGCACGGCGTTCTTCGCCGCGGGTGCCGCCACGTCCACCTTGCTGGCGGCGAGCTGGCGGTCGCGCGCGTCGCGCTCTCGGGCCAGTCGTCGCTCGCGCCGCTGGAAGCGCCGGCGTGCCGCGTCGGCATGCACGCGGTCGTCCGCCTGTGCCTGCGGCATGGGATCGAGGACGATGCAGTCCACGGGGCACGCGGGTACGCAGAGCTCGCAACCGGTGCACAGGTCGGCCACGACCGTGTGCATCTGTTTCGACGAACCGACGATGGCGTCGACCGGGCACACCTGGATGCACTTCGTGCAGCCGATGCAGTCCGCCTCCACGATGCGGGCCAGCGTGCGCGGCTTCTCGATGCCGCGCGACGCATCCAGCGGCAGCACGGGACGGTCGAGCAGGGCGGCCAGCCGTGCGATGCCGGCGGCACCGCCGGGCGGGCAGCGGTCGATCGCGGCCTCGCCGGCGGCGATGGCTTCAGCGTAGGGACGGCAGCCGTGGAAACCGCATTGCTCGCACTGCGTCTGCGGCAGCAGGTCGTCGATGCGGTCGGCGAGCGTGGGCGTCATGGCTGGCGCGGCCGGATGGCCGGATCAGCGCACGGTGGCGCCCGGCGCCGCGCCCTGGTCGGCGTCGAGCAGGAAGAGGTCCGCGCCGCCGTCGCCGGCCGAGAGGATCATCCCCTCGGAAAGGCCGAAGCGCATCTTGCGCGGCGCGAGGTTGGCGATGAAGACGACGTTGCGGCCGACGAGTTTCTCCGGCTCGCCGTAGGCGGCGCGGATGCCCGAGAAGATCTGGCGCTTGCCGAGCGGACCGGCATCGAGTTCGAAGCGCAGGAGCTTGTCCGAGCCGTCCACGAATTCGCAGGCCTCGACCTTGCCGATGCGCAGGTCGAGCTTGGCGAAGTCGTCGATGGAAATGGTGGCGGTTTCAGTGGTGGCGTCGGTCATGGCTTTCGGAGCTTCTTTGGCTTTCTTTGCGGGTTTGGCTTCCGCGGCGACGGCCTTGGCCTGTTCCGCGGGGGAGAGGGATTCCTTCGACGATTCGACCATGGCTTCGATCTTCTTCGGATCGAGGCGGCCGAAGAGCGGCGAGAATCCGTTGACGCTGTGGCCGAAGAGTTCGCGGCGGGCATCGGCGAAATGCTCCACCGGCGCACCGAGGAAATCCTCGGCCATCGCCACCGTCTTCGGCAGGATCGGCTTGATCAGGCTGGCAAGCAGGCGGAAGACGTGGATCGCCAGCGTACAGATCTGTTGCAGTTCGTCGCGGCGGCTCTCGTCCTTCGCCAGCTTCCACGGTGCCACCGCGGCGATGTAGCCATTGGCATCGTCGGCGAGCGCGACGAAGCGGCGGCACACTTCGGCCAGGTCGCCGCTGTCGTAAAGGGCGACGGTCTCGTCGTAGGCCCGGAGGAAATTCGGCCACCAGGCCGACATGGGCTCCTCGAAGCGGTCGGCCAGCTTTCCGTCGAAGTGCGAATGCAGGAAACCCGCCGTGCGGCTGGCGATGTTCACCCATTTGCCGACGAGGTGCGAGTTCACCCGCTCCTCGAACGACTTCAGGTCGAGGTCCACGTCCACCGGATTCTCGGTAAGCATGGTGGCGAAGTAGTAACGCAGCGCTTCAGGGTCCAGGCCGCTGTCCAGGTAGGTGCGCGCCTGGATGAAGGTGCCGCGCGACTTGGACATCTTCGCGCCGTTGACCGTCAGGTACCCGTTCACGTGCAGCGCGGTGGGCGTGCGCATCCCCGCCCCATGCAGCATCGCGGGCCAGAACAGGCCGTGGAAGTTGATGATGTCCTTGCCGATGAAATGGTGCATCTCGGCCGTGCTGTCGGGGCCGAGGAAGTCGTCGAAGCGCAGGTCGGTGCGCTCGCACAGGGCCTTGAACGAGGCAAGGTAACCCACGGGCGCGTCGAGCCACACGTAGAAGAACTTGCCCGGCGCGTCCGGAATCGGAAAACCGAAGTAGGGCGCGTCGCGGGAGATGTCCCAGTCGCGCAGGCCCCCATCCAGCCATTCGGCCAGTTTCGCGGCGACGCCCGCGTTGGCGACCGGCTTGCCGCCGGTGAACCTGCCGCCGAACCAGTCGCGGAGCAGGGTCTCGAACTTGCCCAGTTCGAAGAAGTAGTGCTCGGAATCGCGCAGGATCGGCGTGGCGCCCGACATGACCGAATAGGGATTCAGCAGCTCCGTCGGCGCGTAGGTGGCGCCACAGTTCTCGCAGTTGTCGCCGTACTGGTCCGGCGTGCCGCAGACGGGGCAGGTGCCCTTGATGTAGCGGTCGGGCAGGAACATGTCGCGCTCGGGATCGTACAGCTGCTGGATGTCGCGGCGGGCGATGTAGCCGCCGTCGCGCAGCCGCGTGTAGATCGCGGTCGCGAGTTCCCGGTTCTCCGGCGAGTGCGTGGTGTGGTACTGGTCGTAGCTGAAATGGAAGTCCGTGAAGTCGGCCTCGTGGCCGGCCCGGATGGCCGCGATGTAATCCTCGGGCGACTTCCCCGCCTTTTCGGCGGCGAGCATGATCGGCGTGCCGTGCGCGTCCTCGCCGGCTACGTACCATACCTCGTTGCCCTGCATTCGCTGCGCCCTCGCCCAGATGTCGGCCTGGATGTAGCCGAGCATGTGGCCCAGGTGCAGCGGGCCGTTGGCATAGGGGAGGGCGTTGGTGACGAGGATGCGGCGGGCCATGATTCGCACGGTCGGCTGTGGGACCGGGGATTATGGCATGTGACCCCGCCGCGTCATCGCTTCGTCGGCTTCTCGCCGCTATAGCGGCTCCCACAGGCTATTCCTGACGAATCCATTCCTGGCTGCGGCCGATGAGGGAGAAACCGATGTAGCCGTGCACGTCGAGCTTGCTGCCGCCGTCCATCAGCTTCAGCGTGACTTTGTAGATCTTGCCCTTGGCCGGGTCGAGGATCTGGCCGCCGGACCACTCGTCGCCGTCCTTCTTCAGGCCCCACATGATGGTCATGCCTTCGATAGGCTTGTTCTTGCGCTCGCCGTCGCATTTGGCGCAGACCGGGTGCGGACCGTGCTCCGACTTCAGCACCTGCACCACCTTGCCTTCGAGCAATCCGCCGTTTTCGCTGATTTCCACGATGGACTTCACTTCGTGGGTCTTGTCGTCGATCGTCTTCCACTTGCCCACAGGGGTGTCGTTGGCGGCCAGGACGGGAAGGGCGCTCGCGGCCAGGGCGAGGGCAAGGGTCGTGCGGATCAAGGATTTCATAGGCTTCCGGGCTTCCCATACGGTCAGGTATGGCCGAGCCTGACGAGGGCCGTGGCGGCCGTCAAGCTGCATCGCGCCAGACGGAGAGGGCGGCTGCCGGAACGTACCCGGCGCGCCGCCTCTTTTGGGGCCGGGCCTGGCGGCTCGCGCGCCGCTGAGGGGGGCGAGGCGAAAAACTGTCGGCGCAGGGCGCAGTCCTACATAATGGGAAGTCTCAGAATTTCCCCATCCCCCTTATGACCCAGGCCAGCGAAACCCTCGTCCGCGGCATCCTCGACCGCATCATCGACCCCCATTCGGGCCAGCCGCTGGGCGCGTCCGTGCGTGCCGTCGGCGTGGATGGCGACCGGATCTCGGTCGATATCCTGCTCGGCTACCCGGCGGCCGGCTACGTCGAACTCGCCGCCGCCGAGGCGAAGGCGGCGCTCGAGGCCGATCCGGCGATCTCGGCCGCGGCCGTGTCGGTGGCCTGGCGCGTGCACGCCCACAAGGTGCAGGGCCAGCTCGCCCCGTTGCCGGGCGTGAAGAACATCGTCGCGGTCGCCTCGGGCAAGGGCGGGGTGGGCAAGTCCACGGTGTCGGTGAACCTGGCGCTGGCGCTGGCCGCCGAGGGCGCGACGGTCGGCATCCTCGACGCCGATATCTACGGTCCGAGCCAGCCGCGTATGCTGGGCCTGGCCGGCAAGCCGGTCTCGCCGGACGGCAAGAGCATCGAGCCGATGCGCGCGCACGGTCTGCAGGCCATGTCGATCGGGGTCCTCATCGACGAGGACACGCCCATGATCTGGCGCGGCCCCATGGTCACCCAGGCCCTCATGCAGCTCCTGACCGACACGCGCTGGGAGGCGCTGGATTACCTCATCATCGACCTGCCGCCGGGCACGGGCGACATCCAGCTCACCTTGTCGCAGAAGGTACCCGTCTCCGGCGCGGTGATCGTCACCACCCCCCAGGACATCGCCCTGCTCGACGCACGCAAGGCCCTGGGCATGTTCCGCAAGGTGGAGGTGCCGGTCCTGGGCGTGGTGGAGAACATGGCCACCCACGTCTGCACCCAGTGCGGACACGAGGAACACATCTTCGGCCATGGCGGCGGCGCGCGAATGGCGGCCGAGGCCGGCATTCCCTACCTCGGCGACCTGCCGCTGGACATCCGCATCCGCGAACAGGCGGACGAAGGAAGGCCCACGGTGGCCGCCATGCCGGACTCGGACCTGGCCATGCGCTATCGGGCCATCGCCCGCGCCACGGCCGCCAGGCTTTCCCTGCAGGCGCGCAATAAGGCCATCGGCTTTCCCAAGATCGTCATCCAGAACACCTGAGCGGGCTCCGGTAGCGCGTTCGGCGACGTTCCTATACCTTTCCGGCTCCAGCGAGGGAGAGACAGCATTGAGCATCAAGTCCGACAAGTGGATCCGCCGCATGGCCGCGGAGCACGGCATGATCGAGCCGTTCGCTCCAGGCCAGGTCAAGGAGCGGGACGGCCACCGTCTGGTTTCCTACGGCACGTCCAGCTACGGCTACGACGTCCGTTGCGCGGATGAGTTCAAGGTCTTCACGAACATCAATTCCACGATCGTCGATCCCAAGGCGTTCGACGAGCGCAGCTTCGTCGACATCAAGTCCGACGTCTGCATCATTCCGCCGAATTCCTTCGCCCTCGCACGCACCGTCGAGTACTTCCGCATTCCGCGCAAGGTACTCACGATCTGCCTGGGCAAGAGCACCTACGCGCGCTGCGGCATCATCGTGAACGTGACGCCGCTCGAACCGGAGTGGGAGGGGCACGTCACCCTGGAGTTCTCCAACACCACGCCGTTGCCCGCGAAAATCTACGCCAACGAGGGCGTGGCGCAGATGCTGTTCCTCGAGTCCGACGAGGAATGCGAAGTGTCGTACGCCGACCGCGGCGGCAAGTACCAGGGCCAGCGCGGCGTCACCTTGCCGAGTACCTGAACACCCCCCTCATTGTGGGAGCCGCCATAGCGGCGAGAAGCCCACAGAGCGATGAAGCGGCGAGGTTCGCTCCTCGTGCGCCGAAGCGGCGAGGCCAGTTTCCCTCGCCGCTATAGCGGCTCCTACAGGGCCGCCGGCTGGCCCCGCTCACCGGTTTGTCGCCATACACCCCTTGCGCGGTAGACTTGCCTCTTCACGCCACACCCGATCCACGGAGACACCGCATGATCCGAGTTCCCACCCTGATGGCCCGCGGCGCCGCGGCGATCTTCCTCGCCAGCATGCTGGTCTTGGCCGGTTGCCATCGTGGCGCCTCGAAGTCCGACCACGTCACGGCGGAGCAGGGCCAGTTCGACTACACCATCAAGGCGTACAAGAGCGGCCAGTTCCTCGTCGACGGCGCCGTGCTCTCCGCCGCCGATACCGGTAGCCACTTCGCCTACCTGAAGGACCAGGGCAAGCTGCCGAAGACGGTGCTGGTGCTGCCCAGCGACGAGTCCAAGATCCGCGACAACCACCTGGGCTTCCTGGCTCGCATGCAGCTGGACTACGGCTTTGCCGTCTACTACGACAAGAAGGGCGAACTGGTTCGCCTGAACGCCGTGGAAGAAAAGGCCCGTCAGCTCGAAGACACCCCGCACAAGGCGGCACTGCCGGATCGCATGCAGGGCAAGGAAGCGTCCAGCGGCGCCTACGACTCGCAGACGCAGCAGTAAACCGAAACCGAAACCGATCGGCGGCTCCCTCGCCATGCGTGGGAGCCGCTTCAGTGGCGATGGATGCTTGCGGCAAGCGTGCCCGCTGTCGCGCGGGATCGCCGGCATAGCCGGCTCCCACAAGACGAGGCAGCTCCCTCAGAGAGCTAGCAGACCCTTCAAGGCTTCCAGCACTCGGGATGCTTCGCCCTCACCGTATGCCTCGGCCTGGCCATGCCCCCACACCGGCCCCGGCCACGCCGCATCGCCCTCCACGCGCGCGATCACATGCACGTGCAACTGGCGCACGATGTTTCCCAGTGCGCCGATGTTGAGCTTGTCGCACGGCGCGACGGACCGCAGCGCCGCACCCGCCAGATCTACCTCGCGCCATAGTGCCGCGCGATCGGCCTCGGCGAGATCCGCCACCTCCACCATGCCCGGTTGCCTCGGAACGAGCACCAGCCAGGGATAGCGGCGGTCCCGCATCAGCAGCACACGGCACACGGGCAGGTCGCCGACGGCAACGGTGTCGGCGGCCAGTCGCGCATCCAGCGCGAACGCGTCGCTCACTGGAGCTCCTGGGCGAAGAATGCCAGCGTGCGCTCCATGGCGAGCTTTGCACTGGGCTCGTCGTAGGTGGGCCCCACTTCGCGGTTGAAGCCGTGATCGGCCGGGTAGACCCAGGTATCCATGTCGGGCTTAAGCTCGCGGTGCTTCTCCACCACCTCGGGCGGAATCGAGTGGTCGCGTTCGCCGAAGTGGAAGATGACGTTGGCCTTCGCCGGCTCGGTGAGGAACGGTGCGTTGCGGGCGCCGTAGTAGCTTGCCGAGGGCAGGCCGAGGCGCAGCGCCGCGAGCATGGCGACGGTGCCGCCCCAGCAGTAGCCCACGGTCCCGACCTTCACCTTGTAGCGGTCGGCGATGAGCGCCGCCGCGATCCCGACGTCCTGGGTGGGGCGTAGCAGGCCCAGCTCGGCGACCATCTTCAGGCCCTTCTGTACGCCGTCCTGGTCGTATCCCAGTTCCGCGCCCTTTTCAACGGGGTCGAAGAGGGACGGTGCGATGGCGACGTAGCCCTCCCGCGCAAAGCGGTCGGCCACGCCGCGGATATGGGCGTTGACGCCGAAGATCTCCTGGATGACCACGATCCCGCCCTTGGGCGTGCCTTCGGGCTCCGCCAGGTAGGCGTCCATGCTCTCGTGCGGTCGGGAGGTATCGAGGATCAGGGTGTGGCCCATGGGTTGCATCTCCGTCATGTAGGGTGGGGGAGCGGATTGCCCATCTTAACCAGGCGCCCGTGCAGGGGGCTTGACCGGAAACCCCATTTGCCGCGAACGGCTATAATGCGCGGCTTCCTCCCCCCGGTACCCACGGCATGTCCCAGGCCGCACAGACCCAGAAGATCGGCTTCGTCAGCCTTGGCTGCCCGAAGGCGCTCGTCGACTCCGAACGCATCCTCACCCAGCTCAAGGTCGAGGGCTACGAGATCGTGCCCACCTACGATGCCGCCGACGCCGTGGTGGTGAACACCTGCGGTTTCATCGACTCCGCGGTGCAGGAATCGCTGGACGCCATCGGCGAGGCGCTGCACGAGAACGGCAAGGTCATCGTCACCGGCTGCCTGGGCAAGCGCCAGGAACTGATCCGCGAGAGCTATCCCGACGTGCTGGCCATCACCGGGCCGCAGGACTACGCGTCGGTGATGGAGGCGGTGCACCAGGCGTTGCCGCCCACCCGCAACAAATTCCTCGACCTGGTGCCCGACACGGGCGTGAAGCTCACGCCGAAGCACTACGCGTACCTCAAGATTTCCGAGGGCTGCAACCACCGTTGCAGCTTCTGCATCATCCCGTCGATGCGTGGCGACCTTGTCAGCCGGCCGGTCGACCAGGTGCTGCTCGAGGCCGAGAAGCTCGTGAAGGGCGGGGTGAAGGAGCTGCTCGTCATCTCCCAAGATACGAGCGCCTACGGCGTGGACGTTCGTTATGCCGAGCGCGAATGGCGCGGTAAGTCCTACCGCACGCGCATGACCGAACTCTGCGCAGGCCTGTCCGAACTGGGTGTGTGGACGCGCCTGCACTATGTCTATCCCTACCCGCACGTGGACGAAGTGATGCCGTTGATGGCGGAGGGCAGGATCCTTCCCTACCTCGACATCCCGTTCCAGCACGCCAGTCCGCGCATCCTCAAGCTGATGAAGCGTCCCGGTAACGTCGACAAGACGCTGGAGCGCATCCATAACTGGCGCCGACAGGTACCGGATCTCACCATCCGCAGCACCTTCATCGTGGGCTTCCCCGGCGAAACCGACGCGGAGTTCCAGGAACTGCTCGACTTCCTTCGCGAGGCCGAACTGGATCGCGTCGGCGCGTTCGCTTACTCGCCGGTGGACGGTGCGAAGGCCAACGAGCTGCCGGGACAGATCGACGAGGAACTGAAGGAAGACCGCCTCGAGCAGTTCATGGCGGTGCAGGCGGAGATCTCGGCGGCGAAACTGCAGCGGAAGATCGGCAAGACCATCAAGGTGCTGGTCGACGAGATCGATGCCGAAGGTGCCTGGGGCCGGTCCAGCGCGGATGCGCCCGAAATCGACGGCGCCGTGCGCATCGACGACGGCCAGCTGCTTAAGCCGGGCCAGTTCGTCGACGTGATCGTGGAAGAGGCGGACGCGCACGACCTCTACGGCCGCCTGGCCTGAGTCCATGCGTTATGTGGCGCCGACGCGGGAAGCGCTCGATCGGAGCGTGCTCACGTCGCCGCCGCTGTCGGATTGGGCGGATTTCGCGCCGCTTCTGCGCGCTGCGGACTGGCCGGAGGTGGACGGACTCAACACCCTCTGGCCCGACGGCGCGCGTCATCGCTTCGTCGCACAGGACAAAGCCCTGCTTGCCGATGGCCTGCATTACGAGCAGCGCATCGCCGACCGTGGCGCCATCGCCACGCGCCCCGCGAACTGGCACGACCTGTTCAATGCGTTCGTATGGCTGCGATACGGGGCGATCAAGCGCGCGCTGAATGCGCGGCAGGTGGCGGAGATAGCGATCATGGGCCCGCGCGAGCGCTCGCGTCCGCAATGCGCGCTGACCCATTTCGACGAAGCCGGCCTGGTTGTGACGCTGCACGACGGCGACATGCTCGATGCGTGGAACGCGCACGACTGGCATCGCCTGTTCTGGGTGCATCGCCATGCGTGGCTGAGCGGAGGCGCGCGCGTCGACGTCTTCGGGCACGCCTTGCTGGAGCACGCGCTGACGCCCGGCAAGCTGCTCGTCGGCAAGGCGCTTGTCGTAATGGGTAAAGACGATGCCGTTGCGCGCTGCGCGGAAGCGATCGCATCCGGTGCGATACTCAACGACCCGCTGGAACTGCGGCCACTGCCGGTATCCGGCGTGCCAGGGTGGCATGCGGATACGTCGAACGAGTCGTTCTACAAGGAATCGCCGTGCTTCCAGCCACTGCGAGAAGGCCGCACCTATCCCGCGCCGCTATAGCCTTGGCGAAGCGGCTCCCACATAAATCGGCTCGCTACACCAGCCCGTGGTCGCGCACGAAGTCGAGCAGCAGCCCGTCGTGGTCCACACCCAGCTTGCGCATCGCATCGCGCTTCTGCCGGCTGATGGTCTTCACCGATTTGCCTTCGCGCTCCGCGATCTCTTGTAGCGACATGCCGGCGACGAACAGCCGGATGACTTCCTTTTCGCGCGGCGACAGGTCGGCGCCCGGCATGGCCTCGGATACCTCGTCGGTTTCGTGGAGGATGTCGAGGAGCGTTTCGCTCAGGTAGGTTTCGCCGGCCGCCACCGCGCGTACGGCGACGGGCAGCTCTTCCATCGACGCGCGCTTGTCGACGATGCCGCGCACGCCGCGGTGGAGCATCGTCATCAGCGCGGCGGGGCGGTTGATCATGGTGAGCACCACCACGGCGCGGCCCGGATATTCCTTCATGATCGTCTCGAGGAGGGCGAATCCATCGTCCTGCCGGTCACTCGGCATGAGAAAATCCGTAACAACGACGTCGCAGGGACGGTCGGCCAGCATGGCCAGGAGCTCGTCGGCGGAGCTCGCCTCGCCCTCCACCTCGATGTGCGCGGTCCGCAGCGCCAGCGCGCCGCCAACGAGGACCAGGGGGTGGTCGTCTGCCAGAATGACCTTGAGTGGCATGTCTCGTGTTCTCCTTCCTGCATTGCGGTACGGCGGACTTCCCGTCGATTATGCCCATGAAGGTCCCTCCGACGAAGTTCACCCGTGATCTCACGCCTGCTCCTGTTAATCCTGCTTGTGCTGGCGGCCCCGGTCGCGGCGTCACCTGAGACGCCGCTTTCGCGGGAGGACGCGGACTGGCTGCGCCACCATCCGGTCGTCACGGTGGGTGCCTACCGGGAGGGGTACCCGCCCTTCGAGGAGCTGCGCGACGGCGAACTGGAGGGCCTGGGCCCCGACTACCTGCGCGAGATGGCCCGCGAACTGGGCGTGACCCTGCAGACGCGCACCTACCCGACCTGGCCGGAATTGCTCGGTGCGCTGGCCCGCGGCGAGATCGACGTCGCCACGTCGGTCACGCCGCTGGAGACGGGGATGCCGGGTATCCGCGTGGGTGCCACCTATTTCGAGTCGCTGCCGGCGCTCGTCGAGCGCGCCGACGCGCCCGTCGTCCGTCGCCCGGGCGACCTGCGCGGCAAGCGCCTGGCCGTGCATGCGGGCTATTTCGACATCGCGTCGCTGCGTCGCGAGCTTCCCGAGACGATCCTGGTCGAGACGCGTTCCACGGCGGAGGCACTGGCGCGGGTCCGCTCCGGCGACGTCACCGCCTATATCGACAATCCGTATTCGGCCAGGGAGTTCGTCTCGCGGCTGGGTCTCGAGGGCGAGTTGCGGGTCGGTGCGCCGCTCGCGTTACCCATCAGCGCGCTTGCCTTTGCCGTGCCCGCGGACCGTGCGCCGCTCGGCCGCGCGATCGATCGGGCGCTGGGCGAGTTGACGGCCGCCGACCATGGCCGGCTGCGTGCACGCTGGGTCGGCCGCGATATCGCGCCGCGCCCGCGGCAGGCCGGCATTCCTCTCAGCGAGAAGGAAAAGGCCTGGTTGAAGGCCCTTCCGCCATTGCGCCTCGGCGTGGACCCGAGCTACGCGCCCTTCAGCCTGCTCTCGGGCAAGGGCGAGGCCGAGGGCCTCGCGCTCGACTACGTGCGCGAGATCGCCGCCGAACTCGGCATCCGCCTTACGCAGGTGCCCAGCGAGAACTGGGCGGGCACGGTGGAGAAAGTGCGCCGCGGCGAGGTGGACCTTGTCGCGGCCATCAATCCCCAGAGCGCCACGTTTCCGCAACTCGAGCCCAGCGTTCCTTACCTCGACTTCCCGATCATGATCGTCACCCGCGAGGGCGCACCCACTATCGCGGGTGACGAGGACCTGGCGGGAAAGCGGGTGCTCGGCAACGTCACGCGCGAACCGGTGCGCCGCCTGCTGGCGCGCATCCCCCACGTGCAGGCGATTCCCGTCGAGACCGAGCGCGAAGGTCTCCGGCGTCTCGCGGCGGGCGAGGGCGACGCCTTCGTCGGCAATCTCGCTTCGGTGGACTACCACATTCGCGACGCGTTCCTCGGCCAGCTGAAGGTCGCCGCACCCACCGGCGACAGCGAGGCCATCGCGATCGGCGTGAGTCGCGATTTCGCGCCGCTGCTGCCCCTGGTCAATCGCGTGCTCGTGAACCTGCCGACGCATCGCCAGCAGGAGATCCGCAACACCTGGTTCGCCTCGCATTACGTCGTCGGCCCGACCTGGCACGAGATCGCAAGCCGCGTGCTGCCTTTCGTCGCCGTGCTGCTCGTGTCCCTGGTGGCGATCAGCTACGCCTACCTGAACCTGCGCCGGGAAACCCGGCGGCGCGAACGCACCGAGCGGCGCCTCGCCGAGGTCACCGCGCACGTACCCGCGGTGGTCTACGAGGCCGTGCGTGGCACCGACGGGACCTACACGATGACCTATGTCGGTGGCGATCCGCAGAGCATCCTCGGCGTGGAGCCGGCGGAACTGCTGGCGGGCGAGGCCATGATGCTCGCTCCGGTGCCGGACGAGGATCGCGAGAAGCTGCGCGCCGCCTTCGAGCGTTCGGCACGCGAACTCGTGCCGTTGCACGTCACCGTGCGTGCGTTGATCGACGCGCGGGTGCGCTACCTCAGTTCCGACGCGGTACCGCTGGCCGCGGCGGACGGCACGGTGCGCTGGAACGGTTACTGGGTGGACGTGACCGCGCAGGAACTCGCGTCGCGCGGCGTCGCGCGGGCGCGCGACGAGGCGGAGGCCGCGACGCGCGCCAAGAGCGACTTCCTCGCCACCATCAGTCACGAGATCCGCACGCCCATGAACGGCGTCATCGGCCTTCTCGACGTGCTCGAGCGCACCCCGCTGGACGCATCGCAGCGCGGCATGGTCTCCACCATCGAGCACTCGGCCGAGGCGCTCCTGCACATCCTCGACGACGTACTCGACTTCTCGAAGATCGAGGCGGGGCACCTCGAGCTGGATCCGCAACCGGCCGACGTCCGCGCCATCGTCGAAGGCGCCGTCGCGATCCTCGCGGCGCAGGCCGAGGCCAAGGGCCTGGTCTTGCGCGTGGGTGTCGACGACACGCTCGCGCCGTTGCTCGTCGTGGACGACGGCCGTCTGCGCCAGGTCCTGCTGAATCTCCTCGGCAACGCCATCAAGTTCACCAGCCAGGGCGAGGTGCGTGTGGACGTGCATGCGGACGAACGGCACGGTGCGCGGCAGCGCCTCCGCTTCGTGGTGGCCGATACCGGCATCGGTATCCATGCGGCGAAGCTGCGTCATGTGTTCGCGCCCTTCAGCCAGGCCGATTCCTCGACGAGCCGCCGTTTCGGCGGTACCGGCCTGGGCCTGAGCATCTCGCGCCGCCTCATCGAACACATGGGCGGACATATCGCCATCGACAGCGAACCCGGGCAGGGCACCGCGGTAACGGTGACGCTGGAACTGCCGGTGGCGGACGCGCCACGCCCATCCACGCATGCGCCGGAATCCGGGATGCTTCCCACGCCGGCCGCCCGGCGCGAGGCGCGCATCCTCCTCGCCGAGGATCATCCGGTGAACCAGGAGCTGGTGCGCGTACAGCTCGGCTTGCGCGGCTACGTGTGCGACGTCGTGGACGACGGTGTTGCCGCGCTGGCTGCGCTGGCGTCGGCGACGTACGACCTCCTGCTGGTCGATTGCCACATGCCGCGCATGGACGGCTACGAAGTCGCGCGCGACATTCGCCGTCGCGAGGCGGGCACGGGACGGCACCTGCCCATCGTGGCGATGACCGCCGACGCGCGTTCGGACCAGCGCGAACGCTGCCTCGCCGCGGGGATGGACGACCTGCTGCGCAAGCCGATCCGGCTGGAAGCATTCCACGCCACGATCGAACGTTGGCTGGCCGCCGCGGACGGGGCGTTGCCGTTGCTCGATATGGAACGCATGCGCCGTGCCTTCGGCAGCGACGAAAAGGTCGTTACCGTCATCCGTGCCGGCGTGGGCACGACACGCGATGCGCTGCGCAAGCTTCCTGCCTTGCTGGAGCGCGCCGATGCCGGGGAAGTGGCGGGTTGGATCCACCACGTGCTCGGCGGCGTCAATGTGTTCGGACGCTTTGCCGTGGGCGAGGAGGGCGAACGGATGGAGCTGGCCTTGCGCGAGGGCGGCGAGGTCGATCCGGTGGCGCTTGCCGCGTTCGCCGCGGACGTCGCACGCTTCGCCGACGGGCTCGAGCGGCGCGCGGTGGCGATGTCTCAGTCGTAATCGACGGAAATCACGGCGAACCGCGTGCGCCCGCCCGGCAGTTCGGCCTCGAACTCGTCGTCCACGCGCTTCTTCAGCACGGCCCGCGCCATGGGCGAATCCACGCTGATCCAGCCCTTGCGCGCATCCGTCTCGTCGGGCCCGACGATGCGATAGCGCACGGTCTCGCCGGTCTCCACGTTCTCGAGTTCCATCGTGGCGCCGAAAAAGACGGCATCGCGCTGCGTGGGCGTCGCTTCCACCACCTTCAGCACGGGGATGCGTTTGCTGAGGTAGCGTGCGCGACGGTCGATCTCGCCGAGCTGCTTCTTGCGGTAGGTGTATTCCGCGTTTTCCGAACGGTCGCCTTCCGCGGCGGCGGCCGCAAGCGCCTTCACCACTTCGGGGCGCACGGTATGCCACAGGTGGTCGAGTTCGGCCTTCAACCGCTCGAAGCCTTCGCGCGTGATGATCGCGGTAGAGGAGGGCGAAGGCGGGCGCCAGCGGCTCATGGCGACACCTTGCGCGCGGTGGCGAGAGTCGCGAGCAGGGCCTCGACGTCGGCGGCGAGCGGATGCTCCGGATAGTCGGCGAGGAGCCGCCTGCCGAGCGCGGCGGCTTCGGCGACCTGGCCCAGGCGCTCGTGCATGCGCAGCGCCAACAGACCGTGATACGGCGCGCCCATGTCGCGCGGCCAGGTGCGCAGGTAGCCCAGGGCAAGGTGCAGGGCGAGCCGTGTCATGCCCCCATGCGCCGCGGTATCGGCCAGGGGGCCGCAGGTGCCCGGATCGTCCGGCAGGAAAGCGGTATCCACGCCAAGGCAATCCTGCACCACGCCCAGCGCTCGCCGGGTCTCGTTCGCGGCGACGAGCGCGGCGATCCAGATCTGCCCGTGCACGAGCAGTTCCGGCTGGCGGTCCTGCGCGCGCAGCAGTTCGCGATAACGTGCATGCAAGGGTGCGGGCGCGAGTCCCTCGCGGAGGCGCTCGGTGAGGATGTCGGTCGCCCCCGGCACGTCGTCGCGCGCGATCAGGTTCACGTGGGCCAGCAGCGCCATGTCGTCGTCGGGCTCCGCGGCTTCGGCGATCGCCATCGATTCGGGACGGTAGCCCAGCGCTTCGTGCCGATGGTGGATGAGCGCGCCCATCAGGTGGAAGTTGTACACGGTGAGGTAGTTCGCGACGAGGTAATAACCCAGCGTACCGAAGAAGGTGGGGCCATGGTCCTTCATGGCGTACTGCGCCGCGGCCTGGAGCAGGCTGCTGGCCAGCATGACGGCGAACAGCAGCAGGTAAGGGCTGCCGAAGCGGCGTATCGCCGCTACCCAGGTAACCGGGTTCAGTGCCGCGCCCACGCCGTCGAAGGTCAGCGACATCGTGATCACCGGCAGCACGAAGGCGAACAGCAGCGATACCAGCAATCCCGGCACGCCGAGGAAGATGGGCGCCAGCACGCCGACGGCATTGCCGGTGAGCTGGATGAGGATCAGCGCGACGCTGGTCTTGTCCTCGCTGTTGATCGCCAGCTCGGGCGGATCGGCGTAACCGTCCGCGCTGTGCCTCAGGCATTCGAAGGCATAGGTGTAGATGGCCATCCAGCCAAGCCCGATGACGAGCAGCTTCAACCCCGTGATGGGGAGGAAGGCGAGCGATTCGAACAAGGTGATCGCGCCGATGGTCATCGGCGCCGCGCCGCGCATGGGATAACGCCAGCCGATGCGGGCGCGCTCGCCGAACGACATGCCGGCATCGGCGAGTTCGTGACGCGGCATGCTCAGCGCCTGCCGCCGAAGATGCCGCCCAGGATGCCGCGCACGATCTGTTGCCCGGCACGCGAGCCGGCGGTGCGCACCATGGATTTCGCCATGGTTTCCAGCATGCCCTGGCGCCGCTTCGTGCCGAACACCGCGTCGCGCACGGCGCTTCCCCAGTCCGAGCCGCCCTCGTCGTCTTTCGCGCTTCCCTTGACCGGCGGCGCATCGGGCGAGTTCTTCTCGCTGGCCCGGGCGGCAAGCCGCTCCTCGGCGGATTCCCGGTTCACCGGCGTGTCGTACTTGCCGCCCACCGGCGAGCGGGCCCGCACCGCGGCGCGTTCCTCGGCGGTGACGGCACCGATGCGGCATGCCGGTGTCGACACCAGCACCTTCTGCACCGGCGAGGGCACGCCGCCGTCGCCGAGCGTGGACGCCAGCGCCTCGCCCGTGCCGAGCGTGCCGATCGTCTGCACGACGTCCAGCTTCGGATTGCGCGCGAAGGTTTCCGCGGCGGCCTTCACCGCTTTCTGGTCGCGCGGCGTGAACGCACGCAGCGCGTGCTGCACGCGGTTGCCCAGCTGGCCGAGGATTTCGCCCGGCACGTCGTCCGGATTCTGCGAGCAGAAGTACACACCGACGCCCTTCGAGCGGATGAGCCGCACCACCTGTTCCACGCGTTGGCGCAGCGCGGCCGGCGCGTCGTCGAACAGCAGGTGCGCCTCGTCGAAGAAGAAGACCATCTTCGGCTGGTCGAGATCGCCGACCTCCGGCAACTGTTCGAACAGTTCCGACAGCAGCCAGAGCAGGAAGGTGGAATACAGGCGAGGCTTCAGGATAAGCGTGTCGGCGGCGAGCACGCTGATGACGCCGCGGCCGCTCATGTCCTGGCGCATCAGGTCGGCGAGTTCCAGTGCCGGTTCGCCGAAGAACGCATCGGCGCCGTCCTGCTCAAGCTTTAGCAGCGCGCGCTGGATCGCGGCGACGCTTTGCGAGCCGATCAGTCCGTAGCGCGCCGAAATGTCCTTGGCGTGCTCCGCGGCGAAGCCGAGCATCGCGCGCAAGTCGGCCAGGTCCAGCAGCAACAGGCCCTCGTCGTCGGCCACGCGGAAGATCACTTCCATCACGCCTTCCTGCGTGTCGTTCAGCTCGAGGATGCGCGAAAGGAGGGTGGGCCCCATTTCCGACACCGTGGCGCGCACGGGATGTCCGGCCTTGCCGTAGATATCCCAGAACACGACGGGATTGGCCTGCGGCTTCCAGTCCGCGAGGCCGAGGTTCGCCAGCCGCGCGACCAGTTTCTCGGACGGGACGCCGGCCGCCTGCGACAGGCCGGCGAGGTCGCCTTTGGCATCGGCCAGGAAGCAGGGCACGCCCATCCGGGAAAAGCCCTCGGCCAGGAGCATGAGGCTGACCGATTTGCCGGTACCGGTGGCCCCGGCGATCATGCCGTGGCGGTTGCCGTAACGGGAATCGAGGGCGACGGTGCCCTCGTCGCCCCGGCCGATGAGGATCGTTGGCATGGTTTCGTCCTTAAGGATGGCCTGAAGAATGACCTGAACAAGTCTACGCAACGGCACGCCGTTACGGAGGATTTTCCTCGCGATGGTGCTTGAGTCCAGCCGCCCCGGGGGGTAACGTTGCCGGCAATGTCTTGCCCTCGAGTCCGTGCATGTCCGTCCGTATCCCGCGACCTTTCCTGATCCTGCCGCTTGCCATCCTCGCCGGCTGCGCATCGAGCGGCGCCCCCCGTTCCGGCAAGGCGACGCCCGAGGTCAATGCGTTGTACGACCGGATGAACCAGGCGAGCAAGGGGTACGAGGCATCGATCGACCAGGCACGCCGCGGCGATACCCCCGAGGCGGACCGCACCCGCAAGCAGGCGCTCGACCAGTTGAAGGATGCCTCGGCGCGCTGCGCGCTGACCGCGGGATGCGACCAGCAGCGCTTCGCTGCCGTGTTCGACCGCTTGCTCCGCCTGAAGGACGGCAGCTTCATCGAGGGCGAAAACGCGGACGATACGGAGCAGGAAGGCGAGGCGGGCGCCCAGCCCGGCGACGTGGCCGGCTCCGTCGCCATCGGCTCGCTCCCGCAGGCCCAGCGCAGCGTCACCATGCTCAAGGGCCAGCAGTTCTCGGACCTGATGGTGATGAACGGTCCCGTGAAGGCCGCGCTGGAAATGTGGCTGACCCAGCTGCGTCCGAACCTGATGGACGCCTATGTCAACTACCAGATGATGCGTTACAAGATGTGGCCGGCCTACAAGAAGGCCGACCTGCCCGAAGCGCTGCTGTTCGGCATCATGGCGAAGGAATCCGGCGGCAAGGTGCATGCGGTGTCGCGCTCGGGCGCATCGGGCCCCTTGCAGTTCATGTATGCGACGGGCCTGCGCTTCGGCCTTTCGAACGACGGCGGCTTCGACCAGCGCTTCGATCCGACCATGGCCGCACAGGCCAATGCCGAATACATCGACGAGCAGCTGGGCGTCTTCAACAACAACCTCGAGCTGACGCTCGCCGCGTACAACGGCGGCGAAGGGCGCATGCGCCGCATCGCCGCCGCGAATCCCGGCGCCGGCTTCTACGATCCGCAGATCTACGGCCAGATGTCGGCGGAAACCCGCGACTACGTGCCGATGGTGCTCGCGGCGGCGTGGCTGTTCCTGCATCCGGACAGCTACCACCTCACCTGGCCGAAGGTCGACGGCGACGCCGGCGAGATCGTGCTGAAGCGCCCCGCCTCCATCGCCGAACTCACGGTATGCCTCGGCTCCGCGCAGGGCATGTCCGAAGGCTGGTTCCGTACCTTGCGCAACCTCAATCCGCGCCTCGATCCGCAGATGAGCCAGCCGGTCGGCGCGCGGCTGGCAGTGCCGAAACAGCTTGAAAAGGCCTATGCGACCAGCTGCACCGATGGCCCCTGGCCCATCCTTGCCAGCGACCTGCACAACGCGGTGAAGATCCTCGCGCCGGCCCCGCCGGCGGCCACGTCGGCGGCGCTGGCGAACGCGTCCACGCCGGCCTCGTCGAAGGCGTCGCCGGGCGCGTCGAAGCGTTACACGGTGCGTCGCGGCGACACGCTCGTAGCTATCGCGCGCAAGAGCAGTTGCGCCGATGTCGAGGACATCGCGCGCATGAACGGACTGAAGGGCCACCAGCTGAAAGTGGGGCAGGCGCTCAAGGTTCCTGTCTGCCGGTAATCCGGTTGCAGGTGCTCGGGCCGTGGTGCCGAGTGACGTATTGCCTGGTCCTTACGCCACCGCGTGCGGCTCGGTCATCCAGCTCGCGGTGGGCTCACGTCGTTCCGAGGCGGAAAGCTCCTTGATCTGGCGCATGAGGCGCAGGATCTGCCGGTGCAGCTCTTCCATGCCAGGACGGCGCGAATCCATGGTCTCGTGGTAGACGCAGGCGATCCAGAGGGCGACGCCGCGCGTGGCGATCAGCGGGTTTTCGGAACGGGCCTTGCCCAGGCCGATATCCGGGCCATGCCCGTATGTGCTGTAACGCTCTTCCGGCGGTGTGCCGTACAGGTGAGGGAAATCGCAGGCCGCGGCCTGTTCCATCTCGCGCCGCACCAGGTGCTGGAGGTCGGCATGGGCACGCACCGGAAGGGCGAGCACGACGCGTTCGATATCGGCGAGCTGCCGGCGAAGGCGTATTTCACGATTCACGGCAATGAGATGAGTGACCAGACGCATGGACGACTTCCCCTAGTACGGATGCTTCTCTGTGGTCCCGTGCCTCTCCCCTGGCGAGACGACGGTCGAGGGAGAATACCCCGCCGATGCGTCAAATGTAAGACGTTTTCGTCACATTGTGACGTCTTTCGTCACTGATTCGTGACGGCGGCCCCGGCCCAGCGTCCCAGCCTTTGCCCGACGATAACCTGCTGTTGCGGCTGCAAATCGTCCAGCATGTAGCCCTCCGGCAGGAGGAGGATGACGGTCGAGCCCATGTTGAACCGGGCCATTTCGGCAAAGCGCTCGAGCTTCACGTGACGGTCGCGGCAGTCGTGCCGGCGAATCTCCGAAGCGTAGGGCGGAATGGCCAGCCCGTCCCAGACGGTGGCGACGCTCGATACGAGGATCGCGCCCACCATCACCGAGACGAACGGACCATGTTCGCCCTGGAAGTGGCAGACCAGCCGTTCGTTGCGCGCGAACAGGCGGGGAATGGCTTCCACCGCGAAAGGCGCCACGCTGAAGATCCGTCCGGGCACGTGGGTGGTGCCGGTGAGATCGCCTTCCAGCGGCATGTGCACGCGATGGTAGTCGCGCGGCGAGAGATAGATGGTCACGAAGCTGCCGTTGCGGAACGGCAGGGCTGCCGCCTCGTCCCCCAGCAGTTCGGCGGCGGTGTATTCCTGCCCCTTGGCCTGGAAAATCCGCCCGTCGCGGATGCGCCCGGACTGGCTGATGCGGCCGTCGGCCGGCGACAGCAGCGTTGCCGGATCGGGGTCGGCACGGCGTGCATCCGCCTTCAGCTTGCGAGTGAAGAAGGCGTTGAAGTGCTGGTACGCGAAGGGGTCGGGCTGGGCCGCCTGGCTCATGTCGACGTCATAGCGCGTCACGATCTCCCGGATCAGGAAGTTCTTCCATGGGGCCCATTCCCAACGGGTCGCCCAGTAGACGATGCGCGAGAGAAAACGGTGCGGGAGGATGTACTGCAGCAGGACGTTGGGTTTCATTCGCGGGAGTATAGGGGACCGGGCCGCGGCGTCACCTGCGTCACGAGGAAATCGATGAAGGCCCGTACGCGTGGAGGCATGAAGCGGCTGTGCGGGTAGATGACGTTGTAGGGACGCGTGCGGCCGCCGAATCCGGCCAGCACCTCGACCAGCCGGCCGCTCGCGAGGTCGTCTTCCACTACGAAGCGATAGGCCTGGAACAGCCCGCCCCCTGCGCGGGCGAGGGTCACGCAGCCGAGCACGTCGTCGGAGAGGGTGTAGCTGCTTTCCGCCTCGTACTCGATGTCCTCGCCGCCGTCGCGGAACAGCCACGGAATCCGTCGGCCGCTGCTGGGCAGGTCGAACTGGATGCATTCGTGCGCGGGCAGATCGGCCAGCGAACGGGGGGTGCCATGCCGCTTCAGATAAGCCGGAGATGCCACGATGACGAGCGGCGCGTCCTCGAGGTGGCGTGCGATCAACAAGGAATCGGCCGGCAGGCGCACACGGATCGCCAGGTCGAAGGTCTCGTCCGCGAAACCAATGTTGCGGTTGGCAATGTGCACGTCGAGGCGGATTCCGGGATGCTCCCGGTGAAAGTCCGGCAGACGGGGCAATAACCGGTAGTGCGCGTACGTGGTGGGCACGCTGATGCGCAGTCGCCCGGAGAGCTGCGTGTCCTGGCCACTGGCCATGCGTTCCGCATCGGCGAACTGGGCGAGGGCCTGCCGGCATTGCTCCATGTAGACGCGGCCTGCGTCGGTAAGGCGGATCTGCCGGGTGCTGCGCACGAACAGGCGAACGCCCAGGCGCGCTTCCAGCCGGGCCACGGAACGGCTTACCGCCGCTGGCGTCACGCCCGCCGCGGTGGCCGCGGCGGTAAAGCCGCCGAGCTCCCCCGCAAGGCAGAACAGCTCGATGCTGCCGAGCATCAGGTCGTCGAATTGCCGGTGCATGCTTTACACCATGTAACTAGTCATTTGCTCCGGATCATATTTATCCACAGGCGGCGCATCAATAGATTGTGCATCAACCCGGCCGCGCGGCCGGTACCCCTCTATCGTCCGGAGCACACCCATGAGCACCCGAAATACCGTCATCGTCACCGGCGCCTCCAGCGGCCTCGGCTTCGCCATCGCCAAGGCCTTCCTCGACCTGGGCTACAACGTGGTCGGCAACGGCCGCAGCCAGGCCCGCCTCGACGAGGCCGCCGCCGCCCTCGGCAACAGCGATCGCTTCCTGACCGTCGCCGGCGACGTCGCGTCGCCCGAAACGGCCGAGCGTCTTTTCGACCATGCGATCGAAGCTTTCGGCCAGGTCGATGTGCTGGTGAACAACGCCGGCATCTTCATCGCCAAGCCCTTCGCCGAATATACGCCCGAGGACATCGACGCGGTCATCGACACCAATCTGCGTGGGTTCATCTACCCGTCCCAGGTTGCCGTGCGGCACATGGCGGCGCGCAAATCGGGCCACATCGTCAACATCACCGCGAACATCGGGCTACATCCGGACCGCAACGTGCCGGCCGCCCTCGCCGTGCTGATCAAGGGTGGCCTCAACGACGTCACGCGCGGCCTGGCACTGGAACTCTCTCCGCACAATGTCCGCGTGAGCGCGGTGGCGCCCGGGATCATCGAGACGCCGATGCACGCTCCGGAAACCCATGCGTTCCTCAGCGGGCTGAACCCGATGGGCCGGATGGGGCGTCCGGAAGACATCGCCGAAGCGGTCGTGTACCTCGTCCGCAGCACCTTCACCAACGGCGTCGTGCTGCCGGTCGACGGTGGCGCGAGCACCGGTCGCTGGTAACGCCGCCATGCCTTTCGTCACTGTCCGCATCACTCGCGAAGGCAATACGCCGGAGCAGAAGGCCCAGGTGATCGCCGAGATCACGGAGACGTTGGAGCGCGTGCTCGGCAAATCCCCGGAAGTGACCCACGTGGTCATCGAAGAAATAGCGATGGAGGATTGGGGCTATCGCGGCGTACCGACGTCGCGGTTGCGCGGGCCGGATCCCGGGCCTCGTTAGCTGCCGAACCGGCAGAAAAGGCGACATCTGTAGGTGATTTCGGCAAAGGAAAGCGGGTGTGCAGCTCTTGTTCACCTGACGGCTCCTACTACCTGACTGCATCGCCGCCCGCCTGCCCAACAGGCGGGCTCCGGTTCGTCAGGCGGTACGTGGTGCAGGGGCTCGTAACCGTGGTGCGTCATGCCACCAGGAACGGTGGCGTCACTCGGGATCGCCACCATGAAGCAGAAGTTGCGTGCGTCGAGCGGCCGCCGCGCAGGGGTGTGCCATGGAATGGCAGGCCCATGCAGGGTCCTTCGCCTGGCTTTCCTGGGCGCGTGGGTCGCCTTGCCTTCCGCGAAGGCACAGCAGGTCGTCCTGCAGCCTTATGACCCCGTAAACAACGACGGCAAGGTCGGGCAGACGGTCGTCGGCGCCGGTGCCGACGTCATCCTGTCGGGTCCCGAACAGTTCCAGGCGGGATCGAGCGGTGCGCAGAACACGACGCTGGGCGCACTCGATACGCTCGGGCGGCTCATGTCGGGCAAAGAATGGATCGATGCGCCGCGCCTGAATCCCGGCACGCAGAACTTCGGCGTGAGTGTGCCCGACCCCATCACCGGCGGCCGCCGTGTCGTCTCCGTTTATAACTCCGCCAACCTGTTTCCCACTCCGCCGGTCACCTATGCCACCACGGTGCCCGACGTGGTGAACGTGAACGACCAGCAATACATCGACGCGCGTGTCGCCACCGTGACCTCGGCGGGCGGCACGCTCACGGTGGACATAGGCACGCCCGGCGCGGCATCGAGCGGGGCGGCGAACGGTTGGACGATGGCCGCCAAGCAGAGTTCGCTCTTCTATGCCGACGGTACCGGAAGCGCCGTCAGCAACATCGACTGGACGTCGAACAATCGCATCACGTTCACCGGCGAAGTAGCCGATCCCACCGAGCCGCAGACGTACAGCGTCACTTATGTGGCGCATTTTGCCGGCACCTTCACTGTGACGACCAGCGATGGCGTGGCCCGCGCGCATACGGTGACCAACGACGCGCAACTGCGCGACTACAACGACTTCCTCATTGCCCAGCTGCAGGCCGGCAATCTCGATCCGGCGCGATATAGCGGGCTGTTCGCGCAGGCGTTCAACTGGACCACCGAACACATCGTGTACGGGATCAGCGCCGACAGCCCACCCGACGAAGTGGCCCAGCCGATCGGCAATCGCATTGTCATGCACCTGGTAGGCTCCAACGCGCATGGCACGGTCGCCGCCGGGGCGATGCTGGAAGTCGCCAACGCCAACCATGGCGCCCTGCGCGGCGAAGGTGGCGCGAGCGTGGTCGTCGACGGGACGCTCGCCACCACGCATACGGCGGGCGACGGCTCGGCGATGGTTCTCGTCGGGGGCAGCAGTGGCGTGAACAACGGCGTGATCAACGGGAACTTCTTCCGTAACGATGCCGGCGCGATCATCAACAGCGCCTACGGTTCCAACGTGGTCGACCTCCAGACAGGCAGCCGTTTCGACAATACGGGCATCCTGAACCTCGCCACCGGATCGACCAACGGCGCGGGCAAGTCGACCGGTATCCGCCTGGGAGCGGGAACGATCGCCACCAACAACGGCATCGTCAACATCGGCGTCACCGGCACGCGATCGAACGGGTCGATGGACGGCATCTACATGGACGCCCCCACGGCACGGTTCACCAACGCCGCCACCGGCGTCATCTACATCGGTCGCGGTCCGCAGTCCGCGCCGGGGGCGCCGGCTGCGGATCTCGCGATCAACCAGGGCACCATCACGACCGGCATCAACGTGCCCAGCGCGGCGACGGTGAGCAATCTCGGCAGCATCGTCGTCGGCACGCTCACCCAGAATGCCGCCGGTATCCTGGTGACCTCGCCGGCCGCCGTCGTGAACAACGCCGGCATCGTCGACGTGAACGGCCGCGCCGCCGCGGTGCCGCGCGAGAACGTCGGCTTGCTGGTGCAGAACGGGGGCGCGAGCGGCAGCGTCGTCAACAGCGGCACGATCAACCTCAACGGCGTGAACGGCACGGGTATCAAGGCGCTGTCCACCGCCGATGTCGCGGCCCTGGCGACCTCGACCGGCACGATCAACGTGGCCGGCGGCGCCGATCCGTCCAGCGGCACGCGCAACATCGGCGTCTGGGCCGAAGGGCAAGGCAAGGCCACCGCGAGCGCGAACGTGCGGGGCAGGGTGAACCTGCTCGGCGACGGCGCGATCGGCATCCACGCGCGCGGACGCGCGACGGTGGATGTCGCGGCGGGCGCCGCGCCGGTATTCGCGGGCGGCAACAAGCAGATCGGGTTCTTCGCCTTCGGTAACGACGCACGCATCCGGGTCAACGGCGGTTCCACGCTCGATGTGTCCACGGCGCAGTCGACCTTGTTCCGCCTGGACAGCGGCGCCGATTTCGACGGCACGGGACTGACGATGAGCGCATCCGGCCTGGAGTCCACCGGGATGCTCGGCAGCGGCACCGGCTCCGTGCTGAACACGCGCAATGCCAACATCGCCGTCTCGGGCAGCGGGGCGATGGGTGTGGTGGCCGAAGGCGGGTCGGTGGCGACCATCGACGCCGCCACGACGATGTCGCTGACCGGCAGCGGTGCCGTCGCAGGCATTGCCGACGGGCAGAAACACGGTCTCACGGGTGCCAACAGCGGTAACCCGGTAGCGGCGACCTCGCTGTCCAGTCTCGCGAGCCTCAACGCGGCGCAGCCGGGTGTCATCGGCTATATCGCGCGGAACGGCGCATCCCTGACGAACGCCGGTGCCATGCGTTTTACCGGGGCGGCGGCCACCGGTTTCATCGTCGAGACCAACGCCTCCGCGACCAACCGTGCCAGCGTCGAGTTGAGCGGGCCGGGCGCGACGGGGGCGATCCTGCGCACGGGCGGCAGGTTCGCGAACGACGGGACGATCCATGTCGGCAGCGGCACGGGTGTCCGCGTGGAGGGGAGCGGCACGCAGCGCCTGAACCCGGCGGGGACGATCGCGGTGGACGACGGTGTCGCCGGCGTGCAACTGACCGACGGCGCGGGCCTCGTCCTGGGCAGTGGCGACTCCGCCATCGTCACCCGCGGCTCGGCGCACGGCGTGCTTCTCGACAGCGGCGCCACGTCGCTGGCGGCCAACGGCACGACCATCACTTCGCTGGGCACCGGCAATGCCATCGAGAACGCGGCGGAAACCGCGAACATCACGCTGACCGGCGCCACGCTCCGGGTGGGCGACGGCGCGGGATTGCGCACGGCCACCCCGATCGATCCGGCGTCCAGCGCCACCTTCGAGGTGGATGGCGCGGGCGTCGGTTATGCGCTCCGCCGCGCCGACGGTTCGCCCGCGAGCGCGGACCTGGGTATCGGCGGCGGCTTCGTCGTGCATGGAAACGGCCCGGGAGCGATCGGTATCCAGGCCTTGACCAGCGGTGCCGTGAACAGCGCGGCCATGGTCGAGATCCGTAACGCGGCCGGTGGCCCCGCGCTGCTGGCGGGCACGGCGTCCTCGGTGGGCAACAGCGGCATGCTGACGTCCGCCAGCACGGTGTCCCCCGTGGTCGACCTTTCCAATGGCGGCGGCACCCGCTTCGCCAACAGCGGCAGCGTCCTGGCGGCGACGCCGGCAGCCCTGGCCGTGCGCGGCAGCGCCGGCGACGACACGGTAACGATGGGCGCGGGAGCGGTTCGCGGCGAGATCGCGACGGGGGGCGGCAGCGACACGTTCGCCTGGACCGGTGGCAGCCTCGATGGCGGTCTGACGATGGGCGACGGGCCAAAGAACACCGCGACCGTGGGCGCAGTGGACACCTCGTCCACCGACCACCTGCTCGCCGGTGCCGGCGGTGGGAACACGTTGACGTTCAGCGGCACGGAAGCCCGCGGCGGCTCCTTTGCCGTCGACGCGCCGGCGAAGGGCATCAACCTGGGCACGGGATGGAACACCATCGCGTTCGCCGGTGGCGCGCGATTCACGCTGACCGGTGACGTGAATCTCGCGAACAGCGAGGTCACGATCGATCCGGCATCGACGCTGTTCGCCGGAGACAATGTGCATCCGACGATCGCCGGCGGATCGCCGGGCTCGGCGAACGTCGCCAACGCGGGAACGATCGACCTGACCAACGGCGCGGGCTCGCCGGGCAATACATTGACCGTCGACGGGAACTACTCGGGCTCGCCGGGCGGTCTGCGCCTGGTCAGCCGGCTGGACCAGGGTGGGCCGCTAGGCGCGCAGGCGACGGACCGGCTGCTGGTGACGGGCGATGCCGCTGGCGAGACGATCGTCACCGTGTCGCCGGCGACCGATAGCAGCGGCGCCTTGACCGATCTCGACCGGAGCGGCTACATCGGCGCGGACGAAGGCATTTCCCTTGTGCAGGTGGCCGGCGCATCGTCGGGCGGCGCGTTCCGGCTGGACGGGGGTTACCTGGTCTTCGGGCCCTGGCAATACGGCCTGTACGCCTTTTCCCCCGATGCCGCCGACGCCTCGCAGCGCGTGGTGGGGACCGCGGGAGCGGGTTCGTTCTGGGACTATCGTCTCGCCAATGTGCTGGTATGCCAGGAGGCGTGTCCGGCAATCACCACCGCATCGCCGGCACCGACACCCATCGCGGGAGAGTCTTATGTTGTCCCGCCGGCGCCGGCCGGAGCACCGGGAACGCCACCCGACACGCCGCAAGTGCCCCTGGTGCCGCTGGCCGCTTCGGCATCGCGTCCGGCCCTGGCCCCGCAGGTGCCCGCGTACATCGCGTCGCCCTCCGCGCTGGCGCTCTATGGTTACCGCACGATCGACAACCTGCATCGTCGGTTGGGCGAGATACGCGATCAGGACGACAGTGGCGAAGGCGTCGGTGGGGAACCCTTCCTGCGCGTCATGGGAAGCGACTACCGCTATTCGACCGATCGCCCGTTCAGTGCATTCGGCGTCGATTACGACGTCGATATGCGCGCTATACAAGTCGGCGTCAACCTGGTGGCGCTCGATGCCGATCGTTCCGCGCTTCGTGCGGGGATCGCCTATACGCACGGCAGGATCCGCCTCGATCCCCGCGCGCCCGACGGATACAGCCACGCGGCATTCGATGCCAACGGGATCGCGATGTTCCTGACCTGGCAGCAGCGCAGCGGCTTCTATGTCGACCTCGTCGCCTCGGGCGACCGTTACCGGGGCGACATCGACACGGCGCGGAGCAAGGCCGTGGCGCGTCTTCGCGGTGCGGGCTGGAGCGGCTCGGTCGAAACGGGTTATCCATGGCGACTCGACGGAGGCTGGGTACTCGAGCCGCAGTTGCAACTGGTGCGCCAGCACGTGGGCCTGCGCGACCAGATCGACCGGGACGGGACGACCACGCGTTACCGCGTTTTCGAGCAGACCGTCGGGCGGGCGGGGCTGCGTTTCCATCGCACCTGGCTGACCGATGGTGGCGACGAGGCCACCCCCTACGTTCGCCTCAATTACGTCCGCGGGTGGGGCGGCAGGGCCGCCGTGACAGTGGGGGCCGATGGCTACGACGTTTCGCAGACATTTACCGGAGGAAGCTTCGGCCGGATGGCGGAGATCGGCCTCGGGGGCACATTCGCCTGGAACGATCGGCTGTCGATCTACGGCGAGGCCGACTGGCAAACCAACCTGGGGGACGCCGGGGCTCGCGGCTGGTCGGCAAATCTTGGCTTACGCTGGAATTTCTGATCCGATGAAGACGAAATTGGCCTGGCTGTCGATCCTCTCGTGCGTCATCGTCGCGGCAAGGGCACAGGAGGCGATGCCGCCGGGAACGACACGGCTCGTCGACTTCGAAACCCTGCCGTCCGGGACGATCGCCACCCCGTTCAAGGACCCGGGTGGCCGTTTTACCCTTGCGGCCTCGCGTCGCGGTCCGTTTCTTTACGGGGAGCGGGCGGAAACGGGTATGCGTCCCATGTCGGGCAGATACCTCGCCATCCGTCCCGGCACCTCCGAACGCACGAACCTCACCAGCATCCTGCTGGCACCAGGCATGAACGGGAGCGACGTGTCGTTCGATTACTGGATCCAGACGCCGGGCGAACAGGCGGTGAAGCTCGGCTGCGTCTTCAGTGGCGGGCCGGAGACGTCCGCATGGTCCGGTGCCACCGTCCGCACCGGCAACTACAGTTGCCATGCCCCTCCTGGCGCCACGGTCCGCGAGATCCACCTGAGCACGACCTTCGACGGCGGCATCCTGCGCATCGACAATCTGGTTGTCCACATGGGTAGCGCCCTGGCGAAAGACTAGGTCGTCGTCCCGCAGAAACGTTGTCCCCGCGAAGGCAGGGACCCAGCGACCTAGGCGTCGCGACGGCGTGAGGTGTTCCCACGCGGTCACGGGTTCACTGTGTCACAGGCAATTCGACGTAGGTGCCGTTTTCGCCGTCGCGCACGATCCGCTGCGTCGCCTTGCGGTAATCGCCGGGCTTCGCGTTGAAGATGTTCGGGACGAAGGTCTGCGGGTTGCGGTCGTAGAGGGGAAACCAGCTCGACTGGATCTGCACCATCACGCGGTGGCCCGGCTGGAAGACATGGTTCACCGTCGGGAGCGGAAAGCGGTATTCGAGCGGTTTGCCCGGTGTCAGCGCTTTCGGCTTGTCGTAGCCCTCCCGGTAGCGGCCGCGGAAGATTTCCATGGCGACCGGTAGCTGGTAGCCGCCCACCGACGGTTTCTCTTCCACCTCGTCGGGATACACGTCGATCAGCTTCACGACCCAGTCGCTGTCCGTGCCGCTGGTGGAGGCGAGCAGGTGAACCAGCGGTTCGCCGGCGACTCCCATGGGTTGCTCGAGCACGGGCGAGACGTAGGTGAGCACGTCGGTGCGGGTGGCGAACTGGCGCTGGTCGTCCACGAGCCATTCCGGCCAACTGTCGACCTGGTCGGGCACGCCGTGCGACCACGGTTGGATCGGGCGCAGTCTGTACGGCACGGGTTTCGCCGGGTCGGACACATACTCGTCGGCACCGGCAGCCGGCACGGCTTCGCCGAGGCCGCCATCCGCTTCCACGTACCAGCGATGCATTGTCGGCGGGCAGTCGCTGCGGCAGCTGGAAGGCCACCGGTCGAGCTTGCGCCATACGTTCTCGCCGGTGACGAAGGCATTGACCGGTGCGATGTCCGCCTTGGGTGCATCGTCTTTCAGGTACTGTGCCAGGAAGGGGCGCAGGATCCGCTGACGGAACATCGTGCCGGTATCGCTGCCCAGGTCGATCGCGCCGATGTGGTCGGCCTTCTCCCAGGTCTTCGCGTGGCGCCAGGGCCCGATCACCAGCCAGAGCTTCCGGTGGTCCGGATCGCGCGGCGCGAGGGCGCGATACACGGCCATGTCGCCATAGTTGTCTTCCTGGTCCCAGAGGCTGTGCACAAGCATCGTCGGGACCGTCATCGGCTCTTTCGCGGCGATCTTGTCCAGCGCCTGCTCCGACCAGAAGCCGTCGTAGGCCGGATGGGCGAGGATCTTCTGCCAGAAGCCGAGGGCCTCCATGCCGTAAGCGCGGCCGATGTCGCCCGCCGAGCCGATGTGCAGGTAGAGGTCGTAGTCGTCGCGGAACCCCGAGGTCCAGCCGATGTCGCTCCGGCGCGAATTCACCATGCCGTAGATGTAGGGAATCATCTGCTGGCGGAAGGCGCCGCGATGGAACCAGTCGTCGCCCATCCAGCCGTCGATCATGGGATTGATCGGCACGGCCACCTTCAGGGCGGGATGCGGCCGGATCGTGGCGATCATGGCTTCGAAACCGTCGTAGGAAATGCCGATGATGCCGACCTTCCCGTTGGATTCGGGCACGTGCTTCACCAGCCAGTCGATGGTGTCGTAGATGTCGGACGACTCGTCGACGGCGGTGGGATTGCCGTGACCGATCGGCGGCCGGTTCATCACGAAGTCGCCTTCCGATCCGTTCTTGCCGCGGATGTCCTGGATGACGCGGATGTAACCGTCCTGCACGATGACATCGGCCGGGTTGTCGTAACCCCGCAGCGTGGGGCCGAGGTGGGGGCTGTCCCCCCGATGGCCCATGCCGTCGGCGCCGTAGGGCGTGCGGGTGAGCAGCATGCCGGCATGCTTCGCGCCTTTCGGCACGAGGATCACCGTATGCAGCTTCACGCCGTCGCGCATGGGAATGTCGACGGTGCGCCGTTCGAAGTCGAAGCCCGGATTCGTGGGCGCGAAATGCGCCGGAATCTCGCTGGGCAGTTCCTTGTAGGTGTGTTCGCCGCCAGCCGCCGAGGTCGCGAGGACCCCGGCGGCGAGCGCGGCGATACCCGATCGCAGCAAAGCTTTCATGACCTCTCCATCAGAAGTCGTAGGTGACGCCGAAACGCGCGTAGCGGGGCGGGGTGTAGCTGTTGACCTGCCCGTAGCCGTCGTTGATCGAGCCGCTGCTGCCGGATACCGGATTGGTGGATTCCGGCCGCTGCTGGTTCAATACGTTGAAGACCGAGACGTTGAAGGCCAGCTTGCGGTCCGCCCAGAGCGGACGGTATTCCACGTTCAGGTCGAGCAGTTCCTCCCACGGCTGGCGGCCCTTCGCACCGTAGGCCGACGGCTGGCCGAAGCAGAAGTGGTAGTAGCTGCCGTAACCCGACGGGTCGCTTTCGTCGGCACCGTAGCGGCCGAGGCAGGACTTCGGCGTGCCCGACTGGACGGTGAGGTTGGCCGAGACCATCCATTCCGGCGCGATCTGGTACGAGCCGTAGAGCTTCAGCTGGTGCTTGCGATCGTTCGCGAGGTAGCCGTTGGCGTAGTCCATCAGCGTCGCGTAATCCCAGTCGCGCGTCGCCGCCACCGAACCCTGGTTCACGTCCGAACGCACCTGGCCCTCGGTGTTGCCGTAGCTGCGCGAGAACAGGTAGTCGATCTTGCCCGACCACTTGCCGTCGAACGGGTGGGACAGGTACATGTCCAGGCCGTAGTAGTTGCGCTTCAGGTGGCTGAAACCGAAGTCGGCATTGGTGACCGTGACGTCGTAATAGCCGCCGCCGTCCTTCGCCAACTGGTACACGTTGGCGCGGCCCGGATTGGAGAGGTAACAGCTGCCGATCGTGAGCGCGTCGATGTCGGCGCCCTGGGCGGCGGCGGCCCGGCCGATGGCACCGTTGTCGCACACGTCGTCGAGTGCGTTGCGCAGCTTGCGCACCGTGGCCTTCGCGCCCCACACCCAGTCGGCGTTGAGCTGCTGGTCCATGCCGAGGATGAACTCGTCCTGGTACTCCGAGGTGATGTTCTTGGCGCTGACGGTGCGGGGATCGGGCGGCTGGCCGTATTCGCCGTTGGGCGACACGCCGCCGCCGGTCTGCGAGGCGATATAGGAGATACCGGTCGGCAGGCCGTTCGCGTCGATGCCGGTATAGGTGAAGTACTGGTTCACCGCGAGCGAGCCGGCGGACGTACGCAGCGCGACCGAAGCGGGCATGGCGAGGAAGTAGCGGCCGGCGTTGCCGTAGATCTTCATGGTGGAATCGCCGTTCACGTCCCAGCTGAAGCCAAGGCGCGGCGCCCACTGCGGTTTGGTCAGCCGGAGGTACGGCTGGCCGGAGGGGTTGTAGTTGGTGAACTGGTCGTTGCGCAAGCCGAGCGAGAGCAGCAGGCGGTCGGTGACCTGCCAGTCATCCATGATGTACTGGGCGCGCTGCTTCACGCGCACCGAGGCCAGCGTGTTGTAGTGGCGGTAGTAGGCGAAGTAGCCGTCCTCGCCGCCGGGATAGTCGCCCGGCTTGCCCACGAACGGGTTGTCGCTGATGTTGAGGTTGGGGTCCTGCTTGCCGTACCACAGCTCGTAACCGTCGCCGCCGATGGTCGTGCCGTCGTCGATGTCGTGGGAATCCTGGTTGTCGATGCCGGCGGTGATGGAGTGGGTGCCGATCTTGTAGTTGAGGTCGATGCGCAGGTTGCGGTTGGTCGACTCGTGGTCCGGGTTGTCGACGGTGTCGAGCGTCTGGCCGTTGCTGATCGGCTTGCCGCCGTTGAGCGCGGGATTCTGCTGGTTCACGCCGCCGATGAAGGGGCCGGTGACGCCCGTGTCCGGCGGCTCGTTGTAGTAGGTGAGCTTGGACTTGCCGTACAGGGCGGTGAGGGTCAGGTCGTCGGTGATGTAACTGGTGTACTTGGCGACATACATCGTCGCCTTCGTCTTGTACGTGTAGTCGGTACCGGCATAGTCACCGATCGCCTGGTCGGTGTAATCGTAGGCGTATTTGTTACCGTTGCTGCGATGGGTCTGGTTGACGCCGGTCAGTTCGAGGATGTTGCTGTCGTTGATGTTCCAGTCGAGCTTGCCGTACCACTTGGGGTCCTTGTAGGTGTAACGCGTGTCGTAGGCATGGTTCACGTCGCCGATGGCGTTGCCCTTGCTGCGTTCCATCTCCACCGCGGCGAAGGCGTAGAGCTTGTCCTTGATCAACGGGCCGCCGGCATAGGCGCTCACGGTGGTGCTCCACTCGTGGTTGTCGTCGTTGCGCTGGAAAGTGGAGCCCGGCGGATTGGGATTGCCGTGGCCGTAGGCGATGTTGCGTGCGCTGGCGCGCGCGAAATCGGGCTCCCACAGCACCTGCGCACCGAAGTGCCATTCGTTCGTGCCGCGCTTGCCCACCTGGCTGATCACGCCGCCGTCGGAGCGGCCGTACATCGCCGAATAGCCGCCGCTCAGCACTTCCTGCTGGTCCACGGCGCCGTAGGGCAGGGTGATGCCGCCGAAGCCGCTGAGCGGGTCGGTGGTGTTCATGCCGTTGATGTAATAAGCGTTCTCCGAGACCGCGGAGCCGGCGAAGCTGACCAGGGTATTGCCGAACGCACCCTTGAAGCCGCGCGCGCCGGGCGAGGCGCCGGGTGCCAGCAGGGCGACGGCCTCGGCCGTGCGGGCCAGGGGCAGCCGGGCCATGTCGCCCGCGGTGATCACCGTACTGGAGGCCACTGTGGCGACGTCGATCTTCGGCAGGGTGGTGGCCGAGACGGTCACGCCTTCGAGTTGCTGGGCCTGGCCGGCGGTGGTGCCGTCGAAGGAAACATCGGTGGCGGCACCGACGCGCAGCGTGACGTTGTCGCGCGTGTCCACGACGTTGCCATTGGATTTCAGCGAAACCTTGTAGGTGGCCAGCGGCAGCGACTCGACCGAATATCGGCCGCGCGCATCGACCGGCACTTCGCGAACGAGGCCGTTGCTGCCTTCGATCATGACGGTCTCGCCGGCGGCGGCGGGCGCCTGGCCGGCGATGCGGCCGGTGGTGGCCTGGCCGAAGGCCACGCCGGACAGGGAGGCCGCGACGGCGGCGCACAGGAGGGTACGTCGGAGGTTGGGGCGGGAACTCATAGGATGCTCCGGAAGGCTTCTGGTATGACGGTGGAATTCAATCGATTCAAAACGAGGACGGGTGGAGGCCTTCCTGGCGCGGTCTTGTTTCAGGCGTATGCGATATCGCCCACGGCCTTACGAATGGCGGCGATCGCGCGGGACCGTTCCGAGCGACGGTCGGTGACCAGCACGTCGATACGGTCCGCGGGACACCAGGCGACGCGGCTGCGTACGCCGATCTTGGAATAGTCGGCCGCGATCACGATGCGCCGCGCATTCGCGCACATCGCCCTCGCGACCTCGGCTTCTTCCATTTCGAAACTGCTCGCGCCGGCCTTCGCCTCGATGCCCACGGGGGAAAGGATGGCGAGGTGGGGCTGGTAGCGGGCGATCTCCGCGACCGTCGCCGCACCCTGGGTGCAGCCGATCTGCGCGTTGAAGCGCCCACCGAGCAGGTGCACGTCGTTGCCGGGCCGGGCCGCGAAGCGCGCGGCCACGTCGACGGCATTGGTGACGATGGTGAGGCCACTGCGTGTGGCCAGCGCCTCCGCCACGAGGTTCATGGTGCTGCCCGCATCCATGAAGACGGTCTGGCCGCTTTCCACCAGCGAGGCCACTTTCTTGGCGATAGCCCGCTTTTCGCGTACGCGTGTGGCGTGGCGGACGTCGATCGGCGGTTCGTCGCCGGTGAGCACCGCGCCGCCGTGCACGCGGCGGATCTCGCCGCGCTCCGCCAGCTCGACGAGGTCGCGGCGAATGGTCTCGCGCGACACGCCAAGTTCCGTGACGATCCGCTCTACCGATACCTGGCCGCTGGTGCGCAGCAGGTCGCGGATGCGGGAGTGTCGTTCTTCATGCCACATGGCGTCGTTCCTTGAGGACGTGGAGGAGGAGGCGCATCGCGCCCAGCGCCAGGGCGCCGGCAAGCACGACGCACATCGCATAGGCGGCCGCCTGCGCGAGGAAACCGTTTTCGTCGAGGCGCATCACGGTGACCGAGGCGAGCCCAAGGTCCGGCGTGACCAGGAAGATCACCCCGGAAAGGGTCACCATGGAGCGCATGAACAGGTAGAAGAAGGTGGAGACCGCGGCCGGTGCCGCGAAGGGCAGCACCGCGTCGCGCAGCACGTGGAAGGTGCCTCCGCCGGACACCGCGACCGCATCGTCCAGCGCATCGGGCACCTGGCGCATGCCGGTCTGCATCGCGAGGAAGGACTGCGCGTGGTAGTGGTACAGGCTGCAGAAGGCGACGATCGCGATGCTGCCGTAGAACCAGCCGGACAACACGCCGCGATCGAAGGCCAGAACGTAACCGAGACCGAGCACCATGCCCGGCACCGCGGCGGGCAGCGACGCGAGGAATTGCACGGGACGCGCGATGGCGCGCGGTGCGTGGCGCAGGCCGGCGGCAAGCGCGAAGACCAGGATCGACCCCGCGCACGCGGCGAGCAGCGACATGCCGAGCGAAGTCGCGACCGGACCGTAGCCCTCGGGCATGCCGACATAGTTCGCCAGCGTCAGCGTGCGGTCGTAGGGCCACAGCTTCACGACGCTCACGTACGCCACGGTCGCCACGACGGCCACGAGCGGCAGCAGGGCCAGCGCGCTCAGCGCGCCGAGGGCGGCATCGCGGGCCGGGTGTCTGGCCGGTTGCAGCATGCGTCCGGGCATCGCGTCGCCGCTGTCCTGGCGGCGCCGGGCGATGCGACCGAGCCAGACCGAGAGGAGCGCGGGGGCGAGCAGCACGACCCCCAGCGTCGCACCCATGGCGAAATCGAGCTGGCCCACCACTTCGCTGTAGATCTCCATCGCGAGCACGCGATAGTTCCCGCCGACGACCACGGCGCTGCCGAAGTCCGTGAGCGTCTCGGTGAAGACGAGGAAGGCGGCGGCAAGCAGCGCGAAGCGCAGGCGCAACAGCGTCACGTCGACGAATTGCCGCCAAGGGGTGGCACCCATCGACGCGGCGGCGTCGTAATGGCGCGCGGGCGTGCGGACCAGCGCCGCCGACACGATGATCGTCACCTGCGGCAGACCGTACAGCGTGTTCGCCACGAGGAGCCCCCAGAAGCCGTAGATATCGGTCGGCAGGCCGGTGAGCCGGTGGACGAGGCCGTTGCGGCCGAGCAGGCAGACGAGGCCGAGGCCCAGCACGAGCGACGGCGCGAGCATCGGCAGGAGGAGGGTGCCGCGGATCAACGCCTTGCCCGGCAGACGGGAGCGATGCAGCGCCATCGCGAGGGCAATGCCGAGCGGCACACAGCACAGCGTCGTGGCGACACCGATGGCGAGGCTGTGCAAGGCCGCGCGCGGAAGGCCGGGATCGTCGAACAGGCGCAGGTAGTTCGCCAAGGTGAGGGCGCCGTGCGCGTCAGTGACGCTGCGCCAGAGCACCGTGGCGAGCGGCTGCACGAAGAACAGCAGCAGGGCGAGCACAGGCAGGGCCACGAGCGACACTCCCGCGCTGCGACCCGCGGAGTTCATGCGCACACCCACGCGCCGCGCATCGCGTCGACGGACACCGGCTCGCCGCGTGCGAGCACGCTGTTCCCCGGCACTTCGGCAAGCAGGCGGCGGCCGCGCCATGCCAGGGTCACGCGGGCGAGGTTGCCGAGGAAAACGGTGTCCTCGACCACGGCTTCGCCGCGCGCATCGCTTCGGATCGCCACGTCCTCCGGGCGGAGGCAGAGTTCATACGTCGTTTCCCCGCCGGGCGGCCGGCGCTCGAGGAACCCCGGCATGGTTTCGCGCACGAAGGACGTCGGCAACAGGTTGGCGCGACCCACGAACTCGGCGACGAAGCGCGAGCGCGGACGCTCGTAGAGATCGCGCGGCGTGCCGGCCTGCTCGATGCGCCCGTGGTTCATGCAGACGATGGTGTCGGCCATCGCCAGCGCTTCTTCCTGGTCGTGCGTGACCATGATGGTCGGAATGCCCAGTGCGCGCTGGAGCAGGCGGATCTCGCTGCGAAGCTGCCCACGAATGGCGGGATCGAGCGCGGAAAGCGGCTCGTCGAGCAGGAGCATCGCAGGCTCGGTGGCCAGGGCACGGGCCAGCGCCACGCGTTGCTGCTGGCCGCCGGAGAGCTCGTCCGGGAACCGCGACCCCAGTCCGCCGAGGCCGACGCGTTCCAGCAGCTCGCTGCAGCGCGCGGCGATCTTCGCCGGCGAATCGCGGCGCAGGCGCATCGGATAGCCCACGTTCGCGGCGGCGGTCATGTCCGGAAAGAGCGAATAGGCCTGGAACACGAGTCCCATGCGCCTTTCCCGCGCGGGCAGGGCGGTGATGTCGCGGCCGCCGAGGGCGATGCGTCCGGCATCGGGCGCCGTCAGTCCGGCGACGATGCGCAACAGCGTGGTCTTGCCGCAGCCACTCGGGCCGAGCAGGCAGACGAACTCGTTCTCGCGCGCGCCGAAGGACACCTGGTCGAGCACCTTGTGCCCGTCCCATGCCTTCGCGATGTCGTCGATCCGCAGATGCATACCCCAAAACTCCCCCTGGCCGCCGCGCTAGCGCGTCAGCCGCTTGTACCTGGCGATGAGCGCCGCGCGTTCGCGCGCGGCCGTGGCGAAGTCGCGCGCGGGCAGCGTCGCGACGAGGTCGGCGGGCAGCCCTTCCCGTTGCTGTTCCTCGCTCGGCACGCTGCCGGGCGCGGCGACGATTTCCTTGTAGCCGCGGTACAGCGCCGCCGCCGCGGGCGACGCGGTCCAGTCCAGGAACCGTTGGGCGTCCCCGGCGTGCGGGGACCCCTTCATCAGCGCCGACGCCTCGAGTTCGTAACCCTTCGGGCCTTCCGGTATCACCATCGTCACCGGGTAGCCTTGCCGGATCGACTGCATGGCCGAGAAGGCGAAGGAAATGCCGATGGGAAATTCGCCGATGCGCGCGAGCTTGCACGGCGCCGATCCGGACAGCGTCATCTGTCCGACATTGCGCGCGATGCCGAGGACCGTGTCCATGCCTGCCTTGTCGCGTCCCGCCTCGGAAAGCGACGAGATCAGCATGTAGCCGGTGCCGGACGACGAGGGGTCGGGCATCGCGATCTGGCCGCGGTACGCCGGCGAGGTCAGGTCTTGCCAGTGTCGCGGCATCGGCAGGCCTTGCCCGGCCAGCGCCTCCCGATTCACGCACAGCGCGGCGAGGAACCCGGTCGGGGCGAACCAGCGCCCGTCGGCGTCGCGGAACGCCGCGGGCATGCGATCGATGTTCGTCCCGTGCACGGGCGCGAGCAGGCCGGCAATGCGCGGGTCGAGCATGTCGGTCACCGCCATGCCCCAGATCGCGTCGTTGCGCGGTTGCGCCGACTCGGCGAGCAGGCGGGCGGCGAGGTCGCCGCTGGAGAGACGGAGCACGCGGATGTCGATGCCTGGGAGGGCCTTCTTCGCCGCGTCCAGGTACGTCGCGATCTCGTCGCTCTCCAGCGCCGAATACACCGTGACGGTGCCTGCATGGGCCAGGCCGCCGATGGCCAGCAGCAGGGTCGCGCTTGCAATGTGTCGATAGGGACGCATGGCCGTCTCTGGGGTCACACCCCGTGTGGCGTTTTGGGTATATTTGCAAACCTGTGGCTTGTACGTCCACCGGAATATTTTCGTTCTTGTCATCATCACGAAACGTGCGGCCGCTACACGGCGCACGCTTCGACGAACCAGGAGTGCCGTTGATGGAATCGTTGTCCGCCGCCGAGCGGAAGCAGTTCGAAGCCTTCGCCACCGGTATCGCCGACAATGCGCGCGCCTTGTCGCTGCCGCGCTTCCGGCGCCCGGTGGACGTCACGCTCAAGGGCGACATGAGTCCGGTGACGGCCGTGGACCGCGGCGTGGAATCGATGCTGCGCGAACGCATCGAGATGGCATGGCCCATGCATGGCCTGCTTGGCGAGGAATACGGCGCGACACGCGTGGACGCGGAATTCGTGTGGTCGATCGATCCCATCGACGGCACGCGCAGCTTCATTTCCGGCTGGCCCCTGTGGGGCACGTTGATCGCGCTGCTGCATCGCGGACGCCCTGTGCTGGGCGTGCTCGACATGCCCGCGCTCGACGAGCGCTGGATCGGCCACAAGGGCGCCGGCACGACGATGAACGGTGCGCCTTGCCGTACCAGCGCATGCGATCGCCTCGCCGCGGCGACGATCTATACCACTACGCCCGACATGTTCACGCCGGACGAGTGGGCGCGTTTCGACCGTACCAGCCGCGAGGCCTACGCACGCCGTTTCGGTGGCGACTGTTATGGTTACGGCATGCTCGCCTCGGGTCACATCGATGCCGTCATCGAGGCCAACCTCATGCCGTACGACTATCTCGCCATCGCGCCGGTCGTGGAGGCCGCGGGCGGCGTCATGACCGACTGGGAAGGGCGGCCCCTCGGCCTCGAAAGCGGCGCGCGCGTCGTCGCGGCCGCGACGCCCGCACTGCACGCGGCGTTGATCGAATCGCTCGCCAGGAGCTGAAACCCGCATGTTCTCCCGTGACCGCCGCCGTTTCCTGCATGCCGCCGGCGCCACCGTCGCCGCTTCGCTCGTCGCGCAAGGCTTTCCGGCGGCGATCGCGTCGGCGCTGGCGACACCGCCGGATCGCCGCACCGGCACGATTGCCGATGTCGGGCACGTGGTGGTGCTCATGCAGGAGAACCGCTCGTTCGACCACTATTTCGGCAGCCTTCGCGGCGTACGCGGCTTTGCCGATCCGCGCGTCCTCGAGCTTGGCAACGGCGACCCGGTATGGCGCCAGCCCGTGAGCGCGGCGCGTACGAAGTTCTGGAAGTCCCGCGGCGTCGGCGACGACGTCGCCTGGGTGTATCCGTTCCACCTGGACACGCATGCGTCCGGCGACCACCACGAAGGTACCGATCACGGCTGGAGCAGCGGCCACGGCGCATGGAACCTTGGCCGCAACGATCGCTGGATCGAGCAGAAGCAGGACGTGCTCACCATGGCCTACCTGCGCCGCGACGATGCCGCGTTCCATTACGCGCTGGCCGATGCGTTCACCGTCTGCGACGCGTACCACGCCTCCGCGCTGGCGGACACGGCGATCAACCGCATCTACCTGTGGAGCGGCACGTCCGACCCGTCCGGCAGGCTCGGCACGAAGGACAATGGCCCCGGCAGCGAGGAACGGCCCGAGACCAACGGCTATACGTGGACGACCTATCCCGAGCGCCTGGAGAAGGCCGGCATCAGCTGGCGCGTGTACCAGGGTGGCACCGGCGAGCCAGGGTCGCCCACCGATAACTACACGGACAACTCGCTCGAATTCTTCGCGACATACCAGGTGAAGGAAGGCGCCGATCCGGCCGGCCCGCTCGTGCGCAACGGCGTGTCCACGCACACGCTGCGCGACCTGCGCAGGGATGTCCTTCACGACAGGCTGCCGCAGGTCACGTGGATCGTCGCTCCCTACAAATACAGCGAGCATCCCAAGGCGTCGCCCGCCGATGGTGCCTTCTACATCCGCGAAGTCATCGAAGCCCTCACGGCGAATCCAAAGGTATGGAGCCGCACCGTCCTGTTCCTCAACTACGACGAGAACGACGGTTTCTTCGACCACGTGGTGCCTCCGGCGCCGCCGCTGACCAGCGGAGAGGACGGCGAGGGCATGGTTTCGCAAGATCTCGCCCCCAGCCTGCCCGATGAGATCGTCGACCTCGATCGGCACCCGCGCATCATGGCACCGGTCGTACCCGACAGCGATCCCGGCGGGCTTCAGCCGATAGGGCTGGGCAACCGCGTGCCCATGATCGTGATTTCGCCGTGGACGCGCGGCGGCTGGGTCTGCTCGGAAACCTTCGACCACACCTCGGTGCTGCGCTTCCTCGAAAAGCGTTTCGGCGTCGAAGAGCCGAACATCAGCGCATGGCGCCGCTCCGTGTGTGGCGACCTCACCAGCGCATTCGATTTCTCCGGCAAGACGGACATCGCGATGCCGAAACCCGGCGTGCCCCCCGGTTCGAAGGGCAAGACGCCCATCCTCGTCCCGCGCGAGCAGGCGATGCCCCGGCAGGAGCCGGGCACCCGACCGGCTCGCCCGTTGGGCTACGCATGGTCGATCCGGCACCGGCTTGCCAACGGCGCCAGTCACATCGCCTTCGACAATTCAGGCAAGCTCGGCGTCGCCTTCCTCGTCTACGACGGCCTCCACCGCGAAACGCCGCCGCGCCGCTACGCGGTATCGGCTGGCGATCGCATTGAGGATCGCTGGCGGCTGGCCGAGGCGGGCGACGGGTACGACCGTCGCATCCACGGACCCCATGGCTATTTCTGCGCTTTGCGCGGTTTTGCCGACGATCCGGTCGAGGCGGAGGTGCAGGGTATCCCGTCCCAACGTCGAATCAGGCTCGTGTTGAACAACCGCGGGCCGAAAGACATAACGTGCCGCATAGCGAATGCCTATGGCGACGAACCGGTGCGGCACATCGACATCCCCGCGCATGGCGGCGAAGAAGTCCTAGTCGACCTCGCCGGGAGCGCAGGGTGGTACGACGTTACCGTGACCACGCCGGACGCTCCCCGTTACCTGCGCCGCTTCGCTGGCCACCACGAGGACGGCAAGCCGTCGACGAGCGATCCCGGCGTCTCCCCTCGGTCGTCGTAGGGCGTGGTCGCGGCTTTCGCCGGGACGAAGGGAGGGGCGCTGGGTCCGGGTTCGCCCGGACGGCTATACTCGGGGGCCAGCCCCATCGACATCCCCCTCCGTGACCAGCGAACTGTCCTCCATCATCGATTTCATCCGCTATGGCGCGAGCCGCTTCTCGGCCGCCGGCCTCACGTTCGGGCATAGCCACGACAATCCGATCGACGAGGCCACCCACCTGGTCCTGGCCGCGTTGCACCTGCCGCCGGACCTGCCGCCCGCCTACGGCGCCGGCAAACTCGTGGCTGCCGAGCGGGAGGCCGTGCTCGCGCTGATCGAGAGGCGCATCTTCGAGCGCGTGCCCGTGGCCTACCTCGTGGGCGAAACCTGGTTTGCCGGGCTCAAGTTCAAGAGCGACCGTCGGGCGCTCGTGCCGCGGTCGCCCATCGCCGAACTCATCGAGAGCCGCTTCACCCCCTGGCTGGACGACCGCCGGGTGGAGCGTGCCCTCGACCTGTGCACCGGGTCAGGGTGCATCGGCATCGCCATGGCCGAATACAACCCGGACTGGCAGGTCGACCTCGTCGACGTCAGCGACGACGCGCTGTCGCTGGCGAACGAGAACATCGCGTACCAGCATGTGGAAGACCGCGTGCGGGCGCTCAAGTCCGACCTCTTCGAGGGGGTGCGAGGCGAGGTCTACGACCTCATCGTCTCCAATCCGCCTTACGTCACCAACGACGAATACGCGGCCATGCCGGCCGAATACAGCCACGAACCCGTCCTCGGCCTGACATCCGGGGATGATGGACTGGATATCACGTTGCGCATCCTCGACGAGGCGGCCGACCATCTCAGCGAGGACGGCCTGCTCATCGTCGAAGTGGGCGACAGCGAGCACGCCCTGGTGGACCTGCTGCCGCGCGTGCCGTTCGTCTGGCTGGAGTTCAAGGTGGGCCCGATGGGCATCTTCGCGCTGGAGCGGCGCGACCTCGTCGAGCACGCCGCGGACATCTCGGCCGTACGCGCCGCCAGAACCTGACCCCGGGAATACCGTGTCCTCCAATACGTTCGGCAAGCTCCTCTCCGTCACCACCTTCGGCGAAAGCCACGGCCCGGCGATCGGGTGCGTGGTGGACGGCTGCCCACCTGGCCTGCCGCTCGAGGCCGGCGAATTCCGAGCCGATCTCGAGCGCCGCGCCACCGGACGTTCGCGGCATACCTCGCAGCGCCGCGAGGCGGACGAGGTCGAGATCCTGTCGGGCGTATACGAGGGCGTGACCACGGGTACGCCGATCGCCCTGCTGATCCGCAACACCGATGCGCGCTCGAAGGATTACGGCAACATCCTCGATACCTTCCGCCCCGGACACGCCGACTACACCTATTGGCAGAAATACGGTGTCCGCGACCCACGCGGCGGCGGCCGCTCCTCCGCCCGCGAAACCACGATGCGTGTCGCGGCCGGCGTGATCGCGAAGAAATGGCTCACCCGGCGCCATGGCGTGACCGTGAGCGGCCACGTTGCCCAGATCGGCGAGATCGTGCCGCGGGGCTTCGACGCCGACGCGATCGAAGCGAATCCGTTCTTCTGGCCGGACGCCGGTCAGGTGCCCGAACTCGAGTCCTATATGGACGCGTTGCGCAAGTCGGGCGACTCGGTCGGTGCGAAGGTCACCGTCGTGGCGAACGGCGTCCCGGCCGGCTGGGGCGAACCCATCTACGGCAAGCTCGACGGCGAACTGGCCGCGGCCATGATGTCGATCAACGCCGTGAAGGGGGTCGAGATCGGCGACGGTTTCGCCGCGGTGGCGCAACGCGGCACGCAGCATCGCGACGAGATGACCGCCTCGGGTTTCCTTTCCAACCACGCGGGCGGCATCCTCGGCGGCATCGCCTCGGGCCAGCCGGTGGTGGTGTCGATGGCCTTCAAGCCCACCTCGAGCATCCTCGTCCCCGGGCGCAGTATCGACCGGGCAGGGGAACCCACCGAGGTGGTGACGAAGGGCCGCCACGATCCCTGCGTGGGCATCCGCGCCGTGCCCATCGCCGAGGCCATGCTGGCCCTCGTGCTGATGGACCAGGCCTTGCGCCATCGCGCCCAGTGCGGCGACGTGGGCGACGTGTCGCCGCGCATCCCGGGCAGGTTCGAAGGGTGAGGCGATGAGCAAGCCGAAGGTCTGGATTTCCCGTCCGTTCTTCCCGGACATCGTCGACCGCCTGCGTCCTTATTTCGAGGTGTGCGCCGAGACCGAGGACCGGAAGCATTCCGCGGACGAACTCGCCGTCTGCCTCGCGGATGCCGACGCGGCGATCATCGGCCTCGTCGAGCGCATCGACGCCGCCACGATCGCCGGCGCGCCACGCCTGCGCTTCGTCGCCAACCTGGGCGTGGGACACAACAACCTCGACCTGGATGCGCTGAGCGCGGCCGGCATCGGCGCGTCCAACACCCCCGACGTGCTCAACGAGACCGTCGCCGACTACGCCTGGGCGCTGATGCTCGCCGCCGCGCGCCGTGTCGGCGCAGCGGAGCGCTGGCTCCGCGCGGGCCATTGGCAAGGTTTCCGCTTCGAAGGCTGGCTGGGCGCCGATGTGCACGGCAAGACCATCGGCATTCTGGGCATGGGCCGCATTGGCCAGGCCATCGCCCGACGGGCATCCGGATTCCGCTCGAAGGTGCTCTACCACAACCGCTCGCGGCTGGATCCGCGGATCGAGCACGACTGCGGCGCCACCTATGTGGACAAGGCGACGCTGCTTGCCGAGTCGGACCACCTGATCCTGGTGCTGCCGTTCACCGCGCAGAACCGCCACGCCATCGGCGCCGCCGAACTGGCGGCGATGAAGCCGACCGCCACGCTGGTGAACATCGCCCGGGGCGGCATCGTGGACGAGGCGGCGCTGGCCCGCGCCCTGGCCGACGGCGTCATCGCCGCGGCTGCGCTCGACGTGTTCGAAGGCGAGCCGGCGATTCATCCGGATCTCCTGAAACTCGAAAATATCGTGCTGAGTCCGCACATCGCCAGCGCAAGTCGCGACACACGTCGCGATATGGCGGCGCTGGCTGTGGACAATGTGCTGGCGGCGTTCGGGCATGGTCCTCACGCCGGCCGGCCACCCACGATCCTCAACCCGGGTGTGCTGGCCGACGCCAGCCGACCTGTTTTTCCCAACGCCTGACGAAGCGAAGCATGAGCAAGAAGACGAGTTACAAGGTAGCCATGGTGGGGGCGACCGGCGCGGTCGGCGAAACCCTGCTGTCGATCCTCGCCGAACGGGATTTCCCCGTGAGCGAACTGGTGCCCCTGGCGAGCGAGCGTTCGGCGGGCGGTACGGTCGACTTCAATGGAAAACCTTACGTCGTCCAGGATCTCGCGACATACGACTTCGACGGCGTGGACATCGCCTTCTTCTCGGCCGGTGGCTCGGTGAGCCGCGAGCACGCGCCGCGAGCGGCGGCCGCGGGTGCCGTGGTGATCGACAACACGTCCGAGTTCCGCTACCAGGACGACATCCCCCTGGTGGTGTCCGAAGTGAATCCGCACGCCATCGCCGAATACACGGTACGCGGCATCATCGCCAACCCGAACTGCTCCACGATGCAGATGCTCGTGGCCCTGGCCCCGATCCACCGCGAGGTGGGGATCGAGCGGATCAACGTCGCCACCTACCAGTCGGTATCGGGCGCGGGACGCAGCGGCATGGAGGAGCTGGGCAGGCAGACGGCGCAGATGCTGAATTTCCAGGAAGTCGAGACGGCCAAGTTCCCGAAGCAGATCGCCTTCAACGTGATCCCGCACATCGACGAATTCCAGGCCAACGGCTACACCAAGGAAGAGATGAAGATGGTCTGGGAGACCCGGAAGATCCTCGAGGATCCCTCCATCCAGGTGAACCCGACCGCCGTTCGCGTGCCGGTGTTCTACGGCCACGCCGAGGCCGTGCACATCGAGACGCGCGACAAGATCACCGCCGAGCGCGCCCGCGAACTCCTCGAGGAGGCGCCGGGCGTGGTCGTGCAGGACGAGCGCAAGGCGGGCGGCTATCCCACGCCGGTGGGCGACGCCGCGGGCAAGGATCCGGTATTCGTCGGCCGCATCCGCGAGGACATCTCGCACGAGCGGGGCCTGGACCTGTGGATCGTCGCGGACAATATCCGCAAGGGTGCGGCGCTGAACGCCGTGCAGATCGCCGAGATCCTGATCGAGGACTACCTGTAATGCTTCCGCGCGCCGTCGTCGCCTGCCTGCTCGTCCTTTCGGCGCCTCTGGCACTGGGGAGCGAACGTCCGCAGGCGGCGCCGGTGCGGGCGGCCTCCGCGGCCGCGGACCGGGCCAGGCTGGACGCCCTGCGCGGCCAGGAAACTCACGAGGACGCCCAGGTGAAGCAGCTGAAGAAGCGCGTGGACACGCTCGAATCCGATTCGCAGGCCGCGAGCCGCGATATCGAGGAGCGCGATCGCCGGATCGCCGAGCTGCGCCGGCAGCTGGAGGCCAGCCAGGGCAAGTAGGGCGTCCAAGGGGCGGCCGATGTATGGGGAGCGTGTACGGGCCTCGCGAACGACTCAACGTTGTCGCGTAACTATCCGTACCCGCTATTGTTAGTTGTTGCTGGGGTGCACTAAAGTGGCGCCTTCGCGGCCGAACGCCCGAGAGAGGCGAGCCGTCGGCATGGGTTTAGTTCGGGGGAAGCAGTGATGAACCGTACGTTGAAGCTTTCGATCATGCTGGCGCTGGCCACCTGGGGTAGCCAGGCCCTGGCCCAGAACCTGGGTCCGGTCCAGTTACGGTCCACGATGGACCAGCCGCTGGTGGCGGAGATTCCGCTCACCGGCGTGTCGGGGAACCTCGATAACGTCCACGTGGCCCTCGCCTCGGAGGAGGCCTTCTCGCGTGCCGGCCTCAACCGCGCCGGCCTGCCGGTGCCGTTGAGTTTCGCCGTGGCGAAGAACGCCGCCGGCCAGCCGGTGATCCGTGTGACCAGTTCCGCCCCGGTCCGCGACACCTACCTCGACTTCCTCGTCGAAGTCGCGTCGGGCGGCAACAAGGTCGTCCGCGAAGTGACCATGCTGCTCGATCCGCCGGGTACGCCGCTGAACGCCGCTGCCGCCGCATCGAATCCGGCGCCCCGTCCCTCCCGCACGTCCGATGTGCCCGCGCGGGTTCCGTCCGAGGCCGCGTCGAAGTCGTCGCGCCGCGAGGCCACGCCGCGCCCCGCATCGACGGCGGCCGGCGGTACCTACGGTCCGGTCCAGCGCGGACAGACGCTGTCCTCGATCGCTCGCGATCACGCGGGCGGCGCGGACATGAATCAGATGCTCGTGGCGCTGCAGAAGGCCAATCCCGACGCTTTCTACCGCGACAACATGAACGCGCTGAAGACCGGCGCGATCCTGCGCATTCCTTCGGCCGACGAAGTCCAGGCGCAGTCCACGGCCGAGGCCCTGGCCGAAGTCCGCCGGCAGAACGAAAGCTGGCGGGCGGGCACCGCGCGTTCGCCCTCGGTCGTCGCCGATGCCGCGTCCACCCGTGCCGGCCAGGGCGAAGCGAAGCCCGCGAAGTCCGCCAAGGACCGCCTCGCGATCGTGCCGGCGAAGGAAGGCGGCGATGCCGCATCCACGCGCGCCGGCAGCAAGGGCGGTACGGGCGACGCGCAGGTCGCCGGCCTCCGCCAGGAACTGGCCAACTCGCAGGAAAGCGTCGCCTCCCTGAAGCAGCAGGGTGCCGAGCTCAAGTCGCGCATCGGCGAACTCGAGGAGATCAACTCGAAGAACCAGCGCCTGCTGAGCCTCAAGGATTCGGAAATCGCCGAGCTCCAGCGCAAGCTGGCCGAAGCGCAGAAGGGCGGCGGCACGTCCGCGGCTGGCACCCCGGCGGCGGCCTCCGCCCCGGTCGCTGCGGCGCCGGCAAAGGCGGCCACCTCGGCGCCGGCCGCGACGCCCACACCGGCAGCGGCCGCAACGGTGGCGATCACGCCGCTGAAGGAACCCGCGGCGGCAGCGGCGCCGCCCGCCGCCACGCCGGCGGCCAAGCCTCCCGTGCGGAAGCCTGTCGTGGCGCCGGCGCCGGTGGTCGAGGAAACCCCGTGGTTCATGCAGCCCTGGGCGTGGGGCGGCGGTGCCGTCGTTGTCCTTCTGCTTCTTGTGGCGGCCGTGTTCGGCCGGAAGAAGCCGAAGGCCGCGTCCGCCGTGGCGGGCGGTTCGCTGGCCGACCGTTTCGGTGAGGAGCCGAACTTCGAGCTCGGCCACCACGGCGACATGATGGACCAGGACCAGCGCGAGATCCTCGATGCCCTGGCCGAACATCCGGACGACATCGGCCTCCACCTGGAGCTGGTGAGCCTCTATTACGGCCGTCGCGACGTCGAGCACTTCGAAGCCGCCGCCGAAGCCATGTTCGCCCACGTCGCCGACCCGGACCAGCCGGAGTGGCGCGAGGTGCTGATGATGGGCGAGGACCTCGCCCCGACCCATCCGCTGTTCGGCGGCACACCGGTGGACGAGATCGAGGATCCGTACGACGACGCCTATGGCGCCGCGCAGCCGCATGCCGAGGCTCCGGCACTGGAAGAGTTCGACCTGGGCAACTACGTCACCAGCCCCGACGAAGAGATGCGCCCGCAGACGCCGGCGCCCCAGAAGCACAGCGAATACCACTTCAACTTCGACCTGACGCCGGTACAGCGCGCCGAAGCGGACCGCCGTCCGCATGCCCCGGACGTGTTCGACGCCGATGCGCCCGAATCGCCCTACTCGGAAGTGGCCGAAAGCGTGGCGGTGAGCGAAGATCGTTCTACCTGGTCGTTCGACGAGGAGCACGACGCGGCGACCACCTCCCCGACCGAACTGCCGCGTTTCGACGAGCCGTCCTTCCCGGACGAAGAGCCGATCCCGGATCACAATCCCGAAAGCTTCAGCGACGACCCGGTCGACACCAAGCTCGACCTGGCCCGCGCCTACCTCGACATGGGCGACGCCGAAGGTGCGCGCCTCATGCTCGACGAGGTGATGGCCGAGGGCTCGCAGATGCAGAAAGACACGGCAAGGCGGATCCTCGACGATATCGCCTGAGCCCGTAACGCTTCCCAAGGCGCAAGGAGTACGAGATGTCCCAGCGATTGTTCGCGGAGTTCTTCGGTACGTTCTGGCTCGTTCTTGGCGGTTGCGGTAGTGCGGTCCTTGCCGCGGCCTTCCCGGGCCTCGGCATTGGTTTCGTCGGCGTTTCACTCGCCTTCGGCCTCACGGTGCTGACGATGGCGTATGCCGTCGGCAACATCTCGGGGGCGCATTTCAACCCGGCGGTGACCATCGGCTGTTACACGGGCGGACGCATGCCGGGCAGGGAAGTGCTGCCCTACATCGTCAGCCAGGTGGTCGGCGCGATCGTGGCCGGGGGCGTGCTTTACCTCATCGCGAGCGGCAAACCCGGTTTCGACGTCACGGCGGGTTTCGCCAGCAACGGTTACGGCGAGCACTCGCCCGGCGGCTATTCGCTCGTCGCGGCGGTGGTCGCCGAGTTCGTGCTGACGATGTTCTTCCTGCTGGTGATCCTCGGCGTGACGCACAAGCGCGCGCCGGTCGGATTCGCGCCGCTGGCCATCGGCCTGGCCCTGACGCTGATCCACCTCATCAGCATCCCGGTGACCAACACCTCGGTGAACCCGGCGCGCAGCACCGGCGTGGCCGTGTTCCAGGGTGGCTGGGCGCTGGCCCAGCTGTGGGTGTTCTGGGTGGTACCGCTGCTTGGCGGTGCCGTCGGCGGCTGGGTCCACCGGGCGCTGCTCGAGAACGACCCACCCGCCCACGGCGTCCGATAGGCGGATCGCCGGGGCTTTGTGGGAAGCGCGCGCCAGCGTGCTTCCCACAAGTGGTAACCTTTCCGTTTCACCGCCCCACGAACCGCCCCATGCGCATCGCCCTTGGCGTCGAATACGACGGCACCGACTTCTTCGGCTGGCAGCGGCTCAGCCACGCGAAGACCGTGCAGGGCGCGCTGGAAGACGCCCTGAGCTATGTCGCGCACGCACCGGTCGAGGTGACCGCCGCCGGCCGCACCGACGCCGGTGTGCATGGGCGTTGCCAGGTGGTGCATTTCGATACCGACGTGGTCCGCGATATGCGCGGCTGGATACTCGGGGCCTGCTCCAACCTCCCGCACAGCGTGGCGGTCACCTGGGCGCAACCCGTGGCGGACGACTTCCACGCGCGGTTCTCGGCGCGGGCGCGACGCTACCGTTATCGCATCCTGCCGCGCTTCGTGCGTCCGGCGCTGGACGCGCGCTTCGTCGCCTGGGAGCGCCGTCAGCTCGACGCGGACGCCATGCACGCGGCGGCGCAGGCCATCGTCGGCGAGCACGATTTCTCGGCGTTTCGCGCGGTGTCCTGCCAGGCGGCGCACGCGCGGCGCAACGTGCGGTCCATCCGCGTGTTCCGCGACGACATCCACGTGGTGGTGGAGATTGAAGCGAACGCCTTCCTCCACCATATGGTCCGCAACATCGTCGGCTCGCTGCTTCCGATCGGGCGCGGCGAGCGTCCCGTGGCCTGGATGGCCGAACTCCTCCAGGGTCGCGACCGCGAGGTGGCGGGCGCCACGGCGCCCGCGGAGGGCCTGACCTTCCTCGGGCCGTTGTACGAAGCTCATTGGGGACTGCCGGAAGAGGTGACCCTGTGACCCGGATCAAGTGCTGCGGGCTTACCCGCATCGAAGACGTGCAGCTCGCGGCGCGGCTGGGTGCCGATGCGGTGGGCTTCGTGATGACACGCAAGAGCCGGCGCTTCGTCGATCCGGCCGCCGCCGCGCGTCTGCGCGACGCGGTGCCGCCCTTCATGACGACGGTGGCGCTGGTGATGGACGAGGATCCGGGCTTCATCGAGGAAGTGCTGCGCGTGCTGCGTCCGGACATGCTGCAGTTCCATGGCGCGGAAAGCGACGCCGAGTGCGCGGCGTACGGCGTGCGTTACCTCAAGGCCATCGCGATGGGCGAGGGCGCCGGCGCACTGGCCCGCCTGCGCGACTATCCGCGGGCGACGGGCCTGCTGCTCGACGGCCATGGCCTGGGCGAGCAGGGCGGCAGCGGCCGGCGCTTCGACTGGTCGCTGATGCCGACGGATCTTGCGCAACCCTTGCTGCTCGCGGGCGGGCTCACCGCCGACAACGTCGGGGAGGCCATCCGGATCGCCCGGCCCTGGGCGGTGGACGTCTCCAGCGGCATCGAATCGTCGCCGGGGATCAAGGATAGGGATAAGATGGAACGCTTCATTTCCGCCGTGCGCGCCGTCCCCAGCGTGTGACGGCTCAAGCTGACGAGAAGGCAATGACCGAGATCGCGGATTTCCACGCCTGGCCCGACGCGCACGGGCGCTTCGGCGAGTACGGCGGTATCTATGTCGCCGAGACGCTCATGGAACCGCTGGCGGAACTCACCGCCGCGTACGAGAAACTTCGCAGGGATCCGGCGTTCATCGCCGAGCTGGACCGCGACCTGAAGTACTACGTGGGCCGGCCCAGTCCGGTCTACCACGCCGAGCGCCTGTCGAAGCACATCGGCGGTGCCCGCATCGTGCTGAAGCGGGAAGACCTCAACCACACCGGCGCGCACAAGATCAACAACACCGTGGGCCAGGCGCTGGTCGCCCGGCACATGGGCAAGACACGCATCATCGCCGAGACCGGCGCGGGCCAGCATGGTGTCGCCAGCGCCACCGTGGCCGCGCGCCTGGGCCTGAAGTGCGTGGTCTACATGGGCGCGGTGGACATCGAGCGGCAGAAGATCAACGTCTACCGCATGCGCCTCCTCGGTGCCGACGTGGTACCCGTGACCTCGGGGTCGAAGACCCTGAAGGACGCGCTCAACGACGCCATGCGCGACTGGGTCACCAACGTCGCCGACACGTTCTACATCATCGGTACCGTTGCCGGCCCGCATCCGTATCCGCAGATGGTGCGCGACTTCAACGCCATCGTCGGCCGCGAGGCGCGCGAGCAGGTCCTCGAGCAGTTCGGTCGCCTGCCGGACGTGATCACCGCCGCCGTGGGCGGCGGCTCGAACGCCATCGGCATGTTCCACGCCTTCCTCAACGACCGCGGCGTGCGTCTCGTGGGCGCCGAGGCGGCGGGCGAGGGCATCGCCACCGGCCGCCACGCGGCCTCGCTCGCCGCCGGCAAGCCGGGCGTGCTGCACGGCAACCGCACCTACGTGCTGTCGGATGCGAACGGCCAGATCGTCGAGACGCATTCGGTGTCGGCCGGTCTCGATTACCCGGGCGTGGGTCCGGAGCATGCGTTCCTGAAGGACGCCGGTCGCGCCGAGTATGTCGGCATCACCGACGACGAAGCGCTGGAAGCCTTCCACCTGCTGGCGCGCACCGAGGGCATCCTTGCCGCGCTGGAATCGAGCCACGCCATCGCCCAGGCGATCAAGCTGGCCCGCGAACTGCCGAAGGACGGACTGGTCCTCGCCAATCTTTCCGGGCGTGGCGACAAGGACGTGCACACGATTGCCGCGCGTGAAGGAATCGAACTCTGATGAGCCGCATCGACCGCCGCTTCGCGGCGCTGAAGTCCGCCGGCCGCACCGGCCTGGTTCCGTTCGTCACCGCCGGCGACCCGTCGCCGGACGGCATGGTGGACCTGCTCCACGGCCTCGTCGCCGCGGGTGCGGACCTGATCGAACTCGGCGTGCCGTTTTCCGATCCGATGGCCGACGGGCCCGTGATCCAGCACGCCAGCGAGCGGGCCATCGCCAAGGGCGTGGGCCTCGCCAACGTCCTGGCCTGGGTCGCCGCCTTTCGTGAGACGGACGCGGAAACACCCATCGTCCTCATGGGTTACCTCAACCCGGTCGAGATGTACGGTTATGCGGCGTTCGCCGAAGATGCCGTCGAAGCGGGTGTGGATGGCGTCCTGATGGTGGATTGTCCGCTGGAGGAAGCGCACGTCCTGGAGCCGCTGCGCCAGGCCGGCCTCCAGCAGATCCTGCTCGCTTCGCCGACCACCGCCGAGGCCCGTCTGGCAGGGCTTTGCGAGGCCGCGGCGGGCTTCCTGTACTATGTATCGTTCGCCGGCATCACCGGCGCGGCCCAGCTGAGCACCGGCGACATCGCCGGGCGCGTCGCCGACATCCGCGCGCGGTCGAAGGCGCCGGTCGCCGTCGGCTTCGGCGTACGCGACGCCGCGAGTGCCAGCGCGATCGGCGAATTCGCCGACGCCGTGGTCATCGGCAGCGCCCTGGTCGACCGCCTTTCCGGTGCGGTCTCGGCCGAGGATGCCGTCGGCAGGGCACGGGATTTCCTTGCGCCGATCCGCGCAGCGCTCGACGCGCGCTGCATCGGCGTTGGGAGTGGGACGTAAGACTTTCGGAGAGACACGATGAACTGGCTGCAGAAGATCATGACGCCGAAGACCCGCGCACCCGCCGCGGCCGGCGGCAAGGGCAAGGTGCCCGAGGGCGTGTGGGAGAAGTGCGCCGGTTGCGGCACCGTGCTTTACAAGCCCGAACTCGAGAAGTCGCTGATGGTGTGCCCGAAGTGCGGCCACCATCACGCCATTTCCGCGCGCGCGCGTCTCGGCGCCTTCTTCGACGAAGGCAGCACGACCGAGCTGTGGCCGAAGATGGAGGCGGTGGACGCGCTGAAGTTCAAGGACCAGAAGAAATACAAGGACCGCGTCGTCGCGGCGCAGAAGAACACGGGCGAGAAGGACGCGCTGATCGCGATGTCCGGCCGCCTGCTGGAGCGTCCGGTGGTTGCCGTGGCCTTCGAGTTCGCCTTCATGGGCGGTTCGATGGGCTCGGTGGTGGGCGAGAAGTTCGCCCGTGCGGCCGAGAAGGCGCTGGCCGAGAAAAGCGCGCTGGTCTGCTTCTCCGCCACCGGTGGCGCACGCATGCAGGAAGGCCTGTTCTCGCTGATGCAGATGGCGAAGACGTCGGCCGCGCTGGCGCGCATGCGCGACGCCGGCGTACCTTACATTTCCGTGCTCACGCACCCCACCACGGGTGGCGTGTCGGCGAGCCTTGGCATGCTGGGCGACATCAATGTCGCGGAGCCGAAGGCCTTGATCGGCTTCGCCGGCCCGCGCGTCATCGAGCAGACGGTACGCGAAACGCTGCCGGAAGGCTTCCAGCGTTCGGAATTCCTCGTCGACCATGGCGCGGTGGACGTCATCGTCGACCGCCGCGAGATGCGCGACAAGCTGGGCGCGATGCTCGGCCTGCTCGAAAAGGCCCCCCGCGCGGCAGCGTAACGCCACCGCGCCTCCGCCCCGGCGCACGCCGGGGCCGGCCATCCTGGCCGGCGCCCGTGCGGGGTCTTTTCCGCCCGCCCTCGACTCCAGACATCGCGGCGAGGGGTCAGCCGGCCGATCCGCGGGCTGAGTTCATGGGTCAGAGCAGCGCACGCTCCATCCACAACGACAGGGTGCCGAGGCCGCCGCCGATGGCGGTGGCGGCGAGCACGTCGCTGGGGTAATGCAGGCCGAGGATCACGCGCGAGGCGCCGACGAGCGCGGCGAAGCCGATCAGGAACGGTGCCAGCATCGGGTAGTGCGACACGGCCACCACGGTGAACGACACCGCCTGCAAGGTATGGCCGGACGGGAAGCTGAACTCGTCCAGCGGTGGCACGTGGGCGATCACGCCGGGGCAGGTGCGGAACGGTCGCGGGCGGCGCGTCCAGCGCTTCAGCACGCGGTAGAGCATGAGTGCGGTAAGTCCGGTGATCGCCATCTGCACGGCGACGGATACGCCGCGCCAGCCGCCGACGACGGCGATGACCGTCATCAGCGAATACCAGAAGACGCCGTCGCCGAGCCGGCTGATGGCGCCGAAAAAGACGCCGATGGCGCGCCGCGCGCCCCAGCGGTTGGCGGCGACGCACATGCGGCGGTCGAGGCTCGCCCTACGCGGCGACGGCGGTGCTGCGCTCATGGACATGCTCCTCGGCGAGTGATTGCATGATCGATTCGAATTCGGAGACGACGGAATCGGGCGAGAGGCCCGCCACGGAAGCGCGTGCCGCGGTACCCATGGCCGCGCGTACCGCGCGGTCGGCGCCGAGCGCGGCGGCGCGCTCAACGAGGCCGCCCTCGTTGCCCGGTGTCACGCGAATGCCGTTCTGCCCGTTGCGGATGAATTCGCGGGCGGCGGCTTCCGCGTAGGCGACCACGGGAACACCTGAGGCCATGGCTTCGAGCACCACGTTGCCGAAGGTTTCGGTGAGGCTGGGGAAGACGAACAGATCGGCGCTCGCGTAGTGGGCGGCGAGATCGTCGCCGCGGCGCGTGCCGGCGAAGACGACATCGGGATGCGCGGCCTCGAGCCCCGCCCGGCCGGGGCCGTCGCCGACGATCACGCAGCGCGCGTCGGGCACGCGGCGGGCCAGCGCGCGGTAGGCGTCGATCGTCACGTCCAGGTTCTTCTCGGGCGCGACGCGGCCCACGCAGATCACCACCGGCGTGTCCGGACCCGCGCCCCAGGAGGCGCGCAGGCCTTCGTCGCGGCGCTCGGGATGGAAGCGCAGCGTGTCCACCGCGCGACGGAGCACGCGCACGTCGTGCACGCCCATGTCGTTGAGCTCGGTGGCGAGCTGGGCGGTGGGCACGAGGGTCGTCTGCGCGCGCTTGTGGAAGCGCCCGAGGTAATGCCGGACGAGTGGCGTGAGCGCGCCGAAGCCGTAATGGCCTACGTAGAAATCGAAGCGGGTGTGGAAGCCCGTGGCGACCGGGATGCCCAGGCGGCGTGCCGCGCTGACGGCGCTCCAGCCCAGGGGGCCTTCCGTGGCCACATAGACGGCATCCGGCCTTTCGGCGCGCCAGCGGCGCTCGATGCGGAGGCGGGAGGGAAGGCCAAAGCGGAGTTCCGCGTAACGCGGTACCGCGGCGCCTTCGACGGCCAGCACGTCCATGCCGGCGTCCGCGAGTGGCGGGGTCGACGGGTGGATCGGCCGGATGAGGTCGACCGTATGGCCGCGGCGGACCATGCCGCGGGCTAGCGACTGGACGGTGAGGGCGACGCCGTTCACGTCCGGTGCGTAGGTCTCGGTGACGATGCCGACTCGCATGGCGGTGCCCCTCTGGCCTGGCTTGACGCATGGTCGCGCGGGGGCGTGTCGCGGCGGTTATGGTCCTATGACCGCGGCATGACAGCCGACCTGTGGGAGCCGCTTCAGCGGCGATCCCGCGGCAGAGGGCCACCTTGCGGCAAGCTCCCATCGCCGCTGAAGCGGCTCCCACATAAAGCCGGTAAAATGGCTGGCTTGTCCGTTCGATGAATCCCACGATGACCGTTCGCACCCGCTTCGCCCCCAGTCCCACCGGTTACCTGCACATCGGCGGCGCCCGCACGGCGCTCTACTGCTGGCTGGAGGCCCGTCGCCTCGGCGGTACCTTCGTGCTGCGCATCGAGGACACCGACCGCGAACGTTCCACCCAGGAGGCCGTGCAGGCCATCCTGGATGGCATGGCCTGGCTGGGCCTGGCCCACGACGAGGGTCCGTACTACCAGACCCTGCGCATGGATCGTTATCGCGAGGTGGCCGACCAGCTGCTGCGCGAGGGCAAGGCGTATTACGCCTACGAGACGAAGGAAGAGATCGAGGCCATGCGCGACGCGGCGATGGCCGCGGGTGTGAAGCCGCGCTACAACGGCTACTACCGCGACCGCAACGAGCCGTACCGCGACGATCCCAACCGCGTCATCCGCTTCAGGAACCCGACCTCGGGTTCGGTGGTGTTCGACGACAAGGTGAAGGGGCGCATCGAGTGGTCGAACGAGGAACTCGACGACCTCGTCATTTTCCGTTCCGACGGTTTCCCTACCTATAACTTCGCCGTGGTGGTCGACGATATCGACATGGGCATCACCGAAGTGATCCGTGGCGACGACCACGTGAACAACACGCCGCGCCAGATCAACATCTATAAGGCGCTGGGCGCGCCCGTGCCGGCATTCGCGCACCTGCCGATGATCCTCGGTCCGGACGGCCAGAAGCTCTCGAAGCGCCATGGCGCGGTGAGCGTCATCCAGTATCGCGAAGAGGGCTTCCTGCCGCACGCGCTGCTCAACTACCTCGTGCGCCTCGGCTGGTCGCATGGCGACCAGGAAATCTTCTCGCGGGAGGAGATGACGGCGTTGTTCGACATCACCGATGTCAACAAGGCGGCCGCGCGTTTCGACCTGACCAAGCTGGCGTGGCTGAACCAGCATTACCTGAAGACGGACGATCCGGCGATGCTCGGTCCCGAGCTGGCCTGGCACCTCGGCAGGATCGGCATCGACGCGACGAAGGGCCCCAACCCCGCCGACGTCGTCGTGGCCCTGCGCGACCGCGTGCACACGTTCAAGGAAATGGCCGAGCGCGCGAAGATCTGGTACGGGCCCATCGTCGAGTGGGACGGCAAGGCCGTCGAGAAGCACCTGCGCAACGACACCGCGCCGAAGGCCCTCGAGGCTGCGAAGGTGGAGCTTGCCGCTCTGCCGGAATGGACGCCCGAAGCGGTGCATGCTGCCGTGGAGCGTGTTGCCGCCTCGTTGGAACTGGGCCTGGGCAAGGTCGCCGCGCCGTTGCGCGTGGCGATGACGGGCACCCAGGTGTCGCCGTCGATCGAGCACACCATCTATCTCGCCGGCCGCGAAGCGGCTCTCGGCCGCATCGACGAAGCGCTGGGTCGTGCCGCCGGATAACGGCTCCCTCTTTGGAAGGTAGGAGATCGTGGACGAGCTGCTTGCGAAGGCGATGCAGGGTATCGATCCCGCCGAACCGGGCGCCTTCCTGCGCATCGTCATGAATCTCATGGCGCTCGTGCCCTGGGGGCAGATGCTCGTCTGGCAGGTCGTCTTCGTGGCGGTCGGTGCGCTGTTGGGCTGGTGGCGCGGACGGTTGAAGGCCGGTATCGTCGCTTCGCTCGTCCTGGGGCCGCTGGGCTGGTTCGTGCCGTTCTTGCCGCGGCGGACACCGCCGCCCCTGCCGCCCGTCCAAACCTCCGCCGGACAGGGCCTTCCGCCGCCCTTGCCCGGGTCGAAAAAGCGCTGAACTGTCCTCATGTTAGGATGACGGGTACGAGGATATCGATGTGACCACCGCCGCTCACCGCCACCATCATCAGCATCACGACGACGCCCACGGCTTCGTCGCGGCCGTTGAGCAGGCGTCTTCCGAGCGCGGCCTGCGCCTCACGCCACTGCGTCGCGAAGTGCTCGAGCTGGTTGCCGGGGCCGGCAAGCCGGTGAAGGCGTACGACCTGCTCGACCGCCTGCGCGAAAAGCACGGCAACGCGGCGCCGCCCACGGTCTATCGCGCGCTCGATTTCCTGCTCGAGAACGGCTTCATCCACAAGCTGGAATCGATCAACGCGTACGTGTCCTGCCACCATCCCGAGGAAGCGCACCAGGTGCCTTTCCTCATCTGCGATACCTGCCATTGCGCGCAGGAAGTATGCGACGAACGCGTCGCCGAATTGATCGAGGCGCAGGCGAAAGCCTTCGGCTTCCGTCCGCAGGCGCAGACCCTCGAAGTGCACGGCACCTGCAAGAACTGCCGCGAGGCCTGAAAGCATCTTTTGTAGGAGCCGCTATAGCGGCGAGAAAACCTCGCGACGGCGCCGCAAGATTGCCCTCGCCGCTATAGCGGCTCCTACACCGTTTGCTTAGAAGTAGGCGCGAAGTCCTACCGAAACATTCCGCCCCGGCAACGGCGCCGCGTCCTTGAACAGGGACGTGGCCGGCCGTGCCGTCTGGTTGGTGAGGTTGTTGCCGTCCACGAAGGCTTCCCACTGGCTGCGGTCGTCGTTGACGAATGTCCAGGCGAAGTGCGCATTGACGAGCGTGTAGCCGGCCGTATCCGTTTCGAACGCCGCGACCTTGTCCTGCTTCATGTAACGCACGGCGCCCAGGCTGGCGCGAAGGCTGTCGGCCTTCCAGCTCAGGGTGGAACCGATGCGCCCGGCGGGAATGCGCGGCACGTTGCCGCCGCCGTCGGACAGCGTGGCGCGCACGGTGTCGCCGAACACGCGCAGGTCCCAGTTGCCCGAGGTGCCCTTCGCGAGGTGGAAAGTCGCTTCCGCCTCGGCGCCGCGGAAAGCGGCGTCGTTCTGCGACCAGATACGCACCGGCAGGTCGTCCCTGATCTCGCCCGTGTCGGCGAGATAGATGAAGTTCTTGTACTTGTTGTAATACACGGCCACCTTGCCCTCGACGATGTCGCCGTGGAAGTGCAGGCCGAGTTCCGCCTGGTTCGATTTTTCCTTCTGCAGGTCGCTGCTGCCTATTTCGAAGGTGTTCGATGCGTCGTGCGGACCGTTGGCGAAGAGTTCTTCCTCCGACGGCGCGCGTTCGGCGTGATCGAGATTGAGGGACAGGTGCCACTGTTCGGCGAAGCGCCACGCGATACCCGCCGAGAAGCTGTTGGGTGCGAAGTCGCGCTTCGGTCCGTTGTCGGGATCCACGCTCTGCGTGTCGTGGCGCGCACCAAGCTCGAGCTTCACCGGTCCGAAATCGCGCTGCTCGGTGAGGAATACGCCCACGCCGTCGGTGGCCGTGGCCGGTACGAAGGTTTCGTCCCCGACGGCGGAGAACTGGCGATGCTGGGTCTGTACGCCGAACGCGCCGTTCCATCCGGCGATCGGCTCGTGGGTGACGATGAGGCGGCCCTGGTTGCTCGTGGTCGCGAACGTGGTACCCGGCACGTCGCCGTCGAATTCGACATGCTGGTAGGCACCGTGACCGAGGCTGAACTCGATCTTGTCGATGCCGTCGAACGGCTTCACCAGTCCGCCCTTCAGCGTGTAGTTGGTCTGCGCCATCTTGATGTGGACGGGATCCTCGCCGTCTGCCGGGTCGCCCGGTTCGGCGGGGCTGCCGTAGAGGTCGAGGAAGCGCGACACCGACATGCCGAGGTAACCCCAGGTGCCGAGCAGCGACGCGCCGACCGATCCCGAGCTCGTCTTCACGGCGCTGTTCGCGAGCGTGCCGCCGGGGATGTCGTAATCCTCGTTGTCGCGGTGCATGCCGTCCACGTGGATGGCGAATCTGTCGTTGCCCGCATCGAGCCGGAGCAGGCCGGTCCTGCCGTCGGAAACGGAATCGTGGCGGACCTCCGCGCGGCCCGTGAAACCGTTGTCCGGCGCCTTCTCGGGCACGCGCCCGTCGACGACGTTGACCACGCCGCCGATGGCACCCGAGCCATAGAGCAGGGTGGCCGGGCCCTTGAGCACCTCGATCTGGTCGGCGAGGAAGGGCTCCAGCGTGACCGCGTGGTCCTGGCTCACGTTCGACACGTCCTGCGAGGAGAGTCCGTTCTCGAGCACCGCCACGCGGGGACCGTCGAGGCCGCGGATCACCGGGCGGCCCACCGCGGTACCGAGCGCCGAGGTCTGCACGCCGGGAATGGAGGAGACGGTTTCGCCGAGCGAAACGCCCTTCGCGTCGTCCAGGGCCGAACCGGCCAGGACCGCCACGGGCGCCACGATCTGGTCGGCGTTCTGGCCGAGGGGGACCGCGTTCACCACGATGGCATCGAGCTTCTCCGCGCCTTTGCGGCTCTTGCCCTGGGCATGCTTCGTGCCTGTCGCCGGGCTGCTTTCCTGGGCAAGGTCGTCGGCACTGGCGGGCTGGGCGGCGCCGAAGGTGGCGGCCAGGGCCAGGGCGATGAGGGTTCTGCGCATCGGGGTGGAACTCCATGTTGGGTTTTGCAATGTTATAAAGTATCATTGCTTGCCTCCACCCGTGCAAATAGTCACGCTATGGCCCCCATGACCGATCCCGTCCCCGATCCGGAAACGCCTCGCCGCTGGTGGCATGTCGCCGATCGGCTCGGTGCGACCGCCTCGTTCCTCTGCGCCATCCATTGCGCGGCGCTGCCGTTCGTCATCGCGCTGCTGCCCCTGGTCGGGCTGTCGTTCCTTGCCGACCATCGCTTCGAGGCGGGGTTCGTCGCCTTCGCTTCCGTGCTGGCAAGCGTGGTCCTCGTCTCGGGCTACCGCCGTCACCGCCGGCGCCTGCCGTTGCTGTTCGCCGTTCCCGGGCTGACGTTGCTGATGCTCGGCGTCACCTTCCTGCACACGCATTCGCTGCTCGTGCACAGCGTGCTGGTGACCTGCGGCGGTCTGCTCGTCGCCGCGGCGCACTTCGTCAACCTGCGTGTCGACCGCAGCGGGCATGCCGGCCATATCCACGGGCCTTCCTGCGTCCATCCGTGATTGTGTAACCGCGACGCGATTCCCTAGCCTTCGTTCCATGGCACACGACCACGCCCATTCGCACGCCCGCCCGCATCGCCACGACCACGGCCACGTGGCCGGAAGCAGCGAAAAGAAGCTGCTGTTCGCGTTCGTCCTGACCTTGCTCATGCTCGTGCTCGAGGCGGCGGGCGGCCTGGTGTCGGGTTCGCTGGCGCTGCTTGCCGACGCCGGCCACATGCTGGTCGACGCGCTGGCGCTCTTGCTGGCGTTCCTGGGTGCCCGCTTCGCGGCACGCCCGGCCGACGCCCGACGTACGTATGGCTATGGGCGCATCGAGGTGCTCGCGGGTTTCGTGAACGCGCTGACCCAGTTCGCGCTCGTCGGCTTTATCCTGTACGAAGCGGTGCAGCGCCTGTTTTCGCCGGAACCCATCCTCTCGGGCGTGATGCTGGTCGTGGCGGTGCTGGGCCTTGTCGCCAACCTGGTGGTGCTGCGTACGCTGCACGGCCACGATCCCGACGACGTCAACGTCGCGGGGGCGAGCCTGCACGTGCTTGGCGACCTGCTCGGTTCGGTGGGCGCGGTGCTGGCCGCGCTGGCGGTGCGCTGGCTGGACTGGAACTGGGCGGATCCGGTGCTTTCGATCCTGGTGTCGCTGCTGATCCTGCGCAGTGCCTGGTCGCTGGTAAGGCGCTCGGGCCACATCCTCCTCGAAGGCACGCCCGAAGGTGTCGACCTGGCCGTCGTGCAGCGCGAACTGCACGCCGCCGATGCCGGTATCGTGGACATCCACCACGTGCACGTCTGGCAGGTGACGGCCGGCTCACGCATGGCCACCCTGCATGCGGAACTGGCCCCCGGCGCCGAACAGGCCGACCAGGCCCGTGTGCTGGCCGCGATCAAGCGGATGCTGAGCGACCGATGGCGCGTCGAGCATGCCACCGTCCAGTTCGATCCGGGCCCCTGTCCCGATGAGGGAGAGGGCTGCGCAAAGGGCGGCCGGCACGTACACTGAACGGCTCCACTTGCGCTTTGCGCGGCCGCTGATACGATGGCCGGCCGTTCCTATCCATCATTACGAATCAAGGAGTTTCCCATGGGCAAGGGCGACCGCCGCACCCGTCGCGGCAAGATCAACCGTTCCAGCTATGGCAATGCCCGTCCGCACATCGACGTCGTCACCGGCGCCGCTGTCGCGAAGCCGGCCGCTGCCAAGCCGGCCGCCGCCAAGAAGGCCGCACCGCGTAAGAAGGCCTGAGTCTTCCATCGCGTGAGACGAAAAGCCCCGCTTCGAGCGGGGCTTTTCTTGGTTCATCGCGGAAGTCCGGGGACGCATGCCGCATGCATCGGTGCATTCGCCAAGGCGAATGCATGTAGCCAGCGGCTGGCGCCGCCGCTGCTCGGGCGGTAGGGCCAGAGCCTTCGGTGTCCACCCTCGCTGCTCAGACAGGTCCTCCGCGTTCGTATCGGTGGGGCCGCTTGCGCGGCCCGTTTACCTATCTGGCCTTCGGCCGCTCACTTGTGCGGAACTCGCCTCGAGGGTGGACACCGAAGACTCCCCCGATACATGAGGTGCGTGTCCGGAGAGCAGCACCGCACAAGCCGGCAGCCGCTGCTCATGCGACAGCATCGCATCGCCTCGGTCCGGTAGCGCCGGTCAGGCCTTTCGTGACGCCGGGCCACCCCTTGTCGGGCATCTTTCGCCTGAAGCCGTGCGCGTGCAGGCCACCGTCTCGAACGCCCGCCGCTCTCCCGTCACGCGCACGCGCCGCCCGGGAGGGTCCTTGGTGTCCGCCCTCGAGGCGAGTTCCGCACAAGTGAGCGGCCGCAGGCCAATAAGCACATGGGCCGCGTCAGCGGCCTTCCTTTACGAACGCGGAGGACCTGTCTGAGCAGCGAGGGTGGGCACCAAGGGCCCATGCCAAGCGCTAAGGTGCATAGCGCTTTGGCGACTCGATGCTCGTGAACGCCGGGACGAGCTCGGGGAAACCACAACCGTCGAGCCGAAACATCTGTTGCCCCCGGTAATCCGTGAAGAACCTTTTTCTTTGGGCCGGCCATCCGCACACGGTGCCGGTGCGGGGTCAGAGTTCGAGGCGCTCCGCGAATTCGAAGCGGCTGTCGGCCGGCGCTGCGACGACGTTTTGCTGGACCATGCCCGGGAAGATGTTCGTGCCGACGCCGGCGTGGTTCTCGCCGTTGAAGAGATAGGGTACGTGCGACCACGCGCGGTAGCCCTGCGCCTTGATCGCCTCGACTTCCGCCTGGGCGGCATCCATGCCGGACAGGCGCGCGTAGATCAGCGGCCGGTGCGCGCGGATCGTGTCGCCCGCACCTGCCAGGATGTCGACGAGCGCGTAAGGCTGGTTGACCTTGAGCAGGTGCAGCGCATCCAGTTTCAGGCTGTCGACGGTGGCGACACGCACTTTTTCGTCGGTGCCGGGACGGTGTCCCGGAAGCAGCGAGCCGAGCGACGAGGTGCCCTTGCCGCGGCCGAGCCAGACGGGATGGGTGAACACGTTCGCGAGCCCGTTGATCGCCACGTTCGCGCAGGCCTGCTGGAATGGTATGCGGCGCGGCTCGGCCACATGCACCTCGCCCTGCGGGCCCACCGCCTGCGCCATCCACAGCGCATGGGCCGCGAAATCGGCGCCGAATTCGAGCACGGTCTGCCCTTCCTCGATCAATCCGCTCAACAGGAGGGTCTCATGTTCGGCCCATTCGCCGTAGAGCTCCAGGGAGCGCGCCACCGCGTTGTCCGCGGCGACGGCGGCGGCGATGCCGTAACGGGTGGGCCAGAAGGGCTGGGCGGTATCGCGGGAAGGTTTCATGCGTGGGGACTCGCGTTCGTGGTTCATAGGGTGGAGCGGGCGATGGCGAGGCGGCGCAGCGATTTCATGAGCCGTTCGTCGTGTTCTTCCGTGCCGGTCCAGTGCCGGCAGGCGTTGCGCCAGAGCGCGAGGACCCGATCGTCGGCGTCGCCGTCGCGCCAGATGGATTCGCACAGGGCCGCCGCTTTCGCAGGGGCGCCGTCGCGCAGGTGCGCTTCCGCGAGGGCGACGCGCGCCGCGGGCGCGAGTGGGCCGCTGGCTTCCAGGCTGCGCCCGAGCGAGGCGGCGACCCCGTCTTGTCCGGCGTGGTCGGAGAGCGTTTCGTAGACCAGCTGGATGTCGAGCCGGCAGGCGAGGGCATCGATACGGCATGCGGCGTCCTGTTCGGCGAGGAACGCATGCATGAGGGCGTGCGCGCACGCGTCGGCCGCCTCGTCCGGTGGCAGCAACCGTGCCCGTTGCAGCGCGGTCCGTGCGACGAGCAGGGCGGTTTCCGCGTCCGCGGCCCGCGCATGCGCCGCGTCGAAGAGCGCCTGTGCGCGATCGAGTTCGGGCAGGGCGATCGACGCCTTGACCAGCTGCGCACGGCGCAGGCAGATCTCGCCCTTGCGCCGTAGCGCGCGTGCGTCCGCACCGGGTCCGGAAGCGCCGAGGCGTTCGCAAAGCCGCTCCGCTTCCGCGAGCCGCGTGGCGGCGGCGTCGCCACGCACCCATGTGGCCCACGCCAGTTGCGCATCGATGCGGGCGTCGACGACGGCGGGTGCATCCGCGTCGGGATGCCCGGCGACCTCGGACAGCAGGTCGCGCATGGCGAAGAGGCGCGAGGGGCCGGAAAGTTTTTCCACCTCCGCGAGGCGGCTCCGCAGCGATTGCGCAAGGGCGGGCACCCGCGCGTTCATGGCCGGTACCAGGAGGTCCACGGGTTCCGGTTTCATGGGCACGCCCATCGTTTCGAACGACGAACTGCGGTAGATCCATGTGGGCTGCACGGGCGCGGGCGGCTGGGCGTCGGCCGGCGGTTCGGCGAAGCAGACCGCGATGGAGGGCGGTTCGCAAACCGGCATGGCACGGCGTTTCCTCCGCCGCCAGGCGAACATGACGAGCGCGGGCATCGCGAGGCCGCCGGCCACGCCGATCGCCAGCGTCGCAAGGAGCGAATGCGACGCATCGTTGTCGGGAGGCGTTTCCCCGGCCGGTGGCATCGCGGGAGCGGCGGACGGCGCGGTCGGCATCCTCGCCGGTTTGTCCGCTTCCATGGCGTCGAGCATGCGCGACACGTCGCGCATCTGCCGCGCGCGCTTGGCGCGTTCTTCCTGCTGTTGTTCGCGTCCGCCGCAGGCGGCCAGCGCGCAGGCCAGCATCGTGCTGGCGACAAGGCGCGCGATGACGCGTCCCTGCGCGAGGGACGGCGATGAAACCTTCAACGAAATTCCTCAGCGTTTGCGACAGGCAAAGCGCCGACGATGGTACGGGGCCTATTCCGTAAGATCGATGGAAGTTTTCGGAAAGTTGCGGCGGATTACGCCGACAGCACGACGCGCTCTCCGCCGAGCCAACTCTCCCTGAGCAGGTTGCCACCGATCCAGTAGCAGAGTTCGGGGAGGTGCCGCAGGTTCCACACGGCGAGGTCGGCGCGCTTGCCCGCCGCGAGAGTGCCGCGATCGTCCTCGAGGCCGAGCGCGCGCGCGGCGTTCACCGTGGCGCCGCGCAGGGCCTCCTCCGGCGTGAGGCGGAACAGGGTGCATGCCATGCCCATGGCCATGCGCAGCGACAGCAGCGGCGACGTGCCGGGATTGAGGTCCGTCGCGACGGCCATGTCGACACCGTGCCGGCGGAAGGCTTCGATCGGCGGCGGGCGCGTATCGCGCAGCGCGTAGTAGGCACCGGGCAGCAGTACCGCCACCGTGCCCGCCTCGGCCATGGCACGCACGCCCTCGTCGCTGGTCCACTCCAGGTGGTCGGCGGAGAGGCCACCGTAACCGGCGACCAGCGCCGTGCCGCCGAGGTCGGACAGCTGTTCCGCGTGCAGCTTCACCGGAAGGCCCAGCGAAGTCGCCTTGTCGAACAGCCGCCGCGTTTCTTCCGCGGTGAAGCCGATGCCTTCGCAGAAGGCGTCCACGGCGTCGACCAGTTCTTCCTCCGCCAGGGACGGCAGCATGATGTCGCACACCAGCGCCACGTACTCGTCGCGCCGGCCGGCGTATTCCGGCGGCAGCGCGTGCAGACCGAGGAAGCTCGTGCGCACCGCCACGCCGAGTTCTTCGCCGATGCGCCGGGCGACACGCAGCATGCGCCGTTCGGTATCGGGTTCCAGGCCATAGCCGGACTTGATCTCCAGCGTGGTGACGCCGTCGGCGAGCAGGGCCTTCGCGCGCGGCAGCGATTGGCGCAGCAGTTCGTCCTCGCTCGCGGCGCGCGTGGCGCGCACGCTGGAGACGATACCGCCGCCGGCGCGCGCGATCTCCTCGTAGCTGGCGCCTTCGAGCCGCTGCTCGAACTCCTGTGCCCGCTCGCCGCCGAAGACGAGATGCGTGTGGCAGTCGATGAGTCCCGGCGTCACCCAGGCGCCCGGGAGCGATTCGACATGGCGCGCCAGCGCATGCGGCTCGCCGGCGAGTTCGGCCATCGGCCCGGCGAACGCGATGCGTCCGTCGCGCCAGCCGATGGCGCCGTGTTCGACGGCGCCGTAGGGTTTGCCGTTGTCCAGCAAGGTGGCGAGGCCGACGTCGAGCAGCAGGTGGTCCCAGCGTGGATCGGTGCTCATGCGCTTCCTTCGGGGGCGGGCGTGTTTCGCTTCGCGCACTCCTCTTCGTACTGCTTCACCAGCTGGTCGGCGAGTGCCTTGTATACCGGCACGCGGCAGACCAGCGCCGACATGGCGCGGGCGAGGAGACAGGCGGCCATGATCGGCAGCGCCATCTGCCTGTTGGCCGTGAGCTCGAGCGAAATCACGGCGGCGGTGAGCGGCGACTGGGTGACGCCGGCAAGGTACGCGGCCATGCCGAGCAGGACCACGGCGGAGCTGTCCGCGCCCGGGAGGAGGTTGGCGATGTTGCCGCCGAGGCCCGCGCCGACGGCGAGTGCCGGCGAGAAGATGCCTCCGGGGATGCCCGCCCAGGACGAGGCGATGTTGCCGAGGAACTTCAGCACGCCGAAGAAGGGTCCGGTGTTGCCGTGTCCCTGCAGGATGTCGCGCGCCTGGCCATAGCCGGTGCCGTAGAGGCCGTTGGCGCTCAGGAGGCTCAGCAGCACCAGCGCGAGGCCACAGAGGGCGGCGAAGAGGATCGGATTGCGGCCGCGCAGGCGTCCGACCAGGCCGCGGAAGCCCTTGGCCGACGGAAGGATCAGGCGCGCGAACAGCCCGCCGGCGAGTCCGCCGATGACGCCGGTGAGCAACACCGCGATCCAGGCCCTGCCCAGCGGCAGGGCGGCGGCGATCTCGCCGAAGTAGGCGTAGTTGCCCACGACGCCCAGGGAGACGACGCCGGCCATGATCACCGCCGTGAGCAGGGTTCCGCTCATGCGGTGCTCGAAGGTGCCGGACATTTCCTCGATGGCGAACACCACGCCGGCCAGCGGCGTGTTGAACGCGGCGGCGAGGCCCGCCGCCGAACCGGCGAGGATGAAGCGGCCGGCCGCCGCCGGCTCGTCGAAGCCGAAGCGCCGTCCCAGCGAATAGAGCAGGCCGGCACCGACATGCACGGTGGGTCCTTCACGGCCCACGGAGGCACCGCCGAGCAGCGCGCCGAGGGTGAGCGCCATCTTGCCCACCGAGATTTTCAGCGACATCAGGCGATTGCGGAACGTTTCGTCTTCCAGTTCCAGGGCCGCGATCGCCTGCGGAATGCCGGAACCCCGTGTGGCTTTCATGGCGCCCTGGGTGAGCCAGCAAAGAAGGGCGAACGTGGCGGGCGTTAACAGCAGCGGCACCCACCATGCACGGGAGGCGACGCCGGTGAACAGTTCGAAGGCGAAGTCCGCGGCTTTGGCGAAAAAGACGGCTGCCAGGCCGACCATCACCGCACCCGTCCAGAACAGCAGGCGTCGTCGCCATTGGGTGGGCGACAGCCAGGCGTGGCCGCGAAGGCGTTCGAGGGGCGAGGCGGTCGGTACCGGCTCCGTTTCCGGGGCGTCGCTCATTTCGCCTCCTTGCCGCGCGACCAGCGCACTTCGTAGAGGTCGTACCGGCGGTCCTTCAGGTTCTGCACGGCGCCCGAATTGCGGGCACGGGCGAGGTTCTCCAGGCGGAGGTCGGCGAACAGCACGGTTTCGATGTTCGGCGTCGAATCCGCGGCGATGCCGTCGCGGGCGAAGGGAAAGTCGCTGGGCGTGAGGATGCAGCTCTGCCCGTACTGGATATCGAAATGATTCACGCCGGGCAGGTTCCCGACATTACCGGATAGGACGACATAGCATTGGTTCTCGATGGCTCGGGCCTGGGAGCAGTAGCGCACGCGAAGGTAACCCTCGCGCACGTCGGTGCAGAAGGGGACGAAGAGTATCAGCGCGCCCTGGTCGGTGAGGTGGCGGGCCACCTCGGGGAATTCGGAGTCGTAGCAGATCATCACGCCGATCGGGCCGCAGTCGGTCTGGATCGTCGCGGCGGCATCGCCGCCGGTGATGTTCCATATGTTGCGCTCGCTCGGCGTGGGATGCAGCTTCTCGCGCTCGTGGATCGAACCGTCGCGCAGGCACACGTAGCAGACATTGTGGATGTCGCCGTTGGGCTGCCGCGTGGGGTGCGATCCGCCGATGATGTTGATGTTGTAATGCACGGCGAGACGGTGGAACAGGGCCTTGACTTCGTCGGTGTATTCGGAGAGTCGGCGGATGGAGTCGACCGGCGACAGCTCCGCGTTTTCGATGGACAGCAGCTGCAACGTGAGGAGTTCGGGGAAAGCGACGAAATCGGCGTCGTAGTCCGCGGCGATGTCCACGAAGTATTCTACCTGGGTGGCAAACTCGGCGAACGAACCGATCCGGCGCTGCTGGTATTGCACCGAGGCGACGCGCACGTTGTCGGGCAGACGGTGGCTTTGCGACACGCGCGGCACGTCGGGCTGGTCGAGGCGATGCGGGTTGCGCCAGACGAGGTGTGCGGCGTAGCCGAGGGATTCGTGATCGGACGGCACGTAGCCGCGCAGCAGGCCGACCACCTCGAAGCCATTGCGCAACTGGAAGCTGAGCGTGGGATCGCGGCGCCGGCCGTCCACGACCGCCTGCACGTAGGCCTCGGCGCTGCCGTAGCGGCCGATGGCGCGGGCGAGGCCGGGCACGCGGCCCCCGAAGACGATGCCGCGCAACTTGAGGTCGGTGCACAGCCGCTTGCGCGCCATGTACAGGCGCTGCCCGATGCGCATGCCCCGGTAATCGGGGTGGACCACCGCTTCCATGCCGTAAAGCCAGTCGCCCTCCGGGTCATGGCGCGAGGCGAAACCGCCAGCGGTGATCTGCATCCAGGTATGCGGAGCGAGGGCTGCCGCCTCGCTTATCCGGAAGGTGGCGCAAAATCCCACGATCCGGCCTTCGTATTCGACGACGAACTGTCCTTGCGGAAAGTGCGTCTGCTGGCTGTGCAGCATCTCCGCGGAATGACCCCATTCGGCCGTGTACACGCGGGCGGTCAGGGCCACGAGCTCGGCAACGTCGCCGGGACGCGCCAGGCGAAGCAGCAACTTGGGTGGCTGTGAGGCCTTGCTCTCGGTCATGCCTTCATTATGCGCCCAAGTCGGCGGGTGCCCGCCTTCGCAGGCACGACGTGGGGTTCGTCACCCCTGCGCCGGCAGGGGTCCAGCGCCTTGATGGCGGAGTACCATGGCGCACCCCTTTCTAGGACGTCCCCATGTCGAATGCCGCAGTCAACGCCGATTTCCTCTGGCAACGAGGCGCGTGGCGTGCCGACGAGACGGGGCTCGGCGTCGCCGGCACGCGCTTCGCCGCGGCGCAGGGTGTGACCGAGCGGATCGGCCGCTTCGTGTTGCCCGGCATGCCCAACCTGCATTCGCATGCGTTCCAGCGCGCGATGGCCGGGCTGGCGGAACGCCGCGGACCGGGCGAGGACAGCTTCTGGACCTGGCGCGAGACCATGTATGCCTTCGCGGAGGCGATCGATCCGGACGACCTCAAGGCGATCGCCACCCAGCTCTACGTCGAGATGGTGAAGGCGGGCTACACCCAGGTCTGCGAATTCCACTACCTGCACCATGGCCCGCGCGGCGTGCGCTATGCCGATCCGGCCGCGATGTCGCTGGCACTCATGGAGGCGGCTAGGGAGGCGGGCATCGGGCTGACGCTGTTGCCCGTGTTGTACATGAGCGGTGGCTTCGACGGGCGACCGCTGTCGGAGCGGCAGCAGCGTTTCCGCCACGACGTGGGAAGTTTCGTGAGCCTGCTGGAGCGCCTGGCGCCCCTGCAGGACGACATGTTCACCCTGGGCATCGCGCTGCATTCGCTCCGCGCCGTGCCGGAAGAGGCGATGCGCGCCTTGCTGGCGACCGGCGTCGCGAAAGGACTGCCGATCCACATCCATATCGCCGAGCAGATCGGCGAGGTGCAGGACTGCGTGGCCCTGCGCGGCGCCCGCCCCGTCGAATGGTTGCTTGACCACGCCGAGGTCGATGCACGCTGGACGCTCGTCCACGCCACGCACCTCACGGCGCAGGAGACCGATCGCGTCGCGAAGAGCGGCGCGGTGGCCGGTCTTTGCCCCACGACGGAGGCCAACCTCGGCGACGGCCTCTTCCCGCTGGCCGCTTTCATCGACGCGGGCGGCACGTTCGGCATCGGCTCGGACTCGCACATTTCCGTCTCGCCGGTGGAGGAACTGCGCTGGCTGGAGTACGGCCAGCGCCTCGTGTCGCGGCACCGCAACGTCGCCGCGCGCATGGCGGAAGAAAGCGTCGGCACGGCGTTGTGGCAGCGCGCCCTCGACGGCGGCATCCGCGCCGCGGGCAGCGACATCGGCCATCTCGCCGAGGGCTCGCGGGCCGACCTGCTCGTGCTCGACGACCGCTCGCCGCTGCTCGCCGCGCGCGGCGAGGCGGACGTGATCGACAGCTTCCTGTTCGCGGGTAACACGCCACTGGTGCGCGACGTGATGGTGGGTGGCCAGTGGCGCGTGCGCGACTTCGCACATGCGGCCGAAGGGGCCGCGGCGCGGGCTTATCGCGCCGTGGTCGAAAAGCTGGCCGCGGCCTGACCTGTGGGAGCCGCTTCAGCGGCGCCGCACGTTTGCCCGCTGCCGCGGGATCGCCGCTGAAGCGGCTGCCACAAGCTTGCGTCGGCGTCCGGATCGTGTTCTAGTCGAGGCCATGATTCGCATCGCCGCCAATAACGCCAATACCAATAATGCCCGGTACCTCGGGAGGGTCGGCGTGTAGGCGGTTGCAAGCGAAACCACCGGCATACACGAAAGGCCCGCCCTCCAGGCGGGCCTTTTTCTTTGGGTGCATTTTGATCAGGAGAATGAAGGCATGTGCTCGATCCTGGGGATATTCGGACTGACCGCCGGCGACGACCTCGGCGCCCTGCGCGCACGGGCGATGGAGCTTTCGCAGCGGCAGCGTCATCGCGGCCCGGACTGGAGCGGCGTGTACGTGGACCAGGGTGCGATCCTCGTCCACGAACGCCTCGCCATCGTCGACCCGGCCAGCGGCGCACAGCCCCTGCGCTCGGTGGACGGCGAGCTGGCGCTGGCGGTTAACGGGGAGATCTACAACCATCGCGAACTGCGCGCCGCCAGCCACTACGCCTTCACCACCGCCTCCGACTGCGAGGTCGTCAACGCCCTCTACCGCGAGCACGGCACCGACTTCCTCCCCCGGCTCAACGGCATCTTCGCCTTCGCCCTCTGGGATGCGCGACGTCGGCGTTACCTTGTCGCCCGCGATCCCCTCGGCGTCTGCCCGTTGTACTGGGGGCACGACAGGGAAGGGCGCCTCTACGTCGCTTCGGAAATGAAATCGCTTGTAGGCGTATGCGCGGACGTCGCACCGTTCCCGCCGGGACACGTCTACGACAGCGAGCGCGGCGAAGCCGTGCCCTACCGCGTGCCCATCTGGCGCGACTACGATGCGACGCGGGGGGAACCGATGGAGCCCGCGACGCTCCGCGCGGCCTTCGAAGCCGCCGTGCACAGGCAGATGATGACGGACGTGCCGTACGGCGTGCTGCTCTCCGGCGGCCTGGATTCCTCCCTCGTCGCGGCGGTGGCCGCCGGTTTCGCGCGGCGCCGGGTCGAGGACGACGACAGCGCGGAGGCCTGGTGGCCGCGACTGCATTCCTTCGCCATCGGCCTCGAAGGGTCGCCGGACCTGAAGGCCGCGGAGATCGCGGCGGCGGCGCTGGGTACGGTGCACCACGGGTTCCGCTACACGCTGGAGGAGGGACTCGACGCCTTGCCCGAGGTGATCCGGCACATCGAGACCTACGACGTCACGACCATCCGGGCCTCCACGCCGATGTTCCTGCTCGCGCGACGGATCAAGGCGATGGGCGTGAAGATGGTGCTGTCGGGCGAGGGTTCGGACGAGGTCTTCGGCGGCTACCTCTATTTCCACAAGGCGCCGTCCGCCCGCGCCTTCCACGAGGAAACCGTCCGCAAGCTGGACGCCTTGCACTATTACGACTGCCTGCGCGCGAACAAGTCCATGTCGGCCTGGGGCGTGGAGGCGCGCGTGCCGTTCCTCGACCTCGATTTCCTCGACACGGCCATGGGCTTCGATGCCGAGGCGAAGATGGTGGCCCGCAAGGGCATCGAGAAAGGCATCCTCCGCGAGGCTTTCGAAGGCGCGCTTCCCGCGGAGATCCTCTGGCGGCAGAAGGAGCAGTTCAGCGACGGCGTCGGTTACGGCTGGATCGACGGCCTGAAGGACCACGCGGCGAGGCAGGTATCCGACCGCGAGTTCGCCGCCGCGGCCTCGCGCTTCCCGCATAACACCCCGGCCACGAAGGAGGCGTATTTCTACCGCTCCCTGTTCGAGAAGCACTTCCCGGGCGAGGCCTGCGCGGCCACGGTCCCGGGGGGCAAGTCGATCGCCTGCTCGTCGCCCGCGGCCCTTGCCTGGGACCCGGCCTTCGCGGCGGCGGCCGATCCGTCGGGGCGGGCGGTGCGCGGCGTCCACCGGGAGGCCCTGGAAAGCTGAGCCTTCCCGCACAAAGCTGTCCGGTGCGGCGTCGCAGCACTTTTGCTAAGATTCAACGTTTAGCCGGCGTGCTCCAGCGCCGCCATGCCAGGCCAGCCAAATCATGATCGAGACCAATCCGATCCTTGCGCAGATCGCGGACCTCAAGGGCCGCGTCGAGTCGCTTAGGGGGTATCTTTGACTACGCCGTCAAGAAAGAACGCCTAGAAGAAGTCAATCGCGAGCTCGAGAGCCCCACCGTCTGGGACGATCCGAAGCGCGCGCAGGAGCTTGGCCGCGAACGCGCCCAGCTCGACACCATCGTCACCGGCATCGACGAGATGACCGCCGCGCTCGACGATGCGAAGGAACTGCTCGACATGGCCGCCGCCGATGGCGACGAGGCCACCGTGCAGTCCATCGTGGAGGACCTGAACAAGGTCGACGCCCGCGTGAGCAAGCTCGAATTCCAGCGCATGTTCTCCGGCAAGCTCGACGCCGCGCCGGCGTTCGTCGACATCCAGGCCGGCGCCGGCGGCACCGAGGCGCAGGACTGGGCGGAGATGCTCTTGCGCATGTACCTGCGCTGGGCCGAATCGCGCGGCTGGAAGGCCGAGCTGATGGAAGTCTCCGGCGGCGAAGTCGCGGGCATCAAGTCCGCCACGTTCCGCGTCGAGGGCGACTACGCCTACGGCTGGCTGAAGACCGAAATCGGCGTGCACCGCCTGGTGCGCAAGAGCCCGTTCGACTCCGACAACCGCCGGCATACCAGCTTCACCTCGGTGTTCGTGTCCCCGGAAGTGGACGACGACATCGAGATCGATATCAACCCCGCCGACCTCAAGACCGACGTCTACCGCTCCTCCGGCGCGGGTGGCCAGCACGTGAACAAGACCGAGTCGGCCGTGCGTATCACGCACATCCCGACGAACACGGTCGTGGCGTGCCAGACCGAGCGCAGCCAGCACGCCAACCGCGATCGCGCCATGAAGATGCTGAAGGCGAAGCTGTACGAGCTGGAGGTGCAGAAGCGCAACGCCGAAAAGGACGCGCTGGAAGCGTCCAAATCCGATATCGGCTGGGGCAGCCAGATCCGCAACTACGTGCTCGACCAGTCGCGCATCAAGGATCTCCGCACCGGCATCGAACGTTCCGACACGCAGAAAGTGCTCGACGGCGATCTCGACGAGTTCGTCGAAGCCAGCCTGAAGGCGGGCCTCGAGGCCGGTTCCAAGCGCGTCGATGCCTGATCTACCTCCGGGGCGCATCGCCGCCCCGTTTCTCTACCAGAAGCCGCCACCCACACCATGACCGAAAACGCCAACGCCACAGCCTCCGCTACCGCAGCCGACGAGAACCGCCTCATCGCCGAGCGTCGCGAGAAACTGAAAGCGCTGCGCGCGCAGGGCATCGCCTATCCGAACGACTTCAAGGTCGACAGTTTCGCGGGCGACCTGCAGGAGGAGTTCGCGGACAAGGATACCTGGACCGCCGAGGCCATCGACGCCGCGCCGCGCCGCGTGGCGGTCGCCGGCCGCATCATCCTGATGCGCGGGCAGGGCAAGGTCAGCTTCGTGCAGATGCAGGACGGCACCGGCCGCATCCAGCTCTTCGTGCACCAGGGCACCTTGGGCGAGGAGGGCTATGAGGCCTTCAAGCGCTGGGACCTCGGCGACATCGTCGGTGCGACCGGCGTCGTCATGCGCACCAAGACGGGCGAGCTTTCGATCAGGGTGGACTCGCTCCGTCTTCTGACGAAGTCGCTGCGTGGCCTGCCGGACAAGCACCATGGCCTCGCCGACGTGGAACAGCGTTACCGCCAGCGCTACGTCGACCTCATCGTCACCGAGGAATCGCGGCGCACCTTCGCGCTGCGTTCGAAGATCATCAGCCACGTGCGCCGGTGGCTCGAGGACGAGCCGCGCCGCTTCATGGAAGTGGAAACGCCGATGATGCACGTGATTCCGGGCGGCGCCACCGCACGGCCGTTCACCACGCACCATAACGCGCTCGACATACCGCTGTTCCTGCGCGTGGCGCCGGAGCTCTACCTCAAGCGCCTCGTCGTCGGCGGTTTCGACCGCGTCTACGAGATCAACCGCAATTTCCGCAACGAGGGCGTGTCCACGCGGCACAACCCCGAGTTCACGATGCTCGAGCTGTACCAGGCCTATGCCACTTACCACGAGGTCATGGACCTCACCGAGGGCATGATCCGTTCGGCCGCTGCCGACGTCGTGGGCCATACGCGGATCGAGTGGGATGGCGCCACCGTGGACCTGGGCCCGGCGTTCCGCCGCTGGCGCATGGAAGACGCGGTGCTCGAACTCAATCCCGAGATCAAGCCGGGCGAACTGCGCGACCGCGCGGCGATGGCCGGGCATGCGAAGCGGCTCGGTATCCAGGTGAAGCCGTCGTACGGCTGGGGCAAGCTGCTGCTGGAGATCTTCGAGGCCACCGTCGAACACACGCTGGTCCAGCCGACCTTCATCACCGATCACCCGGTGGAGGTTTCGCCGCTCGCGCGCGAAAGCGACACCGACAAGGGCATCACCGACCGCTTCGAGCTGTTCATCAACGGCAAGGAGATCGCCAACGGCTTCTCGGAGCTCAACGACTCCGAAGACCAGGCGGCGCGTTTCCAGGCCCAGGTGGACGCGAAGGACGCCGGCGACGATGAGGCGATGCACTACGACGCCGACTACATCCGTGCGCTGGAAGTCGGCCTGCCGCCGACCGGCGGCCTCGGCGTCGGCATCGACCGCCTCGTCATGCTGCTCACCGGCGCGTCGTCGATCCGCGACGTGCTGCTGTTCCCGACCATGCGCCCCGAGGCCTGAGCCTCGCCATTCCGGAGTCGTCTTTCATGTGGTATGCCATTGTTGCCCTCGATCATCCGAACTCGCTCGAAAAACGCATGGCTGCTCGTCCCGCCCACCTCGCGCGCCTGAAGGCGCTGCTTGAAGAGGGGCGACTGAAGCTTGCCGGCCCGTTTCCGGCCATCGACTCGGAAGATCCGGGCGAGGCCGGTTTCGACGGCAGCATGATCGTCGCCGAGTTCCCGGAACTCGCGGCCGCGCAGGCCTGGGCCGATGCGGATCCTTATGTCGAGGCGGGCGTCTACCGCGAGGTCGCCGTCCGTCCGTTCCGCGTGGTCCTGCCGTGACCGTCGAGAAGATCGAGCGCATCCGCCGTCTGCTGACGGCGGCCCTGGCCCCGGTCGAGCTGGACGTGATCGACGAGGGCCACAAGCACGCAGGCCACACGGGCGAGGGCAAGGGGCATTTCTTCGCCCGCATCGTCAGCCGCGCCTTCGCCGGGAAGAACCCGATCCAGCGACACCGCATGGTATACGACGCCCTGGCGGAGATGATGCCGGACGGCATCCATGCCCTGTCGATCGAGGCTAAAGCTCCCGGCGAATAGAAACAACAGGTTAGCGCTTTAACTTCATCCGTATTCGCGTATTGCGCGCGCAGCCCCCCTTTGGCAAAGTGACTGGTCAGCCAGGGGGAGACTCTCGAACGGAGCCCGCGGCCGCGTCCCAACGGAAACCATAATGCGTCTGACCACCATCAAGCTGGCGGGATTCAAGTCCTTCGTCGATCCCACCACGCTGCACCTGCCCACCAACATGACCGGTGTCGTCGGCCCCAACGGCTGCGGCAAGTCGAACATCATCGACGCCATTCGCTGGGTCATGGGCGAGTCGGCGGCCAGCCGCCTGCGTGGCGACTCCCTCACCGACGTCATCTTCTCCGGTTCCAGTGCGCGCAAGCCCGTGGGCCAGGCCGCGGTGGAGCTGATCTTCGACAACAGCGACGCCACGATCCAGGGCGAATACGCCAGCTTCGCCGAGATCTCGGTGAAACGCGTGGTGAGCCGCGACGGCCAGTCCGCCTATTTCCTCAACGGCGCGCGCTGCCGCCGCCGCGACATCACCGACCTGTTCCTCGGCACGGGCCTCGGCCCGCGTTCCTACTCGATCATCGAGCAGGGCATGATCAGCCAGATCATCGAGGCCGCGCCGGAGGAACTGCGCACGCACCTGGAGGAGGCCGCCGGCATCTCCAAGTACAAGGAGCGGCGCAAGGAAACCGAGAGCCGCATCAAGTCCACGCGCGAGAACCTCGACCGCGTGCGGGACGTGCGCGACGAGGTCGAGAAGCAGCTCGACCACCTGAACCGCCAGGCCCGCGCGGCCGAGCGCTGGAAAGCCTTCAAGGAAGAGCACACCCGCCGCGAGGCGGAGTTGCGCGCACTGGAATACCGCACCCTGCATCGCCAGCACGAAGGCGAAGGCTCGGGCCTGCGCGAGGCCGAACTGGAAATCGAGAAGCACCTCGCCTCGCAGCGCCAGGTGGAGGCGCAGCTCGAAAGCGTGCGCGAACGCCATCATGGGGCCAGCGAGCACCTCAACCAGGTGCAGGCCGAGGTCTACAAGGTCGGTGCCGAGATCGCCCGCGTCGAGCAGCAGGTCCGTCACAACCGCGACCTGAGCGAGCGCCTGACGCGTTCGCGCGCCGACGCCGAGCGCGAACACGAGGAACTGCAGGGGCACATCGCCGCCGACCGCGAGCAGATCGAAACCCTGCGCATGGCGCTGGCCGAAGGCGAGCCGAAACTCGAAGCCCTGCAGCAGATCCAGGACGAGACCGGCGAGGCGCAGCGCGCCACCGAGGCGCGCCTGGCCGACTGGCAGCAGCGCTGGGACGCGCACACGCGCGGCGCTTCGGAATCGAGCCGCGCCGCGGAAGTGGAACGCACGAAGCTGGCCTACCTCGATCGCCAGTCGGTCGACCTGTCGCGGCGCCGCGAGACGCTGGAAGCCGAACAGCGCGCCACCGACGTGGCCGCGCTGGATGCCGCAGCCGAGCAGCTCGACACCGAACACGAGACGCAGCGCGAGCGCGTGGAGCAGCTCGGTGGCGTGCTCGATCAGCACAAGTCCGCCTATGAGGGTGCGCTCGAGGAAGAACGCCAGGTCCAGTCCGCGCTTAACGACGCCCGCCAGCAGCTGCAGACCGCGCGTGGTCGCCAGGCCTCGCTCGAAGCGTTGCAGACCGCCGCCCTCGGGCAGGAAGAATCCGCCGCCAGCGGCTGGCTCGCCCGCCTGGGGCTCGACCGTTCCCGCCGCCTGGGCGAATCGCTCCAGGTCGACGCCGGCTTTGAATCCGCGGTGGAAACCGTGCTCGCCGGCGTGCTCGACGGCGTGCTGGTCGATGCGCCCGAAGCGCTCACGGCCGAATTCGAGTCGCTGGGCCAGGCCGACGTGGCGCTGTTCGCCGGTGCGCAGGGCGGCCCCGGCATGGCCGGTACCTTGGCCGCGCACGTGCGCGGCCCTGTCGCCGCCGTGAACCTGCTCGGCAACGTCTTCATTGCCGAATCGGTGGACGAGGCCGCCGCGCGTCTCGGCTCGCTCGCCGCGCACCAGTCGGTCATCACTCGCGACGGCGCCTGGATGGGCCCGGGCTGGGTCCGCGTGCGCCGCGCGCAGGGCAACCAGGTGGGTGTGCTCGCCCGCGAGCGCGATCTGCGCCAGCTGGCCGAGCAGGTCGAAACGCTCGAGGCCACCATCGAGGAACGCACCGAACAACTGGAAGGCCTGCGCACGCGCAAGTTCGAAACCGAACGCCAGCGCGACGACGCGCAGCGCGACCTCTACGCCGCGCACCGCCGTCTCTCGGAACTCGCCGGCCAGCTGCAGAGTCATCGCGGCAAGATGGAAACGGCGCGGGCGCGCGCCGAAAAGGTGGGCGGCGAAATCGCCACGATCGTCGACCAGCTCGACGAACTCGAAGGCCAGACCCGCGAAGCCCGCGCGCGCCTCGACGAGGCCGTGGGTCACATGGGCGATCGCGAGGACGAGCGCCGCGGACTGGAGAACGAGCGCCGCGAACTGCTCGAAGCGCGCGAGGAAGCGCGCATCAACGCCCGCGAGGCGGCCGACCAGGCGCACCAGCTCGCCTTGGGCATGGAGTCCAAGCGTGCGGCGCTGACGTCGCTCGAGCAGGCGCTCGCGCGACTCGACACCCAACTGCGCCAGGTGGTGGCGAGGCGCGACGAGATCGACCAGCAGCTTGCCGCCGGTTCCGACCCGATCGCCGAACTGGAAGCCGAACGCCAGACCTACCTCGACCAGCGCCTGCTGGTCGACCGGCAGCTGGTGGAGGCGCGCCGCGCCCTCGAGGACTGCGACGCCGAATTCCGCAAGCTCGAACAGGACCGCCAGCGCGTCGAGCACATGCTCAACCAGGTACGCGAGAGCGTGTCCGAGAAGCGCCTCGCCGCACAGGCGCTGCAACTGCGCGCCGAGCAGTTGGCCCAGGCCATCCTTGCCTCGGGTCTCGAACTGGAGGCGTTGCTGGCCGAGCTGGCGGAGGACGCCGAGCCGGAACGTTGGCAGCAGCAGCTGGTGGACCTGTCGCAGAAGATCGCACGGCTGGAGCCGGTGAACCTCGCCGCCATCCAGGAACACGCCGAGCAGTCGCAGCGCAAGGAATACCTCGACGCGCAGCTGACCGACCTCGGCGGCGCGCTCGAAACACTGGAGGGCGCGATCAAGAAGATCGACCGCGAGACCCGTCAGCGCTTCAAGGAAACCTTCGACCGCGTGAACGCCGGCGTGCAGGAGCTGTTCCCGCGCCTGTTCGGCGGAGGTCACGCCTACCTGGAACTCACCGGTGAAGACCTGCTCGATACCGGCGTGGCCATCATGGCCCGTCCTCCCGGCAAGCGCGTGTCCAACATCACCTTGCTGTCGGGCGGTGAGAAAGCGCTCACGGCGGTCTCGCTGGTGTTCGCCATCTTCGGCCTCAACCCGGCGCCGTTCTGCCTGCTCGACGAGGTGGACGCACCGCTGGACGAAGCCAACGTAGGCCGCTTCTCCGCCATGGTCCGCGAGATGAGCGAGAAGGTGCAGTTCATCTTCGTGAGCCACAACAAGGCCACGATGGAGGCCGCACACCAGCTTTGCGGCGTTACCATGCGCGAGCCGGGCGTCTCGCGCCTCGTCCAGGTGGATCTGGCCGAGGCATCCAAGCTCGCCGGCGTCGCTTGAAGCATTATTCGAGGAATCGACCATGAACCCCGCCATCGGCCTCGCCTGGAATCCCGCGGTAGGCATCCCGATGCTCTTCGTCGGCATCGTCGTGCTCGTGCTGCTCTGGCTGTTCGGCCAGCCGCGCAAGGAGCAGGGCCGACGCAAGCCCGTGCAGGAATCGCCGGAGCGCGCGCGCGAGCGCCGCGAGCCGGTGTTCGGCGACGAGGCGCAGCCCGGGGAAGACGCGATGGCATCGTTCCCCGCGCGCGACGACGAAGACGCCAACGATCCGCTGTTCAACCCGAAGCCCGCGCAGGGCGAACTCGACGTCGACCTTCGGGCGGAGCTCGAGCGCCTCGGCGCCTCGCTCGCGGGCGAACGCACCGCCTCCCCGGCACCGGCGATGCCGGAAGAGCCCGCGCCGCGTCCGGCCCGCGTGGACCCGCGCCTGGACCTGCCGTTCGAGGTCGATGAGCCCATGGCCGCCGCGCCGGCACCGGCACCCGCTCCAACGCCCGCCCCGCCACCGCCGCCGCCGCCGCGGACGCCGCCGCCGCGATCCGACCTGGGCCGCCGCCCGTCGAACGCGCCGGTCGAGCGGATCGTCAGCCTATATGTCGTGGCGCGCGAAGGTAGCCGCTTCAACGGTTCCGATCTGGTCGTCGCGGCGGAGAAGGCCGGCCTCGAATTCGGCGACATGGGCATCTACCACCGCCTGGTGGACGGTCACCCGGAACAGGGGCCGATCTTCAGCGTGGCCAACCTCGTGAAGCCGGGTAACTTCGACATGGCGCGCATCGCTTCGCTGCAGACGCCGGGTCTCTCGTTTTTCATGGCGTTGCCGGGTCCGGTCCCGGCCCTGGATGCATGGGACGCGATGCTCCCCACGGCGCAGCGCCTCGCCGAGCTCCTCGACGGTCTCGTACTCGACGAGGAGCGCAACGCGCTCGGCCGCCAGCGCATCGCGCACATCCGCGACGAACTGCGGGGCTGGGATCGCGGGCACGAGGGCGAAGAAATCAAGTTCGGGCAATAGATCCGTGTACACGCCGAAGGACTTCGTCGAAGCGCGCCTGCCGGTATTGCACGACGCCATGCGTTCGAATCCTTTCGGCACGCTGGTCACGGCGGGCGAGGGCGGCATCGAAGCCACGCACGTGCCGTTCGTGCTGGCGCGGGACGAAGGCCCGATGGGCACGCTGTATGCGCACGTGGCCCGTGGCAACGACCACATCGTGCGCCATCCGGGTGAAGTCCTGGCGATCTTCACCGGGCCGCACGCGTACATCTCACCGAACGGTTATCCAGGCAAGGCGACGCATCACCGCGAGGTGCCCACCTGGAATTACATCGCCGTGCACGCTTACGGCATGCCGGAAACGTTCACCGATGCCCCACGATTACTGGATCTGTTGACCCGCCTGACCATCCAGTCGGAGCACGACGGCGATCAGGCGCAGCCGTGGAAATTGAGTGACGCACCGGCCGATTACGTGACCCCGATGCTGCGAGGCATCGTGGGCATCCGCATCCCCCTCGCACGCATCGAGGGCAAATGGAAACTCGGCCAGAACCGGCCGGCCGAGGATCGCGAAGGTTCCGCACAGCTGCTGAACCAGCGTGCCGGCGACAACGAACAAGCCATCGCGGAAGCGATGCGCTCGATCTAATACCCCCTCACGTCGTTCCTGCGAAAGCAGGAACCCAGCGTCTTATCGCTCCTGCGCTTCGTATCGTTACCTACGTGATCGGATAACTCGCTAATCGCGAGTTCATGCCTGATGCGGCTTCGCCGCCGCATCTATGTTGCTCGTTTGCTTCGTAGGATGGGCTCGCCTTGCGGCCTCGCGCTCGGCGCCTGCGCCGCGACGAAGTGGCCAGCCGCCGTCCCCCTCGCCGCGAAGGCTTACGTCGTTCCTTGGGAAAGGAGGAGCCGCTGCGCGGCTCAATGTCTTATGGCTGACGCCCCGGCGGACCCGGGCGGTCGGGCGGGAGTCTTCGACTCGGCATCCTGCCTCGACGAAGACCGCCGGCCGTCCAGGCCGGCGCCCCTTCGGGGTCTTGTCCGCCCGACCGCCCTCGACTCCAGACATCGCGGCGAGGGGGACGGCGGCTGGCCTTGATGTGGTGAGGTGTCGTGTTGGAAAAGCGGAACCGATGGTGCGCTGTCGCTTTCTTGTGGAACGAGTCGCTGGGCACCCGCTTTCGCGGGTGCTACGGTGAGGGGGAGGAACCGTGCTTTGTGTGGGAGCCGCTTCAGCGGCGATGGGTGCTCGCGAAAACACGCCCGATTGCGAATGATCGTAAACCCGATATCAGTCGACCACGCTCATCGCCCGAGCGCGCATCCAAGCTGTTGCCACGCTTCAGTAGCGCCTACAGACAACAGGGAATTCGTTTGCTACCTTCGGGCCGTTGCCTGCGCTGTCGACACGAAAACGCTACGCAGACAACCATCGCTAGATGTGGTGAGAAGCGCGAACCGAAGGTGCTGCAAACACCCTCGGTTCGCTGACCAAAACCAACTAGGCTCAAATGGAGGATTGATTTTGGCTACCCCCGATCATACGGCACGCCCGCGCCCACCGAACCTTCCGGGCGGCACCTTCCACCTGTAAGGCTTTCTGCCAGTCAGGCAGAAGCGGTTGTAGAACCGCGGTGCTTGCCGTGCTCGTGAGATATTTCTTACCGCCGTAACCGGCGCGCTCCCTTGCGCCGGTGGAAAGCGGCCGGCACCGCTCATTCGTCAATCACGCCACCCGGTTCCCCAAGGTACCGGTGAAGCCTCGCGTTCCCTATGGTCCGCGGCGCGTCGAAGTCTGGCGCGCCGCGTTTGGCCGAGGCGCCGGCGTAAGCAAGGAGCAAAGCGATGATCTGCTCTTCGGAAAATCGCTTCTTCACGTCCAATCTCCGTCAGTTGGGGGATTGGACTCCAACTCGCCGTGCTACTCAAAACTGGGGGGCGTCGCTCTCCCAACACCACACCGCACCGTATCAAGGCCAGCCGCCGTCCCCCTCGCCGCGATGTCTGGAGTCGAGGGCGGTCGGGCGGACAAGACCCCGAAGGGGCGCCGGCCTGGACGGCCGGCGGTCTTCGTCGAGGCAGGATGCCGAGTCGAAGACTCCCGCCCGACCGCCCGGGTCCGCCGGGGCGTCAGCCATAAGACATTGAGCCGCGCAGCGGCTCCTCCTTTCCCAAGGAACGACGTAAGCCTTCGCGGCGAGGGGGACGGCGGCTGGCCACTTCGTCGCGGCGCAGGCGCCGAGCGCGAGGCCGCAAGGCGAGCCCATCCTACGAAGCAAACGAGCAACATAGATGCGGCGGCGAAGCCGCATCAGGCATGAACTCGCGATTAGCGAGTTATCCGATCACGTAGGTAACGATACGAAGCGCAGGAGCGATAAGACGCTGGGTTCCTGCTTTCGCAGGAACGACGGGTTTGGGGGGCTACGTACAAGAATGGTGGCTGGTGCCATGGCACATTCACGCTTCCGCAACACCAGGATGCGTCACTGTCGGAGCCTTCGCGTGCCCGGGTCATTGGCACGATGCATACATACGGCCCGGCATGCTTGTGTCCATTCCCCAGGATCGCGAGTCACATGCAGGCCAGCCAGAGTGCGCCCTTTCGTATCTATTACCTGCATCCGCTGCTCGCGGGGCCGCTGACCGCGTGGAATGCGTGGATCGAACATGCGGCCGGGCTTGGCTTCCGCCAGCTGCTCGTGGCGCCGCCGTTCGAAACCTCGCCGTGCGGCGACGTGTTCGTCACGCGCGATTTCGATCGCATGAACCCCGCGCTCGGCGACGGTGACGCGACGACGCGGCTGGCGCAGATCGCAAAAGCCTGCCGGGCGCACGATATCGAGTTGTGGCTCGATCTTGCGCTCGACGAACTCTCCTCGGATTCGCCAGTGCGGGCGGAGCATCCCGAATGGTTTCGCGCGGTGGCGGCGCAACACGACACCCCGGATCCACGCTGGACGCCAAGCGAGAGCGACAGCGCCCGTTGGCGCTTGAACGATCCGGACGTGGTCGAGGCGGCCAGCGACTGGTGGACGGCACGTTTACGGCAATGGATGGCGGCCGGCGTTTCCGGATTCCGCCTCGTTCATCCGCAGCGCCTTCGCGCCGGCGTGTGGAAGGCGGTGATCGATGCCGCCCGTGAGGAGGGATCGCGCGTGGCGTTCCTGGCCTGGACGCCGGGACTGACGCCCGACGAAGTGCACGCCCTTGAAGGCGCGGGTTTCGATGCGGTGGTGTCCTCGGCGAACTGGTGGGATTTCCGCGCGCCATGGTTCGCGCAGGAGGCGGAACGGCTCGCGGCCGTGGCGCCGGCGCTGGCTTGCACGGAGGAGCCGTTCGCCAGGCGCCTGGGCGACGAACTGGGCGAGGAGAACCAGCTCGATCACGCGTATCGCCGAGCCATCGCCTTCGGGGCGACGTCGCCTGCCGGCTGGATGATGCCCATGGGCTTCGAATACGCCGTGCACGACGCCCTCGACCCGCGGCGCGGCGGCGCGCTCACACCTTCCGCGCTCGCACAGGGTGGCGTGCTGGACCTTTCGGCGGCGGTGAAAGCGGCGAATGCATCCGTCAGCGAACGAATCGCGGCGCGGCCGGAGATCGTCCTTCGTCATGGCGTGGCGACGTTCCTCACCGTGGACGGTGCCGATGCGCGCACGGCGGAAAGTGCCGCGTTGACGCTGGTCAACGCATCGCTGGACCGCGAGGTCGACGTGCCGGCCGCGGATGCGTTGATCGGCGCGGCGGCGCATTTTTCGCCGTGGACCGCGCCGGATGGGCGCAAGGTCTTCGACCAGGGCGAGGGCATCGCGCTCCAGCCCGGCGAAGTGCTGGTCCTGCGCGGCACGCAGGCCGCGCCGGTGAAACGCAAGCTGGGTGCCGGCGCGCAGAAGGAGTACCTCCAGGCGGCGACGCGCGGGCCGCGTGTCATGATCGAGGCCGTGCAGCCGACGGTCGACGGCGGGCGCTTCCCGGCGAAACGTATCGTCGGCCAGGCGGTCACGGTCACGGCGGATATCTTCATGGACGGCCACGATGTGCTGGCCGCACGCCTGCGTTACCGTGCGCTCGACGAGAAGACCTGGCGCGAAACGCCCATGCTGCTCGTCAACAACGATATACACACGGCCACCTTCACGCCCACGCGCATCGGTCGCCACGAGTTCCAGGTGGAGGCGTGGCGCGATCCCTTTGCCACGTATCGTCACGAGATCGAACTGAAGCATGCGGCGAAGGTACCTATCGCGCTGGAGCTGGAAGAGGGCAGGCTGCTGGTGGAGAAGCGTGCCGCCGCGGCTACGGGGTCGAAGGCGAAGGCACTGCGTAACCTCGCCACCGCGGTGGCGAAGAGCGAGGGCGACGAACGGCTGGAGCTGCTGCTCGCCGACGCCACGCTGGACCTGATGACGGCGACCGATCCGCGCGAGCAGTCGAGTCTCACCGAGGCGTTTCCCCTGGAAGTGGATCGCCGCGAAGCCGGCTTCGCCAGCTGGTATGAACTCTTCCCGCGATCGATGACCGGATCGAAGGCGGAGCACGGCACATTCCGCAACACGATCGCGCGCCTGCCGGCGATTCGCGACATGGGCTTCGACGTCCTGTACTTCCCGCCGATCCATCCGATCGGCAAGGCCTTCCGGAAGGGGCCGAACAATACGCTGACGCCGGGGCCGGCCGATCCCGGCAGCCCCTACGCCATCGGTTCGGTCGAGGGTGGGCACACCGCCATCCATCCGCAGCTTGGCACGCTGGAGGATTTCCGCGCGTTGCGCGATGCCGCGCATGCGCACCGGCTCGAACTCGCGCTGGACTTCGCCATCCAGTGCTCGCCCGATCATCCCTGGCTGAAGGAACACCCGGAATGGTTCGACTGGCGGCCCGACGGCAGCATCAAGTACGCCGAGAACCCTCCGAAGAAATACCAGGACATCGTCAACGTCGATTTCTATGCGGACGGGGCGGTGCCCTCGCTTTGGCAGGCGCTGTGCGACGTGGTGATGTTCTGGGCCGGCGAGGGCGTGCGCACGTTCCGTGTCGACAACCCCCATACCAAGCCGTTTCCGTTCTGGGAGTGGATGATCGCGCGGGTGCGGGCGACGTATCCGGACGCGTTGTTCCTCTCCGAAGCCTTCACCCGGCCGAAGCCGATGTATCGCCTCGCAAAGGTCGGCTTCAGCCAGTCGTATACCTATTTCACCTGGCGTCATTCCAAGCAGGAATTCGTCGACTACCTGACCGAGTTGACCACCACGCCGCCGAAGGACTTCTTCCGTCCGAACTTCTTCGTCAACACGCCCGACATCAATCCGTATTTCCTCCAGACCTCCGGGCGACCGGGGTTCCTCATCCGTGCGGCGCTGGCGACGACGCTCTCGGGCCTGTGGGGCATGTATTCCGGTTTCGAGATCTGCGAGTCCGCACCCATCCCTGGCAAGGAGGAGTACCTGGACTCGGAGAAGTACGAGATACGCATCCGCGACTTCGACGCCCCCGGCAACATCGTGGCGGAGATCGCCCAGCTCAATCGCCTGCGCCGCGCCCATCCCGCCCTGCAGACGCATCTCGGCGTCCGCTTCCTCCCGGCCAGCAACGACCAGGTGCTGTTCTTCGAGAAACGCACCGGCGACGACCTCGTGCTGGTGGCGATCAGCATGGACCCGCACAACCCGCAGGCAGCGGATATCGTCCTTCCGCTCAACGACTGGGGGCTTTCGGGCCATGCCGAGCTCGATGTCCACGACCTCCTGCACGACCAACCCTTGAGCTGGCGCGGCACCACGCAGCACGTATGGCTTGGCCTCGGCCAGCCTTACGCGGTGTGGCAGGTGCGGCTACCCGGAGCCTGATCCATGGCAACCCGCACGAAAAAGAAAACGGTCGCCCCCGACTTCTCGAACGATCCGCTCTGGTACAAGGACGCGATCATCTACCAGGTGCACCTGAAGTCGTACTTCGATTCGAACGACGACGGCGTGGGCGACTTCCAGGGGCTGATCGACAAGCTCGACTACATCGCCGAACTGGGCGTTAACACGCTCTGGCTACTGCCGTTCTATCCGAGTCCGCGCCGTGACGACGGCTACGACATCGCCGAGTACAAGGCCGTGCATCCCGACTACGGCAAGCTGGCCGATGCGCGCCGCTTCATCGCCGAGGCACACGCGCGCGGCCTGCGCGTCATCACCGAGCTGGTCATCAACCACACCTCGGACCAGCACCCGTGGTTCCAGCGCGCGCGGGCCGCGAAGAAGGGCTCGGCGGCGCGCAATTTCTATGTATGGTCCGATACCGACCAGGCCTACGACGGCACCCGCATCATCTTCCTGGACACGGAGAAGTCGAACTGGACATGGGATCCGGTGGCCGGCCAGTATTTCTGGCATCGCTTCTTCTCGCACCAGCCCGACCTCAACTTCGACAATCCCGCCGTGCTGAAGGCGGTGATGGACGTGATGCGCTTCTGGCTCGACATGGGCGTGGACGGCCTGCGCCTCGATGCGGTGCCGTACCTGATCGAGCGCGAGGGAACGAACAACGAGAACCTTCCCGAGACGCACGCCATCCTGAAGCTGATGCGTGCGGAGATCGACAGGCACTACCCGGATCGCATGCTGCTGGCCGAGGCCAACCAGTGGCCGGAGGACACCCAGGACTATTTCGGCAACGGCGACGAATGCCACATGGCCTTCCACTTCCCGCTGATGCCGCGCATGTACATGGCGATCGCGCGCGAAGACCGCTTCCCGATCACCGACATCATGCGGCAGACCCCGGCGATACCGGATAACTGCCAGTGGGCGATCTTCCTGCGCAACCACGACGAGCTGACCCTCGAGATGGTGACCGACAGCGAGCGCGATTACCTGTGGCAGACCTACGCAGCGGATCGCCGCGCACGCATCAACCTGGGTATCCGCCGCCGCCTCGCGCCGCTGCTGGAGCGCGACCGTCGCCGCATCGAGCTGATGAACGCGCTGCTGCTTTCGATGCCGGGTACGCCCGTGCTGTATTACGGCGACGAAATCGGCATGGGCGACAACATCCACCTCGGCGACCGCGACGGCGTGCGCACGCCCATGCAGTGGTCGGTGGACCGGAACGGCGGTTTTTCCCGCGCCGATCCGGCGAGCCTCGTGCTCCCGCCGATCATGGACCCGCTCTACGGTTTCCAGGCCATCAATGTGGAGGCGCAGGCGCGCGACCCGCATTCGCTGCTCAACTGGACCCGGCGCATGCTGGCTGTGCGCAAGCGTTACAAGGCCTTCGGCCGCGGTACGCTGAAGTTCCTCTATCCGGGCAACCGCAAGGTCCTCGCCTATCTGCGCGAGTACGAGGACGAGCACGTGCTCTGCGTGGCGAACATGTCGCGCGCCTTGCAGGCCGTCGAACTGGACCTGGGCGGTTTCGACGGGCAGGTACCCATCGAGATCATGGGTGGATCCTCCTTCCCGCCTGTCGGCCAGCTTCCGTATCTGCTCACGGTGCCGCCTTACGGTTTCTACGCCTTCCAGATCTGCCCGAACGCCCAGATGCCTTCGTGGCACGAAGTGCCCGCGGAGCCGATGCCGGATTACGAGACCCTGGTGCTGCGTGGCGCGCTGGTCGAAGGGCCGGTGATGGCGCACCACCGTGGCGTGATCGAAAAGCAGGTGCTGCCGGGCTATCTCGCCGTGCGCCGCTGGTTCGCGGCGAAAGACCGCGGCATCGAGTCGGTGCGCATCCTTTACGCCGTGCCCTGGCCCGATCGCGGTGACGACGTGATCCTGACCGAGGTGGAAGCGACGCTTTCCGACGGCGGCAAGGAACGCTACAGCCTGCCGGTGGGCATCGTGTGGGAGGACGAGAATCCCACGGCCAGACAGCAACAGCTTGCCCTCGCACGGGTCCGCCGCGGCCGACGTATCGGCCTGCTGACCGACGGTTTCGCACTGGAAGCCTTCGGCAGCGGCCTCCTCATCGGGCTGCGGCAGGGCGCACGGTTGCCGATGCACGGCGGCACGGTGTGTTTCGAAGCGACCGCCGCGTTCGCGGACGTCGACTTCGACACCGGCGCCGAGAACCGCTGGCTGGCCGCCGAGCAATCGAACAGCTCGATGATCCTGCACGACGCCGGCATGGTGAAGCTGTTCCGGCGGACCTCCGCGGGTGTGAACCCCGAGGTGGAGATGGGTCGCTTCCTGACCGAGAACGGCTACGCGAACACCGCGCCCTTGCTCGGCGAGGTCGTGTGTGTCGGCGAGCACGGCGAACGGACCACCCTGGCCGTGCTGCAAGGCTTCCTGCGCAATCAAGGCGACGCATGGACCTGGACGCTGGATTTCCTGCGCCGCAGCTACGACGAATTCAGCCACTCCGGCGAAGACGAGCGCAAGGCGGAGCTGGAAGGCGGTTACGACGCCTTCGCGACAGCGGTCGGCACCCGCCTGGGCGAACTGCATGCGTTGCTGGCCAAGCCGAGCGAGTTGTCCGCGTTCGCGCCGGAACGGGCCACTCCGGCGACGGTGGACCAGTGGCGCGAAAGCATCCGCGTCCAGCTCGGGCGCGCGTTGATGTCGGTGGACTCGACGACGGACATGCCCGAATCGCTGGCCGCGGACGTGGAAGGCCTGCGCGGTCTGGCGGGCGTGCTCGACGAACGCATCGGCCAACTGGCCTCGGCGGGGAAGGGCGCGCTGACCACGCGCACGCATGGCGATTTCCACCTTGGCCAGGTGCTGGTGGTACAGGACGATGCATACATCATCGACTTCGAGGGCGAGCCGGCGCGGCTGCTCGAGGAGCGTCGCGGCAAGAACTCGCCGTTGCGCGACGTCGCCGGGTTCCTGCGATCGCTCGATTACGCCGCGGCGATGGCGCGGCGGGGCGAAGATGGCCTCGCACCGGTGGAGGACGAAGGGTTCGGCGGATACCTGGCACGTTTCCGTGCGCGCTCGGGGAGGGTTTTCCTGGAAGCCTACCGCGCGGTGCTCGATGCGGCGCCCGTACGCTGGATCGAGGCGGATGCACTGGCTCCGATGCTCGAGCTCTTCGTCATCGAAAAGGCCGCCTACGAGGTCGTATATGAAGCCGCCAACCGGCCGGGCTGGCTCGACGTGCCGCTGCGCGGCCTGCTGCACATCGCGCGCGGCGAAACGGTGAACGAACCCGAGGAGGCCTCGTGATCGATCCCCGAACCTACGGACTGTCCGATGTCGCGGCCGTCGATGCGCTGGTCGAGGGCCGGCACGGCGATCCTTTCGCGCTGCTGGGACCACACGATGTCGCCGGGCGGCGCGTGGTGCGCACCCTGCAGCCCGGCGCGCGCGGTGTCGAACTGATCGATGCGCAGGGTCGGGTCGTCGGTGAATTGCAACGCGTGCATGACGGCGGTCTCTTCGCGGGATTCCTGGAAGTCGATGGCGGGTATCGCCTGCGGGTGCACTGGCCGGCCGCGACCCACGACACCCACGATGCCTACGCGTTCGGCACCCTGCTCGGCGACGACGACCTGCGCCTCCTCTCCGAGGGCACGCATATCGAGTTGTTCCGCTGCCTGGGCGCCCATCCGACCGTGCTGGACGGCGTCCATGGCGTGCGCTTCGCCGTGTGGGCACCCAATGCGAAGCGGGTGAGCGTCGTCGGCGACTTCGACAGCTGGGACGGTCGCCGTCATCCGATGCGCAGGCGCGTGCCGGCTGGCGTCTGGGAGCTGTTCGTTCCGGGTCTGCTGCCGGGAGCGCGCTACAAATACGAGGTGTGGGGGGCGGACGATTCGCTCACGCAGCGCGCCGATCCCGTGGCGCTCGCCGCCGAACTGCCGCCAGCGACGGCGTCGATCGTCGCCGACCCCGCGGCCTTCCACTGGACCGACGACGAATGGCTGCGCCGCCGCGGTGCCCTGCACCATGCCGGCTCCCCCTTGTCGATCTACGAACTGCACGCCGGCTCGTGGCTGCGTGGCAACGACGGCCGCGAACTGCACTGGGACGAACTCGGCGAGCGCCTGATTCCCTACGTGGCGGGGATGGGTTTCAGCCACATCGAGCTGCTGCCGATCTCGGAGCATCCGTTCGGCGGCTCCTGGGGCTACCAGCCGCTGGGCCAGTTCGCGCCGACGTCGCGCTTCGGTACACCCGACGCCTTTGCCCGCTTCGTCGATCGTTGCCATGAGGCTGGCATCGGCGTCATCGTGGACTGGGTGCCCGCGCACTTCCCGACGGATATCCATGGTCTTGCGCATTTCGACGGCACGCCGCTTTACGAGCATGCCGATCCCCGCGAAGGCTTCCACCAGGACTGGAATACGCTGATCTTCAACCTTGGCCGCAACGAGGTGTCGGCCTACCTGATAGCGAGCGCGCTGGCCTGGCTGGAACGTTTCCATGTCGACGGCCTGCGGGTGGACGCCGTGGCCTCGATGCTATACCGCGACTACTCGCGCAAGCACGGCGAATGGGTACCGAACGTCTACGGCGGTCGAGAGAACCTCGAGTCCATCGCCTTCCTGCGCCGCGTGAACCAGCTCGTGGCCGAACGGCACCCGGACTGCATGACCATCGCCGAGGAATCCACCGCGTGGCCGGGCGTGACCCAGCCGGTGGAGCAGGGCGGCCTGGGTTTCACCTTCAAGTGGAACATGGGCTGGATGCACGATTCGCTGGAATACATGTCGCGCGATCCCATCCATCGCCGCTGGCACCATGGCGAGATGACCTTCAGCATGGTCTATGCCTATTCGGAAAAGTTCGTGTTGCCGCTCTCGCACGACGAGGTGGTGCACGGCAAGCGCTCGCTCCTGGGACGGATGCCCGGCGACGAGTGGCAGCGCTTCGCGAACCTGCGCGCCTATTACGGGTTCATGTGGGGCCATCCCGGCAAGAAGCTCCTGTTTACCGGCGGCGAGATCGCCCAGCCGCACGAGTGGAACCACGATGCGCAGATTGCCTGGGAACTGCTAGATCATCCACGGCACCTCGGCGTGCAGAAACTCGTGCGCGACCTCAACCGTGTCTATGCCTCCACCTCGGCGTTGCACGCCTGGGACGCCGATCCGCGCGGCTTCCGCTGGGTGATCGGTGACGATGCCGGCCAGAGCGTGTTCGCATGGCTGCGCTTCGCCGACGGCGGGCGCCCGGTGCTCGTCGTCAGCAACATGACGCCCGCCGTGCGGCACGGTTTCCGCATCGGCGTGCCCGAAGGCGGCCGCTGGTGCGAAGCGATCAACTCCGACGCCACCGAGTACGGCGGCTCGGGCGTTGGCAACGAGGGCGAGCGGCATGCGCAAGCGGTGCCCGCGCACGGGTTCGGGCAGTCGCTGGTATTGAGCCTGCCGCCACTGGCCACCCTCATTTTCGTCGCCGACTGACGAGGAACACGAATGCCCGCCTTACCCGAACGCATGCAGTCCGGTTCGCCGTATCCCCTCGGCGCCACGTGCGACGGCATGGGTACCAATTTCGCCGTGTTCTCGGCCCATGCCGAGCGCATGGAACTTTGCCTCTTCGATCCTTCCGGCAAGCGCGAGATCGCTCGCTACGATCTGCCCGAATGCACCGACGAGGTGTGGCACGGGTATCTTCCGCGCGTGCGCGGCGGCACGCTTTACGGGTTCCGCGCGCACGGCCCGTATGCGCCGGAGGAAGGGCACCGCTTCAATCCCAACAAGCTTCTCCTCGATCCTTACGCCCGCCTGTTGCACGGCCAGGTGCGCTGGTCCGATGCGCTGCATGGCTATCGCGTGTCGTCGCCGCGCGCGGACCTCTCGTTCGACCGGCGCGACAGTGCCGCCGCCATGCCCAAGGCCGTGGTGGTGGACGAGCCGATGCACTGGACCCACGGCAACCGCCCGCATACGCCGTGGAATGAGACGGTGATCTACGAAACGCATGTGAAAGGATTCACCCGCACGCTGAAGCGGATCCGCCAGCACGAGCGCGGGACCTTCATCGCCCTGGCCGATCCCTACGTCATCGATTACCTGGTGAAGCTGGGGGTGACCGCGGTAGAGCTCCTGCCGGTGCATGCCTTCGTCCAGGACCGCCGCCTCACCGAACTGAAACTGCGCAACTACTGGGGCTACAACACCCTGGCGTTCTTCGCGCCGGAACCGGCGTACCTCGCCGAAGGCGCGCTCAACGAAATCCGCGCCGCGGTGCAGGCGCTGCATGCCGCCGGCATCGAGGTGATCCTCGACGTGGTATACAACCATACCTGCGAGGGAAGCGAGCTGGGTACGACGATGTCGTTCCGCGGGCTCGACAACAAGAGCTACTACCGGCTGGTGGCGGACAACCCGCGCTACTGCGTCAACGACACGGGTACCGGCAACACGGTCAATACCTCGCATCCGCGCGTCCTGCAGCTGGTGATGGATTCGCTGCGCTACTGGGTCCAGACCTTCCACGTGGACGGTTTCCGCTTCGACCTGGGCGTGAGCCTCGGTCGCGAGGAATCCGGGTTCGATCCCAACTGCGGGCTGTTCGACGCCATGCGACAGGACCCCGTTCTGGCCAACGTGAAGCTCATTTCCGAACCCTGGGACATCGGTCCCGGCGGCTACCAGCTCGGCAACCATCCGCCCGGCTTCGGCGAGTGGAACGGCAAGTTCCGCGACGATGTGCGTAAGTTCTGGAAGGGCGATCCGGCGATGCGCGGCGCCCTTGCCGGGCGGTTGCAGGCATCGGGCGAACTTTTCGACCATCATCGCCGCCGTCCCTGGGCCTCGGTCAATTTCATCACGGCGCACGACGGTTTCACGCTGGACGACCTGGTCAGCTACAACGACAAGCACAACGAGGCCAACGGCGAGGAGAACCGCGACGGCGGCAACGACAACGAGAGCTACAACTACGGCGTGGAGGGCCCGACCGAGGACGAGGCCATTCGCACGGCGCGCGACCGCGTGAAGCGCGCGATGCTCGCCACGCTGTTCTTCTCGCACGGCACGCCGATGCTGCTGGGCGGGGATGAGTTCGGGCGGACGCAACAGGGCAACAACAACGCCTACTGCCAGGACAACGAGATTTCCTGGTACGACTGGAAGCTGGCCACGTCCGAGCGCGGCAGGGAACTGGCCGACTTCGTCGCGCGGCTGATCCGCCTCCGCGAGCAGCATCCGACCCTGCGCGCCGCGCATTTCCTCCGCGGCGACACCGAGGTGGCACCGGGCATGCGCGAGGTGGCGTGGTTCGACGAGAGCGGCGCCGAGATGACCCAGGCGACCTGGGATTACACCGAGGGCCGCCTGCTCGCGCTTCGTCGCGCGCAGGCCATGGGCGAGAAGCGCGCCGACGTGACGCTGGTGATGATCAACGCGACACCGGAGAAGCATGTGTTCCACCTGCCGCAGCCGGCGGCGAACTGGCGCCTGGCCTGCAACACGGCCGCGCCGACGGCCTCCGAGGTCGCGTGGAGCGAGTCCACCATCGAGGTGGAGGGTCGCAGCGTGGTCCTCCTGGCTGCCACGGTGAGGACGGAGCCCGCATGAATCGGGGCCATGCCCACGCGATGCCCTACGGATTCAAGCCGCTGGGCGACGGCCGCACACGCTTCAGGCTATGGGCACCCGACCGCGACGCGATATCGATCGAATGCGACAACGGCCATTCGGCGCCGATGCGCGCGCTCGACGATGGCTGGTTCGAGTGCGTGTGCCCGGTGGATGTGGGCACGGGCTATCGCTTCCGTCTCGAAAACGGCCTGGCCGTGCCCGATCCGGCATCGCGCCGGCAGCGCGACGGAGACGTGCACGGTTACAGCGTCGTCACCGATCCCCTCGCGTACCGCTGGCAGCATGACGGGTGGAAAGGACGCCCGTGGCGCGAGACGGTGATCTACGAACTCCACGTGGGCGCGCTCGGCGGCTTCCACGGCGTGGAGATGGTCCTGCCGCACCTGGCGTCGCTGGGCATCACCGCGGTGGAACTCATGCCGGTCGCCGAATTCCCGGGCGAGCGCAACTGGGGGTACGACGGCGTGCTGCCCTTCGCGCCGGCCGCGGCCTATGGCTCGCCGGACGACCTGAAGTCGCTGGTCGACACCGCGCACGGTCTCGGCCTGATGGTTTTCCTCGACGTGGTCTACAACCACTTCGGCCCGGATGGAAACTACCTCGGCGCGTACGCGTCGCCGTTCTTCGACGAAGCCACGCATACACCGTGGGGCGCGGCCCTCGGTGTGGCGACGCCCCAGGTGGGCGACTACTTCGTGCATAACGCGCTGTACTGGCTGGACGAGTTCCGTTTCGACGGGTTGCGCCTCGATGCAGTGCATGCCATCGGCAATCCGGGCTGGCTCGCCGCGCTGGCGGGCCGGGTTCGTGCCGCGATCGGTCCCGAACGGCAGATACACCTCGTGCTGGAGAACGAAGCCAACCAGGCACACCTCCTCGGTCGCGACCGCTTCGACGCGCAGTGGAACGACGATTTCCACAACGCGTTGCACGTCTTGCTCACCGGCGAGCAGGAAGGCTACTACGCGCATTACCGCCCGCCGATGGAAAAGCTCCTGCGCAGCCTGCGCGAGGGCTTCGCCTTCCAGGGCGAGACGATGGGTGGCCGCCGCCGCGGCGAGTCGAGCGGCGACCTCCCGCCTGCGCGCTTCGTCAACTTCCTGCAAAACCATGACCAGGTGGGCAACCGCGCGTTCGGCGACCGGTTGAGCATCCTCGTGGATGCCGAAACGATGGAGGCGGCCCTGGCGCTTCTGCTGCTGGGCCCCTTTGTCCCGATGCTGTTCATGGGCGAGGAATGGGCGAGCCGCACGCCGTTCCTGTTCTTCACCGATTTTCCCGACGAAAGACTTCGCGCCGCGGTGCGCGAGGGCCGGCGCAGGGAGTTCGAAAGCTTTGCCGGTTTCGCGGGAGACATCCCGGACCCGAACGAGTACGAGACCTTCACCGCATCCATACCCGTGCGCCACGACGCGGCCGGCGAAAGGCGACGCGTCTTCGTGCGCGAGCTGATCGCGCTGCGGCACAAGCATGTGGCGCCGCACATCGAGGAAGCGCGCAGCCTCGGTGCCGGTGCGCTGGGGGAGCGGGCGTTCTTCGCTTCGTGGTCGCTCGGCGGCGCGTCGCTTACCCTCTACGTCAACCTCGGCGACGCGGACATCGCCGTCGACCGGCCCCCGTCGCCGTCCGCGGCGTGGCTTCACGGCGATGCCGCCGACGTCGCTTCCCTTTCACGCGGCCTGCTTCCGGCTCGCCGTACCCTTGCCTGCCTGGAGTCCTGAGCTGTGAACGCACCCCCCGACGATCGCCTCGCACTGCTGGCCGAAAAGGCCGGGATCGACGTGCACTGGCGCGATGCGCTCGATCGTCCGCAGACGACGCCCGCGGATACGTTGCGCGCGGTGTTGCGGGCACTCGGCCTGCCGGCCGACTACGCGGACGAGGTCGAGGACAGCCTGCGGCGGATCGACGAGGAAGGCAGGGGCACCCGTCTGGCACGGATGCTGACCGCGGACGCGGGAACGCGCATCGAGGTTCCGCCGTCGCCGCGCGCGCGCGCGTGGACGATCGAGGCGGCCGACGCCACACGGGTGAGCGAAGGCAGCCTGCCTTCCGGCGAGAAAGGCATCGACGTCCCATCGCTGCCGGGCTACTACACGCTCTCGCTGGACGATGAACGAACGACCCTGGCGGTGGCACCGCCGCGAACGTTCGGCGTGCGCGACGTCCACAGCAATTGCCGTCGCCCCTGGGGCATGGCGGTCCAGATATCCGGATTGCGCCGGCCCGGCGACGGCGGCATCGGCGACTTCACCGCGCTGGAGATCTGCGCGAAAGCAGCGGCCGAGAAGGGTGCCGACGCGCTGGCGATCAGCCCCTTGCACGCGCTGTTCGCCGCGGCGCCGGAGCGCTACAGCCCTTATGCGCCGTCGAGCCGGCTCTTCCTCAACGGCCTGTACATCGATCCGGCCCGGAGCAACGGCGAGCACACCGTGCGCGCGGTGATCGACTCGCACAACCTGCGCCAGGAACTCGCCGAGCTGGAATGGCTGGACCTGATCGACTGGCCGCGCGCCGCGCGGGCACGCATGACCATCCTGCGCTCCATCTTCGAGGGCGCCTCCGCCGACATCGCCCATTCGGAACGCTTCATGGCCTTCCGTCGCGAGCAGGGCGAACCGCTGGAGCGTCACGCCCGCTTCGAGGCGCTGCATGCGGATTTCACGGCACATGGTCGAGCAGGCGGATGGCAGGGCTGGCCGTCGGCATTCCATGATCCGTCCGGCGCCGCGGTGGCGGCCTTCGCGCGCGAGCACTCGCGCGAGGTGGCCTTCCACGCGTGGCTGCAATGGCTGGCGAAGCAGGGGCTCGAGGGTGCGCAGAAAGCCGCCCGCGATGCCGGCATGGCCATCGGCCTGGTCGCCGACCTCGCCGTCGGCGCCGACTCGGGCGGCAGCCATGCCTGGGCGCACCAGGCCGAGATGCTGACCGGCCTTTCCGTGGGCGCACCGCCGGATGCGCTGAACCGTCTCGGCCAGGACTGGGGCCTCACGACGTTCTCGCCGCGCGGCCTGCGCGACACGGGTTTCCGTGGCTTCATCGGCATGCTGCGTGCCGCGCTCGCCCATGCGGGCGGCGTGCGCATCGACCACGTGCTCGGCTTGAAGCGCCTGTGGATGGTCCCGCACGGCGCCGGTGCCACCGAAGGCGCCTACGTGCGCTATCCACTCGTCGACATGCTCCGGCTGATCGCGCTCGAGTCGCATCTCGAACGCGCCATCGTCATCGGCGAGGACCTGGGCACGATACCTTCCGATTTCCGCGACACGATCGCGGAGAAAGGCGTGCTCGGCATCCGCGTGCTCTGGTTCGAGCGGGCCGTCGACGGTGGATTCGTCACGCCGGACGCATGGTCGGACAAGGCCATGGCGACGACGAGTACACACGACGTGCCGACGGTCGCCGGATGGTGGAGCGGACGCGACGTCGAATGGCGGAAGCGCACCGGCCTCGACGATCCGGCCGTGGACGAGGTGGCGCAGCGCGAGCGCGACCGCGTGCAGCTGTGGCATGCGCTCTTCGCCTCCGGATCGGCATGGAACGAGGATTCGCCGCCGGCGCCGGACGATATCTCGCCTGTCGTGTGGGCGGCGGCGCACCATGTCAGCCTGACCCCCGCGCCGCTGGCGATCTTCCCGGTCGAGGACATCCTCGGCCTGCACGAGCAACCGAACCTTCCCGGCCCGACGGACGCGGTGCATCCCAACTGGCGCCGGCGCATGCCGGACACCTCGTCGCGGCTGTTCGACGGGCCGATCGCCCATGCCGTCTGCGCCACCATCGACCAGACGCGGAACCGCGGATGAGTCCACCGCGTGCCCTGGCGCGCCTGCAGTTCCATGCGGGCTTCACCCTCGACGATGCCGTCGACGTCGTCGGCTATTACCACCACCTCGGCGTCAGTCATCTGTATGCCTCCCCGATCCTGCGCGCCCGCGCGGGATCCACGCACGGCTACGACGTGGTCGACTGCCACGAGGTGAATCCCGAGATCGGCGGCGAGGACGCCTTGCGCCGCCTCGTTGCCGCGCTGCGCGCGCATGGCATGGGACTGGTGCTCGACATCGTGCCGAACCACATGGGCGTCGGCGTCGAGAACGCATGGTGGATGGACGTGCTCCGGCATGGACGCGAGAGCCGTTACGCGGGTTACTTCGACATCGAATGGCAGGCACCGGATCCGCTGCTGCGGAACCGCCTGCTGTTGCCGATCCTCGGTGCGGGTTACGCGGCGACGCTGCGCGAGGGCCACCTTCGCCTCGCCCGGCGACGCGATCGGTGGATGCTGCGCGTCTACGACGACCACCTGCCGATTTCTCCCGCATCCGAAGCCGCGCTCGGGGACGATGCCGCGACCGTGCACGATCCGTCGACGGACGCGGGAAGGGCGGCGCTGCACGCGCTCGTCGAGCGGCAGCACTATCGCCTGTCGTTCTGGAAGCTCGCCAGCGACATGGTCAACTATCGCCGCTTCTTCGACATCAACGAACTCGCCGGCCTGCGCATCGAGCGCACCGCGGTGTTCGAGGACACCCACAGGACCATCTTCCGGCTGTATGCCGAGGGGCTGATCGACGGCGTGCGCTGCGACCATGTCGACGGCCTCGCCGATCCCCGCCGGTACTGCCGCCAGCTGCGCCACCGCCTGGACCGGCTACGCGTGCAGCGCCCAGCGCAAGCGCCGCGCGACACGGCTTACCTGGTGGTGGAGAAGATCCTCGCGACCGACGAGTCGTTGCGGCTCGACTGGCGCACCGACGGCACCACCGGCTACGAATTCATGGACCAGGTGTCGGCCGTGCTGCACGACGCCGCCGGCGAGGGCCCGCTGACGGAACTGTGGCGTAACCTCACGGGCGAGGGTGCGGATTTCGCGACGCAGGCGGTGCGCGCGCGCAGGCAGATCCTGGTCGACAGCTTCGAGTCGGAGCTCGACCGCACCGCGCGCGCCCTGTTCGCCGCCGCGCGCGCCGATGTCGTCACGCGCGACGTATCGCTCGCCGCCATCCGCCGTGTCCTCGTGGAATTGCTGGTGCACTTTCCCGTGTACCGCACGTACGCGGGCGGCGCGGGGCGCGATGCGTACGACGACGCCGTGTTTGCCCGCGCGGTCGAAGGCGCATTGCGTACGATTCGCCTGGAAGACGTGGATCTGCTGCACCTCGTGGCCGGGTGGCTTGGCGGCGAAGCGCCGCGGGCGCTGCCGCCGGGGCCGGTGCGACGGGCGCGGGAGCGGGCGATCGCGGTGTTCCAGCAGGCCACCTCGCCCGTGGCGGCGAAGGCGGTGGAGGACACCGCCGGCTACCGTTACGGCCGGTTGCTGTCGCGCAACGAGGTCGGCGTCGACGCGGCGTCGCTGGCGATCTCCGCGGACGCCTTCCACCGGTGTTGTGCCGAACGTGCCGCGAGCCTGCCGCATACCCTCCTGGCAACGGCCACGCATGACCACAAACGCGGCGAGGACCTGCGCGCCCGGCTGGCGGTCCTCTCGGAAGTGGCGGGTCGCTGGGTGGTGACGGTCGAGCGTTGGCGCGTGCGCCATGCCGGGTTCCGCCAGCGCACCGACGACGGGCGGATAGCACCCTCCGCGGCCGACGAGCTGATGCTCTACCAGATGCTGGTGGGCGCATGGCCCCTCGACCTCGCTCCCGACGACGAGGAGGGCGTCGAGCGCTTCGCCACGCGGATCGCCGCCTGGCAACGCAAGGCGCTGCGCGAAGCGAAACGCTGGACGCGCTGGACCTCGCCGAACGAACCCTACGAGGACGGCTGCGAGGACTTCCTGCGCAGTCTCCTGTCCAGCGCCGCCGCCGCGGAGCTTTCGGCCTTCGCCGGCTACATCGCCGTGCCCGGCGCGGCGAACGGGCTCGCCCAGACGGCGCTTCGCCTGACCACGCCAGGGGTCCCCGATCTCTACCAGGGGACCGACTACTGGGACTTCAGCCTGGTCGACCCGGACAACCGCCGGCCGGTCGATTTCCTCGCCCGGGCCGCCTCCCTGGACCGCGACGCGTCCCCCGCGGACGCGCTGGCGAGCTGGCGCGACGGCGCGGTCAAGCAGGCGGTCGTCGGCCGGCTGCTGCGCCTCCGCCGCGACCACCCGGAGCTGTTCGCCCGTGGCACCTACCGGCCGCTCGCGGCCTCCGGCCCGGCCGCGGACCATGTGCTGGCCTTCGTGCGCGAACACCGCGGGCAGAAGCTGGTCGTGGCCGTCGCCAGGCATACGGCCGAATGGCTCGGCGGGTCGGACGCCCCCTCGATCCCGGCGGATCGCTGGGCGGGCACCTCGCTCGCACTGCCGGCGGGCCATTGGCGGGACGTGTTCGGGGCCGACCGCTCGCATGGCGGGGAGTGCGCGATGGCCGGGCTGATGGGCGAATTGCCCGTGGCCGCCTGGTTTGCCGGCAAAACTTAGAAGGGACCAGGTGGGAGCCGCTGCGGCGGCGATGGGTACTCGCGGCCAGGCTGCCGTGGGCCTCAGCCGCCCAGCGACTTCACCAGCGCGACGTAATCGCGCATCGCCACCTCGCGCGGGGTGCCCTTCAGCGTGGCCCAGGCCTCGTACTTGGCCGTGCCGACGAAATCGAAGAAGCCCGGTTTTTCCCCGTGGACGTCGCCCTCGGAGCCCTGCTTGTAGAGGGCATAGATGCGCAGGAGGGTGTCGTTGTCCGGTCGGTGTCCCAGGCGGCCCAGGTCCAGGTAAGCCTGTTCGAACTGGCTCCGGAGGTCGTCGGACATGGAACGTCTCAACCGTGGCGCGTGGCAGTTGGGGGCTTGTAGCATGGCGCCCGGGGGCTGTCCATCGGCCGATACCGGGGCTCGACGCGATATCATGCGGGTTTCGCGAACGAGGTTGATCCCATGGCCCACCCGGCAGCCGTCCCCGTCCTGACCATCGACGGCCCCTCCGGCTCCGGCAAGGGAACCATCAGCCGCCTCGTCGCGGATCGCCTGGGCTGGCGCCTGCTCGATTCCGGGGCCCTTTACCGGGCTGTGGGCTACGCGGCGGGCGAGGAGGGTATCGACCTCTCCGACGCCGAGGCCGTCACCCGCTGTGCCCGGACGGTGAAGATCCGCTTCCAGCCCAGTGCCGATGGCGGGGAAACCCGGGTCCTGGTCAACGGCCACGACGCCACCGACGAGCTGCGCACGGAAACGGCCGGGGCGGCCGCCTCGGCCATCGCCGTGATTCCCTCGGTCCGGGAGGCCCTGGTGGACCTCCAGCACGGTTTCCGCAAGGCCCCGGGGCTGGTCGCGGACGGGCGGGACATGGGGACGGTGATTTTCCCCGAGGCCGCCCATAAGTTCTTCCTTACCGCCAGCGCGGCCGAGCGTGCGAAAAGACGCTATAAGCAGTTGAAGGATAAGGGGCTGAGCGTTACACTTGCTGTCCTTCAGCGAGAGATCGAGGCGCGCGACGAGCGTGACGCTTCGCGGCCGGTCGCCCCGTTGAAGCCCGCCGAAGGCGCCGTGGTCATCGATACCACCGGCATGCCGATCGACGAGGTGGTGGCAAAGGTTTTCGCCGTGGTGCGTCCGTAGGGCGCGTCGCGGCATCGGTGTCCGCGCAGTGGGCGCGGGCTCTTGGCAACGGTGCAGGGGAACCCATCCGGGTATTTCCGCGCACCCTCTACCGGCGGGTCCCCCGTCCGTCTGCGATCACGAAGGTACGCAGGCAGCGGGTACGACCTTTCATAACCCTGGAATCAACATGACTGAAAGTTTTGCCGAACTGTTTGAACAGAGCCAGCAGGCCATTTCCAAGCTGAAGCCCGGCTCCATCGTCACCGGTATCGTTGTGGAAATCCGCAACGACGTGGTGGTGATCAACGCCGGCCTGAAGAGCGAAGGCATCGTCCCGATCGAGCAGTTCAAGGACGAGTCCGGCGCGCTGGAAGTGGAAGTGGGCGACGAGGTCAAGGTCGCGCTCGACGCGCTCGAAGACGGCTTCGGCGAGACCAAGCTCTCCCGTGAGAAGGCCAAGCGTTCGATGGTGTGGGACGACCTCGAGCAGGCGTTCGACAAGGAAGAGACCATCACCGGCAAGATCTCCGGCAAGGTCAAGGGCGGCTTCACGGTCGACATCAAGGACGTCCGCGCGTTCCTGCCGGGCTCCCTGGTCGACGTGCGTCCGGTCCGCGACCCGGTCTACCTCGAGGGCAAGGACCTCGAGTTCAAGATCATCAAGCTCGACCGCAAGCGCAACAACGTCGTCGTCAGCCGCCGCGCGGTCGTCGAGACGGAGTTCTCGGAAGAGCGCGAGAAGCTGCTCGAGCGCCTGACCGAAGGCGCGGTCGTGAAGGGTGTGGTGAAGAACCTCACCGATTACGGCGCGTTCGTCGACCTCGGCGGCATCGACGGCCTGCTGCACATCACCGACATGGCGTGGAAGCGCGTGCGTCATCCGTCCGAAGTCGTCAACGTCGGCGACGAGCTGGACGTCCGCGTGCTCAAGTACGACCGCGAGCGCAACCGCGTGTCGCTCGGCCTCAAGCAGCTCGGCGACGACCCGTGGGTCGCCATCGCCCGCCGCTACCCGGTCGGCAGCCGCCTGTTCGGCAAGGTGTCCAACGTCACCGATTACGGCTGTTTCGTCGAGATCGAGCCGGGCGTCGAAGGCCTGGTGCACGTCTCCGAAATGGACTGGACCAACAAGAACGTCAACCCGGCCAAGGTGGTCCAGGTCGGCGACGAAACGGAAGTCATGGTCCTCGACGTGGATGAAGAGCGTCGTCGTATCTCCCTCGGTATCAAGCAGACCCGCTCGAACCCGTGGGAAGCCTTCGCCGCCATGCACAAGAAGGGCGACAAGGTCTCCGGCCAGATCAAGTCGATCACCGACTTCGGCATCTTCATCGGCCTGGAAGGCGGCATCGACGGTCTCGTCCACCTGTCCGACATCTCGTGGCAGGCCTCGGGTGAAGACCTCGTCCGCAACTTCAAGAAGGGCGACGAAGTCGAGGCCGTGGTCCTGGCCGTCGATCCGGAGCGCGAGCGCATCTCCCTCGGCATCAAGCAGATGGAGCAGGATCCGTTCGGCCAGTTCATGGCCACGAATCCGCGCGGCACGGTCCTGACCGGCACGGTCAAGGAAGTCGACGCCAAGGGCGCGCTGGTCGACCTCGGCGAAGGCGTCGAGGGCTACATCCGCGCGAACGACATCGCCAAGGAACGCGTCGACGACGCCACCCAGTACCTGAAGGTCGGCGATTCCGTCGAGGCGAAGTTCACCGGCATGGATCGCAAGGGCCGTCAGCTCCAGCTGTCGATCCGCGCGAAGGACGAGGAAGAGCTGGCCGACACCATGGCCGACTACCAGTCCGCCGCTGGTGGCACGACCAAGCTCGGCGCGCTCCTCAAGGAACAGATGAACAAGGCCGACTAACCGTCGGGCGAGGGGCGGCGAACCCGCCCCTCGCTGTTGTTCGATAGATCATTGCGTCAGCTTCGAGAACCACCAGGGGACCCATGACAAAGTCGGAACTGATCGAGGCGCTGGCGCGGCGCCAGACCCACCTTGCCTTCAGCGACGTGGAACTTGCCGTCAAGAGCGTGCTGGAACAGATGAGTCACGCCCTGTCGACGGGCGAGCGCATCGAGATCCGCGGCTTCGGCAGCTTCGCGCTGCACTTCCGTCCGCCGCGCATGGGCCGCAATCCCAAGACCGGCGAGGCCGTGGCTCTCCCGGGCAAGCACGTCCCGCATTTCAAACCCGGCAAGGAACTACGCGAACGCGTGAACCTTATCGAGGGAACCGACGCCGCGCAGTGACGCGGCGTTTTTTTGCCATTTGCAGGGGCCGCTATGGCGGCGAGGGGAACCTGCTTCGCCGCTTCGCCGCTTCGCCGCTTCGCGGCTCCGTCGGCTTCTCGCCGCTATAGCGGCTCCTACAGTTCGGTCCGATCCTTCGCTGCCATGGCGGCTCCTACAGTTCGGTCCGATCCTTCGCCGCCATAGGGGCTCCTGTAGTAACCGAAACCTGCCGGCCGGGGCACTTACATTGCGAACCGCCCCGCGAAGCTGTATGAAAAGCCAACCGCGAAGCACCACGCTATTCAGGATTCAGGTACAGTCGCCGGATGCGTCTGATTGCAATCATTTTCCTCTTGCTGTTCATCGCGGCCGGCATCGTTTTCGGCGCCCTGAACGCCGACCTGGCGTCGTTCGACCTGGGCTTCGCGCAGCTTTCCCTGCCCAAGGGTGGAGCCATGCTGTCCGCCGTCCTGGTGGGCTGGATCCTCGGCGGGGTCACCGCGTGGCTGGGCACCTCGCTGGGCCATCGCCGACGGCGCCGGCGCGAACGCAAGGTAGCGAACGCGACGACCGCATGAATCCGATCTGGTTGCTGGCGCTCGTTCCTCCCCTGGCTTTCGCCTGCGGCTGGTGGCTCGCCCGTCGAAGCCACGTCAGGCGCTCCGGCGAACGCGTCAACGAGCTTTCCTCCGATTACTTCCGGGGCCTGAACTACCTCCTCAACGAGGAACAGGACAAGGCGCTGGAGGTCTTCCTGCGCCTCGCCGAATACAATCGCGACACGGTGGAGACCCACCTCGCGCTGGGTAACCTGTTCCGCAAGCGCGGCGAGGTGGACAGGGCCATCCGGCTGCACCAGCACCTGGTGTCGCGGCAGGGCCTGTCCGACGAGATGAAGACCGTGGCCCTGCTCGAACTGGGCGAGGACTATATGCGCGCCGGCCTCCTGGATCGCGCGGAAACCCTGTTCTCCGATCTCGTGGCCATGGACGCCCTGGCCCCGTCCGCGCTGCGCCACCTCATCGCGATCTACCAGCACGAGCGCGAGTGGCACAAGGCCATCGATCACGCCCGTCGCCTGGAAGCGATGACCGGCGAGGACGAGTCGGCCATGATCGCCCAGTTCTACTGCGAGCTGGCCGAGCAGTCCCGCCAGCATGGCGCCCGCACCGAGGCGCGCGACTATATCCGCGACGCTTTCGCTTGCCAGGAAGACTGCGTCCGCGCGCACATGATCGCAGGCCGGCTGTCGTCGGAGGACGGCGACGTGGAGCAGGCCATCGCGTCGTACGAGGCCGCCATCGCGGCCGACATCGCCTTCGTTCCGGAAATCCTCCCGCCCCTGCTCAACTGCTACGCGCGGTCGGGGCAGATGGACAGGGCGGAAGCCTTCTTGCGCGAGATCATGGAACGCTACCACGGCATCTCGCCCGTCCTCGCGCTGACCCGTCTGTACGAGGGCAGGGACGGCGAGCGCACGGCGATCGACTTCCTCACGGGCCAGCTGCGCAAGCGTCCTTCCGTGCGCGGCCTGATGGCCCTGATCGACGCCACCATGGACAAGGTGTCGGGCGAGGCGCGCGAGAACTACCTGATCCTGCGCGACCTGACCCGCAAGCTGCTCGAAGGTCAGGCCATGTACCGCTGCAGCCGCTGCGGCTTCGGCGCCAAGGCGCACCATTGGCAGTGCCCGAGCTGCAAGAGCTGGGGCACGGTCCGGCCCATCCACGGCGTGGCGAACGAATGATGCCGCCCCTTGCCGACGCCGGCAGCTTCGCTATCGGCTGCGTGCTGGCAGCCTTTGTCGTTTCCTTCGGCAGCGTCAGGGTCGCCATCGCCTATGCGCATCGGCGCGGGATGCTCGATGCCCCGGGTCGCCGCCGCTCGCATACGCAGCCGACCCCGCGGGGCGGCGGCATCGGTATCGTCTTCGGCGCCCTCGTGGGCATGCCGGCCGGCCTGCTGCTCCTGCCCGGATCGCCGGGCGCGGGGACGGTGGGCGCCTTCACGGTCGCGACCATCGCCGTGGCCGCGATCGGTTGGCTCGACGACCATGGCTCCTTGCCGATCCGTCCGCGTCTCCTGATCCAGCTGGCCGCCACGCTGCTGCTTTGCATCGCCATCGCCTCGGGGACGTCCAGTCTGCTCTGGGCCATACCGTTGCTGCTGGCGGGTGTCTGGTGCATCAACCTGCACAATTTCATGGACGGCATCGACGGCCTGGCGGCCCAGCAGGCCATGTTCTTCGGCGCCGCCTCGGCCGCCCTGGCCTGGGCGGCAGGCAGCCCCGCCATTGCCGCCGCCGGCCTCGCCATGGCCGCGGCATCCCTCGGTTTCTGGTGGTTCAACCGTTCGCCCGCACGGATCTTCATGGGCGACGTGGGCAGCGGCACGCTGGGCCTTCTGGTTTTTGCGGTTTCCGCGATGTTGTGGGCATTCCGCACGAATTTGCTATGGCCTTCGCTGATTTTTTCGTCGGCATTCGTCGTCGACGCGACCTTGACGTTGGTCGTGCGAATGCTGCGCGGTGCGCGCTGGTACACTCCGCACCGCGAACACCTTTATCAGTGGCTCGTGAGACGGGGAGCGTCACACCGGAAGGTAGCCGCGGGCTACCTCGCCTGGAACGTACTCGTCTGTATTCCCGTCGCATGGATCGCGTTCCGCTCGCCAGCGGCGGCGCCCGCGTGCTTCGGGGTGGTGTACCTGCTGGGGGCAGCGGTCTGGCGTACTGGCAAGCGTTACGGCTTGCGTCGAAGGGAGCGACATGTTTCTGCGTAAGTTCATCGGCATTATCCATCCCCGCACGGCGGTCGTTGCGCACGACCTCGCCATGTCGGCACTGGCGTGGTGGATCGCCAAGTCGTTGCGCTATGCGTTGATGCCGGATCTTTCGCCGGTGACCTACCTGCCGATGGAATTTCCCATCGTGCTGCTGGTCCAGGGCGCGGTCTTCAACTGGACCGGCCTGTACAAGGGGGTATGGCGCTTCGCCAGCCTGCCCGACCTATGGAACATCATCCGCGCCACCGTCATCGGTGCGCTGATCATCGGCCTGGCCATGGTCATGTATTCGCGCCTGGACGGCGTGCCGCGCTCGGTGCTGCTGGTCTATCCGGTGGTGCTCGTGGTGCTGCTGGGTCTTCCGCGCCTCAGCTACCGTTTCTGGAAGGACAGCCGCATCGACCTGTTCCAGTCGGTGCCGACCAAGCGGGTGCTGATCGTCGGCGCCGATCGCGCCGGCGAGGCGTTGTCGCGCGACCTGCGTCGCGACAGCCGCTACAGCGTCATCGGCTTCGTCGACGACAACCTTGCCCTGCGCGGGGCGCAGATCGGCGGTATCCCGGTGCTCGGCACCGTGGATCAGCTGGCCGAGCTGTCTAAGGCCGTGGCGGTGCAGATGCTGCTCATCGCCGTGCCGGGGGCGACCACCGCGCAGATGCGCCGGATCGTGGCCTTCTGCGAGAGCACCGGGCTGCCGTTCCGCACCGTGCCCCGTCTGGAGGACGTCGTCGCGGGGCGGGCGCAGTTCAACGAGATCAAGGAAGTGGCCATCGAGGACCTGCTCGGCCGCGACGCGGTGGAGCTGGACTGGACGGCCATCCGCGAGAACATCAGCGGCCGCCGCGTGCTGGTCACCGGTGGCGGCGGCTCGATCGGTTCGGAACTCTGCCGCCAGGTGGCCCGTCTCGGGGCAAGCTCGCTCACCGTGGTCGAGATGTCCGAGTACAACCTCTATCGCATCGGCCAGGAACTGACCTCGGCTTACCCCGAGCTCATCTTCAACGGCGTGCTGGCGGACGCGCGCGACGCCATGGCGGTCAACCGTCTGTTCGAGGAAACGCAGCCGCAGATCGTCTTCCATGCTTCGGCCTACAAGCACGTGCCCATGCTGCAGGGCCAGTTGCGCGAAGCTTTCCGCAACAACGTGCTCGGTACGCGCATCGTGGCCGACGCCGCCGTGCGTTGCGGCGCCGAATCCTTCGTGCTCATTTCCACCGACAAGGCGGTCAACCCCACCTCGGTGATGGGCGCCTGCAAGCGCATGGCGGAAATCTGGTGCCAGAACCTCGCAGCGCATACCTCGACACGTTTCATCACGGTGCGATTCGGTAATGTGCTGGACTCCGCCGGTTCGGTGGTCCCGCTGTTCCGCCGGCAGATCCGGCAGGGCGGTCCGGTGACGATCACCCATCCGGAGATCTCGCGCTATTTCATGACCATTCCCGAGGCCTGCCAGTTGATCCTCCAGGCGGCGAGCCTCGGAAAGGGCGGCGAGATCTTCGCGCTCGACATGGGCGATCCGGTGAAAATCCGCGACCTTGCCGAGCAGATGATCCGCCTGGCGGGGAAGCGGCCTGGTTCGGACATCCAGATCGTCTATACGGGGCTGCGCTCCGGCGAGAAGTTGTTCGAGGAGCTGTTCCACCCGCTGGAGAACTACACGAGCACGACCCACGCGAAAATCTTCCAGGCCCAGCATCGCCAGGTGTCCTGGGAGCTGCTGCAGACGCAGCTCGCGCGTGCCGAAGAAGCCGTGACCGCGTTCGATGAAGAAACCCTGCGCCGGTGCGTGTCGCAGTTGCTGCCGTCCTTCCGTTGGAGCGAGCCGCAGGTCGACAACGTGCTGCCGCTACGCCGTAACGAAAGTGGAGACATTGCATGACCCAACCCCTGCGCAAGGTCGTATTTCCCGTAGCCGGCCTCGGTACGCGATTCCTCCCCGCGACGAAGGTGGTGGCCAAGGAAATGCTGCCGGTGCTGGACCGTCCGCTGATCCAGTATGCGGTGGACGAAGCCGTGGACGCGGGCGCCGATACGCTGGTGTTCGTCACCAACCGGTACAAGCACGCGATCGCCGACTACTTCGACAAGGCTTATGAACTGGAGGAGAAGCTCGCCGAGAAGAACAAGGACGAGCTGCTCTCCATCCTGCGCGGCATCCTTCCGCGCCACGTGCGCTGCGTGTTCGTCACCCAGCCGGAGGCCCTCGGCCTTGGCGACGCCGTGCTGCGCGCGGCACCGGTGGTGGGCAACGAGCGCTTCGGCGTGATGCTTCCCGACGACCTGATCTGGAACAAGGGCAAGGGCGCGCTGCGGCAGATGGCCGAGGTGGCGGAAGCCAACCAGGCCGGCGTCATCGCCGTGGAGGAAGTGCCCGAGAAGGACACCGACAAATACGGCATCGTCGATGCGAAGGAACGGCTGGGCGACCGCACCAACGTGATCACCCACATGGTGGAAAAGCCCAAGCCCGCGGACGCGCCGTCGAATCTCGCCGTGGTGGGCCGCTACGTGCTGCCGAGCGAGATCTTCGAGTACCTCAGGAACACGAAGGAAGGCGCCGGCGGCGAGATCCAGCTCACCGACGCCATCGAGAACCTGCTGAAGGACAAGGGCAGGGTGCTGGCCTACCGGTTCGAGGGCACGCGCTTCGACTGCGGCAACAAGGCAGGGCTCGTGCGCGCCACGATGGCGATGGCGCTGGAAGATCCGAAGCTGGCGCCGATCGTGCGCGAGTTCGCGAACAAGAGCGCCGTCCCGACCTGATAAGCACGACGTGTAGGAGCCGCTATAGCGGCGAGGGCAATCTTGCGACGTGATCGCGAGGTCTCCTCGCCGCTATAGCGGCTCCTACGTTTCTGCGCTCAGCGAACCGGAAGCGTCGGCAGGAACTTCGGCCGGCGGAAAGCCTTCGCCTTCTGTTCCACGCCGTAGGCGATGGCGATCAGCGTCGGTTCGCTCCACTTCGCGCCGAAGAACACCACGCCTATCGGCAACTCGTGCGCGAATTCGACGGGCAGGGTGATCGACGGATAACCCGCGATGGCGGCGGGCGCGGACACGCCACCGACGGTCGGGTCGCCGCTCACCACGTGGTCGCCGAGCACCAGGTCGTTCACGAAGGCCGGCCCCCAGCTGGGGGCAAGTAGGGCGTCCAGCTTGTCCTTGGCGAGTGCCGCATCGATGCCCTCCGGTCCGGCGAGGCGCTTGTTGCGGTCGCGCATCTCGATGTACTTCGGATCGTCGAGGCCGCCCTTGGCCTGCGCGGCAAGGAACAGCTCCTGGCCGAACCAGGGCATTTCCTTCGCCGCCTCGCGCTCGTTGAACGCGATGAGGTCGGCCAGCGTCTTCATCGGCTGGTCGGGCCGGGTGGCGAGGTAGGCGCCGATGTCGTGCTTGAATTCGTAGAGCAGCACGTCGATCTCGTGCTCGCTCAATTCCTTCAGGTGCGGGATCTCCACGTTGTCGACGACGGTTGCGCCTTGCGCCTTCAGCAGGGCAATGGTGTGCTCGAGTGCGCGATCGGCATTTGGCTCGATGCCGGCGAGCTGCCGCACGACGCCGATGCGCTTGCCGCGCAGCGCGTTAGGATCGAGGAACTTCGTGTAATCGGTGGCGTGCTTGTCGGCTTCGGCGGTGGCCGGATCGCGCGGGTCGCTGCCGGCGATGGCGCTCAGCACGGCCGCGGCGTCGGCGACGCTGCGCGCCATCGGGATGCCGATAGGCGTGCTCACATGCGCGTCTGTGCGTGGCTCAACCCGCCACTGTCGGCAAGGTCGGCAGGAACTTCGGCCGGTAGAATGTCTTGACCTTCTGTTCCACGCCATAGGCGATGGCGATCAGGATCGGTTCGCTCCATTTCGCGCCGAAGAACGCCACGCCGACCGACAGAATGGTCGTCTCCCTTACATTTCAGTGCGCCGCGAAACTACGGAACTTAGGAGGGTCGACTGAAGGACGGTCTCTCTGCGAACAATCACAATGAATCATTAGGATCCGTAATGCCCCGCACTGGTCACAAGTTGGCGGGAGTATCAATGCATGGCGAACCGTAAAGTGAATGCCGTATGTAAAGTCAGTGGGCCTAAAGGCTGGTGGTATGTGGGGTGGTCTGTAGTGTTAGCAGCATTACTGATTCTTTTTCTCTTTGCGGGCTCTTACACCAAAAGAATCGTGGTCACGGGCTTTGTTTCTACCGACGGCGGAACTATTCGAATTTTACCTCTGAGTAGCGGTGTTATCGAGCGAATCCATGTAACCGAAGGGCAGAGCGTCAAGAAAGGCGACGTTCTCTTTGATATCTCGAGCATGCGCCATCCTAGTGGGGGAAATGAGACCTATCAAGAAATCCAAAAGGGTCTGCTGGAAGCCCGCCGGGCGAGCCTTCGTGAGGATCGACGCGACGCCACCTCGCTGGCAGAGAACGAGGGCGAGGCGCTGAGGAAGAAGTTGAAGATAGTTCGCCGCGAAATTGACGAAAACAGCAATCAGCAATCGCTTGAGAGAGTTCGAATAATCATCGCGAAAGAGGCAATGCAGCGACATGTTGAACTAGAGAAAAATGGCCACGTGGCCAGAACGGTCGTTAATGCGAGACGAGATGACGTCGTCGCACGTCAATCGCAGCTGGCGGCGTTGCGAAGGGATGGATTGGCACTTGAGCGCATGCGTACGGATACGGAATCCGAGATTCAGAAGCGAAGCATATCGCTAAAAATGGAGCTGGCTGCCGAAGCCAGGCAGGACACGGAGCTGGCTCAAGATGGAGTTCGAAGAGATTCGGAAGAACGTCACACAATAGTTGCGACAGCCGATGGGATGCTTGCAGCAGTCGCCGTGAACGAAGGAGAGCAAGTTACAGAGGCGCCTCTTGCTCGACTGATTCCCACCAAAAGCCATCTTATTGTGAATCTTTACGCCGATTCGCGTTCTATCGGATTTGTAAGCAGGGGCCAAGAGGTTCGAGTCCGCCTTCAGGCGTTTCCGTATCAACATTTCGGCCAAAAAAAAGGCATTGTAACCGACGTGTCGGCGGTTCCAGTCCTGCCTAATGAGGTCAAGGGACTGGCTAGTGTTTCGCATGAGCCCCTTTATCGTGTCAAAGTGCGATTGAATGAGCGGACAGTTGACACAAAATCCGGTCGGCGCCCAATCAATTTTGGCATGACAGTCGAGGCTGATATTTTTTTGGAGAGTCGCCCCGTTATTCAGTGGTTGCTTGAGCCATTTTACGGAGCGATCCAGCGATTTTCATAGGAAAGTGAATGGATCTTGGTATATCGTCTGAAAATTTTACACGGGATTACTATGGAAAAAGTCCCTTCCTTTTTCGTGGGTCGCTGAAGAGCCATACAAATGATTGGAAGCTATTTGATGGTCTCATTTTTGCAAGCGAGATGGAGATCGACTCCATTGGATTGTTTCTCCATGGATCAGTGCCGCAATCGGCCTATGTGGAGTCGTTCCACGACGTGGGGCGGTTGCGTCGAAGATTGATAGTGCCCGCGGTTGAGGATTTGCTTAGGCGCGGCGCGTCCTTGGTCATCAATCACGCGGACTCTAAGTCTAGGCCAATTGACGCCATTTCGAAGTTCCTGGGCAATTTTGTCGGAGAAAGGACAGCAGCCAATGCATATGTTGCTTTTGGTGGTGAAGGTGCCTTCGGAAAGCATTGGGATACGCATGATGTCTTCGCCGTGCAATTGATAGGAAGGAAGCGCTGGCTTGTCTACTCGCCAACGTTCCCGATGCCTCTGGCCGTACAAAACAGCCGGAATCGAAAGCATGAATGTCCCCTTGATCCTGTAATGGACGTGGTCCTGGCGGCTGGTGACGTTTTATACCTTCCTCGTGGGTGGTGGCATCATGCAATCCCGATTGAGGGTGAGGAGAGTGCTCATGTTGCTGTTGGAATTCATCCGGCGCACATGATCGATTACGTGATCTGGTGCTGCATCAACGTGATGCCGAACGAGCCTATATTTCGAGAGTCGCTTGAAGGTGCGCGTATCAGGTCGGAACTGGCGGAAAGGTTGGGTCAAAGCGCCTTTGAGGTTTTGAGTAGCTCCGAGAATATCGTCAACTTCGAGAAATGGTTCAAAAGCATTCACAGAAATCGTGATGAGTGCAACCTTGGCTGCATAAGAAATGAGGCAGGGATAATGAATGAAAACTCTGCCATAGTCTTAAATACCGTATTTGATCCTGTTTGGGTTGAAGGTGAGACGACCATAAACGGTGTTCGCCTGCGAGCGGACGCAATTTCATCTGAGTTCATCAATAGATTGACCCGTGGGGACGCGGGTAACATGGGTGCCATACTTTCGAATTTGAGTTCGGGTGACCGGGCCAAGGCATCGGAACTGCTGCGTGATCTACTGCGAGAGCGCGTTTGCTACTTTCGTGAGAGAGATCTATGAAGCACATACTACCGATGTTTGTCGGATCATTGGCCATGGGCATTGGGACTCTGGAGTTTTTGATGACAACTTACGTACTCGTCGATCCGGAAGATCAACGGGACATTGGTCTTGTCGCCTTAAGGTGTTCAGCCTATTTCTTTATCGCATGCGCATTATGGAGGTTTTATCGATCTAACCGAGACGGGTTGAATGATTTCATTAAAGGGCCGACAGGGCGAGGCTTGATTCGCATCATCTGTGGTCGCGAGAAATAAAATTAAGGAGAGTCAATATGCGTGAGATGACAATCGAAGACATGGTGCGAGTGTCTGGGGCACGTGGAAATGTAGGCGTCGGAGATGTCGTTACGACGAGTGCGGCCGTCGGAGGAGGGGTTGGCGTCGGAATAGCTCAAGGTGCTGGTTTGGGTCTAGCCGAAACTGCAACGGCAGGAGCTGCAGGAAGCCTCGTTTTCGCCGCTGTAGCGGGTGCGGCAATTGGGGGCTATTACATAGGTACGACCATTGAAAACGCGATCGACGGTGACGAAGGATATCCCTGGCCTTGATTCGCTCTTCACCGTGACATGGATGATCAACCTTCGTAGCAGAAATTGGATTTTTGGAATGCTCAGGCGCTTGTATGATATTTCGAGACATTATCGGCAGGCTAGCCTGGGTGACTGCGGTCTGGCTTGCCTAGGTTTTGTGGCTGCGGCATTGGGTCATGAGATTCCTCTTCGCGAGCTCTGTCGTCGGTTCAACGTGACCGCCTCTGGGGTGCGAATGGCGGACCTGTCGAATCTGGCGCGAGACCTTTCGTTTCGAACGCGTGGCCTGTTCGTCAGTGCAGAAGAGGCCAAATATCTCAAGGCTCCATGCATCCTGCACTGGGATGGCGAACACTTCGCCGTACTTATAAGGATTGGGTCCCGATCCGTATCTATACACGATCCGTCGTCGGGAATTCGTACGTTGTCCTTGAGCGACTTTGGCCGGCACTTTTCGGGATCCGCGCTCGAACTATACGTCGACGAAGGATTCTCGCCTCGAAAGCGCCAGCGGCCTAAATGGCGAGATGTAATTGGCAAGATCGGAAACTTAAGGCGTGGTCTCTTTCAGATACTGGTGCTATCGGCGTCAATCCATGTCTTCGCTCTGGTTGGCCCATTGTTGACCCAGTGGGTTATCGATGAGGCTATCGCTTCGTCCAATATTGATCTGATATGGGTGTTATGTAGCGGGCTTGTTCTATCTGTTGCCATACGGACTGTATTGGACGTCACCCGAGCTTGGATGAGCTTGGCGTTGACAACAAAGGCCATGACGGACTGGTGCTCACGCATAATGGAACACCTGATGCGCCTTCCACTGTCGTGGTTTGAAGAGAGGCACGTCGGAGACGTAACATCCCGCTTCCAATCCACCCAGGCCATTCAGCAGGGAATAACGACTAAGGTAACGGAATTAGCGTTGGACGTTATTTTCTGTCTGCTACTAGTTTGCGTGATGGTGGCTTACAGCGCGGTGCTGACTTTGATTGCGATTAGTAGCGTCGCAATATATTCTCTGGCGAGGTGTGCTCCTCACGCTGCATATCATCGCGCTACTGAAGAGGCAATTATTCGTGAGGCAGGAGCCCAATCTCATTTTATTGAGAGTGTGCGGGGCATGCAGTCAGTCAAGCTTGGTCGGTTAGAGAGTGTGCGTAGTTCCCTTTGGACTGAACTGACGATGGAGGCCGTGAACAAGCGATTTCTTGCTCAGCGGATGATGCTCTTATTCGGCGGCGTTTATGCGCTCATATTTGGGTTGCAAGGCGCGGTAGTTCTTAGTGTTGGAGCCTTGCAGGTGGCTAACGGGGCGATAACGCTGGGCATGCTGATGGCATTTGTGGCGTACAAAGACGACTTCTGCGTGCGAGCGCAACGAGTGGTGGATAATATACTCGCGTTGCGTGGCCTTGAGATTCATGTGGATCGTCTTGCTGAGATAGCGTTGTCGCCTGTTGAAGATCTCGGTGGTTTCCAAGCTAGGGAGCATAATCATTCTTTTGTGCCGGCAGGTATCGAAATTAAGGGGGTAAGTTTTAGGTATGGCAGTCATCTTCCTTGGATTCTTGAGGACCTTGATCTAAGAATTTTCCCTGAGGAGCATGTCGCCATTGTGGGTGCGTCTGGCACCGGAAAATCAACTCTCGCAAAGCTAATGCTAGGCCTTTTGCATCCCCAGCGAGGGGAAATACGAACTGATGGAAAGCCGCTGTCAGTGGAGGGTTTGGGCAGATGGCGAGGACGGGTTGCCGCAGTGATGCAGGACGATAAGCTCTTGTCCGGCAGCCTTCAAGAAAATATCTGCCGGTTTGATGAAAACGTCGACGTCGAAAGGATGCGGCATGCGGCGGCGTCGGCTGACATTCTTGCCGAGATCGAAGCCATGCCGATGGGGTTCAGTACCTATGTGGGTGACATGGGTAGCACTTTGTCGGGCGGGCAGAAGCAGCGAGTTCTTCTTGCACGCGCGTTGTACAGCGAGCCGGATTTGCTTGTTCTGGACGAGGCAACAAGTCACTTGGATGTGCATGCGGAGCGGCGAGTGAATGATGCGATTGCCAAGTTGGCTATAACCAGAATCACCATCGCGCATCGCCCTGAAACTATTGCCATGGCAGATCGAGTGGTATCTCTATAGTTATTGAGGGAAGCAAGGGATAGGCGGCATCCTGCCGCGGCACGTCGTCCGAGGATCAGCGAACCGGCAAGGTCGGCAGATACTTCGGCCGGCGGAAAGCCTTCGCCTTCTGTTCCACGCCGTAGGCGATGGCGATCAGCGTCGGTTCGCTCCACTTCGCGCCGAAGAACACCACGCCTATCGGCAACTCGTGCGCGAATTCGACGGGCAGGGTGATCGACGGATAACCCGCGATGGCGGCGGGCGCGGACACGCCGCCGACGGTCGGGTCGCCGCTCACCACGTGGTCGCCGAGCACCGGGTCGTTCACGAAGGCCGGCCCCCAGCTGGGGGCAAGTAGGGCGTCCAGCTTGTCCTTGGCGAGTGCCGCATCGATGCCCTCCGGTCCGGCGAGGCGCTTGTTGCGGTCGCGCATCTCGATGTACTTCGGATCGTCGAGGCCGCCCTTGGCCTGCGCGGCAAGGAACAGCTCCTGGCCGAACCAGGGCATTTCCTTCGCCGCCTCGCGCTCGTTGAACGCGATGAGGTCGGCCAGCGTCTTCATCGGCTGGTCGGGCCGGGTGGCGAGGTAGGCGCCGATGTCGTGCTTGAATTCGTAGAGCAGCACGTCGATCTCGTGCTCGCTCAATTCCTTCAGGTGCGGGATCTCCACGTTGTCGACGACGGTTGCGCCTTGCGCCTTCAGCAGCGCAATGGTGTGCTCGAGTGCGCGATCGGCATTTGGCTCGATGCCGGCGAGCTGCCGCACGACGCCGATGCGCTTGCCGCGCAGCGCGTTAGGATCGAGGAACTTCGTGTAATCGGTGGCGTGCTTGTCGGCTTCGGCGGTGGCCGGATCGCGCGGGTCGCTGCCGGCGATGGCGCCGAGCACCGCCGCGGCATCGGCCACGCTGCGGGCCATCGGTCCCGCCGTGTCCTGGCTGTGCGAGATAGGCACGATGCCCGTGCGGCTGACCAGTCCCACGGTCGGCTTGATACCGACGAGTCCGTTCATCGACGCGGGACAGATGATCGAGCCGTCCGTCTCGCTGCCGATCGCCACCGTGGCGAGGCCGGCGGCGATCGCGGCGCCGGAGCCTGCGCTGGAACCGCAGGCATTGCGGTCGAGCACGTAGGGGTTGACGGTGAGACCGCCGCGCGCGGTCCAGCCGCTGGTCGCGTGGTTGGAGCGCATGTTCGCCCATTCGCTCAGGTTGGTCTTGCCGAGGATGACCGCGCCGGCCTTGCGCAGCCGCGCGGCCACCGCGGAGTCGTGCGGTGCGGGTTTCATCGTGAGTGCCAGCGAGCCGGCGCTGGTCATCATGCGGTCGCCGGTATCGATATTGTCCTTGAGTAGGATCGGGATGCCCGCGAGCGATCCCGAGGTGCCGCTCTTGCGCGCGATGTCCAGCGCATCGGGATTGACCTCGAGCACCGAGTTGATCGTCGGACCTGCCTTGTCGATCTTCGCGATGCGATCCAGGAAGAGCCGGGTCAGGCCCTCCGGGGTCAGCGCGCCGGAGGCATACGCGGCGCGCACGGTGGCGATGGAAGCGAAGGCATCGTCTTCGCCGGCCTCGCGGGCCGGGGCGGCGGAAGCCGCGTGGAACGACAACGCCATGGTGGCGGCGAGGGCCAAAGGCCGGGTCCAGCGATGCTGCATCGGTTTTCCCCTGGGAGCGGACGAAGCGTCGCACCCATCTTAACCGGATGGTCCGGGGCATATACTGCCGCGATGCCATGCTCGCGGCGCCGTCCGCCACGGGCCCAGTCAACGTTCTGCCAGGGAGTGCCACATGCGTCGTCTCCTTCGCCGGTTGCCCCTCGCGGCCGTCGTGCTTTGGGCCGCTTCCGCGACGGCGGCGGATTCCCCCGCCGTGCCGGACACGCTCGTCCAGCGCATCGCTGCCTGCACGAGTTGCCATGGCGAGCATGGGGAGGGCGGCGACAACGGTTTCAACCCGCGGCTGGCGGGCAAGCCGGCGGGATATCTGCATCGCCAGATGCAGGATTTCCAGCGGGGACTGCGCCACTACGAGATCATGGAATACATGGTCTCGCCGCTGACCGACGCCTACATGCAGGAGATCGCGGAGTACTTTGCCGGCCAGGACGTGCCGTACGCGAAGCATGCCGTGCCTCCGACGACGCCGGTGGCGATGGCGCGCGGCGAACAGCTGGCGACGCAAGGCGATCCGTCGCGAGGCGTTCCCGCCTGCATGGCCTGCCACGGCCCGAACCTCACCGGCGTGCAGCCGGACACGCCCGGCCTGGTGGGCCTGCCGTACGACTACATCAGCGCGCAGCTGGGTGCATGGCGCACGAATACCCGTAGCACCGTGGAGCCGGACTGCATGGCGACGATCGCGAACCGGCTGACCGCCGCGGACGTCAGTGCCGTCTCCGCGTGGCTGGCGCAACGCCCGGTACCCGCCGACGTCCATCCCGAACCGGCCGGCAGCGTCAAACCGCCGCTGCGCTGCGGCGTACTGGGAGGCTGAGCGATGAACCTGTCCTTCCGTCTCTTCGCATGGTTCGCGTTATCCCTCGCCGCCATGGCCGCGTCCGCCGCCAGCGACGCCGAACGTGGCAAATACCTTGCCACCCTCGGCGATTGTGCCGCCTGCCATACCTCGCGCAACGGCGCGCCGTTCTCGGGCGGCCGCGTCGTGCCGACGCCGTTCGGCGCGATCCCGGCCCCCAACCTCACGCCCGACCGCGAAACGGGCCTGGGCAGCTGGACCGCCGACGATTTCTATCGTGCCATGCATTCCGGCATCGGCCACGACGGTAAGTCGCTCTATCCGGCGTTCCCGTTCACCTCGTATGCGAAGACCACGCGGGCGGACACGGACGCCATCTTCGCGTACCTGCGCAGCCTTCCGGCCGTGAAGCGCGCCGACACTCCCAATACGCTGCGCTGGCCTTACCGGATGCGTTCGCTGATGGGCGCGTGGCGCGCGCTCTACTTCGACGAAGGCGAATACGTGCAGAGGGAGAGACACGGAAAGGCGTGGAACCGCGGGGCCTATCTGGTCGAAGGCCTCGGCCACTGCAACGAATGCCATGCGCGACGCAACAGCTTCGGCGCCATGGTGCAGGAGCCATTCCTCGCGGGCGGCATCGTGCCGGTCCAGAACTGGTATGCGCCCGACCTCTCGATGGGCGCGAACGGCGGTCTCGCCGGCTGGAGCGAAGCCGACGTGGTCGCGCTGCTGAAGACGGGCCGCTCGCACAAGGGAACGGCGCTTGGCCCCATGGCCGAGGTGGTGATGCGCAGTACGCAGCACCTCGATGACGTAGACCTTGCGGCGATGGCGACCTACCTCAAGTCGTTGCCCGATCGCGACCCGCCACGGCAGCGCGAATCCGCCGTCAATGCACGCGAACTCGCGCTGAAGGGCGAGAAGATCTACGCGCAGCAGTGCGCGGGCTGCCATGCCGCCGACGGTCGCGGCAAGGGCGATGCGTATCCGCCGCTGGACGGCAATGGCTCGGTCACCGATCCCACGGGCATCAACACGATCCGCATCGTCCTGTCGGGCGGCTTCGCACCCGTCACGAAGGACAATCCGCGGCCGTATTCGATGCCGCCGTTCACGCAGAAGCTCAACGACGAGGACGCGGCCGCGGTGGTGACCTACATCCGCCAGGCGTGGTCGAACAAGGCGGCTTCCGTCTCGCCGGCCGACGTGCGCGCCTATCGCTCCACGCCGGGCAGCTGAGCCATACGGTCTCGAGATAGGGTTTGCCGTTCACCCATCAAGATGACAATTCGGGCCAGAAAATTAACCAAGGAATCCCAATTGCCACGCAGCTCTGCTAATCGCAGGTAGATAACAGAGCTACCCCGGCTACGAGCAAAGAACTCATATAAAGGGAAGAAAGGGGCCGTGCAAAGCTTCTCTCTTCGGAGGATCGAGGCCCATAGCCAGCGCGCGGTACGGCCATTTCCATCTGTAAACGGATGCAGGTTGGAAACACAGCAGTAACCCACGGCAGCTTTGCAGAAGGCCGGAGATTTAGACGTTTCGAGCCAATTCCATAGCTCATATAGATTCTCGTCGATACTTCCAACTGGAGGGAATAAGATGCGAGATCCGTCCTTGCCCTCAGTGAACACCTGATTTGTCCTGCGACTGGCTAGCCCTTGAGAGACACCGGTATTGACGCGCTCGAGTATGCCGATGAAACCAGCGGCATCAGCATTTGATGGATTTAGCCGCGTCAATTCCTCGTTGGAATGAATCATGGCTTCCATGACTGTGTGGTCTTGCCATGTCTGTTGCGAATCGAGCGGGACGCAATCCATGGCAAAGGTGAGTTCATGATTGAGAAGCGACCACGATTCGGCGGAGTCACTCGGAATCCATCTTGATAGTGGATCGCTTGGCGACCATGTACCCATGTCTGGCAGGAGCCTCATCGCCTCGTCAATATTCCGCGTCGTAAGCGGTGAGAGGTCGATCGTCGTGGGTAGGGATAGTGGTTGTCGGCGCCAAAGATTCGTCATGATGATGAGTTGTCCGCTCTACGAGCGGACAACCTAATTTATCGTTCGCAGCGAAATAATTTGAACATGCCGGATCGAAGTTCATGCTTGATCGCCGCCCGGGATGCCAGGATTTCTGAAAGATCGGGAAGAAAGATTACCTCTGGCGCCGGTGATTCTGCCTTCGGCATGGTTTCAATGATCTTCATATCCTTGTTCCAGAAAAATGCGTGCATTTCTCCCAGAGGCCTTTGTCCTCCGTCGTAGGTGGGTGGTTGCCAATCTTTTTGAAGCACGTCTGTTGTGGAGATGAAGTTGATGTAACGGGAAGATCCTGCGTCGAGGAGAAACCAGAATGATGCCTTTGAAGCGGCGCTCTCCACTTGAACAGCCATGTCAGAAAGGAGAACCTGATGACCGAAGCGGTGAAAGGACATCGTCCACGCTGTGTCGGCCGTATGTAGGTACTTAGCGTGAGCGAAGGTGCACTCCGTCGCTCTCGCCGAGGAGAGAGCGAGAGGAAAAAGGATAAGCGCGCAAAGCTTGGCTTTCATCACTGCACACCGTAACCAAGCTCTTTCACTTTGTTGTAGTACTCCTGTACGAACGGCGTATTCCAATCTTGGCTATACGCGCCAGCGTGATGTTTGATCTCAACGTACGCATCAAAAGCTACATTCCATGGAATTTCCAAGCTCTGGTTATGTCCATGGGTATATCTCTGGCCGTACCATTGCAGATCGTTATAGAAGGCCTTGATCTGGTCTGCCTGGCTCCAGATATTTAGGTGTGCATGTCGATCGTTCCATGTCGAATGACTGTATTGATATAGGCCGAAGTGGGTCGGGTTGTTGTCAATGGTTCCCAGGGATGACTCAGCGAACGCCATATTGACGGCGAGCCCGGTGTATTGGCCGTAAGTGCCATAGTTGGCTATGCCGTAATCGATAATCTGCCCTGCGGTACTGATTTGGCTTGCACTCAGTGATGCGTGTGTACTGAATGAATGTCCGCTTGGACTGACGTAATGGTGAATGGCATGGCTGGCGGTAGCTGCGCCACTAACGTGACCGCCGCCACCACCAGAACTCCCCGCCGCCCCGACGGTTTCTCCCCAAGCGCCGGGAGGCCCGGGTCGTGGGAAACTACCTGGGTCGTACGGGTTGTCGGGAGCAACATTGAAGCCTTGCAAGTCGGTGATCGAGATTCCGTTGAGGGTATCAACTCCGCCAGCGACCAGTTCCAGTTCTTCAAGTGACAGTTCGCGCATGTCTTTCTCCTTTTGCATGATCGGGGAATGAACCGATTCCCCAGCGGTCAGTGCCCACTTAAGCCTTCGCTTGCCTGAGATAGCTCATGTAGTCGTTGTCCCGAGAGAAGAAGAATGCGGTCTGCGGTAGCAACCGTCTCCGGGCGGTGTGCCACGAGTACCCGAGTCATGCGGAGTTCCTTCAAAATGCCGCTGATTCTTGATTCGCTGGCTAGGTCAAGATGACTCGTCGCTTCGTCTAGAACGAGGATCTGTGGGTCGCGATAGAGGGCTCTGGCGAGGAATAGTCGCTGTTTTTGTCCGCCGGATAGGCCTGAACCCATGTCGCCTATATATGTGTGGTAACCCATTGGCATGGCGACGATTTGATCATGGATTTGCGCAAGCCGAGCCGCAGCCTCAATCCGCGACGGTGACGAGCTGCCGTCGAGAAAACAAATGTTTTCCGCAATGGTTCCGCTGAATAATCGATCATCTTGCATGACTGTGCCAAGCATGTCGCGATAGCAGGTCTTACCTAGATGAGATAGATCAACGCCTCCGATCAGGATACGCCCAGCCTGCGGCTCAAGAAGACCGAGGATTAAGCGGATCAAGGTGGTCTTGCCAGAACCGGACGCGCCGACGATAGCGATAGACTGCTGTGGCGAAACTTCAAAAGAACAGTTGAATAATATCCATGGGTAGCTCTCGCTATATCGGAAGCTGACTCCTTCGAAGCGAATGGACGCAGTTGGTCGATCGCCTATATGGCAGCCGTGGAGGTTGGGCTCCGGTGACGTTGTAACAATATCTGCCAGGCGTTCTCCTTGAAGGCGAAGAAGCTTTAGTTGCACCAGGTAGTCGGCAAAGGAGTTAGCCCTTGTGATGAACTGATCACCATACGAAGTAAATGCGATTACCATGCCGGCGGTAAATTGTCCGCGCAAAGTCAGTAGCGCACCGAGCCAGAGTAGGCCTCCACGTTGGAGCCCGCCAAGAAGATTGCTTGCGGTGGAGAATAGTAGTCCCAGGCGCTGAACCTCAATCTGGGTATTTAGTGCGTCCGCGGTGTGGTTTAGGAAGCGTGTCGAATAGTCGGAGGATCTATTGTGGAGTCGTATGGCTTGCACTCCTCGGATTGCTTCAATGAGGCAGCTCTGCTGTCGCGCATCCATGGCAATTTGATTTAAATTTTTCTCCAGAAGGGTTCTGTAATAGGCTGCCCGGAGAAGCGCATATAGAATGACGCCAGCGACAACAATGAAGCTCATCAATGTGCTGTAAAAAAAGAGCAAGGCTAGGGTTGCGAATGCCATTAGGCCATCAATCAACGCCGCTACGAGCTGCGTTGTGAGGCTTTTTTGTAGTGTAGAGATAGCACCCATTCTGGAGACGATGTCGCCTAGACTTCGTCTGAGGAAATAAAGCTGTGGCAGCTTCATCAAGTGCGAAAAAATGTTTCCCGTCCAGTTCATAGTGAAGCGGCTTCCCAGCCAAACTACTGCCCAGCCACGCAGAGCCGAAATTAGTGATTGGATGGCGACGAGTAGGACGAAGCTGATACCTACAATTGTCAGTAGGTCCTGGTCTTCGTCCGCAAGGACTTGATCGACCGTGATCTGCATGAATTGCGGCATGAGGAGAGCTACGGCCTCAAGTGCAATTGCAAACCCAAAAATTGTTCGGATTGCCTTGCCGAAGCCGGTGATAGTTCCGGCCAGCTTGACGAGGGATATGGGAGGCGGAGCAGGTCGTCGCTTGAAGTCCGGCCCGATGCTCATCTCCAGAGCTACGCCCGTAAAGCTTGATGCTGCGTTATCCAAGGATAAATATCGAATGCCCTTCGATGGATCATGAATGACAATCCGATTTCCCCGCACATGCTTTAGTACCACGAAATGGTCGAGATTCCAATGAAGGATGCAGGGAGCGCGGAGCTTTGAAAGTTCATGTATTTCTAGACGTACGGCCCTTGATGTGATGCCCATGGCATCAGCATGTCGCGTAATCACGGACAGGCTGCATCCACGATACGAGCTAGTGAATCGCTGGCGAAGTTCGCCAAGAGTGGCGTGGTGCCCGAACCAGCCTAGTATCATGGCTAGGCAGGAGAGGCCGCATTCCCCAACTTCTACCTGTCTAATCATGGGAAGTCGCCTACCGCGTCTCATCGTTAGGAGGTCTGAAAATGTGTTCATGGTTCTTGTCTCCCCGCGCAGGGTTTTCGCGATGTCATCCTTTCCATCGTTCCCTCGCCCCCAACAAAGGCTCAAATAGCCATTCGACGAGATGACGGCGGTCCAGAAGAAGGTCTGCCTCGACTGCCATTCCGGGACGTAGTTCTTCTTTGCGTCCGTAAGCGGTGATGGTTTGACTTTGGAGATCCACCTCCACTTGGTATAACGGTTCCTGTTCAACCTGTTTTTGTCTCAGTAGTGCCGCGACTTCTTCCGAGGACAGCGCGCTGTGGGAGACGTGCTTGACGATACCTTTCTGAATACCAAATTTTTGATATGGAAATGCCTTCAGGTGAAGCGCGACTTTTACTCCGGGTTTAACGAATCCTATAGCATTGCTCTTTACGAGAAGGCGGGCTACGAGCCTTGAATTTTCGGGAACCAAGGTGGCCAATGCTTGCCCCGCTTCCGTAGACTGACCTTCCTTTAGATGTATCGCCGAAACCTGTCCCTTCTCCGGTGCTGTAACGAAAATCTCCCGATCTATCTCAGTTCGTGCCAATGATTGATTGGTCGCAGATTGTTGGGCGTCTAGTTCGCTTAGTCGCGCAGACAACTGTAAGGGAAGTTGTCGGATTTTTGCTTCAGAGGTAGCGATTTGTTGGCTTAGTTCGCCACGCTGTCGAAGCAGAGACTTGAGTTCGGATTGAGCCTCTAATTTGCTTGCCTTATGTTGTTGATGCTGAAAGATTGATATGTATCCTTTGGACAGCAATGGCTCGATCTTTTCAACTATATCTTGCTGGAGCATTATCTTTTCGCGTAGAAGTTCTATCTGGTCGTTAAGATGCTTCAACTGAGAATTTGCTATTTCTATTTGCTGCCGATATGCCTTCGTCTGTTCCGTGTTCAGAAGGGCGGCGTCTTTTCGATCGGCTTTAATTCGTTGGCGGTCAGCGTGTAAATTTTCGACGACACTCGTTATTGCCGGACCAAGAGCTGTGCTGTTGCGCTCCGTGGAGATGATTGCCACGGCATCTCCACGTGATACATACTGTTTCTCCTTGACTAGTATTTGCGTGACCGTTCCCCCGGAGCGTGTATTTACGATTATTAGACCTCCGGCAGGCACCAGGTGGCCAGCTACATGCACGCGTCGCGTGTAGGTCCCGAACACGAGCCATGAGATCACGGTGATTACCAGGACGATGCAGGCATGCATCGCGACTCGATGCGACTGTGGTGGAGTGATGCACACGGAACCTCGGGGGGCGAGCTTATGATCTACAACTTCCGTTCGAAATAGGGTAGTCACGGCCTTCCCCGATTAGTGTAGAAATTGTATGACTCGGGGTTCTCGCGAGTAGGAGGCATCTTGGTGTTCTTCATCTAAGCGGCCCCCTCGATGTTGTGTAATTCTTCGCCTATATTCGGAGAGTCTTAGTGCTTCACAGTTGTCAGTTTCCTCCACTGCATGCACCTGAGAGTGAAGCTACGCCTCTCAATTCAAGCCCTTATCTCATTGGGCCGGCGGAGTTTTTAGCTTTGGCCGATGCGTGGGATGGCCGATCAGCATGGGCGCACCTACTCGTGAGTCAGCGCAGCCGTTCGCACAAGTTTGGCGTTGTCGTCGATGCTGCCTTGGTGGGCGGTTCTTTTATGGATGACTCGATTTCCCGTCCTCATGACATCGATTCAGTATGGTTCTACCGCTCCGAGACGTCGAGCGAGGTAGACGCCGTGGGTCTTAAGCAGGAGCAACATCGACTGAGATCACTTGGGTTGGATGTAAGGTTTATTCCCATTGATGGAGAACCTCTCATCCTCCTTCGTGCGATGGCATTCTTTACGATGATTTATTCCAAGCGCCGTGACTCAAATGCGTTGACTCGCGGCATGATATTGATCGACTTCTCGTCGAGCTAATCGATTCAGCGACGCAAGAATTCAGCCAGCTCCCGCCATGTGTGGAGATCCCAGGATCTTCGTGCCTGGCCGGAGGGCGAGGGCAGCACGAAGGTGGGCACGCCGGCAAACCGTGCCTCCTGCAAGCCATAGACGATGCCCTTGCCGAGCGCGGCCGTGCCGCCGTGCTTGCTGGTGAAAGCGATCGCCCCCGGCGCGTAGTGCTCGACCTTGGAGCGCAGCGCGGCCACGTCGAACGCGTCGACGGGAAGTTCAGCATCGTTGCCGTAATGGAACTTCGACAGATCGGTCAGCCCGATGCCGAAGCCCGGCAGCAGGGGATATTCTGCCGGCACGAGCAGGCGAGGCGTCAGCCCCACGGCGAACAACGTCCGCCAGAACATGTTGCCGGGATGCGCATAATAGGCCCCGTCCCGCGCGGATCGCGCCCCGGCGGCCGTTCCGCAGAACACGACCCGCAAGCCGGGACGGAGGAGGTCGGGAAGCACAAAGCTTTCGGTCTTCGGATGGTTCACCATGGACCTACTTTACCGTGCCCGGAGATATCCCCGTGACAACCGAACACAGCCCCGAACAGGCCGCGCGCCACTGGTTTTCGAAAAGCCTCGACGACCTGGGCCACGTCGAGCAGAAGATCCTGGAGAAGCTGGTCCAGCGCAAGACCGTGTCGCAGGACGTCAACGCGGAGTTCCGCTCGGACCTCACCTTCGGCCAGCGGCTCGCGGACAACGTATCGCGCTTTGGCGGCTCCTGGACCTTCATCCTCGTCTTCGCCGCGATCCTGGTGCTGTGGACCGGGGTGAACTCGTACGTGCTGCACAAGCCGTTCGACCCGTATCCGTACATCTTCCTCAACCTGATGCTGTCGATGCTCGCGGCGGTGCAGGCGCCGGTGATCATGATGAGCCAGAACCGGCAAGCGGCGATGGACAGGCTCGATGCCGCGAACGACTACAAGGTGAACCTCAAGGCCGAGATCGAGATCATGGGCCTGCAGGAGAGGCTCGACCACATCTGCAACGAGCAACTGGCGATGGTGCTGGCGAGGCAGCAGGAACAGATCGACCTGCTGACGAGACTGCTGATGGAGAGACCCGACGATCGGGCGGAATGAGTCTCCGGGCTCCCCTACGAAAAAGGCCCGGCTGATGCCGGGCCTTTTCGTTGCGCAACGACCGCGGGATCAAGCCTGGCCGCGCGAGGCCTTCTTGCGGTCGTTTTCCGTCAGGTGCTTCTTGCGCATGCGGATTTCCTTCGGCGTCACCTCGACCAGTTCGTCGTCGTCGATGAAGTCGAGCGCCTGTTCCAGCGAGAACTTCGTCGCCGGGGTCAGCTGGATCGCATCGTCCTTGCCCGAGGCACGCATGTTGGTCAGCGGCTTCGGCTTGATCGCGTTGACGGTGAGGTCGTTATCCTTCGCATGGATGCCGATCAGCTGGCCTTCGTACACCGAATCGCCTTCGGCGGCGAACAGCTTGCCGCGCTCCTGCAGGGGGCCGAGCGAGTAGGCCGGAGTGGTGCCCGGGGCGTTCGCGATCATCACGCCGTTCTGGCGCTTGGCGATCGGGGCGGTTTCCATCGGACCATAGCTGTCGAACACGTGGAACAGCAGGCCCGAACCCTGGGTGAGGGTCTTGAACTGGTTCTGGAAGCCGATCAGGCCACGCGCCGGGATCTTGTATTCCAGGCGCACGCGGCCCTTGCCGTCGGACACCATGTTCTTCAGCTGGCCCTTGCGGATGCCGAGGCGCTCCATGACCGGGCCCTGGTGGATTTCCTCGAGGTCGACCACGAGTTCCTCGATCGGCTCCATCTTCTGGCCGTCGATTTCCTTGATGATGACTTCCGGACGCGACACCGCGAGCTCGTAGCCTTCGCGACGCATGTTCTCGATCAGCACCGAGAGGTGCAGTTCGCCGCGGCCCGAGACCAGGAACTTGTCGGCGTCCGAACCGTCTTCCACGCGCAGGGCCACGTTGTGGACCTTCTCGCGCTCGAGACGCTCGCGCAGCTGGCGGCTGGTGAGGAACTTGCCGCCGGAGAGATCCTTGTTGCCGACGAACGGCGAATTGTTGACCTGGAAGGTCATGCTGATCATCGGCTCGTCGACGCTCAGCGGCGGCAGCGCTTCCGGCACGTCCGGCGAGGTGACGGTGTCGGAAATGGTCAGCTCGGGGATGCCCGCGATGGCGACGATGTCGCCCGCTTCGGCGCTGTCCTGCTCGATGCGCTCGAGGCCGAGGAAGCCGAGCACCTGCACGACCTTGCCCTGGCGCTTCTTGCCGTGGCGGTCGATGACGGCGACCTGCATGCCCTTCTTCAGCGTGCCGCGCTGGATGCGGCCGATGCCGATGACGCCCACGAAGTTGTTGTAGTCGAGCTGGCTGATGCGCATCTGGAAGGGGCCTTCCGGATCGACGTCGGGCTTCGGCGCATGCTGCATGATCGCTTCGTACAGCGGGGTCATGTCGCCTTCGCGGGCGTTCTCGTCGAGCGAGGCATAGCCGTTCAGCGCCGAGGCGTAGACGATCGGGAAGTCCATCTGCTCATCGGTGGCGCCGAGCTTTTCGAAGAGGTCCCACACCTGCTCGACGACCCACTCCGGACGGGCGCCCGGACGGTCGATCTTGTTGACGACCACGATCGGCTTGAAGCCCATCGCGAACGCCTTCTGGGTCACGAAGCGGGTCTGCGGCATCGGGCCGTCCATCGCGTCGACGAGGATCAGCACGGTGTCGACCATCGACAGCACGCGCTCCACCTCGCCGCCGAAGTCGGCGTGTCCTGGGGTGTCGACGATGTTGATGCGGTTCTTGACGCCCTTCTTCTTGTCTTCCCAGGTGATGGCCGTGTTCTTGGCCAGGATCGTGATGCCACGCTCCTTTTCCTGGTCGTTCGAATCCATCACGCGCTCGGCAAGCACGGTGCGCTCGTTGAGCGTGCCGGACTGCTTGAGGAGCTGATCGACGAGGGTGGTCTTGCCGTGGTCGACGTGAGCCACGATGGCGATATTGCGCAGGAATTCGATCGACATGCGTCATGCGCCGGCCTTCAGCCGGTGCACCTCTTTGGTGTGGGAAGCCGCCGATTATAAAGGAAATTGGCGACTTTCGCATGACTGCCCGGCCGCCGTCTTGCGCCGACGTCCGGAGGCGCGCATCTTGCCGCCTTCTCCAGACGCGAGGCCCGATGCGCCCATGGACCGTTTCGGCGAGGTACGTGCCACCACGCATCGCGACGGCGATGACCTGCTGAGTGCCGGCCTGGGGCTTCGCGGCCTCGCCGGCGCGCCGGTGCCGTTCACGCGGCCGGCGGCGCCCACACCCGCGGAACTGCGCCGGCGCGCCATCCAGTCCTGCTGGAAAGGCATCGCCGACCTCGGCCCGCTTGGCGGCTTCGGGACCCTCTATGGCCGGGTGCCCGACGTGCCCGGCCGGGAGTTCGCCGCCTTCACCACGCTGAATGGCGCGAAGGCGCCGCACCGCGTGCTGGTCCAGGTGCCGGACGCCTTCGATCGGGCGAAGCGCTGCCTCGTCGTCACCGCTTCGCCGGGCACGCGGGGGGTCTACGGCTCGATCGCCGTCGCCGGCGCATGGGGACTGCCGCGGGGTTGCGCCGTGGCTTACACGGACAAGGCGGCGGGCAGCGGCTATTTCGATACTGCGGACGGCAGCGGCGTCGCCCTCGACGGCACGCGGGCGAAAGCGGGCGAGGCGCCGCTCGAGTTCGAGCCTGCGGGGATGCGGGCCGAGGCCGGCATCGCCGTGAAGCACGCGCATTCCGGGGATCACCCCGAGGCGGACTGGGGGCGCCACGTGCTGCAGGCGGCCCGCTTCGGCCTGGCCATGCTCGACCGGGCATTTCCCGACGAGGCCCCGTTCACGCCCGCGAATACGCGCATTATCGCCACCGGCCTGTCCAACGGGGGCGGGGCCGTGCTGCGCGCCGCCGGCGAGGATACCGACGGCATCCTCTCGGCCGTCGTGGCCCTGGCGCCGAACATCCACGTGGCCGGCCACGGGCGGCCGTTCTACGACTACGCCACCGAAGCCGCGGTGCTCCTCCCGGCCGCGCTGGCGGCGCCGGATTTCGACGGGCTGCCCTTCGCCCGTGTGGGCGGCGCCCAGCCACCGGCATGGGCCCTGCGTGCCGCCTCCCTGCGCGCCCATGGCCGCTTGTCCGGCCTCCTGCCTCCCGCCCAGGCCGCGGAAGCCCTGGCGATGCTGCGGGCCTCCGGGTGGCAGGACGAGGCGCTGGCCGTCGGTGCGTCGTCGACCTCGCTGGACATCTGGCGCACCGTGACGGTGGCCTACGCGTCGGCTTACCTCCGGCGTTCCGCCGGGGGCATGCCCTGCGGCTTTTCTTACCGCCCGCAACACACTGGCGGTGTCGCGGGCCCGGTGGATGCCATCGTCCGCGCCGCGTGGTGGGCCGACGGTTCGGGCTCGCCGCCCGGCGCGGGCATCCTGCTGGCCGGCGGCAGCGACCTCTCGATGGATCCGACCCTGCCGGGCAACCTCTGCCTGCGCGACCTGTGGACGGGGCAGGGGTCGGAGACGACACGGCTGCGCGCGGCGGTGGACGCCACGGCCGCGGCCTTGCCGCGTGAGGACTTGCCGATCCTCGTGGTGCATGGCGCGCAGGACGGCCTGCTTCCCGTGGCGTTCACGTCGGAGCCGTACGTGGCGTGGCTGCGTGCGTCCGGGCGCTCGCCGGTCTTCTGGAAAGTGCCGTACGCCCAACATTTCGACGCCTTCCTGGCCTTTCCGGATTTCGGCGACCGTCATGCGCCGTTGCTTCCCTTCGGGTATGCCGCGCTGGACCGGGCCTGGGCGTGCCTGGCCGAGGGCAGGCCCCTGCCTGAGGACGCGGCGGTACGCGACACCCGGCCAAGGGGACCCGGTGCCTTTACTGCTTCCGCGCTCGCCGTGCCGGCGGGCTGAACCGCCATCACGCTTTCTTGCTTGAAGTCCTGTGACAGGGGCGCCATCTTCGGTAGCCTTGCATCCCCCGGGCCGGGCGCGACCAGCGCACCGGCCTGCATTTCAACGAGTTACAGGAACCGCGATGACCATCAACGTCACCATGAAGACGAACAAGGGCGATATCCACCTGCGCCTGCACGACGAAAAGACCCCGATGACGGTGGCCAACTTCGTGAACCTGGCCAAGCGCGGCTACTACGACGGCCTGTCGTTCCATCGCGTGATCGCCGACTTCATGATCCAGGGCGGTTGCCCGGAAGGTTCGGGCCGCGGCGGTCCGGGTTACCGCTTTGGCGACGAGTTCGACGGCAGCCTGAAGCACGACAAGCCCGGCGTCCTCTCCATGGCCAACGCCGGGCCGGGCACCAACGGCTCGCAGTTCTTCATCACCCACGGTCCGACCCCGTGGCTGGACGGCAAGCACAGCGTGTTCGGCGAAGTGGTGGGCCCGGAAGACCAGAAGGTGGTCGATGCGATCCGCCAGGAAGACACCATCGAGAAGGTGGAAGTCTCCGGCGACGTGGACGCGCTGCTCGAGAAGCAGGCCTCGAACGTGGCGAAGTGGAACGAGACCCTCGACGCACGCTGACAGGCGGGTGCAGGGACCTGTAGAGGCGCTATAGCGGCGAGAAGCCCACGGAGCGATGAAGCGGCGAGGCAGGTTCCCTCGCCGCTATAGCGGCTCCTGCAGGAGACAGACCTACAGCGGCGGACGGCGGGGCCGTGTTAAAATGGCGGCCTTTGCCCCAGCCCCCGTCGAGGAAACGATGCCGCAACTCGCCAAGCGTATCGGTCGCGCCAAACCCAGTGCGATCATGGTCATCGCCGAGAAGGCCAAGCGCCTGAAGGCCGAAGGCCGCGACATCGTCAGCTTCTCGATCGGCGTCCCGAACTTCCTCCCCGGCGACCACGTGTACGCCGCCGCGCGCGAGGCGCTGGCGAAGGATTCCGGCCAGTACGGCAGCAATCGCGGTCCCGACGCGCTCATCGACGCCTTCCTGGCGCACATCGAAGCGCTCGGCCTCACCGGTTACGCCCGCAAGAACGTCACTACCGGCGTCGGCGCGAAGCAGGTGCTCTATAACCTGGCCGAAGCGCTGCTCGACGAAGGCGACGAGATCTGCTTCCCGGCCCCGTACTGGACGAGCTACCTCGACATCGCCGAGATCGTCGGCGCGAAGATCAACATCCTCCCGTGCCCGCCTGAGCAGAACTACAAGCTCACGCCGGCGCAACTGGACGCCGCGCTGGCGCGCAAGCCGCGCGTGTTCCTGTTCAACAATCCGTCCAATCCCACGGGCATGGTCTATACGCGCGAGGAAATCGCCGCGCTGGCCGACGTGATCGCGAAGTACCCGGACACCTGGGTCGTCACGGACGATATCTACAACACGATGGTCTTCGACGGCGTGGGTTACCACAATTTCGTGCACGTCCGGCCGGACCTCAAGGACCGCGTGATCTTCGTCGATTCGATCTCGAAGACCTATGGCATGCCGGGCTGGCGCGTGGGCTTCATCGCCGCGCCGGAATCCGTGGCCCTGGCCGTCACCACGCTCAACTCCAACCACATCACCAGCCTGCCGGAAGTGGTCAACGCGGCGGCCCTTGCCGCGCTGTCCGGGCCGCAGGACATCCCCCTCGCGAAGTGCAAGGAATTCGCGGCGAAGCGCGACCGCGTGTACAACGCGCTGCTCTCGATTCCCGGCGTGGTCTGCCCGCGTCCGCAGGGAGCGTTCTACGCCTTCCCCGACATCTCCGTAGCCTTCGGCAAGAAGCACAACGGCGTGGCGATCGATTCCGATATCGATTTCTGCGCCGTGCTACTCGAAGCCAAGGGTGTGGCCTGCGTGCCGGGCTCGGCCTTCGGCGAGCCGCGCGCGCTGCGCATTTCCTATTCCTGCCCGGACGAGGCGCTCGACAAGGGCATGGCCCGCATCGTCGAGTTCTTCGCCGAGCTCACCTGATCTTCAGTCCAGCGATATTTTGAGGAGTCGAAAGATGAAAGCACCCGTTCGCGTCGCCGTCACCGGCGCAGCCGGCCAGATCGGTTATGCCCTTCTGTTCCGTATCGCCGCCGGCGACATGCTCGGTCCCGACCAGCCGGTGATCCTGCACCTCCTCGAGATCACCCCGGCGCTTCCGGCGCTGCAGGGCGTGGTGATGGAACTCAACGACTGCGCGTTTCCGACCCTCGCGGGCGTGGTCGCCACGGACGACGCGAACGTCGCCTTCAAGGACGTCGACTACGCGCTGCTCGTCGGTTCGCGTCCGCGCGGCCCGGGCATGGAGCGCAAGGACCTGCTCGAGGCCAACGGCGCCATCTTCGCGCCGCAGGGCAAGGCCCTGAACGACCACGCCAAGCGCGACGTGCGCGTGCTGGTCGTCGGCAACCCGGCGAACACCAATGCGCTGATCGCCCAGCAGAACGCACCGGACCTCGATCCGAAGTGCTTCACCGCCATGGTCCGCCTGGACCACAATCGCGCGCTGTCGCAGCTGGCCGAGAAGACCGGCGCGCACACCGCCGAGATCAAGAAGGTCACCATCTGGGGCAACCACAGCTCCACCCAGTACCCGGACCTGCACCAGGCCTCGGTGAAGGGCAAGCCGGCGCTGGAGCAGGTCGACCAGACCTGGTACGCCGACACCTTCATCCCGACCGTCCAGCAGCGCGGTGCGGCCATCATCAAGGCGCGCGGCGCGTCCTCGGCCGCGTCGGCCGCCTCCGCCGCGATCGACCACATGCGCGACTGGGCGCTGGGCACGGCCGAGGGCGACTGGACCTCGATGGCCGTCCCGTCCGACGGTTCGTACGGCATCGAGCCGGGCGTGATCTTCGGTTATCCGGTGACGGTGAAGGACGGCAAGTACGCCATCGTGCAGGGCCTGGCGATCAACGCCTTCTCGCAAGCCCGCATCGACGCGACCGACAAGGAACTGCGCGAGGAGCGCGCCGGCGTGGAGCACCTGTTCGCGAAGTGATCGCGACACGACCATGCAAACGAGGAGGCCGCGCTGCAAGGCGCGGCCTTTTTCTTTTTGCTCACCTTTGACCTTGCAACCTTCGAGTCGCCATGGCCCACAGTCCCCGCCTTGTCATCTATGCCGCGCTCGCTGCCAACATCGGCATCGCCGCGGCGAAATTCTTCGCCGCCGCCGTCAGCGGCAGCTCGGCCATGCTGTCGGAAGGCGTGCACTCGCTCGTGGACAGCGTCAACGAGGTACTCCTGCTGCATGGCCTGCGTCTTTCGCAGAAGCGGCCCGACCGGCAGAACCCCCTGGGATACGGACGCGAACTGTATTTCTGGAGCTTCATCGTGGCCCTGCTGGTGCTGGCCCTCGGCGCCGGTTTTTCGCTCTACGAGGGCGTCAGCCACATCCTCTCGCCCGAACCCCTGCGCGATCCGACGATGAACTACATCGTGCTCGCCGTGGGCGTCGCGTTCGAGGGCACGTCATGGTGGCTTGCGCTGAAGAGCGTGCGGCGGAGGAAAGGCATGCTCGGTTATTTCGAGGCGTTCCGCACCACCAGGGATCCGACCACGTTCACCGTGCTGTTCGAGGATACGGCGGCGCTACTGGGCCTCGCGATCGCCGCCACGGGCATCTACTTCTCGCATGCCCTGGGCGATCCGCGCATCGACGGCTGGGCATCCATCGGCATTGCCGTGGTGCTTGCGCTGGCCTCCGCGCTGCTGGCCCGGGAAAGCAAGGCGCTGCTCATCGGCGAACCGGCGACCCCGAACCTGCTGGCGAAGGTCTGCGGCATAGCCGGGCGTGTCAACGGCGTGGAGGCGGTGAACGGCGTGCTCACCCTTCAGGTGGGGCCGGATCATGTGCTGGTGGCGATTTCCGCGGCCTTCGACGACCGGCTGACCACGGTGGAGATCGAGGAGGTCGTGCGCACCATCGAGGCCCGCACGAAGGAGGCGAACCTGCCGATCGTGGCACTGTTCATCAAGCCGCAGACGCCCGAAAGGTGGCGCGAACGGTTACGGGAACTGGACGGCGATTGAGACGCTACGGGAGTGCGCCCTTGCGGGAGCCGGCCATGCCGGCGATCCCGCGGCAGCGGGCAAGCTGCCGCGAGTACCCATCGCCGCGGAAGCGGCTCCCACACAAAGCGCGCGCGCTCAGGAGTGCTCGCCTTCCTTCGGCGGTTTGCCGCGGCCTTCGATGTGGCCGCCGAAGCCCATGCGCATCGCCGACAGCAGGCGCTCCGCGTAGGTGTGGTCCTGGCGCGAGCGGAAGCGGGCGAAGAGGGCGGAGGTGAGCACCTCGGCCGGCACGGCCTGCTCGATGGCGGCGTTGACCGTCCAGCGGCCTTCACCGGAATCGTCGACGTACCCGGAATAGTTGTCGAGCTCCGGGCCCTTCGCCAGCGCGCTGGCGGTGAGGTCGAGCAGCCACGACGAGACCACGCTGCCGCGGCGCCATACCTCGGCGATGTCGGCCATGTCGAGCTCGTAGCGTTCGCGCTGGGGCAGGTGGGCGGCGTTGCGGTTCTTCAGGATGTCGAAGCCTTCCGCGAACGACTGCATCATGCCGTACTCGATGCCGTTGTGGATCATCTTGACGAAATGGCCCGCGCCTGCCGGACCGGCATGCATGTAGCCGTTTTCCACGCGCGGGTCGCGGCCTTCGCGGCCCTCGGTGCGCGGAATGTCGCCGGCGCCCGGGGCCAGCGTCTTGAAGATGGGGTCGAGATAATCGACCGTGGGCTTGTCGCCGCCGATCATCATGCAGTAACCGCGTTCGAGGCCCCAGACGCCGCCGGAGGTACCGACGTCGACATAGTGCTGGCCCTTCGCGGCGAGCGTTTCGGCGCGGCGCGCATCGTCCTTGTAGAACGTGTTGCCGCCGTCGATGACGATGTCGTCCTTGCCGAGCAGGTCGCTGAGCTTCGCGACGGTGGTTTCGGTGATCTCGCCAGCCGGCAGCATGACCCATACCACGCGGGGCGAGGGCAGGGCCTTGACCAGGGCTTCGAGGGATTCGACCGCCTGGCCGCCATCCTTCGCCAGCGCGTCGCGGGCCGCGGCATTGTTGTCGTAGACCACGGTCTCGTGACCGTCCCTCATCAGCCGGCGGGCGATGTTGCCGCCCATGCGGCCCAGTCCGATCAAACCGATTTTCATGCGTGGGGTCCTCGATGTGTACACATAAGCACTAGGGTATTGCGGTTATCCAGGCCGTACGCAAGATATACATACGGATACCGTCCGACCCGGGGCAGGAACCTGACTTCCGGCATGCTGGAGTCCGGATTCGGTTGCCGGTTACGCTGAGGGGTCGTCCCATGAGTGTAGCCGATGAAAAACCTTGTCCGATTGTCGCTCGCTGCCGTGGCGCTCGCCGGGGCCTTTGCCGCCATGGCCGCCAACTTCGATCCGCGCGAGACTTTCGCGCCCTTCACGTATCCGGAGCCGGTCAACGCGTATCGCTCGGGCAGCGGCATGCCGGGGCCGATGTTCTGGCAGAACCGCGCCGATTATGAACTGGCCGCCACGCTCGATCCCGTGAAGAACACGATGAGCGGCAAGGCGACCATCCGCTACACGAACAACAGTCCCGACGCGCTCGACGTGCTGTGGCTGCAGCTGGACGAGAACCGCTTCACCGCCGATGCGCGCGGCAACTTCACTTCGGGCAAGGCCGAGAAGCGCCATACCGACGGTTACCGCATCGCATCGGTGACGGTCGACGGCAAGAAGGCCGACTACATCGTCAGCGACACGCGCATGCAGGTCCGCCTGCCGGCGCCGCTCGCGGCGAAAGGCGGCAAGATTTCGCTGGCCATCGTCTATTCTTACGATCTTCCTGGCGATTTCGGCGGCCGCACCGGCTTCGCGCCGTCGAAGAACGGCAACATCTACGAGATGGCCCAGTGGTATCCGCGCATGTGCGTCTACGACGACCTGCGCGGCTGGGATACCGCGCCTTACCTCAACAGCGAGTTCTACCTCGAGTACGGCGATTTCGACTATGCCGTCACCGTGCCGTCCGACATGATCGTGGCCGGTTCGGGCGAACTGGTGAACCCGGAGGACGTGCTCACCGCCACGCAGCGCGAGCGCCTGGCCAGGGCGCGGCAAAGCGACAAGACGGTGATGATCCGCACGGCGGAAGAGGTCTCCGACCCGGCGAGCCGTCCGAAGAAGGGTGGCACGCTCACCTGGAAGTTCCGCATGAAGAACACGCGCGACGTGGCCTTCGGCGCGTCCACAGCCTATGTGTGGGATGCCGCGCGGATCAACCTGCCGGAAGGGAAGACGGCGCTCGCCATGTCGGTCTATCCGGTGGAGAGCGTGGGACAGGATCGCTGGGGCCGTTCGACCGAATACCTGAAGGCGTCGGTCGAGCATTTCTCCACGAAGTGGTATCCCTACCCGTATCCGGTGGCGATCAACGAGGCGGGCACGGCGGCCAGCGGCATGGAGTACCCGGGGATCGTCTTCGATCCCATGAGGGCGCCGGCCAAGCCGCTGCACATGGTGACCGCGCACGAGATCGGCCATACCTGGTTCCCCATGATCGTGGGCAGCAACGAGCGTCGTGACGCGTGGATGGACGAGGGCTTCAACACGTTCATCGACGTGTACGAAGCCGATGCGTTCAACCACGGCGAGTTTGCCCCCAAGCGCGACGCCGAATATGCGCCGAAGGGTGGCAACCCCGTCGACGAGATCCTGCCGCTGCTGGCCGACCAGGACGCGCCGCCGCTACTGATCGGCGCCGACATGATCAAGGAGAAGTACCGCCACCCGGCCACTTACTTCAAGGCGGCGCTTGGCCTCGTTCTGCTTCGCGAGCAGATCGTCGGCCCGGAACGCTTCGATCCCGCCTTCCGCAAATACATCGCCACCTGGGCGTACAGGCATCCGTCGCCGTCGGACTTCTTCCGTCTGATGGAAAGCGAGACAGGCGAGGACCTGTCCTGGTTCTGGCGCGGCTGGTTCGAGCACAACTGGCAGCTGGACATGTCGGTGGACAAGGTCGACGGCTCGACGGTCACGGTGTCGAACCTGGACCGGCTGGTGATGCCAGCCACCCTCCGGGTCACCTTCGACGACGCGTCCACCCGCGATATCCGCATTCCGGTGGAAACCTGGCAGCAGCACAAGAGCTTCGACGTGGACGTGCCCGGCGGTCGCAGGATCGTCCGCGCGGAAATCGACGCGGACCACAAGATTCCAGACCGCGATCGCGGCAATAATGCGTGGCCCCGCTGACGGACCGCCCGATGTCGAACCGTACCACCGCCGTGTCCAACCTCTTCGCCATCGTCGTCGCGGCGGTGGCGTGGCCCACACTCGTGCTGCAGTACTGGCTCATCGTCTGGTCGGGCTCGCTCGGGGCGGTGACGATCCGTTATTTCAGCTTCTTCACCATCCTCTCGAACCTGCTGGTGGCGCTCGTCGCCGCGTCCGCGGCGACGGGCGGCAACTGGGCGCCCATGCGGCTCCTGCGCGCACCGCGGGTCCGCGGGCTCGCCGCCGTGTCCATCGCGGTAACGGGCCTGGTCTACCTGGTGGTATTGCGCTCGTTGTGGCACCCCCTGGGGCCCCAGCTGATCGCCGACCGCTCGCTGCACTACGTGATACCCATGCTGTATCTGGCGTGGTGGCTGGCCCTGCTGCCGCACGGCGGCCTGGTATGGCACGACGCCTTGCGCTGGCTGTGGTTCCCCTTTCTCTTCGCCCTCTGGACCTTCGTGCGCGGCGCGATCGTCGACGAATATCCCTATCCGTTTCTCGACGTCGGCCAACTGGGCTATCCGGCGGCATTGCTCAACGCGACGCTGGTAGCTGTCCTGTTCCTGGTGCTGGGCGTAGCCCTGGTGACCCTGGACAAGGCCCTGGGTAAGCGATCCACCGACGGGTAGGAAGGCACCCGAGGGGACTACAATGGCGGCATGATCTTCCGCTGGTTCGAATCCCTCATCGACATCTTCCGCGAGGCGCCCGACCAGGCGCCGCCGAAGGGTGTCGTGCGTTTCTACGCGTACTACCTGCGCCAGGTCTGGAAGATCTTCGCGGCGACGCTCGTCGTCGGCCTGGCGGTGGCGTTGATCGAGGTAGCGCTGTTCGACTTCCTCGGCCGCGTCGTGGACATGGCACAGAAGACCCCGGCGGCCGTGTTCTTCCAGACGCACTGGCGCACGCTGGCCTGGATGGCCTTCGTCGTGGTCGTGCTCCGGCCGCTGGCCATGGGCCTGCACGACCTGCTGGTGAACCAGGCGCTGAGCCCCGGCATGACCAACATGGTGCGTTGGCAGCATCACCGCTATGTACTGAAGCAGAGCCTGGCGTTCTTCCAGAACGATTTCGCAGGCCGCATCGCCAATCGCATCATGCAGACCGCGCCGTCGCTGCGCGAGTCCGCGGTGCAGGTGGTGGATGCGCTCTGGTACGTGAGCGTCTATGCGGGCACCTCGGTCTATCTGTTCGCGAAGGCCGACGTTCGCCTGGCGCTGCCGCTGGTGGGATGGATCCTCTGTTATATCGGCATGCTGGTGTTCTTCGTGCCACGGGTGAAGGAGCGTTCCTGGCGTGCCTCCGAAGCCCGCTCCAAGCTGATGGGCCGCATCGTCGACGGGTACAGCAACATCATCACGCTCAAGTTGTTCGCGCATACGCACCGCGAGGAGGCCTATGCGCAGGAGGCGATGCGCGAGCAGACCGACAAGGTGCGTTCGTCCAGTCGCATGGTGACCGGGATGGATGTCTCGATCACCTCGCTCAACGGCCTGCTGATCGCGGGCACGAGTGCCCTGGCGTTGTGGCTGTGGGTGCGCGGCATGGTGTCGACGGGCCAGGTGGCGCTCGCGGTGGGCCTGGTGATCCGTATCAACAACATGTCCGGCTGGATCATGTGGGTGGTCAACGGCATCTTCGAGAACGTGGGCACGGTGCAGGACGGCATCACCACGATCTCGCAGGAGCGCACGGTACTGGACCGCGAGGACGCGGTGCCGCTGCGGGTGACCCGAGGCGAGGTCCGTTTCGACGACATCCATTTCCATTACGGCAAGGCCGGCGGCGTCATCGCGGGCCTGGACCTCATCGTGCGGCCGGGCGAGAAGATTGGACTCGTCGGCCCCTCGGGCGCCGGCAAGACCACGCTGGTGAACGTGATGCTGCGCCTCTACGACCTCGAGGACGGCCACATCGCCATCGACGGGCAGGACATCGCGAAGGTCACCCAGGAATCCCTGCGCTCGCACATCGGCGTGGTGACCCAGGACACCTCGCTGCTGCATCGCTCGATCCGCGACAACCTGCTTTATGGCCGCCCCGACGCGACCGAAGCCGAGATGCTGGCCGCGGTGCGCCAGGCGCGGGCGGACGAATTCATCCCGGGACTCTCCGACGGGGAGGGGCGGACGGGCTTCGATGCCCATGCGGGCGAGCGCGGGGTAAAGCTGTCCGGCGGGCAGCGGCAGCGCATCGCCATCGCGCGCGTGCTGCTGAAGGATGCCCCGATCCTGGTGCTGGACGAGGCCACCTCGGCCCTGGATTCGGAGGCGGAGGCGGCGATCCAGGAGAGCCTGGAAATCCTGATGCGCGGCAAGACCGTGATCGCCATCGCCCATCGCCTCTCGACCATCGCGAGGATGGACCGCCTGGTGGTGATGGAGCGTGGCGCCATCGTCGAAACCGGCACGCACGCGGAACTGATCGCGCATGGCGGCCTGTATGCCAGGCTTTGGGCGCACCAGACCGGCGGCTTTGTCGGGGTGGAATAGCTGGCTGTAGGAGCCGCTATAGCGGCGAGAAGCCAGCGAAGCGATGAAGCCGCGAGGTAAGCCCCCTCGCCGCTATAGCGGCTCCTACAGTTTCGTCACCCGCGAGGCTCCTGCGCCTCGCGCTCGATCCATCCAATGAACGCCAGCGCCGCCGCCGAAGGCGGGCGGTGGGCGGAGTGCGCTACGTAGTACGCGAACCGCGTCGGCAGCTCCGGGCCGGGCAGGCGCACCAGCCGTCCGTCGGCGAGGTGTGCCGTGGCCAGCCGTGTCCGCGCGAGCACGGCGCCCAACCCGATCGCGGCCGCGTTCAGGCTGTCAGCGGAGTCGCTGATGGTGTGTACGGTGCCTTTGCGCGGATACCGTACCCCGGCCGCCTTGAACCACTCGCGCCAGCCCTCGGGAGCGATGTCGGTCAGCAGGGGCAGGGCGGCGACATCGCAGATGTCCTGCACCCGCGCCGCGAGCTCGGGCGATGCCAGCGGCTGGAGCGAGTCGTTCATCAGGAACCGCGATGTCACGCCCGACCATTGCCCGAAGCCGTAGCGGATGCCGAGGTCCGGGCCGCCTTCGTCGAAGCGTGCCAGGGCGCGGTCGGTATCGATGGAAAGCCGGATATCCGGATGGGCGTCGATGAACCGGCGGAGCCTCGGCGTGAGCCAGTTCGCCGCCAGCGAAGGCAGCACACTGAGACGGAGGCCGTTCTCGCGCCGGTGCTGGCGCAGGCTGTCCAGCACCGACTCCACATCGGCCAGGGCCGAACCCGCGGCGTCCGCCAGCAGACGGCCCTCGGGGGTGAGGGCCACGCCGCGGGCATGTCGCTGGAACAGGCTCACCCCCAGGGACACTTCGAGCTTGCGTACGTGGTGACTGACCGCGCTCGCCGTGAGGTGCAGCTCCTCGGCCGCGTGCGCGAAGTTCTGGTGGCGTGCCGCGGAGGCGAAGGCGGCGAGGGCAGGGAGCAGAGCGGAACGCATGCGAGGGATGAATCAGATGAGAGGCTGGCTTGCAAAGGATGCGCTTGTCGCGCCTCCGGTTCCAGCGACAATAGTCACTAGCCACAAGTGAGGTTCGCATGTCGTCCGCTGCAGACTCCCCCATCGATTCCCTCGCCCCGACGGCGGACCGCGACTGGCGCACGCCGGTCGAGCTCGTGGCCCTCGGCGCCATCTGGGGCGGCTCATTCCTCTTCATGCGCGTGGCGGCGAAGGACTTCGGTCCGTTCCCCATGGTCTTCACGCGCCTCGCGTTCGGCTCGGCCATCCTGCTGCCGTTGTTGTGGCGCGCACGCTCGACCCTCCGCCTCGCCCACCTGTGGAAGATGCTGGCCATGGGCGCGCTGAGCGCCGCCATTCCGTTCACCCTGTTCGCCTGGGGTGCCGAACGAGCCCCCGCTGGCATCGGCGCCATCGCCAACAGCATGACGGTGCTCTTTGCCGCGCTCGTGGCCTTCGTCGGCTTCGGCGAGAAGATCGGCACGCGCAAGGCCATCGCCCTCGTCGCGGGCTTCGTGGGGGTGGTCATCCTCGCCAGCGGCCGCACGGCCGGCGAAAACGTCGCTCCCGCCGCCCTCGCCGGCGCCGCCGCGTCCTTCTGTTATGGCCTGGCCGGCAATCTCATCAAGAAATACCTCGCCGACATCGCGCCCACGGCGGTGGCCGCCGGCTGCCTGCTCGGCGCGACCATCCTGATGGCGCCCCTGGCGGCGGTCACCTGGCCCGACGCGGCCATCCCGGCGAAGTCCTGGGCCGCCGTCGTCGCCCTCGGCGTGCTCTCCACCGGCCTGGCTTATGCGTTCTATTTCCGCCTGATCCAGCGTATCGGCGCGCCGCGAGCGGCCACCTCCACCTACCTGGTGCCGCTGTTCGGCGTGGGCTGGGCGTGGATGTTCCTGGGCGAGGCCCTGACGCCGACGATGGCCCTGGCAGGCGTCATCATCCTGGGCAGCGTCATTTTCAGCCAGAAACGCAAGGCCTGATCGATCCCTTTCGCCGGAGGCGCGGCATCGACTAGTCTCGGCTCTCTTCATACAGCCGGGACTCTCCATGCCGCGCCTCCGTCACCTCCTCGCCTTCGGCGTCACCAGCTTCGTTTTCGCGCTCGCCGCGCACGCCCAGGAGGCCGGCTCGCCGGCGTCTCCGGCAGGGACCGAAAGCGCTGCGCGCCCCGCGGCGCTCGCCGATTTCGACGCCTACGTGGATGCGACACGCAAGCAGTTCGACGTCCCGGGCATCGGCGTGGCGATCGTGAAGGACGGCAAGACGGTGCTGGAGATGGGCTCGGGCGTGCGCAAGCTCGGCGAGCCGGCGAAGGTGGATGCGCATACGCAGTTCGCCATCGCCTCGAACACCAAGGCGTTTACCGCCGCATCCCTCTCGATCCTCGCCGACGAGAAGAAGCTGGACATGAACGACCGCGTCGTCGACCGGCTGCCCTGGTTCCAGATGTCCGATCCTTACGTGACCCGCGAGATGCGCATCCGCGACCTGCTCGCGCACCGCAGCGGCCTCAGCCTCGGCGCGGGCGACCTGTTGTACTGGCCGGCCACCACTTATACGACGCAGGAGGTGGTGCAACGCCTGCGCCACGTGCCGCTGACCAACAGCTTTCGCGCAGAGTACGCATACGACAATATCCTGTTCGCCGTGGCGGGCCTCGTCATCGAGCAGGTGTCGGGCAAGCCGTGGGCAGATTTCGTGCGCGAGCGCATCTTCACGCCCCTGGGCATGACCGAATCGCAGACGCATGCGCCCGACAGCATCGGGCCGAACGACGACATCGCCACGGGTCATGCGAAATTCGACTTCAAGGACCTTAAGCCGGTCGCCCCGATGTCTTGGAATAACAACCAGGCCGCCGGCGGCATCTATTCGAGCGTGCACGACCTATCGAAATGGATGAACATGCAACTGGCCGGCGGCACCTATACCGATGCCTCAGGAAAGCAGCAGCGGCTGTTCAGCGAGAAGCGGCAGGCCGAGATGTGGTCGCTGGTCACGCCGATCAAGATTTCCGAACCCAGCGTGCCGGAACTGAAGGCCACGAAGCCGAACTTCTCCGGCTACGGCGAAGGCTGGTTCGTTTCCGATTACCGCGGCCACAAGCTCGTATGGCACACCGGCGGCTGGCCCGGCATGGTGTCGCGCGTGACCCTGGTGCCCGATCTCAAGCTCGGGATCGTGGTGTTGACCAACCAGGAATCCGGCGCGGCCTTCCAGGCGGTGACATACCGTGCACTGGATGCCTACATGGATGCACCGAAGACCGACTGGAACGCGGCGTACGCGGCAAGCGTGAAGAAGTCCGAGGCCCATGCCGACGACAGCATGAAGAAACACGAAGCGGCACGTGCGAAGGGATCGAAGCCTTCGCTGCCGCTGGACGGCTACGTCGGCACCTACCGCGATCCCTGGTACGGCGACGTCAAGGTGGCGAAGCAGGGCGGCCGGCTGACGATGAGCTTCACGAAGACGGCGCAGCTCAAGGGCACGCTGGAACCGTGGCAGCACGATACCTTCATCGCCCACTGGAACGACCGCTCGCTCAACGGCGACGCCTTCGTGACCTTCGCGCTCGACCCGGACGGCAAGGTACGCGAGGTGCGGATGGAGCCGGTGTCGCCGCTGACGGACTTCAGCTTCGACTTCCAGGATCTGCGCCTGGCACCCGTCAAGGACTGACGGAACGCTCTATAGGAGCCGCTATAGCGGCTCCTACAGGCATCTACGCCGACGGATCCGGATCGATGGGCGATGGCGGTGCGCCGCTGGCGGTGGGGCCGACAAGATCGCTCACGCCGCCACCCGACCTCAGCACCAGGTCCTGCGGCCGCAGCAGCGGAATGTCCGCACCGCGCAGTCGCGCGACGATATCGAAGAGCAGGTCGCTCTTCACTCCGCCCACGTCGCGCGGACTGCCCACATAGCAGATGGCCATGAAGGTCATCGCCGCATGGTCGATGTGGTCGAGCATCAGCAGCGGCGGGGGTGTTTCCTGCACCGAGGCATGCGCATGCATCGCCGCGAGCATGTGGTTCCGCACTTCGACCGGGTCCGTGTCCAGTGGCATCGGCAGCTTGAACAGCACGCGGCCCTGCGGGTTCGCCATCGTCATGTTGCGCACGGGCTTCGTGATGAACGACGAATTCGGCACGATGATGGTCGAGCGGTCCGCCACCTGGATCTCCGTGGCGCGCACGTTGATCCTGCGGATATCGCCTTCGGCATCGTCCAGCACCACCCAGTCGCCGACCTTCACCGGCCGCTCCGCCAGCAGGATCAGGCCCGAAATGAAGTTCTGCACGATCGCCTGCAGGCCGAAGCCGATGCCGACCGAGAGCGCGGAAGCGACCCATGCCACGTTTTGCACCGAGAGGCCCATCGCCAGCAATGCGATGGCGACGACGATCACGATGCCGACGTATCCCAGCAGCGTGGTGAGCGAGCTGCGCATGCCGGGATCGAGGTTGGTCCGCGGCAGGTACTGCTCGGACATCCAGTTCTTGATGACCCGCACGGCCAGCAGGCCGAGGAAGAACAGGCCGATGGAACTCAGGATCTGGCTGGGCTTGAGTTCGACGTTGTAGATCTTCAGCGACTGCAGTTTGGCGCCCAGCGCGACGATGTCCGACGCACCCGCGCCGAAACCGGACGCCACGGCGGTGAGCCCGAAGAGGAACAGGGCCAGCCGCGCCACGCCGGAAAGCAGTACGCCGGCCTGGTCGAGAAGCTTCGGATGCGTGCCGAACACCGCCTGCGCACGTGCGCTCATCGGGCCCTTCTCGGAAAGGAGGGTCTCGAACAGGTCGTCGACGAGGCGCATCGTGAGGTACGTGGCCGCAATCACGATCGCCGTCCATACCACCTGGCCGGCCATGAACGAGGCGAACGCGATGAAACCGGCGAGTAACCCGATCCACGACGCGACGATGCCGATCCACGCCGCGGCGATGAACAGGCTGGCCCAGATCGGCCTCGGCGGCGGCGGGGTGCCTTCCTCGTCGTAGCGATACGTACGGCTGAGGCGCTGCAACGCCACCGCACTCAGCACGGTGAGTACGATCGCCTGCAAGCTGCTCGTGACCACGGTGGCGGCGAGGCTGGTGCCGATCGTGCGGTTCAGTTCCTTGAGGAAGTAGAACAGCACCACCGCCAGCGAAATCAGCATGGGAAAGCGGCGAAGGGCGAGCGCGGTCTCGTCGGGAATGGCGGGCAGGCGCCACGACGGGCGTTTCGCCGAGAGCAGCGCGCGGCCGAGTCCCGCCACGAAGGCGCCGAGGAACACGATACGCACGATGGCGCGCGCGATGTCGTCGGTCTCCTTGCCGAAGCCGTCGTTCCAGTTGAGCCCGAGGTAGAGCAATTGCGTGCCGAGGCCCGTCGTCAGCGTGGAGGTGAGGGCGATGCCGACGATCAGCGCCGAGCGACGCAATCGTCCGGGCGGCATGCGGTTGGCGGTGAGGCTGCGCACGCGCGATTCGATATAGAAGCGCACGGCGGTCATCAGGAGAAGGCCGAGCACGACGCAGGCGATCAGCGCCGTGCGGTTGCCGACTGTCCAGCTGCTGGCAAGGTCGCTCTTCACCGCGCTGGCGAATTCGCGCAGGTTCGCCGAGTCGCGCGGGAAGGCGTCCGCCGGCTGCGACCAGAATGGCCGGGAGAGCGGCGAGTTCGTGCGCTGCGAAATGGTTTCCTGGAAACGCGTGCGGCGCAGATCGGCCAGCTGGTTGCCGGTTTGCTGGGCCTCCAGGGCAAGGCCGTCCGCCTGCTTGATCCGCGCATCCACGCTGTCGAATGCCTTTTGCGCGTCCTTGCGCGTGGCGGCCAGTTCGGGAGCCTCCTTGGCCCCTCCGGCGGGCGGCGGGCCCAACTGGTCGAGCCGCGCCTTCGCGCTGTCCCTGTCGGGCTGCAGGGTGCCGGACAGTTTTTGCGCGGCTCCCGATACATCCACGGTCTTCCCGCGCAGGTCGTCGATGTCCTGGTTGGATATCCTGTCGTCCTTCATCGCCTTCTCGATCGCGTCGAGCTGGCTGCGCAGGTCGTCGATCTGCTGGGCGGGCGTGGGGTCGCCCGTCTGGGCCAGGGCCCCGCCCGAGCAGGCGAGGAACAGGGCGATGGAGAGAATTCTCAAGATGCGCATGGCGGGATGATCGAAGGCGGTTTCAGCAAGGTCAATGCCGGACCGTTGCGTTACCCTCGGTGAACGGCGCGCGTGTGGACGCTCCATGCGGCAATGCAGCTTTGCCGCGGAGAGTGTCGCCGCTATCCTGCCGCCCCTTTCTCCACGCCTGGAAGTCTCCCATGCGCAAGAAGCTGGTCGCCGGTAACTGGAAGATGCACGGCTCCCGCGTCATGGCCGACGCCCTCGTCGGCGAGATCGTCGAGAACCTGCCCGGAGGCGTGGAGGTGGTGGTCTTTCCGCCGGATGTGTACCTGGCGGGGCTGAGCGACCGATACGGCGACCGCGGCCTGGGCTTCGGTGCCCAGGACCTGTCCGAGCACCACGCCCTGGGCGCGTATACCGGTGAAATCGCCGGCGAGATGTTGCGCGATGTCGGTGCCGATTGGGTCCTGGTGGGCCATTCCGAACGCCGCCAGTACCAGCGGGAAACCGACGATCTGCTGGCGAAGAAATTCGACGCGGCGCGCACCGCCGGCCTGAAACCCATCCTGTGCGTCGGCGAGACCCTCGAGGAGCACGAGGACGGAAGGGCCGAGGAGGTCATCGGCCACCAGATCGGGGTGGTGATCGACTGCTGCGGCATCGAGAGCTTCCGCGACGCCGTGATCGCCTACGAGCCGGTCTGGGCCATCGGTACCGGGCTTACCGCGACCCCCGAGAAGGCGCAGAAAATTCATGCCGCCATCCGTAGCCAACTGGCAAAAAAGGATGCTAATATCTCGCTCCTGACCCGGGTGCTTTACGGCGGAAGCGTCAAGCCGGCCAATGCGGCCGAACTTTTCGCCCAGCCGGATGTGGACGGGGGACTCATCGGCGGCGCCTCACTGGTGGCTTCCGATTTCCTGGATATATGCGCCGCGGCGCGTCGATAAACGCGACACGGCAAAACAAGAAGACATGTTCATTCTCTTCAGCGTTTTCTATATCCTGATCGCCGCGGCGATGATCGTGCTGATTCTCATGCAGCGCGGTGCCGGCGCGGAGGCAGGTTCCGGCTTCGGTGGCGGTGCTTCCGCCACGGTGTTCGGTGCGCGCGGCTCGTCGAGCTTCATGACGCGAGCCACCGCTGTGCTTGCCACCCTGTTTTTCCTGCTCAGCCTCGGCATGGGCATCTACCTCGGTCGTACGGGCAATCCCCAGCCGGCCGCGGATCTTGGCGTGATGTCGGGTGTCACCACCCCGGCCGCTCCCGCCAATAACGCCCCGGTGGCCCCGGCCGCGTCGGACGTGCCCAGCGCACCCGCCGCCACGGCACCGGCAGCGAACAACGACGTTCCGGCCCCGAAGCAGGAAGCCACGCAGGCTCCCGCCGAACCGGCCAAGAAGTAATCGCGACACGCAGTAAAAGTTATGCCCAGGTGGCGGAATTGGTAGACGCACTACCTTGAGGTGGTAGCGGCTTAGGTCGTGGGGGTTCGAGTCCCCCCTTGGGCACCAACGCAAGATCCGGACAACCTCGACCGGATCGCAAAAGAACCCGCGAAAGCGGGTTTTTTTGTGGCCGCATGCTCACGCTCGTCATCCCGGAGAAAGCCGGGACCCAGCGCCTCGGTCGCCCTGTCTCCGGCGGCCTCCGGCGCGATCCCGTTCATTCTTCTGCAGTTTTTTTGCAGTTGATCTTAGTAAATGCTAGATTTGCTGAGCATTTATTACCTCAGCTACGGAGTTTCTGCATGTTGATCGAATTCTCCGTCGCCAATTTTCGCTCGTTCCGGGAGCGCCAGACGTTCCAGATGACCGCCGCGCCGAGACCGGGAAAGAGGGAAAACGTCTTCAGCACCAACGTCCCCGGCGACAAGCTGCCCGACCTCTTGAAGGTTGCTGCGATTTACGGCGGCAATGCGTCGGGAAAGACGAACCTCATAAGGGCCTTGGGCATCTTCTCCAAACTGGCAGCTCATCGTCCCGAGGCCAGAGCCCGAAGCCTGCCTGTGGAACCATTCCGTTTCGACGCTGCGTTATTGAACGAGCCGAGCGTGTTTGAGGTCCACTTCATCGCGAACGGCACCCGCTATCAGTTCAACGTAAGTGCGACGCGCGAGCGCATCATGCACGAATCCCTCATAGCTTTCCCTCGCGGCAAGGAAGCACTGCTCTATGTGCGGGCTCGTGGGGAGATCGCCGACGAATATGAGTTCGGTGGGGCGTTCGAAGGACCCGCTGGGATTCGGGACGTCTGGCGAGGGCTAACTGGACCGCAGTCCCTCTTCATATCGCAAGTTGTGGCCAATAGTAGCGAGGACCTTAGTCAGCTTCGGGCTCCATACGCTTGGCTAGCCCAGGGTGCAGTCGTCCTCGACGACGGTCCGAAGCAACTCGAGCGTATCGCCGAGGCTCGAACGGGGGAGTTTTGGAGCGGGGAGTCCGCCGATACGTGGAAGGAGGGCATCAGTGCCTACCTCCAGGATATCGATGTGCCTGTTACGAGTTATCGTTTGGAAGAAAATGAGACAGGGCGAGCAAGAATAATTCTGACCCACCAAACGAGGCTTGGGGAGGCTGATTTTGAGCTGCATGAGGAGTCGAGCGGTACGCGAAACTTGATTGGATTCTGGTTGATGTGGAATCTACTGATAGGAAGCGCAGGCCCGTCCCCAGAACGATATGGCATCATCGTGGTTGATGAACTCGATGCGAGTCTTCATCCCGAGATTGTCGAACACCTTGTTGCCAAACATATTTCGTCAGGGTCGAAGACCCAGCTCATCTTCACCACCCACGACACCCACCTCATGAGCACACGGTTGCTCAGGAGGGACCAACTATGGGTGGCCGATAGGAACAGCGACGGTGCCACGCGATTGACATCGATCCATTCCTACGAGGGGCGCGAAGGCGAGGACGTCGAGAAGCGGTACTTCGAAGGCCGCTACCGTGGCCTGCCCGTGCGCAAGCGAGGCTGACCATGGCACGGACAGGGAGGTCGTTCAACCGTAGCAAGCCCGATCGCGCACCGCAGCCGACCATCTTGATCATCTGCGAAGACACCAAATCGAGCAGAAATTATCTCGAGATGCCGCCATCCACTTTCGTGTGAATGCGAAGGTGGAAGTCACGCATTGCGGCAAGACGGACCCCAAGGGAATCGTCGAGGAGGGGATACGCAGGAAGGCGCGGTTCGACAAGGTTTTCTGCGTTGTCGACCGCGATACCCATCCCGGCTGGGACGAAGCCATGCGCCTGGCTAAACGGCACGAGGGACTCGAGATCATCTCGTCGTTTCCCTGCTTCGAGTTCTGGCTCCTCCTCCATTTCAACGGCAACCGGAAGCCCTATGTCGCGCAAGGCAACAAGTCGCCGGCGGAATGTTGCGTCGCCGATCTGAAGAAGTGCGAGTCGATGCGGGACTACGACAAGGGCAGGATCGGGCGTGTCTTCCAGTCGCTGGTCGGGCGTCTCGCCGGTGCGAGCAAGCGATCGGAGGAAATCCTCAAGGACGCGAAAGTGACCAACGCCTTCAACCCGAGCAGCAGGCTGCACGAACTGATCCGGTTCTTCGAAGCCTTGGAAAAGGAAATGAACCCGTGAGCCGCACGACTTTGCTTTAGGCCCTTGCCACGCTAATCTCGCCCTTGGGGTGAGGTCCGCTAACCATCGAGGCCCGATATGAAGATTCGGCATTGGTTTGTCGTGACGTTCTTATCCACCATGTGCCTGACGGCCGTATCCACCGAGCGGGGGCGGGTGCCTCCCATCCCGGCGGCCGATCACGAGACCATCCGGAACTACCGGATCGACGACGATGTTCTGCGGCGATTGCTGGCGGTTTCCGCCGATGCCCAGAAAGCACACGTCGGCGGCACGTGGTTCTTCGCCCAGCTGTTTTCCTATTCGCTGGACGACATCACCGACCGCGTGTTGACCAAGCAGCCTCGCCTGGCCCGCATCGTCGAGAAACATGGCTTCGGCCGACGCGAATACATGACGGCGGTCTTCGCCCTGGCGAGCGCGAGGAAGGTGGCACTCTACGGTCCGGAAGAGCCCGAGGTGCACGACCAGTTCGTGTCGTCGAAGAACGCAAGCGACGCGAACATCGCCTTTTACGAATCGCACCAGGCGTTGCTCGAGCCGCTGATGGGCGGAGGCCCGGTGACACAGGCCAATAGGAAGCGCATCGGGGATTGAGGTATATACCTCGTCTATGGACTACGACATCTCTCTCGCATCCAGCGTGAATGTGGACGACATAAGCGCGCTGCTGCAAGCGAATGCGCCGTCGCAAGGCGGTTCCCTGACCGGGGAGTTCCCGCCCGACAAGGTCAGGAAGATGATCATCGGCGGCATGCCGGTCGTGGTGGCCCGCCGTGAGGGAAGAGTGGTGGGCGTGTTGTTCAGTGCCGCCACGGACGCGCCCGCGCCGCCGGTCGTCCGGGCCATGCTCGACGCTTGGTCCGGCGGCTCCGGGTCTTATGTGTACGGGCCGGTCTGCATCGCGGATACCGAGCGGGGGAGAGGTTTGCTCCCGCAACTTTGTGCGGTGCTGAAGAAGCGGCTTCCTGGGCGCGAGGCGATCCTCTTCATCCGGACGGATAACATCGCTTCCATACGTGCCCACGAGCGGTTGGGCATGCGTGAGGTCGCGAGGTTCTTCTTCGAGAGCAGCGATTTCGTCGTTTTCAGCAGTGACGCCGATGGCGTAGGATGACCCGCTGCCACCCGGGATGGATGTATGGAAGAGATTGAGAGTCCGGTGAACCGCCTGTTCGGTTTCGTCGTCGAATTCGCCGAGCAGATGCTGGCGACGAGCGGGGAATTCTTTCCGTTCGGCGGCTCGATCACCGACACCGGCGAGATCGCGGCGGCTGCCGGCATGGCGGATGACGGTTCGGAGCACCCGAACGCGCAGGATGTGTACCGGCGCGCTGCGCAGGGGCTCGCGTCGCTTGTTTCCCGTGACGACGACGTGGCGGCCGTGGTGCTCGTGGCGAACGTCATCATTCCCACGGAACTCGAGCCGGTGGCCGAAAGCGGCATCCGGGTGCATGTCGAGGCACCCGGTTTTGCTCGGATGGTTTACATACCTTATGATTTCACGGGCGAGGATCAAACGGTTCGGCTGCACGAACCGGTTGCTGTCGAGATCGAGGCCGAGTTCTTCGACTAAGGCGCGAGCCTTCATCGCCGCTGAAGTGGCTTCCGCACAGCGCGATCCTCCTATCGTTCGCGGGACTGCAGCAATATGCGCTGCCACCTCTTCGGAACGCGGTCTTCCGGGCCGGGTACGGTCTGGTCGACAGGGTGACTGTTCGGCGGCGCCAGAATGGGGCCGTCGAACACGCTTTCGTCGCGGTAATCGTAGAACCAGTCTTCGCCGGGCTCGAAACTCTGGATGATCGGGTGGCCGGTTTCCTGCGCGTGTTTCGTGGCGTGTTTCGCCAGGGAATCGTCGCAGCAGCCGATGTGGCCGCACTGCGCGCAGCGGCGCAGGTGCAGCCACCAGCCGTCCTCGCGTTCGCATTCGGCGCATCCGGTACCGCTGGGAGCCGCCGTTGGATCGATGCCGTTGCCTTTGCCGTTCATGTCCGCATTCCGTCGACCGATGTCGTCAGGAAGCGTAAGGCAATCCGGAGTTCCATGGCATTGGGGCAGCCGCGGGCCAGCAGGGCCTCGATCTTCTCGGCGGCGTCGGCGACCTTCAGGCAATCGTGCTGGAGCGCGCAGCGGACCATGTAGTTGGCGCGGAGCTGTGCCTCGTCGTAATCGTGGTGCAGCAAGGCCTGGAGTAGCCCGAGGGCCTCCAGGGATATCTCCTGGGCTGCCGAGTCCTTGCACATTCCACCCATGGTGCCGAATGTCGGTCACAATGCAATCCGCCTTCCGGCCTAAGCGGCGTATCCCGGGACGAGGCAGACCCGGGTTGCCGGGCGGATAAGCGGCTATCCTCGGTCACCGGCCCCTCAGCCCAAGGACAAGAGCATGCCCGTCGTCGCCACCGCGCTCACCGTCCTGGTGATCCTGATCCACGTGTACATCGTCGTCCTGGAAATGGTCCTGTGGCGCTCGCGCGGGCCGAGGGTGTTCGGCATCAGCGCCGATTTCGCCCGGGACAGTGCCGCGCTCGCCTCCAACCAGGGGCTCTACAACGCCTTCCTCGTGGTCGCGTTGGCGTTGGGACTCGCCCTGCGCGAGCCGTTCGCCACGGTCTTCGTCTTCTACGGCCTCGGTTGCGTCGTCGTGGCCGGCCTGTGGGGCGCGCTGACCGCCAGCCGGCGCATCCTCTATGTCCAGGCCCTGCCGGCCGCCCTGGCGCTTGCGGCCCAGTGGATGGCCCGATAAGGAAAGCGCGGCAGGGGGCCGGGAATAGGCGCGCGGCATTGTCCATAATGCGTCGACCCCTGGCGATGGAGTGGACATGCCCGATACGGACCTGCCCCTGGCGCACCCGGAAATCACGCCTCCCCCACGGGCGTACACCTTCGAACTGGGGCTTGCGCTGGCCGGTGCGGTGTCCGGCGGCGCCTATGCCGCCGGTGTCCTGGATTTCGTCTATGAGGCGCTGGAACACTGGTACGAGGCGAAGCGGAACAAGCTTCCGGTCCCCAGCCACGACGTCCTCCTGAGGGATATCTCGGGCGCGTCGGCCGGCAGTATCAACGGCGTGATGTCGGCGGTGGCGCTGCCTTACGCGTTTCCCCACGTGCACATCGCCGATGTGGACGTGCCGGACAACCCGTTCTACGACGTCTGGGTGAAACGGATCGACATCCGTGGTTTCCTCGGCACGGACGACCTCAAGGACAAGAACGTCCCGATCGCCTCGCTGCTCGACACGCGCTCCCTGGACGATATCGCGGCGCACGTCCTGCGCTTCGAGGGCCCGCCACTGGCGCGCCCTTACGTCGCCAACCCGCTGAAGCTGGTGTTCACCGTGACGAACCTGCGCGGCGTGCCGTATGCGGTGCCGTTCGCGGGCGCCACCGCGGACGCCGTGCACAGCATGGTCGCGCACGAGGACTACCTGCGCTTTGCCGTCGACACGGGGCAGGGGCCTTACGACCGCGCCTGGCAGTACCCCGACGATCTCTACGTGCCGCATCCCAAGCAGCTGCCCGATCGAGCCTGGACCTCCCTGATGAACGCCGCGCTGGCATCCTCGGCGTTCCCCGGCGGCCTGCGTTATCGCGAGGTGGAGCGGCGCTGGAGCGACTACATGCAACGCACCGTCGTGGTACCGGACGAACATGGCAGGTCACGGGTCGTGCCGATCGAGCCGAGGCGCGACGCATGGGACCGCCACGGCCCGACCTACCGCTTCGTCGGGGTGGACGGCGGGGCGATGGACAACGAGCCCTTTGAACTCGCCCGCACCGAACTGGCGGGCACCCTGGGCCGGAACCCCCGCCGTGGCGACGAAGTGAACCGCATCGTGCTCATGGTGGACCCGTTTCCCGAGCCCGACGACCTGGGGCCTGAATTCGCGGCGTCGATCAACATCGTGGAAGCGCTGACGGCGCTCTTCGCCTCGTGGAAGCAACAGGCGCGCTTCAAACCCCGGGAGATCGCCCTGGCGCTCGACGATGCGGTCTATAGCCGCTTCCTGATCGCGCCCACCCGCCCCGCGCTGGACGGAACCACCCGCTGGCTCGGCGGCCGTGCCATCGCCGCGGGGGCGCTCGGCGGTTTTTCCGGCTTCTTCGCCGAAGCCTACCGCCGCCATGACTTCCTGCTCGGCCGGCGTAACGCCCAGCGTTTCCTGGCCGAGCATTTCCTCGTGCCGGCGAATAATCCCATCGTCGCCGGGTGGGCCGCCGATCCGGCGCTGGCCCACTTCCTTCGCGATCGCGACGGCGTGCGGCACGCACCGGTCATTCCCCTCGTGGGGCACTGCGACCCCGGCCAGCGCGAAGACCTTCTTCCGGACTGGCCCAAGGGCGCCTTCGATCCGGCGAGCCTCATGCCGGCGGTAAAGAAGCGGCTGGATGCGCTGTATTCGGTCGCCACGGCCACATGGAAAGACAAGATCCTGACCTGGCTTGCCTGGCATACCTATGCACGCAGGAAGCTGCTCGATTTCGCCTCGCGAAAGCTGCTCGAAGCGTTGCAGAAACATGACCTCTGGTGAGGAAAAATCCCTTAAATCGTGGCAAACGACATCGTGCATTCGATTTCGTGAAGAACTACAAAAATTTCCTAGCCGAATTTGCGCACGGCGTATGGTCGTGACGCGAAAACGGGAGTAGCTTGGTTTCCAGGCCACAGATCGCAGGTTTTCGTATGAACATGACAGCCGCGCCGCGGGCGATCGTCTTCGAAGATCATTCGGGTCTGGCTTCCGCCCTGACCGACCTGCTCGCCGAGCGGCTCGGTTACGACGTGGCCGCCTGCGCCGATTGCATCGAGGAGGCCATCCGGGTGGCCCACGTGGAGCCTTGCGACGTGGCCGTGGTGGACCTCGATCTGCAGGGGATCATGGCCTATCCCGCGCTGGACGAACTGAAGCGCCGCGGCATCCCGTACGTGCTGGCTACCGGCTCGATGGCCGTCGATATCCCGCATCGGTACCAGGCGCCGCTGGTATGCAAGCCATACAGTGCGCACCAGCTCGAGAACGCCATCCGCGAAGCGAGCCTGGCGCGGGCCGGCTAGCCCGGGCGTGACCCGGTCCGGCCTGCTCGCCCGCGGCGCGGCCGGACTTCTCGCGGGCCTGTTGCTGTTCGTTTCCGGTGCCTGGGGGGCGTTGGCCCTGGCGTTCCGTTTCCCAGGGCCCCGCGCCCTGCGTCTCGCCGTCGCGACTGTCTGGATGGCGGGTTGCCTGCTCGCATGGGTCGCATGGCTGTCCTGGGGGGCGAAGTGGGCGTTGCCCACCGTTGCCGTTGGCTATGCCGCGCTGCTGGTCTGGTGGGCGTCGATCCGCCCGCGCAACGATCGCGTATGGGCCGACGACGTGGCCTGCCTGCTGCGTGGCGAGGTGCGCGGTCACGATGTGGCGCTGCATAACGTGCGCGATTTCGACTGGCGCGGCGAGAACGACTACGACGCACGCTGGGAAACGCGGGTATACGACCTGGATCGCCTGGCTGGGGCGGACGCCATCGTCTCCTACTGGTCGGGCAAGGCGATTGCGCATGCCATGCTTTCGTTCGGCTTCGACGACGGACGGCATGTCGTGTTCTCCGTGGAGATCCGGCGCAAGCGCGACGAGGCGTTCTCCGAGATCGGCGGCTTCTTCCGTCAGTTCGAACTCGTGCTGATCGCCGCGGAAGAACGCGACATCGTGCGCGTGCGCACCAACGTGCGCGGCGAGGACGCGTACGTCTTTCCGCTGCGGATGACGCCCGAAGCCATGCGTTCCCTTTTCGTCTCCTATGTGGAGGCGGCGAACGAACTCGAGCGGGCGCCGCGCTTCTACAACACCGTCACCTCGAACTGCACCACCATCGTCTACCGCATGGCGAAGCGGATCGATGGCGCACTGCCGCTCGACCTGCGCCTGCTGTTGACGGGATACCTCCCCGAGTACCTGCGCGACGCGGGTGCCCTCGACCGTCGCTTCGACGTGGACGAATGGCGGCGAATGGGGCGGATCACGTCGCGGGCCAAGGCAACCGGTCCGGACGACGATTTTTCGGCAGCGATCAGGCAGGGTATGCCGTCCGCTCAGTCGGCCTCGTCCGGCGATTCCACGGTGTAGCCGCGGGACCGCAATGCTTCGAGATAGCCGTCCTTGCCCAGGAGGTCGTCGATCGACACGATGGCGACGGCCTGCGCATCCGTCGCCAGGGTCGCGTTGACGGCGGCAAGCCAGCGTTCGCGTACCGCCTTCGGAACGTCGGCGAGGCCGATGCGCTGTGCCACGCCGCCCTCGGTCACCGCATTCATGCAGGTTATCCGCTGCTTCGCGCTACGCTCGTCGCGCAACGCGGCGATGTCGCCCGTGGCCCAGGCATTCGCACGCCGCGTCATGTCGGCCAGCTGCGCATCGATGTTGTCGACGCTCTGCGTGAAGCAGGACACGTCGTCGAGCGTCGAATGCTTGAACGACTTGATGGCGGCGCGCGGGTCGTCCACCAGCAGCGTGTACTCCACCGGCACCTGTCGCACGCCGTGCTTGCGGGCCAGGTCGGCCACCGAGCGGGTAATGTCCCCGGACTTGCCCAGCCCGGCCTTCTTGACGGCCGACTTGTAAAGTTCCAGCACGGCGAAGATGGGACGGTAGCGCTCCACGCCGCGATCGTTGCCGATGTAGCGGGCCTTCACCGCGAGCCAGCGCGCGTAGACGTCCGGCGGGACAGTCTCTTTCAGCGTGGCCCCGTCGGGCGCCTTGCGCACGCCGATGAGGGAGGGAAGCAAAGCCAGGCGTCCGAAGAAGCCGGTGTTGGGCTTGATCTCGACGTGCGGGGGCATGATGAGCGCGCCCGAATGGGCGAGCGCGTCGTCGATCTCGCCGGTCTTCCAGGTCATCTTTCCCGGCAGCGGCACGAGGCTGCCGAGAATGAGGAGCGTGTGACCGTCGCGCCTCGCCCGCCACAATCCCGGTCCGGGCTGTTCGCCGCTGACCGTGACGGCTTCCAGCGTAGGGATATAGCCCGTCGGTGCCGTCTGCGCCACCGCTACGGCGGGAAGCCAGGCCATGCAAAGGAAGGCGAGGGTGGCGGGAAGGGTGTGCGCGCGCATCGTGGAAGTATAGGAGGCTCACTCTTCGCTCGCCCGTCTTTCACGCGGCGCGTCGAAGATGGAGGGATGAACCCGAACGGAGTCCGTACCATGAAGATCGGCATCATCGGCGCCGGCAACATCGGCCATACGCTAGCCCGCCGTTTCCGGGAGATCGGCCACGACGTGCTCATCGCCAATTCGCGCGGTCCCGAGACGCTCACCCACATCGAGCAGGAAACCGGCGCCGTCGCCGTCACTGCCCGCGAGGCCGCGCGCGGCGTCGATGTCGTCATCGTGACGATCCCCGAAGCGAAGGTGACGAGTCTGCCGCCCGACCTGTTCGACGGCGTGCCCGAGGAAACGGTCGTGGTCGACACCGGCAACTATTATCCGCAGCAGCGCGACGGCCGGATCGAATCGATCGAGGATGGCGTGCCCGAGAGCCAATGGGTGTCCGATCGGATCCGCCGTCCCGTGATCAAGGCGTTCAACAACATCTATGCCGAGCACCTCGGTACGCTCGGCAAACCCGCCACGGCCGATGCGAGGATCGCGCTTCCCGTGGCGGGCGACGATGCCAATGCGAAGGCGAAAGTGCTGAAGCTCGTCGATGAGTTGGGCTTCGACGGCGTCGATGCGGGTTCGCTGGCCGAGTCGTGGCGTCAGCAGCCGGGAACGCCCGTTTATACGGCCGATCGCGACCTGGAAGGCGTACGTCAGGCGTTGCTCGACGCGCAACGCGCGCGGAAGCCGGAGTGGCGCGCCTCGAAGAGCAGTCCGGGCACGTTCGACGAGCCCCGTTGATCGCGTCGTGATCGCCGCGTGAAGGAAAGGCCGGGATCGCTCCGTTGTAGCGAAGGAATGAAACGGATAATCTTGCGCCTCTGTTGATGCTGCCGTCTCGCCCCATGTCCCTGGGATCGCCGGCCCTACGCCTTGCGAGGTTACCCACCTTTTCCATGGCCATGGTGATCTACGACATTCCCTTCCATCCCGATATGGCGGGTCTTTGGCACGTGCAGATGAATGGCGTGCCGACTGAGAACTTCGAGACGCGAATCGCCGCCATCGCCTACGCGGTCCAGCAGTCCAAGCTGCTGGGCACGCAGAACGGCGTCCAGGTGCTGGTGTCGGTGGAGGGTGCCGACGGCATCTGGCGCGAGTTCGAATCCAACGCGAAGCGCCCGGTCAGCGGGCTGCAATAGCGCTGCACGTCGCGTTGATGCGCGATGCATAGGATGGGAGCCGGAAACGGAGGATCACCCCACCCATGACGCATCGAAAGATCGGTTACTTCGACGTGGAAGGCACGTGTTACGTTGCCAAGCCAGGCCGCTGGCGCGGTAAGTACGTCATCAGCGAGGATGGCGAGGAGATAAGTGAGAAGCTCTGCGTGACATTGCATGAGAACGAGGACGATGCCTGTGCGGAGGGCATGCGCCTCGGCATCCTGGCGGCCCGCCAGTTGATGAAGGATCGCGAGGGTTTCGATCCCGGCGAGACCTGACGCGAAGAAGGCCCTGTGCTGCATAGGGCGTGCCACATGCCCCTGTTTTTCGGGGCCGCAATATATTCCGAATGGCCGATGGTGCGTCCTTCCTGCGCGGCGTAAGTTTTCCTTGCGTCCCTGTGAATGAAGCGTTTTTTCAGGTCCATTCCCGGAGCCGCGAAGTCCCAGCCCAACTCCCCTAAGGCTTCGGAGACTCACAATGAAAAGCTCGTCGCAGAAGGTGCTTCGGCGCCACGGCCTCGCATTGTCCATCGCCACCGCCCTGGCGTGCGGCGCGGTTGCCGCGCAGGAGGCGCCATCGCCGCCGCCACCGCCGCCGCAGAACGCGCAAAGCGGCCAGACCACGGAACTCTCCACCATCACCGTCACCGGTTCGGCCCTCCCGCGTATCGACGTGGAAACTCCCTCGCCGGTGACCACGATCACCGCCGAGCAGATCCAGAAGAGCGGCCTGACCACCGTCTCGGACGTGGTGCGAGCGGTATCCGCCGATAACAGCGGGTCGATTCCCGCCTCGTTCACCGCCGGTTTTGCGGCGGGCTCGTCGGGTGTCGCCTTGCGCGGCCTCACCGTTAATTCCACCCTGGTGCTGATCGACGGGCGGCGTGCGGCGAGCTATCCGCTGACCGACGACGGCCAGCGCTCGTTCGTGGACCTGAACACCATTCCTTCCAACGCCATCGAGCGTATCGAGGTGCTGAAGGACGGCGCTTCGTCGCTCTATGGTGCGGACGCCATCGCGGGCGTGGTGAACGTCATCCTGCGTCCGGACTACCAGGGCACGGAATTCACCGCCGACATCGGCACCTCGCAGCATGGCGGCGGCACGACCAAGCGCGCCACGGTGCTGTTCGGCGGCGGTGACCTGAAAAAGGACGGCTGGAACGCTTACCTGAGCGCGGAATGGCAGCGGGACGAGGAAATCCTGACGCGCCAGCGCGGCTATCCGTACAACACGGCCGACATCCGTCGCAGCGGCGGAAACAACCTCATCGGCGGTCAACCGTCGCAGAATTCCGGGTCGATCTATGGCACGGTCACCCCGGGCACGTTGTCGCGTCCCGGCGATGTGACATCCGGCGTTGCCGATCCGGATGGCGTGGCGCAGCCGCTCGCACCCTGCGGTCCGAGGTCGACACTGGTGACCGACGACCCGGCGAATCCGGGCAGCTACTGCGCGCAGAACTTCGCACGCTACACCGCCATCCAGCCCACCATGGACCGTCGTGGCCTGTATGGGCGTTTCACCCTCAACGTGGGCGAGCGCTCGAAGGCCTACCTGGGTGCCAGCTACTACGAAGTGACCACGACCTTCCCGGGCGCGCCGGCACAGATCCAGGCGGGGACGCCGCGCAACACGAATTCGATCGCCCTGCCGGCCACGCTGCCCGACGGCTCGCTCAATCCGAACAACCCGTTCGCGGCGGAGGGCAAGGCCGCGCTGATCAACTTCGGTTTTCCCAGCGCGCTCGCCAGCGGCGGCAGCAAGAACCACAACCTGCGCATCATGGGCGGCTTTACCGGGTACTGGGGCGACTGGGGTTACGACACCGCGCTGGTGTTCAATCATTCGTCGCTGGATACGTGGCTGAACGGCTTCCTCGACTACAACAAGCTGATCGAGGTCGTCACCAACGGCACATACAACTTCCTCGACCCGGGGTCCAATTCCCGGGAGCTGCTCGACGCGCTGTCGCCGCAGCTGAAGAAGACATCCACGAGCGACCTGCAGCAGTTCGACTTCCGCGTCACGCGGCCGCTGGCCGACCTGGGCGGCGGTGCGCTGGGGCTGGCGGCGGGCATCGACGTACGCCACGAAGAGCAGGACGATCCGGACCTCAATCCGGGCCTGCGTGCGCAGGGTCTCGGCATCGCGCACGTGAAGGGCGACCGCACGGTATCCGGCGCCTATGTGGAACTGGATGCGCCCTTCCTCGAGTCGCTGGAAGTGGACGTCTCGGGCCGGTTCGACCATTACTCGGACTTCGGCAACAACTTCTCGCCGAAGATCGGCATCAAGTGGAAACCCATCGAGGAGCTTGCCTTGCGCGGCACCTTCTCGAAGGGATTCCGCGCGCCAAGCTTCGCCGAGAATGGTTCGAGCGAGGCGCAGGGCTTCGCCACGTACACTCCGCCGGAAGACTTCCAGGCCCTGCACAACAACAGCGGCTACGTGCAGCCTTATGGCCTCGCTTTCCTCACGCGGGCCAATCCGGACGTGAAGCCCGAGCGCTCCAAGAGCTGGACGTTCGGCGTGCTTTACCAGCCCACGCAGGACCTCAGCGCGTCGCTGGATTATTACCGGATCAAGAAGACGGGCGTGATCGCGCAGCAGAGCCCCAGCGCCGTGCTGGATGCGTACTATGCCGGCCAGCCGTTGCCGGAAGCCTCGGCCATCGTGCCCGACGTGCCCGACCCGGCGGCGCCCGATGCGTTGCCGAGGCCGTTGATCGTCTCCGCGCCCTACGTCAACCAGAATGCGCTGGAGACGAAGGGCCTGGACCTCAACCTCAAGGCAGGATTCGACCTTGGCCCGAACGTGCGCTACACCAGCGAACTGAACCTCACGAAGATCATCACGTGGAAGCTGACCCTCGAGGACGGCACGCGGCTGGAATTCGTGGGCACGCATGGACCCTATGGCGTTTCCTCGGGCGCGGGCACGCCGCGTTATCGCGGGTCGTGGGCCAACAGCATCCAGTTCGGGAAGGCGACGATCACCGGCACGTTGTACTACACCAGCGCCATCAAGCTCACCGCGCCGGACATCGCCCCGGGATGCTTCTCCACCAACACGGACACGGGCGCGAACGTACCGGCGAGCTGCCGCATGGCCTCGTTCACCGACTTCGACCTGACCGGCCGTTACGACCTCACCGACAAGGTGGCGATCACCGGTTCCGTCATGAACGTGTTCGACAAGAAGGCGCCGTTCGACCCGCTGAACTATGCCGCGCTGAACTACAACCCGACCTACGCACAGAACGGCGTGGTCGGCCGGTTCTTCACCCTTGGCGTGCGGGTGAAGCTGTAGGAAGCATTGACGGGCCCGGCCTTTTGCTTTAAACGGCTCCCTGGGGGAATACCAACAGGGGGCCGTAAAGGCCATGGCAAGTCGATTCACGCATTTTCGCTCGATCGAAGTCCGTTCCAACCCGGATACCGCGGCAGCATGGCCGGACGGCTTCATGCCGGGCACGGTCGCGCCGTTCGTGATGCGCTACGGCACCGATTTCCTGGTGGCCATGCAGCGCGCCGCGACAGCGCACGATGCCGCCGAGGCGACCGCCGCCTCCGAGGCCGAGCCGGCTTAGGGACGCGCTAACGTTCCGCGGGCCGTGCCGCCGGTGCCCGCTCGCCGTCGTCGGGTACGTCGCCGGCCGGGCCGCCGCGATGGATGGCGCCGATCACGAAGATCGCCACGAGCGCGACGATCAGCGCGATAAGGGCGTAGTAACGCGAACGGTTCATCGGGTGCTCCGGGGGGACGAGCCGAGTCTCACGGGCGGCCGGTCAAGGAAATGGATGGCCGGTGTTAGGGGTTCGTGCCGTCAATCAGGTCCGCCACGGCATCGACCAGGGCGTGGAGCGAGAAAGGCTTGCCGAGGATGGATGCCCTGGGCGGCAGCCGCGGCGCGTCGGCGAACGCCTCCCACGCGTAGCCGGTGATGAACAGCACCGGGAGATCGGGCATGGCTTCGCGCGCGAACTGGGCCAGCTGGCGTCCGTCCATGCCTGGCAGGCCGATATCGGTGACCAGGATGTCGGGTCTCGAGGCGCCACGCAGGGCGCGCAGGGCCTCCGCGGCTTCGGCATGGTCTTCCACCGAATAACCCGCTTCCTCGAGAACCTCGCGTGCGAGGGACCGCAGCATGTGTTCGTCTTCCACCAGGAGGACGCGCCGGCCCGCCCCGTGGCAGGTGCTGCGATCGATATGCGCGTGCGTGGCCTTGGTGTCGCCGGCATGGCGCGGTAGCCACAGGCTCACCGTGGTGCCCTTGCCGGGTTCCGATTCGATGATCGCCCGGCCGCCCGTCTGCCGCGCGAAGCCGTCGACCATCGAGAGGCCGAGGCCCGTGCCCTGACCGATCGATTTGGTGGTGAAGAACGGATCGAAGGCCTTCTCCGCCACCGCACGCGACATGCCGGTGCCGGTATCGGTCACCGCGATGACGACGTAGTCGGCCCGCCCCATGCCGATGTCCTGGGCCACGGCGTTGCGTGTCGCGATGCAGAGCATCCCGCCGCCGGGCATCGCGTCGCGTGCGTTGATCGCGAGGTTGAGGATCGCGCTTTCCAACTGGCTCGCGTCGGAAAGCGTGCGCCACAGGTCGTGCTGCATGCGCAGCTCAAGGGCTACCTGTTCGCCCAGCAGCGGGCGGAGCAGCAGGTCCAGCCCGCGCACGATGCCGTTCGCATCCACGTCGGACAGCGACAGGGCCTGTTGCCGCGCATAGGCGAGCAGGCGATGGGTGAGGCCGGCCGCGCGGTTGACGGCACCGTGGGCGGCATCGAGCATGCGCCGGGTATTTCCCAGCCTGCCGTTCTCGATGCGTTCGCTCACGATCTCGATGGCGCCGCCGATGCCGCCGAGGATGTTGTTGAAGTCGTGCGCGATACCGCCCGTGAGCCGTCCCAGCGCCTCGAGCTTCTGCGCGTGGCGCAACTGGTCCTCCATGTCGCGCCGCTTCTGCACGTCGCGGCCCATGCCATAGACCACCTCGCCGTCGGGCACGCAGGTCCAGGCGAACCAGCGGTGGCTGCCGTCCTTCGCGCGCAGGCGCACCTCGAGGTCTTCCACCGTTTCGCCGTCCAGCAGTTGGGTCATCGCGTCGCGGGCACGATCGAGGTCGTCGGGATGGACGAGGTCGCCGAAGCCCATGCTGGTGACCTCGCCGGCTTCGTACCCAAGCTCCTTCTGCCATGCCGGATTGACGTTGCGGTAACGGCCGTCGCGCGCCATGACGATGTAGAGGTCCGGCGACACGGCCCAGATCTGGTCGCGCTCGCGCGTGCGGACGTTGATCTCGCGCTCCAGCGAGTCGTTCAACTCGCGGAGGGTCATTGCCGAGCGCACGCCGCGCGTGGTCTCGTTGGTCATTGCGTACATCCCGATGACCTTGCCGCATTCGTCGCGCAGGGGCGCGAACGAGAAGGTCCACCACGTGCTCTCGACGAAGCCGTGCCGGGTCATCGCCAGCGGCAGGTCGCGATGCATGCTGCCGTTGCCGGCCAGCGCCTGCGCCACGTGCCCGGCGATGTCGTCCCATACGTCGGCCCACAGTTCGTCGAAGCGCTTCCCGATGGCGCCGGAGAGACGCCTGCCGAGGATGGCCCGGTAGGGATCGTTGAAGAAAAAGACCTGTCCCGGTTCCGCCGACACGAACATGGGCTGCGGCGAGCCGAACATCGTGGCGAGCATCGCGCGAAGCCCCACCGGCCATGTCGCCACCGGGCCCAGCGGCGAACGGTCCCAGTCGAAGGCGCGTATCTCGGCGGCCGTCGGGGAGTCGGCGGGGAGGAAGGCGAAGGGATCGGGGTAACGGTGGTTCGACATGTCCGGCGCCGGTAGCTGGCTTCCGGAATAATGCAAGGGCCGCGAAGGCTGCGTCGTTGCGAATCTTGTCGTGGCGTGGCTGTCACGCGCGATCCACGGCCAGCGTCGGAACGTCGTCCACGACACCAACCCGAGGAGGGACACGCATGAACGACGACAGCGCGCCGCAGCCAGGCAAGCAGAAGGGCGGCATCGGTTACATACTTCTCTGGATCCTGGGCGTGCCCATCCCGATCCTCATCCTCATCGCCCTGGTACGCGGCTGCACCTGAGGTAAGGGCCGGTTCCCGATATGCTTCCCTGGTTCTCCAGGGAAGCCCCCATGTCCGAACCGACCCTCCCGCGCAGCCCGGGCTCAAGGAGAGGGCGCGGGGGCCCCCGGCCCCCGCGCAGGACTGTCAATGATGGCGATCGTTGTCGCGGGCGCGATCCGCTGCCTTGCCGACTTCACGCTGGGCCTTGCCGACATTCTTTTCGATCTTGCCAGCCGCTTCCTTTGCGTGGTTGCCCGTCATCTTGCCGGCCGCTTCCTTCAGGCTGCCCTTGACTTCGTGTTTCATGCCTTCGGTACGGTTCTTGTCCACGGTGACCTCCTCGCTGTGACTGCGCCTTTCGCAGTGCGATCTGTGTACTCCGGCTGTGGATTACCGATGCGTGAAGCCTGCGTACGGCCTGCTTCACCGTTTTGGCCGCGCTGACGCGGACAGCACACGCGCATCACGTTTGCCCGAGCAGTCTCGTCAGCCGACGACACCGTCAACTCCCGGAGGAGCCTCGAGTCATGCCTGAGAAGAAAACCACTGCCAGGGCACGAAAGGACAAGCGCGAAGGGAAGTCGGCCTCGACACAGGCCGGTGAATACGTACGCGAAGAGATCGAGCATGTTCGCGAAGGCAAGCATGGTGCACGTTCCGCCAAGCAGGCCATCGCCATAGGCCTGTCGAAGGCCCGCCGGGCGGGGGTCAAGGCCAAACCGTCGAAGACGGCGAGCAAGGCGACGAAGAAAAAGGCAGCGCAGGATTCCCGCGCAGCCACCCGCAAGCGTTCGTCGGGAACGACCGCGAAGAAATCCGCCACGCGCAAGCGCGCGTCGACGAAGAAGTCCACGGCGAAGAAGTCCGCGACAACGAAATCGACGGCGAAGAAATCGACAGCCCGGTCGCGGGCCACGACGGCGGCGTTGAAGCGCGATGGGCGTTCAGCCGCATCGAAGCGGGCCCTGTCGGCGCAGGGGCACAAGGCTGCCGCCAAGCGCAGCGCTTCCAGCCGTTCGGCCTCCGCGAAGAAGGCGGCGCGGACGAAGGGCGCGGCGGGACGTAAGACGGCCGCGAAGAAGGCGGCACGGACGAGGGCGCGGAAGGCGTCCTGACAAAAGGAAGGCCCGCCGCGAGGCGGGCCTTCCGGTATGGGGGCAGAGCGTTGTTAGAGGGCGTCGCCGCTCAGGCGGCTGGCCACTTCGCCCAGCCAGTCGTAGCCGTCCATCTCGCCGCCGAACAGGTCGAAGCTGCCGCTGCCGTTGGCACCGGCGGCGAATTCGTAGGTGGCGATGCCGTATTCGTTGCGCAGTTCGTTCATGTCGTGTCTCCCAGTCAGTACGACCGGATGTCTCGATACTCTGGCGCCGACGCCGCCGGTCTCTGGCGTGGCGGGGACCTTACGCTCCCTGGACCTTCCGAAGAAGTCGCGCGGGGGCACCGGTCCGTTTCGTTTGGTGAACAATCGGTTCGTTAGGCTTTCGTCACGCGGCTTTGGGGCCGAATTTCTGAACTAACGAGTTTACTACGCCCCTTTACTATGGGCGGCCCGAGGCTTTACAAGGCCTCACAGGCATTAAAAAGTTCGACAACGGTTGTAAGCAAAAGGTTCAAGGAAATCCTCAACGGGAGCCGTTCCTCGGTTTCCTCGGACCCTTACCCGAGCCTTTCGTTCGCCGTCTGGGGCGTATCCGTTAACCCTAGTTTAACTCAATGGGTCCCCCGGTGTCACCCGAGGACTGTGAAAGCGTTCACGAATGTCCTCGGAGACGGTTGGAGACCGGCCTGCCGGGCTAGAATTCCGGGTTACGCCGGCCTTCTTGCCGGACCGATAGTCGAACGAGGGAAACCGTCCATGAAGTCTCGCGCCGCCGTCGCCTGGGAAGCAGGAAAGCCGCTGTCCATCGAGGAAGTCGACGTCCAGGGACCCAAGGCGGGGGAAGTGCTGGTCCGCATCGTCGCCACCGGCGTCTGCCATACGGACGCGTATACATTGTCAGGCGACGATCCGGAAGGCGCCTTCCCGGTGATCCTCGGCCACGAAGGCGGCGGCATCGTGGAAGAGGTAGGCGAGGGCGTCACCTCGCTGAAGCCCGGCGACCACGTGATTCCGCTCTATACGCCCGAGTGCGGCGAGTGCAAGTTTTGCCGTTCGGGCAAGACCAACCTCTGCCAGAAGATCCGCGTCACCCAGGGCAAGGGGCTGATGCCGGACGGCACCTCGCGTTTCTCCGTGAACGGGAAGCCGCTGCTGCATTACATGGGTACCAGCACCTTCAGCGAGTACACGGTGTTGCCGGAGATCTCGCTCGCGAAGATCAACAAGGACGCCCCCCTCGAGAAGGTCTGCCTGCTCGGCTGCGGCATCACGACAGGCATCGGCGCGGTGCTCAACACCGCCAAGGTGGAGCCCGGCGCCACGGTGGCCGTGTTCGGCCTGGGCGGCATCGGTCTCTCGGTGGTCCAGGGCGCGGTGATGGCGAAGGCCGGGCGCATCGTGGTGGTCGACACCAACCCGTCGAAATTCGAGATGGCGAAGATGCTCGGTGCCACCGATTTCGTGAATCCGCGCGACTATCCGGATACGCCCATCCAGCAGGTCATCGTCGATCTCACCGACGGCGGCGTCGATTATTCGTTCGAGTGCATCGGCAACGTGGACGTGATGCGCGCCGCGCTGGAGTGCTGCCACAAGGGGTGGGGCGAATCGATCATCATCGGGGTGGCCGGCGCGGGGCAGGAAATCCGCACCCGCCCGTTCCAGCTCGTGACGGGTCGCGTCTGGCGCGGCTCGGCGTTCGGCGGCGTGAAGGGCCGCAGCCAGTTGCCGGGCTACGTGGAGCGTTACATGGGGGGAGAGATCAAGATCGATCCGATGATCACGTACACGATGGGTCTCGAAGACATCAATCGCGCCTTCGACCTCATGCATGAGGGTAAGTCCATCCGCTCCGTCATCGTGTACTGAGGACGGATCGCATGGCTTTCCACGAATTCCGCCTCGAGGGCGACTACGTCGAACTCAACCTGCTGCTCAAGCTGGTGGGCATCGCTTCCAGCGGCGGCGAAGGCAAGCATATGGTCGCCGACGGCCTGGTTTCCGTCGACGGCGTGCGCGAGTTGCGCAAGACGTACAAAGTGCGTGCCGGGCAGGTGGTGACGATCGGCGACGAGGAAATAAGCGTCCTGCCCGAGTTCGACTGAGCGGCGCCCAAGTCGCTGGGTGCCTGCTTTCGCAGGCACGACGTGCGGCAGCATCCCGTCGTCGCCCCTGCGAAGGCAGGGGCCCAGCGACTTGCGTTCCCCTGGGGTTACATCCCGGACGTGGAAGACTTCGCCGGTGCCGACATCGAGTCGTCCTTCTTCATCTTGTGCGTCTTGTGGGTCGACTTCATCGCATCGTGGCTCATCGAATCCTCGCCCTTCTTCATCGAATCGTGGCTCATCGAGTCGCCGCCCTTCTTCATCGAATCGTGGCTCATCGAGTCGTGGCCCATCGAATCGTGGCCCATCGAATCGCCGCCCTTCTTCATCGCTGCGGTCGAGGACGAGGTGGGAGTGGCTTGCGAAGCGTCCTGGGCGAGGACGGCCCCGCTCATGGTCATACAGCCGGCGAGCATCGCGACGATCAGTTTCGTATTGCGCATGATGGATCTCCTGGAACGGATGGCGCCTTGGGACTCTCGGCGATGTTCGGCGCGAAGGCATCGCTCACCGGTAAGACCGGACTAGCAAAGGTTTGCTGACGCTATCCCTTTTTCAACGCGTTTTCTCTTTGCAAAGCAGCAAATTGTCGGCATTCGTTCAGGAGAGCATGCGTCGCCATTAACGACCCTAATGGAAATCCCTGGAAACGGAGTCCATGGCCGGGAGCAGGTCGCTGAAATCGTGCAGGCGGGTCGCCACGAGGTGGCGCACGCCGTCGATGGCCTGCCACTGGCCGTCGACGGCGAGCAGGACCGCATCCAGAAGGGCATGGCGGCAGGCCTCGGCCACCTTGGGCCGGACGATCACGTTGACCTGTCCGGTCTCGTCTTCCAGTGTGACGAAGGTGATGCCGCCGGCGGTCTGCGGCCGCTGGCGCACGGTGACCAGACCGGCATGGCGCAGCCAGGCACCGTTGCGTTCACCGTCGAGGTCCCTGGCACGCCGCGCGCGTCGGGCCAGCAAGTTCTTGCGAATGAGCCGTAGCGGGTGCGCCGTGAGCGAAAGCCCGTGGGTGGCATAATCGGCGAAGACGTTCTCCGCCAGGGTGGGGGGGCGCAGGACCGGGCGCGCCTCCGCGACCGCATCGATGAGAGGCAGGCTGCGCTCGATGCCGGAGCTTTCCCAGCGCGCGCGATGGCGATGCCCGCTGAGCACGCGCAGGGCGCCCGCGTCGGCGAGGCGTTCGCGTTCGAAACGGTTGAGGTCCGCGCGCCGGGATAGGTCGGCGAGGTCGCGGAAAGGCGCCGCTTCGCGCGCGGCGACAATCCGTTCGCCGAGGCCGGCAGACAGGCCGCTCACCATGCGCAGGCCAAGCCGCAGGGCATGTCTCCCGGGTTCAGGACCGACGGGTTCGAGCGTGCAGTCCCAATGACTGGCCGTGACATCCGGCGGCCGTACTTCCACCCGATGCCTGCGCGCGTCGGCCACGAGTTGCGCGGGTGCATAGAAGCCCATGGGCTGGCTGTTGAGCAGGGCGCAGGTGAAGACTCCCGGGTGGTGGCACTTCATGTACGACGACGCATAGGCGATGAGCGCGAAACCCGCCGCATGCGATTCGGGGAAGCCGTAGCTGCCGAAGCCCTTGATCTGGTCGATGATCTGCTGGATGAATTCGGGCGAATAACCGTTCGCCGCCATGTTCCTGCGGATCCTCGGTTCGAATTTCTCCACGCCGCCGCGGCGCTTCCACGCGGCCATGGACCGACGCAGGTCGTCGGATTCGTCGGCGGTGAAATTCGCCACCACCTGCAGGAGCGCCATGACCTGTTCCTGGAAGATGGGCACACCCAGCGTGCGCTCCAGCACGGGCTTCACGCCTTTTTCGTAGACGACTTCTTCCCGGTTCTTCCGCCGTTGCAGGTAGGGATGGACCATGCCGCCCTGGATGGGGCCGGGACGCACGATCGCCACCTGGATCACCAGGTCGTAGTACTCCCGTGGTTGGAGGCGCGGCAGCATGGACATCTGTGCGCGCGACTCGATCTGGAATACGCCGATGGTGTCCGCTTCCCGGATCATCGCGTAAGTGCGCTCGTCGTCGGGAGGAATGTCGGCAAGCCGCCTGTAGTCGGGCCCTCCCTGCGCGCGCAGCAGGTCGACCGCCTTGCGCATGCACGTGAGCATGCCGAGGGCGAGGCAGTCGACCTTGAGCAGCTTCATGGTTTCCAGGTCGTCCTTGTCCCACTGGATCACCGTTCGATGGTCCATCGCCGCGTTCTCCACCGGCACGAGGTGGTGGAGCGGCGTGTCGGAAATGACGAAGCCGCCCACGTGCTGGGAAAGGTGCCGCGGCATGCCGACCAGCTCGTCCACCAGCAGCATGAGTTGGCGGATGGTGCGGCTCGTCACGTCGAAGCCGCGTTCGGTCAGGCGCTCGACGATGGAGACGTCGCCGTGCGCATGCGAATAGGCGCGGCTCAGCTGGTCGAGCTGGTCTTCGGACAGGCCCAGCGCGCGACCGACGTCGCGCGCGGCGCTCTTGGAACGGTAGCTGATCACCGTGGCGGCGAGGGCGGCGCGCTCGCGTCCGTACTTGTCGAACACGTACTGGAGGACTTCCTCGCGCCGCTCGTGCTCGAAGTCCACGTCGATGTCGGGCGGTTCGTCGCGCTCGATCGAGATGAAGCGTTCGAACAGGGTGGACACCTGGGATGGGTTCACCTCGGTGATGCCGAGGCAGAAGCAGACCACCGAGTTGGCCGCCGAACCGCGGCCCTGGCAGAGGATCTGTTTCGAACGGGCGAAACGGACGATGTCCTCGACGGTGAGGAAGAAGGCTTCGTATTCCTTGTGCGCGATGAGCGCCAGTTCCTTTTCGATGCGCTCGACGATGGACGGCGGCACTTCGTCCGGCCAGCGCGTGGCGGCCCCCTCGTAGGTCCGGCGACGCAGGTAGGTGGCCTGGTCGAGGCCCTCGGGGACCAGTTCGCGCGGATAGACGTAATGGATCCGGCGGATGTCGAATCCGGTGCAACGTGCGGCGACGGCGAGCGTTTCCTCCATCATGTCGCGCGGATAGATGCGCGCGATCGTCTCGCGCCTGCGCAGGTGGCGTTCGCCGTTGGGGAAGAGCGCGTGTCCGGCTTCGGACAATGGCTTGTTGATGCGGATCGCGGTCATCACGTCCTGCAGGGCCCGGCGGCTCCGCAGGTGCATGTGGACATCGCCCGCGGCCACGCAAGGCAGGCCGTGACGTTCGCCGAGTTGGCGCATCGCGGCCAGCTCGGCCTCGTCGTGCTGGCCGCGATGCAGTTCCACGGCGAGCCGTGCGCGCCCCGCGAAATGCGCCGCCACCCAGGTGGCGCGCGCGTCGTGCGTCGCCGTGTCGGTGGCGCCGTAAGGACCCGGTGCCCAGAGCAGGCAGAGGCCCGCGCCCAGGGTTTCGAGGTCGGCGCGATGCAGTTCGTAACGTCCCTTGGGCGCACGCCGCCGGGCGAGCGTGATCAGTCTGCACAGCTCCGTGTATCCGGCCTGGTTCTCGACGAGGAGGACCACGACGGTACCGTCGGAAAGGCGGAACTCGCTGCCCACGACGAGGGGCAGGCCGGTGTCGAGCGATGCTTCCAGTCCGCGCACGATGCCGGACAGCGAGCATTCGTCGGTGATGGCGAGCGCGGCATAGCCGATGGCCTTCGCCCGCTCGAACAGCTCCCGCGCACTGGATGCGCCACGTTGGAAACTGAAATCGCTGAGCGCATGCAGTTCGGCATAGGCGGGGACATCGCTGTCCTCGTCGTTGGCCGGTGTCAGATTGGCTGTATCGAGCTGCATCATGATGAAAATGTAGGAGCCGCTACAGCGGCGAGAAGCCAACGGAGCGATGAAGCGGCGAGGCGGGTTCCCTCGCCGCTATAGCGGCTCCTGCCGTCGGGCGAAATCCATGGTCAGGCGAACCAGCCGTGCAGCATCCAGCCGTCGAGGGTGCCGGGCGGCAGGTAGGCCCAGGCCTGCTGTCCCTGTGCCGTGCGCACGATGTAGTAATCGCGACGCGTATCGCCGCCATCCCACCAGCCGCTTTCGATGCGCTCGGGGCCGGCGAGCACGGCCGCCGGTTCCGGGCGCATCGGTTGCGGCCGCGGCAGGAGCCAGAGGGGCCGGCGACGTCGCGGCGGAGATACCGTGTCGCCGGGCCTGCCGTAGCGGGAGGCGTATTCGGGACGGTGATCGGCGACCAGCGCGATCTGGCGCAGCGCCGCGTCGCCGAGGCGTGCGCGCAGGCGCTCGTCGAGCGTGGGCCAGTCCAGGCCGTCGCCGCGCACGGGTTCGAAAAGGTCGCGCACGGGCGGTCGGAATACCGGCAGTTCGGCGGCGTCGAGTTCGATCGCCCGCGCGGGAGCGGGCAGGGAGGCACGTTCCAGCCGCGTGCGCGCCAGTTCGAACAGGCGCTCGGCATCGCGCTGCGGTGCGGCCATGGCGACCGCGATACGCGTGGCCTCGCCGCGCGCATGCTCGAGGGTGAGCGTGAAGCGCTGCACGCCGCCGTCGCGTGCGGCAAGCTGGTTGGCAAGCGCGCGGGTGAGCCGGCGCAGCGGGAAGAGCAGCGGTTGGCTGCCGTCCAGTTCGCCGTCGAACTCGATTTTCTGCCGGAAGCTTGCCGGCGGCTGCCATGCGGGCAGCACGTCGGACGCATGGCCCCGCACGCGGTCGAGCCAGTTCACTCCCTCGCGTCCGATGCGCCGCGTGAGTTCGGGACGCGGCAGACGGAACACCTCGTCGAGGCGGCGGAAGCCCATCGCCTGCAGCGAGGTCACCGTGGCGGCGGGCAGCCCGCTCTGCTTCAGCGGCAACGCAGCGAGCATGCGCCGCACGCCCTCATGCTCCGGCAGCACGATCCCATCGGCGCTGGCGGCGAACACCCAGGACGCCGCGGCGAACGGTGTGGCCGCCAGCGTATGCGCATGACCCTGTCCGGCCAGCCCCGCGCGCAGGCGTCCGGCCAGCAGGGGCCAGCCGTCGAAAAGGCGCAGGCTGGCGCCGACCTCCATCAGGATCGCGTTGGGTGGCACGAGGCTCACATGGCCGCTGAACTGGTAGCACCAGGCGGCCAGTTCGGCGAGCAGGCGTTCTTCCGCGCCGGGATCGCGCGGACGTACTTCGAGAGCGGGACACAAGGCGCGCGCAGCGGCCAGGCTCTGTCCTCGACGCACACCGAAGGATGAGGCTTCGGTGTTCGCCGCGGCGATCAGACGCTGGCGCGCCTTGTGGTCCAGCAGGGCGGAGGGGCCTGCCTCCGGCACCACGGCGAAGGCGGCGGAGAACGCCAGGCCGGGAAAGCGGAGACAGGCCCAAAGCATGGCTGCGCGAGCATCGTCAGGCACGCATGCGCAGCAGCGGAGCAGTGGTGGTCAGCAGACCGCGCGACTTGAGCACGTCCACGTAGGTGGCTTCGTCGCTGTTGCTGACCTTGAGGCGGAGCGCGGCCGGGCTGTTCTGCGCGGCGTGCGCGGCGGGACGGAAGAGCATGGCGCACGCATCGCCGCTTTCCGCGGCCAGCTGCAGGCGGCGCAGGCTGCGGTAATCGATCTCGGGCAGCCAGCCGACCACCGCGCCGCAGCAGCCCGAACGCAGGCACTGTTCCATGCTCCACGCGGCCTCGGTGCTGCCGGCGTGGATTTCGTGCAGGAAGCGCAGGTCCACTCCGGCCGCCGCGAGCGCGGGGGCGTAAGGCAGGTAGGGCGGAGCGACGAAGATCACCCGGCGGTGTTCCTGGGTGAGCGCGGCCAGTGCGGGCATCACCAGGTCCAGCTCGCCGAGGCCGTCGTGCTCGAACAGGATCTCGCTCAGTGCGCCCTGCGGCCAGCCGCCGCCGGGAAGCTTCGCGTCCAGCGAGGTCCAGCCCGTGGACAGCGCGCGCACGCGCGGCTGGCGATCGGCTGACCGGCGCCAGATACCGGGATGGTCGAGCACCTGGGCAAGGGTCGGGGTGGCGATGGCGTTCATGGTCAGGTCCTGCGGATGATGCCGACGTAACGCCCTTCGATGGCGAACGCATGGCGGCGTGGATCGACTTCGATGGGGGCGAAGTCGGGGTTTTCGGGGAGCAACAGGAGACGGTCGCGCTCGTGCTTCAGGCGCTTCACGGTGACTTCGTCGTCGAGGCGCGCGACGACGATCTGGCCGTCGTTCGCCGTGGCGGTCTTGTGCACGGCGAGCAGGTCGCCGTCGAGGATGCCCGCGTCGCGCATGCTCATACCCACCACGCGAAGGAGGTAGTCGGCGCGCGGGCGGAACAGGGAGGGATCGACTTCGAGCTGCGCCTCGATGTTCTCTTCCGCGAGGATGGGCGAACCCGCGGCGACGCGGCCGATCAACGGCAGGTCGTTCGCGGCGGCGATGCCGCGGAAGTCGCTGGGCTCCCGCCTTCGCGGGAACGACGACAGGTAACCCGCGTCGCCGGCCGGCAGGCGCAGGCCACGATGCTGCGGCGAGCGCTCCAGCACGCCCTTCTTCACCAGCGACTCCACGCAGGCCTGGGCGGAACTGTGGCTGGAGAAGCCCAATGCCTCGGCGATCTCGCGCAGCGTGGGAGGAAGCCCCTGGCTCTGCAGGTATTCCCGCAGGAAGGCGAGGGTCTTTTGCTGACGCTCTGTAAGGGAAGGTGTCGACATGTGTACATTTGTACATATGTACGAGGAGCGGCGCAAGAGGCGACGAGGGATTGCACGTTGTTGCACGATTGCATACAGTGCTGCGCATTCACTCCTGAAAGGAAGCCGCATGCATCCCGCACGAGCGACGCGCCTGATCTTCCTTCTCTCGGGGATCGGCATGGCCAGTTGGGCGCCGATGGTCCCGTACGCAAAAGCCAGGCTCGGCCTCGACGAAGCCGCGCTCGGACTCGTGTTGTTGTGCATGGGGTGCGGTGCCGCGGCGGCCATGCCGCTGGCAGGTTTCCTGACCCATCGCTACGGCAACCGCGACGTGATCGGTGTCAGTGCCCTGATGGTCTGCCTGGCCTTGCCCTTGCTGACGATCGCGCCGGACGCGTATTGGCTGGGTGCCGCGCTGCTGTTCTTCGGAGCGTCGCTGGGCGTGGTCGATGTGTCCATGAATGCGCATGCGGTGGACGTGGAAAAGCACGCCGGCAAGCCGATGATGTCTGGATTCCACGGCCTTTTCAGCGTGGGCGGCCTGGTCGGCTCCGCGGGCATGGCGGCGCTGTTGAAGGCGGGCGCACCGCTCACCGGCAGCGCGTTGGCCGTGGGCGGCGGCCTGCTCGCCATCGTGGCCACGCAATGGCGGCACTTCATGGTTCGCCTGCACGACGCGGACGAAACGCATTCGATCTTCCGCCTGCCTTCCGCCGCCGTGCTCCTGCTCGGTTTCCTCTGCCTCGTGGTGTTCCTGGCCGAAGGCGCGATGCTGGACTGGAGCGCGGTGTTCCTGCGTTATTCGCGCGGCTTCGATCCTTCGCTCGCCGGCCTGGGCTATGCGGCGTTCTCCATCGCGATGGCCTGCGGCCGTCTCCTCGGCGACCGCATCACGGCCTCGGTGGGGCGGGTGACGATCGTCCGCGCCGGTGCCTTCGTCGCCGCGCTGGGTTTCTTCCTCGCCACCATGCTGCCGTGGACGTCCGCGGCGCTGCTGGGCTTCGTGCTCGTCGGCGTGGGCGCATCGAACATCGTCCCCGTGCTGTTCAGCGCCGCCGGCCGCCAGCCGCGTACCTCGCCGGGCATCGCCATCGCCACGGTGACGTCGCTGGGCTACGCGGGCATGCTCGCGGGACCGGCGGCGATCGGTTTCGTCGCCCACCGCAGCAGCCTGTCCATCGCCCTCGGCGGCGTGGCCGTGCTGCTCGTCGTCGTCTCGGCCTGCGCGTCCATCGTGCGGCGTTAAGCAAACCAGGGAGTCATCATGCATAGCAAACGCGATGTCGTGATCTTCGATTTCGGCGGCGTCCTGATCGACTGGAACCCGCGTTACCTTTATCGCAAGCTGTTCGGCGACGACGAGGCGGCGATGGAAACCTTCCTTGCGGAAGTCACCACGCCGGAATGGAACCTGCAACAGGACGCGGGACGCTCGTGGGACGAGGCGGTGCGCCTGCTCACGGCGGAGCATCCGACGAAAGCGGAACTCATCGCGGCCTACCAGCACCGCTGGGAGGAAACGCTCGGCGGTCCCATCGACGACAGCTTGCATATCCTGCGCGAACTGAAGGAAGCGGGGCATCCGCTTTACGGTCTCACCAACTGGTCGCAGCAAACCTTCCCCGTGGCGCTCGAACGCTTCGACTTCCTCGCGCTGTTCGACGGCATCGTCGTATCGGGCAGGGAGGGCATGGTGAAGCCCGACCCGAAACTCTACGAAACCCTGCTCGAGCGCTACGACATCGATCCGTCGCGCGCCGTCTTCATCGACGACAACAGGACGAACGTGGATGCCGCGGAAGCCTTCGGCATCCACGGCATCCATTTCCATACGCCGGCGCAGTTGCGCGCCGAACTGGTGGAACTCGGCTTCCTGCCGCGATGAACGCGCCGTTCGACACCACGCTGCCGCGCGAGCGGCAGCAACTGATCCTCGAGCGGCTGGGCCGCGACGGGAAGGTGGTCGCCGCCGATCTCGCCCTGGAATTCCGCGTCTCGGAGGATTCCATCCGCCGCGACCTGCGCGACCTGGCGGCACAGGGCCTGTGCCGGCGCGTGTACGGCGGCGCCTTGCTCATGCAGCACGTGGCGCCGCTGGGCGAGCGTCATGCGGAACGCGCGGAACTGAAGCGCTCGCTCGCGCGCGTGGCCGCGGGGCTGGTCGGGGAAGGGCAGATCCTCTTCGTCGACGCCGGTTCGACCAATACCGCGCTGGCCAAGGCGTTGCCCGACCATCGCGACCTCACGGTGGTGACCAATGCGCCGGACGTGGCGATGGCGGTGCTCGGCCGCCCCGGTTTCGAGGTGATCCTGCTCGGCGGCCGGGTGGATCCGCGGATCGGCGGCGCGATCGGATCGCGCACGGTGCGCCAGGCGCAGGACATCCGCGCCGACCTGTGTTTCCCGGGGGTATGCGCGATCGATCCGGAACGGGGGCTGTGGACCTTCGACGAAGAAGAGACCGTGTTCAAGCAGGCCATCATCGAGGCCAGTGGGGAAACCGTCGCCATCGCCACGCCGGACAAGCTGGTGGCCTCGGCGACCCATCATACGGTGCCGGTGACGGGGATCGCGCATCTGGTGGTGGCGGGCGACACCGATCCGGCGCTGGTGTCGCGCTATCGCGCGGCAGGCGTGGCGGTACATATATAACGAATGTGGGAGCCGCTATAGCGGCGAGAAGCCAACGCAGCGGTGTAGCAGTGAGGGTTGTTGCCCAGCGGTGTAGCGGCGAGGGTTGTTGCCCTCGCCGCTATAGCGGCTCCTACAACGTAAGCTGCGTCAGCCGGCTTTCTTCTTCGCCAGGCGCAGCCACGTATCCACCACGGTATCCGGATTCAGCGACATCGACTCGATGCCCTGTTCCATCAGCCATTCGGCAAGGTCCGGATGGTCCGAGGGGCCCTGGCCGCAGATGCCCACGTACTTGCCCTTCTCGCGCGCCGTGCGGATCGCCATCGCGAGCAGCTTCTTGACCGCCGCGTCGCGCTCGTCGAACAGGTGGGCGACGATGCTCGAGTCGCGGTCGAGGCCGAGGGTGAGCTGGGTGAGATCGTTCGAGCCGATCGAGAAGCCGTCGAAGATGTCGAGGAACTCGTCGGCCAGCAAGGCGTTCGACGGCACTTCGCACATCATGATGACCTTGAGGTCGTGCTCGCCCTGGACCAGGCCGTTCCGGCGCAGGACGTCCACCACCTTGCGGCCTTCGTCCAGCGTGCGCACGAACGGGATCATCACCCACACGTTGGTGAGGCCCATCGTCTCGCGTACGTACTTCACCGCCTTGCACTCGAGCGCGAAGGACTCCGCGAAGCCCGAATCGACGTAGCGGCTGGCACCACGGTAGCCGATCATCGGGTTTTCTTCGTGCGGCTCGTAACGCGAGCCGCCAAGCAGCCCGGCGTATTCGTTCGACTTGAAGTCGGACAGGCGCACGATCACCGGCTTCGGGTACACCGAGGCGGCGATGGTCGCGATGCCTTCGCCCAGGCGGTCGACGTAGAAAGAGACGGGATCCTTGTAGCCGGCGATGCGCGCGTCGATGCGCGCCTTCGTCTCGGCGTCCTGCTTCGCGTATTCGAGCAGCGCCTTGGGATGCACGCCGATATGGCTGGCGATGATCATCTCGAGGCGGGCGAGGCCGATGCCGGCGTTGGGCAGCATGCCGAAGTCGAACGCGCGCTCCGGATTGGCCACGTTCATCATGATCTTGAGCGGCGCCTCGGGCATCGCGCCCAGGTCGGCGGTGATGCGCTCGAACTTCAGCGTGCCTTCGTAGATCGTGCCGGTATCGCCTTCGGCGCAGGAGACGGTGACGTCGGTGCCGTCGGGAATGGTATCCAGGGCGTTGCCGCAGCCGACGACGGCCGGGACGCCGAGCTCGCGAGCGATGATCGCGGCGTGGCAGGTGCGGCCGCCACGGTTCGTGACGATCGCCGCGGCACGCTTCATCACCGGCTCCCAGTCGGGGTCGGTCATGTCGGCCACGAGCACGTCGCCGGGCTGCACCTTGTTCATGTCGGCGAGCGAGCGGATGACGCGCGCCTTGCCGGCACCGATCTTCTGCCCGATGGCGCGGCCTTCGGTGAGTACCTTGCCCTTTTCGCCGAGCTGGAAACGCTCCAGCGTGGTGGCGTGGGAACGCGACTTCACCGTTTCCGGGCGGGCCTGCACGATGTACAGCTTGCCGGTGTGGCCGTCCTTCGCCCACTCGATGTCCATGGGGCGGCCGTAATGCTGCTCGATGACCAGGGCCTGGCGCGACAGCTCTTCCACGTCGGCATCGTCGATGCAGAAGCGATGGCGGTCCTGCACCGGCGTTTCCTCGATGCGCACGCGCTCGCCAGGCTGGTCCGAATAGACCATGCGCTGCTGCTTCGCGCCGAGGCTGCGGCGGAGCACCGCCGGCTTGCCGTCACGCAGCGTGGGCTTGAACACGTAGAACTCGTCCGGATTCACGGCGCCCTGCACGACCATCTCGCCGAGGCCGTAGGAACCGGTGACGAACACCACGTCGCGGAAGCCGGATTCGGTGTCGAGGGTGAACAGCACGCCCGAGGCGCCGACGTCGGAGCGCACCATGAGCTGCACGCCGGCGGAGAGGAAAACGTCCTCGTGCTTGAAGCCCTGGTGCACGCGGTAGGCGATGGCGCGGTCGTTGTACAGCGAGGCGAAGACTTCCTTCACCTTGTGCAGCACGTCGTCGATGCCGACCACGTTGAGGAAGGTTTCCTGCTGGCCGGCGAACGAGGCGTCGGGCAGGTCTTCCGCGGTGGCCGAGGAGCGCACGGCCACCGCGATGTCGGCGGCCCCGGCGTCCTTGCAGAGCCTGGCGTAGGCCTCGCGGATGGCTTGCTCGAGGTCGGCGGGCAGGGCGGTATCGACGATCCAGCCACGGATCTCCTTGCCGCCGCGGGTCAGTTCGTCCACGTCGTCCACGTCGAGGGTGGCAAGGCGCTCGGCGATGCGCTTCGCGAGGCCGCTCTTCTCGAGGTAGGTCTGAAAGGCGTCGGCCGTGGTGGCGAAGCCGCCCGGCACGGAGACACCCAGTTTCGCCAGGTTGCCGATCATCTCGCCAAGGGAGGCGTTCTTGCCGCCCACCTTGCCCAGGTCGGTCATGCGTAGCGCGTCGAGCCAGAGTACCAGGTCGCTCAAAGGGAAATCCTCACATCGGTTCGTCGGGTCGGCGGCGGGCCGCGCTGGAAAATCCACTTATTGTCGTGGGGCCGTCCGCGCGGAAACAAGGCGCGACGCACAAACGTTCAGGGATCATGCGGGGTAGATCGTCAGGACGGCGTCTTGAGATAAGGTTGGCCCATGGACCACCCGCAGGGAAAAAGCCCGATGCGCCGCACCGTGTTCTTCATCTCCGACTCCACCGGCATCACCGCCGAGACCATCGGCAACAGCATGCTGGCCCAGTTCGAGGGGGTCCAGTTCGATACGCACCGGCTGCCGTTTATCGACAATCCCTCCAAGGCGGAGGCGGCGGCGCTGCGGATCAAGACGAAGTACGCCCAGGACGGCCAACGTCCCATCGTGGTCAATACGATGACTTCCCGGAACCTCTGCGACATCGTCGCCGGCAGCGGGGCGCTGATGCTGGACGTGTTCGCCCCCTTCATCGAGCCGCTGGAGGCGGAGCTGGGGGCGAAGCAGTCGGGCGCGGTGAACCGGTCCCATGGCCTGGTGGACTTCGAGCGCTACGAGGCCCGTATCGAGGCGACGAACTACGCCCTGGCGCACGACGACGGCCTGGATGTCGACTACAACCAGGCCGATGTGGTGCTAGTGGGCGTGTCCCGCTCGGGCAAGACCCCCACCTGCCTCTATATGGCCTTGCATTACGGGGTCTGCGCCGCCAATTACCCCCTCACGGACGACGACCTCGACAAGCTCGAACTGCCGATGCGCCTCCGCCCTTATCGAAGCCGGCTGTTCGGGCTCACCATCGACCCCGTCCGCCTGGCGCAGATCCGCGAGCAGCGCCGTCCCGGCAGCCGCTACGCCACCTTGAAGCAATGCCGTTGGGAACTGGAGCAGGCCGACCGGCTGATGCGACGCGAGAACATACCGGTCCTCAACACCACGCACACGTCGATCGAGGAAATTTCGAGCAAGATCTTCGAGTACCTCGGCATCGAGCGCCACATGTATTAGACAGGAACCTTACGGAGCAACGCCGCCCCCATGACCGCCGTCATCGAACGCCCCACCGCCCTCATTCCCGGACGCTTCGAGTTCCTGATGGGCCTGTACGCGGAGAACTACCACCGCCTGGCGCGGCTGTTCGCGCCGCAACGGCTGGCACCGGGGCGCTACGTTTCCGACGTGGACGACGGGCTGAAGGTGCTGCTCGACGTGCAGGAAAAGCACCCGTACACGCTCGAACTCGAGCTGACCTACGACTTCCTCGACGAGACCACGGGCCAGCCGTCGCCGTCCGCGCAGCTGCGCATGTACACCGATGCGCACGTGGCCGAGGCCATGCATTGCCATCCCGGGCGCAAGCTGTGGCAGGTGCTGGGGCCGTTCCCGGCCGCGCACACCGTGCTCCAGCACCGCCTGCGCATGAACGGCTTCCTCAGCCGCTGGCTGGAATACCTGGCGGAGCAGGGGCATTCGATCGGCACGCTGTCGCGGGTGGAAGAGTCGCCGCGTCCGCAGGAACCGTCCAGAATGTAGGAGCCGCTATAGCGGCGAGGAAACCTTGCGACGGCGCCGCGGTGCGTTCTCGCCGCTATAGCGGCTCCTACAGCAAGGGACCTGCCTTTCCTCTTCATCGCTCCGTGGGCTTCTCGCCGCTATAGCGGCTCCCACAGTTCTTGGAGACAAAAAAAATCCGCCGGAAGGCGGATTCTTCTTTGGAAGTAATGGCGGAGCGGACGGGACTCGAACCCGCGACCTCCGGCGTGACAGGCCAGCATTCTAACCGACTGAACTACCGCTCCACACTTACGTTCCAACTTCCAACAACAACCAACTTCCTTCGTCCTTTACACTCTCCGGCGGACCGGAAAGTGGCGTCCCCACGGGGATTCGAACCCCGGTCGCCACCGTGAAAGGGTGATGTCCTAGGCCTCTAGACGATGGGGACGTACTAGAAGTTGGTGGAGCCAGCCGGGATCGAACCGGCGACCTCCTGCATGCCATGCAGGCGCTCTCCCAGCTGAGCTATGGCCCCCTGCTGGAAGCCGCAAAGATTACGTCCGGGACGGGATTCCGTCAAGCATTCATTACACTTTTTTTGAATTTATTTTCGACGCTTCGAGAATGACGAGGCCTGGCGCGCACTTGCGCCGGTGCCGCGATTTCCGTTCTTTCGTCGCTGCACGCCATCCATGACGGGACACGGGTTAACCTGTTCCCGGACATCCACAGGGAACGGCATGCACGGCATCGTTTTCATCCAGGACCTGGCCACGGTGATGCTCGTGGCCGGACTCACCACGGTGCTCTTCCAGCGCCTCAGGCAACCCGTCGTGCTCGGTTACATCATCGCCGGCGTGCTGGTCGGGCCGCACACGCACCCGGTGGTCTTCATCCACGACGAGGAAACGATCCGCACGCTCTCGGAGCTGGGCATGATCCTGCTCCTGTTCGCCCTGGGCCTGGAATTCAGCCTGAAGAAACTGCGCGCGGTCGGCGGCGCGGCCCTTGTGGCCGCCTTCGCCGAGATCGTGCTGATGATATGGATCGGCTACGAGATCGGCCGCTTCTTCGGCTGGTCGGCGATGGATTCGCTGTTCCTCGGCGCCATGCTTTCGATCTCGTCGACCACCATCATCATGAAGGCGCTCGAGGACCTCGGCCTCAAGCGCGAACGCTTCGCGCAGCTGATGTTCGGCATCCTCATCGTGGAGGACCTCCTGGCGATCGTGCTGATGGCGTTGCTGACCGGTATCGCGGGCACCGGCGGCGTGGAGGCGGGACAAGCGCTCGCGGCGGTCGGCAGGCTGGGCCTGTTCATGGCGGTGTCGCTGGTGGTCGGGCTGCTGCTCGTGCCGCGCGTGGTCGACTACATCGCCCGGGTCAGCCGCAACGACGTCCTCCTGGTGGCCGTGCTCGGCATCTGCTTCGGCTTCTGCCTCCTGGTGACCGAAATGGGTTACAGCGTGGCCCTCGGTGCTTTCATGATCGGCGCGATCGTGGCCGAGTCGGAAAGCGTGGCGCGGATCGAGCGCATCGTGACGCCCGTGCGCGACATGTTCAGCGCGATATTCTTTGTCGCCATCGGCATGCTCATCGATCCAAAGCTGCTGCTCGAGTACGCGTGGCCGATCACGGTAGTCACCGTCGCGGTGGTGCTCGGCAAGGTGGTCACCTGCAGTTTCGGCAGCTTCGTCGCCGGCAACGACGGGCGCACGTCGCTGCGCGTGGGCATGGGTCTCGCACAGATCGGCGAATTCTCGTTCGTCATCGCCTCGCTCGGCCTCACGCTCAAGGTCACCAGCGGGTTCCTCTATCCCGTGGCCGTGGCGGTCTCTGCGATCACCACCTTCCTCACGCCGTACCTGATCCGTTCCTCCGATCCGCTGGCCCGGTTCCTTGGCCGGGCGCTACCGAACCGCGTCACAGGCGTCTTTGGCGCCTATACGGAGTGGATGGGGAGCCTGGGCCTGCAAGGGCAGGGCGCCGTCGTGATGAAGATGATCCGCCGGCTGGTCTGGCACGTGATCATCAACACGGCCCTGGTGGTGGCGGTCTTCATCATCGCGGCCTTCGCCTATCGCCGCGGCTTCCTCCACCTCGACCTGCTGAGCGACGATCCCACGGTGCGCCGCAGCCTGGCCTGGTCCCTGGCCGCGCTGTTCTCCCTGCCCATGATCGTCGCCGCGTACCGCAAGGCCGGGGCCCTGGGGATGCTCCTCGCGGAACTGTCGATCCCGGACCGGTTCGGGGCGCGTACGTACCGTATCCGCGCCGTCCTCGGCCGGATCATTCCCCTGGTGGCCATGGCGGTCATGGGCCTGCTCGTGGCGGCGCTGGCTTCCACGATCCTCCCGCCCCGGGAGGTGGCCCTGGTGCTGGTCCTGGTCGGCGTGGGGCTCACCTGGCTGCTCTGGCGGGTGCTGGTTCAGGTACATGCCCGGCTGCAGGCGGCCATCCGCGATACCCTCGAAAAGCCGGGCCAGGACCACCCGGAGTGACGGGGGCCGCATGCCATGAAATATTCCTGAACTTTTCGCGTGAAAGCCTGTCTCTCGCCCCGTCATTGCAAGCTGGGCGCGAACCACCGCACAATGGCGTTTCTGCCTCCACAAGGAGGTGTACCGGCGGCCTCGCCGAATCTTTCCAAGAGAGGGAGTATCGAATGAAGCACTTTTTGCGTCCCACGATGACGGCCGTCGCCCTGGCGGTTGCGCTGGGTACGGCCGCGGGCGCATCCGCCCAGGCCGCCAAGCCGGCGGCACCCGTCGACAAGCAGAAGGCCAGCTATGTCGTCGGTTGGGATCTGGCCAGCTCGCTTCCGCCGCTCGTCGCGAAGGAAGTGGATGCCGCCACGGTCGCCAAGGCTCTTCAGGCCGCCCTCTCGGGCCAGAAGCCGACCATGTCGGAAGCCGAGGCCAAGTCGGTCCGCGAGGCCTTCGTCGCCCAGCTGAAGGTCAAGGCCGAAGCCGAGTACAACAAGGTCGCGACCGAGAACAAGAAGGAGGGCGATGCCTTCCTCGCCAAGAACAAGAGCGCCCCGGGCGTGAAGGTCACCTCGTCGGGCCTGCAGTACCAGGTCGTCCAGGCCGGTACCGGCCAGCGTCCGGGCCCGAACGACACGGTCACGATCAACTACACCGGCACCTTCGTGAACGGCGAGAAGTTCGACTCCTCGGCCGACCACCAGCCGGCCGGCCCGGCGAAGATTCCTCTCGCCGCCGTGATCCCGGGCTTCCGCGAAGGCCTGCAGCTGATGCAGACGGGCGGCAAGTACAAGCTGTTCATCCCCTCCAGCATCGCTTACGGCGCCAAGCCGGAGAATGGCTTCCCGCCGAACGCGACGATCATCTTCGACGTCGAACTGCTCAAGACCGAAGCGACCCCGGCCGGCAAGGCCCCGGCGGCTCCGGCCGGCGGCAAGTAAGCCCTCGCGCCATCTGCGACACCGAAGGGCGCGGAGCGATCCGCGCCTTTTTTGTTCCGGCCCTGTAGCAACTGTCTTTGTGGGAGCCGCTTCAGCGGCGATGGGTGCTCGCGGCACGCTGCCCCGCTGCCGCGGGATCGCCGGCGTAACCGGCTCCCACAAGGTTCCCTTAGGGCCCGCTTCTGTAGGAGCCGCTATAGCGGCGAGGGGGAGGGCACCTTGCCGCTTCATCGCTTCGTGGGTTTCTCGCCGCTATAGCGGCTCCTACGGGGGCGGACTACAATTGTTCGTTACGACGATTGAAGTCGAAAGCTCCGGGAGCGGCATGAAAGTCACGATCTTCGGCACCGGCTACGTGGGCCTCGTCACGGGTGCCTGCCTCGCCGAGATGGGCAATCACATCGTCTGCGTCGACGTGGACGCGCGGAAGGTCGAGCGGCTCGAGGCCGGCGACATCCCCATCTTCGAGCCCGGCCTGGAACCGATGGTGGTGCGCAACCATGCGGAAGGCCGACTGGCCTTCACCACCGATGCCGGACCGGCCATCGACCATGGCGATATCGTCTTCATCGCCGTGGGCACGCCGCCCGACGAGGACGGCAGCGCCGACCTGCAATACGTGCTGGCCGTGGCGAAGACCATCGGCGACCACATCGACCGTTACACCGTGGTGGTGAACAAGTCGACCGTCCCGGTCGGCACGGCCGACCGCGTCCGCGCCGCCGTGGCCGCGCGGCTGGAAGCGCGAGGCGTGGACGTGCCGTTCGACGTCGTGTCGAACCCCGAATTCCTGAAGGAAGGCGACGCGGTGGAAGACTGCCTGCGTCCGGACCGCATCATCGTCGGCGCGTCGAGCCAGAAGGCCATCGGCGTCCTGCGCAAGCTCTATGCGCCGTTCAACCGTAACCACGACCGCATGGTGGTGATGGACGAGCGTTCCGCCGAGCTGACCAAGTACGCCGCGAACGCGATGCTCGCGACGAAGATCAGCTTCATGAATGAGATCGCGAACATCGCCGAGCATGTCGGCGCCGACGTGGAACTCGTGCGCCAGGGCATCGGTGCCGATCCGCGCATCGGTTACCACTTCATCTATCCGGGTGCCGGCTACGGTGGCTCCTGTTTCCCGAAGGACGTACAGGCGCTGGCGCGCACGGCCCATACGGTCGGCTACGATGCGCGTCTGCTCGATGCGGTGGAAGCGGTGAACGACGCGCAGAAGTCGCGACTGTTCGCACTGCTCTCGAAGCACTTCGGCGGCAAGCTCGAGGGGCGGACCATCGCGGTATGGGGTCTCGCGTTCAAGCCGAACACCGATGACATGCGCGAAGCCTCGAGTCGGCGTCTCATGGAACAGTTGTGGGACGCCGGTGCCAAGGTGCGCGCCTTCGATCCCGAAGCGGCGGACGAAACGCGGCGCATTTACGGCGAGCGCGACGACCTCGCACTGGTCGATCGTCCCTACGACGCCCTGGATGGCGCGGACGCGCTGGTCATCGTCACCGAATGGAAGGCCTTCCGCAGCCCGGACTTCGCGCGGGTGAAGTCGCTGCTGGGCACGCCGGTCATCTTCGACGGGCGCAATCTCTACGATCCGGTCGCGGTCGAAGAGGCGGGTATCGCCTATTACGGCATCGGTCGTGGCCGCAGTGTCAGCGGAAACGGGCATGGCTGAGATCGACGAACGCCTGACGGAACTCGAGGTACGCCTCGCCTTCGTCGACGATACGGTCAACGGTCTCTCGTCGGCGGATGCGGAAATCGCGCGCCGGCTGGACCTGCTGGAACGGGCCGTGCGCGACCTGCGCGCGGATCTGGTGAACATGCGTGCGGGCCTCGGCAGCGATCCTGCGACCGAGCCCCCGCCGCCGCACTACTGAGCATCGAACGAGCCTTACCGAACATGGCAGAGTCCCTGCGCGACCAATTGTTGAAGAGTGGCCTCGTGAAGGAAATTCGCGAGGAGAAAAGGACGTCCGCGCCGCAGCGGCAAGGCGGCGGTTCCGCCAGCGGCCAGCCTTATGCGGGCAACCGGAAGCAGGGCGGCAGGCCGAACCCGGGCGGGAAACCGCAAGGTGGCGGTAAGCCCAACCAGGGCGGTCGGCCGTCGCAGGGCGGCCGGCCCGGCACCGGGCGCCCGTCGCCGAAGGGTGGCGAGATCGATCTCGCGAAGGCCTATGCCATCCGTGCCCAGAAGGAAGCCACGGAGCGGAAGCAGGCCGAAGCGGAGGCTGCCGAGCAGGCACGCCTGCGCAAGGAAAAAAAGCGCAAGGTGGAAGAACTGCTGAAGGGCAAGGCGCTGAACATCGCCGACGCCGACCAGGTGCGGCACTTCCCGTATGGCGAGAAGATCCGCCGCGTCTACGTGGATGCGAAGCAGCTCGCCGCATTGAACGCGGGCGAACTGGGCATCGTGCAGCAGGGTGGCCGTTATCTCGTCGTCGAGAAGGCGGTGATCGTGGAGCTGCGCGGCATCGCCCCGGAATTCATCGCGCTACTGGTCGATCCGGAGGCGAAAAGCGAAGCGGACGACGGCGTGCCCGACGACCTGATGTGGTGAGTTTTCATGGTGGGAGCCGCTGAAGCGGCTCCCACACAAAGCCCGCAAAAGATCAGGCCGCCGGCGCCGAAAGCTCGGGATTCTCCCAGCCTTCCTTCCGTGCGAAACGGACCCCGTGCTTCTGTTCCAGCTTCGCCAGACGCTCGCGCACCACGGCGAGGCCTTCGCTGCGCACGTACTGGATCGGGCCGCCGCGGAACGGGGCGAAGCCCGTGCCGAAGATGACGCCGGCATCGAGCAGGTCGGCATCGTCCACCACGTTCTCGGCGAGGCAGGCGATGGCCTCGTTGATCATGGGCAGGATCATCCGGTCCTGGATATCCGTCGGCGGCACGTAATCGGGATCCACTTCCGGCTTCTCCGGCTTGCTGTCCTTCCAGACGTACATGCCTTCGCCATCTTTCTTGCCGCGCTTGTTCGCCGCGATCTTCTCCTCCAGGCCCAGCGGTACCTCGAGGCCGAGAAACGGCGCGAGTTCGCGGCCTACCGAGGCGCAGACGTCGAGCCCGACCGTGTCGGCCAGCTCGATCGGCCCCATCGGCATCCCGAACTTCTTCGCCTCGCGATCGAGTACCGGGCCGGGCACGCCTTCGTTGTACAGGCGCATCGCTTCCATGAGGTAAGGCATGAGGATGCGGTTGACGAGGAAACCGGGCGTGCCCTTGACCGGCACCGGCAACTTGCCGATGGCCTTGCAGAAGGCGAAGGCGCGCTTCTCGATCGCCGGATCCAGTGCGTCGTGACGCACCACTTCCACCAGCGGCATCTGCGCGACGGGATTGAAGAAGTGCAGGCCGAGGAAGCGCTGCGGCGCCCTCAGGCCCTGGCGCAGTTCGTCCAGAGGAATGGACGACGTGTTGCTCGCCAGGATCTCGTCGGCCTGGAACGTCGGTTCGATCGCGGCGTAGAGCGCGTGCTTCGCCTCGGGGTTCTCGAAGATCGCCTCGATGGCGAGGTCGGCATCGGCGACGCCGCTGCCTTCGACGTCCGCGCGGAGGCGACCCATGGCCGCCTCGACCCTCGCGGGGGATTTCAGTTTCTTCTCAAAAAGAGCGCGTGCGCGGGCGATCGCCGGTTCGACGAAGCGCGCCTCGCGGTCCTGCAGCGTGACCTGGAACCCCTTCAGCGCGGACCATGCGGCGATGTCGCCGCCCATGGTGCCCGCGCCGACGACGTGCACATGCGAAATGCCATGGTCGACGCCGCCGCCAAGTCCCTTGAGACGCTCCTGCAGGAAGAAGACGCGGATGAGGTTGCGCGCCGTCGGGGTGGTGGCGAGCTTCGCCACCGATTTCGCTTCCAGCTTCAGGCGCTGCTGGATGCTGCCGCCACCGCGTGCCCAGGTATCGATGAGCGCGAAAGGTGCCGGGTAGTGCTCCTTGCGCACCTTCGCCGCCGTCTGTTTGCGCACCATGGGCGCAAGGACGGCGCGCGCGAGAAGGGTGTTGGTGGCCCAGCCTTTCGCCCGTTGCGCGAACGGGCGTGTCGCCGGACGGCGCGCGAGTTCGCGCGCCTCCGCAAGCAGCTCGTCGGGGCGGGCGAGGCGGTCGACCAGGCCCACCGCCTTTGCCCGGCGGGCGTTGAACGGCTTGCCGGTGAGCATCGCGGGAAGCGCGTCGGGCGCACCGATGAGGCGCGGCAGCCGGGCGCTGCCGCCCCAGCCGGGATGGATGCCGAGCATCACCTCGGGCAGGCCTATCTTCGTCGCCTCGTCGTCCGCGGCGATGCGCAGGCGGCAGGCCAGGGCGAGTTCGGTGCCGCCGCCCATGCAGGGGCCATGGATGGCGGCCACGGTCGGGCAGGGCAGGCGGGCGAGGTTCTCGAACACCCGCTGCCCGTTCTCGATGTTCTCGAGCACCGTGCCGGTCTGCGCGTATTCCACGAACTCGCGGATATCGGCGCCCACCGCGAAACCCATGGGCTTGGCCGAATGGATGACGACCCCGCGCGGCGCCTCGATGGCGAGCCGTTCGACGAGGGTGTCCAGTTCGTCGAGCACCTCGCGCGACAGCGCGTTGGCGCTGGCGCCCTCACGGTCCAGGGTAAGGACGACGATGCCGTCGTCGCCCTCGCTGGTCTTCCAGTGCTTGAATCGAAGTCCTTCGAACATGGCGGATCGTGCGTTGGCGAATGAGCGCATCACCATACCTTCCCCCCGGTCCGAATGCGAGATACCCATCCGTACGGTCGGTCCGGCCGGCTCGACGCACGGCTGGCGCGGGGACCGCCATTGGTTGGATACTCCCCGTTCGCCAGGCCGTCCGACCCCCACATGGATTCCAACGTAGGAAACGACATCTTCGACCGCATCCTGTCGGCCGCCGGCCCACTGGTGGCGTTGAAGGCGACCGACACGGCCCTGCTGGTGGAACAGTTCCGCCTGGTGGCCCGGCGAACCGGACAGGCCGTTTATCTGTGGCGCCACGCCGAGGGCCTGATAAGCCTGCGCGATGCGCAGATGCGCGTACCGGGCTGCCTGCGCCTTGGCGACGCCCTTCGTTACGTCCTGCAGAGCCTGCACTTCGGCGTCTACCTCCTGGACATGCCGGCCGGCCCGCCCAGCGCGACCGACGGTGCACTTTTACGGCAACTTTCGCGCGCACAGACCGGCCATGTCCGCCGGGTGGTGCTCCTCGGCGCGAGCCCGAGCCTGCTGGCGACCTTCGAGAACGACGTGGTGCAGGTGGATGCGGACTGGCAGGCGCGCTCGGCCGCGCCGCGGCTTCGCGACGGCCGCTGGATCGTCTGACCGATGGCCGCCACGATCGAACCGAACGGTGTACTCATCTTCACGTCCCGGCGCGAGGTGCGCCGGGCCGTCTTCGATGCCCTGGACCTGGACGGCGATTTCGTCCTCCTCAGCGCGCGCGACGCCGGGCAGCTTGAGGCCCTTCTCGCCGACGCCCCACCGCTGCACGTCGTGGTGGTCTGCGCGGACGGCAGTGCCGACACCGCGCAGGGCCTGCGTATCCTGCGAGCGTCGCCGGCCTATGCCGCGCTCCCCATCGTCTACGTCGTGGACGACACGCCGGGCGTGGCGCCGGAAGGCGCCCTCGACTGGCTGCGCACCGGGGCGATCGCCGCGGAACTCGCGCAGCGCGTGCGCGCCGCGCTGCAGGTGCCCGCGGCGCCGGCCGGGCCGGCCGCGACACGCAGCGACTGGCGATTCGCCTTCGACGCCGGCGCGGCCTGGGTGGTCGCCTCCACCCCGGACGGATGCATCCTGGACAGCGGGGCCGCCATGGAACGCCTGTGGGCCGGCAGCGGGCCGGTGCAGGGTCGCCTGCTCTCCGAAGTCTTCGTGCTCGCGAACGGTTCGGGCTGGCCCGTGCCCGACGGCGATGCCATGCCCTGCCTCCTCCGGCGCCCCGACGGCGGCCAGATCGGCGGCGAAGTGGACGTGCGCCACATCGTCGATCATGGTGCGCACCGCATCGCGGTGGCTTTCCGCGATCTGCGCACGGTGGACGTCGCCGAGCGCGCCCTGTCCCTGCTCGCCGTGCTCGACGCCTGTCCCAGCGACGACGATGGCATGAGCGAGGCCGCGGCCCTGTTGGCCGACGCGCTCGAACTCGACGTGGTGGCCGTGTGGTCGGCCTTGCCGGAAAGCGAAGCGGGCCCCGAGGTGCTGGCCCGGATATGGAACGGGCCGACCCCGGTCGAATGGCCCGAGGCCGGCGACCTGCCGCTGCTGAAGGTATGCCTGGGCGGCGAACCGCTGGTGCGGCTGGGCGACGACGGTGACGCGCCGCTTGCCGATCCGCTCGTCGAGGCGCTCGGCCTGCGTACCTATGTGCTGCTTCCGCTGCTGGACGAGCGGCGTAGCGTCATCGGTGCCGTGCTGGCCGGCCGATGCCGCCCGTCGAACGACGCACGCGTGCTGGCGCCGGCCCTGCGCGCGGCCACGGCGCGGTTCGCTTCGGCGCTCGAACTGCGCCGTGCCCGCGAACAGGGCCGCGCCCGCGGCCTCGTCGACACGCTCACGGGATTGCCCAACCGTCTGCTCTTCAACGACCGCCTCGACACCACGATCCGCGAAGCGGAGCGCACGGGCGAATGCTTCGCCACGCTGTTGGTCGACCTCGACCGCTTCAAGGGCATCAACGAGACGCTCGGGCACGCGGTCGGCGACCAGGTGCTGACCTCGGTGGCGAAGCGTCTGCGCGCCAGCGTGCGTGCGTCCGATACCGTCGCGCGTTACGCGGGCGACGAGTTCACGTTGATCCTGCGCCACATCATCAAGCGCGACGACGTCCTGCGTATCGCCGAGAAGGTGGTGCAGGCCATGGAGCTTCCCCTGTCGCTGGACGACGGTTCGGAATTGCAGGCCACCATTTCCGTCGGCATCTCGTTCTTCCCCGACGACGCCGTCGACGGCGAACTGCTGCTGCGCCATGCCGACGAAGCCATGTATGGCGCGAAAAGCCTGGGCCGCAACAACTACCAGATCTACGCGGCCAACGTGGACGCCGCGCAACAGCAGCAGGCGGAACTGAAGGTGCGCCTCCGCCATGCGGTGCGCAACGAGGAACTTCGCGTGTTCTACCAGCCCCAGGTGGAGGCGGAGAGCGAGGACATCGTCGGCATGGAGGCGCTGGTGCGCTGGGAGCATCCCGAACTGGGGATGATCAGCCCGGGGTTCTTCATTCCGCTTGCCGAGGCGAGCGGCCTCATCGTACCCATCGGCGAATGGGTGTTGCGCACCGCCTGCGCCCAGGCCAGGGCCTGGGAGGATCGCTACGGCCTGGGCCTGCGGCTCGGCGTGAACCTCTCCGCCGTACAGCTGATGCAGCCCAACCTGGCGGCCGTCGTCGCCAACGCGCTGCGCGACACCCGACTGGAGCCCGGTCAGCTCGAACTCGAGGTCACCGAAAGCATCAGCGTGAAGACCGTGCCGCACCTGGTGGAGACGCTGGACGCGCTGCACGCGATGGGCTGCCGCATCGCCATCGACGACTTCGGCACGGGCGCGGCGTCGCTGGACTACCTGCGCCGGCTGCCGGCCGACCGCATCAAGATCGACCAGAGCTTCGTGCGCAACATCGGCGTGGACCCGGACGACGAAGCCATCGTGCGCGCCACCATCGACATGGCCCACCGCCTCAAGCGCGGCGTGGTGGCCGAGGGCGTGGAGATCGAGCAGCACCTTCATTTCCTCCGCGCGAACGGCTGCGACGAACTGCAGGGCTACCTGTTCTGCCGTCCGCTGCCCACCGCCACGTTCGAGAAGTTGCTGGGCGAACGCGAACGCCTGGTGAGCGAAGGGCAGGCCATTCCCGCCTGATCGCCCGTTGTAGGAGCCGCCATAGCGGCGAGGAAGCCTCGCGACAAACCGGCTCTCGCCGCCATGGCGGCTCCTACAGGACGGGCGCTTGAGGTTCAGAGGCCTAGCCGCATATTTTCATGGGACAGATTCGGTAAGGCACGAGTGAACTTGCGCCGCGCCGGCTTGTCTCAGCTGCGCCCGCGACTGGCCCCGATAGAGTTGAGGAGACAGCCCGGATGGGCGAAAACGAATTGGATCAAGCACTTGTCGAGCGCGTGCAGCAAGGGGATCGCCGCGCGTTCGACCTGCTTGTCCGCAAGTACCAGCACAAGGTGGTGGCGCTGATCTCGCGCTATGTGCACGACTGGACCGAATGCGAGGACATCGCCCAGGAAGCCTTCGTGCGCGCCTGGCGTGCCCTGGGCTCGTTCCGCGGCGAAAGCGCCTTCTACACCTGGCTGTACAAGATCGCCGTCAACACGGCCAAGAACCACCTGGTGGCCATGGGCCGTCGTCCCCCCACCGGCGATATCGACATCGAGGACGCCGTTTACGTGCCGGGCGCCACCCGGATGCACGAGAGCGCCACCCCCGAGCGCGAAATGATGCGGGAACAGGTGGAACAAACGGTGTTTTCCACTGTCCAAGCCCTGCCCGAGGAGCTTCGGGTCGCGATTACCCTGCGCGAGGTGGAAGGCAAGAGCTACGAGGAGATTGCCGCCATCATGGACTGTCCCATCGGTACCGTCCGTTCGCGTATTTTCAGGGCTCGCGAAGCCATCGACCTGAAACTGCGGCCGCTGTTGTCCGACCGCGAGGACCACACCCCATGAGCGAAGCCAATCGGGAAATTCTCTCCGCCGGCATGGACGGCGAGCTGTCGCGGGAAGAGATCCGCTTCTTGCTGCGCCGTCTCGAAGCCGATCCGGTCCTCGCCGATACGTGGGCGCGTTTCCACGTGGCGCGCGATGGCCTGCGCCGCGAAGGCGCACCGTCGGTCTCCATCGATTTCGCCAGCCGGGTCATGGCCGCCATCGAAGCCGAGCCCGCCTCGGCCGGGTCGTCGCGTCGTCGCTGGCTGCACTGGTCGGCCGGTGGTGCCATCGCCGCGAGCGTCGCGGTCGCTGCCCTGATGCTCTCGCAGCCCGCCGGCAACCGTTCCCCGGCTCCCGACATCGCCCAGCACGCCGAAGTGGCGAGCGACGCGCAGGTCGCCAGCGCCCCGGCCATGCAGGCTGCCGCGCCGGTCGCCCCGCAGTGGCTCAGCGGCAACATGGCATCCCGCTTCACCCAGAAGGCCGCGTTCGACAGTTCGAGCGATGCCGGTGCCGCGGCGTACCTGCCGCGTTCCACGCCATACCAGATTCACCGCGCCCGGGCCGCGTCGGCGCCGGAAGGCAACGGCTACCTGCTGCTGATCCGCTCCGACGGCAGCCGCTATGTGCAGCCGGTCGCCGCGCCGCAGGCTCGCTGAGCCGCGGTCCGTGTCCGCGCGCCGCTCATCCCGGCGCGCCTTTCCCTGGTTTCGCAACAGTACCTGCGGCCTCACCCGCACGGGCGGCCGTGGTTAGATAAAAGGAGGAAATCGATGGCTCTCTGGCAAGCTCGCGCGCTCCTCGGCGGTGCGCTCTTACTGGCAGGCACGGGCGCGCACGCGCAGACCCTGCCGGACTTCACCGGTGTCGTGGAGAAGAACGCTCCCGCCGTGGTCCACGTCGAGGCGAAGAGTGGCGGCATCGCGCAAAAGGCGCGCGGTCGGCAGAACGCCATGCCGGACGACCAGGAAGAATTGCTGCGCCGCTTCTTCGGCATGCCGGGCATGCCCATGCCGCCGCGCGAGCAGACTTCGCTCGGTTCGGGCTTCATCATTTCGGCCGACGGCTACGTTCTCACGAACGACCATGTCGTCGACGACGCCGACGAGGTCAAGGTCCGCCTGCAGGACCGCCGCACCTTCACCGCGAAGGTGGTCGGCAAGGACCCGCAGTACGACATCGCCCTGCTCAAGATCGACGGCAAGTCGCTTCCGACCGTCACCATCGGCGACTCGCGCACCGTGAAGCGCGGCCAGTGGGCGCTCGCCATCGGCTCGCCCTTCGGCCTCGATGCCACGGTCACCCACGGCATCATCAGCGCCGTGGGCCGCAATCTGGGCAGCGGCGACCAGCCGTACACCTCCTTCATCCAGACCGACGTGCCGATCAATCGCGGCAATTCCGGCGGCCCGCTGTTCAACCTGCAAGGTCAGGTGATCGGCATCAATTCGCAGATCTACTCCACCTCGGGCGGTTACCAGGGTCTGTCGTTCTCGATCCCCATCGATGTGGCGATGAACGTCGTGCAGCAGATCAAGGACAAGGGCTACGTCTCCCGCGGCATGCTCGGCGTCACCGTGCAGCCGGTGGACCAGTTCGTGAAGAACCTCGACCTGCCCGACGCCAACGGCGCACTGGTGGCACAGGTCACGCCGGGAAGCGGCGCGGACAAGGCCGGCCTGAAGCAGGGCGACGTCATCCTCTCCTTCAACGGCACGCCGATCACGTCGTCGCCGGACCTGCCGCCGCTGGTCGGGCTGACCAAGCCCGGTTCGACCGCCAAGGTGGAGATCCTTCGCGACCACAAGAAGCAGACGGTGGACGTCAAGGTGGGCGAGATGCCGCGCGACAAGGATGCCCTGGCATCGTCGGGCGACGACGAAGACAGCACCGGCGGTTCCGCCGCCGCCCTCGGCATGGCCGTGCAGGACATCGACGCTTCCGCCCGGTCGGAGCTTGGGCTGAAGGCCGGGGAAGGCGTGGTCGTCAGCCGGATCACGGGCCCGGCGGCCGCCAGTGCCGGCCTGCGCTCGGGCGACGTGGTCCTGATGGTCAACCAGAAGCGCATCGGCAGCGCCGCGGCCTTCCGCGCCGCGGCCAAGGGCATCAAGGCGGGCGATACGGCGATGCTCCTGGTCCGTCGCGACGATTCCACGCGTTTCGTCGGGATCACGGTGCCGGCCGACCGCTGAGGCAAGGGGCCCTCCGCCGCTCGGCGGCGGTCGGCCTTCCATGCGATAATGCGGGATTCGCGCCGGCCGACAGGGCCGGCGCGCGTCGTTCGCGCCGCGAGCGATGGTGAACGTGACCACGGCGCTCCATGGAACTCATCCGCAACTTCTCCATCATTGCCCACATCGACCACGGCAAGTCGACCCTGGCCGACCGCATCATCCAGCTGTGCGGAGGATTGTCCGAGCGCGAAATGGAAGCGCAGGTGCTGGACAACAACCCGATCGAGCGCGAGCGCGGCATCACCATCAAGGCGCAGTCCGTATCGCTGCCGTACAAGGCGCGCGACGGCAAGACCTACCAGCTCAATTTCATCGATACCCCGGGCCACGTCGACTTCTCCTACGAGGTCAGCCGTTCGCTGTCCGCCTGCGAAGGCGCACTGCTGGTCGTGGATGCCGCGCAGGGTGTCGAGGCGCAGTCCGTCGCCAACTGCTACACGGCGATCGAGCAGGGCCTGGAGGTCATCCCCGTCCTCAACAAGATCGACCTGCCCACGGCCGACATCGAAAAAGCCAAGGCCGAAATCGAGGCCGTGATCGGCCTGGACGCCAGCGACGCGATTCCGGTCAGCGCCAAGACCGGCCAGAACGTGATCGAGGTGCTGGAGGCGATCATCCATCGCATCCCGCCGCCGAAGCCGCGCGACACGGACAAGCTGCAGGCGCTGATCATCGACTCGTGGTTCGACAACTACCTCGGCGTGGTGTCGCTCGTGCGCGTCATGCAGGGCGAGATCCGTCCCGGCGACAAGATCCTCGTGATGTCCACGGGGCGCACGCACCTGGTCGACGACGTCGGCGTGTTCACCCCGAAGCGGAAGAAGCTCGAGCGCCTCGCCGCGGGCGAGGTAGGCTGGATCAACGCATCCATCAAGGACGTGCATGGCGCGCCGGTGGGCGACACGCTCACCCACGCAGGCAAGCCGGCGGAAGAACCTCTGCCGGGCTTCCAGACGATGCAGCCGCGCGTGTTCGCGGGCTTGTTCCCGGTGTCCGCCGACGATTATCCGGCGCTGCGCGAGGCGCTGGATAAGCTGCGCCTCAACGACGCCGCCATGTTCTTCGAGCCGGAAAGCTCCGAAGCCATGGGCTTCGGTTTCCGTTGCGGCTTCCTCGGCATGCTGCACATGGAAATCGTGCAGGAGCGCCTGGAGCGCGAGTACGACCTCGACCTCATCACCACGGCGCCGACGGTGGTCTACGAGGTGGCGAAGACCGACGGCACCGTGCTCGACATGGACAACCCGGCCAAGCTGCCCCCGCCGCAGCAGATCGCCGAGATCCGCGAGCCGATCATCGTCGCCAACATCCTCACGCCCGGCGAATATGTCGGCAACGTCATCAAGCTGTGCGAGGAGAAGCGCGGCGTGCAGCGTTCCATCCAGTACCTGGCCACCCAGGTGCAGGTGACCTACGAGCTGCCGCTGGCGGAAGTGGTGCTCGACTTCTTCGACCGCCTGAAATCGGTCTCGCGCGGCTATGCCTCGATGGACTACCACCTCGATCGCTTCGAGGCCGGTCCCTTCGTGCGCGTCGACGTGCTGATCAACGGCGACCGCGTGGATGCCCTGAGCCTGATCGTGCATCGTTCGCATGCCGAGCGCCGCGGGCGGGAACTCGTCGAGCGCATGAAGGACCTGATCCCGCGCCAGCAGTTCGACGTGGCCATCCAGGCGGCGATCGGCGCCGCCATCATCGCGCGCTCCACGGTGAAGGCCCTGCGCAAGAACGTGCTGGCGAAATGCTACGGCGGCGACGTCTCGCGCAAGAAGAAGCTGCTGGAGAAGCAGAAGGAAGGCAAGAAGCGCATGAAGCAGGTGGGCAGCGTCGAGATTCCCCAGGAGGCCTTCCTGGCCGTCCTGAAAGTGGACAAGTGACGTTTTGCCTATGGAACCCCGGCGCCGGATGCGCCGGAATGGGCTTTGCGGCCCCTCGATACGACTAACGGAGTTGGCATGGCGGCATTCGATTTTTCGGCGATCCTCCTCGGCCTCACGGTCCTGTTCGGACTGGTGTGGTTGTTCGATCGCCTGTTCCTGGCGAAGGCGCGGCGTGCCCGTGCGGAAGCGTCCGGCACGGAGCAGCCCGAACCCTGGCCGGTCGACTGGGCGCGATCCCTGTTTCCGGTGATCCTGGTCGTGCTGATCCTGCGTTCTTTCGTGGCCGAACCCTTCCGGATCCCCTCCGGCTCGATGATGCCGACCCTGGACGTCGGCGACTTCATCCTGGTCAACAAGTTCGCCTATGGCCTGCGCATGCCGGCCTTCAACAACAAGCTGGTCGAGAACGGCGAGCCGCGGCGTGGCGACGTGGTCGTCTTCCGCTTCCCCGGCGCCCTTTGCAAGGACGAGAAGGGCGAGATCGTGCGCAGCGGCGACCTGACGTGCCAGAACCCGCATGCGCCCGTCACCGGCGAGAACTGGATCAAGCGCGTGATCGGCCTGCCGGGCGACCGCATCGAAACCCGCGGCAGCGAGCTGTACATCAACGGCGAGCGGGTCGGCGCGGACGAGATCGGTCCCTTCAAGGGCAGCATGAACCGCCCCGAAGACCGTCTGCTGATGACCTTCGGCTCGAAGCTCTACACCGAGCACCTTGGCAGCATCAACCACACCATCGCGCTCACCCCGGCCTTCAACATGCCGCAGGACATCCCCAACGCGGTGGTGCCCTCGGAAGTCCCCAAGGGCTGCTACATCGTCATGGGCGACAACCGCATGAACAGCACGGACAGCCGCTGGTGGGGCTGCATGCCGGAGCAGAACCTCGTCGGCAAGGCCTTCTTCGTCTGGCTGGCCTGGCGCGGCCCCGGCAACGGCTGGCTCGATTTCTCGAAGATGGGCAAGGTCATTCATTAAGGACACCCTTCCGAACGGTGGCCTCCGTCACGCCGCAAGGCGTTGCGGATGCCTCCGGACAAGGTAATCTCCGCTGCGGGGCGCGCATTCGCGCCCCGTACGCATTCAACGTCTTGAACAGGGGAGCCGCCGGCGCGGCGGAATACGACCATGAAATCCAGGCAATCGGGCATTACCCTTATCGGCTTCGTCATCGTGCTGCTGGTGCTCGGCTTCTTTGCCTTCATGGGCATGAAGCTCGTGCCGTCCTACATCGAGTACTTCGGTGTGAAGAAGGCGATGACCCAGGTCGCCACCAACGGGGCCAATACCCAGGACCTCGACGGCATCCGTCGCGACCTCCTGTTCAAGATGGGCTTCCAGTACGTCGACGACGCGACCATCCAGCCCAAGGACATCACGCTGGATCGCGCGAACAACGGCGCCGTCCTGCATGTCGAATACGACAAGCAGGTCCACTTCATCTACAACATCGACTTCCTCCTGCACTTCGAAAATTCCGTGCAGCTGAGGGGCTCGACCACGTAACGAGCGATCGTGCAGTTCCCCCATTCCTTCCGTAATCCCGACCTCGCGACCCTGGCGCTGACCCATCGCAGCGCCGGGAAGCCGAACAACGAGCGCCTGGAGTTCCTCGGCGACGCCCTGTTGGGCGCCACGGTGGCGGAACTGCTGTTCGAGGCCCATCCCAACGCCAGCGAGGGCGAGCTCTCGCGGCTGCGGGCCCAGCTGGTCAACGGCCAGGCCCTGGCCGTGATCGCGCGCGAACTGGAACTGGGCGACGTGCTGAAGCTGGGCCCCGGCGAGCTGAAGAGTGGCGGCTTCCGCCGCGATTCCATCCTCGCCGACGCCTTCGAGGCGCTCGTGGCCGCCGTCTACCTGGACGACGGGTACGACGCGTGCCGCCAGGTCGTGCGCAGGTTGTTCACGCCGCGCGTGGCAGAAATCAAACGCTCCAGCAAGGATGCGAAAACCCGCCTCCAGGAATGGTTGCAGGGCAGGGGCATGGCGCTGCCCGTGTACGAACTCACAGGCAGCTACGGCGAGGACCACGCGAAGGTTTTCGACGTCAGCTGCTCCATCGACGAGCCCGAGCCAATCCGCGTCGAGGGACGCGGCGGCAGCCGGCGGGCCGCCGAGCAGGACGCCGCCGAAGCGATCCTTCGCCGCCTGCTGGACGAAAAGAAGACATGAACGACATCGATACCCCTGAACACGAAGACGTCCTCGTCGACGACGATTTCCGCTGCGGCTACGTGGCGCTGGTCGGTCGTCCCAACGTGGGCAAGTCCACCCTGCTGAACGCCCTCATCGGCGTGCGCCTCAGCATCGTCAGCCACCGCCCGCAGACCACGCGCCACCGCATCCTGGGCATTTCCAGCAAGCCGCAAGGCCAGATCCTCTACGTCGACACGCCGGGACTCCACCGTGGCGGCAAGCGGGCGATGAACCGCAGCCTCAACCGTGCCGCCCGCGCGGCGATCACCGAGGTCGACCTCGCCGTGCAGGTCATCGAGGCCGGGCGCTGGACCGACGAGGACATGACGATGTACGCCGCGCTGGCGGAGCAGAAGGACATGCCGAAGCTGCTGGCGATCAACAAGGTCGACCTGCAGAAGGACAAGACGGCCATGCTTCCTTTCGTCGCCGACCTGATGCAAAAGCATCCCTTCGACGACGTGTACTACGTGAGCGCGCTGAAGTCGAAAGGCCTCTCCGGCCTCGAAAAGGGCATCCTGAAACGCCTGCCGGAACAGCCGGCGATCTACGGCGAGGACGAGATCACCGACCGCAGCGAGCGTTTCCTCGCGGCGGAGATGGTCCGCGAGCAGCTGATGCTGCGTCTCGACCAGGAACTGCCGTACGCCACCACGGTGGAGATCGAGCGCTTCGAGGACCGCCCCGACGGCGTGGCCGAGATCCACGCCGTGATCTGGGTGGAGCGCGACGGCCAGAAGGCCATCGTCATCGGCAACGCCGGTGCGCAACTCAAGGCCATCGGCACGTCGGCACGCCGGCAGATGGAGAACCTGTTCGAACGCAAGGTTTTCCTGAAGCTATGGGTGAAGGTCCGCGAAGGTTGGGCCGACGACGAGAACCTGCTCAAGCGTTTCGGCTACGAATAAGCCCATCGGGCGTCCATGCGCATCGAGCAGCAGCCCGCCTTTGTCCTCCACGCCCGCCCGTACCGGGAAACCTCGTTGCTGGTCGAGTGCCTGACGCGCGACCACGGCCGCATCGGCGTGGTCGCGCGCGGGGTGCGCAAGGAGCGGGCGCGACTGCAGCGCGCGCAGCTGGAACCGTTCCAGCGCGTGGACCTGGACCTGCTGATGCGCGGCGAACTGGCGACGCTGCGCACGGCCGAACCCGCTGGCGCGGTGTTGCGCCTGACCGGCGACGCCGGACTTGCCGGGCTCTACCTCAATGAACTGGTGGTCCGCCTCACCGGACGTCAGGACCCGAACCCGGGGCTGTTCGCGTGCTACGAGCGCACGCTGCGGCGCATGTCGGGCGGCGAGCCGCTGGCCTGGACCCTGCGGCGTTTCGAGCGCGACATGCTCGATGCATTGGGATACGCGTTGCAACTGGACGTGGGCGCGCTCGACGGCGAGCCCCTGGATCCCGGCGCCACTTATTTCTACGACCCGGAATCCGGCGTCGTGCCTGGCCGCCCAGGCGACCCTCGTGCGATCCGCGGGGGCGATCTGCTGGCCCTGGCGGAAGACCGCCCGCCCGACACCGCCGGGCTTGCCTCGCTGCGCCGCATGATGCGCCAGGTCATCGCGTTTCATCTCGGCGGTGGGGAGTTGCGCGCGTGGCGGGTGCTGCGCTGATCTGCCTCGACGCGCCGGCCCTTGTAGGAGCCGCTATAGCGGCGAGAGCAAGCTGGCGACGCGGTCGCGAGGTTTCCTCGCCGCTATAGCGGCTCCTACAACGCGGCTAAGGTCGCTTCCAGCTCGGCGCGGAAGCGCGCCAGGGCTTCCGGCACGACCGTGCGCGTTTCGCGCACGTGGCCTTGCAGCACCTTGGCTTGCGCCTCCAGGCGTAGCGCGCCGCAAAAGCCGCAGGCCGAACGCAGCCGGTGCAGGCGCTCCACGAGTTCCGCCGGATCGTTCGCCAGGGCGGCGAGGACGCCCGCGAGTTCGACGAGTTCCACCCGGAGGAGCTGGCGCAGCGCCTGCATCGTGTTCGGATCGCCGGCGGCCATGAGTCCGGCATCGTCGTCGAGGATCCGCAGCCCGGAGTCGATGCCCAGCGTGGCCGCCAGCGCGTCCATCAGCGAGGCGACGCGGCAGGGTTTTTCGACCACCCCGGCGAAGCCGGCTTTCAGTAATTCCGTACGCAGGCTCGCCGGAACCTCGGCGCTGGTCGCCAGGGCCGTCGCCGCATGCGAGGCGGCTCCCGTATCCCCGCGCAACGCCGAGAGCACCTCGATCGCGCCCGCGCGAGGCATCCGGCAATCCAGCAGCAGGGCGTCGAAGCGCGTGGTCCGCGCCGCTTCCAGCGCCTCCACGCCGTCCTGGGCCAGCGTGACGGCGTAGCCGTGCCCGGCCAGCGCACCGGCGAGGAATTGCCGCGTGGAGGGGTCGTCGTCGGCGACGAGCAGCCGCCGTTTGATGTCCTGCGACATAGTAACGTTCCGTGTCGTTCATCTGGATTTGGCAGAATGGCCGAGCATGCTTCCCGTATCAACCCGCACGCTCGCCCTGATCCTCACCGCCCTGACGGCCATCGCCTGGGCGGGAGCCGCGTGCGCCGGGCTATCGGTGGAAGCCGACACGCTCGCGATCCCCGGGATGGAGATGAGCGGCATGCAGGCGGACATCGATCCGGCCGGCGATGGAAAGGGCCTGGATGTGAAGCTCTCCGCCGACCGCGCGGACATGCCGGCGCTGGGCTGGCGCAAGCTCGGCCTTCGCCTGGAAGGTACGCTCGACCGTGACGAACTCGGGCGTTGGGTCTTCGACGGCACGATACGGCTGCGCGGCGCGCCCGGCGGCGCGCTCGGCAATGCCACCATCCATATGGTCGCCGACGCCGCGGCGAACACGGTCGAGGTGTCGCTGAGCCAGGAGAAGGCGCTTGCCCGGGTGGCCTTGCCGATGGACCAGCCCAGCCATGCGCAGATCACCCTCACGGGGCTGCCTTCCGGCTGGTTGCAGGGGCTGCTGTCGACCGTCTGGTCGGGCCGTGCCACCACCGGCCGCGTCGATGCCGACCTGGCCCTGGACGTGCTCCACAGCGGCGTGCAAGCGGCCGGCCAGTTCTCGTTGAACGGCGTGGGCTTCGACAGCCCTGGCGGAAAGCTGGCGGGGCAGGGTGTCTCGGGTACCGGCCGTCTGGGCATCGACAGCCAGGCCGACGGCGCGTCCATCGACCTGGATGCCACCTTGCGTGGCGGCGACCTGCTGCTCGGCACGCTTTACGCCGACCTTCCCGATCACGCCGTGCAGCTCTCGCTGGGCGCGCGCACCAAGAAGGGCGAGCTGGCCATCCGGCGTCTCCGCATGACCGACCCCGACGCCCTGCAACTCGAAGGAGAGCTGGGCATATCGGCGAACGGCGATCTTTCCCAGCTGAGGCTCGACCGCTTCAACGCGCGCTTTCCCGCCGCCTACGCCCGCTATGGGAAGGGCCTGCTGCGCGACCTCGGCGTCGACGCGCTGGACGCCCGTGGCGACGTGGCGGGTCATATCGCGCTGGAGGCCGGCAAGCTCAAGGCGTTCTCCCTGCAGACCGGTGGCCTCGATCTCGCCCTGCCTGGCGGACGACTGGGGGTCGACGGCCTCCATGGCGCCATCGACTGGAGCGCCACCGACAACCGGCCGGCGACGCGGCTGGGCTGGCGCGCCCTGCGGGTCTATCGCATTCCCAACGGCGCGGCCGAGGGTTCGTGGCGCAGCACGGGCGGTGTGCTGAAACTGGAGAAGCCATTCGCCATCCCGGTGCTCGACGGCCAGCTTCGCGTGCTGGGCCTGAGCCTGCACCCCGCGGCCGCGAGCGGAGAGCGCCTGCAGACGTCGCTGGCGCTGACCGAGGTCGATATGGGCGCCTTCTGTCGCGCGCTCGGCTGGCCCGAGTTCCAGGGCAAGCTGGGTGGCGCCGTACCGTCGTTGCGTTACGTCGACGACCGGGTGGAGCTTGCCGGCGGCCTTTCGCTCAATGTCTTCGACGGCTTCGTCGACATCACCGGGATGACCCTGGCCCAGCCTTTCGGAGCGGCCCCCGTCCTCACCGGCGACATCGCCTTGCGCCAGCTCGATCTCGCGCTCCTCACCTCGGTGTTCGACTTCGGCAATATCACCGGCCGCCTCCATGGCAGCATCGACGGCCTGCGCCTGGTGGCCTGGACGCCGACGGCGTTCAAGGCCAGCCTCATCGCCGACCAGGGCGGCCGGATCAGCCAGAAGGCGGTCAACAACCTCACCTCGGTGGGCGGAGGCGGGATCGCCGGCGGCCTGCAGGGCACCGTGCTGAAGCTGTTCAAGACCTTCGGCTACAAGCGGATCGGACTGTCCTGCACGCTCAAGGGCGATATCTGCAGCATGGGCGGACTCGGTCCGGCGAAGGACGGCTACGCTATCGTGGAGGGCAGCGGCCTGCCGCACCTCAACGTGATCGGACACCAGCGCGAGGTCGACTGGCCGACGCTGGTACGTCGCCTGAAGGCCGCTACGGAAGGCGACGGTCCGGTCGTTCGCTGAGGCCCCGGGAGGGACGTCCAAGGCGGCGCGCTGGCGCGCGAAGGCCAACGGAGCGATGATGCCCATGGCTCGAATCGGAGGAAGATATGATGCGTAAACTGTTGACATGCACGTTGTTTCTTGTTGCCGCCCTGGCGGGCTGCGTCACGATCAACGTCTACTTCCCCGAAGCGGCGGCGCAAAAAGCCGCCGACCAGTTCATCGGCAACGTGCTCGAGGACAGCGGTGCCGTCCGGCCCGCCGCGGACAAGGACAGCAAGCCGGCCGCGCCCGTTGGCAGGCAGCCTTCGGCGTCGCTGCTCGATCTCGTGATTCCGGCCGCGCATGCCGCCGAGTCTCCGGATATTCGCATCAGCACGCCCGAGACGGACGCCATCCGCGCGCGGATGAAGGCGCGTTTCGGCGGACAGCTGAAGGCGCTCTTCGATAGCGGCGCGGTCGGATTCACCAACGACGGCCTCGTCGCGGTGCGCGACGCCTCGTCCCTGCCGTTGGACCAGCGGTCCCAGGCCGACGCGCTGGTACGGCAGGAAAACGGCGATCGCGACGCGCTCTATCGTGCGGTCGCCAAGGCCAACGGCCATCCGGAGTGGGAATCCCAGATTCGCAAGACCTTCGCCGAGGGTTGGATCCAGCGCGCGCCGTCGGGCTGGTATTATCGCGATGCGTCCGGTGCCTGGAAGCGCAAGTAAGGCACCTCTCCCCACTCGCCAGCCAGCCCGGAGCCTCGGCGTCCGGGCTTTACGTTTTTGAGCGCATGACTGAATTCGAAGCCACCATCACCGACCTCAGCCACGACGGCCGGGGCGTCGCCCGCATCGATAACAAGGCCACCTTCGTCTCCGGCGCGTTGCCGGGCGAGCGCGTGCTGCTGAAGTACCGCAAGCGCCATCGCAACTACGACGATGCCGAGGTGGTCCGGGTGCTCGAACCCTCGGCCGATCGCGTGGAGCCGCTGTGCCGTCATTTCGGCCAGTGCAGCGGCTGCTCGCTCCAGCACCTCGCGCCGGCCGCGCAGATCGCGGCCAAGCAGCGTGTGCTGGCGGAGAACTTCGAGCGCATCGGCAAGGTGACGCCGGAAACCTGGCTGCCGCCCCTGGTCGACCAGCCCTGGGGCTATCGTCGCAAGGGACGCTTTTCGGTCCGTTACGTCGCCAAGAAGGAGCGCGTGCTGGTCGGCTTTCGCGAGGAATCCAACCCGCGCTTCGTGGCCGACATCGATGTGTGCGAGGTCATCCATCCGGCGCTCGGTCCGAAGGTGGGACTTCTCGCCACCCTGATCGGCGGTCTGGACGCCGCGCGCGACATCCCGCAGGTGGAGTTCGCCGCCGGCGACGACACCGTAGCCCTCGTCTTCCGCCATCTGGCCCCGTTGTCCGGGAGCGACCGCGAGGCACTGACGGCCTTCGGCAAGGAGCACGGTCTGGCCATCTACCTGCAGCCCGGCAACCACAGCAGCGTGCATCCGCTCTGGCCGGAAGCGCCGCGCCTGTCCTTCGCGATACCCGCGGAAAACGTGGAACTCGACTTCCTGCCGCTCGACTTCGTGCAGGTGAACGCGGGCATGAACCAGCGGATGCTGGCACGGACGCTGGAGCTGCTGGACCTCAAGCCCACCGATCGCGTGCTCGACCTCTTCTGCGGCCTCGGCAATTTCACCCTTCCCATCGCCCGCCACGCGGCGGACGTGGTCGGCGTGGAGGGCGAGCACGGACTGGTGGAGCGCGCGGCGGCCAACGCCGCCCGGAACGGCGTGGCCCATGCCTCGTTCCGCGTGGCCAACCTTTTCGACGACCAGCGCGACGAACCCTGGGCGAAGCAGTCGTGGGACAAGATCCTGCTCGACCCGCCGCGCGCCGGCGCGGACAAGGTGTTGGAATACCTGCCGCGCAAGGGTACCGACCGGATCGTCTACGTGTCGTGCCATCCGGGATCGCTGGCGCGCGACGCGGGTATCCTGGTCGAGAAGCACGGTTTCCGGCTGGTGTCGGCCGGCGTGATGGACATGTTTCCGCACACCGCGCACGTCGAATCGATCGCGCTGTTCGAACGCGGCTGACGGAGACCGCATGGGCGTCGAAATCGAACGCAAGTTCCTCCTCGCCGATGACGGCTGGCGCGGTCTCGCGGAACGCAGCGAGCGGATCGCGCAGGGCTACCTCGTGGCGGGTGCCGCGATCGAGGCGGGTCATGCGAAGTGTTCCGTCCGGGTCCGGCTTTCCGCCGGCAGGGGCTGGCTCAACATCAAGTCGGCGACCCTCGGCGTGCAGCGCCACGAGTTCGAATACCCCATTCCGCTCGACGACGCGGAGCATCTGCTCCGCGAGCTGTCGGACGGCGTCCTGGAGAAGATTCGTCACCATGTCATGCTCGACGGCGCCCACTTCGAGATCGACGAATTCCTCGGCGACAACGCCGGGCTGGTCGTGGCCGAGGTCGAACTGCCGTCGGTGGACGCGCCTTATCCGCGTCCGGCCTGGCTGGGTATCGAGGTGACGGAACTGTCGCGCTACTACAATGTGAACCTCGTCGACCGCCCTTATGCGCGCTGGTCGGCCCGGGAAAAGGAAGGGAAGGGAGACGCGTCATGCTGATCGTCGGACTGGGAGGCACGGAGCTGGCCGCGCACGAGCGCGAATGGCTCACCGCGCCGGGCGTCTCCGGCACCATCCTCTTTTCGCGCAATATCGCGTCGCGTGAGCAGGCCACGGCGCTCATCGCATCGGTGCGCGACGTGGCCGGCGAGGATTTCCTCGTCTGCGTCGACCAGGAAGGCGGCCGCGTGCAGCGCTTCCGCGAGGGATTCACCCGGTTGCCGCCGGTGGCCGCCATCGGCAGGCTGTACGACACCGATCCCGTGGAAGCGGTGAACCGCGCCGAGGAACACGCGTGGATCATGGCGAGCGAAATGCGCGCCATCGGCGTGGATTTCAGCTTCGCGCCCGTCGCGGACATCGACCGCGGCAGCCGCGCCATCGGCAACCGCGCCTTCCACGCCGATCCGGTCGTGGCGGCCGAGCTGGTCCAGGCTTACGTGCGCGGCATGCACCTCGGCGGCATGGCCGCCGTGCTGAAGCACTTCCCCGGACATGGCTCGGTCCTCGAGGACACGCACGAATCTGTCGCGATCGACCGGCGCGGCAGGGACGAGATCTTCCGCGACGACCTGCTGCCCTTCGTGGCCGGCATGGAGGCGCATGCCGAAGCCGTCATGGCGGCGCACGTGACCTATCCTGCCGTGGACGACCGGCCCGCCGGCTACTCGCGCGTCTGGATCGAGGAGATCCTGCGCGGGGAACTCGGCTTCCGCGGTTGCGTTTTCGGCGACGACATCAGCATGGCCGCGGCCGGCAGCGTCGGCGGCATCGCGGCGCGCGCCGCCGCCCACCTCGAGGCGGGCTGCGACCTCGTGCTCGCCTGTTTTCCCGAAGTCGTTCCCGAAGCGATCGCAGCGGTCGAGGGCCGCCGTCCGTCGCCGGCCGAGCGCATCGCCCCTCTCAAGGGCGCGATCGGCTCGACCTGGGAAGGCCTCGTCGACAACCCCCAGCGCGAGCGTTTCATTGCACGCGTGACCGCCCTGGAGCCTTGAGCCACTTATGACAGCCTCGCTCGAAGAAGCACTGAACAACGCGGATCTCCTGTTCAGCCGCGAACAGCTCGACATCGAAATCTCCCGCATGGGTCGCGAAATCGATCGCACCCTCGCCGGCGAGCGCCCCGTCTTCCTCACCGTGATGCATGGCGCGCTGGTCTTCGCCGGCCAGCTCGCGTTGTCGATCCGCACCGACCTCGAGTTCGACTACGTCCACGCCACGCGCTATCGCGGCCGGACCACCGGCAGCGACCTGCACTGGCTGCGCCGTCCGGAAGTGCCGCTGCAGGGCCGCACCGTGCTGCTGGTGGACGACATCCTCGACGAAGGCCACACCCTCAAGGCCGTGCGCGACGCCTGCTTCGGGATGGGCGCGAAGCGCGTGCTGCTGGCGGTGCTCTGCACCAAGCTGCATGGCCGCCGCGCGCACGGCATCGAGGCCGACTTCAATGGTGTCGACCTGCCGGACCGCTACGTGTTCGGCTTCGGCATGGACTACAACGAACAGGCCCGCAACCTGCCCGGCATCTACGCGCTGAAGGACTGAACCGGATGAGCATCGACCTCGCCGTCATCGGCGGCAGCGGCCTGTATGCCTTCGAAGGGCTGGAGGACAGCGAGCGGCATACCATCGGGACGCCGTTCGGCGCCGCCTCGGGCGACATCGTCACCGGCCGTTTCCGCGGCCGGCGGCTGGCCTTCCTGGCTCGCCATGGCGAGAGTCACACGGTGCCTCCGCATCGGGTGAACTACCGGGCCAACCTCTGGGCCTTGCACTCCCTCGGCGCGCGCCGGGTCGTGGCGGTCAATGCCGTCGGCGGGATCCGGGACGACATGGGGCCGCGCACCCTCGTTGTGCCGGACCAGATCGTCGACTACACGCACGGGCGTTACACGAGTTTCAACGACGTGGAGGGTGCGGAGGTCCGCCACATCGACTTCAGCGAGCCGTACACGGAGAGCCTGCGCCAGGCGATCCTTGCGGCGGCCCGGGCGGAAGGCCTGGCCATCGTCGACGGCGGTGTCCACGGGGTGACCCAGGGTCCCCGTCTGGAGACCCGTGCCGAAATTGCGCGTATGAAACGGGACGGCTGCGACCTGGTCGGCATGACGGGCATGCCCGAGGCGGTGCTCGCCCGCGAGCTGGATCTGGAGTTCGCCTGCCTTGCCCTGGTGGCGAATTTCGCGGCGGGAGCGGGGAATGAAGCCGAAATCAGCATCGAGGAAATCTTCGCCCACCTGGCCGCGGCCACCGCGAACGTGCCGCCGATCCTTGGCCGGATGCTGGCCGCGGGGTGACATCGGAAAGAGTCGCAGTTGCGCTTTGCCCGGAAACATGATGATACTTCCGCTGCGCCGCGGGGGCAGGCCAAGGGGATCCATGGGGAACGCCTCGCCATCCGGGTGCTTCCAGTCCATGTCCAGAGGTTTCCGCAATGCGTTTCGGTACGGTCAAGTGGTTCAACGACGCCAAGGGTTTCGGTTTCATCGCGCCCGAGGACGGTGGGGAGGACGTGTTCGTCCACTTTTCTGCGATCAATTCCAAGGGGTTCCGTAGTCTCCAGGAAGGCCAGCGTGTGAAGTTCGAAGTGACCCAGGGCCCGAAGGGCGCCCAGGCGTCGGGCGTCGAAGTCGCCGCCTGACCGCTTCCGCTTCGCTGGTTCGAAAAACCCCGCGCATTGGCGCGGGGTTTTTTTTTGCGGGCGCCGACCACCATACCTTCTGTCGCGGACGTACGGCGCTCAACGATGCGTTCCTATGGCATCGATCCGCTGCGCGCACGACGCTGCATCCATGCGACACGACGCCGGTTCCTCCCTCATCGAATCCCTGGCTGCCCTGGCGGTCTTCGCCATCGGTTCCGCATGCCATGGCGCGTGGACCCTGCAATCGATGGCCACCCATGCGCGGGCATCGCGCCTCATCGCCGCCACCACGATCGCGGTAAGCCTGGAAGCCCGCATGCGCGCCAATCCCGCGGGCGTTCTCGCCGGCGACTATGGGGAAGGTAACGCGAGCCGTGGTCGCTGCGCGGAAGGATGCGATGCACGCCGTCAGGCCTCCCATGACCTCGCCTCGTTTCGCGCGCTCCTGACTCGGCGCATCGGGCCGGCGGCATCGGGACACGTGGCATGCGCGGAGAACGGGGAATGCGCCATCGCCATCGCCTGGATGGAGCATGAAATCCTGCGCTGGGTGTTTCGGCCATGAGCGCGAAAGGCGCCACGCTTATCGAGCTGGTCGTGGGGCTCGCCGTGGCATCGATGATCGCGACGATCGCGCTTGCCTTCCTTTCCCTGGCCGGTATCGCCGCGTCGAGACAGCTGGTTGCGGCACGCGAGGAAGACGCGGCATGGCTCGCGCTGGCCGCCATCGCGCGCGACCTTCGTCTATCGGCAACGTGGTCGGGATGCATCGGGAAACCCACATGCACGGTAAAGAGCGCGCATGGTGCCGCGTCGGTACTGTGGCTCGGCCACGCGATATGGTTCGCGGAAGATGGCCTGAAGCGTTGCCCGAGGGCGAATAAGACGATCGGCCAGTGCGAGGGTTACCTCCGCGGAATCGCCCAGGTGGAGTTCTTCGGCTACGTGCCGACGCCCGGCGGCGGTGTCCGGCGAGAGTCGCTCACGGAGAGGAACGGCATGGCCGCAAGGGCGATCGACGTCGTCCTTTGGACGAGCGATGGCCGCCGGTATGCAAGGACCACGGCGAGGTCCGCGCATGCACCGTGAACGTGGTGCCATTCTCGTCCTGGTGCTGGCCGTGCTTGCGATGCTCGCGGTCCTCGGCGCCTCGCTGTCCCGTTCGGCCATGTCGCGCCTGTTGGCCGCCCGCGATTTCCTGCGGGCCGAGTCGGAGGCTTGCGCGAAGCGTGACCGCGAAGGTGGCAGGCACGGCGGCGAGCGTGCGACCATCGGGGACGGCGCGGCAGGCGCGTCGTCGAATGAGGGGACTCATGGACCGCAGACGTTTTCTCCAGGGGGCGACCGTCGCTTCGGGTGTGGCATTGACGGCCAAGGGCATCGCCACGGCGGCACCCCGCGCTAGCGCCCCGGGCGGCGTGATCCCGCGCGTGTGTTCCACCTGGGACTTCGGCGTGGCGGCGAACCAGGCGGCGTGGAAGGTGCTTTCCTCCGGCGGCCGCGCGCTCGACGCCGTGGAGCAGGGCGCCCGTGTCCCCGAAGCCGATCTGCGCAACCATAGCGTCGGCCGTGCGGGTTATCCCGACCGGGACGGCAAGGTCACGCTGGACGCCAGCATCATGGATGAGCACGGCAACTGCGGCGCCGTCGCGGCGATCGAGCACATCGCGCATCCGATCTCCGTCGCGCGGCGGGTCATGGAGCGGACCCCGCATGTACTCCTGGTCGGCGACGGCGCCTTGCAGTTCGCGATGGAGCAGGGATTCCCGCGCGAGGAACTGCTGACCCCCGAGTCGGAGAAGGCCTGGCACGAGTGGTTGAAGACGGCGAAGTACAAGCCGGTGGCCAACAGCGAGGTCAAGAGCTACAACGCCGGTCCGGGCGGCACGCCGGGCGATGCCAGCAACCACGACACCATCGGCATGCTGGCGATCGACGCAAAGGGCAACCTGTCCGGCGCATGCACCACCAGCGGCATGGCGTGGAAGCTGCACGGCCGTGTGGGCGACAGCCCGCTGATCGGCGCCGGCCTCTACGTCGACAACGATGTCGGTGGCGCGACGTCGACGGGCGTGGGCGAGGAGGTGATCCGCAACGTGGGCAGCTTCCTGGTCGTGGAGCTCATGCGCCAGGGCCGCTCGCCGGAAGATGCCTGCCGCGAGGCGGTGGAGCGCATCCTGCGCCGCAAACCGAACGCAAAGGATCTCCAGGTAGGCTTCCTCGCGATGGACAAGAAGGGCAACGTCGGTGCCTGGGCGATCCAGAAGGGTTTCTCGTACGCGATCTGCGACGCACACAAGCAGGACACGCTGATCCCTGGCAAGAGCACCTACTGACATGGCCTTGCTGGAAGTCGCGGCCAACTCGGCGGTATCGGCGTTCGCGGCGCAAGAGGGTGGTGCGGGGCGCGTCGAACTCTGTGCGAGCCTGGAGGAGGGCGGCATCACGCCCTCCCACGGCACCATCGCGCTGGCGCGGGAAGGCCTTTCGATTCCCCTCTACGTGCTCATTCGTCCCCGGGCAGGCGACTTCCTCTACGAGAACGCCGAGATCGAGGCGATGCTCGACGATATCGCGCACTGCCGCGAGCTGGGTTGCGACGGCGTCGTTGTCGGCGCGCTGACCGCCGAAGGCGAGGTGGACCGGGAGGCCTGCGCGATGTTCCTGCGCGCGGCGGAAGGCATGGGCGCGACCTTCCATCGCGCGTTCGATCTCGTGCCGGATCGGCACGAGGCGCTCGAGACCCTGATCGAACTCGGCTTCGAGCGGGTGCTCACTTCCGGCGGCATGCCCAGCGCGGTGGCCGGCGCGGCGTCCATTGCGCGGCTGGTATCCCAGGCCGGCGGCCGCATCGTCGTGATGCCCGGCGCCGGCATCGAGCCCGGCAACATCGTGGCCTTGCGCGAGGCGACCCGGGCGCGCGAATTTCACGCGTCCGCGAAACGCCGCCTGCCATCGGCCATGCGGCGCTTGCCCGGCGATGCCCTCGGTATGGGCGCGGGCGAGACACGTACGGACCTGGAAACGGTCCGGGCGCTGGCCTCGGCCCTGGCCTGAGGGAACCGTGGGAGCCGCTTCGGCGGCGATCCTACGGCAGCGGGCACGCTTACTGCGAGCACCCATCGCCGCTGAAGCGGCTCCCACAAGAACCACGCACGAATCAGCATAGCGGCAGCAGTCCCGCCGGGGTAACGGCCACGATGCGTCGCCCCGCTCTCGGCATCACGTCATGCAACCCCGTGAGCGTGCCGAAGGCCGGGAGCATGCCCACGTCGCGGTCGAAGACGAAGGCGGGCAGGCGATGCCGGCGCCAGCCGTCGCGCAGCGAGACGCCGGGATGCACGTGTCCTGCGAGCGTGTATCCCTCCGCATGCGCCTCCGGATGGTGCGAGAACACGAACGGTGGGACGGATACGTGACCGGGGTGGACGTCCATACCCAGTGAGGCGACGTCGAAGTGGCGGTCATGGTTGCCGGCGATCAGCGCCATCGCGATGGCGGCATGTCCCTGGCGCCAGGTGCGCACGCGTTCCACCCAGCCGCTGCGTTCCGTGGCGGCGCCATGCACGAGGTCGCCGAGGACGACCACGCGCTCCGGCGCGAATTCGGCCACGAGCATGTCGAGGCGTGCCAGGTCGTCTTCGGTGTCGCCGCTGGGAACCGCGATACCGGCGCGGCGGAAGACGGCGCCCTTGCCGAAGTGGACGTCGGAAACGAGCAGCGTCCGGCGTGCCGCCCAATGGATGGCGCGCTGCGCGTGAAGGGTCAGCCGTTCGCCGGCCACCTCGATGTGGTGGATCATCATGCGTCGGCTCCCGCTTCGAGCGTCGCGAGCATGCGCTCGACGCGGGTTTTCCAGTCGTCCCCGGCGATGCCTCCGCGCAGCCGTTCGACCCACAACGGAAACGCGAGGGGGCTGAGCCGCCGGGTCTCGCGCCAGAGCAGGCGCGAACGCGACACGCGCAGCAGGCAGGCGCGGAGGCGCGAATAGTCGAGCTGCCGGTCGAGCACTTCGCGCTCCGCCTGCCAGAGCAGCGGATGGGAAGGATCGTGCCGGCGCAGCACGTCGAAAAGGAGACCGCTGGACGCCTGCAGCTGACGAAGCGTCTTTCCGTGCGCCGGATAACCGTTGAAGACGAGACCGGCCACGCGCGCGATCTCCCGGAACTGCCGTCGCGCGAGTTCCGAAAGGTTGACGCTGGCGCGGATGTCGGCGCGCAGCCCCCATGGGTGCAGCAGCCGGCGCATCGTCGCCGCGTCGAGCGGCGGCATGCGCGCGGCCGTGAGGGTCAAGCCGTAATCGTTCACGGCATAGCCGTAATCGCCGGGCCGGAGGCGTGCCAACCGATAGGCGAGCACGGCAGCCAGTCCTTCGTGAGCCAGCCGTCCCGCGAACGGAAAGACGAACAGGTAATCGCCTTCGCGGGTGCGCGTGCGTTCGCAGAGCGTTTCGTCGATGCCCGGAATGGACGACTGCCTTCGTTGCACGTCGAGCAGGGGCGCCAGGGCACGCATTTCGGCCGAGTCCTTGCCCCGTCCCGCGAGCGTGTCGCGCAGCTCGTCGGAAAGCTCGCCCGAGAGGGGAAGCCGTCCTCCCATCCAGCGCGGCACGCCGCCGCGCCGGTTCGGTGCGGCCCGGACGTAGGCGGTCATGTCGCGCACGCGGACCAGTTCCAGGTGCCGCCCGGCGAAGAGGAAACGGTCGCCGGGGCGCAACCGGGACAGGAACTGTTCCTCGACGGAGCCGAGCTTCGGCCCCTTCATGTAGCGCACCTGCAGGCTTCCGTCGGACGTGATGGTGCCGATGGAGAGACGGTGCATGCGCGCGATGCGTCCGCTGTCGACCTGGTAGCGCCCATCGGCTTCGACGAGCTTGCGGTACTCGGGATAGTTGGCAAGCGCGGAGCCGCCGGTCCGCAGATAGGCGAGCACCGCGTCGAAGCGCTCGCGCGGCAGGTTCGCATAGGCGAGCGACGACGTGACCTCGGCATACGCCTCGTCGGCGGTGAAACCGCCACCCAGCGCCATGGTCAACAGGTGTTGCGCGAGGACGTCCAGGCAGCCCCGCATGGGCCTGCGCGGTTCGAGGTGGCCTTCGGCCAACGCCTGCCGCGCCGCGGCGATCTCCGCCAATTCCAGCAGGTGGGTAGGCACACACAGGATGCGCGACGCCACGCCCGGCCGGTGCCCGCTGCGCCCGGCACGTTGCAGCAGGCGCGCCACGCTCTTGGGGCTGCCGATCTGGATCACGCGTTCCACGCTGGCGAAATCCACGCCGAGGTCCAGGCTGGAGGTGGCGACCACGCAGCGCAGCGCTCCCACGCGAAGGCCTTCCTCCGCGGCGAAGCGCAGCTTCGGATCGATGGAGCCATGGTGCAGCGCGAGGGTCTCCGGCGATTCGGGCCAGACCGACGACAAGGCCTCGTGCCAGAGTTCCGCCTGCGAACGGGTATTGGCGAAGACGAGGCTGCTGCGTGCGCCGAGCACCGCCTCGAGTACGCGGGGCAACTGGGAAAGGCCGAGGTGGCCTGCCCAGGGAAAGCGTTCGCCGTTCCCGGGGACGGCGGTTTCGATCACGGTCTTCTTTCTTGTCCGCGCCCCGATCAGCACGCCGTCGTTCGCCAGCGCGCGCAGGGCTTCGTCGAGGTTGCCCAGCGTGGCGGACAGTCCCCATGTGCGCAGGTCTGGCAGCCAGTGGCGCAGGCGGGCGAGCCCTAGCTGCAGCAGGGTGCCTCGCTTGTTGCCGACGAGTTCGTGCCACTCGTCGACGACGATGCCGCGCAGTGCCGCGAAGCGCTCCCTTGCGTCCGGATAGCTGAGCAGCAAGGCGAGGCTCTCCGGCGTGGTCACGAGCAGTTCGCATGCACCGCGACGCAACCGGGCGCGCTCGGCGCTGCCGCTGTCGCCGGTACGGCGCAACACGCGCCAGGGCAGGTCCATCGCTTCCACGGCGGTGGCGAGGTGTTGGGCCGTGTCCGTCGCCAGCGAACGCAGCGGGGTGATCCATAGCAGCTGCAGGCCGGTGCGGGGACGCAGCACGGCATCGATGAGCGGGCCGCCCGCGGCGGCCAGTGTCTTGCCCGTGCCGGTCGGCGCATGGATGAGACCGTTGCGACCCTCGTGCCATGCGCGCCATGCCGCGCGCTGGAACGGCGCGGCATGGCGCTCCTGCGCGGCGAACCACGCCAGCAGGCGGGCTTCAGCCCGACGCCAGGCGGCGGAGGTCGTCGAGCTTGTCGGCATCGCGTATGGCGAGGTCGGTGCGCCAGCGCAGGATGCGCGGGAAGCGCACCGCCACGCCGGCCTTGTGACGGCCGGAGGCCTGGATCGCCTCGAAGGCGAGTTCGAAGACGTGCGTGGGTTCGACCGAACGGACGGGACCGAAGCGATCGACGGTGTGCGCGCGGATCCAGCGGTCGAGGCGATCGATCTCGCTGTCGTCGAGGCCGGAATACGCTTTCGCGACGGGCACCAGCGCGTCGCCTTCCCACACGCCGAAGGTGTAATCGGTGAACAGGCCGGAGCGACGGCCATGGCCCGGCTGCGCATAGAGCAGCACCGCGTCGATGGTGTACGGATCGACTTTCCACTTCCACCAGTCGCCGCGTTTGCGGCCGACACGATAGGGGGAGTCGAGGCGCTTCAGCATGAGGCCTTCGGTACGCCGTTCGCGCGATTCGCCGCGCACGGAGGCCAGCGCGTGCCAGTCGGCCGCATCGACGGCAGGCGAGAGCATGAGCGTGGGACCGTGGCCCTCCACCAGGGCCGCGAGCATCGCGCGGCGCTCGGTCAACGGGCGTTCGCGCAAGTCCTGGCCGTCGAGTTCGAGCAGGTCGTAGCTCATCAGCCGCACGGGCGTGTCGGCCAGCAGTTTCGGAGCGGGCTTGAGCTTGCCGATACGCTTCTGCAACGCGGCGAACGGAAGCGGATGATCCTCGTCCAGCGTCCAGGCGAGGATTTCGCCATCGAGCACGCAGCCGTCCGGCAGGTCGCTCGCGGCCAGTTCGATCTCGGGGAAACGACCGTCCAGACGCTCCTCGCCACGCGACCAGAGCAGGGTGCCGTCTCCCCGGCGCATCAGCTGCGCGCGGATGCCGTCCCACTTCCATTCGGCCAGCCAGTCGCCGACGCCGCCCAGCGCGGCGACTTCCTGCTCCAGCGGCGACGCGAGGAAGAACGGATAGGGACGCTCGCCGGCATGCTCGTCCGCGCGCTCGGGGCCGGCCAGGGCCAGGAAGGCGTCGGCGGCGGGTTTCCAGGTTCCACTGAGCCGATGCGCGATGAGGTCGGTGGCAAGAGCCGACCATTGCGCGAGGGCCTGCACGACGAGCCGGTGCGATACGCCGACGCGCAGGGAGCCGGTGAGCAGCTTGTTGACGAGGAAGACCTGTTCGCGCGGCAATGGGCGCCACCATTCGCGCAGGAGTTCAATGCGTTCCGTGGGTTCCAGACGGCCGAGCGACGGCAGGCGCGCTTCCATCCAGACATGCAACGGAACGTCTTCGCCGCCCTCGTCGACGGCGGGCAGCATCAACGCGATGGTTTCGGCCAGGTCGCCCACGTGCTGGTAGCTGTCGTCGATCAGCCAGTCCGCGTAACCGGTTTCAGCGGCGAGCGCCTGGCGCAGTTCCGTCGACGTGGCGGTGCGCTTCAGCTTGCCGCCGCCGAGCACGTAGACGGCCCATGCGGCGTCCGCCGCGGGCGCGCTCGCGAAATACGCGGCCATCGCATCGCGCTTGGCGGAAGTGGACGAGGTGCGGTCCAGCGCCTCGAACAGGGCGGCGAAGCGGCGCATCAGTCGCCTTCCTCGCTGCTGCGCGACTCGGGCATGATGCCGCCGAGCGAGCGAAGCGGGAACGCCTCGTGCCCAGTCTCGCGGAGGTGCCTGATCAAGGCTTCGCCATCGCCATGCGTGACATACACGCGCTTTGCCCCGCAGTCGTCGACGCTGCGCAGCAGGCCCGGCCAGTCGGCATGGTCGGAGATCGCGAAGCCGCGATCGTAGCCACGCCGGCGCCGCGCGCCGCGCACCTGCATCCAGCCGGAAGCGAAGCCGGTGGATGCCTTGCCGAAGCGGCGCATCCAGGGCGAGCCGGCGGCGGAGGGCGGTGCCATGATCAATTCGCCGGCGAAATCCTTTCCGCGTGCCGCATCGCTCACGGCCACCGTCGGCAGCATGCGGACACCGGCGTCGCGATAGACCTCGACGAGGCGCAGCATGGCGCCATGCAGATGCACCGTGCGATCGGTACGCGCTGCCAGTTCGGCGAGCACGCGCTGCGCCTTGCCCAGGGCGTAGCAGAACAACACGGCGGGTACCTCCCGTTCGCGGCATTCCTCCAGCCAGGCCAGGATCTCGTCCACCACCTTGCGCATGGGCGGCCAGCAATAGATGGGCAGGCCGAAGGTGGATTCGGTGACGAACACGTCGCAAGGCACGGGCTCGAACGGTGCGCAGGTGGGATCGGGATCGCGTTTGTAATCGCCGGATACCACGACCACCTTGCCGCGGCCCTCGATGCGAACCTGCGCCGCGCCGAGGATGTGCCCCGAAGGGTGGAAGGAAACGGTGGTATCGCCGAGGGCGAAGCGCTCGCTCCAGCCGTGCTCGTGGATGACCGCCTCCGCACCAAGGCGTTCGCGCATGAGCGCGCCGCCGGCGGCGGCTACGTGGTAGAGCGTGCTGCCGGACCGCGCATGGTCGCCGTGCGCGTGCGTGACGACGGCGCGCGCCACCGGCTGCATGGGATCGATGAAGAAATCGCCCGCGGGGCAGTAGAGGCCCTCGGGGCGGGGTAGCAGCAGGTCGTTGTCCACCCCAGGAAGGTAGGTGGCATGTCGTCAAGACCATGAAAAGAGCCGGAGGGCTCTTGTGGGAGCCGCTATGGCGGCGAGGGGACGTTACCTTGCCGCTTCATCGCTTCGTTGGCTTCTCGCCGCTATAGCGGCTCCCACAGTCAGGCTACGAACTGGAGCCGCGCGAGTTCGGCGTAGAGGCCACCTTCGGCCAGCAGGCTGTCGTGGGTGCCCTGGGCCACGATGCGGCCGCCGTCCATCACCACGATGCGGTCGGCGCGCTGCACGGTGGCGAGGCGATGCGCGATCACCAGCGTGGTGCGGCCTTTCTCCAGGCGTTCCAGCGCGTGCTGGATGGCGGCCTCGGATTGCGCGTCCAGCGCCGACGTGGCCTCGTCCAGCAGGAGCAGCGGGGCGTCGCGCAGGATGGCGCGCGCGATCGCCACGCGTTGCTTCTGCCCGCCGGAAAGACGCACGCCGCGTTCGCCCAGCGCGGCCTCGTAGCCGTCGGGCAGCGCCGAGATGAAACCGTCGGCTTCGGCGAGGCGGGCGGCCTCGCGCACTTCCTCGTCGCTGGCGTCGGCGCGGCCGAAGCGGATGTTGTCCGCTGCCGTGCCGCCGAAGATCACCGTTTCCTGCGGCACCAGTGCGATGGCGCCGCGCAACTCCGGCAGCGCGAGCGAACGCAGGTCCACGCCGTCGAAGCGGATGGTGCCCGCGCGTGGATCGTGGAAGCGGAGCAGCAGGCTGAATACCGTGCTCTTGCCCGCGCCCGACGGGCCGACGAGCGCGACGGTTTCGCCGGGGAAGACCTCGAGGTTGAAGTCGGAGAGCGCGGCGACGTCGGGGCGCGAGGGATAGTGGAATTCCACGTGGTCGAAACGCAGCGCGCCGACGACCGGCCGCGGCAATGGTTCCGGCGCGTCCGGCGTGCGGATGACTGCGCGTTCGGCGAACAGTTCGCCAATGCGCTCCATGGCGCCCGCCGCGCGGAGCACGTCGCCCCATACTTCCGAGAGGCCCGCCACGGAACCCGCGGCGAAGATGGCATAGAGCACGAACTGGCTGAGCACGCCGGGCGCAAGGTCGCCCGAGATCACGTCGCGCGCGCCCGCCCACAGGACGAGCGTGATCGCGCCGAAGATCAGCACGATCACGGCGGCGGTGAGCATGGCGCGCATGCCGATGCGGCGCCGCGCGGTGGCCAGCGCGAGCGCGATGGCGCTGGCGTAGCGGCGGCTCTCGATGGGCTCGCGGGCATAGGCCTTCACCGCCTGGGCCGCGTTGAGGGTTTCGTTCGCGACCGCGGCGGCGTCGGCGATGCGGTCCTGGCTGTTGCGCGACAGCTTCTGCACGCGGCGGCCGAAGACGAGGATCGGGAGCATCACGGCCGGAATCACCAGCGCGGTGAGGCCGGCGAGGCGCGGACTGGTCCACGCCATCGCCGCGGCGGCACCGATCAGCATCACCGCGCTGCGCAGCGCGACGGAAATGCCCGAGCCGACCAGTGTCTGCACCACTTCCGTATCGGTGCCCAGTCGCGAGGTGAGTTCGCCCACGCGGGTGCCTTCGTAAAAACCTACGTCGAGCTGGATCACGTGTTCGTAAAGCGTGCTGCGCAGGGAGGCGAGGGAGCGCTCGCCGAGCAGGGCGATGCAGTAGTAACGGGCGGCCGTGGCGATGGCCAGGACCAAGGCCACGCCGAACAGGGCGAGGAAGGTGCCGTTGATGGTGGCGAGGTTCGAGGCCAGGAAACCGTGGTCGATGATGTGGCGCACGGCCACGGGCAGCACCAGCGACGCGCTCGACGAAATGCCCAGGAAGACCAGCCAGCCCACGGCGAGGCCCTTGTGCGGCTTCAGGAACGGCCAGAGGTTGCGCAGCGCGCCGATCTTGCGTGACTTCTCCCTGCGTTCGTCGCTCATGCTCACTTCGATGTTTCCCAGGCAATTCGCCAACGGATGGGGCCACCCGGTGCGGTATTCAACACGGGGACTCCCCTGCGAAGCCCGGCGACCTCCTTCGGCTTCGCCCGGATGCTGCTCAGTCGAGGCGGCGCGGGGTCGTGCGTCCGCGGGTCAGGTCGACGAGCCGCGCCGCGATCGCGTCCAGCCTGTCCCGCGGTGCGGAGACGACCAGTTCCGCCCCTTCGGCCGTGAAGACCTCGCGCTCGACGACGGCCTCCATGTCGCGCAGGCGGGCCGTGAGGAGCGCCAGTTCACCGAACTCGCAGCGCAGGGCCAGCCGTCCGGTCGCGACGATGGGCGTCCTCGGGGCCAGGCGGAGGCATTCGGCGGCGCTGCCACCGTAGGCGCGGGCGAGACCGCCCACCCCGAGCTTGATACCGCCATACCAGCGCGTGACCAGCACCGCTACGCGGTCGCAGCCCTGGCCGTCGATCGCCGCGAGGATCGGCCGCCCCGCGGTACCGCCGGGCTCGCCATCGTCGTTGAAGCGATAGGCGTCGCCGATGCGGTATGCCCAGCAGTTGTGCGTCGCCGCCGGATCGCCGGCGGTTTCGAGCCACGCGAGCGCGGCGGCCGGCGTGTCGACGGGCGAGGCCTGGGCGACGAAGCGGCTCTTCTTGATCTCTTCCTCGTGCCGCCACGGTGCGGCCAGCGTGTCCAGCGGCGTGCTCAAGGTTCCAGGTCGCGCAGGTCTTGGGGAATGTCGTAATGCGGATAGCGAAGGCGCAACTCGCGCAGGCGGCGCCGTGCTTCCTCGCGCTGGCCGTGGTCGAGCAGGCGGCGGATCTCCCCCACGCGGTCGTCGGGTGCGAGGTCATGGCGGTGCGGCGCCAGCGAGGGCATGGCTTCGGAAAAAACCTCCGTCGCGGGCGCGGGCGCTGGCACGGGAGGAGGCGGCGCCGCCGCCGCGGCCGGCGGCGCGGGAGGCGTGGCGACCATGGGTGCGGGCATCGGCGCGGGTGCGGAGCGCATCACTTGCGGAGCGATCCGGTCGCTGGTCACTTTCCTGACCGCCGCGCGGGCAGCCGGCTTCGCCGGCGGCAGGCCTTCCGCGCGTTGCATGTCGCCAGGGACGCCGGGCGCGAGCAGGGGTATGTCCTTCGCGGAGGGTGCGGATGCCGGCTCGCCGGGATGCGCATCCCGCAGCTGCCACGCCACGCCGACGGCCAGCACCAGCACCGCGGCGGAAGCCAGCGCGACAGGCCAGCGCGATCGGCGACGCGCCGGCACGGCCTGCGTCGCCCGGGCGAGCACCGCCGCATCCAGCGCCGGGCCGGGCTCGTCCTTGGGCAGGCGCGCATACAGCGCGGCGAGTTCGCGCTCGTCGGGCAGGTCGTCGTCGCTGGGCGGTGGCGTGTTCGGGTTCATGTCAGTCGGCAACGAGTTCTCGGATCCGGACCATGGCGTAGCGGAGGCGCGATTTCGCCGTCTCCTTCCCGACGCCGGTCACGGTGGCGATGTCCTCCAGGGAAAGTTCGTTCTCCATGCGTAGCACGAACGCGGTGCGCTGTTCGTCGGAAAGCGATTCGATCGCCCGCTGCATGCGCCGGCGCAGTTCGAAATCCGACAGCGCATGCTCGGGCTGCTCCCGCTCGGGCGCCGCCTGCGCAGCGAACACGGCCTCGGTTTCCGCCGCGCCGGCCTGCGGCCGCTGCCGGCGGAAGGTGTCCACGGCGAGGTTGTGCGCAATCTGCAGCAGCCAGGTGCCGAACTTCGCGTCGGGCCGGTAGCGCTGCCGGGCGGCGATCACGCGGCTCCAGGTCTCCTGGAACAGTTCGTCCGCGATCGCCCGGTCCTTCACCGTCTTCAGCAGGAACCGGTAGAGAGGGCCCTTGTGCCGCGCATAAAGCTCGCCGAAGGCGGCCGCATCCCCGCCCGCCCAGGCGAGCATCAAACCGCCGTCGTCGGCCAGGGGTGCGTCCATGGCGGGGGAGGTTACGGCATCGCGGCCTTTGGCGTCTGCATGGCATCGGCGATATCCGCCAGCCTGGCCATGCCCGCACGGTATCCGCCTTCGTCTGCGCCGAGCGCGCCGCGCGCGAGCGTCGCCACCTTGTCGTAACCGAACCCGTCCGCGTATTTGCCGCCGCGCAGGTTCTCGGCGAACGCGGCGACGGCGGCCGCGAAGCGGAGGCGCTCGCTGGCGCCTGGCGCCACGTCCGCGGGGATCGGCTGTTCGATCAGCTGGCTCTTGCCGTCGCCGGGTGCCTTGTAGCGAAGCCGCAGGAAGGCAAGCTCACCCGATCCGCGGCTTTCCGTCGCCGCGCCGTAGCGCAGGGGGGCGATGCGCGCGCCTTTCGCTCCTTTCAAGGTGATCTCGTACAGCGCGGTGACGTTCGCGCCCGCGCCGATGTCGCCCGCGTCCACGGCGTCGTTGTTGAAATCCTCGCGTGCGAGTACGCGCTTCTCGTAGCCGACGAGGCGGTACTCCGCGACCACGGCGGGATTGAATTCGACCTGGACCTTCACGTCCTTCGCGATCGTCAGGAGGGTCGCGGACATCTCGTCCACCAGCACGCGACGCCCCTCGGCGAGGCTGTCGATGTAATGGTGGCTGCCGTTGCCGGCATCGGCGAGTTCCACGGCCATGTCGTCGTTGTAGTTGCCCTCGCCGAAGCCGAGGGTCGTCAGCGCGATACCGCTCTTGCGCTTCTCGGCAATGCGGTCGGAAAGCGCCTTGACGCCCACGGTGCCGACGTTGAAGTCCCCGTCGGTGGCGAGGATCACGCGGTTCACCCCGCCCTTGATGAATCCCTTCGCGGCCTGCGCATAGGCGAGGTCGATGCCCGCCGCGCCGTTGGTGGAACCGCCGGCGCCGAGTGCGTCGATGGCGGCGACGATCCTGGCGTGCTGGTCGCCGGGGGTGGAGGGCAGCGCCACGCAGGTGGCTCCCGCGTAGGTCACCAGCGAGATCCGGTCCCGCGCACGCAGTTTCGGGACGATCTGCCTCAGCGAGGCCTTCAGCAGCGGCAGCTTGTCCGGCGCGTCCATCGAACCGGAGACATCCACGAGGAAGACGAGGTTCGCTGCCGGGATTTCCGCGGCGGGGACTTCGTAGCCCTGCACGCCCACGAGCAACAACCGGCGATCCGCGTTCCACGGTGCCGGCGCCAGTTCCGTGGTCACGCTGAAGGGCCGGGCCTTCGTCGTCGGCGGTGCATAGCCGTAGTCGAAGTAGTTGATGAATTCCTCGGTGCGCACGGCGTCCGCCGGCGGCAACCGGCCTTCGTCGAGCATGCGGCGCACGTTCGTGTACGAACCGGTGTCGACGTCCAGGCCGAAGGTGGAGACGGGATCGGTCGCGGCGAGGTGCACCGGATTCGCGTCGCGATGCGCGTAATTCTCGCGCTCGGGCATGTCCCGCGGCAACGGAGCAAAACGGCCCGCGGGAGCGGCGGCCAGCTTGGCCTCGGCCATGGCCTGGGGCGCGACCCCGGGCGACAGGAGCGGCGCCGGACTGGGGGACGCCACGGGCATCGGCGGCGGTGCCGGGACGGACGATGTGGCCCGGCCGGCCAGGCGGCGATAGAGGGCGCCGCCGCCGGGCATGCAGTCCGCGGTGGTTTCCGGAAGGGACCGTGCCTGCGGCGACCGGGCGGCGGGGCCGTCGGAAGCGAGCACGCCGGCACCGGCGACCAGGCCGGCGAAGAGCAGGGGCAGGGTGACACGGAGCGTGTTCATCGTGCATGACCTCGTTGGGGGACATGACGTGAAACGCAGGAACGGGTGAAACGGGGTTAACCGAGGTAGCGCGATCCGTCGAGGCGCACGGCGTTGTTGCGGGCGTCGTCCTGGCTGCCGACGCGGTTGCGGCCCGACTGCTTGGCACGATACAGCGCACGGTCGGCCGCGTTGAGGAGGTCGAGCGGCCCGCTTTCGGTCGTGGCATGCGCCGCGGCGACGCCAATGCTGATGGTCACGATGCCGAAGGGACTCAACGGATGGGCGATGGCCAACGCTTCGACCTGCTTCCGCAGGGCGTCCGCGAGCGCGACGGCCGCGGGCAACGGGGTGCCCGGCGCCACCACGGCAAATTCCTCGCCGCCGAACCGGGCGATGAAGTCGCCGGCGCGCAGGCCGTGACCGACGAGCGCGGCGGCAAGCGAGCGCAGGCAGTCGTCGCCGGCGAGGTGGCCGTAACGGTCGTTGAATTCCTTGAAATGGTCGACGTCGATCATCAGCAGCGCGATGGGCTCCTGCTGTCCCGGCCGGTGCCACTCGCGCAGCAGGCGTTCGTCGAGCGCCCGGCGGTTGGCCAGTCCGGTGAGGCTGTCGACGAACACCAGGCCCTGCAGCTCGTCGCGGCTGCGGGCGAGCCGGAACTCCTCTTCCACCAGGTCCACCTGGGCCAGGGTGCCGCGGAGGCCGATGCCGACGACGGCCGCGATGGCGCCGCCAATGCCCAGGACGGGATAGCCGGGGATCACCATCAGCCCGAAGCCGAGCACGCTCATCGCGAGGAAGGTGGGGCTTGCGCTCTGCACGAAGCGCACGAGGTAGACCGGCGGATGCCAGTGGCGTCGCGGCAGGTGCGTCACGGCGGCGACGAACAGCACGAGGAAGGGCAGGTCGAGCAGTGTGTCCCAGGGCGAGGTGCCGAATTCGGGATGCCCTCCGAGGGCCACGTAGTGGTTGTAGAAGTAGCCGGACAGGGCATAGGTGACAAAGAACGCCGTGACGCCGCGGAAGAAGAAGTGGTCGTCCGCGCGATCGGTCGCGACGTAGCGGAGCAGGGCGGCAATGGCCAGGCAGGCGTTCTCGAAGTCGAGCATGTACGCGACGTCCACCGCCGCCTGGGTGCCGATGGCGCCCTCGACCGAGACGATGGAGAAGGTGCGTATGTAGAAAAGCACGCCCAGCAGCGTGGCCAGCACCAGGTCGATGGCCATCGCCCACTTCTTGCGTGCCGCCACCGGTGCGGACGAGACGGCCACGAGCACCGGCAGCACGTACAGGATGTAGAAGAACATGCTGTCGCCGGGCGCGGGATTGGAGTTCTCCAGGACGTAGTTTTGCCGCGCCGAAAGCGACATGCCCACCGTCCAGAGGGCAAGGCTGGCGAGTAGCAGCCACCAGCGCCGGTCGCCCGGCATGCCCGACCGTCGCCACGCGACCACGACGCTGACCATGGCCAGGGCCGCGACGGAGAAAAAGAAGGTATAGGAGAGGGTCATGCCGAATACGGGCAATACCGTCAGCCCGACCGCATGGATGGCGACGATGGCCGCCGCGACGACAAGCGCTTTCATGGCGAGCCTCCCGCCATCTGCAACACGATAGTCATATCGGCCGGATGGAGCGGATATTGAGGGTCCCTGGCGCCCATGGCGCCATGGTGGAGCGGGACGGCATGGCCTGTCAAAAGTGCGTGGGCGGTCCAAGACCGTTACCTTTGCGGCCTGGTAATGTCACCTGTTCCCGTTTGTCGGCTTGGATTCGCCGCCTTCGGGTCGCAGGATGTCCGAACTAGCCGTCACGAAGGAGCCCGCCATGTCCTCACGTCCCGTCAGGATCCCCGGCCCCGATCACCCGATCTCGGTGAAGCCCTCCGGGGGCCGGGTGGTCGTCCGCTTCGGCGACCGCGTCGTCGCCGATACCCGTAACGCACTGGTCCTGCGCGAAGCCAGCTATCCGCCCGTGTTCTACATCCCCCGCGAGGATGCGGACATGGCCGCCCTGCGCCGGACCGAGCACCACACGTATTGTCCGTACAAGGGCGAGGCCTCGTATTTCAGCCTGCCCGGCAACGAGGAACGATCGGTCAACGCCATCTGGTCCTACGAGGCGCCGCACGACGCGGTCACCCCGATCCGCGACCACCTCGCCTTCTATCCGGACCGCGTGCAAATCGAGCACACGCCGGACTGACCGTTCCAGCCCAGGGAGTTTCCATGCAAGCCCTTATCGATACCTCCACGGCGCCCGGCGCCCCCGCCCGGGCCCGCGAAGGCCTGCTTTCGCTCGCCGACCGCTACGACGCCGTGCGGGCCCGTACCGAGGCGCTGGTGGAAGGACTGGGTCCGGAAGACATGGTCGTCCAGTCGATGCCCGACGCCAGCCCGGCGAAGTGGCACCTGGCCCATACCACCTGGTTCTTCGAGACCTTCCTGCTCGGGCCGAACCTGCCGGGTTACCAGGTCTTCGACGCCGATTTCGGCTATCTGTTCAACTCGTACTACGAGGCCGTCGGGCCGCGCCATCCGCGACCCCTGCGCGGCCTGCTCACGCGACCGGCCAGCCAGCGCGTGCTGGCCTATCGTCGCCACGTGGACCGGCACATGCGCGCGTTCCTGGCCGGCGAGCTGTCGCCGGAGCTGGAAGCGCTGGTCCGCCTCGGGTTCGCGCACGAGGAGCAGCACCAGGAACTGCTGGTGATGGACATGCAGCACCTGTTCGCGCAGTCGCCGCTGAAGCCGGCATTCGACCCCGCCTGGAGCGCACCGGCCGCCGGAACCGCGGGGCGCTTCCGGCCGGTGGGCGGTGGCCCGGTGCGCATCGGCATGACCGGCGAGGTTTTCGCCTTCGATAACGAGGGACCCGCGCACACCGTATGGCTCGAGCCGTTCGAGATCGCCGACCGGCTCGTCACCAATGGCCAGTGGCTGGCCTTCATGGCGCTCGGCGGTTACCGCCGGGCGGACCTGTGGCTTTCCGACGGCTGGGCGCAGTGCCAGGCCGACGGCTGGGAGGCACCGCTGTACTGGCAGCACGACGGCGAGGCCTGGTCGCACATGACGCCCGGCGGCTGGCGTCCGGTGGACCCCGACGCCCCGGTCACCCACGTCAGCTACTACGAGGCCGACGCGTTCGCGCGCTGGGCCGGGGCGCGGCTGCCCACCGAGGCCGAATGGGAACATGCCGTGCGCTCGCGCGGCGACCTCGAGCAGGTGGACGACGTGGCCTGGCAATGGACGTCCAGCGCGTATGCGCCGTATCCGGGATTCCGCGCGGCGGACGATGCCGTGGGCGAATACAACGGCAAGTTCATGAGTGGCCAGATGGTGTTGCGCGGCGGCGCCAGCGTCACCCCGCCCGGACATGCGCGCGTGTCGTACCGCAACTTCTACCGGCACGCGCAGCGCTGGATGTTCAGCGGCGTGCGTCTCGCGCGCGACCCGGGCTCGTCGCCCGATCGCGAGCGCCTGACGTTCCTGCGCGACACGCTCGCCGGCCTGACGGCGACACCGAAGGCGTTCTCGCCGAAGTATTTCTACGACGGCGCCGGGTCGGCGCTGTTCGAGGCCATCTGCGTCACCCCGGAGTATTACCCGACGCGAACGGAAACCGCCTTGCTCCGCGAGATCGCCCCCGCACTGGCGGAGGCCATTCCCAAGGGTGCCGTGCTGCTCGAACTGGGCAGCGGCGCGAGCGACAAGACGCGGATGCTGCTCGATGCCGCGCCCTGGATCTCGGCCTATGTGCCTGTCGACATCAGCGCCGACGCGCTGGAAGGGGCGGTAGCGCGCCTTCGCGAAGCGTATCCCGTGCTGGCCGTTCATCCGGTGGTGGCCGACTTCACCCATGCGATCGACGTGCCGAAGGCCCTGGCGGGACGGCCCGTGGTGGCGTTCTTTCCCGGCTCCACGATCGGCAACTTCACGCCGGACGAAGCCGTGGCGCTGCTGCGCTCGGTGCGCGGGCGGCTGGGGCCGGATGCCCGATTCATCGTCGGCGCGGACCAGGTGAAGGATCTCGAGGTGCTGCTGGCTGCCTATGACGACGCCGAAGGCGTGACGGCGGCCTTCAATCGCAACGTGCTCGTACGGATCAACCGCGAACTCGGCGGCGACTTCGCGCCCGAGGCGTTCGAGCACCGGGCTGTGTGGAATCCGGCGTTCGAACGCATCGAGATGCACCTCGTCAGCCGCGAGGCACAGCGCGTGACGGTGGCAGGGCAGGCCTTCGCATTCGAGGCGGGCGAGTCGATCCATACGGAGAACTCGCACAAGTTCACCCCGGCTTCGTTCGGCCGCTTGGCGGAAGCCGGCGGATGGCGGATCGAGAAGGAGTGGATCTCCCCCGATCCGGCCTTCGGTGTTTTCGTCTTGCGAGCCATCTGAGTCCGTCCCCTCAGCGATGGCCACGTGCTTTTTGTAGGAGCCGCTACAGCGGCGAGGAAGCCTTGCGATTACGCGGCAAGATTGCTCTCGCCGCTATAGCGGCTCCTACAAGATGGCGAGCGAGCCAACCGGCCGCAGGTCAGCGTGCCTCGTGCACCGTCATGAAGCCGTCTTGGCTCACGCCGACCACGGTCCTCCGATGCCCTTGCATCTTCAACGCGTCGCCGGTGCTCGCGCCGATGGCGGCCGCCGTCTCCGCGACGCCCACCGGTTTGTTGCCGCGACGCTTCTGCTTACCCGCGAAGCGGGCATGGTTGTAGCCTGACCAGCTGCTGAAGACGGCCGCGCAAAGGACGGCAACGAGCAGGATGACATTGATGTCGCCGCCGTCGCCGATGGGATTGAGTACGTGCAGTTGCAACCACGCGTTGCGCAGCCCGAACGCCCAAGCGCCGAGCGTGAGCAGCGGCAGCCACAGGAAGGCCCAGAACAGCCAGGCGAACACCGTGACCGTGGCGAAGGCAGCCCTCTGCGCCGTCGACTGGCGCTCGGGGCGCTGGATGATGATGGTTTCGGCTTTCATCGAAGTCCCCGGTCCGGGCTGACCCAGATGGCACGCGTGCCGCGGCGTTTCATGATCGCCTTGGGCAGCGCGACCACGGAGGTCGCGGTGTTGAGCAGCCAGTACACCAGTGGGTACCAGATCATCCAGTAGTAGTTGCGGCCGATGCGCGTCTCGTAACGGCGGTCGACCAGCAGGCTGATGAGGAACTGCAACAGGCAGATGGCGCCGAGCACCACGCCGTGCCATTGCGGCAGCAGCGTGTCGACGTAGAGCGAGGGCGGCAGCGGCATGAAGCAACCGAGCACCCAGAGCAGGATGATGACGGACATGGTGTACGACCAGAGCAGGCTCATCACGTATTCGAAGGCCACGGGCCACATGCGCCGCTGGCGCCACTTGAACAATCGCGTCGTGTAACGGAGCAGCACCTCGGACCCGCCCTGGGCCCAGCGCAGGCGCTGCTTCCACAGGCCGCGCACCGTTTCGGGCATGAGGATCCAGCACAACGCGTTGGGTTCGTAGCGGATTTCCCAGTGGCGCATCTGCAGCCGCCAGCTCACGTCGATGTCCTCGGTGACCATGTCGGTATTCCAGTAACCGACATCGTGCAGCGCGCTCTTGCGAAAGCAGGCGATGACGCCGGAGACCGTGAAGATGCGCCCGTACACGCGCTGGGCGCGCTTGATCAGGCCGATGATGGAGGAGAACTCGCCCACCTGGAGCTTGCCCAGGAGCGTGGAGCGGTTGCGGATGCGCGGGTTGCCCGTGACCGCGGCGACGCGCGGGCTCTCGAGCATGTGCATCATCATCCAGTGCGTCGCGTAATCGTCGAGCAGGGCGTCGCCGTCCCCGCACACGAGGAAGTCTGCACGCGAGGCGAGCGCCGCGGCGCGCAGGCCCATGGCCTTGCCCTGGTTGCTCGACATGTGGATGACGCGAAGGGCCGGGTACTGGTCCATCAGCTGGTCGAGCTGCGCGCCGGTATCGTCCGTCGATCCGTCGTTGATCGCGATGATCTCGAAGTTCGGGTATTGCTGCGAGGCGAGGTGGGCGATCGTCTCGCGCACCTGCGCGCCCTCGTTGTGGCAGGGCACGACGAGGGTCACCATCGGATAGTCGGGCAACGGCCTCGGGCGCACGCGCGAGGGCTCCCTTCGCTCCCAGCGCAGGAAATAGATGATGCCGCCGCTCATCCAGATGAGCGACATCACCAGGGGATAATAGAAGGCGAACTCGAGGAGGGCGTGGAGGATGCCGCCGTTCATCGCGCCGGCTCCGGATAGGGATAGTCGGATGCCGAAATCGCGGGGCGTATGGCGTCCAGGGCGGGTCGGTCGTTGAGGAAGTCGTCCGGGTAGTAGCCGATGTGGCGCGCGCCGAGGGCCTGCACGGCGCGCATGCGCGCGGCGATCTCGCCGGCGGGGATCGGCGTGTGCGTGCGCCAGTCCTGCGCGGCGAACTCGAACATCGTGCGCTCCATCGCCCCCGGCGTGGTCTTCACCGCGGCGACCAGCCTGCGGTACCAGCCGAGGCGATCCGGCGCCTTGTCGAGCTGCGGCATCGCCATGACCGCGGTCAGGCCATAGGCGCGGTTGAACGCCGGCAGGCTCTGCGCGAACCACGCCTCGGCGCCCGGCTCCAGGATCGGCCGCGCATAGATGTTGCGCGCCGTGAGCAACTGCGGCCGCCAGGGCCGCATGCGTGCGACCAGTTCCTGGGTGAAGTCGATGAGCGCCTGCGTGTTTTGCGCCGGCGTGTTCTTCGCCCAGGGACCCAGGTTGTCGGTGTCGCGCAGGTAGGCGTCGTCGGAGAACAGGACACCGGCCGTGTCGGTGTACATGGCGAGGTCCTCGTAGACGTCGCCGATCGTCGCGCGCACTTTCGGATCGTACGGTGCGAGGCGGTAGTGGTCGCCCCCCGGCTTCGGCTCGCCGGCGAGCGTCGGCAGCTTTTCGCCGCCGGGGAAGCGGAAGGCCAGCACAGGCATCCAGGCATATACGCGCACCCCCGCGCGGGTGCGCAACTGCCACGACACGCGCGAGAAGAGGTCGGCGCGAACGGGCAGGTGGCGGTTGGGGAAATACACCGCATCCGCGACGCCGTCGCCGTCGGGATCGGCATAGGCCTGCAGCCAGACATCGGTCGGGTGCATCCGCTTGATCCGGTCCAGCAGCTTCGACAGGTTGCGGTCCTGCTGCGCCGGATCCGGGTCGTAGACGTAATCCAGGTCGATCTGCACGGTGCGCGTGGCGTCCACCTGCAACTGATGGCGCATCAACCAGCCAAGCCGGTTGGCGGTGATGTTGTCGCTCACCAGCAGGCGCGGGATGGTGCGGCCCGGCACGAGGTTGGGTTCGTTGTCGCTGAGGCTGAAGGTGACCCTCATGCCCACCTCGGCGGCCACGTCCCGGCCCACGCGGGTGTACTCGCCGTACGGCCACGCGAGGGCACGCGGACGCACGCCGGTGTGGCTCGCGATCTCGGCGGCACTGTGCTCGAGGTCGGCACGAAGGCGGGTGCGGTATTCGTTGGGAGTCTCGTAATGCTTCGCGGCTTCGTCGTAACTCAGCGATGCCGCCGTAGGCAGGAGGTTGCCCTGCGGGTTGGCATCGTGACCCTGGTGCATGCCCCAGGTATGCGAAGCGATCTCCACCAGCCCGGACTTGTGCATCTCCTCCACCTGGTCCCAGGTGAGGAAGCAGGAGCGATCGCAGTCGCTGCCGTTGTACGGCATGCGCTTGCCGTCGGGCATGTCCATCCACGAACCGACGAGCGCCTGCACGGCGGGATAGCCATAGGCGCGGAGCAGGGGATAGACGCGCGTGTAGAAACTTTCCAGGCCATCGTCGAAGGTGAGCAGCACGGCGTCCTTCGGCAGCGGCGTGCCGCCATGGCTCGCCTGTACCACCTGTTCGAGGCTGACGACGTGGTAGCCGTTCGCCTTGAGCCATTCGAAGTGGGCCACGAGGTGGTCGGTGCTGAGGGCGTCGGGATCGCGATCGCCGTTCAGGCGGACGTCGTCGCGCACATCGTGGTAGGCGAGCACGGTCAGGGCGGGCCGCGCGGGGGCGGCCTGCTGCGCGAACGCGGGAAGCGCGAGCCCCAGCAGGGCAAGCAGGATCGACAGCGGACGCATGACTCTCATTCTCCCCAGTGCAGGGTCAGGTCGAGGACGACGCGATGCTCGCGGCGCCCGTCGTAGGGTTGGTTGTGCCAGCCGATGCCCCAGCCGACGTGGAACCCGGGGCCGGTCTGGACGATCTGGCCGTAGCGCAGCGACGCCATCCAGCCGGTGGCGTAGCCGCGTTCGGCGTACTGGCCGACGGCGGCGTCGATGCGCTGGGTGACGCTGCGTTCGTAGAACTGGCCGAGCACGTTTTCGAGCCGGCCGGTGAGCGCGTAGCTCCAGTCGCGGCGAGGGTTGAAGTAAGGGCGGTCAGTGCGGGTATTCATCGAGCCGCCGAGTTCCACGCCGCCGTCCAGCGCCAGGTTCGGCGACGTATGCATGCGCCGGACGATCGATGCCAGCCATCCGGTACGCCGGTTGCCGTCGCTGAAGTCGTCGCGCGACAGGCCAAGCCGCGCCTGGGTCAGCTCGCTCACGCGCCAGGTGACGGTGGTGTCGAGCGTCTTCGCGGAAATGCCATAGAACTGCGCGCGCAGCGGCGTGTCGTCGCCTGCCGTGCTGTAGTCGGCGGACCAGGCCCAGCGATCGCTCAGCGACCAGTCGAAGCCCGCCTCGATGGCCGTCTTGCCGACATAGCGATCCGTGGACGGCAGGGCCTGCACATAGGCCTCGAGGCCACGGGTGTAAGCGCGGATGCCCACGCCCGCGCGGCTGCGTCGCACGTTGCCTTCGGGAAGATCGGCGGTCGAATAGCGTCCGAGGGCGATGACGCGCCAGTGATTGTCGATCAGGGGGCTGGCGATCGTGGCCTGGGTGCTGCCGTCGCGGTCGCCGAAGTCCGGACTGGAGCCCTTGCCGCGCTCGGCCTCGACGTCGAACTGCCAGCCGCGCTCGCGATCCCACGATGCCTGCGCGCGGTCGACGCGCGGACTGCGCTCGGCCAGCGAGCGGGCCGCGGCAAGGTAGGCATCCACCGGCGCGTAATCGTCGAGCACGCGGCTGGCGTTCGCCTTGCCGACATAGGCACCGGCTTCGCGGGGATCCAGCGTCAGGGCGATGTCGAAGTCGTCCAGGGCACGGCGGGGCCAGCCGCGGGCCAGTTCGGTCATGCCGAGTTCGCTGCGCAGTTGCGCATTCGCCGGCGCTTCGCGATGGAGCGGTTCCAGCCGCGCATAGGCATCGGCATGCATGTCGACATAGTCGCGCACGGCGGCAGCGTTGAGGTCGGCGTCGAGCTTGCGCGGGTTCTGGATGGGAAGGGCGCTGCCAGGCACCCGGATCCACGGCGTCTCCTTCGAGGCCAGCTCGTCGATGGTCCGGAAGGCCTTTTGCGTCTGCCCCGACTCGAGGTAGGCGTACATCAGGCCGATGCGCGGCTCGCTCTCGCTGGGATCGTAGGGACCGGGGTCCTTCGCGATGCTGTCCTCGTAGAGCGCCGCGGCTTCGGCCGGACGACGCTTCGCCAAGAGGGCATCGGCGGCGGCGCGCTCGACATAGGGAGGCAAGGACACGCCTTGCGCATGCAGTGCGTCGTAGCGGGCGACCGCTTCGTCCGGACGGCCGGCGCGGGAAAGGGCCACCAGCAGGTCGAAGCCGGCGCGCCGGCGCAGGTCGGAGGGGAGCTGCGGATCGTCGGCGACGCGGCGTGCGTCCTCCACGGACTTGTCGGCTTCCACGTAAGGGTGGAAAGGGTCGGCAGGCTCACCGTCCGCCCAGCGGATTTCCTCGGCCACGCGGTCCGCGCCCAGGCGGTTGCGTTCGGCCATGGACAGCCCCGGTTGCAGGCTGGCTGCCAGTTCCCCGGCGCGCGTGCTGGCCCCCAGCTCCGTCAACAAAGCGACGTTGAGCGCCTGCGCCTCGCGGTCGCCCGGCCAGCGTTCGAGCACGGCCTGACAATGGGCAAGGGCGTCGACGCGGTGTCCCGCATCGCGCTCCTGGCGCGCCGTGGCCATCAGCGCGTCGCGTTCCGCGGCGTGGTCCGCCGCCAGCGCGAGCGGCCCGTGGACCGCCAGCAGCAAGGCCAGGCACAGCCGCGCCCGTGACACCCGTGCGGCGCGCGGGCATGTCGTCGAATTCAGTTTCATCCTGCCAACCAGCTTCCTTTCGGCCCCCGTGAACTGACGTTCCGGCGACGGCGGTGAAGAAAAGGTATCGCGACGTCCCTACGTCGGCGACCCAGCCCGATATTGTCGCCGCAAACAGCGTGCCAGCGACACCCGATCGGGACGCCGGTTTACATGGCTATCGGGCATAGGCCGAAAGATATAGGCCGGGACATGCCGAAAACGCTCACTGACCGAACGTGGTGACGCGGCATGGCCCGCCGGCCATGCGCCACCTGCCGGGGATGACGCGGGAATGACGGGTCCCCGAGGCGGGTGCCTTCTTGATGTGGGTCAACCGGCAGCGGCGTGCCCCGCCTTACGGTAGCCCCTTGATCGACGGGCACCGTATGTCCGTAGAGGACGTACGCCTGACGAGCGGGAGCGGCGATGAGTCATGTCGAGCGTTATTGGGCGCGACCTGCCGCAGAGGTGCTTGCCGCGCTGGATTCGCGCGTCGACGGCTTGACGGCTTCGTCGGCGACCCAGCGCCTGAAGCAATTCGGGCACAACGCACTGACCGGGCCAGCGGCACGGCCCTGGCTCAGCCTGCTGCTCAGCCGTTTTTCCAGCCCGCTCGTCATCATCCTGGTGGTGGCGGCCCTGGTGTCGTTGCTTGTCCGCGAGTGGGTGGAGGCCTGGATCGTCCTCGGTATCGTGCTCCTGACCGCGGTGCTCAGCTTCATCCAGGAGTACCGCGCGTCGGTCGCCATCGAGGCCTTGCGGCGGCGCGTCACCGTGACGGCCAACGTGATCCGCGACGGAGCCTTGCAGGCGATCCGGGCCGAGCAGGTCGTTCCCGGGGACATCATCGAACTCTCGGCGGGTGCGCTGGTGCCCGTCGACGCGCTGGTGCTCGACGCGCGCAGTTGCTACGTCAACCAGGCCATGCTGACGGGCGAGACCCTTCCCGTCGAAAAGCGGCCGGGTACATGCGCCGTCGAATCGGGCCTGGCCGCTCGGGACAACTGCGTGTTCATGGGCACCTCGGTGCGCAGCGGCTGGGCCCGCGTCGTCGCCGTCGACACCGGCCGGGCGACGGTCTTCGGCGCGATCGCCAGGCGACTCGTGCTGCGGCCGCCGGAAACCGAATTCGAGCGGGGACTGCGCCGGTTCGGCGGTCTGTTGATCCGCCTGATGCTGATCGTGGTGGTGGCGGTGCTGGCGATCCACATCGTCATGCACCGGCCGACGATCGACACGCTTCTCTTCGCTGCCGCGCTGGCGGTGGGACTTTCGCCGGAGCTGTTGCCGGCCATCCTTACCATCACGCTCTCGTACGGAGCGCGGGCGATGGCGCGCGAAGGGGTGATCGTGAAGCGTCTGAACGCCATCGAGAACCTCGGAAGCATGGACGTGCTCTGCACGGACAAGACGGGAACGCTCACCCGCGGGGTGATCGAACTCGATGCGGCCGTCGATGCCGACGGCCAGCCCGCGGCGGAGGTACTGCGGCTGGCGGTGCTCAACGCACGCCTGCAGACCGGCATACGCAATGCGCTGGACGACGCGGTGGTGGCGCGCGGCGAGCGCGACGGGCTTCCACGGGATGCCGGCAGCAAGATCGACGAGATACCGTATGACTTCCAGCGGCGGCGCCTCACGGTGATAGTGAACACCCCCTCGCCGGTGCAGGCGATGCTGGTCACGAAGGGCGCGGTGGAGAACGTCTTCGACGCGTGCGCTTCCGCCAGGATAGATCGCCGGGAGGTGGCCCTCGACGAAGGCGTCCGGACGGCGCTGATGAAACGATTCGTCGATTGGAGCGCCCAGGGCTATCGTGTCCTTGCCGTGGCATCGAAGTCCGTGCCCGTCAGGGAGCGATACGATCCGGGGGACGAGGCGGGGATGACCCTCATCGGGTTCCTGCTCTTCTTCGATCCGCCCGAGCCACAGGTTTGCGGAACGTTGACGGCGCTGGGCATCCTGGGCGTCGAAGTGAAAATCGTCACCGGCGACAACCGGTTCGTGGCCCGGCATGTGGCCGAGGCCATCGGCATGCCGGTGAAGGGGATCCTCACCGGCGGCGACTTGCGGGAACTCGGCGACGAGGCCCTCTGGCATCGGGCCATGTCGACGACACTCTTCGCCGAGATCGAACCGAACCAGAAGGAACGGATCATCACCGCCCTCCAGAAAACCGGGCACGTGGTGGGTTACCTCGGCGACGGCATCAACGATGCACCCGCCCTGCACGCGGCCGATGTCGGTATCTCGGTCGATTCGGCCGTGGACGTGGCCAAGGACGCCGCCGATTTCGTGCTGCTGGAGCACGACCTGGACGTCATTCGCCGCGGCATCGACGAAGGGCGGCACACGTTCGCCAATACCATCAAGTACATCTTCATCACCACCAGCGCCAACTTCGGCAACATGGTCAGCATGGCGCTGGCTTCGCTGTACCTGCCTTTCCTGCCGTTGCTGGCCAAGCAGATCCTCCTCAACAACCTGCTGTCCGACATCCCCGCGATGGGTATCGCCGGCGACAACGTCGATCGCGAGTGGAAACTCACGCCGCATCGCTGGGACATCCGGCTCATCCGCCGCTCGATGCTCACCTTCGGGCTGATCAGCACCGCTTTCGACCTGGTCACCTTCGTCGTCCTTCTGACCATGGCCGGTGGCGATCCGGTGATCTTTCGTACCGGATGGTTCCTGGAGTCGTTGCTCACGGAGTTGTGGATCCTCCTGGTGATACGCACCTATCGCCCGTTCTATCGAAGCCGCCCGGGAGGGTTCCTGCGGTGGAGCACGGCCGCGATGATGCCGCTGGCGATCGCCTTGCCGTTCCTGCCGGGAGCCGGCCTGTTCGGCTTCGTGCCGCTCCCGGCGCCGGTCCTTGCGGCGATCCTGGGAATCACCGCGCTGTACGTGGTCGTGTCGGAGGCGAGCAAGCGCATGTTCTATCGACCGAGGCTCCGCAGCTGACACGTCGGGTCGTCCGATGCGCCGGAGTGTCGCGCGCCGGTCGCGGTATCATTCATCGCGAGTCGTATTCGGCATCTGCGCGCCAAGCGGTTGTCGTGGGATCGATTGATCGTTTCCCGTCGAACGAGGACGTCGCGTCGGGCGCTGTACCATCGGGGCGCAGGGACGCGGGAACGAGAGGATTTCCTGCGACACAGTGGCATGACAACGAGGATGTGGCCATGATTCCGAAGTCTGCACCAGGGCAACTGGACACGTCATTTGGAGCAGGAAACGAATGGGGGTGGGCAGGGTGGGTGCTGATTCCCGATCCCGACCCTACCGGCATCGAAAGATTTCTTCATGTAACGAATATCGCTGTCGACGCTGGTCGGCAGATCGTGGGCAGCGCGACCAGGTTGGGAGCCACGGATCCCTACGATTGCGTTTTCCGGCTGCACGCCGATGGAAGTCGGGATACCGCATTCGCAAGCGATGGGTATTGCGAAGTTCCCGATTTTGAAGTCGAAGGGGAGCAGATCCTGATGCGCCCCGCGGTCATTTCCGCGGTTGCCGACGGGAGCATTCTTACATTCGGCAACGTCGGGCCATATGCCTACGCGTGTCGGATCGAATCCGATGGCGAGTTGGACGAATCCTTTGGTGACCATGGCGGTGCCGTCTTCGACCTCGCTGCATTGACCGGCGTAAGGGGGCGGGCCACCAAGCCTTTGGACAAGAAGCCGAAAAGGGCCAGCAGGTCGATGCCTGCTTGCCGATTGGCCGATGGAAGCACATTGTTCGCAGCCCATTGGAACGACGCTTTGCACTTCCTGAAGATCCGGCGTGACGGAAGTCTCGACCCTTCTTTTGGTGTGAACGGTGTCTTTCGCGTTTCGGGCGAGTATCGATCTTTCGAAGTCGACAGCAGAGGGCGGCTGGTGGTTGTCGGCCAGGTGGGTGGGGAAGGTCTCATCCTGCGATTCGACGCGCAGGGCCGGCCGGATACCGCCTTTGGTACGGACGGCCAGGTCCGGATCGGAAATCCCGGCGGGTCGTGCAACTGCCTGGGGGTGAAAGCCCTGTTTGACGACAGGCTCGTCCTTCTCTTCTACTTGTCGGGAGGACTCGTCGACAGCGCGACGCCGGCCCTTCTTCGTCTGACGAGCTGGGGCGCGCGCGATCCCGAATTCAACGGAGGGGAACTATCGACTGTCCGGCTCGCGGGATACTCCTACATCCCGGATTCGCTCGCCATCGACGACGGTCGCCGCATCGTCGTCGCTGGCTGGGGGTATGAGCGAATGGAAGACAGCGCGGTGCCGATCCTGATAACCGCCCTCGTCACGAGGTTCATGCCGAACGGGGCCATCGACGACACGTTTGCTACCGATGGCACCGCTATTCACGACGGCCTCGGCGGGGCAGCCCACGTAGGCATCCAGGACGGCATCCGTCCCGTCATCGTCACCGGAACGGCCTTTGGGCAGAACCAGGGCGCCGTCGCTCGCCTGGTCGGTTCGACACCTTCCGAGGCCGGCACGCTTTCGGCGAGGCATCGCTTCGCATCTCGCGGAGCAGGCACGATGGCATATGCGCCCGAGGCCATGCGAGTGAAGGCGCTGGAGACGGAGAACGTGCGGCTGAAGAAGCTTCTTGCCGAGCAGATGCTTGAGAACGAGGTCGTCAAGGATCATTTGAAAGAATACGAAGCGCGCGGCCGCATGCCCTGGATCGTCAACGGCGACTTCGAAACAGGGCGTCTCGAGCCCTGGATTCGTCTATATCCCGACGACCCGGACAGCGTGAAGGTGGTTGAAGAGGACGGCGGTTGGGTTCTCCAACTGGAGCCGATAGGAAGATCGGTGTGGCAGAACTTTCCCGAATCCACACTCTACGATACGGATGTCGTCGTAAGGTTCCGCGCGAGAATACTGGGTGTAGGGTTTTCACAACTGAAGGTCTTGGTTGCCACGAGCGCGGATCTTGGTTTTTATGGACAGGAGGTGGTCGTGACCGAGTCATCCTGGGCCGACTTCGAGGTCCGTGTCTTTATGGTTGGCAGACTGGGGCATGCGCTGTATTTCGCCAACGTGTCCCCCGGCGAAGGAGGGGTGAGGCAGACGGTTCGTATCGACGACGTCGAGGTTGAGGTCGTGGCGCGCACAAGGCGAGAAGTCGGATAGCCGTGGGGTGGAGCCAGACAAGAAAAGGCCGGGGATGCACACCCCGGCCTTTTTGCACATAGATGAATGGTGGAGCGGAGGAGGATCGAACTCCCGACCTTCGCATTGCGAACGCGACGCTCTCCCAGCTGAGCTACCGCCCCACGAAGCGGCAACTATATCAGCCGGAACCGAAGCTGCCAACGGGGGCGGCGCGACGAGGTTGCGCTACCCCGGGGCATGGGGGCGCCGGGCTTCACCCGGGCAGCAACCCGGACAGCCGCTCGAAGAGTATGCCGCGCCGCCAGCCTTCCAGCGCTTCGGGCCATGTCCCGGTCATCACGTATTCCTCCATGGAGCGGCGAGCGCAGAGCAGGCCGGGAGGGATGTCGAGCTGCGCGGCGAGCGTGTCCACCGCACTGCGCATCTCGTTGATGGCGCGCTTCGCATCGCCCATCGGATGGCCGACGATCGGCGTGGTGCTTTCGACGTCGTCGGCGTCGACCGGGCGATGCAGCAGCTCGAACAGTTCCTGGCGCTGCGGCGAACGCAGCGCGCGCGTGCCGCGGGTGCGTTCGTCCAGCTTCGCCGGCGTGTCGGGGATATTGCCCGTGAGATCGATGGCCTGGGCGTCCTCGAGAAGCCAGGAGCGTGGCTTGTCCAGTTCGCGCGCGCTGGCCTCGCGCCAGCGCAATACGCGGCGGAGCAGGGCCTGCTTCTCCAGCGGCCATTCGCTGGCGGGCTTGAAGCCGCGCTGGGGTTGCGGGTCGCCCTCGCGATGGCTGGCCCGGCGCTTCATGCGGGCGCAGTCTTCGGCGTGCCAGGCGGTGCGGCCGCGCTCGGCCAGGCGTTCCGCCAGGATGGCGTGCACGGGGTGCAGGTGCACCACGTCCAACGTGGCGTACAGCTTCTGCGACTCGGTGAGCGGGCGTTGCAGCCAGTCGCTGCGCGTTTCACCCTTGTCGAGTTCCGCGCCGACCAGTTCCGCGACAAGTGCGCGATAGCTGATGCCCAGGCCCATACCGGCGAAAGCGGCGGCGATCTGGGTATCGAACAGGGTGTGCGGACCGTCTGGAAGATAAGGCGCCAGCGCTTCGAGATCCTCGCCTGCGCTGTGCATCACCGTGACGACGGGCTGCGCGGCGAAGACGGGTTCCAGCGCATCGCGGAGCGGCAAGGCGAGGGGGTCGATGAGCGCGTAGCGCTCGTTGTGCGCGAGCTGGAGCAGGGCGAGTTGCGGATAGAATGTGTTCCGCCGCATGAATTCGGTGTCCAGGCCGACGATGGCCTGCGGCCCGACGGGGGCCAACCATGCGTCCAGCGCCTCGCGGCGTTCGATCCAGGGGGCGTCGGGGGCGACGTCGCTCGATGTCATGCGGGATCCTTGTGGTACGGGGCCGCGTCGACGTTCGTGTTGCCCTGCCGCGCGCGATTCCCTAAGGTGGCAGCGCACGATAGCAGGCCCGCACGGAACCGCCCACCATGCCGAACACCGAGACCGTCCGCCGACAGCGCGCCATTGGCGGCACGCTCGGTGTCGCCGTGCTTGCGTTCGCCCTGTTCTACCACTTCTTCCCGCAGGCCCTGCACGTCCGCCCCACGCAGAACACGCCCCGGTCGCCATTGCGCGGCCAGCCGGCGGTGATGGGCTTCGACCAGCGTCCCCAGGCGGCGCCGCAGGCGGTGGTGTCGGAGATCGATTCGGGGCCGCCCCTCATGCTGGCACCCGCCGCCGTCATCGCCGCGCGGCATCGCGAGAAGACCACCGACATCGCGCTTCCCGCGCAGAAGACGCCCGATTCGCCCGAACTGGTCGCCTTGCTCGATCGCGGCGACAAGGCCCTCGCGGCCGACCGCCTGGTCGGCGGAGCCGACAGCGCCGCCGCTTTGTTCGGAAGAGCGCTCAAGGAGAGCGCGGACAGCCGCAGGGCCCTGGCTGGCATGGAGGAGGTGCGCGGCCGCCTGGCGGCGGGCATCGAGCAGGACATCGCCCTCGGCGACGCCGAGGCGGCCAGAGAGTCCCTGGCCGCCCTCAAGGCGCTTCCCTCGTCGGCCGCGGTCGCCGCGCCGTTGCAGCAGAGGCTGGCCGTCCTCGACAAGGTACGGCCTTTGCTCGGCAAGGCCGCGGCGCAGATGCAGGCCGGCAAGGCCAGCCAGCCGAAGGGCGACAGCGCCCTGGACACCTATCGCTCCGTGCTCCAGCTGGACCCGGAAAACGCGGTGGCGGAGCAGGGCCTCACGAACGTGCAACGGACCGTGCTGGACAAGGCGCTGGCAGCCGTCGCGCAGAACGATTTCGCCGCGGCCGACGCCGCGCTGGCCGAGGCCGCGGCCATCGCGCCGGAATCGCAGGCGCTGCAGGACACCCGCGGCCGTATCGAAGGCATGCGGCGGCAGAACGCCACCACGATGCTCGCGCAGGCGCGCACGGCGCTCGACGCCGGCAACCTCGACCTCGCGCAGCAGCTGGCGACGAAGGCGCAACAGATCAGCCCGGACCTCGCCGGCATCGACGACTTCAACGAGCGGATGACCAACGCCCGGCTTTATGCGAGCTACAAGCCGGGACAGGTGTTCGCGGACCGCTTCGTCGACACCACCGGACAGGCGCCCGCGATGGTGGTCGTGCCCACCGGCCGGTTCGTCATGGGCTCGCCGGAAGGCGAGAACGGCCACGACGCCAACGAGGCCCCGGCGCACGAGGTGCAGGTGGGGAAGGGATTCGCGATGGCGCGCAGCTCCGTCACCATCGGGCAGTTCCGCGATTTCGTGCGAGCTTCCGGTTATGTGCCGCAATCGCAGTCGCTGGGCGGCGGCAGCGTCTACGACGAGCAGAGCGGTGGCCTTCGCGACGAGCCGTCCGTGACATGGCAGGACGATTACGTGGGCAAACCCGGCCAGGATCGCCTGCCGGTCATCAACGTGTCCTGGAACGATGCCAAGGCATACGCCGACTGGCTGTCGAAGCGCACCGGCAAGACTTACCGGCTGCCTAGCGAAGCGGAGTTCGAGTACGCGTTGCGTGCGGGAAGCAGCACCCGTTACTGGTGGGGCGACGGCAATCCGCCCGCGCGCGCGGAGAACCTCACGGGCGGCAACGATCGCTCGGGATCCGGCCGTCGCTGGAGCAACGCCTTCGCGGGTTACAAGGATGGATACTGGGGACCGGCCCCGGTCATGAGCTTCTCGCCGAACCCGTTCGGTCTTTACGACATGGGCGGCAACGTGTCGGAATGGGTCGCCGATTGCTGGCACGACAATTACGTGCGCGCGCCGCGTACGGCGGAAGCCTGGGTGAATCCCGGTTGCGCCCGCCGCGTGATTCGTGGCGGTTCCTGGGGTAGTGCGCCGAACATGGTGCGCTCGGCGTATCGGCAAGGGGCGTCGGCCGATCTGCGCAATGCGCGTGTCGGGTTCCGCGTCGTCCGCGAACTCTGACGCTCGGACATACGCACTGACAAAAAAACCCCCGCGAGATCGCGGAGGTTTTCTATATGGTGCCGAAAGTGGGACTCGAACCCACACTGTATCTCTACAAACGGATTTTGAGTCCGGACGGAATGTACATTGTGTACAGATACTTAGGGTCGATTTCCTTTCCTCAAAGTCACCGCAGTCACGTCCTTGTGTTCTCGGTAAAACTGACTTCTCACCCGAATTGCGGAACGCCTATTTGGTCGGCGTGACCTTGTCGCCGCGGCGCCGGCGAACGTAGTGCTCGGTCATGGTAACGGTGGTGTGGCCCAGCTGCGCCTGCGCCTGGCGGATGTCGCCGGAGGACTCGGCCTTGTCCGTGCCCGCCTTCGCGCGCAGGTCGCGCATCTGGAAGCCCTTGGCGATAGGCCCGGCATCCTTCCGAGCATTGCGGAAGTGGTCATACAGCTGGTTGTAGGTCAGTGGCTGTCCGTCCAAGCCCACGATCAGGCGTGTGGCATGAACCGGGTACGTGGCCTTCCGCGCGCGGATGCGAGTGAGTAGGGCTGCAAGCTGGCCGACAACCTCGATCCGGTTTTTCGCGCTCGTCTTCCCCTGCTTCACTTGGATGAAGCCATCCCGCACCATCGTTTCGTCCATCCGAAGAACGTCACCAACGCGCTGGCCCGTGAGGTATGCCAGGTCGAGCGCGTCCTTTAGGGGCTGCGACGCCTTGGCAAGAACCGCGTCCAGCACCTCGTCCTCGATATAGATATCCCGCCCGGTTTCTTTGTTGCCCTTGACGCCCGAGCACGGGTTGGCGAGGGCCGTGAAGCCCATCTCGCGCGCCCAGTTCCAGATATGAGAGAGCAGAGCCTTTTCGCGGTTGGCGCGTACCTTGGCGGTCTTGCTGCGCCACACGAGAAACGACTTGACGTGCTGAGGGGTGATCTTCTCTAGCGGGCCAGGCGGATCATTGAAATACTCCTTGAGCATCGCAAGTTCTTTGACGTTGTCCTTTTGAGTACGCGGCGACTTCGTCGGCACCACCTCCGCGAGGTATCGATCGGCAACATAGGAGAACGTGATCACCGAGGCGGTCACACGGTCGGCTGCCGCGCGATCGCGTTCCATCTCGCCCCACTTCTTGGCGGCGAGAGCGTAGTCAGTGCCAAGCGGCTTCTCCTTGCGCGGCGAGCCACCCAAATCGTAGAAATAGTAGGTCTTCGCCCCACGCTTGCGCAGCCTCAGGCGCGGAATGGCTCCGGGTCGGCCAGACTTACGCCCCATGTCAAGCCGCCTTGTTCGGCCGCCACTCGGGCTCCGCCTTCGCCGCCTTCGCCTGCGCCGCCGTGCCAGTCACCGCCGCCCACGCCACCACGGGCCACCCATCGGCACGGATGGTATGCCGGATACCGTTCTTGAGCAGGTTGGCGATGACCGTGCGCCGGGTGCCGGCGCCGGTAAGCTCCTTTACCTGGTCGAGCGTCAGAAATTGGGGTTCGTCGTTCGCTGCGTTCATGCTCATACCCTCAAAACGGAACCTGCTCCGCCCAGTCATCACAGCCCTCAGGCTGCACGCTTTCGGGGACTCGTTGCCTCCACCGCCTGCACCAGCCATCCAGGAACTCCACGCACTCCGGGCATGGGGTCAATACGGGCAGGGCTTCCAGTGCCGCCACCGCCCGGCACGCTGCCGATATCAGCGCTTGTCTCTCGTTGCGGTTCGGGTGTTGCAAGCTCATGGGCAAGGATCTCTGGGAACTTGTCGGTCTCGTCGACGGTAATGGACGTGGGCGAAGGCAACTTCCACGCCAGCGGCAGGGCTTCCTCGACGGTGCGCGGGCACTGATCGATCGTGCGGGCCTGCCACCAGCGGAGCGCCTTGGCGCGCGCCATGCCGGCGTGCTCGATGCAGATCCACTCGCTGAAGCGCCGCATGCCGCACTGGTAGGTGACCCTGAGCGACGGCGTCTTCCCCGGCTTCTCATGCCGGGCGTAGGCCACGGAGTGGACCGTGTGCGTCGTAATGGCCCGCTCGCGCTCGGTGGAGAGGACGGGGGCATCTACCGGGCGGTCGGAGTGGGCGGGGTCGGCCGAACCGAAGGTATGGCCGCATTCGCACTGACGCGCGCCTAGCGGGAGTAGGGCCTGACACTTCGGGCACTCCTTGGCCGTTCCACGCTCGACGTGCGCGGCCTTCTTCGGGCGCGCGGCGCGGACACGGATGGCGTCTACGGGGCCATGTTCCAGCATGTTGCCAGCGTAGTCCAAGACAAGGCAGTCCAGCTTGCCTCCCGCGACGATGGCGGCGAAACGCCCTTCCCTGAACTCAAGGTCGTACCCATTTGCGTAGACGACACGGAATCCACGGCCCACTTGCTGGTAGTACATGCCCGGCGACTTCGTCGGTCGCAGCATCACGACCACGTCGATCATCGGATTGTCGTAGCCCTCGGAGGCCACGTTGACGTTCACTAGCCAGCGGTACTTGCCCGAGCGATGCCCGTCGAAGGCATCCTTACGCCCGGCGCTGCCCTGGTGAACCACCGCGTGAGTCTCGCCGCGGGCCTTAAGGGCTGCGCATACAGCCAGTGCGTGCTTGACGTTGACGCAGAAGATGATGCCGCTCTTGCGGTCAGTGGTGCGGGCCAGCACATCCGTGATCGTGGCCTCGACCAGTGGGATCATGGCGTCCGCTAGCTCGCCCTCGACATACTCTCCACCGCGAATGTGGACGCTCGACAGATCGGGCGCTTCGCCAGCCTTACTCACGAGCCGCGAGAGGTATCCGTCCTCGATCAAGTCGCCGACGCGAGCCTCGTAAGCGATATCGTTTGCGACGTAGTTCGGGCCACAGATGGGGATGGCCTGTCCCTGCAATCGATAGGGGGTCGCCGTGAGGATGATGACCCGAAGGTTCGGGTTGAACTTTTTGCACTCGCGAATGAAGGTCAGGTACATGCCGTCACCGCTCAGGGGGATGCCATGGCCCTCGTCCACAATGAGCAAGTCGAATCGGCCCAGTTCGTGCGCGCGCTTCGCCACGCTCTGGATCTGCATGTAAAGAATTTTGTCGAAGCGGTCGCGCCGACGCAGGCCCGCCGCGTAGATGCCCATCGGTGCCTCCGGCCACATGGCGCGCAGCTTCTCGCTGTTCTGCACGACAAGCTCTTGGCGCGGCGCCAGAATGCCCACGCGGCCACCCCATTGCTGCACGGCCTCCTGCGCGATGGCGGCCATGAGGGGCGACTTGCCGGCGCCCGTGGGGAGGACCAGGGCGGGGTTGCCCTCGCGGTGGCGGAGGAAGTCCCAGCAGGCTTCTAGGGCTTGGGATTGGTAGGGACGCAATACTAGCCCGGCAGCCATGCTTTGCCTCCTCGTATGCGGGATACAACCGACTGGTGAATACCGAAGCGCTCGGCAATTTCGCGCTGCGTTCCCGTTGACGAGCGAATAATTTCCACCTTCTCGGCATCAAGGCGCGTGTCGGTGCGATTCCTCTGTTGTGCTGACTTGGTTGCCCACCGACAGTTTCCCGGCTCATAGTTCCCGTTTACATCGATCCGATCGATCGTCATGCCAGCGGGACGCTCACCCATATCGGCGAGGAACCCCACGAACTCTGTCCACCTTTCACACACGGTGATCCCGCGCCCGCCGTACTGCGGATAGCTTGCGTGGGATCTCTGTGTGCATCGTTGCATCATGGACCTCCATGATTGCCACGTCGGAGTCTGGTAATCGGCACGGTTGTGTCCGTGCACTGTGTTGCGCCTAGTCGCTCTCTTCGATGCTTGTTCACTCTGAAGGCATCCGCATGATGCAGTTGTGCCGTGACGCAAAGCCTGCCCGATAACGGTAGCTTCTTTGCCGCAGTCGCAAATGCAGAGCCATGCTGCTTTCCCCCTTCGACTGCCGGACCTGGTTACAACGACCAGTCTGCCTATGCGAACACCGGTCATGTCTTTCACTGGCGATCCACTCACGCCGCCTTCCTCCCAGGAGCCACCCGGTGCCGTTGATACGCGCCACCCTCGATCCGACGCAGGCGCACACACTCACGCAGGTCATCCTCGATCTGCCTCCATAGTGCGAATCGCCCCAGCTCCTGCGTGTACACGCCGACCATCTCGTCGGGAATGGCGCCCGCCGGAAACTCGACGGTCACGAGGCCGTCGGGGTCAAGGCACACCGCGCGCGGAGTCTTGAACTCCATGATGGCCTCGGCAGCACGATCGGCGCAGTAGGAGAGGGTGTTCTTGCCGATGCGGCCGACGACTTGTTCGGTCATGTCAGGCGACTCGGCGAATTTCGCTAGTGAGGACGCGCGGCTCCTCGCGACCCGGAAGCTCGACGGCCGCCGTGGTGCGGCCGATATCGTCGTGCAGCTTCAGTGCGTCGATTTCGCACTTCACTGCATTGATGTACGTGCCGGCGACTATGGACGTTGCCTTAGCGCGTTCAACCACCTCGGGCGTCGCTTCGGGGTCGCCAAGCGCCTCGAGCATCGCCACGAGGTGGTTTCGCACATCGCTCATCTTGTTCTTCATGCCTTGCTCCGGCGGTTGATCTTGCGGTTGAGGGCGCCCTTAAGCTGAATAAGCTGTGCGACGTCCTTCGGGTAGTTGTTGTGGTAGCTGTTGCGGCGCATAAGCTCCTGGCGGCTCACAAGCTCAAGCGCGTCGAGCGTGATGTGCTCCGCCTCGGTGGTTCGACGCCCTGGCAGAAAGGCCACAGCGTGGCCGGGAGGCACCGGGCCATTGGCGGCCTCCCAAACGATTCGGTGGACGCCAATCCAGCGGCGCGCAGGCACGGGGTGATCGTCGGTCACCTTGCGCTCTAGGTAGCCATCCTTGCTGATCCGCTCAGATCCCACGGGCACGTAGTTGTGCTGCGCGGCTCCGGCCATCGTGCCCTTCTTGAACTGGGTACGACGGCAGTTCTCGTGCGTGCCAGTTGAGCCCTTGAGGCCCTTGTTCCACGAGTCGTGCCCGGCCTTGAACTGTGTGGCCCGCATGGCGGGGTTCTGCTTGCCTCGCTGCACGCGCCCGCTTCGGTCGCTGGCGTAGAACGCCTCGGATTTCGATAGGCCAAGCTTTGCCGCGCGCTGGTAGACGGGTCCAACCGGCCGGCCGAGCGCTTTTGCAATGGCACTTGTCTGCTCGTGCGGGTAGCGAGCACGCATCAGGTCGTCCTCGGCGTCGGTCCAGCGGCGGCCGCTCACGCTGCCTCCTCAACCGGCACAAACCGGCCATCAAATTCGTCACGGATTTCGTTTGCCAAGCTGTCCCGCAGGATGGCCGGTGTCATAGCGGCCAGTTCCTCCGACCCGAACGAGCCCGGACCCCTCGGCCCATTGCGGAACACCACGCCATCCGCGCTCGTGTACTCGACCCAATTACCCCCCTCGCTGGCGTCCGTCGCCTCTCCCCAGCGCTTGAGCAGAGCCGGGATGTAGCGATGCTCCGGGCAGCCCGTGCGCTGCGCGTCAAGCGGAATATCCGCCTTCCACTTCGCGCACGACCAGCGGCCGTCGCCATCGGGTTCGGGCGTGGCGTGGGCGCAGGTGCGGCAGGAGACGGCGGGTAGGCGGTTCGTATGGCATACCGGCGATGCTGGACAGAACTTGCACTTGTAGAAAGAGGGGTCCGCGCTGATACCATGCGGTGGCTCCTTACCGTAGATCACTCGCTCAGCCTTAGCCTCCAGAGACTTCGCGAAGGTCGCGTCGTAGCGCACGCGCTCGCTATACAGATCGTCGGTGTCCTTGTTCACGGCCAGGTACAGGGCGCGGGTGAGCTGCGACCAGTGCATGTAAATCTGCATCTGCGCGTAGTGCTCGGGCTTGGCCTTCTGTACGCCATCCTTTTGAAGAGTCACGAAGCTCTTAGCGTTATGAGTCTTGAACTCAGCCACGTGGTAGGTCTTCGGTGCCTCGGGAACTCCGAGGATGGCCGCGTCCATGCTTCCTCCCGCATGACCTCCCACGGCCTTGAAGTTGAACTGCGCGCCCGTGGCCGGATCGATGTCGTACACCTCGCAGCCGATGGCCCGAAGTTCGGATACGAAGACCGCTTCCTCTCGCTGGCCTCGGTCGAATAGTCGCTGCATGCGGCCTTCGAACCGCTCGCCGCCAGTCGCCCAGCGGAAGCCGTACCAGAGTTGCCGTTCGCACTCTCGGCCGATGACGGACCCGCCAAGATAGGCGCGCGGCTGGGACTGCTTTCCGGCCCAGAAGCTATAGATGGCTTCAACCGTTTGGCTTGTTGGTTTCTCGGGAAGAAGGGCCATGTTCGCGTTCTCGCTTCAATGGGTGGACCGGGCCGGAGGTGATCCCGGCACTGGCTTCACAGAGCCAAGGGAGACTTGTCGCACCAATACGTCTCTCTTTCTGCCTATACCCATATCAATCAGTGCATGGGTGCTTAGACGTTCCTGGCTGCGCTCACTACTGCGCATTCCGGTCCATAACAAGTGAGCCGGCTCCCGCTACGAGTGTTGAGGGGGCAAAACCCGGTCTATGCGTTAACCGGCTCACTTGTGCCCCGTGCTACTCGACGGGGCGGCGAGGCTGTCTTTTCAGGCTGTCACTCGATCGGTTCCTTTACGCGGAACTTGCATCGAGATTCCCCGCGACCGGTCTTTCCCGGTTGTCACTGGCTTCTCAGTGAGTAGCGGCAAGGCCAGGACCGTGCCACGTTACTCCGGTGGATACCGCTTCCGACTTCGCTCTCGCATTACCTACGCGGCCTTCCGCGCTTAGAGTCAGGTTGCAGTGATCGACCGGCGAGATACCCCCACTTCAAGCCAGTGCCGGTGTTATGTGCGCCACCGCCGGCTGGGCTGATTCGTTAGGCCGCCTTGTTTGCCCACGGCGGCGTGGGGCTGGCCGGCTGGTTGTTGGCGGCGGGAGCGGAAGAGGGCGCCGAGTTCGTGGCGACACCGTCCGAGAGCCTTTTCCACGCTTTGATCTCGTTGCTGTCGCGGTCGGTGACGTAGCCGTTCTTCTGCTCGGTCCCGGCGGGGATGTACTCGACGCGAATCACGTGGGGTTTGAAGTGAAGCTCCTGCGAATCCACGGGATTCGCAACGCCGGTCACCTCGCGGATGCTGGCGAACTGCCGATTGGCGATTTCCTGGGCCGTCGAGTTGGTGCTCTTGAGGTTCAGGCGCGCCCAGAGCTTGCGGCCCTTGTACTGCCCCTCAGTGATCTCGTACGCCAGTTCCAGATATTCGCCGTCGCCTCGCTTCGTCGGCTTCATGTCGCTATCCACGATCACGGCCGGATATTCGCCCGTCGGGATGGCGTTGAAAGCGGTTTGCGATTCGGCGTTCGGGTCGTACTTGCTATTCAGGTTTGCCATGTTCGTTTCCTTGGTTCGATTGTGGTGCGCGGTGGCTAGGATTACGCCGCCTGCTCGACGGCCATGCCGTTCGGCACGTACATGGCGAACGGGTTGTCGCCCTTGGCATAGGGAATGTCGCGCTCGATGCCAAAGCGGTTCTTGCTGATATGGCTCGGGGTCGGGTAGCAGGTGATGATCCGCGAGCCATCGGAGTGGGCGCGCTTCTTGTCCGCGTCACCCGTGGTGAAGGTCTTGAGCTTGATGAACGCGACGAGATCGACGTTGTCGCTGTAGTGCGACACGGACTTCTTGTGCATGCGGATCGTGTAGCGGGTGTACGGGTCGGCGTCCGGAAGCTCCAGGGTTTCGCTGTCGGCGTGCGCGATGAACACGACGTTCATGCCCTTGGCTGCGGACAGCGATCCCGCCCAGTCGCGCAGCTGACGGTGACGGTCGGACACAGCCGAGTGCCCGGCGCCGTAGCCGCCCATCGCTTGGTTGATGCTCCTGGCCTTGGGATCGGACGCGACCACCTCGGCCTCGATCATGGTGTTCAGCTGCGTCACCGAGTCGATGACCAGGGTGCGGAACGGGTGGCCCTCGGTTGCCAGCGACGTAATGGCGTCGAAGACATCCTGCGAGGACTGAGCCACCGGGAACAGGGCGACGTCATTGCGGCCAGTGAGGCTCGCCGTGCCATCTTCCGTGCGGATGATGACCGGAGCCGGGAAGCTGGCCGCGAGCGAGGTCTTTCCCATGCCACCCTCTCCGACGAGGGTCGCGATGATCGGGCGCTGGCCGGTGGGCGCGGTAAGTGTCGAGAGAGAAATTGCCATGTTCAGTTCTCCGGGTTCTTTGCGTATTCGCCCGTACCACGCGGGCGGCGATTGATGGCTTGTTCGATGTCGTCTGCCCATCGGCAGTTTTTGGGTTCGTAGTTGCCGTTCGTGTCTATTCGGTCGATGCTGTGGTCCGTTGTTGGGCGAGGTCCCATATCCGCCATGAACGCCGAGAAATCGTCCCACCGATCGCAAACCTCGATGCCTCTGCCACCATATGCGGGGTAGTCCTTGCACTTTGGATTGCTGCAACGCTGACGCATGGACTTCCAGATGGCGTACTCGGGTAGCTGGTTCGCCAAGCCGTGCTTCGTCATCTGCCGTCCGCGTGCAACACCGGCTTCCTTGGCCCGAGACGCGCGGACTTCATTGTTCAGGCAGCCGCAGGACGACGACTTGCCGCTGACGACGACCGAGGCTGCGATCTCCTTCATGCTCCCGCACTCACACTCGAACAACCACACGCGCTTTCCGTGCTTGTCGCTTCCTTCGCTTTTGATCGCGGTAAGGCGTCCGAAGCGTTGTCCTGCGATGTCGAGGCGAGCGACCATTACGTCGATTCCTTGGCGAGTTCGTTCAGTAGGGCGTCTGCGTGCTGGACGGCGAGTTGTGCGATGCGTTCGGGGTTGTCGTGCGTCTGGAGCGTGAGCAGCCCCTCCATGGCGGCCATGGCGATGCGTTCGCGCTTAGTCAGGTCTGGCGAGTTGACCGTGTGTTCGATCATCGCCATGGGGAAGGCGGAGCGGCTGCCTAGTTCTTTGGGGTCCATGGTTAGCCCCCGGTGGCGGAGGCGATGGCCTCTCTGCCCAAGAGAACCGCACTTGCGATTGCCGATGACTCGCCATCGCTCAGCATTTCGCGTAGGTACTGGTCGGTAGCGCTTCCAAATGTCGAATCCAGTTCCATAAATGCGAGCAGTGCATTTAGAAGCTTAGGTCCGGATGCAATGAGCAAAGCATTCGCAGCAAGCTCTCCGATCGCTCCGCGGATTTTTCCCGCGACGACGTACCGCGTCTCCAGGCCACCATGAGCCTTCCTATCTACAACAACGGCGAATTCACCATCATGAATCACGGCCTTCCACGGCCCCGGCGTATGTTTCACTTCCATCACGCCGCCTCCCGCAGTTCGTCCGCCAGCTGTTCCACCCGAACCGACGGCTTCGCCGGCTTGGACGTGATTGCCTGGGCAAGCACCGCGTAGGTGTCCGGCTCATTGCTCTGCAAGTAGCGCAGTCCGGCCATCACCAGCGACGGCTTATAGTCGATGGCCTGCTCGAACAGGTCGGGCGGAATCTCGCGCTTGATGGCCTCGAGTGCCGGGGCGTCCAGTGTCCGGTTGAACCCGTAAGTGACCGACACCTTGTATTGCGCGCCCTTCATGGTCACGCTGCCTTCGTCCTTCACGGGGAGGAGTGCGATGAGTTCTTTCTCGGCCTCCACGCGAGCGGCTGATGCCATGGCTTCCGTGCGCTTGGCGAGTTCCAGGCGCTTTGCGGCGGTATCGACGGGATTGCTCACAGCGAGCCCTCCGCGTAGCCCTTGGCCTTGAGGCACGCCGGGACGGCGACGGTCTGGATGTACTGACGCCGCTTGGCCGGCGTATCGAAGTTGCGCGGCACGACGGCGCCGTAGGTGCACTGCTCGACGTCGCGGTCGCGCTGGGTCTTCTGGGCGGCGCAGCCGAAGACGATGAGGGTGGCGGCGATGAGGAAGTAGATGCTGGCTCTCATGCGAAGATCCCGTCATCGGCATCGACGAGAACTGTCTCGACCGACAGTTCAGCGCCGGACATAACGTTGCTGAAGAATTCGTCGCGTGCCCGCTCGGCTTGATACTCGTCGTCATACACCTGATCGACAGCCAGCCCGAGTACGGTACCGGTGAGGCGGTGCTTGGTGACCTTTGGCGGCGCCACCGGGCGCTCGATGGACATCGAGTAGCTGCGCAGAACAATGCGAGCGACAACGGCGCCATCCTTGATGATCGACACTCCGTTGAGGGTGTCGCCGGTCTTGTCGAGTTCGATGTTGTGGCCTTCGATCTTGACGTCGGCGGCGGTTTTACAGGTTTCGAATTTCATGTTCATGTTCTCCAGTTCGCGATTTACGCCGCAGCCCGAGCGGGCGCAGGCGGGATGTAAAGCGGATCGTTGGCGGCATGGCCGGCCGCGATGCGGACGATGGTCGGGGTGCTCATGCGGCATCCTTTTCGGTGAGTCGGCGCAGGGCATCCATCGCGCTGCTCTGGTTGTCGACGCCAAGGAAGTCCCAAATCTGAGCAAGTGCGGCTGTTGCCGTCTGCGCGGCAACGCTGTCACTTGTATATCCCTGCGCCCAATGCGGCCTAAGCTTCTCAAGCGCACTCAACTTCACTGCCGTGCGAACGTGCTCTGCACGCTCGGTGCGAAGCTCTGTTTCCAGAGCTTCAAGGCGGCTCTGCGCCTGAAGCGCGCTAGCGATGTCTGCCAGAACCGCAAGGGTTGTCGCCCTATCGATATTCACGCAGCCTCCCGGTTGATGCGGTCGAGTTCGGCGTTGCGCTCGCCACGAGCAAGCGTCAGTTCCAGCACGCGGGCTTCAAGTTCGTCGATGTGCTTCTCGGCCAGTTCATCGAGCGCCTGGATCACGTCGGCCTTGTTGGCCTGCGTGTAGTTGCCCTCGTCGTCGAGTCGGACCTCGAATGGCAGGCGGAGCAGGCGCGTGAGCGGGTCATCGTTCGCAGCGGGCGGAGCGAAGGGCTTGAGCGCCTGGGCGAAGGCGGGGTGCATGGTCATGCGAGACCTCCGAGCAAGAAGATCAGGAGGGAGGGTTTCACTTGGCACCCCCGACGTGGGCGAACAGTTCGCCAACGCATATATCGAAAAGATATTCAGCCTCGGCCTCGTTGGTGACGGCGAGCACTTCCGCATTGGTCGGATGATCGGCGGGGAAGTCGAAGCAATAAGAGCCGACGCAGCCTACGCGGACCCATCCGTTTGCAAGGCGAGCCGTGAAGTATTCGGGACCATCGACCAGAATCGTGAAGGTGCCACGGCGGGCGGCGGTGCACAGCACATCCACGCTCTGCGTCTCGTTACCCATGGGATGCCTCCAGGCGGGCGAGGGCGTCTTCTTCGCTGATGCGGTTAGTTGCGTTTTCAAGGCGCATGGCCGCGCCGTGGTGACACGGCATCGTCGCGAGATGGCTGCTAAGGCTGTACGGGATGAAATCGTAATAGGCGACAGCCTTGCACTCCCTGCACTCAACCCATTGCCGCTTGTAGCCAGAAATGACGGCGGGAATTTTCACCCTCTGCGTCTCGGTGCTCATGCATCACCCCCGACGCGGGCGAGGGCGGCGGAAAGATCGGAATACTGGTAGTCGTATTCCTTCTCTGCCGATTCAAATGCGATGCGGTCAAGCATGGCCTGTGCCTTGGCGATCAACTCGGCCACGGCGTCGCGCGCATCGTCAATCGTCGATGCGCTCGTCCACCCGCCGCGTTGCCGCGTTTGGAATGAAAGCGCAGCCAGCACGGCCAGCACATCCACCTTCTGCGTCTCGGTGCTCATCGCACACCTCCAACGCACACCACGTCGTCGCGGCCCTGGCGATCGACGACCACCGCTCGCAGCCCCTGCGCTTCGCAGGCGTGCTTCATGTCACGAAGGCGCTGATGGGTTTCGCTGAGGCTCATCACCTGCGTTACGAAGACAACGAAGCCGATGATCGCGAGGATGGTCAGGCACCACGCGCCGAACGACGAGTCCTCGGCGTGCGGCACTTCGTTGGCCGCCGGTGCACACGTGAACCCGCGCGCATTGGCGGCATCACGGAAGTCGCTGCGGCGCGTGCGCTCGAGATCGCGGTACTGCTCGATGCCGTGGCGCTGACGCATGGTCTGGCTTGACATGTTGATCTCCCATCGCCGGCCCCTCGGGCGGCGTGGGATGAACAATACGATCTGAATTAATCGCCGTCAATACGTTTCGTAGCGGAAATTCAAAAAGAATCGTGCGAACCGTATTCGATTCAGCTTGTGTTTATCTTCGTGCATGACGGCAGACAAGAAAAAGCCCGCTCGCGGCGGGCTCATCGGCTTTCACATTTGTGGACGCCGTCACATTTGCTTGACCAGCACCCCGGCGTCGCTCTCCGCGGCCCACACATGAACGAGGCGTCCGCCATAGAACATGAACTGATAGGGTCGCGCGCCGACGTAGCCGCCGAAGCTGTTCTTAGCGTTCACGGTGCCCTTGAGCACCCATCCCGCATCGATTCCGCCGCCAAGGAGCGGCGGGGCCTTGACCCAGCCCGAGTACACCGGCTGCCAGGTGTAGACAGCGGAGTATGGGTCCTTCAGGTGCGTAGCCAGGTAATCCTTGGCTTGGGCCTCGGCGTCAGCTTGGGCCACAGGCGGCCCATAGCTAAGGCCTGACAGTTCCTGCTGTGTCGGCATTCTGGCGCACGCCGTCATTCCGATGGCGGCCACCGCGAGCCCTCCCACTAGGATCCAGCGCATATACCCCCCCCCTTGTTCGCCTCGGCCTAATTCAGGATTTGCCCTTCATCGACCGGACCATCGCCAAGACGAGCTGTTGCTGCTCGTCGCTCAAGTTCGTCATCTCTCGGGCCGTGAGTGCCGGGACCTTATCCTCGATCACCTCGACCTCCCCCTGTGTGATGGTGTCCAGATCAGTCTGGAGCACGTCCAGCAATGCTTTCAGCTCTTCCATATTCCACCGCGAACCCCGTATGCCGTTAAACCATGAAGTGACGGTGGAGTAAGCACGATCGATGCCACGCTTTGCCAGCTCGGCGACCACGTCTTCGTTCGTGTATCCCAGCGCGTCTCGACGCGCTGTGAGATTGTCAGAGATCTTGCTCATAAGTTGAGACGCCTTGGGGCGCCTGCTCTGCGGGGGATGAGCAAGGGTAGTGGGCGGGGGTTGTAAACCAGAAATTCGAAGTGTATTGTCGCGACAATTCGAATCGTATGGATCAGCCATGACCCCGCGCCTCTACTGGCAAGAGTACGTCACCCGGAATGGCGGTCGCCGAACGACAGCCGATCGCCTCGGCCTGCCGTACTCCACCGTTGCCTCCATCTGCAACGGCTACCGCGGCATCGGTCGCGCCCTCGCGGAGCGCATGGTAGCCGCCGATCCGTCGCTCGACGCTTCCATTCTCATCTGGGTCCGCCCCGTCAAGCCGGACACGCAAGCGCGCAGCCAATGCGGCAGCGCGACGTGTGATCGGGCGGCCTAGGGCCAGGGTCATCAATTTTTCAACTGGCGTTGTGGTTTCCATGGCGCCACTTTATTCGCCGCAGTGCGGCAAAACATGTTTAACGGGGAGCCGGTATGAACATTCTCGATACGATCCGCCGCACTGTCATGGCCTACCCAGGCAGCTACGCCGGCATGGCGGCGTCCATGGGTAAGAGCACGAACATTCTGCGCAACAAGGTCTCGCGGACCAACGGCGACCATCACCTCTACGTCAGCGAACTCATGGAGATCGTGCAGCACGCGGTTGACGCGAACGTGCCTGACGCTATCGCGCCGTTGCGCGCCCTTGCCGCTGAATTCGGATTCCAGTTGGTAAGGGAGGGCGAGGGCACCGGTGCAAGCGACCTGTCGCTCGCCGAGAAGCTGATCCAGACAACTCAGCACAGCGCAGGGCTGGGCATGGCGGTCATCAACTCCGTGGCCGACGGCGAGATCACGCCGGAGGAAATGGAACGCATCACTGAGGCGCGCCGCCTCGCGACGCGCACGGCGGTCGAACTGGAAGAAATGGCGCGCGGCTTCGTCGCGCAACCCAACGTCACGACCCTTCGGAGGGCGTCATGAACGCCCAAATGAAAGAGCCGCCGCGCGCTGCCAACCTCAGCCGCACGCTGATGGGCTTCGAGTTATCGAAGCGACACCGCGACCTGCTCAAGCAGTTCGACAGGATGTACGACTACATGAAGCTGGCGAACAAAACGCCGCCGTGCGTGCGCCTCAAGCGCCAGGACTTCAACGACATCAACGCCGCCGTGCGTGCGCAATCACAGGGCCAGCGCAACCTTGGACAGCTGACCTATCGCGATCTCCCCATCCTGTCGGCGGGTGAGTGATATGGACGACCTTGATCGGGCGGAAGCCATCGAAGCACTGGAGCGCCAGGCCGCGCTTGCGCGCCATGCCAGCCGGCCGCGCATCGTGCCGGATTGCGAGAACTGCGGCGAAGTGCCGGCACACGTGACGGCAGCGGGGACCATCTGGCGGTTTTGCGCCGACTGCGCGGCAGAGCATCTGGCGGCGAGGAGGGCGGCGTGACCCAAAGGAGCGCGGCCACTGCGGAAATCCCGTTCAACATGCGGGATGCCGCGGGGTGCCGAGACGGTGCGGCCTTTATTGCCGAAAACATGACCTCGTGTCTGGCGAGTGGTCAATGGTCCATTGCTGACATCGAGGCCATGCTATGGGAGGTCGTGAATCGCTCCGATGAACTTCATGGCCTCGTACAGTCAGGTGCCGAATACATGCCGCGCGTACGTGCCGTAACCGGGGCCCAGATAGCCGCCGCCTCCGAGAAGGAAGATGAGGACTATCGCCGCGGCTACGTGGATGGCTACACCGAGTCCATGAATGATATGCGCGCGGTCATGAGCAAGGGAGGCTACTCTCGACCGCGAGAGGCATGGAACATTCTTCATCGGTTCTGTGAGCTGATGCTCTATCCGTGGCGAGCGTATCGCAATACACCCTACGCCGAGCCGCCGCAGTTCGTCATGCCTCAGTCGTGGGACGCGATGCGTCGCAGGGTTTTCGCACGAGACGACCACACCTGCGTCCTCTGTGGGAGCGGCGAGGATCTTCAGTGCGACCACGTCCACGAGGTTCGCAACGGTGGTCTACCAGATATGGACAACCTGCGCACCCTGTGCGCGACATGCCACCGTGCGCGTAAGGGTGAAGCGTGACATCCGAAGCCATATGCGAACAGTTTGACGAGATTCCGGCCGTCATGCGCGACGCCAAGCGATGGCTCGTTTGGCGCTCCGTACCCAATACTGACCCTGGCAAGAAGCCTCGCAAGGTCCCGTTCTACGTCAACGGTGCGGCGCGCCATGGCATGACGGACACGCCTGAGGACGTCGCCAACCTTGCATCATTCGATGCTGCTTGCGCGGCCCTGGCGACGGGACGATATACGGGTCTTGGCTTTGCTCTTGGTCCTGACGGCACAGGGAATTACTGGCAGGGGGTGGATCTGGACGACCTTCTTGGTCGCCCCGAACTCAATATCCTGGCTGATGACGGACTGCCTGGGTACACCGAGTGCAGCCCTAGCGGAAACGGTATCCACGCTATTGGTTACGGCCGACCGTTCCCGGCCCTTGGCAGCAATCAGTCCGGCATAGAGGCATACAGCGCCGGCCGCTTCTTCACAGTGACGGCGAGCGGCGCCGGGATCAATGAACCCGCATGCCTGGCGGACTTCGTGGAGCGCGTACTCAGGCCCAGGCATTCAGTCATGCCGGCGCCCGTCAGTGCTCAGATTTCGGAATTTGTCGACCAGCGAACCATCGCGGAGCTGCGCAGTGCGTTGGCGTCCATGCGCGCCGATGATCGTCAGTTATGGGTCGACAACGGCCAGCGCCTGAAGAAGATGGGTGAACCGGGTAGGGCGCTGTGGCTTGAGTGGTCGCAGATGTCCGAAAAGTTTGATCCCGTAGATGCCGCCCGAGTTTGGGATAGCTTCACTGGAGACCGCACCGGCTATCAAGCCATCTTCAAGGAGGCCGCCGAGAAGCACCACTGGCTAAACCCAATGAGCGGCGCTGCGGCGACGCCGTCGCAAGCGCCCGCGCCCGTCCAAGACGTCCTCGCCGCGCTCGATGCGGCCAGCGTGCCGTTCTCACTGGAGGAACTGGCAGCGTCCGCGACGCCCCATCCCCATGCCTTCATGTCCGCCGACGGGCGCCGCGGACTTTTCCCCGAGGGCGAGGTGTCGATCCTGGCCGCGCCGGGGCGTGAGGGGAAGACCTCCGGTGTCGTGGCCATCTGCAAGCACTACGCGCTGGGCCTGCCACTGGCCGACATGAGTCCCGCGGAGGTTCGCTCCGTGCTCATCTTCAGCGCGGAGGACGACCGCCAGCAGTATTCGCGCAAGGTGGAGGCCCAGCGCCTCTATCTCGAGCCCGCGGACGCCGAGCGACTGCGCATGAACATTCTGGTGCCGGAGCTGCATAGCGGGGCGCTGGCGGCCTTCCGCGAGATCGTGAAGTCCGACGGAAAGCGTCTGGCCCGGGGCGACGTCGTGGAACCTCTTATCGCGCACATCAACGCCCTCAAGGCGCGCGAGTGCCCGCTCGGCCTGGTGATCTTCGAGACCGCCTCGACGATCTCGGAGGCCGAGGAAGACAACCCGGGCCTGCGCTTCCTCATCGTGACCCTCAAGCACATCGCCAAGGCGACGGGCGTGGCGGTGGTCCTGACCCACCACACGAACCAGGAGTCGGGCGACGCTCTGGCGAACCTGGAGCTGCACGAGAAGGCCATTCGCGGAGGCACCGCGCTGGTCAACAACGCGCGCCAGACGCATCTGGTGGTCAACCTCGGCAGCTCGGCCAACCCGTTCCCCGATGGCGACTCGCGCACGCTACTGCGTCACCTGGTGGCCCCGGGCGAGACCGAGCGCGTGACGGCCATGGTCTGCCTCTCATCTTCGAAGTCTGCGGATCCGGCGCCGCTCTTCATGCGCTGGTCCGACACCGAGCACCATGGCCCGCGATTGCTCGCCATTCAGCCGCCTAGAGAGGTCGTCGGCAAGTCCTGGCTGAGCGTGCGCAAGATGCTCTCCGGAGCGCGTGAGGCGGCCAAGGCGGACAAGAAGGCGGAGCAGGGCCAGGCCAACGTTCGTCTGGTCGTGGATGCAGCCTGCGCGCTCGCCAGCGCGGGGGAGCAGCCTACAGCGGCCAAGATCAGTGCCAAGTGCGGTCGCAGCCCGACGTGGGCAAAGCCTTACCTAGCGATGGCCGTGGAGCTTGGTGACCTTGTGCGCTCGACGGAGGAGGTGCCTCGCACGCGCGGATTCACCGACGTGTATCGCCCGCCGTCCGACGCTCTGAAGCCCTGGGAGAAGGTCGACTCCACGAATGACTCCACGGTATCGAACAGCGCTCCGTGGAGTGCCAAGTAAATGAAGAGCAATCATCAACTTAACTCCACGGTTGACTCCACGATGACTACACGGAAACCGATTGGGCCTGTACTCCTGGGTAAAGCGCGCCGTCAGGTGCGGCGCATACCCGGTACTGGCCCCGCTCACAACGTGAATGAAAACTGTCTGACTACTCCACGGTGTACCTCCCCCTATAGGGGGCGTGGAGTGGAGTCGTGGAGTCAGGTTCGAGCCAAGGAGTCAGCCCACCCTGCTGTGAGGGTCAGCGCATGAACAGCGAGCACATCGAGGCCGTGTTGCTCATGCGGGCCGTGACGGGTGCCGAGCGCGAGTGGCCTGAGCTGCGCTTCTTCGCGGCCTGGCCGAACGGTGGTCACCGGTCCAAGCGCACGGCCGGGCTCATGAAGGCCGAGGGTGTCAGGCGTGGTCCGCCGGACTACTGGTTCCCCGTCCAGCGCGGCGGGTTCGTCGGACTGGTCATCGAACTCAAGACACAGACCGGCCGGCCGAGCCCCGAGCAGCGCGAGTGGATCGCCCACCTGCGTGAGCAGGGCTGGCGCGCGGAAGTGTGCAAAGGCTGGGAGCAGGCGTGGGCCGTGCTCCGTGACTACCTGGCGGCCGATGGCTGCGAAGACGCGAGGGAGGCGGCATGACGCACAGTGAATTGGTTGAGATCGCGGGTCGCTGGCTGCGCGGAACGGCGGGATGCAAGGTCGTCATGACCGAGTTGGTCGCCCTGTGCGGGAACGGCGAGATCCCTGACGCGATCGGTTGGCGCGGGAATGATTCGATCTTGGTCGAGTGCAAGACCAGCCGGGCCGACTTCTTCGCTGACCGTGCCAAGACGTTCCGCCGTGAGCCCGAGCGCGGCATGGGGGCGCTGCGCTATTTCCTCGCGCCCGAGGGTGTGCTGAAGGTTGACGACCTTCCGCCTCGCTGGGGGCTCTTGGAGTCTCGTCCGCGTGGGGTCCGGTTGCTCGCGGGCCCGAACCCGAAGACGTGGAGCGGAGCATGGGGTGAATTCCATCACACCGAGCGCGCGCACCAGTCCGAGATGGCGATGCTCCTGTCGGGCATGAACCGCTTGCGCCTGAGTCTCGGTGATGCGGAATTCCGTCGCTTGATCCACCTGCCATTCGCCGAGCGACAAGCCGAGATCGACGCTCGTGTCGCCGCCAACGATTCCACCTCGCTCCGGAGCGCAGCATGACCACCTTCATCGCCCTCGCATGGGCCATCGTTGGCATTGGCGGGTTCATCTACTGGTGGACCCGAACCGAAGACCTGACCACCGACGTTGTGCCAGTGGCCATGCTGTTCGGCAGCATTCTTGGTCCGCTTGCCTGGGGCGTTGGCTGGTTCATCCACACCGAGTCTCGTCAACACAAGATCCTCATCAAGCGCCGCTCGCCCAAGGACCCGAAATGACCACCTTCACCAACGACAAGCCCACCTTCCGCGAGCGCGTCTTCGCCCTGGCCGGCCACTCGACGTACAGGGAGCCGACCGGAGGCGGCACGACGCACCTGCGCGCGATTCCGGCCGACCACATGATCGCCGCGGCCCTGAGCTTCGGACGCAGGAGTGTACGGAACTCGTCCGGCGTCTTCGTGCCTGATGCCAACGACGTCGGACCAGACATCGCCATCGACATGGCGACGGGCATCGCCGGCCACTATGGACGTGTCTGTGCCGCCCTGGGACGCGCCCTGAGCGCCGACCGCTCGGCGCTGGTACGTCGCAATCGCCAGCACATCGGGCACGTCGCCATGGCCGCCTACAGCGTCGTGCTGGGCCGCGCGTGCCCGCCGTGCCCGGATGGGGTCACGGATGAGGACTGGGGAGATCTGGTGGCCGCCGGCGCGCTTGTGCTGGAGCGGCTGGCCGAGGACGCTCTCTCGCTTGCGGCGCGGCGTGCGCGGAGGGTGGCGTGATGGTCTTCGTGGCGGTGTTTAGTGCCGCAGTAGGCTACTGGATCGCCATGTGCCAGCACGCAAAGCGCACTGACCGTGCCATCGCCAAGCTTGACACGTTGCGCGAGACCATTGCGCGCGAGCGCTTGTTGCGGCGTCTTGGCGAGCCTGAGCCGCTGAAGTGAAAAGCGGCGCCGTAGACGACGCCGCTGCCTTTCACCTCATGGGATCCACCCCCAGTCATGCATGATGCTGACCAGCCTAGCTATGAGAAGCAGGGTCTACAGGTGGTTTGACCAACGGGCCTTTGTCTAGTTCGACATTTTCATCCTCAGGGTTTGGGAGTCGGCGCAAGTAACACGCCGGGGTCGTCGCCGACCCGTTCAAAGTATGCCACCGCTTGACAACGTTTCGACCTGCGCGAAACTTCCATCATGGAATTGCTGTGACTTTATCGATCCGAGCTTCTAGACCGGGTCGATGATTAGGGCGCAAGCCCGGCGGTAGCCCGAAAGGGCCGAAGCGTGGTGGACTGGCGTTCGAAAGAAAGCAGCATCTACCGTTTTGAGCGAGGCGCGATGGCGCCGGCAGGCCCTCCAAGCCAGGCACGAAGGGTTCGAATCCCTTGCTTCGCTCCAGTTTGCGGTGAATTCCCAGTGCTGACTGGGCAGCGAGATCGGCCGATGCGAGCTCGGCGGCGTAGCGACGGGACCGGCGACGAGGTTCGATACCTTGACCCGGCGCAAGCGGGAGATCAGCACCCGCCACCGCAGTTGTTTCACGAGCCCGGCCTAGCGCCGGGCTTTCTTTTTGGGGCGAGGGTGCTGGCCCGGCCGTAGGTTGCCGGACGCCTGCAAACGTTGCAGCGTCACCCTCGCCCCAAATCCCTTGAGCCGGCCGACGCCACTGGCGCCGCAGCCCCGTTGATTCGGGCGCCGGACCTATTGAGGCACCACCATGGCCCAGACCCGAATCGGCTCGCTAGCCGAAGCGGCGGCGAATATTGCTGTTGGCTTCGCGATCAACTGGACGGCGAACATGGTCGTCCTGCCCGCGTTCGGGTTCCATGTGACTGGCGCGCAGGCGTTCCACATCGGCCTGGTCTTCACGGCCATCAGCCTCGTGCGCAGCTACGTGCTTCGGCGCTGGTTCAACGGCCTGCGCTTCGGGCATAGCGCGGAGGTGGCGAAGTGAACGCGCCGGAGAGTAGGGCATGGGCGTTGTACTGTGCGGAAACGTCCGGTAGCGCCGACGTGCGAGACTTCTGGTCCGAGCTTCCGGCGCACGTGCAGAAGCACTACCTATCGCGGGTGTCCACCTCCCTCCCCACCGATGCCGCCGAGCGCAAGGCCGCTCCCATGGCCGAGGGCCTGCTCTGGTACTTCCCGAACGCCCTGGCCGAAGTGGCCCGCGTGAGCAAGGCCGGCAACGACCAGCACAACCCAGGTCAGCCGATGCACCATGCGCGCGGCAAGTCCACGGATCATGCCGACTGCATCATGCGCCACCTCGTGGATGCCGGGACCATCGATACCGACGGACAGAGGCACAGTGCGAAGGTGGTCTGGCGTGCTCTGGCACTTCTCCAGGAAGAGCTTGAGCGAGATCTTGGACTGCCGTTGCCGAGGAATGCGCGGGCGGCTGAGTCAGTGGCTCCCGTTCTCGCTGACGCCTTCACGATCTTGACCGATGGCACCGTGGTCATGAACGCCAAGATTGGCACCGAGCACGCACCGTGATCTGCCCCAAGTGCCAAGCCGACGCCGCCATCCGCAACGGCGCGGGGCGCATCAAGTGTCGCGCATGCGGCGCAAGCAGTAACGCGCCGATCACACGCACGGAGGCCGAAGTCTCCGAGGCGATGCAGGCGCGCCGTGGCTGGGCTCCCGATCACGGCATCACGACGCCGCTTCCACTGGGGCAGAAGCTCCGTGGCACCTCAACCCTGGTCGACAAGCGCACGGGTGAGACGGTCCTTCAGTGGATCAAGTCATCGGAAGACGCCGAAGAGCAGGCCGAAGCCATGCAGGCGGCTATTGCCGCCATGGGCGAGAAGATCCCGCGCGAGAAGCCGCGGCGCGCTCCCGCGGTCTGCAATACGGACCTGCTGAACTGCTATGTCCTGACCGATTACCATCTTGGCATGCTGGCCTGGGGCGAGGAGACCGGGGCAGACTGGGATCTCGGCATCGCCGAGGACATGCTGGTCGATTGGTTCGCCGCGGCCATGGCGCAGTCGCCGGCGGCTGAGGTTGGCGTCTTCGCCCAGCTCGGCGATTTCCTGCACTGGGATGGCATGGACGCGGTAACTCCCACGAGCAAGCACCTGCTCGACGCCGACACCCGATTTCAGAAGCTGGTGCGCGTCGCCATCCGCGCGATTCGCCGGGTGATCGGCTTGCTTCTCGAGAAGCACCAGCGCGTGCACGTCCTGATGGCCGAGGGCAACCACGACATGGCGTCCTCCATCTGGCTGCGCGAGTGGCTGCGCGCCATTTACGAGAACGAGCCGCGGGTGCACGTGGACGTGAGCCCCGATCCCTACTACTGCGTCGAGCACGGCAAGACCGCGCTGTTCTTTCATCACGGGCACAAGAAGCGGCCGGCGCAGATCGACACGGTGTTCGCTGCCAAGTTCCGCGAAGTGTTCGGCCGCACCGAGCACGCCTACGCGCACATGGGGCACCTGCACCACATCGACGTGAAGGAAACGAACCTCATGCTCGTCGAGCAGCATCGCACCTTGGCCGCGCCTGATGCGCATGCCTCGCGCGGTGGTTGGTTGTCTGGCCGCGATGCCCAGGTCATCACCTACTCGCGCCGCTTTGGCGAGGTGGGTCGTGTGCGGGTGTCGGCGAAGATGCTGGAGGCTGCGTGATGCGCGTAGCAGTAGCTGTTGCATTCGCGCTGTGTGGGCACATGACATTGGCTTTCTGGCTGCTTCTTTGGAAGGCACTGGACCCATGACCGACACCGACGACACCTACGTTCCCGAGCCGGTCGCACTGGCAGACGGCGACGTCCTGATCGCCGATCCCATCGAGTTCTACGAACTCACCAACTCCGTCGCTGCCATGGTGCGCGATGGCGTCCTCTTCGTCCTCTGTCGCGACACCCTCAAGTGGGTGAATGTCGAGGCGATTCACAATAAATCGCGAGCCAAGCTCGCCACGGTAGCGAGCAACTGATGCGCAACGTAGTAGAGGGAGCCAGTGTCGGCTATGCGGTCACGTACTTGAGCGGCATTCTCGCCGGGTTCCCGTGGGACAAGCTGGCCTCTGGCCTGACTGCTGTGTGGTTCGCGATTCTGATCGTGGACAAGGCGTACCAGAAGGCCAAAGCATGGTTGGCTACACGTAAGCAGGCGCCGGCGTGAAAGCCCGCCTCGTCTCGGCCGCTGTTGCGCTCATCGCCGGCGGCCTGATCGCCAAGTACGAGCCGTCGGCCACGCCCACCAAGCCATATTGGGATCCGTGGGGCAAAGTCTGGACGGTATGCGACGGGCATACCGGCGACGTGGACCCGAAGCGCACCTACACGGCCGACGAATGTAAGGCGTTCCGCGACGCTGACATCGCCGTCGCGAACGAGGCGGTCAACCGCTGCCTGCCTATGCCGAAGCTGCCGCAGATCGAGGGGGCGCTCACCGACGCGGCCTACAACTTGGGCCCGCAGGTCGTGTGCGGATCCACCCTTCAGCGCAAAGCACTCGCAAACGACTGGCCGGCCGCGTGCGCAGAGCTGGACAAGTGGCGCATGGCCGATGGGCGCGTTCTGCCCGGTCTGGTTCGCCGGCGCAGTGATGACCGCGGCGTCTGTGAGGGTAGGGCGGTCGTTGACTACTACGAGCAGTGGCTGAAGGAGAAAGGGGCGTGATCATCAAGACCGGCGGCATTTCGAACACTGAGAGTGAGCAAACCGGACGGATCGTGAACCGGGAGAAGGGCTCCACCGACTGCATCACGCGCGACGTCGTGGACGGCTTCTGATGAACCTCGAACGCTACGCCTCCCGCAAGTTCCTGATCGCCTGTGCCGCCTTCCTAGCGGGCGTCGCGTTCTTCGCGCTCGGCATGCTGACGGCCGACCAGTGGCTCACCCACTGCGAGTGGGTGCTCGGCCTCTACATGGCGGGCAATGTCGGTGACACCGCCGTTACGCCGAGGGCGACGACGTGAGGCTGCTACTCGCCCTGGTGCTCATGCTGACCGCGGCGTGCACCATGGACCCCGTCACCCGTGCGCACGACGCGACTGTTCACCTCCTCATCAATGGCGATAGCAGCTGTAGCGGGACCATTGTCGGCCCGAACGCCGTCCTGACTGCCACGCACTGTCTCGACTGGCCCTACACGCTGAGCATCTACGGCCAGCCGGTGCGCGTGCTGGGGGCGGTCCTCGATGGGAACGATCACACGATCCTGATCGTCGATCGGCGGTTCGCGACTTGGGTACGTATCGATCGGGCGCCTGAGCCCGGTGCTCGCGTCTTCATGTTCGGGAACCCGGGAAGCCTGACCGACCAGTACCGGAATGGGTACGTCAGCGGCTTGGCCGCGGTCGATGGCGTGCTGGTCACGACGTACAACATGAGCATTTTCTACGGCGATTCCGGCTCCGGGATATTCAACGACAGCGGTGCGCTGATCGGCGTTGTGTCGACGGTGTACTCCATGACCCGGGGCGTGCAACTGACGTTCGCATGCAGTCTCCCGCTCGCCTTTACCACCGAACAACTGCGCGAGGTGATGTGATGCACGTCTTCCAGGTGGTCTTCTGCCTCGTGGCCCTGGCGGTCATCGCCGTCTGCGTGTACTCGGGCAAAGGCCCGGACTCTCCGGCATGAAGTGGGTCAAGTGGGGCCTCGTTGTGGCAGTGGCAGCCGGGCTATTCGGACTCGGCCATCACATGGCGGCGGCGGACGGAGCCGAGCGCATCGCCACGCTCAAGGCCACCTACGCCGAGCAGGCGAAGACGGCCGCTGATGCCGCCCTTGAGCGAGAGCGCAAGCAGGCCGCCGACTTCGCCGCAACCGCTCAACAGTACGAGAAGGACAAAGCCGATGCGAAAGCCACTTCCGACCGCGTTGTCGCTGATCTGCGTAGCGGCGCTCTCCGCCTGCGCGACAGGTGGGCAACCCAAGTGCTTGCCGGTCAAGCCGCAGTTGCCGCCGGTTCCGGCCAGCCTGATGCAGGCGCCGACGACAGAGCGGCAAGTGCGGGACGAATTGTTCGTGCCGCGGCCCAGTGCGACGCGCAAGTCCGTGGGCTCCAAGACATTTTGAAGGCCGAGCGCGCCGACGAATCACTTTCCCCAAGCAAGGAACGACCATGAAAGAGCAGTACATGACGCTCATCACGCCGTGTAACGTGGCTATCACGATGGCCGAGCAGGGCAACAACGTGGACGCGCTACTGGAGGCGATCAGCCTGAAGCTGGCTGTTCTCGCCGCCGCCGAGGCGGCGCCTCGTGGCGCTGGCGGACGAACGCTTGGCGATGTGGTGGAGAACATGGTGCGATCCTCAGTTATGCAAGCCAAGGGCGCCTCTAGCGAACGTGGCGCGGATGGAGCGAGCAGCTTCGGTCCCCACTTCGGAGGCGTCACCCCGTGCTGAGCAGCCTGAAGAACCTCCTGGCCCGCCAGCGCGCCGCCGTCACCGGCCTGACCTTCGACCAGGCGCCCGAGTTGTTCAAGGACATCGAGTCCACCAAGGCGTGCATGCGCATGGCGGGCCAGAAGATCCCGCCGGCAGTGGCGCGATGATCGAAGCCGCTGCGGCAAAAGCATAGATATTCGAGAACGAACCCAGACCGCGCGCACACCAAGTCCGTGAGGTTCTGATGCGTCCCTACGGGAAACCATCCCACTCAAAGGCAAACAACAATGAAGAAGCTTCTCTTGGAAGTATCCAGCCTTGGCACTTCGACGTCCGGCGAATCGCTGCCGTATGAAGTGGAAATCCACGGACAGACTGTTTCCGGTCGACTCAGCGGAAAGTGCGAAACTCCGTATCGCCGTTTTGTCGCCTATATCGACGACGGCATGGACTATCGCCTGAAGACGAGCGATGCGCGCCTCAGCCTGACCACGGTCGAGCACGCGTGATCGAACGACTCCGCGCCGCCTGGGCCGCCCTTCGCGGCGGCCTTGTTCTTTCCGGCCACGGCTGGGTGGTCGTGTACGTCACGCCGCTCAATACATCGGCCACACGCTGGGACGGACTGACCATCGAGGACGCCGCCAAGCTGCTCTATCAGGGTGGCGATGCACTCGTCGACCGTATCTACGGGCACACAACGATTCACTGAGATGACGGACGAAAAGAAGAAGCCCCGGACGGGGCCGAGGACCTGGGCCAAGGGCAAGTCGGGTAACCCGGGCGGCCGTTCGCCGCGCGTGGGGCCGAATGGGGAGAGCATCGCGGAGCTTTGCCGCGGCATGACGCTCGAACTCGTTAATCGCGCGCGCGATATCGCACTGAGCCCGGCCACCGAGCCGAAGGACGCGCTTACGGCCATCTTCGGCCTGTGCGACCGCGGCTGGGGCAAGCCCAAAGAATCTGTCGACATCGACGCGAACGTCAAGGGGTCCGGCGTGCCGGTGATTAAGATCGTGCGCGTGTCGGCGGACGATGCCGCAGATTGAGTTGACGCCTCCCCAATTCGAGTTCGTCACGGCCGAGGACCAGTTCCCCGCCATGGTCGCCGGATTCGGTAGCGGGAAGACGCACGCGGCCATCATCCGGACGCTAACGAAGAAGCTCCAGTACCCGGGCCAGAACGTGGCGTACTACCTGCCGACGTATGACCTCGTGAGGCGAATCGGGTTCCCGCGCTTCATGGAAGCGCTGGAGAGCATGGACATCAAGTTCAAGCCGAACAAGAACGACGCCATTCTCGCCATCCCAGGCGCGGGCGAGATCATCTTTCGCACCATGGACACCCCGGAGCGCATCATCGGCTACGAGGTGGCTGATTCCATCGCGGACGAGCTGGACACGCTCCCCGAGGAGCAGGCGCGCGCGGTGTGGACGAAGATCATCTCGCGCAACCGCCAGAAGAAGCCGGACGGCTCACTGAACACCGTGGGCGTGGCGACGACGCCAGAGGGCTTTCGCTTCGTCTACGACCGCTGGAAGCGTAACCCGGACAACGCGCCGGGCTACCGGATCATCAAGGCGTCGACCATGTCGAACGCCAAGAACCTGCCGCCGGGCTACATCGAGAGCCTGCGCGCCACGTACCCGTCGAACCTCCTGGCGGCCTATCTGGACGGCGAGTTCGTCAACCTCGTGGCCGGGTCGGTATACCCCGAGTTCGACAGGTCGCTCAACGCCAGCTCGGAGACGATCAAGCCAGGCGAGCCCCTGCACGTGGGCATGGACTTCAACGTGGGCAAGATGTCCGCGGCGGTTCACGTCCTGCGCGGCGACGATCCGCACGCGGTGAAGGAGTACACGGGCGTGCTGGATACGCCGGCTATGTGCGCGCTCCTGAAGCGCGAGCATCCCGGCCATTCGATCATGGTCTATCCCGACGCCAGCGGACAGGCGCGCAAGAGCAACAACGCCAGCGAGTCCGATCATGCCATCCTGCGCGCGGCCGGCTTCAGTGTACGGGTGAATGCGACCAACCCGCGCGTCAAGGATCGCGTTCTGTCCGTCAACGCCATGGTCCACAAGGAAGGCAAGCGCCGGTATCGCGTGAACCCCGAGACGTGCCCCGAACTCGTCGAGTCACTGGAAAAGCAGGCTTACGACAAGCACGGCGAGCCCGATAAGGCCGGCGGGCTGGATCACATCATCGACGCGGCCGGGTACTTCCTCGTGTACCGCTACCCCATTCAACACCGCGTTGCCGTCGTGCAACCCCTGAGGCTCTGAAATGCCAACTGCCGTACACGAGTGCTCCCAGGCCATCCTTGAGGCGCGCGAAGACTGGTGCATCACCGAAGCCCTGCTCGCTGGAACGCGCGCCATGCGCAAGGCTGGCAAGCGCTTCATGCCCCGCTGGCCGAACGAGGAGGACGCGGCCTATGAAGCTCGCCTTGCGACGGCGACCCTGTTCCCGGCCTATCGGCGTACCGTGGGCGTGATGGCCGGCAAACCGTTTTCCAAGCCCCTCACGCTGGGTGACGCGAGCAAGGCCGTGCTGGACCAGTGGAAGCCCTGGATCGACGACATCGATCGCGCGGGCGTGAGCCTCAACGTCTTCGCGGCCGAGATGATGGCCGAGGCCATCGGGCACGGCCTGTGCGGTATCTACGTGGATGTGCCGAAGGCCGCTGCCGTACCGCGCACCGAGGCAGGCGTAACCACACGCGCGGCCGAGACCGCAGCCGGGCTCCGTCCGTACTTCGTGCGTGTGCGCCACGACCAGATTCTCGGCTGGAAGCTGGACGAAGAGGGCCGGCTCGCCATGCTCCGTTGGCAGGAGTGCGTCGAGGTCGAGGACGGCGACTACGGGACGAAGGTCGTCGACCGCGTTCGTGTGCTTCGTCCGGGCTCATGGGAGCTTCATGAGCGCGGGGGTGATGCCGGCGGCTACCAGATCGTCGATCAAGGCACCACGAACCTCTCGGCTATCCCGTTCGTGCCCGTGTACGGCCAGCGCGTGGCGACCATGATCGGCCGGCCGCCCCTGATGGACCTGGCGTACCTGTGCGTGAAGCATTGGCAGTCCCAGAGCGACCAGGACACGATCCTGCACGTGGCGCGGGTGCCGATACTGGCCGTCATCGGCGTGGACGACGAGAAATGGCAGTTGACCGTGGGCGCCTCCACGGCGGTCAAGCTCCCGCTTCAGGGCGACATGAAGTTCATCGAGCACACCGGCGCGGCCATCAAGGCCGGCGCCGACTCGCTGACGGCACTGGAAGAGCAGATGATCCAGACTGGCGCCGAACTGCTTGTGCAGAAGCCGGGCCAGCGCACGGCGACCGAGGATGCCAATGACGCCGAGGGCAACAAGTGCGACCTCCAGCGCATCACCGAGAGCTTCGAGGACGCACTCGATCAAGCGCTCGTATTCGCCGGGCAGTACATGGGCATCGAGGCCCCGCGTGTCACGCTCTTCAAGGACTTCGCGGCCGCCACGCAGAGCGACGCCAGCGCGCAGCTGATTCTCTCGCTCCAGCAGGGCGGGCTCATCACGCGCCAGACGGCCATTCGCGAGCAACAGCGCCGCGGCGTCCTCTCTGCGGATATCGACCCCGAGGTCGAGGCCGAGGAGGCGCAGAACGAGGTATCGTCGGCCATGCCAGAGCCCAGCAGCCTGGGCATCGCAGCATGAGCACCATAGCCTACCGCGATGGCATCATGGCGGCTGACACACGAGCCTATGGCGGACGAGGCGAGCCAACGCCGGGCCGAAAGGTGAAGGTGCATAGGCTCGACGACGGCTCGGTGGTCGGGCTAAGCACGGCCACCATCGGTCTGTCTGAACGCTTTGTGGCGTGGCTCCGCGATGGCGCCGACCCGTCCAAGATGACGGACAAGATCGACATCCGCGTCATCATGGTCAAGCCGGACGGCAAACTGTACGTTGCCGATGACAGCCCATACTTCGCCGGACCGATTGACACCGAGTTCTACGCCATCGGATCCGGCACGTGCTATGCCATGGGTGCGATGTCCATGGGCGCCACGGCGGAAGAAGCTGTACGCGTTGCCTGCGAGCATGACCCCCATACGGCGGCGCCCATCATGGTCGAACGCCTGTAATGGCCGCCGCCAACGCGGTACTCCAAGACCGGGCCATCGACCACGCCCACGACCTACTGCGCTACAGCGCGGGCGTCGTGCGGCGCATGATAGCCGTGCTGAACCGGACCGATGCAAGCCTCGTGGCGCAGCTGTCGCAGGCTTTGCTTCAGATGGAGCGCGAGACCTTCACGGTGGAGCGCCTGGAGGCCTTGCTCGGGTCGGTGAGAAGGCTCAATGCCGACGCCTACGCGGCCGTGATGCAGGCGCTGGAGCCCGACATGCGCGGCTTGGCCAGGGTCGAGGCTACGGCCGAGCTGGCAAGCTACAAAGCGGCCGTGCCAAGCGTTGCGCAGGTACGCTTTCCCATCGCCGGCGTGTCCGCCGAGCAGGTCTACGCGACCGCCTTGTCGCGGCCGTTTCAGGGACGCTTGCTGAAAGACTGGGCGTCGAATCTCGAGAGCGGCCGCCTGACGATCATCCGCAATACCGTGCGCACGGGCTACGTCGAGGGGCGGACGACCGCGGACATCATCAAGACCATCCGCGGAACGAAGGCCGCTGGGTACGCCGACGGCATCCTCGCTCGCCCGCGGCGCGAGTTGGCTACGGTCGTTCAAACGGCGTTGAGCCATACTGCGCAGACGGCACGGCAGGCGATGGTTGATGCCAACGCCGATCTGGTGAAGGCCGTGCAGTGGGTAGCGACGTTGGACACGCACACGACGAAGGAGATATGTCTTCCTCGTGACGGATTGAAATACACGGCAGACGATAAACACAAACCTATCGGACATCGATTCCCGTGGCTCGGCGGCCCTGGTCGCGCGCACTTCTGCTGCCGAAGCATAAGCGTCCCTGTTCTTAGGTCATGGCGCGAGCTAGGCATAGACGTAGACGATATGGCACCTGCAACCAGGGCTAGCATGGACGGCCAAGTGCCAGCCGGAACAACGTACAAGGATTGGTTTGAGTCGCAATCCGCTGCTCGTCAAGATGAAATCCTTGGTCCTGTGCGAGCGAAGTTCTATCGCGAGGGGCGCGTAACCGTTGACAAATTCTACGACGACAAGGGACGATTCTTGACATTGTCTCAGCTTGAGGCAAAGTTGAAGGCCTGAAACAAGGCGGGCCGAGTCACTGCTCTAACAGTGATCGGCCCTGACCACGACCTAATTGGAGTAGGTGATGGCTGACGACATTTTATGCACGTGCCAGGCGTGCGGTAAAGCATTCTCTGGAAAGGCGGGAAAATCGAATAAGTTCTGCCAGGTGACCTGCTACCGCAGCGCTCAGCGCGCCGGCGAATACAGGAGGGGTCATGGCCCTGACTTCCCGCGAGCGCCGTGTTATTGCTGTGGAGCTGTCACGGCTAGGTACCCATCCAGGCGGCGGAACGGCGAGCAGTCTGACAGAGTGTTCTGCTCTCGCGCGTGTTACGACAAGAGCAGGGCGGATAACCGTGGCTTCTGTAGGCATTGCGGAAAGAAGGTCCCCGTAAAGTCGGCGAAATTCTGTTGCATGACCTGCAAGGTGGCGGCCAAGAGGCCAGCGCCGTGCACGTGTAAAAATTGTGGCGTTAAATTCACGGCCATAACATGGCGCGGCGATCAGATGATCGCCTTTTCAAGCGCGAAGGTATGCTCGCCTGCGTGTGGCAATGAGTGGATACGGCGGAACCCGGAACGAAAGCGGAAGATCAGCGAGGCGTTTCGCTTAGATCGTCATCCAGCGTGGCAGGGCGGAAGTCACCGGCAGGGATTCCGCGGCCACGAGTGGGAGACGATAAGTGAGATGGCGAGAAACCGCGCGGGGCGATGCTGCGAGCATTGCCATATGAGCGAGGCTGAGCATCAAGAGAAATTCAAGATGCGGCTTAATGTGAATCACAAGGAGCCGTTTCATCAGCACGCAAACAAGTCGCTCGCGAATCGCCTCAGTAATTTAGAGGCACTGTGCAAGTCGTGCCACACACGAGCCGACTGGAAATGGCGCAAAGAGCACCCGATGCAGGCTGTCCTCAATTTCCGGGCCGCCTGAGCCGAATAGCGCAACGCATTCGACTCACCCATCCGTCGGCGATTCATCGCCACGAACCTCGATGCCGTGCTTGTGCAGCAGCGCATCGACCTGAGCATTGACCCAGTCGTAATCGTCCGACCCGGCGCACTCGATCGCAAAGTCCGCTTCGCTCGCGAAGGCATTCCAGAACTCGTCATCGTCCGGGTATTCGGCGCGGAGCCGGGGCAGGGCGCCATCTAGCGCCTCAAGGCGCGCGGTAAGCTGTTCGCGGGTAAATGCCATGGCGTGCTCCTGACTGTCGGGGCCAGTGTCCGCGCGCCAACGTCGAGAGGACGTGGGTGGCTAGCGGCGCTTCTTGGCGGCCTTTTTCTCATCCTTGAGCACCTGCTCGGACGCCTTTGACCGCAGCAGCGCGGTCATAGCCTCCATGCGCCGGGCCAGCGTGCCCATTTCCTCCAGCGCGCCCCTCACCCCCTCGTCATCCCCTAGTAGCGCCGCCACGTCCTCGGGACGCGGCGCGCCTGCGCGCGCGTCGTCCTCGTCCAAGGTCCGCTGAAGGCGGGCGACGATTTCAGCGCTCACCGAGCGCTGTTCCTTGGCCGCCAAGGCTTCCAGCCGGTCCTTGAGGTCTTCGGGTAGGCGAATCTTGAACTGGGGGTCGGTTCTCTTCATGGGGCGGAATCATGGACCACATGGGTCTTGACAGCAATGGACCACATGGGTACCTTGTCGCTACGGGACCACATGGGTCCACTGAGGGAATCCAACGTGCGAGCAATCGATGTCCAGTTGAAGGTTCGCCTTCCGGCCCCGCTTAAGGCATGGCTGGAGGGTAGGGCGGCCGAGAACAACCGCAGCCAGACCGCCGAGGTCGTGCAGATCTTGAAGCAGGAGCGCGAGCGCGCTTCGGCCAAAAAGCCGAGGGCTGCGTGATGACCGCCGCCACTCCTACTACTGAGGCCAAGACGATGAATGGTGAGGTGGATGTGGTGACGGTGATGGAGACTTGCGAGGCGTATGTGGATGATGCCGCGCAATTTCCTGAGCAGTTCAAGCCTGGCGTGGTGGCTCGTCACCAGCGGCAATACAAGCAGGCCCGTGATGCAGTCTCTGAAGCAGTCGTCAACCTCAAGGGGGCGAAAGACGCTCTCTCGCAAAATGCCACGTTTCCCTCGGATATCGCACTCGCGCGCAAGTGCATTGACCGCGCCCTCTCCCGCCTTACAGGTGCCGCATGAGTACGGGTAGGCGGTTTACGGCGGAGGAATTGGATCTGGCGGCTATCAACGCGGCAATTGCACGCCATCCATTCAATCCTCACGAGAAGTCGGCAGATGCCACGCGAAGGACTGTCCTTTCCTTGATGTTCAAGGATGGCTATCGAGAGTGCGAGAAGCAAACCGAGTCGCGGGTTGCGGAGTTGGTAGAAGACGCCGATGCAGTTCTTGACTCGGCCAAGGTGATCGAAGTCAATTTCCAGCCTTCTGACTACTACAGCGTACCGAAGAAGTATCTGGACGCGCTCCACGAAGCCCTCTCCAAGTTCAGAGGTGAGTGATGAGCAACTACAACAACGAATCGCTTATCGACCTACTACAGAACCAAGTCCACTCCCTCCAAGCCTAAGCCACCGCAGACGCCGATCTAATCAAGCGCCTCACCGCATCGCTAGCCGAGGCTCAGGCAGAGCGGGATAGGTTGAGGGAGGCGCTCGCTGGCGTGCTTAGGATAACAATGCCGTTGAGTGCTGAAGAGCGAGCCGTCATTGACGGCGCCAGAAAAACCATTTACGGAGGTGGAGCGTGAACATTTTGGAGGTTCTGGAAGCTCTGAGTAAAGTTCAATCGTTTGACCTATGGTCAAGAAATGCGGTCAACGATGCTCGCCTTTACCTCACTAGGATTCACAACGACAACATCATTCAGGACGCCCGCATTGCCAAGCTGACCGCTGAGGTGGATAGGTTGAGGGAGGCGTTAGAGGTGATCGCCAAGCTTGGTGCGACAGATGGTTTGAACGCAAAGCTCATCGCCCGCCGCGCACTGGAAGGAGACACCACCACAACGCCTGAGCGGAGGGAGGGGTGATGAGCATCTACGTCGCGTACAACGACTTCGGCGACCTCATCGCTGAGCATCACAGCTATTGGGGTCTCATTTCGATACTTGAGGAAATGGGTTACGACCCTGAGCAAGTCTATATAGGGAGGATTACGCCATGACCGAGCGCTACACACCCGAACGTCTTAAGGACTTGGCGGAGCAGTATGACTGCGGGGCCGAGGATTACCACTACAGCGGTCAAATCTCCGATGCCTTGCACCAAGCCGCCTCCGACGCCGCCCGCATTGCTGAGCATGAGGCGGACGCGGAGAGGCTGGATTGGCTTGCGCGTCATCCGACCATGAGCATTCATGGCTCGGACGAGCGTGGAAGTTGGTCCGTTATAGACGGCTCCAATGGCCTCACCTTCGCGTCCCGTAACGAACCAACCTATAGGGCCGCCATCGACGCCGCCAGGAGCCGCACATGAGCATGAAAGAGACGATGACGTTGGAACAGGTTCGGGATGTTCTCAGGCTGCACGCCGAAGGTGATCGGGGGCAATGGGAGACGATGGACCGTGACGACCTCGCAGAATACGCCGACGCCATCGACGCCCACCTCGCCTCCCAGCCTGCCGAGCAGCCGAGGGGCGAGAACGTAGAACTCGGTTACGTTCCTGGCGAGCTCGATCGGACCGCGCCCGAGGTGATCTACCTCCAGGTGGATACGGCGGGCGATAACGACGAGCGCGACGAGCCATGGACAGGCGACATGGACGAGAACGTCTCCTGGTTCGCAGAGTCCATCGGTGGCCTCGAAATCCAGTACGTTCGCGGTGACTTGATCGACCAGCCGAAGCCCGAGCGACCGAGCGGCGACGAGGAAGGCGACGGCAATAGTCAGAAAATATGTCGTGGCTGTGGTAATAGCTGGCCCGAATATCTTCTTCGCGATGAACTTTGCCTTAAGTGTCGCAAGGCCAAGATCGAGCAGGCGGTAGGGGATGGGGTGGAGGGCTGGATCGTTGAGTCGGAGAAAGCCGGATTCGTTTCCATTCATCGGTATGATTTTGAGGCTGACAAGGTTATTGCCGACGTAACGAAGGAATACGGCGATGCTTACGGTGCCACGACAAAGCGCCCCGTGGTAGCCCCGAGCCCGGCTGTCGCCACGCCTGCCGAGGTGACGGACGCGCAGATTCGCGAATGGTGTGAGCGCCATTACCTCTTTAACTTGGGTAGCAACCTGACCGACGCCCGCGCAGCATTCGAGGATGCACAATCCCTAGCCTCGCCCAGCGCCGGGGCGGTGGTGCCGGAGGGTATTATCAGTGAGGTTCGTGCTGAGCGCTCAAGGCAAGACGCGAAATGGGGCGAGCAGAACCATCCCCATTACACGCCTTACGGTTCGCGCTGCATTGGACAGTTGATAGACCCAGCAGGCTTGGTGAAGGCAGTTGTGGACGGCAAGGCGAGGGATGGCGAGTTGTCCTACTCGGACATCTTGATCGAGGAAGTTGCCGAAGCTGTCGATGAGGCCAGGGCTGGCAATGTTTCGTCGCTTCGCACGGAGCTTGTGCAAGTTGCAGCGGTGGCGGTCGCGTGGGTCGAGTCGATAGACCGACGGGCCATGCTCGCCGCCGCGCCGGAGGTGCCTGGTCATGAATGAATGGGAAGCTGGCCTTGGCGGCGTAGGTAATTGCCCGAAGCCTTGCTCGCAAGAGCGTCGCTACAAGGTAGGGTATCGGCTCTACGAATACCGGGTTTTTACGCACTGTAAGTGCGGGAGGTGCGCTGAATGCGGCTATCAACTGCATAGCGCAGTGCACATGCACGCTCATGGCGGCAAGCCCGGAGACGCTCCTTTCGGACACCGCTTCGTTCCAGCGGACACCCGCACGGCGGGGGATGGGGAATGAGCGAGATAACCATTGGGCGGCTGTGTGCCTGCATGGGGCCACAAGGTGGCGATCCGTACTGCCCATGCCGGATGCAAACGGAAGGGCTGAACGGCCACTACAACTGCAACGGCGACAAAGAGGCCATGGCTAGGCGTGAGGCCGAGACTCAGGAACGCCTCCGCATTGCCCTGCGCAAGTTCGCTGACAAGAAAACTCGCACCGGAGACGCGAAATGAGTATTACAACCCCAACAACTAGCCGTGTGAGTGATGAGATGCTGGATGCTGCCCTTAAATCATGGATGGGTGAATCCATTGTCGTTCCGTTTGCGGGCGAGTCTAGGATGCGCGCGGCCCTTGAAGCCGCCCTCGCAAGCCAGGGTGACGTGGTGGCGGTGAGTGAGCTTCGTGCGTTAGTTGGTACATGGCAGCGCAAGGCGGACAGCCTTGGCTTTCCCTATGGCGAGGACTACTTGGGTTGCGGACGCGACCTCTCCGCCATCCTGAACCGAGGTGGGAAATGAGCGAGGAATTCGTCCTTGTCCCAAGGGATCTTTCGAGCGTAGCTATTTCGCTGCTCGCTGACTTTCCCATGGATGACATCGGAGATAATCGAATGATCGCGGCGGGTGAGTGCTGGGAAGAGCTTCTTGCCATCGCATCCAAAGACCCGCCGGTCCTTCAATTCAAGCGGCACATTTTCAAGCCGGGCCGAAACACCACTGTTAGGCGTGGCAGCAAATGGGACGGAGTAGGCCACGCCCTAATCGACCTCGGTGACGTCAAGCCCTCCATGTTGGCGACACTTTCCACCACGACTTATCGGTTTAACCAGGTCAGCGATCATATGTTGCGCGATGAGCACGACCCGTCTTGCCGGACAGTGAACGGCCTGCTCACCGAGATGCAGCGTGTATATCCCGGCTTCTCGGATAGCGAGGACGTGACTCTAGTGAATTTCTACCTACCCAGTTACGCAGGACCCACCCCATGACCGTCCGCGATGAGCTTGAGAAAGTGATGGCCCTGTCTTCGGTCGCTACGGCAGGACCATGGTCGGCGACCAATCGAGGCTGCTACCAAGTGGGCGGCGAGGACGAAGGAAGCGTCACGGCTGACGATGGATGGCGTGACATCGATGATGTGTCACGCATCACTCCGCTAGCCACCCAGGCCACTATTCGCGGTGATACGACGTACCGTGACGCAATATTTATCGCCTCGGTGGCGAACTTCCTCCGCGACCACGGCCCCGAGCTGCTGGCGATGGTGAAAGATGCGGAGCGCATGGATTGGCTACAGGAGAATCCGCACATGCTCTATACGTCGAACGATGACGGCCCGATTGATCACTTCGTTGCAGTCAATGAACGGAAGGTTCCGCGAGGGGGAAATGTGGCGCCTACTGTTAGAGACGCCATCGACCAAGCGAGGGCGGAGAGCAGGGAGTGATGGACAAAATATCAGTTGGCCCTATGGGTATTGGCCCGCGCCCTAACGGCAATGTCAGCTATGTCGCGCATCCGCCAGGAACCTACGTCAAGTGGCAGCTTGATACCTCTGGCTGGGCGATTGGGTATTCCATTGCCTACATCGAAGGAGCCAAGGACCGCGAACTTCTTCCGGACCCTTGGTCGTCCTGAATCCGCCCTACCGCGGCCGTGATCGCTACCACGGCCATGTTACCCACACCCCTTGACATCGTTTCTGCGTCCGGCACCATTGCCACAATGGTCTCCCTGCGCGTAATCGACGGCACCAAGCCGCCCGACTCTCCTGCCGAGCAGGTGCGCGCCCGAGTCCGAAAGACCAAGACCCCGCACCTGGCCCAGTGCCATCGTTGCGGGGGTCACGAGACGATCACCGCCTCCATCGGCAAGACCCGCAACAAGCTGTGCGTGGCGTGCTTTCTGGGCGGGCAGAGGGTGGTTGTTGAGTAAGCGCTATGGCGGTGCTTCCAAAGCGTAAGCCGGTGCCTAGTAGCCAATACGAGAGATAAAAGCCAAGAAGGTCTCTCGCACCGCCACTCAATTCACCTAGAGCCGCCTCATGGGCGGCTTTTTTATTGCCCAAACCGGCGGATGCCGAGGGCGCCACGACCCGGATGGGTCATTCGCTGGCCGGATGGCCGAGGAACCAACCATGAAACTGAAGCTGGACGATGCCGGCCACGTGGTCGTGCAGGACGGCAAGCCCGTCTATGTCTCCGACGACGGCAAAGAGATCGCTTTCGACGCTCCCGCCACCGTGGCGACCATCACCCGCCTGAACGGCGAGGCGAAGAGCCACCGCGAGGGCAAGGAAGCGGCCGAGAAGGCGCTCAAGGCGTTCGAGGGTATCGCCGATCCGTCGGCGGCGCTTAAGGCGCTGGACACCGTCTCTAAGCTCGATCAGAAGAAGCTGGTGGATGCCGGCGAGATCGACACGGTGCGCAACGAGATCAGCAAGGGCTACGAGGCCAAGCTGACCGAGTCGCAGACCCGCTTGCAAGAACTCGAAGGCCAGCTCTACGCCGAGAAGATCGGCGGCAGTTTCTCCCGCTCCAAGGTCATCACCGACAAGTTCGCGATCCCCGCCGATCTCGTGCAGGCCCGCTTCGGCAGTGCCTTCAAGATCGAGGACGGCAAGGTCGTGGCCTACGACACCCACGGCAACAAGATCTACAGCCGCGCCCGTCCGGGCGAACTCGCCGACTTCGACGAAGCCATCGAAACCCTCGTGGACGCCTACCCCTACAAGGATCAGATCCTCAAGGGTTCGGGCGCGAGCGGATCGGGTGCTGGCAACGGCGGTGGCGGTGGAGGCGGCTCTCAGCGAGCCAAGGGCGACCTTGGCGGAACCAAGTCCGAGCGCGTGGCCGCCATTGCGGCGCGCTTCCCCGATCTACACAAGTAAAGGAAACATTCGATGTCCCTGTCTCAGATGCAGGTATTCAACGAATACGTCATGCCTGCGACCATTGAGACCCTGGCCCAGATGGTCCAGAAGTTCAATGGTGCCAGCAATGGCGCGATTCGCCTGACCACCGAAGGCTTCACCGGCGACTTCCTTCAGGAGTCGTTCTTCGCCGCCATTCACTCGGCCCAGCGTCGCGTCGATCGTTACGCCAACCAGGCATCGGTGACCCCGACCGACCTGACCCAGCTCAAGCATAGCTCTGTGAAGGTTGCCGGCGGCTTCGGCCCGATCCGCTACGAGCCGTCGCAGATGACCTGGCTGGAGAAGCCGACCGCCGAAGGCATCGAGGTCGCCTCGCGCAACTTCGCCGAAGCGCTCCTGGCCGACCAGCTCAATACGGCCATTGCCGCGCTCGTGGCCGCGATCAGCAACCAGCCGACCGCAACCAACGACGTCTCGGCCACGGCCGGTGTCGACTACGCCGCGATCAACGCCGCGCATGCACTGTTCGGCGATGCGTCTGGCAACCTCGTCGCGCAGGTCATGACCGGTCAGGTCTTCCATAAGCTGATCGGCCAGAACATCGCGAACGCGGGCCACCTCTTCGACTCCCGCTCGGTGAACGTGGTCGATATCCTTGGCCGCCCGGTCATCGTGACCGATGCGCCGGCGCTGTACTCGGCGGCCGTCGTCTCTCCCGAGGCTCCGGCGAAGCAGAAGGTGCTCTCGCTTGCGGACTCGGCGGCCATCGTTTCCGATGCCGGCGACGTGATCTCGAACGTCCAGACCGTGAACGGCCAGACGCGCATCGAGACGACCATGCAGGTGGACTACACCTTCGGCCTGGGCCTGAAGGGCTACACGTGGGATGAAGCGAACGGCGGCAAGTCGCCGACGGACGCCGAACTCGCCACGGGCACGAACTGGGACAAGGTCGCGTCGAACATCAAGGCGACGGCCGGCGTGATCACCATCGGTGACGCCTCCAAGTAAGCCAACGGGGCCGGAGCAATCCGGCCCCTTTTCTTTCCAAGGGACCATCATGGAAAAGCAGAAGGTTCACTACGAGCCGCACCCGGTGTCTCCTGAGCGCAAGGCCGAGCTTCGCGCTCAGGGCTACCGCATCGTAGATGTGGCGTTTGCGCCGGCAGATTACGTGCGCGCCGACGCAGAGCCCGAGCAGGCCGCGCGACGCGGCCGCCGCAGCAACAGCGAGAGCGCCGCCTAAGTGGCCCTCATCGTCGAGGACGGCACCGGCAAGCCGGACGCCGAAGCCTACATCAGCGTAGCCGACGCAGACGCGTACTTCGCTGCGCGCGGCGACGACGCCTGGGCGGCCCTCGACACCACGGGCAAGGAACAAGCACTCCGCAAGGGCTCGGACTACATGGCGGCCGTCTATGGCCCGCAGTGGAAGGGCGAGCGCGTGAGCGCGACACAGGCACTCGACTGGCCGCGTAAGTGCGTGCGCGTCGGGTGCTTCGATCTCCCCAGTACCGCCATTCCCCAGGCGGTTGCCCGAGCGAACGCCGAGATGGCTGTGCGCTCGATCGGTGGCGACCTGCAAGCCGACCAGTCTTCACAGGTCAAGCAGGAGACCGTGGGCCCGATCACGGTCGTCTATTCCGATGGTGCGCGGCAGGGCGTGAAGTATGCAGCCGTAGACGGGCTGTTGGGCGCCCTGCTGCGCGGGGGTGGGGCGGGGTCTGTGCAGGTGGTGAGGGCGTGATGAGCGATGCCTTTGCGAAGTGGAAGAACGAGAACGGCACCTACAACGGCGCCGCCATGTTCGCCGAACTCACCGGGATACCCCAGGAAGAAATCGTGTGGTCTGCGAACCGCATGAAAGAATTGAAGGCGCAGGGCGTGCCGCGTGACCAGTGGTCGCGCATCGTCGGAGAGGAAGCCAAGCTCAAGCCCTGGGCTTCGCCATGACCACCTTTAACTACCCCTCGACCGCTGCCACCGCAACTCGCCTGCTCAAGCGCTTCGGCGCACCTGCCGAGCTGATCCGCGCGGATGGCCCGCCGGTCTACAACCCCGAGACCGGGACAACCGAGCCGGCCGAGACCACCGTCCAGACCACGGCCGCTGTCTTCGACTTCGATCAGAAGTACATCGACGGCACGCTCGTACTCCAGGGTGACAAGCAAGCCTTCTGCGCGCCCGGTCAGCGGGTGGAGCAGGGCAACAAGCTGAACTACAAGGACGACACGGGCTCCATGCGCGTCGCGCAGGTGGTGGCCGTCAAGCCCATCGCGCCCGCCGGCACCCCGGTGCTCTACGTGGCGCAGATCCGTGGGTAGCGCGCAGAGCTTCGCGCTGTCGCTGCACGCCTTCGCGAAGAAGGCGCCGGAGAACGCGCGGCAGGTGGTGCGCAGCGTAAGCATCAGTCTGTTGAAGTCGACGGTGTTGCGGACGCCTGTGGGTAATCCTGACGTCTGGGCCGTCAACAGGTCCGCGGCCTACTACAACGCAGAAGTAGCGGCACACAATACAGCCCTCCGGGATGATCCCGAGAACTTGACCAAAAATGGCCGCCTGAAGCCAGGCCGAAAGCTCAACGATGGCATGGATATCATCGCTCCCGAGGGCTACGTGGGCGGACGCCTGCGCGCCAATTGGACCGTATCTATCGGCGAGCCGACTTTCGTGTCGATCATCGACACGGACAAGAGCGGGTCGAAAACGATCGCTAATGGAGAGGCAACCATTGCCTCTTCCGACGGCGAAACCGACATTTTCATCGTGAACACGCTTCCCTACGCCATTCCCATCGAGTACGGGCATAGCGCGAAACAGGCGCCGGAGGGCATGGTTCGGGTGACCGTCGCCGAGTTTCAGGCATACGTGGAGAAGGCCGTCTCGGAGCTTCCCCAGTGAGTAACAAGCTCGTCCGCCGCGCCATCGAGACGCGCCTGGCACAGTGGGCCGCCGCTCGCACACCAGCGCTGCGCATCGCGTACGAGAACGTGGCGTTTACGCCCGTCAACGGCGAGACCTACCTCCGAGGCTTCCTGCTCCCGGCCGCGACCGGAAGCAATGACCTGGCCGGGCAGCATCGCGTCTACCGCGGCGTCTACCAGATCAACGTGGTAGCGCCCATCGGGCTCGGGCCTGGTGCCGTCGAGGGCATAGCCGACGAACTGGCCACGCTCTTCCCGCTCAACCTGCGCATGACTGTCGCGGGCTTCACTGCTCAGGTGATTGCCCCGGCGACCGCCGCGCAGGGCGGCCAGGATGAATCGACCTTCGTTCTTCCCGTGTCGTTCCAGTACCGGGCCGACACCGTCTAACCCGCGCCTCTCGCGCACCACTCGGCCCCGCGTGGGGCCTTTTTTATGCCCGCTCGCCGGGATCGAACCATAGGACACATCAATGTCTGTACAGCTCCCTGACGGGTCCGTCCTGTCGATCGAGTCGGCCGTCGGCACGGCCAAGGCCATCACGGCCATCACGAACGCCAACCCCGCCGTCGCCACCGCAGCCGGTCACGGCTTCTCCGACGGCGACTTTGTCAAGATCACCTCGGGCTGGAACCGCCTGAACGGCCGCGTGGTGCGCGTCAAGAACTCCGACACGGACAGCTTCGAACTTGAAGGCGTCGATACCAGCTCGACGCAGCGCTTCCCGGCCGGTAGTGGCGTGGGCACGGCGCAGGAAGTCACCGGCTGGACTCAGGTCACCCAGGTGCTCGAATTCAGCACGAGCGGCGGTGAGCAGCAGTTCGCGACCTACTCCTTCCTCGAGGAAGACGTCGAGCACCAGATTCCGACGACCAAGTCGCCGCAGAGCCTGAGCTTCAGCATCGGCGATGATGCCACCCTCCCGTGGTATCCCGTCTTCTCGGCGGCCAACGACGACCGCGTACCGCGCGCGCTGCGCCTCACGCTCCCGAGCGGCGCCCTCGTGCTCTACAACGGCTACACCACGATCAACAAGACGCCGACCGTGACCAAGGGCCAGGTGATGGCGCTGGCCTCCAGTGTCGCCCTTGTCGGCGAAGTCACCCGGTACGCCGCGTAATGGCGAAGATCAAGCTCGATCCGAATCCGACGTTTCAGGCCCCCGTAACGGTGCCAGTCCATGGCGCCGAACCCGTGCAGGTGTCCTTCACCTTCAGGCACCGGACGCGCTCGGCATGGGAGTCCTGGCTCAAGGATGAGCTGCCCAATCTCGGCGACACCGAAGTCATTCAGGCGCTCGCCTGCGGCTGGGAACTCGACGACGAGTTCAATGCCGAGAACATCGGCCGCCTCCTGGAAAACTACGGCGGCGTCGGCATGGCTGTCTTCGAAGCCTACGAGCGCGAGCTGTCGGGTGCCCGCGTAAAAAACTGAAAGCGGCGGCCCGGGCGATCTACGAGAGCGGGCCCACTGACGCGGAACTTGCGTCGATGGGCCTTGCTCGATCCGACCTGGAAGAAACCGCCGTTCTCGTCTGGCCGGACAACATGCCGGCCGTCGACACGCTTATCGCAATGGGCACGCAGTGGCGCACGGGCGTCGCTGGCCCCACCGGGCTCGACTACGGCGTCATGCCCCAGGTCTTCCGCCTGCTTGCGATCCCCCGAAGTGACTGGCCCGAGACGTTCGATTGCGTCCGGGTGCTGGAGGCCGAGGCCCTGGCGACCATGAGAGAGAGCACCTAGTGGACCTGGCATCGCTCGGGATTAAAGTCACGCAGGATGGCGTGAAGCAGGCGGAGGACGGCCTAGAGAAGATGGCTGCGGCTGGTGACAAGGCCGCCGCCTCGCAAGATCGGCTGTCCGAGGCCAATGCCCGCGCCGGCAAGTCCTCCAATTCGGCGTCCATTCGCGCGCAGCGTGAGGAACTGTCGAAGCTCATCGGCACCATCGACCCGGTGGTCGCCAAACTCGGCCAGTTGGACGAGCAGGAGCGCAAGCTCAGCCAGTTCCGCGCCAAGGGGCTCATCGGCGATGACGACTTCAAAGTCTACGCCGACAAGATCGAGGCCAGCCGCCTAGCACTGTCGCGCTATGCCGACACCAGCGGCAAGACCGCACTCTCCCAGAAGGCGCTAGCCGCTGCCAATCGCGGCATTCCCGCCCAGTTCACCGACATCGCGACGTCCATCGCGGGCGGCCAGCGGCCGCTTTCGGTCCTGCTTCAGCAGGGCGGCCAGCTCAAGGACATGTTCGGCGGCATCGGCCCGGCCGCGCGCGCGCTCGGTGGCTATGTCCTCGGGCTCATCAACCCTTTCACCTTGCTCGCCGGCGCGTCTATCGCGCTGGCTGTCGCCTGGAAGCAGGGGAGCGATGAAGCTGTCGCGTTCAATCAGGCGCTCGCGCGCACGGGGAACTACGCGGGCGTCACGGCAAGCCAATTGCAGGATCAGGCTCGCTCTATCAGTGCGAGCGCGGGGACGCAGCACGAGGCGGCGGCGGCGCTCGCCGAGGTAGCGGGTTCCGGCAAGTTCACGGCCGATCAGATCGCCCTTGTGGGCAAGGCCGCCGTGGACATGGCGCGCCTTACCGGGCAGTCGACGGCCGAGACCATCCGCCAGTTCTCGGACCTGAAGAACGAGCCCGTCAAGGCCGTGCTCGCGCTCAACGACGCCGAGCACTTCCTCACCACCGCCCTCTACGAGCAGATCAAGGCGCTTCAGGACAGTGGCCGCGAGGACGAGGCGGCGACCGTCGCCATGAAGGCTCGCGCGGACGCCGTGGCCGAGCGCGCTAAGTCGGTCGAGCAGAGCGCGGGGCTCATGGAGCGTGCGTGGACTAGTGTGGCCTCGGCGGCCAAGAAAGCATGGGATGCCATGCTCGACGTCGGCCGGCCCGACACCTCGGCCGAGCAGATCGCAAAGATTCAGGAGCGCATGCAGGCCGTTCGCGATCGCAGCGGCCCCATGTTCGCCGACCTCACGGATCGGCAGCAGGCAAGCATCCTTGCTACCTACCAGAAGTCGCTGGACCAACTTCAGGAGAAAGAGCGTCAGGCGGATCAGGAGGCGAGCAAGAAGTCGATTGCCGCTCAAGCAGTACAGGCTGTCGCCGACTCGGATCGCGAGGTGGAGATTTACGCGACCAGGGAGCAGAAGCGGGTTCGGGAGATTGCTGCGGCCCACGGTCGAGCAAACGAACAGGTGGAGCGGGCCCTTGCCGCGGGGGACAAGGCCAGTGCCGAAAGAATCCGCTCCAATGAGGCGAAGATCGTTGCGGGTATCAACGAGAAATACAAGGCGCCGAAGACGCCTAAGTCCCCAGAGATTTCTGCGCTAGCCACCTTCAAGCAGCAGGTCGATGCTCTCCAGGTCAAAAATGTCGTCGGTGATAGCACTGCTCTAACGGAGTACCAGCAGGGTATCGCTCGTCTCGCTAACGAGATGAGCGTCTACATGTCAAAGGGCGGAGACGCGACAAAGGCGGCCGCCGAGTTCAATCGCGGACAGCAGGCCCTCCAGAAGACGCTGGACCTCAACCATGCCAAGGAAGCAGCGGCGAACGAACAGTACGCGCTTGCACTGGATCGCCGCAACGAAGCGCTGCGGGATTCCATCACCGCTGAGGTTCAGCGTATCGGGATGGGGTCTCAGGAGTACGAACGCTCCCAGAAGATCAGTCAGCAGTACCGACAGGAGGCCAACGCGCTCGCCGACCTCGCCTTGAAGCGACAGATGGCCGTAAATGGCCTTTCCGGCGGCATCTCCCAAGAGCAATACGAATTCGACGCCGGGAAGATTCGCGCAAGCACTGCCGAGGCCGTCAAAATCATCAAGGACGGCTACGCACAGATGGATAGCTCACGCAAAGACTGGAGGAACGGGGTTTCCTCGGGCTATGCGGACATCCTTTCCGACGCTGGCAACGTGGCCGGCCAGACGCGCAGCCTCTTCGTCAACTCGTTCGACAGCATCGCCGATTCCCTGACCAACTTCGTCACCAAGGGGAAACTCGACTTCAAGGGCCTCGTGTCGTCGATCCTGACAGACCTCGCACGAATGGAGATTCGCATTCTCGCGTCCAAGGCTCTCCAGGCCATCTTCGGGAGTTTCGACGGAACGGGTGGCGCTACTTCTGTGGCGGCAAACGCCAAAGGCGGCGTCTACGACTCCCCGAGCCTCGCCAAGTACAGCAACCAGGTGGTCAGCGAGCCGACGTTCTTCAAGTTCGCCAAGGGCGGAGCCCTCGGCTTGATGGGCGAGGTCCCGGGCAAGAGTGAAGCCATCATGCCCCTCTCACGCGGCGCCAATGGTGAGCTTGGCGTCACGGTACACGGCGGGTCGGCCGGTGGCGTAGTCATCAATATCGACGTGACAGTCAACAGTGACGGCACGAGTCAGGTCGAGACAAGCGGCGACAACCGAGCCTTCGGCAAGCAGTTCGGCGATGCCATGGCGAACGCGGCGCGCCAAGTGGTCGCCCAGGAAATCCGCCCCGGCGGACAAATCTACACGGCGCTATCCCGAAAATGACCGACACCTTCACCTGGCCCACCCAGGCGCGCAACACCGGAACCGAGACCGGGTCTGTCCGCGAGTCCCGCTTCGGTGGCGGCTACCGGCAGGTCGTCGCCAACGGCATCAATCCGCTCGCGCGGTCGTGGCCGATTCGGTGGTCTGGGCCCAAGGACACCGCGCTCGCCATTCGGGACTTCCTGCGCGCCCACATCGGCGTCCCGTTCTACTGGACGGCCCCTGGCGACACGCAGCAGCTCTACACGTGCGTGACGTGGAGCCCGAATGACGAGGGCGGGAACGTCTACACGATCACCGCGACCTTCGAGCAGTTCAACTCGCCATGACCTTCACTGCCGATATCCAAACCCTTGCCCCCGGCGCGGAAGTCATCCTGTTCGAACTGGATGCCCGAGCGATCACCGGTGGCGGCGCGGGCGACATTCTGCGCTTCCACGGATACACCTCGTCGGGCTCGATCTTCTGGCAGGGCAACCAGTATGACCCGTGGCCCATTCAAGCAGACGGGTTCAAGGTGGACCCCGCTCAGCCCAGTGTGCCCACCCTGTCGGTAGGCAACGTCAATGGGCGGATCACGGCCCTGTGCGTTGCCTATCAGGATCTTGTGGGCGCGCGCCTTACACGCCGGCGAACCCTGAAACAGTATCTGGACGGACAGCCGGGCGCAAACCCGGATCAGGAGTCTGCGCCCGATATCTGGCTCATCGAGCGCCGCTCGTCCGAGGACAATACGCAGGTCACGTTCGAACTGGCGAGTCCCATGGACTTGGGCGACCGGCAGGTGCCCAGCCGCCAGATCATCGCCAACGTGTGCAGCTGGCTCATCAAGGGCGGCTATCGCGGGCCGTACTGCGGCTATAACGGGCCGCCGGTCGCCAAGCAGGACGACAGCCCCACGAGCGACCCGTCACAGGACGTCTGCGGCGGGCGGCTTTCATCGTGCCGGATCCGCTTCGGTCAGAACAACCAGCTCCCCTACGGCGGCTACCCCGCCTCGAAGCTCATCCGATGAATCCCGAGACCCAAGCCGACATCCAGGTGCACGCGGTGTCCGAGTACCCGCGCGAGTGCTGCGGGCTCGTGGTGGTCGTGAGGGGCAGGGAGCGATACGTCCCATGCCGCAACGTGGCCGCAACGCCCGCCGAGCACTTCGCACTGGATCCTCGCGATTACGCCGCGGCATCGGACGCAGGTCAGATCACAGCCATCGTTCACTCGCACCCCGACGCGCCGGCCCGACCCTCTGAGGCCGACCTCGTCCAGTGTGAAGCCTCCGAGCTTCCCTGGGTCATCGTGAGCGTGATGCCTGGCGAGAATGGCCCGGAGGTCGCGGAGACGCGATTCGTCGAGCCCTCCGGCTACCAGGCGCCACTAGTGGGGCGCACGTGGTCCCACGGCCTGCTGGACTGCTGGGGCCTGTGCCGCGACTGGTACGCGCGCGAGTGGGGGCTGATCCTGCCCGACCCGCCGCGCGCCGATGGCTGGTGGAACGACGGAGCGACCTCCCTGTACAACGATGCCGCGCTGAGGGATGCTAACTTCGTGCCGGTGTCTGCGTCCGAGATAGCCAAGGGCGACCTCGTTCTCATGCAGATCCGATCCGGCAACCGCGTGCCAAACCATGCCGGGATCTATCTTGGCGACGGGCAGATGCTTCACCACCTGCACGGCCGCCTCAGTTCGCGCGACAACTACGGCGGCTACTACGCCGAGATGACTCGATCCATCTGGCGCCATCGCGCCGCACCCGAGACGACGTGACAGCCACGACCATTCTCCTCGATGGCCCCGCCCGCAAGCGGTTCGGCCGTGAGTTCTCGCTGCATCTGGACACCAAGAGCCCGCGCGAGGCCGTGCGCGCCATGTGTACAGTCGTGCCCGGCTTCCGTGCCTACCTAGAAGGCGCGCATCAGCGCGGCATCGAGTTCGCGGTGTTCCGCGGTCGTGGCGCCAGGGCCGAGAATATCGGGCTTGGGCAGTTCGACGATCCCGCGGGGAGTGTCATTCGCATCGTCCCAGTCATCAAGGGATCGAAGCGCGCCGGCGTGCTCCAGACGATCATCGGGATTATCTTGATCGTGGTGTCCTTTTGGACCGGCGGTTCCACGCTTGCTACCGGCATCTCGCTCGTGGCAGGCGGCGTCGTCCAGATGCTCAGCCCGCAGCCCAAGCTCGGCAAAGCCGCCGACTCGTCGGACAACCAGTCCAGCTACGTCTTCAATGGTCCGATCAACACCTCGGCCCAGGGCGGGTGCGTGCCGACTGCTTACGGACGTGTGCGCGTCGGCAGCGCCATCATTTCCGCCGGCATGGAGGCGCAGGACTACAGCGCCGCGCAGAGCAATATCGGTCACGGCACGGTGGGCGGCAACTTCAAACAGACCCCCTTCGACGACGACTTCTGATCGCCGCGAACACGATTCAACAGGGCCCGCCATGTGCGGGCTTTTTCTTTGGGAAAGGCATGGGAAACGAACTTCGGATCATCGGCGCCAAAGGCGGCGGTGGTGGACACACGCCCGTCGAAGCGCCGAATACCCTCCGGTCGATCTCGTCGTTCCACATCGTTGACCTCATCTCCGAGGGCGAGATCGCGGGACTCGTGAACGGCATGCAATCCGTTTATCTCGACGGTACCGCGCTCGCCAATGCCGACGGTACGCTGAACTTCTATGGCGTCTCGGTCCAGGTTCGTCCGGGAACCCAGGACCAGGACTACATCCCCGGCTATGGCGGGGTGGAGAGCGATACGGCCGTCGCCACAGAACTGAAGTCCGGCACGCCTTGGATCCACGAACTGACGGACACCGACCTTTCGGCGGTTCGCATCACGCTCCAAGTGGACGCGCTCCAGAAAAGCAACACGTCCAACGGCGACATCAACGGCTACACGATCCAGTACGCCATCGACGTCTCGACCGACGGCGGGGCATACAACACGGTCCTCAACACCGCTTTCAGCGGCAAGTGCACCGGACCGTATCAGCGCAGCCACCGCATCGACCTCCCGGCGGCCACCGAGGGCTGGAACGTCCGGGTTCGGCGCATCACGCCCAACGCCAACAGCGCCACGGTGTCCGACACGACGCGCATCGTCTCCATCACGGAGATCATCGACGTCAAGCTGCGATACCCGAATAGCGCGCTCGTGGCTATCAGCGGCGACGCCTCGCAGTTCAACAACATCCCCTCGCGCGCCTACGAGATCTTCGGCCGGAAGATCAAGATCCCGAGCAACTACAACCCGCAGACTCGTTCGTACACCGGCGTCTGGGATGGGTCGTTTCAGACGGAGTGGACGAACAACCCGGCGTGGGTGCTGTACGACATGGTGACGCAGGACCGTTTCGGCCTGGGAGACCTGATCGACGCCTCGATGGTCGACAAGTGGGAGCTGTACCGGATTGCGCAGTATTGCGATCAGATGGTGCCGGACGGCAAGGGCGGGCAGGAGCCGCGTTTCACCTGCAATACCTACCTCCAGAGCCAGGCCGACGCTTACAAGCTCCTTGGCGACCTCGCCTCGATCTTCCGCGGCGTCTCGTACTGGATGGGCGGGTCCATCGTGTCCGTGGCGGACATGCCGCAGGACCCGATCTTCACGTACACCGATACCAACGTCATCGATGGCAAGTTCACCTATCAGAGCAGCCCTCGCAAGACGCGGTACACGACGGCGCTGGTGACGTGGAACGACCCGGATAACGCCTACGGTCAGGCGGTCGAATACGTCGAGGACCGTGACGGTCTGGCGCGCTATGGCCTCCAGCAGATTGAGATGGTGGCCTTTGGCTGCACCAGCCAGGGTCAGGCGCATCGGGCGGGCCAGTGGGCGCTGGTATCCAGCCAGCTCGAGACCGACTCGGTAAGCTTCGCCGTTGGTCTCGACGGACTGCTTGGCGCTATCCCAGGCCGCATCATCCGGGTGCAGGACAGTGCGCGCGCCGGGGCAAGGCAGGGCGGGCGCATCGGCTCGGCCACGTCGAGCAGCGTGACTGTCGATGTCCTGCCCGATGAGGTGCAGGTGGGTGACAGCCTGACCGTGCACACGCCTGCCGGCGTGGCCGAGACCCACACGATCAACGCCATCGACACCGTGGCTCGGCGTCTCAGCATCTCGGGGTCGTTCACCGCGACGCCCGTGGCACAGTCCGTGTGGGCGGTGGAGAGCACCACCCTCGTTACCCAGCATTTCCGCGTACTAAGCGTATCCGAGGACTCCACGGACGACGAGATCCGATTCACGATCTCGGCGATCCAGCACAACCCAAGCAAGTTCGCCCACATCGACGACGGCGCGGCCATCCAGATTCCGCCGATCAGCAAGTTGCCCACCGGGCCGCAGGTGCCGCCGACGAACGTGCGGGTTGGCTCCCACGTAGTCATCGAGCAGGGCATCGCGAACAATGTGATGACCATCGAGTGGGACAAGGCCGAGGGAGCCGCCAACTACAAGGTGGAGTGGCAGAAAGACGAGGGCCAGTGGATCCAGGCTGGCACGACCCCGCTTACATCCACGGACGTCCACGGCATCTACACCGGTATTTACACCGCGCGCGTGACGGCCTTCAACAACGGCAATACGCCGTCGCTGGCGACGCTTAGTGATCCTACCCCCTTGCTGGGAAAGACGGGCTCCCCGCCACTCCTGGCAAGCCTGACGACCGAAAGTCTGATCTTCGGCATCGGCATCCACTGGACGTTCCCCGACGGCGTCAGTGACACGCAGCGCACCGAGATATGGGCGAGCACGACCACAGTGCGGCCTGACGCGGACGACACCATCGCATACCACATGGGCGACTTCGCCTACCCGGGCGACAGCACGGAGCTACACGGCCTCGTGGCCGGCACGTCCCTGTTCTTCTGGGGACGGATGGTGGACAAGGCCGGGAACATCGGACCTTGGTATCCGGAGACGGGCGCGGTCAACGGCCAGAGCAGCAGTGATGCCGGCCCGATCCTCGAGTACCTGACCGGGCAGATCACGAAGAGCCAGCTCGGACAGGAGCTTCAGGAGGCGATCGACTCGATCGACGGCCTCCAGTCCTTCATCGAGCCGCCGGCAGCGTGGGCGAACGATGTGGCCTATTCGACCGGCGCGTTCGTCAGCCACAACGGCCAGCTCTGGCTGGCTCTCGAGGACGTGGCAGCCGGCGGTGCCGAGCCCGGCACCGATCCCGAGGTATGGCGCGATGTCGGCGCGGTCACCCAGACGGCAGCGGGCCTTGCCCTGCAAATGTCGCAGGTGAACCTCACCGTCGAAGAACTGGACGGGCAGGTGCAGGCCACGGCTGAGAAGACGGATTCTGTCTATGCGCAGCTGAATCCGAAGAAGATCGGCGTGGACACCGAGGGCACGATTGGCGGTGAGAACGATTTGCCGGTCACGGCTGGGTACTTCTCGCAGACGCTCGCCCAGGTCAACGACAACCAGGCGCTCGGTAAGCGCCTCACAACCGTCCAGGCGCAGTTCGGCTCGCAGCTGGCGGGCGTCACGACGCAGATCGACACCCTAGCGGACGACCAGCAGGCGCTGGCGTCTCAGGTCACGACCGTGCAGGCCACGGCCGGCGAAGCACAGGCCTCCGCGCAGCTGGCCTTCCAGACCGCGGCGAACGTCGACGGCAAAGTCTCGTCGGCGATCATCGGCAAGGTCGGTGTGACCACCGACGGCAAGTATTACTCAGCGGGCTTCGCCGTCGGCATCGACAACAGCGGCGGCACCGTGCAGTCGCAGTTCCTGGTCACCGCCGACACCTTCGCAATCCTTCCAACGACTGCCGGCGGCACGGCCGTGGCGCCATTCGTCATCCAGGGCGGACAGACCTTCATCAGCCAGGCCCTGATCGGAACGGGCTGGATCACGAACGCCATGATCGGGAACACGATTCAGTCGACGGCGGTGGACGTGAACGGAAATCCGCTATGGTCGCTGAACAAGACCACGGGGCTCGTGATGCGCGGCTCAAGCGCCGCTGGCCGAACGGAGATCGACGGCAATGGCGGACGAACCTACGACTCAAGCGGCACGCTGCGCGTGCGTTGGGGTATCTGGTAATGCCCGCCGGTCTCCAAACCTTCGATGCGGCGGGGAACATCATCGTCGACCTGACGACGCGCATAACCCGCGTCGGTGGTACTGCGAATATCCCCGCCGGTAGCACGGGCTCCGTCGTCGTACCCAACGCCTCCCAAGGCACCCTTTGGTACGCCTTCTGCCACCAGTCGGGCGAGCGGTACTACCCGGTGATCAACGTTAGCGGGGCTACCATCTCGTGGAGCCCTTCGACACAGGGAACACCGTCCGACAAGACAATCATCTTCGGGGTCTATTGATGCCCGCTGGCCTTCAGATCATGAACGCCGATGGCGTCACAGTGCAGATCGATGATACGTACGCGAATCTCGCTGTCGTCGAGATGGGGACGATAGCCACAAACACGGCCACCTCGGCGGGTGGCAACTCGGGCGTCACCTTCTCCCGATCCGGACTTAAAAACCCGCTGATCGCCGTCGCCGGAAGCACGTCACAGGTAGCGGTCGCGTGGCTCCAGAACGCAGGGAGCGGTACGTGGGGATTCAACATCGCCGCAGCTGGCGGTGTTGGGACGCAGTGTAAATACCTAATTTTCGACAATCCACCTGCATCGAACCCTAACTATGGGTTCCAGGTGTTCGATTCCTCTGGAAACAAAACGTTTGATGGCAGCTTGAGATACCTGCGCGTCGTGGACATGCAAGTCAATATTTCCGATGGCGCTGTTCTCAATTACGATGCAAGCAAGCAGTACGCCGTTTGTCACCTGATATTCGGGTTTCGAGTTTGGAATCAGACAGGGTTTAATCAAGTTGTTGCATCGCGAGCGAGTGGTGGCTCGGTGACATTGAACTACATAACCATCAACTCCGTACCCGGGAGCCCACCGCAGCTGAATGCGGCTCTATCTTCGATCCTAGTGGTCGACATAACGAACTACGGACTCTGAGGCACCTATGGCACTGAACATCCAGCGGCTCAACTTCGACCCTGTGACGGGCGACAACCCGAGCGAAGGGTTCATGAAGCTCGACCTCAATATCGGGGAGATCGTTGAGGCGATCGATGGCGATGGCACGCCCGAGAACACCGGGATAGAGCAACGCTTATCGGATGCTGAGTCCAAGATCTCCAATCTTCAGCCCATATCCATCTCTGGCCTATATGCTGGCCGACCCCTCGCTCCATCCGTTCCGCCATGGACAATTTACTACGCTACCGATGTGCTTGAGGCCTATCTCAGTAATGGCACCGTCTGGACGGTTCTCCCCACTTCCGGAGGTGAGCTTGGATATGCAGAGAAGGTGTCTGCGTCTTCGACATCTTCGACGTCACCGGTAGATATAGCGGGTCTCACTGTCACATGCCGGGTAGGAGAGAAGCCAGTTATTGTCGAGTACGGCGGTGCCGTACGGCACCAGAGTACTACTGGAATATTCGTAATCCAGATGGTTTATGGGGACAGCGTGACCCAGGGAAGCAGAATCGTCGGTAGCGGCGGATACGTGTACCTAGAAAGGAAAACACGTATCTCGGGACTCACTCCAGGCTCAACTCAAACATTCAAATTACGAATGAATGCGGCATCCGCAGGTACTGTAGATATTTATGCCGACGCGAACGACCGTCCCTTCATACGAGTGGCGAACACCTGATGTGGACTAGCGTTGGGCGAGGACGTGTCCACGCAGGTGAAGATGACGTGCTTATGGGGGCGAGCCGTTCCATGGCTCCCAAGCCTGGGGTGATCTACGTCCATGGAGCTGAAGGCGACATAGGAGGTGGCCTGACGTGGATGAAAATCCCTTCGCGTGCTCGCCTGATCAATGCGATCGCCGACGCTGGATACACGATGGTGTCGGCAGATCTGGGTGGAGTCGAGACTTGGGGGAACGACACCGCCGTTGGTCGGATCACGGAGGCGAAGACCTTTCTTCAGTCTCAGCCCAGCGTCCTCGCCGGTCCAGTGATACTCGTCGGTCAATCGATGGGCGCCATGAACAGCCTTGTGTGGGCAGCGCGGTTTCCTGCCTCCGTGAAGTGCATCGTCTGCGCGATTCCGGTGGTCAACCTGAGCGACCTGCGGGAGCGCCTATTCAAGGCCAGCATCGACGGCGCCTACGGAGGGACGTACAGCGACGCCGCGTTCGGATCTCAGCACAGCCCCTACGTGATGGCGGCCTCAAACCCGTGGTCAGGCATCCCGATCCAGATCTGGTACGGCGATAGCGACATGGTGTCGCCGCCGGCTTTCGTCGCGTCGCTCGGACGACAAACTCCTTCAGCTGAGCTTCGCCTTGTACGGGGAGGGCATGCCGAATCGACGGTCGAGGCGATCCCGCCGGACCAGGTCCTCGCCTTCATGGCCAGGTAGCCGCTACGTCGCCGTCACGGCGCGGCGGTATGCTGCGGCCATGTGCGGCCGCTACGCCACCTTCGGACCCGTCAGCCTGAGCCGTGAGGCTCGCGAGGTGCTGGACCAGCTCGAGCTGGACATCAGCAGCGAGATCAACCAGCGCGAGCCGCAGTACAACGTGGCGCCGACCCAGAAGGCGCCGGTGGTCCTGTATGGCGACGGCGGCTACCACGTCCGTGCCTACCGCTGGGGGCTGGTGCCGCATTGGTCGAAGGATCTGAAGTTCGGGGCGAAGACCATCAACGCCCGCGCTGACACGGTGGCCACGAAGCCTTCGTTTCGCGAGGCGTTCAAGAAGCGCCGCTGCCTGGTGCCGGCGAGCGGCTACTTCGAATGGAAGGGCGAGTCGCCCAACAAGCAACCATACTTCATCCACGACCCCGCGGGCGACCTGCTCATGTTCGCCGGGCTATGGGAGGGCTGGAGGGAATCGCCAGATTCCGAATGGGTGCACACCTACACCGTGATCACCGGCGAGCCTGGAAAGGTCTCCGGCGACATCCACGACCGGCAGCCGGTCATCCTGCCGCCGGATCTATGGTCGGTGTGGTGCGAGGCGCCGCCGGCGGATGCCCGGGGCGTGCTTGCCAAGGGTCCCGAGGCGGATCTCGTCTACCACCCCGTGACCAAAGCCGTCGGTTCCCCGAAGAACAAGGGTCCCGAGCTGGTCGAACCCATCGATCTGTAGGCCGGCTGGCGGGTTACTGGGGAAACCTCCCGCTCCACCCTCACGCCGTCCACATTTCTGAGACTCGCCGGCGGTATCGTCCGCGGCATGAGCACCGTCACCTGGCTTCCCCGACCCGTCCTCATGGGTGCCCCTGTGCCGCAGCAGTACGGTGCGGCGGAGAACGGCGTGCCCTTCGTCATGGTTCGAGAGCTTGCCAACTGCGACCTATGGCGGGTGAGCCTCTACCCGGACGGGAATCCCGAGCGCGCGATCGAGAGCAGGGCGGCCTCCGAGCGGCAGGCGAAGCGTTTCATTGAACGCTGGGCAGCTGCCCGCACGCTGGAGCCGCGGGCGCCGGAGAAGGCGAAGAAAGCCGACCCGGCATGGGCACCCCGCAAGCCGAAAGGCTCGGACGACCGATCCTAGGGCGCCGCGCCAGAGTCCTGAGCGACGTCGGCGTACCCCTTGGCCTTCAGGCATCCCGCCACCGATTCATCGATATATCGCCGACGGTCGGCCTGGCGCGTGATGTTGTGCGGGACGACGACCCCGTACGCGCACTGGGAGACGTCACGGTCACGCTGCGTCGTGTCGGTGGCACAGCCAGAAAGAGCCGCGACCGCGCAAGCGGCAACAATCCATGATGGGCGCATTTGATTTTCCCCTGTTGCGTCGGGCAGCCCCTGTGCTAGCCCGGCAGGGGGATCATAGCGCAGGGTGGGGCAGGCGAAGCAACGCCGTTGGCGTCAGTGGACAGAATTGCGGAACAGTTCGGTAATTGCGGAAAAATCCGTTAACCGAAAAGTTCGCTAAGTCCTTGGTGCCGAAAGTGGGACTCGAACCCACACTGTATCTCTACAAACGGATTTTGAGTCCGCCGCGTCTACCGGTTCCGCCATTTCGGCATGGGAAGGCGATTATGCGGGATTCAATGCACCCGGTCGAGGCCCAACTGGCGTTCGGTGCGGTGGTACCAGTCGTCGCCTTCGGGATTGAACACGGCGCACTGCGTCATGCGGCCCGAATAAATGTGCAGGCTGACCGCCACGGCGTCTTCGCTGGGGTTGCGGATGGTGTGGTACTCGTGGGGCGGAATCAGGCTGCCGGCGGAGCCGGGGCCGGCCTGGATCGAGCCCACCGGGCGGAAGTGGTAGCGCTCGGCTTCCTGGTCGAGCAGTTCGTACTGGACGATCTCCAGCGCGCCGTTCCAGACGCCCTCGACGCACCACATGCCGCAATGGTCGTGAATCAGGGTGCCCTGGCCCGGCCCCCAGGTCATGGCGACCACGCTGTAGCCGTGCTCGTCGCTGCGGTAGAGCTCGCGGCGAGCGTAATGGTCGCCCGCGGTCTCGAACACGCACCGGGGTAGCTCGACTTCCTGCGAACGGATCAGCCGGCACAGCGCATTGCGCAGGTTGTCGGTGATGGCCGGGGTGCTCGGCTGGGTGACCGAGGCGTCGATGGCTTCGATGAGCCTGCGGCTGCCCGGGAAGTCGACCGTGATCATGGGTGGAACCTCTGCATGCGTGGGCGTAGGGGACGCCGGTCGCCCCCAATCATAGCAAACCGGCGGTCCCCGCCTTGAACGAGGCGTGCATTCAGGCCCGGCGTCTCCTCAGTCGCGGCGACGTGCGGCTACTGAGGGCATCGTTGAAGGGGCCGAAGGAGGCAATGTAGGCGGTCCGGTCGTTCCGGTGCGTCTCGGCGAGCCGCCGGTGGTCGGCGAGGACGCCGTCCATCCGCTGGATGGCGGCTTCCGCCACGGCCGCCGCCGACGGGTCCCCGAGGGACAGCGCCATCCGGTGCAGGGCGCAGCCGTAGAGGCGCAGCGCCACGGCTTCGAGGTAGAGGGCGTCCGACGCGGCGCGCGCCTTCCGGTAGACCTGCGCCGCCTGGCGTGCGGCCGGTGGCTCGCCGAGGCATTGAAGGACGTTCAGGATGTCCTGCGCCACATCCTGCTCGGTGCTGGACGCCGCGGCCAGCGCGGGGTCCACCCAGGTGCCCAGGTCCACGGCGTGTGCGCGCGCCGAGACGGTCCGCCACCCGGGAGCGAGGGCGTACCAGATCGACATGCGGCAGCCGACGATGAGGGATTCCAGGTCCCGGGCGACCTGTTCGTCGCCCGGCTCCGCGGATTGCCATGCGGTGAATCGCTTGCGCTGGGCGTAGAGGTGCGAGTGCAGCGCGGACGTCACGCCTTCGTCGCCCGGTTCGTCGAGCACGTAGGCGGCGTTCACGGCCATGCCGATGGCGTCCCGCGCGAGCGCCCTGGCGCTCGCGTCGCGTCCTTGTTCCAGTGCGAGCATGATCGTCGCGTGCATGTCGGCCAGGGCATCCAGCGCGCACGATCCGTAGAGGCGGGCGGCGTTGCCCGGCACCGCCTGCAGGTTTTCCAGGCCGTGTGCGATGGCCTCCCGGCTAGCCTGCATGTCGGGAAGATGGCGGCGCAAGCTCTGGAGCTGCGTCGCCCACACTTCATGCTGGGCCGTCCGGAGCTGATCGGCGTGTGCTTTTCCTTCTGCGTGATTCATCGAACATACCTTCCTGCTTGGCTTATGCGTACTGCACGCAGGCATGCTCTGAGACGTGGATGGCGACGGCAACACTTTATTGCCGGAACGGCGTGCTGACCGCGTCTCGCGGTCATGGGACGCGAACGCAGCCACGGGTTCGGCCTGTTGGGTGGCTAAGACGATTCGGAGCGAAGGTGCTATCGAATCTTGCCGAGAAACCCACCGATGGCCCGGCTGTAGTTCTCGATGTCGACAAGGAAGGCATCGTGCCCCTGTGGCGAATCGAGCGCCACGAAGTCCACGCGGGCACCCGCGGCTCCCAGGCCCTTCGCGATGGTTTCCTGCTGCTCCAACGGAAACAGGATGTCGGTGCTGACGCCGATCACCAGCGCCTCGTCGACATGGATGCGTGCCAGGCCGCGCATCACGTCGCCATCGCCGTATTCCGCCACGTCGAACCAGTCGCTTGCACGCGAGAGGTAGAGGTAGCTGTTCGGGTCGAACTGGCGGTTGAAGCGGCGTGCGTGGCCTTCGAGGTACGACTCGACCTGGAACTCGAAGCCAAAGGGCGAGCTTCCGTCGCGCTCGTCGGAATCGAGGCGGATGCGTGCGAAGCGGCCGTTCCATTCCATCGCCGAGCGGTAGGTGATCACGCCGAGCTTGCGCGCGATGCTCATCCCGTGTTCCGGCCATTCGTCGCCGTCGTACTGGCCACCGTGCCAGTGCGGATCGAGGCGGATGGCCTCGCGCTGAAGGGAGCGGATGGCGATGGCGAACGGCTGCGCCTGCGGCGCGGTATCGACGCTGATGTGCGTGCGCACACTGCCGGGGTGCAGCAGCATGTACGCCAGCGCGCTCATGCCACCCATGGAGCAGCCGACGAGGCAGGCGAGCCGCATGATACCGAGACCGTCGGTCACGGCCTCGTAGGCGGCGTTAGCGACGTCTTCGAGCGACAGCTCCGGGAAGGTCAGGCGATACGGCGTGCCCGTGGCCGGGTCGATGGAGGCGGCACAGGTGGAACCCTTGTCGCTGCCCAGCGAATTCACGCAGACGACGAAGAAACGGTCGGTATCGAACGCCCGGCCCGGGCCAATCATGGCTTCCCACCAGCCCGGCGTCGGATCCTCGGCGTTCGCCGCGGCGTGCGCGCTCGGCGAGAGTCCGGTGAGGATCAGGATGGCGTTGTCGCGCGCGGGCGCGAGCGTGCCCCAGGTTTCGTAGGCCACGCGCGCGCCATGCAGTTCGCCGCCGCGCTTCATGCGGAACGGCGAGGAAAGCGGGTGGTAGCGGCGCGCGTCGCCCATGCGGGAGTCCTTCAGGGTTTGCCGTCGATGGTGCCACGTGCGCTGTCGGGTTGTCCCGCTCCGGCGCGCTTCTCGGCAAGGGCGATCTGCTCGGCGACCGCATGCGCCACGTTGGAGTCCGGGTCGAGCAGTGGCTGCAACTTGCGCCAGGTGGCGGCGGCGTCGGTGTAGCGTTCCTGCTGGAACTGCGCGATGCCCAGCAGCCACAGCGTACGCTGGCTGTCGGGTTCGATCGCGAGGGCGCCCTGGAGCAGATCGTAGCCGCGTCCGACGATGCGATGATCGGGTCGCACCAGCGAATCGGATTCGGCCCAGCCGACCATGGCGGCGACGTTCCTGGGATCGGCCTTCAACGCATGGTCGTACGCGCTGAGCGCATCGGCGGGTTGCTTGAGCATGGCGTAGGTCTTGCCGAGCAGCACCCAGGCCTCGGCGTCGTCCGGGTGCTCCTTCACGCGCGCCAGCAATTGGTCGATGGCTTCGCCGACGGTCATCTCCTTCGGCGGTTCCACACCGCCAAGCGTCGACGGCGTGCCGACCAGCAGGTAGATGCCGGCACTGCCGAGCGGCACGACCACGGCGATGGCGACGATCAGCGCGAAGATGGCGCGCGAACGGCCGTGACGGCGCCCCTGGCGGACGAGCGGGACGAGCAGCAGGGCGAGCGCGAGGGCGAGCATCGCCCCCGCGACGAGATAGAAAGCGAGAGTCACCAGTCGTCCTCGGTATCGTTCGCCGGCGCGGATGCCGGGGCCTGGCGGGCGCGGCGGCGCACCTGGATCGCGACGACGATGCCGCCGGCGACCAGCAGCACCGCCGGACCGAACCACAGCAGCCAGGTCGACGGTTCGACCGGCGGCTTGTACAGCACGAACTGCGAATAACGAGCCACGAGGAAGGCCTTGATCTCCTCGTCGCTCTTGCCCGCCTGGATCATCTCGAACACTTGCCGGCGCAGGTCGTGTGCGATGGGCGCGTTGGAGTCGGCCAGGGTTTCGTTCTGGCACATGGGGCAGCGCAGTTCGGCGCTCAGCTTCTGGAAGCGCACTTCCTCCGCACGGTTGCGGAACGGCAGCGGCTGGATCGCCTGGGCGACGGCCAGCGCCGGCAACAGGCACAGGGCCAGCCAGAGCAGGGCGCGGGATCTCATGGCGCTTCCTTCGCCAGCGCGGCCACGGCGGGCCGGATTTCCGTGTCGAGCACCTCGGGCGTGATGGGGCCGATGCGCTTGTAGCGGATCACGCCCTTCGCATCCACGAGGAAAGTCTCCGGCGCGGCGTAGACGCCGAAGTCGATGCCGGTGCGTCCGTCGCGGTCCGCGACGATCACATCGAAGGGATTGCCGTGGTCGGCCAGCCACGCGGTGGCCGCCTGCGGATCGTCCTTGTAGTTGAAGCCGACGAGCGGCAGTCCCAGCTGCTTCATCTCCGTCATCAGGATCGGATGCTCGTGCACGCACTCGATGCACCAGCTGGCGAACACGTTGAGGAAATACGGCTTGCCGAGCAGCGAGGCCTTGTCGACCGTGCGCGAAGGCTCGCCGAGCACGGGCAGGGCGAAGGCCGGTGCCGGCTTGTCGATCAGCGGCGAGACGATCTCGTGCTGGTCGTGCCGCGTGTTCCACCAGATACCGAAGCCGAACAGGCCCACCAGGACGAGGAAAGCGAAGAGGGGCAACAGGCGGCTCATGCGGGCGATTCCTCCGCGGCGATGGGGCGCTTCGCGGCCGCTTCGGCGGCCACCTTCTTCGCGCGGAACCGGCGCTCGCACGCGGCGAGGAATCCGCCCGCCATCATGAACAGGCCGCCCAGCCAGATCCAGCGCACGAAGGGCTTGTGGTAGAGGCGCACGGCCCAGGCGCCGCCGACGTCGTTGGCGTCCATGGGTTCGCCCAACGCCACGTAGATGTCGCGGAAGAGGCCGGCGTCGATGGCCGATTCGGTCTGCACCTGGCCGCGCGAATACGTCCGCTTCTGCGGGTGCATCGTGCCGACGGTTTCGCCGTTGCGCAGGATGGTGACGATGCCTTCGTCGGCGCGCCAGTTCGGGCCCTCCGTTTCCTCCACGCCATCGAAACGGAAGTCGTAACCGCCGATGGATTCCACCTGGCCCGGCGCGAGGCGCACGTCGCGCTCCACGCTCAGCGATTCGGAGAGCATCACGCCGATGAGGAAGATCGCGACGCCGGCATGGGCGATCAGCATGCCGCCCATTTCCGCCGGGAAGCGGCGCCCGCGCGGCATCTCGCGCCAGCGCTTGACCACATAGGCCAGCGTGCCGACGCCGACCCACACGGCGCCGGCCACGCCGGCGATGGCGCGCAGGTGGCCCTGGGCGAAGAAGGCGGCGGCGATGGCGCAGACGATCGCCGCGACACCGGCACGCAAGGCCATCGAGGTGAGCTGGCGCCCTTCCGCGCGACCCCAGCGCAGGTACGGTCCGAACGGCAGCAACAGGACCGCGGGCGCCATCAACAGCACGAAGAGGAAACCGAAGTAGGGCGGGCCGACCGAGACGCGGCCGAGGTTCAGCGCATCGCCGATCAGCGGGAACAGCGTGCCGAGGAGCACCATGGCCGCCGCCGTCGTGAACAACAGGTTCGCGATCATGATGCCCGTCTCGCGCGACATCGGCGCGAACGGCTTGCCGGTGGCCACCTTCGGTGCGCGGATCGCGTAGAGCAGCAGCGAGCCGCCGATCACGATCACGAGAAAGCCGAGGATGTACAGGCCGCGACGCGGATCGGAGGCGAAGGCATGCACGGAGGTGAGCACGCCGGAACGCACGAGGAACGTGCCGAGCAGGGAAAGCGAGAAGGCGAACAGCGAAAGCAGCACGGTCCACGCCGGCAGCGAGCCGCGCTTCTCGGTAACAGCCTGCGCGTGGATCAACGCGACACCGACCAGCCACGGCATGAACGAGGCGTTCTCCACCGGATCCCAGAACCACCAGCCGCCCCAGCCCAGTTCCGCGTACGCCCACCAGCTGCCGGCGACGATGCCGAGCGTGAGGAACGCCCATGCCACATTGGTCCACGGACGCGCCCAGCGCACCCAGGCCTGTTCCATGCCGCCGCCGAGCAGGGCGGCGATGGAAAACGCGAATGCCACCGAGAAGCCCACATAGCCCATGTAGAGTACGGGCGGGTGGAAGGTCATGCCCGGGTCTTGCAGCACCGGGTTGAGGTCGCCGCCGTCGGCCGGCATCGGCAGCTCGCGCAGGAACGGGTTCGAGGTGAACAGGATGAAGGCGAGGAAACCCACGCCAATGAGACCCAGCACGCCGAGCACGCGGGCGACGAAGACGTCCGGCAGATGGCGGCTGAAGGCGGCCAGCGCCAGCGACCAGACGTTGAGGATGAACACCCACAACAGCATCGAGCCCTCGTGCGCGCCCCATACGGCTGTGACACGGTAATACCAGGGCAGTGCGAGGTTCGAATTGTCGGCCACGTAGGCCACGGAGAAATCGTAGCTGAGGAAGGCGTAGACGAGGATCGCCATGGCGGCGAACACGAACACGCCCTGGCCCGCGGCGGTGGGGCGGGCCATCGCGACCAGCGCGGCGTTGCCGCGCCAGGCGCCGACGATCGGCAGGACGCCCTGCGCGAGCGCGAGGATCAGCGCGAGGACGAGGGCGAACTGGCCAAGCTCGGGGATCATTTCGCCGGATCCTTCATGGCCTTGTCGTCGATCTTGCGGTTCTCGTGCGCCTTCGCCATGGCGTCCTTGAGTTCCTTCGGCATGTAGTTCTCGTCGTGCTTCGCCAGCACTTCGCTCGCGATGAAGCGGCCGCTGTCCATGCGTCCCGTCGCGATCACGGACTGGTTGTCGCGGAACAGGTCGGGAAGGATGCCCGTGTATTCCACCGGCATCGCTCCCGCGTCGTCCACGACGATGAAGCTCACCTTCAGGGTGTCGGCGGCGCGCTGGATCGAGCCGGCCTTCACCATGCCGCCGAGGCGGAAGGTGGCGTACTGGGCGGCCTGGCCTTCCTGCACCTGGCTGGGGGTGAAGAGGTAATTCATGTTCCGCTGCAGGGCGAACACAATGAGGCCGACCGCGACGATGGCGGCGGCGACGACCGAGATCACGATGGCGAGGCGGCGTTTACGCGTTGGATTCATTGCTTGGAGGGGTTCCCGGCCGGCGGCGGTTTTCCTGGCGCGCGATGCGTGCGCGGAGGTCGCGCAGGTTGCGGCGGCGCCGGGCCAACGGCGCCAGCGTGTCGATCAGGAGGACGATGAAGAAGACGGCCACGGCGGACCACACGTAGAAGCCGTAGGCACCCATGGCGAGGGACTGGCTCATGCGCTGTCGCTCCCGCTCCCTTCGCGGCCGGCGAGCAGCTCGCGCACCCAGCCCTTGCCGCCTTCGGAGGCGATCAGGTCGGCGCGCACGCGGGCGAACAGGCTGGCGATGTAATAGAGCTTCGTGGCGGCCATCATGGTCAGGAGCGGCCAGAGCATGCTGGCCTCGATGTGCGATGGGCCAAGGAGGCGCACCGTGGACCCCTGGTGGAGCGTGTTCCACCAGTTCACGGAGAAATGCACGATCGGCACGTTCACCGCGCCGACCAGGACAAGGAAGGATGCCGCACGCGCGCCCTGCCGGCGATCCTCGAACGAGTGATAAAGACCGATCACGCCGAGGTAGATGAAGAGCAGCACCAGCTCGGAGGTGAGCCGCGCGTCCCAGGTCCACCAGGTGCCCCACATCGGCTTGCCCCACAGCGAGCCGGTGACCAGCGTGATGAAGGTGAACGCGGCGCCGACCGGTGCGGATTCCATCGCCACCACTTCGGCGATCTTGATCCGCCAGACCAGGCCGACGAAGGCGGCCACGGTCATGGCGCCGTAGATGAACAGGCTCATCCACGCGCTGGGCACGTGGAGGAAGATGATGCGATAGGCATCGCCCTGCTGGTAATCGGCGGGCGCGACGAACAGGCCGCCGTAAAGCGCCACGGCGCCCAGCACGAGCGCAAGGCCCAGTGCCCAGGGCCGGACGGCACCGGCGAAACGGTAGAACACCGGCGGCGAGCCGAGGCGGTGAAGCCAGAGCGGAACCCAGTTAGCCATCGATCCTCGTCGCAGGTTCGTTCAAACACCGTGTGTGCCCCTCTCGGGCCGCACGGTTGTGTGCATTCATGTGTCCATGGCGATGCGCAGCGCGGCGGCGCAGGCCAGCGGCGCGAGAACCAGCGCCATGACGAGGCCGGCACCCAGCCAGGCGATCGGCGCGATCCACGGCAGCCCTTCCTGCGCGGCGGCCACGGCTCCGGCGGCGAAAATCACGACCGGCACGCACAACGGCAGCAACATGAGCGCGAGAAGCATACCAGAGCGCCTGGACCCCGCCGTCAGCGCGACCAGCACCGCGCCGAGCAGGCTCAGCAGGGGCGTCGCAAGAACCAGCGCGATCACCAGTACTGGCGTCGCGGCCGTAGGGAGCTTGAGCATGCCGGCCAGCAGGGGCGCCACCACGATCAGCGGCAGCGACGAGGTGATCCAGTGGGCGAGGATCTTCATACCCACCAGCAGGGCCAGCGGCTGCGGCGCGAGCATCAGCTGTTCCATCGAGCCGTCCTCGATGTCGGCGCGGAACAGGTGGTCCAGCGAGAGCAGCACGGCCAGCAGCACCGTCACGAACACCACGCCGCCGGCGATACGGGCGAGCAGGGTGGGTTCGGGGCCGAGCGCAAAAGGAAACAGCGTGGCGACGATGAGCGCGTAGAGCACCGGCATGGCGATGTCGCCGCGGCGTCGCCAGGCCAGGGTCAGGTCGCGCCGCAGCAGGGCGGCGCAGGCGGCGGACATGCTGCCGGGGGTCATGCGTGCAACCGGATGCGCCGGGGCTCGCCGCCCGCGAAGCTTACCGCGCCGTGGCTGGTGACCAGCGCCGCGCCGCCGCGTGCGGCGTGGCCATCGAGCAGGCGGTTCACCAAGGCGATGCCTTCGCGGTCGAGGTTGGCGTAGGGCTCGTCCAGCAGCCATACGCGCGCCGGCACCAGCAGCAGACGGGCCAGTGCGGCGCGTTTCTTCTGGCCGGCGGAGAGGCGGCGCACGGGTTCGTCCTCGAAGCCGGCCAGGCCCACTTCCGCCAGCGCCGAAACCTCATCGGTTCCGGCGCGCTGTCCGTAGAGTCCCGTGCTCACCCGCAGGTTCTCGCGGGCGGAAAGGTCCAGCTTCAGGCCCAGGTGGTGGCCGAGGAAGACCACCGCGCCGGCCATGGTGTCGAGCGAGAACGCGGCACCGTCCAGCCGCACCTCGCCCTCGCCGGGGCGCAGCATGCCGGTGAGCACGCGCATCAGCGTGGTCTTCCCGCTGCCGTTGTCGCCTTCGACCAGCGCGATCTCTCCCGGATGCAGGGCGAAATCCAGGGGGCCGAACACCGGTTCGTCCTGGCGCAGGAAGCTGAGGGCATGGGCTTCGAGCAGGGGTGGGGCGGGAGAAATCATTCCGCGATTGTTGCGGCCCGGGCCGCCGTTGTCCATGTCGCGGTCACGCCCCTGTAGGAGCCGCTATAGCGGCGAGGAGCAAACGGAGCGACGACGCGACACGGCAACTTCCCCTCGCCGCTATAGCGGCTCCTACAGGATCAGAGCGGCAAGGGCGGCAGAGTGGCTTCCAGCGTGCGCACCGCGGCATCCAGATCCACCGAGCCCACCGAATCATGTCCCTTCAGCAACTGCTCCAGAAGCACATCCTGCGCGCGGCCGCGCTCCAGCGCGTACGCATACGGCAGGTGGGTGAAGGTGACCATGCGGTAGCGTGGCAGGTAATGCATCGGCGAGCGCTCCGCCAGCAGGGCGCCGAGTTCGCGCTTGCGCAGGTAGTGCGGGTCGGCGACCGAATCGCGCATCTCCACGTAGTTTTCCAGCGCCATCTGCGCGATGGCGTCGGCATTCGGCTTGCGCTTCGCCTCGAACGCGGCGAACACCGCGGCGGCATCGTCCGGCTGCGCCGCGAACAGTTCGGCCAGTTCGGCGGCGTCTTCGAAGCCGCAGTTCATGCCCTGTCCGTGGAAGGGCACCATCGCATGCGCGGCGTCGCCGATCAGCAGCGCACGGCCACCGATGTGCCAGCGGTCCAGGTAGAGGGTACCCAGCGTTCCCACGGGATGAGCGGCCCAGTCGGCGGCGAAATCCGGCATGAGGGCGAGGGCATCGGGGAAATCGGTGCGGAAGAACGCTTCGGCGGCACCGGTACCCGCGATGGTGCGGAAGCTCGGGTGCGGGCCGTCGTTCGGCAGGAACAGCGTGACGGTGAAGCTGCCTTCGCGGTTCGGCAGTGCGATGCACATGTAATGGCCGCGCGGCCAGATATGCAGGGCATTGCGCTCGATGGCGAACGGCGCGGACGAATCCTTGCCCGGCGGGATCTCGAGTTCCTTGTATCCGTGCCCGAGCTCCTCCACGCGTTCGCCCAGCGGCGAATGCAGGTGCATGGCTGCACGCAGGGCCGAGCCCGCGCCGTCGGCGCCGATCGCCACCGGCGCGTCGACCGTGCGTTCGCTGCCGTCGGCGTCGCGCAACCGCAGCGTGCCGGCTTCGAGGTCCGCACCGACGAGCCCCTGGTCGAAATGGACCGTCGCGCCGGCGGCCTCGGCGGCATCCAGCATGAGGGTATTGAGGCCGCCGCGGGACACCGACCAGATCACTTCGGAATCGTCCACGCCGTAGCGCTGGAGGCCGCTGTGGCCCGCCGGATCGTGGACCATGCGTCCGCGCATCATGACGGCCTGTTCGAGTACCCGGTCGGCCAGCCCGGTGGCGCGCAAGGCGTGCAGGCCGCGCTCGGCCAGCGCCAGGTTGATCGAGCGTCCCCCGGCGAAGCCCGCTTTCCGCGGGTCGGAGCGCTTTTCGTAAACGGTGACGCGGAAACCGCGCTGGGTCAGCAGGGTGGCGACCAGGGCGCCGACCAATCCGGCGCCGACCACGGCGATGTCGTTACGGGGCATGGCCACCTTCGTCCGGACGCGATTATTGCGGGGCAGCGCATCGTGCGCCGCAGCGCCGCCACAGGCAAGCGTGTCGAAACCGGGCTCAGCCGGCCTTCTTTCCGGTGCGCGATGCGGGTCGCACGGGCTCGGCCGGCTTGGCGGTGGCGGCATCGAGGAAACCGCGCTGCATCGACTTCCAGACGTCGAGGTTGCGCTCGGTCATCTCGTTGAGCATGGACCAGGGCGTCTGCCCCATCAGGCTGTTCAGCTGGTTGCGGAACTGTTGCTGCTGGTCCAGGAACACCTGCAGGCTCCGTTCCAGGTAGGGCCCCATGAAGCCCTGCAGCGAGTCTCCGTAGAAACGGATGATGTGCGAGAGCAGCTGCGGCGAAAGCATCGGCTGGCCGTGTTCCTCGTGCTCCGCGATGATCTGGAGCAGGACCGATCGAGTCAGGTCTTCACCGGACTTCGCGTCGCGAACCTCGAAAGTTTCCCCGTCGAGCACCAGCTGGCGAACCTCTTCCAGCGTGATGTAACTCGAGATTTCCGTGTCATAAAGACGACGGTTCGGATACTTCTTAATGATGCGTAGGGTTTGTGCCATGCGGCGAAAACTACCACGACGTATTGCGCCGCACCAGTTGTCCTAAGTCACGGTAATCGTTTTCGGAATTCACAACTGGTATTTGGATCGATTTAGGTAACGTCCGCTTAATGTGCGGCCGCACCCCCCGCGTTGCCGAACGGCGGCCTGGCGAACCAGAGGATGGGAATGAGCGACAGGAAGAGGATCGCGCAGCCCCAGAAAACGTCGTTCACCGCCAGCGTTGCCGCCTCGCGCGTCACGAGCTGGTCCATGACCCCCAGCGCCGGCTTGCCCTGGATACCCAGCGCGGTCAGCTTCTGGGTGAATGCCGTCGTGGCCGGCGACGCGTGGGTCACGTACTCCGTGAGCGAGGCATGGTGCGAGTCGGTACGGTGCTGCCACAGGGTGACGGTGATGGCGGTCGACACGCTCGAGGCCAGCGTGCGGCAGAAGTTCGCCAGGCCCGAAGCCCCCGCGATCTGGTCCGGATTGAGGCCGGAAAGGAAGATCTGGTTGAGCGGGATGAAGAAGCAGGCGATGGCGATGCCCATGATGAAACGCGGCAGCACGAGCGCGGGGAACGACGCGGCACTGTTGAAGCCCGCGAACCAGAACGAGGTGAAGGCGAACACGATGAACGCGAAGGTCACCACGGCGCGCAGTTCCAGCCGTTGGATGTTCTTGCCGATGAAGGGCGAGACGATGAAGGCGAGAATGCCCACCGGCGCGGTGGCGAGGCCGGCCCATGTCGCCGTGTAACCCAGCGTGGTCTGCAACCACAGCGGGAACACCACGTTGATGCCGAAGAAGGCGAGCATGCCCAGCGACAGCGCCGTGACGCCGATGGCGAAATTGCGCCGCGCGAAGAGCGAGAGGTCCACCACCGGATGCTTCGCGGTGAGTTCCCAGATCACGAGGAACACCAGCGCGACAAGGGCGATGAGCCCCAGCGTGAGGATCATCGGGGAAGCGAACCAGTCGTGGTCGTTGCCGTTGTCGAGCATGAATTGCAGGCTGCCCACGCCGACCACCAGCAGCCCGAGGCCCACTGTGTCGATCGGCGCCTTCACGATCTTCGTCTCGCGGCGATGCAGGATGCTCCAGGTGACGATGCCGGCGGCCGCACCTACCGGTACGTTGATGTAGAAAATCCACGGCCAGGAGAAATTGTCGGTGAGGTAGCCGCCGAGGATTGGGCCGAAGATGGGCGCGACCACGACCGTCATCGCCCACATCGCCAGGGCGATGCCTTGCTTCGTCTTCGGATAGCTCGCCAGCAGCAGCGACAGCGACAAGGCCACCATCGGCCCCGAGCCGGCGCCTTGCAGGAGACGGAAGATCACCAGCATCGGCATGTTCGAGGCGAGGCCGCAGAGCATCGAGAAGGCCACGAACAGGCCCACCGAGGCGCAGAAGGTCCGCACCTCGCCGAAGCGCTTGGCCAGCCAGCCGGTGAGCGGCTGCATGATCGCGCTGGCCAGCGCGTACGAGCTGATCGCCCAGGTGCCCTCGCTCGCGCTCACGCCAAGGCTGCCGGCAATGTGCGGCACCGCGACGTTGACGATGGTCATGTCGAGGATCTCCATGAAGGTGGAGAACGCGACGGCGATCGTCAGCAGGACCAGGGGGCCGCCGTGCAGCGGCTTCGGTCCGCCGTTGGCGGGGGCGTCGGGGAGGGCGGTGTCGTCGCTCAAGGCGCGTTGGCTCCGAGGTTGGCGCGTACGATGTCGTCTGCGGCCGCGTCGGCCTTGGCGGCCACGTCCTCATACACGCGGGTCTGCGCGACCGGCACGGTGGACGGTTGCGGCGCGAGCACGTCGCCCTTGTCGTCCGTGATGTCCACGGTGACCTTGGTCGACAGGCCGATGCGCAGCGGATGCTTGTCCAGGTCCTTCGGATCGAGTGCGATGCGCACGGGCACGCGCTGCACCACCTTGATCCAGTTGCCTGTGGCGTTCTGCGCCGGGAGCAGCGAGAACGCGCTGCCGGTGCCGGCACCCAGGCCGATCACCTTGCCGTGGTATTCGACGTCGCCGCCGTAGATGTCGGATTCGACCTTGGCGGGCTGGCCGATGCGCACGTGGCGCAGCTGGCCTTCCTTGAAGTTGGCATCCACCCAGAGGTCGCGGAGCGGTACCACGGTCATCAACTGCTGGCCGGGCTGCACGCTGTTGCCCACCTGCACGCCGCGCTGGGCGACGTAGCCGTCGATCGGCGCGACGATGGCGTTGCGCTGCGCGGCGATCCAGGCCTGGCGGAAGTTGGCGCGCGCCTGCGCCACGGCGGGATTGCCTTCGACATCGCTGCCGTCGACGAGCGCGCGGGCCGCGTCGGCCTGGCGCTGCGCCGCGTCCAGCGCGGACTGCGCGCTGGTGACGGCGTCGCGTGCGTGCTGCACTTCCTCGGGCGCGACGGCCTTCTCGGCGAGCAGCGGAAGGCGGCGCTTCAAGTCGTCCTGTGCACGCTTCAGGTCCTGCCGGCGGGCGACGAGCGCCGCGTCCGCGCCGGCCGCCGACTGCGTCTGCTGGCGCACCTGGCGCACCGCCTGGGCGAGCGCGCTGCCGGCCTTGCGCAGCGCCACGTCGGCGTCGGTCGGATCGAGGCGCACCAGCACCTGTCCGGCATTCACGCGCTGCGTGTCGTCGGCATACACGCCCACGACGATACCCGGCACCTGCGCCGAGATGCCCACCTGGTTGCCGCCGACATACGCGTCGTCGGTCGTCTCCCGCTTGGAGAACACGAACAGCCAGAGCAGGAACCAGACAAGGGCGGCGAGGACGAAGACGACCAGCGCGATGAGGAGCGCGCGGCCACGCTTGCGCTTGTCCTTCGGGGCGTTGCCGCCGTCGTCCTGGTCGCGCTGCGTATCGTTGGGAGAGGCGCTCATGGGCTCATGGCTCCGTCGGTGCTCGATGGGGAGGAAGATTCGATGGACTCGGCGCGGTAACCGCCGCCGAGCGCCTTGATGAGGGCCACGTCGGTGGACAGCGCCTGCGCGTGCAACTGGGCGTCCATGTCCTGCTGCTGGATCAGCGCGGCTTCCGTCGCCAGCGATTCGCGGTCGTCGCGCACGCCGCGTGCGGCGCGGGCGCGGGCACTCGCCAGCAGGGCGTTGGCCGCGTCGACCTGGGCGGCCTGCTGGGTACGGCGGCTGGCGAGCTGCTGCGCGCCCAGCGCCTGCGTGGCCACGTCGCGCGCCGCGGCGGCCACGGTGGCGTTGTATTGCGCCACGGCGGCGTCGAGCTGGGCGCGGCTCACCCCGTGGTTCGCTTCCAGCGCACCGCCTTCGAAGATCGGGAGGTGGATCGCCGGGGCGAGCGAGAACACGCGGCTGTCGGCGGAGAACACCTTGTCCATGTCGATGCTCGAGAGGCCGGCCATGGCGCTCAGGCTCACATCCGGGAAGAACTGCGCGCGCGCGGCGTCCGTCCGGCGCAGCGCGGCTTCCACCTGCCAGCGGCTGGCGGCGATGTCGGGGCGACGCGCCATGAGATCGGTGCCGGCGTCGGAGGGCAGCCCCGGCGTCACGTCCGGCAGGGCGCGCGGCGCGAGCGCGGGGAGTTCCGCCGGCGAGACGCCGACCAGGGTCGCGATCGATGCGCGACGGATAGCCGCCGAGCCTTGCAGCGCCACGCGCTGCTGACGGGCGCCGGCCAGTTCGGCGCGTGCCTGTTGCGCCGTGTCCGGCACGTCCACGCCCTGCTTCACGCGCAGCTCGGCGATGCGCAGCGCGCGTTCGCGCGCGGCGACGAGTGTGTCCGCGAGCGCGATGCGCGCCTCGTCGGCGAGCCAGCCGAAATACGTATCGGCCACCATGGCCTGGATGCCGAGCGACGCTGCCGAACGTTCGGCTTCCGCCGCACGCGCGCTGTCGATGGCGGATTCGATCGTGTAGCGCTTCTTGCCCCACCAGTCGAAGTCGTAGCGGACCTGGATGCCGAGGTCGGCCTGGTTGTACCAGGTAAAACCGAGGAACTGCGACGGGATGAGGCCGTGCTCGCTCATGCGCTGGCGGGTGACCTGGGCGCTGCCGTCCACGCGCAGGCCGGCCTGTGCCGCCGCGACGAGGATGTTCTGTTCGGCGGAGGAAACGCGGGCACGGGCCTGTGCCAGGTCGGGTGCGCCGCGCAGCGCCATGTCCATCAGCGAGTCGAGTTGCGGATCGCCGTACACGCGCCACCAGTCGGCGGCCGGCCAGCCCGCGCGCCGGGTCGTCGAGACCCCGGCGAGCGGCGCGTCGTCGCGCAGGGCCGGCCGGTCGATCTTCGCCGGTACGTGGCAGGCGGCCAACAGCGCGGCGACCGCGCAGGCGAGCAGGGCGGGACGGAGCGGTATAGGTGTCATGGGGAAACGTCCGGGTCGACCAGCGGGTCGATGTGCAGGGCGAGTTTCTTCAGCAGTCGCTCGAAGGTCTTCCGTTCGTTCGCATTGAAGCAGGCGAACGATTCGATCAGCGGCGGGAACAGGGGAGGAAGCATCTTGGTGACGAAGCGCCGTCCGGCGGGCGTGATGCGCAGCACCACCTGGCGCCGGTCATGCGTGGCGTGCGCGCGGGAGATCAGGTCGCGCTTGGCGAGCGCGTTGGCGATCCGCGTCATGTTCGTCGGCTTCTGCTCCGCGAGGGAGCACAGTTCGCCGGGGCTCGCGGTACCGTCCTCGCTGCTGTAAAGCATCATCAGCGTGCGGAAGTCGCTGTCGTTCAGGCCATAGGGCTTCAGCTTGCTCTCGAAACTGCGCAGCAGCGCGCCCGCCGTCATCATCAGCATCCGGACGAGGAGCACCTCGGACACCGGCATCTCGGGTGTGCGTTGGGCTACGCGGCCGACGCCTTCGTACATGGCCTCGACGTGCGGCTTGAGTTTCGACATTTCGCTGGCTAATAGTTCGCTGGTGAACTATCAGGCTAGCAAGGATCTCCCCGCAACCGCTAGTGCCGATGTTCACAGCTTGAAGAGGGCGATGGCGTTGGCGGTCGTCCGCATGGCGACGTGTTCCTCGGATTCGCCGCGCAGCCGCGCCACGGCGCTCAGCACGTCGCGCATGTAGGCCGGCTCGTTGCGTTCTCCGCGATGGCGGGAGCAGGGCTGGTCGGGTGCATCGGTCTCCAGCAGCAGCCATTCCAGCGGCATGTCCGTCACGACACGGTGAATCCGGTGCGCGCGTTCGTAGGTCACTGGTCCGCCGATGCCGATGTGGAAGCCGAGGTCGAACAGCTGCCGGGCCTGCTCCTCGCTGCCGGAGAAGCTATGAACCACGCCGCGCAGGCCGCCGATGCGGCGCAGGGTGTGAATTACTTCCTCGAACGCGCGCCGCGCATGCACGATCACGGGCAGGTCGTGTTCCCTGGCGATGCGCAGCTGGCGCACGAACAGGTCGCGCTGGCGTTGCGGGTCCAGTCCTTCCACGTGGAAATCGAGTCCGATCTCGCCCACGGCCACCGCCCCGCGGTGCTCCAGCCACCCGGGCAGTTCGTCCAGGTGCTCGTCGCGATGATGGTCCAGGAAGAGGGGGTGCAGGCCGAAGGCGGCCGAGACTCCCGCGCGCGACGTGGCCAAAAGCTCGACCTTCTCCCAGTTCCCGCGGTCGATCGCCGGTACGATCCAGCGCCGCACGCCGGCCTCGGCGGAGCGCCCGAACATATCGCCGCGATCGCCGTCGAACGAGCGGTCGTCAAGGTGTGCGTGGGTGTCGACGAGATCGAGCATGTAAGTGTGATGCCTGGATGAAGGTCGGCAAGAGTCTAAGGTGTCGTTCAGTTTAACGACTGTCAAATGGGATCGAGGCGGCCGGGGGCCGCCGATCCACAGTGGAGATTTGGGTATGAGCAGGTTGAAGATTTCCGTCCTGAACGCCGGTTTGGGCGCGGCTTTGGTATTTGGCCTTTCCGCCTGCAACCGCGATGCGAACGCCGACGTGGCCAATACGCCCGCTTCGGCAGCCGCTCCCGCCGCGGAGCCGGTGGCGCCGCCGCCGACCGCGTCGGAGCCCGCCGGTCCGAAATATGCACGCGTGGTGAGCGTGGACCCCGTCCGTGAGGCGGCCACGGCGCCACGGCGCGAATGCCACGACGAGGTCGTGACCCACCGGGCCCCGGTGAAGGACCAGCACCAGATCGCCGGTACGGCCATCGGTGCCGTGGCGGGCGGTCTGCTGGGCAACCAGATCGGCGGCGGCAAGGGCCGCACGCTGGCGACGGTGGCCGGTGCGGTGGGCGGCGGCTACGCCGGCCACGAGATCCAGCAGCGGCGCCAGGAGACCAACACGGTGACGAGCACGGTGCGCAAGTGCAGCACCGTGCCCGGCAGCGGGGGCGACAAGATCGTGGCCTACGACGTTCGCTACGAATACAACGGCGTGACGCGCTCGGTCCGCATGGACCATGACCCGGGCGATCGCGTGGAAGTGCAGGAAGGCGTCTCGGTGGTGTCGGACGCCCGTTGATCGACTGAACCCCTAGGGAGGACTGTCCATGCACAGCATGGTTCGCAAACTCGGTCTCGTCGCCGCCGCCCTCGCCACGCTGTCGCTGACGGCGTGCTACGAGCAGCCGCGGCGGGTGTACCGCGACGATAATGTCGCTTATTCCAGCGCGCCGCGAGGATGCGCCCAGTGCGGCGTGGTGGACGACGTCGAGCAGGTGTACGTGGAGAAGGGTTCTTCCCCGTTGGGCGCCGTGATCGGTGCCGTCGCCGGCGGCCTCCTCGGCAACACCATCGGCAAGGGCGATGGCCGTTCCGCGGCGACCGTGGGCGGCGCCGTGGTGGGTGGCGTCGTCGGCAACCAGGTCGGCAAGCGCAACGGTGCCAACGACGTGGCGTTCCGCGTACGCGTTCGCCTGGACGACGGCCGCTGGGCCACGGTGACGCAGCGGGAGGATCCGCAATTGCGTCGCGGCGATTACGTCGAGGTGCGTGGGGATCGGGTGTATCGGCGTTAAGGTGTATCGGCGTTAAGACGTAAAGACGTCTAAACGCCGAGGTGCGCGAGAAGGCGCCGGGCTCCTGCGAAGGCGGGAGCCCGGGGACTCGAAAGCCCGCGCAAGCGGGCTTTTTTATGCACAAAAAAAGACCCTCGTCCGAGGGCCCCTTTTTCCCGGAGATCCCAAGCTGCCCGCCTGGATCCCTTCTCCCCGCAAGTTGTAGCGCGCGTCAGTTGACGGCGTAGAACGCGTGTTCCCCGATCTTGCGAACGACCCTGCTGGCGGACCAGCTCGGTGCGACCGCGACGGTGGCGAAATGATCGGCCTGCGGAACATAGACGAGGCGTTCGCTCTTCGGCAGGCTCCAGTTGTTCAGGGAGTCGCCGGCGATCTTCCATGCCTTCGTCCACGCGACGAGATCGTTGACCTCGAAATCCTTCGGCGTGGTGGTGATGGCGAACTGGCGCGGCGCCTTGACGACGTCGCACACGTTGTTGCCGCCCATGCCGCGATCGCGGCGCCTGAGGGCGACTTCCGCCACCGCGTACTGGCCGATGGTGGGTTCGCTGCGTGCCTCGAGATATACCGTCGTCGCCAGGCACGTCTGGTCGGCGAGGTGGCTCGGGAGGACGGACGCCATCCAGAGCAAAGCGGAGAGTTTCATGTGTTTCTGCCTCCAACGAGCTTTTCCGTCACTTGCGGCTGGAAAGCCATGGGAGACGTATGAGCGGTAGACGGGCGGGCAGGCCGTTACTACCTGGACCAACCGATGGCATCCGATGAATCGATGAACACGGATGACTCGGGCGTCACACACTGTGACTGCACTGGGCGGCTGTCCGGAGCCGTCCGGTATAGGGTGTTGGCTCGCGCAGATTCGAGGTGCGCGTCGCTCTTCTCCGGTGGGGACCGGGTCGCGCCAGAACCGTCATCTTCGACGGATCGTCGCGGGTGTAACCGTGTCGAAACACCACGGCCACGTAAATGGGATCGGCGGAGACTAGTGGCGCCCTCCGATTTGCGCAAGTGCGCAGGCTGCTCGGTTCAGCTTCGACTCACACACTCGCGTGAACAACTTTTTGCGACGAAGCGCACGTTATGCAGCGAATGTCGAAAGGAGATGAAGGCGTGCATTGCCGATGTCAAGAGTTTCCTCCTGCGACATCGTGTCGTCGAGTACGACAAGAGTCGTAGGCTTTTCGCCGATGCGATCCTGCATCAACACGATGCCCGCCTCTTTTCCGTTAATGCTTAGTGCCTGGCCTTCCATGAGTGCGATATCGCCTTCGATGCGTGCCGCATGCAGATGACGTTTGTGACCGCCGAGGAAGTGCAGGCGCGCGGCGATTTCCTGTCCGGGGAAGCAACCCTTGTCGAATGCGACGGCACCCAGTCGCTCCATCGACAACGCCGGCGGAAGCAGTGTGCCTAGTGCGGTATCGGGGAGCCATGCCTGTCCTTTCGCGATGTGTCGCGCGATCCATGCATCGCTTCCCGCCTGCGCACCGATGCGCAACGACGCATCGCCTTCGCCGAACACGAGCGTGCCGTCCGCTTCCTCGCGCACGCATCCCTCGTCGAATGCTTCGCCGTCGCTCGCATGCAACGTGTCCGAGACCTGGATGTTCACCTTGGAGCGGAAGACGAAGCGCGCCAGATCCTGTGCGAAGGCATGGGCGTCGCCGCCGCGCGGCACGAGGAGGAAGCGGTCGTCGGCGACGCGTGCCACCTGGAGCAGGGCGCGCACCCGGCCCTTGGGGTCGAGCCAGCCGCTCCACTGCCAGTGGCCGGGGGCCAGGGCGAGCACGTCGCTGCTGAGCTGGGCGTTGGCGAAGGCGGCGGCGTCGGGGCCGGCGAGGGCGATCGTACGAGTGGTAGTGCTCGGCATGCGGGAGGCGGGAGAAGGCGGGGAGGTGTAAGATATACGGTCCGGTCGGGCCAGTCCCAAGGCCTGGCGCGAGTTCCGGGGCAAGTTCCGGCGCATTCGTCAAGGTTGTGCTGCCGTGGCACAGGTATTACGCTTTCAGGGCTTTATAACCATGTCCGACAATCCCTCCGAACCCAAAGGCACGAACGATTCCGCTCCGGCGAAGCCGCTCGTTACGCCGGTCGTCCCCACGAACGGCGAAGCAGGGGTCGAGAAAGCGCCATTGGACCCAACGCGCTACGGCGACTGGGAAAAGAACGGACGCTGCATCGACTTCTGAGAACCGGAAGGCGAGAGAGACGGTCGGGCACCAGCGATTCCAATCAGGATAGCCGCCATGGCACAAACGGGACGACCGCTCTCACCGCATCTCCAGGTCTACAAGTGGCAAGTGCAGATGGTGACCTCCATCCTGCATCGCGTCACCGGCATCATCCTCGCCGCCGGTAGCCTGCTCCTCGTCTGGGGTCTCGCGGCCCTCGCATCCGGCCCGGACGCCTTCGCGACCTTCAAGGACTGCGCCGGCAGCGTCATCGGCACGCTCGTGCTGATCGGCTGGACGCTGGCCTTCTTCTACCATCTCGCGAACGGCATCCGTCACCTGGTGCAGGACACGGGCGCCGGTTACTCCATTCCCGCGTTCGTCCGCAACAGCTGGCTCTCGATCGTCGTCTCGATCGTCCTCAGCGTCGCCGTCTGGGCGTACGTGCTCGCCGGAGGTCACGCATGAGCAAGGATCTGCGCAACCCGCTCGCCCGCGCACGCGGCCTGGGCTCGGCGAAGGAAGGCTCCGGCCACTGGATGGTCCAGCGCGTCACCGGTCTCGCCCTGGTGTTCCTCACCCTCTGGTTCGTGATCACCGCGCTCGGCCTGATGCACTCCGACTACGCCACCGCCCGCGAGACGCTCGGCAAGCCCTGGAACGCGGTGCTGCTCGCCGCGCTGCTGATCACCTCGTTCCGTCATGCGGTGCTCGGCCTGCAGGTCGTGATCGAAGACTACGTCCACACCCGCTGGCTCGAAGTGGCCTCGCTGGTGCTCATCAAGTTCATCGCCGTACTCGCCATGCTTATTGGCGTACTGGCCGTGCTGCGCGTCGCGCTCGGAAGCTGATCGATGGAAGCCTACAAGGTTCAACAACACAAGTACGACGTGATCGTGGTCGGCGCCGGCGGCGCGGGCCTTCGCGCCACCTTCGGCCTGGCCGAGAAGGGCCTCAAGGCCGCCTGCATCACCAAGGTGTTCCCGACCCGCTCGCACACCGTGGCGGCGCAGGGCGGTATTTCCGCCGCGCTCGGCAACATGGGCGAGGACGATTGGCGCTTCCACTTCTACGACACGATCAAGGGTTCCGACTGGCTCGGTGACCAGGACGCCATCGAGTACATGTGCCGCGAAGCCATTCCGGCCATCATCGAGCTGGAACATTACGGCGTGCCGTTCTCGCGTACCGAGGAAGGCAAGATCTACCAGCGTCCGTTCGGCGGCATGACCACGCACTACGGCCAGGGCACCGCCCAGCGCACCTGCGCGGCGGCCGACCGTACCGGCCACGCCATCCTGCACACGCTCTACCAGCAGGCGCTGGCGCACGACGCCACGTTCTTCATCGAATACTTCGCCATCGACCTCGTCTTCGAGGAAGGCAAGTGCGTCGGCGTGCTCGCGCTCGACATGAACGAGGGCACGCTGCACCTGTTCCGCGGCCATGCCGTGGTGATGGCGACGGGCGGTTACGGCCGCGCGTACTTCAGCGCCACCTCGGCGCATACCTGCACGGGCGACGGCGGCGGCATGGTGCTGCGCGCCGGCCTGCCGCTGCAAGACATGGAGTTCGTGCAGTTCCACCCGACGGGCATCTATGGCGCGGGCTGCCTCATCACCGAGGGCGTGCGTGGCGAGGGCGGCTATCTCACGAACTCCGAGGGCGAGCGCTTCATGGAGCGCTATGCCCCGAACGCGAAGGATCTTGCCTCGCGTGACGTGGTCAGCCGCGCGATGACGATCGAAATCCGCGAAGGCCGCGGCGTGGGCCCGAACAAGGACCATATCCACCTGAACCTGATGCACCTCGGTCCCGAGGTCATCCACGAGCGTCTCCCGGGCATCGCCGAATCCGCGCGCATCTTCGCCGGCGTCGACGTCACCAAGGAGCCGATTCCCGTGCTGCCGACCGTCCACTACAACATGGGCGGCATCCCCACCAACTATCACGGCGAAGTCGTCACCAAGCTCGGCGACGACCCCGACGCCGTGGTGCCTGGCCTGTTCGCGATCGGCGAGGCGGCCTGCGTGTCGGTGCACGGCGCCAACCGCCTCGGCTCCAACTCGCTGCTCGACCTGGTGGTGTTCGGCCGCGCGGTGGCCAACCGCTGCGCCGAGATCGTCAAGCCGGGCACGCCGCACAGCGACCTGCCGGCGAACGCGCTGGACAAGATCCTGGGCCGTTTCGACGCGCTCCGTCACGCCGACGGCGGCACGCCGACGGCGCAGATCCGTGCCGAGATGCAGAAGACCATGCAGTCCGACGCCGCGGTGTTCCGCACGGGCGACACGCTGAAGGAAGGCTCGCAGAAGATCTCCGAGGTCTTCACGAAGTTCCAGGACGTGAAGGTCGCCGACCGCTCGCTGGTCTGGAACTCCGACCTCATCGAGACGCTGGAGCTGTCGAACCTGCTGGCGCAGGCCGTGGCCACCATGCATTCGGCCGAGCAGCGCCCGGAGAGCCGCGGCGCCCACGCCCGCGAGGATTTCCCGGAGCGCGACGACCACGACTGGCAGAAGCACACGCTGGTGTGGATCGACGAGGCCGGCAAGTCCCGCTTCGACTTCCGTCCGGTGCACATGTACACCCTGACGGACGACGTCGAAGTCGTACCGCCGAAGAAGCGCGTTTACTGATACCGGACCGGAGAGGCCATCGTGGCAGAGTTCACGCTACCCAAGAATTCCAAGATCCAGGCCGGCAAGCATTTCCCGGCGAAGGGCGCAAAGAACGTGCGCACCTTCAAGGTCTACCGCTGGACGCCGGACGACGGCCAGAACCCGCGCACCGACACGTACGAGGTGGACCTCGACACGTGCGGTCCGATGGTTCTCGACGCCCTGCTGAAGATCAAGAACGAGATCGACTCCACGCTCTCGCTGCGCCGTTCGTGCCGTGAAGGCATCTGCGGTTCCTGCGCCATGAATATCGCCGGCACGAACACGCTGGCGTGCACCAAGGCCATCGAGGACTGCGGCAGCGGCACGGTCAACATCTACCCGCTGCCGCACATGCCGGTGGTGAAGGACCTGGTCCCGGACCTCACGCATTTCTATGCGCAGTTTGCGTCGATCAAGCCGTGGATGCGCACGCAGAGCCCGGCACCGGCCGACAAGGAGCGCCTGCAGTCGCCGGAAGACCGCAAGAAGCTCGACGGCCTCTACGAGTGCATCCTCTGTGCCTGCTGCTCCACCTCGTGCCCGAGCTACTGGTGGAACGGCGACCGCTATCTCGGTCCGGCCATCCTGCTCCAGGCGTATCGCTGGATCGTGGACAGCCGGGACGAAGACACCGGTGCGCGCCTGGACGACCTCGAGGATCCGTTCAAGCTCTATCGCTGCCACACGATCATGAACTGCGCGCGCACCTGCCCGAAGGGCCTGAACCCGGCGAAGGCGATCGCGGAGATCAAGAAGCTGATCGTCGAGCGCCGCTCGGCCTGACGTTGCCTTGATGGGGCACAAGCCGCTGTCTTGACGGAAACGCCGTTGTAGGAGCCGCTATAGCGGCGAGAGCAATCTCGCCACGGTTTCTCGAGATTCCCTCGCCGCTATAGCGGCTCCTACACGAAGCCCCGCACGAAGTCGGAGCGATTCGCACAATGGACGAAGCCCGCCTCAAGCGCCTCCGCTGGCGCACCCGCCGCGGCACCCGCGAGTTGGACCGCCTCTTCGGTGGCTGGCTCGACGAGCGCTTCGCCGACGCCGACGAAGCCACACGGCTGGCATTCGACGAACTGCTCGACGTGCAGGATCCCGATCTCTGGGACTGGGTGATGGGCCATGCCCGCGCCCCGCGCGACGACTGGCAGGCGATCATCGATGACATCCGCTCGAGGCACCGGCTTTGACTATCGGCCGTCCGTCACGCTGACCGCCTTCGCGGCGGCGATCCTGTGCCTCGCAACTGTCGCTCCTTTCCTCACGTCGCTGCCCTGGTATGTTCGCTGGCCCGTGGCGGCGATCGTGGCCATGGGCGGCACGCGGCGCCTGCAGCGATTCCGACAATCACCTGTCGGGGGCTTGAGGTTATCTCCCGCCGGCCTCTGGACGGTCACCGTACGGGGGCGCGAGGTCCCGGCCGAACTGGCGGCGTCGCGATTTTTCGGCAACGCGGTCTTCCTGCGGCTGCGCTGGCGAGGCGGAGCGGGGCATGTGGCCCTGCTGCCGGATAACGTGCCGCCCGACACCCTGCGCCGGCTCCGCGCCCGCCTTCGCTCCACAACCCGGCTGTAGGAGCCGCTACAGCGGCGAGGAAACCTCGCGGAGGCGTGGCGAGATCGCCCTCGCCGCCATGGCGGCTCCTGCAGGACGCCTGTCCACGCCCTGAGCGCAGACCCTTCGTCGGCTTGCCCCCGCAGCCCGCATCGGGCACTCTGCGGCGCGGTGCGTGTCTCATATGGCGCCCCCTCATCACAGGCTGTTGTCGACGGTATGTTCAGACCTCTAGAGCTCTTCATCGGACTGCGCTACACGCGGGCGAAGCGTCGCAATCAGTTCATTTCCTTCATTTCGACCGTCTCGATCGTCTGCATCGCGATCAGCGTCACCGCGCTCATCACGGTGATGTCGGTGATGAACGGCTTCGACAGCGAGTTGCGCAACCGCATCCTCGGCGCCGTCTCGCACGTCACCGTGTCCGGTATCGACGAAACCGTGCAGAACTGGCAGACCGCGGTGAAGACGGCCGAATCCACGAAGCACGTGCGCGGTGCCGCGCCCTACGTGGAAATCCAGGCCTTCTTGCAGGCCCGCCGGCCCAGCGGCGCGCTCATTCGCGGCATCGTGCCGTCCATGGAGCCGAACGTCTCCGATATCGACCGGCACATGGTCGAAGGCAAGATGTCCGATCTGACCGATCGCAGCTGGAAGATCGTGCTCGGTCGCGAGCTTGCACTCACCCTGGGCGTGCAGGTAGGCGACAAGGTCACCGTGGTCGTGCCGCAGTTCACGGCCACGCCCATGGGCGCGGTGCCGAAGCTGCGCAGCTTCACCGTCAGCGGCATCTTCGAGCTGGGCATGCAGGAATACGACGCGAACCTCGCGCTCATTTCCATGCAGGACGCCGAGCGCCTCAACGGCTTCAACGGCCCGACCGGCATCCGCCTGAAGCTCGACGACATGCGCGAGGCCTTCCCCGTGGCGCAGGAGCTGGTGAACAAGCTCGGCCAGGCCTACCGTGTCGAGACCTGGATGGACACGCACGCCAACTTCTTCCGCGCCATCGACATGGAGAAGAAGGTGATGTTCATCATCCTGTCGCTGATCATCCTCGTCGCGGTGATCAACCTTATCTCCATGCTGATGATGCTGGTGACCGACAAGCAGGCCGACATCGCCATCCTGCGCACGCTGGGCTCGACGCCACGCAGCATCATGGGCATGTTCATGGTGCAGGGCGTGCTCGTGGGCATCGTGGGCATCGGTTTCGGCGTGCTGCTCGGCGCGCTGCTTTCGCTCAACCTGCCGGCCATCGTGAAATGGATCGAACACGTCACGGGGCAGACCTTCCTCTCGCCCGACGTCTATTACATCAGCGAGCTGCCCAGCCAGCTGCTCTGGTCCGACGTCGGCTGGGTGGTGCTGGTGACTTTCGCTTTCTCCCTGCTGGCCACGCTCTACCCGGCGTGGCGCGCCTCGCGCACGCAGCCCGCCCAGGCGCTCCGCTATGAATAAGCCCAACGACGACATCGTCCTGCGCGCCACCGGCGTCGCCAAGGTGTACGAGGAGGGCGACCTGCGCACGGGCGTCCTCTCGAACGTGAACTTCGCGCTGCGCCGTGGCGAGACCATGGCCATCGTGGGTGCCTCCGGTTCAGGCAAGTCCACCCTGCTGCACATCATCGGCGGTCTCGACACGCTCACCGCGGGCAAGGTCGAGGTCAACGGCCGCGTGCTTTCCGAGCTTTCCGATGCCGAACGCGGCCGTGAGCGCAACCGCTCGCTGGGCTTCATCTACCAGTTCCACCATCTGCTGCCGGAATTCACCTCGCTCGAAAACGTGTGCATGCCGCTGCTGATCCGCGGCGTGCCGATCGCGCAGGCCGAGAAGGAAGCCACGGCGCTGTTGGAGCGTGTCGGCCTGGGCGCGCGCCTGCGCCATCGTCCGGCCGAGATGTCGGGTGGCGAACGCCAGCGTTGCGCCGTCGCGCGCGCCCTGGTGACCCGTCCCGCCTGCGTCCTCGGCGACGAGCCCACGGGTAACCTCGACGAGGCCAACGCGGCACACGTTTACGAGCTGATGCTCGAGCTCAATCGCGAGATCGGCACGAGCTTCGTGCTGGTGACGCACGACTCGCGTCTTGCCGGCCGGATGGACCGCACGCTGGAGCTGCATAACGGCGAACTGCACGAACGCCGACCGTTGTAGGAGCCGCTATAGCGGCGAGAGGCCTACGAGGGATTTGAAGCGGCAAGGCAAGTTTCCCTCGCCGCTATAGCGGCTCCTACAGAGGTGCGGATCCTCGTCAGATCGCCCGGCCGGTCACGCGATCGGCCGCCTGGCGGCCAGCCATGTCGGCCGTGGTGACCACGGCGTAGTTGTGGCCGCCTTCGGACCAGTAGTTCGCCAGCAGGCCGTCGTCCTCGCGCGCACCGCGCGGCAGGAAGTGCCGTGCCGGTCCCGGCGGGCGTACGTAGAAGCTCACCGTATGGCCGTTGCCGTCGTCGTAGAGCACCATCGCCGCCGGCCCCTGGTCCGTGGCGAACAGGCGGCCGCCCATGGGGCGGAAACCGGCGTCGGCCAGGTCCGGCAGCCGCACGTCCGGACCCACGCGGCCGGCGAGCCATGCGCGCAGGTCGTTTTCATTGCCGGTCGTGATGTCCATGCCCACGCCGTGATCCAGCGCGAGTAGCCGGTACGCCTGCATGGCGTCGGCCATCGGCGCCTCCCCCGTGCCCAGGCCGCGGGCCGCCCAGCCACCGATGCCGCCCACGGCAAGGCAGAGCACCACGCCGGCCGCCGTGGCCCAGCGGCGCACGCGGCGATGCCGGGCACGCTCGCGCACCCGCGCCGGGTCCAGCGCGGGTGCCGGCGCGAGGTCGCCGGCCAGCAGTGCGCGCAGCTGCTGCGCATCCTGGCGCCAGCCCTGCACTTCGTCCGCCTGCTCGGGATGCCGTGCGAGGTAGCGCTCCACCTCGCCACGGCGGGAGTCGTCCAGATGACCATCCACGTAGGCATGGATATCGTGTTCGCTGGGGGGCGTGAGGTTCATTTCAGCAGTCGCAGGGAAGGGGATTGGGGGTCGCCTTCGCCGAGCTGGCGCAAAGCGCGGCGCGCGCGGGAGAGGCGGGACATCACGGTCCCGATGGGAACCTCCAGGATGTCGGCCACCTCCTGGTAACTGAGGCCTTCCACGGAGACCCAGATCAGCAGGCTGCGCTGTTCCACGGGCAGCGAGGCGAACGCCGCGAGCGTGGAGTACGCCACGGCCACCCGCTCCGCCGAGGGCCAGGTAGGCTCCTCGCGGCCGAGGGAACCGAGCAGCATGGCGTAGCGGTTGGCGCGGCGCTTTCCGTCGAGGAACTGGCGGTACAGGATGGCGAACAACCACGCACGCAGGCTTTCTTCCTCCCGCCGCGTCTGCCATCGTGCCAGCGCCCGTTCCATCGTGGACTGGACCAGGTCGTCCGCCGCATGCACGTCGCGGGCGAGCCAAAGCGCGAAGCGCCGCAGGCGCGGCAGCATCGTTCGCAGGGCGTCGTCGATGTGCGGGTCGGACATGCCGGGCCTCCGCCGGGCGTTTCGTGGGATGTATGACGTCTGGTGGCGTGGATTATTCCCTCCGGAGGGAATAAAAGTCCCTGACGTACGTCCCACCCTGGAACGACCACCTCGACAGGATGCAGATACATGACGCAAGAACCTGCAAGCAGGGCCCACCCTCCGGCGCACACGGCCTGGCGCTGGGCATTGATCGGCCTCGCCGTGGCGGGAACGGCAGCCGCCTTCGGCTATGTGGGTGGCTGGCTGGCGCCACATCGACTGACGCCCGCACGCCTCATCGACGCCTTGCAGGCGAACGGCGGGGAGCACCCCGGCTATCGCCGCAACCATGCCAAGGGCGTCTGCGTCGCCGGACGCTTCGAATCGAGCGGCGCGCTGGCCGGTTACTCCACCGCCGGGCTGTTCGCCGCGGGAACGACGACGCCGGTGGTCGGCCGCCTGGCGATCCCGGGCGGGAACCCGTATGCGCCGGACAGCAGCGTCCCCATCCGGAGCTTCGCGCTTCGCTTCGACCTCGCCGACGGCGAGCAGTGGCGCACCGGCATGAACGCCATGCCGCTCTTTCCGGTCGCCACGCCGCAGGCTTTCTATGCGTTGCAGGTGGCGACGCATCCCGACCCGGCGACCGGCAAACCCGACCCCGCGAAGGCCGGGGCGTTCTTCAAGTCCCATCCGGAGACCGCGGCGTTCCTGGCCTGGATAAAGACGGCTAAGCCGTCCGCCAGCTACGCCACCGAGACGTATGACAGCATCAACGCCTTCTACCTCCGCGACGCCGCCGGACAGCGCCGCGCGGTGCGCTGGAGGGTGGTGCCGGAGCAGCCACCCGAGGGCGACGGTGGACCGGCCGCGGGGGACACGGATTACCTCGCCGCCGACCTCGCGAAACGGCTCGCCGCCGGACCTCTCCGCTGGCACCTGCGGATGGTGTTCGCCGCTGCCGGCGACCCGGTGGACGACGCTACCCGTGCATGGCCCGACGACCGGCAGGTGGTGGATGCCGGCACACTCGTGATCGACCGCACGCAGCCGCAGGCCGATGGCCCGTGCCGCGACGTCAACTACGATCCGACGATCCTTCCGCGTGGCATCGAAGTCTCCGGCGATCCGCTGCTTGCGGCGCGTTCGGCGGCCTACGCGGACTCGTACCTGCGCCGCACCAGCGAGGAAGCGCATATTCCTGGCACGGCCCGTCCCAAGGAGGACAAGCGATGAGCCGCTCCGACACGTTCCATCCGTTCGCCCGCGTGCTGCACTGGCTGATGGCGCTGATGATCATCGCCATGCTGTTCGTCGGCGCGGGCATGGTCAGCACCGTCGAGACGAAGCACGACTGGTTGCTGGCGATCCACAAGCCGCTCGGTATCACGATCTTCGTGCTCGCGCTGATCCGACTCGGTTTCCGCCTGACCCATCCCGCGCCCCCGCTGCCGGCGGACATGCCGCTTTGGCAGAAGCTGGCCGGGCATGCCTCGCATGGATTGCTCTACGCGCTGATGATCTCGATGCCCTTGATCGGGTGGGGGATGCTGTCGGCCGGGAACTATCCGGTGACGCTGGGCGGAGGGTTGCTGCTGCCGCCGATCCTGCCCACGAACCCGGTGCTGTTCGCATGGCTGCGTGAAGCGCACCGGTACCTCGCGTGGCTGTTCTTCCTCACCTTCCTGCTGCACATGGGCGCCGCGCTGATGCACGGATTGATCCGCAGGGACGGCGTGCTGCAGTCGATGACGGGGACGCGCATGCCCGAGTGAGGTGGCGACTCGCGCCTTACGGCACAATGAAGGCATGCGAATAACCCTCGCCGCCCTCGTCATGCTCCTCGTCACGGGTTGCCGCTCCATCGGCTACTACGCCCACGTGACCCATGGGCAGATGGCGCTGCTCCACGAGCGGCGCCCGATAAGCAAGGTGCTGGCGGATCCGAAGACGCCTGACACCACCCGCAAGCGGCTGGCGCTCGCCACCGAGGCCCGCCGCTTCGCGTCGACCCGCCTCGACCTGCCGGACAACCGCAGCTACACCTACTTCGTGCAGCTCGATCGCCCGTGGGTCGCATGGAATGTCTTCGCCACGCCCGAGCTGTCGGTCGCCCCGGTGACGCATTGCTTCCCCATCGCGGGCTGCGTCGCGTACCGCGGCTACTTCCGCAAGGATCTCGCCGATCGCGAAGCGGTGCGCGAGTCCGCCCTCGGCCACGATGTGGCGATCGGGGAAGTCCCGGCGTACTCCACGCTCGGATGGTTCGCCGATCCCATCCTGAGCAGCATGCTGCGCTGGGACGACGACGAACTCGCCGGCACGATCTTCCACGAGCTGGCCCACCAGAAGGTCTACGTGAAGAACGATTCCTCGTTCAACGAATCGTTCGCGACCTTCGTCGAGCGCGAAGGCCTGCGCGAGTGGCGCTTATCGCGCCACCAGCCGCCGCCGGACGGGAAGGGCGATGCGCTCCAGCGCGCCTTCACGCAGCAGGTCCTCGCCCTGCGCGACCGCCTGAAGGCGATCTACGCGCAGGCCTGGACGGACGATGCCAAGCGCGTGGCCAAGGCGGAGGCCTTCGAGGACTTCCGCGGGCGCTATCTCGCCTGGAGGGGCGACGAGGCCGGCGGCGACCACCGCTACGATCGCTGGATGTCCCGCCCGCTCAACAATGCCACGCTCTTGCCGTTCGGGCTGTACGACACCTGGGTACCGTCGTTCGCCACCTTGTTCGACGAATCCGGCCGGTCCTGGCCGGCGTTCTTCGCCAGGGTGAAGACGCTGTCGCGGTTGGCTCCCGCCGAACGGACCCTGGCACTCGAACGACTCGCGTCGGCCGCCTCGCGCGCTCCCGCGGGAGGCGGCCGTCGTCGAAGGGACGTCACGGCGACACCTTCGGCCTCCGGCCCGCCATGTGCTTCAGGTACGCCGTGAGGTCGTCCAGGTCCGTATCCGACAGCACCTTCCGGTCGAAGCCCGGCATCTTCGACTGCGGCCAGTGGCGCAGGTCCTGCGGGTTCCGCACCAGCGTGCGGAACAGGTCGGGGCGAAGGTATTCCGTGGGGCTGTGTGGCATGTTGAGGTCCGGGCCGAGCTTCGCGTCGCCCTGGCCGTTGAGGGTGTGGCAGCTGAGGCAGTTGCGCTGGAACACCGCGAAACCGCGACGCGCGGGCGCATCCGCCGGCAGCGACGCCGCCGGCTTCATCGCCGGGAAGCGGTCGGCAGGCGACCCGAGCACGCGGATGGCCGCGACCTGGTAGGGCCATTGCTCCGGCCCGACAGGACCGGCCTCGGGATGCAGCCAGACAAGGTAGAACGGCCCCGCGCCGGGCTTGTCCTTGCCCAGCGGCGGCCAGGCAGCGTCCGGCGGCTCGATCGCCAGCCAGGCCTCGGCGCCATGCCCATCCAGCACCAGCGAAGCGGGCACCTCGGCCGCGAAGCCATCCAGTGCTTCGAATTGCAGGTGGGCATCGGTGGACACGCCTCCCAGCAGGGCCTTGAGCGGCACCGCGCGGTACCGCCTCTCGCGGTGGTAGGACACGTCGGCTGGCACCACGATGTCCCTGGCATCGGGCCGGGCCAGCAACTGCTCCGTCGTCAGCTTTCGCGCGCCGGTCCCGGTATCGAGGGTGAGGGTGGCCGCCGAAGCCAGGCCGGCGCAGAGGAGGAGCAGGCATCCGAATAGGAGACGCACGGGGAATTCCTTGTGGAGGTACCCTCGGATTATCGCCGCATCGACCCCATGTGGCCCGTTCGACCCGATCACGGCTCTCTCCATGTCCGATTCCAGCGTTCCCGAGTTCTTCCACCGCCACGGCGCCGGCGCATGATCATCCAGTCGCTGCTCGATACCGACCTCTACAAATTCACGATGATGCAGGTCGTGCTGCACCAGTACCCGGCCGCGCAGGTCGAGTACCGCTTTCGTTGCCGCACGCCGGACGTGGACCTCGTGCCGCTGATCGGCGGTATCCGCGAGGAACTGGAGAAACTCTGCACGCTGCGCTTCACCGAGGAAGAGCTTGCCTATCTCGCTGGCCTGCGTTTCATCGACAGCGACTTCGTCGATTTCCTCGGCCTGTTCCAGCTCAACGCCAAGTACGTGACCATCGAGCCATCGGCGAAGGCGAACGGCGAGATCGAGATCGTCATCGCCGGCCCGTGGCTGCACACGATCATGTTCGAAGTGCCGCTCCTGGCCATCGTCAACGAGCTCTACTTCCGCGCGACCTGCCCGGATGTCGGCCTGGACGAAGGGAGGGCGCGCCTGCGCGCGAAGATCGCGATGCTGCGCGACACCCCGGGCTACGAAAACGCGCGCATCGCCGATTACGGCACGCGCCGCCGCTTTTCGCGGGATTGGCACGAGGAGATGCTGGGCATCCTGCGCCGGGAGCTGGGCGCGCAGCTGGCGGGCACGAGCAATGTCTGGTTCGCGATGCGCCAGGACCTGCGGCCCATCGGCAGCATGGCGCACGAGTACCTCCAGGCGTTCCAGTCGCTGGGGCCGCGCCTGCGCGATTCGCAGACGGCCGCGCTGGAAGCCTGGGCACGCGAATACCGTGGCGATCTCGGCATCGCGCTGTCGGACGTGTACGGCCTCGAGGCCTTCCTGCGCGATTTCGACATGTATTTCTGCAAGCTGTTCGACGGGGCGCGGCACGATTCGGGCGACCCCATCGCCTGGGGCGACCGCGTCATCGCGCACTACGAAGCGAACCGCGTGGACCCGCGGACGAAGACCCTGGTCTTCAGCGACAGCCTGGACATCCCACGGGTCATGACCCTGTACCGGCACTTTGCCGGGCGCTGCCTGCTTTCGTTCGGCGTCGGTACCAACCTCACGAACGACGTGGGCCCGCAGCCGCTCAACATCGTCATCAAGATGACCCGTTGCAACGGGCAGCCGGTGGCGAAGCTCTCGGATTCGCCGGGGAAGAGCATGGGCGTGGAAGACCCCGATTACATCGCGTACCTGCGACGGGTATTCGACCTGCCTCCGAGCGCTCTGTAGGAGCAACTGTCTTTGTGGGAGCCGCTTCGGCGGCGATGGGGCTCGCGGTACGCGTGCCCGCTGCCGCGGGATCGCCGGCACAGCCGGCTCCCACAAGGTTCCTTCCGGGCCTGCTCTTCTGTAGGAGCCGCTATAGCGGCGAGGGGAACTTACCTCGCCGCTTCATCGCTCCGTGGGCTTTTATAGCGGCGGGGGGGGAACTTACTTCGCCGCTTCATCGCTCCGTGGGCTTCTCTAGCGGCGGGGGGAACTTACCTCGCCGCTTCATCGCTCCGTGGGCTTCCATAGCGGCGGGGGGACTTACCTCGCCGCTTCATCGCTCCGTGGGCTTCTCGCCGCTATAGCGGCTCCCACAGTTCCTTTTTTTTACTGCACGCGCGACACGTTGCCCTGGTCGTCGACCACGACGATGTCGCCTTCGCGGATCGCCGAGGCGTCCTTGACCTGGACGTTCGTGTAGCCGCCGGTGCCCATCTTCAGGCGCAGCGTGTAGCTCTCGCCGCCGCCGCCCTTGCCGATGGCGTTGCCGGCGAAACCGCCGCCCACCGCGCCGCCGACAGTGGCGAGGGTGCGGCCCTTGCCCTTGCCGACCTGGTTGCCAAGGACGCCGCCGGCAATGGCACCGATGACGGCGCCCGCCGTGCCGTGGTCGCGGCCCGCGGTGACGTTATGCTCGATGCTCTGTACCACGCCGCACTGGTCGCAGCGCACGTAGATGCCGTCGCTGCGGGTCAGGACGGCGGCGGAGGCCGGGGCGGCGACCGCCGTCGCGAGCAGGGCGGCGAGCGGAAGGCTGAGGACGGTCTTGATGTTCATGGGAAACTCCTTGAGGGACGAACTTGGAAGTGATCGTCTGCCGCAACAGTCTAAGCCTGTTCACTGAACGCAGATGGAGCATGATTCTCACTTCACGCGTTCGATGGATACTAGAGCGATGAGCACTGCCCTTGTATGGTTCCGCCGCGATCTTCGCCTTGCCGACCACCCCGCACTCCATGCCGCGGTTGCCTCTCATGACCGGATCGTGGCGCTTTACGTGCACGCGCCCGGGGAGGAAGGCGAGTGGGCGCCGGGAGCGGCGAGCCGCTGGTGGCTCCACCATTCGCTGGAAGCGCTGGATGCGTCGCTCCGCCGGCACGGCGGGCACCTGGAGGTGCTGCGCGGCGACAGCCTGGAGGCGTTGCGTGCGACGGCTGCCGCCTGCAAGGCCGATGCCCTGTACTTGAACCGGTTGTACGAGCCTCGCCTGCTGAAGCGGGATGCCCGGGTCGGACGCGCGCTCGAGGCCGACGGCCTCGCCGTGCGCTCGTTCAACGCGTCCCTGTGGAGCGAGCCGGGCGATCTCCTGAACCAGCAAGGCGAGCCCTACCGGGTCTTCACCCCGTTCTGGCGCAACCTCCGTACGCGGATCGACGAAAGGGCACCGTTGCCCGAGCCGGCGACGATCTCGTTCGACCGCGTGGACGGTCGACTCGCCGGCCGCGTCGACATCGCGGACCTCGCCCTGCTTCCCGACCACGACTGGGCGCGGGGCTTCGCGGACTGGACACCGGGGGAGCGTGGCGCACGGGACTTGCTGGACCTCTTCGCCGACGATGCCCTGGGCCACTACGCCGAGGGTCGCGACTTCCCGGCGCGCCATGGCACCTCGCGCCTCTCCCCGCACCTCCGCTGGGGTGAAATCTCGCCCGTGCAGATCCACGCCGCGCTGCGCGGGCACCGCGGCCTCGAGCCGTTCCTTCGCCAGCTGGGCTGGCGGGAATTCGCCCAGCACCTGCTTTACCATTTTCCGAAAACGCCCAGGGAAAACTTCAATCCCTCCTTCGATGCCTTTCGCTGGGCCGCGCGCGACCCGCATGCGCTTCGCCGCTGGCGGGAAGGGCAGACCGGCATCCCGATCGTCGACGCCGGCATGCGCGAACTCTGGGCCACGGGGTGGATGCACAACCGCGTGCGCATGCTGGTCGCGAGCCTGCTCACGAAGAACCTGCGCCAGCACTGGGTACTCGGCGAACGCTGGTTCTGGGACACCCTGGTGGACGCGGACCTCGCCAACAATGCGCTGGGCTGGCAGTGGGTGGCGGGGAGCGGCGCGGATGCCGCGCCGTACTTCCGCATCTTCAATCCGGTCACGCAGTCGGAGAAGTTCGATGCCGAAGGTGCCTACATCCGCCGCTGGGTGCCCGAGCTGGCACGGGCGAAGGGGCGGCTGGTGCACGCGCCATGGGAAGACCCGGCATTCCTCGAAGGCTCCGGCTATCCGCCCCCGATCGTCGACCTCAAGACCTCCCGCGAAACCGCGCTCGACGCGTACCGGAACCTGCGCGGTGCGGGAGGAAACACCCTGTAGGAGCCGCCATGGCGGCGAGAAGCCCACGGAGCAGTGAAGCGGTGACGTGGATCTCCCTCGCCGCCATGGCGGCTCCTACAGATAACGCACGGTTCTATCGCTTTTCGCGCAGCAGTAGTGCGAGAACCGGCGGCGTGACCATCGCCGTGAGCAGCGACATCGCCACGATCACTGCATAAATGCGCTCGTCGAACACCCCGGCGGCAAGACCCAGGGCGGCGATCACCACGCCCACCTCGCCGCGCGGGACCATGCCGAAGCCGACGATGGTGGCGCCACGCCGGCCTAGCTTGATGGCGCCGAGGAAACCGCCGGCCAGTTTGGAAACGATGGCGATGACGGTAACCACGGCCAGCATGCCCAGCGCGCTCGCGCTGCCCAGTTCCGCCAGGTTTACCTTGGCACCGGTGACGACGAAGAAGAACGGCGTGAGGAAGGCGAGCAGGGGCGCGGTCTGTTCTTCGAGCTGGTGCCGCTGGCTCGTTTCGGAGGCGATCATGCCGGCGAGGAAGGCACCGATGATCGCGGCCAGGTGGAATTTCATCGAGAGGTAGGCGAGGCCCAGGCACAGCGCCAGCACGATCGCCAGCGACGACATCGGGTTGCTGGGCTTGTCCAGCCAGCTCGAGCCGCGACGCATCACCCGCGTGCCGCCCCATCCGATGACGGCGACGAAGCCGACGGCGCCGAGCAGCGTCATGAGGAGGCTGCCGACGTTCACGGCACCGCCGCCCTGCAGGGAGGACACGATACCGAGCAGGAGCATGGCGAGGATATCGTCGATCACCGCCGCGCCGAGGATGATGCGCGCCTCGCGCCGCTGCAACACGCCCAGTTCCTGGAGCACCCGGGCGGTGATGCCCGCCGAGGTCGCGACGAACGCGGCGGCCACGAACATGGACTTGATCCAGTCGAAACCCGAGCCGTGCGCCCAGACCGCGCCGAGGCCGAACGGCACCAGCACGCCGAGGACGCCGACGAGGAAAGCGCTGGCGCCCACCTTTTTCAGGTCGTCCAGCCGGGTTTCCAGGCCCACGGAGAAGAGCAGCAGGATCACGCCGATCTCGGCCAGCACGTCCAGCGGCGTGCCGACGGCGATATCCGGCACGCCCACCCAGCCCAGTGCCGAGGGACCGATGGCGCAGCCCGCGGCGATCTCGCCGACGACCGAGGGCAGGCGCAGCCGTTGCGCGATTTCGCCACCGATCTGCGCGGCGACGAAGATGATGAAGAGGGTCAGCAGAATGCCGCCGGATTCGTGCATGGGATCGATCCCGATCGTGCCGCGAAGGAAGGCGCGGTGTCCTTGGAGTTATACCGTGGCGGGGCGCGTCTCGCGCAACCTGCCGAAAATCCAGCTGCCGGCGAGGGTGACCATGCCCAGCACGATCACGGACCAGCGGAAGGCCCACACATAGCCTTCGGCGCTGCGCGAACCGAGGAAGCCGGCCATCAGCAGCGAGGCCAGGGCGATGCCGAAGCTCATCGACAGGTACTGGGCGGTGGAGGCCATCGACGAGGCCATGGAAGCATGCTTCACGTCGAGTTCCACGTAGGCCAGGGTGTTCATCGACGTATATTGCAGCGACATCACCGCGCCATAGACGTAGACGAAGCCGGCGATCAGCCAGGGCGGCGTTTGCGGGGAAAGCAGCGAGAACGAGCAGAGCACGACCGAGACGGCGATGGTGTTGCCGAGCAGCAGCCTGCGGTAGCCGAAGTGCGTGAGCAGGCGGTCGATGAAGGGCTTCACCGAGATCGAGCCGATGGCCTGCGGCACCATCATCATGCCCGCCGCCAGCGGCGACCAGCCGCAACCGATCTGCAGGAACAGCACCAGCAGCAGGTACATGCCCGACACGCCGAGGCGGGTGAACAGGTTGCCGGCCAGCGACACCCATACACTGCGTACCTTGAGCAGCGAGAGGTCGGTCACGGGATGGTCCGTGCGGCGGCTGTGCCGCACGTAGAGCACGGCGAGCACCAGCGCGCCCAGCGCATAGCCGGTGACGGCCGCCGCATGCCCCTTGCCGCCGATGGTCTCCGCGGCCATCAGGCAGAGCGCCGAGGCGCCGGCGAAGAGCATGAAGCCGAAGGTGTCGAAGCGGTGCGCGCGGTCGAGCCGGTAATCCGGCATCTCCCGGCGATTCAGCAGCAGCCCGAGGATGCCCACGGGCACGTTGATGAGGAAAATCAGCCGCCAGCTGGTGAATTCCACCAACGCGCCGCCGACCAGCGGGCCGAATACCGAGCCGAGCAGACCGAAGGTGGCGACCGTGGTCATCGACTTGACGAACTCCTGGCGATCGATGCTGCGCACGAGCACGTAGCGCCCCACCGGCATGAGGGCGGCGCCGCCGAGACCCTGGACGATCCGCGCCATCACCAGCTGCGGCAGCGTCTGGGCCACGCCGCACAGGAGCGAGCCCAGCGAGAACACGAGGATGGCGCCGCCGAAGACCCGGCGCGTGCCGAAGCGGTCGCAGAGCCAGGGACTCATGGGAATGAAGACGGCCAGGGTCAGCACGTAGCAGGTGAGGGCCGTGCGCATGCTGAGCGGCGTGACCCGCAGCGCGCCCGCGATGGCGGGCACGGCCGTGTTGACGATCGTCGAATCCAGCGCCTGCATGAAGAAAGCCGCCGCGACGAGCCAGATCAGACCGCGATAGCGCACCCTGCTGGAGGGCTGCGCCGGTGCGAGGGCGGGGCGATCGGCCGGGATGGCGGAGACGTCGGTGGTATCGGGACGGGTGCTGACGTCTTCGAGGGGCATGGCCTGGAGATTATAATGGATGTTGCTTTTGCCGCGGCTTCGGCCGAGAGTTCGGGGTCGCGTCGGTCGAACGCACCATCACGGACCCTGCACATGCCCAAAGCCACCGCCCCCGTCGAAGCCGTCGAGCGCGCACAGGCCCTGCGTCGCCAGATCGAGGACGCGAACTACCGCTACCACGTGCTCGACGACCCGGACATCGCGGACGCCGAGTATGACCGGCTCATGCGGGAACTGGAGGCATTGGAGGCGGAGTATACGGAGCTCGCCGGCGACGACTCGCCCACGCGCCGCGTGGGAGCCCGCGCAAGCGGCGGTTTTGCCGAGGTCGTCCATGCCGTGCCCATGCTTTCGCTGGGCAACGCTTTCGAGCAGGAAGGCGACACCGATCGTGAGAAATATCGGGAAGTGGCGGATTTCGAGCGCCGCATCGAGCAAACCCTCGGCCGCCGGCAACCGGTGTTCTCGGTGGAACCGAAGCTCGACGGCCTGGCCATCAGCCTGCGCTATGAGGACGGCGTATTCGTGCAGGGCGCCACGCGCGGCGACGGCGCGGTGGGCGAGGACGTCACGGCCAACCTGCGCACGGTGCGGGCGATCCCGTTGCGCCTGCGCGGCGAGGGCTGGCCCCGCGTCCTCGAAGTGCGCGGGGAGGTCATCATGCCGCGCGCCGCCTTCGAGGCCTTCAACGAGCGTGCGCGCGCCGCGGGCGAGAGGACGCTCGCCAACCCGCGCAACGGCGCGGCGGGGTCGCTGCGCCAGCTGGATCCGGCGGTGACCGCGAAGCGGCCGCTGGGGTTCTTCGCCTACGCGGTGGGCCGGGTCGAGGACGGCGAATTGCCGGAGACGCATTCCGCCACGCTGGGGAAACTGCGCGAATGGGGTTTCCCGGTGTCGCCCGAGGTGTCCACCGCGAAAGGGTTCGAAGGCCTGATCGCGTACTTCCGTCGCATCGGCGAGAAACGCGACAGCTTGCCTTACGACATCGACGGTGTCGTCTACAAGCTCGACGATTACGAAGGCCAGGAGGAAATGGGCTTCGTCTCGCGCGCACCGCGCTGGGCCATCGCGCACAAGTACCCCGCGCAGGAACAGATGACCACGGTCGAGGACATCGAGATCCAGATCGGCCGCACCGGTGCCGCGACGCCGGTGGCGCGGCTCGCCGCGGTGCAGGTCGGCGGCGTCACCGTCACCAATGCCACGCTGCACAACGCCGACCAGATCGCACGCCTCGACGTGCGCGTGGGCGACACCGTGATCGTGCGCCGTGCCGGCGACGTCATTCCCGAAGTGGCCCGCGTGGTGATGGAACGACGCCCGGCGGGTACCGTTCCGTGGAAGATGCCGGACACCTGTCCGGTATGCGGCTCGGAACTGCTGCGCGAGGAAGGCGCGGCGGCCTATCGTTGCTCCGGCGGCCTCATCTGCGGTGCGCAGCGCAAGGAGGCCCTGATCCACTTCGCCTCCCGCCGCGCGATGGATATCGACGGCCTGGGCGAGCGCTTCGTCGACGCCCTGGTCGAGTTCGACATGGTGCACACGCCGGCCGACCTCTACGCGCTCACCGTCGACAGTTTCGTGCGCATGAAGACGCTGGCCGACGAGCGCGACGGCTCCACGCCGGAAACGGTGAGGCAGGGCAAGGTCGCCACGAAGTGGGCCGAGAACCTCGTGGCCTCCATCGAGGCCAGCAAGAAGAGCACGCTGCCGCGCTTCCTCTTCGCGCTGGGCATCATGCACATCGGCGAGAGCACGGCGAAGACGCTGGCGACGTGGCTGGGATCGCTCGCCGTCGTGCGGCGCACGCCGGCGCCGGTGCTGCGCGTGCTGCCGGACATCGGCGACGAGGTGGCGACGTCGATCGCCGCGTTCTTCGGGCAGGAAGGCAACGAGAAGGTCGTCGACGCGTTGCTCGAGGCGGGCATCACGTTCGCCGACGAGGGCGCGCCGTCGCCGAAGCTGCGCGACCGCCTCGGCCTCGACGTGTTGCTCGAGGCGGCGAAGGTACCCAAGCTCGGGCCGAAGAACGTGGCCCTGCTTGCGAAGACCTATACGAGCGTGCAGGACCTGGTGGCCGCGGGCGAACACAACTGGATCATCGCCGGCGTGCCTGCCGCTGCCGCCGCGAACCTGTGGGCGTTCGTCAGCGATCCGACGAACTACCGCAAGCTGACCAACGACTTCCTGGACATGGCCTGGCTGCTCGGCCAGCTGCCCGCCAGGGCCGCGACGACATTGCCGCTGGAAGGGCACACCTATGTCATCACCGGTACGATGGAGACGCTGAAGCGCGACGACGCCACCGAGCGGCTCGAGTCGCTGGGTGCGAAGGTCGCAGGGTCGGTTTCCAGGAAAACCACCGGCGTGTTCGCCGGCGAAGCCGCCGGGTCCAAGCTGGACAAGGCGAAGGAACTCGGCGTGCCGGTCTACACGGAAGCCGATCTCCTGGCGTTGCTGACCGGGCACGGAGCCGCGCCATGAGGCATATCGGGCAACTGCGCCTGCGCGCCGCCACCTATGCACGGATACGCAGCTTCTTCGCGGCCCGCGAGGTGCTGGAGGTGGAGACGCCGATCCTTTCCGCGGCGGGCAATACCGACCCCAACATCCAGAGCTTCGCCACGCGCTTCGGCGGCCACGTGGATGCGGGCGCGCGCGAACGGTGGATGCGCACCTCGCCCGAGTTCCCCATGAAGCGCCTGCTCGCGGCAGGTGTGGGCGACTGTTACGAACTGGGCCGCGTGTTCCGCGACGGCGAGGCCGGCGGCCGGCACAATCCCGAATTCACCATGCTCGAGTGGTATCGCGTGGGCTGGGACGAGGCGAAGCTCGCCCGCGAGGTGATCGACCTGCTCGAGACGCTGCTGCTGGAGGCGGGCCGCACGTTCGACGTCGTGGAAACGACCTATCGCGGCCTGTTCCACGACACGCTGGGCGTCGATCCGCTCACCGATCCGCTCGACCGCCTCAAGGCGCCCCTGGCCGACATCGGCATCGATCCGGAGGGCCTGGAGCGCGACGACTGGCTCGACCTGCTGATGACCCACCGGATCCAGCCGGGCTTCCCGCGCGACCGCGTCACCGTGGTGTTCGATTACCCGGCAAGCCAGTGCGCGCTCGCGCGCATACGCGAGGACGACCCGCCGGTGGCGAAGCGTTTCGAGGCCTATGTCGGTCCCTACGAACTCGCCAACGGCTACCACGAACTCAACGACGCGGCCGAGCAGCGCCGCCGCTTCGAGCGCGACAACGCGAAGCGTCGCGAACGCGGCGTGGCGGAGATGCCGATCGACGAAAACCTGCTGGCGGTGCTGGGCGACATGCCGGATTGCGCGGGCGTCGCGCTCGGCGTCGAACGCCTGCTGATGGTGCTGTCGCGTACCGATGCGATCGCCGACGTCCTGGCGTTCCCGTTTTCGGAGGCGTGAGCGCGATGCTGGAAGCCATCCACCATGTGGCGCTGATCTGCTCGGACTATGCGCGCTCGAAGGCGTTCTACACGGAGGTGCTGGGTCTGAAGGTGGTCCACGAGGCGTACCGCGAGTCGCGCGATTCGTGGAAGCTGGATCTCGAGGTGAGCCCGGGCGTGCAGCTCGAACTGTTCTCGTTTCCGGCGCCGCCGAAGCGGCCGTCGCGTCCGGAAGCGCAGGGACTTCGGCACCTCGCGTTTTCGGTAAGCGACATCGACGCCACGGTGGCGACGCTGGCGGCGCGCGGCGTGACCTGCGAGCCCATCCGCACCGACGAATACACCGGCCGCCGCTTCACCTTCTTCGCCGACCCCGACGACCTGCCGATCGAACTTTACGAACGGTGAGGGGGCCGTCTCGCCGCTATAGCGGCTCCTACAGGAACCGCTACGCTGTAGGAGCCGCCATAGCGGCGAGCAAGCCCCCGACACCGCCCGATAGCTCAGAACTCCAGCTCCTGCGCCGCACACAGGTAATCCACCATCGGCGCAAGACGCTTGAAGTTGTCCACCACGAACGGCAGCAGCTCCGACGAACACGCCATCGCCTCGTCGAAATCCTGCCCGGCGGCGAAGTTCTTCCGCTTCAGGTCCTCGATCAGTTCGTGTTTCGCATCGAACCCGCGCGGCGGACGCGACAGGCTCTCGCCCCAGAAAGTGAAGCGCTCCACGAACGCCTTCGAATGCGTCGCCCGCTTCCAGGCGCCCGGGTTGTCGGCCAGGAACTCGCGCAGCTTCTTCAACACCGGCGGATCCGGATGCCACATGCCGCCGCCGACGAAACATTCGCCGGGCTGGATGTGCAGGTAGAAGCCCGGCGCCTGGATCTCGTGGCGCCGTTCGTGGAAGAAGCGCGAGCCCTGCCAGCCCTTGTACGGCTGCTTGTCGTTCGCGAAGCGCGTGTCGCGGTGGATGCGGTACAGCGATCCGCCCACCTTGCGCGGATCGGCGCGGAAATGCGGACTGATCTTCTGCAACGGCGCTGCAAGGTCGCCGATGAGCGCGAGGAACGGCTCGCGCACGTGGCGCTCGTAGTCGTCCTTGTGCGCCTGGAACCATTCGCGGTTGTTGTTGCGAACCAGCGACTTGAAGAAGCGGAAGGTGGCGGGCGTGAAATAGGTCTGGGGCATGGTCGGATGGTCAGTGCAGTTCGCGGCCCCACGCCTCCAGCGCGTCGAGCAGGGCGAGGGGGGCGCCGGGCAAGGCGCGCAGGGCGGCGAGTTCGGTGGCGTAATCGTCGAGGGTGAGCGTGGTCAGCGGGCCGTGGCGGGTGAGGCGATCGACGCGGAACGCCTCCCACCGCGCCTGTTCTTCCAGGCTGAGGGTCTGTGGCCAGTTCCGGGCACGGTAGCGGAACAGCAGTTCCGGATAGCGCGGATCGCGGAACGGAAACGCGCGCGTGCCCAGCTGCTCGGGCGGCGTGGCGCGCACGTCGGCCAGGAGGCGGCGATCGGCATCCGGCAGGAAGCCCCCGTAGAGCGCAAGCTCGGGATCCTCGGCCGGCGGCAGGTCGCCCGCCAGCGCATACACACTGCGCAGCTTCTCGGCGAGGCCGCTGGCGTTGCGCAGCGCACCCAGGTGCCGTTCCACCGCGTCCATGTCCAGCCCCAGCCGCCCGAGGTCCGCGTTCTTCAGGACGGAGAGGGGAGCCAGCGCGGGCGCATGGTTCGCGCGGACGGTACGCAGGGCGATCCGCTCCACGCCTTCGGGCAGGTCGGCGCGCGAGGTGAAGACGCGGTCGGCCACGTCTCCCTCGTCGAGCGCGAGGAGGTCGGCCGGGTCCGCGGCCAGGTCGTATACGATCACCTCGCCCTGCCGCGAAGGATGCGCGGCGAGTGGAACGACGACGGCAAGGCAATGCCGGCTGGCCGGGTAGCGTGACGAGACATGCACGACGGGTGTCATCGCCGCCACGTCCAGCAGCTCGAACACGCGTTGCTTGCGGCGCAGGGCGAAATACCAGTCCCACAACTTCGGCTGCTTCGCGCGGATGAGCCGGGCCAGGCCGATCAATGCCTCCACGTCGGACAGCGCGTCGTGGGCGCGGTCCTGTTTCAGGCCGTTCGCCGTGGCCAGGTGTTCCAGCTTGAAGCTGGGTGTGCCGTCCTCGCGGGTAGGCCAGACGATGCCCTCCGGCCGCAGCGCCTGGCACATGCGCACCAGGTCGATGAGGTCCCAGCGTGAATTGCCGTTCTCCCACTCGCGCCCATACGGGTCATAGAAATTGCGGTACAGCAGGTGGCGCGTGAATTCGTCGTCGAAGCGGAGCGAGTTGTAACCGACCGTGCAGGTCCCGGGCAGCGCGATCTGCTCGTGGATCGCGGCGGCGAAATCGGCCTCTTTCAGCCCCTCGCGCTCGGCCAGCTGGGGAGGGATGCCGGTGACCAGGCAGGCGGCCGGCTGGGGCGGCATGTCCCTCGGCGGCTTGCAGTAGATCATGAGCGGCTCGCCGACCACCTCGAGGTTGGCATCGGTGCGGATGCCGGCGAACTGGCTGGGGCGGTCTCGCCGCGGATCGGCGCCGAAGGTTTCGTAGTCGTGCCAGAAGAAGGTCGGTTCGGCCATCGGGGCATCTTCTCACGGGATCTCGACATTTGGAGCACCTGCGCTTTGTGGGAGCCGCTTCAGCGGGCGATGGGTGCTCGCAGAAAGCTTGCCCGCTGCCGCGGGATCGCCGGCGGAGCCGGCTCCCACAAACGACGGTTGCTCCTACAGGTACGTCTGGCGGGTTAGACTTCCGTTACAGAAGGGAGCGCCCATGACCGCAGCGAACGAAGACAACCTCATCTGGATCGACCTGGAAATGACCGGTCTGGATACCGACAACGATTCCATCCTCGAAATCGCGACCATTGTGACGGACAAGGAACTGAACGTACTCGCCGAGGGACCGGTCTTCGCCATCTCGCATGCCGACGTCCGGCTGCAGCAGATGGACGCATGGAATCGCAACCAGCACATGCGCTCGGGCCTTTGGGGCCGTGCCGTGGAGTCGGACACTTCGCCCGAGCAGGCCGAGGAGGCCACCATCGCCTTCCTCCGCGAGTGGGTGCCCGCGGGCAAGTCGCCGATGTGCGGCAACTCCATCTGCCAGGACCGTCGCTTCATGCACCGCGAGATGCCGCGGCTGGAACGCTATTTCCACTACCGCAACCTCGACGTCTCGACGCTGAAGGAGCTCTCGCGGCGCTGGTCGCCCGAGGTCGCGCGCGGTTTCGCGAAGGATTCGGCGCATACCGCGCTGTCCGATATCCGCGATTCCATCGACGAGCTGCGCTACTACCGTCGCTTCATGGGAGCGCTGGGCGGCACGCAGCCGTGAACGTCGATCCCTTCGCCACCGTCCTCGACTGCAATGGCCGCGCGCTCTCCCTCGATCGGCCGCGCGTGGTCGGCATCGTCAATGCCACGCCCGATTCCTTCTCCGATGGCGGCAGGCATGCCTCGCCCGAGGCGGCTTATGCCCATGCGATGAGGTTGGCGGAAGAGGGGGCGGACATGCTCGACGTGGGCGGCGAGTCCACGCGCCCAGGGGCGGCAGAGGTCTCCGCCGAGGAAGAAATCCGCCGCATCGTGCCGCTGATCGAGCGGCTGGCCGCCGCAACGACCCTGCCGATCTCGGTCGACACCTCCAAGCCCGAGGTCATGCGCGCCGCTGTCGGCGCGGGCGCGGGCATGATCAACGACGTCTATGCACTACGCCGCGAGGGCGCACTCGACGCCGCCGCCGAACTGCGGGTGCCGGTGTGCCTCGTGCACATGCAGGGCGAGCCGCGGACGATGCAGGAAGCGCCGGACTACGGCGACGTGGTCGGCGATGTCCACCGCTTCCTCACCGACCGCCTGTTCGCCTGCGAGCTGGCCGGCATCGACCGGCGCAGGGTGCTGGTCGATCCGGGCTTCGGCTTCGGCAAGACCCTCGAACACAACCTGGCCTTGCTGCGCGCCACGGCGCGCTTCGCGGAACTGGGCGCGGGCGCGTACGTGGGCGTGTCGCGCAAGGCGATGATCGCGGCGATCACCGGCCGCCAGGACCATGCCGCCCGCGTCCACGGTTCCGTGGCCGCGGCCCTCATCGCCGTGCAGCGCGGCGCGCTGATGGTCCGCGTGCACGACGTGGCCCCCACGGTGGACGCCCTTGCGGTATGGGCCGCCGTGAAGGCTGGCGACACCACCCCCCGCCACGACAAGCCGGCCATGCCGCGCTGGCCCGACGACGATTGACCGCACCGTTGTAGGAGCCGCTATAGCGGCGAGACGCCAACGAAGCGACGAAGCAGTGAGGCAGGATCCCTCGCCGCTATAGCGGCTCCTACAGCCAATAGGCTAGCGCATCGGGCATATCCGGCCCATTCACCGCGCCGGAGTATCATCTGCCCACTCCGGAAGGAACGATAAGACCATGAGCGAACGCAAGTATTTCGGCACCGATGGCATCCGTGGCCATGTCGGGACCTACCCGATCAGTGCCGATTTCATCCTCCGCCTTGGCCGCGCCGCCGGTGCCGTCCTGGCGCGGCGGCGTGCGGCCGACCTGCGCGGCCCGGGCGCCGGCCCGGATCGCCGCGACCACGGCCGCAAGGTCACCGTGGTGATCGGCAAGGACACCCGGGTTTCCGGCTACATGTTCGAATCCGCGCTGGAAGCCGGTCTGGTGGCCTCCGGGGCGAACGTGCGCCTGCTCGGCCCGATGCCCACGCCGGGCGTGGCCTACCTCACGCGCTCGCTGCGCGCGGACGCCGGCATCGTCATCAGCGCCTCGCACAATCCCCACCAGGACAACGGCATCAAGTTCTTTTCCAGCCTGGGCGAGAAGCTCGACGACGACCTCGAAGCCGAGATCGAGGCCGAGCTGGACGCCGACTTCGCCACCGTGGCGTCCGAGTCGCTTGGCAAGGCCAGCCGCGTGGACGACGCCGTGACCCGCTATGCCGAGTTCTGCAAATCCACCGTGGCGGACGATTTCTCGATCGCGGGCATGCGCCTCGTGCTGGACTGCGCTCATGGCGCCACCTACCAGGTCGCGCCGAAAGTCTTCCGCGACCTTGGGGCCGAGGTATCGACCATCGGCACCGAGCCGGACGGCCTCAACATCAACCGCGGCGTCGGTTCGACGGACCCGGAGGCGCTCGCGCGTGCCGTCGTCGAGCGCGGCGCGGACCTCGGCATCGCCTTCGACGGCGACGGCGACCGCGTGCGCCTCGTCGACCGCGACGGCACGGTCACCGACGGCGACGACATGCTTTACGTGATCGCGCGGCACTGGAAGAAACGGGCGTCGCTGCCCGGCCCGGTGGTCGGCACGCTGATGAGCAACTACGGCCTCCAGCGCGCGCTGAAGCAGCTGGACATCCCGTTCGTGCGTGCCAATGTCGGCGACCGCTATGTGCTGCAGCAGCTGAAGGAATATGGCGGCGTGCTCGGCGGCGAGACCTCCGGCCACGTGCTCTGCCTGGACCGCTTCACCACGGGCGACGGCATCGTGGCCGCGCTGGCCCTGCTCGAGGTGCTCGCCGATTCCGGCGAGAGCTTCGCCGAGGCCCGTGCCGGGCTGGTCAAGCTGCCGCAGACGATGGTGAACGTGCGCGTCGAAGGCGCCAAGGCGGCGTTGGGCACGGACGCCGTGCGCCAGGCGCTGGCCGACGTGGAAGCCACGCTCGAGGGGCGCGGCCGCGTGGTGCTGCGCGCGTCGGGCACGGAGCCGCTGGTGCGCGTCACCATCGAGGCCGCCGACGCCGTCGAGGTGGAGCGGCTGGCGGGGCGGCTGGCGGACGCCGTAAAATCGGCGGCCCAGGCCGCGGCCTGAGAACGCCCCCTCGCCCGAGATCGCAATGAAGAAGGTTCCAACCCTCGATATCCGCCGTTATGAGACCGATCGCGACGCCTTCGTGGCCGAGCTGGGCGCCGCGTACCGTGAATTCGGTTTCTGCGGCATCAGCGGCCACGGCATCCCGAAGGAGGCCATCGACGGCGCCTACGACGCGTTCCAGCGCTTCTTCGCACTGCCGGACGAGGTGAAGCGCAAGTACCACATTCCCGGTGGCGGCGGCGCGCGCGGCTATACGCCGTTCAAGGTGGAGACGGCGAAGGACAGCAAGTTCGCCGACCTGAAGGAGTTCTGGCACATCGGCCGCGAGATCCCGCGCGACTCGAAGTTCGCCGACGTGATGCCGCCGAACGTGTGGCCCACGGAAGTGCCCGGCTTCAAGGAGCACGGCTACGGCATCTACGAGGCGCTGGACCAGCTCGGTGCCCGCGTCCTGCGCGCGCTGGCCCTGCACATCGGCCTGCCGGAACATTTCTTCGACGACAAGATCGATTCCGGCAATTCCATCCTGCGTCCGATCCACTACCCGCCGATCGAACAGGCCGACGTGCCGAACGTGCGCGCCGGCGCGCACGAGGACATCAACTTCATCACGCTGCTCGTGGGTGCCAGCGCCGCGGGCCTCGAAGTCCTCACGCGCGAGGGCGAATGGCTGCCCATCACCACCGAGGGCGACGCCATCGTGGTGAACATCGGCGACATGCTGCAGCGCCTGACCAACCACGTGTATCCGTCCACCACGCATCGCGTCACGAATCCGCAGGACGCGAACGCACGCAAGCCGCGCTACTCGGTGCCGTTCTTCCTGCACCCGAATCCGGATGTGGTACTCGACGTGCTGCCGTCCTGCGTCACCCCGGACAACCCGAAGCGTTATCCCGAGCCGATCACCGCGCACGAGTACCTTCAGGAACGTCTGCGCGAAATCAAGCTGATCTGACAACACGTTTGCAGGTTTTTCACCGGGAGGGTCGGACCATCGACCCTCCCGGTTCCGTTTCCGGAGTCACCCGTGATATCTCCACGCCCGCCTTCGCGAGCCAAGCGTTCGTCGCCCCGAAACAAGCCCGCCGGCCGCTCGGCAGCCCAACGCGCCCGCCGTGCCCGCACCATGCGCGCCCGCGGCAGGGCCTGAACCCTTCTTGTGGGAGCCGCTATAGCGGCGAGAAGCCAACGAAGCGATGAAGCGGCTAGGCCAGTTTCTCTCGCCGCTATAGCGGCTCCTACAGGTCGGGGTCACCAAGCTCACGGTGCGACGAGGTCGGCAGGCTCTGCTTTTTCCCCACGATGCAGCCACGGATGCGCGAACACGGCGATCAGGATGATCGCCACGCCCGCATAGAACGCCCAGCCCAGTTCGCGCTGCTCGCCCAGCAGCGGGATGGCCAGCACGATCGCATACACGGGCTCCAGGTTCGTCACCATCTGCGTCGCGAAGGCCGAGAGGTGGCGCAAGGCCGCGAGGGCGAGGGCGAACGGCAGCAGCGTACAGCCATAGGCGAGCACCAGGAGCAGCGTGCCGTCGCGCGGGCCAGGCAGGACGAACGCGGGCGAGGCGAAGAGCGGGGCGAGCGCGGTGAGGAACAGCGTGCCGGTGCCCAGCTCCACGCAGGTGACCGTGAGCGCATTCGAGCGATGGATGAGCCGCTTGTTGAACGCGCTGAAGAAGGCGACGAACAGCGCCGAAAGCACGCCCACGGCAAGGCCGATCCGCATGTCGCCGGGCAGTCCGCCCGCCACCAGCGCCACGCCGGGCACGACGGCCGCGCCGATCATCAACTCGCGCGGATCGAACCGGCGCCCCGCGACCCACGGCTCCACCACGGCCAGGAAAACGGGGCACAGGGCGATGCACGTCGCGGCGACCGATGCGTTGGCGAGCTTGATCGCGCCATAGAAGGTGAGCCAGTGCAGTGCCACGATCACGCCGATGCCCGCGTAGGAGAGCAGCAGCCGGGGTGGCATCGCACGCAGTCCGCGCCAGACGCGGGGCACGCAAAGAAGGGTGGCGGACACCAGGAGCATGCGCCACCACACCAGCGGCAAGGCGGGCAGGGCGATCAGCTTCCCGAGGATGGCGGTGAATCCCCAGAGCAGGACGCAGAAGTGGATCTGTAGGTGGGCTTTGCGGGAAGGCGACATGCCGCGCAGCTTGCCCGAAGCCACGCGGCTTTTGTAGCGCGCGCCGCCTTCATACCTTTGCTCCCGGCTTCGGCGCGCGACCGCTGTAGGAGCCGCTATAGCGGCGAGGGCATTCTTGCCACGCCCTCGCAAGTTTTCCTCGCCGCTGTAGCGGCTCCTACAGAGGGGGCGTCAGTTCTTCCGGGTTTTCCCGGCCGGCGGGGCCTTTGGCGGGTTTTTCCGCAGGTCGTCCAGCAAGGGCTTGCACTGGGTCGCGTCGGCCTTGCCGCTTTCCGGCACGGCCAGCGGGGCGAGGGCCGCGAGGGGTGCGGCGAACACCGCCAGGGCCACCGCGCCGCCGCCGCGCAGGATCAGCGGGCCCGCATGCACGCCTACCGAGGGGTTCTTCATGGTCCCGTGCACGTAGAGCGGCGAGCGCAGCGAGAACAGGCGGAAGCCCTTGGTGTGCGGCACGATGTCGAGGTTGAGCTTCTCGTTGCGGAAATCGATATCGCCGCTGACATTGATCAGCGCCTTCTCCGTATCGAAGGCGAAGAGTCGCGACTCCATGACGCCGTTGGTGGTCACCAGGTCGGCGGCCATGCAGTTGATCTTCACCACCTCGTCGCCGAACAGCTTGTTCACCGCGTAGCTGCCCACGTTGAGGCCGGCCAGTTCCAGCAGCGAGCTGCTGATCGCGCCATCGTTGATGAGGAGCTTCACCTCGCCGTTGGAACTTCCCAGGAGCGCGGCGGGCGAATTGCCGGTGGCGGTGAGCGAGGCATCGCCATTGAGTTCGCCGAAGCTGGTCTGCATGGGCTCGAAGGTGGGGAACAGCTCCTTCAGCTTCATGTGGCGCGCGCCCATGTTGAAGCCGCCCTTCATCGGCGAGACCGAACCGTCCAGGCGGATATTGCTGCCGACCGTACCCCCCGCCACGCCGAACTTCAGCGGGTCGAGCGTCAGCACGCCGTCCTTCATGATCAGATGGGTGGACAGGTTGTCGATCGGCAGGCGTTCGCCGTGGACGATCTTGACGCCGGTAAAGTGTACGTCGGCGTCCATGGCCTTCCAGCGGTCGGTCTTGAACGGCTCGACGGGCAGCACCTTGTCCGCCGGCTGGCGGGTCGCGTCGCCGCGCTCCGCCTTCTCCGCGTTCGACCCGCCGCCCACGAGCGGGGCCAGGTCGCTGAAGAGCAACTGGTTGGATTTGAGGGTGCCGGTGAGGCTGGGCCGCTCGCCGTGGGTGTCGAAGACCAGGCTGCCGCCGAGATCGCTGCCGCCCACGCGGCCGGTGAAGTTCTCGTAGGTGTAGACGCTCGCGCCCTTCTTCAGGTTCGCCTTGAGATGCCCTTCGGTCGCGAAGGGCGGCGTGTCCGGCAGGGTGATGCCGGTGAGGTCGTAGAGGTGCGACATGCTCGTGCCGGAGAACCACAGGCGCACGTCCAGCGCGCCCATGTCGAGCGGGTCCGTAAGCGTGCCGACGAAAGCGATATGCGTGTCGCCGAAGCGTGCGTCGGCCTGCACGGGGAAGGGGCGATCGGCATCGCGCAGGGCCAGCACGCCCCCCGTGCGGGCCTTGGCCGAGACGGTGGATTTCTTGTACGTGCCCTTGGCATCCCAGGCGAAGTAATAAACCTGCTTCTGCCTGGTCTCGTCGCGCCGGTCCTTCTCGCCGGCGTCGCTCCTGGCCAGCGTCTTCGCGCTGGCGCCGGTGGTCTTCTTCGCCTGCGCGCGTGCGTCCTTTTCCTGCTGCGCCATGATCTCGTCGAAGGGGATGCCCTTGCCGAGCGGCGTCACGTCGATGCCCATGACGATCTGGTTCGTGGCGTCGGCGAAATCGATGTGCCCCTTGTCGAACGCGATGGCATTGAGTTCGAGCTGCCATTCGGAGGGGCCGGTGCTTTCCGGCAGCTTGAACGTCCAGGTGTCGTCGCCGTTCTTCTGTCGCTGCAAGGCGATATGCGGCCGGCCGAGGCGGATCTCCGGCACCACGATCCGGTGCGCGATGAGCGGGAAGGGCGACAGCCGGAACGCGATGGTGTCGAGCGTGGCGAAATGCTTGTCCTTCGCCCAGTCCGGGTTGGCGACGGTGATATCGCGCGCGGTGAAGTGCGGCCACGGCATGAGGCCGGCGAGACCGCTTTCGCCGGGCTCGCGGGACCACTGCGCGGACAGGTCGCCATGGATGGCGAAAGGCCTTCCGATGGCTTCCGAGACCTTTTCGTTGATGGTGGGCTTCAGCCGGTTCCAGTCGAAGAAGGCGATGAACAGCACCACCGCGACGATCAGCAGGAGCAGAATGCCGAGGACCCAAGCCAGTATTTTCCTGCCGCGCCGCATCGTGCCGCCTCCCGATCCAGATACGTGCCTAGGGGTAACCCGGTAGGTGCCAAAGTTATGTGTTTGTCCAACGGGCGGCATTAAGGAACGTGCAACTTGCGTGTAGGAGCCGCTATAGCGGCGAGGAAACCTTGCGACACGATTGCACGACTGCTCTCGCCGCTGTCGCGGCTCCTGCAATCAAGCCTGCCAGTAGCCGGTGGCCTTGACCCAATCCTTGTCCACGCCGCGCTGTTCGACCAGCAGCGAACGCAGCGTGCGCGCGCGTTTCGACTCCACCGCCACCCACCAGAACGTGTCGCCTGCGGGAATCGGCATCGACGCCACCGTTTCGTCGAGGCTCGGCGACGCACCCGGCACGAACCAGCGGACGTCGCGTTTCAACACCTGGCGCTCGGCGTCGGATGCGATCTCCACCAGCACCGTGGCCTTCGTCTCCGCCGGCATCTCTTCCAGCCAGCGTCCGATGGCGGGCAGGGCGGTGGCGTCGCCCACGAGCACGTAATGGTCGTAATCGCCGGGCACGATCATCGACCCTCGCGGTCCGCCGACCCCCAGCATGTCGCCGACCTTCGCGTTCTCGGCCCAGGTCGAGGCCGGACCTTCCCCGTGCACGACGAAATCGATGTCCAGTTCGCCGAGTGCGGCGTCGTAACGGCGCGGCGTGTAATCGCGCGAAGGCGAAGGTTCCACGCCCTCGGGATATACGGGGCCTTCCGGACCGAAGACGGGAAGGTTCAACGCGCCGCCTTCCACGGGGAAGAACAGCTTCACGTGGTCGTCGGGTGCGGCGGAAACGAAACCCTCGAGGTCCGCGCCGGTCAGGGTCACGCGCAGCATGTGCGGCGCGATCCGCCGCACATGGGAAACCGTCAGCCTGCGCATCTTCAGCGTGTGGCGCACGCGCACGATCGCATGGCGCTCGCTCATCCCTGGCGCTCCCCGACCGCGCGGGCCGTGGCTTCGATCAGCGTCGCGACGCGCCGGACTTCGGCATCGTCCCAACCCTTGTGATGGTTCATGAGCTGGTGCTTCAGCGCGTGCATGGCTTCGCGGATGGGATTGGGCACGCTCATGCGGCGCATGTGCCGGGACATCACCTGCAGGCGCTCGGTGAGCGCCTCGAGGCTGTGGCGGTTTTCGTCGAGGAAGGCCCGGCCGGCGTCGGTGATGGCGTAGAGCTTCTTGCCGCCGGTCTCGGCCTCAACACGGGCGTAGCCCAGTTCCTCCAGCATGGTGAGGGTGGGGTAGATGGCCCCCGGGCTGGGGCTGTACTGGCCGTCGAACATTTCCTCGATGGTGCGGATCAGTTCGTAGCCGTGGCGCGGCTGTTCTTCGATCAAGGCCAGGAGCAGCAGGCGCAGGTCGCCGCTGCCGAACATCCGGCCGCCGAAACGACCGCCGCCGCGGCCACCCCGCATGCCTTCGCGGTCGTCGAAGCCGAACGGACCGCCGCCGAAGCGGCCGCCGCGGCCCATGGCCTGCATGTGTTCGTGGAAGCGGTGACGGGCGTGGTGGAAGAAGTGCATGGGTGCTCTCCGATATATCGTACGTAGTGGTCGTACGATATATCTTAAGAAACACTCTTACAAGCCCGGGCTCGTTCGTTGTAGGAGCCGCTATAGCGGCGAGGGGAATCTTGCGAACTGTCGCGAGGTGTCCTCGCCGCTATAGCGGCTCCTACAGGTGCGGGTTATCCGAAGGTGAAGGTGAAGGCGTGGAAGTTGGCCTTCGGCACGCGGATGGTCAGCACGTGGTCCTTGTAATCCTGTCCGCTGTACAGCGTGTAGAGCATCGACTTCTGTACCGTCACGGGCGCCTGCGGCTTGCCGTCGAGCAGCACCTCCACCGTCACCGGGTCGTTGGCGCTGGCCACCATGTGCACCTTCTTCGCCTTGAAATGCAGGCGGATCTCGCCGGTGGGGCCCACCAGGCTCGCATTCTGGCGGCCGATCTCCCAGCGGCCCACGAGGGCGAAGCGGTTGAGGTCGAGACGGGACGGGGCGGCGAAATCGCGGGTACCCGAGCGGTCGCCTCCCGGGCTGGCGTTGTTCTGGCTGCGGTCGCTGCCGAAGTACATCTCGGGCGAACCCAACTGGTTGAAGTCCGGGGCGTCCTTGTCCGCCATCGCGCCGGCGTCCGTCAGCCGCGGCAGGCCCAGCAGGGTGCGGATCGCGTTCTCCATCTCCATGTAGTTGCCCTCGCCGAAATGGTGGGCGATGACGTTGCCGCGCTGGTCCACCAGGTATTCCGCCGGCCAGTACCGGTTGCTCCAGGCGTCCCACGTGGCCAGGTCGTTGTCCTGGGCCACCGGGTAATGGATGCCGTAGCGGGCGATGGCGTCGCGGACGTTGCCTTCCTGCTTCTCGAACGGGAATTCCGGCGAATGCACGCCGACCACCACCAGGCCCTTGTCCTTGTACTGGTCGTACCAGCGGGTGACGTGGGGCAGGGTGCGCAGGCAGTTGATGCAGGAATAGGCCCAGAAATCGATCAGGACGACCTTGCCGCGCAGCTCGCGCATGGTGAGCGGCTTGGAGTTCTGCCAGGCGGCGATGCCGGCGAACTCCGGCGCGGTCTGGGCGGCGGCGGCCGGGCGCGCCAGGCCCAGCGCCGAAACGGCGAGGACGCAGGCGAGGAGGACGTTGCGGAACGGGTGGCGCATGGAAACTCCGTGTTCTCGGGGGTGCCGGAAGAAGACCGGTCCTTGCTACGACACCTTACACGGGCCCGGTGCGCTAAAATTGGCGTTTGCCAGCCTCACGAGCCAGCCGTAAGCGCCATGACCTCGATCAAGCAGGACGACCTCATCACCAGCGTCGCCGACGCCCTCCAGTACATCTCGTACTACCACCCGGTGGACTACATCCGGAACCTCTCCGCCGCCTATGAGCGCGAGGAATCGCCGGCGGCGAAGGATGCGATCGCGCAGATCCTCATCAACTCGCGCATGTGCGCCGAGGGCCATCGGCCGATCTGCCAGGACACCGGCATCGTCACCGTCTTCCTCAAGGTCGGCATGAACGTGCGCTGGGACGATGCCACGATGGGCGTCGAGGACATGGTGAACGAGGGTGTGCGCCGCGCCTACAACCACCCCGACAACAAGCTGCGCGCCTCGGTGCTCGCCGATCCGGCGGGCAAGCGCATGAACACGCGCGACAACACGCCGGCCGTCGTCAACGTCTCCATCGTGCCGGGCGACAAGGTCGACGTCATCGTGGCCGCCAAGGGTGGCGGCTCGGAAGCGAAGTCGAAGTTCGCCATGCTCAACCCGTCCGACTCCATCGTGGACTGGGTGCTGAAGACCGTGCCGACCATGGGTGCCGGCTGGTGCCCGCCGGGCATGCTCGGCATCGGTATCGGCGGCACCGCCGAGAAGGCCATGCTGCTGGCGAAGGAAGCGCTGATGGAGCCGATCGACGTCGTCGACCTCATCGCGCGGGGGCCGTCCAACCGCGCGGAAGAGCTGCGCCTGGAACTGTACGAGAAGGTCAACGCGCTCGGCATCGGCGCGCAGGGTCTCGGCGGGCTCACCACCGTGCTCGACATCAAGGTCAAGGACTACCCGACGCACGCGGCCAACCTGCCGGTGGCGATGATCCCGAACTGCGCCGCCACGCGCCACGCGCATTTCGTGCTCGACGGTTCGGGTCCGGTCGCGCTCGATCCGCCGTCGCTGGAAGACTGGCCGAAGCTCACCTACGACGCCTCCAAGGGCCGCCGCGTGAACCTCGACACGATCACGCGCGAGGAAGTGCAGGGCTGGAAGCCGGGCGAGACCATCCTGCTCAACGGCAAGCTGCTCACCGGGCGTGACGCCGCGCACAAGCGCATGATCGACATGTTGAACCGCGGCGAGACGCTGCCGGTGGATTTCACCAACCGCTTCATCTACTACGTCGGCCCGGTGGACCCGGTGCGCGACGAGGTCGTCGGTCCCGCCGGCCCGACCACCGCCACGCGCATGGACAAGTTCACCCGGCAGATGCTGGAGTCCACCGGCCTGCTGGGCATGGTCGGCAAGTCCGAGCGCGGTCCCGCAGCGATCGAGGCCATCCGCGACAACAAGGCGGTATACCTCATGGCCGTGGGCGGCTCGGCGTACCTCGTGTCGAAGGCGATCAAGGCCTCGCGCGTGCTCGCGTTCGAAGACCTCGGCATGGAAGCGATCTACGAGTTCGAAGTGAAGGACATGCCGGTGACCGTGGCGGTCGACAGTGCCGGCACGTCGGTGCACGAGACGGGGCCGAAGGAGTGGCGCTCGAAGATCGGCAAGATTCCGGTGGTTGTCGTCTAAAGGCGCTCGCCGCTGTAGCGGCTCCTACAAGCTGCGAAATCCTTGTAGGAGCCGCTACAGCGGCGAGCCCTGCGAAGCGAGGCGCCAGGTATGCCTGGCAATCTGCGCGTCCTCTTCGGTGCGAATGACGCGCACATCGAACGCTCCCATCCAGCGCAGCCCGTCGGCGATCGCCTCGCGCATCGCCGCATCGTTCTCGCCGATGCCGCCGGTGAATACCAGCAGGTCGATGCCGCCGAGCGATGCGGCCATCGCCGCCACCTGCTTCCGCGCCGCGTGCGCGAACACGTCCAGCGCCAGGCGGGACGTCTCGTCCCCTCTTTCGTGCAGCGTGCGCATGTCGCTGGTCCCGCCCGACAGCCCCTTCAATCCGGACTCCCGGTCCACAAGCTTCTCCAGCCGTTCCGCGTCGTAACCGCGCTCGCGCATCAGGTACAGCAGGACGCCCGGGTCGAGATCCCCGGGACGCGTGCCCATGACGATGCCTCCGGTCGGCGTGAGCCCCATCGTCGTATCCACCGACTTGCCACGCCGCACCGCGCACAGGCTGGCGCCGTTGCCGAGGTGGGCGACGACGACGCGCTCCGGTATCGCATCGCCCAGCCGGCGCACGATGGACTCGTACGACAACCCATGGAAGCCGTAGCGCTCGATGCCGCCCTCGCGCAGGTCGGCCGGCAGGGGCAGGGTCTTCGCCACGACGGGAAGGGTCGCGTGGAAGGCCGTGTCGAAACACGCCACCTGCGGCACACCGGGAAACGCTTCCCGCGCACGCTTCACCATCGCTACCGCGACGGGCACGTGCAGCGGCGCGAAGGCTTTCGCTTCTTCGAGATGCGCCATCAGCCCCTCGTCGATCCGCGCATGCGCGCGGATGTTCGGGCCGCCATGGACGATGCGGTGACCGACGGCGTCGGGCATCGGCAGCGACCGGCCGCGCAGCGCGTCCCGGACCGTCGCGACAGGATCCGCCCCGGCACCCGCGGCCTCCGTCTGCGCGGTCAGCAATGCGTCGCACGCGTCGCCCTCGACGCGGTACAGCCCATACTTCAGCGACGACGAACCGGCGTTGAGCGCCAGGACGTGGCCCGTCGTCATGCGCGTTCCTCGGCCTTCCACTGCCAGTCGCGTACCTCGGGCAGGTCTTGTCCGTGCTCGCTCACGTACAGCTTATGCCGCTCGATGTCGGCCCAGTAACGTTGCGCGGCCTTCTCGCGCTCGCCCGCGAAGCGCGGAATACGGTTGATCGCGTCCAGCGCCAGCTGGAAACGGTCCATGTTGTTCAGCACCATCATGTCCAGCGCCGTCGTGGTGGTGCCTTCCTCCTTGTAGCCGCGCACGTGGATGTTGTCGTGGTTGCGGCGGCGGTAAGTCAGCTTGTGGACGATGCCGGGATACCCGTGGAAGGCGAAGATCACCGGACGGTCCTTGGTGAACAGGTCGTCGAAGCGGTCGTCGTCCATGCCGTGCGGATGCTCTTCCGGCGGCTCCAGCGTCATCAGGTCCACCACGTTGACGACGCGGATGCGGATGTCGGGCAGGTACTCGCGCAGGAGCATCACCGCCGCCAGCGTCTCCACCGTGGGCGCGTCGCCGGCGCAGGCCATCACCACGTCGGGATCGTCGCTCCCGCGGCCCGCCCATTCCCAGATGCCCGCGCCCGCCGTGCAGTGGCGCTCCGCGCTTTCCATATCCAGCCACTGCCAGTCCGGCTGCTTGCCGGCCACGATCACGTTCACGTAATGCCGGCTGCGCAGGCAGTGGTCGGCGACCGAGAGCAGGCAATTCGCATCCGGGGGCAGATAGATGCGCACGATCTCCGACTTCTTGTTGGCCACGTGGTCGATGAAGCCCGGATCCTGATGGGAGAAGCCGTTGTGATCCTGGTGCCACACATGGGAGCTCAGCAGGTAGTTGAGCGAGGCGATGGGTGGCCGCCAGGACATCTTCCTTGTCACTTTCAACCACTTGGCGTGCTGATTGAACATGGAGTCGATGATGTGGATGAAGGCTTCGTAGCAGGAAAAGAAGCCGTGACGGCCGGTGAGCAGGTAACCCTCCAGCCAGCCCTGGCACTGGTGCTCGCTCAGCACCTCCATCACACGGCCGGCCGGCGACAGGTTCTCGTCGACGGCTTCCATCCCGGCCAGCCAGGTCTTGCCGCTGGCCTCGTAGACGGCGTCGAGCCGGTTGGATGCCGTCTCGTCGGGGCCGAACAGGCGGAAGGTCTGCATGTTCTTCCGCATCACCTCGCGCAGGAAGCGTCCGAGCACGCGCGTCGCCTCGGCCTTGTGGTCGCCCGGGGTCTTCACTTCCTCCGCGAAATCGCGGTAATGCGGCATGTGCAGCGACTTCAGCAGCAGACCGCCGTTGGCGTGCGGGTTCATGCCCATGCGCCGCCGGCCCTTCGGCGCCAGCGATGCGAATTCCTCGCGGAAGCGGCCGTTCTCGTCGAACAGTTCCTCCGGGTCGTAGCTCTTCATCCAGCGCTCGAGGATCGCGAGGTGCTCGTCGTTCTCGAACTTCCCGATGGGCACCTGGTGCGAACGCCACGTGCCTTCCACCGGCTTGCCGTCGACTTCCTTCGGACCCGTCCATCCCTTGGGGCTGCGCAGCACGATCATCGGCCAGCGCGGACGCTTCGCGTTTTCCGCGCTGCCGGTGCGGGCCGCCTGCTGGATGCGCGCGATCTCGTCCAGGCAACGGTCGAGCGCCGCCGCGAAGGCCTGGTGCATCGGCTCGAATGCGTGGCCCTCGACGAAATGCGGCTCGTAACCGTAGCCGCGCATGAGGTCGCGCAGCTCTTCCGGCTCGATGCGGGCGAGCACGGTGGGGTTCGCGATCTTGTAGCCGTTGAGGTGAAGGATCGGCAGCACGGCGCCGTCGCGTTCCGGATTGAGGAACTTGTTCGAATGCCAGCTGGTGGCAAGCGCGCCGGTCTCCGCCTCGCCATCGCCGACGATGCAGGCGACGACAAGCTCGGGATTGTCGAAGGCCGCCCCGAACGCGTGCGAGAGCGAATAGCCGAGTTCGCCCCCTTCGTGGATGGAGCCTGGCGTTTCCGGCGCCACGTGGCTGGGAATGCCGTAAGGCCAGGAGAATTGCCGGAACAGCTCGCGCATGCCCGCGGCGCTGCGGTCGATATGCGGATAGACCTCGGTGTACGAGCCTTCGAGGTAGGTATGCGCGACGAGACCGGGTCCGCCATGGCCCGGACCGATCACGTAGATCATGTCGAGGTCGCGCTCGACGATCGCGCGATTCAGGTGGGTGTAGATGAAGTTCAGGCCCGTCGTCGTGCCCCAGTGGCCGAGCAGGCGGTGCTTGATGTCTTCCCTGCGCAGCGGCCTCTCGAGGAGGGGATTGTCGCGCAGGTAGATCTGCCCGACGGTGAGGTAGTTGGCCGCGCGCCAGTAGGCGTGCATGCGGCGCAGGAGATCGGGCGCGAGCGTCTCGGTCATGGGGGGCATCCAGGCGACGGGGTCGCCACCCAGCCTATGGCCCCGCGCATACGCCCGGCGTGAAAGAACCACGCGCCGTTTGTGGGAAGCGCGCTGGCGCGCCTCCCACGACGAGGGCGGCTCCTAGTCCGCCGAGCCTACCTCGCGCGTATTGCGCTCCATGACCTTCATGGCGTCCTCGGCCTGGCGCCGCGACTCGGGCGACGATCCGGTGTCCTTCGATTCGCGCAGGCGAGCCCGCTCCTGGAGTTCTCGCGAGATCGAGGGTTCCGGTGCGGGCGCGGGCGGCAGCGCGGCGGCGGGCGGGGGAGGTGGCGTGGCAACCGGCGCGGCGGCGGCCGGTGGCGTGGCCGGAGCTGTCCCTGCGGCCTTATCGGTGGCGGCGGGCGGCGGCACGGGTTCGACACGCCGCGACATGGCATGCCAGACGAACAGCCCGAGGAGCAGGGCGATGGCCGCGGCGAGGAGGACCGGCAGCAACCGGGAGCCCGTCTCACGGTCCGATGCGCGGCGTGGCCTCCCGCGCCCGCGGGCCGCGACGGTAGGCAGCGCCATGCCGGGGATCGAGGTGTCCAGGTGATCCAGCAGCTTCAGCATCGCCCGCAGCACGTCGCCGTCGATCAGCTGCAGGCGTGGCTGGCGACGCGGCACGGCGCGGGCGTCGGCGCTGTACCGGCCACGAGTGACCAGCACGCCGCGTGTTGCCGCCTCGTTGAGCATGGTGCCGAGGAGCTCGTTCACCTCGTGCAGCTGCACCTCGGCCGCATCCCAATGCTTGCACTGGACGATGACGGTCTCGTTGCCGCGATACAGGCGGAGGTCGAAGGCGCCTTCGAGCTGCTTCAGCGACGCGGGGGGTGAGCGGTATTCCACCTTCCAGCCCTGGTCGCGGTAATGCTCGGCGAGGAGATGCTCGAAATCGTGCCAGCTCAGCCGTGCGAGTGCGTCCGTGCCGACGGACGAGGGCGTTCGCGCGGAGAACATCGATCTGTCGTACCTGCCAGGGCAAAGACCCGATGATAACCCCGGGAATGTGGATCCGGGCACGCTTTTCACATTCGTGACGATTGCCCCCGGCCTGGCCCTCCCGGTACATTGGAAAGTCGTGTTCGGGGAATCCGGGGAATAGAAGTGATCAAGCAGGTACTGACCGTGGCCGCCGTCCTGGCGTTGTCCGGCTGCGGTGGCAAGACGATGATCGAGAGCGACATGAGCCGCATGGTGGAAGCCAGCCCGGCGTCGCCCTGGCTCACGGTGGAAGGCAAGACGGGTTCGGTGGTCACGGTCACCGGGCTGGACGAGAAGGCCAAGGTGCAGGTGTCGCCCGACATCGCCTCCGTGGTGCAGGCGCGCGTGCGCACCTCCCTGCAGCCGCGCTACTTCACCGACCTGATCATCAACTGCCGCGACCTCGAGGTACAGGTGTCGGCCAAGGCGGACGACGATGCCGTGCCGCCGGCGGCGAACCTGGATCTCGCGGTGACGTGCCGCATCGTGGCGCGGGGTCCGGTGGTGTCGAAGACATACCGCTTCCGCGAGTCGGCACCGTTCAATCCGGCCGCCCCGCGCTTCGACGTGCTGGTACCGAAACTGATCGAGGCGTCGTCGAAAAAGCTGGCCGAGACCATCTGGGCGGACGTTCCGACGCCCGTCGCAAAGCGCTGACGCCGATCGCGGTAGGAGTCGCTATAGCGGCGAGGAAACCTGGCGGCACGCCCGCAAGATTGCCCTCGCCGCCATAGCGGCTCCTGCAACGGTTCGGGAGGTGCCTCAGGCCTCGGTCGGGATGGCCGCGGTGCGCAGGTCGTCGCGGCAGGCCAGCAGCTTTTCCTGGCTGAAGCCCTGCATCGGCGTTGCCTGCAATACCGCCTCCGCGTCGGCTGCGCCGCGTTCCACCAGCACGTCCAGCATCGCCGCCCGGCTCGACGCCAACAGCGCGCGGCCGAGCGGCGTGCGCGCTCCCGCATCGGCAGGGTCGGCCCGCTCGGCCAGCGCCTGCACCACGCGCGAAGGGAAATTCCAATGCCGCGCCGCGTGCAGCGACAGGCGCTCGATCTGCTGCCCGAGCGCCGCGACGAACGGGCGGCTGAACGCGAGTGCGTCCGCCTCCGGCATGCGTGCCACCTCGCGCAGGATCGCCTGCGCGCCGGTCTGGCTGGCAAGCCCCGCGAGGAAGGCCTCGAACGGATCGCAGGCACCGCGGCCGAGGAAGACGCAGGCGCGGGCGCAGCGTTCCGCGTGCTCCCAGAGCCGCTCGCCGGCCTGCCGGCCGGCTTCGGTGTCGTCCGTGCGCAGGATCGGTCGCATCACCATCTGCATCACGACGCGGCGAAGGCCGTCGTTACCGAGCAGGGTAATGGCCTGCGGCAGTCCGGCCACGGGCCGGGCCGTGCGGAAGTAGGCGCTGTTCGCGACCCGGATCACCTCGCCCACCAGCACGGTGTCCCGTGCGATCTGCTCGGCCAGCGCGCGGCTGCTGGTGTCGTCGTTACGCAACGAACGCATGAGTTGCGGGACCACCGCGGGAAGACGGGGCAGGGAACCGACGTCGAACCGTTCGCCACCGAAGGCATCGCGCACGCGTCGCAACGTGGCCTGCTCGACGGGCGTCATGCCCTGCTCGTGCGAGGGGCCGATGCCGAAGAGGAGGCGGTAGAAGCGGTCTTCGATCTCGTCCGCGGGCAAGGCGCCGGGCAGGGTTGCCTCGCCGATCGCGACGACCGGCACGGCCACAGGCGGACGAACCCGCTCCTGCGCGACGGCGGCCTTCGCTCGGGCGCCGAACCACTTCCTGAAGAACCGGCCGATCACGGGTAAGCTCCGGGCGTTGGAGGGTGGGGACGTTGGAGCCAGTATATGTCGACCGGGCATTTGTCGGAGCGGCCTTGGCGGTTCCGCGCCCGCCCTGTTGCATGGGGAGGACGGTGGGATCTTGCGCAGGCACAATGGCGGCATGGATCGACACTCGCCCACCAGCCGCGTCGTGCTGCCGTCCGGCAGCTGGGCGTCGGTGCTCGACTTCCTGTGCGAGCGGTTCCCGGCCATCGGCCGGGAGGTGTGGCTCGAACGCATGGAACGAGGCGCGGTCGCCGTCGACGGTATCGAGGCACACCGCCTGGCGCCCTACCGCCCCGGCGCCGTGGTCACGTACCGGCGCGAGGTTCCGGACGAACCCCGCATACCCTTCGAGGAAACCATCGTCCACATCGACGACGACCTCGTGGTTGCCGACAAGCCGCACTTCCTGCCGGTGATGCCGGCCGGGAGGCATGTGGAGGAAACCTTGTCGGTGCGCCTCGTGCGCCGCCTCGGCAACCCCGACCTCGTGGCGCTGCACCGGCTGGACCGGGCGACGGCGGGGCTGGTGGTGTTCTCGGCGCGGCCGTCCAGCCGCGATGCCTATACGCGCCTGTTCCGCGAGCGCGCCATCGCAAAGACGTACGAGGCCGTGGCCGCCCCGATGCCGGGGCGGGTTTTTCCGTTCGTCCACGAAAGCCGCCTCGAGCGTGGCGAGCCGTTCTTCCGCATGCGCGAGGTGCCTGGCACGCCGAATTCCCGCACACGCATCGAGGTGATCGAACGGGGCGAGCGGTACTGGCGTTACCGTCTCGAGCCGGTGACCGGACGCAAACACCAGCTGCGCGTGCACATGGCGGCGCTGGGTGCGCCGATCCTGGGCGACACGGTGTATTCGGAACTCCGCGAGGAGGCCCCCGGTTTCGCGGAGCCCCTGTGCCTGCTGGCCCGCCAACTTCGCTTCATCGATCCGCTGACAGGCAACGAGCGGGTATTCCGCAGCGACCGGGCATGCTCCCCGTTGTAGGAGCCGCTATAGCGGCGAGGGCAATCTTGCGAACGTGCCGCCAGGTTTTCTCGCCGCTGTAGCGGCTCCTACATTCGCGATGCTCGACCTTTTCGGGAGGCGGGCGCAAACTATGCGCCTCCCCGTTGCCCATCCCCGGATGAACTCCGCCCCAGGCTTCCGCACCGTCGCCCTGATCATCGCGAGCGCGATGTTCATGGAGCAGCTGGACGGCACCATCCTGGCCACGGCGTTGCCGGCCATGTCGGAATCCTTCGACGTGTCGCCGCTGCACATGAGCGTGGCGCTCACCTCGTACATGCTCAGCCTCGCCGTGTTCATCCCGGCGAGCGGTGCCATCGCCGACCGCTACGGTTCGCGCAACGTGTTCCGCGCCGCCATCGCGTTGTTCACCGTCGGCTCGGTGCTATGCGGCGTTTCCGGCAACCTGCCGCTGCTGGTGATGTCGCGCCTCTTGCAGGGCATCGGCGGCGCGATGATGGTGCCGGTCGGGCGCCTCGTCCTGCTGCGTTCGGTGCCGAAGTCCGAACTCGTTTCCGCCATGTCCTGGCTGCTGGTGCCCGCGCTGATCGGCCCGGTGGTGGGGCCGCCGCTCGGCGGCTTCATCGTCACCTGGGCGTCGTGGCGCTGGATCTTCTACATCAACGTGCCGATCGGCCTCGTGGGCATGTGGCTGGCCTCGCGCTACATCCCCGATATCCGCCTGCCGGACAAGGTCCGCTTCGACCGCCTGGGCTTCGTGCTTTCGGGCATCTCGCTGTCGTGCCTGGTGTTCGGCCTCGAGATGGCCAGTCACGGCGGGACGTCACTGCTCGGGTCCACGGGACTCGTCGTCGGTGGCCTGGTCGCAGGTGCGCTTTATGTGTGGCACGCACGCCGCGTGGAGAATCCCATCCTCGACCTGTCGCTGATGCGCTTCACCACGTTCCGCCTTTCGGTGGTGGCCGGTTCGCTCACCCGCATCACGGCCGGCGGCATGCCGTTCCTCCTGCCGCTGATGATGCAGCTCGGGTTCGGCCTGTCCGCGGCGCACAGCGGCGTGGTCACCTTCGTTTCCGCGCTGGGCGCGATGCTGATGAAAGCCACGTCCACGCCCGTGCTGCGCAAGTTCGGGTTCCGCAGCACGCTGGTCTGGAACGGCGTGCTGTCGATGCTCTGCGTGGCACTGTGCGCGGCGTTCCGTCCCGACTGGCCCTTGTGGACGATCTACACGATCCTGCTGCTGAGCGGCTTCTTCCAGTCGCTGCAGTTCAGTGCGTACAACACGGTGGCGTACGCGGAAGTGCCCAGCGAGCGCTTCTCGAGCGCGACGAGCTTCTATTCCACGTTCCAGCAGCTGATGCTTTCGCTCGGCATCTGCGTCGCCGCGGCGGCGTTGCAGGTGTCGGTGACGTGGCAGGGACACGAGCGCGCCCAGTTGCCGGATTTCAGCGTGGCCTTCCTGGTCATCACCTTCATTTCGTTGATCGCCGCACCGGTCAGCGCGTTGTTGCCGAGGAATGCGGGGGCGGAGATGAGCGGACACCGCTCGCGCTAGCCCTTTCCCGTTGTAGGAGCCGCTATAGCGGCGAGAGCAAGCTTGCGACAGTGCCGCGAGGTTTTCCTCGCCGCCATAGCGGCTCCTACAGGGGGAGCGCCAGGGGGTAGCGGATCCAGGAGCCGACGATGCCCGGCATTGCCGCCAGTTGTCTTGCTTTCGCCACGAACTCGCGGCGCGGGATCTCGACGGCGCCCATGCTCAGCAGGTGCTCGTTGGTCACCTGGGCGTCGAGGTACGGGAATCCCCACTCGTGCAGCAGCCCACAGAGCGCGGCGAGGGCCGCCTTGGAGCCGCCGGAGCGGGCGCTGAACATCGATTCGCCGCAGAACAGCCGGCCCACGGCCACGCCATAGATGCCGCCCACCAGCGAACCGCGATCCCACACCTCCACGCTGTGCGCATGTCCGCGCCGGTGCAGCTCCTCGTACGCCACGATCATGTCCTCGCCGATCCAGGTGCCGGGCTGGCCGTTGCGCGGCGCGGCGCAGGCGCGCATCACGCGGCTGAACGAGGTGTCGGCGGTCACGCGCCAGCCTGACGTGCGTAGCTGCTTGCGCAGGCTGCGGCTGACGTGCACGCCGTCGGTGCGGAAGACGCAGCGCGGATCGGGCGACCACCAGAGGATCGGCTCGTCCGCGTTGAACCACGGAAAGACGCCCTGGCTGTATGCCGCAAGCAGGCGTTCGGGCGACAGGTCGCCGCCCCAGGCCAGCAGCCCGTTCGGCTCGGTCAGCGCCGATTCCGGGTCCGGAAACAGTCCCAGGCGCGTGCGATGGAGTTGCGGCAACTGGATCATCGGTCGGCGTAGGGCGAGTGGGCCATGAGTTCCTTGCGGTAGGCCTCGCGATGCGCGGCCTCTTCCCGCAGCGCATCGGCCACGGCGCGCCGGAAACCCTCATGGGCGATGTAATGGCGCGAATGCGTCAGCGTGGGCAGGAACCCGCGCGCGAGCTTGTGCTCGCCCTGTGCGCCGGGCTCGAAGCGCGCGAGCCCCTCGCGGATGGCGTAGTCGATGCCGCGGTAGTAGCACAGTTCGAAATGCAGGCCGGAGACATCCACGCTGGCACCCCAGTAGCGCCCGTATAGCGTATCGCCGCCGCGCAGGAACAGCGCCATCGCCACGATGTCGTGGGAGTCGCGTGCCAACGCCACCTGTACGTCCGGCCCGAGGGTGCGCCCGAGGTACTGGAAGAAGCGCGCGGTCAGCGCCGCGTGGTTGCCCTTCATGTCGAAGGTGAGTTCGTAGAGCGCGTGGATCTGCCGCCATTCGGCGTCCGAGAACGTGTCCCCGCCGCGCATCTCCAGCGTGAGCCCGGCCGCATGCGCACGCGCGCGCTCCTGCCGGATGTTCTTGCGCTTCTTCGCGGCGAGTGCCGCGAGGAACGCGTCGAAGTCCGCATAGCCGCGGTTGTGCCAGTGGAACTGGTAGTCGGAGCGGGCCAGCCAGCGATCGTCGAACGCGTGCAGGTCGGCCTCCGGAAGGAAGTTGGCGTGGATGGACGAAAGGCCCAGGCGGTCGGCCTCGTCGACGAGCGCGGCGGTCAGGCGGTTGCGCATCACTTCGGCGTGCGGCCCGTCGCGTACCAGCAGGCGCGGGCCGGGCACGGGCGAGTAGGGCGAGGCGACGAGCAGCTTGGGGTAGTAATCGCCGCCGGCGCGCTCCCAGGCGGCCGCCCAGCTCCAGTCGAAGACGAACTCGCCGTGCGAATTGCCCTTGAGGTAGGTGGGAGCGGCGCCAAGGAGGCGGCCTTCCTCAAAGAAGGCGAGGTGGTACGGACGCCAGCCGTAATCCTCGCGCAGGCAGCCCTTGGCTTCCAGGCCATGCAGGAAGGCGTGCGAGACGAAGGGATTGCCGTCCGGGACGAGCGCGTCCCAGTCGGCGGCCGGAATGCCGCCGAGGCTGTCGAGGAAGCGTATCCCGTTCATGCGGCGGGAGCCCCGCGCGTGGCGCGGGGCGTTGTCGTCAGGCGAGCAGGTGCTGCTGGTCCAGCCAGCGCTCGGCGTCCAGCGCGGCCATGCAGCCGAAGCCCGCCGAGGTGATGGCCTGGCGGTACACGTGGTCGGCGACGTCGCCCGCCGCGAACACGCCCGGCACCGACGTGGCCGTGGCCATGCCGTTCAGGCCGGAATGGATCTGGATGTAGCCGTCCTTCATCTCGAGCTGGCCCTCGAAGATGCCGGTGTTGGGCGTATGGCCGATGGCCACGAAGAAACCCTGGACCTCGAGGTCGCGCTTGGCCCCGGTGTTCACGTCCTTGACGCGCACGCCGTTGACGCCGGAATCGTCGCCCAGCACCTCGTCGATCTGGTGGTTCCAGAGCAGCTCGACCTTGCCGGCCGCGGCCTTCTCGAACAGCTTGTCCTGCATGATCTTCTCGGCGCGCAGCTTGTCGCGGCGGTGCACGAGGTAGACCTTGCGGGCGATGTTGGACAGGTACAGCGCCTCTTCCACGGCCGTGTTGCCGCCCCCGACCACCACCACGTCCTGGTCGCGGAAGAAGAAGCCGTCGCAGGTGGCGCAGGCGGAGACGCCGCGGCCCTTGAACTTCTCTTCCGAGGCGATGCCAAGGTACTTGGCGGTGGCACCGGTCGTGACGATCAGGGCCTCCGCCGTGTACTCGCCGCCGTCGCCCTTCAGGCGGAACGGGCGGCTGGACAGGTCCACGCTATGGATGTGGTCGAAGATCATCTCCGTCTCGAAGCGCTCGGCGTGCTCGGCCATGCGCCGCATCAGGTCGGGGCCCTGGACACCCTTCTCGTCGCCCGGCCAGTTGTCCACCTCGGTGGTGGTCATCAGCTGCCCGCCCTGCTGGAGGCCGGTGATCATGGTCGGCTTCAGGTTGGCGCGCGCGGCGTATACCGCCGCCGTGTAGCCGGCGGGGCCGGAGCCGAGGATCAGCAGACGGCTGTGCTTGGGGGTGCTCATGTATAATCCTTGGGTTTACTGCGGCGTGATTCAGTCGTACGGACGTTGTCGACCCGGAAGAATGGGGAAGACGGTGGTGCGATTCAAGACATTCGCCGAAACGACGGCGGCCGCCCCGTCCCCACGGAGCGGCTTTATTCTGTACTTTCAGGATCATCCATAAGATGCGCATCGGTATTCCGTCCGAAACCAAGACCCTCGAAGGCCGCGTGGCCCTCATCCCCGCCGCCGCCGCCGACCTTGTCCGCCGTGGCCACGAGGTGTTCATCCAGTCCGGTGCCGGCACCAAGAGCGGCTATGCGGACTCCGATTACGCGGCCTTGGGCGTCACCGTGGTGCCCGATGCCGCCGCCGTCTACGAGAAGGGCGAGCTGATCGTCAAGGTCAAGGAGCCGATCGAGGGCGATCTCAAGCTGCTGAAGAAGCACCACCTCCTGTTCTGCTACCTGCACCTGGCCGCCGAGCCGGCGCTCACCAGGAGCCTCCTGGACATCGGCCTGACCGGCGTGGCCTTCGAGTCCGTCGACGAGAACGGTGCGCTGCCGCTCCTCCTCCCGATGTCGGTCATCGCCGGTCGCATCGCCACCCAGATCGGCACCACGCTCCTGCACCAGCCGAATGGCGGCAAGGGCAAGCTGCTGGGCGGCATGGCGTCGACCCCGCGCGGCAAGGTCGTGGTGCTGGGCGCCGGCGCGGCCGGCGGCAACGCCGCGGCGCTGGCCGCTTCGGCGGGCGCCAACGTGGTGGTGTTCGACAAGCGTCCGGACCGCATGGCCGAGATGATGGCCCTGGGCCCGAACGTCACGGCCCTGTACGCCTACGAGTCGTCGGTGGCCGAGGAAGTGCGCAACGCCGACATCGTCGTCGGCGCCGTGCTGATCCCCAGCGCCAAGGCTCCGCGCGTGGTCACCGAGGAGATGGTCAAGACGATGGAGAAGGGCTCGGTGCTCGTCGACATCTCGATCGACCAGGGCGGCTGCTTCGAGACCTCGCGTCCGACCACCTGGAAGGAGCCGACCTACGACGTGCACGGCGTGACGCATTTCTGCGTGACCAACATGCCGGGCGCCGTGCCGCAGACCTCCTCGACCGCCATCTCCGCCGCGATCCTGCCGTACGTGCAGCGCCTGGCGGCCGGCAACGAGTGGCGCGACTACGCGCCGCTGGCCGCGGGCATCAACATCGAGAACGGCAAGATCGTGCACCCGGCCCTCCAGGGCGTGGCATGATGCCGGAAACCGGGACCGAGGTCGTTCGTTAGTGGCGCGAAGCGCGAAAGTCGTAAAAAGGCAGGCCAAGGCGCAGGTCAAGGCCCAGCGGGAGGGCTTGAGCGAGGAGCTCAAGCGCCGCCTGCGCGAAGCCGGGGCGCTGCTCCTGTTGCCGCTTGCCCTTTACCTCCTCGTCTGCCTGCTCAGCTACAACGACCAGGACCCGAGCTGGGGCCACATGGGCGTCGCCGACCATGCCACCAACTTCGGTGGCGCGGTCGGCGCGAACATCGCCAACCTGCTCAGGTACATCTTCGGCCTGGTGTCGTACGGCTTCCCGCTGCTGCTCCTCGCGCTGGGGATCCAGGTGATCCGCCAGCGCGGCGAGCGCAACGTGCAGCCCTGGGAGCCGTCGCTGCGGCTCATCGGTTTCGTTTTCTTCTTCATCACCGCCCCGGCGCTCGCTTACCTGAACGTCGATTCGGCGGTGCTGCCCGAAGGCCCCGGCGGCATCGTCGGCAAGTGGGTCGGTCACGGCCTGCACAACGCCTTCGGCGACAAGGGCGCGCCCCTGCTGTTGCTCGCGGTGTGCCTCATCGCCATCACGCTCGCCACCGGCCTTTCGTGGTTCCGCCTCATGGACGCGACGGGCGAGCTGGTCATGCGCGTTGCCGGCTGGGCAGGCGGCAAGCTGCGCCGCGCGCCCGACGTCATGGCGGCGCGGTCCGCCCGCGCCGAACGCGAAGTGGTCAAGAAGGCCGAGGCGGTGAAGCAGGCCAGGCGCGAGCCCGTGCGCATCGAGACCCCCACGCCGATGGTGGTCAAGAGCGAGCGCGCCACGCGCGAGAACCAGATCCCGCTGTTCACCGGCGCCGCGATGGACGGCGAGATCCCGCCGTTGTCGCTGCTCGACGAAGCGCCGCCGCAGGGCCCGGGTTACTCCGAGGAAACCCTGGAGGTGCTCTCGCGCCAGGTGGAGCTGAAACTCAAGGATTTCCGTGTCGAGGCGCGCGTGGTCGGCGTCTATCCCGGCCCGGTCATCACCCGCTTCGAACTCGAGCCCGCGGCCGGCGTGCGCGGCAGCCAGGTGTCCAGCCTGGACAAGGACATCGCGCGCGGCCTCTCCGTGGTCAGCGTGCGCGTGGTGGACGTCATTCCGGGCAAGAACGTCATCGGCCTGGAAATCCCGAACACCAAGAAGCAGATCGTCTACCTCTCCGAGATCCTGCGCTCGGAGCGCTACGACCAGGTGAAGTCGCCGCTGGCGCTCGCGCTGGGCAAGGACATCGGCGGCAAGGCCGTGGTCACCGACCTCGCGAAGATGCCCCACCTGCTGGTGGCCGGCACCACCGGCTCGGGTAAATCCGTGGCGGTGAACGCCATGGTGCTGAGCCTGCTGTACAAGTCCAGCCCCAAAGACGTCCGGATGATCATGATCGATCCGAAGATGCTGGAGCTCTCGGTCTACGAGGGCATTCCGCACCTTCTGGCGCCGGTCGTCACGGACATGAAGGAAGCCGCCAACGCGCTGCGCTGGTGCGTGGCCGAGATGGAGCGCCGCTACAAGCTCATGGCGGCGGTGGGCGTGCGCAACCTCGGCGGTTTCAACAAGAAGGTGAAGGACGCCGAGAACAGCGGGCAGCCGTTGCTCGATCCGCTGTTCCGCGCCAATCCCGACATGCCGGGCATGGTGGCCGAGCCGCTGGAACCGCTGCCGCACATCGTCATCATCATCGACGAATTCGCCGACATGATGATGATCGTCGGCAAGAAGGTGGAAGAGCTGATCGCGCGCCTCGCGCAGAAGGCGCGCGCCGCGGGCGTGCACCTGATCCTTGCCACGCAGCGCCCGTCGGTGGACGTCATCACCGGCCTCATCAAGGCCAACATCCCCACGCGCATCGCCTTCCAGGTGTCCTCGAAGATCGATTCGCGCACCATCCTCGACCAGTCGGGCGCGGAAGCGCTCCTCGGCCACGGCGACATGCTCTACCTGCCGCCCGGCACGGCCACGCCGGAGCGCGTGCACGGCGCCTTCGTGGACGACCACGAGGTGCACAACGTCGTGGAATGGCTGCGCGCGCAGGGCTCGCCGAACTACATCGAAGGCGTGCTGGAGGAAGTGCAGTCCACCGCCGACGGCAAGATCATCAACGACTCCGGCCTGCCGCAGGATGCCGACGGTGACGGCGACAGCGACAACGCGCTCTACGACCGCGCCGTGCGCGTGGTCACCGAGACGCGCCGCGCGTCCATCTCCGGCGTGCAGCGCCACCTCCGCATCGGCTACAACCGCGCCGCCCGCCTCGTCGAGCAGATGGAGCAGGACGGCATCGTCAGCGCGCCGCAGCACAACGGCAACCGCGAAGTCCTCGCGCCGCCGCCCCCGAAGGACTGATTCCGCATGAACGCCATGAAGCCGGGCGCGCTCCGCCAGCGTCCCTGGGGCCTGCTCGTCACCGGCGACCTCGCGCCCAACGCCGAGGTGCTGGACGAGGTCGAAAGCATCTTCGAACTCAACCCCTCCATCCCGGGACTGGAACTGCGCGCCGACGACGGCCGCGCCTGTTTTGTCACCCGCGACTACCCCAGCGGCCATACGGCCGGGGTGGACGACGCGCTGGAAGTGATCTTCGCCGAGCAGCCCGAGATCGCCGAGATCGCGGTGTTGGGGCAGGAGGTGCGCCCGGTGCACACCGCCACGCGCGACGCCCCGTACTGGCACCGCGACGGCAAGGCCATCGCGGACATCAGCGAGAAGATGGAGGCCGGCGAGATCACGCCGTCCGAGGCCATCGACATGCTTAAGTCGCTGTTCGAAACCGATCGCTGACAATCGCGCCGACTCCCACGGAATCCCTCCCATGAAACGCTTCCTGCTTGCCGCGACGCTGTCCCTGCTCAGCCTGCCGGCCTTCGCCGCCGGTCCGGCGCGCGAGCGTCTCGACGCCTTCGCCAAGGGCATCCACTCGCTCTCGGGACGCTTCAGCCAGACGATGTCGAACGCCAACGGCGATCCGGGCAAGACCAGCTCCGGCACCATGGCCTTGCAGGCGCCGCGCCAGTTCCGTTGGGAAACCACGGCGCCGTACAAGCAGACCATCGTGGCCGACGGCAGCCGCGTGTGGCTTTACGACCCGGACCTCGAACAGGTCACCGTGCGCAAGCAGAGCAGCGAGGAAGCGCAGAGCCCGCTCACGGTGCTCACGGATCTTTCGCAGCTGGACAAGGGCTTCAAGGTGACGGAGCAGGGCGAGCGCGACGGCCTGCAATGGCTGCGCCTCCAGTCCACGGGCAAGGATCCGCAGTTCGAGTACGCCGACCTCGGCTTCGACGACAGCGGGCTCGCGCGCATGGTGTTCCGCGATCAGCTGGGCAACACCACGGAGATCCGCTTCGCGGGCTGGGTACGCAACGCCGCGCTTCCCCCGGAGACGTTCAACTTCGTGCCGCCGGCGGGGGCGGACGTGATCGGCGACGCGCCGGTGTTGCAGACGCAACCGGTGAAGTGAGTCAGGGCTTATCGGCGTACGCAACGCGCCCCGGAACCATCACTCGTACCACGACGCCGTGCCGGGGCGTCGACAGCACCTCCAGCCGTCCCCCGATACGCATCGCGCGTTCGCGCATGCCCACCAGCCCGAAGTGGTTGTCGCTGGATACGGTGTCGGCCCTGAAGCCCTCGCCATCGTCGCGCACCCATACGTTCAACGACCGGCGGGCGTACTCCACGGCGATGCGGATCGAGCGCGCGTGGCTGTGTTGCGTGGCGTTGACCACCGCCTCGCGCACGATGCTGTAAAGCTCGTCGACAACCTCCGGGTCGACATCGCGGCGACGGTGCCCGGATTGCACGGAGAGCTCGACCGGCCAGTCCATGTCCTCCACCAGCGCCGCGAGGCGCCGCTCGAGCGAACCGTCCTCCGAGGCATGGCCGCGCAGACCTTTCACGCGGTCGCGTCCTTCCACCAGCAACGCTTCCGCGCGATCGATCGCGCGCTCGAGCGTGGCGCGCGAGCGGTCGTCCTTCGCCAGCCCGTCGGCGAACGCCTGGAAGCGCAGGATCAATCCCTGCACGCCTTGCAGCAGCGTGTCGTGCAGCTCGCGCGCGATGCGTTCGCGCTCGCGGTGGCGCTCGTCCAGCCGCCAGCGCAGACGCTGCGTGAGCAGGCGCACGCGCCAGCGGTGGGCAATCCACGCGAGCAGGGCGGCGCAGAGCGCGACGAACACCTGGAAGCCCGTCCGTTCGAACAGGCGCGGCGGGACGGTCACGGGGAACGACGCCGAACGGCTCCATCGCAGGCCGTCATAGGACGCCTCCGCATGGAAGGTATAGTGCCCGGGTGCGAGGTCGTTATACATCGCCTCGCGTCGCGAACCCGCATCCTGGAACGTGGCGTCCATGTTCTCCAGGCGGTAGCGGAAGGCGAGGCCGCGTGGATGGCCCGGTGCCAGCGCCGTGTACGCCACCTTGAGGTCGCGACTGTCGCGCAGCTCCACGGGAGCGCCCGGTTTGAACGCCACGCCGCCCGATGTCACCGAGCGGATGACCACCGGTGGCGGCGAGGGCGGCGGCGGCTGGCGCAGGGGATCGAGCCAGGCCAGGCCCTGGGATCCCGCGAACCAGAGCCGGCCGTCGCTCGCCTCCAGTACCGTCGGCAAGGGCCGCACGAGCTGCGCGGGGCCTGGCACGCCATCTTCCATGGTGAGCAGGCGCGTGACCGCCGGCACGTCGGGCCGCGCGAGCGCCTGCTTCCAGCCCTGCGCCGTGAAGCGGATCACGCCGTCCATCCCGTAGGCCCAGACGCAGCCATCCTCGGTCTGCACGATGCCGGTGATGGCGTTGAAGCGATCCATCGGTTGCGCGGCCAGCTTGCGAAAACGTTCGCCGTCGAAGAACGAGAGTCCGTGCTCGGCACCGACCACGAGATGCCCGTCGATCGTCGCGATGGCGGAGACCGGTCCGTCGCCCAATCCGTCGGCGGTCCCGAAGCGGCGCAAGGCGTTGCCGTCGAGCATTGCCATGGTGCCGTCCAGGTACCCGAACCATGTCCGGCCGGCCGGGTCGGCGTGGATCACCGCGGGCGCCAAAGCAGGGAACGCGGCGACGGTAGAGGCGGGCAACCAGCCTTCCGCGGCCCGCACATACACGCCGCGGTTTCGCAACGAAAGCCACAACCGCCCGGCCCCGTCGCGCGCGATGGCCTGGACGATGGTGCCGCGCTCCGCGGCGTCCCCGGGCAGAGGCACGGGCACGGGCTTGCCGTCCCGCAGGTGCCAGAGCTTTCCGTTGCCGCCGAGCCATGCCGAGCCGTCGCGGTCGCGGTAGGCCGTATCCACCGCGCCTTCGAAGCCGGGGATCGGCACGGGATCCGGCGTGAGCCGCCAGAGCCGGTCGGGATAAGCCGTGTGGGAAGCGGTCCCGCTCCAGGTCTGGCCCTTGCCGTCCTCGAACAGGGCGAAGTACACCTCGAGCTTCGGAAAGCGCACGCGGGAAAGCCAACTGTCCCGGAACACGTCGAGGCCGGCCTTCGTGCTCACCCACACATGGCCGTCGCGATCTTCCATGAGGTTCATGGTGACCTGCGAGGTCATGGCGAGGCGCTCGGTGTACTTCTGCATCCGCGGCTCTTCGACGTCGCCCGTGGTCGTCGCGTCCACGTACTTGCCCGCCATGCGGCAGAGGTTCACTTCGCAGGCCACGCTCCACAGGTTGCCGTCGCGGTCGAACGTGGTGGTGGTGCTGTTGGCGTGACGTGGCGGCGCATGGGGGAAGGGCTTTCCCCAGATGCCGGGCAGGGGGTGGATTCCGGCATTGGTCCGCAGCCACACGCTCCCGTCCGGATGGTTGAGCAGGTGCCCCGGATAGGTGTCCGGGACGCCGGCATCCTCGAAGCGTCGGGCACCCTTGGGCAGGAGGTAGAGCCTTGCGCTTGTCAGCACCCAGAGGTTTCCGCGCGCATCCTCGAGGAGTTGCTGCGCCGGGTCGGATATGCCCCAGGCGGCCGACACCTCGGTCCACCGTTTACCGTCGAAGCGATACAGGCCGGTGTCGGCGGCGGCCCAGAGATGACCCTCGCCGTCGCTGCCGAATTCATCCATGGCCACGTTGTCGGGCAACCCGTCGGCCGTGCCGTACAAGGTGACTTCCCCGTGGCGCAGGCGCGCGACGCCGCCGTAGGTACGGCTCACCCAGAGATCGCCGCCGGGTGCGGCGTAGATGGTCCAGGTAGATTCGCTGCCCGAGCCGGAGGGCGGGAGGAGGGGTACCTTCTCGAAGGCGAAGCCGTCGTAGCGATACAGGCCCGTGCGCGTGCTGACCCAGAACCAGCCATCCTCGGTCTGGGCCATGGACGCCGCGCCGACCGGGGCACCGTCTTCCCCGCGCAGCGCGGTGTGGTGGAGTTGGGCGAGGGTGCGTTCCGGATCCGTCGCACTCGCTGTCGTCCAGCAGGCCAGGGCGATCGCGAACGACATGAGGCGACGGACGAAAGACATGGCGACATGATCGCCTGTTCCTCCTACGACGTCACGGTTCATGCCAGACTGAACCCAGACATCGGACGTGTTTAGGGGGGCAAGGGCATGTATCTGGTCTGGGCAATCGTCGGCGCGGTGATTGGCGCCTTCGTGGGCGAAGGCGTCGCCGGCGCGGTGGCGGGCTTCGCCATCGGCTTCCTGTGGGGCCGCACATCGCAGCTGCGCAAGGACCTCGACGACGCACGCCGTCTCATCGAGCACCTGCGCCCCGGCACCGAGACAGCCGCCCCACCGGTGCCGTCGGCGCACCAGGTACCGACGCCGACGGCGCCTGCGGCGCAGGGCATGCCACTGCCGCCCCCGACTTCCCCGTCGCCCTCCGTTCCCCCGTCGCTCCTGCGAAGGCAGGAGCCCAGCGCCTCTGTCGCCCCCGGAGCCGTCCCGCCCGGCGTGCCACCGCCGACCCCCACCGGCCCCACCCTGGCCGACCGCCTCGGCACCGCCATCAAACATTGGTTCACCGAAGGCAACGTGCCGGTGAAAGTCGGCATGCTGGTCCTCTTCGCCGGTATCGCCGCCTTCCTCAAGTACGCCTCCGACACCGGTCTCCTCCGCGTACCCATGTCGGTGCGCCTCAGCCTGGTCGCCCTGGCGGCCATCGCCGGCGCGGCGTTCGGCTGGTTCCAGCGCGACAGGCGCCGCGCCTTCGCACTCTCGTTGCAAGGCGGTGCGATCGGCGTGCTGGTGATGACCGTATTCGCGGCGTACCGTCTCTATGGCCTGCTGCCGGCGGGCTGGACGTTCGCCTTGCTGATCGTCTTCGTGGCTGCCCTGGGTGTGCTCGCGGTGCTGCAGGACGCCCTGGCGCTCGCCGTGCTCGGCCTCGTGGCCGGTTTCGCCGCACCCATCATCGCGTCGACGGACGCGGGCAACCACGTCGCGCTGTTCTCGTATTACGCGGTACTCAACCTCGGCATCCTGGGCATCGCCTGGAAGCGCGCATGGCGCGTGCTCAACGTGCTCGGCTTCGTCGCCACCTTCGGCGTGGGCACGGCGTGGGGCGTGCTCCGTTACAACCCCGCGCTGTTCGCCAGCACCGAGCCGTTCCTCGTCCTGCATTTCCTGCTGTACCTCGCGGTGCCCTGGCTGCATGTGCTGCGCTCGCCGAAGCGCAACCGCGCCATCCTCGACGGCTGCCTGATGTTCGGCAATCCGATCGCCAGCCTGCTGCTGCAAGGCGCCTTGCTCGACTGGCATCCCATGCCGCTCGCCGTGTCGGCCCTCGTGGCCGCGGCCATCTATGTGGCCATCGCGTTCGCGATCCGGCGCCGCGACGACATGGCGCTGCTCCGCGAAACCTGGGCTGTGCTCGCCGTGGCCTTCGCCACCATCGCGGTGCCGCTGGCGCTCAGTGCCAGCGTGACGGCAAGCGTGTTCGCACTGGAAGGCGCGGGACTCGTCTGGCTGGGTTTCCGCCAGGGACGCCGCCTGCCGCGCTGGGCGGGTGTGTTCCTGCAAGTGGTGGCGGGCGTGGCCTGGACGATCGCGTCGCTGTTCCACCGGCACGCTGCCGACACGCCCCTGCTCAACGCCTCCTTCATCGGAAGCCTGCTGCTCGTGGTCGGCGCGGGGGTGGGCGCCTGGCAGTTCGATCGTCACGGCATGTCGCGCGGCGCATCGAGCCTGGCGCGCATTGGCCTGCTTGTGTGGGCGGTGCTCTGGTGGCTCATCGGCTTCGTCAACGAGATCGACGCCTTTGTGATCGATCCCGCGCCCGAGGCGGCGTGCTGGCTCGCGCTGCTGTCGGTGACAGGGCTGCTGCTCGCGCTTGCCTGTCCCTTCGCGCGCAAGCTCGACCTGGGCGTGGTGCTCGCCTTCGCGCTGCCGCTTTTCTTGTTCGCGAGCCTGGTCGTGGTGCTGTCCGCCGCGAACGCCGGCATCCAGTGGCTGAGCGGCTGGCCGTTGGCGGGCGTGGTGGCGATGGCCATCGCCGGCTGGTTCGCGTTGCGCGGCGTGGCGGCGCATCGCGTGGCCGCCGTCGCGGCGGCCACCGTCTGGTGGGTGCGCTGGCTTGCCGTGATCACCGTTGCTGTGGCGATTGCACTGGACCGGGCGCCGCAGCTCGGCGAGGGCTGGCAGCTGTTCGCGCGCGCCGTGCCGACATTGCTGCTCGCGGCGCTGACTCTCTGGGGCGCGCGCTGGCTGGCGCTGCCGCTGACGGCGCATCGACGCGACATCCGCCATGCCGTGGGTGCCTGCGTGGCGCTCGCCATGCTCGTGGCGGGTGCCGTGGCACTCGGTACCGCGGGTGCGCCGTCGCCATTGCCTTTCGTGCCCGTACTCAATCCGGTCGATCTGCTGCTCGTCGCGGTGCTTCTTTTCGTGGCGCGCGCGCTGTCCGACGAAGCGATGCCGCGCGAGGTGCGCGTGGCGCGCCCTGCGGTGCTGGCCGCGCTGTTCTTCGTGCTGGCCACCAGCATGACGCTGCGCGGCGTCCACCATCTCGGCGGCGTGCCCTGGGATGGCGCGATGGCCGGCTCGAGCCTCGCGGAACTCTCGCTCACCGTGGTGTGGAGCGCGATCGGCGTCGTGGCCTGGGTGCTCGGGTCGAAGCGCGGGCAGCGCATGCTCTGGCTCGCCGGCGCGATAACGATGGCCCTCGTGCTGTTGAAGCTGTTGCTGGTGGATCGCGCACACCTGGGCAATCTTTTCGGTATCGCTTCGTTCATCGCCTATGGCCTGCTCTGCACGGTCATCGGTTACCTCGCACCCGCGCCGCCGAGACAGATCGCGGCCGAATCGTCGGAGTCGTCGCATGCGTCGTGACTGGCGTCGCTGTCTGCTGATCATTGGGCTGGTCGCAGGATCCGCCCGTGCGGAAACGCCGCCGCCGTTCGCGGTGGCGTATCCCCTGACACTCCCATCCGCTGCCAAGGCGTATGTCGTGGAACTGCCGCAGGACGCCTATGCGTGGGCCAGGCGCGACGCCGGGCTGGGCGACGTGGTGGTCGTCGACGCGAAGGATCGCCAGGTGGCGGCTGGGCTCTATGCGCCCGCACCTCCCACTGCGCATCCGGTAACGCTCGATGCACCGTTGCTGCCCGTGCCGCAGAGTGCCAGCGGCGTGGCCGGTGCGCGCATCCAGCGCAGCACCAACGGCGACATCGTCATCGAACCCGGTGCCGCCGCGCCCGCCGGCGCGCCGACCGACTGGCTGTTCGACGCGCGCCAGCCGGTGGCGCCCGAGCGGCTGGAATTCGCGCCGTCGACCCGCGACGTGGACCTTCGCGTCGACGTGGACGCGAGCACCAACCTCCAGGACTGGACGCCGCTGGTCAGGGGCGCCACGGTCGTCACGCTCGGACAGGGCGACGGCGGGGTGGACGCGCGCGTCGTGAAGCTCAGCGGCAACGCGGCGCGCTACTACCGCGTGCACGTCGAGCGCGGCGAGGCCCCCTGGGCCGACGGCGAAGGATCGAAGGTCACGCTTTCCGGCACCGTGGAGGACGCCGCGGCGAAAGACGAAGCGGCTCGTCGCTGGCTGGATGTCGCGTCCACGGGGACGGTACAGAGCGGGCAGGGCGTCGACTACGACTATCGCCTGCCGGCCGCGCTGCCGGTCACGGCATTGCGCGTCAGACTGGGCAAGGGCGATACCGTCGCCCGCTTCGACGCCATCGCCGTCGAGGGCAGCATGAGTGGCGAGCAGCTCGGCACGCTGGTGGTGACGCCGCCACGGGACAGCGCCGACGCGCATCCCCTCGACGTCGCGGCCGGCCGGCGCGAGATGCTCCGCCTGCACTCGGCGACACCGCTGCGCGAACCGCCGCACCTCCTGGTCGGCTGGCAGCCGGACCGCATCGTCTTCCTTCCGGAAGGCGACGCGCCGTACCGCCTGCTGGTCGGCAGCCATTCCGCGCGGCGTCCGGCATGGCCCATCGCCGACGCCATCGCCGCCCTGCGGAAGGACGCCGGCCCCACATGGCGCCCCGCGCAGGCAACTCCCGGAAAGGTGCAGGAACTCGCCGGCCGCAAGGCCCTCGATCCCGCCGAAGCCCCTTTCGACTGGACCCGGCCATTGCTCTGGGTCGTGCTCCTTCTTGGCGCCGCCGTCGTCGCCGCCATGGCCGCGAGCCTCCTCCGCAAACCAAAGGCCTGAGAAGCCTTGCCCTGTTGAGGTGCCATGCACGGTGGAAAGGCGATAATGGGAGCCTGTCGACTGTCCCGAGCCCCATGTCCTTCCAGTCTCCCGGCCTGTTCGCCGAACCCGAAGCCCTGAAGCCACTGGCCGAGCGCATGCGGCCGCGCGCGCTCGACGAGATCGTGGGGCAGCAGCGCGTGGTGGGCGAGGGCAAGCCGTTGCGCCGCGCGCTGGAAGCCGGCCGGGTGCATTCGATGATCCTGTGGGGGCCGCCGGGATGCGGCAAGACCACGCTGGCCCTCCTCGTGGCGCGCTACGCCGATGCCGATTTCAGGGCCATTTCCGCCGTGATGAGCGGGCTGCCCGACGTGCGCAAGGCGCTCGCCGAGGCCGAGGGCAATTTCGCGCAAGGCCGCCGCACCGTTCTCTTCGTGGACGAGGTGCACCGCTTCAACAAGGCGCAGCAGGATGCGTTCCTGCCTTATATCGAACGCGGCGTGATCATCTTCGTGGGTGCCACCACGGAAAACCCGTCGTTCGAACTCAACTCCGCACTGCTTTCGCGCTGCCGCGTGCATGTGCTCGATGCGGTCGGCCCCGACGACATCGTGGCCGCGCTGCACCGCGCGCTGGCCGACAAGGAACGCGGCCTTGGCGAGTTGGGCCTCGTCGTGGACGAAGCCTCGCTGAAGCTGATCGCGAGCGCCGCCGACGGCGATGTCCGCCGCGCGCTCACGCTGCTGGAAATCGCGGCCGAACTCGCCGAGGGCGGACGCATCGACGATGCCACCCTGGAACAGGTGCTGGCCGACCGCACGCGCCGCTTCGACAAGAGCGGCGAGCAGTTCTACGACCAGATCTCGGCACTGCACAAGTCCGTGCGTTCGTCCGATCCCGATGCCGCCGTGTACTGGCTCACCCGCATGCTCGACGGCGGCTGCGATCCGCTCTACCTCGCCCGGCGCATGACGCGCATGGCCGTGGAAGACGTGGGCCTGGCCGAGCCGCGCGCGTGGCGCATGGCCCTGGATGCCTGGGACACCTACGAACGCCTGGGCAGCCCCGAGGGCGAACTGGGCCTCGCCCAGCTGGCGATCTGGCTGGCCATTTCGCCGAAGAGCAACGCCGCCTACATGGCCTATAACAAGGCCCGCGCCACGGTGAAGCAGATGGGCAGCCTGGACGTGCCCATGCACCTGCGCAATGCGCCCACCAAACTCATGAAGGGCCTCGGTTACGGCACCGGCTACCAGTACGACCACGACGTGGAAGGCGGTGTCGCGCTGGACCAGCAATGCCTGCCCGACGAACTCGCCGGCACGACGTTCTACGAGCCGGTGGATCGCGGCCTTGAAATGAAGCTGCGCGAGAAACTCGTCGCACTGCGCGCCGCCCGTGCCGCCGCACGTGGCGAAAAGAACTGACGCGGGCCGATACCCGGCACGGCACCCCCTGCCAAAAGTCCGATACCCGCGCCCTCAGGGCAGTCGTACGCTCGGACCACCACTCGGGGAGGAGAGGAACGATGCGTATCGTCATTGCTACATTGATCGGCGGATTGATCATGTTCTTCTGGGGTGCGTTCGCGCACATGGTGCTGCCGCTGGGCGAACTGTCCATGCGCGCCCCCACCAACGAGGACGCCGTCCTGACGGCGCTGCGCGACGGCCTGCCACCGGAGCATGGCATCTACCTCCTCCCGCACTTCGACATGGCCACCATGCATGGCAACGACCAGGCCATGAAGGCGTACTCCGAAAAGGCCAAGGCCAACCCGTATGCCTTCATCGTCTATTCGCCCAACGGAAAAGATCCGCTCGCCATGGGCGGCAACCTCTTCCACCAGTGGCTCTCGGATACGCTCGCGGCCCTGATGGTCGTCCTCGTGATGATGCGCATGGCCGGGGTCGGCCTCCTCCGCGGCCTCTGGATCGGACTGGCCTTCGGCGTCTTCAGCTGGCTGTCGCTCAGCGTGCCGTACTGGAACTGGTACCGCTTCCCGGGCGCCTTCACCGCCGGCTACCTCGTGGAGCAGGGCTTCGGCTGGCTGCTGGCGGGTGCGGCGATGGGTTGGTGGCTGGGCCGCAAGTCCAACCCCTCCGCCGTCAAACCGATGCCCTGAAACAAGGTCACCTGGGTACCGGCACAGCGCCGGTACCCACAGACCACCCCCGCTCAAGCCCCAGTCGTCCCTGCGAAGGCAGGGACCCAGCGACTTCCGCCCCGTTTTGCGATAATCCCGCATTCAACACCCACGGAAGCGAAGAACATGCTGGATCCCGCCCTCCTGCGCGGCCGCCTCGCCGAAACGGCAGAGCGCCTCCGCGCCGCCCGGAACTTCGACCTCGACGTAGCCACGATCGAACGCCTCGAATCCGAGCGCAAGGCGCTTTCCACCGAGACGCAGGAGCTCCAGAACCTGCGCAACACCCGCTCCAAGGCCATCGGCCAGGCCAAGGCCAAGGGCGAGGATGTCGCCCCTCTGATGGCCGAAGTCGCCGGCATCGGCGACAAGCTCAAGGCCAACGAACACGCCCTGGCCGAGGTGCAGGCCAAGCTGGCCGACATCGCCCTCGGCATCCCGAACCTCCCGGACGAATCCGTGCCCATCGGCAAGGACGAGACCGAGAACGTCGAACTGCTCCGCTGGGGCCACCCGCGCCCGTTCGACTTCCCGGTAAAAGACCACGTGGACCTCGGCGCCCGCCACGGCTGGCTCGACGCCGAAGCTGGCTCCAAGCTCTCCGGCGCTCGCTTCACCGTCCTCCGCGGCCAGCTCGCGCACCTGCACCGCGCGCTCGCGCAGTTCATGCTCGACCTGCACACGACCCAGCACGGCTACCTCGAGCACAACGTGCCGCTGATCGTGAACGCCGACGCGATGGAAGGCACCAGCCAGCTACCCAAGTTCGAGGAAGACCTCTTCGGCACCCAGGTGGGCGACACCAAGCGCTACCTCATTCCCACGTCCGAAGTGGCCCTGACCAACCTCGTGCGCGAGAGCATCGTCGAAGCCGACGACCTGCCCATGCGCATGACCGCCCATTCCATGTGCTTCCGCGCCGAAGCCGGCAGCTACGGCCGCGACACCCGCGGCATGATTCGGCAGCACCAGTTCGAGAAGGTGGAAATGGTGCAGATCGCCACCGCCGAAACCAGCTTCGCGCAATTGGAGGAGATGGTCGGTCACGCCGAGGCCGTGCTCCAGGCCCTGAAGCTGCCGTACCGCAAGGTGCAGCTGTGCACGGGCGACATGGGCTTCGCGGCCGCCAAAACCTACGACCTCGAAGTGTGGCTGCCCAGCCAGAACACCTACCGCGAGATCAGCAGCTGCTCCAACTGCACGGACTTCCAGGCGCGGCGGATGCAAGCGCGCTGGCGTAACCCGGCGACGGGCAAGCCGGAGCTGGTGCATACGCTCAATGGCTCGGGGTTGGCCGTGGGGCGGACCCTGGTCGCGGTGATGGAGAATTTCCAGCAGGCGGATGGGTCGATCGAGGTGCCTGAGGTGCTGCGGCCGTATATGGCGGGGATCGAGGCTATCGCCTGAGGTACAATCGGGCGCGCTGGGGCAGGGGCCTCGGCGCGTTCGAAGCGGGAAGCCGGGTGGGTGCAATGCCTTACCGGTGTGACAAATACGGAGAGATGGCCGAGTGGTTTAAGGCAGCAGTCTTGAAAACTGCCGTAGGTGTAAGCCTACCGTGGGTTCGAATCCCACTCTCTCCGCCAAGCCAAAAATCTCCCCGATCCTTCAGGCACTTACACGTGCCCCGATAGAAAGCGCTTGGTCAACCCGGTTGGTCAACTCCAACCATGCGTCTCCCCCATCACTAATTTCGCAACCTGGCGTGCACCATATCTGGGTCGACGGCGTGCACGTAGAACCGCGCTTGGCGGCTGCGGCCCGCGACAGGGATAATGACCGACGCAGCCGTGCATCGACATGCGGCGCCATCTCCAAGGGAACCGTCACGAAATGAATGCAGTAGAGATCGAAGAGGCCCTCTCAGCCCTGGCGGCCGATGACTTCGATGGTCCCGAGTTCCCCTACGCGTTTCTGGCGGCCTTTGGCGCGAAGGATACGACGCTCAAGCGACTTCGGAAGGGCGAAACCAATGCCTCGGATATTCCCGGGGGGCTCCTGTGGCGAAATAACATCCACCTCGTGGTCTGTGACCTTGGAACGGTGGCGGATAGTATTCAGGCGCTGCGGGCCAGCCTTACCACCACGCACGGTAAAGCCAAATTTATCCTCGCAACCGACGGCGAGTGGTTCGAAGCCGAGGACTTAGTCAGCGGCGAGCACCTCTCGTGTGCGTTCAAGAAGTTTGCCGACCACTTCGGGTTCTTCCTGCCGCTGGCCGGCATCTCGACGGTTAAGGAACTGAAGGACAACCCGGTCGACATTCGGGCAACGGGTCGCCTCAACAAGCTTTATCTGGAGTTATTATCCAATAATCCTGAGTGGGCCAGTGCGGCAAGGCGCCGTGACATGGATCACTTCATGGCCCGCCTCATTTTTTGTTTCTTCGCCGAAGACACTGACATCTTTGACGGGTCCGGAGTATTCACCCGCACCGTCGAGCAAATGACCGAATCGGACGGTAGTAATGTCCACCAGGTTCTTCAGTCGATCTTTGCGGTTATGAATCAAGCGCGTTCTGACCGGGACCGCACGCGCCCACCTGTCTGGGCTAGTCAATTTCCTTACGTAAATGGCGGCCTATTTTCAGGTAGCGTGGAGGTGCCACGATTTACGCGTGCGGCACGTTCGTTCTTGATCCGAGCTGGCGAACTTGACTGGCGGGAGATTAATCCGGATATCTTTGGATCGATGATTCAAGCCGTTGCTGATGCTGAAGAGCGCGGCTCTTTGGGCATGCACTACACAAGCGTCCCAAACATCCTTATGGTGTTGAATCCGCTGTTCTTGGATGATATCAAGAGTCAACTGGCGTTAGCGGGCGACAACAAGGTTAAATTACTCAATCTTCGTAAGAGAATCTCGCGCATTCGAGTGTTCGATCCTGCTTGCGGAAGCGGCAATTTTCTTGTGATCGCTTACAAGGAGATGCGGGCGGTCGAAGCCCAGATCAATTCAATTCGGTCCGAATCAGAAAGGCGCTCTGAAATTCCTTTGACTAATTTTCGTGGGATCGAGATTCGAGATTTCCCCGCTGAAATCGCGAGACTTGCCCTCATTATTGCGAAATTTCAGTGCGATGTTCTTCATCGTGGGCAAATGGAGGCATTGGCCGACGCGCTGCCGCTTGACTCCGAAAACTGGATTTTTCGCGGGAATGCGCTTGAAGAGGATTGGGTAGCCTTGTGCCCGCCCGCTGCCGGCACCGGCCCGGACACAAGCAAGGAGTGCCTCGAAACGACCTTGGAAGTAGAGTTCGCGAATTCTGGTGGCGAAAACTATGTATGCGGGAATCCGCCCTACAAGGGTAGCCAAGATCAGAATGCTGAACAAAAAAGGGACTTAGAACGAGCATTCGCCGGTCGCATAAAATCGACGAAATCGGCCGACTACGTGGCGGGATGGTTCATTCGCGCCAGAGACTACATCTTGAGAACGGGCGCAAAGGCTGCTTTTGTCACGACCAACAGTATAAACCAAGGTCGGCAGGTCTCCCTGTATTGGCCGACGTTCCTCGGAAACGAGCTCGAGATTCTTTTCGCTCGCCCGTCGTTCAAGTGGTCAAACTTGGCGAGCAAAAAGGCAGCGGTAACCGTCTCAATTATTGGTTTCGGCCCCAGAACCTCAGGCCCGAAGTTTGTCTTTTCCGGCGAAATGGCGCGCGAATCGTTAGCGATTGGGCCCTACCTGGTTCCCGATCAGATTGCTGTAGTTTCTCCATCGTCACGTCCGATATCTGCTCTTTCTGACATGAGCAATGGATCGATGCCAAACGATGGAGGAGGGCTACTTCTATCGCCCTCAGAGGCGGCTGAGCTCGTCGAACGAGACCAAAGGTCTTCCCGGTTTGTGAAGAGGTTCTTGGGGTCGCACGATACGATACATGGCCAGTTCCGTTACTGCCTTTGGATCCCGCCATCGGACGTGGATTTTGCGATGAGGATTCCAATGATCCGTCAGCGCGTAGAGTCGGTCAGACGTATACGTTCGGAGAGCAGCCGAGATACGACTAACAAGTTGGCGGAAATTCCGTATCAGTTCGGAGAAATCAGGCACAAAGGCGAGCGCTCCATGATCGTTCCTCGTCATAGTTCTGAGGATAGGCCCTACCTTCCCTTCGATCTGGTCACGGATGACGTTGTCGTGGGCGATAGTGCTATATTTCTCTCGAACTTCAACCTCCACGAAGTAGGCATATTTGCTTCTAGACTTCATTTGGTTTGGATCGCTGCCGTGTGCGGGAAAATAAAAACCGACTATCGCTACTCGAACACGCTCGGGTGGAACACGTTTCCTGTGCCTATTCTGACGGAACAAAATAGGATCGATCTGGCGCACGCGGCTGAGGGGATCATGTTGGCGCGAGAGGCAAACTTCCCCGCCACAATCGCTCACATGTATGACCCTGATGATATGCCCGACGACCTTAGGCGAGCTCATGAGCGAAATGACGAAGTTCTTGAGCGTATCTACATTGGTCGTCGATTTCGAAACGACACTGAGCGCCTCGAAAAATTATTCGATCTCTACACAAAAATGATCGCTGCCCCGGTCAGGCCCAAGAAGCGGAGTAAAGAGTGATGACCAGGGAAGAGAATCCAACCAATCAACGCACGATGCCAGCCGTCTCTATCATGACGGCCCGAACGGGTGCATCGGCCAAGATCAATGAGTTGGGCATGCGCCCAATGCAGGAGCTTGCCTACGCCCAGAGGGGCGAGCAGTTTCTCTTGATCAAATCACCACCAGCTTCGGGTAAATCCAGGGCGTTGATGTTCATCGCTCTGGACAAGATTCATAACCAGGGTCTGAAGCAGGCCATCATCGTGGTTCCCGAGCGCTCCATCGGAGGAAGCTTCGCTGATGAGCGTCTGACCGAACACGGATTCGGAGCGGATTGGGTGGTCCGACCGCAGTGGAACCTGTGTAACGCTCCTGGGGAAGATAACGGGAGGGTCGCAAAGTCCAAGATCAAAGCCGTGGGTGAGTTCCTGGCAAGTGTGGATCAGGTGCTGGTGTGCACACATGCTACGTTCCGCTTTGCTGTCGAAGAATTTGGAGTAGAGGCCTTCGATGGCCGGCTGATCGCTGTTGACGAATTTCACCACGTTAGCAGCAATCCAGAAAACAAACTCGGCAGCCAGTTGGGCCAGCTGATCGCGCGAGGGAAATGCCACATCGTAGCGATGACCGGGTCCTATTTCCGAGGCGACGCCGTGGCGGTTCTGGCTCCGGAGGATGAGGCAAGGTTCGTCACGGTCTCCTACACCTACTACGACCAGCTCAATGGATATCAATGGCTGAAGTCTTTGGATATAGGCTACTTCTTCTACACCGGCCCCTATATCGACGCGATCACACGCGTCCTCGATCCAGCATTCAAGACGATCGTCCATATCCCGAACGTCAACGCACGGGAGAGCCTGGGCGACAAACAGCGTGAGGTAGAGGACATCATGTCTAGCTTGGGCGAATGGAAGGGGGTGGACCACGCCACGGGCTTCCACCTCGTCCAGTTACCGGCAGCTGAAGGCGGGCGGGTTTTGCGGGTCGCCGATTTGGTCGACGATCGTGACCCGGCCCAGCGGTCTAAGGTCCTCGCCGCACTGAAGGATCCAGCCCATAAGAACGACCGTGACCATGTGGATATCATCGTCGCCCTAGGGATGGCGAAAGAAGGTTTCGACTGGATCTGGTGCGAGCATGCGTTAACGATCGGCTACCGAAGCAGCTTGACCGAGATCGTGCAAATCATTGGTCGGGCGACCCGTGACGCGCCAGGTAAGGAGCGCTCACGTTTCAGCAACCTCATCGCAGAACCGGCTGCCGATGACGCTGTGGTCGCCGACGCTGTCAACGACACGTTGAAGGCCATCGCAGCCAGCCTCCTTATGGAACAGGTGCTGGCACCGCGTTTTGAGTTCACGCCGAAAGATGCTGGCCCTAAGGAGGGCTTCGATTATGGCGATGGCGGTTATGTTGAAGGCCGGTCCAATGTAGGCGTGAACGCGAAGACCGGCGCCGTTCACGTGGAAATCAATGGACTGGCCACGCCGAAGTCGGAGGAGGCGGCCCGTATTTGCCGCGAGGATCTGACTGAGCTGATCACGTCCTTCATTCAGGACAAGCCATCGGTTGAGCGAGGGCTGTTTGATCAGGAAGGGACCCTTGCTGAAGAACTCACCCAGGTGAGGCTCGGCAAGATCGTGCGGGACAGGTTTCCTAAGCTAGATGAGAACGACCAGGAAGCGATCCGCCAGCACGCCATCGCCGTCCTGAATCTCACTCAGCAAGCCAAGCAGCAACTGGCTGACGCGGACGCGCGCGGGGAGCAGGGCAGCACGTCGTTGATCGATGGGGTGCGGAAGTTCGTCAACGTGCGGGACCTGGACATCGACCTGATCGATCGTATCAATCCATTTGGTGCGGCCTACGAGATCTTGGCAAAGGCTATGGACGAGAAGACTCTCCGTCAGGTCCAGGCGAGCATCGCCGCCAAACGATTAGCGATCCCGGTTGACGAGGCGCGGGAACTGGCGAAGCGGGCGCTGATCTTCAAGAAGGAGCGCGGTCGTAATCCGGACATCAATGCTCAAGATCCTTGGGAAAAACGGATGGCCGAGGGCGTGGCTGCGCTCATGCGTTACACGCAGCAGCAGAAGGCCGCGCAGGCACGTAGGGACGCGAATGTCTGAAATGAATGACGAGGACCTGCTCGCTCAGCTAGGCCTTGAGGTCTTTGCTGAGAAGGCTGGTGGTCGGACCGCAGTCGAAGAGCGCGTGATCGCCGGATTCGAAGATATCCTGCATTTCGTCGAAACCCAAGGCCGCATCCCGGTTCACGGAGAAGGTCGCGATATCTTCGAGCGGCTCTATGCCGTTCGCCTTGATCGCTTGAGAGCCATGGAGTCGGTCCACGCCCTCCTGGCGCCACTTGACCGCTTCGGACTCTTGGCTACGTCGGCCGATGGCCCGACGGAGGCCTCTGAAGTTTCGTTGGACGATGAAGATCTGCTGGCTGCACTGGGCGAGGCAGGTGAGGACGACATTACCCAACTGCGGCACGTGCGCTCCTATGACGACCGCATGGCCGCGGAAGAAATGGCGAACCGGACGCGCTGCGATGACTTTGACAGGTTCAAGCCGCTCTTCGAGCGCGCTGAGTGGGAGTTGAAATCGGGTGATCGGAAAACGCTTCGGTTCGGACGAGATGGCAGCGTGGTCGTAGGGGATTTTTTCATCCTTGCAGGCCAGATTGCCTACGTCGCGGAGGTGGGCGAGGTGGTCCGCACGCCTAATGGCGAGGCAAACCCGCGGCTCCGGGTGATTTTCTCGAATGGCACCGAAAGCAACCTGCTCCAGCGCTCACTTCAACGGGCTCTGTATAAGGACGACACCGGCCGGCGAATCATCTCAGTGGAAGCCGGCCCACTGTTCGGGGACGTCATGGAACCCGATGACATCGAGCATGGGACGATCTACGTGCTCCGAAGTGATTCCACTGTGCCGTTCGTGGCCGAGCATCGAGAGCTGATCCACAAGATAGGGATCACCGGAGGCCGCATCGAGGCACGCGTGGCGAATGCTGAAAACGATCCGACCTACCTCATGGCAAAGGTCGAGGTCGTTGCCACCTACCGGTTGTCGAACCTCAATCGGACGAAGCTCGAAAAGTTGTTCCATCGTCTCTTCTCGGTCGTCCAATTGGAGGTCGAAATACCGGACCGATTCGGCAAGGCTGTTCGTCCCAGGGAATGGTTCGTGGTGCCGCTCTCCGCTATCGACGAAGCCGTTACCGGCATCAGGGATGGCTCGATCGCCGACATGGTCTACGACCCGAGGGAAGCCCGACTGCGGCCGGCAAGGGGTTAAACATGCGATCGAACGCCGAGATCGATACAGACTTCCGCCGCGTCGATTTCGGCCTAAGGTGAAGGTAAGGGGGCCTTCGCCCTCTCCGTCTATTCGCTCGACCTCGACCACGGCCTTGACCACGACGACCACGACCTCGACCGACGTCCCCCCAATTTTTCTCTAACGAGCCTGAAGACTGAGCCGCTAGAGCTTCGGCCAGAGGTCAGCGATATAGGCAAGCTCGGCGTCAACCATTGCAACAGTGGAATCGATGTCGTTGCCCGGCCGGAATAGTTTGCCTGCGCGTACATCGAGCAAGGCAACCGCATCGTCTTTCCGACATTTCGGCCGGAGGACCTTTTCCATCAGCGCAGTGACAAGGTCGATTCGCACCTTTCCAACCGGCTCGGCCTTGAGGTAGAGTTTGACGAGTGTCCGCTGCCCTTCGATGACCAAACCGAGTTCCGGGTTGACGTTCACATCGATGCCTGCATGGGTGTAGAGCGTCTTTACTGGCGCGAACCACTCAATGGTTTTCTTGCCCCACCACTTGTGGTACCCGGTCACCGCACCCGGATAGTTTGCCTTTTTCTTCTTGTCGGTGAGATGGGCCGCAATGTCCCTGAGCGCATCACGGCCGAGGCCCTTCTGGTGCACGTCGACAATGCCTTCCCGGAGTGCCTTGTAAAAGTCGGTCTGGGGCTGGTACGGCGGACGATTCTTGATGGCAGCGACCTTCTTAGCCTTGCCGGTTCCCGCGCGGGAAACCACGTCGACAAGGTCGGTCAAGGAGATGGATGGCATCACACGCGCCTTGGCAAGGAAAATGTCTTGCGTACGCTACCGAACTTTGCGGCAGACCGGGTCGCATTTTCCCTTGTTTTGCCGAAAGTGCGTCATGGCAGCCGCCATATAGGACATGGATTCTTGGAAACCGTTTTCTTCCGAGGTTATTCACCTATTCGGGGTTCTATCGGTATCACGCGGACATATTGGGGTGGGTCAAAAAGGACGAAATCTCTATCGGCTGATGGCCTGGAAAACGGAGATGGGTCACTGAACTCGCGGCGCATCGACCGGGTCCAAATCTAACAAACTGATGCAAAAATGTAGTTGTCATCGGCGCTATTTTGAAGTTCACCAGACCTTGCTCGCTAACATAGGCCAGCGCGCAGACGGCTTGTTCGATGGCTAGGCAGCCACCCTTGTGCAGTGTTGACGAGGTCCATGGCAACATCGGAATGAGAATTTTCCCGATCTCACAACCCCCTACAGACAACCACCCAACGTAATGATAGGTTGTCCACGTTGCCTGCTTCGCGAGTTCTAAACCACCGCAGGCAACAGTCGCCCCAAGGCGACGATAAGCGCAGGCCAAGGGTGCTGTCACACCACAAGGCCTGCTAACCACAACCAACTGTCAAGGAGTCGATCAGTGGCTACCCACGATCATACGGCACCCGCCCGCCCGCCGAATCCCCCCGGCGGCAAACCCCACCGCATGCCGGGTCGTCTGCGCCGTAGCAGACACGGTTGAAGAACCGCGGCGGCGGCCGCTTTCCGAGTTTTTTCTCAGCCGATCCCCACCCGGCGGGTAGCCCTGTGGGCCGGTGAAAGCCCGGCCGTCGCCGTCATCCACTTCTCAATCAAGCCGCCCGGCGCCCGGACAGGGCAGCCGGTCAACCGCGAGTCCGTTTGATCACCCCGTGGCACGCCGTTCTTAGGCGTGCCACACCTGGACCCGGGAAGCGGCACATGCCACAGGAACAGGCCATGTCTGTCGAGAACGAAAACGCGAATACCGTCCGTCCGAACATTCACCCCGATGCCGAAGTCACGGCGCACGAACTGCTGAACCGCGCCATCGAATGGCAGCAATACATCCGCGGCATTTCCGAGTTCATCGCCGATCTGATGTACGAAGACGAGACCGTCAAGGGTCGCCATGTCGCGATCGCCCTGGAAGCGATCGGTTCGCTCGCGAAGATGAGCGTGGAATGCACGATGGAGGCGCATTCGCAGATGTGTCGGGAACAGTTGCGGCTGGCGACGTCTGCCGCGGCGGTGGAGCAAGTCACCAGCTGAGCGCTTGCTCGCGCAAATGCGCAAATGCGCAAATTCGGCAGAGCCATTCGGAGTGTCAGGAATGAGTCGGCCGAAAGGTAGATTGATGTCCCCTGTCTGTTAGCGTACCTGTAGCTAGCCTTCGCGCTTACCGAATTCCTTCGAAGCGCGGCAGGGTGCCAGGGGACATCGTGACAGGGGGAGATATGCCTGAGCTTCATGAGCAGGAGAAGGATCATTACCTCGTTTCCGCCAACGGGCGGCTAGGGAATCCGCCGCAAAGCGCCGTATCCGAAGTCGTGCGGATTCTGGACTTGGCGATAGGGCAGGCCCCGGAAAAGGGATTGGTCATCCATTTCCACGGTGGCCTTGTAGCTCGTGAATACGCACTCAACGACATAGCGGCGCGACTCGCCCCCAGGTACGCGAGGGCAGGCGCCTATCCACTCTTCTTCGTCTGGGAGTCTGGGCTGAAGGAGGCGATCCTCAACAACAGGCAAGACCTTCTGAAGGACCCGGCCTTTCGGGAACTGGTCAAGAAAGTATCCGAATGGGTGCTCAAGAAGGTTTCCTTCAGCGGAGGCATCTCATTCAAAGGGACAGGCGGCCGCTCCATCGACGATGAGGACACGTTTCGCGCGGAATACGATCAGTGGTTCGACGGCCAGCGAGATGCGCCACCCGTGGAAGACGCCGATATCGCCGGCGCTCCCGGGGCCACGGCGCGCGCCGCCGCGGGTGAGCCGAACATCGATCTTCTAGCCAGCGACATCGAACAGCAGCTGGACAACGACCCGGCCTTCAAACAGGCCATGGCGGAAGCGTTCAACGCGGCCAATCCCCCGCAGGTCGACGTCTCGACGAAAGGCGCCGGGACCACGAAGCGCGCGGCAGTGCTGCATCTCAGCCAGGATGCGCTGGATGAGATGTTCCCGCCAGATGTGCCTGCCGCCGAGGGGCAGGTAAAGACGAGAGGCTTCTTCACCTGGGCGAAGGTGGCGTACTTCGTCGCCAAGATCGTGATCGCGGTCGTGAAGCGTTTTCGCGCCGGTCGGGATCACGGCGTGTACTGCACGATCGTGGAAGAGGTCATGCGCAGCGCCTTTGGCGGCCTGCTCGGTGCCGCCGTGTGGAACGCCATGAAGAAAGATACGAAGGACAGCTTCGATCAAGGCCCCGACACATGCGGGTACCTGGTGGTCCAGAAGCTCAAGGCGATGGAAGACGAAGGAAAACGCTTCAAGAAAATCACGCTGATAGGCCATAGCACAGGTGCTATTTACATCTGCAATTTCCTCGACGCGGCGAAAGCGGCAGGCCTGGAGACACCCGTCCGGGTCGTATTCCTTGCCCCGGCCATCACCTGCGAGCGGTTCGCTGCGGCGATCCATGTGCATGAGGCGACCTATTTGCAGGATTTCCGCATGTTCGCCATGCACGACACCCGGGAGACCGCCGACCAGATGTTCAGGCCGCTGTACACGCACAGCCTCCTTTACTTCGTCTCCGGCCTGCTCGAAGGCAGCGTGTCGCCAAGCGGTCGGTGGACAGGCACGCTGGACATGCCCCTGGTCGGCATGGAGCGATTCTTCACGGGAAAGACGTTCGACAACGACGCATCGGTGAAGCGGGTTCGGTCGTTCCTCAACGCCAAACCGCAACGAATGGTCTGGTCGAAGGCCGCGGGCGCGGGGCCGGGCTTGAACAGCGACTCGGGGCGCCATGGCGACTTCGACAACGACGCGCCCACCTTGACGTCGCTGGAAGACATCATCAAGGGATGACAGGCCGATATGTCAGCACAGGACTTCGCGATTCTGGTGGGCATTTCGAGATACAGGGACTGCGATCAGTTCCCCGAACTCAATGGCCCTTTGAACGACGTCGAACGCATCAAGACGTGGCTTGTCGGTGATGAGGGCGTGCCCGATGAGCAAGTATTCCCGCTGACGACGTCCGCGACATTGCTGGAAAGACCGCCAGAGGGTTGGCCGCCCGATACCGTCTGGTCTCCCAACAGGGAGCTGTTCTCGCGGAGCTTCAACAAGGTGGCCTTTGACGATGAAGGCAACCCCCGCCGTCGTGAAGGAAGGCTGTATCTGTATTTCTCGGGACACGGCTTCTCGCTCAGCGACGACAACGCCCCCAGCGCGGCTTTGTTCAGTGCCGACAATTATGGGCTGGTCCATTCCAATATCGCTGGGACCGTCTACGCCGAGGCCGTCAAGCGCGGGAAGCTTTTCAAGGAAGTCGTCCTCATCATGGATTGCTGCCGGGATGTCCTGGGCAACTACGTCTACAACCTGCCCGATTTCAACGGGGTGGAGAACAGCAGCTCGGAGGCGGTGAAGGTCTACGCCTTGTATGCGGCTCCCCGGCGTGGCAAATCCCAGGAGCGGGAGCTTCCCGATTCGGAAGGAAAGGTCGTGGGATTGATGACAGACGCCTTCCTCCGGGCCTTGAAGGAAGCGCCCAGCGATGTCGCGGGGATGATTGCCGGGCGCGTGCTTACCCAGGTCATCGCCTTCAACTGGTCAAGCTGGTATCCGTTGCCGCCGATACCGCCGGTGCCTCGCGGGATCTCACCGGACCAGGGCGACGTCTATTTCAAGTCGAGGCAGCCACTGGTATCCGTGGAATTCCGAAGTGCTTTACCGATCCCTCCCGACAACACGATGCGCCTCCGTTCGGATGTGTGCCATGCCGTTGCCACGGTAAAGGGCGCGTCGATCCTCTGGCGCGACGTGAATTACAGTTGGGTGCAGGAGATTCCCCTGATTCAGCAGGCGCCCGACGGTGCCCAGACGTTTACGTTGCAGCTTCCACGCGGACCGCACGAACTGACCGTCGGCCCGACCGCTCACAGCTTCGACCCGGGGGATTCCCATGCCGTCGCCCTCTGAATCGTCGCGGGTCGGCGTATCGATCGTGTCGCGGGGATGCGCTTCGGAACTCTATGTCGTCAATCGGGCCTATGCCCTGGTGGCGCAAGGCGTCGGTGCCCTCCGTCTACAGCTGGAACCCGGTCGGTACAAGGTGCGCCAGCGGATCGGCTATTGCGAACAGGTTCATGAGCTGGAGGTGGTGGAAGCGTCGAGGGACGTCCTTATGGTGCTTCCCGATCTGGATTTTCCTTCGCCGATTCCATTGGCGGGTACGTCGTTCGTTTCGCCTGGAATGGCGCGGCGGCCATTCTCCCTCGGTACGGGTAATTTCCGGTTCGTCCTTTGGGTGCCGGTCGATGAGGGCATGACGCCGGCCGCCCGAACCGCACGCCTGCGTAGCGACACGGAGCGGCTGCGTCTCGAACGTTTCGACGGCGAGTTCTCGATGCGGTTCGACGACGCCATCCTCGTCGAGGAAAGACAGGGCATGCGGGTGTTCGGTGCCGATGTCGAGCCGGGCCATTATCTCGTCGTGCAGGACCACCCCGAACAGCGACAGGTGTGTCTGCCGATCCTGATCCTGCAAGACCGGACGACCATGGTCTTCAGCCTGGCGCTGGAGGCCGAGGGGCTGCCGGTACCTGTTCGACTGGAGCATGCCGCGGTGGCGATGCTCCGGAACGACGAGCTGGACCATCCCTACGAGTCTTCGCTGCTGCGCCTGGAAGCCGCCAGGAAGGCGTCCGGCGCGGGGCGCCATGTATATGGCTGGTCCCAGGTTAGTGACCATCCGGCCAGCGACGAGCGGCCGTCCGAGAACATCCTGCTGGACCTGTTGGATGCGCAGCTTGGGCTGCGCCGCACCCTTTCGCGAGCCTCGCAAGATGATGCCGCGGCAGAGAGAACCTTCGTGGAAGACCTCGTCCACCCGTTGGAGCAACTCGCTTCAAAGATCGGGGATGCGAACGCGGATGTGGCGGCGTTGCGTTCGTTCCTGGGCGTCATGCCCGCTGGGACCATCGAGGCGCTCGCGGGGCCACCGTTGCTCAGACGGAACTGGGATCACTTGCTCTCGGCGCCCGAAGGGAATGTGCTGGCCGCCGACTTGATGGCCTTCTCTTTCCAGGTGGAGCCGAGCCCGGCGTGGTTCCTCTGGAGCGAGGCGCCGGGTGCAAGGGCGGCGTCCTTCGCTGCGCGTCATGCCGGTGCCATCGCGGAGTACAGCGACTATCTCTTGCTGCCGACACCGAGCTTGGGCAGCCGCGTCGCATCGGAGGCGGAAGGGGAGGCGGACACGGGGCTGAAAGTCTTTTGGCCACTGCCCGTGAGGCATGACACATTGGAGTGGGCAAGCCGGCATTTTTCGATCTTCGAGAAGGCTCTTTCCCCAGCGCCGGCGGTCGCCTTGACCGTCGGCGATGTCGAGACCATGCTCGCGGCGCTGATACAGAACGAGTCCTTCGCGGATTGGCTGGACCGCGCGCAGTCGGATTTCAACGAGAAAGGCCCGTCGCTCGTGGATGCCTCGCTGCAACGGCTTGTCACCGGACTGCGGGTGCTTTCCGATCCGACGCTGATAAACCTGCTTGGGGCTGACGCCGTGATAAAGCAGGCACTGGCGGCACTTCGTCTCCCGCAAAGCCGCGTTGTCCAACTGGCGAAGGATCTGCTGAAAGAGATGGCGGCCGTACTCCCCGAATCCGAACAGGCGGCTGTCCGGCAGGTTCTCCATGGCTTCGACGCGGCGGCGGAGAACTGGCTCGAAGCGGGCCGTTAACGATGGTTATCGCGGGATCCCGGCCCCATGCAAGAGCCGCGCAAGACGCCTTGCGCCGATGGTCGGAGGCCCCATATACGATACGGCCAGATATTTTGACTAAAGGAACCCGCCGTGTCGAAAAAGATCAAGATCGACTTCGTATCCGACATTGCCTGCCCGTGGTGCGTTATTGGCCTTGGCGGCCTCGAAGAGGCCCTGGGTCGATTGCACGACGTGATCGAGCCGGAACTCACGTTCCACCCCTTCGAGCTGAATCCACGCATGCCGGCGGGTGGACAGAACAGCCTGGAGCATATCCACCAGAAGTACGGCATCTCGTTCGACGAGGCGCGTGTCAATCGTGAGCGTATCCGGGCACGCGCCGCCGATGTCGGCTTTACGATGAATACGTCCGACGACAGCCGCATCTACAACACATTCGACGCGCACCGCTTGCTCGCGTGGGCAAAGGGCGAAGGCAAGCAACTTGAATTGAAGCGACAGCTGTTCACGGTGAACTTTACCGATCAGCGCGATCCAGGGAACCACGATAACCTGGTGGCTGCGGCGGAGAAGGTCGGACTGGATCCGCTGCAGGCTCGCGCGGTGCTTGATTCCGATCGCTACGCGGATGAAGTTCGCGCGGACGAGCACCTGTGGCAGAGCCGCGGCATCAACGGCGTACCAGCAGTGGTGATCAACGACCGCTACCTGATTTCCGGTGGTCAGCCCGTAGACGAATTCGAGCGTCAGCTGCGAAAGATCGCCGAAGAAGTCTGAGTCCGCTCTCCGCGAACGCCATCCCTGCCGTTAGTCCCGTTCCTCGCCTGTCCGGGTGACGCTAATATATCGGCTGCTTTCAAATAACGGGCGGAAGCAGCCGATGAAATTCGCGCATTCTCTGCTGATCACGAGCGCCATCACTTTCTTCGTGGTGGCCCCCGTTTCGAGTCGCGATGCGGAGAGGGCCGTCGTGGAACGGTCTCTTGTGCCCGCCATCAAGCTTGCAGGCGTGCCGGCTCACGCCGAGACATTGGCAGAGGAGATGAAGCGCCTTGCGGTGCCCGGCGTCGCCATCACGGTCATCGACAAGGGGGACATCGCCTGGTCGGGAACGTACGGCGTCACCACCAAGGGCGGCGAACAGATAACGCCCTCTACGCGATTCCAAGCCGGGTCGATCAGCAAGTCGGTGGCAGCGCTCGCGATGCTTCGTCTGGCGGCGGAAGGGAAGGTCTCGCTGGACCGCCCTGTGAACGACTACCTCACCAGCTGGAAGCTTCCCGACGGCGACAAAGGCAAGGCCAGCGAGGTGACATTGCGCCGGTTGCTGTCGCATACCGCCGGACTCAGCGTGAGCTTCTTTCCGGGATATGCAGCCGGCACACCGCTTCCGACCCCGATCGACATTCTCGACGGCAAGCCGCCTGCGAACACGGCTCCCATCCGCATTACCTCCGCACCTGGCAGCGAGTGGCGATATTCGGGAGGCGGCTACTTCGTGGCGCAACAGGTTGCCGTCGACGTGACAAAAGAGCCCTTCGCCACGTGGGCGAAGCGGAGCATTCTCGATCCGGCGAACATGACCGACAGCAGCTTCGCTCCCGCGCCGCATGGACGATATGCCCGTGGCCATCGCTCCGCCGATGAACCCGTCCCAGGAGGCGTTTATCTCTATCCGGAGAGCGCCGCAGCAGGTCTATGGTCGACCCCTACCGATCTTGCGCACGCACTGCTCGCACTGGCCGACTCGATCGCCGGCAAACCCAAGGCCCTGCTTCCGCCGTCGGTCGCAAAAGTAGTGCTCGACCCCGTCGTTCCCGGCGAGACTGTCGGATTCGATACGGGCGGCAGTGGCGCGAACCAGTGGATCGCCAAAGGCGGCGACACGGACGGATTCGCTTCCTACATGGTGCTGTATCCCTCCCGCGGCCAGGGCGTCGTTGTCATGACGAACAGCGCGGCGGGAGCCACCCTCGCGCGAGACCTGGTGCGAAGCGTCGCCCAAGCCTATGAGTGGCCTGATTTCGGTCCGCGCGAGCGTCGGTCGGTTGCCTTCAGTCCGGCACAACTCACCCGTTTGCCCGGCACCTACCGGTATCAGGGGAACCATACGTTTACGGTCGCTCGTGACGGTGACACGCTGACCATTGCCGACCCCGAAAGTCCGGCGGAGCGACTCTATGTCGATCCGTCCGGAAAGCTGTTTACACTCTCGCAGGATCTCGACTACGACTTCAAGGCGGACGGAAGCGGTGAAATCCGCGCCGGTCGCAGGGTCATACCGTTCAGGAAGAACGGTCAAGGGGGTTGAAGCGACGCCAAATCGTCGAGCCGGGCAGGGTTAGCTTTACCGACCCTCCTGGCCGAAGCGCGATGTCCTTCTCCCACCCATCAAACCTCAACCTCGTCCGTTCCCCGCCCACGCTCCGCACCGTCACCGTCGTAACCTTCCCAAGCTTCCAGGCCAGATCGACCCGGAAGCCACCCCGCGCGCCCAAGCCGGTCACGGTCCCCGAAGCCGCCCAGGCCTCGGGCAGCGCAGGCAGCAACACGATCAACCCGGGTCGCGACGAGATCAGCATCTCCAGCATGGCTGTCGGCGTGCCAAAGTTCGCGTCGATCTGGAAGGCATCGTGATCGGCATCGAGTTGGTACATGTCGAAAAGATTCTGCGCGGTGCCATTGCTCCGTTGCTTCGATGGCGACAGGTTGGTGAGGATGAGTCGATAGGCCTTCTCGGCATGCCCCAGTCGCGCCCAACACATCGCGCGCCAGGCGCAGGCCCAGCCGTATCCACCCGTGCCCCGCGCCTCCAGTAATCGGGTCACGCCGTCGATCAGGGTAGAGGGGCTGCCATCGGTCCGAATCCGGTCGCCGGGAAAGAAGCCGACCAGCGGCGACAGGTGCCTGTGCTCCGCTTCGCCGAGGTTGTCCGGTGTCATCCACTCCTCGAGCCAGCCGGTCTTGTCGCTGACCTCGGGCAAGTAAAGCCGCGCCTGAAGCTTCGCTATCGTCGCGGCGTAGTCGGCATCCTTAGCGAGCAGCGCACTGGCCTGACGGTAATTCTCGAACAGGTCCCAAACCCACTCCTGCGCGTACGTGATGCCCTTGGCATCGGTCGGCCCTTGCTCGGGTGACCAGTCCGCGTCGTCGACCAGCACCTCGCGCATGCGGCCCGTGGCCGGATCCTTCACGCTCACGGTCAACAACCGCGACTCCCAGAACTCGCAGGCACCTTTCATCAGGGGATAGATGCGCGCGAGGTAGGAACGGTCCGGGTTGTACTGGTAGTGCTGCCACAGGTTGTTGCACAGCCACGCATTCCCCGCGGGATGCCAGCGCCAGCCACCACCGCCGTAGATATTGGTGGAGATGCCGAGGGTCCAGCCGGCGATCTTTCCCGAGCTGTTGCGATAGCCGTTGCGCGGATCGTTGAAGTATTTCCGGGTCGCGTCGGTCCACGCATCGACCTGGCTGAGGCAGTAGTTCGTGAACGGGTCGAAGCAGGAGGGCAGGCCGGCGCGGTCGGGCAGCCAGTAGTTCATCTGGATATTGATGTCGCTGTGGTAATCGGCCATCCAGGGCGACACGTTGCTGTCGAGCCAGAGGCCCTGGAGGCCCGTCGGCAGGCTGTCGCGGGAACCGGCGATGGTCAGGTAGCGCCCGTACTGGAGATAGGTCGCCTCGAGTTCCGGGTCCGTCGGCGATCCTGCCGTCGCCCGGGCCTGGAGGCGCGTCCAGGTATCCATCGCTCGCTGCGTCGCCGTCGACGTGCCCAGATCGACGCGCATCGTGTCGAACAGCGCGCGATAGTCGGCGACGTGAGTATGCAACAGCACGTCGGGAGAGTGCAGGGCGGCGGCACCGGTCTTCCGGGTCGCCAGCTCCAGTGGATCGAGCGAAGGATCCATGTAGCCCATGGCCAGGTCCGGTACGTAGTTGGTGCCGCCGCCGACGATGATCGTCAGTGCGGCACAGTTCGCAAAATGCAGACCTCGCTCGTCCGCCTCGATGCGGCCGGCCGTCGCCGATGCTGTGACGTTCGTCGCATATCTCAGGCCGTTGTCCAGCACTCCTTCGAAGTGGGTGCGAGCGGTGGGTATCGGCGCTTGCTGGACTTCCGCGCGCGGGGTGTCTCCGTGCATGCCGTGCAAGGCGAGGGTGCCGCTATAGGCGCCACCACCGGCCTGGGACAGATGGATGACGACCACATCGTCCGGGTGGCTGGCGAAGATGCCCCACGAATACGCCACGCCGTCCTTCCGGTACGAGACGCGCAGGTAGCCCTGGTCCAGGTCGAGCTCGCGCCGGTAACCGGTGACGTGGGCCGGCTCGTGGCCTTCGATCGACACATAGAGCCGGGCCAGCATCACCAGGCTTCCGAAGTGCTCCGTGGAATAGTCGAACTGCCCGTCGTCGCCGAGCACGACGTCGCGCTTTCCCAGCCACATCGAGGCGTCGGTGATGTAGAGGCAGGTGGACGCCGGGTCGCCGCCGACCAGCGCGCCAACGCGACCGTTGCCGATCGGCAGGCCCTCGCGAAGCAGGTTCGATTCCGCTGCCGGCGTGTCGTATCGGAGGACGTGTCTCGAGGGTACGACGGGCAAGGGGCCGCCCGGGCGTCGCACGACATAAGCCGCTGGATTCCCGCCTTCGCGGGAATGACGGTAGGGCAGGGCGAGCCACGGGAACATGGCGGCCATGGTCCCGGCCGCTCGGAGGAAACCGCGCCGATCCATCGGGTCGTCATGCGTTTCATCCAGGTCCATCGGTGTTCCGAAGCCCCTGTGGATAGATTTGTTGGACAAAACGAATCTAGACCGTGCCGTTCCGTGTTGTCATGCTGCGCCGCAGCTTGTGGCGGTAGCGAAACCTCGGTAACGATGAATAAGTCGTACAAAAGTGCGATGGCTGCGGATAGGGGAACCAGGAAGCTTCCTGGCGCCGTTTGGGGGAACGGTGTCGACGAGCGTCGGACAGCAGCCGTGTGGGCTCATCGGGGTTTTCCACAATGTCGGGGAGGGTAGCCGTGCAGCTAAAGAAATTGGTTGTGGCAATGGGTGTCGCCTGGATGATGGGTTATGGCGCACCGGGTTTCGCGCAGACAGCGACAGCCACATCACCAGACCCGGCTCCAGCCGGTACGTCACCCGCACCGCCTGCGAAGGCGGCCAAACCGGCCAAACCTGGCAGCACCGGCACCGATGGCAAGAAGGTAACCGAATTGGGCGCCGTGGCCGTGACCGGCCAGCTGGCGGCTCTACAGCGCGCCCAGGCGATCAAGCAGGATTCGGTCAATGTGGTCGACTCCATCTCCGCCGAAGAGGCCGGCAAGTTCCCCGATCCCAATGTGGCCGACGCGCTCCAGCGCGTCCCGGGCGTGTCGGTGAACCGCAGTGGCGGCGAGTCCAGCCAGATCGCCGTGCGTGGCTTCGGCCCCGAATTCGTCGCCGTCACCATCAACGGACGGCCGATGGCGACGGCCTCGGGCTCGCGCGCCTTCAACTTCGACGTACTCCCCTCGGAAATCATCAGCGTCGCCCAGGTCAACAAGACCTCGTCGGCGGATATCCCCGAAGTGGACATCGGCGGCGTGGTGGACATCCAGACGGCGCGGCCGCTGGACTTCAGTGGCTATCACGGGGCGTGGAGCGCCGCGGGCGTCAACAGCAACCTGACCGGCGACTGGAAGGGCAAGACGACGCCCAAGGCGTCGGGTCTGTTCGGCTGGACGAACGCGGACCATACGTTCGGCTTCATGGCCTCGGCCTGGTATTACAAGCGGAAGGACACCCAGCTCAATACGCAGGCCAACTCGTGGTACGCCGGCCAGGACATTTCAAAGCTGTCCGGCCTGAGCAACCCCAATTACACCAACGTGGCGGTGCCGGAAACACTGGCCAGCAACGTGCTGGACGAGACGCGCGTCCGCAAAGGCGTCAGCGGTGCCATCGACTGGAAGCCGATCGACCGGCTGACGGTCCAGTTCGACACCTTGTACTCGGCCTATAAGGTCGATCCGTTCGAGCACGAGTTCGGCGAGTACGGAAATACGGGCGACATCCAGTCGCTGACGACCGATCCCAACAACACGGTGCTCAGCTTCATACGCAAGGGCGAAGGCCCGAACGTCATGGCGAACGACTATGTGACCTCGTATACGCCAAGCTACGAAAAGAGCTACCAGAACGGTCTCAACCTCGGTTTCGACATCGACCAGTCGACCAAACTGAGCCTCGACGTGTCCACGTCCAAGGCCTGGAACAAGGAAAGCCCCAACGGGTACTTCCTCGTGGTCGGCGCGAAGAACTTCGGCACCAATCCCACCTGGACCAACGGCGGCAGCAGCCAGCCGCCGAGCTATTCGAACATCCTCTCGCCCACCAACACGGACATCCTCACGGCGCATTGCTGTAATGCGGGTTCCGGCAACAACGTCACCAACAAGATCGACAACTACACGCTGAAGCTGGACAAGTCCTTCACCGATGGCGCGCTCGCACGGCTCGAAGCCGGCTTCCAGTACAGCAAGGAATGGGTGAAGTCGGTGAGTTGGGGTACGCCGAACAGCATCCTCTGCAACGCCTATTGCGGTTACTCGGTCGACGTTCCGGCGGATGCGATCGGTGCGTACATCTACAAGGCGCCGCCGAAGATCCACGGCGTTTCCTCGCCCGGCTTGCCCGCGGAATGGATCCAGTACGACCCGCGGGCCTACCTGAGCTGGCTGGCCTCGCCGGCGGCTTACAACCAGCTCTCGCCCGAGAAGCGTGACGCCCTGCTTGCCGGCCTGGCCGCCAACGGCGGTACCTTCGACGCGGTGCCCAATCCCGGCAGCTACAACAACGTGGGCGAGAAGGAGAAGGCGTTCTTCGCCAAGGCCGTCTTCGAAGGCACGATGTGGAACATGCCCTGGGTCGTCGACGTGGGCGCGCGGTACCTCCACGTGGCCTCGACGTCCACGGCGGTCAACCAGCCCCCCATCGCGTATCGCATCGACCCGAACGACACCAGCAACGGTCAGGTCACCTATGGGCCGCTGGCCCCGCAATCGGCCGATGGCGGCTACCACAAGTGGCTGCCGTCGCTGAACTTCAAATGGAACCTGCTGGACAACCTGATCTACCGCTTCTCGTGGTCGAAGACGCTGACCCCGCCGGCGTTGAACAACCTGTACTACAACAAGAGCTTTGGCACGCGCCCGAACTCGCTGACCATCTCGCAGGGCAATCCGCAGCTCCAGCCCTATGCCTCGCGGAATTACGACATGGGCCTGGAGTGGTATATCGACGACGCCAGCTACATCGCGCTGGAAGGGTTCTACAAGAAGGTCAGCAACTTCAGCACGCTGGTGAGCACGCCGGTACCGTTCCTGACCAACGAGAACACGGGCCAGCCATTCATCTGGTCGCTCACCCAGCCGATCAACCTGAACTCCTCGAACATCTACGGCGAGGAACTGACCTTCAATTACCAGTTCACGCACCTCCTGCCCGATCCGTTCAATGGCCTGGGCATGGCTCTCAACTACACCCATGTGAAGAGCAGCACGAACCTCAGCCCGGGCGTCATCGCGGCATCGGGCAAGTTCGCGGTGCCGGGTATCGGCGACTCGGCCAATGCGAGCCTGTACTACGAGAAGGGCCCCGTGCAGGTCCGCGTTGCATACAACTGGCGCGGTAAGTACCTGGAGAGTCTTTCCTACGGTGCGGGCGCCACGCCGGCCACGCGCAGCGCCTATGGCCAGGTGGACCTGAGCGCCAGCTACGCGTTGGACAAGCACGTGTCGGTCTTCGTGTCCGGCACCAACCTGACCCACGAGCACCTTTACGACTATTCGGTGTACCGCAATCGCTTCCTGTATGCCGAAGCGGACGGCACCGTGTATACCGTGGGCCTGCGGGGCACCTTCTGATGACGACACGAGGACTGACGATGAGCGATACCCTGGCTAACCTCCTTCGAGGTACGGCTCTGTGCGGGCTCCTCGGCGTGGCGGGGATTGCCGCCACGCCGGCTAAGGCGGACGAGGCCGCATACGCCCTCCCGCAGATGGGCTTCAACAACTGGAACTCCACCCACTGCCGCGCCGAGTTCGACGAGGCGATGATCCGCGGCATCGCGGACAAGTTCATCAGCCTCGGTCTGAAGGACGCCGGCTACCGCTATGTGAACATCGACGATTGCTGGGCGAACTGGCAGCGCGACAAGCACGGCCGTCTTCAGCCCAATCCGAAGCGCTTCCCGAGCGGCATCGCGGCCTTGGCCGACTATATCCACGAACGGGGACTGAAGTTCGGCCTGTATTCCAGCGCGGGTACTTCCACCTGCGAGCCGTTGCAGGAGAATCGCGGTTTCCCGGGCGGCCTCGGTCACGAGAAAGAGGATGCGAAGACCTTCGCCTCGTGGCATGTGGATTACCTCAAATACGACAACTGCAACAACCAGAAGATCGACGCGCACAAGCGTTACACGGCCATGGCCGAAGCCCTGCGTGGCAGCGGCCGGCAGATCTTCTTCAGCATGTGCGAATGGGGCGAGAACAAGCCCTGGCTCTGGGCGGGCAAGGCGCCGGTCGAAGCCGGTTCCTGGCGCACCACGGGCGACATCAGCGACAACTACGCCTCGATGCTGAAGATCTTCAAGGAGAACGTGGTCCTCGACCGGTACGCGCACCTCGGCCACTGGAACGATCCGGACATGCTGGAAGTCGGCAACGGGGGCATGACGGATGTCGAATACCGCAGCCACTTCAGCCTGTGGTCGATCATGGCGGCGCCGTTGCTTATCGGCACCGACCTGCGCACGATCAAGCCCGATGCACTGAAGATCCTTCTCAACAAGGACGTGATCGCCATCGACCAGGACCCGCTCGGCGTCCAGGGCAAGCAGGTGAGGGATGCGGACGGCATCCATGTCATCGTCAAGCCGCTGAAGGACGGCGGTCGCGCGGTGGCGGTGTTCAATGAAGGCGATGCGGCGAAGGCCGTGACCGTGGCCGCTACCGAGGTCGGCCTGAAGGCCGGTGGCAGTTACACCATGCGCGACCTGTGGACGCACAAGGATGCGAAGGGCGATGGGTCGATCAAGGTCACGTTGGAGCCGCATGCGACGGCGATGTACCGGATCAGCGGGTGACGCGTTGAATCGACCGGGCGAAAGCCCGGTCGATTCCTCCAGCCAGTTCTCAGTCGCGAATCCACTTGTAGAGCTTGTACGCGCCGTAACCTACGGCGGCAGCGGCGGCCACTGGCGCCGCCGTGGCGATGACCACGCCGCTCGCCATGCCGCCTCCCACCGTGGCGCCGATGGTGGCGAGGCCGGAACTGATACCGGCGGCACTCAAGCCGGCGGTGCCCAATGCGCTGACCGCACCGATGCTGCCCGCTGTCCCGGCCACGGCACCCGCGTAGCTCGCGGCGCGCCCGACGGTCCGCGATTCGCGTTCGTCTTTGTCGAGCGCGGGGTTGTCGGCCAATACCGTGTTGTTGAGCAACGATGCCCCGGCCAGCCCGGGAACGGCTCCCAGGAGGCCAAGGCCGGCGACGGCACCACCGCCGACCACGGCGCCCGTGGAAGCCAGCCCGCTCATGATGCCGGCACCGGAAAGACCGGCCACCGAGCCGCTCGCGGCCACCACGCCCCGCGCAGCGAGTCCGGCCGCCGACGCGAACGTGGTTCCGGCCCCGCCAGTCACCTTGTCGATCTGGTCGCTGTGGTGACGATCGTTGATCGCCCACTCGCAGAAATGCTCGCAGTTGTTGGCCCAGACGGAATAATGGTTTTCGCCAATGCGCGAGCGCGCCCGGGCGATCACCTGCGTGCCGTCGTATTTCGGTGTCGCATGCTTCTTGACGTAAAAGTCCCGGCCGCTGCAGAAATCTTCAATAGCGACCTCTTCGATGGCACCGGCCCTCGGGCCATCGCACCATCCGGCGTAATGCACGACGCGGTTCTTGCCGATGTAGATGCCGTGGTGCGTATATGCCGATCGCGGCGACACCAGGTGCGAGCCTAATGCCATCAGTTCGCCTGATTCGGCCTCCGCGTTCGTTGCCAGATGATCGGTGGCATCCCAGATCCATGACGATTTGCAGACCGGGCAGGTAAGGGCAAGCTTTCCCTTGTCGGTCGGTACGCGCAGCGATTGAGAGCAATTTACACAGTCGATAAAAGTCGTTTCCATACATCCCCCTGTCGGTATGCCTCCGGGGGCCATCCCCGAAGGCCGTGTCCGTCATATATGATGCGGGAAATTCACCTTATCGTCACCTTTGTGAATATAGAGAGCGATCGTCACGTAGGGAGCGGACATGGAACGACTTGGCGAACGGCGCATAGCGCGATTGTGCTGGAACACCAGGCGGTGGGCGTCGCCCTCCGGCCGTCCGGGCAAGACCCGGTCCGCCAATGCTTTCGAGGGTACCCATGGTTACGGTCATGAGGAGTGGCTGTTCGACTTCGAAAATCTCCACGAGGGATGGCAATACGGCTTTATCCAGGGCGTGAAGCATGCGCACCGTGGCAGGACTTTCGACCTGTCGCTCTACGCCATTCACGACACAACGCGCATTCGCTATTGGGTAGGCACGATCGCGGGCGTGGAAGTGCTCGACGTAGATGCGGCCCTTGCCGCCAGTCGACGCATGAGCCGAATAGGCATGCTCGATCGGCTGCGAAAGTCTCTCGAGGTCTTCAAGCTCAAGGGCGAAACGCTTCACGCCAACGACGGCCACCTCGTGGTCAATGTGCGCTTCCGTCCCGACCGGATGTCGATCCTTCCCGAACCGGTGGCCTTCTCCCGGTTGCGACTGCCTACGAGCCGATACATCCTCCAGGCGCCGCCGGAAGGACTGGAGGTGCTGTTCCAGCCGGGTTCCGGCCAGGATCGTGTGTTCAAGAGAGGCATAAACACCGAAGTCGGCACGCGGACGACGTTCGGCAGGACCATCGAGGTGGATCCCGTCCATGCCAAATGGCAAGCCCGACTCGAGAAATCGGTTCCGAAGGCTCTCCCGGGCGCCACGGTCGATGCGGAAATGAGCATCGATGGCCATGCGGTCGATCTGGTCATCGATCATGGGGGAATCAGGGCCTTCGTTGAAATCAAGACCGACGCCTCTCCGCGCCGGGTCATTCGCGCGGCGCTCTCCCAGCTCATGGAATACGCATATTGGCCCGAGGAGATGCGTTGCGACGTGCTGCTCATCGCGGGCGGCGTGCCGGCCGGGCCCGAGGAAGAGTGCTATCTGGCGATGATCCGGCGCGACTTCGGGATTTCCGTCTACTATGTGCACATTGTCGACGGGCGGATTCCGGGTATTGCGGACCTCTGGCCGCGCCTCGTTGCGGGCTCTGTGCCGAAACGCAAGGCTGCGGCGAGCGGAGTCGCGTTGACCCGTAGGAGGGGCGGTCCATGAATCTCGAGGAACGGATGAGCCGCTTGGAGCGGCGCTGCAACCGATTGATGATCGCCTGCACTTTGTTGGTCGCGCTATTGCTCGCTCTCGGCTTCCTGCATATCGATGCCGAGCGAACGACTGACGGCATTCTTCATGTCCACGGTCTGGTCGTCGAAGACGCACAGGGAAGGGGAAGGATACTCCTCGGCGCACCGTTTCCCGACGTCCCCAACCGCATGCGCCACGATGCAGGAACGATGGCGATGCTGTTCCTTGATGAACAAGGACATGATCGGCTGACGATCGGGCAAGCACTTCCGCCACAGATTCAGGGCAGAGTGCCGGAAAACTTTCACAGGATCGGTGAAGCTGTAGGCGTCTTCTTGCACAACACGGTGGGAGACGAGCGTGGTGGCATGTCGTGGCTGAGCAACGGTCGGGGAGCCATTTCCTTCGACTACCCGGACCGGGATGCCATAGGGATGTATGTCGACGATAAAAGCAGGTCGGCGACTTTCGTCCTTGAATATGCGGACGAAGCCATCGGCGATGTGAGCTTTTTCGAGATGACCGCCAAGGGTCAAGGAGGACGCTTCAGTCTGTTTGACCCGAAGGGGCAAACCAAGACGCAATGGACAGTCGACAGAGGTATCGTCCTGCCTGGACGACCTTAGGGAATGCTCGGGATTGAGGTAGAGCTGGATCTTGGTCAGGGAGCTAACAGCGTTTTCCAGCGCGGGCCCAGGCCCGACCAACCTATGGTGCAGGAGAAACGGATGCCGATTTACCGCTCCCCACTCGGGTTCATGATCGCGACGTTGGTCATCGGCGCAGGCGCTTGTACTTCTGGCGTTTCAACTGCCAGAGAGCGTGAAACCACCGTCTGCGAGTTGCACGACGCGCTGGCTTCACCACCGTCAGGTCGCGTGCATGTCAAGGCCTTGCTCTTCGCAGGGCCGCGACATGGCACCATTCTCACCGACGCTCGGTGTCGCGGAAAGAGCGTTGGCGTCCGGTTCGTCGATCCGATTCCGTCGGGGTCCACACTCGAACGGTTCGAGAAGGCTTTGTCGGGCGATGTCATGGATCTCTCCCTTCGGGCGTTCGAAGTCCAGGTTTCCGGTGTGGTAAAGCCGGCCGGGCCTGGCATGCCCGAATCCCTGTTGGTTATTGATCGTGTCGACAGCTTCAGCAAGCAGGAATCCGCGGACATTTCCCGTTGAGGCAGGTATAGCGTCGTTCCATCCATTGGATTGATACGATTCCAATTGCCTGAGATCGATCTCGGCGGGGACCCCGGGAAAAGCATCGTGATTCTCGACAAGCGCCGGTAGCGATCGTCCAGACGCCGAGGGCCACCTATGTGAGTACGTCTGACGGTCTGGTTCGGACCGATGCTGACGAGAATGGCCAGATCCAACCGGAATGTGCAGCGGAACAACCAGGATCCCTTAGGGGGGGGGCATGAGCAATAACCGCGTACGAGTCAACGTGTGTCGTGGCCTGCGATTTCTTGGTGCGGCCCTCATGGCTTTGTGGCTTATCGGCTGCTCCACTAACGGACCGCAGATATCGGACAGAGTAAAGGTGTGGACTCCCATATTCTCGGACAATCGGGTCTACAGGCTTGAGGAAAAAAGCTCGGGTGGAACCCAGGCACTGACGTCGCTCGACACGCCCCCTGTCAAGGACCTCGTCGAGCCGAACTCGCCTCTGACCATCATCATGCGGTCAGTCGAAATTCCAGAGTACGAAAAGGCAGGGCCTATCAGTAAAAATGCGGACTACGCTGTCATCGTGGACATAGGAACGGCAGCCGATGGAACATCCCAATCCGTTGTCGTCTGGTATCAGCGTGGCGTGAGTGCCGGTCAATCACTGAACTTCTCGAACTTGATCGTCTACTACGAGCCTCGCTGGGATCAGCGTGTTGCTCCGTACTTCCGGGTTCGCGTCATGGACGTTACCAAGGAAAAAAACGACGAGACGCGCCGCGATCTTGACCGGATACAGAAGCTAAGTATGAATGTCGCAGGTTTGGCGTCGAATCCCATAGTGGTGCCTTCGGTCGCCGTAGCATTCAATGTCGCGGATCTTATTCTTTCCCATGAAGAGAACCGTTTGGTGCTGGACTATTCGGTCCAGCTCTATTCGGCGGCCGCCGCAGCGGCCGCGGGGTCCGGAGGCCTTGGTCAACTCCAAAAGGGATCGTACATAGTAGTTGGCCGACCAAACGGGGCCGACCGGACCTATTGGAACTCGAAGTTTGCGTTTTCTCCTGATAGCCGCATACTCACCGCTGACGGAACAAATCAACATGTTCCTGTCGCTTTGATCACCGTAGGCGCATTCGAGAGTATCGTCCCGAAGCTGGTCGTAGATCGCTCCGTAGCCTTGACCAAATTGCTGTCTGACGATCCCCAATCAACGGCCATAGAGCAGATCGATCATGCTTCAACACTCCTCGGAGCAAGTGTCGAAGCGTATGTGATGGGAGAAAAGCTTCGTCGCTACAACGACGCCAAGTGGGTGGACGACATGATTCCGAGGATTACGGCGAAGTCTTTTCAGGATCTCATAGGGGCGGAAGATCAATTCTTTCTTTTGAGAGCGCTGTCGGATTGCCTGAGGCCCAAGGCACCCTTCGCAAACATAGAGGAGGCGCGCCTTTACCGCATAGCCCATCCCGATCAGGAGTGTGCTCGATGAAGGTTTCTTGCATCGTGCGTCGCGCCGCGTGCTTGGTACTCATTGCCATGGTGTTTTCTGGTTGCGCCACAAAGCAATTCAGTGCAAACGTAGGACCATCGAGGATGGATAGCTATTCGATCTATCTAACTACGTTGAAATTGGATCATGGCGTAAACGACACTAGTACCCTATTCGATCGATTGCGTGATCATCTAAGCGATGAGTTGACGAAACAGGGCTTCGCAGGCGCGTCATCATCCCTGGATCAGTACTACTGGGTGGACGTCGATGTCGGCGAGAATCCCCTGCGATTTTGGCACTTTGGTATTCAATTAGCTCCGACGCCGCAGGATGGTGGGGGGATCGCTGTAATCTTAAGAGAGGCCAGCGATATGCGTGGACCCAAATATGCCCCTCAACCCGACGAACTGGGCGCAAACCTGCGCTCGAAGCTGAAAGCGGCATTTCAAGCGGCAGTAAGCCCCGGCATGTGAGAGGAAAACGGCAACCGAAGAGGACGTCGCTTTATTGGTTATCGGCAACTAAACCTCGAGTTCCTTGACCATCACCAGAGCGCTGGCCGGGCACAAGCCGGCAAACTGCCGGGTGCTCCGGATATCGGCAGGCACCTCCTCTCGATCGACACGCCGATAGCCGCGTTCGACGAAATAATCCGTGGCTGTCGTCGTCAGCAGGAACAGCTTCGCGAAACCCGGGCGGCGGCATGCCGTTGAACAGCCACCACCAGCATGTGCCATCGCGGTCTTCCGGTCGTGCCCTTTCCACGCGCTTCATCGGAGATGGTTCCTCGTACGGTAAGGTGGAAATTCAGTCCGTTTCCACAACGCCCGCCGCGCGTGCCAGCGCGCGGGCGGCATCGCCCTTGCGCTCACTGTAACGGCTGACCAGATAATCGCTGCGCCCGCGCACCATCAGCGTGAACTTCATCAGCTCTTCCATCACGTCCACGACGCGGTCGTAGAACGCGGAGGGCTTCATGCGCCCCTGGTCGTCGAATTCCTGCCAGGCCTTGGCGACGGACGACTGGTTGGGGATGGTCACCATGCGCATCCACCGGCCGAGCACGCGCAATGCATTGACCACATTGAACGACTGGGATCCCCCGCTGACCTGCATGACGGCGAGTGTCCGCCCCTGGGTCGGACGCACGCTGCCGTCTTCGAGGGGAAGCCAGTCGATCTGGTTCTTGAAGACCCCGGTGAGGGTGCCGTGGCGCTCGGGGCTCACCCACACCTGGCCTTCCGACCAGGTGGACCAGTCGCGCAGCCGCTGCACCTCGGGGTGACTGGACGGCACGCTGTCGAGCAACGGTAGCTGGTGCGGGTCGAAGACGCGGGTTTCCGCGCCCATGTGACGGAGTACCCGTTCGGCTTCGAGCGCGAGCTTCCGGGAGAAGGATTGCGGACGCAGGGAGCCGTAGAGGATGAGGATGCGGGGCGGGTGGCCGGCGTCTTCGACGGAGCGGAGCCGGGGGGCTTCCGGACCGGGCAGCAGGTCGGCGTGGAGGTGGGGCAGGTCGGTAGGCATGGGCTTGTTCGAGGCTCGGTGTTTCGACTATTCTAGTTTTATGGAAACGAATGATGCAATCGCCGCCCTCACGGCGCTGGGCCACGCCAAGCGTCTTGCCATCTTCCGGCTGTTGGTGGTCGCCGGTCCCGCCGGGCGCATGGCCGGCGACATCGGCGACGCGCTGGGCATGCCCGGCGCCACGCTGTCGTTTCACCTGAAGGAGCTGGTGCATGCCCGCCTGATCACGGGGGAAGCCCAGGGCCGCTTTGTCTGCTACCGGGCGGCTTTCGATGCCATGAACGGCCTGATCGCCTACCTGACCCACAACTGTTGCGCGGACAGTCCCGGTGCCGAATGCGCACCGTCGACCGACGCCTGCTGCTGACCCCGCCAAGGATCTTGCCGTGACCCATCGCGTTCTGTTCGTCTGCACGGGCAATTCCGCCCGCAGTGTCCTGGCCGAAGCCACATTGCGGGCCTGGGGTGGAGGGCGTTTCGAGGCGTTCAGCGCCGGCAGCCAGCCCACGGGACGGGTCAACCCGTATGCCCTCGCCACGCTCGGCGCCGATGGCATATCCACGGCGGGTCTGCGCAGCAAGTCATGGGACGAATTCTCGGGAGAAGGCGCCCCGCCGATCGACCTGGTCGTGACCGTGTGCGACAGCGCGGCCGCCGAACCCTGCCCGGTGTTCTTCGGCGACTTCGTGCGCACCCACTGGGGCCTGCCCGATCCGGCGGCGGTGGAGGGCGACGATGCCGCGAAGCGTGCGGCCTTCGCGCAGGCGCACGCCACGATCAAGGCGCGCCTCATGGCCTTCCTCACGTTGTCGCCGGAGACCTGGGCGGATCGCGAGGCGTTGAAGACCGCGCTGGATCGCATCGGCTTCATCCAGTCCGAGGATGCCGCCCGTGTCTGACTCCGTCGCCCGTCCGTCCATCGGATTCTTCGAGCGATACCTGACGCTGTGGGTGGCCGCGTGCATCGTGATCGGCACGGCGCTGGGCCATTGGTTACCCGGGCCGTTCACCGCACTGGGTGCGATGGAAGTCGCCAGGGTCAACCTGCCGGTCGCCGTGCTGATCTGGCTGATGATCGTGCCGATGCTGTTGCGTATCGACCTGGGCGCGATGCGTCAGGTGAGTCGGCATTGGAAAGGCATCGGCGTCACGCTGTTCATCAACTGGGCCGTGAAACCCTTTTCGATGGCGCTGCTCGCGTGGCTGTTCCTGCGCCATGTCTTCGCCGGTTACCTGCCGGCGGAGCAGGTGGGAAGCTATGTGGCCGGACTGATCCTGCTGGCGGCGGCACCATGCACCGCGATGGTCTTCGTGTGGAGCAACCTCTGCGGCGGCGAGCCGAATTTCACGCTGAGCCAGGTCGCCATCAACGACGGCATCATGGTGGTGGCCTTCGCACCCTTGGTAGCGCTGTTGCTCGGCGTGTCGGCCATCACCGTCCCCTGGACGACGCTGGTCCTGTCGGTGGGCCTTTACATCGTGCTGCCCGTGATCGGAGCCGCGCTGCTGCGGCGGGCGATCCTGGCGCGCGGCGGCGAGACGGCCTTGGCGGAGTGGCTGCGTCGGCTGGGCCCCGTATCGCTGGCTGCGTTACTCGTCACCCTCACACTGCTGTTCGGGTTCCAGGGCAGGCAGATCCTGGCGCAACCGCTCGTTATCGCCATGCTCGCGGTGCCCATCCTGGTGCAGGTGTATTTCACCTCGGGGCTGGCCTACCTGCTGAACCGCTGGCTGGGCGTCGAACACTGCGTGGCGGGGCCATCGGCGTTGATCGGTGCCAGCAACTTCTTCGAGCTTGCCGTGGCGGCCGCGGTCAGCCTGTTCGGCCTGAACTCGGGCGCGGCATTGGCGACCGTCGTGGGCGTGCTGGTGGAGGTGCCGGTGATGCTTTCGGTGGTCCGTATCGTCAATCGCTCGAAGGCCTGGTACGAAGGCGCCACACCCGCCAGGCGACGCATGCCACGAGCGCATTCAGAACCATCATCCCGACCCAGATAAGCGGTTGCGAATCGGCCGGGATGTCCGAACGAAAGACCGGTTGCCAGAGCGACCCGGCGCTCGTCCGCAACCACGCATCCTGTCCCAGGTTGTTGGCAATGTGGAACGCCGCGACGAAAGGCAGGCTGCGGGTCGCGAGCATGAGGCAACCGTACATGACGCTTGCGGAGCCGACGACAAGCAGGGCTGCCAGCCACGGCACGCCACCGGCCATGTGCATGCCGACGAAGATCGCGGTGGGTACGAGGACCGCCATGACGGCACCGATGCTGCGCAGAAGGAAATACATGCCATAGGTTCGGTAGCCCACTTCCTCGGCGATGCCCATGCCGATGCTGGCGAGCGTTCCCAGCACGAAGGCCGTCCCGCTGAATCCGGGATTGGACGTCCAATGGAATGGCGAGGCGAGGTAGATCGGTATCGACCAGGCAAGGGCGAGGAGCAGGCCGCCCGCGAGACCGGTCGGGACCTGCCACCACGCACGGCGGGTTAGGCCGTAGCGCGCCCAGGTCGAGCCGCCTCTGCGCAGGTAGACCCAGGTCAAGGCGACCACGAGGCACATCACCAGCGCGCATTTCGCGAACCACGCCACCATGGGGCCCGCCGTGACCGGCACCAGGAGGGTGGTCGCCAGCGAACCGCCGAATGCCGAAAGCGCGACGAGCAGGAAATATCCCGCGATATGGAAGAAGGATTTCATCGGCCGCCGGCAACGTCGAGGATCGCACCCGTCGTGTACGACGCTTCGTCGGAGAGCAGCCAGACGATGGCCGCGGCCACTTCGGAGGCCTGGCCCGGACGTTGCAGCGGAATGACGCCGGCCCGCTGCCAGGCCCTGTCGGGCTGTCCGCCGCTGGCATGTATCTCGGTATCGATGATGCCGGGCCGTACGCAGTTCACCCGTACGCCTCTGCCCGCCAGCTCCTGCGCCAGTCCGAGCGTCAGCGTGTCGACGGCGCCCTTGGAGCCCGCGTAATCGACGTACTCGTTGGCCGAACCGATCCGCGAGGCGATGGAGGAAACATTGACGATGGCACCACCCGGGCCGCCTCGATCCGTGGAAAGGCGTCGTGCGGCTTCCCGCGCGCTGAGGTAGGCACCCAGAATATTCGTATCGAAGACACGACGCATCCGCGACACGTCCATGTCCGCGAGCAGGGAGGCCGGGGCGACGATACCCGCGTTGTTGACCAGCGCCGTGACCGGACCGAATGCTTCGGCGAGTCGATCGAACATGCCGATGACATCGCCTTCGATCGCGACGTCGCCCTGTATCGCCAGGGCCTGTCCGCCGGCCCGTTGGATGGTCGCGACGGCTTCCCCGGCGGCGCCGGCATCGCGCTGGTAGTTGATGCCGACCTTCCAGCCGCGAGAGGCCGCCAGTTCGGCGGTCGCCCGGCCGATGCCGCGGCTTCCGCCGGTGATGAGAACCACATGTCCTTGTTCGCTCACGTCGGACGCTCCTGGAATACAATGGCTTGACGTTGGTCATGAATCCTAACAAAGCCCTCCCACGATGAGCGATGCATTCCCCATCGGAAAGGTCCTGATCGGAGCCATCGCCCTGCTGGGCGACTCCGGCAAGACCAGCGCCATCCACAAGGTGCCGACGAACCGGCGCATGCGCGCGACGCGTATCGGATTCGCCGACGATAGCCAGGCGGACCTGAAGCACCATGGCGGCGAAGAAAAGGCCATCCACCATTACCCCTTCGATCACTACGCGGGCTGGCGTGAAGAAGTCGGTGCCGCACCCGTGCTGGAGCGGCCCGGCGCGTTCGGCGAGAACCTGTCGACGAGCGGATTGACCGAGCGGGATGTCTCCGTCGGCGATGTTTTCCGGATCGGCACCGCCACGCTCCAGGTGAGCCAGGGGCGTCAGCCGTGCTGGAAACTCAACGCCCACTTCCAGGTCGAGGACATGGCCTCACGCGTTCAGACGTCGGGCCGGACGGGCTGGTACTACCGCGTGCTCGAGGAAGGGGACGTATTGCCCGGCGCGACGCTCGAACGCATCGACAGGGCGACGCCGGAATGGACGATCGAGCGCCTCTGGCGCACGCTTTACGTCGACCGGCACGACCGCGACTCGCTGGAGGCGCTCGCCAACCTGTCCACGCTGTCGGAAGGCTGGCGGCAATTGGCGGCCCGACGGGCGCGCTGACGCTCTCGCCTCTCCGCCCAATAGATCGCCGCGGCTCCGGAGCGTGGGTTTTCGCACGGCATTGACCATGCGCGGCCGATCATTACCCCATGATCCCGCTCTGGTGGCTAGTGCTGACTGGCACCCTCTTGTTGGCCACGTCCTTCCTTTCGGGGTGGATCCATCGAGGGCCCGTCACGACGTTCGCGATTTACCTCGTCGTCGGCATTCTCATCGGCCCGGGCGTTCTCGCCCTGACGAAACTCCCCTCCACGGTGGAACACATTCACTGGTTGCACCTGGCGACCGAGGCTGCGCTGGTCGTGTCGCTGTTCGTGACCGGGCTCAAGCTTCGTCTGTCGTTTCGCGATCCGGGATGGCGCATGGCGGCGCGCCTCGCCTTGCCGGCCATGGTGCTCACGGTCGCCGGCGTGGCTGCCGTCGTCTACCTGGGGCTGGGCTGGCCGTTTGCCGCCGCGCTGGCGCTTGCCGCCGTCGTCAGTCCGACCGATCCGGTGCTGGCGTCGCTGGTTTCCGTCGACGATGCGCGCGACGACGATGCCCTTCGCGTGGCGCTGTCGGGAGAAGCGGGTCTCAACGACGGTACGGCGCTGCCGTTTCTCTTCCTCGCCCTGGGGCTGATGAAGTCGACCGGGGGGACGGCGAACATGCTGACGCATTGGGCGACGGTCGATGTCGCGTGGGGATTGGCGGGAGGCCTCCTCATCGGTTTCGCCGGCGGGTGGGGCCTGGGGTACGTCGGCACCCACCTGCGTCATGCCGCTCGCGATATCGCGCCAAGCGATTTCCTCGCCCTCGGCATCATGATCGTCGTGTACGCGCTGAGTCAGCTGGTCGAGGCGTCCGGCTTCCTCGCGGCGTTCGCGGCCGGCGTAGGTCTGCGCCGCGTGGAGCTCCTGGTCAGTGTCCGGAACACGGAAAAGGCGGAGGAGGGGGAGGCCCTCGACGAGCCCGCCGAAACGAAGATCAAGCCCAACGAGCGGGCGCAGGCGAACATCGAACATCCCAGGGAAAGCGTGGGGTGGGTGGTATCCGATGCACTCTCGTTCGGCGAGACCGTCGAGCGGCTGATTGCCTCGGCGCTGGTGCTCGCGGTGGGCATAGCGGTCGTTCCGGCCTTCAGTTCGGAAGGCATCTGGCTTGCGGCCGTCCTCATGTTCCTCATCCGCCCTCTGGCGGTCTGGCTGGCGACGATAGGCAGCGGCGTGCCATGGCAGAGACGGCTCCTTATCGGCTGGTTCGGCATTCGCGGGCTGGGAAGCCTGAATTACATGGCGTTCGCGATCGGGCATGGATTCACCGGAGCGCCGGGAAGGGAGTTCGAGGGCGCCGTGTTGACCGTGGTCGCGGTGAGCGTGGTCATGCATGGCATCAGCGTGACGCCGCTGATGCAATGGCGGGCCCGGGCCATCGAAGCCGCGAAGCGCGGGCGGGCCTGAGAACCGCGGGCGGCCTGTCGAGCGCGTCACTGTTGCACCGCGGTGTCGGCCAGAGGGTATAGACGCCGGTGTTATGGGCAGGGGGCATGACAGGGCGCAAGCTGGCCGCGCATCACTCGTTCACGGAGACCATCATGAGCGCGCAAGTCGGCTCCCGGCCGTACCAGGAGGCGACGGCACGATTGCCGTTGGTTCGCAGCCTTCTCGAGGCCCGTTACAGGAAGGCGTTCTTCGCCCACCATGCCCTGACCCACCACCTCTACCGGGGGGTCTACCGTACGTTCGACGAGGCGCAGGCGAGCATCCCGCCCGCGAATGCCACCGGCTACGACAACACCGAGTCGGCCGGACTGTACCGCGACCGCACGCATCGCATCTTCATCAACGATTATCCGATGATCTACTGGCTCGGCCGGTGGTTCGGCGAAGGCGCGCGGAGCGTGTTCGATCTGGGCGGACACATCGGCATCGCCTATTACGCGTACCAGAAACTCCTGAACTATCCCCAGGGCCTGCGCTGGACAGTGATGGACGTACCGGCGGTGAACGAGGCCGGGGAGCGCTGGGCAAAGGAACACGATCCGTTGGGCCGCCTGCACTTCGCCGACGATATCGCCGGCGCGGCGGGCGCGGACGTGCTGTTCGCCGCAGGCTCGCTGCAGTACCTGCGCTACTCGCTGGCCGATGCCCTGGCCGCCATGGAACCGAAGCCCCGTTTCCTGCTCCTCAATTCCGTGCCGGTACACATGAGGGAGTCGTATTTCACCGTGCAGAACATCGGCACGGCATGCTGCCCGTACAGGGTGACCGCCGAGCGCGAATTCCTCGGCGGCCTGGCGTCGCTCGGCTACGAGCTGCGGGACCGTTGGGAGAACCAGCAGCGCTCCTGCATCGTTCCCTTCCACCCGGAGCTCTCGCTCGACCGGTACTTCGGTTTCGCGTTCCAGCGCGACGCCACCCTGTAGGAGCCGCTATAGCGGCGAGGGGGGCTCGCGGCAGCCATTCAGCTGGTCGCAAGCTTTTCTCGCCGCTATAGCGGCTCCTACAGGGCGTACCTTATTCCCCCGTCTTTCAACGGTGTTGCGGAGACCTTTCCGTCGCGGCCGCGTCGACCCGGCGTTGCTCCATCCAGTCGTACAGCACAGGCAGCAGCACCAGCGTCAGCAAGGTCGAAGTGATCAGGCCGCCGACCACCACCGTGGCCAGCGGGCGTTGGGTCTCGGCTCCCACGCCGGTGGACAACAGCATCGGCACCAGGCCGAGGATCGCGACGCTGGCGGTCATGAGCACGGGGCGAAGCCGCAGTGCCGTACCGCGGACGACCGATTCCCTGACGCTCGACCCGGCCTGCTGCTGCTCGTTGAGGAAGCTCACGAGGACGATACCGTTCAACATGGCGACACCGAATACCGCGATGAAGCCGATGGCCGAGGGTACCGACAGGTATTGCCCGGTGAGGAAAAGGCCGACGATGCCGCCGATGGTGGCGAACGGTACGTTCGCCAGGATCAGGCCCGCGTAGCGTACCGAACGGAAGGCGGTGTAAAGCAGGATGAAGATGAAGAAGATCGTGGCCGGTACGATCACCGACAGGCGCTTGAGCGCGCGCTGCTGGTTCTCGAAGGCGCCGCCCCATTCGGTGTAATACCCCGTGGGCATCTTCACGCTCGTGGCGATCGCCTCGTTTGCTTCCTTCACGAACCCGTCGATGTCACGGCCGCGGACGTCCATCTGGATCACGGCGTAACGCTGGAGCCGCTCGCGGCGGATGAAGGCATAGCCCTCCGCGGTCGTCACTTTCGCTACCTGGCTCAGCTGGACGAGGGCGCCCGAAGGCGTGTTGATGGGGATGCGTCGCACGTCCTGGAGGGATGCCTTGCTGGCGTCGTCGAGGCGGACGGTCATGTCGAAGCGCTTCACGCCGTCGAGGACCGTACTCACCGGTTCGCCACCGATGCCGTTGCGGACCACCGTCAGCACGTCCTCGGCATTGAGCCCGTAGCGAGCGAGCGCATCGCGGTCCACCTCGATGCGGATCTGCGGCTTGCCGGTGTTCGCCTCGAGCGCCAGGTCGGCGACGCCCGGCACATGGGCGAGCGTGTCCTTTATCTTCGTGCTGAGCCGGTCGAGTTCCGCGAGATCGTTGCCGTAGAGCTTGAGCGCCAGGGTGGCTCTTACGCCGGAAATCAGCTCCTCGATACGCATCTGGATGGGTTGCGTATAGCTCACCATGGCCGTCGGCAGGAGGGTGCCGAGTTCCTCCTGCATATTTTCCTGGATGCTTTCGAAGGTTTCGCCGTCGCGCCACTGTGCCTTCGGTTTCAAGGGCGTGTATACCTCCATGTAGTTGACGTCCGCGGTTTCGCCCTTTTCGGCGCGACCGATCATGGCAAGGGTGGTATCGACTTCCGGGAACTTCGCCTTGATGCGCTCGGCGACGCGCCGGGACACATCGATGGATTCGTCCAGGGAGGCGGATGGGATCGAGGTGATACGCCACATGATGGCGCCTTCGCGCAGGTTGGGCATGAACTCCTTGCCCAGGAACGGAAACAGGGCGAGCGCACCGACCAGGGCCGCCGTGGCGATGCCGATCACCGCCCGGCGATGGCCGAGCGACCATGCGAGTACGGGGGCATAGCCCCGCTTCAGGCAGGCGACCAGCCGGGTGTCCTTTTCTTCCCTCGGCTTCAGGACGATCGCCGCCAGTACCGGAATGAGGGTGAGGGAGAGCAGCAGCGACCCTGCCATGGCGAAACCGATGTTGAACGCCATGGGTTTGAACATCTTGCCTTCGAGCCCTTGCAGGCCGAACAACGGCAGGAACACGACGATGATGATGAGGATCGCGAAGGCGACGGGCTTGGCCACCTCGCGCGCCGCCTGTAGAACGGCGGATGTCCTGTCGACCGTTTCGCCATGTTCGAGTCGCTCGGCCATGATCCGGAACGCGTTTTCGACCATGACGACGGCGCCGTCGACCATCATGCCGATGCCGATCGCAAGGCCGGCGAGGGACATCAGGTTGGCCGAAAGCCCGGCCTTCTCCATGCAGATGAAGGCGATGAGCATGGCCAGCGGCAGGGTGACGATGACGATCAGGGCGCTGCGCAACTCGCCCAGGAAGAGGAACAGCACGACGGCGACGAGGATCGATCCCTCGATGAGCGCGCGCACGGCGGTGCCCACCGCGGCGTTGACGAGATCCGTGCGTTCGTACACCGGCTTGACGACCGTGTCCCTGGGCAGGGCCTGCTTCACCGTATCCAGCCGGGCCTTCACGGCATCGACCACGCTCTTGGCATTTTCACCGATGCGGGCCAGCGCCATGCCCATCACGACCTCCTTGCCGTCGCGGGTGACCGCGCCGGTGCGGGACGCGCCGGCTTCCGTGACGGTCGCCACGTCGCGCACGTAAACCGGGGTGCCGTCTTCCGTTTTCAGCACGATGTTGCCGATATCCCTGCCGTTCTTGACCAGACCCAGGCCACGCACGAGGTACTGCTCGCGCCCCACGTCGATGACATTGCCTCCCACCTGGGCGTTATTGGCCTCCAGTGCCTGGATCACGTCCTTGAACCCGAGCTTGTGCGCGATGAGGCGCATGGGGTCGATGCGCACCTGGTATTGCTTTTCCTGCCCTCCCCATGAGGTGACGTCGTCGACACCCGGTGCCGTGCGCAGGATCAGCCGGACAGTCCAGTCCTGCAGGGTACGCAGGTCCATGTCGGAGGGCGCGTTCTTCAGCGTGTCGTCGGCGCGTTCGACGGTGTACCAGAACACCTGGCCGAGGCCGGACGTGTTCGGGCCCATCTCGGGTTTGCCGTAGCCTGCCGGCAAACGGTCGCCGACCTGCTGCAATCGCTCGTTGACCAGCTGGCGGGCGAAGTAGACGTCCATGCCGTCGTCGAAGTAGACGGACACATAAGAAAGGCCGAACAGGCTGACCGAGCGGATCTCCTGCACCTTCGGCAGACCGGCGAGGGCCGATTCCACGGGCGTGGTCAACAGCTGCTCGACATCCTCGGAGGCCAGGCCGGATGCTTCGGTATAGACGTTTACCTGGACCGGCGTCACGTCGGGGAACGCATCGATCGGCAAGGTGCGCGCCGCCTGGTACCCGAGCGCCGCCACGACGACGAACGCGATGACGACGAGAACCTTGTACTTGAGGGACATGGCGACGAGGCGCTCCAGCATCAGTCTTCTCCCAGCTGCGAGCGGAGGATCCGTGCCTTGAGGGCGAACGCTCCCTTGCTGACGTAAGGCGTGCCGGCTTTCAGGCCGTTCTTCACCTCGGTCCATCCGTCATGGGTCTCGCCTACCTCGATCGCGACGGGCTCGAACTGTCCCGTCTTCTTGCCGCTTACGAACACGGTGGGCTGGTTGAGCAACAGGACGATGGCTTCCGCCGGAACGGCAAGTTGCCGGGTGTGCGAGGCCACGGCGATGCGCGCTTCCACCAGTTCGCCGGGGTGCAGCAGATCCTTTTCGTTGGGGACCTGGATGCGTACGTCGACCGTGCGCGTCTTTTCGTCCGTCTGGTGCGAGCGCTGGATGACGCTGCCCTTGGTTTCGCTGCCGTGGGCCAGGATCGTGACGGCGGCACCGGGTTCCGCCTGTTCCGCCACGCCGGGGGGAAGATGCGCCTCGACCCACACGGACGATTCGGCCACGATGGTGAACAGCGGGCGCCCCGGTTCGATGCGTTCGCCCACGACGAAGCTGTCGGTGGTGATCCGGCCCGCTTTCGGAGCGAGGAGTTCGAAGCTGCCGTCGGCGGCGGCGGAACCGCGCTTCACGAGGCTGGCGATCTGCCCGTCGGACATGCCATAGGCCTTGAGCTTGGCCCGGGCCTGATCGCGCTGGACCAGTGCCTCGTTGTAACGCCGTGCGGAAACGGCCTGGGGGCCCAGGGAGGCCACACGAGCCCAGTCCTGGCTTGCGACGATCAGCTGGCCCTGGGTTTCGGCGACGTCGACGCTCGACAGCACGACAAGCGGTTGCCCGGCTTTCACGACGTCGCCCAGGCGGACTTTGCGGGCGACCACCTGGGATGCGACGCGCGGCGACACGAGCGCCGTGGAGTAGGCATCCACCGTGACCTCGCCCGGTGCGCGAACCTGGTCGGTGACGGTGCGCTCGGTCGCGGTACTCATCGCGATGCCGGCCTCTTCGATGGCGGCGGCATCGAGGACCAGTGGATGGGTCGAGGCGGGTGCCGCCGGCGTTTCGACCTGCGCGGCAGCGACCGCCTGCGTCGTGAGGGCCAACGCGACGGCGATCGACGCGAGGGTGGATCGGAAGAAGAACGGCGTCATGGGGAAATGTCCTGGGTGCTGCCGTCGATCCATTCGGTCAGGCGGCCCGCGGCGGCGAGGTAGTCGAACCACGCCTGCCACGTCTGGTTTTCGAGGGCGATGCCGGAGAGGGCGGCGTCGAGGCTTTGTTTCAGCTGGACGAGGTAATCCGACGTGCCGATTTCCCCGGCTTGCCAGAGCTTGTCGAGGAGCTTCGCCCTCTCGTCGAAAGCACCGGCGCGTCCCTGCCGGTAGCCGTCACTGGCCATGCGCATGGCCTCATAGGTCGCGCGGGCCTGCTTCAGCCGCGCATCCGAACGAAGCGCGATGGCGCGCCGGGATGCGAAGGCCGCGTCCGCGTCCGCACGTGCCGCGCTCACGTCGTAGCTTCCGGCGTTGAGCACGGGCAGCGGGATGGAGACGCTGATGCCGACCACGCGGTCCGTTCGCGGTCCGCTGCGGACCTGTCCGCCGGTGAGGCTCAGCGTCGGATCGGGTCGCCGGCCGCGGTCGGCGACCGTCACCGCGGCTTCCGCGCGTTCCTGCTCGGCCTGTGCCTGGACCAGTTCGGGCCGCTCGCCGGTCGAAACGGGCGGCGGCAGTCCTTGCGCCGGTGGAAGCTCGCGTGGCAACGCGGAAAGCACGGCGTCCGCACCGGGGCCCAGCGAGGCGAGCGCGGCGAGGGCGCTTGCTTCCTGCGCCTCGAGTCCGGCTTGCTGGATCCGGGCCTCACCCAGCGCCAGTCCCGCCAGGTCTCGTTCGGGGCTGCTGATGTCGCCGACGTTCAGCCGCTGCGCGGCGAGCTCGTCGAAGCGGCGCATGAGTTCCACCCGTCGGCGACCGAGCGCGCCCTGTTCCCGCGACAGGACGACGGACGACCACGCCTTGAGCCAGTCGAGCGCGACGTCGCGCCGTTCGAGGGCGTAGCGCGCCTCGCGGGAACGCAGCTCGGCGTCGCCTTCGGCCATGCGGGCTTTGCGCTTGCCTGAGACATCCAGGGTGAGACTTGCCCCGGCGGTACGGCGATCGACGTCGGCATTCTCGCCTTCGAGTTGCAGTGAAGGGTTATATACGGGTTGCGCCGCGGCCCTCGCACGCTCGCGCGCCGCACGGACCGCTGCATCGGCGGCCTGAACCTGTGGGCTATCGCTCCACAGCGCGTGAAGCGCGGCCCGCACGGAGCGCAACGACGGCTCATCACTCCCCCGAAGCGCCCCGTCATTCCTGCCAAGCACCCCGTCATTCCCGCGAAGGCTGGAATCCAGCGTCTCCCCGCGAGCTACGGAAAGCGTCGCTGGGTCCCTGCCTGCGCAGGGACGACGGTGGGTGGGTTCCGTCGCGCTTGCGCCGGCCACGGCGAAAGCGGCGAGCAACGCGCACAGTGCGCCACGCGGCGCCGCACGTCGAAAGATCATGGGTGTATCTCCTGAGTCGCGAACGATCCGCACCGACCCTCGGGGGCGGTGCGCCGGGTCGGGTACTCAGGCGATGGGCGGGCGGAGCGGCGAGCGCTCGATGGACGGCGACAGGAGAGGCGGCAGGGGCGCCGCCAGGTGCGAGAGCGTCGCCATCACGGGAACGCTGGCGTCATGCGAGGGAAGGGCCACGGCATGGGCGCAGGTACAGTGACAACCGCCGCCTTCGCCCAGCACGCAGGTGTCGTCGTCTTCGAGGGCCAGGGCATGTGTATCGGCGACGTCGCCGCCGAACGCGACACGCGGCCCGTCGAGCACGCAGAAGGTGGACATCGCCACCTTGAACAACAACACCGCCAACGCAAGCACCCACACGCCGCGATGGCGGCGAAGACGGGCGAGCAGGTGTGGCGTGCGACGAGACATGCGCGGCATCCTAGCGGAGGCCGGCAATGTTAGACAATTCCACGAGGCATTGTAGGAGCCGCTATAGCGGCGAGGGCAACCTTGCGCCGTTTCCCTGGCCTCGTCGCCGCCATGGCGGCTCCTACACGAGCGTCGCGGGTTCCGCGACGTGAGATTTTCCTGGCCGGGCCAGCTCGAAATCGCGGTAGCGGCCCGGGTCGCCGGTCATTCCGGCCTCCGCCGCCTTCGCGATGTTGTACATCTCGCGCGCCGTCACATAATGCAGCACGTAGTTGCGCCCGTCATTGTAGGCGGACTCCAGGTAATCGTGCATGTCGTCGATGGGCTTGCCGAGCAACGTGTCCATGTCGCGCTCCTGCGTGCCGTGTGTGTGCACCTTGACGAACACCCACTCCGGGCGCCCCTCCACGTGGATGCCCGTGCGTACCCACTGGTCGACGCGATGGCGCGACGGCGGGCAGCCCTTGCGGATGTCCGAGTTCTCGATGCGCGGCACGATGCCGAAGCGACGGTCCGTCCAGTTCAGGCCCAGCGGCCCCTGGATGATCAGCAGGTCGCCCACCGGCTTTCCGCCCACGCGCATCGGCACGCCGGTATCGTGCGACTTGCAGCGCTGCGGATCGTCCGTGGCGTAGTAAATGGCGTTCGACAGGCGCGTCTGCGTGTCGCTGGGCGCGGAAGGCAGCGTGAAATCGGCGTAGCAGCCGAGCTCGCGCAGCAGGATCAGTTCGTTGTTTATCCCGCACCAACGCCCGTCGGCGCGCGAATTGTCCAGGCACCAGTTGCCGTGGATGAAGGCGAAGCGCAGCTGGCCGGTGACGGGATCGCGCGGCAGCGCACCGTGTTTTTCGTGCAGCAGGCGGTTGAAGCGGTCCATCGTCGCGACGAAATTCTCCGCCGTGTCGTTGTCGTGGTGCAGGTGGATTTCGATCTCGCCGTAACCCTCCGCGCAGAGGGCCGCGATCTTGTCGAGGTGCTCCTCCACGTATTCCTCTTCCGGATAGAAGAAGCTGTGTTGCGGCATGCGGCCGTCGGCGTCGCGGTGCCGCGACGCCATGGCGCGGTACTCGTCGCACCACCGGTCCACCCGGCGACGCTGGGTGGCCATGTCCACCCGGCCCCAGTTGGGTTCGAAATGGTCCACGAAGCAGAACAGTACATGCACCGGTCCGACCGCCTTCGGTGGCGCACGGCGGGTGAGGTAACCCCACAGCCAGTACTGCATGTTGCGCGCGCGGATGGCGACGACAACCAGTGCCGCGGCGGCGAGGAGGGCAACGGCGAGCAGGGCGATGACGATCACGCGGGAGCTCCGTCCGGCACGAGGGTGAGGAGCTGCTCGGCGTTGTTGCGCCACTGCCGCTCGCTGGCGATGTAGTCTCGCGCGGCGTCGCCCACGCGCCTGCGTTCGTCGGCACGCTGGGCCAGTTCGAGCACGCGCTCGACGCAGGCCGCGGCGTCGCCGCGTGGGAACAGCCAGCCCGTGCGGCCGTCGGCGATTACCTCCGCCACGGGCGCGTAGTCCGGCGCCACCACCGCCACGCCCATGCCCATGAACTCGAACAGCTTCATGGGCGAGCCATAGTGGTTGGAATTCGGCAGCACGGCGTAGTCCATGCAGGCGATCCAGCTGGCCACTTCGTCGTGTGGCACGCGGCCGGGCAGCAGCACCCGGTCGGCGAGGCCGCGTGTGGCGATCAGTTCGCGTACCGCCGGCAGCGTCTTGCCGTCGCCGACGAAGACCAGGGCAAGATCGGGCACGCTCTCGAGCCGGTGGGCGATGGCCTCGACGAACCCGTCCACGCCGTGCCATTCGGCGAACACGCCGATGTGTCCGCAGACCGTACGCCCGGCAAGGCCGCGCTCGGCGCGCAGCCGCTCGCGATCGAAGCGGGCCGGGTCGAAGCGCGGGAGGTCCACGGCGTTGGGCGACACCACGGAAGGCGCGATGTCCCCATACGCCTGCACGGCGATGTCGCGGAAATAGGTGGAGATGAAAACCAGCCCGGTGGCTCGCCGGAAGCACCAGCGTTCGATGCGCCGGGCCAGCCCGCGCATGGTGAGCGGCCGCACCCGGGTCACCAGCGCCGAATCGTTGATCTCGAGCACCAGCGGAATGCCGCGCCGGCGGGCGAGCCATACCGTGGCGAAGAGGAACAGCGAATACCGCTCGTAGATCAGCTGCGGCGGTGCCGTGCGCCAGGCCCGGCCCATGCGCGCCAGCGTCACCAGGTTGTAGAGCAGTTCGAGCATCTCGAAGACGACGCCGGGCAGTTTCGTCACGACGCCTGCCAGTCCGCCCTTGCCGCTGGACGTCGCCGCCGCGGTCTCGTGCTCCGGATCCGCGCCGGGAAAGGACATCACGTCCACGCGATGGCCCAGCTCGCGCAGCGCGCCGACGATGCCGCGGATGTGCACGCCCTCGACATGGCGGCCGCGCGTGCGGTGATGATAGAGGATCCTCATGCGCTGCTTCCCGGCAAGGCCGCGAAGCGCATGCCCTGTGCCAGCCATTCCGGCAACAGCACGTCCAGTGCTTCGGCGGCCTTGTCGCTGTCGTCGTGCATCAGCACGATGTCGCCCGCGGCGGGCGGATCGCTGCGCAGGCGGTCGATCAGGGCTTCGACGGGGCGGTCCTGGTAATCCAGGCTGTCGTACGACCAGTACACGAAGCTGCGCCGCCGCCGGGCGAAATGGGCGAGCAGCTGCGCGCCCACGTAGCCATGCGGGGGGCGCATGCGATGGTGTGGCCGGTCGTCGAACAGGCGCAGCAAGGCGTCCGTGCGGTACACCTCGTCCAGCTGCTTGGTGAGGTTCATGTTGCGGAACGACCAGTGGCTGTACGAGTGGTTACCGATCATGTGCCCGTCGTCGACGATCCGCTTGACGATGTCCGGATGCTGTTCGATCTTCTCGCCCACGAGGAAGAAGCTGGCTTTCACGCCGTGCTTTGCCAGCGTGTCCAGGAGCCGGGGGGTGTAGCCCGGTTCGGGGCCGTCGTCGAAACTCAGGTAGCGCAGGTCGGCGTCGCGCGTCCGGGTGAGGACGAGGCGTTCCGGCAGCAGGCCCAGCAGGTCGTGCTTTTTCAGTTTCCAGTTCATGTGTTCGGCGGGGCGCTGCGCTGTGGGAGCCGGCTGTGCCGGCGATGGGTACTTGCGGCAAGCTCGCCCGCTGCCGCGGGATCGCCGGCGTAGCCGGCCCCCACAGGCGTCGTTGCAGCTTGGGCGAGGACGCGTTCGACGCGATCGATGTTCTCGTCCCAGCGGAAAGTCGCGGCGTGCTCCGCGATGGCCGCGGGATCGAAGTGGCGTTCGAAGGCCTCCACCAGCGCGACACCCAGCTCGTGCGGCTGGTGCGGTGGCACGAGGATGCCCGCCAGGTCGGGAACGACCTCGGGAATGCCACCGACCGTGGTGGCGACAATGGGCGTGCCGCAGGCCATGGCTTCCAATACCACGTTGGGAACGCCTTCGTTATGGCTCGGAAGGCATAGAACGTTTGCCGCGCGGAACCAGTCGGAAAGCTCGGCGTGGTCCACCGCCCCGGCGAAGCGCACCGCCGTCGAGCAGCATAGCGACGAAGCACGGTCCTCGAGGTTCGCACGGCTCGCGCCGTCGCCCACGTAGACCAGCCGCGCGTCGTGGTGCCGCCGGACCAGGGCAGGGAAGGCTTCGATAAGGTCGTGGCAGCCTTTCGTGGCCTTCAGGTTGCCCACGTAGATCACGATCGGTGCCTCCGGTGGCAGGCCGAGACGCCGCCGCGCCGCGGTCCTGTCGCCGCGATGGAACAGCCGTGTGTCGACGCCGTTGTAGATCGCATCCACGGTGTCCGCCCGGGCGCCGAGTTCGACGGCCTTACGCGCCAGTGCCTGGCTGACGGCGATCACGCCGGCGGCGCCGCGCAACGCCGAGCGGATCTGCGGACGGCGCAGTCGATGCCCGGCCTGCACGTTGAGGTCGCTGCCATGCACCTTCACCACATAAGGGATGCCCAGCAACCGCGCGACCCACGCGGCGCCGGCGGCGTCCGGATACGCCCAGCTCGCCAGCATCACGTCGTAGCGCGCGCGGCGCAGCTCGCGACCGTACTGCCACATCATGCACGCGAAGAAGCAGAGCGCGTTGAGGAAACGGCCGAAGCCCGGCGGATGGTAGAAGGTGAAATAGTCGCGCCTGACGCCCGGTACCTGCGCATCGCCCCTGGCGCCGGCCATGCGCTCGCGGAAGTCCACGGCGGTGAGCACGTCCACTTCGTGGCGCTCGCCCAGGCGCTGGAACTGCTGGCGGTTGAAGGTGCCGCGGCGGGGATCCCAGGGCGTGGGGAAAAGGTTCGTGACGACGAGGATTTTCACGGCACGGTCTCCAGATCGCCGAAGTACAGCTGGCCATAGCGCGCGGCCATGGCTTGCAGGGAGCCGTTCGTTTCCACCCAGGCACGCGCGGCCAGCCCGAGGCGCGAAGCCCGGTGGGAAGCGTGCAGCAGTTCCAGGATCGCATTGGCGAGTGCGGGCGGATCGCACGGCGGCACGAGGCGGCCGGTGGCGTCGTCGCGCACGATCTCCGCGTTGCCGCCCACGTCGGTGGCGACGATCGGCAGGCCCGCGGCGCAGGCCTCCAGCAAGGCCATGGAATAACCTTCGGTCACCGACGACAGCGCGAACAGGTCGAAGCCCTGGAGCAGTTCGCGCACGTCGTCGCGGTCGCCGAGGAAGTACACGCAGCCGGCCACGCCTTCATCGAAGGCACAGGCACGCAGGGTCTCACGCAATTCACCGTCGCCCACCAGCACCAGCGCGGTATCCGGGCGGGCATGGCGCACGATGCGGAAGGCGCGGATGAGACCGGCCTGGTCCTTCGCCCAGTTCAGGCGACCGACGCTGCCGATGATGCGCGTGCCCGTCGGAACGCGGATCAGGCGGGTCAGGCGTTCGTGCATGGCGTCGGAGGCCACGTCGAAGCCGTCAAGCACGATGCCGTTCGGAACCACGCAGGTTTTCCCGGCGGGAGCGATGCCGCGTTGCACGGCGTCGAAGCGCGCCGCCTCGCACACGGCCACCACGGCGTCCGTGGCGCCGAGCGCGCGGCGGAACAGCCACTCGCGGCGCCCCGGCTTGCGTTGCGCGCCCATGCCGTGGCGCGTGTTGACCACCTGGCGGATGCCCATGCCGGCGCTGGCCAGCACGGCCTGGTAGTGCGCCACTGCGTTATGCGTATGCAGCACCTCGGTGTAGTGGCTGGCCAGCAGTTGCCGCGCACGGCCGAGCGCGCGCAGGTCGAAGCCCCTGCGTTTGTCGCAGGCCGAGACGGGAATGCCCAGCGCATCCAGTTCCCACGCGAGGGCGCCGCGCTCGAACAGGCACACGACCTGCACCTTGTGGCCCTGGCGGTGCTGCTCCTTGACCAGGTCGATCACCATGCGCTCCAGGCCGCCCCGGTTCAGGTTCTCGACGAAGTGGGTGATGTTCACGAGACCAGCTCCGAAACGGTGACGCGCAACTTGCCGCTGCGGGTGAGCGGAATGTCGTCGACGAAATGGCAGTGCAGTTCGGCGCTGTCGCCAAGTACCTTGGCGACTTCGCGGCGGATGTAGTCGAGCGAGGCGTCCTCGAAGTCCCTGCCGCGCACGATCGACAGGTCGAGCCGGTCCAGGCTCCGCTGCACGAGCTGGAAGCGGGTCAGCCCCGGCACATCCTTCAGCATGTGGGGGAAGAACTCGCCGGGAAGGATGTGCCCCGCCGGCGTGCGGATGGCGTCGAGCTTGCGTCCGTCGACGGAGGCGAGCATCGGCAGACCCCGGCCGCACGGGCAGCGCGAGGCCGCAGGCGTCGACATGTCGCCGTTCACGTAGCGGATGAACGGCATGCCGTAGTTGAACAGGTCCGTGATGGCCACCTCGCCGCTGCCCGAACGCGTCGGCTTTCCGTCAGCGGCCAGCGTTTCCACGACGAGGTGATCGGCGTTCACGTGCAGGCCGTCGCGATGCTCGCACTCGGAGGCGACCAGCATGAATTCGCGGCAGCCATAGGTGTTGTAGGCGGGGGCCCCGAACGCCCGCTCGATGATTTCGCGCTGGTACGGATGCAGCGCCTCGGCCGCGCCGATGATCGACACCGGCCGCGCCACCTGCCGGCCCTGCGACAGCAGCCATTCGGCGAGGCGGAACAGGGGGCCCACGTAGCTGACGATCACCTCGGGCCGGTACGCGTCGATGGCATCCGCGTAACCGGCCATGGTGGCTTCGCTCATGTGGAAGCTGTCCAGCAGCTTGCGCGCGAACACGGCGTTGTAGACGCGATCCTTCATCCGGTGCGCCCTGGTAGGCTCGCCGACCGCGCCGCCCCACAGGAACAGCGTGCGCCGGCCCATGCGCGAGCCGGCCCAGCCGTAGCCGCGCCACATGACCGCCACGCGGCGATCGTTGCTTTCGCGCGTGTAGCCGAAGCGCAGCGGTTCGCCGGTGGACCCGCCGGTGGCCTTGTAGGCGAGCGAACCCTTCAGGGAAATGGCCTTCAGGTCTTCCGCGTGCTCGCGAATGTCGGCCTTGGTGAGCAGAGGCAACCTCGCGTAATCGTCCATGCAGCGGATGTCTTGCGGCGCGATGCCCTCGGCGTCCCACCGGCGCCGGTAGTAAGGCACTTCGCGGTAGCACCAGTCGAGCAGGCGCTTCAGGCGCTCGAACTGCAAGGCCTGGATCTCCTTCGGCGCCAGCCACTGGTCGCGCTCGTAGCGGCGCATGTGCCGTGGCGTGTCGCGACGGCGCAGGCCACCCTCGTAGGCGGGCCAGAGGACGTGACGCAGCAGGGCTTCGTAGGTTTTCATGTCGTTCGCAACAGCACGGCAACGAGGACGAACAGGGCGAACACGCCGCCGGCGCCCATCGGCACCCAGCGCCAGCCGCCGTCCGACAGACGGTAGACCGGCAGGTCGGGCCAACGCCGGCGCGCGCCCACGTAGTAACCGGCGACCATGGCGGCGATCAGGTAAAGCACCACCATGTAGCTGCGGCTCAGGAAGAACGCGGCGGCGAACATGCCGCAAAGGGAAAGCAGCAGCGACAGCGCCATCTGGCGCTCGGTGGTCCAGGCGGCTTCGACCGTGGGATCGGCATCCTTCGGGCGCTGGTGGCGCACGATCCGCAGCATCATGATGAAGCCGTAGCAGACGAAGGCCAGCCACAGCACGAAGCCCACGAACCCGGTTTCGGCCAGTATGAGCACGAAGGAGTTGTGCGCGGTCAGCTCGTTGTATTCGGTGAAGTTGCCGGGACCCACGCCGAACAGCGGGTTCTCGCGGAACATCTCGAGACCGGAGTACCAGGCATCGACGCGGCCGGCGGCCGATTCCTCGCCCGCGTCCAGTTCGTCCATGCGCGATGACAACAGCTTCATCGCCGCGAGCCCGAAGACGCCCAGCACGCCCGCCACGATCATGCCCTTGCGGTACCAGACATAGCAGCCGGCCACGACCAGGATCGCCAGCATGGCGCCGCGCGAATTGGTCAGGTAGGTGCCGTAAAGCAGGAGCAGGGCGGCGGCCAGCCATACCGGGCGCAGCGCGCCCGCCCCTTTGCGCCCGAGGAAGACGGCCATCGGGAAGGTGGCGGCGAAGAGCAGGCCGAGGTCGTTGGGATCGTTGAAGATGCCGACATACTGGATGCGGTTGCCTTCGCCGATGGGAATGCCCGTCCAGCCCACGCCCAATTGCGCCTGCTCCACGCCGTGCAGCGCGAGTACGGCGGCGCAGACGACGAAGACGCTCATGGCTACCTTCACCCGCTTCTGCGTGCCGCACGAGGCACCGAAGACGAAGAAGGCCACGACCACGGGCCCGAAACGGGCCAGTTCGTCGATCGCGCCGCCCGTCCAGCCGTTGGTCACCTGCGAGAACATGAGGACGAGCAGGAACGCCGGCAGGATCACGAACTGCGGCGCCTCGAAGGTTTTTTCCTTCGACACCGTCCACGCGGCGAAGGCCAGGAGCAGGACGACCGGCAGGATCGGCACGGCGTCCAGCCCCGGCACGTAGTCCTGTGGCCGGATGATGGTCAGCACCACATAGAGGAGGATCAGGGGGAACATGCGCGCTCCCTGGGTCCGTTTGCCTCGTGGGCGACGGTGGGATAGCTCATCAGCTGCGGCAACGCCAGCATCGCGGCGAACCAGCCCGGGCCCATGTTGCTTTCCACCGGAAGGCGGTGGAGCGCGTAGCGGTTCTCGCTGGGTTCGGCGTTGGTCCCGCAGATGTAGCTGCAAGCCAGCTGGAAGCCGGCATTGCGCGTGGCGGCGATCACGGCGTCGTTGTAGGCGCGGTCGCCACCCACGGGGTAGGACATGAGCACGGCCGGGTTCTTCAGTTCGCGGTCCAGCGTGGCCTTCGAGGCCCGGATCTCGCGCTCCATCTCGTCCTGCGGAAGCCGCGCGAGCATGCGGTGGTGCACGCCATGCGAGCCGAATTCCAGCCCGGCGGCCTCCATCTCGCGCGCCTGGTCCCAGGTCATCGGGCGGCAGTCGACGGGGCGGGCCTTGGCCGACGGCATGTCCCACTCGGCTTCGAGGCGCTCGATCATCGCCGTCTGTTCCAGCGCGTCCAGCCACTTCATGCGCAGCAACACGTTGCCCGCGATCCGACGGCGCAGCGCGCGCTCGGCGGGAAGGGCGATGTCGATCGAGAGCTCGGGCAAGACCATCCGCGACGCCTTCGTGAGCAGGATCATGTGCAGCAGCCAGTCGTAGGCGTACGGGCGTCCCGTGTCGATGTGGCCGGTGGAAACGAAGAAGGTGGCGGGCACGCCCACCTCGTCGAGGATGGGCGCCGCGATGCGGTAGTTATCGTCGTAGCCGTCGTCGAAGGTCACCGCCACCGAATCGGGCGGCAGGGCCTCGCCCGCGTCGAGCGCGGCCACGACGTCGGTGAGCCGTATGGGGCGGAAGTATTTCTTCAGCCGGACCATCTGTTCGCGGAACTCGCCCGGCGGCGTGCTGATCAGCTCCAGGTCGAACTCGTAGGTGTCCGGATCGGGCAGCGGCATGACGCGGTGGTAGGCCAGGATGCGCAGGTCGCGCTGCCACCAGGCGCGCACGCGCTGCAGCGAATGCAGCAGGCCGCTGGAATAGCAGAGTTCACCGAGCCGGCCGCGGATGCCCGGCGCGCCGCGCGCGATCGTTGAAGTCACCATAGATGGAGCCTGCGGTTGCGTGCGAAGGCGAGGAGCGCCTGCGCGGCGAAGAGGTTGAGGTAGAAGAACGCCACCGCGATGCGCAACGGCAGCAGGCGGCCCAGCGGCGGCTGCAGGCGGGCCAGCCCCACCATCAGCAGACCCGCGACCAGCCCGCCGAAGGCCACCGCGTACATCGGGTGCCGCGTCACCAGCAGCCCGCTGCTGACCGTCAGCGCCACGATCAGCCACGGCGCGAGCAGTCGCAGCAGCTTGTGGCTGACGAAGCGGAACCACAGCGGATTGCACCAGGGCAGGAGGAGCCACGGCGCCAGCTGGATCAGCTGGTAGTTGCCGGCCAGGGTGCGGATCTTGCGACGGCGTTCGTCGGCCGGCCCCTGCGACGGCTGGTCCCAGGCCATGGCCTTGGGCTCGAACACCACGCGCTTGCCCTGGGCGGCCACGCGCATCGGCACCAGTACGTCGTCGAGCACCGTGCCCGGCGGCAGCGGCTTGAACAGGGCACGGCGCATGGCGTAGATCGCGCCGGTGACGCCGATGGTGGAACCCGACATGCTTTCCGCATGGCGGATGCCCTTCTCGTAGCGCCAGTAGAAGTCCACGCCCTGAGCGAAGCCGCTGCGCACGTTCTCCATGTGCAGTTCGCCGGTCACCGCGCCCACCTCGGGGTCGCCGAGGTTGGCGACCAGTTCCTTCAGGGCCATGGGCGACAACCGCTGGCGCACGTCGGTGAACAGCAGCACCTCGCCGCGCGTCAGGGCGACGGCGTCGTTGAGGCAGGCGGCCTTGCCGCGCCGGTTCGGATGGTCGAGCACGGTCAGCCGCGGATCGGTCGAACGGCGCGCCATCGCCACGGTGGCGTCGTGGCAGCCGTCGCACACGAGCACGATGTCGACCAGCGCCGCCGGATAGTCCAGCTGGCGCAGGTTCGCGAGCTTGGCGCGGATGAGACGTTCGCCGTCGTGCACGGCGAGCACGATGCTCACCGTGGGCAGGACATCGTGCCGTGCCACGGGACGCGGACGTACACGTGCCTGCAGCCACACCAGCAACGGGTAGCCGACGAACACGTGGACCAGCAGCGCAGCCGAGGTCCAGCAGACGAACCAGGCGATGTGTGTCATGGCGTTCCCCCCGGGCGCCCTGGATCAGCCACGGCCCAGCAGGCGACTCAGCAGGCCGCGTTTACCCGCGGCCGGTGCCGGTGCCGGCGGAGCAATGGCCAGTTCGGCGGCGAGCGTGCCCAACGTGCCGTTCGCGATATCCAGCAGGTTGAGCTGCACGCCGGTCAGCTTCTGCACGCGGACCGCCATGTCCACGGCGAGCAGCGAATGCCCGCCCACGTCGAAGAAGTTGTCGCTGGTGCGCACGCGCGACATGCCCAGCAGTTCCATCCACACCGACGCGAGCAGACGCTCGCTTTCGCTGCGTGGCTCGGTGCTTTCGGCCGAGGGCCCCTGCCGCTGTTCGGCAGGGAGCGGCAGGGCGGCCAGGTCCGGCTCGCCCGTGGGCAGCAGGGGCAAGGCGTCGAGGACGACGAGGTGCGCAGGCATCGACCAGGCCGGCAGGGCGCCGCACAGCGCCGCGCGCAGGCCGTCGGGATCGGCGATCGCGCCGGGTGCGGCCACGGCGTAGGCGTCGATCTGCGTAAGGCCGGCCTGGTTCGTGCGCGGCACGGCGAGCGCACGCACGATCCCTGGCTGATCGAGCAGCAGCGATTCGATCGCGGCCGGCTCCACGTCGAGCCCGTGCCGGCGCACGCGACGATCGGAGCGGTCGAGCGCCTGCAACTGGCCTTCGGCGAGCCAGCGTCCGCGATAGCCCGTGCGCTGCACGCGTTCGTCGCCCGGCTGGCGTTCGATCCCCGCCCGCTGGCCGAAAGGCAGCGCGAGCGTGGCGCCCGCGACGGCCACATGGCCGGTCGCACCGATCGGGCAAGGTTCGCCGTCCTCGTCGAGGATCCACACCTGGGCATGGGTCACCGGCTTGCCTTCGTGCAAGGCGTCGGCCACGTGTTCGACACGGCCGCAGGTCGCTACCGGTGCCGTCGTCGCGTCGCCGAACAGCGTCCACAGCGACGCCGTGCCGGCAGCGATCCGTGCGGCGAGTTCGGGACCGGGCGTGCCGCCGGTGACGACGGCGCGCAGGTGGCGATCGCCCTGCCAGCCGCTTTCCAGCATCGCATGCCAGGTTTCCGGCGTGGCGATGTAAGTATCGATGTCGGATCCGACATCGATGTGGGAGCCGGCTATGCCGGCGACAGGTGCTTGCGGCAGCACCCGCGTCGCGCCATGGGCCAAAGCCAGCAGGGCCTCGATGACCGACATGGGATCGGAGGGCAGGGCATCGCCCGAGATCCGCTCGCCCGCGCGAACCTCCAGCACATCGGCAAGTCCTTCCACGATACCCGCCAACGCGCGGTGCGAAAGCGATGCGCCGCGCGCCTTCCCGTCGCTTCCCGGCACATGGAAGGCGATCGCGGCGGCATCCGGTTCGGCCGCATCGAACGCGGCGGCGTCGATATCGGCGGCATCCAGTTCCGCATGGTCCGCGTCCAGCCACAACGCGCAGGCGCGCGGCCAGTCGAGCGTCGTTTCCAGTGCCGCGTCGCCGATCAGCACGGTCATCCGCGCATCGGCGAGGATGTCGCGCAGGCGCGCGGTGGGGTCGGCGCGGTCGAGCAGCAGGGCCGTACCGCCGCACATCGCGATGGCGAGCAGGCCCGCGATGCGGTCCGGGTCCGGATCGACGCAGAGGCCGACGGTGCTGCCGCGGACGGCACCGCGGTCGCGCAGCAGCACGGCCATGCGCGTCGCGCGGCGCAGGAGCGCCGCGTAGGTGATGTTGCGCGGGCCGTGGACAACGGCCACCGCGTCCGGCGACATGGCCGCGGTGGCGGCCACCATCCCGTGCAGGTCCGCCGGCAGGCGGAAGCTGGCCGTCGTATCGTTCCAGCCGTGCATGCGTTCCAGCTCGGCCGCCGTCGCGGCGGTGAGGGCGCCCACGGCGATAGCGGGATCGGTCGCGACGCGGCGCATCATGTCGAGGTAACGCTCGCGCATGAGCCGCGCCGTATCCGCCTGGAGAAGGTCGGCGTTGTAGGTGACGCCGCCGACCATGCCCTTGTGGCCTTCGAGGAACCACAGGCCCAGATCTTCGGTGGCGCCGCTCTGGAACAGCAGGATCTGCTCGTGTGCCAGGCCACCCCAGTCCACCACACGCTGGCGCGCATCCTGGAACGAGAACAGTGCCTGGTAGAGCGTGGCGCCCGAGCCGTGCCCCACGCGCAGTTCGCGCTGGAGGTATTCCAGCGGCACGTCGGGATGACCGAACGCCTCGATGGCCGTGCGCTTCACGTGGCGGACGAACTCGAGGAAGGAGAGGGCCGGGTCCACGCTCACGTGCAGCGGCAGCAGGTTGTTGAAGTAACCCATGACCGATTCGACCTCGGTCTGGTTGCGGCCGCGCACCGGCGTGCCCACGACCAGGTCGCGCTGGCCGGCCGAGCTGGAGAGCATGGCGAAGTACAGCGCAAGGAGGGTCATGTTGAGCGTGGCGTCCGCCTGGCGAGCCACTTCGTGCATCGCGTCGGTGTCCTCGCGCGACACGCGGATCCACTCGGTGCGGCCGAGACCGGACATGCCGGGGCGGCGCGGATGGTCGGTCGGCAGCGCGCTCACGTCGCCCATCTGGGAGAGGCGCTCGCTCCAGAACGCCAGCTGGCTGCGGAAAGCGGTGGATTCCAGCCAGTGCGCATGCCATTCGGCGAAGTCGCCATAGGTCACCGGCAGCGGTGCCAGCGGCGAAGGCAGCCCGGCGGCGAAGGCGCGGTAGAGCGCGGAGAGCTCGTTATAGAGGATGTCGAACGACCAGCCGTCCCAGATGATGTGGTGCGGCATGAAGAACAGCGCGTGCTCGTCATCGGCCAGACGGAACATGCGTGCGCTGAACAGTGGCGCCGTGCCCAGGTCGAACGGCGTATCGGTCAGTTCCTGCAGGCGCTGCATGAGGCGCGCCTCGCGCTCGTCGTGCGGCAGGTGGCTGAGGTCCTCGGCGGGGAACAGCGGGTAGTCGAGTCGCGGCTCCACGACCTGCGCGATGTCCTGGCCCAGGTCGCGGAACGACGTGCGCATGATCGGCTGGCGCTGGATCAGCGCCTGGAAGGCCATGTCGAAGGCGTGCTCGTCGAGCTTGCCGCGGAGGCGGTGGGCCGACGGTGCGTTGTAGGTGACGCGGCCGGGATGCATGCGCTCCAGTGCCCACAGGCGGCGCTGCATGAGCGACAGCGGTGCATGGTCCTGCTGCGCTTCGGCGCGGTGCACGATGGGATCGGTGGCGGGCGCGGCGCCGCTGGCCACCTGCGCGCCGATGGCCGCGGCGAGCTGTTCGATCGTCGGGGCATCGAACAGGGTGCGGAAGGACAGCGTCACGCCGAACTCGCGGTTGAGCCGCGCGGTGAGCTGCGCCGCCAGCAGCGAATGCCCGCCGAGGGCGAAGAAGTCGTCGCGGATGTCGAGGTCGGGCAGGCACAGCACCGCTTCCATCGCGGCCGCCACGCGGCGTTCGTCCTCGGTGCGCGGGGCGATGCGCTCGCCCGGCGCGGAGATGGAGTGCGCCACGGGCGGCGGCAACGCCTTGCGATCGATCTTCCCGTTCGGAAGCAGCGGAATGGCATCGAGTACGAGGATGTGCTGCGGCACCATGTAGTCGGGCAGGCGCGCGCGAAGACGCTCGAGCAGCACAGCTTCCAGCTCGTCGTTCCCGTGCGCCACCTCGGCGGCGACAACGTAAGCCACCAGGCGGACGTCGCCGGGACGATCCTCGCGCGCCATGACCACGGCGCGGGCGACTTCCGGCGCGTCGGTCAGCACGCACTCGATCTCGCCCGGCTCGATGCGGTAACCGCGCACCTTCACCTGGAAGTCGAGACGGCCGAGGTGTTCCAGCAGCCCGTTGCTGAGCCAGCGACCGCGGTCGCCGGTGCGATACATGCGCGAGTCCGGCGTTTCCGACCAGGGATCGGGCACGAATTTCTCGGCGGTGAGTTCGGGACGATCGAGGTAGCCGAGCGTGACGCCGGCGCCGCCGATGTGGATCTCGCCGGGCACGCCCAGCGGGCAGTGGTTGCCGCGCTCGTCGAGGATGTGCACCGTGGTGTTCGCAATGGGGCGGCCGATGTAGATGCCCTCGCGTGGATCCAACACACGCCAGTAGGTGGAATACACCGTGGTCTCGGTGGGGCCATAGCCGTTCCAGACCTCGCCGCAACGGTCGAGCAGGGCCTCGGCGAGGTCGACCGGCAGCGGCTCGCCGCCGGACACCGCGCGGAACGCGGGACGGCCATGCCAGCCCGCGTCCACGAGCAGGCGCCAGCCAGCCGGCGTGGCCTGCATCATCGTGCCGTCGCTGTCCTCGATCAGGCGGCGCAGCTGGCCGCCGTCGCGCACGTCGTCGCGGCCGGCCACCACGATTTCCGCGCCGCTGGTCAGTGGCAGCATGAGTTCCATGAAGGCGATGTCGAACGAGAGCGTGGTGACCGCGACGAGGCGGTCGTCCGGCGCGATACCGGGCACACGCTGCATGCTGGTGAGGAAGTTCGCGGCCGAACGGTGCGGCACACGCACGCCCTTCGGCCGGCCGGTGGAACCGGACGTGAAGATGACATACGCGACGGAGTCGGGCGTCGCGGCGCGGCGATTGCGCTCCGGCCGTTCGAACGACGCCCGGGCGACCTCGTCGCCGTTGAGGGGGAGTACGCGCATGGGATCGAACGCAAAGGCCAACGGCGCATCGTCGTCGACGACCAGCGCGGCCAGCGCGGCGTCTTCGGCCATGAAGGCCAGGCGGTCGGCCGGGAAGGCGGGGTCCAGCGGTACATAACCCGCACCGGACTTGAGCACGCCGAGCACGGCGGCGACCATGTCGATGCCGCGCGCGAGCGAGAGGCCCACCAGCGCGCCGTGCCCGATCCCCCGATCGCGCAGCGCGTTGGCGATGCGGTTCGCACGAGACTCGAGCGCGGCGTAGGTGAGCGAACGATCGGCGTGGCGCACGGCGGCGCGCTCCGGCGCGCGGTCCACCTGCTGCTCGAAGAATTCGTGGGCGAGACGCAGTTCGGGGAACGGTGTCGGTGCCGGCTGCAACGCGGCCAGCTCGCGGTACACCGCGTCGGAGACGACCGGGAGCGCGACCGCGGCCTCGCTCGGGTTCAGCACCGCCTGGCGCAACAGCGTGGCATAGGCGTCGAGCCAGCCCTGGATGGTCGCGCCTTCGAACAGGTCGGCGTTGTACTGGCATTCCAGGCGCAGGCCGCCGTCGACCTGCACGGCGTTGACGAAGAGCTCGAAGTTCTCGTACTCGCGCGGTACCGCTTCCACGTCGAAGCGTAGGCCGGGGAAGGTCACCGTGCTCTCGTCCAGTTGCGCGTCGAGGTTGAACAGCACGGCCACCAGCGGAAGGCGCGACGGATCGCGCGCCAGCGAGAGGCGGGCGAGCAGGCTGCCCAGCGTGTAGCGTTGATGCTCGAAGGCGTCGAGCAGGTCGCTGCGTACCGTGCCGAGCATGTCGGCGAAGCTCGCCGCGTCGTCGACGCGCGCGCGCAACGGCAGCACGTTCACGGCGTGGCCGACGAGGGTGTCGAGTCCTTCGGCCGCCTGGCCCGCGGTGGGAATGCCGATCACCACATCGTCCTGCCCCGCCAGGCGGCGGAGCAGGACGGCGAAGGCGGTGAGCAGGGTCGCGTAGAAGCTCGCGCCATGGGCGGCGCCCAGGCGTTTGATCGCGGCGACTTCCACCGGGTCCAGCGTGCGGTCTTCGCGCCGTGAGGCGAACGTCCGACGGCGGGGGCGGGAACGGTCCACTGGGAGGTCGAGTACGGGGACCGCGCCGGCAAACCGGTCGATCCAGTACTTTTCGTCTTCCTGGGCCGTCTCGCTGCCGGCGTGCGCAGCCTCGTCCAACGCGAAGTTCGAGAACGCGCCCGCGGCGGCCGGGCCATCGCCCTTGCCGGTGCGCTGCGCGTAAAGGGCGGCGAGATCGCGCACGATTACGCCGAACGACCAGCCGTCGCACACGATGTGGTGGGCAGCGATGGTCAGGAGGTGGCGGTCGGCCGCGAGGCGGAACAGTTCCGCACGGACCAGCGGTCCGTTCTCGAGGTCGAACGGAGTGGTGACGATGCGCGAGAGCGCGGCCTGGATGCGCGCGTCGCTTTCGAATGGCGCGAGCAGCGAGAGGTCGTGGAAGGCGATCGGCAGCGTCGTGTGTTCGGCGACGAAGAGCCCCTCGCCGTCGCCGCTGAAGGTGGCGCGCAGCGCTTCGTGGCGATCCACGATGCCTTGCAGGGCCCATTCGAGGGCCGGCACGTCGAGCAAGCCCTTGAGGTTCAGCGATACCGCTTCGTTGTACGCCAGCGAGGCTTCCGGCTCCAGCCGGGATGCCAGCCACACCTCGCGTTGCGCCGCCGTCGTCGGCACGAGGCGCGCGAGCGGCGCACCGGCGAACGGATCGTAGTCGACCGCTGTGGCGGCGGCCAGCTCGTTGGGCGTCATGCGGTAACCCTCAGGTACTTGCCCGGCGCATCCGGGTTGGGAACGAACCACGCGGGACGACCTTCGGGATCCTTGCCGAGGCGCGCGCCCGGTACGGGCGGATGCTCGGCATCGAAGGCGGCCGTCTCGCGGCGGCGCGGCAGGAATTCCGCTTCCTGCATTTCGAGAATGGACTCGCGGAACGCAGTGGCGATGGCGGCGAAGTCCGCCTCGCTGTGCGCCGTGGTGAAGAAGCACGGGAAGTTGTCGAGGATGTGGATGCCGCGGCTGCGCATCATCGCGAACAGCAGATCCTGTAGCGGGTGGTCCTCGGTGAACACCGTCTTCCACACGGAGGAGAAGTGCACGATCCGCACCGGCGCCCCCACGCTCGCGCAGAACGCGTTCAGTTCGTCGGCCATGGCCGTGACCTTGGCGTTGAGCGACGCCTGCAGGTCCGGACCCCGGTCCTTCAGGTGGTTGAGCACGGCATGCGCCGCGGCCAGGGCCAGCGGATGGCGCACGAAGGTTCCGGCGAAGTAGGTGACTCCCACGGTCGGCGTGGAGTCGTCGCCGAAGCGCCAGTGACCGCCGTCCAGTGCGTCCATGAAGCGCCGCTTGCCGGCGATCACGCCGATCGGGAAGCCACCGCCCACGACCTTGCCATAGGAAGCCATGTCCGCGTCGATGCCGAGCATCGCCTGGGCGCCGCGCGGGTGCGAACGGAAGCCGGTGACCACTTCGTCGAAGATGAGGAGCGAACCCGATTCCTCGGTGATCGCGCGCAGTTCCTGCAGGAACTCGACGGGCTGGAAGTCCGGCCGGCGGCTCTGCACCGGCTCCACCAGCACCGCCGCGATGGACGATGCGCGCTCGCAGATGATGGCGAGCGATTCGGGGGTGCCGTAATCGAGCACCAGGACGTTCTCGGAGGTATTGCGCAGGATGCCCGGCGCGGCCGGCACCGATTTCAGCTTCTTCGTGCCGCGCACGATCACTTCGTCGAAGATGCCGTGGTACGAGCCGGTGAAGATCACCAGGGTGTCGCGGCCGGTGACGGTGCGCGCCACGCGCACGCAGCCCATCACGGCTTCCGAGCCGGTATTGCACAGTGCCGCGCGGTCGAAGCCGGTGATGTCGCAGACCTGCTTCGCGACGATGCCGGCCAGCGGATGCTGCGGGCCGATCTCGTAGCCCGCCTCCAGCTGCGCGCGTACGGTGTCGAGCACGAAGTCCGGCTGCCAGCCGAACAGGTTCATGCCGAAGCCGTTCAGCGCGTCGACGTACATGTTGCCGTCGAGATCCCATACCTTCGAGCCCTTGGAGCGCTCGATCACGATCTGGTAGACGATTTCCTTCAGCAGCGGACGGAAGCCGTTCACCACGCGCGGATCGGCGAGGTGCGGCCGGTGTTCTTCCGTATACGCCTTGGACGCCTTGCTGCGTTCGATGTAGCGGCGCATGAAGGCATCGAGCCGCGCACGCTGGCGCGTCGTCAGGTCGGTGTTCGTGTGATGGATGCGCGCGATGGCACCGAAGGCCTTCTTGACGTCGTAGGTGGTGTGGGCCAGCGCGGCTTCTTCGTCGTTCGTGGGGCCATCCGCGGGCGCACTTCCTGTAGGAGCCGCTATAGCGGCGAGGGAACCTTGCCCCGATGCCGGGTTTTCGCGAGCACCCCTCGCCGCTATAGCGGCTCCTACAGGAGTGGCCTCGCTTGCCGGAGCCAAAGGCGCGGGAGCGGCGGCTCCCGCAAGCAACGCCAACTGTTCCCGCATGATCTGCATCTGTTGGGCGATCACGTCCTGGACCAGTCCGCCGCCGGTGGCCAACGCCACCGGTGCCGCCGCCATGACCGGCGCGGCCACGGCCGCGGGCACGGGCGCCGCCGACTGAGCCTCAGCCGGCAACAGGCGATCGATATGCGCCGCGAGCCGTTCGAACGACGAACAGCCGTCCATGAGTTCGCGGAAAGTGATCTTCAACGCGTAGGTCTTCTGCAACTGCAACGCCACCTGGGTGAGCGAGAGCGAGTCGAGCCCCAGTTCGACGAAGTTGGCCGCCGGATCGACGCCTTCGAGTTCGCTGCCCGACACGTCCTCGAACAGGGCGATGAGTTCGCCGGCGAGGCGCTGGGGACGGTTGTTGGCGGCGGGTGCGGAAGGCATCGGCATGGGGAGCTCCGGTACGGCGGGCGATACGGCGGCGGGTGGCGCGAGCGGCGCCGCGACGGCGATGGAGGAAAGCGAGGCAGGCAGCCGGGCGTCGATCCAGTGCCGCTTGCGCTCGAAGGGATAGGTGGGCAGGCGCACGCGGCGGCGCTGGTCGCGATGATCGAAGGCCTGGGTGGCGATGGCCGCGCCGGCGGCCCATAGCGTGCCGGCGGCGGCGAGCCAGGCGACGCGCTCGTCGGTGGGGCCGTCGCCCAGCGAGGCGACGATGGTCCGGCCGCGGCTCTGCGCGTGCTGCCGCGCGAGCAGGGCGAGGCTGGGCCGCGGACCCACTTCCAGGAAGGCATGCGTGCCGTCTTCCAGAGCGTGCAGCAGCGCCGGGGAGAAGCGCACGGTATGCCGCAGGTGCTTCGTCCAGTAATCGGGCGAGAGGGCTTCCGCGTCGGTCAGCATCGTGCCGGTAAGGGTGGAGACGATGGGCGTGCGCGGCGCAGCGAGCGTCACCGTCGCCACCTCGGCGCGGAAATCGCCGAGGACCGGGTCCATCATCGCGGAGTGGAACGCATGCGAGGTATGCAGCAGGCGGCACGCGACGCCTTCGGCTTCCAGGGCGACGCGGAACGCCTCGACGGCATCCGTCGGACCGGAAACCACGCTCGCGTTCGGCGCATTCTCGGCGGCAAGAGAAAGAGCGTCCGGGAGCCGGGCCCGCAGCTCGGCGGCCCCCAGACGAACGGAAAGCATCGAACCCGCGGGCAGTGCCTGCATCATGCGGCCACGGCGGGCCACCAGGCGCGCGGCATCGGCCAGCGGCATGACGCCCGCGAGCGCCGCCGCGACGAATTCGCCCACGCTGTGGCCGATCATCGCCACCGGTTCCACACCCAGGCTCATCCACAGACGGGCCAGGGCGTATTCGAGCGCGAACGTGGCTGGCTGGGTCAGCGCGGTGGCCTTCAAGGCCTCCGCGTCGTCGGCGAACATCCGCTCGCGCAGGTCGAAGCCGAGTTCGTCGCGCAGCGCGAGGGCCACGTCGTCCAGCGCGGCGCGGAACACTGGCTCGGTGGCGTGCAGTTCGCGTCCCATGCCCGCGTACTGCGAGCCCTGGCCCGGAAACAGGAAGACCATGCGCGGCGCCGGATCGGCGCACGCGCGACACATCGCGGCCGCCGCGATATCGCGCAGTTTGGTCACCGCATCGCTGGTGGACACCGCCACCAGGTGCGTGCGTTGGGCGAACGCCTTGCGACCGCACGCCAGCGTCCACGCGGTATCGGCTAGATTGCCGTCGGGATGCGCGGCGAGGTGGTCGGCGAGTCGCGCCGCGGCGTTGCCGAGCGCGGCAGGCGTGCGCGCGGAGAGCAGCAGCAATTGCGGGCCGCTCGCCGCGTCGGAAGGCGCGCGCTCCGGCGCCTCCTCGAGGATCACGTGGGCATTGGTGCCGCCGACGCCGAACGAACTGACACCCGCGCGCAGCGGGCCGCCCGAGGTCTGCCATGGGCGCAGCGTGTCGTTGACGACGAAGGGCGAGTCGGCGAGGCCGAGACGCGGATTCGCGGTATTGAAATGCAGCGACGGCGGGAGACGGCGCTCGCAAAGCGCAAAGGCGGTCTTGATGACGCCGGCCGCACCGGCGGCCATCACGAGGTGGCCCACGTTGCTCTTCAGCGAGCCGAGGGCGCAGAAGCCCTTGTCCGCGGTCGTTTCGCGGAAGGCACGGGTGAGGCCTTCCAGTTCGATCGGGTCGCCGAGCGGCGTGGCGGTGCCGTGCGCTTCGACATAGGAGATGTCGCGCGGCGACACGCCGGCATCCTCGAGCGCCATGGCGATGACGGCGGCCTGGCCGGCGGCGTTGGGTGCGGTGAAGCTGGCCTTCACCGCGCCGTCGTTGTTCACCGCGGCGCCACGGATCACGGCATAAACCGGATCGCCGTCGCGCAGCGCGTCGGAGAGACGCTTCAGCAGCACCACCGCGGCGCCGTCGCTGAAGACCGTCCCCTGCGCCTCCGCGTCGAAGGTGCGCGTATGGCCGTCCGGCGAGAGCATCGAGCCTTCCTGGGCGATGTAGCCGCTGTTCGGCGGGCAGGCAATGGACGAGCCGCCGGCAAGCGCCATGCCGCAGCGGCCCGCGCGCAGCGCGTCGAACGCCTGCGCGATGGCGACCAGCGAAGTGGAACATGCCGTGTTGAGGCTGATCGCCGGACCGGTGAGGTTGAGTTTGTGCGCGACGCGGGTGGCGAGGTAATCCTTCTCGTTGCCGAGCATCACCTGGAACGCGCCAAGCTTCTCGATGAGGTCGGGCCGTCCGCTGATGTGTTTCTGGTAATACGTGGCGTTGTGCATGCCGCCGAAGACACCGACCGGTACCGACTGGCCGTCCGGCACGTAGCCCGCGCGCTCCATGCATTCCCAGCACAGCTCGAGGAACAGGCGCTGCTGCGGGTCGGTGAGTTCCGCCTCGCGCGGCGACATGCCGAAGAAGCCGGCGTCGAACTGGTCGACGTCGTCGACCACGCCGCGCGCGGCGACGTAGCCGGGATCGTCTCGCTCGGCCTGGCTCACCGCCGGGTCGAGTTCGTCAGGGGCGAAGTAGCGGATCGATTCGCGGCCCGCGCACAGGTTGTCCCAGAAGGTTTCGGCGTCGGGCGCGCCCGGGAAGCGGCCGGCCATGGCCACGATGGCCACCGCTTCACCCGCCGCCTGCGCGCCGCCCGCCAGGCGTCCTGCCAGCGCATGACGGGCGGCGCGCCCCTCGATCGTGGCCGCCACCGCAGCCGGGGTCGGCTCGGCGAAGAACCCGACCAGGGTAGGGGTCGGCGACAGTTCCTCGTGCACGCGGGTCATGGCCCGCGCCGCGAGCAGGGAGCTGCCGCCGAGGTCGAAGAAATTGTCGTCGCGGCCGACGGTGCCGACACCGAGCACGTCCGCGAAGATCGCGCAGAGCTTCGCCTCGATGTCGCCGCGCGGCGCGGCGAAGGTGGCCGCCAGTTCCGGGCGTCCGCCGTCGGGGGCGGGCAGCGCGCGGCGGTCGAGCTTGCCGTTGTCGTTTACCGGCAGCGCGTCCATGCGTACCCATGCGACGGGGATCATGTAGTCGGGCAGCGTGCGGGCCAGCGCGTCGCGCAGGTCGCGCGCGTTCACCGCGTCGGTCCCGGCGACGTAGTAGGCGACGAGGCGTTTGTCCCCGGGGGTGTCCTCGCGTGCGATCACGGCGGCGGCGGCGACGCCGGGCAGGGCGCGCAGGGCGATGTCGATCTCGCCCGTCTCCACGCGGTAGCCACGGATCTTCACCTGGCCGTCGACACGGCCGACGAAGGCGAGGTTGCCGTCGGGAAGCCAGTGCACGAGGTCACCGGTGCGATAGCGGGTACCGCCGGCGACGAAGCGCTCGGCGGTCAGCTCCGGACGGTTGAGGTAGCCGCGCGCCACGCCCGTCCCGCCGATGAAGAGTTCGCCGGTGACGCCGGGGAGTACTTCGTTGCCTTCCGTATCGAGCACGTGCAGCGAGGTCTCGCCGATCGGGCGGCCGATGGGAATGGCGCCCAGGTCGTCCGGCAACTCGCGCGGAATGACATACGTGGTCGCGAACGTGGTGCACTCGGTGGGGCCGTAACCGTTGATGAGGGTGGTCGCCGGCAGCGCGGCGTACGCCTTGCGCACATGCGGGACCGACAGCGCCTCGCCACCGGTCATGACCACGCGCAGGCCGGCAAGGTGGGCCGCATCGTCGTCGACGATGGCGTTGAACAGCGCGGCGGTGAGCCAGGCGATCTCCGCCCCATGTCTCTCCACCGTGCGGGCGATGCCGGCGCCGGTGGGCACCCGCTCGCCGTACACCACGCAGGTGCCGCCATTCAGCAGCGGGGCGAAGATCTCGAAGGTGGAGGCATCGAAACCCAGCGGGGCGGCGTGCAGCACCTTCGGCGCGGTGAAGTCGATGTAGTCGGAACGAAGCACGAGCCGCAGGATCGATGCGTGGCGGATCTCGACCCCCTTGGGCGTGCCCGTGGAGCCGGAGGTGTACATGGCATAAGCCAGGTCGTTCCCCGTTCCCGGGACGGACGGGCAGGAGCGCGCCTGAGCGTGCCCGGCCAGCGCTACCGCCTCGTCGTCCGGTTCTCCGCCACCGATCCATTCCGACACCTCGTCCTCGAGCTCGGCCACGGTGAACACCGGGATGTCGTCGCTCCCGGCGACATCGTGCGCCTCGTCGGCGACGGTGGCCGCGACATCCGCATCGCGCAATGCGAACGCCACACGCTCGGCGGGCCAGCGCGTGTCGATGGGGAGATACGCCGCTCCCGCCTTCAATACGCCGAAGATGGCGATCACGGCCTCGACGGAGCGATCCATCAGCAGCGCCACGTAGCTCCCCGGTTCCACGCCCGCCGCCAGGAGCCCGCGCGCGATGCGGTCGCTGCGGGCGTCCAGGTCGGCATAGCTGAGGCATGCCGCATCCGAGACGACGGCGATCCGTTCCGCATGCGTCCTGGCCACGGCGGCGAAGCGGCCGTGGACCGTGGCGGTGTCATGGCCGGCAGGGGAAAGTGCGTCGCTCATGGTGTGGCCTCGTAACCGTTGCGGGCGTGGGACGGCATAGGCCGAACGGTCGATGCGGGAACGGGAAGACCGGACCGGGCGCCCTGCACGCACCGACGGCCAGCTTTCGCGCCCCTGAAGCCCCTCGAACATCCCGCCGTGCCTTCGGCTTTCATCCGATCCCCCGTCACGCGTGCGGGCCGGATGGCCCTTCGCGTCTGTGGGATCTTTATAGCCCTGGCCTCAGGGGCGGCATATACAACTGGCGTGCTAGCCGGGTGGGTATAAACAAAAAAGGCGCCGCACACAGGCATGCGGCGCCGTCACGCGAAAAGTGGAACTCAGCGCTTGAACTTGAAGGAATCGAAGCGAACGACGTCGACCGTGCGGATTTCCAGGTGCCTGATCCGCCGCCGGCCCTGATCATTGAAGATGACCTCGCTCTGTTTCTCGGCGGGACCTCCGATGGAGAAGATGGGGCTTATGACATTGAGGTTCGCGTCCTTGAACGAGACCGTCACTGTACGGTGCACGGAAGTCACCGCGAAACGGACCACGTCCCAGCTCTGGGCGAAGTTCACGAAGAACGTATTGCTGTGGGTTATCCCCGTAGGATTGCCGACGTAGAATGTGTTTCCCCTGAAGTCCACGGTTTCCGGTTGGAAAGGATATTTTTCGACCCCGAGCTCCTCTGCGGTGGGGTGGAACCGGTCGGGGTCGAAGTACATGTTCATCACCTGCGTTCCCGTTTCGGGGAAAACGATGGTGCGTCCCGGATTGACGTGGCGGAGCCTGTCGTTGTCGAAGTTGTATTCGAGGTCCCAGTCGCCAGGCACCGTACCTACGATGACGAGGCCCCTGGCCGGCGCGGAAATGGCAGGCTGGGCATTCGGCTGCACGGTATACACGATACTGCCCGTCCCCCCCGCCGCGGGAACGATCTTGCTTGTGGGCACCCGGATGCTGAGCACGCCGGCGCCGGCGAAGTCGGAACCGAAGCGAACCTGCGTGTCGGTATATGTCGTGCCAGCCCTCGTGAAGGTCGAGGTGACGGTGATCCGGTCCGAATCGGCGAGGAACGCGTAGCGGGGGATCTGAACAAGGAGACCGCTTGGGTGCAGCTGAGCGACATCGACCTGGAAGTTCGGAAACTCGGGCGTGTTCACCGGGGCAAGGGTCGCGTCGCCTCCCTTGACTAGCGCGGTCGTCACGCCGGATCGAAGCAGGGGTTGACGGGCGACTTCATACCTGAGGCGCATCTGGCCCGTCGAGATGTCCTTCACAAGCGCATTGGGTATATCCACCCTCACCGACTCGGTGTCGTTGCCCTGGACAGTAAGGCTGTAGGGGGGGAGGGTGATCCCATCATCATTGATGCGCTCGGCTATGAGCGTGATGCTATCGGTCCTGACCATGCCCGAAAAGGCGATCAGTACGTAGACATCCCTGTCGCGAAGGAGATCGAGATCGATGACGCCGTCCAGGTGTTCCGGGAGGATCGGTCTCGGCAAAAGTGGCCTTCCCGCGTCGACGACCCTGGCCGCGGCGTAGTAGGAATGGTTGTTGACGTTGTCGGTGATGTAGTAGTCGACACGCGCGACGCCGCCGTCCGTTTCGCTGATGACCTCCCAGGGCACGGTCACCTCGACCGGTCTTCCTCTCTGGCCCTCCGTCGTGATCTCGAATGGGCCGAGACTTCTGCTTCCCCAGCGCACGAACAGTTTGTCGCCGATGCTCATGTTTTCCCATGGCGGAACGTTCATTCGCAGCGGCTGACCCTGTGGAATATCGTTCTCCAGTTCGGGGATGCGTCCGAGGTTGGTGTTGACATAGGACGGGTCGCCGAACACCGGAATGCCTCCGGGGGGCTGGAAATCGATGAGGTAATTGGAGAGGCGCACCGACTCGATGGCTTCCAGCGGTCTGACGACGGCATACCAGATATCGACACGTCCAATCTGGTTGTCGGGAACATACCGAAGGAGTTGATCGGCGGGGGCAAGGATTTCGATTTCGCCGGTCGGTCCGTCGGGCAGCGGCACCTGTGCTATCGGTACCCCGTCGTCCCCAAAAAAAAGAACAAGTGTGTCTCCTCTCTGCGTTTCGGCGAAGGGGCCGGCATAGAAGACGGCATGATAGGGCTCTTGTGCGATGGTCCGGCGGTTGATGCCATGGTCGAACGAATCGAAGGCGTACCGTGGAGCGGGATATACATCCTTGGTCCTATGGGGGCGTAGGGGTTCCAAATCCTTTTGCATGGCGATGCTCCTTGAGCAGGCCACTCGCGTTATCGCGAGTGGCCTCTTTTCCGTAGGGTTTTCTTCGCCGATCAGGTAGCCGTGCGAGCATCGACATCAAGGAAGAGGCTGTTAACCGCATCGGACACACCCGTTCCAGACCCGTTGGTGATGGTGAAACTCACCCTGATGGAACCACGGCCGATGTTTCCGTCCGCATTGAGACGGCGAATCAGCGGGTCATAGGGAATAATGATATCGGCGAAGCGCTTTTCCTCGGTAGCCGGTGGCCGTTCTTCGCCATCGGGGAATGGCGGAAGCTCGTTGCCGAGGAGAGCGTCTTCAGGGATAGCGGTTGCCTTGCTGCCGCCGACGTCGATGTCGGTGACGGTGTACTCGGGCAAGGCTTCCGAAAATGCCGGCGCCCTCGTTCCGGTACGGTTGTCGTAACCGTGGACGGTCACGACGATTCTGTCTCCCTGGGCCATGTTCGCATAGTGATGTATACGAACGATGACGCCGCTGAATCTTGTGCCGTCGGATGCATTACCGCGAGCGCGGCGCAGATTCATCGATGGCTGGATGGGGCCGCCAGCAGACATGACCCTCTGCCGGCTGTCACGGAACATCCAATGATCGAATCCGATCGGATTGCCGCCTCCCGGCAGGCCGCTACTGGCCGTCACTTCGACGGGCCATATAGGCGATACCTCGGTGTTGTTCGCTCCGCCGGGATGTGCCCGGAAATTGTCATAGCGGACATAATTGGTGCCGTCGATCAGCGCTCCGGCGTTGATGGGGTAGATCAGGTCGTCACCGGCGACGGCCGACATCGACGCTCCGATCTGGACGGGATTGCTGCCGTCCATGCCTACCTTGTACAGGGTAACGCGATCGTTGGTTTCGAATGCCTCGCTGCCGTCCTCGGCAAGATGCGGAATCGTTCCGGTCAGCGGCCCTGTCGAATCTTCGGGAGGAATCACATCGTCGGCGGGGCTGTTGGGTCCGCGGACGATGCCTTTCAGCAGATCCGTGCCCCAGCCCGATGCCCGCAAGTCGCACCTGATCTGCCGGGCAAATCGGTTCGGAATGGTAAAACCGTCGCGAATCAACACATAATCGATAGTGAAGACAAACTGCCCGTTAGTACCCGCTCCGAGCTCTTCGATGACGGTGGTGGAAATGATGCCGACTGCCACGTCGTCGCCCGGGTTTCCGACAATAACCGGCAGGGTGATCAGATAGTTTCCATCGATCGTCACCTGGACCTGGTCGCCCGGGAGTGGTGTGTCGTAGTAGGGCACGATGAATTCCGGCGGCGTTCGCGCGTCGGTCAGGTCGATCAGGGTCGGCAGCGGGTCGTCGTCGTGCAACGGCACCACGATAGGCTGGAAACCGGTGGGAGAACGGCCAATGAGCAGATTGACCTCATGCGGGAGGCCCGTATTCTGGTTTCCGGCCACGTCCTGGGCCTTGAGAGCCACGCTGACGCGGCCATCGATATCGTTGTTTTCGAAGAATTCCAAGGGTACCAGCACGTCCAGGAAGTGTGCGGGCTCGGGAATCCTGCCCGTTGCGAACTCGTACGAATCGCCTGTGCCTATGACAGTGAAGACGAGCCAGGTTTCATCGTCCGGCTCATGTCCGAAGTAGGCGATGATCCTCGCCTTGAATCCGCCGTCCGCTTCGATCTGCGCTTTCGTTACGCCGCTTTCGAGGTATTCGTCGGGCAGGTAGACATCGGAGAACTCCGGGACGTTGCCTGGTACCCTTTTGTCGAACCGGATTCGATAGACATTGGATACGTATGGATTGCTGATGTCGCTACCCTGGCCGACGTAGAGTTCGTATTGCACATCTTGCCCGTCTGCGATGCCAAGTTGCGCAAGATCGAGTCCCATCTCGTAGTTGGCGCCGGGGAAATCGGCGAAGTCGACGACCTCACTAAAGGCGATAATGTCTACCGGAAACTCCGGATCGTCACCTCGGTTGATGAGGAAAGCATAAGCCTGGTCGTCGGGCCCCGCATTGGGCATTTTCGGACAGCTGACCATGACGACGCTATCGAGCAACGCGATAGGTATGACTTTCTTGGCATCGTCGGGTTGATCGGGATTGCCGACGATATCGAGCGCGACATCGATGGCAGGGTCGATAGGGACGCGGTCGAACGGGGAATTGCCCGACGTCATCTCGTTGATGAAATCCGCGATGGCTTCCTCCTCGCGAAGGCGGACCAGTTTGCGCTTCCGCATATCCGCTGCGGTTTCGAACGTGTGCGACGGCGATAGCTTCGCATTCATGACTTGCTCCTTGTCGTGAGAACCGATCCCTGGTGGACGCCTAAGAAGGACTCGCGACACCGTCATCCCGTGCCGCGGTGGTAGGCACACGCAACGCTATCGGGTTCGAGAGCGGACGAATATAGGTCTGAAGTTGTAGGTGGGAGCAGCGGTCGCGGGAGCGACGCGTATTCGGCCAGTTTCACCCCGATTTCATGTCGCCGTGCCTAGCTAGCAACGATATCCCCGGTTTTCGTCGGCGCTCGCGTCATCGTGGCGCAGGAAGGGTAACTTCGTGCGATACATGCAATTTAGGACTACATCCCATTCTTCGCCGCACTGCGGCGTGGAAGAATGCGCGGATCCCCATTCCCATCCAGGCGTTTGTACGTCGAATGCGTCGTCATGTCCTAGAGACGTGACCGTCAGGCGCATTCTTCGGCCACGCCTATCGCCCGAGGATCTCGAAGTGAAAACCCTGAAATGCGCCGCGTCGCCGCGCAAGAATATGTATGCCTTGGCACTATTGTCCGTGGCGGTACCGGCCCAGGTGGCTTTCGCAGGCGCGATCAGCGGTCCAGGTCAATCGGCGGAGGTCGGTCCCGGTTCACCGGTGGAATCGTGGACAGTGAGCAATCGCGCTGTGCTGAACGTGATCGACGGCGGAGTAACCGGCCAGATTTCGATTGGCTCGGGCGGTTCCCTCCGCATGACGGGTGGAACTGTCGTTGCGAGCACGAATCCATCCATTCTTGGACTCGCCGCGATCCGCATAATCGGCGGTAATGGGCGCGGCTCGAGCGCGTTGATCGAGCGCTCCAACGTGACCGATACCACGGGAAGGGCTATCTCCCTGCTGTACTCCAATGGCAGCGTTCCGCAAAGTTCCGCCACGGTGAATGCCTCGGAACTGACGGGCGCCACGGATGGTGCCTTCGCGGCCAGTGGCGGTCTGTTGCGCATCGACCAGGGTTCGACAGTTACCGGCAATGACGGTAGCGGTGCGATCCTGACAACGGGACGTATCGAGGTCGCCGGGGGCTCACGCGTCCACGGTAGCGCCAACGGCATTCGCGTTGTCGACACGACGCGGGCACCCGGTGAAGATCAGGGACGCGCCGTGGTCGTCGACGGTGCCGTGGTATCTGGTGGAAGCGGGCCCGGCATCCTGGTCGACTCGCAGGGCGGTAAGAACACCGTGGCGACGATCTTCCTGACCAACGGTGCCTCCGTCACGGGTGGCAATGGCGTGGCCGTTCAGGTTGTCGCGAATACGGAGACCAACCTGGCGATCAGTGCGAGCGATATCGTTGGCGACATGGTATCCGCGGGCGGACGCCTCGATATTTCAATGCACGATGGCAGCACCGTGACAGGAGGCATGAACAACGTCGGTGCGTTGGCGCTCGACGGTAATTCCGCATGGCGTGTCGGCGGAAACTCCGATGTCGGGTCCCTCGCCATGAAGGATTCGGCGTTGATGTTCGAGCCACGAGGCAACGGGACACATTCAACCGTCACCGTGCGCGGCGATTTTTCCGGATCGGGCGCGACCGTCGGCTTCAACACGACGATGAACGCCGGCGGCGCACTGGCAAACCAGGCGACCGATCGCCTGCTGATCGAAGGCAGCGTGACGACGACCGGTCCCACGGCGATCCAGGTGACGCCCGGTGGAGCCGGGGCGAACACGGATACCAACGGCAATGGCAAGGTCGACGCCGACGAAGGCATCTCGCTCATCCAGGTGGCCGGCGATTCGCGCAGGGACGCATTTACGTTGCGTGGCGGCTATGTCGCGGCGGGGCCTTTCCAGTACACGTTGCATGCCTTTGGCCCCGGCGAAACGGATGCCGGGCAGAACCTGCTTGCTTCCGGGAAGCTCAACTGGGATTACCGTCTCGGCAACAAGATCGTCTGCGACGGCGACTGCCCGCTCGACCCGGAAACCGGTGAGCCCGATCCGGGCAACCCGGGCGACCCTGGCGAACCCGAGATTCCCGAGCGCGTCGCCGTGGTGCCTCAGTTGCCGTCCTACGTGTCCGCTCCCGCCGCGCTGCTGACTTACGGAGACATGATGACCGACGGCCTGCGCCAGCGCCTGGGCGACATTCGCCAGGGCGAGTCGCATGACCCGGTGGGCGGCGAGATGTTCGCCCGTTACCTCGGCGGCCAGCTGCGTTACTCGTCGAACCGTTCGTTCAAGAATTATGGCTATGGGTTCGACCAGCAGGTGAACGCCCTCCAGCTCGGCGGCAGCCTTATCGCGCTGGACGGCGATGACGGCACGCTGCGCGCGGGTTGGGCGGTCGACCACGGCACGACGCGTGTCAGTCCGAAGGCGGCCGACGGCAACAGTTCGGCGAAGTATCGCGCGAACGGCGTTTCCGGTTGGCTCACCTGGCAGCATGGCGGCGGCTTCTGGATCGACGGTGTGGTCGGCGCAATCCGGTATCGCGGCGATGTCGGCACCGATCTGCGCGGTGCCGACGTGGCCCGCATCCGGGCCCATGGCTGGATGACATCCGTGGAAGCGGGCATGCCCTTTGCCCTGGGCAACGCCTGGACGGTCGAGCCGCGCTTCCAGTTGAAGCACCAGTCGCTCAATTTCCGCGACTTCGTCGACGGCGATAACCTCTCCGTGGAACTGGGTACGGCGAAGCAGACGAGCGCGACGATCGGCGGGCGTCTTTCCCGGATGGCGAACCCCGTATTCATGCCGTACGTTGGCGTGGATCTCACCCATACGAGCAACGGCGATCCGCGCGTGGATGTTTCCAGCGAGGAATGGAATATCGCCGACCGATTCGGATCGGGCCGTGTCGGCAATGCCTACCGCGTCTCGCTGGGCGCGGTGAGCCAGCTCGGCCGGAACGTGCAGGTCTACGGCGAGGGTACCTACCGCCACTTCGTCGGCGGCTACGGCATGCAGGGCCTGGCCGGGAATATCGGGGTTCGCGTCACGTTCTGACCTGCCGAGGTATCCGGCACCCCAGGCGCGGGGAGCTGCGCCTGCCGCGCCCGCGCGACTGGTTCTGAGGGAGCGGTCGCGCGGGCGTCGGTTCAGGTGTCGATGAAAGCCATGCCCGTGCCGCCACCCCACGTGGCCATTTGTCCGCTGGCCGTCCATACGGTGAAGCCGGAGGTATTGGCCACCGCGTTGAGCGGGACCGCCACGGTGTTGGCGCGGGCATCGACGATGGGGCCTTGCAGTCTTTCCTCGATGTCGGCCGGTACGGCGCCACCATTGGCGGTCGCTTCGCCCCAGGCCACCGGACATCCACCGGCATCCCCCTGGCGGACGATGGCCAGGTAGGCGCGGTTGCTCGTCTTCACGGCTTCGAAGTAACTGGCGAGCATGACCTGTTTGGCGGGATCGGATATGACCGTGTTGGCCGCGCCCCAGGAACTGACGCTGCGTATGAGGTCGTCCGGATAAGTGGTGATGAGGCAGAAGCCGGAATCCACGGCGTAGATATAAGCCTTCCAGTCCGGCCCGGCATAGCTCCAGCCAATCGGTCCCGCGGCCGCCGCGACCGGCTCGGAGGACGAGGACACGTCGTCGACGAACTCTTGCACGACCTCATCCGCGGGTGTCGCGTCGGCCGACTGGATGCCGGTGACAGGCTCCGTCGAGTTGCCGATATTGGCGACCGTCGTGGTACCGCCATGGGCGGTGTTCCCCCAGGCCCCCACCTGTCCCCGGGTATTGATCATGCAGAACGCCCAACTGCCTGCCCGGCAGGCCGCGATGTTTCCCGTGACGGCCATCTGCTTGACCGCCTCCGTGGTCATGCTGCCGCCCTGAGCGGCCAGACCCCAGGCGAAGGCCTTCCTGCGACCCGCCGTGATGCAGCAAAAGGCCGTGTTCGCGGCGACCACCGTTTCCGCGCCGCCATCGGAGGTGATGTTGTTCAGCACATCGGCCGGAATGTCGCCGCCGTTGGCGGCATTGCCCCATGCTACCGGCGCGCCATCGCTATCCCTGATCGCGCAGAACGCGTGGTAGTTCGCGAAGAGCTTGCGTACGCGCTCTCCCGCCAGAGCCGAGGTCGCACTCGTGGACATCGTGCCGCCAAATGCCGCGTTACCCCACGTATGTACCTTGCCGCTTTCCGTCAGCACCGCGAAGGCGGCGGCGGTGGCGCGGATGGATACCGGGGGGTCGTCGGCCAGCTTCAGGTGGACGGCATCCGGTATCAGGCCGCCATTCGCGTCGGCACCGGTGGCACCGATCCGCTGGCCGGCCCTCGCACCGGACGGCAGGGGTGCTTCGTAGATGAAGGCGAAGCAGGTCCCGTTGGCATACACCGACCGGATTCCCCGCAGGGGATAGCGGTTGTTCGCCGGAATGAAGCCAGGACCCCAGAGAATCAGGCGATTCGAGTTTCCGACCGGAACCAGGACGGCGAAGGTGTTCGACGTCGAAAAGATGCGCTGCGCCGGATTGCGGCGGAGGTAGTTTGGTATGGGTGCGGGGACGTTCGCCCCATGGGTCGCACTGCCGCCGGCGGCGAAGTGGTCCTTGCCTTTACTGAACGCGTAGGCCCGGCCCGTCGATCCCCACTGCCGGTCCACCGGCCCGTGGTCGTCGTCATAGACGGCGAAGCGTCCGAACTGTTTGATGTAGGAGTTCGTGCTTTCTTCCGCCGGCACGTCCTGATACTTGTCGACGAATGTCCACGGTGCCGTCGTGCCCGGGGTCTCTTCTTCGCCTTCGTTGATGCCGATACTGGACTCGTCCATGTCGATTCTTCCCCTCGCTCAGATGTAGTAATAGCGGCGTCGCCGGTGACGCGCGGACCAATCCCCGGGCGAGAACGGGTTGATCTCGCCCGGAACGATGATTTCGTTCTCCACGCTGCCGCCCCACAGCACATAGGAACCATCGTCATGACGGGCCGCGAACGAGGGGCGAACGCTCGGCGCCGCGGGATTCAGGGGCGGTGGGCGTTTGATGGAATACAGAGCGGCGATGCCCCCGCTGAGCTTTTGCGCGATGGTCGGCGGGATGCGTGGAATCTGTCCCGCGTCGAGCTGTTGCAAGGTCGCGCCCCATACGGTGACAGCGCCCTCCGTGTCGCCGCGATTCGCGACGACCCCATAGGCCCCGTTGGTGCAGGACACCGCGGTGATCCGGCTGTCCAGCAGCACATCCCGCACGGGCGGGCTCAGGTCGCCACCGCCATGGGCGAGACCCCAGGCCAGCACCTGCTTCGTGGCTCCGTTCGCATCCTGCGAGGTGAGGAAGAAGCTCGCATCGTTGGCATGCACGGTGACGATCCCGTCGACGATGTCGGCGGTCGGTCCCACACGATCCATGGACGACGCCAGGTGCGTGGCCGCCGCCTCCACCGCGTCGTCGTCGTCGGTATCGACGACGTTCTTGCGCATCTTTTCCAGGAATATCGCGCGGATGGCCGGTATCGCGCCGGACTCGGCCATCAATACCCCCATGTCGGTGTCCGAGGCCGTGTCGGGCAGCGTCCCTCCGTGGCTGGTCGCCCCCCAGGCCTCGGCATCGCCGCGGGCGTTGACCATGCAGAACGCCCAACTGGATGCCTTGCACATCACGATGTTTCCATAGGCGGCAAACACCTTCGCTCGCTCAGACATATCGCCGCCTTGTGCCGCGAGGCCCCAGCTGACGGCCTTGCCACGACGCCGGGTGATGGCGCAGAAAGCCGCGCGGGCGCCGACGATCGATTTGACGCCGTCGTCGTCGACGATGCTTGCAAAGCGGTCCGATGGAATCGTGCCGCCATGGGCCGGATTCCCCCATGGAGCGATGAGTCTGTAATCGTCGTCGATCGCGCAGAACGCGGACATGGTGGCGACGATCCGGGTGACTATCATGCCGTCCAGCATTGCCTTCGCGGCCGCGCTGATTTCACCGCCGTTGGCGCGATTCCCCCAGGCATGAACCTTTCCGCTCCTTGTCAGCACGGCGAAGGCATCGAAGGTGGAGTAGATGGATTGGGGCGGATCGTTGTAGAGCGGCAGGTGTAGCGACGCCGGCACCTCACCCCCAAAGGCCGGATTCCCTATGGCCCCCAGCCACTCGCCGTTCGCCGAACGTTGCCCGTAGATGAAGGCGAACGCACCGCCATTGGCATAGACCGAGCGAACATTTCTCAGTTTCGCCACGTCGTGGTCCGGCGCGATATTCGCCCCCCAGGGAACGAGTCGGTTACCGTCCTCGTCCGGGACGAGGAGGGCGAAGTCGCGCTCGGTGGAGAAGACCTGGGTAGCCGGATCGGCGTCGACGAGGTAAGGGCGCACGGCCGCTGGAACGGTGGCGCCGTAGCCGTCGTTGAGTCCGATGACCAGAATGTTCCGGGACTCGGGATCCCGGATCGCGAAGGCTCCGCCGGTGGATACCAGGATCCGGTCGGACGGCTCGATCGAATAGAACGAGAAGTCGCCGTACTGTTTCATGAAGCTGTTGGCGTTCTCTTCGTCGCTGATGTTCTGGAAGCGACTTCCGGCTCCGGTGCCGCGTAATCGGGTATCCATACTATGCTCGACTCGTCCGCAAAGTTTATGTCCGTGTAAACCATCACTTGTACGAATACCGGCGCAATCCACTCCTTTCTTTCATGGGTGGCAACGACGACGTCGATCCGGGAGAAAGGCCCTGGTCTTCGGGAACGAAGACCTGGTTGTTGACATTGCCACCCCACAGTACATACGTGCCGTCCCTGTGCCGCGCGGCGAACGACGGGTCGACGCGGACCGTCGTCGGGTTGACTGGAGGCTGTCGCTTGATCGAATAGACCTCGATGATGCCGCGCCTCAGCTTCTCCGCGATTTCGGGGGGAACTTTCGGAATCTCGCCGGCGTCCAGCTGCGCGAGCGTCGCGCCCCAGACGGTGACGACACCTTCGGTGGTTCCCTGGTTCGCGAGCACGGCATAGGCACCGTTCGTGCAGTAGGTCGCCGTGATCTGGCTTGCCATCAAGGTCTGCCGCGTCGCGTCGGGCATGGTGCCGCCCCCGTTGGCCTGACCCCAGACCAGAAGCCGTTCGGTCAGGCCGAATTCGTCCTGGGCGAGGAAGAAGAAGCTGGTGTCGTTCGCGTAGACGCCGACATAAGCGTTGGCCAGGCGCAAGCTAGAGGTGACACGGTCCATCGATTGCGCGAAGCGCGCAGCGGCGGCATCGATAGCCGACTCGTCGTTCACGTCGACGCCATCGTCACGCATTTTTCCACGAAAGTACGAATGGATTCCGGGTTTGACGCCGGAGCCTTGCATCAGTGCACCGAAGTCGGCCGGGTGTTGATCGTCGCTGGCGACGAATCCTTCAGCATCCCTCGGAATCGTGCCTCCCGAGCCGGCCACTCCCCACGCTTCCGCCTGACCCTGGGCATTGATCATGCAGAAGGCCCATGTCGCGGCCCTGCACAGGACGATGTTGCCGCGTGCGGCGAAATCCAGCGCATTCGCGCTCATGTTCCCGCCTTGGGTGGCATTGCCCCAGCTGACTGCCTTGGCGCGCCCTTTGGTGATGGCGCAGAACGCGTGACGCGAAGCGATGACCGACTTGGCGCCGCCCTGGTCAAGGATCGCTTCGAGACGGTCGGCCGGAATGACACCGCCGTTGGTCGTGTTTCCCCAGGGTACGAACGTGCCATCGTCGTCGATGGCGCAGAATGCCGACATGTTGCTGATGATGCGGCGCGTCACCATGCCATCGAGCCGACTCTGTGCATCCGGCCGGATGGAGCCGCCGGAGTTGATGTTGCCCCAGGCATAAACGCGCCCTTTCTCGGTAAGGACAGCGAAGGCATCGTAGGTGGCGTAGATCGCGCGCGGTGGGTCCTCGACGAGTTTAAGGTGGATGGCGTCCGGAACGACGCTGCCGAACGCGGTGCCGCCAATCGCACCGATCCATTTGTTTTCCGCGTTCATCGTGCGGTAGATATAGGCAAAGGCACCCCCGTTGGCGTATACGGCGCGCAGGTTGCGCAGCCTGGTTATGTCGTAGTTGGCCGGGATGTTCCTGCCCCATACCAGCAATTGGTTGGTGGGACCCAGGGGGACCAGTGCGCCGAAATCGCGTTCCGTGGCATATAGCACGGTGGCCGGATTGTTCTGCAGGTACGTCTTGATGCTTTCCGGGACGAGGGCACCGAAATCGTTCTGGCCTTGCACGAACACATCCGAGCTCGGCGGATCGATCAGGGAAAAGGCGCCGCCGGTGGAGACGAAGATGCGGTCCGCCGGCTCGGGTACATAGAAGGAGAAATTGCCGTGCTGCTTCATGAAGCTGTTGGTGTTTTCCTCGTCGCTGATGTTCTGGAAGCCTGAGTCGACAAGCTTCCCCGGCGAAGAAACAGGTGCGCCGATTTCCCCGGCCATGGCCACGGGCGTTACCGTGAACACGATCGTCTTTCCGGCGTATTCCGCGAGGACACGGCATTCGAGCGTCGTAGCGACGACCTCACCGTCTACCGTCCATTGGTAGGTGCTTTGGCCCTCCGGATTCTCTTCTTCGTTCTCGTATTTGTAAGCACCTCTCAGCGTCCCTCCAACAATGGCTTCGCCGACGATCATCACGTCGCGGACGGTCGGAACGGCAAGAAGGGTATCTGGCGTATTCATGGCGGTGCCTCCATGGCAAAGGGGGGAGCCGGCGAGGCATGGCTGACCTGGCCGTCCAGCGAGGAAAGATCGAGTGCGGGTTCGCCCCAGGAGACCAGCATGCCGCCGGCCGTGAGAACGATCACATGGCGATCGGGCGCGTAGACGGCCACGGCGTCATGCCCGGCGTACCGACCGCTGTTGCGCCCCCACGACATGGCGCTTCCATCCGCGAGGATGGCGGCGAAAGTACCGTAGCCGCAGGTGACGACATCGATGGTGGTGTCGACAGGCGCCGTGCCGCCTTCGCCGGGTTCGCCCCAGCACGTCGGTGTGCCGTCGGCGGACAACGCCACGAAAGCCGTCGTGGATCCCAGGACATGCATGGCCTGGGTGACCGGCCCGGGAAGCTGTCCGCCGAAGCGGGGAAGACCCCAGGCGTGGACGGTGCCGTCACGCCGCAATGCCGCGAAGGCCTGGCTTGTCGCGGCAAGCCGGACGACGTCTTCCAACATCGGCGCGATCGGCTCCGGGATGCGTCCCCCCGAATCCGTGTCCCCCCACGCAGCGACGGTTCCCCGTGCAGTGATGGCGGCGAAAGCGTGATCGTTCGCCACCAGGGCGATGGCGCCGGCGGCGGCGTTGACGCGCATGCCATAGGGCCACGGCGCGCCCCAGGCGAACACCTTTCCGTCGCGCGTGCGTGCGGCGAAGGCGGCATCGCTTCCAACGACTTCGACGATATCTTCGAGTTCCGGTGCGATGGCTGGGGGAATTTGCGCGCCGCGATCGGAGGCACCCCATGCCACGACGCGGCCATCGGCGCGCAGCGCGACGAAGGCGCCGCCGCTGGCGACTATGCCGACGATATCGCGCAGCTGTGCCGCGACGGTCGAAGGAATGAGGCCGCCAGCCAGTGGATCGCCCCAGCCCGTGACGCTGCCGTGGGCAAGCAGGGCGGCATAGGCGGAACGCGTGGTAGCGACGTGGACGACGCCTTGCGCGTTCGCAGGCGGAAGGACGTCGGGGCTACCGTAGCCATACAGCGTTCCATCGTCCCTGACGATGCAGCCACCGTCCCATTGTGGATCGGTGTTATAGGTGCCTGCGACGTTACCGGGACGCAGTATCCAGGAGCCTATGACGGCACCACCCCTGCGCAGGCTCGCCGACAGCGGGACGTGGGGATGCGTATCGACGAACGACCGCGCGACCTCGGGTGACGAGTGCGCATACGACCAGACGACCTCGTCGGCCTGTTGTGCCGGGTGCGCGCTAAGGCGCAGTGGCTGACGGTAGTAAAAGGGTGCCGATCGCGACCTTCCGCCTCGAATGATCATTTCCGGAACTTTCATGCGGACGACGAGATCCACCGGCGCCGACATGGTGGAGCGATTACCGGCGCGATCGACGATGGCATAGGTGAAAACATGCCTGCCGTCGCCGGCGAGTTCCACCGCCGCGGCCTCGAATCGGATGCAGACCGACTGGCCGACGCCGTCCAGCGCCACCTCGGCCGCAAGAAGGTTTGGCGCACCGTCGAGGTAGCCGGACAGGGCATCGCCCGCCGCCTGGCGGAAGTATGGCGCCACCGTCGCGGGCAGATATGCGTTGCCCTGGTCGTCGAGCACGAGCTGCTCGGGCGTTACGCCGTTCTTGACGACGTCGTCGGCAAAGACGGGCGGCGGCAGGGTCGCGCCGCCGGGTGGCTGCTTGTCGATCCGGAACCTGTAGACGTTGGAGACGTAGGGGTTGCTTATCGCACTGCCTTGCGCGACATAGAGTTCGAAGGCCAGATCCTCGCCGGCGGCGACATTCAGCGGTGCAAGATCCAGGTAGAGCTCGATGTCACCGGGAAAGGTGCCGACGTCGACGATATCGCTCGCGGTGAGGCGGTCAGGATCGTCGGGATCGCCACCCGGACGCATGACGAACGCCTGCGCCTTATCGTCAGTGCTCCAGTTTTGCCACTTGGGACAGGTGACCAGGATCACGCTGTCGGCCATCGCCACGGGAATGACTTTTCCCGGTTCGTCGGGCCGCGCAGGGTCGACGATCAGGTCGATTGCCGAGGGTATGTCGGGATCGACGTCGATCGGAAAGAATGGCGTGTGCCCAAATACATCAAACGACCAGGCCATTGCCTGCTCCCGATGTGCACAAGGGCGCAAGAGATCGTCTTACCGCTTCGTGAAACGCCTGGCGTTCAGGGGTATCCATACCTTTTTTGCCTCCCTTCAAGAAGACGGCACCTCGGGCCGCGTGCGGGTGCGCATCCTGCGCTTCCCTTCGGCACGTCCCTCTGCTTTTGCGCTCCTGCTTCATCCGTGGCGTCCTGGCTTTCCCGCCGCGGCTCGGGTGTCGTGGATCAAGGCTATGCTTGTGCGCGAAAAAGAAAAATACCCTTGTTGGCATGCGATGAAGCGTCCGTTTGCGGACACGCGGGATGCATGTACCTGCGCATTTTTCGCCCCTTACGATGCAAGCCGCGCCTTGACGCGATATTCGACAGTAGCATTTCTGAGACACTGTCCGGATCCGGACAGTGCTCTTGGAAATCAACGTGAATGGCCGCCAAACGATCAGTCGGTCGCGTGGCGTTTCGGTGCCGTGCACATGGATCCCTGGCTGAAGCCAAACGCTCAGCGGATAGCGATAAGCCACAGCGCGGCGCCCTGGACCGGTGCCGCCGTCCAGTGCACGCGATAGGTTCCGGCCTTGTCGACCTGGCGCCAGGCGACCGCGCCTTGCACGCCGCTTTCGTCGGGCAGCTCGGTGAACGCGTCGATCAGTTGGAAGCCATCGCCCGGAGTGACGGTCATGCGCTTGACGCCGCCGTCGCCCCACCAGAAGGCGAGCAGGGTGGCGGGACCGTCCACGTGGATCTCGTCGCTGGAAACGACGAGTGCCGGCGCGGCGTACGACTGTGCGATGGCCTGCACGCGGGTGGCGTTGCGCACCTCGACGAAGGGCAGGGAGAGCTCGCCTTTCGGTTCGCCGGGTTTGACGATCGACACGCTGTGCCCGGGCCCCCCTTTACCGTCGAGCGCCACATAGGCCTTCACGTCGAAGCGTTCGCCGTAGTTCGCGTACGTCATCGCACGGCCGAGCGAGCGCCAGCGATTGAGGTAGGTGTCGGTTGGCGTCGAGCCGTTGCTCGTGTAGCCCGCGTTGAACACGACGAATACGCTGCCCGTGGATTGCGTGTCGACGGCGCGGGTCACGGCGGGACTCACCCCAAGGCCTTCGCCCTGGCCCAGGAAGACATGCGCGCCCAGCGCCGGCGGCGGCCCGGCAAGGGTCACCGCGGGGAGGATCGATAACAGTGCCGCGGCCAGCGCGGCGAACGGGCGACGAAGCATGGCGATTCTCCAAAAGTGATACTTGTAAGCGCGGCTGGCGTGAGCGACGCTTGGGGATGCGGGCCACGCACCTTGCGGTAACTCACGCGCGTCGCCGCAGGGGAGCTTCTCGTGGCCGACGAAACCGACTTCATGGACCTGTACGGCAAGCTGCGCCTGGAGCCGGGCTGCTCGCTCGAGGACTTCAAGCGCGCGTATCGCCGCAACGTGGCGATGTGGCATCCCGACCGCCGTCGCGGCTCGCGCGCGGACCAGCTTGCCGCGGCGCGGCTGCAACGGCTCACGGCGCAATACGGCGCGGCGATGGATTTCCATCGCCGGCACGGACGGTTGCCCGGCGCACCGTTGCCGGTGCGCAGGACGGAAGGGGCGCTGACGGAGCCCGGCATCGCCGAGGCTCTGGAACCCGCGATCCCCGCACCCAAGCCCGCAGCGGCATCGCCGATACGCGCGGGATATACCGGCCATGCCAGGCGTTGGTGGCTCGTGGCGATGGCGGCGGGTGCGGCCATCCTCGCCTGGTCGTCATGGCCGGCCGACCCGGCACCGGAAGCCGAGGCCCGTCCGGTCTCCGCACCGTCCATGGAGCGGGAGACGCCGCCCGCGCCCGTGCTTGCCCTCGGCATGACGCCGGAGGATGTGGTGGCCGTCGAAGGGGAGCCGACACGGCGCGGCGAGGAACGCTGGGAGTATGGCCCGTCGTGGATTCGCTTTGAACAGGGCGAGGTGGTCGACTGGTACAGCTCGCCGCTGCGCGTGCTCCACGTCGGCGCGACGCGGCCGGGGCGCTGACCGACCCACCCATGCGACGTCGCTCCCGCGAAGGCGGGCGCCCCGTGTCTTCCGGCGGACGCCCTCACCGTGCCCCGCGGCCGAACAGGACCACCTCCACCGTCTCGATCAGGATCACCATGTCGAGGAAGAGGTTGTGGTTCTTCACATAGAACAGGTCGTATTTCAGCTTTTCCGCCGCGTCCTCCTCGGAGGCGCCGTACGGATAACTTAGCTGCGCCCAGCCGGCCAGGCCGGGCTTGATGCTGTGGCGAAGGCTGTAGAAGCGGATCTTGGTTTGCAGGTCGGATACGAACTGCGGACGCTCCGGCCGGGGTCCCACGATGCTCATGTCGCCGCGGATCACGTTCCATAGCTGTGGCAGCTCGTCGAAACGAAGCTTGCGGCAGATGCGTCCCACACGGGTCACCCGATCGTCGTTGCTGGAGGCCCAGCGCGCGACACCGTCCATTTCCGCATCGGTGCGCATGCTGCGGAACTTGTAGAGCCAGAACGTCCGGCCGTGCTCGCCCACGCGCTCCTGGCGATACAGGATGGGCTGGCCGCGGCCGGATTCGAGGCGGATCGCCAGCGCCACGCCGAGCATGATCGGCCAGCAGAGCAGGGCGATCAGCGACGAGGCGGCGAGGTCGAAGCCGCGCTTGAGGAAGACGGCCAGCGGCGCGGCGTTGAAGCCGCCGGAGAAGACCAGCCACGACGGGTCGAGCATGGTCAGTTGCACGCGTCCCGCCTCGCGCTCCACGAAGGTCGTGAGGTCGGTGATCTGTACGCCGAGCTGGCGACAGGCCAGCAGGTCGTCCATCGGCAGGCTGCCGCGGCGGTCGTCCACGCCGACGACGATTTCGTCCAGTTTCTCGCGCCGCGCGAGTTCGGCGAGCGAACCGGCCGGGATCACCAGCAGGTTCTCCGGGATGGCCACCGTTTCGTTGGGGCCGTGCACGTAGCCGAGCAGGCAGAAGCCGCGCCTGTCGGAACGGCGGCGCATGCGGTTGTGGATTTGCGCGGCACGCTCGCCGGCACCCAGCACGAGCACGCGGCGCTTCAGCGATTCCATTTCCACCAGGCGCATGAACAGCGCACGGAAGCCGGCGGTGGCGATGAACGCGATGACAAGCGCCATGCCCAGCACGCCGCGGCCGACATACGCCTGGGGAACCACGTAGTAGCCCACGACCAGGGCGAGGCCGCCGAGAGCGAAGGCGATGGCGTGGCGCGCGAGCTGGCCGCGCCAGCTCATGCGCAGCGTGGCGCGGTATTCGCCGAGTGCCGCCATGCTGAGGAAGATCACGATGGCGAACATCGTTGCCCTCGCCATCACGGAATGCGACGAGGCGGCGAGGTCTTCGGGCGAAGGAGCGAAACGGATCCAGGTGGCCGCGTTGAGCGAGGCGGCGAGAAGCAACAGTTCGCAGCTACCCAGCAGGGTGAGCCAGCGCACGATCGGCTGTCTGAACAGGCGGATCATCGGTCGTTCCCCTCGATGCACGCTTCCTGCCGCGTGCGGATATACCAAGGCTAGGTACCGTGGCGCGGTGTGTCGATTGCACTTCCGGTCGGCACACGGCTAGTCCGAATGGCTGTCTGTATCGATGGCGATACATAGGGGAACCGGCCATGCCGGCCAGCGTGCCGCGAGTACCCATCGCCGCTGAAGCGGCTCCCACAAAAACAGTGGCTACCGTGGTTGGGACAACAGGTGCAGGCGGATATCGCAGACGGCCGATGGCGCGGCCAGCGCGGCGATCCAGTGCTCCCCGCTGCGCAGGTTGCGCGTATGGCAAGGCGGATAGTGCAGGGCCGACGCGGGGGGCATCAGGGGATGGGTGGACGGAGCGGGCACCGTCGCCGGGTCGGTCAGCAGTCCCACGCCGAAAGCCTTCAGCAGCGCTTCCTTGCGGGTCCACAGCTCGAGCAGCGCGCGTGCCTTCCGCGCCGCGTCCAGCCTGGCCAGTTCGGCGCATTCCTCGCGGGTGCAGAACATCGGCATCAGGGCTTCCAGGTCGATGCGCGGCGGCCATTGCTCGATGTCCACGCCGACCGTGGCGGCGGGGCAGACCGTGAGCGCGACCAGATCGCCGCTGTGGCTGAGGCTGGTCGACAAGGCCGTGCCGGCGAGACGCGGCTGGCCGTCCGCCGTGGTCGCCAGCGGGACTTCGCGCGGATCGATGTCGAGGCACCTGCCCAGCGCCACGCGCCATGCGGCGTGGGCCAGTGTGTAGGTGTCGCGGTCGCGGCGGAAGCGGAAACGCGCCGCACGGGTAAGTTCGCGGCGATCGAGCAGGTGTGTTGCCTCGGCCATATGGGCGGTCATCGTGCGCGCTTCGAAGACGAGAACGCTGGCCTGGTCGGCGCGCGGCGCTTCGAAACCGGCGTTGCACAGGACGCCGGCAATCCCTGTAGGAGCCGCCATGGCGGCGAGGGCACGCTTGCCACTGTGGCGCAAGGTCTCCTCGCCGCCATGGCGGCTCCTGCAGGGGGCGGGCGTCACGCGATGCCTCCGCTTGCGCTCAGCAACACGCGAAGCTGATCGGCGAGGCGCAGGCTGAGCGCCACGATGGTGAAGGTGGGGAAAGCCCAGCCACCCGTGGGGAACACCGAGCTGCCGGCGATGTGCAGGTTGGACATGCCGTGCACCTTGCCGTCGGGGTCTACCACACCGGTCGACGGGTCCGTCGACATGCGCGTCGTCCCCAGGTGGTGAGCGGTGCCGTGCACTTCCGGCGCGGCGTCGCCGATGGCCCACGCCGCGGGCTCGAAGCGTCCGTTGCACGCCGCGGCCAGCCGTTCGCCCGCGATCATCGTCGTGGTCCGCCATGTGTGCCGGTCCAGGTCGTTGAGTCGCCAGTCGATCCGCACACGGCGGAGCCCGAGCGCATCCGTCCGGTCGCCGAGCGTCACGCGGCTGTCGCGCTGCGGCGCCTGTTCGAAGAAGCCCACCAGTTCCGCGCGGTCGCTGCGCACCGTCGGCCGGTCGGCGATCTTCTGCGCCAGCGCTTTCATGATGTCGCCCATGTGCAGTCCGAGCCGCATAGCGCTCACGACGAGGTTCTGCTGGGTCGCGACGGCCGCGTCTCCCGGGCCGTTCTGCAGGGCGGCACACAGACGCGCCTCGAGCAGCGTGGCTTCGTCGTGCCGGGGCGGCCGCAGCGCGGCGCGTACGTCGCGCAAGGCGCGAATGCCGCGCGGCACACGTCCTTCCACCGCGAACGGATGCACGCGGGCGTTGAGGGTGCGATGGGCACGCTGCGCGTCGAAAGACAGGCCGATCTCCGGCGAGAGCGGCGCGCGCGTCTTGCCGACGGTGCGTTCGTAAGGCCGGGTGAGCCGGTCGGGATCGTCCGAACGGACGCTGCCGATCGTGCCGCTGGGATGGTCCATGAAATACCGGCCGACCAGATCGTGGTCGTTGCCGAGACCTGCCGGCGCCACGCTGTCGGAAAGGAGGAGGAGGCGGGCGTTCTCGATGCCGCCGGCCGCCAATACGTAATGACGCGCGGAGACCCGGCCGCGGCGGCCGTCCAGGCCCCCGATGCGGGCGCCGGTCACCGTCCTTGCCTCGGCCGTCGATTCGAGTTCCATGACGTTGGCATGGAGGAGCACGGTGATGTTCGGCGCCTGGTCCAGTGCCTCGCGGTATGCCTCGCCGAACATGATCGGGCTGCGCGCGAAAACGAAGTTTTCCAGCGCCTCGGGATCGAGGTCGAGCGGCCGGCGTGGCGGCGGACCGTCGAAGGCGCCGGGGCCGAAACCGTGTGCCGGATCGATGCGGCAGAACTCGCTTGCCCGTCGATACCAGGGCGCCAGGTCCGCGTAACGCAAGGGCCAGCCACTGTCCGGTACCCAATCCCGTGCCGACAGGTCGCCGTCGGAGAGAGGTATGCAGCCACCGCCCCATAAGGTGCAGCTGCCGCCGAACACGCGCATGCGCGACGTTCCCGCGTCGAGCGGAAGGTCGCCGGTCGAGTCGCCGTCGTAGAGCGACTGGCTTCGATCCTCGCCGGAGAGGCCGCCGCCTTCGATCAGGCACACCGTGATGGACGAGCCGATGAAGGTGCGGGCCATCGCGATACCGGCCGGACCCGCGCCGACGATGCACAGGTCGGCCTGGATGTCGCCGGGGGCGGCCGGGTCGAGGTAGTCGAAGATCACGACACGTCTCCGCGCGCGAATGCGCTGTTCTTCTTATGCACGGTAGTATCCCCTGTACCAGTCCACGAAGCGGCCGACGCCTTCCTGCACGTCCACCTTCGGCGCATGGCCGGTAGCCTGGACGAGGGCCGAGACGTTGGCTTCGGTATCCGGGACGTCGCCCGGTTGCAGCGGCAGCATGTCCAGCCGCGCCGTCTTGCCGAGGCATCTCTCGAGCACTTCGATGTAACGGAGCAGTTCCACCGGCTTCTCGTTGCCGATGTTGAAGATCCGGTAAGGCGCCACGCCACTGGTGCCCGGATCGGGTCGTTCGCCCGACCAGTGCGGTTCCGGCGCGGGCACGTTTTCCAACGTGCCGAGCACACCGTCGACGATGTCGTCCACGTAGGTAAAACTGCGTTTGTGCCGGCCATGGTTGAAAACGCGAACCGGTTCGCCCGCGAGAATCGCCTTCGTGAACAGGAACAGGGCCATGTCGGGACGGCCCCAGGGCCCGTAGACGGTGAAGAACCGCAGGCCGGTGCAGGGCAGGCGGTACAGGTGGGCATAGGCATGCGCCATCTGTTCGTTGGCCTTCTTGGTGGCGGCGTAGAGGGTGAGCGGGTGTTCCGTCGGCTGGTGCTCCGAGAACGGCATGCGCGTGTTCGCGCCATAGACGGAGCTGGTGGAAGCGAACACGAGGTGCTCGACCCCTGTGTGGCGACAGCCTTCCAGCACATGCAGGAACCCGGTGACGTTGCTCGAGACATAGACGTGCGGGTTCTGGGCGGCATAGCGCACGCCCGCCTGCGCGGCGAGGTGTATCACGCGCCGTGGCCGGTGGGTGGCGAATACCTGTTCCATCGCCTCGCGGTCGGCCAGGTCCGCATGCACGTGCGTGTAACCGGGCTTGCCCTGGATGCGGGCCAGTCGCGCCTTCTTGAGTTCGACGTCGTAATAGTCGGAAAGATTGTCGAGGCCGACGACCTCCTCGCCACGCTCCAGCAGGCGGGTCGCCACGTGGTAGCCGATGAAGCCCGCGGTGCCGGTGACCAGGATCTTCATACGGCGTCCCGGGTTAGAGCCGGCCGTCGACAGCGTCGCGAGGCAGGACGTATTTCACGTCGTACACCACCGACAGGGGCTTGCCGAAAGCGCGGATGCCCTCCGCGCCCATTGCGACGAATTCGCGGTGACCCACGGCCACCACGACGGCGTCATAGGCTCCGTGTGCCGGCTCGGCGACCGGATCGATGTCGTATTCGTGCCGCGCATCCGCGGCGCGTACCCAGGGATCGTGCACGTCCACCGCGACGCCGTAACCGCCCAGGGCGCCCACGATGTCCACCACGCGGGTATTGCGCAGGTCCGGGCAGTTCTCCTTGAAGGCGAGGCCCAGCACCAGCACGCGCGCATGCACGGGGTTGATGCCCTTGCGCACCATGAGCTTCACGAGCTCGCCGGCAATGTACGGGCCCATGCCGTCGTTGGTGCGGCGCCCGGCCAGGATCACGTCCGGATGGTGGCCGACCTGCTGGGCCTTGTGCGTCAGGTAGTACGGATCGACGCTGATGCAGTGGCCGCCGACCAGCCCGGGCCGGAAGGGAAGGAAGTTCCACTTCGTACCGGCGGCCTCGAGCACTTCCAGGGTATCGATGCCCAGCTTGTTGAAAAGGATGGCGAGGTCGTTGACCAGGGCGATATTGAGGTCGCGCTGGGTGTTCTCGATGACCTTGGCGGCTTCGGCCACCTTCAGGCAACTGGCGCGATGGGTGCCGGCACCGATCACGGAGCGGTACAGCGCGTCCACGAAGTCCGCGGCCTCGGGCGTCGAGCCCGAGGTCACCTTGAGAATACTGCTCACCCGGTGGGTCTTGTCGCCCGGGTTGATGCGCTCCGGACTGTAACCGGCGAAGAAGTCGCGGTTGAAAACCAGCCCCGAGCCGCGCTCGAGGATGGGTACGCAGATTTCTTCGGTGCAGCCGGGGTAGACCGTGGACTCGTAGACGACGACGTCGCCGGGCTTGAGAACCTTCGCCAGGGTTTCGCTGGCGCGGACCAGGGGGGTCAGGTCGGGCCGGCGCGCCTCGTCGATCGGCGTGGGAACCGTGACGATATAGACGTCGCATCCGGCCAGGTCCTCGAGACGGGAGGAATAGCCGAGGCGAGAGGCCTCGGCCAGCTCGGCGGCGTCCACCTCGAGGGTGGCGTCGTGACCGGCGCGCAGTTCCTCGATGCGGCCCGGGCGGATATCGAAGCCGACGGTGGCATAACGCTTGCCGAACTCCACGGCCAGGGGAAGTCCCACGTAACCGAGTCCGACGATGCCCACGCGCACCGTCTCCAACGGGCGATCCACGAAGCCGGCCGGTGTCCCCCAGGGCCTGGCGTTCGCGATGGGTTCAGCCACGCCGGCCGTGCCGGCGGCTGTTCTGCGGCTCTCTGTGTCCATGCCCGCGTTCACCCCTATGCATCGAAAAACCCCGCCTTGCGGGGACGACGAAAGCGTAGCAACGGGAGTCGAAATTGCCTGTATGGCTTACGGAGGTGGACGAATGGCCGATACCGCGTAGTCGGAGCGCCTTGAGACCTCGAATGAGAACGTTTACAAGGGGTGCGCGCCGATATATGGTTCATCCGGCATCGTCCACGAACGTGGGCTATTTGATAGACAATAGCTGGGTACCTGGTCCATTCATGTCCGCGCGATCCTACATCGGCTCTGTGCGCGTGGCCTTGCTGGACGATCATGCGCTCGTCCTCAAGGGGTTGATCGCGCATCTCGAGAAATCCCCGTCGATCACGATCGTCGGGAGCCATGCGAGCAGCCGTCCGTTCCGCGCCATGCTCGCCACCATGCCCGTCGACGTCGCCATCGTCGACTATTCCCTCGCGCTGGACGACATCGACGGCATCGCGCTCATCAAGCTGCTGCGCGCGTCCTATCCGAAAATGAAGATCCTGGTGATCTCCGCGCACGAGCAAGGCCTGGTCATCCACAGCCTCCGTCTGGCGGGTGCCGACGGGTTCGTGGCGAAGAGCCAGGAACCGGACGACGTGATCCGGGCGATCGACGCGGTGATGACGGGCCGGGAATACCTTCCACCGCGCGACGACGACAAGGGCGAGACGCCCGCGCTCGTGGCCTTGTCGCCGCGCGAATGGGAGGTGATCCGCCAGCTGCTCGAAGGACTGACGGTCGGTCAGATCGCGTCCCGCTCCGGTCGCAGCCTGAAAACGATCAGCACGCAGAAGTCGGCCGCTTTCCGAAAACTACGGATTTCCTCAGACAACGAGCTTTACCTGCTCCGCGACTACATCCTCGCGTTGGACGGTGGCCCGGCGTGAGGCGCCTGCTGGTCGTCGTCTTCGCGCTGTTCGCCCTGGCCGTCACCGCCGCGGAACCGCCGCGGCCCGATGCGGAGGCGCGCAAGCGCTGGATCGCCGCGCACCCCACGCTGCGTATCGCGGTGGATCCGCAGCAGGGTTCGGAGATCAGCGGCAGCTGGGCCAATCCCCTGGTGAGCCAGTACCTCGAGCTGGTCTCGCGGCATACGGGATTGCGCTTCGTCACCGTGCGCACCAAGTCGTGGGAGGAGTCGGTCCGCGCGTTCAAGGAGAAACGCGTCGATATGCTGCCCTCGCTCAGCGACCGCTTGCTCGCCGCCGACGTCGGCGACGAGGCGCTGGTATCGAAGGCGTTCTACGTGGGCCGCACGGTCATCATCAGCCGCATGGTCGGTCCGGCGGAACTGGACATGCACGCGCTCGAAGGACGCACGGTGGCCTTCAAGGGCGGCGGGGTCTACGAGTCCTGGCTGCGCCGCGAACATCCGTCGATCGCGCGGCTTCCGTTGGTCGACATGCACCAGGTACTGGCCGCCGTGGAGAGCGGCATCGCCGATGCCGGCATCGGCGTCGACGTGGCCTACCACCCGATGGTGCGCCGCGATTACGCACTGAGCCTGCGCATCGCCGGCAACGTGACCGAGATGCCAGTCAGCGTGCGCGTGGCCGTGCGCAAGGATGCCCCGGAGTTGCTCGCGATCCTCGACGACAGCCGGGGCGCCATCAGCCCCGACGACAACCGGGCGATCATCGAGCGCTGGCTCGAGACCGCCTACCTGCGCGCGCCGACCCTGTCGCAGGTGGCCTCGGCCTACCGCATCGAGATTGCCCTGGGCGCGGCCCTGATCGTGGTGCTGATCTTCGCCATCTGGCAGCTACGGCGGGCACAGCTGGCCTCGCGCCGCGGCGAGCGGCAGAAGACCATGCTGCTCGCGGTGATGAGCCACGAGGTACGCAACGCGGTGAACGCCGTGACGTCGTCGGTGGAACTGCTTTCGCGCACGCCGATGGCCGGCGCGCAACGCGATCTCATGGCCATCGCGCAGTCGAGCAGCCGCAGCCTTCAGAATCTCCTTAAGAGCGCGCTCGATTACAGCCGCTCCGAGAGCGAAGGCTTCACGCCCGACCTCACGGCGTGCGACGTCGTCTCCGTGGCACGCGAGGTCATCGACGGACAGCGTGCGGCCATCGAGCACAAGCGGCTGGCCGTGCGCCTCGACCTGCCGATGGGGCCGTTGCCCTGGCTGCTGCTCGACCAGACCCGCGTGCGCCAGCTCATGGAGAACCTGCTGTCGAACGCCGTGAAGTTCACGGAAAGCGGCCACGTGGGCATCGCGCTCTGGCAGACCGCGAACGAAGCCACGGACGAGGTTCGCCACCTCGTGCTCGAGGTCTTCGATACCGGCATTGGCATCCCGCCGGAACGGCAACGGGAGCTGTTCCGGCCCTTTTCCCAGGCGCATGGCGTTCACTCGAAACGGCTCGGGGGTACGGGGCTTGGCCTCGGGATCTGCGCGGAGATGGTGCGCCACCTCGGCGGCCGGCTGGAGCTCAGCAGCGACGAGGGCACGGGTACGGCGGTGCGCATCGAGCTGCCGACCAGCCGCGTCCCCGTGGCGCCGCCGGAGGAGCGCGCTCCGGCGCCGGACGGGGATGCCACGCCGGAGCCGAAGGGAATCGTCCTTCTCGTGGAGGACCATCCGGCCAACCGGCAGATCATCGCGGCGCAGCTGAAGTTCCTCGGCTACGACACGCACGCCGTGGATCATGGACAGGCCGCGATCGACGCCTTCGTCCCCGGGCGCTTCGCCGGCGTGCTGCTGGACTGCGAATTGCCGGACATGCAGGGTTATGACATCGCCGCCGAGCTGCGCGCGCGGGAGGCGGCGGCCGGCGGCCTGCATACGCGCTTCATCGCCATCTCGGCCAACGACGGCGAGGCGCATGTGCGCCGCTGCGAGGAAAGCGGCATCGACACGGTGCTGGGCAAACCGCTCTCGCTGGACGGCCTCCGGGACGCCTTCGCCGGTGCGCGCGGCACCTCGATCGCCGAGCGTACGTTTCGTGAAGAGGCCTTGCGGGATATCGCCGCCATCCGGACGGCCCTGCAGGATGCCGCGCCCGAACGGGCCCTGCACGTCACGCACCGCCTGAAGGGCGCCGCGCTCGTCCTCGGCGAGCGGGCGCTGGCCGGGGAGGTGGAGCGGGTGGAAGAGCTCCTGCTGGCACGCCCGGTGTCGCGCGGCGACATCGACGCCTTGCTGAACGGGATCGGCGAGCGCTTGTAGCGCCAAGACAGCGGTCGCGGTTTTTTTCGAATCTTCCGCCGGGCCCTTTAGACGGTCGGCGCCGTCCCAATGTCGACATGATCCCCTTCATCCCACCCAGTGGAGCCTACCCATGAGCACCATCGATGCATCGGCAAGCGGCACGTTCAAGATCGGCGGCGACCTCGAGGTCAACCGCCTCGGTTTCGGCGCCATGCGCATTACCGGCAAGGGCATATGGGGCGACCCGGCCGACCCGAAGGCGGCGCGCGAAACGCTGAAGAGGCTGCCCGGGCTCGGCGTGAACCTTATCGATACCGCCGACAGTTACGGGCCGTACGTGAGCGAGGACCTGATCCGCGAGGTTCTGCATCCGTACAAGGGCATGGTGATCGCGACGAAGGGCGGGCTTACCCGTCACGGTCCGGACATCTGGGCGCCGCTGGGTCGTCCCGAATACCTGCGCCAATGCGTGCTCATGAGCATGCGCCGCCTCGGCGTGGACTGCATCGACCTCTGGCAGCTTCATCGCATCGATGCCAAGGTCCCGCGCGACGAGCAGTTCGGCGTCATCCGCGACATGCAGCAAGAGGGCCTCATCCGCCACGTGGGCCTTTCCGAGGTGAACGTGGAAGAGATCCAGGCGGCCGCGACGTTCTTCAAGATCGTGACGGTGCAGAACCTCTACAACCTGGGCAACCGTCAGAGCGAGGCCGTGCTGGATTACTGCACCAAGGAGGGCATCGGCTTCATCCCGTGGTTCCCACTGGCCGCCGGCGAACTGGCGAAGGAAGGTTCCGTCCTTTCCGCCATCTCCAAGAAGCTCGGCGCGACCGACAGCCAGGTAGCCCTGGCATGGCTGCTGAAGCGTTCGCCGGTCATGCTGCCGATTCCGGGAACAGGCAGCCCGGATCACCTCGAAGAGAACATCAAGGGGGCTTCGCTGAAGCTTTCCGAGGAAGACTTCGAGGCGTTGGAGCACGCCGTGAAGAACTAAGGCGGTCAATGCAACTTCACCGGCGGCAGGGTCGTATCCCGCAACCAGTCCGCCAGCCATAGCGCGTTGGCCTTCGCCCACCCATGCAGCGCGACGCGATGCATGTGCTGCAGCGATACGTAGACGGCTTTCGCCAGCAGCCCGCGCATCGGTATGGGCGTTCCGCCTTTCGCGACCACGGAAGGCAGTTCGCCCGTCGCCTTGTATTCGCCCAGCGACACCAGCGTTCCCTTGGAGTGGTAGACAAAGGACTCCACCTGTTCGCCGCGAACGGCGCGGGGGATGGCTCTCGCAAGGTAGTTCGCCTGCTGGTGAGCCGCCTGCGCGGTGGGCGGGACGGCGCCGCCGTGGGGAAGCACGGCAAATGCGCAGTCGCCGACGGCGTAGACGTTCGATACGCCCTTGGCGCGCAAGCGTTCGTCCACCACGATGCGCCGGTCCTTCGACAGCTCGAACGGCCCGAGGCCGGCGACGATCTCGTGTCCCGTCACGCCGGCGGCCCAGACGCGGATATCGCAGGGAACGACGTTTCCGTCGGAGAGATGGAACGCTTCGGGTGTCACGGCATCCACGCCGACGCCGAGCCGAACGTTCACACCCATGCCTTCCAGGATCCGTTGTGCCGAAGCTGATGTGCGCGGGTCCACGGCCGGGAGCACGCGCGATGCCATGTCCATCAGCGTGATGTCCAGCTTGGAAGCACCTTTGAGGCCGCCGTAGCGGTGCATGTCGTTGAACGCGTGGTGAAGCTCGGCAGCCAGTTCGACACCGGTCGCGCCCGCGCCGACGATGCCGATGCGGATGCGTTTTCCGGGATCGCCCGCGCTGCGCAGGGCGAGCGCGAGGATCTTCCGGCGCAAGGCCACCGCCTGGGCCGGGCTGTCGAGCATGTCGCAGTCATCGAGCACGCCCGGCGTGCCGAAGTCGTTCACGCGGCTGCCGAATGCCAGCACCAGCGTGTCGTAGGACAGCGACCTTGGCGGCAGGATCGGTTCGTCCGTGACCGGCATGCGTACTTCGTCCAGCGCGATGCGGCATGCCTCGACATCGACATGGTTCAGCGCACCTGGCTCGTAGCGGTACCCGTGCGCCTGCCCGTGAGCGAGGTACGACACGGCTTCCTCGCCATCACCCAGCAGGCCGGCGGCCAGCTCGTGCAGCCGCGGCTTCCAGAAATGACTGGCGTCCCGGTCGACCAGCACCACGTCGAGGTCGCGCCGTTTGCCCAGCTTCGTCGCCAGTTCGATGCCGGCCGCACCGCCGCCGACGATGACGACGGTATGTGGGCCGGGATCCTTCTTAAGATCCATCGGGTAGTCTCCGCTTCGCCTTTAGGGCAAGGATACCGGCCCGTTCGTCGGTTGCTTGCGAAGACTTGCCTTCAGGGCAACGACGCGATCCAGCGTTCCAGGGCCCCGGTGTCGACGAGGTCGCCGTCGTACGGATACTTCGGAACCAGCGCTACGTTGTTTCCACGGGTACGGCCGCGGTACACCTTCATGGCGGCGTTGAGACGACCGACGCCGCTGGGCAGGACGGTGCGGCGGATGTCCATGTACAGCGTGTCCGCCGAGGTTTCCGCGCCGACATGGATCGCGCCGAGTTCCAGCCACAGGTCCGCTGCATCGAGGCAGGCGGAACCGCAACCGCTGTCGGTCACCATGAAGATCCGCGCCTTGGGGGCGGGCAGCGCGGGATGGGAGGTCTTCGCTTCGACATCCGGTGGTGCGCGCCAGTAAGGCTTTCCGTCCTTCACGGACTTCTCCATGCCGGCAACGATGACGTCGGCCCATTGCAGCATCCGCCGCGACGAGCGAGGCGTCTTGCGCAACTCGTCGGCGAACTCCCGGATGGAGGCGATGTTGGCGGCCGAGGCACGCCAATCCACGATGTCTTCCTTGTCGGTCGCGGCCACGGCGGCCTCGCCCCAAATCGCCTCCGCGATCTGGCGGCTCCAGTCCGAGGAGCCGCCGTCGTTGCCGCGCAGGTCGAGGACGATGCGCGGCGCGGCGACGATGGTCTCGCGTTCGGCGCGCAGGCGGGCGATCAGCGGTTCCAGCGCCTTTGCCGCCGGGCCGCCAGGGGCACCGTCGAAATCGCTCAGCGCGATCCAGACGGTGCCGTCGGCCCACGTGCGGATACCGATCGGCTCGTGCGCGCGCTGATAGGTAGCCTTGAGGCGTGGAACGAGCGACGCGTTGTCGATGGGACGCCAGTCCAGCGTCACCGGGATGGACCGACCGGCGGCATCGAAGACGCAACGGGACGGGCGCGCGATCCACGGGTTCCCATGATCGAGGAACAGCTCGCCGCCGTGCGATACGCGCTGCGAATGCAACGCCCATCGTCCGACGAGGCTGCCGACATGGTCGGCGGCCAGGCGGTCGGCGGCCTTGCCATCGCAGGAAACGAGCCTCGCGCCGAGGGGCACCGGTGCATCGTCGGCGCGCGACACCACGCGTTGCACGTCCTTGCTGTCGAATGCGGTGAGGAAGCCGGGCCATCGCGCCGGGAGCCTGGGCTGGTCCTTGTCCGGCACGTAAAACCTGAGGTGGCCGTCGTCGAAGCTTGCCGCATAGGCCCGCATGGCGAAGAGGTACCCGGCGAAATCGCGGGTTCGCTTCGCGCGATCGAGTGCCGTCGCCAGTCCACGGTCGTTCGCCTTGGCGAACCCGGGATTCAGGGGATCCACTGGTCCGGGATGATTGGCGGCCAGGTCGTCGTGCATCGCCTGCGCGTCCTTGCGCAGGGCGGCCCCCCAGTCGGTGGCGACGGGCGCGGCGGCGATGGCGGCGAGCGGTAGCAGGCAGAACAGTCCGGCAAACGGGCGAATCATGGCGTCTCCTGTGCGCAAGGGACGATCTTTCGGCAGCCGGGCGCGCGGATCAAGGTGCGAAGGTCACTATGCCGTCCGGCAGGGGCGAGCAAGATCCGGATGGCCGGGTTTCCCATGAAGGCGGACGATGGATCCATCCCACCGCATCGAGGAGCCACGCCATGTCCTTCCGCATCACCGGTCTCGACCCCAAGCCCTTCATTCCCCTCTATGGCCTCGACGAGGCGGCGTTGCAGGCCCGCGGTGTCGTTCGCACGCGAGCGTCGGACGATACCGGTTATCCGGAACGCATCGAACTGCGCAACGCGCGCCGGGGAGAGTCCTTGCTGCTGCTCAACTTCGAACACCAGCCGGCGGATACGCCGTTCCGTTCCAGTCACGCCATTTTCGTGAGGGAGGGCGCCACCGAGCCTTACGACGCCTGCGACGAGATCCCGGAGCCGCTGCGGGTCCGCACCATCTCGCTGCGCGGCTTCGACGCCAGGCATTACATCGCCGATGCGCGAGTGGTGCATGGCGAACACCTGGCCGAGGCGATCGAGCAGTTGTTCGCCATGAGCAAGGTGAGCTACCTGCACGCGCACTACGCCGGCTACGGCTGTTATGCGGCGCGGGTGGACCGCGCTTGATCCCCCGGGGTGCCGGTGGCGTATAACAGGGGCATCTGCAGCCAGAGAGGGCAACCTCATGCCCGCCACCAGCGATTCCCCCGTCTGCCCGATCTGCCAGGGCACCGGCATCCTCGTCCACGTGGACGAGGAAGTGTGCTGCCAGGTGGAGGTGCCGTGCTGGGCCTGCGCGGTACCCGAATCGCGGGAAGACTGATCCGTCTCTCACATAGAGACGCTGGATTCCTGCTTTCGCAGGAAGGACGTTGTCAGAGCTTGTAGTTCACGCCGAACATCACCGTGCGGCCGTACTTGTCGTACTCCAGCGGCCGCGCCACCTTGACGCCGTTCGGCAAAGCCGCGATCTGCTGCGTCTTCATGGGCGAGTTCGTCAGGTTGTTCACCTGCAGCAGGATGGACAGGCCGTTCCACGTCCCGTGCTCGAAGGCGTACCCCAGCTGGAAGTCGGTCTGCTTGTCGGCAAGCACCTGCGTGTAACCGAGCTGGTCGAACAGGGCCACGGCCTCGCCGGTGAACGACGAGCGGTAACGTTCCGCGATACGCACCGACCAGCCGTATTTCTCGTAGTACAGCGCCAGGTTGGCCACCTTGCGCGACAGGCCGGGGAGGGTCGACGGGCTCCCGGGAATGCTGGACACCGCGCTCACGGGCAAGGAGCTGTTGGTGAGCGAGAAGTTCGCCTGCATGCCGAAGCCGTCGAGGGCGCGGGTGAGCAGGCCCAGTTCGAGCGCGCCCGAGAGCTCCAGCCCCTGCATCTTGCCGCCCGTGCCGTTTTCGGGCCGCGTGAACGAACCGATGTTGCTCGTCGGCGTGAGCGTCGGATTGTCGTTGGTGTACTTCGAGAAGTCGTAATCGAGGGTGGTCTGGTTATAGATGTAGTTCAGCAGGTTCTTGTTGAACACCGCCGCCGCCATATAACTCGCCGTGCCAAAATACTTCTCCCAGGAAAGATCCGCGCCCACCGCGATATACGGCTTGAGCCTGGGATTGCCGCCGCTGCCCGACCAGAGGACCTGGCCGGCCGCCGGACCGTCTTCGACCTGTGCGACGCTGGCCGACGTGGCCACCTTCTCGTCGTCGATGCGACCGCGCGCCATCGTCTTGGCGAGACCGAAGCGCAGGTACTGCTTGTCGGCGATCTCGGCCACGAGGTTCAGGCTGGGCAGCACCTTGGTGTATTTCGTGCCGTCCGAGATACGACCGACGAACGCATCGCCGTTGGTCTGGAAGGCCTCGGACGACTGGTCGCTGCGCACGGCCTGCACGCCCACGTTGCCGCGCAACGGCACGTCGCCCAGCGTCGTGTCGATGTTGAACTTCAGGTAGGCGACCGGCACCTTCTCCCGCACCGTGTAATTGCGGCTCCAGTCGGCCTGTCCATTCCGCTGCGTGAGATAGAACTGTCCGCCAAGCGCGCGCAGCACGTCGTAATTGAGGATCGCGGGGATACCGCCGTAACCGAGGTCGGTCGTGCCGCGCAGGTAGGACGGATCGATCGGCGCCGCGAAGCCGGGATCGTAGGTATCCGATTCGGAACCGTTGCCGTTGAGCCACGCGAAGAACACGTCGGCTTCCTTGGTCTTGCGGCGATCCGAGTAGTTGAAGCCGAGGGTGGCGTTGGAGAATATCCAGCCGACCGGATGGCTAACCTCGAAGCGGAAGGCCTTGATCGTGTCCTTCTGCTTGTCGAACTCCTCGCGGCCGTTATAGCCGTAGTTGTTCGGATCGGTGAAGAAGATCGCCGACGGGTCGGCGAAGTCCACGCCCGGCCTGAAATCGGGAAAGCCTTCGTGCACGGGCGTGGCGAAGTCGGTGGACGATGTCGCCCGGCCGGGCAGGCCGGCGAACAGGTAAGCGTCGTGCAAGCGCTTCTTCGCGCTGGAATAGGACGCGTCGGCCGTGATCGCCCAGCCGTTGCCGAAGTCGTACTGGTTGTTCCAGCCCGCGGAGAACAGCCGGTCCTTTTCCTTCGTGTAGTCGTTCTGCAGGACCGAATGCAGGCCGTCGATGTGGCCGGTGGTGACGATCGGATAGGGGAGGGCCGGCACGACACCCACGTTCGAATACGACACGTTGTCGTATGAACTGCTCGACCATTGCGCGCCGTTGAGGTACGTCTTCTGGTCGAAGGTGGAGTAATAGAGGTCCAGGGTGGAGTGGTAGTGGTCGTCGGGCGCCCATTCGAGCACGGTCATGAGGCCGTTGCGGAGCTGGTTTTCGGACTTGGCGCGCAGTTGCATGCCCTGCTGCGACAGCACGTTGTCCGGCATGCCCGGCGTATGCGGCGCACGCCAGTTCGTCTCGGCGCCCTGCGAGCCGTTGTCGAGGTTCCACCACCAGGCCTGGTACTGCTGTTCCTGCACCGGCGAATCGAGCTGCGCGACACCAACGGCGAGACCCAGCGTATGGTCGAGGAACTGGTCGATATACGAGAAGCTGGCGCGGTGCCCCGCGTCGCCCACGCCCGTGCCGTGGTTGAGGCTGCCGTTCGAGTTCGTCTCACCGCGCAGGTTGGCGGCGATGGCGCGCTTGGGAAGGTCCAGCGGCCGGATGGTATGCAGGTCCACCGTGCCGGAAAGGCCCTGGCCGATGAGGCTGGCATCCGGCGTCTTGTAGACGGCGGCGCCGCTGATGAGTTCGGAGGGATACTGGTCGAAATCGACGCCACGGTTCTCGCCGATGGTCGCCTGCTCGCGCCCGTTCAGGGTCGTGCCGGCGAAATCCGGCGACAGGCCACGGATGGATATCTGGTTCGCCCGGCCGTCCACGCGCTGCGTCGCGAGGCCGGACAGGCGCGCAAGGCTTTCCGCGATGCTGCTATCCGGCAGCTTGCCGATGTCTTCGGCGGAGATCGCCTCGATGATGTTGTCCGAGTTCTGCTTGGCCTTGATCGCGTTCTGGATACTGCCCTGGATGCCGGTGACGATCACGGCATCGAGGTTGCTCACGGCATCCGGATTCGCGGGGCGCTTGGACTTCGTGGTGGCGGTATCCGCCGGCTTCGCGGGAGGCGGTGTCGCCAGATCCTGCGGTGTCCGGTCCTGGGCGGAAGCACCGGTAGCGAAAGAAAGCGCGGCAGCGCACGCGATGGCAAGCGGCCGCAAGCCCACCGGCAGATGGCGACGAATCATTCAGTATTGTCCCCGCAAGTTTTTGCGGCGCCCCTCAGCGCCTTGCGGGGCGCAGGATGAGGGAGCGGCACACAACTGTCATCCTGCGTCGCAGCAGAATGCGGGGTTGCGGTTCAGGCCCGCGTTGACATCGCCTTCACCGAAGGTTGCAGGAGCCGCTGCAGCGGCGAGAAGGCCACGGGGCAATGAAGCGGCGAGGCAAGCCTCCTCGCCGCTATAGCGGCTCCTACAGAGCTGCGTTCAAGGCATCACGCCTTGATGAAGGCCAGCAGATCCTTGTTGAGCTCGTCGGCGTGCGTCGTCAGCATGCCGTGCGGGTAACCCTTGTAGACTTTCAGCTCACCCTTCTTCAGCAGCTTCACCGACAGCGGTGCCGAATCCGCGAACGGAACGATCTGGTCGTCGTCGCCATGCATCACCAGCGTGGGCACGTCGATCTGCTTCAGGTCTTCGGTGAAGTCGGTTTCGGAGAAGGCCTTGATGCAGTCGTAGTGCGCCTTGATGCCGCCGATCATGCCCTGGCGCCACCAGTTGCCCACGGTGCCTTCGTTTGCCGGGTTGCCCGGACGGTTGTAGCCGTAGAACGGGATCGGCACCTCGCGGTAGAACTGTGCGCGGTTGGCGGCCAGCTGCTTCCGGAAGCCGTCGAACACGGAGATGTCGAGGCCGCCCGGATTCGCGGCACTCTTCACCATGATCGGCGGCACGGCGCTCACCAGGACGGCCTTGGCGACGCGGCCCTTGCCATGCTTCGCCACGTAACGGGCCACTTCGCCGCCGCCGGTGGAGTGGCCGATGTGGATGGCGTTCTTCAGATCGAGGTGCTCGACCAGCGCCGCGACGTCCGCGGCGTACGTGTCCATCTCGTTGCCGGTGTCGGTCTGAGTGGAACGGCCATGCCCGCGGCGGTCGTGGGCGATGACGCGGAAGCCCTCGGCGAGGAAGAACATCATCTGCGCATCCCAGTCGTCCGAGCTCAGCGGCCATCCGTGATGAAAGACCAGCGGCTGGCCCTTACCCCAGTCCTTGTAGAAGATCTGGGTGCCGTCTTTGGTGGTGATGAATGGCATTGCGATGTCCTTCTTTGCAGTGGTTTTAGAAACGGGGGCGGCGCCGGCCGCGGCGTTGACGGCGAGGGAACCCACGCCGGCGAGCGTGCCGGCGGCGAGCACGCCGGCGTTGACGATGAAAGCGCGGCGCGACGGGTCGAGCGTCTGTTCGGGTGAGTTGCTCACGATTTAGCCTCGAAAGGGGGTTGCCTTGTCATTCTTCGGACTCCCCAGACGGGCGGATAGGACGCTCGTGCCCCCGTTTGGATGGTCAGCGCCGCCGCGAGAAGCGCTCCTGGTCCACGGCCTCCTCGACGGTGTAGCAGCTCTCCGGCACGGCCTCGAGGCGCTCGCGCGGGATGACCTCGCCGTTGCCGTCGCTGATGCCGTAGGTGCCTTCCTCGATCTTTTCCAGCGCGCGATCGACCGCTCCGATGCGAGCCTCGTTGTGGCTCAGGACCGCCTCGTCGTTGGCTAGATTGGCGAGACGGGTGCCGTCGTCGCTCGCGTCCTGCGGCTCCCCGCCGGCAGTCGTTTGCAGCAGTTGTTCGTCCTCCCCGGCGGCGTCGCCCACCTCTATGAGCTGGCGGCGCAGCTCAAGCAGACGCTGTTTCTGTTCGGCGAGGAAGGTGGCGTCGAGCTGTGTGACGGCCATTTTTGTAGCTCCGGTGGCAAGAAAGGGAACACCGACGTATAGCAGGCGAAGGGGAGGCGGGCTTGTCGATTTCTCTCGCGCTCGGACAGCTGTGCCTAAAGTCCCATGGCATCGGTCGCCGGCGCCCCGCTAGGATGGCCGGACGTCATCACGCGCCTGGGGAGACCGCATGAACGCTCGACTTATCGCCACCGCGGCCACGGTGTTCCTTGGCGGTCTCGCGGCCACGCCCTCCTTCGCCGTGACGAAGGACGAGGCCGCCGTGCTGGCACCGGTGCAGGCGATGTTCGACGGCATGGCGAAGTACGACCAGGAGGCCATGCGCGCCACGGTCCAGCCGGAAGGCAGCGTGGCCCTGCTGCGCAAGGGCAAGGTGGTGCGGATGACGCTGGGTGAGTTCGTCGACCACATCAAGCCGGGCAAGGACAAGATCCAGGAGCGCATCCACGATCCAATGGTGCGCATCGACGGCGACCTCGCCATGGTCTGGACACCGTATGAGTTCCTCATCAACGGCGAAGTGAAGCACTGCGGCACGGATCTGGTGCACCTGGTGCGCATGGACGGCCGCTGGTTCATCGCCGGCATCGCGGACAACAGCCGCGACGAATGTCCCGCCGGGCACTGACAGGTATCGGTGCCACAAAGCTCCGCAGCTTGTAGGAGAACATAGGACCTCCCACATAGTGCGGGTTCAAGTTCTGGCTTGCCTTGCCGTCACGCTTCCACAGGACCTGACGGACTTGAGGCATGATCGGAAGCGTAACGACAGTCGCCGGCGGTCCAGCCCCGGCAGCCGCGGGCGCGCCTGCTAAGGCGGAAGCCGTCACCTTATCCGCGCAGGCGGCTCCGCCGTCTGTGGTCGTCACGCTCAGCGGTCTCGACCAGGTGGCATCGCCGGCCACGTACGACCTGCTGCCCAGCATCGCCCCGGCGACCTCGCCGGTGGACGATGGTGTCCAGACCACGGCCCGGCTCACGATCAAGACCGCGAGTGGAAAGTCCGTGGTGCTCGGCACCCAGGGCGAGATTCAGGGCGGGGACGCGCTGGACGAAGCGGAACGCAGCGCGGTGGAAAAACTCGCCGGCGCACTCCATGAGGCCCTCGACGGGCTGGCGGCCGTTCCGCCGACGATGGATCTGGACGGCCTCCTTGCATTCGATCCCAAGGTGCTCGCTTCCGTCGACTTCAGCGCACAGGCATCCAACGGCAACGAGCCACCCACGACCCTCGCGTTCCATGCGGACGCAGTGTCCCGCAGTGTCCGGATGAACGGCACCGGCGGCACGATCGACATCGCCATCGACACGAGTTCGCCGGCGATCCTCGGCAGCGCCGCGCAGCGGGCCGCCGCGTTGGACCATCTCATGCGCCAGTTCGACCAGGCCGCTTCGCGCGGGCACGGCGACCGCGCGCTCGTGGCGATGTTCAAGGACGCCTTCGGTCAGCTGGCCGCGATCCGCGACACACCGCCGGGCACGGTGCCGATGCGGAGCGCTTTGTCGCCAAGCGAGCAGGCCGTGTTGACGGGCATGCCCGACTTCCACGCGTCGCTGGTCCAGGCGGCCGGCTCGCCGAATCCGCTGCGGCCCGGCGAGAAGGATGGGTTCTCCTACGAGGTATCGCAGGAGACGCAGGTGAGGGGCACCGATCCGCTCAACCGCGGCGTTGCGCAGCACCTGCGCGCGCAGTTGAAGGCCAGCTTCCACTCCTCGCCGACGGCCGGCGCATCGCTGATGCTCACCCTGGACCCGAAGTCGCAGAACTATCTCTATACGCGCATCGACGACATGGCCGACAGCCAGGCCGATATCTCCTACCGGAAGGGCAGGCTGGTGCAGGCGTCCATTGTGACGTCGGCCAGCCAGTCTACGGAGCAGTCCCGCTACGTCATGGGCAAGCTGGTGGAACAGACCGTGGTGCCTTATGAAGAGTCGGCCACGCACGACGTGCTTGGACTGCTCAAATCCATCGAGGACGACGGAAGCGCACCCACGCGTCGACGCCAGGCGGAGCGCGAGCAGGTGCTCGAACGGGTGCATGCCGACGTCGGGCTTGAAAGCGATCCATCGCGCCTGGCGTGAATGCCCGGCTGGCGGGCCGGCCTGAAACGTTTTATTTTCCCCGTTAGCTGCCCGTTGTCGGGCGAAGCCCTGGACCCGGTGCCATGACCGTCGGCCACCCCGAAGACTCCGCCCCCATGGGGGACGCCCTCTTTCGCCGGGAAGCGGCGCATGCATTGAGCGCTCCGTTGGGTGGGCTGATGCTGCAGGCGGAACTGGCCGATCGCTACCTGGAGAAGGACAGGATCGCATCGGCGCGCGATGCCCTGGCCACGCTGTCACGCGGCTTCGAGACCTTCGGGACGCAGTTCCGCGCGGTGTTTGCCGCCATGGCGGATATCGCCGAGGAGGGTGGCGAGCCCGGCGACCCGCGCGAGTGTCTGGCAGAGGCACTTGCCCGGCTTCGCGAGGCGTCGGCAAAGGTTGGCTACCGCGGCGTCTCGCCTCGTGTCGCGATGTCGTCTAAGGCCTTGCGCGCATTGATGCGGCATCTGGCGATGCTGGCTTCGGCCTCTGGCGCGGCCGAAGCGGAACTCGCCGCTACCACCTCGGGACACGAATGCGTGCTGTCGTTGACCGGGCCTGGGGCGGCCACGGTGACGCATGCCCGACCGTTCGATTCGCCCGCCGCCTTGCACTTCCTCGTGGTCCGCGAAATCGCCGCACGTCACGGCGGCCGGGTCGCCGCGGGCAACGCGCCCGGCGCCATCGCGCTGGTCGTGCTGCCCGTCGTTGACGCGGCGGTGGAACAAGCGCGCTAGTTCCTGCCGTCCGGCGTCTCTCGTCTTCGGCACGAGCGTTAAGGCGGCGTCACCGTACCCGCGAAGCCGCTCATTCGGTGCTCACCGAGCCTGCGCCACCCTGTTGCGACGATCCGGATCGCAGCGAGGAGACGAGTCATGGGACGCATTGCGGAAACCGTTTTTACCGATCCTTCCGACATCGCGCGCCTGGAGCGCTGGGTCGAGGAACTGGCCGTCAACGCCAGGGTTCGCGTGCACATCGCGGAAGGTCCGCCCGTCGAAGGCGTCGTGATGGTCACCCCCACCGTGCAGGTGTTCAAGACCCCTTCCGATGGCGAAGGCATCAATGGCGTCGTGAACCTCGAAGACCCCAGGCGACCCGGCTGGAGCGTCAGCGTATGGCTGGGCGATATCCTCGATGTGGAGCACATGGACTCCGTGGTGATGGGTACCTCGAAGGCCTGACCGGCTCAAAGCGAACGACCCATGCTGCCGACGCTTGCGTGAGCGGAGCGCGGGTGGGTGGCGAGATAGGCCAGCAGGCCGGCCAGCGGCATGGGCTCCACGATGTGGTAACCCTGGATCTGGTCGCAGCCGTTCTCGCGCAGCCATGCATACTGGCGCTCGCGCTCGACCCCCTCGGCCACCACCGTCATCCCCAGCGTATGCGCCAGGGCGATGATCGAGCGGCAGATCGATGCCGCGCGCTCGTCCGTATCGACGTCGACGACGAACGACCTGTCGATCTTGAGCGAATCGATCGGCAGGTCGCGCAGGTAGGCCATGCTGGAGAAGCCGGTGCCGAAATCGTCGAGCGCCACCTGTGTCCCCTGGGAACGGAGGGCCCGGAGCGCCGGCACCGCGCGCTCCTGTTCCATCAGGCTGCTTTCGGTGAGTTCCACCTGAAGCGCCTCCGGCGAGAGGTGGTGGGCCTCCGTGGTCGCCCTTACCTGGGCCGCCACGTCCGTGCGCTGGAACTGCACCGCGGACACGTTGATGGCGACCGGCAGGTTTCCGTATCCCGCCGCGGCGAGCGCGAGGCAGGCCTGCGCCGCGGCGTCCAGCGTCCAGCGTCCCAACGGGACGATGAGGCCGGTTTCCTCGCATAGCGGAATGAAGATACCGGGCGGAATGGATGTGCCGTCGGGCTGCGGCCAGCGGACCAGGGCCTCCAGCTTGCGCACCGTGCCTGTCGCGGCATCGACGATCGGCTGGAAATACATGACCAGCTCGTCCGAATCGATGGCCTGGCGAATGCGCGAGGCCATGGTGAGGCGCTCGACCGAACGCTCCGCCATGCTCGGCGCGAACACCTGGATGGGATGGTCGTCGTCGACGCGCAAGTGCGCCGCCAGAGCGGCGGCGGCGATCACCTGGCTCGCGAGGCGTCCGTCGGCGGGATGCGAGGCCGACCCGAGCTGCGGGTCCAGCGTGTGGAGCGTGTCGTTCACGACGACGGGTTCGGTGACCGCGCCGAGCAGACTGGCCACGATGTCGTCGCGGTGTGTCGCGTCGTTGATCGCGACGATGAAGCGCTCACCGGGACGATGGGCCACCATGCCGTGCGCGCCGCCGATAGCCGCGAACCGCGCGGCCACCTGGCGCAATACGTTGCGCCCCACCCCGAGGCCGAAGGTATCGCTGACCCGGTCCATGCCCCTCAGGTGGACATAGACGACTTCGTACCAGGCGCCGTCGCCGAGTCCGTGGTCGAGGTATTCCACCAGCGACTCGGTATTGGGCAGGCCGGTGACCACGTCATGGGTCGCGCGGTAAGTGAGGGCGCGCTCGGAACGCAGGCGCTCGGTGACGTCCTCGGCGAGCACGAGTCTTCCCTCGTGCCCCCCGAAGTCGAGGGTCGCCGCATGGATGCGCACGTCGAGGGTCGTACCGTCCTTGCGACGGTGGACCCATACCTTGCCGGGGGCGATCTCGTCCGGCGGCACGGGCGATGCGAAGAGGCCTCGCAGGATTTCGGCATCCTGTATCGAGCGGATGTCCGTGATCCGCATGGCCAGGAATTCCTCGCGCGAATAGCCGTAGTTGCGGACGGCAGCCTCGTTCACTTCGAGGAAGCGGAGCGTGGCGGTGTCGAATATCCAGTAGGGCAGGGGATTCTTGTCGAAGGCGAGGCGGAAGCGCGCTTCCGCTTCGGTCAGCTTGGCCTGTATCTGCATCCGTTCGACGATCTCCCGGACCTGCGTGCGCTCCACGGCGAGCAGGTGGCGGTAGAGGTAGACGAAACCGATGCAATAGACGAGGTAGAGGACAATGCTGAATAAGGCGAAACGGTACCAGGGACCGAGGACGCTGGCAGTGGCCACGCCTACGCCGACCCATAGGGCGTGGTCGTCAGGACCGCTCGAGGCCACCATGCGATCGACGCCGTCGATGCGGCTTACGCGGCGGTCGCTGCCGGGATCGAAGGGTTCGAACAGGCTACCGACCGAATCCCCGACGATGCCGGGCGCATTGCCCGTACGCGCGATGATCTTGCCGTAGCGATCGGTGATCGCCGCCGCGCCCTTGGCGCCGACATGCAGGTGTTCCACGATGTCCTGCAGCTGGCTTTGCCTGAGGCGGGCTAGGACCCAGCGCCCCCCTGCGGCGGGAACGGCGAGCGGAAGCACCCACTGCCCGCGCCGGGACTCGAGAGGCCCCAGGCGGAGCTTGCCCCTGGTCGCCCGGTCTTGGGTCCAGGCGGGCAGGGAGGGATCGCCTTCGCCGGCGGTGATGGCCTTGCCATTCGCGTCAACGAACAGGAGGTCGGCGATCTCTGCCTGGCGGCTGGCGACGCCAGCCATGTTTTCGGAGATGAGTGCGGGGGCGTTGAGCGGAACCGTGGCCATCAACTGGCTGCCGTCGGCGGCGATGCCTTCCATCGCCCTCTGCAGGTTCCGCAGCTGCGCACTGAGCAACCGCTGCCCGCCGTCGGCGATGGCCATATTCTGTGCACGCGCCGCGTCGATACGCCGGGTGTAATCGGTCCTGAGCACCAGGGTCAGCGCGATGCCGAGGATCAGCGCCAGTACACCACCGACCATGCGGACCAGCCGCGCGGAACGATAATGTGCTGCTTCGGCCATGGACGCTCGCTGGCGGCGGTGACGGTTTCACCCCGGTCGAAACTAACAACCTCGCCTGCCGACGGCAAGTCGTCGCGCGTCACGCATCCGTGACACTAAAGATCGAGCGAAACCGCCCCTCGCGGCGCCGAGCAGCAGATCAGGACGTCGCCGTCCGGCGGTGGCGTGAGCGGGTCGGGCGCGTAGGCGACGGCGCCGTCGACGAGTCCGCACTGGCAGGTATGGCACACGCCCGTCCGGCACGACCAGCGAACGGCGACGTCGCATGCCTCGGCGAGCTCGAGCAGGGACCCGAAGCGTGGATCCCAGCGCACGCTCAGCCCGCTACGACTGAAGGTCACCATCGGTCCGGTGCCCTCCGCGGCCGGCGGATGCGGCGCACGGCCTGTCCCGCTCGTGGTGCCGGGCGTGATGGCCGCTTCCGGGCCGAAGGTTTCGCTATGGATGCGCTCGCCGGGGACGCCAAGTTCGTGAAGGTCGTCGAGCATCTGCCGCATGAAAGGCTGCGGACCGCAGAGGTAATAGTGTCCATCCGACGGCAAGGCCATGCCCTCGAGTTGCGCGCGGTCGATCCGCCCGGCGATATCGTAGTCGCGGCCTTTCCTGTCGTCTTCCGCGGGCCGGCTGTAGAAGACCGTCGCCCGTGCGTCGGGCAGCTTCGCGACCGTCTCGCGCACTTCTTCCGCGAAGACATCCTCGCTGCCGCGACGGGCGCAATGGATCCACCAGACCGCGCGCGGCGCGGGCTCCGCGGTCAGCGCGCGCAGCATGGAAAGGAGCGGCGTGATGCCGATGCCCGCGCTGGCGAGGATCACCGGCGAGCCGTCCGTGACCAGCGCGAACTGCCCGCGCGGCGCGCTGGCCTCCATGCGCTGGCCCGCGGTGACGTGGTCGTGCAGGAAACGACTGCCTTCTCCTTCGGCTCGTTTGACGCTGATGCGGTAACTGCGCCCTGGCACGTAACCGGAAATGGAATAGCTGCGCAGGATCGGCGGGAGGTCCGCTCCCCGGTCGACCCGCAGCGCGAGGAACTGCCCGGGGACGGGGGGCGGCAGGGACGTTCCGTCGGCGCTGACGAGTACGAACGAGCTGACCGCGTCGCTTTCGCGGCGGACGCTCTCCACGACGAGGTCGCGGTAGCCGTTCCATGCCGGCGCCACCTGGGTCGATGCCTTCGGACGCGCCTCGTCCTCGAGCATCTGCGCGAACGACTGCTTCCATCCGGGGCTCAGCGCAGGGATGCGCAGCGCGCGCTCCAGCGCGTCGCGCGAATGGCCGGGAAGGTAGAGGAGGGCGTCCACGTCGGCCACGGTCAGGTCTTCCGGGCCCTGCGAGACCTTTTCGATCGTGTCGCCGGCCCCGATCTCGCCTTCTTCGATCACCCGGAAATAGAAGCCGGGGCGATGGTGCGCCACCAGCAGCGACGCCATCTGCGGATGGTTCATGCGGATGCCCACGCGGTAGCAGGTGACGCGGGGCTGGGTGACCTCGAAAAGCGCGCCGCCGATACGGTAACGGTCGCCGATGCGCACCTCGTTGTCCGGCAGTCCCTCGATGGTGAGGTTTTCGCCGAACTGGCCGTAGTCCAGTGGGGGGCGTTCGAGGAAGGCTTCCCAGTAACGATACGACTCGATCTGATAGACCATCACCGCACGGTTGGGGCCGCCATGCCCGGCCTTGTCGGCCTGGCCGTCGCCGTCGATATTGAGCGTGCGGACCATGACCCGTCCCGGGACGGGAGCCTTGAAGATGCCGGTGCGCACGATGCGGCCTTCCCATTCCACGTCGCGCGGCAGGCCCACGTTGACCGAAAGCACGCTTGCCATGGGACTTCTCCGTCGTTGCCGCAGCATAGACTCGTTCTATGCGGGCGGGCGGTCAACCGGGCGGTCCGGGGCGGGTGAAGACGCCGGGGTGGCCGCTCAGCCACACGGCCATGTCCTGCAACAGGTGCTGCGACGGAAACACCCGCCCGTAACAGAGCAGCAGGATCGCCAGCGCACCGCCACCGAGCGCAATCCTGCGCCAGCGGGCGGCTTCGCCCGGCACCGCGGATGGCGACGAAAGCACGCGCAGGAACCAGGAGACGACGAGCGCGCCGAGCGCGCCGCCCAGCCATACTTCCGATAGGCTGTGGAATCCGAGCGCCAGCCGGGATACGCCCACCGCGAGGCCGACCGTCGATGCCAGCGCGATCGCCGCGCGGCGCCAAGCGATCGGCCCTTCGCGCGTGAGCAACGCCGCCAGCGTGGGCCAGACGAGGATGGCGAGCGCGGTGTGCCCGCTGAAGCCGGTGTAGTCGAGCCACGGCGGCCGGATGCCCCACGCCATGAACAGCAGCTTGGAGAGCATCACGCATCCGCCGCATACGGCGATGGCCAGCAGCCAGCCCCACGCATCGCGCTTGCAAGGCGGCGGCAACATCAGGCAGATCGCCATCCAGCCCATCATCGGCAGCAGTACCGCACTGTCGCCAAGTGCGGTGATGGCCATCCATATCGTCACGTGCGGCTCTCCTGTCGGTCGTCTATTATGGTCACACCATGTTCCAGCGCATATTGATCGCCTGTATCGGCAACATCTGTCGTAGTCCCACCGCGGAATACCTGCTCCGGCACCGCCTCGGTCCGGACCACGCCGCAACGGTCTCGAGCGCAGGTCTCGGCGCCATGACCGGGCACCCCATGGATGCCACCGCGCTGGAGGTATTGCTCGAACATGGCGTCGACGGCGAGGGGCACGTTGCCCGCCAGCTGGATGCGAAACTGCTGCGCCAGTCCGACCTGATCCTCGCCATGGAGCGAAGCCACGTCGATGCGATCCGGCGCATGGCGCCGGAAGCGAGCGGCAAGGTCTTCCTCCTCGACAAATGGTTGGGCGGACGCGATATCCCGGATCCGTACCGGCAGCGCCGGCCGGCTTACGAGCAGGCCTATGCGCTCATAGATCAGGGTGTGAACAGCTGGTTGCGCTACCTCTAGATCGCCTCCGCGGCGGTGTCCTTCGTCAGTCCCGGATCTTCTCCAGGTTCTTGTCGAACAGATCGCTGTCCAGGTCGTTGGTGAGCGTATACAGGGTGTAGCGCTTGTTGAGGCGCGCGCCGCCGTCGCGTATCAGGGGTTGCCAGAGCAGGGTGGCGCGGCTGCGCGAGGAATGCGGCAGCAGCATATCGAAGGGGATGGATACATAAATGCCCTTGTCGAAGCTGCCTTCGCCATAACCCGCGCTGCCGGATTTATTGGTCACCGTCGCATAGGCACCCATGCGCGCGCCGTTGTGGAACTCGCGCGACACGTCGATCGTGGTTCCCCAGTCGCCGGCCAGGTAGCGACCCACGCTCACCGCCACGGTGACGTCGTGGAAGCCGGTGTCGAGGTAGCCGGTGGCCTGGCCGGTGATCACATGGTATTTGCGTAGCGAGAAATCCTGGTCGAAGCCGCGCTGCTTTACCCAGTTGATGTCGGCGCCCACGGCCCAGCGTTCGCCGAAGGGGCGATAAAGCACTTCGCCGCCTGCGCCGGCATACATGCTTTCGAGCATGCCCGCATAGGCCAGTCCGTAAAGATCCTGGCCCAGACGACGGGTGCCCGTGAGCTGGAAGTTGGGCATCGTGACGTCCGAACCGGTGAGGTACTGGCGCAGGTTCGTGCGCACGCGGGACAGGTTGCTCGGCGCGTCGTATTTGAACTTGTCGTAGTTGTTGGCGACATTGACCGTGAGCACGCCGTCCAGCCACAGGTTGCGGCTGACGTTGAACCTGCCCGAAGCCGCACCGTACACCTGATAAAGGACGAAGGCGTCCGGACCCCCGAGGTTCTGCTGGTACCCCAGCGAGACGCCTCCCGTGAAACGCTTCAGCGGCGCACGGTAGAGCACCTCCTCGTCGCGCGGGGTCACCGGATCCTGTTCGACACTGCGACGGAAGTCGGCCAGGTCGAGGCGGTTGTCCAGCAGCTCGATGAAGCGCGGCCGGTGTACGCTGGTCTCGACCATGGGCATGCCATTGCGCTCGCTGGCTATCGTGAGCCAGCCGATGCTCTCGTCCACGCGGTTGTCGATAATGCGGGTGGCGCGGCCGACACCTTCCGCCGGATAGAAGAAGCGTTGCTGCTCGCCGTGCACGACGAGTTCGGAACCGCGCCGGCCGATGCGAGATACGTCGATGCCCGCATTGTCGTGGAGCTCTTTCGCAACCGCAGGCCAGTCGACCTGCTCCGGCGTCTTCCGTTCCGGCGGCGGTGTGCCGGCTTGCCTGGTTTCGACGGCGACCGGCTCCGGCTTCGGATCGAACGACTTCGGGGGATCGACATGTGTCGCGAGGTTGCTGTGCAGGTTGAGACCGGCGGTCACGACCTTGCCGCGCTCGTAGCCCACCGTCAGGTCCACATTGCGGTTGATCCGGAACACCGCGCCGAGGTTTACCGGCCACCGCTCCGGCTGGTTGTTTTTCTGCGGCTGGTGCTTGTAGTCGTTGCCGTCCAGTTCGGCCTTGAGCAGCAGCCAGTCCCATGGCGACCGGTATTCGACCCCGCCGAAGAAGCCGGGGCGGCCGCGAAGGAATTTGTTCGTGCTGAACTTTCCCGTGCCGGTGCCGCCAGTCGGGCGCGTCTCGAAGCGGTCGCTGATGACGTTCAGCGGGTTCGCGATGTCGCCGCGTGCGCCCATGTAGCCCCAGGCCAGGCCGAGGCTGAAGTCGAAGGGGCCCGCGCGCTTGCTGGTCACGACGTACTCGCTGGAAAAAAGCCCTGTACCGCCGATGTCGCGCGCGCCCACCGCCACGGCGGGAAGCCAGCGGCTTTCCTCCCAAAGGCGCACCTTGGCGTCGATCGATTTGTCTTTGTAGGTCTGGCTTCCGCTGAGCGAACGCGGTCCGTAAAGCCGGTTACTGACATTGGTGTAGCGAAACGAGCCCTCCAGCCAGGGCAGGGGCTGCATCGACACGTTGTAGTTCGTATAGGGCGTGGTGCGGCTCAGCACGAAGCTGAATTCGCCTTCGCGCGCCATGCGTGCGGTCGGCGTCTGCAGGAGGCCCACACCGCCGAAGTCGCTCTGCGTGTACGTCTCTTGCGCATGGGCGAGACCGGCGCTGCCGGCGAGCAGGGCGAGGGCGGCGCGGCAATAACCATGCAAGGCGGTCCGTCGCATCACCGCCACCCGCTGTCGCCCGGCACCTGGGTGGCGAGGAAGGCCGCGACGTCGCGGTTGAAATTGGCGTCGGCCGCACCGGCGATGGCGTGCCGGTCGAACGGCACATAGATCCAGGCGCCGGGTGCGAGGGGGCGCGGCTTGTCGCGGTTCCACAAGGCGATACCTTGTTCGGCCACGGTGCCGTCGGGCTGCACGACGTAAATCAGGTTGGGATCGGCGGCATCCGATCCAGGGCAGGCAGAAAGATAGAGCCTTGCATCCTGCATCGGCACATGCGGCAGACGGCAGGGCTTCTCGACGGCACCCACCACGCGGACGTCCGCGGGGCGGGGTGGATAGACCAGCGTGTCGCCGTCCTCCATGGGCCGGTTCTCGGTGGGCGTGACCTCGAGCCGAACTGGATCCAGCGGAACGCCTGCATGTCTTCCGGTGACAGGCAGGCCTGAAAGCCAGGCCTGGAAATCCCTGGCTGCGCCGGACACGGCCATGTCGCCGCTGCCGAGGGCCTGGTTGCGAATGGCACCGAGTTCATAGTCCAGACCGGCACGCAGGCGCAGTTGCTCGCGTTTCAGCGAAGGCTGCAGCCATGCGGCACCGAGCAGGTAGGCATCCGGCGTGATCTGGGCGGCGCCGGCGTCCGACAGACGCGCGCCGGTCTGGGGTGCGCCGGGGGCAGGCTTGCCGGTGTCTTCCGCGGATGCGCTCCCGCGATAGGGCTGCAACTGGATCAGTTCGAGAGGAAGCCCTGGCGCAACGTATTGCCGGCTTTTCCAGATGAACCCGTCGGCTGGATCGACCCAGTATCGGTTGGTCATGCTCACGCCGGCGGAAGGCACGGAAACGTGCTCGTCGATGCGCCGGAGGCGATGCACGGTGCCGAGGATGTCGACGTCCTCGAGCGCCTTGGGTTCGAGCCGCGCCTGGGCCAGCACGCCGTAGCGATAGTCCGGCGACCAGTCCAGCCGACGCGTGTAATCGACCGGCGCAACGAGGTGCTGCAAGCCGTCATGGAACGGATTGGCGCCGGGAATCGCCGAATCGTCGAGGTTCTGCGGCAGGCCGATCGTCTTCACCACCAGCCCGTCGCGCGTGAACAGCACGTCGTGCCCGGAGCCGTACCAGCCGAGTTCGCCGTTCGCCACGCGAGCCAGGATCAGGATGGCTTCGCCATCCGGACCGTTGGCCTGCATCTGGAAGTAAGGCGTGGCTGCCACCGATTCCGCCGTGGGATGCACGGATGGCCGTCGCATCGCCAGGCGAATGGATTCCAGGCTGCCACGCGACACCGAGGAGCAGGCGGTCAAGGCGACCAGTACCAGCCCCAGGATGCCGTGGAGGAAAGTCGCGCGGCGGACCATGCGTTGCCGGCGCCCTCAGCGCTGCAGGGACCGGCCGCGTCCTATGCCGTAGTAAGCGATGCCGGCGTCTTCCACGGCGCGGGGGTCGTAGAGGTTGCGCCCATCGAAGATGGCAGGGTGGCCCAGTTCCGCCTTGATCCGGGCGAAGTCGGGGCTGCGGAAGGTCTTCCACTCCGTCACGAGGGCAAGCACGTCGGCGCCTTTCAAAGCGTCGTACGCATCGTCGCAGAGCACGAGGTCCTCGCGCTCTCCATAGATACGCTGCGTTTCCCCGCGTGCCTCGGGGTCGTAGGCGCGCACGCTGGCACCCGCCGTCCACAGTGCTTCCATGAGCTTGCGGCTGGGCGCCTCGCGCATGTCGTCGGTATTGGGCTTGAACGCAAGACCCCATACGGCGACGGTCTTTCCCTTGAGATGCCCATCGAAGTAGCGGGAGATCTGCTCGTAGATACGCGTCTTCTGGTCGGCGTTGACGGCCTCCACCATGGCGAGCAGTCGCGCGTCGTAGTCGTGGCCGCGGGCGATCCTCTCGAGCGCCTGCACGTCCTTCGGGAAGCAGGAGCCGCCATAGCCCACGCCGGGATAGATGAAGTGGTACCCGATACGCGGATCCGCACCGATGCCCTGGCGCACCAGTTCCACATCGGCCCCGACACGCTCGGCGATATTGGCGATTTCGTTCATGAAACTGATCTTCGTCGCCAGCATCGCATTCGCGGCGTACTTGGTCAGTTCCGCGGAACGCTCGTCCATCACCACCATGCGGTCGTGGTTGCGGTTGAACGGTGCGTAGAGCTTGCGCAGACGCGCCACGGCCCGGTCGCTGGACGCGCCCACCACGATGCGGTCCGGACGCAGGCAGTCCTCCACCGCGTCGCCTTCCTTCAGGAATTCAGGATTCGATACGACGTCGAAGTCGGCCGCGGCGCCGCGCTCGACCAGCACGTCGTTCACGGCGCGGCGTACGCGGTCCGCCGTGCCTACCGGCACGGTGGATTTGTTGACGATCACGGCATAGCCGTCGAGGTGCTCGCCGATGGTACGCGCCACACCCAGCACGTACTTCATGTCGGCGCTGCCGTCCTCGTCGGGCGGCGTACCCACGGCGATGAAGATGAGTTCGCCGTGTGCGATCGCGGGTGCCGGGTCGGTCGTGAAGTCCAGCCGGCCGGAGGCGTGGTTGCGCTTGACGATGGGTTCGAGGCCGGGCTCGAAGATGGGAACGATGCCCTGCCTGAGGCCGTCGACCTTGGCCTGGTCCACGTCCACGCAGACCACGTGGTTGCCCATCTCCGCGAGGCAGGCACCGGTGACCAGACCCACGTAGCCGGTGCCGAAAATGGTGACCTTCATTTGTGTCGCCTGTACAGTTTCGAAGAGTGGTTGGCGCGACGGCGCTCAGAGCTGGCTATCGCGATCCAGGTTGTATTGCGCGTTGGCCGCGTTGCTGATCAGGCCCGACAAGGGCAGCAGCTGGCTGATGAAACGATTCCAGCGGGTGATGCCGGCAGGCCCGACGAAGACGACATCGCCCGGCTTGACGGAAAACTGCCCGGCCACCGCGAATGCGGAGGGCGACGTGCCGTCGAGCTGGTAGATGGTGGCCGGCGCCTTCTCGAAATCCTCCACGCCGCGGATCACGTAGACCGACTTGCCGCGCGCGCTGGTCTGGTTGAGGCCTCCCGCGCGCCCGAGCGCCTGGGTCAGCGTGAGATCGCCGGTCTTGAAGGCGATGGCCTGGGGCCTGAGCACCTCGCCGATGACATAGGCTTCGTGGCGGTCGTTATAAGGCAGGTAGATGCTGTCGCCGCCCTTCAGGTAAATCTCCTGGCCGCCTTCCCGCGAACGCGAGAGCGCGTCGAGGTCGAGATGGTACTCATGGTTGTCGCGGCGCAGGACGACGTCGGAGAGATCCGCCAGCTGAGCGTTCACGCCGGCGCTGCCGATGGCCTGGCTCAGCGTCAGCGGTGTGATCGTGATGTCCTGCGGGTTCGTCTTCACGAAGGCGCCGCTCAGGGTCACCTTCTGGCTGGCGAAGTTCACCACACTGATATCTACCTGCGGCTTCTCGACATACTTCGTGAGTCGCTCGGTGATCGCCGTGCGCAGTTCCTCCACCGTGAGGCCAGAGGCCTGGAGCAGGCCGACATACGGATAGAAAAGGGTCCCGTCGGGGCGCACGAGGCGTCCGTTGGCCGCGGTCTGCTGCTGGGAGCCCGCCGGCGACGTGAGCTCGGGATGCTCCCATACGGTGATATACAGCGAGTCGCCCGGACCGATGCGGTAGGAGTCGGGCTTATACGCCGTGAGGGCGGGATCGATCATCGGAGCGCTCGCGCTGGCACGGTCCATCGCGATCAGCTTGGGCGTGATCGGGACCAGTTGGTAACGGCTGCCAGTCGCGCTTTCCTTGTCGTTCAACTCGCCGGTTTTCATGTGCTGGCCGGGTGCCAGGATGCATGCTTGCAGTAAAAGGCAGCACCCGGCCAGACCGAGAATCGGCAGGAACTTCATCGGGGGATAAATCCTTTGCGTGGCGCCGAGGGGAGGAGGCCATCGATGTACTTAAACCGATTGAACATTAACCGCGCTGGAACATAATCGATCAAAAGGACATCTAGACGTCCATACTCCCGATATCGCGTATCAGTGCGTCCCGCCGGTGCCACCGGTTCCGCCCGTGCCACCGGTGCCACCGGTACCGCCCGTGCCGCCGGTTCCGTCGTTGCCGGTACCGTTGGCATCGTTGGCCGTGGCTCCCGACGCGGCGGCCATCGCGGCCGTACCCGCGCCCATGCGGGCGGGCGATATCGCTCCCTTGGCGGCCTGGCGGGCCTGGTTCGGCGTAGCGACCTGGGGCTTGCGTGGCGTGTTCCGCGCGCCATCGTCGGCATTGGCCGGCCGCTGGCTCTGCGCCCACAACGGTGCAGCCACGGCAAGAAGAATGCAGGCAACAAATAGACGTCTCACATTGTTTCTCCGGGAGAGGGGGTGTTTGGCATCACGTTCATGAATGCGTTTTTCGTTCGCGCGATGCGTCACGCATTCACCGTCAACTATGTTCCCCGGTCAAGACAAACAGCTGAACGCACGCTGCGTGCGATTGTTTTTGTGACACCACTCCCAAATTTCCGGTCGGCGGATTGCGCGATGTTTTCCGTGCGGTGCAGCATGGGTCGTCGCGCTGGATAAGTACGACATTTCTCAGATCGGGTCCCTTGTGCTGGGGACGCGAATGCAAGCGTGTCGGACCGGATACTGCCTCGCGGCAGTGCATCCGGCCCTACAGTGGGGGCACGTACCTGGGTCGTCCGGCCGCGCCGGCGCCTCTCGCTCCGGCAGAAGGTACATGTCATGCAGTTGTCCAAATTCAACGCGTTACTCGATCTGGAGATCCGCGCGAGCGACCCGATCTGCGCGATCGTCGCCGGTTACCTGGCCTATTTCATTCGTTTCGACACGCTGCGGATGAGCAGCTTCTATGCCGTGGCACTTGTCATCCTGATGCTTGCCACGCTGGCGGCGTCGATGTTCTTCAAGGTGTACGAGAAGCCACTCGGGGAGCGCTCGTTCGAGCAATATTGCTGTATTGCAGCATCGTGGACGGTGGGCTTCGCGGCGTTGATCGCACTGGGCTACCTGCTTAAGGTCGGCGAGCTTTATTCGCGCGCGTGGGTCACGCTCACCTATTTCCTCGGCCTCGCGCTCATGGCGACCGTGCGGCAGGCGGCAGTGGCCATGTTGTGGTACCTGCGTCGCCGCGGTGTGGGCATGCGCCGCTGCCTGCTGATCGGCGCGACGGAGTCCGGCTTGCACATGGTGAAGCAGGCGAGGGCGAATCCAGGCCTGGGCATGGCGATCACCGCTTACGTTTCGACCAGCTACGACCACGGTATTCCCGACGGCGTACCGTCCGCCGGTTCGCTGCGGTGTATCGACGAGATTCTCGACCGCGGTACATGGGACGAAGTGCTCGTCGCGCTTCCGGTCAGCGCGCATCGCGCCATCGGTTACGCGCTGGACCGCATGGACGAGCGCGTGATGACGGTGAAGTTCGTGCCGGACATGCTCGGCCGGCAGCTCATCAACCAGCGCATGGAGGATTGCGGCGGCATACCCATGGTCACCCTTCGCGGCAGCCCGTTGCTGGGACACGCCTGGATACTGAAGACGATCGAAGATCGCGCGATTGCCGCCGGGATCCTCCTCATGATCAGCCCGCTGATGCTCGCGCTCGCGATCGGCGTGAAGCTTTCCAGCCCCGGTCCCGTGCTTTACCGGCAGCGCCGCGTAGGCCTCGACGGCAAGGAATTCGAGATGCTCAAGTTCCGCTCCATGCCTGTGGACATGGAGAAGAACAAGGCCGTGCAATGGGGCAACGCCCAGGCGAAGACGACCACACGCTTCGGTCGCTTCATCCGCCAGACCAGCCTCGACGAACTGCCGCAGTTCATCAACGTGCTGCGCGGCGACATGTCGATCGTCGGACCGCGGCCTGAGAGGCCTATGTTCGTCGAGAAGTTCAAGGGCGAGATCGCGGGCTACATGCACAAGCACCTGGTGAAGGCGGGCATCACCGGATGGGCGCAGATCAACGGATGGCGCGGCGATACCGATCTCGTGAAGCGCATCGAATACGACCTCTACTACATCAACCATTGGTCGCTCGCTTTCGATCTCCGCATCATCTTCCTCACGATCTTCAAGGGCTTCGTGCACAGCGAAGCGCCGCAGGCGGCACTCGCGAAGGAGCCCCGCCCATGAAAGAAACGAGCTGAAACGATCATTGACTGACGGGGTATCGATTGAAGTTTCTCATCTGTGGCGGTGCGGGCTACGTGGGCTCGCACATGGTGCGATACCTGGTCGAGAACCAGCATGAGGTAGTCGTTTACGACGACCTCTCCACCGGACATCGCGAAGCGGTAGGCGATGACGTTCCATTCGTCCATGGCGATGTGGGCGACGCAGTGACGCTGTGGCGGCTGTTTGCGACGCACAAGTTCGACGCGGTGATGCACTTCTGCGCGCGATCGCTGGTGGGGGAGTCCGTCGTGGATCCCTACCAGTACTACCGCAACAACGTGGCCAATACCCTGATGCTGCTGGCGGCCATGCGCGAAGCCGGCATCCAGCGGCTCGTGTTCTCGTCCACGGCGGCCGTGTTCGGCAATCCGCGCAGCGACACCATCGACGAGAGCCACCCCACCGATCCGATCAACCCGTACGGCCAGAGCAAGCTGATGATCGAGCGCGTGCTCGCGGATGCCTACCGGGCCTACGGACTGCGCTCGGTGGCCCTGCGGTATTTCAACGCCGCGGGTGCGGATCCTTCCGGGTCGATCGGGGAATCCCACCATCCGGAAACCCACCTCATCCCGAACCTCCTCCGGGCGGTGCTCGGCAATGGCCCGGGTCTCAAGGTATTCGGCGACGATTACGAGACACGCGACGGAACCTGCGTACGCGATTACGTTCACGTGAACGACCTGGCATCGGCACACCTGCTGGCCGTGGAGTTCCTCGAAGAAAACGAGGGCGCCTTCACCTTCAACCTGGGTAACGGCGAAGGCTTCAGCGTGCGTGAGGTCATCGCCGCGGCGCAGCGGGTTACCGGGCGTCCGGTGCCCCATGTGATCGCCGGGCGTCGGCCGGGCGATCCGCCCACGCTCGTGGCCTCCAGCCTGCAGGCACGCCAGAGACTCGGCTGGCAGCCCCGGATCGGCGTGCTCGACGACATCCTTGGCAGCGCCTGGCGCTGGCACCTGCAACCGCGCTACTGACGTGCAGGCCGCACCGAAAGTACAACTGGACTTCGTGGACGCCCTGCGCGGCATCGCGATCGTCGGGGTGCTGGTGAGCCACGCGCAGCGGAACGTGGAGATCTACCAGGCGATGGGGCGGGAAGCGCTGCTGTCGCCGTGGCTGAGCCGGTATGCCGCGCAGGGGGCTCGGGGGGTGCAGTTGTTCTTCGTGGTGAGCGCGTTGACGCTGTTCCTTTCCGCCGCCAAGCGCTCGAGCGAAACCGCCCCGTGGCTCAACTTCTACCTGCGCCGGTTCTTCCGCATCGCCCCGATGTTTTACCTGGCCTTCGCGGTGTACTGCCTCGCACCCGCGCTGTTCAAGGGCCACGAGTTTCCGCCACCCGGCACGGTACTGGCTACCTTGAGTTTCACCAACGGCTGGAATCCCGCCTGGCTGCTCGGTGCGAACGACGTCGTGCCGGGCGGCTGGTCGATCGGGGTGGAGATGTCGTTCTATATCGTTTTCCCCTTCGTCTTCCTCGCGTTGCGCGACTTCCCGCGCGCACTGGTCGCGCTTGCGTTGCTGCTCGCGGTGGATATCGCGGCCTGGGGCCCGTTGCTGCGACATTCGCCGATCCCGGACGTAGTGCTGTGGCAGCGCTTCGTCTTCGTCTGGCTGCCCAACCAGCTGCCCGTGTTCCTGTTCGGCATCTGCGTCTATATCGTCCTGTTCGGACAGGCCGGACGTCTCACGTCGTTCTTCCGCGATGGCGACCGCTTCCGCAATGGTTGCTGGTTCGCGCTTGCGGTGGCCGTCCTGCTGGTCGTTCCCCAATGGATCGACGATCTCCGCGCCGTGTTCCTTTACGGTGCCGCGTTCGCGCTCATGGCCCTGTGTCTTTATCGGCAGCCGTATCGCTGGCTGGTGAACGCACCGCTGCGATACATCGGCAAGATCAGTTTCAGCGGATACCTGACCCATTTCGCGATGCTGCAGGTGGCGCGGAAGGTGCTGGCGAAGCTGCATGCGGACACGCACCTGACACCGGATCTATATTTCCTGGCGACGGTGGCGGTGGCACTCGCGGGTACCGTGGTGGTGTCGAGCCTGACTTATCGGTTCGTGGAGGTTCCGGGGCAGGGGCTGGGCAAGCGGCTGATTCGCACTCTCGAAGCACGACGGGCCTCGGCTGCGGCCGTCCACACCGGTTCCCTGTAGGAGCCGCTATAGCGGCGAGAACAATCCTGCCGCGAGATTTCCTCGCCGCTATAGTGGCTCCTGCAGGGTTGAGTCAGGCCAGCCTGGCTATGCGTTCCATCGCATCGGCCGCGGGCTTGCCGTTGACGAAACAGGCCTTCACCAGTGCGTTCACCTGGGCCAGCGAAGGCCGGTGTGTCCGGAAGCTCTCCAGCATCGCCTTGTTCTCGGCGAAATGGTTCTCCCCCAGCCGCGTCTGCGTCGCCAGCTTCATGTCGATACCGGGAGGGGACGGGGCGACCACGATGTTATCGTGAATCGCAGTGCTGCTCGGCACGCCTTTCCAGCTCGTGGCCTTGAAGACGGTAACCTCGGCACCGGCGTCGGGCTTTGCGGGAATGATGATGATGTTGTTGTAGACCTGGCTGCCGTCCACCGGGCCCGAGATGCGCAGCGACGCGCTGCCGGTCTTGCGCAGGGCGTCGTTGATGCTGACGTTGTAACGCACGATGGTGCCGCTGTTGCCGATGCCTTTCGGATCCCTGCCGTCGTTGCAGACCAGCGCCATGCCGCCCACGTTGTCGTGGCTGTAGTTGTACTGGATGATCGTACCGCGGCAATGGAAGTCCGCGTCGTAAGCCTGCCCGTCGGCGTGTGCCTTGTGGTCGCTGACCTCGTTGTACTGGATCGTCGTGTTGTCGCAATCGAATGGCCATATGCCGGCCGCGGCCTCGCCGCGTGGCAGGTCGCCGCACCGGCTTACCGTATTGCGCTCGACGAGCGCGCCGTCGCAACCCTTGACCAGGATGCAGTCGCCGGGAACGCCGCTCAGGCGGTTGCCGCGAACGATCACGCCGGTCGCCAGGCCGCCGGCACGGTTTCCCGCCCGGAGAAAGAGGATGCCGTCGCGCTGGCAGCGCTCGATCGTGTTGTCCAGGATGAGGAGGCCCTCGTGGCGCGTGGGCCGCCCCTTTCCCTTCGCTTCGACAAGGATGGCGCTACCGCCACCGTCCCTCTTGATCGGCGAGCCGTTGACGTCGTGGATATGCAGCCCCCGCAGCTCGATGCCGTGGACCACGCCGACATCGTCATGGAGGAGGTGCACTGCCGTTCGTCGCGGCGCCGCGGCAGCGCCACGATTGGAGATCGACAGGTTGCGCAGCGTCCAGTACTCGACATTGCGCAGCAGCACCGTGGAAGCGGCGCTTCCGTCCGCATGCAGATGGGGAGGGGCCCCGTCGCCATAGGCGTCGACGACGATCGGCGCGCCGGCATGTCCGGAACCCTTGGGCGCGAACACGCCCGGGTAGTCGGCGCCGCGCCGGAAGAAGATGCGGTCGCCGGGGCCGAAACGGGCCTGGTTGAGCCTGCCGAGGCTGCGCCAGGCCTGCGTGGCGCTGCCGGCATCGCGCCCGTCGTCGCCGGAAGCGCCGTCCACGTAGTAGCTTCTGCCGGGAGTGCCGCCGGCCGCCAAGGCGTGCAAGGGCCGGATGGCCACCAGTGCCAGCGTGTACGCGCTTCGCTGGAGGAAGGTGCGGCGTTCCATGGCGTGCGTACCCGTCCGCTCAGCGCCGTTCGCTGAGCGAGTAGCGATACACGCCACCGTGCTTGCGCAGCATGTAGGCGAAGCCGGCGAGATGCTTGATGGTCAGTTTCGAGAACTTCCGGGTACGCCGCTTGTAGTCGTGGATCACCGAGATCCGCCGGCTGTAATAGTTGCGCAAGCCCATCTTTCGCGTGCGTACGCAGAACTCGGCATCCTCGGGACCGAAGAAGATGCGGTCGTCGTATCCCATCAGCAGGGCCGCCACGTCCTTGGTGAAGGTCTGGTTGGCACCCAGCACGTAATCGACTTCCAGCGGCTCGTTGCCCTCGTCGAAGCGCGTATCCAGCATCAGGTGGCGCTCCAGTTCCCGCCGCACGAACCCCAGCCGGCGGCTCAGCGGCACGCGTGCCGCGATCGGCTGGTAGAAGCGCGGGAAACGTCGCGTGGAGTCCTGGCGGCTACGATCGACGTTGAGCAGCTCGAAGCCCACGACGCCGGCATCGGGGTGCGACTGGAAGAAGTCGTCCACGATGCTGCCGGGGTCTTCCGTCAGGAAGATGGTGTCGTTGTCCAGGGTCATGCAGTACTTGCCGCGAGCCAGGAACAGGCCGCGGTTGCGTGCCGGACCCACGCCGAAATTACGCTCCAGCGGGAAGTAGCGGACCTGCGGGAGGGTGGCGACGAACTCCGCGCTGCCGTCGGTGGAACCGTTGTCGACGACGATCACCTCGTCGCGGTCGAAGTCCAGTTTGTCGATCAGCGAATGCAGGCAGCGCTGCAGGTTGGCGAGTTCGTTCCAGGTGATGATGACGATGGACAATCTCACGGGGGCCTCGCTCATGACGCTGCTCCAACAGGGGGCTGGGTTAGGGATGTGGAAGGCGTGATGACGGCATTGGCCTTCACCACGTAATGGTCCGGAATGACCACGGGACCGAAGATGCAGGCGCCGGTGCCGATGACGACGTTGTCGCCGATGACCGGCGTGCCATCGCCTGGCCAGCGGTTTCCGATGCAGACACGCGCGTAGAGCGTGCAGTTCGCGCCGATCGTCGTCTTGCCGTTCACGATGACGCCGAAGGCGTGGTAGATCACCAGCCCTGGACCGATGGTCGCCGTCGTGGGCAGGTAGCATTTGAAGACGAACTCGGCCACCTTCTCGAGCACCCGCAGCGGTGCATGAAGACGGCTGCCGCGTGCCGTCGCGATCGCCCGGTAACAGAGGATCGCCCAGAACGACTGATCGAGCATCCACCACAGCATGCCGCGGTAGCCGGGCAGGGATTTGTAGCGGCGCACGTCCGCACGGAAGTCGTCAAGCATGACTGTCCACCCGTTGGAGCGGCCCCGGCCGCGGTGGCTTCTTTCCCGACTCCATCCGCAGGCGGACGCGTCGCATGTCGTTGCGTGCGTAGAACATGCCCACGAAGAACCAGAAATAGGCCTCGTAGCCGCTGAACTCGATGAAGGCCAGCATCAGGTAGCAGAGCAGGAAGGCCTTGATGTTGCGTTGCTGGCCTTCCGCCGGGCGGAACAGGATGTGGACCACCATCGCCAGGAACAGCAGCAGCGACTGCACCCCGCCTTCGAGGAGGAACTGGAGGTAGATATCGTGGACGTTGTTCTCCACGAAGGTCAGGCCGGAGATCTGCTCCATCAACGGAACGCCGTTGCCCACGCCGTAACCGAACAGGTTCTGCTCCAGCGCCAGGGTGGCGCTGTTCCACAAGGCGAGACGGCCCACGTTCTTGTGCTCGAGCTGCGTCTCCGCCTGGAGGTTGAAGCGGTCCAATACGGGAATGTCCACGACCGACGACACCACCAGCCCACCGACGAGCACGACAATGGCGACGCCGACGAAGGTGTACAGGTAATACGAGCGGGTCTTGCGCGCACGATAAGCCGCGATGCCGATGGAAACCGCCGCGCCGACCAGCCCGGCGCGGGAGAGCATGGTGGCGCTGGTCAGGAAGGCGATACCCGCCGCGACAGGGTAGGCGCGGGTGCCAAGCAGGAGGATGGACAGCAGGGCGAGAAGGCTGGCTTCGATGTTGCGTCCGCCGGTCGACATGTACAGCACGCCGGAAGCACCCTCGCTGCGCGCATAGACGGCACCCAGCTGGCCGGCGTACACGATGTCGCGGAGGAGGATGAACACGATGCAGCAGCCGAGGACCCAGGTGAAGATCCTGCGCAGGTCGAGGTCCGGCAGCTTGCGGCCGAAGACCACGCCGAGGAAATACGACGCCGCGACGAATACGATCAGGGTGGACCGCATGCCGCCGCCGTACACCGCTCCCGCACCCAATGAGGTCATCGCCATCGTGGCGATGAATGCCGTGGCCGGATTGAGTTTCAGGTAACGCAGCGCGGGAAGGTAGAGCACCGGCATGAGCAGCAGAAGAATGTGGTAAACGTTCACGTGCGACTTGCTGGCCGCGCTGTGGGTCAGTGGGACCTGCACGAACAGCATCGCCATGAGGATGACGGCCGCGGCGCGTGTCTTGTTGATCTTCATCCGATCGCCACGCCGAAGAACTTGTGCAGCAGCAGCTTGATGGTCGATTTGTAGCCTCCCAGGGACACATTGCGCACGATCTCGCCCAGCGGCGGCCGCTCCCGGTTCATCACGTACTGGATGTTGCGGTGGTTGCGCCGCTGGTCGGCATTCATCAGGCGCTCGTGCTTGGCGATGAAGCGTTCGCTACCCTCGGCGCGCCTGCTCGAGTTGCGGATGCGGGCGCGCGAGCGGTCGTCGTCCACGAAGGAGAGCAGGGAGCGTGCGCGGACGGCGGGTCCGAAGCGGTCCGCCAGCCGGATCCACATGTCGTAGTCCTGCCACGACGGCATGGCCTCGTCGAACCCGCCCAGCTCGCGCATGCGCGAAAGCTCGGTGAGCACCTGGTTGCCGGCCAGGTTGGCGTACAGGAGTCCCTGGAGGTCCAGCGTATCCGTCTTCGCCAGTTCGGCGCCGTCGTGGTGCCGGTCGCGTAGCGCCGTCACCTGCGACACCGTCTGGAAATAGCGGAACCGGCTGCAAGCGAACGAGGGCGAGTGGTCCCGGTAGAGATTCACCAGGCACTCGATCCGTTGCGGGTGGAAGAAATCGTCGTCGTCCAGCCCTGTGACATAGGTGCCCGATGCATGCTCGATGCAACGGTTGCGCGCGCGGCAGGCGCCCTGTGGCGTCTCGTTGCGCAGGACGACGAACTTGCCGGGGTGGCAGCGGGCGTACCAGGCGAGCACTTCCGGCGTGTCGTCCGTCGAAGCCTCGTCGCAGACCAGGATCTCGATCCTCGGCCAGGTCTGTTCCAGCACCGAATCCACGGCGCGCCGCAGCAACGCCGAGCGGTTCCGCGTCGGCACGTATACGCTGACCAGGGGTGCGGCGGTGTCGTTCATCAGGCACCTATGGGTTGAGCGAACCGGTTGAGCCACATGTCGCGGGTGCGCCAGGTGACCCACATCAGCGGCGGCGTCACGAGCACGAAGCGAACCACGCTGGCCTTCCAGTCCTCGCCGGGATAGAGCGCGACGGCGAGCATGAGGAAGCCATAGGGTACGAAGCTTTCCACGGTCCACGAGCCGAAGAATTCGCGGGGCGTGATGTGGATGATCTTCGAAGAGAAGAAGAAGTAGGAGAGGACCGTTGCCAGCACCTGACTGACCGCCAGCGCGATCGCCATCACTTCCAGCGAGCGGGAGTACGCGCCGATCACCGTCACGAGCAGGGTGATGCCGCAGATCCGGAGGTTCCAGCCGAATTCGATGTCCGAGCGGCCAAGGCTCTGGCTGAGCGCGCCGATCAGGGAGCCCAACGGCCGCAGCATGCCGAACAGCAGCATCAGCGGTATCAGTTGCGACACCCCGGCGTAGCGCTGGCCGTACAGGAGCGTCACCGCGGCGGGCGCGAATACCGCCAGCATGATGAACACGGCCGCGGCGGCTACCGAGACCGCGCGCAGGCCCGTGAGGTAGAGGCCGCGCAAGGCCGCCGGATCGTCCTGCCGCGTCGCCAGCCGGGGCAGGGCGAGGCGTTGGACGACGGGCATGATGAGCTTGGTCGGTTGCAGCACCAGCTCCTTGGCGAGCGAATACACGCCCAGTGCCGCGAGGCCGAGGAACTTGCCCAGGATGATCTGATCGGCCTGGCTGCGCAGCTGGTTGATGACCTGCGAACCCAGCTGGAAGGCGCCGTAGCGCAGCGCCTGCCGCACGATGGCGCGGTCGAATCCACCCCCCGGATGCCAGTCGCCTTCGGCGACGGCGACAAAACACACCAGGCGCACGAAGCTGTTCACGATCATGGCGTAGACAGCCGCCTCGATCGACGCGCCGAAGGCGAGGACCAGCACCAGGAGTGTGGCCAGCCCGGACAGGCGGCCACTCACTTCGATGCGGGCCAGCCGAGGAAGCTGGAACGCCTTGATGAGGCTGGCCTGGTACTGCGCCGCGATCCCGAGCAACGCGAAGTTCACGGTCGAGAGCCGGAGCAGCTCGCCGAGTTCGCTCGAGCCATAGAACGAGGCGAGGGGCCAGGAGACGGCGAAGAGGACGATCGCTGAACAGAGTCCCAGGCCTGTGCTGATCATGAACAGCGAGGTGCGTTCGCGGCGCGTGATGTCCTGCCGGTGCACGAGGTAACTGCTGAGGCCCATGTCCTGCAGGAGGATGGCGATCGCATTGACCACGTTCACGATGGCGAGGGCGCCAAGCAGGTGCGCGTCCACGTGGCGGGCGAGCACCGCGATCTGCACCAGCTGGCTGGCGGCGCTGACCACCGTGGAGCCGGCGGTCCAGAGGGCATCGCGTCTGGCATTCGTCATGGCGCGAATCTCCTAGGCCAACCGGGCGGCGAGCTGGTCGTGCAACCGGCTCTGGTTGAAGTGGGTTTCCACGGTATGACGCGCATAGCGCGCGATCGCGGGAAGATCGTGGTCGCCCCGCTGGATGCCGGCGAGCGTGTCGGCCAGCGCGTCCACGTCGCGTTCGGGGACCAGCCAGCCCGAGCGCCCGTGTTCGATCAGTTCGGGAATGCCGCTGTGCACCGTCGAAAGGCAAGGCACGCCGCTGGCCATGGCTTCCATCAGGGATACCGGAATGCCTTCCTGGTCCCCGTCGACCGCCGTGACGCTCGGCAACGCGAAGACGTCGGCGCGTGCGAGCGCCGCCTGCACATAGGCCTTGTCGCGGCGTCCGCGGATGAAGATGCGCTCGCCCAGCGCCTTCGCCGTCACGAAACGCACGAGTTCGTCCTGTAGCGGGCCGTCCCCGATCACCTCGAGCTCCACCGGAATGCGGCGCCAGGAAAGTTGTGCCACGGCATCGCACAGGTACGCCACGCCCTTCTTCTCCACCAGCCGGGCCACGCAGAGGACCCGCAGGGGTCGGGTCTGCTCGGGCACCCGGTGCTCCGGCGGCGCGAAGCGGAAGCTGTCGATGTCCACGCCCATGCGATGCACGTGGATCTTTTCCGGCGCACAGCCAAGCGTCATCAGCTTGCGGCTCCAGAGCGAACTGATCGGCAGCATGTGCTCGCCGCTGGCGAACAACCGGCGGTAATCCTGGACATGCCGCTCGAGCACACTGTGCCGGGACAGGTCGTAACCATGGAACACCGTATACAGCGGCCCATCGAGGAGGCCCAGCGTGCGCAGGTGCGCCGCAAGCACGCCGGTAGGTCCGAAGTGGGCGATGATCGCGCGCGCCTTGAGCGGCTCGCGCAGGCGCCGGGCCGCGCCCGCGAGCACGAGGCTTTTCGCGGCGTGGCCGTAGCGGCGAACCGACAGCGCCCGGCGCACGCGCGCCCGGGGCAGGCCGGGCAGCACGTCGCGCAGGCGGCGCAGCGCCACCTGCCAGCCGGCCGCCGCGCTCGCGGCGTGCGGAAAGATGAAGGTGGCGCGGTCCATCAGGCCGCGCAGGGCCACGACGTCGCCGGGCGGTGGCGTCGCACCGCGGCTGACGGCGAGGATGCGCACGTCGAAGCCGCGATCGAGCAGACCCACGATCTGGTCGATGACGAAGGTCTCCGAATACCTGGGGAACTCGGGAAGGACGAAGAGGACCGACATGGCTCAGGGTCCTATGGCGAGCGTGGCGAGCAGGGACTCGCGCGCGAAGGTCTTCTCGCGCGCCACGGCGGCCGCGACCCGTGCGCGCAACCCGCTATCGGCGAGCAGGGCCAGTACCTTGTCGCGCAGCGTGCCGTCGAGCAGCGAGTGCACGGGCATCGCGAGGTCGTCCACGCCGAGCCGCTTCATGATGCCTTCGGACTTGTGCTCGTAGTTGAGCGCCACCGAGGGCGTACCGAAGTTCATCGAGATGATCGCGCTGTGCAGGCGCGTGCCGATAGTGAGGACGCACGCGCCGAGCCGCCGCCCCAGCTGCACGTCGTTGAGTTCGTCCATCTCCACCTCGAAGGACTCGGGTCGGCGCAGGCGCGAACGTACCTTGAGGGCGATCATGCGGTCGTCCTTGGGATAGCCGTCGATGGCCGTGCAGGTGGAGAAGGCGCGGACGTGGAAGCCCGCGTCGATCACGGCGTCCAGCAGTTCGGCGAAGGCGCCCTCGTACTGTGCCTGGGTCACGCCCAGGCGCTTGTCGAAGGGAGCCAGTTCGCGGAAGGTGACGGCGACCGTGGGCCGGGCGGTATCCACCTCCACGGGCACGCCGGGATGCACGAGCCATGCGGTATCCGATGTCCAGCGCAGCCTGTCCTGCGGAATGGCCGCGTCCCGCATGTGCCGCGCACTGACTTCCTCGCGCAATGCCAGCGCGTCCACCCGCGCCATCACGTCCTGCGACACCTTGCGGAAGAACGCGTGCTGGAACGGGCCTACGCTGTGGCCGATCATGTAGACGGGGCGCCCGGCGAGCAGCGCGCAACTGGCCTGGTCGTATTGAGTGGCACCGTAAAGGTCCACGAAGAACGATCCGCCCACCTGGATCACCACGTCGTATGCCGCCAGCGAGGCGATGTACTCGCGGTGCAGCCGGGGCAGGGGAACCCAGGCGGCCCACCATCGTCTTCGGAGGTGGCCGTGCAGCAACCGCGGCACCAGCCTGCGCAGGAGCGTGGAGCGCAGCGCGCCCAGGCGCTTCCTGCCGGCGTCCACGTAGTAGCGATTCAGCGTGTCGGGAAGCAGCGAGCGGCCCAGCAGGTATTCCGAACTCACGGGAAACCGGCTGGTGACGTCGATGCGGCTGCCGGGAATCGCGTCTTCCAGGCATTCGAGAAGGCCGCGCAGGATGGCGCAGTCGCCGCGGTTTCCGCACGTGTGGTTTCCGACGATCAGGATGCGCGTCATGGTCTTCGCTTTTGGCGGATCAGGCCGGATCGGCCTTGTACTTGTAGTAGGCGTAGGTGGAATAACCGGACGTGCGGTGTTCGACGGCGTTGAAGATGGCGCCCTTCAGTTCCACGCCGTTGTGTTCGAAGCGTTGTTTGGCCAGGGCCAGCTCGCGCGCCTTGTTCAGGCCGAAACGGGCGACCAGCAGGCTGGTACCGGCGTGGTGGCCGATCACCGCGGCGTCCGTGACGGCGAGGATGGGGGGCGTATCGATGACGATCAGGTCGTACGAAGGCACCACGGATTCGATGAAGCGGGTGAAGTTCTCGTGCATCAGCAGTTCGGACGGATTGGGCGGCACGCGCCCGCGGCTCACGAACGACACGTTGGGCAAGGGACCCGGCTGCACGACGTCGGCCAGTTCCGCGCCGCCGACGAGCAGGTCGGAGAGTCCCACCCTGGGCTTGATCCCGAGCACCTGGTGAAGCGTGCCGCGGCGCATGTCGCCGTCCACGAGCAGCACGCGCTGGCCTGCCTGCGCGATCACCGCCGCGAGGTTGGCCGAGACGAAGGTCTTGCCGGCGAAAGGACTGGAGCCCGTGATCATCAGGACGTTGTTCTTCGCCTCGAGCCGGGCGAAGTGCAGGCTGGTGCGCAGGCTGCGAATCGCCTCGATGGCAAGGTCCGACGGCGAGCCGATGGCGAGCAACGGGCCGCGGGGCGGTTTGCCGTGGCGGTTCTTGGGCGCACGCACGCCTGGGCCGGAGCCGAGCGGGACGGATGCGTAGACGGGGAGGCCGAGATCCTCGATGGCCGCGGGATCCTCGATGCCGCGATTGAGGATCTGCCGGAGGAACACGAAGGCCAGCGCGAGGAAGGCGCCGAGGAACGTCGCGACGACGACGACCAGGGCCTTGCGTGGCTGCACCGGTTGGGTCTTGTCCACCGCGGCCGTGTCCACGATGCGGACGTTGCCGACCGTCCCCGCACGGGCGATGTCGAGTTGTTGCGCCTGGTTGAGCAGGCTGGTGTAAGTCGTGCTGCTGACCTGGACGTCGCGATTGAGCTTGAGAAGTTGCTGCTGGGTATCCGGCAGGTCGCCGACCTCCTTCTGCATCTTGTCCTTCTGTGCCTGCAACTGGCCCATCTGTTGCTGCAGGGCCTTGTATGCGGGATGGTCGTGCGTGAACCGGCGGTCGATGTCCGCTTCCTGGAGGTGCAGCTGCTGGATGTTGTTCTCGACCGCCACGATCTGGTCGAGCAGACCCTTGGTCTGCATGCTGAGGTCGATGGAGTGCGACCTGGTCTGGAATTCGTTCAACGCCGCCTGCGCCCGGTCGAGCTCCTGGCGCACCTTCGGCAGCTGGTCCTTCACGAACTGCAGCTGGCTGGCCGCTTCCGCCGAATTGCGCTCGACGTTCTGGCGCACGTAGGCCGATGTGATATGCGCGAGGACCTGCTGTGCCAGATCGGGATCGGCGTTGTCATAGGTGAGCCCGATGATGCCCGAGTCGTTGCCTTGCTCGATCGCCACCACGTCGCCCTGGAGCTTGCCGACGGTAGTGAGCGTGGGCTGTACCACCACGTCGAAACGCGTGCCCGGATTGGCGACGAGCCGCTTCAGCTGCATCGTGACGCCGCCTCCGTGGACCAGCTGGCCCGCGGCGCCTTCGAGGATACGTTTGCCGCTGTCGTCGTACAGGGCGTACCTGCCGCCGTCTTCGGCGCGCAGTTCGAGTTTCTTTCCCGTCAGTGCATCGGGCACGTCGAGCCTGAAGATGTCCACGACCTCGCCGCCCCAGCCGTAGCGGCTGAGCCCGAAGCGGGGAGGGGCGGGCTGGCCGGGCCGGTGGCCCCGCGAAAGGTAGTCGCCCAGCAGCGGGAAACGCTGCGGTTGCACCTGGATGTCAAGGCGCAGGTCCTTCACCGCCGTGCCGACGACAAGGCGCGAGGTGATCAGCGCGATCTCGGTGGTGGCCTGGGATGCGGTGGTGCCCAGCGATTGGGTAAGGTCGCTCAGCCCGGGCAGGCTGGGTGTCTTCTGCTCCACCTGCACGATGGCCGTGGCCTGGTAGATGGGCGTTGCCAGCATCGTGTAAAGCACGCCCGCCACGAAGAACGTGCCGGTGATGGCCACGATGAGCCACTTGTGGTCGAGCAACGTACCGAACAACGCATTGAGATCGATAGTGTCGTCGTCATGAACCAGATCAATCTTAGTCGTCATGCGGTTGCGTCTTTCCCAAATCTGAATGGACGTCCAGACGTTTATACCGTTACGAGTATGAATGGGGACAGTAAGCCTGGATCGACGTGGTGCCTTGTTTGATGGGATTCCGGCGCAGCCGAACGCCGCGGCCGCCCTTCGGGACGAAACGCTTCATCGCACCTGCCTGGTGCGTTTCCGGGGTCATGAGGCGGACGCTTTCCGGCAGGGATCGACTTCTTCCCGTGCCAACGCCGTTCGTGGTGGAAACACGATGTCCTTCGCCGAATCGATCCCTTCATACATGGGGAGTGGCGGACCGATTCACCGCTTGAGCATAGATGGCATCCGAAATGCCTCAAAGTCACGAATGCCGGTTTTGCGACACGCGTCAAGTAAACGTCGCCATTGTGTCGTCGTTAAGACAGAAACGTCAGGACGCTGTTACCGCCAAAGATGAATGGCGTGTACGTTTTTCTAATGCTTCGTTCAGACTTTCGGCGCAAGGTATCATTGCGGCCGGTTCTCGCACGGGCTCGCGCCCCCTTCTCCGTCGCATGAGTCATCCCAGCCGACCGGGTTTCATCCTCACCCGCCGCTGGCGGGACACGGGCCACGGGACCGATCTCGAATTCTGGCTGGCGACTCCCGACGGGCCGAAGCAGGTGGTGATCTCGGCGCAGCAGCCTGTGGCATTCGCCGGCGAGTCGCGGCGGGCGGAGATCGAGGCCGTGGCCCGAAGGGGCATGACCGTGGAGTTGCGTTCCCTGCCGTTGAAGACCTTCGCGCAGGAACCGGCGATCGGCGTCTACACACGCAGCCACAAACAGATGGTGTCGCTCGAAAGGCGCCTGCGGGAGCGTGGCATCGCGCTGTACGAGGCCGACGTGCGGCCGGCCGAGCGCTTCATGATGGAACGCTTCATCACCGCGGCGGTGAATGTGGAAGGCGGTACCGCCGAGGGCGAGCGCATCCTCGATCCGAAGCTCACACCCGAAGCGCATTACCGGCCCGCGCTGCGTGCCGTGTCCCTGGACATCGAGACCAGCGCGCACGGCGACCTGTATTCCGTGGCGCTGGAAGGTTGCGGCCAGCGGCAGGTCTACATGCTTGGCGAGGCGGCCGCGGGGGCGGAGGTGCCGAAGGACTTCGACCTCGAATACCTGGACGAACCCGCGCAGATCGTGCATCGCCTGAACGCGTGGTTCGAGGCGCACGACCCCGACGCCATCATCGGGTGGAACCTCATACAGTTCGACCTGAACCTGCTGCAGAAACACGCGGACACGCATCGGGTCCCCCTGTTGCCCGGTCGCGGCGGAACGCCGATCGAGTGGCGCGCGCACGGCACGCGCGAGGGCTTCCTCTTCGCCCCGACGGCGGGACGCCTGGTGATCGACGGCATCGAGGCGCTGCGCGCCGCGCAGTGGTCGTCGCCATCCTTCAGCCTGGAGCACATCGCGCAGACGATGCTCGGCGAGGGCAAGTCGATCGACGATCCCTATCACCGCATGGCCGAGATCGAGCGCCGCTTCCGCGAGGACAAGGTGGCGCTGGCCCGCTACAACCTGAAGGACTGCGAGCTCGTGACGCGGATCTTCGCCAAGGCGAAACTGTTCGAATTCCTGCTGGAGCGGGCCCATGTGACGGGCCTGGCGGCGGATCACTTCGGCGGCTCCATCGCCGCCTTCAGCCACCACTACCTCCCGCGCATGCATCGGGCCGGCTATGTCGCGCCCAATGTCGGCGACGTGCCCGATGCGGCGTTTCCCGGCGGCTTCGTGATGAATTCGCGGCCGGGCATCTACGATTCCGTGCTGGTGCTCGATTACAAGAGCCTGTATCCGTCCATCATCCGCAGTTACCTGGTCGACCCGGTGGGGCTGGTCGAGGGGCTGCTCGATACCTCGCCGTCGGTGGCCGTCCCAGGCTTCGACGGCAGTTACTTCTCCCGCACGAAACACTGCCTGCCGGCCATCGTCACCCAGCTGTGGGAACGCCGCGACCAGGCCAAGCGGCTTGGCAACCAGCCGCTCTCGCAGGCCCTGAAACTTCTGATGAATTCGTTCGTCGGCGTGCTCGGGGCACGCGACTGCCGCTTCTTCGATCCCCGGCTCGTCTCGGCCGTGACGTTGCGTGGCCACGAGATCATGCGTCGCACGCGGGAGCTGGTGGAAGCCGAGGGATACGAGGCGATCTACGGCGATACCGATTCGATCTTCATCTGGTTGAAGCGGCGGCACAGCGAGGCGGAGGCGGAAGCGATCGCAGGGACGCTGGTCGACAAGGTGAACCGCTGGTGGCGCGAGTACCTCGCCGCCACGATGGGCCTCGAGAGCGCGCTCGAGATCGAGTTCGACACGCACTACCGGCGCTTCTTCATGCCGACCGTCCGCGGCAGCGAGGAGGGCAGCAAGAAGCGCTATGCCGGGCTCGTGACGGGTGAAGACGGCTCCGAAGAGGTGATATACCGCGGGCTCGAAACCGTGCGCACGGACTGGACGCCGCTTGCGCAGACGTTCCAGCAGGCACTCTACCTCCTCGTCTTCAAGGAGCAGCCGTACGCCGATTACGTCAAGGACTATGCCCGTCGCCTGATGGCCGGGGAACTGGACGACTTGCTCGTCTACCGCAAGCGCCTCCGCGGCAAGCTCGGCGACTACCAACGCAACACGCCCCCGCAAGTGCGGGCCGCGCGCGTCGCGGACGAATACAATGCCCGACGAAATCGCCCGCTGCGCTACCAGAACGGCGGGTGGATCAGTTACGTGATGACCGTGAACGGCCCCGAGCCGCTCGAGAAGCTGTCCTCGCGGATCGACTACGAGCACTATCTGTCGAGCCAGCTGCAGCCCATCGCCGATGCGATCCTCGCACCGTTGAACGACAGCTTCTCCAGCCTGACCAGCGCACAGAGCAGCCTCTTCCAGGCATGAACCCGGCCAGCTCGCGAAGGGAACGCGAGGGAGAGAAGGGTGGCATCGGATAGCGGATTCTGATTTCATGGCGCGACCATCACGGGAGTCGTCGCCATGACCGTTCCAGCCAAGATCACCCCTTGCCTCTGGTTCGACTTCAACGCCGAGGAGGCGGTGAACCATTACCTGTCGATCTTCAGGAACGGGCGCATCCTGGAGGTATCGCACTATGGCGACGCGGTGCCCTCGCAGAAGGGCAAGGTACTCACGCTGCGTTTCGAGATCGAAGGCCAGCATCTGCTGGCACTCAACGCCGGCCCGAACTTTCCGTTCACCGAAGCGATTTCATTGATGGTCGACTGCGAAACCCAGGCCGAAGTCGACGATCTGTGGGCGAAGCTGAGCTCCGGCGGCAGCGAAGGTCAGTGTGGGTGGCTGAAGGACAAGTTCGGCCTGTCCTGGCAGATCGTGCCACGCCAGATGATCCCGATGTTCACCAGCTCCGATAGCGCCGCGGCCGCGCGCGCGATGCAGGCGATGATGACGATGAAGAAGATCGACATCGCGAAGATCAAGGCGGCGTTCGACGGCGAATGACCCAGGCCGGAGGGCGCGGGGTGCCGAAGGGCGTGGGCTGGCATCGGGCCGGCCGGCCGTTGTAGTGTGCGGCCGATGTCTTCGACCCGCAAAGCCTTCGACCTCAGCCTGGGCTACCCACAGTGGCAGGGGTCGGGGCGCCACGAAAACCTGCCGCGCGGCGCGCAGGCGGCCGCCGCGGTGATCGAACGCTATGCGCCCTTCGTCGGCGTGCCGTTGTCGAACGACGACCCGGGCGTCGAACACGGCGTCAGGCATTGGAAAGCGATTTTCGCCCAGTTCCGAAGCGCCGCCGAGATCCTCGCGCGATCGGGTGCGAGGCGCGTGCTGGCCGCGGGCGGCGATTGTGCCGTGGACGTGGCCATCGTCGGTTACCTCAACAGCGTGCACCCCGGCCTGCGTGTGATCTGGGTCGATGCCCATCTCGATGCGAACACGCCGGAAACCACGCCCAGCGGCAACTTTCATGGCATGCCGGTGAGCGCGATCCTCGGACGTGCGCCGGCGCCGATACGGGCGCTTCTCGGCGAGCCTGTCGATCCGGCGCGTTTCCATTATCTGGGTGCCCGTGTCGGCGACGACGGCGACCGCGCGCTCCAGCGCGAATTGAACCTGACCTCGCTGGATCCCGGCACGGCCGTCGACGGTCCCGTGCACATCCACTTCGACCTGGACGTGCTCGACCCGAGGGATTTTCCGCACGTGGCTTACCCCGACGGCGCATTCAGGCTCGACGATGCCGTCGCCTGGGTAAGCCGCGTCGCCCGCGCCGCCGAGGTGGTCGGCTTCACGGTGACCGAGTTCGCGCCCGTCGACGACGACGGCGCGCGAGCCGGAAGCGAGGCCATCGCACGTCTGTGCGACGCGGTCACGCTCGCATGAAGGGTCAGGCAAAGGCTTCGGCGAGGAAACGCGCGGTCTCTTCCTGGTGACGGCCGGAGGCACCGACCGACGGCGAGGCCGCCGCCGGACGGCCCACATACACGGGTGGCCGGATTCCACGAAGGATCGGCTCCACGAAGCTCCAGGCACCCATGTTCATGGGTTCCTCCTGGCACCACACCAGTTCGGCACCCGGGAAACGCGCCAGTTCGCGCGCGAAGCCCTCCCTGGGGAAGGGGTAGAGTTGCTCCACGCGGATCAGGTAGACGTCGTTGCTCGAACGCTTCTCGCGTTCCTCGAGAAGGTCGAAGTAGACCTTGCCCGAGCAGGCCACGACACGGCGGATCTTCGCGTTGGGCAGCAGTTCCAGCGTCCTGCCGCCGGCGTCGGCATCGTCCCGCAATAAGGGTTGGAATGAACTGCCCGGCCCGAGTTCGCTCAGCGCCGACTTGCTCCTGCGATGGCGGAGCAGGCTCTTGGGTGTCATGAGGATGAGTGGCTTGCGCACGTCGCGCCGCATCTGCCGCCGGAGGATGTGGAAGTAGTTCGCAGGCGTGGTGCAGTTGGCAACCTGCCAGTTGTCCTCCGCCGCGCTTTGCAGAAAGCGCTCTAGCCGCGCGGACGAATGTTCGGGACCTTGTCCGTCGTAACCGTGCGGAAGCAGGCAGACCAGGCCCGACATGCGCAGCCACTTGCGTTCCGCGGAAGAGAGGAACTGGTCGAAGACCACCTGGGCACCGTTGGCGAAGTCGCCGAACTGCGCTTCCCAGAGGACGAGCGTATGCGGTTCGGCGAGCGTGTAGCCGTATTCGAAGGCGAGCGCGGCTTCCTCCGAGAGCGGGCTGTTGACGATGTCGAACGACGCATCGCCTGTGGCGGCGGATGCGATCGGCGCATGGCGCTCGCCCGTCGCCTGATCGATCAGTACGCCATGGCGTTGCGAGAACGTGCCCCTCTCGGTGTCCTGACCGCTGAGGCGGACAGGCGTTCCCTCGTGCAGGAGCGTGCCCAGTGCGAACGCTTCCGCCGTCGACCAGTCGATGCCTGTGCCTTCCGCGATGGATTTGCCGCGCGCTTCGACGAAGCGCCTGACGGTGGGATGGAGCGTGAAACCGTCGGGGACGCGTGTCAGCGCCTTGCCGACGCGGTCAAGCGTTTCGGGTGCCACCGAGGTATCGCCCGGGTCATCGGTTGTATCGGGGCGAAGCCCCTCCCATCGCCCCTCGAGCCAGGGCGTACCCGTCGGACGGAACGACTCGCTGGCCGCGAATTCCGTATCGAGATACGCGACCCAGGCCGCCTTCATCTCCTCGAGCGTCGCGACGGTCACTGTGCCCTCGGCCATCAACCGTTCGGCATACGAATCCAGGGTCGACTTGTGCGAGCGGATGGCCTTGTACATCGCCGGTTGCGTGAACGCCGGCTCGTCGCCTTCGTTATGCCCGTAATAGCGGAAGCACACCATGTCGATGACGACAGGTGTGCCGAAGCGTTGGCGGTATTCCAGCGCCAGCCGCGACACCGCGACGACCGCTTCGGGATCGTCGCCGTTGACGTGGAAGATCGGCGCATCGATCGCCTTGGCTACGTCGGAGGGGTAGGGCGTGGAACGCGAATAGCCCGGGTCGGTGGTGAATCCGATCTGGTTGTTGATGATGAAATGCACCGAGCCGCCGGTCCGGTAGCCTTTCAGCCCCGAGAGCGCGAAGGTTTCGGACACCACGCCCTGGCCGGCGAACGCGGCATCGCCATGAACGAGGAGCGGAAGGACGCTCGATCGCGCGTCGCGATCGCCCTTGCGGTCCTGCTTGGCGCGGACCTTGCCGAGGACGACTGGATCCACGATCTCCAGATGCGACGGGTTGGCGGCCAGCGACAGATGCACGGTCTTTCCAGCGTAGTCGCGATCCGTCGATGCGCCCATGTGGTATTTCACGTCGCCCGAATTCGCGACGCCGTCGGGGAACGGCGATCCGCCCCTGAACTCATGGAACACCGCGCGGTGAGGTTTGCGCAGGACGTGCGTCATGACGCTGAGGCGGCCACGGTGGGCCATGCCGAGTTGCACCTCGGTCACGCCATGCCGTGCGGCGGCTTCGATGATCGCTTCCAGCGCGGGAATGGTGGCTTCCGCGCCGTCCAGGCCGAAACGCGTCGTACCGACGAATTTCTTGTCCAGGTACCGCTCGTAGCCTTTCACCTCGACCAGCTTCGCCAGGAGCGCCATCCGCTCGTCGTCCGCGAGCCGGCCGGCGGCGCGGCCTTCGATGCGCTCGCGCAGCCATGCTCGTTGCTCGCTATCGGCAATGTGCATGTATTCGTAACCGATGGCGCCGCAGTAGCGCTCGCGCAGCGCGCCTTCCAGCGTACGCAGCGTGACTGCCTCGTAGCCGAGTACGCCGTCGACGAAGATAGGCCGGTCCAGGTCGGCATCGGTGAAGCCGTGGGCGCGGTGATCCAGCTCCGCCGGAGAGCGGCCGCCGTCGAGGCCAAGAGGATCGAGCCGGGCACCGAAGTGCCCCCGGGTGCGGAATGCGTTCACGAGCGCCAATGCACCCGCGGTATCGCGGATGGCCGCGACGCCGGATGCCGCCGCACCCGATGCCGGCGCGAGCCCCGGCCCGACCGGCGCAGGACGGGCCGCGATCTCCTCCAGCGCCTGCCGCCATTCCTCGGGCAGCGATGAGGGGTCTTCCTTGTAACGGTCGGCGAGCCCTTCGATATACGGGGCGCTCCCGGCATTCAGGAACGAGGTTTCGGTGAAGAAGTCGAGGAGGGAGTCGCGAGTCGGGGCGTTCACGGGGGGAATCCTGGGTAAGACAGATCTGTCTATGTCGCTATAGTTGAGGTAGACAGGTCTGTATGTCAAGATGGCCAAAAGGAGGAGCACTCCATGCCCGCGACCACGAATACACCGATTCCCGCCCGCCAGCGCATCCTGGATACCGCAAATCGCCTCTTTTACGGGGAAGGCCTGCGCGCCACCGGCATCGACCGGATCATCGCGGAATCCGGCGTGGCGAAAATGTCGTTCTACCGCCATTTCCCGGCCAAGCGGGACCTCATCGTGGCGTTCCTGGAACGCCGGCGCCGGGAATGGATCGACTGGTTCCGTGCGGAGGTGGATGCCCGCCTGGCGAAGAAGGGCGCGGGCCTCGAAGTCATCGCGGATGCCATGGATTCCTGGTTCGCCCAGTCCGACTTTCGTGGCTGCACGTTCGCCAACACCGTGGCGGAGGGCGCGCATGGCGAGGAATCGATCGCGCGTGTCGTCGCGGATCACGAGACGGATATCGCCACTTACGTGGAGGAGGTCGCCGGCCGCCTGGGTCTGTCGCGCCCGGGGGAGGTTGCCGAGGCGGTCGCGGTCGTCATGGAAGGGCTGGTGGTCCGCGCGCAGATCACGGGGCGGTACGGCGATCCGGCCATCGGCCGCATGCTCCTGCGCGGTATCGCCCGCGAACACGCGCGTACGAGGCCGAAGTCATGACGCTGCCGGACATCCTTGCCCCCGGCCTGTCGGCGGTCTTCTGCGGCATCAATCCCGGCCAGCGCGCGGCATGTATCGGCCAGCACTTCGCCGGTCGCGGGAACCGCTTCTGGCCGGCGCTGCACCTCGCCGGCTTCACGCCGGTACAGCTTTCGCCCGCCGAAGACGTTCGCTTGCTCGAATACGGCTACGGCCTCACGACGGCCGCGCCGCGCGCTTCGCGAACGGCCGCCGAGGTCAATGTCTCGGAGTTGCGTGCCGGCCTCCGCGATCTCGAAGCGAAGATCCGCCAGCTCAAGCCACGCGTCGTCGCCTTCCTCGGCAAGCCGGCTTGGATCGTCCACACCGGCAAGGCGTATTTCTCCTGGGGCCGGCAGACGGGAACCTTCGGTGGAAGCGAGGCCTGGGTGCTCCCGAACCCCAGCGGCCTCAACCGGCACTTCTCGCTCGTCGACCTCGCCCGCGCCTACCGGGAGCTGCGGGTCAGTTTGTCGCCGGCGGCAGACGGCCTTCCGACTTAGCGACGTCGATTACCCGGTCGATGAAGTCGTCGTAGTCTTCGCCTTGCTTTTCCTGGTCGCTGTTCGCGTCGATCTGGCGGACGGCGACGAGGTTCGCCGTGGGCAGGATGACGACGTACTGGCCGCCGTCGCCATTGCCGTCGTAGGCGGCGATGGGGCCGTAGGTAACCTTGAACAGGCGGTACGGGCCGATGCCGCGGCTGATGAGCTGTTCGCCGAGGATATTGCGGGCGTTCTGGCCGAGTACCTTCTCCAGCCCCGCGTGCATGGCGGGCACGCTATCGAAATGCGTGCCGGACAGGCCGTGCTCCAGAAATGTCACCGTTTCTTCCGGCACGCCGCGCTGGCGAAGTACTCCGGCTGCCGCTGGATCGGCGTCGAAGTGCGTCCACATGGGCGTCTGCCACCAGAGCAATCCCATGCGTTCTGCGTTCGCCTGACCCAGCATCGTGTCGATATAGCTCGCGGGAATGAGTTGCCGTCCATGCCAGCTGCCGCGATCCAGCACGAGTTGCCCCAGCTTGCCGAGGTCCGTGGCGGTCAGGGGCAGTCCGGACATCGCATAGGGATGGCCCGCCTTGTCCTTTTCCCATGGGCCCGGATGGATATCCATGGCCTTGAAGAGCCCATCGCGGAAGAACGCGTCCATCGGCTTGCCCGAGGCTTTCCCGATAACGCCGGCCAGCAGGTTGACGGTCTTGTTGTTGTAGCTGGGGTTCGTGCCGGTGGGTTGCTGAGTTCGGCGGTGAGCGCAAGCTGGATCGCATCCGCTGCCGGCGCGATCTCCGCATCGGTCCGCGGCACGTTCTGCAGGCCGGACCGGTGGTTCATCAGCATCCGGATGGTGATGTCCTTCTTCCGGCCCTGCCGCCACTCGGGATAGAAATCGGCCACCGGCTGGTCGAGCGAGGTGATCTTGCCCTCGGCCATCAACTGGCCGATGCCCAGCGCGACCACGGATTTGGTTACCGACATCAGTTCGATCGGGCCCGGCGCATGCCCGTTCGCGTAGTAATGCCCGAGTTCGTGGCCGTCCTGCCATACGACCATCGAGCTGCTGTGCGATTCCCTGGCACCGTCGATCAGGTGTTGCAGGGCCTGCCCGGCGTGCGCCGGGAGCGCCGGGAGCGCACAAAGCAGGCAAAGCGAGACAATGGCGGGCAAGATGCGCATATGGTCGTTCCTTGGACACGTTGCCGGACGTTAAGTGAGCCCGCGATGCCGTTGCAGCCCGGCGCCAGGCAAGCATCTGTTCGTCGATCGTCATGAAAAGGCTACCTGTGCGAGAAGTTTTTCGTAGCGAAGCGGATCGGTCGCGCCTTCGGTATTGATCACCAGCACACGGGAATCGGTGTCCAAGCCGATGACATCCCGGTAGCGTGCGCGGCCCGCAACCTGGAGTAGGCCGGCGAGCCCGACACCGCCGCTTTCCCCGGCGACGATCGCGGGATCGTCCCCGCAGGGATCGGCGAAGCAACGCATGGCGTCGATCGCTTCCTGCTCGTCCACGGTCATGAACACGTCGGCGAGGCGCGCCAGGATGCGCCACGCCACCATCGACGGCTCGTAGCACTCGAGCATCGCCATCACCGTCGGTTCGGTGGCGGCGATCTTCAGTGGCTTGCCAGCCGCGGCGCTCCGGAACACGCAGGCGGCGCGGTCGGGTTCGACGACGGTCGTCATGGGCGCCCAGCTGCCGTAGGCATCGGCGAGGCATGCGGCGACTGCCGCGGCCATGCCGCCGACCCCGGCCTGGAGGAAGACGTGCGTCGGCGGCTCGGGCAGTGCGTCGACGATCTCACGCACAATCGCGGTATAGCCTTGCATGACCAGCAGCGGGACATGCTCGTACCCGATCCATGACGTATCCGACACCAGCCGCCATCCGCATTCCGCGCACAAGCGCGATGCCTGTGCCACCGCATCGTCGTAGGTACCCGGAACGCGGATGATCGTGGCGCCCGCGTTCCTGATGGCGTCCACGCGCGGGCCACTGACGCCCTCATGGACAACGATCGCGGACTGCGCCCCCATCCTGGCCGCGCCCATCGCCACGGACCGGCCATGGTTGCCGTCGGTGGCGCATGCGAAGGTCATCGTTCTCGCCACGGCTTCCACCGCGGGCGTCTGGAGTTCGTCGAACGTCACGGTGCGCGTCAGTCGCAAGCTCGCTTCCTCGAGGATCATCCGGGCCACGGCATAACCGCCACCGAGTGCCTTGAAGCTCCCCATGCCGAGACGGAAGCCTTCGTCTTTCACGTGGATGGCGGCGACGTCTAGATGGGCGGCCAGAGCGCGCAGCGAGTGCAGCGGCGTGGGATCTCCGCCGCCACTCAACCTCAGGAAAGTGTCCAGGTCGGGGTTCGGCTTGCACTGCAGGGCCAGCCTGTCGGCCTTTTCCAGCGGTTGCCGGTAGTCGGGCAGGGTATTGAGTTCGAACATGGTGTCAGGATCCTCCATGAACGAATAATAGCTGCGTAACAATCCATCGATTGCTGTATAAATGCGCTTCAAACGAACAATTTGTGCGTGAAACCATGGCTCGTCCCCGCCGCTCCGCCACGATCGATCCGCCCGACGCCTTCGATCTCGCCATCCTCCGCATCCTCCAGCAGGACAACCTGACGCCACAGCGAGTGATCGGCGATCGTGTGAACCTCTCCGCGCCCGCCGTGCAACGCCGCATCCGGCGCATGGAGAAGGAGGGCGTCATCCAGGAAAACGTGGCGGTCGTCGACCCCGAGCGAATCGGCAGCGCGCTCACGATCGTGGTGCTCGTGCAGGTGGAGAACGAGACCTCCGACCTCATCGACAAGGCAAAGAAGAGCTTCACGGACGATCCCAATGTGCAGCAGTGCTACTACGTCACCGGAGCCACCGACTTCGTGCTGGTCGTGACGGTGGCGGACATGGCCGAATACGAGCGCCTTACCCGCCGGCTGTTCTTCGCCAACGGCAACGTGAAGCGGTTCGAGACGCTCATCGCCATGGATCGCGTGAAGACGTCGCTCCGGGTACCCATCGAGGCCCCGGAACGGCGCTAACGTCGCTGCTGTATCGCGAGAAGGGAACCGAAGCCGACGAGCACGGCGCCGCACGCCCGGTCCATCCATGTCTGGGTGGCCGGCCTTCCCTCGAGGAGGTTCCTGAAGCGCGCGCCAACCAATGCAAGCACCATCGACCAGCACAGGCCCGTCGCGATGAAGCTGAGGCCAAGGACCAGCAGGGCGAACGGCACGTTCGCCGCATGCAGGGAAACGAAGGGTGGGAGGAACGCCAGGTAGAACAAGGCGACCTTGGGATTGAGCGCGTTGGTGAAAAGCCCCTGCATGAACGCCGGCATGAATCCGCGGCCTTCGGTCACGGTGGCCGTCTCCGCAACGGGCCGTTTCAGGAGCATGCGAATACCAAGCCAGCACAGGTAAGCCGCGCCGATGTACTTGAGTGCGGCAAATGCCGCCGCCGACGTGGCGAGGATGGTCGAAACGCCCAGCACGGCCGCCACGGTATGGACGAGACAGCCTGCGTTGATGCCCAGCGCGGCCGCGATGCCGACAACCCGGCCCTCGCGGCTGCTGCGCGCCAGTATGTAGAACGTATCCAGCCCCGGTGTCAGGTTCAGGACGGCGCATCCCATGAGGAATGCGCCGAAATGATCGATGCCCGGCATGTCAGATATGGGCATCGAGCGGTGCGGTATACACCTCGTCGATCACGTCGCCGGTGTTGCGTGTCGCCGCCGGCTCGAAAATGATCACTTCGGCTTCTTCGTCCGCTGCGGTGCGGTGCTCCACGCCGCAGGGAACCACCACCATTTCCCCAGGATGGAGTTCCACGACGCGGTCCCTGAACTCGACACGGAACACGCCGCGCCAAACCAGGAACATTTCTTCCTCGACCGCATGCGTGTGCCAGGGGAAGACACCTTGCACCTTGACGACCTTGACTTCCTGGCCGTTCAAGCCTGCGATCGTCTTGGGCCGCCAGTGTTCCTGGAACGAGCCGAACTTCTGCTCGAGATTGATCTTTTCCACCGCCTGACTCATGAAGCCTCCCGACTGCGTTCGGTTTCCGGAATATCGTGAATGGTCAGCCCCTGCGCCGCCAGTGCGTCGAGGAACCCATGCGCTTCGAACGCCATGGCGGGAGCCAGCGCGCCCGCTACCGGCAAGTCGTCGCGCAGGCGATCCACCGCCGTGCCAAGCATGGTCGCGGTGAAGCCGTAGATATCCTTCCCGTGGGCGATGATCCGTCGCACATCGTCGCCGTGGCGCGCTTCGACCAGTACCGAAAACTCGGTCATCTTCCTTGCCTCCGCGCCCGTCCCCGCTGCCATGGCAGGGTCGATCGACCTGAACGCCTGGATGGTCGACAACGCCATGTGGATCGCAACGTCGCAGGCGTCGGTATGCTGCGGAATCGTCGCCATGTCGACGCCAGGATAGTTTTCGACGACGGCAAGCGGCCCGAGGTCGGGGCCGAAGTCGAAGACGCCGATCTTCGGCGATTCGAGCGCGGTGGTGAACTGGCCCGATTCGTAGCGCAGTCTCGGCTCGCCCTGCGTCCGGGATGCCGTCATCATCGAGCCGCGCGTGGGAATCCAGCCATCGACGCGATAGGCCGCGGCAATCGTCGTCACCTTGCCCATGCCGCTAGTCAGGCGGCTGGCAAGGAGATCGCCGAGGCCTCCGAAAGTGGCCAATCCCGGCACCAGGACCACGCCGGCACGTTCGGCGGCGCGGCCCAGGTTGTCGAACAGACGCCTTGCGGCCAGTTGCTCCACGGCATTGGTGTCGAGGTAATGCGCGCCGCGATCGATGGCGGCCAGCGCGAGGGCGAATGACGTGTCCGCATGCGGGCCGGCACAGTTGATCACCACGTCGGCCCCGTGGAACATCGCGTGCAGTGCCACCGTATCGCCGACTTCCGCGGTGGCGATGGTCGCCGCACCGTTTAGACCTTCCGCCACGCGCTGCAATGCGTTGCGATTCCGTCCAGCCAACAGGGGCGTGTAGCCTCGTTCGACGAGTTCCGCCGCGACCAGCTGTCCGGTGTGTCCACTTGCGCCGTAAAGCGCTACTCGTAACTTCTTAGCCATTCGTCATCTCTTCATCCTGTGTCCCGCCCCAGGACAAGCCTAGGGCGGGACGAGGGAACGAACGGCTCGAATTACAGGGGTTACCCGCAATTTTTTATCGGTTCTTGCCCCGGTGCTGCCTGGCGTATTCACCATAGGCTTCCATGCCCACGTCGCGCCGGAGCAGCTTCGAGTCCGGGTCCACCACGTACAAGGTGTTCTCGGCCGGTAGCGTGACGTCGCCCTTGCCGTCGGCCATGGGCAGGGTCACCACGCGGTCGCCGACCTTCACGTCCACCGGGAGCGGGAAGGGGCCGTTGCCCGGCACGCGCCAGCTCAGGTGCAGCAGCGTGCCATCCTGCTTTACCTGCAGTTCGGGCAGTGCCGCCTGATACAGGTACACGTTGAAGAACCAGCCCATGTCCTTGCCGGTGACCTTGTCGACGATGTCGATGAACTCCTTCGTGGTGCCGTAACGCGGGGCGAAATTGCCCGGCAGCGGGTTCTCGGTGCCGTAGACCATCAGGCGAACCGAGCGGTAGAAGGCGTCGTCGCCTATGAGGTTACGCAGGGTGTGCAGCATCAGCGCACCCTTGTTGTAGATGTCCTGGCCGGGGCCACCGCGATCGTCGTTGTAGACGTCCTCCTCGCGACGCGGCGTGCCCGAGACGATGGCATGGCGATTGGCGAGGATGCTGCGCAGGCGCATGAGGCTCGCGAAATAGGCCTGCTTGCCACCGATGGATTCGGCGTAGAGCGGCTGCATGTAGGTCGCGAAGGCCTCGTGGATCCACATGTCGTCCCAGTTGACGTTGGTCACCTGGTTGCCGAACCACTCGTGCGAGAGTTCGTGCTGCAGCAGGTCGTCATAGCCATAAGGCGTCTTCGCGTAGTTGTTGCCATACGCGTTCACCGTCTGGTGTTCCATGCCCTTGTACGGGGTTTCCACGACGCCCATCTTTTCCGAGCGGAACGGGTAGGGGCCGATGGTTCCCTCGAGGAAATCGAGCATGTGCGGGAACTCGGCGAAAAGCGTGCGTGCCTTGGCCTCGTCGTCCACGTACCAGTAGTGCATCGGATAGGAGTCGCCGAAGCGGCTCTTATAGGTGGCCGTCAGTTCGCGGTATGGCCCGATGTTCAGCGAGATGCCGTAGGTGCTCACTTCATGCGCACGCCAGTGATAGGTGCGCATGCCGTCCTTTTCTTCCATGCCGATGGCCACGCCGTTGCCCACGGCCACCAGCGGTGCCGGCACGGTGACGTGCTCGTCCACCAGCTTTGGCCGGCCCGTGGGATGGTCGATGCACGGCCAGAAGATGTCGCAGCCTTCGCCTTCCACCGCCGAAGCGATCCAGGGCTGACCGCTGGGGGTGGTCGACCAGACCATGCCGCCGTCCCACGGCGGCTTGACCGCCGTATGCGGCCGGCCGTGGTAGATCACGCGCACCGCCGTCGTCGCGCCGGTGTCCAGCGGATGCGGAAGGTCGATGTCCAGATGGCCGTCCGTATTGCGATAGGCCGAGGCGGCCACACGCTGGCCATCCACTTCCACCGCGTCGATCGGCAGGTTCCTGTCGAGGTCGAGCACCACGCGCTTGAGTGGCGATTTCAGCCGGAAGGTGAGGGTGGCATCGCCTTCGAGGCGACGGGCTTCCGGGTCCACCTTGAAGTGCAGGTCGGCGTGTTCGAACGACACCGCCTGTTGCTCGGGCGTCAGCGGCGCGCCGGAGTTGGTGGTGAAGTCCGTCAGCGGCGGCGGCGCGGGCGGGGCGGACGGCGCGCATGCCACGGCGCTCAGCGCGAGGCAGATGGCCAGCGGAAGGGGATATCGCATGGTGGGGATGGTCCTGGCGGGCGGCGCAAACCTCCGACCATAGGAAGCCGGGCGACTGGAACGCATGTGCCGATAGTCAGGTCCCGAAAGAGGGAAAAACGGTCGAATCCACAGGACCATGACGGCCTGGGGCGAGGGCATCCGATCGCTTCGTGTAACCGGAGCACCTCCCGCGGCGAACACTCCAGCGCCGGGCTGTCTACCGGCGCCAACTCGCAGGGGATCCATGAACAACCGTCACATCACCGCCCTCGCCATGACGCTTGCCTTCGCGGCAGGCATGGCCCATGCCGAAGACCAGGCAAAGAAGCCCGAGGTCAAGGCCTCCGTCGAAAAGTGCTGGGGCGTGGCGAAAGCCGGCCAGAACGATTGCTCGGCCGGCCCGGGCACCATCTGTGCGGGCACGGCGAAGGCCGACTACCAGAAGAATGCCTGGGTCAACGTGCCTGGCGGTACCTGCACGTCGATCAAGACGCCGAGGGGGCACGGAACCCTGACGCAGCTCGACCCTAAACGGTCGTAACGCGATATTTGGAAAGGTCGAGAGCCAGGTAGTCGGTCAGCAGGTTGGCAACGTCCGTCCAGCCCAGGGCTCTCACCTTGCCGATGAGGCTGGGGTTATTCTGGACGATCCCGGCCTTTTCCATCCAATCGGTGCTTTGGGAAACCAGGGTATCGATCAGGTAAGACTCCAGGTCGAACTCGTCGAACTCGTCCTTTTCGATCTGGCTCTCGTCCATTTCGAATTCTTCCGAGTCGTGGGCACCGATCCAGGCGGCATCGACGAGGTTGCCCGACACGATGTCCTGCGCGCCCTTGTCACGGCCTTTTTCGCGCTGGTCCTGCTTCCATCGGGTCCACTGCGGCAGGGTGGTAAACGAACGATAGTTGGCCTGGCGTTCTTTTTCGTTCTTGCGCGCAAGTTGGTCGTCCGGTTGCTCGGGCCCTTCTTCCGTCGCCTGCGGTGCCGCGTTGGCGAGGACACCGAAGTTTGCCCAGACCTGGTCTCGTTTGACGTATTCGGTGGACTTGCGTTTGGCCTTCTTGGACTGATTCGAATCGCTTTCGAGATTGATCTTGACGTTCTGGACGACGACGGGTTCCTCGCGATCGTCCACCCATGCTTGACCGTCGAGCCGCTGCGGGATCATGCGCATATCGAGTGAGGTGGGAATGGCATTCTGCGCGCTAGTGAGACCGTCGTTGCGCCCATAGTTGGCCGACACTTCGAGGTCCACGACGACACCCCTCGTCAGCAACGCTTCCACGTGCGCATCGAAAGGAATCATCTGGGCGTTGGCGTCCGTCGAGATCGGCACCATGTTCCTGGCGTCCGCCGGACCGCCGAACTTGTGATTCAGCAGGTGTCCGTCCTTGAAGGCGATGGCTTCCTGCTCGGCTTTGAGCTTCTGCCACAAGGGCGTGTTTACCGTCTCCCTCTTCCCCGTGTGGATCCCGTTCGGGAGAGCCAGCGGTCTGGCAAGCATCCGCTTGGGGACGGTGAAGGCACCGACTTTCGCGCTGGTGAAGCTCGGGGCTACAGGAACGCTCGTCAGTACCGACTTCGCATAGTTCTGCACGCGTTGGATGGGAGCGTCGGTCATGGCGCGAAGCTGCCGCCGCTGCGCCGACATGCGCGGGCTGCCGTCGATGAAGTTCCCGAGCGAGGCAGCCCGGCCGGTTCCCCCTCGTTCTGCCGTCGAATCGATATGCGCGGCTGGCTGTCCAAACCGGAGAGGGTCTTGCTCGCTTGACGATCGCTTCATGTTCGCCTCATGACGAAGACAAGGGGCCGAATGGGGCCCGGGTGCGCCTCTGTCGACATCTTCCACGAAAATCGGGAGGTTTGACAAATGGCTGCCATGGGGCGTTTGGATCGTGACAGTGAATTGCGCTGCCGCCATACTCGTTGGGTCAATGGCAGGGGCAACTCATGAATCGTCGCGATCTCCTCAAGGGCTTCACGGTGGCTACCGGTGCACTGACCCTCGCAGGTCGCGGCATGGCGTATGCCGACAAGGCGAATGCTTTCGATCACGAGGCCTTCCAGGAAGCATGGCGCACCGTGCTGCTTTACTCCGACTTGGCGACGCCTGGCAAACGGCGTCCTGGCCGTACTCGTGGGGCCCGTGGCCGCATTCGCATCGACCATCGTGGCGTTCACGCGAGCAACACGGCCGAGGCGGAGCTGGGCTTCCTGGCGGACGGCTTTTCCATGGCTCCGGGAGAGCTGGTGACCACGCGGACCCGTATCGACGACCGGCGCCCGCCGGCAGGGAATGCGTGACGATGCAGTCCGGTGCCTTCCGCGACGATGACCTGACACATCTGCAAGCTCACGGTATTCCCGCGCTTCCCGTACCGGCCGCGAGCGGCTACGCCGTGAACGAAAACGCCCGCATCTGGTACGCCAGCTTCGGCGCCGGCCCGCCGGTCGTCTTGCTGCACGGCGGGCTTGGGAATGCGGGCAACTGGGGGTATCAGGTTCCCGCCCTGGTCGAGGCGGGATATACGGCGATCGTGATCGACAGTCGCGGCCAGGGCCGCTCCACCCGCGATGCACGACCTTATACGTACGAGCTGATGGCGTCGGACACGCGAGCCGTCATGGATGCGCTTGGCGTCGCCAGGGCCGCCTTCGTCGGCTGGAGCGACGGGGCCGATATCGCGCTGGTCCTGTCGCGCGAAACGCCGGAGCGTTCCGCCGGCGTGTTCTTCTTCGCGTGCAATGTCGACGGCACGGGGACAAAGCCGTTCCAGCCGTCCGCCGTGATCGATCGCATCTACGCCCGGCATGTCGAGGACTATGCGTCCCTCTCGCCCGTCGCCGGCGGGTTCGAGGCCATGCGTGACGACCTCGGCGTGATGCAGGCCGGACAGCCTGACTTCGGCCCCGGGCAATTGGCGGACATCTCGGTTCCACTTTGGAGCGTCCTGGGCGAGCACGACGAATTCATCGAGCGCGAGCATGCCGAATACATCGCACGCAGCGTCCCCGGTGCACGCTTTGTCCTTCTCTCCGGTGTGAGCCATTTCGCCCCGCTGCAGCGGCCCGGATATTTCAATGGCGCGATGCTGGAATTCCTGGGGCATTGCACCGCGAAGCGGAAAATCCGGACATGAGAGATGTCGCCGGATAGAATGATGGCGCAGCGTCGGAAACTCGAGGGACTGAAGCAGCCCTCGGGCGCGGTGCCTGATGTCCTTAGGGACAGACCAGCACCGGCACCTCTCCGTTCATGAGGACGTTGCGGGCGACGTCGTGCAGGAAGGCGCGCGGATGGTCCTTTCCCCGGCCCGGCACCACCACCATGTCGCACCCGTGCGCGTTGGCCCTTGCCACGACGACGGTATCGGGGCGACGGTCGAACGTGTACTCCGTGGACACGTCGACGCCAGCGGCTTTCCCCGCCTGTTTCGCGGCGTCGAGCAAGGCCCGCGCATGGGAGGTGACCCGCGTGAAACAGACATTTCCCTCGAGGTAGTCGGCCAGCAGGTTGACCGAGGGAAGCGGGGAGATGACGTTCAATGCGTACACGTGGCTTCCCAGCGCCGCCGCCGCGTCCATGCACACGTGCACGGCCCTGTCCGATGCGGCGGAGCCGTCGACGAGAATGAGGATGCGTTCGAACACAGGATGTCTCCTAAGGGCAGACCAGGACGGGAACGTCGCTCGCGAGGAGCACCTGTTCCGTCTGGCTTCCGAGGACGAGCCGCTTCAGGCCATGCTTGCCGTGGGTCGCCATCACGATGAGATCGCAGCCATGGCGATCGGCGAATTCCACGATCGCGCGGCTGGGCGAGGTGTGTTCTGTTTCCGCGGCGCTACAGCGCACGCCCATGCCGATCGCCAGGGCCTCGACTTCGCCAAGGTGCGTCGCGTGGATCCGCTGCGCCTCGACGGCCCTGTCGATCTCCGCCACCGCCGCTTCGCCGCCGCGATGGGCATGCGAGGGCGCGGACCGGGTCACATGCAGTACGGAGAGCGTGGCGCCGCACCGCCTGGCTAGCTCGACGGCCACGCGGGCCGCGCGCAGCGACAGGGGCGTACAGTCGGTGGGCAGCAGGATGTGCTTGAACATGGTCACCTCGATGTTTGCTGTCTTGCTTAGGTATAGGGGCGATCGGTAAGCGCATCCGGCGCCAGCGCCTTCGCGAGCTGCCCGAGCAATTCGGTCACCGCGGCGGTCACGTCGGTAGCCGAAACCATGCCGGCCAGTTGGCCGCGGTCGCCGACCAGTGGAAGGTGCGCGATGCCTCCGCCCGCCATGGCCCGGACGACATCCGTGAGCGAGGCGTCCTCGCTACAGACGATGGCGGGCGTGGACATGATCGCGGCGGCGGTCATGTGGACGAAATCCACGCCGGGTGCCAACGCCCGCAACACGAGGTCCCGCTCCGAAATCACGCCGATCGGTTTCATGTTCGCGTCCACGACGACCAGGCACATCACCTGGTGCTTCTGCATCACGCGGGCGAGTTCGGCGACGGGCGTGACACCGCTCACCACGGGGACATGCTGCCGGCCTATCTCGATCGCTTTCATGGCTTCGCCTCGTCTTTTGACCTTCAGCATCGGCTGTCGTCGCGGCGGCATCTTGACCGGGATCAATGCGGCACGAGGTTGATCTGCGTCAATGGCGCCAACCGCCGTTGGCCCTACAACAAGGCTCCAGCACGAATGGAAGGTGACGGCGATGGGCGAGAGCATGTATCCGCAGGATCCGGCCGATGCGTTGAACTGGCGCCAGCCCGACGAGAGCGAGAAGAAGAGCGATGTGGACCCGATGGCTTCGCTTCGCGACATCGCCGTCGTCCTCGCGCAGCTGACCGGCGACATGTCGGCGATCACGCTGGCGGGCAGTCTCGCGCGCCGGGCCGGTGCCAACCTCCACCTGCTGCAGATGCTCGCGATGCCGGTGGAGGCCACCGACGCGTGGGCGCTGATTCCCGATCCCTCGCTCGTCCAGCGGTATGCGGACATCCGGACCCAGGCCACGCGCCAGGCGCGCGAGATGGAACACCGCTTGTCGGCCATGCGCGTACGGGGCGAGGTGAGAACGCTGGAAGCGCTCTGCTCGGCGCCGCCCGCGATGGCGGCCGCGGCGGCACGCCGCACGGATCTTTGCGTGCTGGGTCGTCCGGGCGACTCGCCCTCCGAAGTCTCCATGGCCCATGCGTACTTCGCCGGATTGCTCCTGGAATCCGGCCGTCCGGTACTGGTCGTTCCCGAAGGAACCGCGGCGCGCCTGCCGCCACGGCATGCCGTGGTGGCCTGGGCGGACAGTGCCGAGGCGGCGCGTGCCGTGCACGACGCCCTGCCGTTCCTGGAAGCGTCGGAAGCCGTCGACGTGGTCATTGTCGATGCGCCGAAGGCGGCACTGGAGACGGCCGGGCGATCGGTCGAAGGACTCCTGGCACACCTTCGCGAACATGGCGTTCGTGCCGAACTGACCACCTGCTCGTCGGGCCACGGGCCCGTCAGCCGCGCCTTGCTGGACCAGGCACACCGCAAACAGGCCCAGCTCATCGTCGCCGGCGGATACGGCCATGGACGCGTGCGCGAATGGGCCGTGGGCGGCACCACCCGCGAGCTCTTCCTCGAATCGCCGGTTCCCGTCCTTTTTTCCCACTAGGAGACGCCGCCATGCCGAGATCGTCCACGACGTCCACGCCACCCGCGGACAAACACGATTTTCCCGCCATCGAAGGGGATCACTGGATCGAGGCGCTCGACGATGGCACGCCTGTGCTGATCCGCCCCCTGCGGCCCGAGGATCGCCGCCGGGAGGAGGCATTCATCCGGCGCTTGTCCGCCGCTTCCCGACGCAACCGGTTCCTTGGCGAGATCCGCGAGGCGTCGCCTGGCCTGCTCGACCAGCTCATGAAGGTGGATTACAAGCACGCCATGGCCTTCGTGGCGCTTGCCCACGACAACGGCGAATTGCGCGAAGTGGGTATAAGCCGCTATGCGGGCGACAAGGACGGCACGCGTTGCGAATGCGCGGTGACGGTCGCCGACGACTGGCGGCATCGCGGCCTCGCCGTTCTTCTCATGCGCCACCTCATCGAAATGGCGCGACACGAGGGCTTCAAGTCCATGTACTCGAGGGACCTGGCCGAGAACAAGGACATGCGCGAACTCGCGAGCTTCCTGGGATTCAGGCGCACCCGCGATCCCGACGACGCATGCCTGGTGATCCACAGCCTGCAGCTCTGAAGCCCGCGGAGGCCTCGTGATCGTCTACACCTGCCACGGTGCCGCGCGCGGCGTCACCGGCTCCTGTCACCTCGTGCAATGCGGCGACAGCCGGATCCTCGTCGACTGCGGCTTGTTCCAGGGCGGACGCGAGGCCAGCGAGGCGAACGCGCGCGGGTTCGCCTTCGACCCGCGGTCCATCGATGCCGTCCTGCTCACGCATGCGCACCTCGATCATTGCGGGCGCTTGCCCAGGCTGGTTCGCGACGGTTTCGCCGGCCCCGTGCTGGCCACCGCCGCGACGCGCGACCTGGCGCGCATCGTGCTCATGGACGCCGCGTCGCTCCAGGAACAGGAGGCACGGCGCGCGGTCGCGAGGGGCGACGTCCAGGCCGAGCCGTTCTCCACCATCGCCGACGCGTTCCAGGCGATGGAGGCCTTCGATCGCGTCGTCGGCTATGCGCAGGCGATCGACATCGCACCGGGGATTCGTGCGACGTTCCTCGATGCGGGACATATCCTGGGCTCCGCCAGCATCCTCCTGGAGCTGGACGACGGTGCGAATCGCCGGCGGATGATCTTCTCCGGCGATCTCGGCCATCACGGCAGCGGCATGATGCGCGAACTCGCGCCGGCCCCCGAGGCCGACTTCGTGGTGATGGAGACCACCTATGGAGACCGCCCGCACCGCGATTTCGCGGACACGGAAAAGGAGTTCCTCGATGCCGTGGCGACCACGTTGCGCCGCCACGGCAACGTGGTCATCCCCACGTTCGCCCTGGAGCGCGCCCAGGAAATCCTCTACTGCCTGCATCGCGGCATACGTGCGGGGGCGATACCGGCAGGCACGCCGGTGTTCCTCGATTCGCCGATGGCGATTTCGGCCACGGAAGTCTTCCGGCGCCATCCCGAGGGACTCAGCGACGGATTCCGCGCGCTGCTGCGCCGCGAGGATCCCTTCGACACGCCGCGCGTGCGCTTTACCCGCAGCGTGGACGAATCGATGGCGATCAACACGATCGAAGGCGGCGCGATCATCCTCGCCGGGTCCGGCATGTGCACGGGAGGCCGCGTGATTCACCATCTCCTGCACAACCTGGAGCGCGATCGCGCGGGCGTCGTTTTCGTGGGCTACGCGGCGGAGGGGACCCTGGCGAGGAAGATCATCGACGGCCAGAAGCGGGTACGCGTCGGTCGTCACGATGTCGCCGTGCGTGCGCATGTCTGGACGATCAACGGGTTTTCGGCGCATGCGGGGCAGCCCGAACTCCTCGCATGGCTGGGCGGCTCACCGCGGCGGCAGGTCCTGCTCGTGCATGGCGAGGAGCATGGCGGCATGCAGGTCATGGCGCAGTTCCTGCGTTCGCGCGGCGTGACGGTCGCGTGCCCCGCCCAGGATTCGCCGTGCCGGCTTGCATAGCCGGCGGCCGGTGCATCAGTGGTAGAGGAGGGTGGCGATGTCGCCGTGCGTCAGGACATGGCGCGTGGCGCCGCCGAAGAGCTTCTCCCGCAATGGCGTATGCCCATACGCTCCCATCACGAGCAGGTCGGCCTTGAACTGGTGGGCTTTCTTCAGGATGGTGGCACCCGCTTCCGCCGGCGACGCGTGCACGCGCCGCCGGGTCGCCTCGATGCCCTGACGCGCGAGGAAAGCCATGGGCTCGAAGCCAGGAGCATCCGCGTTCCCGTCCCGGGGCGCACAGCCGTCGAGGAGCAGGACATCCTGGGCCGCCGCGACGAGGGGCAGCGCCGCGCGGATCGCACGAATGGCGGGACGGCTGCCGTCCCACGCGAGGACGACACGGTCGAACACGCCACTCGGCGCGCAGATGGCCGGGAGCACGAGGCATGGCAAGCCCGTTCCCATCAACAGGATTCCCAGTCCGTCGAGCGGGTCGGCATGCGGGTCGGTCGGCCGTTGGACGACGATCAGGTCGTGCCATGCGCTCAACATCGCGAGGGTGTGGGCGGTGTCGTTACCCATGACCGCCCACTGCGGGCCGCGGGCACCCGCGGAAATAGCCAGACGAACGAACGCGTCGCCGGCGCCGCCGATATGCAGGTCTTCCCGGCGTTGGGCGGAAGGCGCCACTTCCAGCAGCGCGGCGACGGTGGCGTCGGCACGGAACGCGCGGCCGCCGAGAAACGCCGGCGAGGTCGCACACCCGGTCACGGAGCCGCCTTCGCGCCCAGCCAGGCGGCTGGCGACGTAGGCCGCGCCGTCGCGCGGTCCGGCGACGATGGCCAGCACGTCGCCCACGGCCGGCAGGCAGGTGGGTGCCTGCGGGGAAGCCGTGCTGGGCGAGGGCGAAGGCGTGGTCGTGTTCATGGTCGTTCCTGTCACGGGTCGATGGACCGGTTGTACCGGATCCGCACGGGGGCGATTTGATGCCGGTCAAGTGCATGCCGTTCCCGCGGCGGCCCTTCCGTACTTGATGACGATCAACATGCGTCGCGGGTTTCGGCGCAATGGTTCGGACAGTCGTTCATCCGCACACCGGAGAAGCCATGGACACCAAGCCGTCGCTCCCCTATCGATCGCTCCTGCGCCCGGGCCTGACCGAGGGCGAGGTGCCCGATGAACTCGTTCCGTCGAACCAGGCCGCGCGGCTGCTGTGCCTGACCTGCGCGAAGACCGTGCCGCGAAGCGACATGTCCGGTCGATGCGCGCCGCCGTTCACGCGGATCCTCATAGCGACCGACGGTTCGACCCTCGGGAACGACGCGGCCGCGCTGGGTGTGTCGCTGGCCCAGCTCGCGGTCGTTCCGGTGGTGTTCCTGCACGCCGCCATGCCATGGCGGGGTGGGCGGTGGCTGGCCCGTCTTTTCGCGAACGCCGAGGTGTCCGTCGATCCGGGGTGTGCCGCGCTGGCCGAATGCAATCTCGACCGCGCTCGCTCGCTCGCCATGAATGCCGGCGTCCGCTTCGAGACACGGCTGGCTTTCGATCCGCATCCGGACCGCGCCATCCTGCAATGCGTGGCGGATACCGGTTGCGACCTGATCGTGATGGGTTCCCGCACCGGCCATCTTTCGCGCCGCGTCAGCGCGCGCGCGACGGTGCCGGTGCTGACCTGTCAGAACGGCTGGGGCGGGGAGGCCGCCCACGCGCTTGCTTGATCTGCATCAACGCGACCGCTTGCGGAAGGCCTACAAGGAAGACTCCTTCACCAAGGGAAAGCCCCCATGTCCGCCCCCGCCAGCCAAACGACGGCCCGCCACCTGGCGAACTCCCCCTGGCGCGAGATCGCCGTCGCATTGACCCAGACCCGAAGCGATGCCGTCGCGCTCGAATTCGCCGGCGCGGTGGCGCGGCAGTTCGACGCCAGGCTGGAGGTGCTGCACCTCCTGATGATGCCCGCACCGATGATCGATCCGTGGGCGATGATTCCCGACCCGAGCTTTCCGCAGATCTACGAAGACCTCCGGGACGCGGCGCGCGCAAGCGCCGCGACCACGCGGAAGTCCATCGCCGCGATGGGCGTGCCGGGCGACGTGCGCGTCCTGGAAGCGCTGTGCGTCGAACCGAGCAGCCTGGCGGCCAGTGCCGCGCGCTACTGCGACCTGGTCGTCCTGGCGCGTCCCGAGGAGGGGCAGGCGGAAGTGGCGGTAGCCCACAGCTATTTCGCGACGCTCCTGCACGAGTCGGGTCGTCCCGTGCTGGTCGTGCCGCCGAACAACCTGCTGCCGTACCCGCCCAATCGCGCACTCGTGGCATGGTCGGACACGGCCGAATCCGCGCGTGCCTTGCAGGCCGCGCTGCCGTTGCTGGAGAAGTGCGAGCGTGTCGACGTCCTGCTCGTCGATCCGGTGGCCAACCTGCTGGAAGCACGCGACGACCGCGGGACCGGCGTCCTGCGGCACCTCCGCCGGCATGGCGTGGCGGCGCACCTCGATACCTGCAAGTCGCGGGGGCGCTCCGTGGGCGAAGCGATCATGGAACACGCGCGGCACGTTTCCGCGGGCCTGATCGTCGCCGGGGGCTACGGCCATGGGAAGGTCCGCGAATGGGTCATCGGCGGGACCACCCGCGACCTGTTCTTCCAGGCCCAGGTGCCCGTGCTGTTCGCCCACTGATGTCGGGACGCCCGCGATGCAGACTTCGACGAAGGTTCCTACCGCATCGGCGAACGACGGGACATCGCGTCCCGCCGGGGCACCGGTCGACGCCTTCACTGGCGTCCTCTCGCTGCTCGGCCAGGATCCGCACGACGCCGTCGTGCTCGAAGCCGCGGCGCACCTTGTCCCGGGGACCACACGGTGGCGCGCGCTCCTGCCTGTTCCGCTTCCCGAGCACGTGCCGTGTCCATGGGGAGAGTCGCCCCTCAGCGCCCTCGCCACGGACCACCTGGCACGCCGGACGGACGCTGAGGCGCATCTGGAATCGTTGCGCCGGTCGATGGCGCGCCTGCACACGCACGTCGAATGCGAAAGGGCCGAGTGTCCGGAACGGCAACTCGCCGCCTCGGTCCTGCGACATGCGCGGGGCGCAGGGCTGGTCGTGGCTGGCGTTCCCACCGACGGCGGGCCCGCGCAGCCGATGGCGGCCAGTTGGTTCGTGCCGCTGCTGATCCGCGGCGGGCGGCCGGTCGTCGTCGTGCCACGAGGTGCCAGCCTCGCCCGGCGGCCGCGACAGGTCCTGGTGGCCTGGAGCGACACGGCGGAGGCCGCACGGGCCCTGCACGAGGCATTGCGGTGGTTGCCGAAGGACTGCCGGCTGCGCGTGGTCACGGCGACGGATGCCAGGGAGGCACGCGTCGTCAGCGAGAGCATGCTGGGGGCGTCCTCGCTCATCGCCCACCTGGAGCGCCACGAGCGGACGGCCAGCTTCGAGGTGCTCGATCGTCGCGGCGTACCCGTCGAGGACGCCTTGCTCGGCGAGGCGCGCGACATGTCGGCGGACCTTGTCGTCATGGGGGCCTATGGTCACAGCCGGGCAGCAGAGTATGTCTTCGGGGGCGTCACCCGTGCGCTGTTGCACCGATCGCGGGTACCGCTGCTCCTGGCGCATTGACCAGGACCAGGTCGCAATGGTGCGCGGTGGCCGCTTCGCGCACGATCATCCGCGCATCGCGTCCGAAAGCGTAACGGCACACACACGGCACACCCGCGAGGTTCGCCATCCGGCGCATGCGGCGGAAGAGGCGTTCGCCGGCATCGATGGCTGACTGCGAACCCGGCCCGTCCGGGAAGGGGGGCGCCTCGTCCGGCAGCGTGACGACGAACAGCACCGTTACACGGGCGCCGATACAGGCCGCCGTGCGGACACCCAGCGCGGCGGCGCGGTGGGCGCTGGCGCGCCGGTCGATCGCGACGAGCAGATGAGGAAACAAGGCCGCACCCATGAAGTGGAAGCAGGCCTATCGGACCGCGTACGGGGCAGCGCCGCATTGACGCCGGTCAACGCACCCGGCGTAGATGCCGCGCTGTTACAGATCGTTACGAACCGTTTCCGTCCCGAACACCTCCCGTCACCCGAGGCGCCTACCTTCATACCACCGCGAACGATCGCGTCCAGGGAGACGTCACCATGCGAACAAGCATCGACCCGCAGTCCACCCCTTCGCTTCCCTGGACGGCATGGCCGACGACTCCATCGGCGGCAGGGTCGCTGGACATCGATCTGCTGCAAAGCCACCTGCCAGCCATCCGGCGGAAGCATCGGGCCGGCCAGCACCTGTTCCGTGCCGGCCAGCCGTTCCGCGCACTGCACCTGATCCAGGTCGGTTCGTACAAGACCTGCGGGCTGGCCGACGACGGGCGTGAAAGGGTCACGGCGTTCAAGATGCGCGGCGAACTGGTCGGCGTGGATTCGATCGGCCTCGGTTCGTACGCCTGCGATGCCGTGGCGCTCGAAGACAGCGAGAGTTGGGAACTGCCGTATCCGGCCGTCATGAAGGCGGCGGTCCATGTCCCCGGGCTGCAGGAACAGATCCACGCGGCGCTCGCCGCGGAGATCCGCTGCGATCGCGGCTGGATGCTCCTGTTGTCCACGCTGGCGGCCGAGCCGCGGGTGGCGGCCTTCCTGATCGACATCGCCGCCAGGCAGGCGCGGATGGGCTATAGCGCGAAGCACTTCATCCTGCGCATGAGCCGGCTGGACATCGCCAGCTTCCTGGCCATCAAGCACGAAACGGTGAGCCGCGCCTTGTCGCACCTCGCGGAGCGGCACTTCATCAGCGTGCAGCGCCGGGAAGTGCATGTGCTGGATGCGCAGGGCCTGCGCGGCGTGGCTGCCGCCGCCTGATCAGGTCCGCGCGAGCACCCGATGCCAGGCGGCGATGAGTTCGTCGCGGCGATAGGGTTTGCGCAGCAACGGGAAGATGGGATCGTCGGCGGGCTCATCGCCCCTCGATCCGTATTCGTAGCCGGAGGTGAGGAGCACCTTCAGCGTCGGACGCAGCTCCTGCAGCTGGCGGGCCAGTTCGATGCCGGAGTCGCCCGAGCCGAGCACCACGTCGGTGAACAGCATCTCGATCTCGGGGTGGCTGTCGAACGCCTCGCGCGCGGCGGCGGCGTCGGCCGCTTCCACGGGCACGTAGCCCGCGGTTCGCAGGAAGGACGCGGCGATGCGACGGACTTCGGCTTCGTCTTCCACCACCAGGACGCTCGCGCCGCCCACGGCGACATGCGCAGGCGCGGGTGCCGTCATCGCAGGTTCCTGGGCCACAGGCAGCACCATCTCGATCCGCGTGCCCACGCCGGCTTCGCTTTCCAGGATCAGCCGGCCTCCCGACTGCTTCACGAAACCGTAGACCATGCTGAGACCCAGTCCGCTGCCTTTGCCCGGATCCTTGGTGGTGAAGAACGGCTCGAAAGCGTGAGCGCTCACCTCCGGCAGCATTCCCACGCCGGAGTCGACCACCGAGAACGCGACATAGGATCCGGGTTGGACTTCCTCGTCGACCTGGATCTCGAGCGCGCGCGCCGAGATGATCAACTTGCCCCCGTCGGGCATGGCGTCGCGCGCGTTCAATGCAAGGTTGATGAGCGCGGCCTCGAGTTCGCCCGGGTCGGCGAACACCGCCGGCAACGCGTCCCCACAGCTCGCCATCACCTGGATCTGTTCGCCGAGCGTGCGGGCGAGCATGTCGCTGAGATCGGCCAGGAGCAGTTCGGGCCGCACCGCGCGAGGAGTAAGGCGCTGCCGTCGCGAGAAACCCAACAGCTTGCGCGTGAGGGCCGATCCACGCTCGACCGCCCGCGAGGCACTGGCGACCATTTCGACGGTGGCGGCGTCCTTGGGTCCGGCCATTTCCAACAGCTGGAGGTTCCCGGAAATGATCGTCAGCAGGTTGTTGAAATCGTGCGCGATACCTCCGGTGAGCTGGCCGAGGGCGTCCAGGCGTTGCGCATGGGCCAGTTGCTCGTCCGCGCGCCCCCGCTGGATGGCTCCCGACAGCACGTTGGCCACGGCGCCGACGAAGTGGTGCCTGTCGCGGTCGCTGCCATTGCCCGGAGGCAACCAGGCGACCACGTAACCGGCCGGCGTGCGCCGGTCCGGAAGCGTGGTCACCACGGCATGCGTCGAGGGCGACGCATCGAGCACGGGGAATGCCACGACCTCGCCCGCGTTCATCCTCTCGCGGCTGCGCGGATCCAGCATCGGCAACCAGGTGGCTTGCGACAGCCTGTCCCTGAAGGCCGGGTCGAGTCCCCAGGAGGCGGTGATGCGGGGCTTGTCGCGATGCGGGTCCGTCAGCAGGATGGCCACCGCGGGCGCGCTGAGGGCCGACGCGATCAATGCCGGGACCTCGGCGAGCGCGGTCTCGTGACTGGGAGCGACGAGGATCCGGCGGCTGATGTCCGCGAGGGCGGCGTCGTAGCGGCTGCGCGCGAGCGCTTGCCGGGCACGCTGTGTTTCGGAGATGTCGCGGATCGACGCGGCGAACAGCGAACCCGGTTTCGCGGCGATGGGACTGAGGCCGATCTCGACGGGGAAGGGCGATCCGTCCGCACGCACGCCGGTCAGTTCGTATCCGGCACCCATGGGCCGGACGCGAGGGCTGTCCATGTAGTTCGTGCGATGCGCGACATGCAGGGCGCGCAGCTGATCGGGGAGAAGCACCTCGATCATCTGGCCCGCGAGCATGCCCGGGGCGTAACCGAAGAGCGACTCCGCCCGCGGATTGGCCAGGACGATGATGCCGGTCCGATCCACTACCACCATCGCGTCCGGCGCGGTTTCGAACAGCGCCTTGAACAGCGTCGCATCGGCGAAGCGGTCCGGCCCTGGCGTCATGGCCGTCTGACCGTCGGCGTGAACAGGTAACCCGTTCCGCGTACGGACTTGATCAGCCTCGGCCGCGAAGGGTCGGGTTCGATCTTGCGGCGCAAGCGCCCCACCTGCACGTCGATGGCGCGATCGAAAGGCCCGGCTTCCCGGCCGTGCACATGGTTCATCAGCTGGTCGCGGGTCATCACCTGGTTGGGGTGTTCGACCAGTGTACGGAGCAGGACGAACTCGCCGCCGGTCAGCTCCACGGGGTTTTGCTCGCTGTCCACGAGGGTGTGGGACTGCACGTCCAGGACGTAGCGGTCGAAGGCGAGCCGGTTCGGCGCCTGCGACACCGGGTTGCCGGTTGCGCGGCTGCGGCGGAGGACACTGCGCACGCGGGCGAGCAGTTCGCGCAGGTCGAAGGGCTTGGTCACGTAGTCGTCGGCGCCCAGTTCGAGGCCCACGATGCGATCCACGGCCTCGCCGCGACCGGTGACGATCACCACGGGCCCGCGCCATTGCTCGCGCAGGTAGCGGGTGATGGCAAATCCGTCCTCGTCCGGGAGACCGAGGTCGAGCAGGACCAGGTCGACAGGCTGTGCGGCCAGCGCGCGGCGCATCTCATGACCGTCGCAAGCGGTAGTCACCCGGAAACCCTGCGAGGAGAAATACCGGGAAAGAAGGAGCGTGACGTCGGCTTCGTCGTCGACGATCAAAAGCCTGTCGCCTGCTTCCCCAGCCGCCATGAGGATGTTCCTCGCCGTGTTGCGCCGCTCGTGTGCGGACGCTATGCCCATTAAAGATGAGGATCCGTCTCCCGGCAAGCGCTCCGCCAGACGAAAGTGCGAAACATTCTCAGTCCGCCATCGGTCTCCGGGCGGATGCACACTGTCGCCACCTGCCCGAACGCCCGAGACCGTGTCGCTGGTAAGCCCACTCGATGACAAGCCGCCGTCCTGGGCATTCGCCCAGCCGGCATGCGTCCGGACGTACTACCGTCTGGAACTGGCTGGTCCGGCCGGCGAGACCGCGACGGCGCTCCTGACAGCCTACGTTTCCGAACGCGTGGTCGATTTCGAAGGGCTGGTGTGGTGCCGCGGCAGGGTCCTTTTCGACCTGAGTGGATCGTTCCCCGTCGGCGCGGCGCCAGCACAGCACGGCCTGGAATCGGCGGTCCTCCAGCGCCTGCACGCATTCATGGCGAGGCCGACGGCGTTCGGAAAGCCTGCCGCCGTCCTGTCCTTGCCGTAGCGCCGCCGGGAGGCGCGCAACCGCCTCACGCCGTACCGGGTTCGGTGTCCGTCGCGACCAGGATGGCCATGGCGGCGGACGCCACCCGCGCCGGCGCCGTATCGGCCCGGCTGGTGAGGGCGATCGGAAGAGACGCCCCGAGCACGATGCCGGCCGCGATGCCGTCGGCCAGCAATACCATCGCCTTCGCCAACATGTTTCCGGATTCCAGGTCGGGGGCGATCAGGATATTGGCTCGCCCCGCCACCTGCGCATCGATGTGCTTCAGGCGTGCCGCCACATGGCTCATGGCGTTGTCGAGGGCGAGCGGTCCGTCCACGTCGGCGTCGACGATCTGGCCGCGCTCGGCCATTTTCGAGAGCGCCGCGGCGTGGATCGTCGCCGGCATGGACGCGTGCAAGGTTTCGACGGCGGCCAGTACCGCCACCCGCCGATGTTCGATACCGATGGCCTTCGCGAGTCCAATGGCGTTCTGGCATATCTCGCGTTTTTCCTCGAGCCCTGGGCTCACGTGGATGGCGGCATCGCTGACGATCAGCGGATGCGCATAGGCGGGCGTATCGATCGCGAAGGCGTGGGTCATCCGCCCCGGCCCTCGCAGGCCCTGGTCCCGATCGAGCAGGACATGCAGGAGATCCGCCGTATGCATGTCTCCCTTCATCAGTGCGGCGATGTCTCCATGGCGCCCGGCGAGCGCCGCGGCCCTCGCCGCGCTTCGCGGATCGGGTGCATCGCGGACAGTCACGCCTTCGAGCCCGCGGCCGAGGCGGTCGGCAAGTTCCCTGATATGCCGCTCGGGTCCGAACAACCACGGCTCGATCAAGCCCTGCGAGGCGGCATCCAGCGCGCCTTCGAGCGAGACGGCGCTACAGGGATAGATCACGCCCATGGGCAGCTTCGGGCGATCGCGGCAACGCGACAACAGGAAGCGAAAGCGCGGGTGGCGCGGGCCGTCGTCGGCGGTGGTTCCGGTGCTTTGCGGTGACATGGCGAGTCCCGGTCAGCGCACGACGACGACAGGCACTTTCGAGCGCTCGAGCACCTTGCGGACCACCGATCCCAGGAGGACCGATCCGACCGCGCCGCGACCGTGCGAACCCATGGCGATCATGTCGAACCGGCCGCGCCCGGCGACGGAGGCGATCTCATCCGCGGCGTCGCCGATCCGGAAGACCTCCCCGTGGGGGACATCCGCCTCGCGCAGGACGGTTCGCGCACGGCGCATGGCGGCGCTGCCGTTGCGAGCGTGGTACGCCGCCATCGAGGCTTCGTCCAGGTAACTGGCGATATGCCCGTTGAGCGGCGCGTCCACGTGGATCAGCGTCAGCTGCGCACCTTCGGCGGGAACCTGGTGGCGCAGCACGAACCGCAGCGCACGCAGCGACGTGGCGCTACCGTCGATAGCTATCAGGATCTTCATGGATCGGTCTCCGTGGAGTAACCGGCGAGGGCCGGTATCTGAAATGGTCGGCATGGACCGTGGACCGCCACCGGCGTTGGATCGCCATCGCGGCCACTGGCCAGCGCAGCCACGCGATGGTCAGGAGCACGCAGGCCGGCGGAACGAAGGCGGTGCTCCAGCCGGGTTCCGCGAAGCCCATGAGGTCGTGCACGCCCGGCAGGAAGGCGACCGCCATGACGACCGCGGCCGCGAAAAGCAGCAAGGCATACGTCCATGGCGTGCCCACGATCCGATCGACCACGCTGCGTTGTCCGGCGACGACGAACGCCACGACGCACGCGAACAGGCTGAGGAACACCGTCAGTGCCGCTTCCGCGGCGGGCACGGCCGCCAGCACGAGCGCGACATAAGCCAGCGCAAGGACCGCGCCGGCGCCCGCGCCGTCGACCAGGCCTCGCGCCAGGATCGCCGCCCCGAAGGGCGAATCGTCGATCGAGCGGGGCGGCCTGCGCATGACATTCTCCGCCGCGGGCGTCGCTTCGAAGACGATGGAGCAGGCCGGATCGATGATCATCTCCAGCAGGACGATCTGCGCCGGCAGCAGCAGCGGCGATCGCTGCATGAGGAGCGGCACGAGCGCGAGGATCACGATGGGCACATGCGCCGCGGAGATGAACCGGACCGCCCCGTGCACGTTGTCGTAGATCCTGCGCCCCAGCCGGATCGACATGACCAGCGAGGCGAAGCTGTCGTTGAGGAGGATGAGGTCGGCCGACTCGCGCGCCACGTCGCTGCCCCGTGCGCCCATCGCCACGCCAACGTCCGCCGCGCGCAGGGCAGGGGCGTCGTTCACTCCGTCGCCGGTCATGCCCACGACGTGTCCCTGCCTCTGGAGGGAGCGGACGAGCCTCAGTTTCTGCGCGGGCAGGACGCGCGCGCAGGCGTCGACATCGCGCAGGCGGGCGTCCAGGGCGGCGTCGCCCAGACCGGCGATCTCGGCCCCGGTGAGCAGGTTCTCGCCGCGCAGGCCGGCCTGCCGCGCGATGGCGGCCGCGGTGGCCGGGTGGTCGCCGGTCAGCATCAGCACCCGTATACCGGCCGCGCGGCATTCCGCCATCGCGGCCGGCACGTCGGTGCGCAAGGGATCCGCGAGCGCGATCATGCCGACCAGCGTATGCGGCTCGACGGAGGGATCCGCCGGCGGCGCGCCGGATGTCGGAGCGGAGCGGGCCACGGCCAGCACGCGATATCCCTCGCCGGCGAGGTCCATTGCCTTGGCGGCGAGCCCGGCGGCCACGTCCCTGTCAAGCCGACACAGGGGCAGCACGTCCTCGATGGCCCCCTTGGTGGCAAGGTGCCACGCTGCCTGGCCGGCGACCGCGACGACGCGGGAGACGAACATGCGGCCGTCGCCAAGCGGGAACTCGCGCAGGGCGGGCGCGGCCGCCGCACCCGCGCCCGCCAGGCGAGGGACCGCTTCCGCGAGTGCGCGCACGGCGGCGTCGGTGGGGTCCATCGACGAGGGCGCCGTCGCTTCCCAGGCCGCGTGCAACACGTCCAGGGCGCTGTCTTCGAGCACGCCGCCCGCATCGTGGACGCGTCCGGTCGCATCCATCAACCTGGCCAGCGCCATCCTGTTCTGCGTCAGCGTTCCCGTTTTGTCCACGGCGAGCACGGAAACGGCGCCCATCGTCTCGACCGCGGCGAGCCGCCGGGTGAGTACGTCTCGCCGGGCGATGCGGCGGGCGCCCAGGGCATAGAACACCGTCAGCACGACCGGCACTTCTTCCGGGAGGATGGCCATGGCGAGCGCGATGCCCGCGAGCGCCGCATCCAACGGGTCCAGTCCGCTCCACCCCCAGCCAAGGCATGCCACCGCCGCGGCGAACGCCATGGCGATCAGCGCGAGTACGCGGATGGCGCGCGCCGCCTTGCGCTGCAGTGGCGACGGCGTCTCTTCCGACGATGCCAACGACACGCCGATCATGCCCAGGGCGGTCGCGCTTCCCGTCGCCGTCGTTTCCATGTGGCCATGTCCGGCGACGACGAGCGTTCCCGCCTTGATGTCGCAGCGTGCGGAGGGCGTGTGTCTGACGGCGGCCGCCTCTCCCGTTAGCAGCGACTCGTCGAGCATGACGACGTCGTCCAGGAGGACCCCGTCGGCGGGTACGCGGTCGCCCTCCCGCAGCACGAGCACATCCCCGCGGACGATGTCCGTCGCCGGCAGCGAACGTTCGACGCCTTCGCGCACGACATGGGCCGCCGGCGCGGCCAGTTCGCGCAAGGCACGCAAGGCGCCCTGGGTACGAAACTCCTGCACGACCGTGATCAGCATGACGATGGCCACCGAGCCGAGGAGGAGGGCGGCCTCGCCGGCGTCGCCGATGGCGGCATAGATGGCGGTCGCGATCAGCAGCATCACGAACATCGGTTCCGTCACGATGTTCCAGAGCAGGCGCATCCATCCGAGCGCACGCCGGTCGGGAAGCGCGTTCGGACCGTCCTGGCGAAGCCTGCGGGACGCTTCCGCGTCGCTCAGGCCTTCGAGCCGCTCGGGCTGGTCGGGGCGTCGTACCGTCACGGGACGCTCCTTCGTTCGTCAGGCCGAGAGGAATATCGGCACGCGGCCATGCGCGAGCATGTGACGCGTGGTGCCCCCGAGCGCCATCTCGCGCAGGCGGGACCGTCCCCACGCGCCCATGACCACGGCATCGGCGCGGGTGGTTTCCGCGCATCCGGCGATGGCCTCCGCCGGCGCGGCCTTGCCCGCCATTTCGATCCAGTCGCCGACCAGCGCATGGCGCTGGAGCCAGGCGCGGAGGAGGAGGTCGGCGTCGTCCCGGCGCGGGCGGCCCTCCCGGTCGCCGGCGAGGATCGTGATGTTCCGCGCACGCGAAAGGAACGGCAGCGCCGCGCGGATGGCCCGGGCCGACACCGCCGAGCCATTCCATGCGACCAGGATGCGCCGCATGGCGGACGGCGCGGCCTCGTCGGGAACGAGGATCATCGGCGACACCCGCGACATCAGCACGCGGGCCAGGAGGCCGGTACCCGCCGGAATGCCCGATCCCGGCACGTGAAGCCGCCCTATCAGCACGTCGCAAAGACTGGCCCGCCGGACCAGCACGCGCCTGTGCACGCCGCGCCGCACCTCCCAGGTGCCGTCGATGCCGCGACTGCGGCATGCGCTGGCCCACCAGCCGTGGCGTTCGTGCGCGACGTTCTCCTCGTCCTCCAGCACGAGCAACGGCTCGGGTAGGGCGATGACGCTCGCATCGAGCGCGATGACCTGCATGCCGGTGAGGTGCGCGCCGAAGCGTCTGGCGAGGTCGAACGCGAAGCGCAGGTGGGCGGTGTCGCGTTCGTCCGAACGGACGTCGACCAGGAACTCGAGCATCGCCACGTCTCCGCTGCGGGGGCGACTTCCATTCTCGATAGCTCCGGGTCGGGCATCTTGATCCCCGTCAATGCGCGCCTCCCCCGGCGGCGGTCTGATGCATCCAGATCGCGAAAGGAAATACCGTCGTGCCCTCAAGCCTGTCGCTTCCCCGGAACGACGTCCCATCCGCCGCTGCGCGGCCCGGCCGGGCGACAAGGCGAGCCTCACGGGGGCTGCCGGCCTTCCTCCTTGTCGCGACGCTGGCGGTCATCGTCTGGTCGGGTTGGTCGCCAACCGACCGCGGCGACTGGTTGCTCGAAAACGCGCTGGTGGCGGTAGCGATTCCGCTGTTCGTCTTCGGGTATCGCCGCCTGCGTTTTTCCTCGCTGAGCTATGTGGCGCTGTTCGCATTCCTCTGCCTGCATGAGGTCGGCGCCCACTACACGTATTCGCTCGTGCCGTATCCCCAGTGGCTATCGTCGATGCTGGACGGCCCGGCCGGCGGATCGCGGAACCACTACGACCGGATGCTCCATTTCGCATACGGGTTCCTCGTCATGCCGGCCGTTCTCGAACTATTCGCCCGCCGCGCCGCGCCCCGCGGGTTATGGCGGTGGATCTTTCCGGTGAGCTTCGTGATGTCCCATTCGATGCTTTACGAACTCGTCGAGTGGGGCGCCGCGCTCCTGTTCGGTGGCGACCTCGGCCAGGCCTACCTCGGCACGCAGGGTGACGTGTGGGACGCGCAGAAAGACATGCTGATGGCGACCCTCGGGAGCATCGCGGCCACATGCCTCCTCGCCACGGCGCACCGGCGCGGTTTGCCGGCCGGTCCGGCGAACGAGTCATCGGAACGCTGATGCCATCGGATATCGGCATCCTTTCCATCGCACCGCATGTCACCGCGCTGGGGGTGGGGCTGGGGGTGGGACTCCTGATCGGGCTGGAGCGCGAGCGCGCGAAGGGACGCCATCCCAGCGCCGCGCCGGCAGGCGTCAGGACCTTCAGCATGCTCGGTCTCGCGGGGGTGGTCGCCGCGCTCATCGGCACGACGGCCATCGGTGTGGCGGGCTTCTTCCTGGCCTTGGTGGTCACGGCCGGTTACCTGCGGAACCGCGGGGACGGAAGCGCCCCCGGCGGCAACGGCACCCCGCCGGGACTCACGACCGAAGTGGCGATGCTGACGACCTTCCTTCTCGGCGTGCTGGCGGCTTCGTCGACGGTCCTCGCCGCGGGCCTCGGCGTCGTGGTCGCCACCATCCTCGCGAGCCGGGCGCGCCTGCATCGCTTCGCACGCCAATGGCTGTCGGAGCGCGAGCTGCACGACCTGCTGATCCTCGCGGTGTCCGCCTTCGTCGTGCTCCCGCTGCTGCCCGACGTCACGGTGGACCCGTGGGACAGCATCAATCCCCGCCGACTGTGGTGGCTCGTGGTCGCGGTCATGAGCATCGCATCCGCCGGCTACCTCGTGCTGCGGACGTTCGGTGCGCGATTCGGACTGGCGATCGCCGGTCTGGCCGGAGGATTCGCGTCGAGCACGGCGACGGTACTCGCGATGGGAGAGCGGGCGAGGGAAGATCCGTCGCTGACGACGATCGCGGCGGGCGCGGCGATCCTCGCCAACGTGGGAAGCCTGGCGCAAATGGCCGTCGTCGTGGGATCGCTTGCGCCGGACCTGCTCTCGCGCCTGGCGTATCCCTTGCTCGCGGCCGGCCTGACGGCGGCCTGCTGGGCCGCCGTCGCGGCATGGCGGGCGGACGCGACGGCCGTGCCGACCCGGCTCGCCGGCTCCCGGCCTTTCAGGCCGGGAAGTGTGCTCCAGTTCGTCTTCGTCCTTGCCGGCGTGCTCCTGCTCACGGCGATCGTCCGCGCGTGGCTGGGAAGCGGCAGTCTCCCGTGGCTGATGGTTCCCTCGGGGATCGCCGATATCCACGCCGCGGCCGCCGCGGCCGCGCAAGGGGTGGCGAGCGGTCAGATCGACCCGACGCTCGCCGCCGCGTGCGTGCTCATCGCCTATGCTTCCAGCGCCGCCTTCAAATGCGTGCTCGCCTATGCCAAAGGCGGGAAAACGTATGCACTGCGCGTCGCACCCGGCACCCTCGCCGTGCTGGCCGCCTTCGCCGCGACCTTGTGGTGGACAATGAAGTGAGATGACGAGTCATGCCGTCGGGAGGATCGAATGCACGCCATGGTCCTTGAGCGCGTCGGACAACCGCTGGCGCTCCGCGAATTCGCCACGCCTGTCCCCGGTCCGGGCGAGGTGCTGTTGCGCGTGGAGGCCTGCGGGGTCTGCCGTACGGATCTGCACGTCGTCGACGGCGAGCTGCCCGGCGTCCGCCCGCCGGTCACGCCGGGCCACGAGGTGGTGGGGATCGTCGAGGCGCTCGGATCGGCCGATACGGGACTTCAGGTGGGCCAGAGGGCCGGGGTCTGCTGGCTCGGAAGCACCTGCGGAAAGTGCCGTTACTGTCTGATGGATATGGAAAATCTTTGCGATGCGCCGGAGTTTACGGGCTACACCCGTCCCGGCGGGTTCGCCACCCACATCCTGGCGCGTGCCGCATTCTGTGTCCCGCTGGCCTTGCGCGACGACCCGGTCGCGACCGCGCCGCTGATGTGCGCGGGCCTCATCGGCTGGCGCGCGTTGAAGAAAGCCGGCGAGGGGCGCGCGTTGGGTTTCTACGGTTTCGGTGCCGCCGCGCACCTGCTGACGCAGGTGGCGGTCGGCCAGGGACGGAAGGTGTATGCGTTCACCCGCGCCGGCGACGACGAACACCAGGCGTTTGCGCTGGCCCAGGGCGCCTGCTGGGCGGGCGACGCGGATGCGCTGCCGCCCGAACCGCTGGACGCCGCCATCCTCTTTGCCCCGGCGGGCGACCTCGTACCGCTCGCGCTGCGAGCCGTGCGCAAGGGAGGCCGTGTCGTCTGCGGGGGCATCCACATGTCCGACATCCCCTCGTTCCCATACCGGCTCCTGTGGGAGGAGCGGGAACTGCTGTCGGTGGCCAACCTCACGCGAAGCGACGCCAGGAGCTACTTCGCGGCGCCCGAACGTTCCAGAATCCACGCCAACAGCACCACGTATCCTCTTGAAAAGGCTAACGAGGCGCTGTCGGATCTTCGTGATGGCCGGCTTTGCGGCGCGGCGGTTCTGAGCCCTGACGCGCTCGCTCGAAGCTGACCGAAACGGCGCTAGTCGGCGCGCCATTCGATGTGCAGGTTGTCGTGCACTGCGCGCACCCCCGGTACCGCCCAGGCGGCACGCTCGATCGCGCGGCGCTCCTCGTAATCGCCCACGTCTCCCTCCAGGGTGACGTCGCCCGGCGGCACGACGTCGATGCGGATGCGCGCGGTTTCCCCATCGACGTGGCGACGGAGCGCTTCCTTGATCTTGTCGCGCACGTTCTCGGATTTGAGCGTCTGCCTGATCTCCACGTTGTTGATCACGCCATGGATGCCCGACAGCCGCCGTACCGCCGCCTCCGCGGCAAAGCGCTGGAAGTGCCAGTCGACGGTGCCGGTCAGGGTGACCCATCCGCGCGATACCTTCACCCGGATGGCGTCCGTGGGAACGGAACTGCTCCACGCGAGGATCCTGGCGGCGCGCGTGGCGATCTCGTCGTCGTTGACCTTCGCACTCTCGGCGAGCCGCACCTCGATCTCCTGTGCAAGGGCTTTCACGCCCTTGATGCGCCAGACGGCCTTTTCCGCATCCACTTTCTGCGAATAGCTGGGAACGTGCCCGCTGAGAGTGACGACGCCACCCGCGACCGATACGCCGATGCCGCGCGAATCGATCCCCGGCTCGAAGTCGAGTTCCTCGATGATGTTCTGGCGCAGCTGCATGTCGTTCATGGCGGTTCTCCGCTGAAAGGAACTTTTTTTCTAGCAGAGCGCGACATGCCGATATTGATCCAGGTCACGCCGAGCCGGCGCGCGCTGCCCATGCCGTTGTCATTGATACAGATCAAGGGAGCGGGCACCGGACGCGATCATGCTGGCGCCCTCGGACACGGGAGGTGGGTCATGCATCGCTTGAAGGGAAAGGTCGCGGTGGTCACGGGCGGTTCGATGGGCATCGGTGCGGCATGCGCGCGGCGCATGGCCGCGGAAGGGGCCGATGTCGTCGTGGCGGACATATGTCGTCCGGATGCCATCCATGCGCTTCCCGACGGCGGCCGGATCGATTTCGTCCATACCGATGTCGGACGGGAAGCCGAGGTCGCCGGCGCCATCCAGCACGCGCGATCGATGTATGGACGACTCGACATCCTGGTCAACAACGCGGGCATCGCAGGCACCGACAAACCCACTCACGAACTCACGGAGGACGAGTGGGACCGCGTGCAGCGCATCAACGTGAAGGGCGTGTTCTTCGGGGTGAAGCACGCGATCGCCCCGATGCGGGAGGCCGGCGGCGGCAGCATCATCAATCTCTCGTCCATCTATGGTCTGGTGGGCGCGGCCGACGTGCCGCCGTACCATGCGTCGAAGGGGGCCGTGCGCCTGATGACGAAGACGGATGCCTTGCTCTACGCGAAGGACAGGATCCGGGTCAACTCGATCCACCCGGGCTTCATTCGCACACCCATGGTGGAAGGCTACGTGGCGGGCATGGATGTCGAGGAGGCCGAGGGATTCCAGGCCATCGCCGCCCTGCATCCCCTGGGGCGGCTCGGAACGCCCGACGAAATCGCCTGGTGCGCCGTGTTCCTCGCCTCGGACGAGGCCTCGTTCATCACGGGGGCCGAGTTCGTCGTCGACGGGGGCTATACCGCCCGCTAGTGCCGTCAGGACTCGCACTCGAAGGCGAGCCATCCGCCCGGCACGACATCGACCGGGCTACCGCATGGCACGACCCTGCCACGCGTCGCCCCGGTGTCGTCGTCGCTGTCGAGCACGATGCGCCAGGCGCGTATCCCGCGCGGCGCCGGCAGACTGAATGGCAGCGTCGCGTGGCCGGGATTGAGCGCCAGGAACAGGCGATCGCGGGGTTTCCCGGGCATCGACGGCCCCGAGACGAGAATGGCCAGTCCTCGCTGCACGCCGTCTTCCCAGGCCGCGTCGTCCATTTCGCGTCCGTCGGGCTCGAACCAGCGTAAGTCCCTGTCGTCCGCAACATCGCTGGGCGACGTGCCCATGTAGAAGGCGTCGAGGCGGAGGCAGCGCAGCCTGCGGCGCAGGCTCAGCGCGTCGGCGATCCAGGCACGCAGATCGCGCGCGGGATCGCCCAAGGCGCTCCAGTCGAGCCAGCTCATGGCATTGTCCTGGCAGAACGCGTTGTTGTTGCCCAGCTGCGTACGCGAAAGTTCGTCGCCCGCGAGGAACATGGGGACCCCGCGCGACAAGGCGAGCGTGCCGAGCATGGCCCGACATCGCCGGCGCCTCGCCGCGAGCACGCCGGCATCGCGGGTCGGCCCTTCGACGCCGCCGTTGGCACTCAGGTTGTCCCTGCTTCCATCCTCGCCTCCGTAGGGATTCGCCTCGTTGTGCTTGACGGCATACGCGGTGAGGTCCGCAAGGGTGAAGCCGTCGTGGCAGGTGACGAAATTGACCCCCATGCCCGGCGTCCGTCCAGCATGACCGAAGATGTCGCTCGATCCGGCGAAGCGGGTCGCCAGCGCCCCGCGCGTGCGGGCATCGCCGCGCCAGAACCGGCGGATATCGTCACGGTAACGGCCGTTCCATTCGCGGATGGGCGTGGGGAACGCCCCGAGTGCGCTGCCGCGGGTCGAGGCGTCCCACGGTTCGGCGATCAGCTTGATGTCGCGCAGTTCCGGATCGGCCGCTATGGTTCGCCATAGCGCGGCGTTCGCGTCGAACCGGCCTGTTTCCCAGCGTCCCAGCAGTGGGGCGAGGTCGAAGCGGAAGCCGTCCACGCCGATCTCGCAGGCCCAGTATCGCAGCGCGGCATGAAAGAGCGCGATCACGGCCGGCTCTCCCGGATCGACGGTGTTGCCGCAGCCGGAATCGTCGACGTATGCCTCGGCGTCATCCTTCCTGAGCTGGTAATAGGTGGCGTTATCCAGGCCGCGCAAGCTCAGCGTCGGGCCGTTCGCGCCGCCTTCCGCCGTGTGGTTGAGGACGATGTCGAGGATCACTTCCAGCCCGGCCGCATGCAGCCGGTCGATGGTGTCCACGATCTCTTCGACATGTCCCGAGGCGAGATAGGGGGTGTGCACGGCCAGCGGGGCGATGGGGTTGTAACCCCAGTAGTCGGTCAGTCCGTGTCTTGCCACGTCTTCTTCATCGAGGAAGCTGGCGATCGGCATCCATTCGAGCGCGGTCATGCCGAGCTCGCGCCAGTACGCGATGAGGTTCGGATCCGCCAGGGCCGCTATCGTGCCGCGGATGTCCGCCGGTATGCCGGGATGGCGCATGGTCTGGCCCTTCACGTGCATCTCGTAGATCACCGTCTCCGTCCACGGAGTGCGTGGCCGGGCAGGGCGGGCCCGTGCCGCGGGCAGGGGCGCGGTCAGCACGCACTTCGGCACGAAGGGCGCGCTGTCGCGCGCATCGGCGATGCCCGTTCCGGCGGATGGACCCCGCACATAGCCGTAGACGGCGTCTGTCCATTGGAAGCTTCCGTGCAAGGCTCTGGCGTAAGGGTCGATGAGCAGCTTGTTCGGGTTGAAGCGATGACCATTTGCCGGATCGTAAGGCCCGTGCACGCGCAAGCCGTAGACGAGGCCGGGCGCGGCGCCTTCGAGGTAGCCGTGCCAGACGTCGCCGTCGCGCGCCGACAAAGGCAATCGCGCGAGCTCGTGCTGGCCCGTGGAATCGAACAGGCACCACTCCACGCGCCGGGCATGGCGCGTGAAGACGGAAAGGTTCACGCCACGGCCGTCCCAGTGCGCGCCCAGGGGCTTCGGTGTCCCGGCGGTAAGAACGAAAGGTGCCACGCGCATGCCGTCGCAGGGTCGTGGCGGACATGGAAACATCGGCATCCCCGGCACCGTTTGATCTCGGTCAACACCCGCGTCGACGGATGAAACGACCATGACCGGCGCCGCCACCGCCGCCGAGTGAAGCCGCATGTACCGGACACCGCCACGCGCACCGCCCGCCGGACTCGAGGCTCTTACCGAACTGGCGCTCGATCTTCGCTGGACATGGAACCACGCCGTGGACGGCTTATGGCGAGAGGTCGACGCCGAATTGTGGGATGCGACGCATAACCCGTGGGTGGTCCTGCAGAACGTGCCGCAGGCCCGGCTCGAACAATTGAGCGGCGACACGGCCTTCCGCGAACGCCTGGCCGCGGCGGCGGGCGATCGTCAGGAATACCTCGACGCACCCGGCCTGTACGCCTCGCTCTGGCCCGGCGACATGCCGGCCGGGGTTGCGTTCTTCAGCATGGAGTTCGGCTTGAGCGAGGCACTGCCGCTGTACGCGGGCGGGCTTGGCGTGCTGGCCGGCGATTACCTGAAGACCGCCAGCGACCTCGGTGTCCCTATGACCGGCATCGGCCTGCTCTATCAGGAAGGCTATTTCCGGCAGACGATCGATGCGACGGGAAACCAGCGCGAAGCCTTTCCATACAACGATCCGGCAAGCCTGCCCATCCAGCCATCCGTGGACACGGAGGGCGTGTGGCGGGAAGTGGAGGTGCCGTTGCCGGGTCGAACGCTCCGCTTGCGCGTGTGGCAGGCACAGGTGGGACGAGCGACCCTTTACCTGCTCGACGGCAACCATGTGCTCAACGGCCCCGTCGACCGGGGCGTCACGGCAAAGCTCTACGGCGGCGGCACCGAACTGCGCCTGTTGCAGGAACTGGTGCTTGGGGTGGGCGGCTGGCGCCTTCTGGCCATGCTCGGCAAGCAGGATGCCGTGGCGCACCTCAACGAAGGCCATGCGGCGCTGGCCGTGCTGGAGCGCGCCAGGCAATGCATGCACGAGCGCTCGGTCTCGTTCCGCGATGCATGGTGGGCGACCCGGCCCGGGAACATCTTCACGACGCACACGCCCGTCGCCGCGGGATTCGATGCGTTCGCTCCCGCGCTGGTGGAGAAGTACGCCCAGGGTCTCCTCGCCGACTGCAAGCTGTCCCTCCACGATCTCCTCGCGCTGGGGCGCGCCGACCCGTCCAACGACAACGAGCCGTTCAACATGACCTATCTCGCCCTGCGCGGCTGCGCGCAGGCGTGCGCGGTAAGCCGGCTGCATGGCGAGGTCAGCCGCACGCTCTTCGCCGGTCTCTATCCGCGCTGGCCGGTCGCCGAAGTGCCCGTGCGCCACGTCACCAATGGCGTCCACGTGCCTTCATGGGATTCGGCGCCGGCGGACACGCTCTGGACCGTCACCTGCGGCAAGAGCCGCTGGCGCGGAAACCTGGCCTGCCTCGAAGCGGCCCTCGTCGCATGCGACGACACGATGCTGTGGAACCTCGCGGCGCGACAACGGGCCGAACTGGTTCGTTACGTCCGCGAACGTCTGGAACGGCAGCTTGGTCTGCGTGGCGAAGGCGAGAGGGATAGGACGGCGGCGCAGGGCGTGCTCGACCCCAACGTGCTGACGCTCGGCATGGCCCGGCGCTTCGCCGAGTACAAGCGTATGAACCTCCTGCTCCACGACCCCCAGCGCCTCGCCCGCCTGCTCACGAACCCCGCGCATCCCATGCAACTGATCGTCGCCGGCAAGGCCCATCCGGACGATACGGAGGGCAAGCGCCAGGTGCAGGCCTGGGTGGCATTCGCCCGGCGACCGGAGGTGGCAGGGCGCGTCGTCTTCCTCGAGGACTACGATCTTGCACTCGCGCAACGTCTGGTGCAGGGCGTGGACGTATGGCTCAACACCCCCCGAAGACCGTGGGAGGCCTGCGGTACGAGCGGCATGAAGACACTCGTCAACGGTGGACTGAACGTCTCCACGCTGGACGGCTGGTGGGCGGAAGCGTATGACGACGCCTGCGGTTGGGCGATCGCCGGTCCGGGCGGCGACGCGGAGGACGCCGAGAGCCTTTATGGCCTGCTCGAGAACGAGATCGTCCCATGTTTCTACGAGCGCGACGCGCACGGGGTGCCGGCGGGTTGGGTGAGGCGGATGCGGGCAAGCATGTCGCGGCTCGCGCCGAGGTTCAGCAGCAATCGGATGCTGCTCGACTACCTGGAGGATTTCTATCTTCCCGCGACGCGCGGCCTGCGCCGGCGGGCACAGCGCCACGAACTGGCATCGTGGGCCGGGCAGGTGTCCGCGCATTGGCATGAGGCGAGGCTGGGCGACGTGGAGGTGGTCCTCGACGGCCATGCCTGGCGATTCCGTGCGCAGGCCTACCTCGGCGGCGTGCAGCTGGGATGGGTGAGGGCGGAACTGTACGCCGACGAACGCGACGGCATGCCGCGGCAATGCGTGCCGATGCAGGGCGGCGCACCGATCAGCGGTGCCATTCACGGTTACGAGTTCGAAGCGACGCTCCCCGCGATCCGCCCCGCAAGCGACTACACGGTACGCCTGCGCCCTTGGCACGACGACGCGTTTCTGCCCGCCGAACTGCCGCTCGTGATCTGGCAGCGCTGATGCCCCGGGGCCACCCTGAGGGCCCATCGCCCGGCATGTTGACCGGCGTCAACACGCACGCGCCGGGGTGGAGGTCTCATGCGGTCATACCGTTCGCCACCCCTCTCTCGGAGGACGCATGCTTCCTGCCACGCACGTGACCTTCCGCGACAGGACGGATGCGGGAGAGCAACTCGCCGCCGCTCTTGCAGGTCTGCGCGGGACCCATCCGCTCGTGCTCGGGATTCCCCGGGGCGGGGTAGTCATCGCTCGCGCCGTCGCGGATCGTCTGGACGGCGACCTCGATGTCGTGCTCGTACGCAAGATTGGCGCCCCGGGGAACGAGGAATTCGCCATCGGCGCGATCGACGAAAGCGGTCACGCGGAAATCAGTGGGGATGCGACCCAGCTGAGGGTAAGCGAAGCCTACGTGCGCCGCGAGGCATCCCGGCAGTTCGCGCGCATCGCGGAGAGACGCCGGCTCTACAGCCCGCATCGGAGCCCGCACGACCCCAAGGGACGCGTCGTCGTCGTGGTGGACGATGGCCTGGCGACGGGAGCCACGATGCGCGCCGCGTTGACGGCCATCCGGCGGCATGGTCCCGCGCGGTTGCTGGCGGCCGTCCCCGTCGCGTCGGCGGATCGCCTTCCATCGATCAGGGAACTGGCCGACGAGGTGGTCTGCCTTTCGGTGCCGAGGCACTTCCGGTCGGTGGGAGAACACTACCTATCCTTCCCCGCGGTGGAAGACGCGGAAGTGATCCGGTTGCTGAGGAACCCGGTTCGCCCCGCGACCGCGCCCTTCGCCAGCGCCATGCGTTTCGCAGTCGACGGCATCGTGCTGGAAGGCGACCTGCGCGTTCCATCGGATGCGAAGGGTTGTGTCGTCTTCGTCCACGGCAGCGGCAGCAGCCGACGCAGCACGCGGAACAAGCACGTAGCGCGCTCGCTCGAGGATCTCGGTTTCGCCACCTTGCTGTTCGACTTGTTGAGTCCCGACGAGGACGCGGCGTTCTCCGAGCGGTTCAACATCGCCAAGCTGGCCCGGCGACTCGACGCGGTGCTGGACAGCCTGGCCGACGAGCCGCGTGTAAAGAACATGCCCATCGGTCTCTTCGGCGCGAGTACCGGCGCGGCCGCGGCGATCGCCGTCGCCGCGCATCGGGACGACATCCGCGCGCTGGTTTCCCGTGGCGGGCGACCCGACCTCGCGGGAGCGGTGGCGCTGGCGAAGGTGGCGGCCCCGACGTTGTTCATCGTCGGCGGTGCCGACACACAGGTCGTACCGCTCAACCGCCAGGCACTCGCGGCGTTGCCGGGCGTCGCCGAACTGCTTCTCGTGCCCAACGCGACGCACCTGTTCGAGGAGCCCGGCGCACTGGATCAGGTCGCTGCCATGGCAGGCGACTGGTTCGCCCGCTGGCTGGCCCCCGGTTGACCGCGGTCAATAGGTGCCGCCGCGCTATCGCCTAGATTTCGAGGAGGCAGCCCCTGGGCGACCCATGCCGACGGGGATGCCGTCCCCAGAACCCTAGAGGAGTTACCGACCATGACGAGCATGATTCGCTGGAATCCACTCAAAACGCTGTCGGGCATCGACCGCTTTCCCGACTTCGACGACCTGTTCCGCAGCACCTTTCCCCGCACCTCGTGGGGTCACGCGGATATCGCGCCCGACATGCGCATCGACGTGACCGAAAGCGACGGATCGTACAAGGTCAAGGCGGATATCCCCGGCGTGGACAAGAAGGACATCGAGATATCGATCAACGACAACCAGGTGGCGATCACCGCCGAAGTGCGACGCGAGACGCGCCAGAAGGAAGGCGAGCGTGAGATCGTGACGGAGCGTTCCTACGGTCAGGCATACCGCGCGTTCACCCTGCCGGCCGCCGTGTCGTCGGAGAAGGCCGAGGCGCACTACGAGAACGGTGTCCTGACCCTCTCGCTGCCCAAGAAGGAAAACGGAAACGCACGGAAGCTGAAGGTGAGTTGAGACGCTTCGTGCGCCTCTCCGCTGTCCGTGGGGAGGCGCACCGTCCCCCCGCGGCGCATGCAGGCATCCGATGAACGAACACGCGCAGGTCGCAAGCATCCGTTCCGGCGCCACGGTGTTGGAGGGTACCGACGCCGATTACGACGATCTCGTCGAACGCGCCGGCCGATGCCGGATCGTGATGCTCGGGGAAGCGACCCATGGAACGGACGAGTTCTATCGCATGCGCGCCGCCATAAGCCGGCGGCTGATCGCCGAGCGGCAGTTCGACGCCGTAGCCGTCGAGGGCGACTGGCCCGACTGCTATCGGGTCAACCGCTATGTCCGGAGCGGTGGCGCCGACGGCAACGCGGCCGGGAGCCTCGGGGACTTCGAGCGGTTTCCCCGCTGGATGTGGAGGAACACGGCTGTGGTGGCCTTCGTCGACTGGCTGGCCACACACAACGCGTCGCGGCCGAAGGCGGAGCGTGCCGGGTTCTACGGGCTGGACATGTACAGCCTCTACCGCTCCGCCGACGCGGTGATCGACTATCTCGGTACCGTCGACAGCGAGCAGGCGGAGATTGCGCGGCGGCAGTATGCCGCGCTCGATCACGTACGCGACCCGCAACGCTACGGATACGAAGCCGTGCGCGGGCTGCGGCCGGATTGCGGCGAGGCCGTGAGGCAGCGCCTGGCGGAACTGGTACGGCGCGAAGGCGAATACAAGGCTGCCGGTGCCCCGGATTCCGAGGATGCCTACTTCTTCGCCGAGCGGAACGCCCATGTCGTGGCAAACGCCGAGTCGTATTACCGTGCGATGTTCGGTCCGCGCGCGCTCAGCTGGAACATGCGCGATGCGCACATGGCGCAGACCCTGATGGCCTTGCAGAAGCATCTTCGCTCGCAGGGGCGCGCGGGGCGGGTCCTCGTCTGGGCGCACAACTCGCATGTCGGGGATGCCCGCTCGACCGAGATGTCGCTGGGCGGCGAGTACAACCTGGGCCAGCTGATGAGGCTGATGCCGACGGCCGGACCGGTATGCCTCGTGGGTTTCACGACCTACACGGGAACGGTCAGGGCCGCGTGGGAGTGGGGCGGGGAAGCGGAAAGCAGGCGCGTGAACGAGGCCGTCGAAGGGAGCTACGAGCACCTTTTCTACCGAAGCGGGCTCGAGGCCTTCTACCTGCCGTTCGAACGCGACGCTGCCGCGCAACTGGACGGGCCGCTGCTGGAGCGGGCGATCGGCGTGCTTTACCTCCCCGACACCGAAATGCAGAGCCACTACCTGTACTCGCGCATGCCGCGCCAGTTCGATGCAGTCTTCCACCTCGACGAGACACACGCCGTGGAGCCGCTGGACTGAGCGGTGCCATCATGCGGCCGGTCGCTTCGGCTCCATGGCGAAGTCCCGCGGGAACGCCGCGCGGACATGTTGTGCCAGCGTCTCGGCCTGCAAGCCCACGACATCCTTGCCGAGCGTGCCGGCGACGCCGGCCGCCTTCAGGTCGCCAAGCTCGTCGCAAAGCACGCCGAGGAATCGGGGCGGTGCCACGAGGAAGAGCCGCGCATAACGGCGATGCGCGCGCGCGTCCTGCAACTCGCCGGCGATATGGCGGGCGAACGAGCGCGCACTGCGATCCTTCCGGCTTTCGCGCGGCTCGATCACGTGCCTCGCGGAGCCGACGCTCTCCTGCGTACGCGGCACCGTGCGCCCGCTGTTGCGGGCCGTGACCGGGCCCCTGAGTTCGGGATTGGCGTAACCGGCCACTTCCGCCCATGCGCTTTTCCTGTCGGACGCTACGAACAGGCGTGCCCGTGCGGCATCGCAGACCAGTATCCAGTTAGGGGACATGGGAACACCACCGGTATGTGGTCAGTGGGAGAAGAATGTCGGCAGGGTGGTTTCGAAGAAGAGCTCGCGCGTCGTTCCTCCCACCGTCCACTCGCGCCAGCGGGGATGCCCATAGCCGCCGGCCACGAGCAATCCGGCCTTCGCGTTCCGGCAGTAATCGAGGAGCACGCGGCTGGTCGCGCGTCCCTCGCCGCGAATCCGGTGCACGTTCACCTGCGCGCCATGCGCGCGGAGCAGGTCGGCGGCGGCCTCGCCGGCATGGGCGGTGCTTTCGAGGGGCGTGGCGGGCGGATCGATGGCGATGACGTCGACGGTGGCGGCGTTGAGCAGCAACGGCAAGGCGTCATGCATCGCGCGGACGGCCTCCGGCGAATCCGTCCATGCGACTACCGCGTGCTGGATTGGAAGGGTCACCTTGCTCCCTTCGGGAACGACCAGGACGGGCCGTCCCGAGTTGAGCAGGAGACCCGCGAAGAGCGCATGGGTGTATGCGGCATCCGTGACCGAGCCGGACGGCCTCCCGATCACGGCGAGATCGGTCCGGCGCGCGGCCATGGCGGCGAGGCCGGCGGGCTCTTCGAAGACGGCTTCCAGGGTGGCGATGTCGCCCGGAACGGTATAGGACGCCAGGCGATGGCGGAGGTCGTCCGCCTGCTGTCGCGCCTCGCTGCGGATCCGCTCGTGGCGCTCGGCGATGATCGGGTCCATGGAGAGGGCCCAGGCATTCGCCGCGTCGACCGGCATGGGCAGCAACTGGGTGATGCTCACCTTGGCGTGCGCGGCGGCGGCGAGCGTCGCCGCGGCCGCGAGGGCGGCGCTGTCACAACTCAACTGGGCGGCGAGGCAGCCGATGTTTCGCCAGCCGATGGATGCCTCGTGTACGTTCTTCGTCGCGGTTCGCGATGCGGTGGCCATGGCGCATTCCTCCCAGGGGCTAGGAAACCCTTGTAACGGGTGCGCCCGAGGGTGGCGTTGACGTAGATCAATCAGACGACGGCGGTCCAGCCGGCGAGCGTGGACGCGATCGACGCGGTCACGCACCAGAACACCGCCGCGAGGGGCGACCAGCGCGCGCCGGCAAGCATGGCGAATCCCACCAGGGCGATCGCGACATCGAGGGGCGAACGCACGGCGCTTATCCAGACAGGGTTGTACAGGGCCGCGGCAAGCAGCCCGACCACGGCGGCATTGACGCCGGCCAGCATGCGGGTCGCGGCCTCGCGGCGGGCGAGCGAACGCCACAGGGGCAGGGCACCGGCCACCAGCAGCAGGCCTGGGAGGAAGATTCCAAGAAGGCCCACGCCGGCTCCGGCGAGCCCACCGCGACCGCCGTGGACCTGGTCTCCCAGGTAGGCTGCCACACTGAACATCGGCCCCGGGACGGCCTGCGCCGCACCATAACCGGCCAGGAAGGCATCGTTGCTTACCCATCCGCGACCGACGACGTCATGCTGCAGCAGCGGCAGCACGACGTGGCCACCGCCGAAGACCAGTGAGCCGCTGCGATAGAAGCCCGCGCCAACCTGGACCAGGTCAGGCCATCGCGGCGACGCGAACAGCGCCAGCAGCAACAGGACGGCGAAGCCGAAAAGCATGACGCTCGCCGCGCCCCTGCCATAGGTCAGCGGAAAGCTTTCGTCGGCCACGTGCTCGACATTCCGGCACAACCCGAGTCCGAGCACGGCGCCGCCAGCCACCACGCCGAGCTGCACGGGGGCGCTGTTGCCCACGACGACGAGCCCGGCGGCCGCGGCCGCGAGGAGGGCGCGGTTCCTGTCCGGTGCGAGCCGTCCGGCCATGGCGTGCACGCCTTGCGCGACCACGGCGACCGCCACGAGTTTGAGTCCATGGATGGCGGCCGTCCCGAGCGGTCCATGAAGGCGGTCGCTCAACGAGGCGAAAGCGAGCAGAAGCAGCGCCGAGGGCAGGGTAAAGCACAGGAAGGCCGCCAGCCCGCCCAGCCATCCGGCCCGGATCAGGCCGATGGAAAAGCCGACCTGGCTGCTCGCCGGGCCCGGCAGGAACTGGCACAGCGCCACGAGGTGGCCGTAATGCCGTTCGTCCAGCCAGCGTCGTCGCTCGACGAACTCGCGATGAAAGTAACCGAGGTGGGCGATCGGGCCACCGAACGACGACATGCCCAGTTTCAGGAAGGCAGCGGCGACTTCCCGGACCGTCCCTCGTCCAGCTTCGCCGGTTGCGGCTTGTTGCGTTGGTAGGGTCATGCGCGGTCGACCGATGCCGGAAGCCGGATCCGTGGAGGAGACAGGGCGCCATGTTAGGCGATGCGTCCACCGGATGCAGACACCGACGCCGCGACGCCCCGGCTTGATTCAGATCAAGGCGGCGGGCCACGACCCGACGGATGATCGCCCCCGTCCAGGTCCGGCCGACGCGATCGTGGCGGACGTAGGCAGCCGGCTTCCGTTCGCCGGGTTGCATCCATCAGGCAGGTTGGGAACGCCCCGGTCACGTGGCTCGATGCGCCGAGTTTCACGCATCCGACGAAGCCTCGTTCATCCAACAATCAAAGGAGAACTAGCCATGCGTTGTCATCGCCGTGTTTTCGTGATTTCGTCGTGCCTGCTGATGGGGGCTCTTGCGGGTTGCCACGGATACGTCAAGAAGGCCGATTTCGACTCGACAGTCGCCGAACTGCGTGCCAACGACCAGAAGCAGCAGCAGGAGATCGACGGTCTCACCGAGCAGATGCGCCAGCGCTTCGCCGACTACGACGCGAAGATCGCCGCGATGAAGGGCCGCATCCGCGTGGATGCCGCGGCCCACTTCGCATTCAACGATTCCACCCTCCGCGAGGAAGACAAGCCCTTGCTGGACGATTTCGCGAAGGTGGTATCGGGTAACTTCCCGGAGGCAATCGTCACCGTCGAGGGATTTGCCGATCCGGCAGGCGGCAACGCATTCAATCGTCGCCTGGGCCAGGCACGAGCGGAGGCGGTGCGCGATTACCTCGTGTCCACCGGCGGCCTGACGGCGGACAAGGTGCGCGCCGTGAGTTATGGGGAGGCGCGGAACCGCCAGGTGCTTCCCGACAAATGGGGCGACGGCGCCGAACCGAATCGCCGCGTGACGCTGGTGATCGATTACGCCGGATCGATGGCAGAAGCGGCTGGCGGGTGAGCCGCCTGGAATCGACGCCGCCATGGCGAGGGCCGTGTGGGAGACATCGCCTCGCCGTGGTGGCGGCATCTTTGCTCATCGAGACAGGCGCGTCGACGTAGCTTCGGAAAGGAAGCCGGGAACGGAGTCTTGCGTTCTGGTGCACCTTAGCCCGGAGGTATACGGCGATGCGCATCTTCCTTCTGATCTTGCTGGTCGCTCTCGCGCCCGTGGGTAACTCGATCGCGAGCGGAGGCCCCCTCGGCATCGATCATCGGCTGCACTACGACAACAGCGGCATCTGGAAACGCAGCAACCAGAAGACGCTCATCTACGGCAGCATCGTCGTGGTAGGGGCGGGCGCGATCGCGCTGGGCGACGGCGACGAACTGGGCGATACGTTCTGGCGTTCGGTCGATGCCATGGTGGTCAGTGGCGTCGGGGCGCAGGGACTCAAGTACGCCTTCGGCCGCGAGCGGCCGTCGCAGACGAACGATCCCAACCGGTTCTTCAAGCACGGGCAGAGCTTTCCCAGCGGCGAGGTCGCGGCAATCTCCGCGGCGGTCACGCCTTTCATCGTCAGGTATGGAAGCGAGCACCCCACCGTTTACGCGCTGGCATTGTTGCCGGCCTACGACGCGGTGGCACGGGTGAAGGTCCGGGGTCACTGGCAGAGCGACGTCCTTGCCGGCGCCGTCATCGGCACCGGTATCGGGATATGGGCGTCGCAGCGCGACTCGCCCTTGATCGTGGGCTGGCTGCCGGGGGGCTTCAGTGTGGGCTATGTGCATCGCTTCGAGCCTTGAGTCGCCTCGCGGGTGGTTTCCATGCAGGGTAACTCTCAGCTAACAACGAAAGGAGGAATATGCACGGACGGGCCCAGCGATGCGAGCGAGTTACCCATATGAACGGGAGTAGCGTAATGCGCCCTGGAAGAACCGCAAGGGTTCGGCCCGCCACGAACTATGCCGCGGCCTGCACCGAGGACGGCTACGAGATCTGCCGGGACGGCGTTCTCGTGAAGTGCTACCGACTGGCAGCCATTTGTTACCTGCTCACTGGCGTTCAGCGCCATGCCATTGCCGTTGAGTTTGCTGAGTACGACATTCGCAACGAGGCCTTCATGCTGGCCTGAACCGAGACCGTTGCTGCAAACGCTCCCGGCCGAAACCCTCGCGCTCGCGTAACGCTTCCGGTGCAAGAATTGCGCACCGGGCGTTCGCAACCCCACGCAGGACCCATGCATGTGTACCGTCACACTCCGTTCGTCGAGAACGTGATCCTGCTCGGCAAACGTCGCTGCCGGGCTCCGGCACGCATCGAGCGTGAGCCTGTGATTCGAGCGGAACTGTTCAACGCGGATCAGCTGGAAGCGCATGGCCCGGTTCTTGCGAGCCGCCACCGGATCGCGTCGATGCGAATGCCGGAGTGGCTTCTCCCCAGGCTCGCGGATAACGAACAGACCATCCTGGATGCCTGTCGTGGACTGATGGCCACGAGTAACCGAGGCGAAGCGACCACGCCTGCGGGCGTGTGGTTGCTGGACAACCTTTACCTCGTCGAAGAGCAGATCCGTACGGCGAAAAGGGATTTCCCCAAGGGATACAGTCGAGAACTGGTGCAGCTCGACGACGGCGCGTCGAAAGGCCTGCCGCGCGTGTACGACATCGCACTGGAGGTCATAGCCCATGGTGATGGCCGTATCGACGAGGCCGGGCTTGCGCGGTTTCTCACCTCCTACCAGTCGGTCGCGTCGCTGAGCCTCGGTGAGCTATGGGCTGTGCCCATCATGCTGCGCCTCGCCCTGATCGAAAACCTGCGCCGTATCGCCGTACGCGTCACCGTGGACCGTGCGGGCCGGAGACGTGCCACCCGATGGGCGAATGCGATGGCCCGGATGGCGGCCGAAGATGCGAAGAACGTGGTTCTCGTCGTCGCCGACATGGCGCGGTCGTCGCCGGCCATGAGTGCCCCGTTCGTCGCGGAGCTCGCCCGCCGCCTGCAGGGACAAGGGCCCGCACTCGCCATGCCGCTGAGCTGGGTCGAGCAGCGGCTCGCGGAATCGGGCCAGAGCATCGAGTATCTGGTCCAGATGGAGTCCCAGCAGCAGGCCGCGCAGCAGGTGTCGGTGAGCAACAGCATTGGCAGCCTGCGCGCGCTCGCGACGATCAACTGGCAGACGCTCGTCGAGCGCACGAGCCTCGTCGAGGCGACCTTGCGCGAGGATCCGGCTTCTATCTACGGGCGGATGGATTTTGCCAGCCGGGACGACTATCGCCATCGGGTCGAGCGTCTTGCGCGAAAGGCGAGCCTCGACGAACTGCATGTGGCCCGTGCCGTGCTCGAGGCGAGCCTGGCCGGGCAGGGGCTGTCCCGGCATGTCGGCTATCACCTTTATGGCGAAGGCCTGCCCGCACTGGAGCAACGGGTGGGGATCGCCACCCGCAGGAAGGGTCGCGGCGGAGCCTCCGTGGCCAGGTTCGCGTTCCGCTTGTCGATGACGCTCCTCGCCACCCTGACGCTTGCCTTGACGGTGGCCCTCCTGGATATCGGCTCGGTGAGCATGGGACCGGTGATGGTCGTCGTGCTGGCCCTTGCCGCGGCGGCACTGTCGAGTCAATTCGCGCTCGGGCTGCTGAACCTCGCCGCGACCTTGCTGACGCGTCCCGATCAGCTTCCGCGGATGGACTACAGCGACGGTATCCCGATCGAGGCGAGCACACTGGTCGTCGTACCGACGCTTCTTGGCGAACCGGGCGATGTCGACGAACTGGTAGATGCGCTGGAGATCAAGTTTCTGGCGAACCGCGACGCCTCCCTACGCTTCGCACTCCTTACCGATTTCACCGACGCCGCGTCCCCAACACTACCAGGCGACACGGCGATCCTCCAGCATGCGCGCGTGCGTGTGGACGCCCTCAACGCGAGCTATGCCGCCGGCGGGCCGGACTTCTTCTTTCTGTTCCACAGGCCGCGGGCGTGGAGTGAAACCGAGCAATGCTGGATCGGTGCCGATCGCAAGCGGGGCAAGCTGGCGGCCTTGAACGCCTTGTTGCGGGGAAAGGGACCGGAAAGGTTCCAGCTGATCGTGGGACGCCTCGACCACCTGCCGCGTATCCGTTACGTGATCACGCTCGACACCGATACCCACCTGCCACGCGACACGGCGCATCAGCTCGTCGGCGCCATGGATCATCCGCTGAATCGGCCCGTGTTCGATGCCACGCATACCGTCGTCATGTCGGGATACGGGATCATGCAGCCGCGCATCGGCATTGCGTTGCCACCTCACGCGCGCTCGCTCCATGCGCGGCTCTACGGCACGGATGCCGGTGTCGACCCATATACGCGAGCCACGTCGGATGTGTATCAGGATCTCTTCCATGAGGGCTCCTTCATTGGCAAGGGTATTTACGACGTCGATGCCTTCGAGCACGCGATGGCCGGTCGCTTCCGGCCCGAGCGCGTGCTCAGCCACGACCTCATCGAAGGCTGCACCGCCCGTTCCGCACTGCTCAGCGACGTGCTGGTCTTTGAATCCATACCCGACCGCTACATCGACGAAAGCCAACGCCGCTACCGCTGGATGCGCGGCGACTGGCAGCTCGTCCCGTGGCTGTTGCCGATGGTGCCGACCGCCGGAAGCTGGCGGCGCAATGATCTCAGCGGTCTGTCGCGATGGAAGCTATTCGACAACCTGCGCCGCAGTATCGTTCCCGCGGCGACGCTGCTCCTGCTGATCGTGGGATGGCTCGCGATCGCGCCGATCATGACCTGGACGCTCGCGGTACTCTCCATGGCGCTGCTGCCTGTCCTTTTACAGGCAGCCATGGACGTCTTCCGCAAACCGCGCGATGTCGGCTGGCACCAGCAGGCGCATGCCGCCCTTTCCGCACTGAGTGCCCATGCGGCGCGCTTCGCGCTTGCGATCGCATCGTTGCCGCACGATGCACAGTCGGGCCTGGATGCGATGATTCGCTCGGTCTGGCGTGTCGCCATCAGCCGTCGCCATCTGCTCGAGTGGCGCTCGTCGGGTGCCGTGGCAAAGCTGGGACGTCATCGACGGAACGTGCCATGGGCCGCCCTGTGGGCGGGTCCTGCGGCGGCCCTGGTCCTGGCCGCGCTCCTTGCTTTCGCGCGCCCACTCGCCCTGGCCGTGGCGTTGCCCTGGTTAGTGCTGTGGGCCGCCTCGCCGGTGATCGCGTGGTGGGTCAGCCGCGCTCCGGCGAGTCGGAGCTATGTACCCGCAGACGCCGATCTTGCCTTCCTGCGTCAGTTGGCGCGGCGGACCTGGGCGTTCTTCGAGGTCCACGGTGGCCCCGACGACCACGGGTTACCTCCCGATAACCTGCAGATGCTGCCCAGGCCACATGTGGCACGCCGGACATCACCCACCAATATCGGTCTGGGACTGCTGGCCGGCTTGGCCGCCTACGACTTCGGCTACCTGGGCACCGGTCGTCTCGTCGAGCGCATCGCCGCGACGCTTGCGACCCTTGGCCAGCTCGAACGGTACCGAGGCCATTTCCTCAACTGGTACGACATCGAAACGCTCCAGCCCCTTCGCCCTCGCTACGTCTCCAGCGTCGACAGCGGCAACCTCGCGGGACACCTGATCACCTTGCAGCGAGGGTTGTCGGCGCTTGCGGACGATCCTGTATTCCGTCGCGAATCGATCATCGGCCTCCGCGATACGCTCGACGTGCTGGCGGCATCGCTGGCAGCCCCGGTGCCGGCCGAACTGCGCGCCTGGGCCATGGCGTTGGGCAAGGCCATGGATGCACCGCCAGCTTCCTTGAGCGAGGTACTGGAGTTCGCACAGGACCAGCGTGCCCGCGCGAAAGAGCTGCACGCCAGCCTGACGCACGAACCATCCGGCGACACCACCTTCTGGCTGCGACGCCTGGCAACGCAGTGTGATGATCTGGTGGCGGAAGCGACCCGCTGGAACGGCAACGCGAGGGGCACGACGACGGTCCCCTCACTGATCGAGCTCGCCGCCGAAACTGGCACAGCGCGCGGAGAAAATGCCCGGTCGCGGATCGGCGTACTGCAGAACGCCGCGGCGATGGCCGGAAACTTCGCGGTGATGGATCAGGCATTCATGTACGACGAGCACAGGCGCCTTTTTTCGATCGGGTACGATGTCGAGCGGCACGCACTCGACGTGTCCTTCTACGATCTGCTTGCCTCCGAAGCGCGCCTGACCACGTTCGTGGCGATCGCGCAGGGACAGGTCTCCCAGGAAAGCTGGTTCTCGCTCGGCCGTCTGCTGACGAGAGTGAATGGTCTGCCCGTGCTGCTCTCGTGGACGGGTTCCATGTTCGAATACCTGATGCCGATGCTGGTGATGCCGAGCTACGAGGGGAGCCTCCTCGACGAAACGATGCGCAACGTGGTCGCGAGGCAGATCGACTACGGCAGGCAACGTGGCGTTCCCTGGGGCATCTCCGAATCCGGATACAACGCCGTTGATGCAAGCATGACCTACCAGTACCGGGCGTTCGGCGTGCCCGGCCTGGGCCTGAAGCGCGGCTTGGGGGACGACCTGGTCGTCGCGCCGTATGCGAGTGCGCTGGCGTTGACGGTCTCGCCGGCCGCAGCCACCTCGAACCTCAGGCGCCTCGGCGAGGCGGGGATGGCCGGCCGTTACGGCTTGTATGAAGCGCTCGATTACACGCCGTCGCGCCTTCGGCACGGCCAGGACGCGGCGATCGTGCAGTCGTACATGTCGCATCACCAGGGCATGTCCCTGTTGGCGATCGGGCACGCCTTGCTTGACCAGCCCATGCGACGCCGGTTCGAGTCGGACCCGAGCGTGAAGGCCACGAGTCTCCTGTTGCAGGAGCGGCTCCCTTCTTCGTCCGGCGAATACTTCAGGAACACGGGTGTCGGCGACAGCATGCAGCAGGCGACGGCACCCGAATCGCGGCTCCGTCTCTTCACCGACCCGAACCGTGCGCGACCGGCCGTGCAGTTGCTTTCCAATGGCCGGTACCACGTCATGGTGAGCAGTGCCGGCAGTGGTTACAGCCGCCGCGACGCCATGGCGGTGACGCGCTGGCGTGAGGACGTCACGCGCGACCACCACGGCATGTTCTGCTACCTGCGCGACCCGTCGAACGACGAGGTCTGGAGCACGGCCTACCAGCCCACGACGCGGGACACGGAGCGCTTCGAGGCCATCTTTGCCGAGTCGCGCGCCGAATTCCGCGTGCGCCAGCGTGGTTTCGAAACCCATACGGAAATCGTCGTGTCGCCGGAGGACGACATCGAGCTTCGCCGTACGCGTGTCACGAACCGCCACAAGACACGTCGCACCGTCGAATTGACCAGCTACGCCGAACTGGTGCTCGCCGACGCCGCTAGCGATATGGCGCATCCAGCCTTCAACAAGCTCTTCGTCACCACCGAGATCGTCGCTTCGATGCAGGCGTTGCTGTGCACGCGTCGCGCCCGCTCGGCCGAGGAAACGCCGCCGTGGGTGTGTCATCTCGTCGCTGTGCACGATGCCGATATCGACGAGATCTCTTACGAGACCGATCGCGCGCGCTTCATAGGCCGTGGCCGCAGCGCGGCCAACCCGATCGCACTCGCGCCCGGGACCCGCAGGCTTTCCGGCACCGCGGGTCCGGTACTCGATCCTGTGGCCGCCATTCGCGTGCGTATCATGCTCGAGCCCGAACAGACGGCGACACTCGATTTCGTCACCGGTATAGGTGACGAACGTAGCCATTGCATGCGATTGATCGAGAAATACCGCGACCGCCACCTCTGCGATCGTGTGTTCGATCTCGCGTGGACGCACAGCCAGGTGACGCTGCGCCAGGCCAACGCCACGCTCGTCGATGCCCAGTTGTTCGAGCACATGGCCACGTCCATCATCTACGCGAACGGGACGATGCGCTCGGCGCCATCATTGATCGCCGCGAACACGCGCGGGCAATCGGGACTCTGGGGACAGGCCGTCTCGGGTGACCTGCCGATCGTTCTGCTCCGCATCGGCGACATCGCGCGCCTCGATATCGCCCGCGACCTCATCCGCGCTGCCGCGTACTGGCGATTGCGCGGGCTGGCCGTGGATCTGGTGATCTGGAACGAGGACAGCACAGGCTACCGGCAGGCACTCCACGACGCGCTGGTCGGGCTGCTTGCATCGGGTACCGAAGCGAGCCTTCTGGACCGCCCGGGCGGCGTGTACATCCGGGCGGCTCAGCCATTGTCGTACGAAGACCGCCTGGTCATGGAGGCAAGCGCACGCATCGTTGTCGTGGATACCCTGGGTTCCCTGCAGGACCAGGTGGAGCGTCATCGCATGGCGCCGAGGCCGGCGATCGCCGAGCCTGCGGGGTGGGTGCCCCGCGTCCCCGACGCAGACATCTCCGCCGGGCAGGCCGTCGGTGCGTTCTCGGCCGATGGCACCGAGTACGTCATCACGCTGGGGCAGGGTGCCGCGACCCCGGTCCCCTGGTGTAACGTGCTGGCCAATCCCGGTTTCGGCAGCGTCGTCTCGGAAAGCGGCAGCGCGTATACATGGTCCGGCAATGCCCATGGTTGCCGCCTCACGCCTTGGCAAAACGATCCGGTGGAGGATGCCTGCGGTGAGGCTATCTACCTGCGAAACGAAGCGACGGGCCACGCGTGGTCGCCCTCGCCATGGCCCATGCGCGGGGAGGGCGCATACATCACGCGCCACGGATTCGGCTATACGGTGTTCGAACATGCCGAACGCAACGTGGAGACCCGACTGGAAGTCTTCGTCGCGCGCGACGCTCCCATCAAGTTTCAGGTGCTTGGCATCACCAATCTCGGTATGGACGACATCCTGCTCACCGCGACGGCGTACGTCGAGTGGGTGTTGGGCGACATTCGCGAGAAGAATGCCATGCACGTCGTGACCGACATCGATCCGATGACAGGTGCCTTGTTCGCGCGCAATGCATACAACGGCGATTTTCCCGGTCATATCGCTTTCTTCGACGTCAACGTCGACATCGGCGACGGCGATCGCGAGATCGGTGGCGATCGCAGCGAGTTCCTCGGCCGGAATGGGCGCGCGTCCTCCCCGCTTGCCGTGCGACGGCAGGGATGGAGCAACCGGGTCGGGGCGGGACTGGATCCGTGTGGCGCCTTGCGCGTAAACATTCACCTCGCGCCTGGGGAGTCGCGCGAAATCGTGTTCCAGCTTGGCATGGGGGCCAGCGAGTCCGAGGCGCGCGACCTGGTGCAACGTTATCGCCAGGACGGCGCCGCGGCGCGCGAGCTCGCCGAGGTGCGCACGCAATGGCGCAAACTCCTCGGCGCGGTGCAGGTGCGCAGCCCGGAGCCGGTCGTCGACACCTTCGCGAACGGCTGGCTCCTCTACCAGACCATCGCGAGCAGGATCTGGGCTCGAAGCGGTTATTACCAATCCGGTGGAGCGATCGGCTTTCGCGACCAGTTGCAGGATTCGATGGCTGCCCTGCATGCTGCTCCCGCCATCGCCAGGGCGCAGCTTCTGACCTGTGCGGCGCGCCAGTTCATCGAAGGCGATGTCCAGCATTGGTGGCATCCTCCATCCGGGAGGGGAGTGCGCACCACCTGTTCGGACGACTTGCTCTGGCTTCCGCTCGCTACCAGCCGTTACGTGCGGGCAAGCGGAGACACCGCCGTGCTCGAGGAGGCCGTCGAATACATCGAATCGCGCGCGCTGCGGTCCGGCGAAGAATCCTTCTACGATCTTCCGCGCCTTTCCGGCACCCGCGAGACCCTGTATGAGCACTGCGTCCGCGCCCTCATGCACTCGATGCCGCGTGGAGCGCATGGGCTACCGCTGATCGGTGGCGGCGATTGGAACGATGGCATGAACCGTGTCGGTGAGGGCGGAAAGGGGGAAAGCGTATGGCTGGCATTCTTCCTCATGCACGTCCTTCGGGAATTCGCGCCCGTGGCGGCAGAGCACGGTGACGGGGCATTCGCCGCGCGCTGCGACGAGGAGGCTAACCGCCTCGCCGAAAACGTCGACGCACATGCATGGGACGGCGACTGGTACCTGCGCGCGTGGTTCGACGACGGCACGCCGCTCGGAGCGGCCGGTAACGACGAGTGCCGCATCGATTCGGTGGCACAGAGCTGGGCGGTTCTTTCGGGCGGAGCAGACGCCAGTCGCGCGCGCCACGCCATGCGTTCGGTCGACGCCCATCTCGTCCGGCGTGATGCAGGCCTGATCCAGCTGCTCGACCCACCCTTCGACCGCACGGCAATGGACCCAGGCTACATCAAGGGCTACCTACCCGGTGTGCGCGAGAACGGCGGGCAATACACGCACGCCGCTGTGTGGGTGACCATGGCGTTTGCCCGCCTGGGCCTGACGGAACACGCGTGGGACCTGGCAAGGATGATCCTCCCGTCAGCCCACACGACGGACTCGGCGTCGGTGGCCACGTATAAGGTCGAACCCTATGTGCTGGCTGCCGATGTCTATGCGGTGTATCCGCACGTCGGGCGCGGAGGATGGACGTGGTACACCGGATCGGCGGGCTGGATGTATCGCTTGTTGCTTGAATCGCTGTTCGGTATCTCCCTCGTCGCGGGCAGGCTACGGATTGTTCCTTGCGTGCCGAAGGCATGGGCGGGCTACTCGGTCAGGTATCGATATCGAACATCCATATACGCGATCGAACTGCGGCGCGCCGATCCCGGCGAACCCGCGTCGTTGACGTTGGATGGCGAGCCGGTCGAAGGGAACAGCATCCCGTTGAGCGACGACGATCTCGATCATCGCGTGGCATGTGTCTACGGCGTGGTAACGGCCCATGAGTGACGATCCGTCCAACGATCGGCAGACTCCGACCCCTCATGAGATTCGCGAAGCCATGCTCCGCGACTACGACAGGGCCGCGGCGACGAATGCAAAAGCCTGTGTAACACGAGTGTGCGACGCGTCTGGCAGAGTCCATGCACTGACCGAAAGGCAGTGGCGGCACCGCAAGGCGGCGGAATGGGCACCAGGTGTGCTTGCGCCTCCGCTGTGAGGCCGTCATGTCGGTACTTACAGGGATATAAGCGGCTGCCGGGCGGCATTCTACAAATGTGAGTTTGCCCAAAAGAAAGGCGCCTTGTGCCCAAGGCGCCGGGAAAGACGCCGCTCCTGCGGTTACTTCAGTCCTTCGTATACGATGCGCGTGAAGAAGTCGGGCGTGATGACGAACTGGCCATAGACAGCGTCGTACTTCGCCGTCGGTTTTGCGGCAATGACCTCGTCGAGGGTCTTACCTTGTTTCTTCAGGGCAGCGACGTTATCGCGAATGGCGGCAAGCATGTTGCGGAAATCCTGGAATTGCTTCTTTGTCCCGACCGGACCATGGCCGGGCACGAGCACGACGTCGTCATCGAGTTTGGCGAGGATCGCGTCGTCCGCACTGATCATGCCGTCGATGCCGCCGCCGTGTTCATTGTCGATAAACGGATATACGCCGTTCCAGAACAGATCGCCCAGGGCGGCGACATTGGCCTCCTTGAAGACGACATAGAGGTCGGTATCGGTGTGGGATGGGGTAAGGAGGCGAACCTCTACCGTTTGGCCGCCGAAACGAAAGGTCTTGTCGGTCTTGACGATTTCCGTCGGCATCCCGTCCTTGGCCATCTTCGGAAAGGTGTAATCCCACATCGTCACATGAGTGGCGACCGAGAGGCGCTTCGCGGTACCGGCTGTAGCAATGATCTTCGCACCCTCTTCCTTGACCCACGGATTCCCGTCCGTGTGATCCCAGTGGTAGTGGGTGTTGATCAGGTATTTGGGTGGAGCACTGCTGATTTCCGACAGGGCGACGTCGATGCGCGGACGCGATACTGCAATACCGGCGTCGACCAACAACTTTCCTTCATGGCTATCGAGGACGGTGATGTTGCCGCCCGAGCCCGAGAGCATGGTCAGCTGGCCTTTGAGCGGCATAGCTGTCATGGGGGTCGTCTTGGCGGCCTCGTTAATCGTAATGACCGGGCTGACTTGTTTGACCGCCTGGGCATGACCTTCCGTTCCGGCCATTATGGCGGCGACAGTTATAACGAAGGCAGGAACTAGGGCATGACGTGTTCTCTTCTTCATGGAGGGTCCTCCGAACAGGACGACGATACGTCGGAGCCATTAAGCGCTCCAGAACCCGCGAAATCTTGATTAAACTGCTGCGCAGCGTCCGGCGGAATTTTCGGCGAGTCGTAGCGCAACGTGTTCGCGCCGACCGTCATCGACTTCCACCCCCGCAGGGTCAGGTTGATCGTGGGCTCGTCGACTCCCGAGAGAGCATGTTCGGGGATGCGCCCCCGGGCCATCGACACCCGCGGAATGCCGGTTTCGGCCACGAAATCGGGCTACTCGATCTCACGATGAATGCTGGCGGGCAGATCGCGCGCATCGATGCGGAGCTGGTTTAAGAGAGGCGACCCCGATGGCCGGTTAGTCGCCGATGCTGACCACGAGCTTGCCCAGTGCCTGTCCTTGCTCGATAAGTGCATGAGCATGGCCAACCGTTTCCAGTGTGAAAGAACGAGGGTCAAGCAATGGCTTCAGCTTGCCCGTTTCAGCCAACCGGGTGGCCTCACGCAGGATTTCGCCATGATGGGCCCGGCCTTCGCCCGTCAGCAGCGGCAACAGCGTGAAAATGCCGGAATAGCTGGCTGCGCGAAACGACAATGGCGCCAGCGCGTGCGTCCCCCAACCCAACGAACTGACCACGTGCCCGAAGCGCGCCACGGCCTTGAACGAGGCATCCAGGCTCGCCCCACCGACGGAGTCGAAAACCACGTCGAAACCACGGCCAGCTGCATGAGTGGCAACGTAATCCTCGACCTGCATCTGTGTATAGTCGATCGGTGTCGCGCCGAGTTGCTGGACGATATCGGCACGTGCCGGTGCTTCGGTGGCATAGACCTTCGCATCGAAAGCACGCGCAATCTGGATCGCCATGCTGCCAACCCCGCCGGCGCCTCCCTGTACCAGCATGTTCTGACCCGCACGGATGTGGGCGCGATCGATCAGCCCCTCCCATGCGGTGATGAACACCAGTGGCAGCGAAGCAGCCTCGCGCATGGTGAAATGCGCCGGCTTATGTGCCAGTAGATCGGCGTCCACGGCCGCGTATTCGGCCAGCGAACCCTGCACGCCACCGACGCCACCGGTCATACCATAGACCTCGTCGCCGACCCGGAATGTGTCGACGCCGGGGCCCACGGCGGCAACGGTACCGGCAAGGTCGATGCCGAGAATGGCCGGCAGGGGATGACGCGCATGCTCGGCGGCACCGGCGCGGATCTTTACATCCAGCGGATTGACGCCGCTGGCCATGATGCGTACCAGCACCTGCCCGGCCTGCGGTACGGGCCGGGCGATCGAAGCCAGGCGGAATGGTGCGCCGTAGTTTTCCAGGACGGCGGCTTGCATGGACGGGGAAGTGATCATGGCGGTCTCGACTGGGCTGAGGGCGTGGACCAAGGTTATGCCCATCAATTTTGTTTGAACATTCATATTTATGCATTTACGCCATGCATAATTGCATGATAAAGACCAGGCATGGATCAGTGCCCCGACGAGAGGACCCAGCGATGGAATGGAGCGACCTGCGTGTGTTCCTGGCGATCGCGCGCGAAGGCACGCTGGGCGCAGCCGCCCGTAAACTCGGACAGACCCAGCCGACGATGGGGCGACGACTGCAGGCGCTGGAACAAGCCGTGGGGCACACCTTGTTCCAGCGGACGAAAGCCGGTTTCGTGCTCAACGAAGAAGGCATCGTCGTGCTCGGCCACGCCGAACGCATGGAGGAGGAGGTACTTGCCTTCCAGCGGCAACTCACGGGCCAGGAACAGCAGCTCGACGGTCTGCTGCGCCTCACCGCATCCGACTGGTTCGCCGAATGCGTGCTGACGCCGGTGCTGGCCGATTTCGCGAAACAGTACCCGCGCGTGGTAATCGAACTGCTGACCGATTCGCGCTTCTACAGTCTTTCGCGCCGCGAAGCCGACCTGGCGTTCCGGATCACGGCCTTCGACGAACCGGACGTCGTTTCGCGCAAGCTGTTGCGCATGCCATACGGCGTCTACGCGGCGAAGGATCATCCGGTGCCGCAGGCGGGCGACGGCGCGGGCAGGGGGCTTATCACGATGGACACGGCCTTCGGCGGCATGCCCGACGTCGCCTGGCTGCAGCGGATGCTACCGAACGCGCATGTGGCGTTTCGCACCAATGCCCGCGCCATCCAGGCGCAGATGTGTGCTCGCGGCATCGGTATCGCGGTGCTGCCAAGGCCGCTGGGCGATGCCACCGACGGTTTGCAGATCATCGACTTGGGCGAAACCCCGCCGGCAAGGGAAACCTGGGTCGGTTACCACCGGGACATGCGCAGGCTGACCCGGCTGCGGGCGCTGCTGGATCTGGTCGTTGGGCGACTGGCGGATTGAGTCCATCAGTGACGCGGGGGTGGCCTGCGCAACTATGGCACCCTTGTCTCGAGCCGCGACGACGCCTGGCCGTCAGCATGGAACTTCAATGCGGTGACCGCGCCCCGTTCGTTTAGCACCGGCTCGATGAAGTCCGTCCCGTCGTTGATATAGATCAGCACGTGACCTGCAGATGGGACTAGCCGCTTTTCCGGGCCACCATCGCGGCGTATCCATGGGACACCGTTACGGACGGCGATCAAGTGGCGGCTGTCGCCGTCGATGACGTAGGCGCCTTCAAGAGCGTTAATGGTCTCCCGGCTCCAGGTAGCCGGCTCGAACGTTCGGTAGGGGACGTCGAGTGCCAGCGCAGCGATACGACGCGCAAGCGACCTGGCGCTGACCTTCGGCGCATCCGAATTTTCAAGCACGGCGACGGCGACATCTTGGCCTGGTGCATAGACGTAGTAGGCCGAGTAGCCATCTATGCCTCCGGAATGCTCCACGATGGCGACACCGTGGAGATCACCTGGGGCGGTTCCCAGGCCGTAAGGCAGTTGCTGCGAGCCCAAACGAGCACTGGTCGCCATCGACCGGAAGATGGCCGGCCATGGTTCGGGGCCGCTTGCGAGCCGGTGGAGCAGCATGGCGACACTTCCTGCATCGCCATCCAGTGCGCCGGCGGCCCCCGGGCCGGTAATACTGTACAGCTGAGGCTTGACCGCGACGTCAGCGGCGGTCGTTGAATACCCGGATGCCATGCCGGGCACGATGGTCGCATCGTCGTGATAGCCGATCGCGTCGATACCGAGCGGATCGAGTACAAGTTCTCGCTCCGCGTCCGACCAGCCGAGGCCGGTGATCTTTTCGAGGATTGCGCCCAGCACCATGTAGCCGGAATTGCTGTAGCGCCAATCCGTGCCAGGTGGAAAATCGGATCCTGCCTTGCCGATCAAGGCGAGCCGATGGGTGGTATCCAGGGGTTCGGCGAGTGGGGCCTCCCACGCATCGCTGATGCCGGAGGTATGGTTCAGAAGTTCGCGTACGGTGATACCGGCGGCGCTCGGAAACCCAGGGAGCCATTTGGCCACAGGATCGTCAAGCTTCAGGCGGCCTTCCGCCTGGAGCTTCATGATGGCCGCCGCAGTCACCGTCTTGGTCAGCGAGCCGACACGAAACCGGCTCGCGGCGGAAAGCGCCACGTTGAGCTCGATGCTCGAGAGGCCGCGCGAGGTAGAGTAGATGAGCTGGCCACCCTTCACTACGGCCACGCAGGCACCCGGGCCATCCGCCGGTACCGACTCGACGATGACATCGGCCTTTGGTTTCCAATCAGGCACGCCCGACGCGGATACGACCGCAGTCCATGCCGTTGCTATGGTCAGCAAGAATCCCTTTTTCATGATCGCTCCCCTGGATGCCAGGAGAAGATACACAAGGAAGAGCTTTCCCGTCGAACCGCCCGAGGCGCGCCCGCCGGCACTGTCGACCCCCGTCAGTCTGGCACAAGCACCCAGAACCTCGGCGTCGCGGATGAGCGGGAGAGGGCATATGCAGCAAGGAAAACGAGCACAACAAGCAGCGCATATGGGTGGGACGCGACGATGATGGGACCGCCACTTTGTCCATGATGGACGCGGCCGGAAAAGAACGCATCCAAGTGAAAGTGCCTGCGGATGGCACGCCTGTGATCAATTTTCTCGACAAGAACGGCAAGGTGCAGAAGACCATTGCGGGTGCGGGTGCGGGTGCGCACATGTGATCCGTGGGTCAGTGCGCGGCGCCAAGAAGAAGTTCGTCGCGTAACCCAACGGTCTGAGGCCCGACCAGGACAGGAGAAACGGATGGTCTGTCGGGAGTCGTCTTCCTCGTACACGTACGTGTACGTACGCATAATGTATATTATGTAAAATAACGTGCGTGCCCATATCGCATGTTCGCTGTCGTCACCCAGCTAACCGTGACACCTACCCACTTAACCCCCTTCGACGTTCTCCCGGCCCGGCTCCTTCTCCAGCCTACATATGCTGCCGAGCGGATCGTTTTTGAAATGGGCGACTCCAGCCGGCACGAAGCTGTAGACCCGCCCCTCGGGACCGACGATGTCAGAGAAGCTTCGGGTCTAGTCACCATCACACGGGTAAACGTCGATGACGATGGCGCCTGCATCGACGCATGCGAAACGGATCAGCTCGGAAAGTGTGGATCGGTCGTACATGAAAATCTCCTTTGCGATCGTTTCGGATTGCGTCTTCGGCAAGTCCGTTAGCCCCGCGTCGCCGTGGTGCGTTCCGGCCACGTCGCGCGGGCCAGATCGCACTCGATCCGGTTGCGTGCTTCGCGTCGATGCCGGTGTGATCATCCGTCGAAATTGACGAGATCCTTGAAGATCAGTCGACCCCAGCGATTTCCACGCGCCTGGACCAGAAGCCCACCTTCGGAAAGCTCGCCAAGCTGGATCGGAGAGAAGCCGAGCTTTTCCGCAAGCGTAGCAACCTCAGTCGCGGCGTCGTCATCGTCGCTCGCCAGAAACACGACTCGCCTTCCGCCATGGACGGCCGGATCCTTGGCGAGGACGCCAGCCCCCAGATGGTTGAAGCCCTTCACCAGCCGTGCACCCGTGAACGCCTGCGCCACAACCGTGGAGGAGGGTTTTCCTCCCAGTTCCTCGGGCGGCACGCGGGTGTTGGTGACATCGATGATGGTCTTTCCCTGCCAGGTCGACAGCGCCTTTGCGACATCCTGGTGCGACTTGAAACGTACGGCCAAAAAGATGATGTCCGCCTCGACCGCTTCCGCCAGTGTCATTGGAAAGATAGTGGGCCCGATTGCGGCCGCGACGGAGGCAAAGCTTTCCGGGTCGCGCGTGGTGGCCACGGATATGTCGATGTGCTTGCGGGCAAACGCCCTGGCCAGAGCCTGACCGATAGGGCCGAAACCGATAATGGAATAGTTCATGCGTGTGCTTCTCTGAGCTTGGGTGATATCCAGGTCTGGCAGCATGGTCCGAGGCTGGTCGCTCTGGAGGGGCAGCCTCGGGACCGCGTCGGGATCAGGCCTGCGCCATGCCCCCGTCGACGGCGAGATCGATACCTGTGATGTAAGAACTTTCATCGGAAGCGAGGAACACAACGGCTGCGGCGGTTTCCTGGGGTAGGCCCCTGCGCCCCATGGGAATCTGCGCGGCGAACTGGGCGGCGGCTTCCTTGGCCTGTTCAGCGGTAAGACCCGTCGTCGTCGCCAGGGCCGGGGTATCGATCGGCCCGGGGCTCATCGAATTCACGCGGATCCCTCGGTCTTTCAACTCCATGGTCCAGGCGCGCGCGAAGTTGCGCACAGCCGCCTTGCTTGCGGCGTAGGCGCTGAACCCTGGCAGTCCCAACACGTTCGAGACCGAAGAGGTCAGGATGATCGAACCGCCGTCCTTGAAGAGCGGGAGGGCCTTCTGCACCGTAAAGAACACGCCCTTCACGTTCACATCGAAGGTCTGGTCGAAGTGGGCCTCAGTGGCTACCTCGAGCGGTGCGATGGTCCCCGCGCCCGCGTTCGCAAAGAGAATGTCGATGTGGCCATGTTTCTCTTTCACGACGGCATAGAGCCGGTCCAGGTCGTCCAGGCGCGACACGTCGCCGACGACCGTCGTCACATTGCTCTCGATGACGGCCGCAGCCTCCTTCAGCTCTTTCTCTCGCCGCCCCGTGATCACGACGTGCGCACCTTCTTCCACGAGGCGCTTGGCTGTGGCCAGGCCGATCCCGCTGCTCCCGCCGGTAACGACCGCAATTTTTCCCGCCAGTTTTTGTTCACGATGGTTGTTCATGTGTTTTTCCTCTTTGCTTTTCATGGTTCACCACGCCCTGCGGGCTCCGCATTGCGGGCTCCGCATATCGAAGGGAGTAACCCGCCGGGCGTAGCACGTCAGAGTTGTGCCAGGCCGCCGTCGACGGCGAGCTCGCTGGCGGTCATGAAGCTGCTGTCCGGCGAGGCAAGAAAGGCCGCTGCCGCCGCGATCTCCCACGGATCGGCCATGCGCTGGAGCGGCGTCATCGCGCCATAGGCCTTCTGGCCTTCCTCACCCAGCGCCTGCTTGGCGAGCTCGGTCGCCGTCGCCCCCGGCGACAGCACGTTGACCCGGATACCGGTGCCCTTCAGGTCTTCCGCCCAGGTCTTCGCGAGGTTGCGCACCGCCGCTTTGCTCGCGCTGTAGGCAGTGAATGCCGGGGCGCCGGTGGTGCCCGCACTTGATCCCGTCAGGATGATCGAACCGCCCTCGCCCATCAGCGGCAGCGCTTTCTGCACCGTGAAGATCGTGCCCTTCACGTTGGTGTCGAAGGTTTCGTCGATGTGCCCGGCGGTGATCTTGCCGAGCGCAAGCGGGCTGCCCGCCCCGGCATTGGCGAAGACGATGTCGAGGGTGCCGCGCTCGGCCTTCACCGCCGCGTAGAGTCGGTCGAGGTCGGCTTCGTTCGAGACCGAACCCTTCACCGCGCGGGCATGTGGCCCGAGGTCGGCAACGGCGGCGTCGAGCACGTCCTGCCGCCGGCCAAAAATGAAGACAAAAGCGCCCTCTTCGATGAAGCGCTTTGCTGCGGCGCGGCCGATACCCGTGGCGCCGCCGGTGATCACGGCGGTCTTTCCACTCAGTCTGTTCATGTCATGCATCCTTCGTTCTGTGTTTCAGGTTCAAACGAAGATGGGCTGCTTGACGCATCGATGCAATTGACGAAACATAGCTTAATTCGATCTAATTATTGGATACATGTGCTCGACAACGTCACCATCAACCAGCTGCGTGCGTTCGTTGCGGTATGCGATCAGGGAAGCTTTTCGGGTGCGGCGCGGAAGCTTGGCCGCGCGCAGTCGGCCATCAGCCACGCGGTCAAGGCGCTGGAAAGCGCCTTCGATGTCGAGTTGTTCGATCGCGACACCCGCAAGGCGCAGCTGACCGCGGCGGGGCGTAGCCTCCTGCCGGACGCGCGAGCGGTGATCTCACGCACGGAAGAAATGAAGACCCGCGCCGGCTCGATCGCCCGAGCCGGCGCGCCCCAGGTTTCAGTGGCGGTCGATGTCTACTTCCCGCGCGCCCACCTGATCGAGAGTCTGCGGACGCTGCAAGCAGAATTCCCTACTGCGGCGATCAATCTGCGCATCACGACCATGCAGGGGGGCGAGAGACTGGTGCTCGAGAAGATGTGTGCGCTGGCTGTCACGATCCAGAATGTGCCGGAGGTGAGCCCAGATGCCGTGGAACGCCACTGGTTGTGCGAGGCAGAGATGGTGACGCTGTGTGCGCCGTCCCATCCGCTCGCTTCGACACCGAAATCCATACCGGTGGACGAGTTCGGTCGGCATGTTCAGATCGTCGTCACGGACAATCAGCCGGAAGCAGAAAAGACCCAACAGGGCGTGGCTGGCAAGCGCCTGTGGCTGGTCAATGATCTCGGCGCCAAGCGTGATCTCCTCAAGGCGGGGCTCGGCTGGGGGCACATGCCGCGACACCTCGTTGGCGAAGACCTAGTGGGCGGCGAGCTCGTCGAACTCGAACGCCGCGCATGGCACCTCGGTCCGCTCGTGTTCGTGATATCGCAACGACGGGGGTATGACCTATCCCCATGCGAGTCGCGACTGGTCGAGCTTCTAGGCAAACCTTAGCGAATCCCTAAGGAACCCAGACGACTGCGCGCGAGCCACGGCGGTCTCGCGCTCGGCCACGAGCAACGACGCACGCAAAGCTTCCTCCCGTCAGGCTAATCACCCTCGCTCCCGAGCATAGCGTGCGGGTGGCATGCCAACGCTGCGACTGAACGCGACGCTGAACGTACTCGCTGAGCTGTAGCCAACGCGCTCGGCGACGTCCGCGATGGCGACGCCCGGGTTGCGAAGCAGCTTTTTGGCCAGCGCCATCCGCCAGGTCAGCAGGTACTCCATCGGCGTTACTCCCACGGCGCGGTTGAAGCGTTCGAAGAACGCCGAGCGCGACAGCGCGGCTTCCTTCGCCAGGTGCGCTACCGTCCAGGGGCGCGTCGGCATCTCATGCATGCACCTTATCGCGACGGCGAGGCGCGCATCGGCCAGGCCACGCAACAATCCGGGCGACTCGGCGGTGTCCGCGGAGGATCGCAGCGCTTCGATCAACAGCACCTCGAGCAAGCGCGTGAGGATAAGTTCGCGGGCGGGCCGCTGTCCGCGCGATTCTTCGTTCACCAGTTGCACCAGCGTGGCGAGCCGCTGCTCGCCGCGCACGTGGACCAGTTGCGGCAACAGTGAAACCAGTATGGCGGCATCCGGCGAGCCAAAGACGCAATAGCCGACCATCATGCGCACCTGCGGCGGCCCGTCCAGCGCGCCGAGGCGGAATTCACCACCGGGCAGGACGATGGGTGACGCATCCGGGCCGTCATCCGGTGGATCAATGCTCGAGGTTGCGAAGTTATGCGCGGCGGGGATCAGCACGAAATCGCCGGCCAGCAGCACCAACGGCTCCTGCCCTTCCACGACGAGCCGGCAGGATCCTTCAAGGACCACGCAGTAGAACGGCCGCCCAAGCTCGGTGCGGCGAACCCGCCACCGGCCAGCGCCGTTGACCACCTTGGAAAAAGCGGCTTCGGGCTGAAGCAGCGTGACGACCTCGGAGAGCGGATCGGCCATGATTGGACTATCGCTAACAAGATATGGACCTTCTATGGTAGATGATCCTGAAGCCGGCGCCTATCGTGGACACGTCCCCCCACTCCACGCAGGAGCTTCCATGAAAACCGTCTTGATCACCGGTTGTTCGTCCGGCTTTGGCCTCGAGACCGCCAAGGACTTCCTCGGCCGCGGCTGGCAAGTCATCGCCACCATGCGCACGCCGCGCGAAGACGTGCTGCCGAGCTCCGGGCGCTTGCGCGTACTGCCGCTCGACGTGACCGACCCGCGGAGCATTCGCGCGCTCATCGATGCGGCGGGTCCCATCGACGCTCTCGTGAACAATGCCGGCATCGGCTTGCTCAATGCCCTGGAGGGCACCTCGATGGACGCCGCTCGCGACGTGTTCGAAACCAACACCCTGGGCACCATCGCGATGACCCAGGCGGTGTTGCCGCAATTCCGCGAGCGCAGGAGCGGCGTGATCGTCAATGTCACCTCCTCGGTTACGCTGAAGCCGCTCCACCTCCTGTCCGTCTACACCGCCAGCAAGGCGGCCGTGAACGCGTTCACCGAATCGCTGGCGCTCGAGTTGGAACCGTTCAACGTTCGGGTTCGGCTGGTGCTGCCGGGGCGAGCACCGGAAACCCGTTTCGGCGAGAACGCACGGTCCCGCGCGCAAGGTGGCTTCCCCGAGGCATACAGCGGGCTGGTGCAGAAGGTTTTCGAAAGCTGGTCGCAATCGGCCGCTCCGGTGACGCACACCTCCGACGTGACCGAGGCGGTCTGGCGGGCAGTCAACGATCCATCAAGCCCCGTACGCCTGCCGGCGGGCGCCGATGCCGTGGCCTTGGCCGCGGCGGACCTTGACTAAGGGTGCCGGGGTTCAGGCGCCGCCCTCCCCCCTTCGCCCTTGCAGGCACTCCTTCCACAGCGCCTCGCCTCCTCCCTAGAACGCCCAGGCAAGGGCGACGCGCGCGGCCTGGTCTTTCACATCGCCGGCGAACTGGCCGCTGTAGGTGGCGTCGATCGCGACGCCGGGCGCCACGGCGAAGCTGATGCCGCCGTTGACGGCCGCCGCGTTCCTGGCCACCGGTACGCCGCCGATGTTGAATGACGGACCGCCCGCGGCGAAACGCATCGTCTCCACCGGAGTGACATCTCCCCATGCATGCTGCCAGCCAAGGCTGAAGGTCGCGCGTATGTCGCCGCGGTCACCAAGCTGTAGGCTGCCGCGCGCGCCCAAGGTACCGACCGTCACGGAACTGCTCTGTCCTTTGACCTCGAACGCGGCGATGCTGTCGCGCTCCTTGATCGCATCGGTCGTCAGTCGGTCATAGGCGATGTTGACGAACGGCGCGAGCGTGGAGCGCCCCATACCGATCTCATAGCTGCCATCGACATAAGCCTGCGCCGTGTTGGCGTCATATCGTGCGCTGGTGGTGCTTCGGAAGTCGGCGAAGGCGATCGAGCGACGGGTCCTCACTTTTTGCCACCCATAGATCGCCGCGGCCTGCAGGTGGAAGGCATCGGATCGCATGTCGGCGTAGAGGCCGGCGTAGTTGTCCACGTGATGTGCCGAAACGGCGGGAGTGGTGCTGCGTGCGGTGCCTTGGCCCCTGCCGAGCAGTCCACCCACGCGCGCATCGCTGCCCACGCTGGTGTCCGTGCCCACCACGATGCCGCTGCCGTTCGCCGAGAGTTCCGACGCGTTGCCGTCGCTGTCGTAGCGTCCCCAATGACCCCAGGCGGACGTCCACACCGACCCGCCGTCACGGTCGGCCGCCTCATGGGTGCCGGCCCGGCTGGACGTTCCAGCGAGATGGGCGTTGATGGCCTCGCGCACGTAACGGTCGCTATCGAGCAGGGCCGTGCGCGTGCTGGCATGGATGTCTGCCTGCAACTGCTGGAACGCGGCTGCCGCGGTGGTGCGATCGAGCACGACCACCAGGTCGAACAATGGATTGCCGGGACCCAGTGCCTCCGTGGCCTCGGCCACGGCCCTTCCATTGGCCGTCTCGGCCACCGAGGGGAAGGTGTTGGCATTCCGCGCCAGGAGCACGCTCACGCTGGTGGCGTCATAGCTCAGGGTCGGCGTGACGAACGCGAAGTTGGAGGCGACACTGCCGAATTCGCCGCTGACGCCGCCGGTCGCGGTGAGGATGCGGTAGCCGGTGCCAGGCTGCCAGCCTGCCGAAGGGAGGAACAGCAACGCGCTGCCCGCGAGTGTGGCGCTGCCGTTCACCATCAGTTGGCTTCCCGCACCGTTGGCCGCCAGAGTGACGGCGAACGTCCCGTCGACGCCTTGGGTGTAGTTGTCGTTGACGTTGAGCACGCCTACCGCGCCGGTGCCGCCCGGATGCAGTACACCGTCGTTGATCAGGCTGCCGTCGATGGTGCCCTGTCCCGTCAACGTGCCGCCCGAGCCCACCGCGACATCGCCTCCCAGCGTGGCCGCGCTTGTCGACGTGTCGCCGACTTGCAGGGTGCCCTGTTCCACCGATGTGGCGCCGGTGAAGGCATTGAGATCGTTCAAGGTCAAGGCGCCCTGCCCGGTCTTGATCAGCTGGCCCGCGCCGGTGACGTTGCCTTGGAAGATACCGTCGGTCGCCTGGTCGAATACCAGTACACCGTTGTCGGCAATTGCCCCGCGCAGGCTCGTGCTGTTCCCTGCCAACGTGCCGGCGTTGACGATGGTGCCGCCGCCATAGGTATTGGCGCCCGTGAGGACTAACGTGCCGGCACCGAGCTTGGTCACGCCACCGCTGCCGCTCAATGCCTGCGACAACGTGAAGGTATTCCCGGCATCGGCGATGTCCAGACCGCCACCGGTCGCGCCCAGCGTGATGGCGCGAGTCGTGCCGCTGAAGGCGGTACCCGTGACCTGCAAGGTGCCACCCTCGATATCGATGCCGGCCGTGGGAGCGCCCAGGCTCGCATCGGACGACACGGACAGCGTACCCTGCGAAATCTGCGTCGACTGGGTGTACGTGTTCGCACCGTTGAGCACCAGTGTGCCCAGCCCCGTCTTGTCGATGCCGGCGCCGGAAAGCGTGCTGTCGATGGTGGCAACCCAGCCGGCACTGGCAGCGCTGCCGTCGCCCACGCGGATCTCGCTCAATGGATGCTGCGTGCTGCCGTCCAGTGTCAGTGTGTCGCCGTCGAGCAGGTAACCGTCGCTGGCGAACTGGATGCCCAGCGTGGTCACAGGCAGTGCGCCGCCGGCATCGTCCACCGTCACCGTACCTGGCGCGCCGGCGAAGATCGCGAACGCGTTGGCGGGCACGCGCACGCCGGTGGCGGAGCCGTCGGCGTTGGCCCAGTTGGCGTTGGCCTGCGCCCATGTACCGCTGCCGCCACCCAGTTGCGTGGAGGAAGCCAGGCCATTGGCGTTCCAGAAGTTCAGTGCCATGCCGGCGCTGGCGACCAGGTTCACCTGCTTGCTTCCGGTCAGGTACTGGATGGTGTAGCCGCTGCTTGGCGGGATGATGCCGCCGTTGGCTTGGGTCAGGCTGCCTGTGTAATTGAACAGGTTGTACAGCCCCGGACCGAAACCGCCCGCGTCATAGGGAACCAGGGTGGCACCATCGAGCGTCAGGTCGCCGTTGACCTGCACGTTGTGGCCTTGCCCCGGTGTCGTGCTGTCGGGTCCCGGCGTGCCGAACCAGAAATCGAACTGGCTTCCCTGCTCGGCAAGCAGGTTACCGTTGACGTTGAAGGAACCCGTGGGATTGCCCGGCGCGAGATGACCGCCTGCCTGCACGTCGACATTGCCATTGACCGAGCCGAAGCCGCCGAGTACGCCAGTACTTGCCACGATGATGTCGCTTTGCACGCTGGCGGTTGCATGTGTCGCGTCGCCCACGAGCAACGTGCCGCCCAGGACCTGCGTCGGTCCACTGTATGTGTCGATGCCGTTGAGTGTGAGCGTGCCGCTGCCGGTCTTGTCCACCCCGCCGCCGCCCACAATCGTCCCGCCGTATGTGCCCGCACCCACGGCCAGGGTGGCCCCGCCAAGCTGCACCTGACCATCGCCGTCGAGTGTGCCGAAGGTCTGGCTGCCCGCGGCGGAGACGTCCAGTACACCGTTGCCATTCACGGTCACCCCACTGCCCGCGGCGAGGCTTCCTCCCGCGCCGAGGATCAGCGTGCCGTCGTTCACCGTGGTGCCGCCGCTGTACGTGTTGGTGCCGGTGAGTACCAGCGTGCCATCGCCCAGCTTGGTCAATGCACCGGTACCGGCGAGCGGCTGGGTCACGGTGAATGTGTTGGCCGCGTCCGCGATATCGAATCCGCCCCCGGCCGGGCCGAACACGATGGCGCGCGGCGTGCCGTTATATGCCGTACCGGAAACCTGCAGGATGCCGCCTTCGAAGTCGATGGCGTTGCCCGGATCGCCGAGGTTCGCATCCGACGATAGCGAAAGCGTGCCCTCCGCCAGCTGCGTTCCCCCGGTATAGGTGTTGGTGCCGTTGAGGACCAGGGTGCCCGCGCCGGTCTTCTGGATGCCATTGCCGGTGAGCACGTTGTCGATGGTGGCGGTCCATCCTGTGCTCGCCGCGCTGCCGTCACCCACGCGCAGCTCGCTATAGGCACCGGCGGATGGCGCGACCAGGCCCAGTGCGTCACCGTCGAGGCGATAACCATCGTTGGCGAACTGGATGCCCTGCGTGGTCACCGGCTGCGCGCCACCGGCATCGTCCACGGTGACCACGCCTGCCGCGCCGCCGAAGATCACGAAGGCATCGGCGGGCGAGCGCAAGGCGGTGAGGCTGCCGGTGGCATCCGTCCAGTTGGCGTTGGCCTGCGACCACACGCCGCTGCCGCCCCCCATCTGCGTGGGCCCGGCCAACCCGTTGGCGTTCCAGATGTTGAGATCGATGCCCAGCGCGTTGACCAGGTTGATCTTCTTTGTGCCCACGAGATTCTGGATGGCGTAACCGGTGGGCGCGGTGATGCCACCACCGGCCTGGGTCAGACTGCCCGTGTAATTGAACAGGTTGTACAGGCCGGGGCCGAAACCGCCGGCATCGACCGGGTTGACCATCGCGCCGTTCAAGGTGAGATCGCCGTTCACCTGGGTGCTGTGACCCACGCCGGGCGTATTGAAGTCGGGGCCCGGCGCACCGAACTGCGCATCGAGCTGGCTGCCTTGCTCCATGATGAGGTTGCCGTTGACGGTGAACACACCGGCCGGCGCACCGGGAGCGAGATGGCCGCCGGCGAGCACATCGACGTTGCCGTCGACATGTCCGAAGCCGCCCAACGATCCCGTGGACGCCACTGTGATATCGCTCTGCACGCCCGCGCTGCTGTGGGCGGCGTCGCTGCCGATCAGCATGCCGCCGGACACGACTTGCGTCGGTCCGCTGTAGCTGTTGTTGCCGTCGAGCGATAGCGTGCCCGTGCCCGTCTTCACCAGGCCGCCGCTGCCGGCGATGTTTCCGGCGTAGCTGCCTCCGGCGAGCGTCAAGGTGCTGCCGCCACCCAGCTGCACCTGGCCGCCCGTGCCTTCGAGCTGGGCGATGGTCTGGTCCCCGGCGGCGGAAAGATCGAACGTCCCGCCGTTCACCGTGACCGGCGTGCCCGAGGCCAACGAACCGCCTGCGCCTACGGCCAGCGTGCCGCTCTGGATCGTGGTGCCGCCGCTGTACAGATTGGCACCCGTCAGCGTCTGCGTCCCGGTACCGTCCATCACCAGCGCACCGCTACCGGACAACACGCCGCCGAATGTGCCGCTGCCCGAGCCATTCAACATCAGCGTGTTGGCGCCAAGGTTCACGCTGCCCGCCGCACCGCTGAGCAGTCCAAGCGTTTGATTGCCGGCCGCGGAAAGATCCAGGGCACCGCCCGAGGCGAGTGCGACACCGCTCGATGCGGCGATGCTGCTGCCGGCACCGAGCGCGAGCACGCCGGCATCGATCGCCGTGACGCCGGTATAACTGTTCGGGCCGGTCAAGGTCAGCGTCCCGGCGCCGAGCTTGGTCAGTCCGCCCGTACCCGACAGCGTGCCCGACAAGACGAAGCTGCCGCTGCCGGTCGTGATCAGCCCGCCGGTGCCCAGCGTGAAGTCGTTGGCCAGGGTGATCCCCGCGGCACTGGCACCGATCGCACCGCCGTTCGCACTGACGGCGCCGCTGCCGAACACGCCGCCATTGTTGAAATTGACGAGGCCGCCGTTGAGCGTGGCATCGCCGCTTACCAACGGGCCTTGCAGGTTCCATGTGCCGCTATTGACCAGCAAATGCTGGAAGTTGATATACGTCCCGCTGGAGAGCGTCGTCACGACACCGCCTGTGCCGCTGCCCGTACCCGACGAGGGCAGTACGTTCTGCAGCACGAGCGTATTGCTGCCTCCTGCACCGCCGTCGACCACTCCGGTCGGAGCGAAGCCCAGGGTTACGCCCACAAGGCCCAGGACGTCCAGGCTCAGTCCTATACCGCCCGCGAGGTTCACCGACGAACCGGACACCGCGGTGAAGGTATTGGTGCTGTCGATGCCCATCGACACGCCACCATTGATCGTGCCGGCGTTGGCGAAGGTGTTGCCTGCCCCCGGCGTGCCCGAGGCCTCGAAACCGATACGTCCGTTGATCGTGCCGGTATTGACGAAGTTCACCTGCCCGCCGCCATACGCCGCGACCACCGGAATGTCCGACGGCACCAGCGTGACACCGAGGAGAGCAGCCCCGCCGATCGCGCCGTCGTTCCTTATGTTGGTCGTGCCGCCGGTCCCGTTCTGCGCGGCGAGCGCCATGCCGGTGAGGCCGTTGATACTCACCCCGAGCAAACCGGACGTGCCATTCATCACGCCAGTGGATGCGTTGACGATGTTGACCGTGCTGGCAGCGCTGTTTCCAACCACCGTGCCGGAGGACAGCAGGCTGAGCAGTCCCAGCAAGCTGGGATCGATGGTGCCCGAGTTGTTGAGCGTGGTGTTGTTGCCGGTGAGCCTCATCGCCGTGCCCCCGAGGCCCAGCAGCACGCCAGTGCTTGCTCCCGGCAGCACGTTTACCGTGAGGTTGTTCGCCGCGGTCGAATAGCTGGGGGCAAGGGGATTGGCGGCTCCGCTGCAGGTCACGGTGGCTCCCGCTGCCGGATTGGCCGGCGTGCAGGCGGCGTAGACGCGGCCACTCACCCATGGCGAAGCCAGCAACAGCGCGACGACCAACGGTTTCAACCCAGGTCGCGCTGCATCGCCCCTACGACTCGATCCCGGACTCCCCCCTTCCCCATGCTGCCGGGTCAACTCCGACGCAACCTGCAAGACACGAAGGGTACGATTCCATACAAGCCGGTAGATGCGATTCACGGTCGTTCTCCTCAGGCGGGATACGGGACGCGGGACGGGCACGGATGTGCCGGCGCGGCCATGTCACCGAAGTCGCTCTAAGGCAAGCGCCACCCCCGACCGTCCGGCCGGTGCATTTCGCAGGCACACACGTCCCCGGGGGCTGCGTCGACGCTTCGCACGAAACGAAGCGCAGCGGCCCTCGAATACGAGCATGAAAGGCGGCGTCGCGATGCGCTCAGCGACGCCCGCACCTCCCCCTTGTTCCTACGGTGTCTTCCTCTGGAAAATGGCGAACAGGTCTCCTTTGTTCGATTCACGCCCCCTGGCGAGACGTGTCTTCGCATGATGATCGCTCGTCGTGCGGAGCAGATCGAACGGGAAATACAGCGGTTTTTCGATCTGCCGGAGAATTGATAACACCATCGCTTATGAGCGATTGCGCTAATTCGGCGAATCGCGCGCTTCGCCCGTCGGATCTCATGCCCCTTGAGCTCGCGGGATGAAGCCAGGCAAGCCCGTATCGACCACCTTGTTCAAGCGCACCCTCGTGCTGATGTCGTGGCGCATTCGTGCCAGCGATTCTTCCGACAACGCCGACACGTCGAAATTCTCCCTGATGTGGTCCAGGCTCGTCGATGTCGTCAGGATCGCGGCACCACGCTGCACGGCCCACGCCAGCGCCACTTGTGCCGGTGTGCGGTGCTCGCGCTGCGCGATGTCCACGATCACGGGATCGTTCAGTACGCGTGGTTCCATGCCATGCCCCAGCGGGGCGAAGGCCAGCAACACGATGCCGTGCTGCTGGCAGAACTCGAGCAGCTCCCACTCCGGCAGATAGGGATGGCATTCCACCTGGACCACGGCGGGTTTGATGCGCGCCGCCGTATAGATCGCCTTGACCGCGTCGAGGCGCACGTCCGAAAGACCGATGAAGCGACACTTGCCCGCATCGACGAGGCGCTCCATCGCCCGCCAGGTATCCAGCAGGCTGACACCGTCGTCATAAAGGGGTTGGCCATCCTCCCCTTTCGGATATTGCTCGTCGCCGGGCTGGAAGGCGAAAGGCGTGTGGATCAGGTAGCTGTCCACCTGGTCGAGTCGCAGGCGACGCAGACTTGCATCGAGCGCGGGACCCACGCGTTCCGGACGATGATTGTTGTTCCAGAGCTTGGTGGTGACGAAAAGCTCTCCGCGCGTCAGTGTCCCTTCGGCGAAAGCTTCCTGGAGCGCTTCGCCGACGACATCTTCGTTACGGTAGGCCTCCGCGGCATCGATATGCCGAAACCCCACGCGTAGCGCTGCCTTGATGGCGCGCTTGGCCATGACGGGATCCGGAATGAGGGTTCCGAATCCGAGTGCGGGCAGCTCCCCTTTGCCGCCCGGCAGCGGGAGCGCGGTGTTCTGCAGGGGTGTAGGGAATGACATGACGATGCTCCTGATTCAGTGCGACGCGCGACACATTCCAGACCAGGCATGAAGCCTAGCGAGCGTGCCGCAGACCCGGGGTGAAGACGATGGATACGCTACGGGCTACGGACCGGTGGCTGTTCGGAACCGTCGCGCTCATGGCGGCCCGTTGCGGAACGTGCGAATGCACCGCTGCTGTTTCCGCCCAGCGCCATGGAGAGCTCTACGGTGTCGAGATAGCGCGCCGTCGTTGCGCGGATGTGATCGATCAGGGCGCGCTGGTAGGTCCGCTCGGCATCCAGTACCTGCAAAACGCTGGTCTCGCCGGCACGATAGCCTTGCCGATTCAGGCGGAGGCTGGTGCTGGCGGCGTCCAGGGCATGTTGCTGCGCTGCGTACTCCTCGCCGTCATGGCCGATGGCCTGCAGCACGTCCGCAACCTGCCCCAGCGACACGATCACCGTCTGCCGATAGTTGGCCATGGACACGTCATAGCCATCGATCGAAGCACGCCGGTTTGCCTGCAGCGTTCCGCCATGGAAGACCGGTGCCGTCAATCCGCCCAGAAGCCCCCAAAGCATTCCACCTCCCGGGCCGATCTGGCTTGCCGATGCCGAGAGTTGCAGGTGAGGATACATATCCGCCGTGGCGACACCGATGGCGGCACTGGCCGCGTGAAGCTGCGCTTCCGCCTCCAGGATGTCCGGGCGTTCGCGAGCGAGTTCCGACGGCAGGCTTAGAGGCAGGTCCGCCGGCAACGAAAAGTCGTCGAGTGCGAAATCCGGCGGTACCCAGTCGGCGGGCCCTCTGCCTGCCAGCACCGAAAGCGCATGACGCGCGATGTCCCGCTGCTGCGCGAGCGGAGGAAGCAGCGTCTCGTCCTGGGCGAGTTGGCTCGTCGCCAGTGCCACGTCGACCTGCGTTGCGCTCCCATAGCGGTGTGCGGTCTGCACCAGCTCGAGGTTCTTGCGATCGTCGGTCAGCAGGGTTTGAACCGCCTGGATCTGCGCCCCGGCAGAAGCAAGCCGTAGTGCCTGCTCGGCCACATTGCCCGTCACCGTGAGATAGGCCGCATCGAAGCGGTGCCGTTGAAGCTCGGCCAGCGCGGCCTGCTCTTCCACCTTGCGCCGGGTGCCGCCGAACAGGTCGAAATCGAAGCTCACCTGCAGGCCCACCGCATAGACGTTGGACGTCGCCAGCGCGCCGGCACCGCCGGCACGTTGCCTGCCGCCCCTCGCCCCTACGTCCACCTGCGGTGCCAGGCCGCCCCGGGTTGCCGCCACCGCTTCGTCCGCCTGCCGGATCGTGGCGTCGGCGGCCGCCAGATCGAGGTTGCCGGCTATCGCCTGCCGCATGACCTCATCGAGCTTCGCCGAGCCAAGGACCTGCCACCAGTCGCCGTCCACCTTCCTGTCGAAGTCGATGTGCGGAACCCCGTTGGCATCGGCGTCGCGTGAAAGCCGCCGCTCGGCGCCGATGTCGTAATGCTGCGACGCAAGCGCGGCCGGTCGCGTGAAATCCGGGCCGACCATGCAGCCAGACAGAAGAGCCAGCGCAGGTACCGCGACCAGCGCCCATCGGCCCATCGGTAGGTAAGGAAGAAATCTTGCCGTTGTCATCGTCGGCTCCGCCACCCTCAGTGGCTTGTGCGTGGCTTGCGTAGGAGGAACACCAGCGGACTGGCGGCGAGCATGGCGACCAGCAGGAGTTTGAACTGGCCGATCACGGCGACTATCGCCGCCTGACCGGTAACCAACTCGTTGAACAGAGCGAGCTGGCGTCCGGCGAGATGACCGGTTGCCTGGGCGACGGGACCGTACGGTCGAAGATGCTTGGCAAGCGCCAGATGCATGCTCTGCGTGTTGGCGTAAAAGAATATCTGTACGACCGAAATGCCCAACGTGCTGCCGAACAGGCGTGCCAGGTTGAAGATGACGGTCGCTTCCGAGCGGAGCGCCGGATTCAAGGTCGAGAAGGCCGCACGGCTCAGCGCAGGCAGCAACATGCCCAGGCCGGCCCCTTGCACAGCGCCTGCCGCCATGACCGGCACGGAATCCATCGCGGGCGAATAGCCGAGCATCAGCCAGGTGCCAAGCGCCGAGAGCGCGGCGCCGCCAAGCACGGCGATCCGGTTGTCCAGCCACGCCGGCACTCGCCAGGTCAGGATCAGCGCGCAAACCAATGCGGCGCCGCGTGGCAAGGTCAGATAACCGGCCGTGTCCGCCGGATAGCCCAGAAGCTCCTCGAGCATGGGCGAGGTCAATGCGAGCGTCGGCAGCAGGACGAACCCGTAGATGAAGTACATCGCGGTGGCCACGCTGAAATTACGATCCCGCAACACCGTCGTGTTGAGGTAGTGATCCCGCCGCGTGAACGCGTGCACGATGTAGAGGTAGAAGCCCAGGGCCGCGGCGATCGCCTCCACCCGGATCTCGGTGGAAGCGAACCATTCGAGGCGCTCGCCGCGATCCATCAGCATCTGCAGGCCGGCGATGCCCACGGAAAAGGCCGCGAAGCCGAAGAAGTCGAAGGGCACGACCCGCGCGCCGCTTTTCTCCCGAAGACACAGCGCCACGACAAGGAAGATGCCGACGGCCATCGGAAGGCTGAGATAGAAGATCGAGTGCCAGCCGTGATACTCGCTCAACCAGCCACCGACGGCAGGACCACTGACGATGCCCAACATGGCCGTCACGCTCCATGTCGGTCCGATATGACCGTGCCTGAGCGGTGGCAATTCGTCGAGCAGGATGGCCATGGACAAGGGGGCAAGCGTGCCGCTGGCCGCTCCCTGCATGATTCGCGCGCCCACGAACGAAAGCGGCGTGGTGGCGAGCGTGCACAGTTCCAAAGCCAGCGCGAATAGCGCCAACGAAAGGAGAAAGATCCGCTTTCTCCCGAACCTGCCCGCAAGCCAGTGCGTCATCGGCATCACGAGCGCTCCCGCCGCGATATAGGAGGAAAATACCCAGCCGATTTCGTCGTCGGTCATCGACAGACCGCCCTGCACGTGAAGTACGGCGGCATTCGGCACGGAGATATTGAACGCCTGCATGTATGTGGCAAGCACGCCGGCCGCGACGAGTGCGCGGTGGCGCCATACGAGGTCGGGTGTACGCGTGTCGGTATTCACCGTGCGGTTCCCGCCAGGGTTTCCGCCGATGCGGTATCCACCCGCGCATACACGCTGATGCCTGAGTACAGCGGCCACCTGGCGTCCACCGTGTCCAGTTCCAGGCGCACCGGCAGGCGCTGCACCACTTTCACCCAGTTGCCGGTGGCGTTCTCGGGCGGAAGCACCGCGAACTCCGAGCCGGTGCCGGGGCTCATGCTCACCACGTGCGCCTTGAACGGGTGCCCTGGATAGGCGTCGACCTCGATCGTCGAGACCTGGCCGGGACGCATCCGCGTCAGGTCGGTTTCGCGGAAATTCGCCTCGATCCAGACGTCGCGGCTCGACATCATCGCGAACACCGAGGCACCGCCGTTTACGAAATCCCCGACTTGCAGGTCGTCGACCCTTGTCACGATGCCATCGTCGGGAGCCAGGACATCGGTATAAGAAAGATCGAGCTTCGCGCGGTCCAACTGCGCGCGGGCCTCGCGCACGGTGGGGTGCAGATCGACGGCGATGTCCGGATTGCCCGAGAGTCCGGCCACCGTGTTGGCCACCTGCTGCTGCATCGAGGCGATGCGCTGCCTTGCCACTTTCAGGCCGGTTTCCGCCTGCTCGTACGCGGCGCGCGAGGCGAAGTCGGAGGCGAGCAACGCCTTCTTGCGGTCGAATTCCCGGGCGGCGAAGTCTGCCGAATCCTTGGCCGACTGGAGATCGGCCAGTTGCTGGCGATAGGTTGCCTTGAGGCCCTCGACCTGCAGGCGCGCGCTGCTCAGCCTCGCCCCGGCCTGCTCGACCGCGATCCGGTACGGTGCCGGATCGATGCGAAACAACAACTGCCCCTTGCGTACGCTTTCGTTGTCCTTGACGGCCACCTGCACGACCTGGCCGGATACTCGCGCATTGATGGAATCCTTTGCCGCACGGACAAAGGCGTCGTCGGTGGCGACGTAGCGCCGCCCCGCCACATACATGGCCCCGCCGCCGATGAGGAGCAGCAAAGGCAACCCCACCATGAGCGGCTTGCGCCAGCGTGCGCTCATGCGACGAAGCGTGCTTACGTCGATCTCATCGAACTGTTTGACATTCATGGCATCGGGAAGAACCAGCAGGAAGGAGTGAAAGGGCGCTGTCCGGATATCGCGGGCAAAGCCTCCCCTTGGCGGCGCCAAGGGGCATCGCCAACGGTTTGCCTGGACAGGGTGTCCGGCACGGGTTTCCGCACCGCTTGAATTTTGTACCGATGTGGATAATATTCTTACCCTCATCACGGGTCAAGTTTTTTTATGCGCGAAGGTACAAAAAAAGATCCGCCGACGAAGCGCGGTCGGGGGCGGCCCCGCGCTTACGAGCCCGATGTCGCCCTGCGCCAGGCCGCGAACGCGTTCTGGAAGGCCGGCTACGCCGGCACGTCGCTTGACGATATCTCCGCCGCCACGGGGATGAATCGCCCTAGCCTGCGAGCGGCTTTTGGCGACAAGCACGAGATCTACGTAAAGGCACTGGGCGATTACTGGTCTCGAAAGTTCGCGGCGATACACGAGGCATTCGCCGGCGACAACGCACTCGGCGAAACGCTCATGCGCGTCTACGACGCGGCGCTATCGATCTATTTCTCGGGCGATGAGCAGGTGCTGGGATGTTTTGTGGTGGCCACTGCCGTCACCGAAGCGGCCGGGGACCCCGAGATCCAGGGCATCGTCGCCGAGGGCTTTCGCAAGCTGGATGCCGACTTCGAAGCGCGTTTCAAGAAGGCGCTCCAAAAGGGCGAACTGGGGCCGGGGGCCGATCCCAAGGCACTTGCGCTACTGGCCACCGCGACCATGCAGACGCTGGCGATTCGCGCTCGCTCGGGCACGTCCCGCGCCGAACTGAGGAAGCTCGCCCACAAGGCCACTGTCGCCCTGAGCGCCTGAAGGCCCCCGCGCACCCGCGATAACCGGGCGGCTCGCCCTCGGTCACCGCCCGCATCGAGTGTGGGAAATCGGCAAGTCGCCATCGCCATCGCGATCATGAGTTGACCTGGGTCAATTCATCCCCGAAGGGAACGTCGTACAAATGTTCCTCGGTCATCGGGCGCATCCACGGTTAGGACTTTTTCTTATCGGTGTCCAACGCCTTGGTGTGCAAGGGTCCGAGCAGCCTGGCGCATGGCGGGAGATCCACCGGTAGAGCGGGTCGCCGTCGTTCCGACCGATGCTCAGTCGCCATGGGTTGCATGCGTTCGGGTGGACCGGAAGAAGGGAGGTGTCTTGGTGAGAACGTACAGCGATCCCGCAGGGGGCGGCGGCGAAGCGCGGCCTGGCCTTCCTGGTCATGGCCGCTCTCCTCTCCGGCGTCTTTCGCGAAACCTCATCGTGCTGGTCGTTTTCAAGCTCGCCGTGCTCATGACCATCTGGTACGTGGCGATCCGTCCCCTCCCCCGTGCGGATGTCTCGCCGGCGGGCGTCGGACGCCTTCTCGCCCCCGCCTCAGCCTCCAGCCAGGGAACCTCTCCATGATCGTCGATCCCGACGTCGTTAGCTTGTCCCGCCTGCAATTCGCACTGACCGCGCTTTATCACTTCCTTTTCGTGCCGCTCACCCTCGGCCTTGCCTTCATCCTCGCCATCATGGAGAGCGTGTATGTCATGACGCGCCGGGAGGTGTGGAAACGCATGACCCAGTTCTGGGGCGTGCTGTTCGGCATCAACTTCGCCATGGGTGTCGCCACCGGCGTCACCATGGAGTTCCAGTTCGGGACCAATTGGGCGTACTACTCGCATTACGTGGGCGACATTTTCGGTGCGCCCCTCGCCATCGAAGGCATGATGGCGTTCTTCCTCGAAGGCACGTTGGTAGGCCTCTTCTTCTTCGGATGGGATCGCATCTCGCCAGTCAAGCACATGCTGGTGACCTGGTTTCTCGCCTTGGCCACGAGCTTGTCCGCGCTATGGATACTGATCGCGAACGCCTGGATGCAGAATCCCGTCGGCGCGGCCTTCAATCCGCAGACGATGCGCATGGAGGTCACCCGGTTCAGCGAGGTGATCTTCAATCCGGTGGCGCAGGCCAAGTTCGTCCATACCGTCAGCGCGGGCTACACGATGGGCGCGATGTTCGTCCTGTCCATCAGCGCGTGGTACCTGTTGCGTGGACGCAACGTGGAATTCGCCAAGCGCTCCATCACGGTGGCCGCGAGCTTTGGCCTGGCCGCCTCCCTCTCGGTCGTGGTGCTGGGCGATGAATCCGGTTATTCCGTCTCCGAGAACCAGAAGATGAAGATGGCCGCGATAGAGGCCATGTGGGAGACGGAACCGGCACCCGCGGCATTTACCTTGTTCGGTCTGCCTGACGTGCAGTCGCACACGACCCACGCCAGGATCGCGGTGCCATGGGTGATGGGGCTGATAGGTACCCGCTCGATCCACGAGACCATCCCGGGCATTCGCAACCTCGTGGACGACGCGAAACTGCGCATCGGCAACGGCCTGAAGGCCTACGATGCGATGCTCGTGCTACGCGAGGACAAGGACAATGCGCAGGCCAAGGCCATGCTCGCCGCGCACGACAAGGATATGGGCTACGCGCTGCTGCTGAAGCGCTTCGTCGCGGATCCGCGCCAAGCCACGGCGGTGGATATCCAGAAAGCCGCCGACAGCACGATTCCCAACGTGCCGGTGTTGTTCTGGTCGTTCCGGATCATGGTCGCGTGCGGGCTCTACTTCATCGTGCTGTTCGCCTATGCGTTCTGGCGATCGAGCAAGCGCCGCCTCGATGGAACCGGCTTCCTCAAGACCGCCCTGTGGAGCCTGCCGCTGCCGTGGGTCGCCGCGGAGCTTGGATGGATCGTGGCCGAGTATGGCCGCCAGCCCTGGGCGATCGAGGGTGTCCTGCCGACGGCCCTGGGCGCCTCCTCGCTGACCGCCGGGCAGGTATGGCTTTCCCTGGGAGGTTTCGTGCTGTTCTACACGGCGCTGGCGATCGTCGACGGGTACCTGATGGTGAAATTCGCGCGCAAGGGACCCGACGGCCTGGGCATGTGGCCCCCGCAGCCCGACGCCCTTCCCACCACGGCGCAAACGGTCTGAAGGAGATCGGCATGTTCGACTACGACACCCTGCGCGTCATCTGGTGGCTCCTGATCGGTGTGCTGCTGATCGGCTTCGCCGTCATGGACGGATTCGACTTCGGCGTGGCCGCCCTGCTGCGGGTACTGGGGCGGGATGCGCATGAGCGTATCGTGCTTCTGGAGACGATCGAACCGACATGGGAGGGCAACCAGGTCTGGTTCATCCTGGGTGGCGGTGCGGTATTCGCCGCGTGGCCACTCTTGTATGCGGCATCGTTCTCCGGCTTGTACGTGGCCATGTTCGTGCTGTTGACCGCCTTCATCATCCGGCCGGTCGGCTTCAACTTCCGCGAAAAGTTCGAAGACTCGCGCTGGCAGCTGGCCTGGGACATCGGTCTGATGGCCTCCGGCGTGATCGTGATGCTGGTATGCGGCGTGGCCTTCGGCAACCTTTTCCTCGGCCTGCCGTTCCATTACGACGGTGATCTGCGGATGTCCTGGGACGGGACATTCTTCCAGCTCTTCCGGCCCTTTGCGCTCCTTTGCGGCGCCGTGAGCCTCTGCATGCTGCTTGCCCACGGGGCGTGCTGGGCAGCCATGCGTGCCGACCATGTCATTGCCGAACGCGCCGCGAAGGTGGCGCGCATCGCCTCGCTGGCCTACCTGGTGCTGTTCGCTGCGGCCGGCGTCTGGCTGGCTCTTGGCGTGCCTGGCTTTGCCATCGCCGGCACCGTCGTCACCGACGGCATCTCCAACCCCCTGGGCAAGCAAGTCGTGGTCGGTGGATCGTGGTTCGCGAACTACAGGGCGAATCCCGCCTTCTGGGTTGCTCCTGCGCTCGCCGTGGCCGGCGCGGTGGGTACGCAGATCCTCGTGTCCCGACGCGGCCTGGGCGGCTTCCTGTGCAGCTCGCTGGCCATCGCCGGAACGATCCTTTCCGCGGGCCTTGCGCTGTTTCCATTCCTCATGCCGTCCGCGACGTCACCGGTATCGAGCCTGACGGTATGGGACGCGTCCTCGAGCCAGGGCACGCTCCTGTTGATGCTCGGTGTCACGGCCGTCTTCATGCCGGTGATCATTCTCTACACCGGCTGGGTCTATCGCGTCATGCGCGGGCGCGTCACGCTAGAGCATGTGCGCAAATCCCACACCACTTACTGAAGGAGCGGCGACATCATGTGGTATTTCGCCTGGATTCTCGGCCTGGGGCTGGCCTGCACTTTCGCCGTGCTCAATGCGATGTGGTATGAGGTGCACTCCGACGACGAGGCAAGCCGGAGACGCGACCCCATTCCCAAGCATGAGGGCACCTAAGGAGGCGGCGATCCAAGGAAGCGTCCGACGACCTCCGGCAGCATCGCATCCACGGGAAGCGAGTAATGGGTGGTGCCGGGCAGGATGGCGAGCTCGTTCGCGGGACGTTGGGAACCATCCATGCCGGCATCGCGACGACCGCCTCCCAGCGCCTTCCAGAACTCGACCATGTGTTCGGGCCGGATGGCATCGGCGTCGGCAAAGACAAGTAGCGTGCGCGCTTGAAGCTTTGCGACGTCGGCGCTCCAGTCGAAGGGGCGCTTGGTCAGGTCGCCGACCTTCCTGAAGAGACGGGTCCAGTCGACCTCCGGGTAGCGCGCTCCCAAGGGCGATGCCTTGACGCTCGGGCCGAGCGTGGCCGCGTTGGCCTCCAACTGCCTGAAAGCCTCTACGCCTTCGGGATAGAAGCCGTCCTGCCTCATTGCCGCGGACACGACCACCAGCCGGTCGACCGCGTCCGGATGACGGATGGCGGCCTGCAGCGCGACGCCGGCGCCCAGCGAATAGCCCATGAGGTCCGCCTTCCCGAGTTTCAGCTGGCCGATCAGGGCGGCCACGTCGTCGCCCATCGTTTCGCTGCGGAGCGGCCTGTCGGTGTCCGGCGTGCGTCCATGGGCCTGGAGATGGACGGCGACCACCCGTCGCCCCTTGGCCAGTTTGGCCAGGTTGCTTCCGAAGCTGTCCGGGTCGATGCCGCCGTGGAGAAGAACGAGTGGTTTGCCGGCACCGTGTACGCTGTAAAACAGATGCTGTCCGTCGACATCGGCGAAAGCCCCGCGCGAAGCGACGGGACTCTCCGTGGCTCGAATGGGAAGGGCCGCCGCCAGCACCGCGGATGAAAGGGAAGCCTTCACGAAATCGCGTCTGAGCATGGTCGTCCTCGTCTCGTTGCGCCGGATCGGCCGGCACGAAGGTGGTCGCGATGCGCGGCTCGCCGCGGCGCGGTCAGGCCCCGCCTGCGAGCAACTCGTCCAGTTGGTCGAACTGCTCGGGCAGGCCTTCCGCCGAACCGGCGAGGGCTTCGTCCAGCGCGGCCGTCGTGGGGTAGAGTTCGTGCAACGTGACCCGTGTCTTGCCGGACATTTCCTCGAACGTCACCGTCGTCACGGCACCTTGTTCGCTCTCTTCGTTTGTCCACACGATGCGCTTGTTAGGCACGACTTCCCTGTAGGTGCCGAAGAACGCCATGGGTTGATCGAAGGACGGGTGGCGGAACACGAGGCGGTACGAACCACCGGTGCGAACATCCATGTCGCACGAGAGCAACGCGAGGCCCACCGACTTCGGAACCCACCAGCGCTGGAACAGCTCGGGCTTGCTCCACGCCTCGAAGACGGTGTGCACGGGGGCATCGAACGTCCGCATCACGACGAGTTCGCGATCGGACTTGCGCTCCACGGCCGTACGGTTCGTCGCCGCGGTGCTACCTTCTTTTACGTTGGTCATCGGCCTTCTCCTTGCGTTTCAGTTGATCGACAAGTTCGTCCAGCGCGTCGAAGCGCGCGCTCCAGAGCTGGCGATGCTGCTCGATCCAGGCGGCCTCCTCTTCCAGCCGCCGCGGTCCGAGCTTGCAGGTGCGCACGCGTCCTACCTTCTCCGTGACCACGAGCCCCGCCTCTTCCAGGACGCTCACGTGCTTCTTCATGCCCGTGAGGGTCATGTGAAACCTTTCGGCGAGGTCGGTGATCGAGGCGTCCGAACCCCCGAGTTGCTCCAGCACGCCGCGCCGGGTGACGTCGGAGAGCGCGGCGAACGTCGCATCGAGTCGGGCTTGATAGTGAACCATGTGGTTCACTGTAAGACACATGACGGCGGCTTGCAAGGCCGGGCCGGCGAGGCAGCCAGCCCGGCCCCGGCGAACACGGCAAGGTCAAGGTGCGATGCTGGCCTGGCGGCGCTGCACGTGCTCGCGGCACATGTGCTCGACGAACGCACGATGGTCGGGAAGGTCGTCGAGTGCGCGGGCCGCGGCCTGCCGGATCATCGCGAACTCCCTGCGTGCGGCGTCGACCTGCGGGTAGGCGCTGCGCATGGATTCCAGATCGGTCTGGAACTCCATGCCGTAAAGCACGTATTGCCAGCTGCAGGTCATGAACATTTCCAGGTCGGCGATGAAGTCCAGCCGGTGCGGAGGGCGCCGCTTCCATTTCTCGAGCTTCTCCCGCAGGGTGGGCGGGATGCCGGCGACGTCGGCGTTGTCGACCCAGAACGGCGAGTCGCGCCGCTGGCTCAGGCAATAGTGCATCTTGATGAAATCGATGATGCGGTCGTACCGCGCCACCATCATCTCGTTGAAGTGGTTCGCGGCCCCCTGCATGTCGTCGGTGTCGGCCGGCAACAGATGCGTGAGGAGGTAGGTCGCCAGCTCCACGAGCGCGATGCCGGTGGATTCCAGCGGCTCGACGAAGCCGCCCGCCAGTCCCACCGCCACGCAATTCTTTTTCCAGTGCTCGGGGCGGTATCCCGTCTCGAACTTGATGTGCATCGCCTTCAGGCCTTCGGCGGCGCGCCCCACGTAGCGCCGGAAGACATCTTCGGCGCGGTCGTCGGCGGTGTGGCGCGACGAATAGACGTAACCGACGCCGCGACGCTTCTGCAAACCGATATCCCAGATCCAGCCGGCCTCCTGGGCGGTGGAGATGGTGTACGACGGAATGGGTGCGTCGGGGGTGTCGTACGGCACCTGCATGGCCACCGCGCGATCGGCGAAAAGCACGTCCGCGCGACTGCGGAAAGGCGACTGCATCGCATTGCCGATCAGCATGCCGCGAAGGCCGGTGCAATCCACGTACAGGTCGGCGGTGATATCGCCCTCCTCCCTTGTCACCAGGCGCGCGATGGCTCCCTGCTCGTCGCGGTCCACGCGCTCCACGGTGGCCACATGCCGAACCACACCGAGCGACTCCTGGCCATGTTCGGCGAGCACGCGGGCGAAACAGGCCGCGTCGAAGTGGAAGGCGTGATTCATCGGCCCCTGGTAGTCCGCGTCCCCAGGGCGCTTGGGTGCGCGCGAGCGCTCCACAAGCGTGCTCTGCATGGACACGGCCTCGGCGAACGGCATGCCCGCCGGGGCGGCGCCGAGCAGCCAGTACGGCAGCAGTTCAGGGCCGCCCGGACGCTGGCTGGGTGCGTTGAAAGGATGAAAGAAGTGATCCGCGCCGGGGGTGCCCGGGGGACGTACCCAATGGCGGTAGTGGATGCCTTGCTTATAGGTCGCGGTGGCGCCGACCAGAAAGCGGCGCTCGTCGAGACCGATCGCCGACAGCGTGCCCCGGATCGAGGGAAACGTCGCCTCGCCCACGCCGAGCAGACCGATATCCGGCGACTCCACCAGATGTACCTGCACGCTGCGCGGGTCGGCCGCGTTGACCGCCTTGGCGAGGTAGCACGCCGCCAGCCAACCGGCGGTGCCGCCGCCCACGATCAACACTTTCCTCAGACGCGCCATCCTGTGTCCCCACCGGTGTTGCATGACGAAGAGAAAGAAACGCCGGGCCGCTTATGCGGGCCCGGCAAAAAAGCCATTCGCGGGAGAGAGAAGGCGACGCTCCTTCGAGCGCCGCCTGCGGAACGGCAAGCGTCAGGTGTCGCCCGCGTCCTACGGGACGCGATGCATCACCTCAGAACCAGACACCGACCTGCACGCCGTACGTACGCGGCGCGAGGTACTGCGACACGTACTGCAGCGATCCGTCGGACATCAGGAAGCGGCCGGCGCTGGTGCGGATCTTTTCGTCGGACACGTTCTGCACGTACGCATTGACCCACCACTTGTCGCCCGGCTCGCTGTAACGCAGCGACAGGTCGCCGCGCGTGTACGCCTTCTGCCGGTCGCCCGAACCCAGGTTGAAGTAGCTCAGCCACTGCGAACTCTGGTACTGCGCGCTGATGCGCGGCGTGAGGCGGCCGCCGTTGGCGAGGTGGAACGTGTGCTCGTAGATGCCGGTGAGCGACACGTTCGGCGCGTGCGGGAGATCGTTGCCGGTGACGTTCATGCAGTTGGCGAGGTTGGACTCGGGCGGGCATGCCGGCAGTCCCTGGTAGTCGTTTGAGCCGGCATAGACCAGCTTTCCGAGTTCCTTCTTCGGTATGGCCGAGAAGATCAGGTTGAAGCGATCGTTCGTCTGCTGGTAGGCCAGTTCCGTTTCGAAGCCGAGCACCTTGGTGCTGCCGCCCACGTTGGAAAAGCCCAGGCCGTGGTTGCCGTCCGGGTAGACGATCGGCGCGGAGAGCTGGAAGTTCTTGAAGTCCTCGTAATAGACGGCCGAGTTCCAGGTCATGTGGCCGTCGAGGAAGGTGAACTTGCTGCCGATTTCATAGTTGGTCAGCGTCTCGGGCTTGTACAGCGTGCCCGCGTCCTGGGTGCCGCCGGATTTATAGCCGGTGGATACGCTGGCGTAGAGCAGGCCGTTCTCGCTCACGTCGGTGTCCAGGCGCAGCAGCCAGGTTGGCTTGCTCTTGCTGTACTTGGCGGTATTCCGCTGCGAGATGGCGAAGCCGTTCGACGGATCCGGGTACACGTCCGGAGAGATCGGCACCTGCGGCACGGCCGGGTCGTATGCCCAGCCCCAGTTGATGCCGCCCTTGTTCTCCTTGGTGTCGTGCGACCAGCGCGCACCGCCGGTGAGTCGCCAATGGTCGCTCAGGTGCCAGGTGGCCTGGCCGAACAAGGCGTACGACTTCACCGTTTCCTTCGGCTGGATGAACGAGCCCTGCCAGCTCACGGTGCCGTAGCGCGTACCGTTCATGATGGGGATGTCGAAGCGGATGTCGTTGTCTTCGTAGCCGTAGTAGGCGCCGAGGATCCAGTCCAGGGTCTGCGGGCCGGTCGACTTCAGGTTTATTTCCTGGCTCCAGCTCTTGTAGTTGGAATCGTTGGTGCGGTCGTCCTGGTAGACGCCATTGGTGGTGAAGCTGGTGGGCACGCTGACGCCGACGTCCTGGTCGAAGTCGCTCTTGCCGGAGTATTTGTTGTAGCCGGCGATATAGCTGAGCTGCACACCGTCGTTGATGTTCCAGTCCATGCGGCTGCGCACCGTCTTCGACGTACGGTCCAGGTAGGGCGCCGTATCGATCAACGCGGACCAGAAATCCTGGCCCTGGCGGGGCGTCTGCATCAGGCTGAGGCTGGGCGTGCCGCGATCGGCGAAATACTCGTACGACAGGTTCCATTTGAACGCGTCGCTGGGTTGCCACAACGCGCTGACGCGCGCGGCGGACTGGTCCTGGGCGTTGTACTTGTCGCCGCCCTGCACGTACTGGCCGGGATCGATCGGCTTGAAGTTGGCCAGCGTGCCTCCGGAAGCGGGCGACGCAAGGTACGCCTGCTGCTGCGCCGCCAGGCTCGGCAGCTGGCCCGACGGCCTCTGGTAGTCGACGTAGCCGTCGTGCTGCTGGTGGACCGCGGCGACGCGCATGGCGAAGGTGTCGCTGATGGGCAGGTTGAACGCGGCCCTCGCGCCGGTCTGGTTGTAGTTGCCCGCTTCGACCTGCGCGTTGCCGTAGAAGCCCGCACCGATATCCGGCTTGGCCGTCTGGAAGCTGATCGCACCGGCCGTGGAATTACGGCCCCAGAGGGTACCCTGCGGGCCGCGGAGCGTCTCCACGCCTTCCATGTCCAGCAACAGGCCCGACGCGGCCTCGGCGCGAGGCGCGTAGACGCCGTCGACGAAGGTGGCGACCTCGGGATCGGCGTATTCGGTCTTGGCGCTGTCGTTGCCGATGCCGCGCAAGGTGAGGGTTACCACGCCGTGATCGCCCTGCGACGTGCCCTGCAGGCCGGGCACCAGCTTGGTCAGGTCCTGAACCGTCATGACGCGCTCCCTGTCGAGCGTGTCGACAGTGATCGCCGTTACCGCCACCGGCGTCTTCTGCAGCGGCGTCTCGCGCTTGGTCGCGGTCACCGAGACGGCATCGAGGTTCTGCACTTTCCTCTCGGCAGGTCCCGGATTACCGGATGGCGGGTTCTGCACCGTTGCTTCCTGGTCGGCCGCAAGCAGCGTGCCCGGAGCAAACGCGAGTGACATGGCGACATACAACAACTTGTGACGCAGATTCATCTTGCTCTCCCCATCAATCGTTCGGATCAGTCTTGTCCGCCGCATGCGCCGGCCATGACAAAGGTTTTTCCCAAACTCCCCAGCGATGCCCCATCGACGACGACGTCGCTGTCGTCGCCGAACGCCAAGGCATCGTTCCCCTAGCCCCTCATTGCCCGGCACCGTGTGCCGGGCACGCCAGCGTCCGGTCCGCCACCGTGCCGAGCGACACGTCGGCGATCGCAATCCGTGTTCCGGGACGACCGGACCATTCGAACGGGCGATCGATCTTGCCCATGCTCGCGCCGGCGTCGCGGAAACATTTCAGCGGGACGCCAAGCCGCATCCATTCCCCTCGAGGCAGCGTGGACAGCTGACTCCCGATGGATACCTGCCCGCTGCAACCGGTACCGCAGCCGACCCCGATCGTCGCGCTGTCCCCGGAAGGCACCGCGTCGATCCTCGTCGTGACGACGAGCAAAACGTCTCCGTTCGTCTCGCGCTCCACGTCGAGCGGCTCGGGTGCCACCAGTTCGATACGCGCGGCATCGGCGCCGGTACCCGACCAGACCAGCCCGCGCGCGTCCTCCTGTGCCTTGTAGTCGAGCGCGCCGATCTGCAGGCTGCCGTCTTTCGTCGCTGCCGGCACGGCGGCGACATTCGTGGCCACGCCGTTCGCGCCGGTCAGGCGCAACGCGAAACCCTGGGCCGGCTTGCCTTTGTTGAAATAGACGCCGGCCTGCCCCGTGCTCAATACGATTCCCGGGTCTTCGGGCAAGCTTCCGCCAGGCTTCTTATCGGCGTAGGTAAGGCCGAAGCCGTAAGGAAACTGCGGATGCCGGCCTTGCACGGCGCTGCCCGGCCACGCGTAGGGCAGCTTGCCGTGGAAGTCGTGCGCGACACGGCCGTCGCGGGAACGCAGCAGCACATCGGCGATGCCCTCCCCTTCGCTGCCGGGAAGCCATGCCACCACGAAGGCATCGGCGGCATTGATCTCGCGATTCAGCCACAGCGGCCGCCCGGTCAGGAACACGGCCGTCACCGGTATGCCCTGCCCGCGCAGCTTGCGCAGCAGATCGAGGTCGCGGTCGTTGCCCGGCCGGTATGCCAGGTTCGGCAAGTCGCCCTGGAACTCGGCGTAAGGGTCCTCGCCGAACACCACGATGGCGGCATCGGGTTTCCGTTGATAGTCGCCGTCCACCGACAGCTCGGCGCTTCCGCCCGCCGCCTCCACCTGTGCGCGGAGGCCGGCCCAGATGGACGTGGCTCCCGGGAAATTCGCGTTGGTCAGACCCGTACCTTGCCAGGTCAGTGTCCAGCCGCCGTTCTGTTTGGAAATGTTGTCTGCGCCGTCGCCGGCGACCAGGATGTGCTTGCGCGGATCGATCGGTAGCGTGTCCCTGTCGTTCTTCAGCAGCACCAGCGACTCGCGGACCGCCCGACGGGCCACCGCGCGATGCGCTGGACTCCCGACCACCTCCGCGGACTTGACCGCCAACGGGTTGGCCGAGGGCAATCCCGCCTCGAACAGGCCTGCGCGCATCTTCACCCGCAGGATGCGCGTCACGGCATCGTCCACCCGGCTCATCGGGATGACGCCGGCTTTCACCTCGGCCAGGGTGTTCTTGTACAGCCCCTTCCAGGAATCGGGCGCTTCCAGCATGTCCAGCCCGGCGTTGTATGCGGCGGCGCAGTCCTCGTTCGTGCAGCCGGGTACCTGTCCGTGCGCGTTCCAGTCGCCCAATACGATCCCGTCGAAGCCCATGCGCTCCTTGAGCACATCGGTGATCAGGGACTTGTTGCCGGCCATCTTCACCCCGTTCCAACTGGAGAACGAGACCATGACCACCTGCACGCCAGCCTTGATCGCCGGCGGGTAGCCTGCTGCGTGCACGTCACGCAAGGTCGCCTCGCTGACCCGGGCGTCGCCCTGGTCCTTGCCATCGTGGGTGCCGCCGTCGCCGACGAAGTGCTTGGCCGTGGCGATGACGTGTCCGGCATCCAGAAACTGGGGCGTACCGGCTTTGCCTTCCAAGCCGCCGATCACGGCGGCGGCGTATTGCGCCACCAGCGCCGGATTCTGCGAGTAACCTTCGTACGAACGGCCCCAGCGCACGTCCTGCGGCACCGTGAGCGTCGGCGCGAACGTCCAGCCGATGCCGCTCGCGCGAAGTTCCTGCGCGGTGACCTCGCCGATCTCATGCACCAACGACGGATCGCGCATGGCGCCCAACCCGGCGTTCTGCGGAAAGAGCGTGCTTCCGACCAGGTTGTTGTGACCATGCACGGCATCGATGCCGAACAACACCGGGATGGCCAATCCTCCTTGCGACGTGTCCATCGAGGCGCGGTAGAACGCATCGGACAGGGCTTGCCATTGCGACGCGACGGGGAACGGTTGTCCCGGCGGTTTGGAGTTGCCACCCGCCAGGACCGACCCCAGCCGGTATTCGCGCACATCGTCCGGCGTGACCGATTTGATGTCGGCCTGGATCATCTGGCCGACTTTGTCCGCCACCGACATCTTCATCAACAACGCCCGGATGCGGGATTCGATCGCGGGATCGGGCGGCAGCGGCGAATGACCTTGCGGCCATTGACCGGGATGCACGACGGTCGCCTCGCCAGCCATGCCCGGAACGGCCATGAGCAGCGCTCCGGCAAAGGAAAGCGCGGCGGGAACGCTCCGCAGGAACCGGCTCGATGAGTGCGGCAATGGCACGACAAAGCTCCTTGCTGGCGCACCGGCGGCACGCTCCGGGTCGCATGGTGGCAGGAATGACAGCGCTGTCAATCTTGCTTTGCAGCATCGCCGCCGCGCTTGTCGCGCGGTAGGCGGCGTCACTTCAGGGTGCGATGGCGGTGGAGCCGCGGATCTGCAGCGAGAACGGAACCTGTACCAGCCGCCCGGTTCCGTGGCCGCGCAAGACGCTCAACAGTTGTTCGGCCGCGATCTTCCCCATCTCCCGACTGGGTTGCTCGACGGTCGTGAGCGCCGGCCAGAGCTGACGCGAGAGCGGCGTGTCGTCGAAGCCGCAGACCGAGAGGTCATGCGGCACTTTCAAGCCGTACTCCCCCGCCGCCCACATCACGCCGGTGGCCATGTCGTCATTGGCGGCAAACACCGCCGTCGGCCGCTCGGGCAATGAAAACAGTTGCCGTGCCGCCTCCACACCGGAGCCGAATGTAAATGCGCCCTGCACCACCAGCGACGGATCCTCCGGCAGGCCCGCGGCGGCCATCGCGTCGCGATAGCCCGCCAGTCGCCAACGGCTGGCACCGTGATCGGCGATGCCGAGCACATGGGCGATCCGCCTGTGGCCCAGCCCAAGGAGGTGCTCCACGATCGCGCGCGCGGCGCGCTGCTCGTCCATCGTCACGCCCACCGTCTTGCCGCGCCGGAGCGGCGACACACTGGCGTAGGGCACGTCGCGCTCGCGCAGGCGTTTCAGCAGCGGCGCATAGTCGGTAATCGGCGGCGTCAGCACGACACCGTCGGGATGATGGTCGGAAATGAGCGCGTCGAAGCGGCGGATGAAATCGGCATCGCGCATGCGCAGCGGGCGCACCATCATGCTGTAGCGATGTGCGTCGCAGGCCTCGAGCACGCCATCCTGGATCTCGGCCAGGTAGGTCGACGCCGGGTTGTCGTTGTTATCGTACAGCATGGCGATCAGGAACGAGCGTTTGCCCGCCAGGCTGCGTGCCGACGGATTCGGGCGATAGTCCATCGCCTCCATGGCGGCACGCACGCGCTGACGCGTGGCGTCGGTCACGTTGGCCTCGTCATTGAGCACGCGCGACACCGTCTTGGGCGATACGCCGGCTGTGCGCGCCACGTCTTCGAGGCGTACCCGCATGGATTCTCCGCTGTCATCACGCTGTCGGGCGACTATGCCGCCAGTCCCCTCTCCTTTACAAGGACGATGGGGGGCCTCCATGCTGCGACCGCAGCATGCGGGATGGGCCGGGCCATGACATAACTGTTGCTGGAGGAGGTCACCCATGATCCGGATCAACCACAGTGCGGGCCGGCTCCGCGCATGCTGAGCCCGTCGCCGACCGAGGTCGCCTCGCGGCACGCCATCCATGCGCGCGACCAGGCGCGGAAGACCGAAAAATCGTCACTGTCGTTCTGGCAGATATGGAACATGTGCTTCGGCTTCGTCGGCCTGCAATTCGGCCTCGCGTTGCAGAACGCGAACGTCAGCCGGATCTTCCAGACCCTCGGCGCGAGCGTTAACGACATCCCCGCCCTTTGGATCGCCGCACCGCTCACGGGGCTGATCGTCCAACCGATCGTCGGCCACTATTCCGACCGCACCTGGAATCGCCTCGGCCGGCGCCGGCCCTACTTCCTGGCCGGAGCGGTGTTTGCCTCTGTCGCCCTCCTGTGGATGCCGAACGCGCCTGCGCTGTGGATGGCGGCGGGTCTGCTCTGGATCCTGGATGCGTCGATCAACGTCTCGATGGAACCGTTCCGCGCGCTGGTCGGCGATCAACTGCCCACGCGCCAGCGCCCCATCGGCTACGCGATGCAGAGTTTCTTCATTGGCGCCGGTGCCGTGGTCGCCTCCATCCTGCCCTGGGTCCTGGCCCGGTTCGGGGTCGCGAACGTGGCTGCGGACGGAGGCATCCCCGATACGGTGAAGTACGCGTTCTACGGTGGCGGCGCGGTACTGCTGGGCGCGGTGCTCTGGACCATCCTGGTCACGCGCGAATACACGCCCGCCCAACTGCGGTCGTTTACCGATCACGTGCCCGAAGGGCCCTCGGTGGACGTATCGCGTGCCGGACGGCCGGGCCTGCTGCTGCTCTCGGCCGGCATCGCGATACTGTTCGCGATCGGGTATTTCGGACTGGAAAAGGAGGTCTACCTGCTGGCCGCGGGGCTGATCGCGTTCGGTCTCCTGCTTACCTGGCTCGGGCGCACCCGCAGCCGCGGCATGCTGCGCGAGGTGATGGGAGACCTCTACGGCATGCCCGGCTCGATGCGCCGGCTGGCCGGGGTCCAGTTGTTCTCGTGGTTCTCGCTGTTTGCGATGTGGATCTACACCACCGCGGGCGTGACCCAGACGATTTACGCCACCACCGATACCGCCTCCTCCGCCTATAACGAGGGAGCCAACTGGGTCGGCGTGCTGTTCGCCGCGTACAACGGATTCGGAGCGCTGGCCGCGGCGGTCATCCCCCTCATGGTGCGGCGATGGGGCCTGCGGATCAGTCACGTGACGAATCTGTGCCTTGGCGGAGCGGGACTGCTCTCTTTCCTCTTTATCCGCGATCCGCACTGGCTGCTCGCGTCGATGGCCGGTGTCGGCTTCGCCTGGGCCTCGATCCTCTCGCTGCCTTACGCGTTGCTCTCCGACAGCGTGCCGACCGCGAAGATGGGCGTCTACATGGGCATCTTCAACTTCTTCATCGTGATTCCGCAGGTGCTCGCCGCCAGCGTCCTGGGCCTGCTGCTGCGACTTTGCTTTCGCAACCAGCCTATCTGGGCGCTCGGCCTGGGCGGAGCCGGCCTGCTCGTCGCCGCCTTGTGCACGCTGTACATCCCCGAGCCCGAACGCCGGACATAAGCGAGCGCGCGGCGCGCGTTCCCGGCTCGGAGACGAATTACCCAAAGTTGCATAAATACCCAATCTCACCCATCCTTTCCGCGACGCCGCAGGGCGCGCTGTCGTCGATCGGAGGGTGGGTATGATCTCGTTTCGCTGGGCCGGCGTCGCGCTGGCGCTATGGGGCGCATCGAGCGCCATGGCGGCGCCCGCGCATACCGTCACGTATGACCGTTACTCGCTCATCGTCGACGGGAAGCCCATGTACCTCTGGTCGGGCTCGTTCCATTACTGGCGGCTGCCGTCCCCCGACCTCTGGCTCGACGTATTGCAGAAGATGAAGGCCGCCGGCTTCAACGCCGTGGAGATCTACTTCGACTGGGGCTACCACTCGCCTCGACGGGGCGTCTACGACTTCTCCGGCATCCGCGACGTGGATCGCCTGCTCGACATGGCGCGCGACGTCGGCATCTATGTCATCGCGCGCCCGGGCCCATACATCAATGCGGAAACCGATGCGGGCGGCTTTCCCGGATGGCTGGTGACCACGGCGGGCAAGCCGCGCTCCACCTCGCCCGAATACACCGCGGCATACCGTGAATGGATGACGCAGATCGACCGGATCATCGCGCGTCATCAGGTCACCGACGGCCGCGGCACCGTTCTGCTCTACCAGGTCGAGAACGAACTCTACGACGAGTCGGCCGACACCCGCCGCTACATGCAGGATCTCGAGGACAAGGCACGCGCGGACGGCATCACCGTGCCGCTCACGGGCAACCATAACGGCAATTTCGTCCAGGGGCTGGGCGCGACCGATATCCCGGGCCACGATTCCTATCCGCTCGATTTCGACTGCACGCGTCCGGAACGCTGGAACGCCATCTACGACTTCAGCGCCGAGCGTCGGGAACTCACGCGCACGCCGCTGTTCTTTCCGGAATACCAGGGTGGCGCGTTCGACGTCTGGGGCGGCCCGGGTTACGCGGCCTGCCGCGCGCTCACCGGGCCGGCCTTCGAGCGCGTGTTCTACGAGTCGGTCATGGCGGCCGGATCGACGATGCAGAACTTCTACATGACCTACGGAGGCATCAACTGGGGCTGGTTGTCGTCGCCGGGCGTGTATACGTCGTACGACTACGGTGCCGCTATCACGGCCAGCCGCCAGCTCACGCCCAAGTACGACCAGCAGAAGCTCATCGGCTACATGACGCGTGCGGTGGCACCGCTGGCCCGGACGGATGCAATCGGTACCTCGGTGCCGGACAACCGGCGCCTTCAGGTCACCGCGCGGATCAATCCGGACGACGGCACGCGCTTCTACTTCCTGCGTCATGCGGAGGCCCAGGATACGAGCGACGATGCCACGCACCTCAAGATCGTGTTGAACGATAGGGGCGAAACCACGATTCCGGAGCAACCCGGTACCACGATCCATATCGCCGGACGCGATGCCAAGGTCTTGCTGGCCGATTATCGCTTTGGAAAGCAAAGCCTCGCCTATTCCACGTCGGAGCTGCTGACCCAGCTGCGGCTGGGTACACGCGACCTGGCTGTTTTTTATGGCCGTCACGGCGAAGACGGCGAGACCGTCCTGCGTTATCCGTCCGAACCGAAGACACGGGTCCTCCAAGGCAAGGTGACGACACACTGGGATGCTGCCACGCATTCGCTGCGGCTCAATTACCGCCACGACGGCCTGGCACGAGTGGCCATCGATCAGGGCGATACCTCATTGCTCCTGTTGGTCGGCGACAACGAGGCCGCCATCCGGTTCTGGCAGCTGGACACGGTGGATGGCCCGGTGCTGGTTCGCGGTCCCTACCTTGTACGCGGTGCCGTTCGCTCGGGCGACACCATCGCGCTCACCGGCGATACCGACCAGGCGGGCGAGGTGGAGTTGTTCGGCCTTCCCGACACGCGGCACGTCTCCTGGAACGGTGTGCCGGTCGACACCGTTACGACGGCGTCTGCCAGCCTGCTTGCCCATGTCGATGGACCGGCGCCCGTATCGCTTCCCCGCCTCGAGAACTGGCGAGTGAGCGATGGTGCGCCGGAGATCGCACCCACATTCGACGACAGCGGCTGGCTCACCACCGACCGCACCAGCTCGCCTAATCCGTACTGGAACCATCGGCTGCCGATCCTCGACAGCGATGCCTACGGCTTCCACCACGGCAATGTGTGGTATCGCGGACATTTCCGGGCGACCGGCAAGGAGATCGGCATCCGCCTGTCCGCCAACATGGGGGTGCATCTGGGTAACCACGGCATCTTCACCGCGTGGCTCAACGGCCATTTCCTCGGCAACAACCCCAGCGGCGCGCAACAGTTCGCCATCGACCCGGCCTGGTTGAAGAAAGGCGGCGACAACGTCACCGCGGTGCTGGTGGACAACCACGGCCATCTCCAGGAGGAGCACAACGGTGCTTTCCGCGAGCCGCGCGGCCTCCTGTCGGCCACCTTTGCCAACGCCGCCACCGACATCCAGTGGAAGATCCAGGGAAACCTCGGAGGGGAAAACCTGCCCGACCCCATGCGGGGCCCGTTCAACGCGGGTGGCCTGTACGGAGAACGCATGGGCTGGCAGATGCCCGGCTTCGCCGATGCGAAGTGGGAAACCACCACCTTGCCGCATGCCACCGACAAGCCTGGCGTCGACTGGTACCGCACCACCTTCCGTCTCGACCTGCCTGCCGGACAGGACGTACCGATCGCCTTGCGCATCCACGATCTGGCGTCCCATCACTACCGCGCCATCGTCTTCATCAACGGCTGGCAGATCGGTCGGTATATCAGCGACGTCGGACCGCAGACCGATTTCGAGCTGCCTTCCGGGCTGCTGAACCCGCACGGAAACAACACCATCGCCATCGCCGCCTGGAGCACCGCGCACGACGGCGGCCTGGGCGAGGTATCGCTGGTGCTGCAGGGCAATTACCGGACCTCGCTTGTTCCCAACCCGCCACCTTTTGCAAGCGATAGACTGCCCGCCACAGACCTGCCCGACCAAGGCCGACATGACTGACGCCCTCGAAAGCCGGCACTACCGCCTCTCCGCCTACTGCATACTTTTCTTTGTGGCCGTGCAGACATTCCAGGAGCTGGGTTCTCGCTTCTGGATCCCCGAGGCTCAGGGACCGGAGCAGGAGCTCCTGGTTTACCTGCTGACGATCGACCGCGTGCGCGCCCTGCTCGTCCTGCTGTCGATCATCCTGCTGGTCGTGCCTTACACGGTCATTGCCGTGCGTTACGCGGGCCGGCTACCCGTGGTGGCGATCATCGGGTTTACCGGCATGCTTGGTTTCGTCGGGTTCGAGATATTGCACAGAAGCGTCGATTACTTCGTCGTTGGACGCCAATGGGCGACGGCGCTGGAAGCATCCGGGGGCGCCGGCTCCAATCCAGCGATCCTCGCCCAGTATGTATTGTGGAGCGGCTTCGCGCGTGGTCTCTACTTCCCGCTGATGCTCTCGTATATGGGATGTTCCATCGCTTTCTTCTACGCGACGATGCGCGATAAAGGTATGTGGGCACGGTTGGCCTCGTTTGCATTTGCGCTGAATGCGCTACGACTGCTCGCGAGGATGACCAGCACCTACGGCGGCGCGACCTGGCTCGATCCCATCAACAACACGGCGTACTTCCCATTCGTATTTGTGATAAACAGCCTGCTCGCCACGTGGCTATTCCACCTTGCAGGTCGCACCCGTGAATGAGTTTACCGACATCGCATGTCCCTACTGCGGCGAGATCATCGAGGTGGTCGTGGATGTCTCCGCAGGGAGCCAGACTTATATTGAGGATTGCCAGGTGTGCTGCCGCCCGATCACGATCCGGCTAACCGTGGATGAAGGCGACGAATCCTTCACGGTTTCCGCCTTTACGGAGAACGACGGCTAGGCTGGACCTGTTCGAGGTCGGCTGCCGGTACCAGGCCGGCCCAACCGTCGGTCAGTACGAGCGCGGCATTCACTAGCGGATGGAGCCGACCGTGGCTGGCATGGACAAGTGCGTAGCCTTGCGGATTGGATTCGATCCAGGCTGCCTTTTCGCCGATCACGGGCAAGGGCTTCTGCAATCTCGCCAGGTAATTGACAAGACCGGGCTCGCCGCTCGTCACGGCGACCGCGACGCCGTCGCGCTGGAGTGCCGCGACGACCGTCGCCAGTCGCTGCGGGTCCATGCGGGCCTTCAAATGGGTCCCGAGAAGCAGCACGATCGATACCAGCGAGAGTAGCGCCGCGCACGAGGCGCGCATGAGGCGCTCGCGCTCGGGAGCCGCCTTCCACATCGTGAGCGAGGCACCGGCCAGGAGCAGCGTGGCAGAGGTGATGGCCGCGATATACCACGAGGCGTTCCCCTGCAGGCCGATGACGGCGGAGGCGGCGAGCCACGCCCAGGCCACGGCGGCCAGCAACAGAAGCAGGCGCACACGGCCGAGCGCGAAGATCGCGGGTACTCTTTCGTGCATGGCCGACAACAGGAGCGCGACGCCCGGAAGCAGCGGAATGAGGTAGTGGACCTGTTTCCCGCTGACCAGCGAAAAGCCTGCGAGCGCCGGTAGCGATGCGGCCACGCCGAGCCGGGCCACCTTGTTCTTCGACACGCCGTGAAAAGCGGCTGCCGCCTGGCGCCATCTCAGCAAGAGCGACCACGGCAGGAGAAATGGCAGCAGCAAGGGAATGTACCAATACCAACCGCGCCTGTGATCGAAGCTTTCGGCCACTCGGCCTACCGATTGATGTATCAAGGTGTCTGCGATCGATGTGCCGTGGAAACGCGAAGCGCTCACCGCCGCCCAGACCGCCAGGGGCAGCGCCGCGATCACGAGTCCCACCAACAGGCCCTTGGTCATCCGTCCCGCGTGACCAAGGGGACGGCCATGCCACCAGCGCATGAGCAGGATGGGGCCGGCCATATGCAGAAGATACACCGGGCCTTTCGCCAGGAGGCCGAATGCGACGACGACGAGGAAGAACGCGTACCTTGGCCAGCGCCGGTCATGCAGCCATTGCACGAGGCCGAGGAGCCCCAGTGCCACGAAGCAAAGCAATGGAACGTCGAACATGACCACGGGGGAAAACGCGCCGAAGACGACGAACGGAAGCATCAGCCAGCCTGCGGATGCGGGATCGCGATGCCCCAGCACCCCGGCGATTCGCGACGTCGCGGCCACGGCGCCCGCGGCGAAAGCCACGCATACCAGGCGCGCGGCCAGCGTCGATACTCCAAAAAGCGACCATGCGGCATTGACGAGCCAGAACAGCAACGGCGACTTGTCCATATACGGCAAGTCGTTCAACGTCAGACCGATGGCGTTGCCGGTCCGGCGCATTTCCCACGCGATGGAAAGGTACCGGGTCTCGTCGATCGGGATGGGGGGAAGCATCGCGGCGGGGATCGTCCAAAGCAGCGCGACCGCCCACGGACGATGCTTCAACCCGTCGAGGAACAGATGAAGATTCTTCATGCGCGAAAGCGTATTCGTCGCTCGCGTGAAGGATTGGTCACGCCCCATCCGGTTCGACCTGATGTCGTGCGAAGAATCCAGAGATACGGCGTCACAGGGCCGTGCGGCAGGTTGCGGGCCGCTCAGGAGACGTGCCCGAAACGGGCACTCTTCCCGGAAGCGACATGAGAAAATTCCGAGCAACTCGCACACGGCCATCGTGGCGGCGATCGACTCACTCCACGGCTCAATCGAATGCCGCGGAGGATCAAGCCAGGGCTTCGATGTCGCGGGCCAGACGACGCCAGTTTCCCGGTGTCATTCCCATCTTGCCGGTGAACGCACGCCGGAACGCGGCCACGGATCGATAGCCGACCGTTTCCGCCACGGACTCGGTCGTCGTCGCCGGTTTCTTCAGTTCATTCGCGGCCAGGCTCATGCGGATATCGGCGAGCAGGTCGATGGCGGAGCGCCCGAGCATGTCCTGGAAGTGCCGCATGAAGGTGGCCCGCGACATGCTGCACAGCTCGGCCAGGTCGGGCAGGCTCCACGGCCGTGCCGGCTCGGCGAACATCGCCGCTACCGCGGGAGCGAGTCGTGGATGGCCTGCGAGGGCCAGCAGGCCTGTGGGAGCCTCGTCGGATTCGCTCGCCGCGCGAAGGGAGAGCGTGAACAATGCCGCGGTGAGCGCGTTGAGGATCGCATGCCCACCGAGTTTGTCGCCCGTGGACTCCAGGCGCATCAGTTCGAGGAGGCTGGCCAGGTGACTGGCGGCCGATCCGGCCCCCTCCTGCCCCATGGCGCGCACCACGAGCGCCGTGGGCAAATAATCGCGGATCAGCTGATTGTGTGGCGGCTCGATGAAGAAGCGCCCGCACAGCATGTCCAGGGGTTCGCCCGGACCGCCGTTTTCCTTGAGCGTCCATCCCCCGGGGCCCCGTCTTTCATGGACTTCCGCCGGCGCATGGCCGCTGCCGTCGTGCAGCACATAAGCGGAACCGTGGGGCAAAAGCACGATATCTCCCGCCAGCAACTCCCTGGACACGCCGGCTTCCAGGTCCTCGATGACAGCCCTGCCCCTCAGCACGGCGTGGTAGGGAATCTCATGCGGTGCGGCGCGCGTGCGGTCGACACGCCACGGCGCACCGTAGACGCACCGGACCTCCAGCTGCCCGGTGACTGTGATCATATGGAGGAGTTGGCTTAGCCAGTCGGCTTCGGGCATGGCAGCGAGACCCGCATCGGCGCGGTGATCGATATGCTGCGCCTGCGGGCCCGCCGTTGATAAGAACCAAGAACGCGTTTCCCGGATGTACCGTGCCGCTTTTACGCCTCGGCCGCGTTGATCGCCGAACGCACGCTCAACTCGTACCAGTGCTCCTTCCCACGCTCGTCGTGGAACTTGCGCAAGACCGGAGCCAGTTCGTTGTCCACGCACCATGTATCGAATACCCGCCAGGCGGCGTGGTACGGATGCGTCGGATTGCGGATGTCGTAGTCGGACGTCCAGCGGAAGGTCTGCAGGATCAGCGCCACGGTGTTGTTGTGACCCGCTCCCAACCGCACGGGTATCACCTCCGCGCCGGCGAGAATGCGCATCGTGAACTCCGTGCGGACCGTGTCGAAGAACTCCTGCACCTGGCGCAGATCGCGTTCGCCGCACGGCCCATGGAGATGGGCGTCCCGCTCCAGCGCCTTCATGCAGTCGGCTTTCGCGCAGGTCTCCGTGATGTGCAGCATGGCGCCCAACGTAGTGGCTGGCATGGTCATGACCTCGGCTCGGCAAGGGGGTGGAGAGACATCGGTGGCTCAGGGTCTGGCAAGGGCGACGGGCGATGGGGTATCGCCCCACCCTCCTCCCAGCGCCCGGATCAGGTTCACCGTCGCGCTGGCCTGCTCTCCCCGCAACCGGATGTCGCCGAGACGCGTGCCAAGCACGACGCGCTCCGAGTCCAGGACGTTGAGATAGGCAACGGAGCCGTCCTCATATTGCACTTTCGACAGATCGAAGGCGCGCGAGGCCGCGCTCACGGCATCGCCCTGCACCGTGGTCTGCGTTGCCAGGATGCGCAGGGCGGACAGGCTGTCCTCCACCTCGCGGAAGGCCAGTAACACACGGCCGCGATAGTCGGCCACGCTCTCCTCGTAGCGAGCCTTCGCGCCTTCCAGGTTGCCTTTGCGTACGCCACCGTCGAAGAGCGGGAGGTTGACCGCCGTACCCACCAGCGGCCCCAGCAGGAATGTCCGGCTGGACCACTTGAACACGTTCGAAAGGCTTTCGGCTTCGTAACCGCCGGTACCCGTCAGGTTGATCGAAGGGAAGTACGCGGCCCTTGCGACACCGATGCGCGCATTCGCGGCTGCCATGGCACGCTCCGCCGCGGATACGTCCGGGCGCCGTTCCAGCAGGGCGGAAGGAAGTCCGGCGGGAATGCGCAGGACCACCGGCTTCAGCGGCGAGGCGGCGAGGCTGAAGCCCGCGGGCGCCTTGCCCAGCAGGACCGCAAGCGCGTGCTCCGCATCGGCGCGCGCCCGCTGGACGGTCATGGCGTCCGAACGTGCCGAAGCGAGCTCGGCCTCGCTCTGCGCGACTTCGAGATCCGTCACTTCGCCGGCTTCGCTCCTGTGCCTGACGAAGTCGGCGGTCTCGCTTCTCAGTTGGATCGCCCGGCCATAGACCTCGAGTTCCGCATCCAGCTCGCGCAAGCGGAAGTAGTCGAGCGCCACCTCGGCCTGCAGGACGAGCTGCACCGAACGGAACAATGCTTCGGTCTGCTGCGTGTCCGCGTGCGCGGCATGGACGCTCGAGGCCACGCGGCCGAAGAGGTCGGCTTCGTAAGAGGCGTTTGCCTGCGCACGCCATACGGTCTGCGCCTCCGGGCGCATGCCGTTACGGGGTACGCCGAGGGATTCGGGCGCATTCTGCTGCCGCGTCGGGCCGACGCCGGCGGAAATGCCGGGGAAGCGATCCGCGTTCGTACGGCGCTCTACCGCGCGGGCCTCCTTGACCCGGGCTGCGGCGGCGGCGAGATCGAGGTTGCCGGCCAAGGCCTCGGCTTCCAGGCGATCGAGCACCGCGTCGCCGAATACTTTCCACCATTCGCCGCGTGCCGCCGCTTCGGATGGCAACGCCGGTTGCCAGTGTCCGGTCGCATCGTCCTTGAGTGCTTCCTTGTAGGCTGCCGGCGCGTTCACCTCCGGCACCGTGTACTTCGGGGCCAACGAGCAGCCGCCCAGGCCCGTCGCGATCATGACGGCGATGAGAGTCGATGACGGACGCATCAGGCGGTCCTCCCCGGCATGGCGTCTTCGATGCCGATGACGCGCCCGTTTCTTCCGTGCTTGTCCTCCAGCTGGTGCCCGCCGGCCAGGCGACGAAGGAGCACGTAGAACACCGGCGTCAGCAACAGGCCGAACAAGGTCACGCCCAGCATGCCGAAGAACACGGCGACACCCATGGCATGGCGTGTCTCCGAGCCTGCGCCATGGGAAAACACCAGCGGGACCACGCCCATGATGAAGGCGATGGACGTCATCAGGATCGGACGCAGACGCAGGCGACTCGCTTCGATCGCGGCGTCCACGATGGACCGGCCCTGGATCTCGAGTTCGCGCGCGAATTCCACGATGAGGATCGCGTTCTTGGAAGCCAGGCCTACCAGGACCATGAGTCCCACCTGGGTAAAGATGTTGTTGTCACCGTTATCCAGCCACACGCCGAGCAAGGCGCAGAGGAGGCTCATCGGCGCGATCAGGATCACGGCCAGCGGCAGGGTCAGGCTCTCGTAGAGGGCCGCGAGCGCCAGATAGACGAGCAACAGGCTCAGCGGGAAGATCACGAACGACGCGTTGCCGGCGATGATCTGCTGGTAGGTGAGGTCCGTCCATTCGAGGCGGAAGCCGCGTGGCAATGTCTCGGCGGCCACCCGCTCCACCGCTGCCTGGGCTTCGCCGGAAGAATAGCCGGGAGCCGGTCCCCCGTTGACGTCGGCGGCCAGGTAGCCGTTGTACCGCACGACCGATTCCGGACCGAACGTCCGGGATACCTTCACCAGCGAGCCCAGCGGGATCATCTCCCCGGCCGCGTTACGCGTCTTCAGCAGTCCGATGTCCGTCGGATGCGCGCGGAATGGCGCATCCGCCTGCACGCGGACCTGGAATACACGGCCGAAGCGGTTGAAGTCGTTGACGTACTGCGAGCCCAGGAACACCTGCATGGTGTTGAACACGTCGGTAACCGACACGCCGAGCTGTTTCGCGTTATCGCGGTCCAGGTCCACGTTGAGCTGCGGCACGTCGATCTGGTAGTTGCTGAACGCCGGGCCCAGTTCGGGGGTCCTGGCCGCCTTCGCCAGGAACGCCCTGGTGACGTCGTTGAGCGCGGTGTATCCCTTGGCGCCGCGATCCTCGATCTGGAACTTGAAGCCGCCGAGGGTACCGAGGCCGAGCACGGGAGGCGGCGGGAACACGGCGATGTAAGCCCCCTTGATGGCGGCGTACTTCTGGTTCAGCGCCGCCACGATGGCGGTGGCCGACTCGGCCTCGCCGTGGCGCTCCGCGAACGGCTTGAGCTTCAGGAACATCACCACGGCGCTGGACGAGTTCACGAAGCCGTTCACTGAGAGCCCGGGGTGCTGCACGGCATGTTCCACGCCCGGCTGGGCCAGCCCGATCTTGCCCATCTCGCGGGTGATGGCGACCGTGCGATCGAGCGACGCGCCATTGGGCAATTGTGCCACCGCGACGATGTATTCCTTGTCCTGCAACGGGATGAAGCCTCCCGGGACGGTGTGCCCCATGAACGCCGCGAAGCCCAGGAGGACGAGATAGACCGCCACCATGAGGCCCTTGTGCCGGATGACGCGGGTGACTCCCGACCCGTAATGGTCGGAGCCGCGCCGGAACATCCGGTTGAAGGAACCGAAGAAGCGGCCAAGCACACGATCCATGACCCGGGTGAGGGCGTCCTTCTTCTCCTCCCGCCCTTTCAGCAGCAGCGCCGCGAGCGCCGGGGAAAGCGTGAGCGAGTTGAACGCGGAGATCACCGTGGAGATGGCGATGGTCATCGCGAACTGCTTATAGAACTGCCCCGTGAGGCCCGACATGAAGGCCAGCGGGACGAAGACGGCGACCAGGGTCAACGCGATGGCCACGATGGGACCGCTGACCTCCTGCATCGCCTGGTATGTCGCGTCGCGCGCGGGAAGGCCGGACTCGATGTTCCGCTCGACGTTCTCCACGACCACGATGGCGTCGTCGACCACGATGCCGATGGCCAGCACCATGCCGAACAGCGACAGCGTGTTGATCGAATAGCCGAGCAGCAACAGCAGCGAGAACGTGCCCACGATGGATACCGGCACCGCCAGCAGCGGAATCAGCGAGGCTCGCCAGGTCTGCAGGAACAGGATCACGACGAGGACGACGAGTGCGACCGCTTCGATGAGGGTATGGATCACCGCCTCGATGCTGGAACGGACGAAGGTCGTCGGGTCGTAGATGATGCTGTACTCGACGCCGGGCGGCATGTCCGCCTTCAGGTCTTTCATGGCCTCGCGAACGTCGTGCGATACGTGCAGGGAGTTCGCGCCGGGCAGCTGGAAGATCCACAGCGCGGCGGCCTCCTTGTTGTCCAGCAGGGCGCCCGATCCGAATTCGGCGGGACCGAGTTCCACGCGGGCCACGTCGCGCAGGTGGATGAGCGCACCATGCTCGCTCTTCAGGACGATGTCGCGGAATTCATCCTCGGTCTGCAGCCGCCCCTTGGCATTGATACTGAGCTGCAGGGGCACCTTTCCCGACATCGGCGACCCGCCGATGAGACCGGCCGCCACCTGGACGTTTTGCTCGCGTATGGCGCTCACGACGTCCGAGGCCGTGAGGTTGCGCTCGGCGAGCTTCTGCGGATCCAGCCAGACGCGCATGGCGTAATCGCCGGCTCCCTTGATGACGACCTGGCCGACGCCGGTGATTCGTTCCAGTCGTTCCTTGACGTTGATGAGGGCGTAATTGCGCAGGTACGTCTGGTCGTAACGGTTATCCGGCGATATCAGGTGCACGGCGAGCGTCAGGGTCGGCGACGACTTGATCGTCGTGACGCCCAGCAGCTGCACGTCGGGCGGGAGGCGCGGCAAGGCCTGCGCCACACGATTCTGCACCAGCTGCTGGTTCTTGTCCGGGTCGGTTCCGAGGCGGAAGGTGACCGTCAGTGCGATGTTGCCGTCGGCGCTCGCCTGGGACTGCATGTAGAGCATGCCTTCGACGCCGTTGATCTGTTCCTCGAGGGGCGCGGCGACGGTATCGGCGAGCACCTTGGGGTTGGCACCCGGATAGGAGGCATAGACGACCACCGAGGGCGGAACGACCTCGGGGTACTCGGAAATGGGCAGCTGGAATATCGCGATGACGCCCGCCAGCAGGATCAGGGTCGAGAGGACGCCCGCGAAGATGGGTCGGTCGATGAAAAAGCGGGAGATGTTCATGGCGTCTCGTTATGAGGGTGATTTACCGGGTAGCGACGGGGTCGTTCTCGCCCGCCATCGGCACCACCTTCACCTGGACCTGCTCGCCGGGATGCACGCGCTGAATGCCATCGACGATGATCCGTTCGCCCGGTTTCAGGCCGGAGCTGATCACGCGAAGCCCGTCGACGAGGCTGCCGAGGAAGACTTCCCTGTATTGCGCGGTCTTGTTTCCGTCGACCACGAGCACGTACTTCTTCGCCTGGTCGGTCGAGATCGCCCGGTCGTCCACGAGCACCGCGGGATGCGGCGGTGCCGCGCCCACCGAGACGCGCGCGAAGAGCCCCGGCACGAGGGCGCCGTCCGTGTTCTCGAACGAGGCGCGGACCCTGATCGTGCCCGTGGTGTTTTCCAGCTGGTTGTCGACCGAAGCGATCTTTCCCAGCCGGGTGACGCCGGTCTCGTTGGCCAGGCCGAGGCGCACCTCCACCTCGCGCTGGCCCGCGGTGTCCAGGAACTGGAGATAAGTCCGTTCGTCGACGTCGAAGTCGGCGTAGATCGGCGAGATCGAGACCAGCGTCGTCAGCGAGGGCGAACTGTAGCCGGCCGCCACGATGTTCCCCACCGTGCGTTCCGCGCGGGACACCTTGCCGTCCACGGGAGCGTCGATCGTCGTGTAACCGAGGTCGACCTTCGCCTGTTCCAGTGCCGCCTCGGCGGCCTTCACATCGGCCGTAGCGGACAGGGACGCATTGAAGCGATCGTCGAAATCGCGCCGGGAAATCGCGTTGCCGGCGAGCAGTTTCTGCGCGCGCACATAGTCGGCGCTCGCGAACGTAGCCCGCGCGCGCGCGGCGGCGAGCTGCGCCGCGGCGCGGTCCGCGGCCGCCTGGTACGGACGGGGGTCGATGAGGAAGAGAGGATCGCCCTTCTTCACCCGCTGCCCGTCCCGGAAGTAGACCTTGGTGATCTTCCCGGGAACCTGGGCCCGGATGTCGACGCGGTCCACGGCCTGCAAGCGCCCCGAGTAGACCTGCCGCTCGGCTACCTGCCTGTTGACGACCTCGGCGACGTCCACGGAGGGGACCTGCGCGGCGGCGGGTGCGCCCGCGTGGCTGCACGCGCCGAGAAGAAGAACGAAGGCTGCGCCGCTCGCGGCCATCGGTATGCGATGACGATGGGCATGGATCATGGGATGTTTCCTAAGGGTCGGGTGTTGCGCCGTTGCAACGGCTGAAGCCAGCCGAGGCGCCGAAAACGCCAGTAGAGGAGTGCACAGATCGACCACATCAGGCCCAGCGCGGCGAAGTAGCCCCAACGGGTGTGCGTCTCGGGCATGTTGATGAAGTTCATCCCGTAGATGCCCGCGATCGCGGTCGGGACGCCGAGGATCCCGGCCCACGCCGCGAGCTGCCGGGTTATCGCCGACTGTCGCTGCTGTTCGAGCAGGCTGCTGGCTTCCAGGGAGGTACGGATGACGTCGATGAGGCCCGTCGTCATCGCCTCGATGCGCAACAGCTTGTCGAGCACGTCGCGAAAGTACGGCCTCGCGTCGCTCGACACGCAGGGGATGCTGAGCGTCGCCAGCTTGTTGCAGACCTCGATCATGCGCGTGATCGTGTGCTGGAAATGGATGGCCTCGCGCCTGAGATGGAAGATGCGCGCGATCTCGTCCCTGCCGAGCGACGCATCCAGCAGGCGCTTTTCGATGAGAAGCACTTCGTCGGTGATCATCTGCACGACCGGGAAATACCTGTCCACGATCAGGTCGAGCACGCCGTGGACCACGTATTCCGGTCCATCGACGTCGCGCCGGGCGATGCTGTGCACGCTCTGCCTCAGGCTGTGGCCGAAGAACGTCTCCGTTCTGCAGATCGTGATCGCGCGCCCGGAGATCAGGAAGATGCCGACGTCCGTGTACTGGATGGCCTCCGGGCCGAGTTCGGCCACCTTCGCGAGGATGAAGACGTGATCCGCGTACAGGTCGACCTTGGCGACCTGCGCGTTCCCCATCGAATCCTCGAGGGCCAGATCGTGGAGCCCGAAGACCTGGCGAAGCGCTTCGATCTCCTCTCCGCGGGCGTCGATCACGTCGATCCACGCGAACGCGTCGTCCTTGAATCGGATCGTCGTGCCGTCCCAGGGCATCCAGGAAAGAGCGTCGTTGCCATCGAAAACCGCGGTCACGATACTCATGTCATCCACCACCGGCGTTCATGGAGGGCTTGCGTGCGTGGTCCCGCGGTCGTCCGGGCCGGAAACCGATTCGAGGAAGGCGATGATCAGGCGTCTCTGCTCCGCATCGTCCATCTCCAGGTACATCTTGCTGCCCGGTGCCATCTTCTGCGTACCGCTCAGCCATTGGTCGAGTCTGGCCGGCGTCCAGGCGCCGCCGAGCATCTTCAGCGCGGACGAGTAGTCGTACCCCGGAACGCTCGCGACCTTCCTTCCGACCACGTTCCTGTGCCGCGGGCCGATCCTGTCCTCGTCGACCGAATGGCAGGCACTGCACTGGTTCTGGTAAAGCACCTTCCCGGCGGCCGCATCGTCGGCCGCCGCAACCCGGTGGCTGATCGTCGTCGACATCAGCACGCCGCACAGCAGGAAACAGGCCTTGGGGTTCATCCTTCGACCCATCATGCGAACACGTAGGGAGCCGAGGGAATCGGCGTTCCGGCGGCGTTGTTCAGCGTCGTCCAGTGGATCGCCTCGTCCGCCGAGATCGCCGCGAACAGCTTGGCCAGCTTGGGATCCTTGAGGGACGTCACCTGGCCGATGTAAGCACTGGCGGCGCCGCGCTCGAGCGTCGTCGCCAGGGCGACCACGTCGCTTTCCGACTTCAACGAGGCAAGCTTGAGTTCGGCCACGTACTGGGCATCGGTCCTCGGCTCGACGGCCTTTCCACCGGCTTGCATGACCAGTTTCGCCAAGGAATCCCGGTGCGCTTCATGGTGACCCATGAAGATCAGCGCGAGCTTGAGGGTGCCTGGCGAGAGCAGTCCGCTCTTGCCGGCAAGCCGGTAGGCAGCGATGCCCTCGTGCTCAAGCGCGAGGGCCGTCTGGATGACGCCGACGTCGCTCGAAGGCGAAGCCGTGGCGGCGAGCGCACGATGGGACAGAAGCGTGCCCGCGCCGACGCTGAGCGTCGCGACGCCCGCGCGCGCAAGGAAAGTCCGCCTGCTGGCGATCGAATCGTTCATTTGTCTTACTCCTGGTGGTCGAGGTGAAGTGGAACCCACCAGGACACGAGGCGACAGCCTCAATCGAGTAAGACTGCATCAGGGAATGAAGAGCACCGCTCCGAGCCTCACAAGCCGGTGCTGCATGCGTCGTTCGACACCGAGGTTCGCCGCGAACACATCGACTCTGTTGCCGTCGCGAAGCCTCCATGTCGCGACCTTCGACGAGGCGTAGAAACTCGCCGACCATCTCCGTTCGACGACGAGGGCCAGGAGATCGGCGACCTCCGCCGATTCGTCGGCGCCGAAGACGAATCCGGGCGCCTGACGCAACGAACGCCAGTCTCCCCTGCCCCGTCGATACGACGCGGTCGGATCCGATTCGCAGCCTCCGTCCCACTGCCATCCGTCGAATCGCAGCAGTCCGCCACGGAAAGGACCGGCGTCATCCAGCAAGACGGTGAAGAGTTCGCGCAAGCCGACGAAGGTGGGTCGCGGCGCGAATTGGAAGAAGCACGTTCCCGGCGTACCGGGCACCGGCCCCTCGGCGAGTCCGCGTGTGGCGAGCCACGCCGACGATTCGGCGGCCGTGAGGAAACGGGGCGACGTGCTCGCTGGAACGGTCTTCCTGTCCGCTTGGCTGTGGGATGCCGGGGATGACATGCTGATTCCTTACGCGGCGCGAAGACCTGCCCATTGGCACATGCGCGGCCTTCGTCGGAAAACACCCTAAAGGGTCGAGAGATTCCTAGGTGCCGAACGATTCGCGACGCCAAGCGCCGGGCGGGCACCCCATGAACCGAATGAATAGCCGGCTAAATTGACTCGAATCGGAGAAACCCACGCGGGACGCGATTTCCGTCAGGGGCAGCGAACGATTGCCCATGAGTTCGAGGGCACGCTCGAGGCGACGCGCCGTGAGCCAGTCGCGAGGCGAGACGCCGAAAGAGCGCTTGAATGCGCGAACGAACTCGGCATAGACCAAACCACGGGTATCCGCGAGTTCGCGGATCGATACGCCTTTTTCCATATGGTCGCGCATGACCGACGCCGCATCGCGCCACTGTTCGGCCGCCATGGCATGCGATGCGACAGGAAGGTTCGCCTCCTCCACCGCACCAAGCTGAACCAGCCTCGCGCACGTCGCCAGGAGAACGTGCCGCACGTAGCGTTCGCGATCGCGGGTCAGGCGGTCGACGAGCGATTCCTTCAAGCATTCCATGATCGAATGGAGTATCGGATCGTCCATCCGCCTGCCGCTTCGGAATGTGTGTCTTTCGAGGGATAAAGCGCCGACATCGAAGAGGACCTGGCGCGGGATGTAGAGCGCGAGGGCGCGTAACGGCGAGGACCAGGAAAGCGAGAATGGCTCCCTGAGGTCGAGCAGGCAGCTCTCGTTCTGCCCGGTGCGGTCTACCTGCCATACGTCGTTCCCCTCCTCGCACCGGAGGTTTTCCAACCGGTCCGTGAAGTGAATGAGAAGGAAGGCATCGTCGGGGCGCATGGAGACACTTTCGCCTCCCCGACGCGGGGACACCTCCAACTCCGCCAAAGTGATCGCGAGACCTGGCGAGGCGCATACTACGGTGGCCGACAGATCCTTCAGGCCAAAAGATCGCGCCATCCGCTGGCTTGGCAGTTCCTTCGGCATCGGACACCCTCGTTGAGCTCATGGAGACGGTGGTCAGTGTCGGCTCCGTTCCCCTCCTCGCGAAGACCCGTTCGGGAGGCGATGGGCGCACTCAAACGAGGGTTGTCCGGTGTCGATCGCCTTTCTACCGTGATCCTTCTCATCGAGGAGACAGCAACATGAAAGCGATAGTGGTTACCGACAAAGCAGCCGGCAAGCCTGGGATGACGTTGACGACACGACCTGACCCACAAGCGGCGATCAACGATGTCATCGTGCAGGTCGTCGCGTCGGGGTTCGTCCCCACCGAACTCGAATGGCCTTCGACCTGGACCGATCGTCTCGACCAGAACCGGGCACCGTCGATTCTCGGACACGAACTGGCCGGCGTGGTCACCTCCTTGGGCTATGGCTCCACCGGTCTGTCGATCGGACAGCGGGTATTCGGCCTCTCCGACTGGTATCGCGACGGTTCGCTCGCGGAATACATCGCCATCGAGGCGCGCAACCTCGCACCGTTGCCGGGCGATGTCGACTTCACGGTGGGGGCTAGTCTTCCCATCTCCGGTCTCACCGCATGGCAGGGCCTGTTCCAGCACGGGCACCTCCAGTCGGGCCAACGCGTGCTCGCCCACGGCGCCGCCGGTGCCGTCGGCACCATGGTCACGCAACTTGCGCGCGAAGCCGGCGCGTACGTCGTCGCTACCGGCCGCGCCGCCGATCGCCAGAAAGCGCTCGATTATGGCGCGCACGAGTTCCTGGACCTCGAGAACGACACCCTCGAGGATGCCGGTGCCGTCGACCTGGTCTTCGACGTCATCGGGGGAGATATCCAGAAGCGTTCCGCGCGCATGATCCGGGCCGGCGGGACCCTGGTGACCGTCGTCGGCCCGCCCGAGGCCCGCCCCGCCGACGGCCGCGCGATCGATTTCGTCGTCGAATCCGATCGTGCCCAGCTGACCGAGATCGTCCAGCGCGTCCGGGACGGACGGCTGCGGACGAACATCGGCCACATCGCAAGCCTCGACGATGCCGTCGCCGCGTTCAATCCGACCACGCGGATCAGCGGCAAGACGGTCGTACGCATTCGCCCGTAAGACACGAAGGGCCCTGGCAAGCCAGGGCCCTTCCGCCGATCAGTCGAAACGACCGAAGCCGCATTCGATCAAGCGGAAATTCACTCGCCGCTCGGCCTCTTCGTCCTTGCCGAAGAGAATGAAGCGATCGCCTTCGTCGATCTGCAACGCCGCCGCTCCCGAGCGGAGGTAGAACCGCGCCGACCACCTCCGCTCCAGGATCATGGTCATGAGTTCCTTGGCCGCCCCGGCATCTTCCGGCCCGAACAGAAACCCAGGAACCTCGAGCAGCGGCCTGTCCTCGTCATAGCGGTCGCGATAGGACTGCGTGGGATCGCCTTCGTATTCGTCGTCCCAGATCCAGTCGACGACCCGGAGCAGCCCTCCGTCGAAACCCCCCAGGTCCTCCATCAGGCCATCGACAAGATCTCGCGGGTTCAGGACAACCCCCTTCGTGGTGAACGGAAACCGGTACGCGCCCGCCGTCCCGTGCCGCTCCAGCCATGTCGCCGTCTCCCCCGCCGTAAGGAAGCGCATGGTCGTCCACGGGCTGGGCTCCAGCGACATGTCGCCGCACTGGAACTTTCCGAAGTAGTCCTCCTTGCCGATGGGGAAACCCCGGTGGCGAAGGATGGCGTGCACCATGGCGATGTGGAAATAGAAATTGGGCATCAACACCGTGCGCAGGAAATCGACGCCCGGCATGGAATAGTCGGCACGACGGTACGACTGGTCGATGGCGCGGTCCTCGCTCCCGTTGAAATGCGCGGGCCGGAAGCTCCTCAGGTAGGCACGCGTCTTCATGATCCGGTGGCGGAAATCCGCGGGCGTCTTCTTGCTGTCCGGAAAGGATGGCGCCTCCCGCCCGGTCAGTCGCGCCGGCCCCCCTTTCGCATTGTCGCAGGCGATCTGGATCTGCCGGCCCAGGGTGAACATGTCGGGCGCAAGCCGTGCGCCCAGGATGTCTTCGGCGTCGGCCTTGCCGGCCGCATGCGCCTCCTCGATGCGGTCGATATAGGAAAGCAGCACGCCCAGGCCTCGCCAGAGTACAGGGATCGTGGATTCGAACATGGTCAGTGACATGGTGGTTCCCTTTGGTAATTGCCTGGATTTCCGCATAGCGCCACCCACCTCGAAAGACTCGAACGAGTCGCACCCCGACCCCCCCCTTTGTTGCCTAAAAGACACCAATCCGGGGCGCTTTGCCGGTGGTGAGTCGCTCGCGTACCGAGACTGGGGGGTGCATCCCGCCTCTTCCGGGGGATGTCCCGTTGTCGCTTTCATCCGTTTTTGACTACTTCGATCCACTCCTTTGGGAGTTGTACGCTCGTGCCGCCGGGCCGAACAATGCACAGCCTCACGACGAGCGTTCGGTGAACTAACGTGCGACGCAAAGTAAGGATTCTCATCGCCGATCGGAATCGGATGATGCGCGAGGGTCTACGCGCCATCATCGAGCAGACCGACGATATGGACGTCGTCGGGGAGATGGGCGATGACCGCACCGCCCTTTCTCTGGTCGAGCGATTACGTCCCGACGTCGCTCTCGTGGATCTCGAACTGAAGGAACCGGCCAGCCTTGATTTCATCGATCTGCTCAGCCATGCCTCGCCACGCCCCTGCGTCATCGCCATGGCCACCTACCCCGACGATTCGGTCGCCCATCGCGCGCTGTGCCGCGGTGCTTCGTCAACCTTCCTGAAGACATCCAGCCGCGACGACATCATCGAGGCGATCCGACAGGCCTGCCCTTCGCGGAACCCAGGATGAGATTCACTCTTTCGGGCGTTTGAGCGCCGGGGATCCCACGCCAACCTTCCGGGAACCGCAGTTTCCGAGGCCTCGATTATCCCTTTTCGCAATATCTCCCCGCTCCCGGCAATACTGTCCGGCTGGAGCGGCATAGCACTGGTATCCGTAGCCCTCGTCGTCATCTGGTACGCGTTTCGCTGGCGTCTCAACCAGACCGTGACGCGTACGCGCATACGGGAGGAAGAGCGCGATCGTATCGCACGTGACCTCCACGATACCCTCCTGCAAAGTATCCAGGGTCTCTTGCTGACCTTGCAGGCCATCAGCCGCCAGCCGATGGAAGAGGAGACGCGACAGGCGCTGGTGCGCGCCGTCGCGGTCGCCAGGCGCGCCGTCGCGGACAGCCGCGACAAGGTGGGCACGCTACGTGCCGGCGACGCCCCCCCCGTCTGTCCGATGATCCTCCTCCTCGAAGAACTCGAGGCGGAATCGTCGACCACGGGAAAGGACACCGAAGTCGTCCTGGAGGGGCATGTGCGTGAACTGGCGTGGGAGGTGACCGAGGAGATCGTCGCCATTCTTCGCGAAGCACTGACCAATGCCAGGAAACATGCGCAGGCCAGCCGCATCGCCTTGCGGGTGTCGTTCGAGAAGCGCCATCTTGTCGCCATCGTGCAGGACGACGGCGTCGGCATCGGGAGCCATGTCCTGGACCGCGGCGTACGTGAAGGCCACTTCGGTCTTGTCGGCATGCGGGAGCGTGCACGGCGGATCGGCGCCAGGTTCCAGATCGCCTCGGCTCCCGGCGAGGGAACCACCGTCACCCTGAAAGTCCGGGCCAAATGCGCCTACCTGCGCACCTAGGTGCCCGGCCTCCTATACTATGCGCGTGAGGCAAGAAGCATCGCTTCACGCCCCCGGAAGGACTGAAGCTATGAATCAGAGCAGAATCATCCGGATCATGATCGCCGACGACCATCCCATGATGCGCGAGGGGTTGCGTTCGACGCTCGAGGACGAACGCGACATGAAAGTGGTCGCGGAGGTGGCGAACGGTGCCGAGGCCATCGAGCACTTCGGCCTCTCCGATCCCGACGTGGTGCTGATGGACCTGCAGATGCCGCGCGTCGACGGCACGCAGGCGATCGCCGCCATTCGCGAGCAGGATCCCCAGATTCCCATCGTGGTCCTGACGACGTACCCCGGCGATGCCCGGGTGACCCGGGCGATGGCCGTCGGGGCGACGTCCTATCTGTTGAAGACGGCCTCGAGCGAGGAGATCATCGCCACGATCCGTGCCGCCTTCTGCGGACGGCGGCACGTGGCGCCGGATGTGCTCCAGGACGTCAGCGCTCACCAGGGGATGGAGGGCCTGACGCCGCGCGAACTGAGCGTCCTGCGGCTGGCGTCGCAGGGCATGAGCAACAAGGAAATCGGCGCTTCGTTGCATATCGCCGAAGAAACCGTAAAAACGCGGATGAAGTCGATCCTCTCGAAGCTGAACGCCCACGATCGTACCCATGCTGTCACCATAGCGATCCATCGCGGCTTCCTGGACACCTGAGTCCTGGCGACGCCGCTTCTCCACGGAACCCCCAGCCATGAAGACGGGATATCGCCACTACATCGAGGGAGCGCTCGTCGCGATCGCTGCTTTTTCCGGTTATCGCCTGTATGTCGCGCGACGCGACGACCAGCGACGAATCCGCGCCGAGGAGCGCGAGCGCATCGCCCGCGACCTTCACGACACCCTGCTGCAGAGCGTGCAGGGCCTGCTCCTCACGGTCCAGGCGATAAGCCGGAAACCTCCGTCGGAGAAGGCGCAGGAGGAACTCGCGCGCGCAGCGGAACTGGCCCGGCAGGCCGTCATCGAAAGTCGGGACAAGCTGGGACTGATGCGCAGCGACCAGAGCGGGAGCGGATGCCCGCTTCGGCTCTTCCTCAACGAAATCATCGAGAGCGTCTTCCCGGACGACGAGCGAGTCTCGTTGTCGCTGAACGGCCGCATTCGTCAGCTGCACTGGAACGTCGCCGGCGAAATCGTCGCCATCGTCCGCGAGGCCCTGGTCAACGCACGCAGCCATTCGGCGGCGTCAGCCGTCCGGGTACGGGTCATCTTCAGCTGGCGGCAGCTCATCGTCAGCGTCATGGACGACGGCAAGGGCATCCCCGAAGGCGTGCTCGCCGAAGGCATGCGTCGCGATCATTACGGCTTGCTGGGCATGAGCGAACGCGCGGAGGCGATTCCCGCCACCTTGCGCATCCGCTCGCGTTCCGGCGCGGGTACGGAGGTCCGTCTCAGCGTGCCCGCGCACATCGCCTACCGCTAGTTCTTGAGAACAGGGTATCCCTGGACGTAGATCCAGTCGGTCGATTTCGCCGGCGTATGGCAGGCCTGGCAGTCCGTGCGATAGTCGGTCGACGTGGTCTTCTTGGGGTTGCCGGCATCGAACCACGACCAGGCCCACCCTTCGCCCCACAACTTGTTGTCCGGATGCCTGTTCTTGTCGTCCTTCACCATCACGAACCACCCCTTCAGGGTCTGCTCGTGGCTGACGGTGCCTGTGGTCATGGGTCCCGTGGCGGCTTCGAAGACTTCCTTGACCAGGACCGCGCCGTCGGGAAACTTGCCATTCTTCTTATAGGCAGCGGTCGTTCCAGGCGATGCGTAGACAACGTGCATTTCCTTGGCACCTTCCTTGCCGGATGCCGCGACCGACCACGTTCCGAGATACTCGTAAGTCTCCCGATACTTGTCCGGCACGTGCAGGTTTCCGCTCGCGTCCGACAACGACGCGGACTGCGGCTTGGCCTTGGCGCCGGCAGCGTTCACATCGGCGCAGGCCAGCACAGCGGCCAGCGCCATGCCCAGGATAACGACGGTATTTCGGTGTGACATGGGTGAACCTCCTCCCGAACTGCTCGCAGGAATCGCGGCGTCGACCATGATCGACCAGCCCGGCGGTAACGGATTCACCCTATCGAGTGGATTTCCATGGCATTCGCTTGTACGGATATGCGGTGGGTGGCGTTGCCAGGACCGACAATCATCGGCTCGTGTCCGGCGCTATGCTCGCCTTTTTTCCAGGCACGCCTTTACGGTCGGCGGAGATCCCATGAGCAGCGCAGCCATCGAGATGAAGTTCGAAATCGTCGTCATTCCCGTGGCGGATGTCGATCGCGCGAAACGCTTTTACAGCGACCTTGGCTGGCGGCTCGATGCGGATTTCGCCTCGGACGACGGGTTCTATCGTGTCGTCCAGTTCACCCCGCCCGGCTCGGGATGCTCGGTCATCTTCGGCAGGAACGTCACGGCGGCGACGCCCGGCTCTTCGCAGGGGCTGTATCTCATCGTTTCCGACATCGAGGCCGCCCACAAGGACATGCTCGCTCGCGGTGTCGCGATAAGCGAGGTATTCCACGACGCTGCCGGGGTCTATGCCGGCGCGGACGATCCCTATCTCTTTGGTCGCGCCCGGATCGATGGACGCCATCCCGAACGCAGCAGCTACCGCTCGTTCGCCAGCTTCAGCGATCCCGATGGCAATGGCTGGCTGTTCCAGGAGGTCACCCAGCGGCTGCCCGGCCGTGTCGAGGTCGCCACGTTCGGCTCGCCGAAAGACCTCGCCGCCGCGCTTCGCCGGGCGGGAACCGCCCACGGCGAGCACGAGGAGCGGAACGGTGGCCAGCGCGATGAAAACTGGCCCGAATGGTACGCGGAGTACCTCATCAACGAGCAAACGGGAAAGGAACTCCCCGTATAAGCCGTGCCGCCGGCCGGGGTTCAATCGCCGCCGGCATCGTGCGGAAGCATTCCTCTCGCGAGACCTGCGATGCCGGCGCGAAACGCCGTCGCTCCGCCGTTGGAAGGATGCCGGATCTTCGCCGCTTCGACGCCGATCCCTCGCAGCGCGTCGGCTGCCACGTTTCCCACGGCAACCACGGTGACGCGGGGAAGCGCGGCGATCAACTTCTCCAGCCAGACGGCGCCCAACGCCTTCTCCGGCCCATTGGGCGGCCGGTTCGACAGCGGAACGTCCGCGAAGGGATGCCAGGGGAACGCGCCCCAGAGAAGGGTCTGCCCGGCGATACCCGCGTCGCGCAGCGCCCGCCAGACGATGGTGGACGACGGCTCCCGCCATGGCAGGCGGCGCGACGTGAGCCTCCCGGCCAGCCGCCCGATCCTTGGCACGCCGTCCTCGAGCAGCAGTGCTTCGGACGTGAACGGCGAACCGGTGACCCGCGTGCCCTGGTAGCCGGGCGCCTCGCCCACCAGCAGAAGCTTCGGTGCCGAAAGGGACAGATGGCGTCGCAGGCGTTCGCGCCGGCCTGCGATGGCGTCTGGCGCGATGTCGTCGGCGGAAACCGCGTTCCAGGGATCGAAGACACGGCGCATGCCTGCGGTCGGCGCAGAGAAGAAGTCGTCGAGAAAAGCGTCGATCTTCGCCTGCATGCGTATCGCCATACCGTTGCCTGACATGAAAAGACTCGATGACTAGCTGCTTCCCGCGACTTTGCCCCCGTCCTCGAAATGCCGATAGGCTGCCGGAACGTTGACGGACGTGTGTGCCCAGTCGAACAGGCTGTACTCGCCATAATGGGCCATGGAGACGGTTTCCAACGTCTCCTCCACGGAGCGTCCTTCTTCCACGGCCTTGCTGACCGCGGCGTCCAGTTCGCGAAGATAGCTGAGCGGGAACTCGATATCCGCCGGACGCATCGGCCGCCCATGCCCCGGGATGATCGTCGCGTCCTCGGGCAGGAAGTCCCGCACCCGGGCAAGGGTCTCGATCGTATCCCTGTGCCGCCCCTCCAGCAACCACGGCAAGGCCGGCGACGGTGCCTGGATCATGTTGCCGACCCATAGCACTTTCGCTTCCGGCGCCCAGACGACGAAATGACGTAGTCTCCGATGGAAAGATCGTTTCCAGGACCGGCCCGAGACCGGGCTCCGCCTGGTGTTGCATGCTCAGTGGCCGTGACGGAGAGCGAGTTCGCTCTCCTTGATGTCCGCGACCGGCCCGAGGATCGAACTGTCGAACGACCGCAGTTCGCGTCCAGCCACGAGACGCGATGGCATGTCGGGATTGGCCAGCGCACCACGGCCCAGGGCGACCATGTCGACGCCCGACCCGATCAGCGCTTCGGCGCGATCGATGTCGTGCAGGCTGCCATTGGCGATGATCATGGCCTTCGGCGCGTAGCGCTTCGCGAGCACCGCGAGGGTGTCGCGGCGCATTGCCGCGCTGGAAGACGAACTCGGTGTGCGTCTGCTGCATCGAACGACACGGTCTGTTTCGCTCACGCCGGAAGGCGAAGCCTTCCTTCCCTATGCGAGCGCGATGATCGATGCCGAAGAGGGTGCGAGGCACGAGTTCGGCAGAAACCTGTCGGCCGTGCGGGGGCATCTCAGGCTCACCGCGCCGAGCATCTTCGGGCAGGAAATCGTTCTTCCCCTGGTCAAGGAACTGTTGAAACAGTATCCCGAGATCGGCGTCGAGCTGGATCTCAGCGATCGCGTCGTGGACATCGTCGCGGGCGGTTACGACCTCGCCATCCGGATCGCGGTGCTGAAGGATTCGGACCTTATCGCACGAAGACTTGCCGCCAATCCGCGGATCCTCTGCGCGTCGCCGGCCTATCTGGCCGAACGGGGAACGCCGCGCACGGTGCCGGAACTCCACGGGCACGACTGCATCATGCTCACCCCGATAGGCAAATGGCCGTTCGTCATCGACGGCGAAGTCCACCGTATTTCGCTCTCAGGCCGGTTCACGAGCGCGAGCGTCGAGGCGGTCCGCTCGATCGCACTGGACGGCTCGGGTATCGCCATGCTGACGTGGTGGGATGTACGCGAACACCTGGCGTCGGGCCGCTTGCGCCAGATAACGCTCGAAGACGCATCGACCGAAGAACTCTCCGTATGGGCCCTCACCCCTTCCCGGCGCTACGTCCCGAGCCGGGTGAAGGTCTTCCTCGATGCGCTCGAGCGGGCCTTGACCGATAGCCCGGCCGGATAACGAAGCGGGCATGCGACAGCGCATCAGGTATAGAGGCTTGCCCTCGATGTCTCCTCGGATACGTCGGCGGCAAAATCGTTCAGCAAGTCCAGTGGCGCGGTGAACTCTGCGAGCCGCTCATGCTGGGCGAGGAGGTTCCTGCAGCGCTCGAGCAGGGTGGCGCGCAACGCTTCGATGCGCCTCATCGCGGCATCCAGGCCTGTCCTGTCGACTTGCTGGACGCCATCGATATCGTACGTCAGCTTCTCCGTGATGGTTTGCCGCGCCCTGTTCACCAGGGCGAGCGAATCGGCCGTCACATGCTGCGTCTGCCGGACCAGCTCGTCTCCCACGGCTCGATCGGCGATCGCGCCGGTACGGGCGTGCATGTAGTCCACCACTCCCGAGATGGCATCCCTGGGCAATGCGCGTTCTCCGCTGGCGATGCCTTGCAGAGCGGCCGCCTGCACCTCGCCGCTTATGAATGCGCGCATGCCCTGCGACAGTTCGATCTTCGTGATGGAGGTCGCGACCTGATTCGTGAAGTGATCGATCAACGCGCCCAACGACCCCGTGGGTCCCGCGATGTGCGGCGCGTCGCTGTGGAGGGCCCCGAGCGCACTCAAGTCGTTCTGCTTGACCGCGTCGGCGCCAAGGTTCATCGCGGGTTGCGCGGTCCAGTTGGCGATCTGGGTGGACGACCCTGCGCCGGTCCAGTGGTATTCCTGCAGGGAGTACCCGAAGCTCGTCGGCAACAACGTCTCGACAGGGCGGAGGTTGGCGTTGGCGTGGTCGCCGTAATTCGCTGTCACGGTGTATTGGAATAGCCGTTTCTGCGGTTGCTGACGCGCCTCGATGATGGGCGCTTCGATATCGTTCAACGCCGCGGCATTGAAGGTCTTCGTCGCGGGGACGATGTTCGCCGGAACGCCCTCGCCGCCCAGCTTGTGCGCGAGCAGGTGACAACGCTCGTATATTCCCCCGCGCATGTCGTTGATCGCCTGGAGCGCGAAAGTCAGGTTCGTGTTGATCGCGCCGCTGCCTGCCTTGAAGGCACCAAGCCTCGCGCTGCTCGTGGCCGGAACGTTGAAGGCGCCGCGCGTCTGCGTGGTGTAGTTCGCCGTGGAAGCGGGTAGTCCGTAGAGCGATGACACCGGGTTCGCTCCGCTGAAGGCCGGAATGGCGATCTTTCGCTGGATCGGCGCGTTGCCGTCGACAGGCGCCTCCCGCAGCCGGGACAGATGGCTTTCCTGGTGGCGCTGCCTGGGGCTCGTGTCGACCTTTCGCTGGATCGGAGGCGCGGGCAGGCGACCGCCCGCCGAGGCGACCGGCGAGCCGCCCTTGCCGACGCGTTCGTCCTGCACGGCGTCCTTCATGTCCTGGCGCTTTTTACTTGCCGCCCTTGCCCTTCTTCGCCCCCGCTTTTTCCTTCGGCTTTTCTCCCTTCAGCTGCGCGATGTGAGCGGCCTCACCCACCTGTCGCGGGCTATCCGCTGCTTTCCTCTGCACGGGACCTCTCGCATCCGACGCTGCCGCCGCCGGCTCGATCGCACCTTTTGCCTGCTTCACGGGTTCCGCTTTCATGGTTTCTCCACCCTTGGTTTGAGCATGTGATAAGCGATCGTCGCGACCAGCGCGACCAATACCACGGCGAGCAACGCGTTGCCTTGCCGTACCTGCGCCAGTGCCGGATCGCCCAGGAGCAGCAGCCCACCGAGGACCAGGAAGACGATGGCGCCAAGCAACAGGCCGAGCTGGAACGGCAGGCCGACCTGCCGCATCCGGCAGCTCGATTGGTAAACGACGAAGGCGATCAGCCACACCAGGAGGACGGCCTCGGCGAGGATGCGCAAGGGCCAACGGTATTCGCAGACCCATCCTTTCAGGCTTTCGGTGCGCGGGGGACGTGGCAGGAAGCTGCGCCGGACCCGCGCGGCGGCCACGCCGCCGAGGGGCTCGTCCAGGGCGGGGGCCGCCCAGAATCCCGCACCGCCGAAATTATCCGATGCGTACGAAAGGTCTTCGGTAAGATCCTCGCCGGTCGACGCACCCGTGGAAACGATCGGGATCACCCGGCGAAGCAGGATCCGGCACATCTCTTCGGATATGTCCTTGTCGCGATCGATCGTAACAAGGATCTCGCGCATGCTGTTCGCGCTCGGCTGGGTGAGCAGCACCATGTATCGCAGCGAAAGATTCGTGCCGCTCTGTTCCCGCGCGTTCCCGCCGGGCACCTTCCCGCCCCGTGGATCCAGCGCCTCGGCCTGGCCCAGGTACTCCGCCATGCGGCTGGGAGTCCAGATGGCTCCCGTCCCGGTCAGGTCCGTGTCCCGCAGCACGATATTGAGCACGTAGGCGCGCTGACGCCGGCGCAGTTCGGCGACGAGGCCGCGAACCTGCTGGTTGAGGTAGCGCTCGAACGCCGGCCGCAGCGGATCGTCGGCCCCGGGCATCCGATCCAGGTACAGGGTCAGGCCGTTGCCGTAACGTTCCACCCTGGCGAAGCCGGGAACCCACGCATGGACACGCGATGCGAGATCGGAGAGCGGCGTGTCGATGAAGTTCGTCGCCTGGACGGCCAATCGCTCGGCGATGTCCCTGACGTTGTCGTCCGTGGCGTCTTGGAGGAAGCGCCAGTCGTTGTGGTAGAGAGTGTAGTCCAGGGCGGTTTTCTGCCGCTGTGCCTCGCGGATGAAGGCCGTATCCTGTGCCGTCGTCCAGCCGGGTTCCATCAGGTCGCCATTGTCGGCGAACCAGAGCGCGAACACGCTGATGCGCGAAAGCATGCTGAAATCGAGACGGCGAGGCGCGGCGCCGTTGTCCCAGTATGGATAGAACCCGTAAACCTGTCCGCTCAGCGCGCGAACGCAACCGCAGCCGGCGCCGGACCATGACGGCGCGGCGGGCTGGATCAGCGAATGGGACTGCTTCGCCTTCTCGATCAGCAGCGCGTGCATGGACGCGCTCATCAGCCATTGGGGTACCTGTTGCCACGGCAAGTGGCTTGGCGGCACCGAATCGTCGGCGCTGGCCACCTTCGACCAGTCGGGCGGGCAGTCCGAGTCCTTCATGACGGGCGGAGGCTGGTGCTGCCGGTTCGCCGCCGCCACGATCATCTCCCTGGAAAAAGCGCACAGCCTTGTGTCCAGGGCCGCCACGAACAGATCGCGCCCGGGAAATTCGACACCGACCAGCGGCGCGAGCATCCGCTGGAACTGTGCCTTGGCATCCACGTCGACGGTCGGGTCCACGAACTCGTTCCTGGGGACGCTCTTGCCCTCGGCCTTGCCCTCGTCCTTGGCCGTGCCGCCGTCCGCGCCTTCTTCCTTCTCGTCCGCGGGCTCGGGTTCCGCGGCCGGGATGAGGCCGGCGACCTCCGTGACATCGGCGGAACGTCGCTTGAGATCCGCAAGCACGTCCTTGTCCTTGAAGATATCGGGAGTAAGCCTGTACACATCCATCGTCGACTGCGGCGACGACGGCGCGGCGAGCGTCTCGATCAATGGCACGGTCGTGAGCGGCTGGGGAGGAAGCGGCTTGGGCGGCGGCGGCGTTTCCTCCGGCTTCTTCGCGGGCTCCGCCGGACGAGGCGGCCTGGGCCGCGGTTCCGTCCTGGGAGGCGGTGCCGGCCGCGGCGCCATGATCGCAAGCCTGTACGTCTGCTGCGCGATGCAGCCATGTCGATCCCGTACTCCGGCGACGAACACCGCCACCATCGGCAAGGTGGCCGGTGCACCCGCGAGCTCGCCGGCGGCACTGAGGGACATGCCGGGTGGAAGACTCTCCGACCGGTAGGTATACGGCGGCACGCCGCCGGTGGCGCGCAGCGTGTAGCGATAGGGCTGTCCCACGGTGCCGGAAGGCAAGGTCATCACGCTGTCGCCAAGGCGCAACGGCTGCACCTCGGCGCACGTGAGCGCCGACGCGGCCGCCGGCGCGCCGACCAGCAGCGCGAGCAGCATGCCGAGTCCGCGTCGCACGAAGGAACTCATCCCAGGGTCCTCCCTTCCTTGCCGAGCTCCTTCGCCAGGGCCGCGCGCAGATGCGCGGCACCTATCCGGTTGGCACCGGTGCGCGCGGCCTGCAATACGGCAAAGCGCAAGGCGTTGACGATCGCGCCGCCGGAGAGGACGTAGCGCTCAGCCAGGGCCTCCACGTCGACGTCCGGCGCCACGCGGCCCACTTGCGGAAGGAGACTTTGCCAGAGTCGCAGTCGTTGCTCGGCGTCGGGCATCGGGAAATACACCATGGATTGGAAACGGCGGGAGAAGGCTTCGTCGAGGTTCCCGCGCAGGTTGCTGGCGAGGATCACCACGCCGGGGAAATCCTCCACGCGCTGGAGCAGGTACGCGATTTCCTGGTTGGCGTGGCGATCGTTGCTGTTCTGTACCGCGCCGCGCTTGCCGAACAGCGCGTCGGCCTCGTCGAAGAACAGGATCCAGCGCCGGCTCTGCGCCTGGTCGAACACGCGGGCCAGGTTCTTCTCGGTCTCGCCGATGAATTTCGACACCACCATCGACAGGTCGATGCGGTACACGTCCACGCCGGTGCTTTGGCCGAGCAACGTGGCCGAAAGCGTCTTTCCCGTCCCGGGCGGCCCATAAAACAGGCTGCGGTATCCCGGCTTGACCACGCGTGCGAGCCCCCAGTCGCGCATCAGCCGCGGACCGTCGTTCAACCACGTCCGGATCATGTCGATCTCGTCCATCACGTCGGGCGAAAGCACCAGGTCCGACCAGGTCAGGCCGGTGGTCACACGTTTCGCCGGAAACTGGATGTTGTAGTCCGGCTTGTCCGCGACGCCCGTCTGCAGGCGCTGCAGCGATTCCGCACTGACCGTGAGGGCACCGCTCAGCTGCGGCTCGTTGCCGGTTCCCTCGCCGTCCAGCCGCAAGACGTCCCGCGAAACGAGCGGATGGTGCGCGTCGAAGATCCCAAGCAGCGCGATCCGCGACGCCAGCCGGTCTCCCGCGACCAGGAATGCCGCCGTCTCGCCGGTCGGCAGGAAGCCGCCGTGGCGCTGCGCCTTCCAGCCGCCGAATTCGGTGAAGCCACGGTCGAGGTTCTGGTTGCGGACGAAGAGGAGGTCGAGCAGCCCGGGCCGCACATGGGGTGCTATCGCCAGGGCGAGCACGGCGCGCTCGCGGGCTTGCAGGCCGAGATCGGCGATCAGCACGGCCAGCGCGCTTTCCGGCGGCAGGACGGGCGGCGCGGGAGCCGCTTCGAAGCCTTCCGGCTGCTGCTGGAAATGCTGTTCCAGACGAAGGTCGACGATGCGCTCGAGCCATCGCAATTCCTGCTCGAGCGCCGACGCGTGAACCCTGTAGCGATCCTCATCGCCATTCGACATGGATCACCTCCTTCATCCAGGGCAGCCGGATCGTTCCGTACGTCCAGGGAAGCCGGTCGAGCAGCACGTCGAAGGGACTCGGTTGCACCTTCAGCCGCCAATGTTCGCGGTCGAAGGCTTCGTGCTCGACCATGCGCCCGATACGTTGGAGGAAGGTCTGGCGAAGTCCGTGCGGCGATGTCCGGCCCAGCGCCTGCCAATGCGCGACCACGGCGGGCAGCAGGCTGTCGAGGACAGGCAGGAGCGTCCCCAGCGGCGCGGCCGGCGGCACCGGCTCGTCGATCGGCAGGCCGCACAGCAACTTGTTGAGCACCCATTCGTGCTCCTCGCTGCCGGTGTGTCCGTCGCTGAGATACACGAGGCAGTGTACAGCCCGATACTGCGCGGCCCGGTCGACGAAAACGCCATCGCTCGTCAGGCCGACCATGTCGAAGAGTCGCGGCGCATAGTTGGCGAGCAGCACCAGGCCCGCGTTAGCGATGTAGATCGCTTCGTTGTCCGGGTGGTCGTCCGCGGGCGAAACGCTGCCGTCGCTCCGACGGCCGTGCTTGATGTGCGGCCGCTCGTCTCCCCGCTCGGTCGTTCCCCGGCCGGTGCGCGCGATATCGAACACCTGCGCTTCTTCCTCCGTGCCCATGGCATCCAGCGCTTCCTGCCAGACACCGTGCCAGGCGACGTGGTCCTGGGGAACGCGCTTCGTCTCGGCGAGATAGGCCAGACTGTAATCGAACAGGTGGATCTGCAAGGCCGACAGGCCGAGTCCCGCGGTGCGCACGCAGGCGTCGGACTGGTGCAGGAGCGCGAACTGCCGCAGGGACTCCTGCCACGTGCCGGGCAAGGTGTCGGCGAGGTTCGTGTCCTGCGTTTCCGCCCCGTCCGCGGGCGAAGCCACGGCTGCCCTGCCCTCGTCGGCGCGCGTACGACGGGTATCGAGGAGGCGTAGCCGCAGGCCGAGGAAAAGGCTGCGCCGGAGTCCCCCCGCATCCCTCCCCGGCGAAGGCGAGCGGAGACGGAGAGCCCACGCCACGGTTTCGTCCCTCCCGACGACCGTCAACAGGCTGCCGCACAACGCGTCCATGAGCTGGCGTAGCCGGGTCACTCCGAGATGGCTGCTGCGGCTGGTCCACAGCGCATGCAGCCCCGCCACGCGCCATGCCTGCCGCATCTGCGCAAGCTGGTAGGCATTGAGGCGGCCCTGCGCGCGCAAGGGTTCGAGCAGCGCCTCGTCGAGGTCTTCCAGGCCCTGTGCCAATTCGGCGTGGCGCACGGCCAGGAGTGCGTGAAGGCCATGATGCGGCGCGATCTGGCTCAGCCGCCGAACCGCGCGCTCGGGGTGCGGGAGGCGAAGCAAGGCCGACCACAGCCGCGGCCCGGATTGCCGTGCCAGGTGGCTCAGCCACTCGGCCAGCGAGGCGTGGGCGAGCGACGGCATCGACCAGTGCAGTCGCCCGTTCTCGACGTAATAGAGGAAGTTTTCCAGCGCGCGGTATCCTTCCCCGCGCCGTCCGGGCATGCGCTCTTCGTCCTCCTGACGCTGCCGCCGCAACGCCGTGTCGAGCGCGAGTTCCAGATGCCGCTCCCATACGGCGGTGTCCGCATCGGCGGGCAGGTCGCCCAGGTCGATCTCCAGCCGGTCGACGCGCCACACGTGCCCGTGCGACGAAAGGCGATCGAACGACCGCTCGAGCAGGCGCGCCCCGTCGCCGAGGATGAAGTCCCGCAGCCGTTGCTGCGTGGCGACGGCGTGGATCCGGTCGTCGCTGTGGCAGGACCACTCCAGGGTTTCGATCATGTGGCGGCTCACGTCGAACGGTCCGGTTCGGCGGGGGATGCCGGGAGCCCTCGTTGCAGCTCGCGCCATATCTGCCGGCGCAGCGAGCGCGCGCAACGCTCCACGCGCGTGGCACTCGCAGCGGTTTCCGCGGCGTGGGCCAGCCGGTGCGAGCCATAGCTCTGCATGGCTTCGAGCCAGGCCGCATACCGCCGCTCGAAATGGCGCATCGCCCGCGCATCGAGCCATACCGTCTCGACGCGAAGATGCGCCGGGGCATTCAGCGTCAGCGTCTCCAGGGCGACGCGCCGGAAAGACGCATGCTGTCCGCGAGCCGTCCAGGCCGGGAACACGGCCGTCAGTCGATGGGGGTAGAAGTCCACGGGGGGATCGTCTTCGTCCGCTGCCGGCGGACGAAGCAGCATGTGTTCGACAAGATGCATGCCTTCGCATTCCAGCTGCAGGCGGCAGGCGAATTCGTGCAGGCACATCGCGGCTGCCTCGGCCGATGCGCGCGGCGATCGCAGCGGCAACACCCAGCTCGGTCCCTGCTCGTCGCTGCCCAGCCAGAGGGCGGTCGCATCCGCGTGGCGATAGCGCTCGGCATGCACCGCGCTGCGCAACAGGGCGGGAGGCAGCGCGGCCGGATCCAGTGTCGGAAAATACTGTGCCAGCGCTCGCGCGGCACTGGCGAGGCCCGGCCCCATGGCTTCCACCACGCGATGGCGTCCCGGCCCCCAGACGACGGGGGGATGCGCCTCTGCCGGAGCGTCCTGGGTCGCTTCGAGTCGCGCGCTTTCGGCCGCCAGTGCGACACCCGCGCTCTTCATCGGTTTCATCAGCAGGCGGCTGTGGTGGTATTTGAACCCGAGAAGGAGGCTAACCCTCTGTTGCAGGGCGGGCGTGTTGCCGCGTCGCCCGAGCGAGCGCCTGCTGTAGTCGATCCCGCCATGGCGGTCGCGCGTCAGGGTCGCGATGCGCACGAGGAACAGACGCTTCTGTTCGATCAGGTGCGCGCGCCAGCCTTCCGCGCTGAAATACCATCCGAACGGACGGATGCTGCCTTGCCAGCACCCCTCCCCGTACAACGCCAGCTGGTGGTCGAGCACGCGGCCGCGCCGCTCGAGCGCATCGTCGGCGGCCGCGAAGACCTGTTCGCGCAGCCGCTCGCGGTCGGTCGTGTACAGCGCTTCCAGACCGGCGAGCTGCGCGTCGGCAAGTACGTCCCATGCGTAGCTGGCGCGTGGCCGCGGTCGCGTCGTGTAGAGGTCGCGAAGGTAGCGTGTCTGCGCGCCGCCATGGGCCAGCCACTGTTCGAGCAAGGCCACGTAGGCGTGGAACTGGGCGGTCGAGGCGGCGGCGTAGCGCTCGCGGTAGATGTGCGGCAATTGCTTGAGGAGCGACACATAAGGCCGGGGCGGCACGTAGTTCCCCTGTGGGCGGTTCAAGGGCGACCCCGGCATCTCGGGTGCGCTGTCGGCCGTCGCCCGCCCCTGCCCGTTGCGCCGCAGGTCGTCGAGCCGCTGCAGCAGCGCATCCGCCGCGACGGCGATGCGATTGCCGCGCCGGTGGACCGTCCAGTTTTTTATCGCGTCGCGGTGGTCCGGCCAACGCAGGCGCAGTACCCAGCCGTCGCCCCGTCGCGGCAGCGCGTCGCCGGTCCCTGCCAGGCCGTCGGCGTCAAGATCGATGCGGGCGACTTCGAAAACCCCTTCCACCGACAGCGCGATGCGGGCCAGGTCGCCGAAGTAAATCCGGCCGTCGCGGTCCAGCGCGAGGCGCTCGGTCTCGATCCACCCCTGGTGCAGGCGCGGTCCGTCGAGCACATCGGCAAGGGAGACGTCGCTGCCCTCCTCGGCCAGGCGCGTCGACAAGGACAGGCGTTCCGGCGCCGCATCCACATACCTCGCACACCGTTCGACCAGCTCGGCGAGTATCTCTTCCGGCGCGCGCGTTCCCTCGATACCGAGATGGACGTTCAGGGTGCACCAGCGCGGCTGGAGCACGCTGGGCAGACCGTCCAGGTCTTCGCACAGGTTGCGCTGCGCCCAATACGCACGCGCGGCGGCGGCGACGGCATCGTCCGGCGTCGCCACCTCCAGCTGAACCTGCCAGAGGCCGTCGCCGGCATGCGACCGGACATGCGCCTGCAAGGCACCGGGGACGCGGTCGAGCAGCCAGCGCATGTAATCCATGGCGGTGCAAGGACGGCAAGGCAGGATATCCTCGGCCGCGCGGAGCCCGAGCGCGCGGTAGTGGATACGTCCGTCCGGACTGCTCAACAGGTCGGCCAGGGGCTGTCGCGCGCCGAAGATGTCTTCCGTCAGCGCGAAGCAGAACGCATCCAGCAAGGTGACGCCGGGATCGTGGTAGTTGTAATCGGTCCACTGCTCGCCGCTGAGCTCCTGCAACGCCGCGAGCGCACGCGCCCGCAACGCGTCGTACGCCAGGGGATCGTCGACGCGATGTCTTGGGATGACCGCCGCGGGAACGATCACTTGCGCTCTCCGTCCATGTGCGGATCGAACCAGAGCTGGGTGACATGCGCCTTGATCGCGATGCCCTTCCCGTAGTCGCATCCGGTGCGCACCTGCAAGCGATACACCGCGTTGCGGCCATGGGTGCCGTGCCAGCGGAGTTGCAGCCGGTCGCACCGGCGGGAATAGAACGCGTGGGTCGCGTCGATACCCCGCTTGCGATTGAAGAAGTCGAAGATGCCGAGCGTGGGATTGTAGGCATTGAGCGCGACCGCGTGGACGAGGGCGAAATGCCCTTCGCCCTGATGGCCGGCACCGGCGGTCACTTCGAAGGCCTGGCAGCCATCCAGATCGTCGGTGAGGTCTTGCCACTGCCCGTTGGCAAGGAGCGCGACGGCGGGCGAGCGCGCATAGCTTCCGCGTCGCCCCTTGCTGCGCACGATGCCGTCCACGTCGAGCGCCTCCTCCGGCTGGGCGCGTCGGATGCCCACGCGGCCCGAGGGGTCGAGCGTCCATAAGGGGGGCACCGCCTCGGGAGCCGCGTCGCCGGCAGGCGGCTGGTTGGAACGGATGAGCAGCTGGCCTTGTGCGCCGCCGAAGCCGACCGACCACAGCGGCGCGTCCGGGTCCTGGTCGCGAAAGAAGCTCAACAAGGCTTCGTAACCCGCCGCGGCGGAAATCTCGAAACCGCGCTCGACCGACTTGCTGAAGCCCTCGTCGCTCATGTTGAGCATGGAGTCGATCAGGTCGGCGAAGTGCGCCTGCGTGGGCAGGGACCCGTCGGCGAAATAGCTGCGCAGGGATTCGCGGTTGCGGATGGTCATCGTCCCGCACCGCCCATGATGAACGTGCCGCCGATCTCGAGCCTGCCTACGCCGGTCGGCTGTTCGTCGCGGGAGGCGCCCGCACCGGCCAGCTCGATGAGGTGCCTGGGCCTGGGCAGCACCAGGCTCCAGGACTGCGCGGGACGCACCATGCGCACCGGCGCACCGGCGCGCGCACGGCCGGTATCGTAGAGCCGGTACGTATTGTCGTCGCGACGGACGATGTGCAGGAGCGACATCGAGCCGATCGCCTCGACATCGTCCAATCCGCGAAGGTACGCCTCGATGGCCTCGGCACGCACCTCCCAGTCGAAACTGGCCCGGCACCCGTCCTCGTGCCAGGGCGACAGGTATTCCACGACGGCGCGGTTCGCGCGGAACAGGGCGGCGCCCGGATGCGCGCCATTCACCAGCCGGAGCGTGCAGCGCACCTGGATGTATTCGTAGACCGCGTTACGAACGACGATCCGCAATCCGGGCGCGCTGCGCTCGCGCAGGTAGGCCATCATTTCCTCGAGTACCGCCGCATCGAAATGCGGCGCGTCCGTGCTGTGGAACAAGATGCCCCGCTGCGGAGCCGGAACCACCACGACGAGTACTCCTCCGGGGCCGCCGGATACCGCGGCCTGGCCCGCTTCGCCGTTGACGAAACACTTCGCCTTGAAGATGTCCGGAAACGCATCGAGCAGGAGCCGCTCGTAATCCCATGGTGTGCTCGCCCGGTCCTTGTGCCGCAGCCGTTCCGCACTGCGAACGCGCAGCATGCCCGGCGTCTCCGGCTGGGCGATGCCGAACGACGGGCCGATCTGCTGCACGGAGAGAAGGCCTCCGACAGGTTGCAGGGGCGTCCGCACGCTCCCCGGAGCCAGCGGCAACGTCGAGTCTCCCGCGCCGCGCCGGTGGACGCGAGTGGCCGTGATGGCCTGGGTATAGATGCCATAGAGACCGGCAAGGCGTTCGAGGACACCGTCGGCGCTCAGCCGTATCCAGTACAGCCGGCCCGGCCACTGCGGACAGTCGCGCGTCATGCCGGCGGGCAGATCGACAGCGACGATGCCGCTGCGCAGGAAGCCCATGGTGCCGTCCGACAATACCCGCTCGGATTCGAGCTCGCGCCACTCGCCCTCGCTCCAGACGGCCCAGCTCGTCGCCGGCAACGGCGCCTGCCAGCTCTCGGCGGCGCTCTCCGCGCGGAGGCTGAAATACAGGCTCAGGGCGCCGCACGGATCGGTGCCGGACAGCCCTATGTACAGGTTGCCCTGGTGCACGTAACGCGGCAGCAGCGGTACCCCGTCCATCCCCGGCCTCGCGCGGGGCGTGTCGTACCCGAAAGGATGCAGGTGCATCAGCTTTCCGAACGACGAAGGGGTCGTCGCCTTCAGCGAGATCCGTTCGCTGGCCACGTAGTCCAGCGATACCTGGTCGACCGTCGGCGTGTACGGTTCGTTCGGCAACGGCCTCACGAGCCCGGCTCGACGGGATCGCGCGTTGCCGGCCATGGTTTCCGACAGCAGCCGCGGATACAGCGCATGTCCGAACGCCGCCTGCGGACCGGCGAGTTCGAGCCGGAAGAATCCGTTGCGCGTGGACGTGCCGAACGCGAACGGTTCGGGCACCGACGCCTGCGCGCGATGGTAGAGCGAGAGGTCGCTGCCGGGCAGCGAAAGCGTGGCGTCCGGGCTCAGGTGCCGTTCGCCGTGGAACAGGCTCTGCAAGCCTTCTCCGCTTCGCCACTGTCCGTCACGCAGGATCGCGGGTTTGACCTGGAAGCCGGACGCGGACCAGGAACCCGGATAATCGCGGTACCACGCCGCGAAACCTCCCTCCTCGCCCGGCAACCGTCCCCACAGGACATGGAGGCGAAGTTCGCGCAGCGGCTTGCCGGCCAGCTCATCGTTGCCGAACAGACAGTAGTCGCCGACGGCGGGCAAGGGCCCGAAAGGCTGGAAGGGCTTGCCGGCGTCGAGCCGGCCCAGCTGGTTGTAGATCACGAGGCCGCGCACGCCCGCGACATGCGTCGACAGCGTGATGTCGTGCAGTACCACCTGTTCCAGGAGGCTGAATGCATACAGGCGCGTACGCGTCTGCAAGGTCAGCCGCAGCACCGGTTGCTCCGGGCACGCCGTGCCGTGCACGGACGGCTTGCACGACACGACCGGCGGCTGTTCCTGGCCGAGATGAATGGACAACTCGATGCATCCGCCCCAGCCGAAGCCCTCGCTCGTCCGGCGGACGGCAAGCACGTCGCCCGGCACCAGCCAACCGTCGGCAACGCTGAATTCGGCTTGCCAGACACCGCGGAACACCCTGTTGAAGATCAGTTCGCGGTCGGGACCGCCCTGGCCTTCGTCGTGCTCGTGCGGGTAGATCAGGATCAGGGGATCGTCCAGTTCGACGGCCCGTGCATCGCCGCCGCCGAGCAGGCCGGCCGCGCGAGCACGCAAGGCGGCGGTGTCCCGTGGGTGCAACGCTTCGTTGCCGGCTATCAGCCAGGCGGCGAACAGGCGGCCCAGGCAGGCCTTGAACCGGTCCGCGTCGTCCTGCGCGAGACAGGACGCCACGAGATAGCACAGGCGTACGTCGCCCTCGGTACGCGGCGCGCGCCCCCACGCCGCCTCGGCGCGCTGCGCAGCCGGGGATGCCGGCGTCGATCCGAAGGCATCCGCGTGCAGCCGCATCCCGGCGGCATCGAAACGGGCGAAGACGTCCGCCAGCCACGCGGCATCGCGCGCTCCCGCTTCGCGACGCAGCAGCGCGGCGAGGTTGTCGTCGTCGACGGCCGGATGCGACAGGCGAAGCAGCAGCCGCACCCTGCGGTCGCCCTCTTTCAGCGCGAGCATCGGCGACACCAGGGCGAAACCGAGCCTGGCATGTGCCGCGCCGGCCGCCGAGCCCTTGGCCTCGCCGCCCAGGAGCGGCCACCACGACGGCTCCCCGACATAGGCCGCGTCCGGAGACCGCAGCGGAATCTCCTGCGCGAGCGCGCGCGTCGCATAGCCGAACTCCCGTTCCGGCGAGATCAGGGGATCGTGGTCCATGCGCAGGCTGTAAAGCGCGGCGACCTCGTTGTCGGTCACTTCCAGCGCGTGGTCCGAGGCGAACTCGATGCCCTGCCCATGCATGTCCTTGCCACCGACGAAGCGCGTCCCGCGCGGCAGGTACACGGGCGGCGCGTACGTGGCGTCCCTCGTGAAGCGCAGGTAGACGCGCTCCTCCGGTGGGCGCCGCGGGCGCATGCGCAGGATATCGAGGAAATAGAAATCGGTGAGGCGCTCGGGGAAGCGGTTCACCTCCGTCCGCGATGCCTGGAAGATCTCCAGGGCGGCCATGAGCAGGCCCATCGCGGGTTCGTGCTTTCCGTTGGCGAGGCTTGGCGGAAGCTGCGACAACGCGATCGGCTGCAAGCGCGCGAGCGACACGCAAAGGGCGCCCCACAAGCGCCGCAGCAGCGACCTGCGGCTACGGCCGCCCCTCGGCACGCTTCCCCCGCGGTCGGCCACGGCATCCATGCGCCACGCCGGATGCATTTCCCTGGCCGACGGTTCGTCCCATCCGAAAGAGCGGACCGCCTCGTGCAGGAGATCGCGCAGGTTGTTTCCAATGGCCGCCATGGTCGCCTGCAACACATGCACCGCGGTCCGGGTCTCGTGGCGGGCGAGCCAGCGGCACCAGCCGTCGACGCGGGACACCACCTGGCGCACGCGCCACCACAGGTGCCGTTCGTCAGCCCATCCCCAGACCTCCGCAAACGCCTGCTTCGCCTGGTCCAGGGGGAAGGACGCCATATCCGCGAGCACCACGCTCTCGTCGCGAAGGAGCGCGTCGTCCCAGCACCCGGCGGTGCCGCCGTCGCCGGTGGCGAAGCGGACATGGGCCGCATAGCCGAGGATCAGGCGGATGCGCTCGGCCAGGCTGAATTCGTCGGGCACGACATAGCCGCGACGAAGTGCGTCGGCAAGGCGTTCGTCCTGTTGCGTTCCGCTGTTCATGGCTTCCGCGCGCGATCAGGCCCGCACCGGGTGGGTGGCCTGGTGCAGATAGAAGGGATACACGAGGTTGTGCCGGCTGTTGGTGCCGCGCACCGTGTAGTCGAGGGCGATCTCCAGCTTGCCGTTGAGCGGGTCGACCAGCTGCGCTTCGATGCGGTTCAGCACGATCCGCGGCTCGTAGAACAGGATGGCCTTGCGCATGAGCTCCTTGATCTCGGTGACGGTCTGTTCGTTCGCCTCCTCGAACACCATGCGGCGCAGGTCGCAGCCGTAGTTCGGCAACATGACCCGCTCCCCGGGGTTCGTCGAGAAAAGGATGTGCAGGCTTTCGGCGATGTCGGTCTCGTCCGCCACCATCACCGCTTCCTTGGTGCGCGGGTCGAACCGCGGCGGAAAACTCCAGCCCCTCCCCAGGAAGCTCGACATGTCTACCCTCCGATGATGACGGTGAAGCAACCCAGGACGACGCTGCCGCCGTGCGCGGTCGTGTCGCCGATGCGCGCCGCGGGCTTGCCGCCGATCATCACCGTGGCCGATCCCTTGACGATCGCATCGGGCGGACCGACGCAGGTCGCCGTGTCGCCCAGCACCGCGGCCGGCAGCTTGGCGATCAGCACCGTCGGCACGCCGGGGCCGACGATCGGGCCGCCCACATGGGGAACCGGCGGCACGCCGGGTGTCACCATCGGGCACGTATGCATATCGGTCAGGCGGGCGGCGGGCGGCATCGGGATTCCTCAATTGATCAGGACCATCGCGCCCTTGACCGTGGTCGTCGCGGCGGCGGAAAGTTCGGCGGACGCCGAACCCTTTCCCGTGAACGCCGCCTGCGCTTCGCAGGTGACGTTCATGCCGGTCGCCTTCAGGTCGGCCGTGGCGGCGATATCGATCGCGCCGTTGGCGGAAATCGTCACGTTGCCCTTGGCCGTGAGCTTGATGTCCGACTGGCTGTCCAGGGCGATACCCGCGCTGGACAGCTTGGCGCTGTTGTTGTGCTGGTCGAGAACGGTGATGGACTGGTCCTTGTCGTCCAGCACGACCTGGTTGTTGCCCGGGGTGATCACCGTGATGATCTTGTCGTTCTCGTTGAACTCGATCTTGTGCAGGCACCGCGTGACGATCGCCTTGGTGTTGTTCTGCGCTTCGATGGTGTAAGGCGGCTGACGGGAACTGCTGTAGAGCGAGCCCAGCACCACCGGACTGCTGGGATCGCCGTTGAGGTAGCCGACCAGCACTTCGTCGTCGACCTCGGGCATGAAAAAGGCGCCGAATCCGCTGGAGGCGTGGAACTGCAACGGGCGGGCCCAGATCCCGGGCGTCGTCGCCTGCATGACGGGAATCTTGACCTGTATCCGCTGCTCGCCCATGGGATCGCCATCGAGCTTCACCACCACGCCGATCTGCAGTCCGCTCACGCCAGGCAGCAGTCCGCCGTTGAGCGGTGCCGCGACGTCGTCGCGCTCCACGTGCCACTCCGGGCGCAGGCCGAATTCGACCTGGGTCGTCCAGTGGCCACTGCCGAGCGTGTGTTCGATCGACGTGACATAGACCGAACCGCTGAAGCGCGCGCCCACGCCCTTCACCTCGATAAGGCTGTCGGGAACCGCCGCCGCGCTTCCCACGAAGCTCATCCGCCCGCGAATACGCGCCAGTGCCGCCTTCTGCTGCGTGGCCTTGGCCCAGTCGGTGAGCCCGGCCAATGGTTGCGCCGCGCTGGTCTGGAGCACGTACTTGGCCGGACTGGCGACTTCCGCGAGGGTGGACCCGGTCAGGTTGCCTTGCGGATTGAGGCTCGCCGGGGAGGCCGGGTTTCCCTCCACGATCGCCTGCTGCTTGGGATCCCATGACACGGCCTGCACGGCCGTATACTGGGTGCGCGCATCCATGTCCGCTTCGAACGCGATGAGTTCGGTGCCCCACCCGACCGAGAGTACCGCGGCCCCGGACGTCGTCGGCGGCTTCACGTTCACGCTGCCGGCGTCCACGTTCACGAGCAGGCCGTTCGCATCCGCGCGTGCCAGCATGAAGTCCCAGTCGCTGCAGTAGAACTGCACCAGCTCGTCGTAGGTCGTCGAGGTGGCGGTCACGGATGCCGTCAGGCCATGGGCAGCGACCAGGCCGCTGATGATGTCGCTGTCCTTCTGCGCCAGGTAGTTCGCGTTGTTGCGCCCGATGGTCATGCGGGTCGCCGCATCGCGGCATTCCAGCACCAGGCGCGAGCTGGCCTTGCCGTCGATCCTCAGGCCATGGCGCACGACGATGCCGCTGAAGATCGTGCCTTCGTCGTTTCCATACCCGGCACTGATCGTCAGCGCCACGCCCGGCACGAGGGTCGCGGCGTCGCTCAGCGCGAAGCTTCCGGTCGGCATGTCGCCGTCACTGATGACGATCTCCGCCCAGGGGATGCGGTTGATCGCCCGGCGGACGGTCACCGCGACCACCGGCAGGCTCGCCAGCTTCTGGCCGCCGGTCTCGATGGTCAGGCGCACCGGCCCGGCGGCGTGTGTATTGGGGGAATCGGCCATGGGTCAGTCCAGCGGCGGAAAATGCAGGGTCAGGCCCGGCGCGAGGGCACGGAACGTCTGCAATCCGTTGAACCGGGCCACCTCCACGTAGTAGCGGCTGTCGCCATAGATGCGATGGCACAGCAGCGGCAGGGTGTCGCCATCCCTCACGACCACCGCGTGACTGAGGTCGGGCGATTGCATGTCGGCTTCGAGGGCCGCTTCGAGCGGCTTCTTGAAGCCCTGGAACGACATCGTCACCTTGGCGCGCAACGGGGCGCCGCTAGGACGGAAGAGCGTGTAATCGGTGGAGATGCTCGTTGCACGGCCGTAGAAGACGAGCGTTCCCCACAGCACCTGCACCACGTTGGGTTCGTGCTGGGGACCGTTGTACTTGTGGATGATCGTGTCCAGCTTCGCGAGCTGGTCTTCGACCTCGGCGGGCAACTGGATGTTCGAGGGAATCGGAACGGCGCCGGTGCCGTCGAACACCGTGACGAAATCCAGCGTGTCGGGCTGCATCTTCGCGAAATTGCGCCCGCTGCCGGTATCCCCCATGGGCACGCAGCCGCCAAACTCGGTCTGGCGCACCCAGGTCATTTCCGACGGATTGATCAGCAGCGAGATCGAATCGCCGGTCGCCTTGGGCGCATCGCCGCTGATGTCGCAGACCGTGATCTTCAGTTGCGATTTCCCCGAGGAGAGATTCGCCGCCATTCATCGCTCCCGCATCCGTTCCCACTCCAACGCGATGGCGGAGCGCATCTTCTGGCGCTCCTGCATGCCACCGCCACCTTCGCAGTCCACGTCGCACTCGCAGTCGTCGCTGGCCGCGCCGGCTTTTTCCGCGCTTTTCGCCGGCGCCTTGGCCTCGCCGGAACCGACGCTGGACTTGATCACCATCTGTCGAATCTCGATCGTCACGATCGGCCTCAATCGCTTCGTTGTACGTACTGGTAGGCCAGCTCGATGGTCTCGAGCGCCACCTCGTTGCGGGTGGAATTGAAACTGTCGATCTCCCAGCGAACCGGATAGGCATTGGCGAACGACCACGTCCGCAGGGGTGTGGCCGTCGCGTCGAGCAGCTTCACCGTGACCGGCGCGAGCTTGATCGCCACCGACAGGCCGCCTTCGAGCGTGCTCTTGCACCACCCCACCAGCGGCGAATCGGTAGACGCGATGCCGCGCTTGAGCGTCAACCGCGTCTGTTTCACCCCCGTGGGCAACTGATGCATGAAGCGGTTCTCGCCCCCCTCACGCAACTCGTCCACCTCCATGGTCAGTTCGAGGCCGGATACCTCCTGGAACGATGTGTCGACGCTGGCCGGACCGCTGCCGATGCTGACGCTGAACTGGAACGCCGCCGGCAGCAGCGCCCCGAGCTTGTCTTCCTTGACGACATCGGCCGGCCATGCCGCGGGATCACCCATTGGCGATCGTCAGGCCCTCGTGTGCGATCTCGATGGTCTCGATCGCCACTTCGTTGCCTTGCGCCTTCAGGTCGGTGCCGGTGATCTTGGTCGGCCACGCGTTGGCGAGGGTCCAGACCATCGTGGGCTTCCCGGACTCGTCCAGCAGGCTGATCGTCACCGGAACACGCTGGATCGTGTTCATCTTGATCTTGTTGAACCAGTCCCAGAACTTGTTATCGCCCTTGAACACACCCTTTTTCATGGTGACGTTGCTGTATTTCTTCAGCCCCGGCATCTTGATCGTGGTGTATGCCGGACTGTCGCCGTGCCGGTACTCGATGGGCTGGGCTTCGACATCGAGGCCGGACACTTCTTCGAAGGACATCACGGCCGAATCCCATTTCACCTGGAAGGAGAACTTGGGCAAGGGCCATATGCTGGTGGACTGCTGCGAACCGTCATCTGCCATGGGAATACTCCATCAATGCATCAGGATTTCTGCATCTGCTGCTGGAAGGTGATCTCGATGAATTCCGCCGGGCGCACCATGGCGACCAGGACGGTGACGCGCAGGATGCCCTCGAGGATGTCGTCCGGCGTCATCGTCTCGCCAAGGCCGCAATACACGCCGAATGCATCGTCCGGCACCGCGCCGGCGAGACCACCGCGTTTCCAGATACTGGTAAGGAAGTTCTGGATCATGCTCTTGATGGTGACCCAGGTGTTCGCCACGTTGGGCTCGAACACGAGGGCCTTGGCCGCCAGCCGGCACGACTCTTCCAGCATGATCATGGTCCGGCGCACGTTGACGTACCGCCAGTCGAGGCTGTTGCCGTCGAGCGTGCGCGCACCCCAGACCAGCACGCCTTCGCCGATGAACGAGCGTATCGCGTTGATCGACTTGCCTTGCGTCGTGACGTTCAGGTCCTCCTGGTCGACCGCGGAGATCGCCACCGAGGGCGACACGACGCCGGCGAGGCTGACGTTGGCGGGCGCCTTCCACACGCCGCGACTGTTGTCCACCATCGTGTAGATACCGGCCATGGCCGGGCTGGGAGGCATCAGGTTGAGCTTGCCCTTGACCAGCTCCATGACCGTGCCGAACAACGGACTGATCGTGCTCAGGGTCTTGTTGAGCAGGGCCTTGTTCGCGAGGATCGCGTCGGGCGCCGGGGCGGGATCGACCTTGCTCCAGTCCTTGGTGATGTCCGCGATCGCCTGGATCTGCTCCTTCTCCCTCATCGGCGCGCCGTCGGGAGCGGCCTCGGGCAGGCCGAGCTCGTTACGCAGGAGCATCTGCAGCACGTCGGCGCTGGCGATGTTCTCGTAACTCAACTCCTTGTCGCCGACCACCGTCGTGTTGAGCCACGGATAGTATGCGGACGAATAGGCCAGGAAATTGATCCCGAGACTGTTGCGGAAGAGGTCGACCGGATCGCCGCCGGGGTCGTTGCGCGGCTTGTCGCCTCCCCACACGTCGAGGATGGCGACGCGGTTCTTCATCTTCTCGCCGCAGTGCTGCAGCATGGCCTGCTGGAGGCCGATGCACTCGGGCTGCTTGAGCAGCACGGCTTCGGGAACGAGGAGCATGGTCGGCTCCTGCTCCTTGAGCAGCTCGTCGATGCCGCGGGCGAACTTGTCCGGGTCGAGGTCCGAGGCGTAATCGCCTACCGAGACGATGTAGCAGGGGCCGCCGCCGTTCTGGAAGAAATGCCGCATGGCGTTGTACAGCGTGTACTTTCCGCCATCCTTGCCCTCGGGCTGCTCGAGCAGGTACTCGACGGGCTTGTTGTCCTTGCCGATGGCCTTGAAGTCGGCCAGCAGCGAGGGGTCGGTCTTTTCCACGATATTGAAGCGTGGGCTCGGGCCGAAGCCGAAGTACTGGTGGTACTCCGCCATCGAGCTGATACGCCAGGGCTTGAATGCGAGCGGTTTGCTGCGGTTATCGGCTATCTCGGTATGGCCGATGAATGCGGGCACGGCGGTGGCGACCTCCACCACCGAGTTGGGAAACGCATTCTTTTCGACGATGTAGACACCCGGTGTCTTCATTGCACCCATCGCGGGCTCCTGTCAGTGAACTAGCTATGGACAAAGATTTCCGACACGACGGTCGGTTCGCCTTCCACCGTTTCGCGCCACAGACGCTGGGGCGCGGCGCCGGGCAAACGGGAAATCAGGGTTCGTTCGGGGATCGCGGTGACGTCGCGCAACTGGAAGCGTTGCGGAGGGCGCTCATGGAGATCGATCGGCGCGACGGAACGCGCGACCATGACCGCCTGCCCGTCAGGCAGGACCTCCCGTTTCATGTCGGTGAATCCGATCTCCCCACGCGCATCCACGATCGACAGCTCGCGCCCCTGCCAGTCCCCCGCGAGCACGTACTTCCAGACGGTACGGGGGCTGCGCAAGCGCAGCCGGTAACGCGTATCGAGGGCGGACGACCAGGTTTCGAGACTGTTCGCGCCTTCCGGGACCAGAGGCAGCGCGAGCGTGGCGAGCGGCGGGTTGAGGCGGCCGGGGGTGGCGGCATCGAGGTCCAGCGGCGCCACGAGCACACCATCGTCTTCCCCTTCGCCGGACGTCGTCACCGGCTCGGTGTAGTAGCCGTGCGCCGGATCGCCGCAATACAGGTCGAAGCGCAACAGGCGCGGTCCATCGCCGTCCATGCGTTCGCTCCACAATCCCGGCAGCCGGGCATCGTCGACGCCGATGGCCAGTGCGTAGTCGTCGCGACGGACGATCGCGCCGAACCGTTGCAGGAAGGTCGTCGTCCCGGCATGCGCCCTGAAGACGAGGCGACGTGCATAACCGTCGGCAAAGAATGCATGCCGCACTTCCACGCGCATGAGCATGCGAAAGCGTGCCGCCGGGCTCATGGCCGCGCCTGGGCGTCGACCTGGGAGATCGAAGCGTCGCGGCCGCGAACGACGCCGGACTGCAGCGTGATCATGCGCACGCGGAACAGGACGGACGGAACGTAGCGTCCACCGTGGATACTCCACAGGCTGTGCATGTCATGACTGCTGAGGTTCTCCATGTTCAGGGCCAATCCCTCCAACCGTGCATCCATGTCCGGCGTATTCTGGTGATCGAACGAGGGATTTCCCTGGAAGTAGGCAATCGCGGCGGAAAGGAATTTCAACGCTTCGGGGTAGTGGTTGCCGCTGAAGTTGGCGGCACACATCACCAGGAGGTTCAGGTAGACGGGTGCCGCGCGCTGCACGATGCCGTCGGCACCGCCCCAGGATGCCTCCCGGCTCCGGTGCGCCAGCGTGTCGCGTTCGATGCCGCTGAGGAACAGGACGAGCTTGTTCGTCGAGGACGTGACCGGCGTACCGCCGATTTCCTGAAGGTTGGAGACGACGGCCACGTCCTCGGTCACGTGCAGCATCCGCCGGAAGTGCCCGTTGAGATGCCTGGCCAACAGCTCCAGAACCTGGTCGATCACGCGCCGCCCCTTTGAACGCCCCCTTGAGAAACGTTGAAGCTAGGCTACCCCTTCGACCGGAGGGTCCCTATCGGCAGAATGCTGATATTGACGTTTCGTTTTCCTAGCCCAGCGACGTCATGCCTTCCTTGACCGCATAGCGGGTCAGATCGGCCACGCTGTGGATGTTGAGCTTGCGGAATACGTGCGAGCGGTGCGTCGCCACGGTCTTGGCGCTGATATGCAACCGGCTGGCGACTTCCCGTGTCGAGCAGCCCTCGGCGAACAGCCGCGTAACCTCCCGCTCCCGCCAGGTCAAGGGTTGGCCGGCCGTGTCCGAGCCGGACGACTGCCCTGCGCGGCAGGCATTCATCACCGGGGCCACCAGTTCGCTGCTGAGGAAAACCTGATGCCGGTAGGCATGGCGAATGGCACGGGTCAGTTCGCCGTAGCCATTGTTCTTGAGGACATAACCGAGCGCGCCGGCTTCCAGTGCTTCCAGGACCTGGCCATGCAACGCCGTGGCGGACAGGCACAGGACACGGCTCGACAGCAACTCGATGCGTACCCTCCGGGCCACCTCGATGCCACCCATCATGGGCATGGCGACGTCGGCAATCACGACGTCCGGAAGCAGGCTTCGAGCCATCCGCATCAGTTCCAATCCGTGGCTCGCCTGCCCTACGACCTCGATGTCCGGCTCCTGCTGCAACAGGGCGACGAGGCCCTCGCGCATCATGGCATGGTCGTCTCCAAGTACCACACGCATCTTCATCGACCGCATATCTCCCCTGTCAGTAGGTCATCGTGCGTTTCTGACAAGGAATACGGCATGCGTGCCCGGCCCGATCGGGCCGGGACATGGTTCAAGTGACGTGCTGCTAGGCCGTTCCCCCGCCCTTCACCCGAGTATTAGGCAATCGTGAAGGCACGTATGGGCAAAATCGGAAAGAATGGAGAAGAGAGATGCCGACTGCTCATGATCGTCGCCATCGGCAGCGCGGCATACCCTTCTAATCGGAGTCGCTGGAATCGCTGGACGACTCGTCCGACGAGATTTCGCTGGCGCTGCTGAGTCCGCTGTCCGCGATGACGCCCTCCTTCATGTTCGTGCCGACCAGGTAGGCCTTGAAGGTGACCGTATCGTCGTCGTCGTACTTGTCCAGGTCGGCACGCATGCCGTTCTCGAACGTCTTGTACAGGCTGTTGTTCGTGCCTCCGCATTGGGCAAATACGTTTTCCGGGTCTCCGCCGTTACCGCCGTTCTGTTTGGCGAGCACGTGTCCCGCCTCGGGGTTGGTAAACGCATTCTGGAGGGGGCCGACGGAGCCCGTGTTTTCATGGTCGTCGTCGTCCTCGATGCTGTACCAGGCGCGGTATTTCCTCACGTTGATCCAGCCCCTGGTGCCCGCCGTCGTCCCGCCCTTGAATTTTTTCACCTTGCCGGTGGCGACGATGGATTTCTTCTTGGTCGTGTTGGTTCCCATCGTCACGTTGATGAAGCGCTGCACGGGGTTCGTGCCAAGGCTGGGTGCGCCGGCGGACAAGGACTGGACCGGCATGGCACGGAGTTGCATCGCCTTCGCGCCCATGATGTCGGCCTCGCGCTCCAGCGACGTGTCGTCGTTGACCGCGACCTTTTCCTTCATCTGCCTGGTCGGCTTCACCCGTCCCTGCGCCTGCTGCACGACGTGCCACGCCTCATGCGGCAAGTGCTTTTCCTGCCCCGCGCCGAGATAGATGTCGCGCCCCTGCGCATACGCGTGCGCCTGCATCTGGGCAGGCTTGCCGGAGTTGCGATGCACGCGCACGTCGTCCAATGCGACACCGGACATGGCCTCCATGTTCGTTCGCAACGGGTCGGGCAAACCGTCGGCCCGCGCCGTCTTCCGGCGCTGGGCGACCTGCATCGGGCTGTCCTGGACACGCTGGACGGCCTGTCCCTGGGCCAGCTGTCGGGGACTGTCCCCGAAGGCATGTTCCGAACGTCGCTGGGCCGGTCTGTCGCCGGCGAGCGAGGACGCCGCGCTGCGCGGGCGGCTCTGCTCGTCTGCCTTTACCGGCGGGATGCGTGCCATGGGAACTCCTGGGCTGGTTCCGCAGGTACTGTAGGAAATGCAGCCCAGGCTTTGCTATCGGCAAAATGCTGATCTATCTTGCCGGAATCGCACGAACGGGATTCACTCGCGCACCACGAGCACGGTCTTTCCGCGCCGCGGCCTGTCGTTCGCCTCCATGAAGGCCCTCGGAGCTTCGGACAGGGGATATTCGCGATCGATCTGCACGACGATCCTGCCGTCCGCCACCATGGCGACGATCTGGCCCAGCTGCCCGGGGTCGGGCTTGACGATGAACCAGTACGCTTCGATGCCGAGGGCGGCCGCACGCTCGGGCGATGGCGCGTCTTCCGCCTCGCCGGAAATCGTCACGAGCCGGCCACCGCGCGGCAGGAATGCCCAGCTGCGTTCGAGGAGGTCGTGGCCCACGGTGTCGAACACGACGTCCACCGCCCCCGCGACATCCTCGAATCGTTCGACGTCCGTGTCGATCGCGTGTTCGGCACCGAGCGCGAGACACAAGGACACCGCGTCCTTTCCCTTCACCGTCGCGACCACCCGGGCGCCGGCATCCCTCGCGATCTGGATGGCGAAGGCGCCGACCGCTCCGGCGCCGCCGTGAATCAGCACGGTCTCGCCTTTCGCCAGCCTCGCATGATCGAACAAGGCCTGCCACGCCGTGAGCGCGCCGATGGGAAGGGTACAGGCATCGACGCTGGTCACGCCGTCGGGCATGCGGGCGATCTCGCCCGGCAAGACACTCGCCAGCTCGGCCGCCGCACCGTTCCGCCAGAAATCGATCAGGCCGAACACCGGGTCGCCGACGGCGAAGCCGGACGTATTCGCGCCGGCAAAAGCCACGCGGCCGGCGAATTCGTGCCCGATGATCACCGGCAGCGGTCTCTTCGATCCGTCCGGCAACGGTAGCGTGCCGTTCGTGGCCCAGGTCGGCTCGGCAAAGGTGAGGCCCACGGCCTCGACAGCGACCAGAAAGCCGTCGTCGCGGGGCGCCGGCGCCTTCGTATCGCCAACGCGGATCGAAAAGTCGCCGCCGATGGGATCGGCGATCCATGCGGCTTGCATAGATTGCTCTGGCATGACGCTAACCTCGGGATGGGGTATATCCATGCTGTCACGGGCCGCCACAGCTGGCTTGTACGGACCCGACCCCTCCCTCCTCGGCCGACATGCATCGCGACCGGTGTACTCAGCCCTGCGGCGCCGGGCTCGTTCGCCTGAAGGCCAGCCGCAGTGCCGCCAGCAGGAAGTAGAGGCCGCCAAAGGCCGCATAAGGTGCGAGCTGCGCGATCGTCGGCGCCTTGCCGAAGGCCTGGATGGTCATCACCACGCCCGCAAGGGCCGATTGGCCGCCGCTGATCATCATGAATGCCTGTCCGCCCAGAGCGCGGCGCCGGATCCCGACGAATAGCTGGAGCAGGCCCGACAACAAGGCCCAGATGCCGAAGATCAATACGCCACCGGCGTTTCCTCCCACGACGAGGGCAACGGCCAGAGCAAGCGCGGTGGCCAGACTGACCGCGGCGTTCAGTCGTTGGCCCGGATTGGCACGCAGGCCACCCGAACAGCGCGCATCGAGCATGTTCGCCGCGGCATCCCAGGACGGATAAAGCACGAGCAGCGCGCCGGTGACCGCAGCGGGTGCCTGGAGCCGGGAGAGAACGATCACCAGTGCGACCCAGACGAAGGCCACTGCGGCGCGCAGGAAATAAAAACGTTGAAGGAAGTTCATGCCATTGCCTCGCTTGAAGGAGGAAACAGCCTACTAGTTGGTAGGTTTGAGCGTCAATGAAGAATTCATAACTTGCAAGTCTACCTATCTAATGGTAGGTTTCTCTAGCATGAATACCCGCGACCGACTCGTCGACTCGGCCCGCTACCTGATCCAGACCCGCGGCTATAACGGCTTCAGCTACGCGGACGTCGCGGAGCAGGTCCAGGTCCGCAAGGCGAGCATCCATCACCACTTCCCGGCCAAGGCCGATCTAGCGCGAGCGGCCGTCGAGCAGTCGCGTGCCGGCATCGTCGAACAGATCCGGCTGCTCGAAGAGGCGGCTTTCGATCCGCTCAGGCAGTTGCAGTTCTATACGGGCTACTGGGAGAAGTGCATCGCCGACGCATCCGCGCCCTTCTGCGTGGCGGGCATGCTCGCCTGCGAACTGCCATCGCTGCCCGAGGATCTTGCCGACGGTGTTCGTGCCCATTTCCGCGACCTGTCGCATTGGCTCGAGACCGTGCTCACGGCAGGCGCACAGGCCGGCGTCTTCCATTTGAAGGGAGCGGCCAGCGCCGAAGCCGAATCATTCATGTCGACGGTGTACGGCGCGATGCTGACCGCCCGTGCCTATGGCGAACCGGCCAAGTTCTCGGGCATCGTGCAGGCGGCCTTGCGGCGACTGCTTCAGGCTTGACGGTCCGTCAAGCCGAGCCGGCTCGCCGCAGCGACGGCCTCGCCCCTGGAGCACACATCCAGCTTGCGCAGGATGTTCGAAATATGGTGCTCGACGGTTTTCTCCGAACGGACGATGCGCTGTGCGATCTCGGCGTTCGACAGTCCGCTGGCAAGCAGGCTCATCACATGGCATTCGCGCGTGGTGAGACCGGCGGGATTCGCGGCGGTCGTGGCTCTCGGACCCCGCATCACGCCACGCACGCCGGCCTGTCGCAACCGAGCCCGACAAAGCCTCGCCGTGGCGCAGGCCCCCAGGCCCTCGAAGATCGCCAGGGCTTCGAGCTTGCTGTCCTCGTCGCCGTCCCATAAGGCCATCGCTCGCATGAAAGGGCAGCCAAGACGGGTCCAGGCCGCGGCGGCGGCCCTCCAGTCGCCGTCGCATTGCATGCCGTAGGGATCGTCGACCTCCCTGTAAGTCCCCTTGCCTTCTCCGAGCTTCCAGCACCAGAAGCCCAGCTCACCCAGCTCGCGGCGGTCGCCAAGGTGCTCCGCCATCTCATACGTGCGCCGTACCCAGTCGTCGCCGAGACCTGCGTCGCCGCGCAACCATGCCGCTTCGGCGCGCGCCGCCGCGATGGGCGCCAGGCGCTGCAGTTCGCCCGTCGTGCTGGCGAGTGCGCTGGCTTCGTCGATGAGTTCGGCGGCGCCGGGATCGCCACGGCGCAAGCGGATGCGCGCCAGGACGGCCATCGCGGGAATGCGCGTCACCGGCGCCACCGCATCGCGGACGATGAGCTGGCCGGCGAGCCGGGCTGCATCGTTCCAGCGGCCCTGCTCGAAATCCAGCCGCGCTTTCCAGGCCAGCACGTAGTTCGCCCAGGAATCGAGTTCGCGCTCGGCGAAGTACGTGGTGGCCTCCTGGATGGTGCGTGCCGCTACCTCATAGTCGCGCCGTGTGACCTCGGTGCTCGCCAGATTGACGTATGCCCGTGCCACATGTTCGCTGTAGCCATGCGCCAGCGCCATGGAAAGGCTTTCCTCGAGCAGTGCCCTGCCATTCGTCTCGCCATGGGCGAGCATGGCCGTCCCCACGTTGTTCGTGGCATGGCACAAGGCTTCCGTGTCGCCGATGCGCTTCGCGAGCCCGATGGCGCGGGTTCCCCATGCCACCGCGTCGCCGGTGCGCCCGGCCAGCATGTACAGCTGCGCGCGATTGCTGAGTGCCCAGGCAAACTCGCTGCCCTCCTCCAGTTGCTCGAGCAGAGCCACCGCCTGGTCCGCATAGGCTTCGGCCTCGCGGTTGCGTCCGGCGAACCATTGCAGGCGCGACAACCAGCGCAAGGTGCGCCCTTCCTGCGTACGCTCGCCGAGGTCGCGCCAGATGGCCAGCGCACGCAAGCTTGCGCACATGGCTTCTTCCGCCTGGTCCGTGAGGTAACACTGGTAGGAGCGGCGTCCCAGCAGTTCCGCCTGTTCGCGCGGCGGCAGTGCCGAGGCGTGGGTCAACGCCACGCCATAGAGTTTCGCCGCCTCGCAGTGGGAATGATGCGAGATCGCTTCCTCCGCGGCGGCGGAAGCATATCTCAGTACTGCGGCGGCATCGCCCGCGCCGGCCGCATGATGCACGAGCCGCGCCATGGGAACCTCGCCGTCGCTCGCTTCGAGGAACGACAGCATGTGCGCGTGCAGCGCCGCGGCAACATGCGGAGCCAGAGCCTCTTCCATCGCCATTCGCGCCAGCTCGTGCCGGTACGCGTACCAGCCGTCGGCGGCCGTGACCAGCCCCGATGCGAGGGTGGTGGAGATGTCCTCGGCCAGAGGGGCGAGAACGGCGTCGACGGTGGCGACTTCCACGCGTGCGGGCACGATCGCGATCAGGTCCAGGAGCGCTCGCACCGAGGGCGGCTGCCGCGCGGCGCGCGCGAGCACGGCGTCGCGCACGCTGGCCGGAACGCCTTCCGACCTCAATACCTCGGTGACGAAGAACGGATTTCCTCCGGTCGTCGCGAAGATGCCTTCGTCGGCGCATCCCGATGCCTGGGCCATGCGTGCCACGCCTGCCTCCGTCAGCGGCAACAGTGGGACGCGCATCGCCACGTCCGCCGGCAGGTCGCCGAACACGGTACGCAACGGATGCCTGTCGCCTATCTCATCGTCGCGGTAGGTAAGCACCAGCACCGCATGCACCGGCTGGATGCGCCGGGCCAGGAATTTCACGAGATCCAGCGTGGCCGTATCGGCCCAGTGCAGGTCTTCGAGTATCAGGAGCGTGGTACGCGGCGACTTCTGCAGGTTTGCGAGGATCGCGCTGAACAGCCTCGCGCGTTGCCCATCGGTGCCGAGCATGGCCTGTACGTCCGCGTCGAGCGCTTCCGCCATGTCGTAGACAGGACCCAAGGGGCGAGGCGAGAACAGCGCCTCGCAGCTTCCCCACAGCACGCGATGGACATCACCGGCGTCGCGCATGAGATGCCGGACGAGCGCGGTCTTGCCGATGCCCGCCTCGCCGCTGATCAAGACGACGTGCCCCGAGCCCCGCCCTGCCTGCTCGACCGCGTCGTGCAGGCGCTGCAGGGCGTAATCGCGTTCGATGAGTTCCACCGTCCAGACCCCTCGGAACCTGCACCGATTCTTGCACCAGGCAGGTTCCGAGGGAGTGAAGCGATGTGCCGCCGTCGTTGCAGCTTCACACCTCAGGCGGCCAGGTAGCTGAAGGGAAGCCAGGGCGCACGGGTGCGGGACTTGGCCACCGACGGCGTCCCGGCCTGTCCGATACCGAGGTAGAAGTACGGGTCGAGGACGGACACCTCGGTAATGCCGCCGACGGGAAGATCGTTGCGACGCGCCACCTCGCGGATGGCTTCGGGATTCGGAGCGTCGTAGACGCAGAAGGTGTGCGTGCGATCCAGGCTCACGTACGAGTGGACCCAGGTAACACCCTCTTCCGCGTTGGTCTCCACGATCTTGCGGCAGAGGCGGTCGCCGGTCTCATTGGTGGGGAGATCGAGACCGCCGGGAAAAGCACGTTCGACGATATAGCGAGGCATGGAAGTTCTCCTGGTGGGGATACAACTCAAGATCGAGCTGCGATGCCAGACTACGAAGACACCCGATCCCGGACATCGGGGGTTTCCCCCAGATTGCGGGACGCGGACCCCGGTTTTGCTGCCACGGGCACGCAAAGTCCACATGCGGGTTTCGAAGGTCTGCGCCCCCTCGACGGAACCCGCCCATGACGCTCAAGGCACTACGCCTCATCGGTGTCGCGACCGGACCTTGACGCTCGCGCTGCGATTGCGCCACTTTTCACGGGACTCACCAGAGACGTGGCGGCCACCATGCGACGCGACATAGCGATCGTCGTCTTTCCGGGTTTCCAGCTGTTGGATGCCGCCGGCCCCATCGCCGTGTTCGAGATGGCCGAGCGGTTCCGGCCGGACAGCTACACGATCGCGGTGGTGGCGCCGGGCGGAGGCGTGGTGCGCAGTTCGTCCGGCGTGTGTCTCACGGCGGAACCTGTCGGACGGGCGCGTTTCGACACGGTGATCGTGGCCGGAGGCACACTGGCAAAGGTCGAGGAAGGAGAGCCCGAGATCGCCGCCCTGCTCGGCGGCGAAACGTGGCGCCGCGCGGCGGGCGTCTGCTCCGGCGCCTTTTTCCTCGCGGAAGCGGGGCTGCTCGACGACCGGCTCGCCACGACGCACTGGGCTGCGGCCGGGCGTTTCCGGGAGCTTTATCCGAAAGTGCGCCTGGACGCCGACCGGATGTTCATCCGGGACGGCAAGCTCTGGACGTCGGCGGGCATTTCCGCCGGCATCGACCTCGCCCTGGCACTCGTCGAGGACGACCTCGGTCCCGGCATCGCCCGGCGCGCGGCGCAGCAGCTCGTCGTGTACCAGCGGAGGCATGGCGGGCAGTCGCAGTATTCCGTGCTGGTGGAGCAAGGCGGCAAGACGGGACGCTTCGGCGAACTGATCGGCTGGATGCGTGCGCGCATCGCCGAGCCGATGACGGTGGAGCGGCTGGCCGAGCGCGCCGCCATGAGTCCGCGGAATTTCTCCCGCGCCTTCGTGGCCGAAATCGGTGCCACGCCGGCCAAGGTCGTCGAAGGTCTGCGTCTGGAAGCCGCCCGCATCGCGGTCGAAACCAGCCACCTCCACCTGGACCACATCGCCGCCTCGACCGGTTTCGGCGATTCGAACCGCATGCGCCGTGCTTTCGTCCGCTCTTTCGGCATGTCGCCGCAGTCCCTGCGTCGAAGCACGAACGACTGACGTCCCGTGGCCGTTTTCGTCGGGAATTTGTCCTTGCCGGTGCGCGCCGCGCGACCCTAAAACTACGGCCGGCTTCCCGTTCCGGACATCAAGAGGATTCGTATGCGTCTGCTTCCGTTCGTTTCGGCGTGTCTCGCGTGCTTCGGCGTCGCACAGATGTCCGTTGCCGCCACGGCCCCGCCGGCCACCCGGCTCGACCACGTACTGCTCTGGGGTCGCGGGATCGACGAGGTCACATCGGTCATGTCGGTCAAGCTGGGTTTCCAGGTCCGGCCCGGCCGGAACCCCGGAGGCGTGGCCAACCGCTACATCCGTTTCGCGGACTCCAGCTTCATCGAACTGCTGGGCGTCACCCGGCCCGACCCGCGCTTCGATCCGGGGATGAAGGAGGACCGCGAGGCACTGAAGGAGGGTCCGGGAGCGCGCACATTCGGCTTCCGCTCCGCCTCGCTGGACACGCTGCGCGATTCGCTGGCTGCGCTGCACTACGCCGTCACACCGTTCTTCACCGGTCCCGACAGCAAGAAGCCGGGGTGGCGCCTGTTCGCCTTCGACTTCGACCGCCCGCCGCTGTCGAGCAATACCTTCTTCATCGACTATTCGCCCGATTACGCGCCCGACCAGTTCGATCCCACCAACAAGGACGATTACCGCGTGACGCGCGAGCATCCGAACGGTGCGCGCAAACTCTCCTCGATCTGGCTCGTCTCCGGCGATGCCGAGGCCGATCGCAGACAACTCGAGAAGATGGGTTTCGGCCACGCCGTCCCGGTGAAACTGCCGGAGGCCGGCGCGAAAGGATTCTGCGTGCCGGTCGGACCCACGGCGCTGCTGGCACTCCAGCCCGACGGCGAGGGCCTCGCCGCGCAGGCCATGGCAAGGGGCGGCCCGCGCATCCTCGGCCTCAGCTACGGCGTCGCCGACCTCGGACGCGCGCAGCGCTGGGTCGAGCGCGGCTACGAGCGCACGCTCGCGACCTATCGCGGCGTCTCCGGCGAATCCGTGCTGGCACCCACGCAAGACGATCTCGGCCTGTCGATCGAGTTCCATGCGATGCAGCGGCGCGGATCGTCGTGCCCTCAGTGAGGCGCCGAAAGCGACCCTGAGCCTCCGCCCATGCGCCCACCATTGATGCGCGCAAGGCAATACGGTGCTTCCGTACTCGCGGCTTCTCATGATCCGGACTGCAAAATACAACGGTATGCCGTGCCGGAATGGACCGGCATGGTCGACAGGGGGAAGCATGAAAGTGATGGGTTACAGCAAGACGTTCCGCCACGTGGCGGCGCTGGCGGCGATCGGCATCGGCGCGATCGCATTCGCACCGGCACAAGGCCAGGGCACGACCGGCAGCATTTTCGGCCACGGTCCGGCGGGCGGCACGGTGACGGCACGTAGCGAGACGGGTGCCTCGCGCCACGGCACGATCAACGATAGTGGCCGGTATCGTCTTTCCAATGTCCCGATGGGCACGTACACGGTGACGCTCGAGAAGGACGAGAAGACGCTCGACACCCGCAAGAACATCGGCATCACGGTGGGCCGTGGCGCCCAGGTGGATTTCGCTTGCGAGAACGACGAGTGCGAGGCGAAGGGAGGCTGACGCCTCGCGCATTGCTCTCTACAGGAGCCGCCATAGCGGCGAGAAGCCCCCGTAGCGATGAAGCGGCGAGGTGGTACCCCTCGCCGCTATGGCGGCTCCTGCAAAAACCGTTGTTCCCACACCGTTGCGTCACCAGCGCATGCGGAAGCCGACGGTGCCATTCAACGCGTGGCTGTCGCCGAAGTGGTCGAGCCCCGTGCTCGCCTGCACCTCGCCGTACACCGAGTAACGTCCACCCGCCCAGTCCAGCGTGCCACCCAGGCCGAAGCCTCCCCATGTGCCTTCGTTGCGCGTGCTGAAGTCGGTTCCGGCGACAGCCACGCGTGCCGCGTCCCTGGTGGTCCGGTACACGTTGGCGATCGCATAGACATGCGATGCCATCGGGCCCGACGCGCCCTGCCACGTGCGGTTGTAGTCGATCGCCAGGCCGCCGCGCGCCGTCAACGCCTTGCCCTCCTGCTGCGACACGCGTGCACCGAAGGCGTCGTTGAAACTGTCGAACTGCGCGCTGCCGTAGCTCAACTGGGCCTGCGGAATCGCCCACAGGTGGTCGCCCAGGCCGACGCGCTGGCCTACTTCGATGCCCGCGGTATAGCCGTAACCCTTGTTGCCGTCCTTGAGCGACTGGCCCAGCGTGTTCGAACGCAGGTCGGTATCGAAGCGCATCCCATGCACCTGGCCGTCCACGTAGAAGCCGTGGTCGCCGTACCAGGTCAGCGAGGCCCCGATGCCGTAGTCGTCGGTGCTGATGCGCCCCGTGCCATAAACCGAACGCACGTCGGCATGGTTGCGCCCGACCTCGAGGGTCGCGCCGGCGACGAGCTTGCCCGCTTCGCTCTCGCTCAGCGTGGTGTCGATGCCGGCTTCGGCCTTCCAGGTGGAGACATCGTAGTTCGTGCCGCTGGTGGAGGTTTCCGGCTTCAGCGTGCGGTCGCCGCCCTGCACACGCATCCAAAGGCCTTCGCCGGGTTTCATGTCGCCGAGGTCCTGGCCGCCGGACCACTGCCGGTGACCGGTGCGCTCGGCCAGCGTGTCCACCTTGTTGAGCTGCTGCAGCACGCCGGCATAGGCCTCGTACAGCGGCACGCCCGGCTGGTACAGCGGCTGCGCCGGACCGCCCGGATCGCCGGCGGCCGTGGTAAGCGCCGAGCGCAGGTACCAGTCGCCGTCGGGGTTGGCATCGGTGCCCTTGTACAGGCGGTATGCATACGCACCGGCCACCACGGCCTGCTCGCCCTGGAACACGTAATCGCCCTTCAGCGCGAACGTACCGTTGGACTGCCCCTGCACATCGATCAGCTTGATGCCGTTCGCGGTCTGCGCGCCCAGGCCGCCTTCGTTGGTGACTTGCACCGTGGTGTTGCCCGACGTGTTACCGGCGACCACCAGTGTGTCGGTGGCCGAGTCGTCGCCACCGAGGGCCGCGTCGAAATTCAGCGTACCGCCCTGGCCGACGTAATCGCCTGCGACGGCCAGCGTCGTACCCGGTGCGTTGCCGAGGTTCACGGTGCCCGCGTTGGTCATCGCGCCCACGTGCTGCGAGAAACCGTTCAGCTCCAGCGTGCCGCCGCCCTGCACCGTCAGCGCGGAAGCCGCATTGACGGCATCGGTCGCGGCAGTGATCAGCGTACCTGCCGCCACCGTGGTGCCGCCGGCATAGGTCGACGTACCGTCCAGGACCAGCGCGCCGGCGCCGGCCTTGGTGAGGCTGCCACTACCTTCGATACCCTTGGCGATCGTGAACGTGGTGCCGTCGTCGGTGTCGATGGTGGCATCGCCGCCCAGACCCACCGTGCGGTTGGTGAGGAAACTGCCCGTGGTATGCAGCGTACCGTCGTCGATCAGGAGACTGCCGACGGACAGGCCGAGGTTCGCATCGTTCGCCACCTGCAGCGTACCTGCATGCACGGTGGTACCGCCGCCGTACGTGTTGGATCCGCCGAGCACCAGCGTGCCGAGATCGTCCTTCACCAGCATGCCGCCGCTGAGGGGGGCATCGATGGTAGCCGTCATGGCCGCGCCTGCCGCCGTACCGTCGCCCACGCGGATCGTGGAGGCGCCACCCGCCAGGGCGATGGTGTCGCCCGTCACGTGGTAGCCATCGGCGAGGAACTGGATGCCGGATGCGGTGACCTGTCCGTTCGCGTCATCCACCGTCACGGTGCCGGCCGTTCCGCCGAACACGGCGAACGTACCGTTGGAGTACGGCGCGTTCAGCGAACCGGTGGCATCGGTCCAATAGTCATTGTCGGCAAGCCGCCAGTCGCCGGTGCCACCCGCGATCGCGCCATCGTTGGCGTGGCCCGGGCCATCCCAGAAGCTGAGCGTCAGGCCGTCCGTGTTCACAAGGTTCACCTGGTTGGCGAGCGAGGTCTGCACGTAGAGGTTCGTGGTCGGCGACGTGCCGACGTCGAGTCCGTTGTCGGTCAACGCACCGTCGTAGCTGAAGAGCCGGTACACGCCCGCACCGAACGCGCCGCCCGGCGCGCTCGTGACGTCGAGCGTGCCGTCCAGTGTCAGGTTGCCATGCACCACGGTGAGATCGTTGAGGGGGCCGCCCACCGTGCCGGCCTGACCCAGTTCGTAGTCGACCATCGCGTTCGGGGCGAGGGTGAGGTTGCCATTGATCGTCAGCGTGCCCACCGATGCGCCTGGGCTCAGCGTGCCGCCGTCGGCCACTGTCACATCGCCACCGACGATGCCCGTGCCGCCCAGCGTGCCGCCATTCATGACGCTGGTGGCGCCCGTGGCAGCCGACTGGTCGCCGCCGATCAGTAGCGTACCGCCCTGCACCGTCGTCGTACCGCTATAGCTGTTGCTCCCAGTGAGCACGGTGCTGCCACTGCCCGACTGCGTGACGCCGCCGGTACCGGATATCGCGCCGCCGAAGGTATAGGCGTCCGAACGGTCGAAAGCCAGCGTGCCGTTGTCGACGACGTTGCCGGCGATCGATCCGGTTGCGCCGCCCTCGCCGAGTTGCAACGTGCCACCCGAGATAGTGGTACCGCCCGTATAGGTATTGTCGCCGGCGAGCACCAGCGTGCCGAGGTCCGACTTGGTCAGGCCATTGATGCCGGTGAGCGTGGAGGCGATGGTCGCCGTCATGTCCGCGCCCGCGGTAGTGCCATCGCCGACACGGATGATCGGCGAGCCGGCGAGGTTGATGTCGTCGCCTTCCACGCGATAGCCGTCGGTGGCGAACTGCATGCCGGACGCATTGATGGCGCCCTGGCTGTCGTCGACAGTGACCGTGCCGGCGTTCGCGGCGAAGATGGCGAAGTTGTTGTCCGTGAAGGGGGCATTGACGCTGCCGTCCGCCAGGGTCCAGTTGTCGTTCCCGCTGTTGGCCTGCCACACACCGTCGCCACCCAGGATCTGACCGTCGCCGCGACCGCCATTGCCGTCCCAGAAGTTCACCGGCAAACCAGCAGTGTTCACCAGGTTCACCTGTTGCGCGATGGAGGTTTGCAGGAAGTAATCCGGCGAGGGCACCGAACCGACGTCGAGTCCATTGTTCGTCAGCGCGCCGGCGTAACCGACGATACGGTAGATGCCCGGGTCGAACGTGCCGCCCGAGGACACGTCGACATTGAGCGTGCCGTCGAGCGTGAGATCGCCATCGACCTGGACGAGATCGTTCAACGGACCACCGACGACGTTGGCCTGGCCGAGGTTGACGTTGAGGTTGGAGGTGTCGCTCATCGCCAGGCTGCCCTTGATCGTCAGCGTGCCGGGCGCACTGCCCACGTCGCCGGGGGCCAGCGTCGCGCCGTCCGCAAGCGACACGTCACCGCCGATCGTGCCCTTACCGCCCAACGTGCCACCGTTGTCCACGGAGGTGATACCCGTGGCTGAGCTCTGGTCGCCATTGACGATCAGGCTGCCCGCACGCACTGCGGTGGTTCCCGAATAGGTGTTGTCGGCGCTCAGCACCGTGGTGCCCGTGCCCTGCTGCTCCAGTACGCCGGTACCAAGAATGAAGCCGCTCATGGCCAGCGTGTTCGAGCGATCGAAGACCAACGTGCCGTCGTTTTCCACTTCGCCCTGGATGGAACCGGTGGTGCCGCCGTTGCCGAGCTGCAAGACGCCGGCACCGATAGTGGTACCGCCGGTGTACGCATTGTCCGCGGCGAGCACCAGCGCGCCACCGTCGATCTTGGTCAATGAACCCGCGCCGCCGATGCCACTGGTCAACGTGAGATCGTTCACCGTATCGAACGTGCCGCCGCCACCGCCCAGCGTCACACCGCGGGCCGACGTGATCGTGCCGCTATTGCGCAACGTACCGCCATTCAACACCACCGCGCCGGCCGCATTGCCGAGGTTGGCATCGCTGGTGATGTTGATGCCGCCGTCATTGATGATGGTGCCACCGGCATAGGTGTTGGTACCCGACAGGTACAGCAGGCCCGCGCCGGTCTTGGTGAGCGAACCGGCGCCGCCGATGGCGCCGCTGGCGATCATGGGACGGGTCGCTTCGATCGTGGCGCCACCCTGGTTGATGGTGATGGCGCGTCCCGTGACGAAATTGTTGACGGTCCTCAGCGTACCGCCGTCGAAGCTGAGCCCCGCAGCGAGATTGCCGAGGGCGTTGTTGTTCAAGGCCTGGAGCACACCGCCGTTGATCGCGGTGCCGCCGGTATAGGTGTTGTTGCCCGTGAGCACCAGCGTGCCGCGATCCTCCTTGACCAGGCTGCCGCCGCCGGCCAGCTCCGAGCCGATGGTCGCCGACATGGCCGCGCCCGCGGCCGTGCCGTCGCCCACACGGATCACGTCCTGTCCGGCGGCGAGGGTGAGCGCATCGCCCGTGACGGTATAGCCATTCACGGCGAACTGCATGCCGGAACTGTCGACCGCACCCAGCGTGTCGTCCACCGTCACCGTGCCCGGCGTGCCCATGAAGATGGCGAACTGGCCGTCGGCGTACGGCGCGTTGTACTGGCCGGTCTGGTCGGTCCAGTTGTCGTTGCCGCTGTTGTTCTGCCAGACGCCGGTGCCGCCGTCGACGGTGCTGTTGCCGTGGCCGCTCGGCCCATCCCAGAAATTCAGCGCGAGGCCGTCGCTGTTGAGCAGGTTCACCTGGTGCGCCACGGAGGTCTGCACCTGGTAGGTGCCCGACGGTGTGCTGCCGAGAGTGAGACCCTGGTCGTCGAGCGCACCGTCGTAGCTGACGATGCGATACAGACCGGGCCCAAAGCTGCCGCCCGGCGTGGCGGACACGTTGAGCGTGCCGTCCAGCAAAAGATCGCCGTGCACGACGGTGAGGTCGTTGAGGGGGCCGCCCACCACGTCGGGCTGGCCGAACTGGTAATTCATCGTCGCGCCGGCATCCAGCGCGAGACTGCCGTTGACGGTGAGCGTGCCCGCTGCGCCGGCGTCGCCAGGGTTGAACGTGCCACCGTTCGCCAAGGTCACGTCGCCGCCGAGGGTGCCCGCGCCGCCGAGGGTGCCGCCATTCTGCACCGTCGTCGCGCCGGTCGCGGCGGACTGGTCGCCGTCGATCAGCAAGGTGCCAGCCTGCACCGCCGTCGCGCCCTTGTAGCTGTTGGCGCCCGTGAGCACCGTCGTGCCGGTGCCGGACTGCGTGACGCCGCCCGTGCCGGAGACCAGACCGCCGAATGTGTAGACATCCGAACGGTCGAACGCCAGCGTGCCATTGTCCGCCACGTCGCCCACGATGGAACCGTTGGCGCCACCATTACCCAGCTGCAGCGTACCCGCGTCGATCCTGGTACCGCCGGTATACGTATTGGTGGCGGTCAGCACCGTCGTGCCGGTGCCGGATTGCGCCACATCGCCCGCGCCGGAAATACTGCCGTCCAGCGTCATCGTGTCGGAGCGGTTGAAGCCGAGCGTACCGGCGGTATCGACGATGATGATCGGGCTCGCGATGGAACCCGTCGTCCCGCCGTCGCCCAACTGCAGCAGGCCCTCGTTCACCACCGTGTTGCCGGTATACGTGTTGGTGCCGGTGAGCAGCCAGGTACCCGTGCCGTTCTTGCCCAGCGTGGTGATACCCCCCGAGTCGATGATGGTGCCGCCCATCGTGTTGTTGCCGGTGTTCGTGCCGCCCAGGCCCAGCGTACGATTGCCGTTCCCGGCATAGGCCGCCGAACCGGTATTGCTGAAGTCGATCGCTCCCGTGCCGGAGGATTCGATCACGCTGCTTCCAAGCGACAGCGTGAACAGGCGGTCGGTGGTATCGCCGGCGCCGGTGTAGCGCAGCGTGGCGCCGTTGCCGATCACGAGGTTGCTGGCGGCACCGGACGAAGCACCGAGACTGCTCGCCTGGCCACCGTTATTGAGGTGATCCACGCCGAGCACGCCGCCCGAGATCGTCGTGACGCCGGTGTAAGTGCTGCCGGCATTGCGCAGGATCCACGTTCCGGTGCCGGTCTTGCTGACGGCGGTCTTGCCGGTGCCGTTGTCGTCGATCCGCAGCGCGAGGCTGTTGTCGTCGGTGCTGGTGCCGGTGAGCGTGACGGTCTGCGCCGAGTTGGTCCCACCGCCGAGCGCGATCGCCCCGGTATTGGTGAACTGCACCGCTCCCGTACCGGAGGCATCCAGTGCGCTGGCACCCGCGCCCAGCGTGAACAGGCGATCGGTGCTGCTGCCGGCACCGACGTATTGCAGCGTGCCGCCGGCGAGCACCAGGTTGTCGGCGGCATTGCCCGAGGAACCGATGGAGCTGGCCGTGCCGCCATCGGCGAGGACATCCACCTGGAGCGTTCCGCCATTGACGGTCGTGGTGCCGGTATACGTGCTTGCGGCATTCGACAGGTGCTCGATGGCGGCGCCGTTCTTGACGAGGTTGCCGGCACCGACGATCGTGCCGGCGTACGTGCCGCTGGCCGCGTTGCTGCCCGTGGTGACCGTGAGCGTGGTCGTGTCGAGGGCGCCCAGATCCACGATGCCGCCGCTCGCACCGCCGGACAGATAGCTGACCGTGGTGTCGAAATCGTCGAGATTCAGCCGCAGTCCCGCGGTATTGTTGTCCAGCAGCATGTAGCCGGAACCGAAAGCATTGGTCGTTCCCGCGACCAGGGTGCCCCCGCGGACGTAGGTGCCGTTCGTATTGGCGTTGCCGCCGCTCAGGACCAGCGTGCCCGCGCCGGACTTCTGCAACTGCTGCGAACCCACGATCGGCCCGCCGATACCCAGCGTGGTGGCGGCATTGCTGACATTGATGCCGGCGATGCCGGTGAGCTGGATGCCGCGGTCGATATCGACGCTCGTGCCCGTATACGTCAACGTGCCGGCGATCGAGAGATTGGACGGCAGGTTGCTGGAGGCGCCGACACCGCTGGCCTGGCCGCCATTCGCGAGGCAGTCCGTGATGAGGTTGCCGCCCGAGATCGTGGTCGGACCCGTATAGCTGTTGCCACAGCCGTTCATAGCCTGCGTGCGGCCGCTGCCGATCACCAGGCCACCCGCGCCGCTGATGCTACCCGTGAACGTTCCGTTGCCGTTGATCGTCAGCTGGCTACCGGAGCCCAGCGTCACGTTGCCCGCGCCGTTCAACCCTCCGATGCCAAGCTGGAAGGTCGCGGCGTCCAGCGTGCCGCCGGCATTGACGGTCATCGGGCCGGTGCCGAAGGCCTGGTTGGAACCCGCCCGCAGGATGCCGGCCGTGACGGTGCTGCCACCGGTGTAATTGTTCGCGCCGCTGAGCACCAGCGTGCCTGCGCCATCCTTGTACAGATTGCCCACGCCGGTCACCGTACCGCTGTCGGTCAGCGTGGTACCCGCATTGTCGACGTCGACATGACCGATACCGCCCGCAAGCGTGAAGCCGCGATCGGTCGTCGTATCGGCGCCGGTGTACTCCAGGCCGCCACCGGTTTGCAGGATCAGGCTGGAAGGCGCGCTGCTGCCTGCGCCGATACCGCTGGGCTGGCCCCCATTGGACAGCGCGCCGGTGGATAGCAGGCCATTGATGACCGTGACCGGTCCAACGAAATCGTTGCCGGCATTGGATAACGTCAGCGTGCCGGTGCCGGTCTTGGTGAAGCCGGCATCGTCGGGGCTGGTGACCACGCCGCCGAAGGTCAGGTTGGTGGTGCCATCCACCTGGATCGTCCGCGACGGGCCGCCGTTCACCAGGGTGAAGCCACGGTCCGTGCTGGCCGTGGCGCCGGTATAGCGCAGTGTGCCGTTCTCGAGCACCAGGTTGGACGACGCGTTGCTCGATGCACCGATTGCGCTGGCCGCGCCGCCATTGGCGACGGAATTGAACGTCAGCGTGCTGCCGCTCACCGTGGTCGCACCGGTATAGGTATTGGCGCCGTTGAGCGCCACGGCACCCGTCCCCTGCCCGCCTACGGCGAAGCTGGTGGCACCGCCGTTGTCCACCACGGTCGAGTTGACGACGAGGGTGCCGGTACTGTTCTGCAGCACGCCGAGCGGGCTGCCGCCTGCACCGCCGGTCAAGGAGCCCCCGGTGATCGTACGCGTGCCGCCGGCGGCGGAAGGCGCCACGATGATGCTGCCGTCGACGCTCAACGTGTTGCCCGCGCCCACGGCCACGGTCGAGTTGGAGGACGTGGTGTATTTCAGGCCGCCCAGCGCGACACTGCCGTTCACCGTGCCGAAGTATGGTGTGTTGGCATTGCCGCCCTCGTCGCTGACGATATCGCCGTCCAGCCACTGGCCGGCATCGTCCTTGTTCTGGTAGGCGGTGAAGGCGGTCACGACACCGCCGGTCACCTGGGCATAGTCCGTGCCGTTTACCGTGGCCCAGCCGCCGAGCGCGCCGTCGGCATGCGTCGTGGTGATGGTGGTGCCGGCGTTGAAGCCGAAATCGAGGAGGCCGCCGCTGCGATTGATCGCGCCCAGCGAAATTCCCAGGCCGCCCGCGCCCGCGGTGGCACTGATGCGATTGTTGCCCGCCGTGACGTTGAGGCCATTGAATGCCTGCGTGTTGGCGCCCGTGGCACCCTTGATGGAAAGCGTGCCACCGTTCAGGTTGAGCGCGGAACTGCTGCTGACGATATTGCTCGCAGGCGCACCCGTGGCGGAGAAATCGAGTGCCAGCGTACCGCCGCCGATGGTGGTGGCGCCGGTGTAGGTATTGGCACCCGAGAGCGTCTGCGTGCTTGCACCGAGCTTGGTGAGGCTGCCGGCGCCGCCGATGCTGCCGGCGTACGATGTGCTGCCCGTGGTGGCGCTGAGGGTGAGCGAGCCGGCCCCCAGGTCCACGTTGCCGCCGGTACCGGCCAGCGAAGGCACGAGGATGGACTGGTCGTTGATGTCGAGCGTGCCGCCGTTGACGACGAGGCCCTTCGATGCACCAAACGCATTGGCACTGCCTGCCGTCAACGTACCGCCCTGCACGGTGGTGAGGCCGGCGTAGGTATTGTTGCCACCCAGCACCCAGTTCCCGGAGCCCTTCGCCACCAGGTTGCCGGTACCGCTGATGGCGCCCGCATAGTTATTGGTGCCGGCATACGTGCCGTCCAGCGTGAGCGTGGCGCCTGGGTTCATGACGGCCTCGCCGGTGAACGACAGACCGCCCGAGCCGTCGTTGGCGAGGGTACTGGCACCGGTAATGCTGTAGATGCGGTTGGTGGACGTCGTGCCGCCCGTGTAGCGCAGCGTGCCGTTCTGCAGGACGATGTTGCCGCCCGTGCCGACACCGAGGGAGCTGGCCGTGCCGCCATCGGCGAGCACGGGTGCGTACACGGTGATATTGGTGATGTAGTTCGGACCGCTGTACGTGTTGGCGCCGCCGAGCGTGATGGCATGTCCGGCCGTGCCGGTATAGGTGACCGGGCGAGCCGAGGTGGGGGCGCTGATGACACCCGTCACTTCCATGTCGGCCGCGGCGGCAGAGAAGCTATGCCCGGATGCACTGCTGCCGCTCAGCAGGATGTCGCCACTCAGCCTCAGTGTGCCGCTGCCGTTGTTGACGAGGGCCGTGCCGCCGCTGGAGGTATTGCCGAAGGTGAATCCGCGATCGGAGGTGTCGCCGGTACCGCCATAGTTCAAGGTGCCGCCGAGCCCGCCGCCGGCATTCACCACCACGGTACCGTTGCTCACCGTGGTCGGCGCACCCAGCGAGCTGGTCTCGCCCAGGTTGCCGATGGACGTGAAGCCGTAGTTGCCGCCGCTGTAGAACAAGGTCTGGCCGGTGTAGTCGCTGGCTGCGTTACGCAGCGTGACGCCGCTGCTGGCTTCCAGGTTGCCGGTGCCCGTGAACCGTGCGTAGCCGACACCGGTGCCCGCGATGAAGCCGGCGGCCCCGCCGAGCGTGACGACGCGGCTGGTGGCCAGGGGCGCGGTAGCGGTGAGGCTCGTCTTGTTGGTGGTCGCGTCGCCGGTCAGGGTGACGCCGTTGGACGCATTGCCGAGGGCCGCGTCGCTGCCGACGTTCAAACCGCCGCCATTGACAACGATGCCGCCGCTGAAGGTGTTCGTTCCGCCCAGCGTCAGGATGCCGGGCGCCGCTTTCACGAGCCCGGCGTTACCGGCGATGTTCGAGTTGATCGTGGCGGAACCGGAAATCGTGGGCGTGGTGCCGGCCAGGGTGAGCGTACCGCCGGTCAGCGTGTAATTGAGCGCGCTGAAGGTCAGGTTGTTGGCCGTGATGCCCCCCGACAGCGTGACCACGCCTCCGGTGCCGGCGAAGACGGCGTTGTCGAGGGCGGCATTGTTCCATGCCGTGAAGGGGCCGGCGACACCGTCGTTCGCGGCGTTCCAGAACGGCGACGAAGTGTCCCACGTGCCCGTCCCGCCGCTGCCGTTCGTGCCGCCATTGACGTCCCAGTAACGATCGGCGGAAAGCGCCGGCGCGGCGTACAGCGCCGCCAGGCCCATGACTACGCCGAGACGGAGCGTCCATGCGCCTCGCGGCGTATCCGCAAGCGACGACCGCTCGTCCAGCATCGTGGCGGCGGCACGCCCACGCCCTTTGCCATGCTTACCGGTGAGTTCGGAAGCCACAACCCACGCGCCCAATGCCTTGGACCACACGATGCGGAATACGCGGTTCATCACTTTCCCCTGTCGGACACACGCGGATCCCGCGCACGACACCTGCGCGCGGGAGGAATGGATGGCAATGGGGGGAGCCGGCTAATGCCAGCGTGCGGGTACCGATGGATGCACTGCGACGACTTTGCATCTGACCCTTACGGCTCCCTGGTCGGGGCTTGCACGTTTTCGGCAAGCGCCCGGTAACGCGGCCCGCCGTAAGGCAGGTCGAGCGTCATTTGGACGTGGAGACGTCCCCCTGTAGGCAATCATCATACAAATAAGCGATCGCTCAGGATGGCTTGGTGAACGAAACAGTGTCGTCCGTCACAGAACGGAAACAACCCGCAGCATATGTATCGACCAGCACTTGCGCGCCTCCTTTTTTTTCCAGCAACCGCGCGCCTCCTGCCGGAGCCGTCGTGTCGCGAGACCGATGACTGACTCAACGATGGGTGGGTGCCGGTAGTTCCGCATCCAGGAAGGCGAAAATATCGGCCCACTGGGCGGCTTCCGCGCCGAGCGAGGATTGGATCCCGTGACCACCGTTGGCGTCGGTGCGAATCCATGCGGGTCTGCCGCTCGTGTCCGCCGCACGCAGCTTCGCCACGAACTTGCCGGTCTGCCACGGCACCACGCGACCGTCGTTGAGGCCGACGAGGAACAGCATCGCGGGATAGGCGGTGTGCGGCTTGATCTGCTGGTAGGGATCCATGGCAAGGATCGCGGGGAAATCGGCAGCCTTGCGCGGATCGCCCATCTCGCCGATCTGGTTGGCGCCATTGGGCGCGTGCATCAGGCGAACGGGATTGAGCACCGGCACGAGGATGATCGCCGCCCCGAACTTCTGCGGATAAGCGGTGACCGCACCGCCGACGAGGAGGCCGCCGGCGCTGCCCGACACGAGCGCGGTGCGCTCGGGACGGCTGTAGCCGAGTTCGCTCAGGCGATCCACGGAGGCGACGAAATCCTCGACGCCCTTGTGCTTGTTGGCGCCCTTGCCCGCCAGGTGCCATGCCTCGCCTTTTTCGCCGCCACCACGCACGTGGGCATAGGCGAAGATATTTCCCTTCTTCACCCACTCCATCCGTACCGGCTTGAACGAAGGCTGTATCGTCAGGCCGTAGCTGCCATAGCCGAACACGATCGCGCGGTGGCTGCCATCGAGCTTCGCATCCCTGCGGTGGAGGATCGTGAGCGGGACCTTCGTGCCGTCCTTGCTGACCATCTCCGTTTCGGTCACCTCCACCATGCTGTAGTCGGCCGGGCTGGCCTCGTCCTGGCCGAGGCTCTTCATCCCGTGCGTCGCCGGATCGTAGCGCCAGGACTTGGGCGGCGCCGTCCAGCCGCGCAGTTCCAGCAGGAAGCCTTCTTCCCTGTCGTTCGCGCGAAGGAGTGACGCGGTACCGGCCACCGGCATGGCTACGGTCTCGGACTTGCCGGTGCGGTAGTCGATGCGACGCACGCCATCGATGCCGTTGACGGACACCTTCAGGTAGAGCGCGTCGCGAGCCGGTGCCAGGGTCTGCGCGTCGTTGAGGGTCAGGCCGACGATGATCTCGTCGTCCTTCAGCGCGAGGACCGGCTTCGCATCGCGCAGCGACACGTCCGACCTCGAAAGGTCGAGCGAAAGCAACTGGCCGTTCGAGTGTCCCCGGCTGGAAATGAGGTAGAGCGTGTCGCCATGGATGGCGGCATCGGTGATCTTGTCGTCCGGCCTCGCGATGCAGTTCCACTTCGCGGACGGCTCGATGGCCTTCGCGGCCGGAGCCACGCAGAACGTGCTTTCAAGCTGCGCGCCGTTGGCGATGCCGAGGGCCCAGCGCGACCCCGCGGGGAAATCGATCACCGGAAAGCGGTTGCTTGGGATCGGGAACGACGCGTTCGCGCCGGCACCCGAGCCGGCGCGAAGCAGCATCGGGTCATGCGACGACGGCGTACCGAGTTTGTGCAGGCGCAGGCGCATGTCCTGCAACGGATCGCCACCCGTGCGCTCGCCCGGCGGAGCCATCTGCGTATAGGTGAATCCCGAACCGTCCGGCAGCCAGTGCGCCTCGAACTCGCCCCACACCGTCTCGACGCTGTCGCCCGAGGGCTTGCCGGTCGCGACGTCGAGCACGTCCACGCGGGTCAGTTCGTTACCGCCGTGGTCGATGTTGACCGCCACCTTGCTCCCATCGGGCGACAAGGCGTAATTGGTCACGGAGGGTGTACCGCCGCCGCCCTTCCATGTCGACGGGTCGAGCAGCACGCGCTCCTTGCCATCCGCTTCCCGCAGCATCAGGGTGCCGGTGCCCTTCGCCGCCTGGCGAATGAAGAGCATGCGGCCGCCGGCCACCCGCTGCATGCGATGAATGACCGCCGTGAGACTGCTGGCCTTCAGCGTCTTCTGCCAGTCGTCGAGCGTCGGCAAGGCATCGAGCTTCGCGCGTGTGTATTCGCCTTCGGCACCGAGCCAGCGCTCGAACTCCGCGTTCTTTTCGCCTTCCATCCACCGGTAAGGATCGTGGACCGTCACGCCGAACAATTGTTCGGTGACGTCGGCGCTACGCGGAGGGGGTGGTGCCGTCTGCGGGGCCGCGGCGGCGATCGACGCTCCGGCCGCGCTGGCGATAAGGACGAAACCGGCGAATCTCCAGGGCAACAGGCGCATGACTGAATCCTTCTGGTCGCGTTGTGCGGGGCCTGCAATCGTCGCGCCCCTGGCCAGTCAACGACGCTACCACCATCCATCGCCTCATGTGAGTGCCTTCTTTCACGTCGAATGTGGATATGTCATCGCATGGACCGCAGCGGGGTACGTCGGACTTCGCGAGCGCTGTATGATGACGCATCCTGTCGACCGTACTGGATGCCGAGATGCCGCCATCGCCTCTCCCCCTGCCCGAAACACCGGAGCGCGTACTTCGATTCTGGCGAGATGCCGGCTACGACCGTTGGTTTTCGAGCGATCCGGCCTTCGACAACGTGTTCCGCGACCACTTCATGGGCGCACACATGGCGGCCGCGCGCGGTGAGCTCGATGCGTGGCTCGAGACGGCCGACGGATGCCTCGCGTTGCTGATCCTGCTCGACCAGTTCCCACGCAACGCCTTTCGCGGCACCGCACACATGTATGCCACGGATCCCCTGGCGCGCTCCGTGGCCCGGTTGATGCGCGATCGCGGTTTCGACCAGGCCTTCGACCAGGAGATGCGGGCTTTCTGTTACCTGCCGTTCGAGCATTCCGAAAACATGGCCGACCAGGATCTTTCGGTAACGCTGTTCGATGCCTTGGGCGGACCCTTCGCGCCTTACGCCCGGAAGCACTGGGAGATCGTCCAGCGTTTCGGGCGCTTCCCGCATCGCAATCGCGAGCTGGGACGTGCCATGACGCCGGAGGAACAGCGCTTCCTCGATGAAGGCGGATTCGCCGGCTAGCTTCCGGCCCGTCGTTCCCGCGAAGGCGGGAACCCGGCGACTCGCTCGTGCGCAGGACTAGGTCCCTGCCTCCCCAGTAACCACGGTTATTGCGGGGGTACTCGTTCGGGGACCGGGCGCGTCTTCTCGATGCCGAAGCGTGTGTACACCCAGAGAAACGCGAAGAAGCCGAAGTAGCCCAGGACCATCAGACGACCGAACGTGTTGTCCAGGACGGTGACGTCGGCATGCGGGAACCACGTTCCGAAGAGCTCCGCCGTCCCCCCCGCGCCGACGAGGCCCAGTCCGAGGAACGAGACCGCGAAGATCGCGAGCGCGACGCGGAAACCGCGGCCGCGATGGCGCACGGAGCGTACCGTGCCCCTGTCGATCCACGGAAGCGCGGGCAACAGAAGGATCGCGCCGAACATGGCCAGCATGCCCCACAGCGCCGTGCCGCCGAACGAGGGGATCATCCGAAGGATCGCGTAGAACGGGGTGAAGTACCAGCTGGGCCGGATGTGCGTCGGCGTGGCCAGGTTGTTCGCCGGAATGAAGTTGTCGTGCTCCAGGAACCATCCCCCGAACATCGGCGCGAAGAACACGATGAACGCGGCTGCCGTGAGGAAAGCCCCCACGACGAAAAAATCCTTCACCGTGTCGTAAGGATGGAAGGGCATGGCATCGGCCGGACCGTCCGCCGACCAACGGTTTCCTTTCGGGCCGTGCTTGATGTCGATACCTTCCGGGTTGTTCGAACCCACCTCGTGCAGCGCGAAGATGTGCAGGGTCACGAGGAGGATCAGCGCGAGCGGTATGGCGATGACGTGCAGCGCGAAGAACCGGTTGAGCGTGGCGTCGGCGGGAAGGTAGTCGCCCATCAGCCACTGCACCAGCGAGTCGCCGACATAGGGAATCGTGCCGAACAGCGAAATGATCACCTTGGCCGCCCAGAACGACATGTTGCCCCAGGGCAGCACGTAACCGAGGAAGGCCTCGGTCATCAGGCTCAGGAAGATCAGCGTTCCCAGGATCCAGACGATTTCGCGCGGCTTCTTGAAGGAGCCGTACATGATGCCGCGGAACATGTGCAGGTAGACCGATACGAAGAACAGCGAAGCGCCCGTGGAATGCATGTAGCGGATGAGCCAACCCCACGGCACGTCGCGCATGATGTACTCGACCGAATCGAAGGCGTCCTTCGCGCTGGTCTTGTAGTTCATGGCGAGGAAGATCCCGGTGAACAGCTGGTTGCCCAGCAGCACGAGGTTAAGGACGCCGAGGTAGTACCAGAGGTTGAGGTTCGTCGGCACCCAGTACTCGCTCATGTGCTTGCGATACAGGCGCTTCAGGCCCGGAGCCCGTTCGTCGAACCAGGCGGCGAGGCCCGCGGAAGGCTTTTCGGCGGTGGTCATGCTTGCGACCCTCCTTCTCATCGGCGTACGCAGCAGGATCGTAGGGAGCCCCGGGTGCCGCCGGAAGATTCGCGGCGGGATGCCCCGTGTTGCCCTTCCAACAACAATCCCGTCGGAAGTTCACGCCGGCGCGCTCCCCGGCCCGGCATCGCCGCTATGCAGCAGGCCCGGGACAGGTCATAATGCGAGCAATTCTCATTTCCATTCGCGTCCGGGCCCCGTCCCACTGGAAGATCGATGTCTGCCGCCCCGTCCCGCCGCCGTACCTTGTCCTTGTCCATCCGTACCGCCCTTGCCGCCACGATCGCCCTTGCCGCGGCGGCTCACGCCACGGCCGGAGGCACCACCGGCGGCGATCCGCAGCAGAATGCGCGGGACAACAGCACGACGTTGTCCGGCGTCCAGGTCGAGGCCAATGTGGCTGCGCCCACGGCGGCGTACGCCGGTGGACAGGTGGCCCGCGGCGGGCGTTTCGGCGTGCTGGGAAACCAGGACGCGATGAACGTGCCGTTCGCCATCGCCAGCTATACCGATACCCTGATCCGCAACCAGCAGGCACGCAGCCTGGGCGACGTCGTTTCCAACGACCCCGCCGTACGCACCGGTTTCGGTTTCGGCAATTTCTCGCAGACCTTCACCATCCGCGGCTTCCAGGTCTACAGCGACGACATCGCCTTCGACGGCCTGTATGGCCTGCTGCCACGCCAGCTGCTCGCTCCCGAGCTGATCAGCCGCGTCGAGGTCTTCAAGGGGGCAAGCGCCTTCCTCAACGGTATCAGCCCCGGCGGTTCCGGCGTCGGAGGGAGCATCAACATCGCGCCGAAGCGGGCGGAGGCCGCGCCCCTCACCCGTGTCGGACTCGACTGGGGAAGCGACGGCCAGGCCGGCGGCAGCGTCGATATCGGGCGGCGTTTCGGCGCCGGCGATGCCTTCGGCGTACGGGTGAATGCCGTGCACCGGGATGGCCATACCGCGATCGACGGCGAAAAGCGCCGCGTGACCGCCGCTTCCGTCGCGTTCGATTACCGTGGCGAGAAGCTGCGCGTCACCACCGACATCGGCTACCAGAAGCAGGTGATCACCGGTGGCCGCTCCGTCGTCTACGCCACCGGCATCGCGTCGGTGCCGCGCGCGCCGTCCGCGCGGACGAACTACGCCCAGCCATGGTCCGATTCGTCGCTGGAGGACACGTTCGGCGTGATCCGCGCGGAGTACGACATCGCACCCTGGCTCACGGCATACGTGGCGGCCGGTGTCCACCATGGCAACGAATTCGGCGACTACGTGAGTCCTTCCCTGCTCGACCGCGAAGGCAACGCGACGGAATCGCGGTTCACCGTGCCGTACATCGCCGATACCGCCACGGGCGAGGCGGGCTTCAACGCTTTCTTCGAGACCGGCGCGGTCACCCATCGCATCAACCTCGGCTTCTCCGCGCTCGCCTTCCGCAAGAAAGCGGCATATGCGGGTTCGCTGGATCCGATCCTCACCAACATCTATTCGCCAACCCACGTGCCGGTTCCCGCGTTCGCCTACAACGTGGGCCCCATCAGCGACCCCGGCATCACCGGACGCACGCAGCTGCGCAGCGTGGCGGTGTCCGACACGCTGGGCTTCCTGGACGGCAGTCTGGAAGTGACGCTGGGCGCGCGCCGCCAGAAACTGCATGCGCTCGGCTACGCCTATGCCGTGGACGGTGTGGACGGAGCGAAGAATGCCGATTACAAGCGCTATGCGACGAGCCCCGTGCTGGGCGTGAACTACCGTTTCACCGAGCGGTGGTCCGTCTATGCCAACCACATCGAAGCGTTGACACAAGGCGACCAGGCGCCGGCCAGTTTCGACAATCTTCCGGTCACCAATGCCGGCCAGGTCTTTGCGCCGTACAAATCGAAGCAGAACGAAGTCGGCGTGAAGTGGGACGCCGGGACCATCGGCAGCAGCCTCGCGCTCTACCAGATCAAGCAGCCCAGCGCGTATGTGGATGCTTCGAACACCTACGTGGTCGACGGCGAGCAGCGCAACCGCGGTGTCGAGTGGAATGTCTTCGGTCAGCCGGTGCGGGGCCTGCGCGTGCTCGGCGGCGTGAACTACATCCGTCCCGAACTGGTGAAGACGCAGGGCGGCGCCAACGACGGCAACGACGCCATCGGCGTGCCGCGCTTCCAGGCGAACGCAGGCGTGGAATGGGACATCCCGGACACGCCGGACATCACGCTCAGCGCGCGCGCGGTCCGCACCGGTCGCCAGTACCTCGATACCGCGAACGACCTGAAAGTGCCGGCCTGGACCACCTACGATGTGGGCGCACGCACCACGGCCCACCTTGAGGGCGTGCCTGTCACGCTTCGCCTCACCGTGCAGAACGTGACGAACAAGGGCTATTGGGCATCGGCCAATGGTGGCTACCTGACCCAGGGCACACCACGCACGTTCTACGTCTCGGCGTCGTTCGATCTCTAGGCGATGTCGGCCATCACCCGGTTCCTGCCGGCCCGCTTCGCCCGGTAAAGCGCAAGGTCGGCTTCGCGGCACAGGCGCAACAACGCATGTCCGGTACCGTCGGTGGAGGCGACACCCACGCTCGCGGAAATGGACAGGACGCGACCGTCCTCTTCCACCGGCGCACTTTCGATGGCCATGCGGATACGATCGGCGACGACGATGGCGCGCTCCCTCCGGCAATCCTGGAGGAGGATGCCGAACTCCTCGCCGCCGAGCCGCCCGAACAGCGTGCCCGATCCCAGCTGACGCTGGCAGATGGCGACGGTGTGGCGCAGCACGAGGTCGCCCATGGCATGACCGTAGGTGTCGTTCACCTGCTTGAAGTGGTCGAGGTCGATGAACACGAGGCAGGCGTCGACGCGGCGCTTTTCCAGTGTCTTCAGCACGCGGTCGGCCTCGCTCATGAAATGCTGGCGGTTGAAGATGCCGGTCAGGCCGTCGTGCCACGACAGCCGCATGAAGCGGACCTGCGATCGCTTGAGCCGGAACAGCCAGAACACGACCGAGAGAAGGAACATCGAGAGTAGCGAGATGTAGAGACGACTGGTTTCCACGGCCTTGGTTTCCAGCGCCTTCTGCAGGCGCAGGATACTGTTCTGCCTGCTCAGGCGTTCCGTCTCGAGTTTCTGTACCACGACATGCTGCCGGCTCAGCTCGAAGGCCAGTGTCCGCGCGGTGACGTCGTTGAGGTTGCCCCTGTCCTGGACGCTGTAACGCTCGTAGTACTCGAGCGCCTTGGCGGCGTTTCCCAGGGCCTTCTCCGTGCGGTACAGCACGCCGTAGGCATCGCGCGTGTACTCGCTCGTTTCGGACGGAGCGGCCATGGCGATCGCCGCCCTCGCGGCCTTCAACGCCTGGTCGTTCCTGCCAAGCATTTCGTATGCCTTCGCCTGCTGCACCTGCGACGAAAGCATGTGCGGGTAATACTTGTTGGCCTGAATGCTCGGCCAGACCCGTTCCAGCGCTTCCAGTGCCTCGTGCGGCTGCCGCTCGTCCAGGAACCGGTCGATCTGGACGAGCCGCATGGTATTGGCGAGCACGGGCTGCCGTGCCTGGACGCAGGTGCTCACGGCCTGCGCCACGTCGTTGCCGTCGGGGCGCAGGCGGTGCCCTTCGTAGAGCGCGGCGACACGCAGGGAGAGCGGGTAGCAGGTCTCGCCTGATGGCGTGCCGCCTTCCATCATCATGTCCGCGTACTTCACGGCGAGGTCGGTCTGCCCCGCGAGGTTGAACATCTGCGACAGGTTGCCGAGGAGCATCGAACGGGCCAGGGGATCGTTCACCGAAGGGAGGAGCGAGGTCAGGCGGTTGGCGAGCGCATAGGCCTCCTGGTAGCGCTGGGACAGGCCCAGGTTGCTCAGCAGCAACGCCGAGGCCTTCGCCGCGAGCGTCGCGTCCCCGGAACGGTCGATCACTTCGCGGAGCAGCTTCTCCGAGGCCGGGTAATCCCCCTGGAACATCGTCTCCCACGCGTCGAGGTAGCGCAGGTGCCATCGCTCGGCGGGCGTCAGGCTCGATGCCTGTCCGTGCATTTCCGCCATCATCCGCACGAAGCGCGGATGGTCCTTCGTGCGCACGCTTTCAGCCTGCACGAGGAAGCTCGCCGGGTCCTCGACCGAAGAGGCGGCCCGGGCGCCTGGCACGAGCACGCAAAGGCCCACCGTCGTCCGGAAAAGCCAGGACCGGACAAGGGTGGGCCAACGATGCATGCAAAGTCCTGCTAGTACGGGAGCGACTTATCGTCGTCCTTGCGTTCGGGTTCGTCCATATCCTCGTCGTCTCCTTCTTCCTCCCAGCCCGGAACCTGCGATACCTGCGTGGGCGGATTGGGCCGGTCGCCGAATTCGTCGGCCAGGACGTCGCCGTCTCCCGTGGCGGCGGCCTTCGTCAGGCAGGGCGTCGCTTCGGACATGGCCAGGATGTCCGCAAGGTCTTGCGCGGGCGCATGGCGTAGCGACGCATCGCTGCCAATGGCTTCCAGTAGATCGATCGTGTCCCGCATGTTCCTACCTTTCTGTCTGGTTACGGCATGCGAGCCGCGGTCGCGTGGGCTCGCCTCGCCGTTGACGGCAGGTGGCGGAATTTCTTTATTCGAGAGCGGCCAGCCGTTCCTGGACGGCAAGGTTCGGCTTCAGCGCTTGCGCGGGAGGAAGGACCACCGTTTCCTCGGCGGTCAGCGGCGTGTGTGGCAGGTCGCGCAAGGCCACGCGGCGGATGCGCGGCCGTTCGATCGGCAGGGTGGCTGCGCGGTAGATGATCACTTCATGGTCGAGGGGGTAATCGGCGGCGAGTACGTCGACCAGTACCTGCCGGTGCGCCGCGCCGGTGGCGAAGCGTTTCAGCGAACGATCGCCGACCACGCCCACCTGCCACAGCACGAGGTAGCCGGTGACGTCGATCCGCCTTTCGTAGAACAACAGCTGGCTGGCCTCGAAATGCTGGCAGCCGACGCGGCCCGGATCGAAGCCGAGATCGGCGTAGAGACAATCCTCGGCCGAGATGCCAGGCTCCATATGGGCTTCGAACCCTTCGGCGCGCGCCACCTCGATCGCCTTGTGCGGCGACCACGCGAAGATGCCGGGGTGCCCGTAGAACACGCCGCAGACGCGCTTGCCCGCGCGCACCTCCGTCATCAGTACGTCGACCCACTCCCGGTAGGTCTTCATCCGCGACTTGCCCTCGCGATAATGCGACTGGAGGCTCCGCACGTCCGGATGCATGCGTTGCAGCCAGGTTTCGACGATGCCGTCGGAGAGCGCGGCGAAGACCACGTCGGCCTGCTCGATATGGCTGCGCGCGAGCGGCGTCAGGTGGGAGCCGAGGGTCATGCCCAGGCCGACGCAGGCAAGGCTGCCGCGGGCCGGGTTTCGGGGCGGATGAGGGAGCGGCGTGTTCATCGCGCGAATAGTAGGTCATCGCGATGACAGCGGCACGCGCCGGAAGCTCAGTGCGGATCGCCGCCCCCGATGGCCTTGCAGATCGCCACGTAGCGGACAGCGAGCTGTGCGTCGCTCTCCGCCCTGTCGCGTTGCGCCGCAAGCAGGCTGCGCCGGGCGTCCAGGGCGTCGATGTAGCTGGTCTCGCCGTGCCCGTAGCGCGCATCGGCCAGCCGGTCGGCGTCCCGCGACAGACGCTCGCGCTCGGCCAGCCGCTCGTTCCGCTCACGCTCGGCCGCGTAACCGTTCAGCGCCGTGTCGATATCGGTCCACGCCCGCAGCACGGTGCCCTGGTAGGCGACCGCGGCTTCCTGCTGCTCCAGCTTGCGCAGGGTCACGACGCTCTTCCGGCGGCCCATGTCGAACACCGGGAGATCGAGGCGGGGGCCGACGGACCATCGCCGGCTGCCCCAATCGGCGAAATCGCCCGAGTGCAGCGACTCGAAAGCGAATCCGGCACCGAGCGTGATGCGTGGGTAGAGGTCCGCCACCGCCACGCCGATGTTCGCCGTGGCCGCGTGCAGGCGAGCCTCGGCCTGGCGGATATCCGGTCGGCGGCGCGCCACGTCGGACGGAATGCCCAGGGCCAGATCGGGCAGGATGCGCGGCGGCCCTTCCCCCTCGACCGCGGCCAGCGTCGCTCCCAGGCTTCCCGGCGACTGCCCCAGCAGCAGCGACAGCTGGTCGAGTGTGCCTGCCTCGCGTTCGAGCAACGCGGGCAGACGCGAGCGGAGCTCGGCCAGCAGCGCTTGCTGCCGGGTGGCATCGAGATCGCTTGCCATGCCTCCGTTCGCGCGGGCCTTCGTCAGGTCGAAACGCTCCGTGGCCGCATCGATGTCGCCGCGGGTCAGCGCCAGCTGGCGCTGCAGGCCGCGGAGTTCGAAGTAATGCCGCGCCACCTCCGCCGCCACGTCGAGGCGTGCGCCATCGAAGAGTGCCGCGGCTTCGTCGACCCGCGCATCGGCGGCTTCGACGGAACGGCGTACGCGGCCCCAGAAATCCGGCTCCCAGGAGGCGTCGAAACCTGCCTGGTAGTCGTTGAAGGGTTGGCTGAGGAGCCGCACCAGTTCGTCCCGCCGCTCGGCCGGCGCGAGCACGTCGATGGTGCGGCTGGTGGTGCCGTTCTCGCTGGGCCGTTGCCGTTGGGCGGTGGCATCGACGTCGACCCGCGGTCCCCGCTGGGCCGCTGTCGCGCGCCTCTGTTCGCGGCTCTGGGCGAAACGCAGCGCCGCCGTCCCGAGATCCGGATTCGCGGCGGCGGCCTGGGCCTCGAGCTGGTCGAGCACGGGATCGCCGAACGCCTTCCACCATGCGTCCGAGGATCGGGCGTCGCTCGCGACGAGGGCGGGATCGTGCAGCGATGCATCGCCGCCCCGGGCCGAAGACCAGTCTGTCGGGGCACTCGCCCGCGGCCTCTCGAAGTCGGGACCGACCGCGCACCCGGCCAGTGCGCAACCGGCGGCGAAGATCAGGACGGGAAGGAAAAAAGACGTTCGCATGAGACGCACCGGGTCAGACGAGTCGGTTTCGGAAGAGCCATGCCGCGAGCGGAAGCGTGACGCTGGCGATGCCGAGCAGCGGAAGGATGTCGCCGAGGACGGTGCCGAGGCCGACACCCTCCAGGTACACGCGCTGGACCATATGGATGGCATAGCGCGCGGGATCGATGGCGGTCAGCCACTGCATCGCGACGGGCATGTTCGCGATGGGGGTGGTCATGCCCGACAGGAGCACCAGCGGCATCATCAGCACGAAGGTGTAGAGCATGGCCTGCTGCATGCTGGCCGCCATGGCGGAGATCGCCAGACCGATACCCACGCATGCCACCATGAAGACGAGCAGCGCCACGTACAGCGTGCCCAGGGAACCGGCCATGGGAATGCGGAACCATAGCGTGGCGATCAGGAGCACCAGGCTGGCCTGCACCAGCCCCACGACGATGGACGGCACGGACTTGCCGATCATGATCTCGGCCGGCGTGCAGGGCGTCACCAGCAACTGGTCGAAGGTACCCTGCTCGCGCTCGCGGGCGACCGACAGCGCCGTCAGCATGAGCGTCTGCAGCATGCTGAGGATGGCGATCATCGCCGTCATCATGAACCAGCGGGTCTCGAGGTTCGGGTTGTACCAGCTGCGCACGTCCAGGGTGAGCGGAACGCTGCCGCCGCCGTGCTCCCTCCGCCAGTCCGCATTGAACCGCGACACGATCGTGCCCAGGTACCCCGCCGCGGTGCCTGCCGTGCTCGAATTTCGCGCATCGAGAATCAGCTGCACCGGCGCGCTTTCGCCCCCTTCCAGCCGCTGCTCGAAGCGCGGCGGGATGTTGACCACGAAGAGGACCTTGCCGGCGTTCACGATCGGGGCGATGTCGCTCTCGTTGCGCAGCGTGGCCACGCGCCGGAATACGCCCGACCCCTCGATCCGGGCCACGAGGCGCGTGGCTGCCTGTCCGTGGTCCTGGTCGAGCAGCGCATAAGGCGCCTGGCGAAGGTCGAGCGTGGCCGCGTAGCCGAACATGAGCGATTGCACGAGCACGGGTGCGAAGAGAACCACGCGGCTGGCGGGATCCTTGAGGATCACCTTGAGCTCCTTGAGGCACAGGTTCGCCACGCGGCGCAGGAAAGCAGGCAGGCCGCTCATCCGATCAGCTTCCGTGTCTTCGCGCGCGCCGCGGCGAGCAGCACCACCGCGTAGCCGATCAGCACCGCGCAGTTCTTCAGGATCATCGGCCAGAGGTTGCCGGCGAGGAACAGGCTCTTGAGCGTCTCCAGGTAATAGGTGGCGGGGAGCACCCGTCCCACGCCCTGCACCAGGAGCGGCATGTTGCGCAGGTCGTAGATGAAGCCTGAAAGCATCAGCGCCGGCATGAAGCTGGCGACCAGCGCGACCTGGCTGGCGGTGAACTGGTTTTTGGTGACGGCGGAAATGAGCAGGCCGATGCCCAGCGCGACGAACAGGTAGAACACCGACACGACGAGGATCAGGAGGAGCGAGCCCTCGATCGGCACGCCGAAGAGGAAACGCGCCGCCACCAGACACATGGCGATCCCGATCAGGCCCACGCCGAAGTACGGAATGATCTTCGCCAGCAGGATCTCGATCGGCCGCACCGGCGTCACGAACAGGGCTTCCAGCGTGCCCCGCTCCCATTCGCGCGCCATCACCAGCGCGGTGAGGAAGGCGCCCACGAGCGTGGTGATGAGCACGATCAGGCCAGGCACGAGGAACCATGTGCTGGTGTTGGCCTCGTTGAACCACATCCGCGATTCGAGCCGCACCGCTCCCCCGGCATCCGCGGGCGAGGCCCATGACTGCAGCGCGGACTGCACGTAGCCCTGCACGATGCGCGCGGTGTTGGCGTCGGCACCATGCAGGATCAGCTGCAGGTGGGCGTCGCCGAGCGCGAGGCGGCGCGTGAAGTCGGAAGGGATGCGCAGGATCCCGTTGACCTTCCGCTCCAGCATCAGGGCCTCGGCCCGGTGCATGTCGTGGACGAGCGTCGGGTCGAGGTACGGCGACAGCCGCATGCTCGCCACCATCCCGTGGGCGGTGGGCGAGGTGTCTTCCATCACGACGGCCAGCGGCGCGTTCTTCACGTCGAACGACAGGCCGTATCCGAAGATCAGGATCAGCACCAGGGGCAAGGCGATGCCCATCATCAGGTTGCTGCGGTCGCGCAGGAGCTGCTTCACCTCCTTGCGCACGAGCGCCGTCAGGCGGCGCAGGAAGGCACCGCGGGTTTGCGGCTTCTGCGCGGTCATGCGGCCTCCCTGTCGCCGCCGCGCGTGTCCTTGCGGTGCCGCTGCACGATGCCGATGAACGCCTGTTCCATGTCGAGCGGCGTCTCGCCGGTTTCGCCCGCCTGCGAGCGGATGTCCCCGGGGGTGCCCAGCGCCAGGACCTTGCCGGCGTCCTGGATGACCACACGGTCGCAGTACTCGGCTTCTTCCATGAAGTGCGTGGTGACCACGATCGTCGTGCCGCCCTCGGCCAGCGCCGTGATACGCCGCCAGAACTCGCGCCGCGCGAGCGGATCCGCGCCGCTGGTCGGTTCGTCGAGGAAAAGGATGTCGGGCTCGTGGAGGAGTCCCGTCGCCATCGCGAGGCGCTGCCTGAAGCCGCCGGGCAGGAGGCCCGCCTGCGAATCGCCCACGCCGTCCAGCTCGAACTGCGATTTGACGGTACGGATCCGGTCGCGCAGGCGCGCGCCGTACAGGCCGTACGCGCCGCCGAAGAACGTCAGGTTCTCGTCGACCGAAAGGTTTCCGTACAAGGCGAACTTCTGCGACACGTAACCGATCTCCTGCCGCGCCGGCGCCCGCGCCTTGCGCAGGTCGTAGCCGGCGACACGCAGCATGCCGGAGCTGGCGGGAAGGAGTCCGCAGAGCATGCGGAAGGTGGTGGTCTTCCCCGCCCCGTTGGGACCGAGCAGGCCGAAGATCTCGCCACGCTCCACACTGAAGCTGGTGCGGTCCACCGCGGTGAAATCGCCGAAGGTGCGGACGAGATCCTTCACCTGGATGACCGTGCCGTCTTCGTGCTTCGCCGGCGATGCCGACGAGGCGACCGATGCCGCGGCGCCGAAATCGCGACGGACTTTCGAGCGCAGGGCCAGCATCACGCCGTCCTCGAGCGTGGGCGGGACGCCGTTGCAGGCCGCCTCGCCAAGCAGGGCAGCCAAGGGCGGATCGCCCTTCTCCACCGTCTCCTTCGCGCGTACGAAATGCACCTTGCCGCCCCGCGGCACCGCATCCACCGTGTCGCCGTCGTCGAGCAGGCGGGCCTGGAGGTGGCGCGGGGTCTCGCCGCACGGGGGCACGGCGGCGAAGCAGAGACCGTCCGCGGTGTCGCGGATGGAATCCGGCGTTCCCTGCGCGAGCACGCGTCCCTCGTGCAGGATGACGACATGCGCGCAGCGTGCCGCTTCGTCCATGTAGGAGGTGCTCACCAGCACGCTGAGTTTTTCGTCGCCCACCAGCTGTTCGACGATCTCCCAGAGTTCCCTGCGGGAAAGCGGATCCACGCCCACGGTCGGTTCATCGAGCAGGAGCAGTTCCGGCGAACGCACCAGCGTGCAGGCGAGGCCAAGTTTCTGCTTCATGCCCCCGGACAACTTCCCCGCGGGCCGTGCCGTGAAACGGCCCAGGTCGGTCATTTCCATGAGGCGGGCATACCGCTCGCGGCGCCTGTCGCGGTCCACTCCGTGCAGGTCGGCATACAGGTCGAGGTTCTCCTGCACGCTCAGGTCGTCGTACAGGCCGAAGCGCTGCGGCATGTAGCTGATCCGGTCCTGCACCGCCTGCGGATCGCGTGCGGCGTCGATGCCCAGCACGGTCACGCTCCCGGCATCGGCGACCATGAGTCCCGCGGCAAGCCGCAGCAGCGTCGTCTTGCCTGCCCCGTCGGGGCCGACGAGGGCGCTGATCGCGCCGGCGCGCACCTCGAGCGAGACTTCCTCCAGCGCCTGCACCGCACGGCCGCCGCGCTTCGGGGCGAAGCGCTTTGCCACACCCTGCGCGACGAGGGCGGCCGAATCGCTCATGGCTTCGCGGCCACCGTGCCCGGCAGCCGCACCGTTGCCGGCATGCCGAGACGCAGGCGATCCTCGGGATCGTCCACGTTCACGCGCACCTCGTAGACGAGGCTCGTGCGCAGGTCTTCGGTCTCGACGTTCTTCGGCGTGAACTCGGACACCGAGGCGATGTAGCCGATGCGGCCCGCGATCGGACGATCGGGCGCGCTGTCGGTCGTGACACGCGCGGCCTGGCCGGGTTTGATCCGGCTGAGGTTGGCTTCCGACACATAGGCCCGTACCCACTTGGGATGCAGCACCGCCAACGCGTACACCGGACGTTGCGGCGAGGCCATGTCGCCCGGTTCGAGCAGGCGGCTGCGCACGACGGCGTCGATGGGAGCCTTCAGCTCGGCGTCCGCGAGTTCCTGCCTGGCGACCGCGGCTTCGGCCAGCGCGGCTTCGCGTTGCGCGCGGGCTTCGTCGACGTCCTCCTTGCGCGGACCCGCGACGGACAATTCGTGCGCCTTGCGCAGGGAGTCCACCTTCGCATCCGCGGCGGTGGCAGCGGCGAGCGCCTGGTCGAGATCCTCGCGGCTCACCGCGCGGCCGCCGGTGTCCCGGCTGATCGAACGGAGCCTTTCGAGTGTCTGGTGGGCCATGCGCGCATCGGCCTGCGCGGCACGCATGTTGGCGTCGGTCTGGGCGATTTCCTGCGGCCGGTTGCCTGCCTCGAGGCGGCGCAGCACTTCGTCCTGCACGCCGACCTGGGCCTCTGCCTTGGCGAGCCGCAGCTTGAGCGTCCTCGTGTCCAGCGTCGCCAGGACCTGCCCGCGCGTGACCCGGTCACCCTCCTCCACGCGCATCCCCGCGATCCGCTCGTTCACCTTGAAGGCGAGCGACACCTGACGGATGTCGATGTTGCCGTGAAGCACGATCGGCTGGTCCGGGCTGGGCCGCAGCAGCCACCAGAGCGCCAGGCCCAGCAGCAGGACGAGGACGATCAGGCCTAGGAAGAGGGGGCGCTTCGGCTTAACCATGGACCGGGCTCGGTGCGGTAATGCCCCGCAGTCTAGGCCCGCACACGGCCAAAAATCAAATGCAAATTTGAGTTATAGTTTCGCGCATGAGCGATCGTCCCCATCCCCCTTCCGTCCGTCGCGGATCGCGCCAGGACGGCGAAAGCACCCGGGCCCAGCTGCTCGATGTGGCCGGCCGGCTGTTCGCCGAACATGGCTACCTGGGTACGTCCAGCAAGGAGATCTGCCTCCGCGCCGGCATGAACATGGCGGCGGTGAACTACCACTTCGGCAGTCGCGACGGGCTCTACGAAGCGGTGCTCGTCGAAGCGCACCGCCAGTTGGTGAGCGTGGAGGATCTCGCGGCGTTCGCGCGCTCCGATCGTCCCCCGGGCGAGAAGCTGCGTGCCCTCGTGGCCCACTTCGTGAAGCAGGCCGGGCTTGGCGAGAAGTCCTGGGGGTTCAAGGTGGTGCTGAGGGAAGTGATGGCGCCCTCCCCGCTCGTGAACACGCTCGTCGAGCAGGCCGTCGCGCCCAAGGCCGGCATCGTGTCCCGCCTGATGGCGGCTTATCTCGGACTGCCTTCGTCGCACCCCGCGGTGCAGCGGGGCATGATGTTGACGATCTTTCCGTGCATTGCCCTGCTCATCGCGCCGGAAGGTCTGCGGAAAAAGGTGTTGCCCGCCCTGTCGCCGACGTCCGAAGGACTCCTCGAAGACATGACCACCTACATCCTGGCGGGACTGGATGCGCTGTCCATAGCGCACGCCGGTTCCCGCACGAGCGCCCGCAAAGCGCGACCGTAAGGGCCGCTTCGGCGGCCAGGACAAACCGTGGAAGCCGCCAAAGCGGCTCCCACGGCAGAGTGCCGGCTATTGCACGGCAAGGCCCTGCATGCCCGAGAAGGCCGCGAAGACCGGCGTCTCTCCCAGCGGCACGAGTTCGCCGTTCTCGCGCACGGCAAAGGCGCTGACCCCACCGGTGCCCGGCGTGTTGACGTACAGCGAGCGACCGTCGCTGGAGAACTTGATGTCGGTCGGCGCATGGCCGGCGCCGAGGTTGGCGGCGAGGCCATCGGGCGAGGTGAGCGTGAGGTGCCCCTGCGCATCGACGCGGAAGGCGGTCAGCGTATTCGAGCCCGCGTTCGCCGTGACCGCGTAGCGATGGTTGGCGGCGAGCCAGCAGGTCGCTCCCTGTCCGGTGGGTACCGACTGCGAGACGACGCGCAGCTCGCCGTTGCGCTCGATCGAATACGACGACACGGCATTCCCCCCGGCTTCGCTGATGAGGAGATGGTCGTGATCGTCGAAGGTAAAGCCGAACGCGGCCGGGTCCATGGACGGCGTGATGGCCGGATCGCGCGAAAGCTCGCCGGAGCGATCCACGCCGAAGACCTCGATGAAGCCTTTCGCGCGGGAGTCCTTGACCGAGATGGCGAGCCAGCGGCCCGTGCGATCGAACTGGAGCTGCGTCGCGGTGTTGCCCACGTTGGGTTGGTTGCCCACCAGCGGCTCGTCGGTGCCGATGAGACGCGTGGAACCGCGCACCTTCGAAAGGAAACCGAACGGACCGATCCTGAAGGCGGTGACGTTCGCCTCGCCTGCGCTGTTCAACACGTAAAGTTCCGAGCCGTGCTGTGCAAGGCTGACGGGATAGCTGCCGCCCGAGTCGGTGACGTCGATGAGGACGAGCCGGTCGCCCAGGACCAGGAAGGTGGATATCTCATTGCTGCCGGCGTCCACCGCAAAGAGCAGGTGTCCGTCGTCGCTCAACAGCAGCGCGTTCTGCGAACCCAGCGGATCCGGCGGCGGCGCGGTGGTGCCGACGCCAACGCCCTTGCCGCCCGTGCGGTAGACGCCCACCTTGTCGAGATGGCCGATACGGTCGCGTTTCAGGACCGCCACGCTGTTCTGATCCTTGTCGTTGGACATGACATAGACGTGCGAGCCGTCGTGCGGGCCGAAGCCGAAAAGGTCGGCCTGCTGGGCCGATGCGGCCGAAGCGCCCGCCGCCGTTGCGACGAGCGCCATCGCGAGTACGTGCTGTTTGTGCATGGCTTTCTCCAATGATCCCCGCGTATGCGGGGGATATAGAGAGTTCGTGCTCGGAGCACTGTCCGGTTACGGGGCGTGCGGCGGAATGGGACCGGGTTCGCAAAAAGAGCACATGCATACAAAAGCGAAATATCTTGCGTCACCGATCCAATATCCGGACTTATGTGCAATTCCGGATCGGGCAGGCCCGCTAGAGTGAACGCTGCTCACTCGGTCCGGGGACACATCGATGATCGACACATTCGATCGGGAACGACGCCGTTTCGTCGGCGCCACCGCGCTGGGACTCGCCGCGGCCGGACTGGGCGCGACCGCGACAGCCGCGCGGACGGTGGCCGAAGCGAAGCCCCCGCGGCATGGCGCGACGTCCTTCGCGGCGATGAAATCGGTCAAGGCCGGCGTGCTCCAGGTCGGGTATGCCGAGGACGGTCCCGCCACCGGGCCGGTCGTGGTCCTCCTGCATGGCTGGCCCTATGACATCTACAGTTACGTCGACGTCGCGCCGATCCTCGCGGCGAAGGGTTACCGGGTGATCGTTCCCTATCTTCGCGGGTACGGCAGCACGGCCTTCCTGTCTCCGGACACGCCAAGGAACGGGCAGCAGTCCGCCCTCGCCGCCGACATCGTCGCCCTGATGGACGCCTTGAAGATCGACAAGGCGATCGTGGCCGGGTACGACTGGGGCGCCCGCACCGCCAACATCGTGGCAGCGCTATGGCCGGAACGCTGCAAGGCCATGGTGTCGGTCAGCGGCTACCTCATCGGCAGCCAGGCGGCGAACAAGAATCCCCTGCCGCCCAAGGCCGAGCTGCTCTGGTGGTACCAGTTCTACTTCACCACCGAGCGCGGCCAGGCGGGCTACGCGAAATACACGCACGATTTCGCACGGCTCATCTGGGAACAGGCGTCGCCGAAGTGGCACTTCGACGACGCCACGTTCCAGCGCTCGGCCACCGCGTTCGACAATCCGGACCATGTCGCCATCGCCATAGACAACTATCGCTGGCGCCTGGGCCTCGCGCCCGGGGAAAGGAAGTTCGACGAACTGGAGGCGAAGCTCGCCCGATTCCCCGACATCGCCGTGCCGACCATCACGATGGAAGGCGACGCGAACGGCGCGCCGCATCCCGATCCCGCCGTCTACGCGAAGAAGTTCACCGGCAAATACGAACACCGTCTCGTCTCCGGCGGTGTCGGCCACAACCTTCCGCAGGAAGCACCCGAAGCCTTCGCCAAGGCCGTCATGGACGTGGACAGGTTCTGAGCCGGGGCGTCCTTGCTACCATGCGTTCCTTTGGGAACGAATCGTGGCCCATTATTCAGGCCCTCTGCTCACGCGCGAACTCGCGGATGCTCTGTCGGCGGGTCGGGACGCCGGTGCCCCGGAATGGACGGGCTCGCTCGATCTCGGCCGCACGACGGGTGTCGCCGCGCTGGAATCCGAGCGCTGGCGGTGGAAGGACCGCGAGTATCCCTATCCGGCACGGCTGAAGGACCGGACCATCTACTACTGGGACGGCGAGGACTTCGCGGCGGTCTCGCGTTTCTCGGGTTCGCTCATCAAGCTGGTGCCGACGCCATGGGGCGCTCCCACCTTCGAGATCGACGGCATCAAGATGCTGCCCACGGCGAAGGACTCCCCGGTCGACGACGCCCGGCGCAAGGTCGCGCTCGTCGAGCCCCGGGGCAAATCCGTCCTCGACACGTGTGGCGGCCTCGGCTACTTCGCGGCCTGCTGCCTCGAGGCCGGCGTCGGTCGTATCCGGTCGTTCGAGAAGAACGCGGACGTGCTCTGGCTGCGCACGCTCAATCCCTGGTCGCCCGACCCGGAATCTCCCGCATCCGGCGGCCGCCTGGACCTCTCCCATGGCGATGTATCCGAAGCGATCGCCACGATTCCCGATGCCTCCGTGGATGCCCTGCTCCACGATCCGCCGCGTTTCGGCATCGCGGGCGAACTTTATTCGCAGGCGTTCTACGAGCAGCTCGCACGCGTGCTTCGCCGTGGCGGCCGCCTCTTCCATTACACCGGCAGCCCTAACAAGCTCACCAGCGGCCGCGACGTGCCGCGCGAAGTGGCTCGTCGTCTCGAAAGGTCGGGCTTCAAGGCGGAACTGGCCCTGGATGGCGTCCTCGCGAGCCGGCGTTAGCCTTTGGCGGATACCAGCCGCATGAAGGCTTCCTGCTGGTAACGGCTCATGCGCAGCTTCTGGCCCGTATCCATCGTCACCACATGGTGCCCGTTGAACCAGGGATGGATGGACTGCACGCGGCGGACATTGATGATGGCCGAGCGATGCACGCGCGCGAAATGGCGCGGGTCGAGACGCCCGGCCAGCGACGTCATCGTCTCGCGCACTTCGTGCACGCGATCGGCCAGATGGATCTCCACGACGTTCCGGTTGGCCTTGATCCAGACGATGTCGTCCACGTCCACGAAGGTCACGCGCTCGTCCACGCGCACAGGCACGCGGTCGAGGTAACCCTCGCGCCGACGCAAGGCATCCAGCACCTGCTGGATGGCTTCGCCGCCTTCGGCCGACACGCGAGCGGCCCCCAGTCGCGTCTTCGCCCGGCGCAACGTCTCCAGGAAGCGGCCCCTGCCGAAGGGCTTCACGAGGTAATCCACCGCGTTGGCCTCGAACGCGCGCACGGCGTATTGCTCGTATGCCGTGACGAACACCGTGGCGGGCATGCGCGACACACCGATCGTCTCCACCACGTCCAGGCCGGTCATCGCGGGCATCTGGATGTCGAGGAAGACGAGATCCGGCGATTGCTCGCGGATAGCCCGCGCCGCCGAAGCGCCGTCGCCGCATTCGCCGAGCAGCGCGATATCCGGGTCTTCGCGCAGCAGGCGAAGCACGGCGTGCCTCGCGATGGGTTCATCGTCGACGACCAGGGTGGCGATCTTCATGCGCTGGCGATCTCCGGGCCGTCGTCGATGTCCTCGGTTTCGCGGAACGGCAGGTGGATGCGGCAAGCCACGCCTTGCGGCCAGAGCATGTCGAGCCGCACCTGCCCGGCATCGCCATAGAGTTCGTGCAGGCGAAGGGCCGTGTTCGACAGGCCGATACCGTGTCCCTGGGCCGTGCCGTTCGAGGTCTTCTCGAGCGTGCTGTTGCGGTTCCTCACCTCGATGCACAGGCTGTCGCCCTCGCGGCGACTTTCGATCTCGATCTGGTCCGCGCCGACGCGCTCGCCGATGCCGTGACGGATGGCGTTCTCGACGATGGGCTGGAGGATCAGGCTGGGCACGGCGCAGTCGAGCGTGGCCGGGTCCACGTAGATGCGCGTGGTGAGGCGATCCTTGAAGCGCACGCCCTGGATGCCGAGGTAGAGGTCCAGGAGCACGAGTTCGCGGCGCAAGGAGATTTCCTGTCCCTCGTAATCCTCGAGGAAGGCACGCAACAACTCACTCAGGCGCAGCAACATGTCTTCGGCCGTGAGCGCATCTTCCTTGAGCAGCGTGGCGATCGCATGCAGCGTGTTGAACAGGAAATGCGGCTGCAGCTGGGATTTGAGCGCCTGCAGGCGCGACTGCGCCAGTGCCGTGGCCAACCGGCTCGCTTCCCTTTCGCGAAGGGCCTTTTCCTCGCGGAAAGCCATGGCCTGCTGGATCGCGAACAGCGCCCAGTAGGTGAGGAAGCCGGTGGCGAAATGCTGGCCGAGGAACTGCCTGAACTGCTCCAGGAACGAACTGGGTTCGAACGGCGTGGACACCGCCGCGCCGACCATGAGCGACAGCATCGTCACCGCCACGCTCGCCGGCAGCTGCAGGCCGAGGCCGCGCACGCGCAGCGGCCCCTTGATCGGATACATCTCCGCCAGCCGGAATACCAGCGGCGCCAGGGCCGCCCAGGTGTACCACTGGATCAGCGACCAGCGCAGGTAGACGATGACGCCCCATTGCGGGCCGACGAGTTGTGCGTTGAGGTAACGCTGGAAGGCGAAAACGACGACGACCGCCGTCCACAGCGCGAGATAGCGGCCGAGACCGATTTCCGTCGTACCGAGGCGAACCTTCATGGCGTGTATCCCGCGGACCCTGGAGGCATGGTAGGCGTCCCCGGGGCAAGGTCAAAGCGATATGTCGCCGGGCTACGAATCGTCCCGCGCGATCGACGATTCGTCCCGCGACGCTTTCCCGGCGAGCCCCGCTCCGCTTCCATGGCGCCGCCATCGTCATGGAGCGCCCCTCATGCCTGCCGTACGTATCGCCTTCCTCGTCCTGTCCGCCGTCGCCTCCCTGTCGCTCGCCCGCGCCGCGGAGGGCAACCGCGAACCGGCGAGGATGTTCACCCTGGTCAACGCATCCGACGAGAGCGTGACCGCCCTCGCCGTGGGCGGAACGGAGATACCCCTCGGCGAACCGCTCCAGGGCGGCACCACGGCCGCCACCGTCCGCCTTCCGGAGGGCGGTTGCCTGCGCGATTTCCAGGTGACCTTCCGCGACGGGCAGACCCGCGTTTACGACGGCATCGATGTCTGCCGCTTCCACCGCCTGCGCCTCGGATCCTGGCCCCGTCCCGCGACGTCCCTGTAGAGGGCAAGGCTGCGCCAGTCCACGGCGATACGCAGGAACAGCCTCCCGCACCCGTGCCGGAAACGCCTACTGCCTCCGGTCGGGCGTGGTGCGCAGCGGTATGTCTTCCAAGCGCAACGCCATGAGGAATGCGACAGCCACCAGCGCCGCCGCCACGAAGTAGACGGTATGCATGGATGCCCCGAAAGCGTGGACATACTTCTCGTGAATGCCCGGCGGCAATGCTTTCACGGACTCCGGGCCGAAGGACTTCGACGCGTGCACGGCTTCCGGCAGCACGGCCCGCAACCGCGATTGCAAGCCGATGGTGAAGATCGCGCCGAACAGCGAGACACCGATCGAACCGCCGATCGAACGGAACAGCATGACGCCGGAGGTCGCCACGCCGAGGTGCTGCATCTCCACGCTGTTCTGCGTGGCGAGGATCAGCACCTGCATCACCATGCCGAGCCCGGCGCCGAGCAGGCCGGTATAGACGTAGATGAAGAACGCCGGATCGCCCTCGCGGACCGTGCCGAGGAGAGCGAGCGCGAGTGCCGCCAAGACCGTGCCTGCTATCGGGAAGACGCGATAGCGTCCTATCCGGCTGATGAGCCGCCCGGCCACGATGGAACTGAGGATGACGCCGCCCATCAAGGGCAGGAGCTGCATGCCCGCGGCCGTGGGCGTCGCGCCCTTCACCACCTGCATGTACAGCGGGATGAAGGTCGTCGAGCCGAACAGCGCCGCGCCCACGAAGAAGCCGATGAGGCTGCAGAGCACGAAGATGCGGTGACTGAACAAATGCAGCGGCATGATCGGCTCACCGGCGCCGCGCTCGACGAGGATGAAGCCGGCGATGGCCGCCAGCGCCAGCGCGAGGATGAACCACAGTTCGATCGAATCCCAGGGCAGCACGGTGCCGCCTTCGGTAGTGAACAGGATGAGGCCGCTGAGTGCCACCGTGAGCAAAGCGGCGCCCCAGTAATCGATGGCATGACGCACGTGGCGCACGTGCGGACGGAATACGGCCGCGATGATGACGACGCAGAGCAGGCCGAGCGGCACGTTGACGTAGAAGATCCAGCGCCATGACAGGTGGTCGACCATGAACCCGCCGACCAGTGGGCCGATCACCGTGGCAAGACCGTACACGCCACCGAACAGGCCCTGGTAGCGGCCGCGCTCCGCTGGCGGGATGATGTCGCCGACGGACGCGACCGTGACCACCACGAGACCCCCGCCACCCAGGCCCTGCACGGCGCGCATGAGGATCAGCTCGACCATGTTCTGCGCGAGCCCGCAGAGCACCGAACCGACCAGGAAGACGGCGATGGCGATCTGCATCATCAGTTTGCGGCCGTAGAGGTCGCCGAACTTGCCGTACAGCGGCACCACCACGGTCGAACTGAGCATGTACGCGGTGACCACCCAGGACAGCTGGTCCAGCCCCCCCAGTTCGCCGACGATGGTCGGCAGGGCCGTGGAGACGATGGTGCCGTCAAGGGCGGCAAGGAGCATCACCAGCATCAGGGCCGTGAGCAGGAGGCGTCGCGATTGCGTCGGCGCGGCCGCGACCGCAGTTTCTTGCGTCGTTTCGGTCGTCAAGATCGGGCTCGGGTCAGCGGGAGAGCGCGGGACTATACCCGCGCGAACGGCCGATGCCTGCCCTGCCATTTGCCATTGGAGGACCGGCCTGACCCTGCGGTATAGTATCTCCGGCGGAGCGGCTGGTCCGCGGAAGCGTAGAATGCCCTCTTTCCGTCCGGAACGACGCTTTGGCCTTCCCCTATTCCCTCGTCATCTTCGATCTCGACGGCACCCTCGTCGACAGCGCGGCGGATATCGCCGAGTCGGTAAACCGTACGCTGCGCGACTGGAATCTTCCGACCTACGACACGCCGCGGATCACCGGCTGGATCGGCGAAGGTTCGCGCAAGCTCATCACCTCGGCGTTCCGCCACGCCGGCAGCGATGCCGACATCGACGAGGTCATGCCGGGATTCCTCGAGCATTATGCCGAGACGGCACTCGACGGCATCGCTTACGAAGGGGTGGTCGACACGCTGGCGGCGCTCCACGCGGAAGGCGTGAAGCTCGCGGTATGCACGAACAAGAACGAGGAGTTCGTGCGGCCGCTGCTCGAGGCGCGCGGCATGCTGCACTACTTCGACGGCATCGTGGGCGCCAACACGTTGCCGGAGCGCAAGCCCAGCGGCGTGCCGCTCCGCTATCTCGCGACGCAGGCCCGCGTGGACATCGACCGGACGCTGGTCGTGGGCGATTCCGAGAGCGATGTGCTGGCCGCGCGCGACGCGGGCATGGATTTCGTCCTGGTGAGTTACGGCTACCGCAAGTCGCTCGACCTCCATGCCGCCGGCGCCGTCGCCGTGATCGACCGCATGCCCGACCTGCTCGGTATCACCCCTCCGGACATGCCGCGCCGCTATCGATCCATGCCGTAAGCAGGGCGCCCAATGCCGCCTGCGTACCTGGCGCCGGCTTCCTGCCGGGCCCGGGATGCCAGGCCCAGCCGACGAGCTTGTCTTCGGCCATGTGATGCTGGATCTGCGCCAGCGTATGCCCGCCATTGCGCGTCGGATCCTTGATCTGGCGGCAGATTTGCCCGCGCGTCTTGCCCTGCCACGCCATCGATGCCGGCGCGAGCGCCCAGCGCGGATTTCCCGGAATGGAGGCCGGCTCGGCGAAGGTGGCGACATTCGCCGCCTGGTGGCAGGTGGCGCAGGTCATCCCGTCCACGCCGTGCCCTTCGATGCCGGCCTGGATGTACGGCACGTGCGCGTGCAGGTCGTCGCCCTGCGTGGGGCGGCGGGTGTCGGGATGGCAATTGAGGCAGCGCGGGCTTTCGATGACGCGCGATACCTCGCCATACAGCGCGACGGAGCGTGCATGCGGGTCCGCGATGGAGGCGAAGTCGGCGGGCGTGCGCAACGGATCGGTCACCCTCGCCTGGTCGGCGGGCTTGTCGGGCCGCTGTGTGCAGCCCGATAACAGGATGATCGTGGCGAGCATCGAGGTGACGGCGCGCATGCGTTTCATGCCTCCCTCAGGTCGTCGGGCGATATGGGAAGCGTGCGGAAGCGCTTGCCCGTCGCGGCGAAGATCGCGTTGGCCACGGCGGCGATCGCCACCGAGGTGCCCGGCTCGCCGACGCCACCGGGATCCGCCTTGCTGGGCACGATGTGCACTTCCACTTCCGGTGCCTCGACCATCCGCAGCACGGGATAGGTATCGAAATTGCCCTGCTCCACCCGCCCGTTCGCAACGGTGATGCGGCCATAGCCAACGGCGGTGATGCCGAACATGGCGCCGCCTTCGATCTGCGCCCTGACCACGTCGGGATTGACCACGATGCCGGTGTCGACCGCGCAGACGATGCGCTCCACGCGATACATGCCGGACGGCTCGACACTCACCTCGGCCACCATGGCCACATGACTGCCGAACGCCGGGCACAGCGCGACGCCGCGGCCCCGCCCCTTCGGCAACGGGTCCTTCCACCCGGACTTCTCCGCCACCAGCTCCAGCACGGCGCGATCCCGCGGCGCGCCTTTCATCATCGCCCTGCGATAGTCCACAGGATCGGCGCCCGCGCGATGCGCCAGCTCGTCGATCACCGACTCCGTGATGACCACGTTGCGCGTGGGTCCGACACCGCGCCAGTTGCCCGTGTTGAGTCCACGCGGCGCCTCGTGACGGATGAAATCGACGCGCACGTTCGGAATGTCATATGGACCGCCGGCCACGTCGACCGCGTCGAGGTCCACGCCGTCCTTCTGGTAGATGGGCAGGAAGCGCGCCATGATGTTCGGCGCCGCCAACCGGTGGCGCCAGCTGGTCGGCCGGCCCTTCCCGTCGACGGCCACCGTGACCCGGCTATGGTTGTGGAAGCGGTAGTAGTCCTGCCGCATGTCTTCCTCGCGGCTCCACGTGATCTTGACCGGCCCGTCGATCTGCTTCGCGAGGCGCACCGCCTGGCCGACGTAGTCGGCTTCCAGCCGGCGGCCGAAGCCGCCGCCGAGGAAGAGGTTGTGCACCGTCACGCTTTCCAGCGGCAGCCCGGCCGCCGCGGCGGCCGCTTTCTGGGCACGCGCCACCACCTGGCTGCCTACCCAGACTTCGCAGCGATCCGCCTGGCAATGCACCGTGCAGCTCAGCGGCTCCATCGCGGCGTGCGCGAGCATCGGCAGCCGGAACACCTCGTCGTACATGCCCGCGGCCTGCCGCTCCGCCGCCTCGACATCCCCTTTGCGCAGCGCGGGCAGGCCTTCCTCTGCGAGCGCGCGATCGGCGGCGGCGACCATGTCGGCCGTGGACAGGTGGGCGTTGGCGCCTTCGTCCCATTCGATGCGTACCGCGGCCAGTCCCTTCCTCGCCGCCCATGTGTTGTCGCCGACGACGGCCACGGCGTCGTCGCTGTGCACGACCTTCCACACGCCGCGGATCGTCATCGCTTCCGCGGGGTCGACCGAGACGACCCGGCCGCCCAGCACGGGAGACGCCATCACCATCGCGTAGCGCACGCCCTCCGGGCGCGCGTCGATGCCGAAAATGGCGCTGCCGTCGATCTTCGCGGGCGTGTCCACCCGCTTCTGCGGCTGGCCGATCAGCCGATAGTCGGAAAGCTTCTTCGGGCGCGGCGACTTCGGCAGGGGCATCCCGGCCGCTTCGGTCGCCAGCTCGCCATACCCGAGTCTGCGCTTCGTTCCCGCATGGATCACGCGTCCGTCGCGCGTTTGGCATGCCGACGGACGCACCTGCCAGCGTTCGGCCGCGGCGGCGATCAACATCGTGCGCGCCGCGGCGCCGACCGCGCGCAAGGTGATCCAGGAACCCCGCAGCGACGCCGAGCCTCCGGTGATCTGTTCCATGAAGATGGGGCTGCCGTAGCGGGCATCGCTGGGCGGTGCCTGTTCGACCGTGACGTCGTCCATGGAGACGTCCAGTTCGTCGGCGAGGATCTGCGCCTGCGAGGTGAGCGCGCCCTGTCCCATCTCGACATACGGAACGATGAAGGTCACCCGGCCATCGGTGCCGATGCGAATGAAGGCGTCCGGCGGGGGCACGGGCGCATCGGCCGCCAGGGAGGTCTCGACCAGGGGAAAACCGATGAGCAAGCCGCCGCCGATGGCCACCGACGCGCAAAGGAAGCGCCGGCGCGACGGGTTGCCGGGAGGATCGCGAAGGGCGGCGCTCACGACGCGCCGCCTTCGGCCAGGAAGCCCGCCGCCATGACGATGCCGGCACGAATGCGCTTGTACGTGCCGCAGCGACAGATGTTCCCGGACATGCCGGCATCGATATCGGCCCGCGTGGGATGGGGGTTGGCCGCGAGCAGCGCGGCGGCCGACATGAGCTGGCCCGACTGGCAGTAACCGCACTGCACCACGTCCAGTTCGCGCCACGCCCGTTGCAATGCCCGCCCGACCGGCCCTTCGTGCAGGGCTTCGATCGTGGTGACCGCGGCGCTGCCGACGCTGGCGACAGGCATGACGCAGGATCGCCTCGCATGGCCGTCGACATGGACGGTGCACGCGCCGCACAGGGCGACGCCGCATCCGAACTTCGTTCCCGTCAGTCCGCAGACATCGCGGAGGACCCATAGCAGCGGCGTGTCGCTCTCGACGTCGACCTCCCGCACCTCGCCATTGACCTGGATCGCGTAAGCCACGTTACCGTCCTCGCCGTCGCCCGCCCGGGTCACGACGCTCGCATAATATTGCGAACCGGACTTGGCGAAACCTGCGATGGCTTGACCGTCCTTGTGGCGGCTATGGTCGCCTTGATGAGCGCGAGATCGTCCTCGATACCGTAGTCCGGCGGCGCCGAGTAGCCGAAGCGCACGATCACCAGTTTTTCGGATGGAACGACGTAGATGCGCTGGCCCATGGTGCCGCTCGCATAGAAGCCGTCCTTGGGGAAACCGGCCTCGACGCGCCATCTTGCCGGCTTGCTGGGGCCGTCGTTGGTCCAGAAGCCCGCGCCGTAAGGACTACCGCCCACGGTCGAGCGGCGCGACCAGTCCACCCAGCCCTCGGGAAGCAGGCGCTGCCCGTCGGGAGCGATGCCGTCGCGCAGATAGAGCATGCCGAAGCGGGCGTAGTCGCGCGCGGTGGTGTAGACGTACGTGGAACCGACGAACGTGCCCTGCCCGTCGAATTCCATGGTGACGTCGCCCATGCCGAGGCGGTCGAACACCTCGCGGCGGGCGAAGGCACGCAGGCCGGCCGGGCCGCCGCCGACCTTCTCGCCGACAAGCCGCGACAACAGCACGGTGTCCGCCGAGGTGTATTCGAAGGTCCGACCCGGCGCTTCCTTCGCGGGCTGCCGTGCGGCGAACCCGGCCATGTCGGCGTGGAAGAACTCCATCCGCGCGACGGGGCTGAACGCCGACTCCGCCTCCTCGGCATCGAGGCCGCTGCTCATGCGCATCAGGTTTTCCACGGTGATGGCGCGCCGGGGGTCGTCCGCCGCCTGCCATTCGGGAGCGCCCAGCGGCTGGTCGACGCGAATCCTGCCCTCGCGCGACAGGACGCCCAGGAACGCGTTGGTGAACGACTTGGCGACGGAGAAGCTGAGCAGCGGCGTGTGCAGGTCGAAGCCAGGGGCGTAACGTTCGGCGATGACGTGGCCGTCCTTCACGATCACCACGGCCTTCACGTGCTTGACGGGCTGGTCCGGCGACTCGGTGAACACGCGATCGATCGCGGCCGCGATGGCCGGCTGCGCGGCGGTCACGGCGCCCGCCGGGGCGAACCCGTCGTTCGCCTGCGGATGCGTCGCGGTATCCGCCACCAGTGGCCGCGTGCCCGGCAACGACAATCGGCATCCGTATCCGGGTGTGAAGTCCGCATGGGCAAGCGCGGTGAACGGCCCCGACGACACGTCGACGCTGTGCGTCGCCCGATCCACGTGTACCTCGAACAGGCGGCTGAAGCCGCCAAGCACCGGCGCGACAAGTTGGTCGTAGGTCTGCTTCGGATCCTGGCCGCTGATGAAGGTCATGGAACAGACGTGGTGGGCCGCGACGCCGGCGGCGATGCGCATCACCTGGCCGGGGCGCACGATATGCCAGGCGGTCGCACTCAGTGCGAGGGCGACGCCGGCGGCGATATAGATCTTCTTTGCCATGGGATCCTCCTGTAGGTGGGAGGAGTCTGGCGAGCCGACCCGCCTCGCGGGGCGCGGCCAGGGACGAAGGCCCCTATCGCGGGGACGAAAGACCCGGCGGCATGTTGTCCAGGTAGCGGCGGGTCCAGGTCACGCGGCCGCCGTCGACCAGGAGCAGGCGCTGCTCGCCGTCTGGCCACGGCTGTACCTGACGGATGGCGTCCAGGCGCACGATCGTGGAGCGGTTGACGCGCACGAAAGCGGAGGGATTGAGCCGTCCCTGCATGCTGTCCAGTGTGCCGCGCAACCGATGCGCCTCGCCATCGACGAACACCTCAAGGTAGTTGCGGCTCGCGGCGATGCGGTCGATGCGCTCCACGCGCACCAGCTCCGCGGCGTCGCCGCTGGGAAGGAGGATGCGGTCCAGGTAGCGCACGGGAACCGGCGCACCGTCCAGCAATCCGTCGACCCGGCCGGCGATGTCCAGCGCCGGTTTCACCTTGCCGAGCAGACGCTCCACCGCCCGGGCGAAACGCTCCGGGCCCACGGGCTTGAGCAGGTAGTCGAAGGCATGCACCTCGAAGGCACGCACCGCGTGCTCGTCGTGCGCGGTGACGAAGACGATCTCCGCCGGCAACGGGTCGCCCAGCGCCTGCAGCACGGCGAACCCGTCCATCCCGGGCATGGTGATGTCGAGGAAGACCACGTCGGGACGCTCGCACCGGATGAGCCTTACCGCCGAGGGACCGTCCGATGCCTCGCCCACCCAGAGCATGCCGTCATGGGACGCCAGATACCGGCGCAGCTTGGCTCGCGCGGGCGCCTCGTCGTCGATCACGACGGCGCGCAGGGTCATGCGGCCCACCGCCGGGCGGGAAGCCACACGGTGACGACGCTGCCGCCTTCCTCGACCGGGTCCAGCCGGACACCGGCATCGTCGCCATAGAGATGCCGCAGGCGCGCGCCCACGTTGCCGAGGCCGATGCCATGGCCGCCGTGCGTGCCGCGGCCGCCGCCATAATCGCGGACCCTCACGGTGAGCTGCCCTGCCTGGCGCGACGCCTCGATGCGAACGCGCCGCTCGGTGCCCGTGCCGCCGTGTTCGATGGCGTTTTCCACCAGAGGCTGGAGCAGCAGGAACGGAATGCGCAGTTCGTCCAGCGAAGAATCGTTATCCACCTGCGCATCCAGGCCTTCGCCGAAGCGCACGCGCTGGATGTCCATGTACAACGCGACGAGCCGCCACTCCTCCGCCAGCCGGTGCTCCTGCGCGGTGGCCGAAAGCGTGGCCCGCAGCAGTTCGCCGATGCGCGAGAGCATCTCGTCCGCCACCCGCGGCTTCTCGTACATGAGTTCGGACACCGCATTGAGGGTGTTGAAGAGGAAGTGGGGATTGAGCTGCAGGCGCAGCGCCTCGAGCCGCGCTTCCGAGAGCGCCGATTCCAGCTGGGCCGCCTGCAGTTCGCGCGCCTGTCCTTCGCGATAGCGGTCGAACAGCCACAGGCCACTGACGATGACGGCGTAGAAGAACAGTTGCGTCGGCACCTCCATGAGGTAGCGCCACACCATGAGGCCATACGCGAAGCCGGGCATGCCCATGGCGCCGAACACGATCTGGCGCAACAGGATCATGAAGGTGGTCTGGACAAGGGACAGGGCCACGAAGAGCGCGGCGTGGTTGTACCAGGTCCAGCGCACGCGGCGGAGTACGAGGAAGAGCACCGGCAGCAAGGCGCCGAAACTCAACGAGCCCGTCAGCTCTTCGACCAGTTTCGGCAGGAACGGCGAAGGCAGCCGGTTGGCGACGTCGACGAGGTAGCGGTTGGTCGCCCGCAGGAAACCCAGCGCGACGACCAGCAACAAGCCGAGCCCGATGGCGCGACGGCGCCATCGGGCTCGCTTCGAGACGTTCGAGTTGGCGCAGTCCATGTCGTCCCCCCGGACGATACATTCCCCCGCCGGCTCTTATACCAGAGCCGGCGGGGTGGCATGGATCAGGCGGCCCTGCGCGGCAACACCCAGTCGGGGCGGATGAAGTGGCAGGTGTAACCGTTGGGGTACTTTTCCAGGTAATCCTGGTGCTCCGGCTCCGCCTCCCAGAACGGGCCCGCAGGGGAGATCTCGGTCACCGCCTTGCCCGGCCAGAGGCCCGACGCGTTCACGTCGGCCAACGTGTCCTCGGCCACGGCCTTCTGCTCGGCGTCGAGGTAGAAGATGGCCGAACGGTAACTGGTACCCACGTCGTTGCCCTGCCGGTTCAGCGTGGTCGGATCGTGGATCTGGAAGAAGAACTCGAGCACCTTTCGGTAGCTGAGCTTCGCCGGATCGAACTCGATCTCGATGGCCTCGGCATGGGTGCCGTGATTGCGGTAGGTCGCGTTCGGGACGTCGCCGCCCGTATAACCCACGCGGGTGGTTATCACGCCCGGCTGCTTGCGGATCAGGTCCTGCATGCCCCAGAAACAACCGCCGGCGAGGATGGCGCGGGACGTGCTCATGCCGCACCTCCCTTCGCGTCGGCGAACAGGCTCGCATACTGGCCGTAGCCTTCCTTTTCCAGGTCGGCGACGGGAATGAAGCGCAGGGATGCCGAGTTGATGCAATAGCGCAGGCCGCCGCGATCGCGCGGTCCGTCCGGGAAGACATGCCCGAGGTGGCTGTCGCCATGGGTCGAGCGGACCTCGGTGCGGATCATCCCGTGGCTACCGTCGTGCTTTTCCTGCACGTGCGAGGTTTCCAGCGGCGTCGTGAAGCTCGGCCAGCCGCAGCCGCTGTCGAACTTGTCCAGCGAGGAGAACAGCGGTTCGCCGGACACGATGTCGACGTAGATGCCGGGTTCGTGGCTGTTGTGGAACGCGTTGTGGAACGGTCGCTCGGTCCCGCTCTCCTGGGTCACCCGGAACTGCTCCGGGGTGAGCTTGGCGAGGGCTTCGGGTGTCTTGCGGTAGTCGGACATGGGGGAGCCTCCTGATGGAACTCCCTCTATAATGCGGTCTTCGCGCGGCGATACAACGCCCCCAAGGACACCCGAAAGAGGGTATTTCAGGCCCAGGCCGCGACGTCCTCCACCCAGCGATGCCCGGAACGGCGCAGCAGCTCGCGCGCGGATTCGGGGCCCCAGGTGCCGGCTTCGTACGCGTCGGGGCCGTCCGCGGCGTTCCGCCAGCCCTCGAGGATCGGCGTCACCCATTCCCATGCCGCTTCGGTTTCGTCCTTGCGGACGAAGAGCGCAGGGCTGCCCTTCACGGCATCCAGCATCAGGCCTTCGTACGAGTCCCGGTAGCGGATCCGCTCCGGCTGTCCCAACGGCGACAGCGCATCCACCTCGTCCAGGCCGAACCCGTTGCCCGGATGCTTCACGAACAGCGGCAAGGTCACGCTCTCGTTCGGCTGCACGCGAATCACCAGCCGGCTACCCGGCCGGGCCTCCCCGAACAGGCCCGGCTCGCCCGCGCGGAACTGCACGACGACCTCGGTGAGCTTCTCCGGCATCCGCTTGCCGGAGCGGAGGTAGAACGGCACGCCCCGCCAGCGGGCATTGTCGATCTCGGCCTTCAGCGCGACGAAGGTCTCCGTGTTGCTGGGCGCCTCGCCCGGCAGTTCCTCGCGATAGGCCGGGACCGGCTTGCCGCCCGTGTTGCCCTGGACATACTGCCCGCGGGCGACGTTCTCGCCCAGGTTGCGCGGGTCGAGCGGCTTGAGCGACTTCAGCACGCGCACCTTTTCGTCGCGCAGGGCGTCGGCATCGAGCGACGACGGACGTTCCATCGCGACTACCGTCAGCACCTGCAACAGGTGGTTCTGGATCATGTCGCGCAACGCGCCGGACCCGTCGTAGTAACCGCCGCGGCCCTCGAGACCGACCGTCTCGGCAGCGGTGATCTGCACGTACTCGATCGACTCGCGGTCCCACATCCGCTCGAGCATGGGGTTGGCGAAGCGCAGCGCGATGATGTTCTGCACGGCCTCTTTGCCCAGGTAATGGTCGATACGGTAGATGCTGTTTTCCGGGAAGTGCTTCCCTACCCCGTCATTGACCTTGCGCGCCGTCTCCAGGTCGGTCCCGATCGGCTTTTCCAGGACGATGCGCGAACGGTCGGAGCGCAATCCCTTCTCCGCCACGTTGCGGGCGATGTCCCCGTAGAGGTCGGGCGACGTCGCCAGGTAGAAGACCCGGATCCGTTCGTCGCTCGCGTTGGATGCCAGCAGCGCCTTCAGGCCATCCCAGTTCCCCGCCGAATCGGCACCGTTGAGGCTCACATAGTGAACGAGGCGCAGGAAGCGGTTCAGCGTGGCATCGATGATCTCGTCGGGGCGGAGATGCTGGCGCAAGGCCACCCGTGCGCGCTCGCGGTACGCCTCGTCGTCCAGCGGCGAGCGCGCCGTGCCGACGATTCGCGCGTCGGCGGGCACCTGCCCTTCCGCGAAGCGGCGGTACAGTGCCGGGAGGAGCTTGCGCATGGTGAGGTCGCCGGTGGCGCCGAAGATGACGTAGTCGAAAGAATCGACGGGTTCGAGGGGAATGGCGGAAGCGTTCATGGTGTGCATGGATGAGGCGCGACGCCGGGCTTTCAAGGGGGCGGCCTGACGAAGGTCGTTGCCTGCCAGGCATAAGTGTTATGACCGGCGAGGTATGACGCCCGCCATTCCTCCGTCCCCATGGAGACGGACGACGGCCCCATGCCGGGGCCCAACGAAGGAACAGCGAATCATGAGCAAGCTCAAGAACAAGGTCGCCATCGTCACGGGCGCTTCCAAGGGCATCGGCGCGGGCGTGGCGAAGTCGCTCGCCGCCGAGGGCGCCGCGGTCGTGGTCAATTACGCGTCGAGCAAGGCCGGTGCCGATAAGGTGGTGGCCGAGATCCAGGCCGCGGGCGGCAAGGCCGTGGCCGTCGGCGGCGACGTCACGAAGCAGGCCGACGCGGAGAACCTCGTGGCCAGGGCCATCGAGCAGTTCGGCCGCCTCGACATCCTGGTGAACAACTCGGGCGTCTACGAGTTCGCCTCCATCGAGACCACCACCGAGGCCCAATACCGCCGCATGTTCGACGTCAACGTGCTCGGGACCATCCTGATGAGCCAGGCCGCGTCGAAGCACCTCGGCCAGGGCGGCAGCATCGTCAACATCGGCTCCGCGGTCACCCGCATCACGCCAGCGGAGAGCGCGGTGTATACCGGCACGAAGGGAGCGGTGGACGCGATCACCGGCGTCCTTGCGCGCGAACTCGGGCCACGCGGCATCCGCGTCAACGCCGTGAACCCCGGCATGGTGATCACCGAAGGCGTGCAGGCGGCGGGTTTCGCGGGTTCCGATTTCGAGACCTGGGCGGCAAGCCAGACGCCGCTCGGCCGCGTGGGACAGGTCGACGACATCGCGCCGATCGTCACCTTCCTTGCGACCGACGACGCGCGATGGGTCACGGGCGAACTGATGCTCGCCTCCGGCGGGATGCGCTGAGCGAACCCGCTCCTCAGGCTTCGTTCCGGAGGCCGTACAGCTCCGGATGAAGGAACGGCGCCATCGCCAGCACCATCGCCTGCGTATACGCGCTTTCGCGCGTGGCGTGGCCGTTGGTGACGAGGCCGATGGCGCCGCCCTGCTGCTTGATGTTCACGGTGCCGAACAGGCGGTCCATGACGTGACCGAGTTCCTCGCCGTCGAGGAGCGATTCGTAGACCGCCGGTGGCAGCGGCAGCCACGCGCTGCAACCGATGGACACATCGTCGCCGTTCGCGATGGCGACGTAACCGAAGGTGCCCGGGCCGTCCTCGGTCACGTCGACGCCGCCTTCCAGCGCCACGTAGAAATCGGCGTCGCCGTTCTGGCGGCAGAAATTCATGCGGTTGACGGCGCCCTCGCGCGTTTCGGCCGCCGTCATGGGCTGGTCAGGCACGCCCGAGGGTGCGTGCATGCCCTCGCATTCCACCAGGCGGCCGGGAAAGAGCGGTGCCAACGCGTTGCGCACCGCGCCGATCTTGACCGGGTTGCGGGAACCGACGAGGACCCGGATGGGCGACGTATCGTTGGGCACCGGCGTCACCCGGCGAGCGCCCGATCGACCATCGCCTGCGCCTCTTCGAGGATCGTCCGCAGGTGCGCCTCGCCGCGGAAGCTTTCCCCATACACCTTGTAGATATCCTCCGTGCCGGAAGGCCGTGCGGCGAACCAGCCGTTGGCCGAAATCACCTTGATGCCGCCGATCGGCTGCCCGCCCGCCTTGTTCGTGACGTCGACGATGGCGTCGCCTGCCAGCGTGGACGAAGTGACCTGATCGGGCGCCAACTTCGAGAGCTTCGCCTTCTGGGCCTGGTTCGCCGGCGCGTCGATACGCGCGTTGGCGGGATTGCCGAGGCGTTCCGTGATGCCCGCGTAGACCTCGCCCGGATCCTTGCCGAGGCGCGCGGTGATCTCGCCGGCAAGCAGCGCGGCGACGATGCCGTCCTTGTCGGTGGACCAGGCCGAGGCGTCCTTCGCCAGGAACGAGGCGCCCGCGCTCTCCTCGCAACCGAAACCGAGGCTGCCATCGTAAAGACCGGATACGAAATACTTGAACCCCACGGGTACCTCGCGCAACGGACGACCGAGGTGCGCGGCGACGCGGTCGAGGAGCGCCGTGCTCACAGCGGTCTTGCCCACCGCGGCGTCGGCACGCCAGCCGGGCCGGTTCTGGAACAGGTACCAGGCCGCCGTGGCGAGGTAATGGTTCGCGGGCATCAGGCCGACGCTGGGAGCCACCACGCCATGACGGTCATGGTCGGTGTCGCAGGCGAACGCGACGTCGAAACGGTCCTTCAGCCCGATGAGGCGCTGCATGGCATACGCCGAGGAGGGATCCATGCGCACGCGGCCGTCCCAGTCCAGCGACATGAACGAGAACGTCGGATCGACCGCTTCGCTGACCACGGTGAGATCGATGCCGTAGCGCTCCCCGATCGCGCGCCAGTAATGCACGCCGGCACCGCCGAGCGGATCGACGCCCATGCGCACGCCGCTCGCACGGACGGTGTCCAGGTCGAGCACGTCGCCGAGGTCGCCCACATAGCGCTGCAGGAAATCGTAGTCGTGCGTGGTCGAGGCCTTGCGTGCCTGGGCGAAGGGCATGCGCTTCACCTCGCGCAGGCCGCCTTCGATGAGCGCATTGGCCCGTGCGGCGATCCAGCCCGTGGCGTCGGTGTCGGCGGGTCCGCCGTGCGGCGGGTTGTACTTGATGCCGCCGCTTTCCGGCGGATTGTGTGAAGGCGTGATGACGATGCCGTCCGCCAGGCCGCGATCGCGGCCGCGGTTGTGGACGAGGATCGCGTGCGACACCGCCGGCGTGGGCGTGAACTCTCCGCCTGTCGATACCTGGGTCTCCACGCCGTTCGCGGCGAGCACCTCGAGCGTGCTCTCGAAGGCGGGCGCCGAGAGCGCATGGGTGTCGATGCCCACGAACACGGGGCCATCGACGCCGACGTGCGTACGGTAGTCGCAGATCGCCTGCACGACGGCAAACACATGCCACTCGTTGAACGAGCGGTCGAACGACGACCCGCGATGTCCCGACGTGCCGAAGGCGACCCGCTGCTCCGCTATCGCGGGATCGGGCTTGAGGTCATGGTAGGCGGCCAGCAGGGCCGGCACGTCGACGGGCTGGCTCTCCGTGGCGGGCTTTCCCGCAAGCGGACTGATCTTGGCACTCACCGATGGCTCTCCAACGACAGGCAATGCCGCAAGCATACGATGTGTTTTGAGATTTCTTCCATGTCCGCGGACACGCGGCATGGTTATCGTGCATTCACAGGCGCAAACGCTCGATGTATTCGAAGATCTCGGCATCCGTATCCAGCCGGAGCTTCCTCATCGCATTCGACTTCTGCTGACTGATGGTCGAAAGGCCGCGGCCTGTCGCCCGGGCGATGTCGGTGACGCTGTTGCCGGCGGCGAACAGGCGCAGGATCTTGAGTTCCCGTGGGGAGAGGTCGGCCAGCGTGCCCGATTTTCCAAGGGGCGCACCGGAGGGTGTGCCGATCAATTCGCGTACCGAGGCACCCAGGTAGACATGGTTCGACAGGATTTCCAACAATGCCTCGGGAATTTCCCTGGTATCGGCCGACTTGCCGATGAGGCCGAGGACACCGGTACCGATGATTTCACGGTAAAGTGCGGGGTTTGCAAGCGTGGTGATCACCATCACCGGAAGCGCCGGGTACGTCTGCCGCACGTCGCGCAGCAGGGCGAGCCCGTCGCGGCCGGGTGCGGGCATGCTGAAATCGGTGATGAGGGCGTCGCAGGGCGTCGTCGCAAGCAGGCCGAGCAATTCGTCGGGCGACTGCGCCTCCGCCACCACGGTGGCGAGTCCGTCCCTGGCCAGGGCCAGGCTGAGGCCCTTCAACACCACGGGGTGATCGTCCGCCAGGATGACGCGGTAGACCATGAGTGATCCGTCCTATCTTGCTTGTCCAGTCACCGACGGACGGGTCTCGCGTACCGCCGGTGGAGCGCAGAGTTGAGCATATCGCGTCTCCTGACGCCACTGCGCCGGTGGTTCCGCGGGTGGCGTGCCGCGCACATCGCCGACGATGTCCGCCCGCACGCGCGGCCCGGCCGCGACCTGCCGCACATGCTCTCGCGCGTGGCCGCACGCTATGCCGCGAAGGGAAGGGCGCGGCGCATCGCCTTCGAGATCGAGGTGGACCCCGGGCTCGCCCGCGACGTGACCGGCCCCTTCGACGAACTCGGCGGCGTGCTGTGCGCGCTGCTCGACCGCGCCATGAGCCAGGGCTCTCCCTACGCGGCCCTGCACGTGGACGTGGTGGGTGACGATGTCGCCGGCCAGCTCGTGCATTTCACCGTCGTCGACGGTCGCGGCGCTCGCGAGCGCGACTGCCCGCGACTGCGCGCCGCGGCGGCGGACGTGGCGGCGATCGGTGGCGTCATCCACACGGAGAACACCGCCGACGCCGGCGACCGGGTCATCGTGGAACTCGCCTTCGACCTGCCGCGCAGGCCGCCCCGCATCGACGTGAACGCATTGCGCGGCACGCTGGGTGGCGAAGCCGCGCTCGGCGAGGTCATCGTCGCGCTCGATCGCGCGCTGTGCAGCGACCTCGCCGATCTCGACGCCCTGCTGGAACAGCCGGGGGTCGGGCCGCTCCAGGCATGGCTGCATCGCATCTCGGGCGCCCTCGGCATGGCCGAGGCCAGCGAACTCGCCCGCATCGGCCTGGCGTTGGAGCGCGAGCTGGCGGGCGGGCGCCGGCCCCACGTCGACCGCGCCGTACGACGCTTCGCCGAGGACGCCACCGGCGTGCTCGCGCTCCTTCGCGAACAGGTCCCGGCCTTGGGCTATAGTCCGGAGCCGTGAATACCCTGCCCGCCTTCGACGCCGATCCGCTGCGCGATTTCATCGACGCGCACCCGCGCCTCTTCGTCGTGACCGGCGCCGGCATCAGCACGGATTCCGGCATTCCCGATTACCGCGACGGCCAGGGCGAATGGAAGCGAAGCCCGCCGATGACGCTGCAGGCGTTCATGAGCGGACCGCCGTCCCGCGCCCGCTATTGGGCACGCGGCATGATCGGCTGGCGGCATTTCGCGTCGGTGCAACCCAATGTCGCCCATCGTGCCCTTGCGGCGCTGGAACATGCCGGACGCATCGAACTCCTGCTGACGCAGAACGTCGACGGCCTGCATGAGGCGGCCGGCCATCTGAACGTCGTGGACCTGCATGGGCGGCTCGACCGGGTACGCTGCATGCAGTGCGGCGACATCACGTCCCGCAACGCCATGCAACGCCGCCTGGAGAATGCCAATCCAGCCTGGATGGCCTTGCAGGCGACCATCGCGCCGGACGGCGACGCGGACCTCGACGGTGTAGATTTTTCGGAGTTCGCGATTCCGCCGTGCCTCGTGTGCGGGGGCATCCTCAAGCCCGATGTGGTTTTCTTCGGCGAGAACGTGCCGCGCGCCCGCGTCGAGACCGCCTGGGCCCACCTCGGCCGCGCCGACGCCATGCTCGTCGTCGGTTCCTCGCTGATGGTCTATTCCGGCTACCGGTTTGTTCTGGAGGCCTCGCGTCGCGGCCTGCCCATCGCCTCGGTGAACCTGGGCGTGACCCGTGCCGACGTGCTCCTTACCCTGAAGGTGGAGCGCTCCTGCGCCCTGGCCCTCGCGCCTTACGCCTAGCGGCGTTGGCGGAAGAAACGGCGCAGAAGGTCGCCCGCGGCCTCGGCCTCGAGGCCCCCGGACACCTCCACACGGTGATTGTGGCGAGGCGACAGAAGGGTATCGAAAACGCTGCCGGCCGCGCCGGTCTTCGGATCGGTGGCGCCGAACACGAGCCGCGCCACGCGGGCGTGCACCATCGCCATGGCGCACATGGCGCACGGTTCCAGGGTCACGTAGAGCGTGGCCCCCGGGAAACGGTAGTTCGAGAGCCGCTCGCCGGCGGCGCGCAGGGCCTGGATCTCCGCATGGGCGGTCGGGTCGTTCAGCGTGATGTTGCGGTTCCAGCCCTCGCCCACCGCAACGCCGTCGAGCACGAGCAGCGCTCCCACGGGCACTTCGCCTTCCGCGTCGCGGGCATGCACGGCAAGTTCCAGCGCCCGGGCCATCCAGGCGCGATCGGCGTCGGTGAACGTCGAATAGATGGGTAACAAGTGGGTCATGCGGCGAATGGTACATCCAGGACGTGGAATCTTGGCTCTTTCGGACAATCCATTCGAGGGCGCAAGCTAGGCCTTTCACTAGAGGAATCGTTCCCATGAGCAAGCGCATCAACTACATGAAAGTGGCCCCGGAAAGCGTAAAGGGCCTCCTGGCCGTCCACGGATACCTCGGCCAGAGCGGACTGGAGCCGACCCTCCTGAATCTGATCTTCCTGCGCGTCTCGCAGATCAACAGCTGCGCCTTCTGCATCGATATGCACTCCCAGGAACTGGTGAAACACGGTGTGCCGTTCGAGAAATTGATCCTGACCCCGGCCTGGCGCGAGGCCGGCGAGGTGTTCACCCCGCGCGAACAGGCCGCCCTCGCCTGGGCCGAGTCGGTGACCCGGGTCGCCGAGACGGGCGTGCCGGACGAGGACTATGACGCCGCCGCCGCCGAGTTCGGCGAGAAGGAGCTGGTGGACCTGTCCGTCGCCATCGCGCTCATGAACGCCTACAACCGGCTTGGCGTGGCCTTCCGCAACACTCCGGTCGCCGCGACGAAGATGGCTCGCTCCGCCTGAGGCCCGATCCCGGGCAGTCGCCGGGCGGGTATTGACGCTGCGACGGATTGCAGGTGGGATTCGGACACTGTCAGCGGACGAAGTCGCATGAACCACCCAGCCAGTTCCACCGGCCTGCTCGGCGATACGGCGGCGCGAGACTATGCCGCGAAACTTCGTCGCTTCAACGCCTTCGCGGCTCCGGAAATCCGGGAGTCGATAGCGCGCCTGGGGTTCGCGCCCGGCATGCGCGTCCTCGACGCCGGTTGCGGCACCGGCGAGGCACTGGGCTGGTTGTCGGAAGCGGTCGGCCCCGACGGCGCCGTCGCAGGTATCGACCTGGCGACGGCGCATGTCGCGTCGGCCCGGGACTCGGCGCCGGGGGATGCGTTGGTCATCCAGGGCGACCTGACCGCGCTGCCTTTCGTCCAGCGGAGCTTCGACCTGGTCTGGTCGGTCAACACCTTCAACCACCTGCACGATCCCGTCGCGTGCATTCGGCGCGTGGCATCGCTGCTCCGCGCGGGCGGGCGCGTCGCGCTTGGCCAGAGCTCGCTGCTTCCGGACATGTATTTCGCGTGGGATTCGCGCCTGGAACGCCTGACGAACGACGCGGTGCGCCAGTACTACAGGGACCGCTACGGCCTCGATGAGCGGGACCTGGCCGCGGTGCGCTCGCTGGTCGGCATGCTCCGCGACGCGGGGCTCCGGAACGTCACGGCGCGCACCGTGACGATCGAGCGCGTGTCGCCGGTGAGTCCGGACGACGAGCGCTACCTCGTCGAGACCCTTTTCCGGGACTCATGGGGCGAACGGCTGCGGCCCTACCTTTCGCCCGACGACTACGAGGCACTCGGCCGGCTTTGCGATCCGGCGGATGCCGGATTCGCGCTGCGCCGCCCGGACTTCCACTTCCTGCAAACCTTTACCGTGGCGGTCGGCGGGATCAGCGCCTGAAGCATCCGACGACGTGGTCGTCGACGATGCCCACCGCCTGCATCCACGCGTACGTGATCGTCGGGCCCACGAACTTGAAGCCGCGCTTCTTGAGATCCTTCGAGATGGTGACCGACAACGGCGTCTGCGCGGGAACGACCCTGCCGTTGCCGCGGATCGTCCTGCCCTCGGTGAACGACCAGCAGTAACCGTCGAAGTCCTCGCCACGCTCGCGCATGGCTTCGTAGACTTTCGCGCCATGGATCGTGGCTTCGATCTTCGCGCGGGAACGGATGATGCCCGGGTCGTCGAGCAGGCGCAGGATATCCTTCTCGCCGAAACGGGCCACCTTCGCCGGCTCGAAGCCCTTGAACGCCTTCCGGAAGTTCTCGCGCTTGCGCAGGATCGTGATCCACGAGAGGCCGGCCTGGAAACCTTCCAGCATCAGCTGTTCCCACAACATGCGGGAATCGTGCAGCGGCACGCCCCACTCGGTGTCGTGGTAGTCGAGGTACAGCGGGTCGGTGCCCGCCCAGGCGCAACGCTTGGGTTCTTTACTCATCGCGGTGTCTTACGTACCAATGCGCGTCGCCTCGCGAAAAGCAGGGCTCTAAAGGCCGAGATCGGAAAGGCCCGGATGATCGTCCGGACGGCGGCCCGATGGCCAGTGGAACTTGCGTTCGCTTTCCTTGATCGGAAGATCGTTGATGCAGGCATGGCGATGGGTCATTTCGCCCGCCTCGTCGAATTCCCAGTTCTCATTGCCGTAGGAACGAAACCAGTTGCCGCTGTCGTCGTGCCATTCGTAGGCGAAGCGCACGGCGATGCGGTTGCCGGTGAACGCCCAGAGTTCCTTGATCAGCCGGTAATCGAGTTCACGCGCCCACTTGCGCGTGAGGAAGCCGACGATCTCGGCGCGGCCGCGCACGAACTCGGCACGATTGCGCCACTGGCTGTCGGGAGAGTACGCCAGGGATACCTTTTCCGGTGTCCGGCTGTTCCACCCGTCCTCGGCGAGGCGGACCTTCTTCGTGGCGGTCTCGAGGGTAAACGGAGGAAAGGGGGCGGCCATGACGGTAATTCCTGATCCGGGAACATCAAGGTAAGAGCTGCCGGGCGCGGCGGCTTGCCGCATCCTATCGCAACGGCCCGGCAGCGGTGGAAGACCCATCGGGACGGATCAGCGATAGGTACCGTTTTCGTCGCGAATCCACATGGGCGCCGGATCGGCGGGACCGTCGACCTGGAAAAGCTGCCGGTGCCTTGCCGGGTGCGCGCGCAGGTACTGCTTCGGCGGACGCACGGTCGCACCGAGCCGCTCCGCCGCATGCCAGGGCCAGCGCGGGTCGTAGAGGATCGTGCGGGCCAGCGCGACGAGGTCGGCGTCGCCGTTGGCGACGATGGCTTCCGCGTGCTCGGGATCCGTGATGAGCCCCACCGCGACCACAGGGATCGACACGGCCTGCTTCACGCCGCGCGCGAACGGCACCTGGTAACCCGGGCCCGCCGCGATCCGCTGGGTGTGGTGCAGGCCGCCGGTCGACACGTGGATCGCGGCGCAGCCATGCGCTTCCAGCGCCTTGGCGAACGCGGCCGTCTGCGCGAGATCCCAGCCGCCTTCCACCCAGTCGGTGGCCGAGACGCGGACCGTCACCGGACGATCCGCCGGAAAGGCGGCGCGTACCGCGTCGAACACCTCGAGCGGAAAACGCATGCGGTTCTCCAGCGAGCCGCCGTACTCGTCGGTTCGCTGGTTCGAGAGCGGCGAGAGAAACTGGTGAAGCAGGTAACCGTGGGCGGCGTGCAGCTGGATAAAATCGAGGCCGAGCCGCGCGGCACGCCGTGCCGCCGTCGCGAAGGCATCGCGGATGCGGCCAAGGTCGTCCTTGCCCAGGGCGACGGGCGCATGCTCGTCCGGATGGTACGGAACCGCCGACGGCGCCACGGCCTGCCAGCCGTGCTCGTGTCCGGACGGAAGCTGCATGCCGCCGGCCCACGGGACTTCCGTGGACGCCTTGCGACCGGCATGTGCCAGCTGGATGCCGATAGGCATATCGGACCAGCGCCGGACGCTTTCGAGCGTCTCCCGCATGGCGCCCTCCGTCGCGTCGTCGTACAGGCCCACATCGGCCCACGTGATGCGGCCCTCGGGCAGCACGGCGGTCGCTTCGATGGTGAGCAGCGCGGCTCCGGACATGGCGAGGTGACCCAGATGGATCCTGTGCCAGTCGTTCATGCGTCCGTCCACGGCAGAGTACTGGCACATCGGCGCGACGACGATCCGGTTCGGCAGTTCGAGCTCATGGATACGGATCGGTTGGAACAGCGCGGGGTGCGCCATGGTGTCTGCTCCTGCGATTAGGAAAGGCTCACCGTGCATATGGTGACGTGCCCGGCATTGGCAACCCCATCACGGGGGATCCCCAGGCACCGCGGCACGCATCATCATCGGGGGTCCGTCCACGAATCCTATCGACATGACCGCCTTCTTCCTCGCCTTTACCGTGTTCGCCGTCGTCTGCCGCGTGGCGAGCCTGGCCGTGTCCCTGCGCCACGAAGCCGCGCTGAAGCGCGCCGGTGCCGTCGAATATGGCGCCCTCAACAGCAATCTCCTGGCCGTCTGCCATGTAGTGTTCTATGTCGCCGCGATCTGGGAGGGCTGGGCGCGGGGCCCCGAACTCGACGGCACCGCCGTCGTCGGCATCGCGCTCTATCTCCTCGCGCTGCTGTTCCTGTTCTACGTGATCCGCCTGCTCGGGCGGTTGTGGACGGTCAAGCTCATCATCGCCCCCGACCACGAGCTGGTGACGCATCCCCTCTTCCGCGTGGTACGCCACCCGAACTATTTCCTGAACATCGTTCCCGAACTGATCGGCCTCACCCTCGCCCTGCACAGCTACAGGACCCTGGCGATCGGCCTGCCGATCTACCTGGTCCCGCTCATCGTCCGCATCGTCCAGGAAGAGAAGGCGATGCGGGCCCGGTTCGGCTGATCGCGATGGGTCATCGCCGGGCCAGCACGATATGCATCGCGTGCTCGCCTTGGGCCTGTTCCTTGACGGCGTAACCGAGGCCGGGCAGGTCCAGTCCGGTGAAAAGGGTTTCGCCGCGACCCAGCAGCACGGGCGACACCGCGATATGCAGTTCGTCGATGGCACCGGCGCCGAGGTACTGGCGGATCGTGCTCGCTCCCCCGCCGATGCGGACGTCGTTGCCGCCGGCCGCTTCCTTCGCCCGGGCCAGGGCCTCGTCGATGCCCCCCGTCACGAAGTGGAAGACGGTGCCGCCGTTCATCTCCAGCGGCTCCCTGGCATGGTGGGTGAGGACGAAGACCGGACAGTGGTAAGGCGGCGTATCGCCCCACCAGCCCTTCCAGCTGTCGTCGGGCCACTCGCCGCGAACGGGACCGAACATGTTGCGGCCGAGTATCCACGCGCCGAGGCCCGCCATCGAACGCGATGCGTAGGTTTCGTCGACACCGGTCGAACCGCCATCCTTGCCCGTCATGGCGTGGAAGGTCTTCGTGTCGAGCAGCCACCGATGGAGCCCTTCGGCACCGACGCCCATGGGCAGGTCGAGGCTCTGCTCCGGCCCGGCCCCGAAACCGTCTGCCGAGATGGAATAAGCATTTACGCGAACTTTCGTCATCGTGCGCTCCACGGGCCGTGCCGATTGGTTTTCCGGACCGTTTTACGAGGTTCAGCCGTCCTTGCCCAGCCCCGTCTGCTGCAGGAGGATCAGCAGCACGCTGTCGATCCAGCGCCGGCCGATGCTCTCCCGGCGACCCTGAAGGTGCACCGTGGCCAGATCCTCCGTGGCGATCGGGTCGGTCAGGCCGTCGCCTTCCACGCGTACCCGGTACCAGACCGAGGCCGGCCGCAGGTCCTTGGCGGGCGCGGTCGGATTCAGCGGAACCGGACCGCCGTGGTTCTTCGCCAGCATCAGGCTCGGCAGGTGTTCCATCGCGCCGTTGTCCAACGCGACGATGCGGCCGCGTAAAGGAGTCCAGCGGCCATGCGGATAGACGGTGGCCTCGGTACCCGGCACCAGGCGAGCGCGGTCGGCCTCGGAAACCAGCACCTCGGCACGCCAGCGCGTGCCGCCCACGACAGTCGCGATGCGCGAACCGGGCGACACCCAGTTCCCGGCCTGCAAGGTCGTATCCAGATCGCGGACGACCCCACCCTCGGTGGCGACGAGGCGCAGGCGATGAAGCTCGGCCGCGCTGGCGCGTCGCTGCACGTCGTACTGATCGGCCATGCGCTCGGCCACGACCTGCTTGGCCACGCCGTCGCGGTCGAGGGCCACGGCGCCGCGGGCGGTGGACTCGTAGGCCTCGCGTAAGGCGGCCGCCTTCGCGTCATCGTCCTTCGGCGTCGGCGCCGAGAGTTCGAACAGCACCTGTCCCGGGGCCACGCGTTCGCCGTCGTGGACCGCCACGCGCTCGAGGCGTGCCGCATAGGGCGTGAACACGGGCTGCTCGAAGCCCGCCTCCACGATGCCGTCGGCGGTGATGCCCGACGACCACGGCAGAAGGAAGACCACGGCGAGGACACCAAGAGGCAGGAGCCAGCGGATGAGTGCGGCGCGGCGGATTTCCGCGCGTCGGGCCCACCATACCCGTACTTCGTAGACCATCGGTTTCACCACGAACGTGAGGATTTCCACCAGGAAGAGAATGAGGCCGAGCGCCTTGAAGAACGCGTGGTAGACGATCACGGCGATACCTACGAAAAGTGTCAGCCGGTACAGCCAGGTCGCGAACGCGAAGGCGGTCAGGAACCCCGCGAAGCGTGGCGACACCGCGTCGGGACGCGGATCCTCGATGCCGAGCAGCCCGCGCCGCACCCAGCGCTTGGCCCAGCGCCCCGCCCGCTCGTGCAGTCCTGGATAGTCGAGGGCGTCGGCCAGGATGAAGTAACCGTCGAAGCGCATGAACGGACTCGCGTTCACGGCCACCGTCAATACCCATGCGGTGGTGCCGAGGAAGAACAAGGCATTCTTGAAATTCCCCTCCGGTGCGAACGACCAGAGCAGCGTGCACCAGGCGGCGAGCACGAGTTCGGCCATGACGCCGGCCGACGCGATGGCGAGGCGGCGCCGCGAACGCTCGAGCTTCCAGCTTTCGCCGGTGTCGGTATACGCCATCGGCAGCATGACGAGCAGCGCCATGCCCATGTGCCCGACGCGCACGCCGAACCGCGTGGCCATGAACGCGTGGCCGAACTCATGCCAGCATTTGGAGAAGACGAGTGCCCCGGCGAAGGCGACGACACCGTCCCAGCTCATCGCCCCGCGAAGATTGGCCTGCACGGCATCCCATTGACGTGCCGCCAGCAGGAGCCCGAGCACCGCGGCCAGCAAGGTGGCGACAAGGAATCTCGCGCCGAACATCCACCGCACATAGGGCAGCACGCGGCGCAGGAACCGCTCGGGCCGAATGAGCGGGATGCGGATGAACAGGTAGTTCTGCAACAGCCAGTGCAGCACCGACGCCTGGCGCTTTGGCATGGCGGCGCGGGTGAGTTGTTGTTGCTGCAGGAACTGGACGAAATCGAGCACATCCCCGGCTTCCGGCACCAGCGTGGTGGTGGCCGCGATCGCCTCGGCGATGCGCCCCGGATCGCACAGCGCCCAATGCCGGAGTATCTCGAATTCCAGCCAGCCGATGCGGAAGAACTGGTTGCGTACGGGATCGGACAGATGCCACGCCGGCGATCCGTCGCGGTTGCGTCCCACCGGATGGATGCTCAGCTCGTCGCGCAATGCGGGCCACGGTGGCGCCGCAGGCATCGATCCCATCGCTGTCGCCGACATCGTCAGATCCCGCTCCACGAGCGCACGGTCGCGAGCGGCCGGCGCAGCATGAGGTAACCCAGCACGCTCCAGCGGCCGGACACGCGAGCCGTGCCTTGCAGACCAATGCGCGCGCCGGGCGGCGTGCCCTCGATCGTGCCGCGCAGCACGTAGCTCGCCACGCCATTGGGCGCTTCCACCGGCTGGTAGCCGGCATAGTCCAGTCGCGCATCGAGCGGATCCAGCGGGGCCACCTTGAGGAACACCGTCATCGGCGCACCCGCCGCGAGGTTGGTGGGCTCGCCGACCGGCGCCCAGGCGCGGACGCCGAGCGCGTGCGGATCGGCGAGCAGCCCGATGCGCTCGCCCGTCTGCACGGGGCGGCCGCCCCAGTCGTCGGGATCGGAATAGACGAAGACGCCGTCGGCCGGCGCGCGGATGGCGAGCTTGTCCACCTCGCGCTGCAACGACATGACTTCCACCTGGCGCTCGCGCCACTTGCCTTCCGCCATGCCGAGGTCGGCCTTGGCGTTCTGGCTTTCGATGGCCTGCTGTGCGGCCTGGTGCATCTCCACGCTCGCCGTCGCCAGTTCGGCCTGGGCGACGGCGAGGCGGTTGCGCAAGGTGGTGTCGTCCAGTTCGGCGAGCACCTGGCCGGCCTTCACCGGCGTGTTCGGCAGCACCGCCATGCGATGGATCACGCCTTCGCGCGGCGAGGCGATCACCTGGCTCCGGGTGGAAATGACCTCGGCGGGCACGAGGGTGTACTCGCGCACGGGAACCAGCAGCACAAGCAGCAGCGCCGCCAGCGCATAGCGCAACCGGCGGCCGGTGCCGGCCTTTCGCCACCAGCGCTGCCAGCGCGTGGGCCGGGCGACGAGCGACCACCACGCGTAACCGTAGAGGCCGGACAGCTGCAGCAGCGCATAGTCCGCGCCGTCCGGAACGAGGGTCGTCGGCCAGGCATGATCGCGGGCGAGGAAGAGCAAGGCACCCACGGCCTGGTCGGGACCGGTCAGCGGAAGGATCCATACGTGCGCCGGCAACCATTCGCCCCACGCCGCTGCGAGTTCCTCGCCCAGCATCTCCGGGGACAACGGCAGCACGCGCGCCGACGCGGGAAGCTCCGCGCAGCGCTCCGCGATCCGGCGGGCCACGGCCGCCAGCCATAAGGCGTACGGCGTGTTGGGATCCGGATCGGCCAGGCCGGAATGCGCGGCCAGCCACGGTCCGCGCGCCTGCGACAGCGTGACCAAGGCCGCCTGCCGGTAATCCACCAGCAAGCGGGTTTCGTTGCACGCGACGAAGCCGAGCTCGGCCGCCGTCGTGGCGGCCTCGACCCGCGCGGCGAGCGCGTAGAACCGCGACGACGCGGTCGCGCCGCGGGTGTCCGGGGCATTCATCGGCTCAGCCCTTTCCGCCAGGCTTCGCGGGCGAGGCGCGACCGCTCATGCCCGGCAGCACACGGCTGGTATCGCCGAGGAAATCGGCCTCGATCTCGATGGTCTGGCTCACGGCGTCGACACGGCCGCTGAGCCGGGTCACGGTCAGCACGTAGTGTTCGCCGGTTTCGTCCACGCTGGCCTCGAGATGCGCGCCCGGGCGCAGCCATGCGATCCAGCTCGAGGGAACGTTGAGCCGCGCCTTGGGCGTACCGGTACCGACGAGGTCGACGATCGGCGCACCCGGCGCCACGCCTTGCCCTTCCTTCACGTGCACGCGCGCGACACGACCGTTGAACGGTGCGACGAAGCGGCATTGGGCCAGCTCCGCGGCGAAGATGCGCACCTGGCTGCGTGTGCGGTTCACGTCCGCCGCGGTCAGCTCCACCTCGAGCGCCGCGGCGGACTGCAGGCCCTGCAGTTTGGCCTTGGCTTCGTACCGCAGCTGCGCCGCCTTGTACTCGGCTTCCGCCGCATCGCGCTTGGCGTCGAGGTCGCTGCAGTCGAGCGAGACGAGCACCTTGCCCTTCGCCACGCTGTCGCCCAGCTGCGCATAGACGCGGGCGACGCGTCCGCCGGCCACCGCGGACAGCGGCGCCTCGCGATCGGCGACCACGAGGAAACGCACGGGAGCCTGGGCACCCGGATCGGGAGAGGACTGTCCCTGCGCGGCCCCCGCCAGCCCCAGGAATAGCAGGCTGGCCATGCCAATCACCTTCTTCATGTTCATGGCTGGCCGGCAGCCGCCGTCTCGGGTGCCGCGGCCAGTTGGCGCATGTCGCCCATCACCGACAGCGTGGCGGCTTCGGCCAGCGCGGCGACCGCACGCGTAGTGACCTCGTCGGGGAGGTAACTGCGGTAGCTGCGCGTCATCAGGCGCTTGCCCCCGTTGTCCTGCACGATCACGTCCCACTGCGCGCGCGTCGCCGTCTTGCCCGGTGTCGTGCCGAAGTGCAATTCCACGGCCAGGGCATCCGCGCCCATGCCGAGCGAGAGCTGGTTGCCGGTCATCACCTTGCCGATGGCGGCGCGCACCGCGCCCCCATCCACGCGAGCCGGAAGACCGGTAACGCTGAGCCGGAACGGGCGATCCACCGCGACGGCATCGGCGGTCTCGGTGAACACCTGCTTCTCGCCGCCGGCAAGGCTGGCCTGGATGGCAAGGGAAAGCGTGGGCAGGTCCGTCCCCACCACCTGTTCCGGCATGAGGTCGATACCGACCGAGTTGAGCACGCGGCCATAGGCCGACTGCGCCGCAGCGTACGAAGAGGCTTCCTGGAAGCGCGACACCATGGAACGGGCCTGGGTGCGCAGCGTTTCCAGCTCGCTGGTGAGCTGGTTGCTGGAACCGGCGCGCGCGACGCTGGCAAGACGCTGGTCCACGCGGGCGGACTCATCGGCCAGCTGGTGGTCATACACGGCGAGCTTGTAGCGCTCCACCGAAACGCGCACCTGCGTGAGCACGGCCATGCTCAGGGCCATGCGGCGTGCATCGTCCACCTTCATGCGCGCTTCGTTCGTCCGCTTGATGGCCGGAATGCCGGCGAGGCGGAACAGGTTCATCGACATGCTGACGCCGCCCTGCGCCCAGCTTTCGTTGTACAGGTACTTGTTCGAGTCGTAACCGCCACCGCCGAACAGGTTGAGGTTCGGGAACAGCGCGGCGATCTGCTTCTTCGTCTCCACCGCGTCGATGCGGGCCTTGTAGTCCTCTTCGCGGAGCTCGGGCCGCTGCTCGAGGGCCATCTGCTCGAGCTGGTCGAGGTTCGAAGGCACCTGCGACAAGGTGGTTTCCTTGGCGTCGGCGAGCGTGAACCCGGTGCCCGGGGCGAGGTTCATCAGCGCGGCGAGCTCGCGCTTGGCAAACTCCATTTCCTGGCGCTTCTCGGTCACGAGGGTCATCGCGTCGAGCAATGCGCGCTGGTATTCCAGGCCTTCCACCGGCGGCAGCACGCCGGCGCGCTCGGCCTGTCGCGTTTTTTCCAGCGCGGCCTGGATGTTGTCGGCCAGTGTCTGCGTCTCGCCGAGCAGGCGCTGCGCGCCGAGGGCGCGCCAGTAGGCGTCGCGCACGTCCTGCACGATGTTCTGCAGCACCTTGCGGCGACGCTCGTCGGTAGCGTTGACGTCGTCGGCCTGCTGCTTGGCCCGGTAGTAGCTCAGGCCGAAGTCGAGCACGTCCCACGACAGGGTGGCATCGGCGAGGAAATGCACGCGTTCCTCGGACGTGGACGGACGCAGGCTCACGACGCGGTCCTGGATGCCGATGCTGGTACCGCCGGAATCGTTGCTGCGCCAGCGGTAACCGGCGTCGGTCATCAGCTTCGGCAGCATGTCCAGTTCGGAGACGTCCAGCAGGCCGCGCGACAAGGCCGTTTCCATCAGCTTGAGGCGATAGTCGAGGTTGTACTTGAGCGAGCGCGCCATGACGTCGGAAAGCGTCAGCGCTCCCGTGACGGGCTCCTGGCCCTTGTACATCGCCTGCTGGTCGTTGCGCACGCGCGCGAGGACCTCGTCGTGGGTGAGCGGCTTGGGCTTCACCGCTCCGCAGCCGGTAAGGAACACGGCGAGGGCAAGCGAGGCGACAAGGGGTATGGGGCGCAACGCGGTCTTCGGCATGGCGGTCTTCATGGCGGTTGAATGGAGCATGGAGGATTCGTTCCGGTTAATGACGTGACGGAGTGGCGGCGAGCGGCGCGGCGCCTGCCCTGGCCATGGCGGCGATCTGTGCCGTGAGCGACGGCGCGCCTGTTGGCGTGGCGGCGGGCGGCGGCACCACCGTCACGGACACGGGCTCCCTCGTCGCTTCCGGGGCCGTCCCCGGCGCGCTGTTCTCGCGATGCGCCGCGTGGGCCCGTTCGTGGCGTTCGCCCGCATGCTCGCGCGTGGCCTCCCGGCTCTCGCGGAGGTGTCTCAGGGAAAACGGCGAGAAGTCGTCCCACAGCGGGCTGGACGCCAGGCCGAAGTCGTTCAGTGCCACGCGCGAGCGGGCATGCGCTTCCTCGACCAGCCGGTGCGAGAAGCCTACGCCGTCGTTCAGGACGAACTGGCCGTTCTCGGGATCCTGTGCGATCTCGCCGAGGCCGGACAGGTCGAGGCGGCCGGTCACCCACTGGTTCTGCCAACGCACGGTGTCGTCCTGCGAGCCGTTCACTGCCGGGAGCACGAACAAGGCGGGCTCGTAACCCTGGCGGATATCGCGCAAGGTGGAGCCATAGTTCGCCGGGAAGAACGGGTCGCCCGAGCGAGCCTGCATCGGCGGCGTCGTTCCATGGATCGTGATGGTCAGCCTCGCTTCGCTGGCGTCGCCGTCCGCGTCCGTGATGGTGTAGACGAACGTCTCCGTCAGCGTGCGGCTGGCATCGAGCGCGCTCACTTTCGGGTTGGCCGTGTCCAGCCGATAGCTGTACGAGCCATCGGCGTTGAGGACCAGCGTGCCGAACTCACCCTGGCTGATGCCGCCGACGGTGCCGCCGTGACCGGTGTTCGCGGAGCCGACGCCGGTCACCGGGCCGTCCTTCGCGGCGCCGTCGGCACCGATACGGTCGGAGCCGGTGAAGACATTGCCACCCGCGGAGGTTTGCCCCGCGTCTTGGGCGATGGTGGCGCTATCGTCGCGCGCCGTCGGCGCGTCGTTGGCGATATCCACGACCAGCGACCCGGTCGAGGTGCCGCCACCGGCATCGCGGACGCTCAGGCCGATCGTGTCGACGCTGTCCCTGCCCACCGGTTGCGACAGCGGACGATCCAGCGTGTACGTGTAGCTCAGCGTGCCAGCCGTCGGAACGCCGCCGACGGTCGACGTCGTCGCGAAACCGGTCAGCACCAGCGTGCCGTCCGGCGTATGGATGGTGACCGGCGCGCCCGTCGACAGCGCGTCGAGTTGCGCCGTGGTGAGCGTGGTGCCGCCGACGGTGACGCTGACCAGGCCGTCGGTGGCGGTCACGCCGATCGAGCCCTTCGTGACCTGCGCGCCGTCATGTTCGGAGAGACCCGACTCGTGCACGGTCGCGTGACCCTCGGCGCCGCCGTTGCCGTCCACGGGCACGATGCCCGGGCCACCGTCCGTATGGCCGTGGATGGTGATGGTCAGCGTGGTGCTGCTGGTATCGCCGTCGGCATCGGTGATCGTATAGGTGTAGACCTCGGTCAGCGTCTCCCCATTCTTCAGGGCGTTGACCGTCGGATTGCCGTTGTCGACGAGGTAGCTGTAACTGCCGTCCGCGTTGAGCGTGAGCGTGCCGTATCGACCCGCGACGCCGCTGCCCACATGGCCGCTGACCGCGCCGCCGATGTCGCCCGCGGCTACCCCGGTGACCGGTGTGGCCGTGCCGTCCGCGCCGACGCGATCGGCAACGTCGCCCGCACCGCTGGCACCGACGACGTTGCCGGTGAGAGCCGGGCCATCCTCGTTCGCATCGCCCGCATCCGCATGCGCCGCCGGGGCATCGTCGACGATGTCGACGACCAGCGTGCCGCCGACCGTACCGCCTCCGGCATCGGTGACCGTGAGCGCGATGTCGTCGTGGCTGTGCGTGTCGCCAGGCTGCGACACCGCACGGTCCAGCGTGTACGTATAGCTCAGCGTGCCGGCCGTCGGTACGCCACCGAGCATGGCGGTCGGGGTGAAGCCGGTAAGCACCAGCGTGCCATCGGGCGTATGGATGACGATCGGCGATCCGCCGGACAGGCCGTCGAGGTCGGTCAGGTCCAGCGTGGTACCGCCTATCGTGACGCTCGCCAGCCCGTCGTCCGCCGTGAGGTCGATCGTGCCTGTCGCGGATGGCGAACCGTCGTGGTCGACCAGGCCGGATTCGTGCACGGTGGCATGGCCGTCCGCGCCGCCGTTGCCGTCCACCGGGGAAACCGTCGGCGTACCGTCGGTGTGACCGTGGATGGTGATGGTCAGCGTCGTGCTGCTCGTGTCGCCGTCCGCGTCGGTGATCGTATAGGTGTACACGTCCGTGACCGACTGGCCGTCGCGCAGCCCGTTCACCGCCGCATTCGTGTCGTCCACCACGTAGCTGTAGCTGCCGTCGGCGTTGAGCGTGAGCGTGCCGTACAGGCCCGCCAGCCCGCTGCCCACCTGCCCGCTCGCCGTGCCGCCGGTATCGCCCGCCGCTACGCCGGTGACCGTCGTCGGCGCATCCGCGCCCACACGGTCCGCGACATCGTCCGGGCCGAGACCGGTAATCACGTTGCCCGCCGCACCCGCGCCATTTTCGTACGCATCCGCGCCATCGGCGCGCGCGGTCGGCGCATCGTTGACGATATCGATCACGAGGTCGCCCGTCGCGCTGCCGCCGCCCGCGTCGTTGACCGCCAGGGCGATCGTGTCGAGGCTGTGGCTGCGATCGCCGCCGGCCTGGGCCAAGGGAGCGTCGAGGGTATAGGTGTACGTGAGCTTGCCGCTGGTCGGGACGCCACCGACGAACGTTTCCGGATCGAAACCGGTCAGGACCAGCGTGCCGTCGTCCGTGTCGATGGTGATCGGCGCGCTGCCCAGCGTCGCCAGGTCGGCCAGCGACACGGAAACACCATGGACGGACACCGAGACCAGCCCGTCCGGGGCCGTGATGCGCACCGTACCCGTGGTCGAAGCGCTGTGCCCCTGCGGTTCGGCCGAAAGGCCGGCTTCCCACACCGTGGCGTGACCGTCGGTCTGCGCGCCGTTACCGGCGCCGTTGCCGTCGTCCGCCACGATGGACGGACCGCCGTCGGTGTTGCCGTGGATCGTGACGGTCAGCGTCGTGGTGCTGCTGTCGCCGTCCGCGTCGGTGATCGTATAAGTGAAGACGTCCTGGATCGACTCGCTGTCCTTCAGCTTGTTGACGTCGGGATCGTCGTTGTCCACCAGGTAGCTGTAGCTGCCGTCGGCATGAAGGACCAGCGTACCGTGGGCTCCCGTGACGCTGGTGCCGACATGGCCGCTGGCCGGGCCGCCCGCGCTACCGGCGACGACGCCGGTCACCGTTACCGGCGAGTCGGCACCGGGACGATCGGCGGCGTCGTGGGCTCCGCTGCCCGTGATGACGTTGCCGGTGGCGGCGTCGGGGCTGTCTTCGTTGGCGTCGGCGTTATCGGCATGTGCCACCGGCACATCGTTGACGATGTCGACGACCAGGCTGCCGGCGTTGCTGCCGCCGCCCGCATCGTTGACGGTCAAGGCGATGGTCTCGGTCGTATGGTCGAGACCGGCCTGCGCCAACGGCGCATCCAGCGTGTAGGTATAGGCCAGCGTTCCCGAGGTCGGGATGCCACCCACCGTCGTACCGGGAACGAAGCCGGTGAGGACCAGCGTGCCGTCCGGCGTGTCGATCGTGATCTCGTGGCCGGGGCCGAGGTTGGCGAGTTCCGCGAGACTGACCGTGGTGCCGCCGACAACGATGCTGTCGAGCCCGTCCGGCGCCGTGACCAGGATCGCACCGTCCACGGCTTCGCTGTCGTCGCCCACGTCGACCAGACCGGACTCATGCACGGTGACGTGACCCTCGGCGGCACCGTTGTCGTCCCTGCCGCCGATGGTGGGCGTGCCATCCGACTTGCCGTGGACGGTGATGGTCAGCGTCGTCGTGCTGATGTCGCCGTCGGCATCGGTGATGGTGTACGTGAACACCTCGTCGGTCAGCGTCTGGGTGTCCCGCAACGCGTTCACGGTGGGATTCGTGTCGTCCAGCACGTAGGTATAGCTGCCGTCGGCGTTGAGCGTGAGCTTGCCGTATTTACCGTCGATCGCGCTGCCGACATGGCCGCTGACCGCGCCACCGGTATCCCCCTTGGCGATGCCGGTGACCGTGGTGGGCGTGTCGGCGCCGGTGCGATCGGCGACGTCCTTCGCCCCGCCGCCGGTGATGACGTTGCCGGTCGCCGGGTCGTTGGCGTCCTCGGTCACGTCACCCTTGTCCGCGTTGGCGGTGGGCACATCGTCGACGATGTTGACGACCAGGGTGCCCATGTCGTGGCCGCCACCGGCGTCGTTGACGACCAGGCCGATCGTTTCCGTGCTGCTGGCGTCCGTGCTGCCGCTGTGCGTCAGCGCGCCATCGAGCGTGTACGTATAGGTCAGGGTACCGCCCAACGGCACGCCACCGACATTGCCGGACGGCGACCAGCCGGTGATCACCAGCGTGCCGTCGGGGGTATCGATGGTCCTGGGCGTGCCGCCGGCGATGGCGCCGAGGGCCGCGAGATCCAGCGTGACGCCCCCTACCTCGACACTGGTCAGGCCGTCGTCCGCCCTGACCTCGATCGTCCCGGTCGCGCTCTGCGTCCCGTCGTGATCGGCGAGGCCGGACTCGTGGACAGTCGCATGGCCGTCGGCCCCGCCGTTGCTGTCCACGGCACCGATCGTGGGATCGCCGTCCGTATTGCCGTGGATGGTGATCGTCAGCGTGGTCGTGCTGGTGTCGCCGTCCGCATCGGTGATCGTATAGGTGAACACATCGGTGATCGAATCGCCGCTCTTCAGCGCATTGACCGCCTTGTCGTTGTCGTCGACCGCGTAGCTGTAACTGCCATCGGCATCGAGGGTCAGTGTGCCGTGCGCGCCGACGACAGCGCCGCCCACGTGGCCCACGGCCGGCACGCCGGTATCGCCGGCCACGACGCCGGTGACCGCATCGGCGGGGCCGTCGGCACCGACGTGGTCGTTGGTCAGGACATTGCCCGTGCCCGGCACGCCGGTGTCTTCGCCGGCGGAACCGGTATCGGCCTGCGCCGCCGGGGCGTCGTCGACGATGTCGACCGTGATGCTTCCCTTATCGGTGAGACCCCTGCTGTCCACCGTCGAGATCGCGATGGCCTCGCTGCTGCCGGTGGCGCCGGGCTGGTCGACCGGCCCCGTAAGCTCGTAGTGGTAGTGCAGTACGCCGTGCGCGTCGTCCGTTACGTCGTAGCCGGTGATGACCAGCCTGCCGTATCCGGTGTCGATCGCATAGTCGCCGGGCGACATATTCTTCAGCTGATCCAGCGTGAGCGTCACGGAGCGACCGGCGCCCGCGGCCGGATCGCCGATGGTGATGCTGTCCAGCGGATTCACCAGGGCGATGCTCTGGGTGCCGTCCACGCCCGCGCTGCCGTCCCCTGCGGTCGTGCCGCCAGGCAGGCCCGCCTCGTGAACCACGGTGCCGCCGTTGATGGTGACGTCGAAGACGAGCGTGGTGACGAGGGCGTTCGACGAACCGTCGGCGTAACCGTACTGGTCGTCCTTCGTGTTCGGGTCGTCCGCGGCGTTCTGCGCCGCGTCGCCGTCCAGCGTGCCCTGGTCGGGACGGCTGCCGTGGTTGCCGCCGTCGTCGACCGCGACCTGGACCTGGAACGTGCCGTTCCAGAGCGTGTTGTTGTCGCCGTCCGCATGGGCCGGGAACGTGACGCCTACTTTGTTGATCACCGCCTCGACGTCGTCGATCGAACCGCTGATGACGATCTTGCCGCCGCTGATCGTGTACGAGGCGCTGCCAAGGGTGCCGGTCAGGCTGGTATCGCCGTTCACGTCGTGCACCGTGAAGCCCGGCGGCAACGTGACGGTCGCGGTCACGGGCGCCGTGCCCGCATCCGGGTCGGCGAGCGTGACGTGGCTGAGCGTGTAATGATTGTCCGCGTTCTCGTTGCCGACGTTCGGCTCGGTGACGCCGATGGCCACCGGGTTGTTTACCGACGAGGGGAAGACGTCGCGCGATGCCGAGGAGACGTTCCTGTCGAGGCCCGACGGGACATCGGCGTACGGATCGACTGCCGTCGCCGGCACGTTCGCCGTGCCCGTGCCGGCATCGTTCAGGCCGCCGTTGGCGGCATTCGAGCCGTCGAGGGCTCCCGTCGTCGGGTCGCGCAGGCGGTCGTCCGCGACGACTTCGACGTGGTAGGCGTTGTCGGCGTTGGCGAGGGTCCCGCCAATCGACACCGTGAGCCCTGCCAGGTACGCGTTGATCTGGTCGCGCGTACCGCGGATGACCAGCGCGGCGTGGTCGCCGTTGTAGACCGTGTCCACCGTGACGCCCGAGCTGCCGTCGCTCGAACCGATCTGGATGCCGGCATAGAGCGACTGGGCCAGCGCATGGCCGGCCGCATCCGTGACGCGGACCGTCACCTGCATGAAGTCTTGCTCGCCCGCGGCGATGTTGCCGCCGTCGTCGTAGTCGACGTCGCCCACGCTGAAGCCGGGCAGCGGCGTGCTGCCGTTGAGGTAGACCGGGTCGCTGGCGCCGCCATTGGATACGGTCGGCGCGTCGTTGACCGGGACGATGTCGAGGGCGATCACGACGTCGGCCGGATTGTTGGCGACGCTGCCCGCACCGGTGTCGTCGCCGATGCGTGAGCCGGCGTCGTCGAGGCTCATGGTCAGCGACACGTCGCCGGCGGCGCCGCCGTTGGTGTCGTGGTTGACGTTCGGCGCGCTCTTGTAGGTGAGGCCGTTCGTGGCGTCGTTGAGCAACGCCTGGATGTCCTCGGCGCGGCCCGTCAGGACCAGGTTGCCGGTGTTGTCGCCGGAGATCGTCACGGCCTGGTGGCCGGCACCGCTGGGCGTGAAGCTCGAGTCGTTGCCCGTGCCGCCGATGCCTAGCGTGCCGGTCGGGACCGTGAGGGTCACCGTCACCGGCGTGTCGAAGGCCGTCGACTCGGGATCGCTGACGACGAAGCCGCCGCCGATGTGCGTCGGCTGGTCCTCGATCACCTGTACCGGCGCGGTCGGGCCGCCGATGGTGGCGGGTTCGTTCACGCTCGACGCGCGGATCATGACTGCCGCCGCGGCGAGGTTGCCGCTGTCGACGGGGACGGCGTCGCTGTACCAGTCGTAATTCGTGGCATCGACCGGACTCGTGCCATCGCCCTGCCCCGTGCCGGCATCCGGTGACTGGTTGACGTCGCCGCCATTGGCGGTACCCAGCAGCACGCCGCCGGCATCGCGCAGGCGGTCGTCCGCGATCACCTGCACCTGGTACTTCGCATCGAGGTCGCTGCCGAAGGTCACGGTCAGCTTCGCCAGCGCCGCATTGATCTGGGCGCGCGTACCGGTCAACACGAGGTAGTCGCCGGTGCCGTTCTTGTCCGCGTCGATGGTGACGCCGCTGCTGCCGTCGATGCCGATGCTCACGCCGTCCGTGACGTACTTGCCCGCATCGAACGCGCTGCCGTTCGCATCCAGCAGACGGATCGTGACCTGCACGTAGTCGGTCTCGCCACCGCCGACGGTGGCGAGATCCGGATCGTCGATATGGAACCCGGGCACTTCGTTGTGCTGCGGGTTGCCGCTGTCGATATCGACGGGGCCGGTCGGTGCCGTGACGACCGGCGCATCGTTCGTCGGCTTGGTGTAGATCCAGAACGCGTTGCCGGCCTGTTCCTTGTCGCCGTCCGAAATAGTGAAGCCGAAGCTGTCGTCGGGCGTACCGGGGTAACCGACGCCGGACGACTCCGTGCCGTCGTTGAGATAGTAGATATGCCCCGCGGCCACGTCGGCCTGGGTGAACGACGAACCCTTGCCGAGGATATGGAAGGTCACGCCGTCGGTCGAGAACGCGATGTTCCCGTGCGCGGGAGCGCTGGTGATGACGTACTGCACCTGGACATCGCTGCTGTCCGGGTCGTACGCCTGCAACATGTCCGCCGTGATCTTCGCGTAGCCGCCCTCGGGCAGCGTCAGCGGTTCGTTCACCGGCGTGCCGCCGATCTGGTTCGGCGAATCGGCCGGGATCGTGGGATCGGACTTGGTCGGGTCCTTCGCGATCTCCGGGGCGTCGTTGACGTTGGTGATCTGGATGGTGACGTCGGCGGTGTCGGCCGAATGGGTACCCCAGCGGTCCTTCGCCTCCACCGTGAAGGTCGCGGTGCGCACTTCGGAGTTGTTGCTGACGAAACGCAGGCCGGTGGTGGCCGGGTCGTTCGTGACGATCGAGGCATCCAGCTCCAGGCCCACCGTCACCGCCTGCCAGGTGTGACCGCCGTCGGTGGAATATTCCAGCGTGCCGCCCGGCGGCAAGGTGTCGACGATGAACTTCAGCGCGTGGGTGCCGGTGGCATCGTTGTTGTCCGCGTAGTTGTCGCCGCTTCCGTCGGGGAGCTGGTCGGTGCCTTCCAGATACCCCTGGCTCGTCGCGTCGTCCGGATCGCCCAGGCCGAGCTGGCCGGTGGTGATGTACGCCACGTCGCCTTCGTTGATCACGGTGTTCGACGAACCCGAGACCGTCGGCGCATCGTTTTCCGGACGGATGTAGATATCGAACGATGGCGTCCAGTTGTCCACCACCGCCTGGCCGTTCACGACGGTGACCAGGCCCGCCGAGACGGAGAAGTTGGCGGCGACGTGGAAGTTTTCGCTGTCGCCGTCGTGCTGGAAGCGCACGTGGCCCGCGTTGAGGTCGGCCTGCGTGAACGTGCCGTAGGTCGAGATGTCCTGCCAGACGCCGTTCACTTCCTTCTGCAGCGTGCCCGCGGCGCCGGGGATCCCGGCGTCGTTGGTGAAGCCGAGGAAGGTGTAGACCACCTGCGACGGATCCACGCCGTTCGCGGTATAGCTGAGCCCCGCGGCGCCGCCATCCGTCGTGCCGCTCAGGACAATGACGCCGCCCTCGTTCACCGTCCCGCCCGCCGCATGGCCGTCCGGGTCCACGCCGGCATGCGAGGAATCGGTGTCCGGCGTACCCGGATCGTGGGTGACGAAGCCGCCCCCGTTGCCGTCCGGCGTCGGTGCGAGATCGATCGTGAAGGTGTAGTCCCGCAGCGTGTCCGCCGGGGTACCGCCGGTATAGTCGCCACCGATGCGCGTGAAGATCGAACCGTCCGGGTTCCAGCGCAATGCCGTGGTGTTGTCCACGACCTGGAAATGGAAGTTGTCCTGCTGGCCCGCGGTGGCCCCCTGGGTCTGCACATACTGCACGCGCCCGGCGATCACGTCGGCCATGGTGAAGGTCGCGCCATCCAGGAGCTTCTCGCCGTTGAGGAGCAGATAGCCATGCGTGAGGCCGGTCTGGCTGGTGACGAAGCTGATGTTCTCGTTCGGCGAATCGGGGTCGGTCGCGCCGATCATGCCCTGCGTGAGGGTGACGATATAGGTGCCGTCGTTGGGCACCGTGGCGGTCTTCGTGCTGCCGGCGACCAAGGCCGGATCGTCGTCCACCGCGTGGATGTCGAGGGTGACCGTACCGTCCGTCGCCTTCACGTCGGCGCCGCCGCCTTCGTCCTTGACACTGACGCCGAAGCTGTCGGACGCGACGTTCTCCACGCCGTCGTTGCTGTAGGTGAGGAAATCGCGGTCGGCGTAGTCGAAGGTATCGCCGACGTGGACGACCGTGCCCTTGAAGTACAGCGTACCGTGCGAAGCCAGCGAGGTGATGGTGATCGTCAGGTGGCTGTCCTGCGGATCGCCGCCCGTGGTCGCCACGATGTACTGGCCGACATTGCCGGTATCCACGGCGTTTTGCGGCTGGCCTTCGTAGACCATGCCCTTGCCGCCGATGGCCGGCGCCTGGTTCACCGGCACGATATTCAGGGTGACGTGGACCGTGTCCGATTGTCCGAGCGGCGTGGCGCCATCGTTCACGCGCGCGGTGAAGTCGTCGGCCAGGTCCTGCTGGGCACCGGTCGCGGTGTGCACATAGGCCAGCTTGCCGTCGATCACGTCCTGCTGGGTGAACACGGAGCCCGCGCCGAGGCGCACGCCGTCGAGCGTCAGGTACCCGTACTGCGGCAGGCCGGTGACGCTGTAGACGATCTGCGTCGGCGTCTGCGTGTGCGACACGTCCACTTCGTTGTCGATGGCGTGGAGCGTGTCGATGCCGATGACCGTGACGCTCGGGTTGCCCGAGCCGTCCACTTCCTGCACGTCCTTCGTGGCATCCGCCACGGAGACCGGATCGTTCGACGGCGTGATGGTCACGTCCAGCGAATGGCTGGCCGACAGGCCTTCCGCGTCCTGCACGGTGACGTCGATGCTGGTCTTCGCGGCAGTGACGCCCAGCTCGTTGTCGCCTGCCACGAAGGTAAGCTGGTTCAGCCAGGCGTTCGCCTGGGCGCGCGTGCCGGTGAAGGTGTAAGTGCGACCGCCATCGGAACTGCTTCCGCCGCTGCCCGAGAGCAGGGTTCCCATGCCCTGGTCGTGCACTTTGGCCGTGACGGTGACCGAATCGCCGCCGACGCCGTCGTCCACGATGGTCCAGCCGCTCAACTGCGCGCGGTCGGCACCGGCCGCGTTGAGCGAGCTGGGTTCGGAGACGGTGATGCCCTTGCTGCTCGTCGTCACGGTCGGCGCGACCAGCAGGCCGTCGTAATCGAGCGCCAGCGAACGCGCCTCGACGTGGCCCACCGTGTTTTCCAGCGTCCAATCGCCACCGAGGGCTGCCGCGCCCGTGGCGTCCGTGGACGAGGCCACATCGGCCTGGGTCAGCCTGCCGAGCTGGGTAACCAGGGCGCTGTCATGCTGCGACACGTCGCAACCGTAGAGGAGGATGTCGCCATCGGCCGAGAGCGACGCGCCGATCTCGCCGAGCTGGGACTTGAACGCCGCGACATTCGCCGCGGTGACGGTGTCGGTACCCAGGGAAATCGAATCGCTCGCACCGTGGCTGATGATGTGGATGGCGCCGATGTCGTGTTCGCCACGCAGCGCGTTAGCAAGTTGCGACAGGCCCGAGGACTTGCCGTCCAGCACCACGACCTGGCTGCCCTGCGGGAGCTGCGGCAGCAGCGACTGCCAGTTCGTCACGCTCTGGTCGATCACGTAGACCTGGGCAGGTGCCGTCGCGCGTGCCGCGGGAGGCGGCGTCGCGGCTGCCTCCCTATGGCCGGGCTGCTCGGTGGCGGGACTCTGGAACTTACCCGCGTCATGCGCCGCATGTGCGGGGTCGACGTGATGCGCCGCCTCGACGAGCGCCGCGCCGTCGTACATCTGCCTGGGCTCCAGCGCGTAGCGGTGGGCGCGGGGGCGGAACGGGTTCGATGACTTGGTCCCTGACATGGGTCGCCTTGCAGTGTTGACGGGCCTGATACGGACCAACAGCTCCCCTGCCCGAATGCCGCGAGGCTTCGGGGTGGGGATGTCGGTGTTCAAGCTGTGAAACGGGTCACAGCAGCAGCGACGATGCTATGTCTCAGGGATGGAACAAGAAAGGCATCGCCGTGTGACCTTGCGTCATGCCCGGCATGACGGACTTCCGCTTCTGCAAAAACTTTTCGGCGTGCGTCAAAAGACCGACGCGCACTCGGCCGCGCCCGGATGGCGGAACATGCCGGCTCGACAACCTGCCGACCTTTGCCGGAGCGGAAGTCGGAATGCCGGTGAAAACGTGAATGCGCCGCCTTCCTACAGTGTCTTGTCGACCACGGTCGTGGTGAGGCGAGTCACATACGCCATCAGCTCGGCGGCCGTCGCGGGCTTCAGCAGCACGCCGTCGAAGCGCAGGGTATCGTCCAGCGGGCGTCGCGGCGACATCGCGGCATACAGAAGCACCGGCAACGACGGATCGATCAGGCGCGCGGCGTGCAACAGGCGCCAGCCGTCGCCGCCGGGCAGGCGGTGTTCGGTAATGACGAGAGCCGGGATCTCCCGGCGTATCGCCTCCAGGGCCGGGGCGGCGTCGGCAACGGCGATGCTCTGGAAGCCATAGCCGTCAAGCAGGTCGCACAACATCGCGCGCCGCGTGGCGTGCGGCTCGACGACGAGGACCAGCCTGCCCTCGCCATCCAGGTCGCCGATGTCGCCGCCCGCTTCCAGCTCGGCCTCCAGCTCGTCCTCGTTGGCCACGTCGAGGTCCAGCGCGAAGGTGAAGCGGCTGCCGTGCGAGGGTTCCGATTCCACGTCGAGGCGGGTACCCATGTGCTGGAGGAGCTGCATGACAATGGCGAGGCCCAGGCCGTTGCCCTCGTGCTGCGTGGCGTTGTCGCCACGCGCGAAGGGTTGTTGCAACGATTCCAGCGCCCCGGCATCGATACCGATGCCGGTATCCTCCACCGAGAAGACCAGCCTGATATGGCCGGCGCGATCCGGCACCGCGTCCGCGCGGAAAACCACCAGGCCATCGTGGGTGAACTTGGCCGCGTTGCCGAGCAGGTTGAGCAATACCTGGCGCAGGCGCCGGAAGTCCGCGACCACTACGGCGGGGAGCCGGTCGTCGAAGCGGCATTCGAAACGGTTGCCGTGCCGTTCCACCAGCAGGACGGCCTGCTCTCCCACCTCGTGCAGGAAACCGTGCAGGTAGCCCGGTACCGGTTCGAGCTGCAGCTCGGTGAGTTCACCGCGCGAGAATTCCAGCAGGTCGTCGATCAGTTCCATCTGCTGGCGTACGTGTCGCTCGATGATCTGCGGGTAGTCGCGTCGCGTGCTGCCAACGCGCCACTGCCGGACCGCGCTCATGATCGCACCCAGCGGAGCCCGCAGGTCGTGGCCGACATGCGCCAGCAGCATGCGGCGGGACTGCAACGACTGGCGCAGTTCCGCCGTGCGTTTCTGCACGAGTCCTTCCAGCCGTTGCGCATGGGCGACGAGCAGGCGAATCCGCCAGCGCCACGCGAGCGCGACAAGGAGGATGACGAGGATCGCGGCTCCCACGAAAGCCCAGGGCGTGAGCCACCATGGCGGCGACACCGTCAGCTCGAGAACAGTGGGATCCGACTCGGAGCGCCGGTTCACGTCCACCGCTTTCACCTCGAAGCGGTAACGCCCGGGAGGGAGCGACGCATAACGGACTTCGCGTTGCGCGGTATCGACCCAGCCGTCGTCGACGCCGGAGAGACGATAGCGGAAACGCACCGGGTGGCCCGCGCTGTTGCCCGATACCCCAAAACGCAATACCAGCGCTGCCGCGTCGCGGAACGGCAGCGTGGCGCCGGCCGCGACGTCGCGTTTCCCGTAACGCGTCGCGAGCAGCAGCGGATGGATTTCCCGTGGCGCGAGCAATTGCCCCGGATCGAGCACGTGCGTGAGGCCGATCGGCGCACCGATCCACACGGTGCCATCGGTATCCGCGAAGAACGCGCCGTGATTGGTCTCGTCCCAGAGCAGACCGTCGCGCATGGACAGACGGACCCAGCCGCTGGGGTCGAGCACGTCCACGCCATTGCCGCCGCCAGCCCACAACCGGCCGCTACGGTCGGCGCGCAGGAAATAGAAGCGCGTGTCGGCCAGCAACGGATCGGCCACCGGGGTCATCCTCACGTCGGCGGCGTCGCCGACCTGCCCGGTCAGCAGTCCCGGTTGCAGGGAACTGAGCCAGAGGCGGCCATCGGGCGTGACCGCCACGTTCTCGTAGCCGCCCGGCGATTCCTCCGGCAGCACGTGCACGCGCGACCAGCCGCCAGCGTTGTGCCGGTAGAGACCGGAACTGCAGGCGACCCAGAGACGCCCCTGGCCGTCCTCGGCGACGTCCGAGCACATGGTGGAGGGGATCAGCGCGGGCGCGGCAGGCGCGGCTTTTTTCGCGACGGGGTCGACCTCGTAGAGGCCGCCGAGCGTATAGGCCCAGAAGTGCCCCGCGCTGTCGAGATAGGCGCCGCGCACCAGATAAGGCAGCGTGGCGATATCGGTGCCCTGCTTCGTCGCCGGGTCGTAGCGTACGACGCGGCCGTCGAAGAGGAAGTACCAGATCGCCCCCTTCCCGTCGGCGATCACCGCGTGCGCCTGGTTGGGTGGCGGAATGTCCAGAGGCGCGCGGTGCGCGCGGCCTTTGTCCGTTTCGATGGCTTCGCCACCGGACTCGCCGGCTACCCAGATCGTATGCGCATCGCCGCGGGCGATCGACCACACCAGGCTGCCGCTCAGGCCCTGCGCGGCCGTCCAGTTCTCGACGGCATCGGCATTGCTCCAATAAAAGACGCCGCGACCGTACGTACCCATCCAGATCATGCCTTCCCGGTCGGCCACCATGGACGAGATGCCGACGTCGGGCACGCCATTGCCCGTATCGAACAGCTCCCAGCGCGCGCCATCCCAGCGCGCGACACCCACGTCGGTGCGGGTAAGGATGCGCCCGGCCCGATCCTCGACGATGTCGATGCTGGAGGCCGCCACTTCGGTATGGCCGCCAGGAATCCCGTGTTCTTCGAACGACAGGCCGCCGGCCGGCAAGCGGACGACGTGGCGTATGCCACGCACCCAGAGACTGCCGTCCTGCGCGGCGAGTATGCCCAGCCACTTGTCCGCGGGTACGCCTTGGGCCGTGCCGAAACGGGTCAGGACGCCATTGCGCAACCGGCACACTTCACTGCCGCAGCCGAACCAGGTGGTACCGCTACGGTGCAGCACCGCGCTCACGTCCACCTGCCCCGCCGCGTTCGCCATCAGGGGCGACGAGGACCAGGCACCCGCGGCGTCCACGCTCAGGTGCAGCAGCCGGTGGCCGCTCACGACCAGCATGCCGCCATGGTCGTCGGCGGCCACGGTCTGTCCGCGATCCGCGAACATCGTGCTGCCGCCGGGCTTCACCCAGGCGAAGTTGCCGTCGTCGCCGCGCCGTTGCAGGCCGGCGCGCGAGGCCACCCACAGATGGCCCTCCGCATCCTCGCCGAGGCCGATCACTTCCGAGGTCTGGAATCCGCGATCCTTGCCGACCGCGTTGAATCCGAGGCCGTCGAAGCGGTACAGGCCCTTCTCGGTACCGACCCAGAGGAAACCGTCGCGATCCACGAGCATCCGCACGACGGAAAGACTGGTGAGGCCGCTGTCCTGCGCATAGACCGTCAGCGGAAGCTGCACCGAAGAGGCATGTGCGGGAACCTGCCACGCCATGAGGCATGCCAGCAGCAGCGCGGCCGCGAGCCCTCGCCAACCGGCCCTTGCAGCCACCTGGGATCGGCTACCGTGCACGGCTGGCCGATGCTTCGACGGCGCCCTGCCGCGCTGCCTTGCGGTATTCGCTGGGCGTCACGCCAAGGCGTTCGCGAAACGCGGTGGTGAAATTGCAGGCGCTGCGAAAACCGATGTTCTCCGCGATCTCCTGCATGCCCAGCGATGTGTCGGCCAACAGTTCGCGACTCTTGCGCAGGCGCTCCTCGCGGATCCATGCGAACACCGTCATGCCCAGTTGTTGGCGGAAGATCGCGGACAGGCGCTTGTCGTACGTTCCCACGCCGGCGGCGATCTCCTCGAGCGTGAAGGGCGCGGACAGCTGGCGGCCGATCAACCGCATCGCCGCGCGCAGCATCGCCTCGTCACGGTTCGGCGCAACGTCCGCGGCCGCGTCGGGAGCATCGCCACGCCGGGACAGGCGCAGGTGGATCTGGACCCTCGCAATAATTTCCGCGGGATCGCAGGATTTCAGGATGTAATCGACGGCGCCGTGGTTCAGGCCTTCCAGGCGCTCTTCCGCGCTGGACGCGGAGGTGAGGAAGAGAATGGGCGTGGCGCGTGCCCGTGGCAGCTCCTGCAGAAGACGGCACAGCGCGAACCCGTCCATGCCCGGCATGCGCACGTCCAGCAGGATCAGGTCCGGTACCAGCGCTTGCGCGCGGTGATAACCCTGTTCCGCGGTGGTCGCGAGAGTAATGCGCCAGGGTTGCGCCCTGAGGGCCAGCAGCAGTTCGCGGATGTTCTCCGGCGCATCGTCGATGACCAGGATGTGGGAATCCTGAATGGACATGATGAAGGTCCCCCTGCGGACTGCCCGTACCTTTGGCCGGTACGTTTTCACTGGAGTATACGGCGTTCGAAAGGGAAATTTCCGCTCCAGCAAAGGAATTTCGCGCGCGCCCAAAGGTGGCGGCCGTCACATTTCCCTAGACTGGCGGCGGCACGCAAGGGTGCCATCGCATAGTGAGGTTGGACGTCGCGGCACAGCCCGGCGCGCAGGACAATGGAACGAATCAATAATCTCGACGACCTGTTCCTGCTGGTCCAGGTCATTGAAGCGGGCGGGTTCTCCGCCGCTGCCGCACGACTGGGTACGACGCGCTCATTGCTCAGCCGCCGCATCATCGCGCTCGAGGAACGCCTCGGTGCCCGACTTCTGCATCGCAATGCCCGCCAGTTCGCCGTGACCGCGACGGGCGAGCGTGTGTATCGCCACGCCGCCGCCATGTGCGAATCCGCACTCGCCGCCGAACAGGCCGCCGCGGCGCAAAGCGTGGCCAACAGCCTGGTGCGGATCGAGGCCCATGGCCTGTTGTCGCCGCTCGTGGCGGAACTGGTCCCCGGCTTCGCCGCCATCCATCCGCGCATCCGTGTCCAGGTCGGCAACGGCGACAGCGACTTCGAGGCGTTGCTGCGCCAGCAGGCCGACGTGATCTTCAGCCTGCGCGAAACCATGCCGGACAGCGACGACATCGTGGCGCGCTCGCTTGGCAGCGTGCGCATGGTGACCGTAGGCAGCCCCGACCTCGTTCGTCGTATCGGCACACCCGAGAACCCATCCCATCTCGACGAAGCGCATTGCCTGAGCTACGCCGGCGAAACGTCCGGCTACTGGCGATTCCGCGGCATGGCACCGCGGCGCCGCAACGGCCGCATGGCCTCGGGCGACCCCGGCGCCTTGCTTTCCGCGGCGCGCGCGGGCGTGGGCTTCGCACAGTTTCCCCTTTACATGGTGGCCGACGACCTCGGCAACGGCCGCCTGCGCAGGGTGCTGGAACCCTTCGAGCCCTCGCCCCTGCCCTTGCACGCGCTCACCCTGTCCGGCCGGATCGCGAGCGACGTGACGCTGAACTTCGTACGTTTCGTGCAGAAGAGCCTGGCGGCGATGAGCGAGCGTTGGGAGCAGCTGGCGCCGGGCACCGCCTGACGCCGTCGAGGTCGGCAGCCGTTCCGCGGAGTCACTGCCCCATGCTGCGCACGAGGTCACGAACGACCGTCTCCAGCGGAATCCGGCCTTTGACGACACTGTCCGGGTTCCCCTCGAAGTCGATCCAGCCCTCGTTGAAGCCGTCGAGCATCCGCATGCGCGGCTCCGGATGTGTCATTCCCTGCGAGCGGAACAATGTTTCCCAGGTCTCGCGCCGCACGACCTCCGCCCGGATCGGCCGCTCCATGACATGCGCGAAAGTGGCCGCGATATCGTTCGGCGTAACGCGTACCGGGCCCTCCAGCTCGACAACCCGTGCGCCTGCCCAGGTCTGCTGGAGCAGCTCGGCCGCCACGCGACCCACATCCGCGGTGGCGACCATCGGCACGGCCCGGTCGAGCGGTTGCAGGAAGCTCGGGACGATGCCGTGCTCGCGCGCGGACGTGACATCCCACGCCGCGTTCTCCATGAACCAGCCAGGACGCAGGAACGTGACCGGAACAGGCACGCTCCGCAGCGCCTCTTCCATCCGCGTCAGCTGCGTCAGGAGGTTCTGTTGCCTCGCCTGCGCCCCGACGGTCGACAGGCACACCACTTTCTCAGGGCGCGCCGCCAGCAACGCCGTGCGTACCGCATCGATAACGGCGCCGGATTCGGAGAAGCCGGGCGTCGGATCGAATACGGGCGGCAGCAGGATAAAGACGCCTTCCATTCCCGCGAAGGCCGCCGTCAAGGCAGCGGCATCGCACATGTCGGCAGCGGCGATCCCGCAACCGCGTTCCGCCCAGACGCGCGCCCGAACCGGGTCCCGCGCCACGGCGCGGACCCGGTGCCCCGTTGCCAACAACGTGCGCGCTGCGGCGCCGCCTACTTTTCCCGTGATACCGGTGATGGCGAACATGCCCGCGACTCCTCTCTTCTTTGGATGGGAGGAGACATGGTGGGCAAGAACGAAGGAAAACAAAATGCTATAAATGTCACTACTTCAATGACACGAAGTTACTAATCCCATGCCTCCCACCCGCGAAAACCTTTCCAGCGGCATCAGCGTCTTCGCCGCCGTCGTCGACGCGGGAAGCTTCACTGCGGCGGCGGAGGCCATCGGCATCTCGCCGCCCGGGGTCAGCCGGTCGATCGCCCGCCTCGAACGGCGCTTGAACATCCGGCTGTTCAACCGGACCACACGCTCCGTGTCCCTCACCGAAGAAGGCCGCCGGTTCTACGACGAGGTGATGCCGCACGTGTGGGGCATGGAGGAAGCCGCGACGGCGGCGGCCGGCGGCACGGCCGCCGTGCGCGGGACACTGCGTATCAACCTCGACCCGGTGACCTCGGGTTTCCTGCTGGGTGCCCCGCTCGCGCGATTCATGGACGACCACCCCGATCTGTCGCTTGCATTCATCGCACGCGATCACCTGGGCGACCTGGTGACGGAGGGCTTCGACATGGCCCTGCGTTTCGGCGAGCCGAGGTCGTCCAGCCTCGTTGCGCGGAAATTGCTGGATACGTCCGTCGTGACGGTCGCCGCGCCGTCCTACCTCGCCCGCCATGGCCGCCCGGAAGATCCCCGGGAACTGGGCACCGGGAAACATCGCTGCCTCGAATTCCGCGATCCGGAAACCGGCCGGCCCTTCGCATGGGAGTTCCACCGCAAGCGCAGGAAGCTCGCGGTCGAGACCCATGGAAAGCTCACGGTGAACGACCCCGGCGCATTGGTTCATGCCTGTGTGGCGGGCGTGGGCATCGCCCAGATGCTTTCGCTGGCGGCCGCCCCCCTGATTCGCGAACGCCGCCTGGTCAACCTCTTCCCCGATTGGCCGGACGAGCGGTTCCCGCTGTATGCGTACCTGCCGACACGGCAACACATGCCGGCGAAATCGAGAGCATTCCTCGACTTCGTCGTTGCGCTCAGTTCATAACAAAGTCGCCGAAATACGGAGAAACCCGAGCAGCAGCCTGACGATGGCGACGCCGCAACAGAGACCCATGCCGCTCTTTCGCGAGCCGGATTTCCGGCACATTATGAGGGCTTCCTGCATATGCCAAAATCGATCATCATGTGAAAACGGCGGCTAAAGGGGGAAAGCAATGGGCTCTGCTTGCTTCGTTCGATATGGGATTCTCGCTCTGCTGGCGTCCGCGATACCGATGGTGGCGAATGCAACCTCGCCGCAGGCCTATACCGGGCCCATCATCGATACGCATGCCCATGTCCGCTACGGCGAAAACGATGCGCTGAAACCGGACCAACCCTCCGGCCCCGACCCCATCAAGAAATTCGATGACGAAGCCGGGGTGACGCGCAGCGCGCTCATCGTCATCGCCGGCGCCGGCGACATGGCGAAGACCCGCGCCCAGAACGATGCCGTGATCGCTTCGGCCAGGCAGAGCAAGGGGCGCTTCTTCCCCATCGCATCGGTACACCCCGCGGATGGGCAACTCGCACTCGACGAGCTGGATCGCCTGGCGGGGCTGGGGGTAAAAATCATCAAGCTCCATCCGAACACGCAGAACTTCGATGTTTCGGATCCGGCCGTCGCCACCGTCGTGGCGCATTGCGGGCAGAAGGGTCTTGCCGTTCTTTTCGATTCCTACAAGCCCACGGACCCCGCCGAACTGGGCAAATTCCTGATGCTGTCGCTGCAGCATCCGAAGACAAAGTTCATTCTGGCGCACATGGGCTTCACCCATTTCCGCGAAACGCTGGCCTTCACGGAAGTGCGCAAAATGGGCTTTGGCGGAAACGTGTACTTCGATCTTTCCGCCATCGCCGTGGCGCTGCACGGTTCGCCCGACGAAGCCCAACTCGTCTGGACCATTCGACAGATCGGCGTGGACCATTTCCTCTTCGGGTCCGATTGGCCGGTAGACACGCCGCTGGACGCCAAGCGCGCCGTGCTCGCCATGGGCTTCACCCCCGCCGAACAGAAGCTCATTTTTCACGACAACGCGGTGGGCCTGATAGGCGGCCCATAAGGCCGCCCTTCCCCAGGATGGCTCAAGCCGCGTTGACGGCCAGTTGCGCCGCGAACGCACGCTGGTAGGCGGGCCTCGCTTCGCCTCGCGCAACGTACGCGGCGAGGTTCGGAAACTCGTCCAGTATCCCCGACGGCCGCGTCCTGAGCAGCACCGACACCATCAGCAGGTCGCCCGCGCTGAATGCGCCGTCGAGCCACTCCGAATCGCCAAGCCGATCGGAGAGCTGACCCAGCCGCTGGCGGATGCGGTCACGGACCAGCGGCAGGCGCTCCTTCGTCCACGGCTTGTCGCCCTCGCCGAACATGGCGGTCTGCAGTTCCAGGATCGGTGGCTCGATCGTGCTCAACGCGGCGAACATCCAGGTGATTGCCCGTGCACGGGCATCGCCTTCGCGCGGCAGCAGACCGGCATGGTTTTCGGCGAGATGAAAGACAATGGCACCCGTCTCGAACAGGCAAAGGCCGCCTTCCTCATAGGTGGGAATCTGACCGAAGGGATGGACGCAGAGGTGCGCCGGCTCCTTCATCGCCTTGAACGATACGAAACGGACGTCGTAAGGCCGACCGGTTTCCTCCAGCGCCCAGCGAACGCGGGTATCGCGCGCCAGGCCCTTGCCGCCATCGGGCGAACGTTCAAATGCGGTAATGGTGATGGTCATCGTGATACTCCTCCAGGCGTTTCGTGACGGGGGAAGGATGTCCTTGGGGGCGGTCCGGCCGGTCATGGCCCGATATCCGCCATCAGATCTTCCAGTTCGTACAGCGGACGGATCTCGATCACGCTCGGGCCCACCTGCGGATTGGGACAACGCTTCACCCACTCGACCGCTTCGTCCATGTCCTTGACTTCCCAGAGCCAATAGCCGGCGACCAGTTCGCGGGCCTCGGTGAATGGACCGTCACTGACCGTTCGCTTGTCACCGTTGAACGCCACGCGTTTGCCCGCCGAGGATGGCCTCAGACCATCGGCTGCGAGCATGACGCCCGCCTTCACCAACTCGTCGTTGAACCGCCCCATGTCTTCCAGCATCTGCCTGCTCTCCGGCGTCGGGACGAAGCCCTTCTCGCTATCTTCGGTGGCTTTCACGAACACCATGACGCGCATGTCTTTCTCCTCGATGGGCCAGGCCGCATCAGCCTGTTACTGGGACGACGAACGAGCAACCCGGAAATCGACATCCGCTTCCGGAAAAAAATCGTCATGTCACTTTGGTCGCGCCGCATGAGCGCATCCGCAGCATTGTCATCGTCCGGGAAGGTTGACGCTTCCGGCCCCATGAGGAATACTTCGCCAAATGGTGAAGTATCATTCCGCGCCCCTCGACCGCACATTCGCCGCCCTGGCCGACCCCACCCGGCGGGCCATCCTGCTTCGGCTCGAATCGGAGCCCGGCGTGTCGGTGAGCGAACTTGCCCGGCCGCTGTCGCTGAAGCTGCCCGGCATCATGAAGCATCTGGATGTCCTGGCGGATGCCGGATTGATCACGCGCACCAAGGCGGGCCGCACCGTGTCGGTCCGTCTCTCCGTCGAGACGATGCGCGAGGCCATGGAATGGCTCAAACGCTACGAGCGCTTCTGGAGCGCCAGTCTCGATCGACTCGCCGCCTTCGTGGAAAAGGACCAACTGCCGTGACCGAGACGCTTCCAAGTCTGACCCTCGTACGCCGGATCAAGGCGCAGCCCGCCACCATCTACGCCGCGCTGACGAAGCCCGAACTCATGATCCAGTGGTGGAGTCCCGACGCGGGTCCGACACTCCGTGCCGAGGCGGATGTGCGACCCGGCGGACGCTTCAATATCGTGTTCCGCCTGCTGGACGGCAGCGAGCACAACCCTACCGGCGTGTACCGGGAGATCGTTCCCGACGAAAAGCTCGTCTTCACCTGGGAATGGGCCGGCAGCCCGGAACGGGAGTCGCTGGTGACGATCCTGCTCAAGCCCCTGGATGGCGGCACAGAAGTCACGCTGATCCACGAACAGCTTCCGGACGAAGCCGCGCGTGAAAGCCACGAGGCCGGCTGGAAGGGCTTCCTCGACAAACTATCCATGTTCATGGGAGATCGCTGATGGCCGACCTTACCCTCATCACCTTCGACTGGGTTCCCGAGATGCCGCGCGGCTTCGTGCGCGATCTGCGCGTTCGCTGGGCACTGGAAGAAGCCGGCCTGCCCTATCGGGTCGAAAGCGTGCCTTTCGACAAGAGGGGCGCGGATCACCTTTCGCACCAGCCTTTCGGCCAGATTCCCTGGCTGACCGATGGCGACATCTCGATTTTCGAAAGCGGCGCCATCCTGCTCCACCTCGCGGAGTTGAGCGACAAGCTCATGCCGACCGATCCGCGCGGCCGCAACGAAGTCCGCGAATGGACGCTCGCCGCACTCAACTCGGTGGAGATGGCGAGCCTGCCATGGGGATTGTTCCATTTCTGGGGCGACACGTTCGACTCGCCCGGAGGGAAACAACTGGATTCCTTCGTGAAGCTTCGTCTCGATCGCATGGAGAAGGTCCTGGCCGAACGCACATGGCTGGCCGGCAATTTCTCCGTGGCCGACATCCTCATGGCGGACGTGTTCCGCCTGGTCGAACGTTTCGATGGGCTGAACGACTATCCCACCTGTCGCGGCTACATGCAGCGCGCCATCGATCGCCCGTCCTTTAAGAAGGCCCACGCGGACCAGATGGCGCACTTTGCCAGGGCAGACCCGCATCACTGACCCTGGCAACCCGGAAAGTCCGTGCAACTAGCCGGCTAACCGCCACGTCCGCAGGACTTCGTGGCGTGAAAAACCCACGTGACTCTTGATGAGGACGAACTCCTCGGCACGAAAGCCGATGGGTTCGATGGGGGTTTTGGCCAGACGGCGCTGTGCGTCGTAGCACAGGGTCATGTGCGGCTCGTAGGCGCGTGGCGGCTTGAACCCACGATCGGCCAGCGCACAACCCAGTTCGGTACGCAGTTTGCGAACCGGTTCCGTGCCCTCCCCGCCTACCAGTACCAGCGGGCCGGTGAAGCTCATGGCGGCTTCGAAACGAATGTGGAAGAACGGCAAGGAAATCGTGTCCGCCGCATAGCAGGCCGCGGACACCACGGTGTCGTCGACATCGTGCCCGACCAGATCGAGGGTGATGTGCAGACGCTCCGGATCGTGACGCTTTCCCGGGATGCCATGGGAAGCGAGCAGGTCCCCCGCCAACGCATGGATACGGTGGGCGTCGTCCATGGAAGGACGCAGCGCAAAAAACCACGTGTGCCGTGGTTGTGCGGCCAGCCTGGCCGGGCGTGGGGCGCTTACCGGTGCCGGAGCGGCGCCGAACAGATCGTGCTGACTCACCTTCCTTCCCTAGCGACAGAAATCAATCCGTCGATTCTACACGGCGGGATACTATTGCCTCGGGAAAGGCTGAGGACCTTGAGGAGGCTTGGAAATGGGCAAATACAGCGTCATCGAATCACTAGCCGTACGCTGGAAACCAAAGCCTTCGTAAAAGGCCACCACTTGTGCATCCTTGGCGTCCACCACGAGCACACGCACCCCCATGGCCTTCCGTACGGAGAGGGCCAGGTTGACAGCATGCCCCAGCAGCAATTGGCCGTACCCCTTGCCCTTCTCCGATTGCGACACAGCCAACCGCCCTACCCGCATCGCAGGCACGGGGTATGCCGGCAAGCGCTTGCGATCCTCGTCACGTAGCTCATGCAGGTAGAGCTGGGCCGCTGACAGTGCGCAGTAGCCCAAAATGCGCGTTGGCTGCTCGTCGTCGATCAAGACATGGGTGGTAGCGATGCCGTCGCGCTGATGCTGCCCGGCGCGCTGACGCAGGTAGTCGTCTAGCGCCGTTACACCACAGGTGAAGCTGGCGCGGTCATGAAGGCGGCCATCAAGAACCGCGAAAGTCAGCGCCATGCGTATCAGCGCTGAGTGAGGCGAGCGGCGGCATCCATCGCCTTCTTCAGGCGATCATTGGGGCGGAAAGGCTCGTCCAGCGCTGCAAGGAAGCGGCGCGACTCCTGCTCAGACAACGTGACAACCGTATCGGCCGCGATAGTGGTGTCTGCTTCGCGCAGCACGGCTTCACGGACGAAGGCCGACACCGCCATACCGCGTAAAGCGGCGGCTTTAGCAATGCGATCCTTGTCGCGGGGTTCAATGCGAAGATCGAGGCGGGCGGCAACGGCAGTCATGGCAGGCTCCTTTGTACGGAACTATACCGTACAAACCGGCAAATTGCACGCCTAAAACTTACTATCCACAATGCCAGCCTTACCGCTTTATCCCGAGCCTCCTCCTTGGCCGGCGACTTCCCCTCCGCTCCGCGAGCAGCTTCTTGGCCTCGCCCAACTGCTCAGGTGCTAAATGCCATGAAAAAAACCGTGCTTGGGGCGCTTTTCAGTGCCAGATGATGCCGAAAAGAAAAAGCTTTGATAATCAATGTCTTTCTTGTTGTTTTATGCCAGCCAGTGCCAGCCTATTCCAGACGCGGGGATCACTCCCACTCGATCGTCGCCGGCGGCTTCCCCGAAATATCATAAACAACACGAGAAATACCACGCAACTCATTGATAATACGAGTCGAACACTTATCAAGGAAGTCATACGGCAAGTGCGCCCAATGCGCCGTCATGAAGTCGATCGTCTCCACGGCGCGCAGTGCGATCACCCACTCGTAGGCGCGCCCGTCGCCAACCACGCCCACCGAGCGCACCGGCAGGAACACGGCGAACGCCTGGCTCACCCGGTCGTACAGACCATGGTTGCGAAGCTCCTCGATGAAGATCGCATCCGCACGCTGGAGCAGATCCACGTACTCGGATTTCACCTCGCCCAGCACACGCACGCCCAGACCCGGGCCGGGGAACGGATGGCGATAAACCATCTCGCGCGGCAGGCCGAGTTCGACGCCGATGCGGCGCACCTCGTCCTTGAACAGTTCGCGCAACGGCTCGACCAGCTTGAGCTTCATGTGCTCCGGCAGGCCGCCGACGTTGTGGTGGCTCTTGATGACGTGAGCCTTGCCGGTCTTGCTGCCGGCCGACTCGATGACGTCCGGATAAATCGTGCCCTGGGCCAGCCACTTCACGCCTTCGAGCTTGGCGGATTCCTCGTCGAACACGTCGACGAACAGGCGGCCGATGACCTTGCGCTTGGCTTCCGGGTCTTCCACGCCGGCCAGCGCGTCGAAGAAGCGCTTCTTCGCGTCCACGCGGATGACATGCACGCCCATGTGCTCGGCCATGGTCGACATGACCTGGTCGCCTTCCTGGTAGCGCAGCAGGCCGGTGTCGACGAAGACGCAGGTGAGCTGGTCGCCGATCGCCTTTTCGAGCAGCGCGGCCACCACGGAGGAATCGACGCCGCCGCTGAGGCCCAGCAGCACGCGGTCGCTGCCGACCTGTGCGCGTACACGCGCCACGGCGTCGTCGATGATGTGCGCGGCGTCCCACAGCGTGGCGGAACCGCAGAGGTCGACGACGAAACGGCGCAGCAGCTCCATGCCGCGCTTGGTGTGGGTCACTTCCGGGTGGAACTGCAGGCCGTAGAAGCGACGCTTCTCGTCCGCCATGCCGGCCAGCGGCAGGCTCGGGGTGGACGCGGTGACGGCGAAACCGTCGGGGATGGCGGTGACGCGGTCGCCGTGCGACATCCACACGCCCAGCGATTCGCCGTCCGCCACCACCGTCTCGAACAGCGAGCAGTTGCCGAAGGTGATCGTGGCCGGACCGAATTCGCGATGATGGCCTGCCTCGACCTTGCCGCCGAGCTGCTCGGCCATGGTCTGCATGCCGTAGCAGATGCCGAGCACCGGCACGCCCAGGTCGAACACCACCTGGGGGGCGCGCGGGGACTCGTCCTCGGTGACCGATTCGGGGCCGCCCGAGAGGATGACGCCGCGCGGCGCGAAGCCGCGGATGTCGTCGGGCGCATGGTCCCACGCCCAGACTTCGCAGTAGACACCGATTTCGCGGATGCGGCGGGCGATCAGCTGCGTGTACTGCGAACCGAAGTCGAGGATGAGGATCTTGTCGCTATGGATGTCGGTCATCGTGGCAGCCTGCCGTTTGAAATGCTGAAAAGCAGAACGCCCGTTTGGGGCGGGCGTCCTGGGTCACCTGGAGCGAGCGCCCGGAGGCGTCAGTCCAGGCGGTAGTTCGGTGCTTCCTTCGTGATCTGGATGTCGTGCGGATGCGCTTCGCGCACGCCCGCGCCGGTCACCTTCACGAACTGGGCCTTGGCATGGATCTCCTCCACCGTGGCGGCGCCCATGTAGCCCATCGAGGCACGCAGGCCGCCGATCAGCTGGTGGATGATGTTGCGCAGCGGACCGCGGTACGGCACGCGACCTTCGATGCCTTCCGGCACCAGCTTGTCGGCGTCCGCCTCGTCCTGGAAGTAGCGGTCCTTGGAGCCCAGCTGCATGGCTCCGATGGAGCCCATGCCGCGGTAGCTCTTGTACGAGCGGCCCTGGAACAGCTCGACCTCGCCCGGCGCTTCTTCGGTACCGGCGAACATGGAACCGAGCATCACCGAGGACGCGCCGGCGGCCAGCGCCTTGGGGATGTCGCCGGAGTAGCGGATGCCGCCGTCGGCGATGAGCGGGATCTCGCCCTTCAGCGCGGTGGCGACGAGGTCGATCGAGGTGATCTGCGGCACGCCGATACCGGTGACGATACGCGTGGTGCAGATGGAGCCCGGACCGACGCCGACCTTCACCGCATCGACGCCGGCGTCGAGCAGCGCGCGCGCCGCCTCGCCCGTGACGATGTTGCCGGCGATGACCTGCACCTGCGGGTAGCGTTTCTTCACCCAGCCCGCGCGCTCGATCACGGCCTGCGAATGGCCGTGAGCCGTGTCGACCACGATGACGTCCACCCCGGCGTCGACCAGCGCTTCGACACGCTGCTCGGTGTCGCCGGCCACGCCCACCGCGGCGCCGACCACGAGGCGCTCGTGCGAGTCCTTGGCGGCGTTCGGATTGTCGCGGGCCTTCTGGATGTCCTTCACCGTGATGAGTCCACGGAGCTGGAAGCCGTCGTTGACGACGAGAACCTTCTCGATGCGGTTCTTGTGCAGCAATTGCAGCACTTCGTCGTGCGAGGCCCCCTCGCCCACCGTGACCAGGCGGTCTTCGCGGGTCATGATGTTGCGAACGGGGTCGTCGTGCTTGCGCTCGAAACGCAGATCGCGGCTGGTGACGATGCCGACGAGCTTCTCGCCGTCGACCACCGGCACGCCGGAGATGTTGTGCGCGCGGGTCAGCTGGAGCACTTCGCCGATCGACGTGTCGGGACGCACGGTAATGGGGTTGCGGATGACGCCGGCTTCGAACTTCTTGACCAGGCGCACTTCGGCGGCCTGCTGTTCGAACGTCATGTTCTTGTGGATGATGCCGATGCCGCCGTTCTGCGCCATCGTGATCGCGAGGCGGGCCTCGGTGACGGTGTCCATGGCGGCGGACACGATGGGGATGTTCAGGCGGAGACCGCGCGTGAAGCGCGTCGAGGTGTCCACGTCGCGCGGCATAACCGTGGAGTGGCCGGGAACCAGAAACACGTCGTCGTAAGTGAGTGCCTCGGCAAGGATGCGCATAGCATTAGTCCCGCGAGTAAATCGCGGCATTATAGCGTGCCGTCGTAGGAGCCGCCATAGCGGCGGCCAGGTCTCAGCCGTCGATGGCTTCGGCGGCTTCCAGCGTGTTTTCCATCAGCGTTGCGACGGTCATCGGGCCGACGCCGCCCGGGACGGGTGTGATCCACGCCGCGCGTTCGGCCGCCGGCGCGAATTCCACGTCGCCGACCAGGCGGCCGTCTTCGAGGCGGTTGATGCCGACGTCCACGACCACGGCGCCCGGCTTGACCCATTCGCCCTTGACCAGCCCGGGTTTGCCCGCCGCCACGACGAGGATGTCGGCCTGGCGGACGAAGCCCGCGAGGTCCTGCGTGAACTTATGGCAGCAAGTAACTGTAGAGCCTGCGATTAACAGCTCCAGAGCCAGAGGGCGGCCGACATGGTTGGAAACACCGACGATCACCGCGTGGCGGCCGCGCACGGGACGATCCGTATGGCCCAGCAGCGTCATCACACCCTTCGGCGTGCAAGGCCGCAGGCCGAAACGACGCAGCGCGAGACGGCCCACGTTCACCGCCTGGAAGCCGTCGACGTCCTTGCCCGGATCGATGCGGTCGACCAGCGCGTCCTCGTCGATATGCCCGGGAAGCGGCGACTGGACGAGGATGCCGTGCACCGAGGGATCCGCGTTGAGCTTGTCGATGAGGGCGAAGAGTTCGTCCTGCGTGGTCGATGCCGGCAGGTCGTAGCCGAACGATTCGAAATGCACGTGCTGGCAGGCGCGCCGCTTGTTCTTCACGTAGACCGCCGACGCCGGATCGTCGCCCACGAGCACCACGGCCAGTCCCGGCGCGCGCTTGCCGTCGGCGATGCGTTTCTTCACGCGGCCGGCGATGTGGTCGAGAAGCTCCTGGGCGATGCGCTTGCCGTCGAGGATGCGTGCGGTCATGGAATGTCGCCGTGCGGAAAGCGGCGCATTATCGCCGATCGTTAGAATGGATGCATGACCATCGATACCCTTCCCTATCCGACCGGCCTCACCGACGGCGTCGTTTCGCTGCGCGCGCATCGCCGGGGGGATGCCGACGCGCTGGCCGAGGCGGTGCGCGAATCCGTGGATACCGTCGGGCGCTGGCAGGACTGGTGCCACGCCGGGTACGCGATCGCCGATGCCGAAGCCTGGATGGAGGACGCCCGGAAATCCTGGCTGCTGGCGGACGGCTTTGAAATGCTGATCGTGGATGCGGTGACGGGCCGGCTGCTTGGCGGCATGGGCGTGAACCAGCGGAACAAGGAGCATCGCTTCGCCAACCTGGGTTACTGGGTGCGCCAGTCCGAGCAGGGGCGAGGGGTCGCCACCCGCGCGGGACGACTGGCGATCGGGTTCGCCTTCGCCGCCGTCAAGGTGTCGCGGCTGGAGATCGTCGTCGCGGAACACAACCTGCCTAGCCGGCGGACGGCTGAACGGCTTGGAGGTGTTTTCGAAGGAATGCTTCGCAAGCGATTGATTGTCAGAGATAAGTCTCTGGACTGCGCCATGTATTCGGTGGTCACCGGCGACCTTGGGATCATCGCTTCGTAAGGACTCGCGAACCCGCCGACGGGCGCATCACCCCGCCGCGGCGCACATCCGTTCGAGATCGACGTAACCATCGAACCGGGCGCCCTCCCCGCAGCCTGGGCAATGCGGATCGCGGCGCAAGGCCAGTTCGCGAAAGCGCATGCCCAGCGCGTCGTAGGTCAGCAGGCGCCCCACCAGCGGCTGGCCGATGCCAAGCAGCAGCTTCGTCGTTTCGGTGGCCTGTACCAGGCCGATCAGCCCCGGCAGCACACCCAGTACGCCCGCCTCGCTGCAATTCGGCGCATCGGCCGCCGAAGGCGGCTCGGGGAACAGGCAGCGGTAGCATGGCGAATCCTCGCGGCGCGGGTCGAAGACGCTCGCCTGGCCGGTGAACCGCTCGATGGCCGCATAGACCATGGGCATGCCAAGCCGGCGCGTCGCCGCCGCCAGCAGGTAGCGCGTGGCGAAATTGTCCGCGCCGTCGATCACCACATCGTGCCCGCGGATCAAGGCCTCGACGTTATCGGCGCGGAGGCGATCGGCGACGATGTCGACACGGACGCGCGGATTCAGGGCCGCCAGCGTCATGCGGGCCGATTCCGCCTTGCCCAGTCCCACCCGGGCATCGGCGTGGATCACCTGCCGATGCAGGTTGGACCGTTCGACGCGATCGTCATCGACCAGGGTGATGTGACCCACGCCGGCGGCGGCCAGGTAAAGCAATGCGGGAGCGCCCAGGCCGCCGGCACCGATCACGACCACCCGCGCGGCACCGAGCTTCGCCTGCCCCGCCTCGCCAACCTGCGGCAACAGGACCTGGCGCGCGTAACGCTCCGCCGCGTCCGCATCGAGCGCGCCGGCCGTTACCGGCAACCCGGCGGCCTTCCACGCGCCCATGCCCCCGGCGACCGACGACACCCGCCGGTACGCCATCCGCAGCAAGGCCTCGGCGGCGAGCAGCGAGCGCTGGCCGCTGCCGCACAGCACGAGGATCTCGCGCTGACGATCGGGCTCGGATTGTTCGATGCGCAGTTCGAGAAAGCCGCGCGAGAGTCCCAGGGCGCCCGCCGGCATGCCGGTGGCGCGCTCGTTGTCCTCGCGCACGTCGATCAGCAAGGCGCCGCCCAACTGCCGGGCCAGTGCCTCGGTGGCCGCCACCTCGTTCACTTTCGAGCGGATGTCGGCAAGCCAAAGGTCGCGGTGGAGGTCCTCGGTCATGTCCGGCTCCTGCGGGTGCTCTGCACACCTTACCGCAAAGGCTGTGGGAAGCGTGCGCGGAACGGCCCTGCCGCGGGCCATCCTGCGCGCGTCGGCACGCTTCCCTGCTCGCTTACTTTTCGCGGCGCTTCGCGTTCCGGATCATGCGCTGGCGACGGCGCTGCTGCCCTTCCGTCAGCACGTTCTTGCGGCCGGCGAAGGGATTCTCGCCGTCGCGGAAATCGATGCGGACCGGCGTGCCTTCCAGGCGGAAACGCTTCCGGAAGAAACCTTCGAGGTAGCGACGATACGCCGGGGCGATGTGCTTCGTACGGCTGCCGTGGATGACGATGGTGGGCGGATTCGAGCCACCCGGATGCGCATAGCGCAGCTTCGGCGCATGGCCTCGCACCAGAGGCGGCTGGTAGGCCTCGTAAGCTTTCTCGAGCGTGCGCGTGAGTTCGCTCGAGGTGAGCTCCTTCGTCGCCGCGGCGTGGGCGCGGATCACCGCCTTCATGAGTTCGCGCAGGCCCGAGCCGTGCAGCGCCGAGATGAAGACCGTCTTCGCCCACTCCGCGAACTGCAACCGGCGCTCGAGCGCCTTCTGCGTCTGCTCGCGCTGGTAGCTGTCCATGCCGTCCCACTTGTTGACGGCGATGACCAGGGCGCGACCTTCCTCGATGGCGTGGCCGATGAGGGTGAGGTCCTGGTCGGCCAGGTTCTCCCGTGCATCGATCATCACGATGGTGACCTGCGAGGCGGCGATGGATTGCAGCGTCTTGATGACGCTGAATTTCTCCACCGCCTCTTCCACGCGCGAGCGGCGCCGCACACCGGCGGTGTCGACCAGCGTGTAACGGCGGCCGTCACGCTCCAGCGGGACGCGGATCGGATCGCGGGTGGTGCCCGCCAGGTCCGACACGATGAGGCGATCTTCGCCCAGGAGCCGGTTGATGAGCGTGGACTTGCCGGCGTTCGGGCGGCCGACGATGGCCACGCGGATGCCCTGGTCCTCGAGGGCGGGATCGTCGTCCCGATCGTCCGGCAGGTACGGCAGCGCCTTCGCCACGAGCGTGTCGACGCCGCGGCTGTGCGCCGCCGATGCCGGCAGGGTCTCGGCGATGCCGAACGAGGCGAACTCGCCCAGCGCCACCGCCTCGTCGACGCCGTCGGTCTTGTTGACCACGACGATGATGGGCTTGCCGCTGCGGCGAAGCTCGGTGAGGATCGAGGCGTCGAGCGGCAGGATGCCCTCGCGCGCGTCGACTACGAAGACGAGCAGGTTCGCTTCCGCGATGGCGGCGCGGACCTGCTGGGCGGTGAGACCTTCGATACCTTCGTCGCTGCCGGACAGGCCGCCCGTGTCCACGACCACGAAGGGCCGGGGAGCGAGACGACAGACACCGTAGTGCCTGTCGCGGGTGACGCCGGGCATGTCGGCGACAAGGGCGTCCCTGCTGCGCGTCAACGCGTTGAAGAGGGTCGACTTACCGACGTTGGGGCGGCCGACCAGGGCGACGACGGGCAACATGGGGGTACATCATTCCTTGGATCAGTTCGCCGGGATGCGGTAGGCGCCGATATGGCCCTCGACATCCTCGACGTAAACGGTGTCGCCCACCACGAGGGGTTGGGCACGAATGGCTTTCTTGGACAGGCGCTCGCGAGCCACGATCTTGCCGTTGCTGCCGTCGAGCCAATGGATATGGCCGTCGAGGTCGCCGACCACGACGTAGTTGCCCTGCGCCGCCGGGCCGGTCGGCCAACGGTACTTCAGGGCGTCCTGCTTCCAGATGTTGGCGCCGCCCGACTTGTCGTAGGCGACCACCTGGCCCACGTCGTCCACGCCGAACACGGCATTGCCGCGCACGTCGAGCGAGGTGAACGTGGACAGGGCATGGTTCCACAGCGGGCGGCCGCTGGGGCCGTCGATCGCGGTGAGCTGGCCGTGATAGGCCGAGCCGTAGAGCGTGCTGCCGTCGAGCACGAGGGCGCCGTCGGCATCGGACAGGCGGTCGATCTCGGTGCGGCCTTCGCCGGTGGCGAGGGTCTGCTCCCAGAGCTTCTCGCCGTTGTCCAGGCGGAGGGCGACGAGCTTGCCGGCGTCGCTGCCAAAGAAGACCACGCCATTGGCGACGAGCAGGCGGCCGTTGCCGCGAAGGCTGAGCAGCGGCACCTGCGACTGGTCGTACACCCAGCGGCGCTCGCCGGTCTTGCCATCGATACCGTAGACGCGGCCGTCGTTGCAGCGGATGACCACGAGGTCGCCCACGATCACCGGGGCGGTGATGACTTCGGAGGACACCTCGGCCGCCCAGCGGCGCTCGCCATCCTTCGCGTTGATGCCGTACAGGTGGCCGTCGAGCGTGCCGATGGCCACGAGGTCGCCGGAGGCGCCAGGGCCACCGGAGAAGCGCGCATCCTCGCGCTTGGAATCGCCCCAGCCGAACCAGCCATGCTGGCGCGTGCTCTTCGACCAGAGCTTCTTGCCCGTGGACGCGTCGAACGCGGCGATCTTGCCGTCGGTGCTGGCGGCGTAGAGCACGCCGTCGGACACCACCGGGCGCATGCGCACGCCCGACTCGGCGGCGCCGTCACCGATGCTGGACTTCCACACGCGATCGACCTTCAGCGTGGGCTCGAACTTCTTGTCGAGCGGGGTCGGCGGTTCGACGTTTTCCTTCTTGAACGAGTGGCAGCCGGCCAGAACGACCAGCGACGAAGTCAACGCGATTGCCCAGAAACGTTTCATGCACCCTGCTTCCCGGCCACGGCCAGATCATCGAGTTTGGTTTGGACCACACCGCGTTGCGGTGCGCTGTCGCCCATGGCGGCGATGGCGGCCTGGTAGGCCTTGCGCGCATCGTCGGGACGACCCAGCTTGACCAGCGCGTCGCCGCGGAGTTCCTGCGAGAGCGCCACGAACGACTTGCCCTGCATGGCATCGAGGGCGGCGATCGCCTCCTGCGGCTTGCCTTGCGCGTACTTCAACTGGGCGTCGCGGAGTTCGACCAGCGCCTTCAACGAGGGGTCCTTGACGTGGGCCTTGGCCCAGTCGAGATCGCCCTGCGCCTTGTCGAACTGCCCGGCCATGACGTTGCGCTGCGCCCGTTCGCCAGCCGCGAACACGGACCAGGCGGTGTCCGAGTAGTCCTTCAGGAGGGTTTCGGTACGCATGTCGATCTCGTTGCCGCGGCTCTGCGCGACGGCGAGCTGCAACGCCGAGTACTCCGAGGCGGCGGCCTGCTCGTGGTTCGCGCGGTGCGACTTCCACTGCTGCCAGCCGAAGATCATCGCCAGGCCCAGGCCGATGCCCACGGCGATGGACACGCCATTCTTGCGCAGCCACTGCTGGACGCGTTCGCCCTGTTCGTAATCGTCGTATACGTCGAATGCCATGCAATCACCCACTGCGCTCCGCGCAGCAAACCGAGGGAGGGAACGAGCCCGCGCCGGCCATCGGTGACGGCGGCACGGATCAATAGGCAAGGATACCCGAAAAGCACGGGCGGGCGGCGCCGCGCGCCATGCGCGCGGCGTGCCGAAGGGATCAGAAAGCGACCGGAGAGGCCTTGCCGTCGCGAACGTCGACGCGGAAACGGGCCACGTTGGCGCGGCGGAAGGTGTCGAGCTGCACCGGCTGGCCGTCGATGGACACCTGGGCGCCATTGGCGTTACCGATGCGCACGTCGAGCGGGGAATCGCTGCGGTACGACTTCTGCGTGCCGGCCGGCAGGATGCCGTACTCCAGGCGCGAACCGTCGGCGGCCGTGACCTCGACCCAGCTGGCGGACGGCAGGTTCAGCGTGAGGCTGTGGCCTCCCTGCTGTGCCGAGACGGCCTCGGGCGCCGGCGCGGCGGACGCCAGCGGGGCCTTGTTCGCCGTCGCGTGGTCCAGCGGGGGGAACATGGCCATCGAGGCGAGGAGCGGCTGCTGGTCCTCGGCACGTGGTTCGGCGGGCGCCGAGGCCGGCTTCCGCTCGGTGGCGGCGGCCACGCTGGCGGCGCTCGACGAGGACGCCGCGGGGGCGTCCTGCTGTGCCACCGGGGTGGCGTCGAGCGGCGACAGGCGCGCCATGTCGCGGTCGAGCGTGCCGCGCACGCCCAGCCACACCATCGGCACCACGATCACCGCCGTCAGCACCACGTAGGTGGCTGCGGTGAGGTAGCGCTCGAACAGATAACGCGAATGGGACACCCCGCCGGTGACGACGAGTTCCGGCTGTCGTGGCGTGTGACGGGCGAGCTCGGCCTGGATGGCCTCCTCGTCCACGCCCACGTGGCGCCCGTACTTGGTGAGGTAACCGGCCAGATAGACCTGGTAATCGATGCCGCCATACTCCCCGGCCTCGAGCTGGCGCAGGAGGCGGGTGGGCAGACGCAGTGTCTGGCCGCAGGCCTCGATGCTGTAGCCGCGGGCCTCGCGGGCGGCGCGCAGACGGGCACCGAAACCGGCGGTGGCCGCGGCGTGGTCGATCAGCACCCGGCCCTCGTCGGCAGGGACGTCGAGTTGGGGATCCATGGCGTGTTCCCTGTCAGCGTTCGGCTCGAGCCCGGCGAACACGTCCTGTTCGCGTCCGTCCCGACCGGAAGAATTCGAAGATACTGTGGTCATTGACGTGCGGTGGCATCGAGAGCATGCGCGGGATCCGAATCCGGGAACCTTTCGCGCAGGCGTTTGGCGTAGTCCTGGGCACCCTCCCCGTTGCCCAGACGGAGCTCGATATCGTGACCGAGCTTCAACGATTCCGGGCTCGGCGCCCCCAGCGCCTCGTAGCGTTGCAGGAAGGCACGCGCCCGGAATGCATCGTTCTTAAGGTACAACACGTGCGCCATCTGATACAGGGCGTCCGCGTTATTGGGATTACGGTCGATCGCCTTCCGGAAATAGGCCTCCGCGGCGTCGTAATCCTGCGACTGCAGCTGGCAGGTACCGGCATTGGTCATGGCCAGGCTGGGCGTTTCGTAGAAAGGGTCGGCGAGCGCACGGTCGAAATAGGGCTTCGCCTCGGCCGCACGATGTTCCTTGCACAGGAATACGGCGAGGTTGTTGTTGACCGAGCCCTTCTTGGGGTCGAGCTCCACGGCCTTCCGGTAGTGCAGCTCGGCGTTGGCCGGGTCGTTGATCTGCTCGTAGAGCACCGCGATCACGGTGTGCGCGGGCACGTATTTCGGGTCGAACTGCAGGGCTTTCTGGAGCTTTTCCATGGCGCCCTTGAGGTCGCCGTTCTGCATGTAGCGCTGGCCCAGTTCGGTATGGACCTCGGCCCCCTTGGCACGATCGTCGGCGGCCGACGTGGGCCGAAGCCCCGAGCCGTCCCCCACGCAGCCGGCACACGCCAAGGCGAGCACCGCCACCAACCCCCACCGCTCAAGCCGCATTCACCACTCCCTCTCCGAGTTTCTTGCGGAATTCCGCCTGACGGCGGGTGCGATCCACGACCTGCCCCTTCAACTGCCCGCACGCGGCGTCGATGTCGTCGCCACGGGTACGGCGCAGCATCGTGAGCACGCCGGCATTGAGCAGCTGGGTCTGGAACGCACGGATCTCGTCCTGCCCCGAGCGCTCGAAACGCGTACCGGGGAACGGATTGAACGGGATCAGGTTGACCTTGTTCGCCCCGGGCAGGCGGCGCATGAACTTGATGAGCTGGCGCGCGTGCTCGGGCTGGTCGTTCACGCCCTTCATGAGCGTGTATTCGAAGGTGATCGACGTGCGCGGCGCGCGCTGGATGTAGCGCTCGCAGGCAGCCATCAGCTCGGCCAGCGGGTAGCGCTTGTTCAGCGGCACCAGCTCGGTACGCAACTCGTCGTTGGCCGCATGCAGCGACACCGCGAGCGACACGTCGCTCTCGGCCGACAGGCGGTCGATCATCGGCACCAGGCCGGCCGTGGACAGGGTGACGCGCTTGCTGGCCAGGCCGAAGCCCAGGTCGTCGCGCATCAGGCTCATGGCCTTGACCACGTTGTCGAAGTTCAGCAGCGGCTCGCCCATGCCCATCATCACCACGTTGGTGATGCGGCGCTGCTGGTGAGGCACGTTGCCGAGGTGTTTGGCCGCGACCCAGACCTGGCCGATGATCTCGGCTGTCGAAAGGTTGCGGGAGAAGCCCTGCGTGGCCGTGGAGCAGAACTGGCAGTTCAGGGCGCAGCCGACCTGTGAGGACACGCAGAGCGTGCCGCGGGTCGGCTCCGGGATGTACACCGTCTCGATGGCGTTGCCGCCATCCATGCCCAGCAGCCACTTGTGGGTACCGTCGACCGCGCCCTTCTCGAAAACGGTTTTCGGCGGCCCCACGTAGCAGCTGGCACTGAGTTTCTCGCGCAACGCCTTGCCGACATCGGTCATCTTCTCGAAATCGCTTTCGAGACGGTGGTAGATCCACTTCATGACCTGCTCGGCACGATACGGCTTCTCGCCGAGCTGGGCGAAGAAATCGCGCAGCCCCTGGCGATCGAAGTCGAGCAGGTTGACCTTTTCGGCAGGCGTGTTCACGGCATGACTCAGTGCGAGACGACTTCCGTCGTGCGGAAGAAATAGGCGATCTCGACGGCGGCGGTCTCGGCGGCATCGGAGCCGTGGACGGCATTGGCGTCGATCGATTCGGCGAAGTCGGCGCGGATCGTGCCCGCAGCGGCTTCCTTCGGGTTGGTGGCACCCATGAGGTCGCGGTTCTTGAGGATGGCGCCCTCGCCTTCCAGCACCTGGATCATGACCGGGCCGGAGACCATGAAGTCGACCAGCGCCTTGAAGAACGGACGCTCCTTGTGCACGGCATAGAAGCCTTCGGCTTCGGCGCGGCTCAGCTGCGCCATGCGCGCGGCCACGACCTTGAGGCCGGCCTTCTCGAAGCGGGCAAGGATTTCACCGACGACGTTCTTCTTCACGGCGTCCGGCTTGATGATCGAAAGGGTGCGCTCCAGCGCCATACGGTTGCTCCGGGAAAGTGTGAGACGGGAAAGGTGTGCCAGGACCCCCTACGGGCCCCCTGGATGGGAGTTTACGGCTAAAGCCGTCCGGAATGACTGACTTAGCACACGAAATCTTGACAGATTCTAGCTCAAGCGCAAGCCGGCTGCAGGCGGGGGCGGTTCGCGGATTGACCCGCACGGCCCGGCAGGCGTACTCTCAAACGTACGTTTGATTCAAACCCTTCCGACTGCCGAGTCCGCCGATATGACGAGCGCACCCTACGCCTCCCGCGAACGCAGTACGAAAGAACGGATCCTCGGCGCCGCCGAGGCTCTTTTCGCCACGCACGGTTTCGCCGGCGCCTCGCTCCGCCAGGTCACGGCGGCCGCCAAGGTCAACCTCGCCGCGGTGAACTACCACTTCGGCTCGAAGGACAAGCTCATCGAGGAGGTGTTCCGCCGCCGCCTCGACGAACTCAACAGCCGCCGCCTCGCCGCCTTGGGAAAAATCGCAGGCCAGGACGAAACCCGGCTCGAGGACGTCCTCGACGCCTATATCCGCCCTGCCCTGGACCTGTCGCGCACCGATGGCGGAGGCGCCGCCTTCGTCCGCGTCCTGGCCCGGGCCTATGCCGAGCACAACGAAACCCTGCGCCGCTTCCTGTCCGACAATTACGGCCATGTGCTGCGCCAGTTCGCCGCCGAATTCGGCCGGCTGCTGCCGGGCCTGGCGAAGGAAGAGATCTACTGGCGCCTGGACATCGTCACCGGCGCCCTGACTTATGCCATGGCCGACTTCGGCATCATCCAGCGCAAGAGCGACGTCGCCGAGCGCGACCACCGCGAAGCCGCCGCCGATCACCTCATCAGCTTCGCGGCCGCCGGCCTGCGCAACCCTTCCGTTTCCAACTCCACCTTGAGCCATCGGAGATAACCATGACCGCAACACCGTTACGCATTCGCAAGGCCGCGGTACTCGGCGCCGGCGTCATGGGCGCGCAGATTGCCGCGCACCTGACGAACGCCAACGTGGAAACCGTGCTGTTCGACCTTCCCGCGAAGGAAGGCCCGAAGAGCGGTATCGCCCTCAAGGCGATCGCCAACCTGGCCAAGCTGTCCCCCGCGCCCCTGGCCGAGAAGGGCCTGGCCGGCGCGATCGTCCCGGCGAACTACGAGGAAGACCTCGCCCTTCTGGCCGACGTCGACCTGGTGATCGAGGCCATCGCCGAGCGCATGGACTGGAAGCTGGATCTCTACGCGAAGATCGCCCCGCACGTCTCGAAGACGGCCGTGCTCGCCAGCAACACCTCGGGCCTGTCGATCAACGGCCTGGCCGAGGCGCTGCCGGAAGACATGCGCCACCGCTTCACCGGCGTGCATTTCTTCAACCCGCCGCGCTACATGCACCTCGTCGAGCTGATCCCCACCAAGCTCACCGACAAGACCGTGCTCGAAGGCCTCGAGGCTTTCCTCACCACCACCCTGGGCAAGGGCGTGGTGTACGCGAAGGACACTCCTAACTTCATCGGCAATCGCATCGGCGTGTTCTCGATGCTGTCCACGATGCACCACACCGAGAAGTTCGGCCTGGGCTTCGACACCGTCGACGCCCTCACCGGTCCTGCCATCGGCCGGCCGAAGAGCGCGACCTTCCGCACGGCGGATGTCGTGGGCCTGGACACCCTCGCCCACGTCGTGAAGACGATGAGCGACACCCTGCCCGACGATCCGTGGCATTCCTACTTCCAGGCGCCGGCCTGGCTCAAGACGCTGATCGACAAGGGCGCGCTCGGCCAGAAGACCGGCGCGGGCGTCTATCGCAAGGCGGGCAAGGACATCGTGGTGCTCGACCTGCAGAAGCAGGATTATCGCGTTTCGGAGCAGAAGGCCTCCGACGAGGTCTCGGCCATCCTCGCCATCAAGGACCCCGCCGAGAAGTTCGCCAAGCTGCGCGCCTCGGCCGATCCTCAGGCGCAGTTCCTGTGGGCAGTGTTCCGCGACCTTTTCCATTACGCCGCCTACCACCTCGCCGACATCGCCGATACGGCGCGCGATGTCGACTTCGCCATTCGCTGGGGTTACGGCTGGAAGCTCGGCCCCTTCGAGATCTGGCAGTCGGCCGGCTGGCAGCAGATCGCCGGCTGGATCGCCGAGGACATCGCCGCCGGAAAGACCATGAGCAGCGCACCGCTGCCGGCGTGGGTCACCGACGGTCGCAGCGGCGTGCACGGCAAGGCGGGTTCGTACTCGGCCTCCGCCGGTGCCGAGAAGCCGCGTTCCAGCCACCCGGTCTACCAGCGCCAGGCCTTCCCTGATCCGATCCTGGGCGAAAAATTCGACCAGGGCACGACGGTCTGGGAAAACGACGGCGTGCGCCTGTGGCATGCCGGCGACGACATCGGCGTGATCTCGTTCAAGACCAAGATGCACACGGTCAACGACCAGGTGCTGGACGGCATCCAGCACGCCATAGGACTTGCCGAGCAGCAGTTCCGCGGCGTGGTGTTGTGGCAGCCGTCCGAGCCGTTCTCGGCGGGTGCGGACCTCAAGGGCGCGCTGGGCCTGTTGCAGGCCGGCAAGCTCGCCCAGTTCGAGGCGATGGTGGCTAACTTCCAGGCCACCAGCATGCGCATCAAGTACTCGCTGGTCCCGGTCGTCGCCGCCGTGCGCGGCCTGGCCCTCGGCGGCGGTTGCGAGTTCCAGATGCACTCGGCGCGCACCGTCGCGGCGCTGGAAAGCTACATCGGCCTCGTGGAAGCCGGCGTCGGCCTGCTGCCCGCCGGTGGCGGCCTGAAGGAACTGGCCGTGCGTGCCGCCCAGGCGAATCCCGAGGATCCGTTCGAATCCCTGAAGAAGGTGTTCGAAACGGTGGCGATGGCGAAAGTCTCCGCGAGCGCCCTGGAGGCGAAGTCGCTGGGCCTGCTGCGCAAGGACGACATCGTCGTCTTCAACAGCTACGAACTGCTCCACGTGGCGAAGGCCCAGGCGCGTGCGATGGCCGAATCCGGCTACCGTCCGCCGCTGCCCGCGCGCGCCATCCCGGTCGCCGGCGATACGTCCACCGCCACCTTCAGGGCTTCGCTCGCGAACATGGCCGAGGGGTATTTCGCTTCCGCGCACGACGTCGAGATCGCCAGCCGCATCGCCGACACACTCTCGGGCGGGAAGATCGAACGCGGCTCGCTGGTCGACGAGGCCTGGCTGCTCGCGCTGGAACGCCGCCACTTCGTGGAGCTGGCGCAGACCGAAAAGACCCAGGCCCGTATCGCGCACACGATGACGACGGGGAAGCCGCTGCGTAACTGACGCGCCCGGCGCGCATACGCAGACGACCTCCCCACTTAAAGGAAACACTTCCATGAGCAAGCAAGTGCAAGACGCCTACATCGTCGCCGCCACCCGCACGCCGGTCGGCAAGGCGCCGCGCGGCGTGTTCCGCAACACCCGTCCCGACGACATGCTCGCCCACGTCATCCGTGCCGTGATCGAACAGGCGCCGGGCATCGACCCGGGCATGATCGCCGACGCCATCATCGGCTGCGCCATGCCTGAGGCCGAGCAAGGCATGAACGTGGCGCGCATCGGCGTGCTGCTCGCCGGCCTGCCCGAGCAGGTGCCGGGCGTCACCATCAACCGCTTCTGCTCCTCCGGCGTGCAGGCCATCGCCATGGCCGCCGACCGCATCCGCCTCGGCGAAGCCGACCTCATGCTGGCCGGCGGCACCGAATCGATGAGCATGGTGCCGATGATGGGCCACAAGGTGGCCATGAACCCGGCGATCTTCGAGAACGACGAGAATCGCGCCATTGCCTTCGGCATGGGCATCACCGCCGAGAAGGTGGCCGAGCGCTGGAAGGTCAGCCGCGAAGACCAGGACGCCTTCGCCCTGCAGTCGCACCAGCGAGCCGTCGCCGCCATCGCGGCCGGCGAGTTCAAGGACGAGATCACCCCGTTCCAGCTCGACGACCGTTACCCGGACCTGAAGAACCACAGCGTTCGCGAGGATCGCCGGATCATCGAGATCGACGAAGGCCCGCGCCAGGACACCTCGCTGGAAGCGCTGGGTAAGCTGCGCCCCGTGTTCCGCAACGGCCAGTTCGGCGGTTCGGTCACCGCGGGCAATTCCTCGCAGATGTCCGACGGTGCCGGCGCCCTCCTGATCGCCAGCGAGAAGGCCGTCAAGGATTACGGCCTCACGCCGCTCGCCCGCTTCGTCGGCTTCTCCGTCGCCGGCGTGGCTCCGGATATCATGGGCATCGGTCCGAAGGAAGCGATTCCGAAGGCACTGAAGCAGACCGGCATTTCCCAGGACCAGCTGGACTGGATCGAGCTCAACGAAGCCTTCGCGGCGCAGGCCCTGGCGGTCATCCGCGACCTCGGCCTCGACCCGGCCAAGGTGAACCCGCTGGGCGGTGCCATCGCCCTCGGCCACCCGCTGGGCGCCACCGGCGCCATCCGTGCCGCCACGCTGATCCACGGCCTCCGCCGCCGGAAGCAGAAGTACGGCATGGTCACCATGTGCATCGGCACCGGCATGGGCGCCGCCGGCGTCTTCGAGGCCCTGTAAAAAAGCCCTTGTAGGAGCCGCTATAGCGGCGAGAAGCCAACGGGGCCATGAAGCGGCGAGGCAGGTTTGCCTCGCCGCTATAGCGGCTCCTACCATTTCGGCCTAACCTCGGCCCATGCGGCACGGCATCCACACCATCGACACCGGCTTCGGCCGGCCCTCCTTCGATGCGGCCTACCTCGTGGTCGAGCGTGGCCGTGGCGCCTTCATCGACAGCGGCACGGCGCATTCGCTGCCGCGCTTCCTCGAGGCGATGGAAAAAGCCGACCTGGAACCGAAGGACATCGACTGGGTGATCCTCACCCATGTCCACCTCGACCATGCCGGCGGTGCCGGTGCCCTGATGAGAGAGTTGCCGAATGCCATGCTCGCGGTGCATCCGCGAGGTGCGCGGCACATGATCGATCCGTCCGTGCTCATCGCAGGAGCCGCCGCGGTCTATGGTGGCGAAGACATCGTCCGCCGCGACTACGGCGACATCTTCCCGGTGCCCGAGGACCGCGTCATCGAGGCCGACGATGGTTTCGTGGTCGACCTGGCCGGACGCGCGCTGCTCTGCCTCGATACGCCGGGACATGCCCGCCACCACATCGCGGTGCATGACGAGCGCGCGAGCGCCTTCTTCACCGGCGACATCTTCGGACTTTCCTACCGCGAGCTGGATTCGCCCGGCGGCCCCTTCATCATCCCCACCACGTCGCCCGTGCAGTTCGAACCCGATGCGGCGCACGCGTCGATCGACCGCCTCCTCCGCTACGAACCGGAGGCGATGTACCTCACCCACTTCGGCCGGGTGACCGAGGTGAAGCGGCTGGCCAGCGACCTGCACCAGACGATCGACGCCATGGTCGCCATCGGTCGCCGGCACGCGTCCGCGCCGGATCGCGAGCAGCGCATTGCCTTTGATTTCATCGATCTTTACGTGGACAGAGCGCACCGCCAGTGCGTGACGCTGACCACCGCGGAGATCGTGAAGATCCTGGAGGTGGATATCCGGTTGAACGCACAGGGCGTGGTCGTGTGGCTCGACCGCGGGGCAAGGTAACCTGCCCTCGCCGCTATAGCGGCTCCTACAGGCCAATCCGCTGTAGGAGCCGCTATAGCGGCGAGACAATCTGCCTCGATGTCAGGCCAGCCGCGCACCGTTCGGCACCGGCCGCTCGGTGGTCGTGATGACCACGCCCTCGTCGGTATGGAACCCGGTCAGCAGGAACTGCGACCGGAACGGCCCGATCTGCTTCTCCGGAAAATTGATCACTCCGATGATCTGCTTCCCTACCAGTTCCTCCGCCGCGTAAATCGCCGCCACCTGCGCGCTGGTTTTTTTCTCGCCGTGAGGGCCGAAGTCCACCCAGATCTTGTATGCCGGCCGGCGTGCCTCCGGAAACGCCTCGGCGCGGACCACGGTCCCCGCCACCAGCATCACCTTCTCGAAATCGGCCCAGCTGATTTCCTCGCTCATCTCATCCTTCCAGTCGCGACTTGAACCAGTCGCGCAGTTCGTATTTCCAGTAAGTGCCTTGTGCCGCCAGGTAACCAAACGGGCGATGCACCGGGTCCAGGCCGAAGCCGGCATAGGCATCCAGCGTCGCATCGCCCGCGGCGATCGCCTCGGCCAGCGCCTCGCCGGCGGCGCATGTCGGTGCCAGGCCGTGGCCGCCGAAAGCCTGTGCATACCAAAGCCCGTTGCCATGCGTGCCCACCTGCGGCATCTCGTGACGCGCGTAACTCATCAGTCCCGACCACGCCTGCTCGACACGCACGTCCCCGAGGGAAGGAAACACGCGGGCGAGATCGCGCTTCAGCAGACGCTGCACGGCGCGGGGCGAGCGGTCGCGAATCGAGATGCGGCCGCCCCAGAGCAGGCGCGTATCCGCAAGCGGCCGGTAATAGTCGAACGCGAAGCGCGTATCGTAGACCGCCGCCCGCGTCCGCAGGCACTCGCCCAGCCGCTCGCCCAGCGGCTCGGTCACCATCACGTAGGTGGCGATGGGCAGGACGGCGCGGTCGATGCGCCGGTCCAGGCCGGCAAGGTAGCCGCCGCAGGCGAGGACCACGTTCGCCGTTTCCACCTCGGCGTCGCCGACGCGCAGCACCCAGCGCGGCCCGCGCCGCTCGAGCATGCGCACGCGCGACGATTCATGGATGCTAACGCCCGCCCGCTCCGCCGCACCGGCGAGGCCGCGCGCGTAGGAAAGCGGGTCGATATGCAGGGCGTTCCGTTCGTAGAGACCGTCGTGGTAGCGCGGGCTGCGCACGAATTCGTGCATGGCGTCTTCGGGAATCCACTGCCAGTCCGCGCCGTAATGCTCGGCGAGCAGGCGCTGCCGCGAGCGCAGTACCTCGGTGTCGCGGAACCAGTTGGCCCAGACCACGCCGGCGTCCACCGCATCGCAGTCGATAGAGAGGGCGGATATCCGCTCGCGGATCAGGTTCACCGCGTCGACCGTGCGTGCGTAAAGCGCGCGTGCCCGCTCGGCGCCCGCCTGTTCGAGCAGGGCTTTCTCGCCCAGCGAATAGCCGGCGAAGACGAAGCCGCCGTTGCGCCCGGACGCGCCGAAGCCGATCCATTTCGACTCCAGCAGGACGATGTCGCGCACGCCGCGCGCTGCGAGGCCCAGCGCCGTGTTCAGCCCGGCGAAACCGCCGCCTACGATGACGACCGCGGCTTCGCGGCGGCCTTGCGGCGGCGGGCGAAGCACGGGGGCCGGCGTTCGGTCGTGGTACCACGACGGCATGGATCATTCCTCAGGGCCAAGGGCGCCGTTGTACAAGACCGCGCGGCGCGGCGAAAGGTCCGTTCGTCACCGGATTCGGGGGTATGATCGGCCAACGCCCCGGACACGTCACGCCATGAGCCTGCTGCCACCCATCGACCTCGAGCGCTGGATCGACGAGAACCGCGCCCTGCTGAAGCCTCCCGTCGGCAACAAGTGCATCGTCGACGGCGACTTCATCGTGATGATCGTCGGGGGGCCGAACTCGCGTACGGATTACCACTACGACGAAGGCCCGGAGTTCTTCTACCAGATCGAAGGCGAGATGGTGCTGAAAGTGCAGGACGGCGGACAGGCCCGGGATATCCCGATCCGGGCCGGGCAGATGTTCTACCTGCCACCTCGCGTACCGCACTCGCCGCAGCGGATGCCGGAGTCGATCGGCCTGGTGATCGAGCGGCGTCGCGTCGCGGGCGAGAAGGACGGGCTGATGTGGTTCTGCCCGCAGTGCAACCACAAGCTCTACGAGGAATATTTCCCGCTGGGAAGCATCGAGGCCGATTTCCCGCCGGTGTTCGAGAAGTTCTACCGGTCGGTCGACGCGCGCACCTGTGCGAAGTGCGGAGCGCTGCATCCCGTGCCGGCCAAGTACGCAGACTGACCCGCCCCCCCGTGTAGGAGCCGCTATAGCGGCGAGACAGCCGGCGTTACGCCATCGTCGCTTCGTTGGCTTCTCGCCGCTACAGCGGCTCCTGCGGACAGCCATTTCGATGCCATGCGGCGGAGTGAACCGTCCAGCGTCGGGTCGGCAGCGATATCCGCCACCGGGCGCCAGGCCAGTTCCAGCGATTCCTCGTTCACGACGAACGCCTCGCCGCCGCGGGCGATCACGGCGTAACGCACGTCGTAATGCCAGTGCTCGGGCTCGTGCCCGCGCGCCGGGATGACGTGCCGGTCCACGTCGAAGATGTCCGGCAGCACGTCGAGTCCGCGCAAGCCGGTTTCCTCTTCGGCCTCGCGCAGCGCCACGCCCGGCAGGTCCGGCTCGCCGTCCGCGTGCCCGCCAGGCTGGAGCCAGCGCTCCAGCTTGCGATGGAGCATCAGCAGCGCGCGTTCGCCGTCCGCGCTGACCAGCCAGGCGGACGCGGTGAAGTGCCCCTCCCGTGTTTCACGGTGGAACGGTTTCTCCTGCTCGCGCGCCCAGGAAGCGAAGCGATCGACATCGCCTTCGTCCGGCCAGCATGCGGCATAGCGGCCCAGGGCCTCGAGAAAGTGCTGTCTGATGGCATCCATCGAGAATGTACCTACGAAAGAGCGCGACATTCTCACACGGATTTTTCGGATTAGTCCGATGTTCCCGGCGGGCTCGGCCTGCCTAGGATGTCAACGGGCGCATGACGTGCTCCCTCCGCAACGCCCGCTGTCCACGCAAGGAATCGCGCATGTCGCAAAACTTCAAGTCCGCAGCCATCCTCGCGATGGTCTGCACCGCTCCGGCCACCGCATGGGCCGCTTCGCCACCTGGCGTTGCCAACTTCACCGGCCCGCTGGTCACGCCCGCGGTCAACACCATGCCGGCCGGCATGCTCAATGTCGAACCCTACCTGATCCATACCAATACCCGCGGTTATTACGACAACAGCGGCGATCGCAGGGAAAGCAAACCCACGGTACGCCAGTGGCAGATCGCCCTTCCGGTGGCCTACGCGCTCACCGATACCCACACGGTGCAGGTCATCCTCAACGCCGCGCGAACCTCGCTCGACGGCCAGCACAGCGATGGCTTGCGCATGGGCGATACCACCGTCCGCTTCCAGCAGCGCCTACGCGCACCGAACGCCGACGGCACCGGTCTCGTGCTCGCCCTTGCCGCGGCACAACGCCTGCCCACGGGGCGTTACCACCAACTCGATACCAATCCGCTCAACGGCACCGGCAACGGTGCCATGCGCACCACGCTGTCGCTGGGCGGGCAGCAGCTCTACTGGCTGGACGACGGCCACGCCATCCGCTGGCGCAGCCAGATCGCGTGGAGCCCCTCGCCCGGGCGCATCCGCGTGCGCGACAGCAGCGTGTACGGCACCGATGCGGGCTTCCGCGGTCACGCCCGCCTCGGACAGGCCTGGAACGCGACCGTCGCGGCCGAATACGTGCTCAACCCGCGCTGGGTCCTCGTCGGCGAGGCGATCTGGAACCGGGCCAGCGCCGTCCACGTCGCGGGTGGCGACGCCGGCGGCTCGCGCATCGCGCGCCGCATCGCGCCGAGCCAGGAGTTCAGTCTCGCCCCCGCCGTGGAATACAACATCACCCCGGGCACCGGCCTCATCGCGGGCGTGCAGTTCACCGTGGCCGGTCGGAACACGGCCGACTACGTGGCGCCCCAGGTGGCGCTCAACATGGTCTTCTGAGCACCACCGCGCGCCATGCACAACCGCCGCAAGTCATGGTCGACATCCTCGCCCGTCGCGTGCAATGCCTTGGCAGGCCTCGCAATGCAGCTTGTACGGCCAAGGCCCCCTGGGCTATGGTGCCGTGCCAGCGCTTCCGGGCAGCGGCGTGTCCACCGTGGCTCACGCGGCGGTCCCAAAAATAAAAGGCTACATTCCGGCAGTAGGGGATATACATGTTGAAACACCTGTTCGCGACGCATCCCATCGAGGCCGCGCCGCACGTCGACGCTGGCGAACACATCGAGACGGGGACGCACGGAGGCAGCGAACTCAAGCGCGTCCTCACGGCCAAGCACCTTGTCCTGCTCGGTGTCGGCGCCGTCATCGGTGCCGGTATCTTCGTCATCACCGGTCAGGCCGCCGCGCTGCATGCGGGTCCCGCGCTGGTCATCAGCTTCCTCATCGCCGGTTTCGCCTGCGCCCTCGCCGGCTTGTGCTACGCCGAATTCGCGGCGATGCTCCCGGTGTCCGGCAGTGCCTATTCGTATTCTTATGCGACCCTCGGCGAATACGTCGCCTGGTTCGTCGGCTGGAACCTCGTTCTCGAGTACCTCTTCGCCGCCGCCACCGTCGCCGCCGGCTGGTCGGGCTACTTCAACGAACTGCTCGGCATGCTCGGCCAGATGACCGGCACGAACATGGCCCTGCCGCTCTGGCTCTCTTCGGCGCCGTTCCAGTTCGTCGAAGGCCATATCCAGGCCACCGGCACGCTGATCAACCTGCCCGCCGTGGTCATCATCGCGGCGCTGTCGGGTCTTTGCTACGTCGGCATCACCCAGTCGGCGTTCGTCAATTCGATCATCGTGGCCATCAAGGTCACCGTGATCCTCCTGTTCCTGGCCTTCGCCATCCAGGTCATCAATCCATCCAACTGGCACCCGTTCATTCCGGAGACGGAAGGCCCGGGCACCTTCGGCTGGAGCGGCATCTTCCGTGCCGCGACGATCGTCTTCTTCTCCTATGTGGGCTTCGACGCCGTATCCACCGCGGCCGGCGAGGCGAAGAACCCGCAGCGCGACATGCCGATCGGCATCCTCGGTTCGCTCGCGATCTGCACCGTGCTGTACATCGCCGTCGCACTCGTGCTTACCGGCATCGCACCGTTCCGCATGCTCAACACGCCGGAGCCGGTCGCCACGGCGCTGGGCCTGTATCCGCACCTGTCCTGGCTGAAGGCGATCGTCGTGCTCGGCGCCATCACCGGCCTGTCCTCGGTCATCCTCGTGATGCTCATGGGCCTGCCGCGCATCTTCTTCTCGATGGCGAAGGACGGCCTGCTGCCGCAGACCATGGCCAAGGTGCACCCGAAGTTCCGCACCCCGTACATCGGCACGATCATCGTCGGGGTCGCCGCTGCCGCCATGGCCGGCCTGTTCCCGGTGAGCGTGCTCGGCGAGCTGGTGTCGATGGGTACCCTGCTCGCCTTCGCCACCGTGTGCGTGGGCGTGCTGATCCTTCGTTACACCCGCCCGGACCTGAAGCGCAGCTTCCGCGTGCCGTTCGTGTGGCCCATCTGCATCGCCGGCGCGCTCGCCTGCGTCTACCTCTTCTGGCAGGCGTTCGAGGAGCACTGGCGCCTGATGGTCGGCTGGATCGTCATCGGCCAGGCCATCTACTTCGGCTACGGCTACGCGCACAGCAAGTTGCGCAAGTCACTCGGCTGATCGAAACCATCCAGACGAAGGGCCGGCGGTCGTCCGCCGGCCTTTCCGTTTGCAGTTATCCTTCCCGTACACCACCTCCAGGCTGTCCATGCTCCAGCAGTTACTCGCCAAGAAAGCACCCCAGGCCGAACCCGACGACGCGCACGGCCCGGCCCTGCGGCGCACCCTCGGGCCATGGGGGCTCACGGCGCTGGGCATCGGCGCGGTCATCGGCGGCGGCATCTTCGTCATCACCGGCGTGGCGGCGGCGGAGCACGCCGGCCCGGCCATCATCCTGTCCTTCATCCTCGCGGCGATCTGCAGCACGTTCACGGCGCTCTGCTATGCCGAGTTCGCCTCGATGATTCCCGTGTCGGGAAGCGCCTATTCCTACGCATACGCCACGCTGGGCGAAGGCGCCGCCTGGTTCATCGGCTGGAACCTCATCCTCGAGTACGGCGTCTCAGCCTCCGCCGTGGCGGTGAGCTGGACGGGCTACTTCGTCAGCCTTCTCGACCATGTCGGCATCCACATCCCGCCCGCGCTCACGAATGCGCCCGTGGACTGGGTGGACGGCCACATGGTCCTCACCGGCGCATTGTTCAACCTTCCGGCCGTCGGCATCACGCTGGCCCTCACCTGGGTCTGCTACGTGGGCATCAAGGAGTCAACCGGCATCAACATGGCGATGGTGCTGCTGAAGACGGCGCTCATCATCCTCGTGATCGTGGTCGGCGCGAGCCACATCGACACGGCGAACTGGCATCCGTTCATCCCCGCCAACGAAGGCGGCGACAGGTACGGCTGGAACGGCATCCTTCGCGGTGCGTCCATGGTGTTCTTCGCCTATATCGGCTTCGAGGCCACCTCCACGGCGGCGCAGGAGTCGAAGAACCCGCAGCGCGACATGCCTATCGGCACGCTCGCGTCGCTCGGTATCTGCACCGTGCTGTACATCGCCATGGCGGCCGTGCTGACGGGCCTCGTTCCGTTCAGTGAACTGGGCACGTCGGAACCCGTCGTCACGGCGATCCGCCAGCATCCGGAACTGGGCTGGCTGCGCGGCGTGGTGGAAATCGGCGCGCTGATCGGCCTGTCGTCGGTGGTGCTGGTGATGATCATCGCCCAGCCGCGCATCTTCATGATCATGGGCCGGGACGGCCTGATGCCGAAGGTGTTCACCACCATCCATCCGAAATACCGCACACCGCACATCAACACGGTCATCACCGGCCTCGGCATCGCCCTGCTCGCCGCCGTGTTTCCGCTCAACGTGCTCGGCGACCTCACGTCGATGGGCACGCTCGTCGCCTTCAGCGCGGTATGCGCGGGCGTGATGATCCTGCGCAAGACGGCACCCGACCTTCCGCGCACGTTCCGTGTGCCTTTCGCGTCGGTCACCTGCGTGCTCGGCATCCTCAGCTGTATCGGCCTGCTGTGGTCGATGGGCGTGCGCAACTGGGTGCTGATGGGCGTCTGGACCGCGCTGGGCGTGATCATGTACCTCGCGTACGGGTACCGGAACAGCAAGCTGAAGCGCCGGGGCTGACCGTTCGCGGGGTTTCCGCCCAAAGCTCGAGTCGAATCGAGCTTTGGCGCCTAACTGACTGACTCTGAACGGAAACAATCTCGGGACCGAGCGTCATTTAACTGCCATTGGCCGGTCGCCATCGGAGGGGAGTATGATCCCGAGTCCGAGGGTTAATCACTTGGCAGTGGGCCCCGGATTGCCGCCCGGCGCGTCAGGCGGGTCAGCTCCTCGGCCTGGCGCGCCTGGGCTGCATTTTATGCAGCCCACCCTTCAGATCATGACGGCGTGGGACGCGCACCAGCCCTTCGACGCCACGACCTTGCCCGGGAACAGCTGGCAGGGTCCCCAGGCCGCCCCGGCCTTCCCCTGGTAGAAATTGCAGTTCATGCAGGCATCGTTCGGGGCCTTTTTCCCCATCGCCTTGCTGCCGTCCTCGGTGTATTTAAGGGCCGCGGCGGTGGGATCCGAGGGGGAGAGGTGAGGCAGGTCCGCTGCCTGGGCCATCCGCGGCAGCGTGCCGAGGATCGTGGCCGCAGCCACCCCGCCGGCGGCTACCTTGAGAAAACGGCGGCGCCCCTCATCGTTCTGATCGTGTTGCGACATCGCATGACCTCCGTCAGTGGTTACCGTCCGGAATCGTACCTCCATCGACGAAAGGCGAGTGGTTCGCATTTAACGAAAGGGCTCGTGCTGGCCCATGCTATAGTCGAATCCTGTTTGGACGTCCAAATCCCCATGTCGAAGACTCCTCCGCCCGTCGTGGCCACCCTGCTGGCCGAACGCGCCGATACCCTTGCCGATGCCGCCCGCGAACTGGCGGCGTTCGGGTGGACGCCCGCCACGAGCAGCAACTTTTCGATGAGGATCGACGACGATCTCGCCGCGATCACGATTTCCGGGCGCGACAAGGGCCGCCTCGGCCGCGACGACATCATGCTGATCGACATGCACGGCAAGGCCGTGGGGTCGGATCACCGGCCCTCCGCCGAAACCGGCCTGCATACCCAGGTCTACCGCCGTTTCCCCGAGGCCAACGTGGTGCTGCACACCCATTCGCGCACGCAGAGCGTCGCGTCGCGGCTGTTCGCGTCCGAAGGCCGCGTGCGTCTCGAGGGCTGGGAGCTGCAGAAGGCCATCGCCGGCTACACCACGCACGAAAGCGTGCTCGACATTCCCGTCTTCCCCAACACCCAGCAGATGCCCGAGCTCGAGGCCCGGGTGGATGCGTGGATCGATTCCGGCAAGCCGCTTTACGCCTACCTGATCGACGGCCACGGCATCTACACGTGGGGCCGCGACATGGCCGAAACGCGCCGCCACCTGGAGGCGCTGGAATTCCTGCTGGGTTGCGAACTCGACCTGAGGAGGCTTGCCCCATGAGCCGTCTGCGCATCTACGACGATACCCGAAGCGACACCCCAACCGAGGTCTTGGAAGACCATGCCGCCATCGCCACCGCCCTGAACGCCGTGGGCGTACGGTTCGAGCAGTGGGAAGCGGACCAGCCGATCGCGCCGGGCGCAAGCCAGGACGAGGTCATCGCCGCCTACCGTTCCGATATCGACCGGCTGATGCGCGAGAACGGCTACCAGGCCGTCGACGTCATCAGTCTCAAGCCCGACCATCCGGACCGTGCGGCATTCCGCCAGAAGTTCCTGAACGAGCACACGCATAGCGAGGACGAAGTCCGCTTCTTCGTTGCCGGCGCCGGCCAGTTCACCCTGCACATCGATGGCAAGGTGTACGAGGTGCTGTGCGAGAAGGGCGACCTGATCGGCGTACCCGACGGCACCCCGCACTGGTTCGACATGAGCGAATCGCCCTACTTCGTGGCCATCCGCCTGTTCACCAACGTGGAAGGCTGGGTCGCGACGTTCACGGGCGAGGACATCGCCGAGCGTTTCCCGCGCATGAGCCCGCACGCGTCGGCGTCCTCGGTTTCGTAAGCGCCGCCCGTCGTTTATCCTGCGGGGCCAGTCCGCCCCGCAGGCCTCCCCGCCATGTCCGACATCCGCGCCATCCTCACCGATATCGAGGGCACCACGAGCTCGATCGACTTCGTGAAGGACGTGCTCTTTCCCTACGCCCGACAGCATCTGCCCGCGTTCGTGGAAACGCGCGGCGAGGAAGCCGAGGTACGGCATTGGCTGCAGGAAGCCGCCGCGGAAGCCGGCATCGTCGAGGCCAGCCGTACCGAAATCGTCGACATGCTGATCCGCTGGATCGACGAGGATCGCAAGTCCACGGCACTCAAGGCGCTGCAAGGCATGATCTGGCGCGAGGGTTACGAATCGAAGGCGTACGTGTCGCACATGTACCCGGAAGTGGCCGGCCGCCTGCAGGCCTGGCACGCACGGGGGCTCAAGCTCTATGTCTATTCGTCCGGCTCCGTACCGGCACAGAAGCTGCTCTTCGGTCATAGCGAAAGCGGCGACCTCACCCCGCTCTTCTCGGGCTATTTCGACACGCAGACCGGTCACAAGCGCGAGGTCGAGTCCTACCGGCGCATCGCCGGGGAGATCGGCCTTCCGCCGGCGCAGATCCTGTTCCTGTCGGACATCCGGGAAGAACTCGATGCCGCCCGCGCCGCGGGCATGCGCACCACTCAGCTCATCCGCCCGCCGCAGCGCCTGAGCGACAACGGTCATCCTGCCGTGGCCGATTTCGATGCCGTCGCGGCCTGACGCCCGCCCTCGCACGGCCATCCCGATCCTGGCGGCCTTCGCCGCCGGGGTCCTGCTCACCCTCGTCGCGCTCCACTACGGCCATACCTCCGCGAGGATCGTCCCCGCGCCGTCCCTGTCCACCGTCGCACCGGCATCGAGCAGCGCACTCGCGGCGGCCGCCGAAGGCAGCGCCGACGAGGACATCGCGGATGCCTGGCCCGAGGACGCCCCAACGCCCGAGCAGGTGTTCACGGCGCAACCGGAAGCGATGCAACGGGCCCTCGGTGCGCTCGCCCCGCGCACCCCGGGCAAGACGAACATCTACGCCATCGCGTTCGGCGGCGACGGTGCCGAAGACGTCTTCCGTAACGAGGCGGAGTATGTGGACACGCTGATGACGACGCGCTTCGGCAGCCCGGGCCATACGCTCGTCCTCGAGAACAACCCGGCGACGCTCGCGAAGCGGCCGCTGGCGAGCTGGACGAACCTGGAAGCGGCGCTGGACGGCATCGCACGCGTGATGGACCCAAGTCAGGACGTGCTCCTGCTCTACCTCGCGACGCATGGCGGGAACGATCATTCGCTGCTGGTCGACATGGACCCGATTCCCCTCGACCAGCTGGACCCCGACGGCCTCGCCGACATCCTGGCGAAGCGTCCGTTTCGCTGGAAGGTGGTGGTGGTGAACGCCTGTTACTCCGGTGGGTACGTACCGAAGCTGCGCGGCCAGGGCACGCTGGTCCTGGCTTCGGCCCGCACGGACCGCACGTCGTTCGGTTGCGGCGCGGATTCCGACATCACGTACTTCGGCCGGGCGTGGCTGGCCGACGGGCTGAACGCCACGCCCGATTTCATCGAGGCGTTCGGCAAGGCCCGAACGGCGATCGACGGGTGGGAGAAACGCGACGCGTTGCTCCCTTCGGAGCCGCAGATCGATATCGGTGCCGGGATCCAGGACAAGCTGGAGGCGTGGCGCAAGGAAGCCAGCATCGGGCCGGCCGCGCCATTCAGGGCGCCTGACTGACGCAAAGCGCACTCGCGCGCGGCGTGGAAACCTCGCGGCGACGCGGGTGATTGCTCTCGCCGCTATAGCGGCTCCTGCACCGGCCCGACCTTGCTATCGCCGCCCGGGATCGAGGCAGTCAACCGCCCATATCCAGCGAAAAGCGATCGGCGTCCATCCAGGCCGGGAAACGCTCGCGATGAGCCTTCAGCGGGGCCGGGTCGAGCACCATGGTGACCACCTGCTCCTGCGAGCCCAGTTCCACCAGTGCCTCGCCTACCGGATCGATCACGGCGCTGTCGCCCGCGTATGGCAGGTCGTTGCCGTCCATGCCCACCCGGTTCACGCCGATCACGTAGGCCAGGTTCTCGATGGCCCGCGCGCGCAGCAGCGTGCGCCACGGTTGCCGGCGCGGGGCCGGCCAGTTGGCCACGAACAGGGCCAGGTCGTAATCCATGCCGCCCGTGGCGTCCTCGCGGCGGCCGTTGCGCAGCCACACGGGAAAACGCAGGTCGTAGCAGACCTGCGGCAGGATGCGCCAGCCTTTCAGTTCCACGACGAGGCGCTCGCTGCCGCCGCCGTAGCGCGTATGCTCACCGGCCATGCGGAACAGGTGGCGCTTGTCGTACCAGGCCATGCCGCCATCGGGCGAGGCCCAGATGAGCCGGTTGTAGACGGTGTCGCCCTCGCGGATCACGAGGCTGCCGGTGAGCGTCGCATTCACCTCGCCGGCGAGCGCCCGCATCCACGCGACACTCGGCCCCTCCATCGCCTCGGCGTTCGCCAGCGTGTCGTTGGTGAAGCCGGACAGGAAGGTTTCCGGCAGCACGACCAGGTCGCTCGGCGCGGCCTCGCGCACGAGGCGGCCGTAGTACTCGCGATTGCCGGGGGCATCGTGCCAACGGGTGGCGCCCTGGACGAGGGTGACGGTCAGAGTTTGCACAGGAGCTCCGCGGCGGCTTCCATGGTGGCGTCGTTCTTGGCGAAGCACAGGCGCACGAGACGCGTATCCGGCGCGGTTTCGTAGAACGGGCTGAGCGGAATGGCCGCGACACCGCCTTCGCGGACCAGCCACTCGCTGAAATTGATGTCGTCGACGTCTCGAACGGCGCTGTAATCCACGAGCTGGAAATACCCGCCCGGCACGTCGAGCAGCGTCAGGCGCGAAGGCGCGAGCAGCGCGCGAAAGCGGTCGCGCTTGGCCTGGTAGAAGGCCGGCAGTTCGAGGTAATGCTCCGGCGAGGAATCCAGGAACTCGGCGAACGCCCACTGCGCCGGACTGAACGTGCAGAACGTAAGGTATTGATGCACCTTGCGGAACTCGGCGGTAAGCGCCTTGGGCGCCACCGCGTAACCGACCTTCCAGCCGGTGCAGTGGTAGGTCTTGCCGAACGACGACACCACGATGCTCCGCGCGGCCAGTTCCTCATGGCGCAGCACGCTCTGGTGTTCCCGGCCGTCGAACACGATGTGCTCGTAGACCTCGTCGGACAGCACCACAATGGACGTATTGCGAACGATGGCGGCCAGTTCGTCGAGGTCGGCACGGGAAAGCACGGCACCGGACGGATTATGCGGCGAATTGACGAGGATCATCCGCGTGCGGGGGGTGATCGCCTCGCGTACGCGTTGCCAGTCGATGGCGAACGCCGGCAGCGTCAGCGGCAAATGGACGGCCGTGGCGCCCTGCAGTTCTATCGCCGGTTCGTAACTGTCGTAGCACGGATCGAAGACGATCACTTCGTCGCCTGCCCGCACCACGGCGGCAATGGCCGAGAACAGGGCCTCGGTGGCGCCGGAGGTGACGGTGACCTCCGTGTCCGGACTCACCCGGTGGCCGTAGAGGCGCTCGGTCTTGATGGCGATCTGCTCGCGCAGCTTCGGAATGCCGATGCCGGGCGCGTACTGGTTCTTGCCTTCCGCCATGGCGCGCGAGACGGCGTCGCGCAACGCTTCCGGCGGTTCGAAATCGGGAAAGCCCTGGCCCAGGTTCACCGCCTTGTGCTCCAGCGCCAGCTGGCTCATGACGCTGAAGATGGTGGTGCCCACCTTGGGAAGCTTGGTTTCGACCTGCATCGATCGCCCTTATTCGTTTGGACGGCCAAATGCCGTCGGATTCTCCGATCCTACCATGCGCGAGAGGCGGATCGATGCGGCCAGGTCCGGGTTCGCCGCGACCTTCTCGCAATCCTTGTGGAACTCGGCCTGGGCCTTGGCGAGACGATCTGCCAGGAAATCCACGAAGCTGCGCACGGCCGGCAGCAACCCGCGACGGCTGGGGTAGACGAAGTGCAGCGTGCCTTGCGCGGTGCTGTACTCGGGCATCACCCATTCCAGTTCGCCGCTCGCGATCAGCGGACCGCAATAATCTTCGGGCAGCAAGGCCACGCCGCAACGTTGCACGGCCGCGGCGATCAGCATGGTGAAGTCGCCGCTCACCAGGCGGGGCGTCACTTCCACCGCGGATTTCTTGCCGCTGCGGTCGACCAGTTCCCAGACCTGGGCGCCTTCGTGCTCGAACATCGACAGCGCCGGGAGCTTCGCCAGGTCCTCCAGCGTTTCCGGCCTGCCGTTCGAATCCAGGAACTTCGGGCTGGCCACCAGCAGGCTGCGCGCATAGCCGATGCTGCGCAGGACCAGCGTGGCATCCGTGTCCAGTTTCTCGCGAACGCGGATCGCCACGTCGTAGCCCTCGCCGATGAGGTCCACGCGGCGGTTGGTGGCCGTCACGCGCACCTGCACCTTCGGATGCTCCAGCAAGAAGGCAGGAAGCATCGGACCCAGCACGTTCTGCGCGATGGAGACCGGGCAGCTCATCCGGATCACGCCGCGCGGCTCGGTCCGCAGTTCGTCCACGGCGTCCTGCGCCGCCCGCGCCTCTTCCAGCACGGCCCGGCAATGCTGGTAGAAGCGCTCGCCGATCTCGGTGACCACGAAGCGCCGAGTGGTGCGCTGGAGCAGGCGCACGCCGAGACGGTCTTCCAGCTGGGCGATGCGCTTGCTCAGGCGCGATTTGGGGATGCCCAGGGCACGGCCGGCGGCGGAAAAGCCGCCGTGCTCCACCACCGAGGCGAAGAAATAGAGATCGTTGAGGTCCTGGAGCGCGCCGTCCATCGGGGGTATCCGTCGTTTCGTCTACGAAACAATGAGTCTACTCCAAGCCGACTAATCAAGGGATTGTCTGCGGCGTATCGTCTTCCCATCCCGCCGCGGCGGTCAACCTACGAGGGAAACCCCATGAAACTCCTGCATGTCGATGCCAGCGCCCTGGGCGCCCACTCCGTGTCGCGCGGCCTGACGACTGCCGTCGTGGCGGAGTTCGTTCGCAACCACCCCGGTCTCGAAGTCACCTACCGCGACCTCCACGCGGCGCCCCTCGCTCCCTGGGCCCTCCCAGCCGGCGACGAGGATCCGAACGCCATCGAAGGCACCAAGGTCCTGGAAGAGTTCCTGGCGGCCGACGTCGTGGTGGTGGGCGCCCCGATGTACAACTTTGGCATCTCCAGCACGCTGAAAGCCTGGATCGACCGCATCGCGGTGGCCGGTAAGACGTTCCGCTATACCTCCGCGGGCCCCGAAGGCCTCGCCGGCGGCAAGCGGGTGATCGTCGCGTCCTCGCGCGGCGGTATCTACTCCGCCGGCAGCCCGGCGGCGGCCATGGACTTCCAGGAGCCCTACCTGCGCGCGATGTTCAATTTCTTCGGCATCACGGACATCGAATTCGTGCGCGCCGAGGGCGTGGCGATGGGCGATGACCATAAGCAGAACGCCATCGGCGGCGCCATCGCCGGGATCGGCAGCCTGCTGCGCAAGGCGGCCTGAAGCAAGGACGCGCCCGATGTGGGAAGCACGCTTCCCACTCGGAGCTCAAGGGGAGTTTTGCTTCCCCGGTTTTTCCGTCGGCATGTTCTGGTGTTCCTGCGGATGTCCTTCGCCGGGAAGCTTGGGTTTGCCGTGCGAGGGTTTCGGATTCTCTTCCCGGTAGCCTGGGGTCGGCTGCTTGTCGTCGTTCGTCACGGGGTCACCTCCGTCCGGTCAGGTGCGCTGCTGGCAGGCAGCATGGCCGCATTCGCACGCACCGCCCACGTTCTGGCTCTCCGACGCCATGCGGCAGCTTTCGCTGCAGAAGTCCCGCGATATGGGAATCTGGCAGTTGCAGCCGGCATGGTCGCAGGGTTTTGTCGCTTCGTTCATGCTTTCGCTCCGCGTCATGACACCGGGGAGCCTGCGCGGAGCGGCGTCTATTTTTCGTTACCGGCCGGCGAAGCATGGCGAACGTCCGATGCGGCCCAGCCGTGCGCGTGGACAAGGAGGCCGCTCAGGCTGCGTACGTCCTGCAGGTTGTGTTCCGCGACACGGGCGAGGTTCGCCGACGAACCGCCGCGCAGATAGGTGAGCCACGCACGCGGTGCTTCCGAACCGGGAAGGTCGTCCTCGCGCACGACGCGCAGCAGCTGGCGTTCGGCCGTCTGCATGCGGCAGTTCTCCCACACGCCGCGATAGCGGCGGCGCATCGGATGCAACAGGTCGACGTGGCGCAGTCCTTTCAACGGGTTCTCGAGCCGTGCAAGGCGATAGCGCGTGGCCAGCAGAGGCGCGTCGTAGGATTTTCCGTTGTAACTGACCAGCACGGTGTCCGTGCCGATCCAGCCGGTGAACGCGCGCAGCATCGCGGACTCGGCGGCCATTGCGGTGATGTAGAGCTGGCGGACGCGCAAAGCGCCCTCGTACCAGTCGGCCGCGCCGATCATGAAGGCACGCGTACCGGTGCCGCCGGCGAGACCCGTCGTTTCCGTGTCGAAGTGCAGCAGGTGCTCGCGACGCGCCGTGGTCAGCCTGGCGAAGGCGAGGTCGAGTTCGGCCGGCGGCTCGCCCCAGGCGAAGCGGTGTTCGATGTAGCGGAGTCCAGGCGCGATTTCCTCGCCGGGGACCTCACGGGTGTGGGGACGCTGGAGCGAGCGTGGTTGCGCGATGCGTTCGCGGACGCCGGCCATGCGGCGGAGAGTGGCCAGGCCAGGTTTGTCGCGAGCCCCCGTCGGCACCGACACCGGTCCCCTTGCCGGGGTTTCGTCCGGCGTCGATGTCCGTGGAGCGGGAACGCCGGCCTGCCGGCGCAGGGCAGCGAGTCTCGAAGCCAGATCGCTCACATCGCCGCACCCAGCAGGCGCAAGACGCGGGTCGCCAGCGCGCGCGGCGTCTCCTCGCGCCCCTCGTCGGCGGCCAGGACAGGGCCCACGCAAGCGGGACAGCCCGCCTTGCAGGCACACCCCTCCACCGTCGCCAACGCATGAACGAGCAGTTCCGGCGCGCGCTGGAACAGCGGCTCGCTCAAACCCACGCCGCCGGGGAAGTTGTCGTAGAGGTAGACCGTGGGCAGGAAGCGTTCGAGCGCGTCCGGCGATGCCAGGCCGCCGTCTGGTGCGCGCAGTTGCCCCCGCCCTGACGTATCCACTTGCGCCGACCAGCCGCCATCGCCCGAACCGACCGCTTTCTGCAGGTCGCGCGGCTCGGCCATCACCGCGACCACCGCCGCCGTATGCAGCGCGTAAGCGGCCCCGAGGAAGCCGTCCAGCGCGTGCTGGCGCGAGAGGAATGCCTCGTCGAGCACGGTCTGCGGCAATTGCCACCACACGGCCGTGGTGTGCAGTTCCTGGTCGGGCAGGTTCACCGGCCCGTACCCGATGTTCTCGTGGGTGTAGTAGCGGATCTTCTTGTAGCCGGACACGCGGCGGACCACATGCACCTCGCCATGCCGCGCGCTGCCTTCGCCCGCCTTCGCGCCGTCGAAGCATTCCAGCTCCTTGAGCTTGGTGTAGTCGATGGCGTCGGTGTAGTAGTCGACGCGCGTGCGCGTGCAATAGGCCTTGCGCCCGTCCCAGTCGAGTTTCTCCACCTGGTATGGCACCGATTGGATCATGTGGATCGCGCCCTCGTAGAGCGTGAGCGCCGCGGCGGAGTAATCCACTTCCGCGATGATCGTCTGCCGCCCCTCCGTCCGATCCACTACCACGAAATTGCCGTCGGCCACCGAGCGCAGGCTCACCGCGTTGGCCGGATAGCTGTCCGCGATCCACTCCCAACGGTCGCCCTCGCGATGCAGAACCTCGGATTCCGCCAGCACCTGGAGGTAGTCGCCCGCGTCGTCCGGACCGAAGCGATCGCCCGCCAGGAACGGGAGTTCGAACGCGGCGCAGCGGATGTGATCGAGCAGGATCAGCGGTTGGTCCGGCTGGATGCGCGCGTGCTCGGGGCTGGCTTCCGTGAGGAAAGCCGGGTGCCGCATCAGGTACTGGTCGAGCGGCGCGCTGCTCGCGACCAGCACGCCCAGCGAGGGCTGCTGCCGGCGCCCTGCCCGCCCGAAGCGCTGCCACGTGGCCGCGATGGAGCCCGGATACCCATTGAGCACCACCGCGTCGAGACTGCCGATGTCCACACCCAGTTCGAGCGCGGAGGTGGAAACGATGCCGTCCACGTCACCGGCGCGCATCGCACGCTCTACCTCGCGGCGCTCGGTGGGAAGATAGCCGCCGCGATAGGCCCGGATACGCGCGGGCTTGCGCGTGTCGTGATCGAACACATCCTTCAGGTACTTCGTGAGCACCTCGACCATCAGGCGCGACTGTGCGAACACCAGCGTCTTCATCTTCGCCTTGATCGCGACGCGCGCGATCAGGCTGGTCTGCGAGCGTGCCGAAGCACGCAGGCCGAGATCCGGGTTGATCACGGGCGGATTCCAGAGCAGCACGTGCTTGTCGCCGGTCGGTGCGCCGCTGCGGCTCACCGTGAAGACGTCGTCCTCGATCAGCGCTTCGGCGTGCTCCGTCGCGTTGCCTATCGTGGCCGAACAGAGCACGAACTGCGGACGCACCCCGTAGAAGGCACAGATCCGTTTCAGCCGGCGCAGCACGTTGGCGAGGTGGGAGCCGAACACGCCGCGATAGGTGTGGATCTCGTCGATCACCACGTAGCGCAGGTTCTCGAAGAACTGCGCCCATTTCGTGTGGTGCGGCAGGATCGCCTGGTGCAGCATGTCCGGATTGCTGACCACCACGTCGCCGTGCAGCCGGATGGCCTGGCGCGCGTCGCCCGGCGTATCGCCGTCGAACGTGAAGGCCTTCACGCCCAGGTCGCCCGCGCGGTTGATGTCCAGCAGTTCGGCCACCTGGTCCTGGGCCAGGGCCTTGGTCGGAAACAGGTAGAGCGCCTTGGCGCCGGCCTCGATCGCGGAGGACAAGACCGGCATCGTGTAACACAGCGTCTTGCCGGAAGCGGTGGGGGTGGCGACGAGCACGTTGCGGCCCGCGCGTGCCGCCTGCCACGCTTCCTGCTGGTGGCTGTAGAGGCGGTCGATGCCGCGTGCGGCAAGCGCGTGCGACAGGCTCGCCGGCATGTCGTCCGGCAGCGGCGCGTAGGCGCCTTCGCGGCCGAATACCGTGAAGGCCGAGCAGACCCGGTCGCCGTACTTGTCGGTCAGCCGGCGTGCCAGTGTCTGCCCATCCTGGCCTGGCTGGAGGACGGCATCGGCCTCGTCGGCGCTCAGGGCTTTCAGGTAGGCGGCCATGGACTTCGTCGGGCGGCGGAGGGACGCCCGTTATCCCTTCCGGCCGTCTCAGATCCTGCGACGGCGGCCTAGTTCACCTCGCTGCCGGTGCCCTCGTCGGCATCGGCGCCATCGATATCGGCGAGCCGCCACACGCCGGATTCGTCCTCGACCTTGATCTCCGCCGGCTGCCCTTGCTGGTTCCGCATGGCCGCGGTAAGCGCCAGCGCGTGCCGGATGGCCTCGTCGCGGGTGGGAAACTGGCCCACGAGTTCGGCATTGCGCCGCAGGGTCCATTGGCCGCGTGACGAGGCATTGAACGGTACGTAGAGAATCATGCGCTGCAAGGAAGACGCTCCATCGGGAAGGCCCCCTTGGCCCTCGTGCGGATGAAGCTAGGTGCGGCGCCGTCGCGGGCGCGTTATGGCGAAGTCGGCGGCATGGTCACGTCAGCTCGAATACGTACGACGCGTCTCGGCCAGCCAGTCGGCGTGGCGCGCCCCTTTCTCCATGGCGGCATCCACCGCCGCCCGCTCGTCCGGAAACTCGTCGAGGAGCGTGATCATCACGAAATTCCGCGGCCCTGCGTGACCTACGGGCTCGACGATATAGGCCGCTTTCCAGACACCCGCGGGGGTCTTCAGGGTCCGCGCTTCCACCGAATAACGACCAACGGTACGTCGATGCATACAGCCCCCCTGTATGGCCTGGTGGCGACGGTCGATTCTTGCGCCGACGCCGTGCGGATGACAAGGGCTTCAGGCTTTCGGCGTCCCGGCAGCCGCGAGGCCGGAACCGCTGGCGGGAATCGAGAAGTCCTTCGTCTCGCCCTGCCCCACGGTGGCATCCACGTCGACGCGATCGGCACTGCACGCCCCGTGCGGCATCATCCCCAGCTTGCGCGCGCCGGAGGGCACGCGGAGGACGAGCTGCTCGCCGATCTCCATGTCCGCGACGACCTTGTCGTCCACGTAGATGGCACTGGAGCAGCCCGCGCCCCACAGACCCTGCTCGCGTACGATGTTCAACGTGGCATCGCCTGCGCTGGGGTCCTGATACTCGAATACGGTACTGGACGGGACATCGTGGATACCCACGTGTCGTTCGTTCTGGGTGGCGCAGCCGGCGAGCAGGACAAGGCCGGCGGCAAGGGCGAGATGGCGCATGGGCGGTTCCTCCAGGGTCGGGCAAGGATTCGGGTCGCCATGTCGACGACGGGTGAACGGCCGTCGACTATCGCCCACCCAAGTTGCCACAAGGGAGATTAAACTGCCCCGCATGACTGTCAAACCCTTCCCCCCGCCTACCGCTCTGGTCTTCGACCGTGCCCACATGGTTGCCGAGACCATCGCCATGGTGCTCGACGACGCGGGTTACCGGGCCCATGCCGCAGTCACTTATCGCGACGCCAAGCGCGCCTTTCACGACTTGCCGGAATTGGCCCTGCTGGTCATCCACGCCGATACCCCGGGGGAACGGCGGGGAAGCGCGCTCCTGCAGGCCGCACTCCGGGAACGCCCCGCCACGGCGATGGTGGTGGTGTCCAGCCGCTTGCCGGAGGACCTGGAGCCTTTCCCGCTGTCGGCGGTATTCCTGGAGAAGCCCTTCGACAGGGCCCAGTTGCTCGACGCGGTGGAGCGGGCACGCGCATCGCGGCCGCGTGCCTGAGGGAAGGCGACGCGAAAGGCCGGGAAAAAACGTATGGCGGCGCCGTCATCCCCGCCTGGGCGGCGGGAAGGACAGCTGACAGCCGTGAAGATCGCCGCGATCAGAGGCAGGAAATGGCTTCGTCGCGGAAGCGGCCGTCGTAATCGGGGTTGTCCTTGCCGCGCTTCTGGATCTCATACATGACGACCTGCGCGCCGGGGCCATTGGCCGTGACGTCCAGGCGCTCGTGCTTGCCGCCGTCGTTCGCGGTCACGCGGCCCTTTTCGTCCTTGGCGTCACCCTTGGCATTTTTGGCCAGGGCCTGCCACTTCGGCTCCACACACTGCACGTAGGCCGTCACGCTCTTGCCCGTCTTGCTGCTGAGCTTGGGCAGAGTGTCGGTCATGCCGCTGGTGGCGCAGCCGGAGAGGACGGTGCAGGCGGCGATCGCAAGAACGTGTTTCATGCTGGATTCCACGGTGAGGTTCCGGGAATTCTAACGCGACGAAGCGCTTATGCGATCAGCTCCCGGCGCGGGCCGCGACGCTGGCCTCGGCCTGGGCCAGCTGGCCGTCGGTGCACTTGAGGTAGTGCGACGATGCGAGCCAGTGCTTGTCCGGGTAATACGAGAAGACCATCTGCCCGCCCTTCAGCGCATCGATCAGCTTGCGCGCGATGGCCGTGCGGACGGCCGGGCAACCCCAGCTGCGGCCGATGCGTCCGGCGACCTTCGCCATGGCGGCGTTCACATAGGCGGCGCCATGGATCACGATGGCGCGGGCCATGGCCTGGTCGTTGACACCCGGTTCCAGGCCGTTCATGCGTAGGGAATAGCCGTTCTTTCCGGTATACGTATCCGACGTGCGGAAGAGTCCGAGGCTGGATGCGAGGCTGTTCGGTGCATTGGAAAATTGCGTGGCGTTCGCGTCGCCGCTGTTCTTCCCGTGGGCCACCAGCTCCTGGAAGAGCAGCTTGCGGTTCACGGTGTCGAATACCCACAGACGCGGCTCCGACGACGGTTTCGAATAATCGATCACGGCGAGGCGGTCGGCCGGCTGGCCACTCCGGGTCTGCGCGCATTCGGCCGCTTTCACCGCCAATCCGATGACCTGGGGATCCGCCGAGGGCGCCAGGCGAGCCAGGGCTTCGCCGAGAGAGTCGCCGGCATGGGCAGGAAGGGAAAGGAAAAGCAGTGCGCCAAGGAAAGGCGCGGACGCCATGAGCGTCCGAAGCGATCGAATCATGCGGCCAACCGGTCGGGTACCAGCGATCATCCTAACGTGCTGGTCATTTATTAACCACAGGATCGTCACGTCTACGCCATTCAGATAGGTGAAAACAGGACGGATCGATAGGCGGAAACTATGGAAAAGACGATGCGTGGCCTCGCCATCCTGACATTGGCGGTGGCGCTGCCGGGGGTCGCCACGGCGCAGAACCTGTCGCCGGCCGCGTCCGCGGCGGCGCCGCCTCCCATCGTGGCCCCCTCGTCGGCAGCCAGCGCGCCGGCCCCGCTGCCGACCGACGATCCACTGGCCCAGGCCATCTATGCGCGGCTGCGGCAGATGGCGCCACTGGACGGCGGCCCGCTTTCCCGCCGGGAGGCGGCCCTGGGCCAGGCACTCGCGAATTTCTATATGCAGCGTCAGTACGCCGCCGCGTGGTCCGACGAGACCAATGTCCGGCAATTGCTGGCTGGGCTGGCTTCGGTGGAGGCCGATGGACTCCTCCCCGAGGACTACCGCTATTCCGAACTGAGGACGATGGCGGAAGCGTTGAAGGATCCGGATCTCTCCCCGGCCGCACGAGCCGAATTCGAGATCTCGGCCACGGGCGCGTACATCACGGCGCTGGTTCACCTGGCTCGCGGGAAGGTCGATCCCAACCGCCTCGACCCTACGTGGAACTTCGACCCGGCGGCGATCGATCCGCAGCAAGGCATGTCCATGCTGGAAACCTCCATCGAGGAGCGCACCGTCGATCAGGCATTCGCCATGGCGCGTCCGCAGAACCCCCTCTACGCCAAGCTTCGCGATGCACTGGCCCGGCTTCGCGCCACGGCGGCCGGCGGCGGCTGGCCGATCGTGCCTGGCGGCCCCGCGTTGACGCCGGGCATGAAGGATCCGCGGGTCGTGGCCTTGCGCGCCCGCCTGGTGGCTGGCGGCTACCTCGACCCGACACTCGCGCAGGGAGAGCAGTTCGACGATCCATTGAAGGATGCCGTCCGGCGCTTCCAGACGGATCAATACCTCGACGCCGACGGCAGCGTCGGCGCGGAGACGCTGGCAGCGCTGAACGTGCCGATCGCGTCGCGGATCGGCCAGGTCCGGGCCAACCTGGAGCGGGCACGCTGGCTGCTGCATTCGCTGCCGGGCACATTCGTCGTGGTCGACGTGGCCGGCTACAAGATCAGTTACTACCGTGACGGCCAGCCCGTGTGGAAGTCGCGCGTGCAGGTGGGCAAACCCTATCGCAGCACGCCGATCTTCCGGTCGCAGATCACCTATGTCACCTTCAACCCCACCTGGACGATTCCGCCGACGATCCTGAAGAACGACGTCCTGCCGAAGATCCGCAGAAACCCCTCCTACCTGGCGAACAACCGCATCCGCGTGCTGGATCGAAGCGGCAAGGTCGTTCCCGCGTCGAGCGTGGACTGGGCGCATCCGCGCGGCATCACGCTGCGCCAGGATGCGGGTCCCGGCAACTCGCTGGGCCGCGTGACCATTCGTTTTCCCAACGCGTTCTCGGTTTATCTCCACGATACGCCGCACCAGGAGCTCTTCGAGAAGGCGCGACGCGATACCAGTTCCGGCTGCATCCGCGTCGAGCGCCCGCTCGAACTGGTGGAACTGCTGTTCGACGACGCCGGGAAATGGAACCGGCAGGCCATCGAAGACCGCATCGCCATGAAGACGACGCAGAACGTGACGCTGCCGACGGCGATACCCGTGCTGCTTGCCTACTGGACGGTCGACATCGGCGAAGACGGCAAGCTCGCCTACAAGCCCGACCTCTACCAGCGCGACGGCGCGCTGCTCACAGCCCTGGATAAGCCGCAGCCGTTGCACACCCCCTGAACCCGGGCATCCCCGCAACCTCGGGCGACCACGCACTCGATCGATCTCGTCCGGCAGGAAGGCCAGACGATCCCTACTCCTTTACCAACGACGGCCATGCACTATGCCGTCGCTCCGGCCTGGGTTTGCTCATGTCGACGGAGCGCACCCATCAAGGAGAGATCACATGCGTCATCTTGCAAAGCCCTCGTTCCTGTTTCTCGCCCTCGCGGCCACGTCTTCCCATGCTTCGGTCGGGAACGTGGAACTACCGGGAGCCCAGCGCCTGGACCGGCTGATCGCCACGCTCGCACTGCACGAACAGCCCCTGCAGTCCGTGACGATCGAGGTAACGAACAACAGCGGCGAGGTCGTCGACCTGACCCAGGCGAAAACATGGGTGGACGAAACCCAGGAAGCGACGGATGCCACCTCGATCGCGAGCACGTCCGTACCGGTGCAACTTCAAGACGGCGAAGTCGCACGCTTCAAGCTGCCGCTCAATGCCTCGGCGGCCGCGATGGCCGCGATGCGGTATGGCACCCAGACCAAAGGCTGCCAGTTCGCGACCCAGGCCATCAACCTGAAGGATCGGGCCCTGACGCCGAACAGCTCCGCGACTTCCTCAGGCGGCGCGACCTGTGGCGCCACGGTGGCATCGGTGGACGAAACCGCCCGCGAGTGGACGGTGTCGTTCCAGTTGCTCTAAGCACCGGCCACGTTCCGGCGGGAGCATCCCGCTGGAACGCTCAGGGAGACCCCATGATCCGTCCAGTTCTTCGTCCGCTCCATCCGACCGCCGCATCCGGCAGGCGCGCGCCTACCCTCCCCATGAGCCCGCGCTTCGGCAAGACCGCCATCCGGCCGCCCTACCGCCATCCGTTCCTGAAGTCCGCCAAGGAGACCGCCGCGACGCGCAGGCAAGACATGCGCCTCGCGGAGGTGATGAAACGACTTTGCGTCACGCTGAAAAAGGCACTGACCCCTGCCATCAACGGGAACCTGTATCAGCGCGAAAAAGATATCGCCAAGGTGCTCGACCGCATCCGCTTGCACAACCTCGACGTCGACAAGCCGAAGCCCCAGGTCGCCACACCATACAAGCCATTCAGGAGTCAGGCATGACGACGGTGTCCTCGACCTCGACGCCATACGCCCAGGTCATGCCGGCCCCAAAATCGGCATCGACCTGCTCGGCCGACGTAGCCGCAAAAGTTTCACAGGAGCCTGTTTCTACGGGTGAGGAATATTCCAAAATATCGACATGGAGCAAGGCGCTTTCGACGGCATTTGCACGCGCCGACGAACGCGACAGAAAATCGACCCGTACAGAGTTGAGAACACTCATCGAGCGTATCGATCATAGAGTGTTCGAAGGCAATTGGAGCAACGATTGGGAAGGCCTGGCTGCCGAACTTCCCAAACCCGCAGATGACGAACGCATTGAACTATCTCGAAACGTTACGGCATTCATGGCTCGCTTCAATGCTGTCTCGGGACTTGGCAACTCGATCCGGAACGAAAACCCCTATTTCGGGCTAGAGCGGGATGCACTTCTCGTCATCCAGTACGACGAGAGCGGAGCTTTCACGACCAATGAGCGGCGTGCCGCACTTATTGAGTCAAATCGTCAGTATGCCGAGTGGGCGGAAGAGATATGTAAGCGGCTTGCACGTGCAAGGGCTGACCGGGAATCCCTGTTACCGATATACGGCGACCTGTTGAATTACTACGAAGTTCTTCCATCGATCGAAATGGCTTCCCTTCCCGACAACTACATGGAACGCCTCCGTAGCCTGATCGGCAAGATGGAAATATCTGATTATTCTACCGACAACGTACAGCGGACCATGCCTTTGCTCCTGCAATGGCTCAACAAGCCCGAAGGAGTTTCTTGACTCGGAGGTCAATCATGCGTTTCTTCACAATTGCATCAATTAGCCTTTCCGTTCTGGCTTCGTCCACGGCATACGCACAAGCGACAGCCACAATAAAGGTCGTGAACCTCAGCAAAGAAGCGATCCTTCTGCAACCGATTTCGAAGAACGACAGAGCTACGCTACTGAACGCCTACCCCCAACCGCTGAAGCGAATCGAAAGTGGGCAGACTTCGACTTTTTTGGTATCTGCTTTTCAGCCAATCGCGAGCTTCGCTTCGGTTCACTATGGGACACGAGGGAAATCCTGCTCCTTCTTGACCAGCTATTTCGATACCCGCCAATGGCCCGGTGCCTACGTGCCACGCTGGAACCATTCGGCAAAATCCTCGGGCGGCGCGCGCTGTTCCAGCCGTCTCGTGTCGACGGATACACAGACACGAGACTGGACCGCGGAATTCATATTCCGCTGAGGCTTTAATAGCCGCGCCATGAGGGATCAAGTCTCGGGCCAGATGGGTCATTCGGCGTGTGAAGCCTGTGCTCCATCTCCACCTTGGTCGTAAGAATGGCCGCCACACCGATAAAAGCGCCGAGGTAAGTGTGATCGTCGCCAATGATGGCAGTACGTAAGGTGCCCCCGGCAAGGACGAGCACCAGCACGTCGAAAGCGGACATTTCTCCGAAGCTCCGCTTGCCGGCCAGCCGCATGAGGACAAGCAGGCCCAGGTAGGTCAGTACGCCACGGACGGCAAAATGCCACCAGGGTTCGGTCAAAGCAAACCATTCGTTCATTGCCAGCCTCCCGAAAGAACGCTTAACGCCTTCGCTCGTGCTTCATGGGCCGCGAAACACGCTTCGCATGGTGCGGCCGCTCCGGCATCCGCGGAGTGAACGGTCGTATACTTCGCGAATGAACGCCCCCCAGGAAGCGACCGAGACCTCCCTCCACGACCAGGTGCGCGACGAGGGTTTCGCCTTCGTGCACGGACCCGACATGCGGGCATTGGTGGAGCACCTCGCCCCGTTGACCGACTGGAACGCCTTCGCCGCCAGCTGGGATGCCCTGGAACCGGATACGTACCTCGCCGCGACCGGCCGCTTCCGCCGCAGGCGCCACGCGACCTTCGCGGCCTCGCGTTTCGGCCATGTCGAGCCGCGTCCTCGCCAGGCCCACTTCCAGACGCTCGCCTACAACGCCTTGCAGGGCGACATCGAGCGCTGGTTCGAACCCGTCCTCCCGGAAATCGCCAACGGCAGCACGATGGGCGCCATCCTCGATTTCTGCCGCGACTTCTTCGGCGGGCTGTCGCCGGAGGTCCCGCACTGGCACGTCGAGGTCCACCAGTTCCGCATCGAAGCCACCGCCGGCGCGGCGGGCGAGCCGACGCCGGAAGGCAGCCACCGCGACGGCGTCGACTATGTGCTGGTGCTCCTGGTCGACCGCGAAAACATCGCCAGCGGCACCACTACCATCCACGCACCGGATGGCCGGGCACTCGGCGAGTTCACGCTGGCCCAACCCTTCGACGCGGCGTTGATCCACGATCCGCGCGTCTTCCACGGCGTGACGCCGGTGACCCCGCTCGATCCGACGAAAGCATCGCACCGCGACGTGCTGGTAGTGACCTTCCGCGCCGCCGAAGCTGGCTGATTCCGAAACGGCAGACGGTGCCGTCGCACCGCCTGCACCACCGATTCACGGCTGTCCCTGCGTACTGCACCCATCGCATCGACGCCGACCATCGGGACCGCCATGAAAGCTTCCGTCTACTGCATCACCCGCACCGTGGAACAGGCCGAGCACATCGTGCTCGAACTGAAGCAGGGAGGTTTCACCAGCGACGACATCTCGGCCCTGTTGCCCGACCGTCGCGGCTCCCGCGATTTCGCGCACGAGCACCACACGAAGGCGCCGGAGGGCGCGACCACGGGGGGCGTCGTGGGACTCGGCCTCGGCGCCGGGCTAGGCTGGCTCGCCGGCATCGGAGCCCTCGCCATCCCGGGTATCGGCCCCTTCATCGCCGCGGGCCCCATCATGGCGGCCCTGGGCGGTGCGGCGGTCGGTACCGCCACCGGTGGCATCCTCGGTGCCCTGGTGGGTATGGGTATTCCGGAATTCGAGGCCAAACGCTACGACGCGAAGGTCCGCGAGGGCAGCATCCTCATTTCGGTGCATACCGAAAGCGGGAGCCAACGCGACGCGGCCCGGGACATCTTCCGCCGCAACAACGCCGACGACATCGCCACCGGCGCCGAGGCCAGCGTCCCCTGATATCCACAGGCATTGTGGAAAGTGCTTGGACAACCATGTGGATAAGTCCAGCTATCGCAGAAAAGTCAAAGACTTGCGTTGCATTGGTTACGCAATGCTCAAGGATCCCGGCCCTCTCGTCCCGAATGCGGGACGAGAGGGCGTGCGACAATGGTCGTTCCACTGGTTCCAAGTCTCGTGATGAATTCATCCGGTAAATACGACTTCAGGCAGTTCCAGGAGGAGCTTGCCGCTCTCGACCGCAAAGTTGACGAAAGCAAGCCCGCCGCCAAGGAAGTTCCCACTCCTGCTCCCGTCCCAGCCGTGCCGAAGCGCCGCGGCCGCCCGCCCAAGGTCGATCCGCTCGCGGGTGCGAAGGCCGAGTTCGAGGCCCTGCGCGTACGCCATGGCTTGACCGTCGCCGATGTCGTGTCCTGGTTCCCCGCCGAGGAAGGCATCGCCTATCTCCAGGGCCTGATCGCGGCCAGCGAACCGAAGCCGAGGCGCCGCCGCAAAACGGATGCCGCGACGGACGAAAGCGCTCCCGAGTGACCGTCGCCGGCGCCCACGGATGACGCGTGGGCGCCGGTCTGTTATCTAGGGCGCATGAGCCCCGACAAGAAGCCGAGTATCGCGGCCGCCCTGGCGTCGTCCGCGACGAGGGAATGCCGCAAGGCTATCCGGTCCCTCGCGGATACGAAGCAGCGGCATGAGGGCATCCACGAAGCGAGGAAGGCCATCCGTCGCCTCAAGAGCCTCCTGGTGCTGGCGGAAGAACCTTTCGCCGAGCCGCTGCCGGGCATCAAGGCCACCCTCGATCAGCTCGCCGTCGGCCTGTCGCCCCTTCGCGATGCCTATGTCGCATTGAACACCGCTCGCTCGCTCGCGGGCCCGAGGCCGTCGCCCGAATGGCGGCATGTGCTGGAGAAACTGGAGCACCGGAGCGAGGGCCGTCTGGCCGCCGAGCTGCACAAGGACCCGAACTTTCTCAAACGGCGCAGGCAGCTGCGCGAATTGATGGCGACGCTGGACGGACTGCCCTGGCAACGCATCCGCCTGCGCACGATCGCCGAGGCTCTCGAGCGATCCGAGGCGCGGGTCGGCCGATCGCACAAGCGCGCGAACAAGGCGGCCACGCCCGCCAACCTGCACGACTGGCGGCGCAAGGCACGGCGCCTGCGCATGCAGCTCGAACTCTGGCGCAGGGTGCGGAAGACCACAGGCAAGGCAGGCCACCGACAGGCGCCCGGGCATAAGGAAAAGACCCACGACATGTCGAAGCTCTCCGATGCGCTCGGCGCGAAGCAGGACCTTCGCGCCTTGCGCGCCACCTTGCGCACCTTGCGCGAACCGGAGGCCATCGCTCCGCTGCTGGAACAGATCCGCCAGGAACTGAAGAAACATCGCAAGAAATCGTGATTCTCGTGGATAGGGCATGGCGCGCCCCGCCGCCATTTATCACGATCCAAATTGCGCTACGCTTGCCGCTTTCCTCGCTGGAGCCTGCCATGTCTCGTGCGCCCCTGAAGGTCCTCGCCGCCTGCTGCATCGCCGCCCTGCCCGCGTATGCCAGTGCGGCCACCGCCCCCGACGGCTTCACCTCGCTGTTCGACGGAAAGACGCTTTCCGGCTGGCACTCCTTCGGCCAGAAAGGCACGGGCAAGGACTGGAGCGTGGTGGATGGCGCCATCGAACTCCATCGCGACCTCAAGGCACCGCGCGAAGACTTCGCGGACCTCGTCACCGACAAGGAATACGAGAACTTCGACCTCAAGCTCGAATGGAAGATGACGCCCTGCGCGGACGCCGGCATCATCTTCAACGTGCAGGAAGCGCCGAAGTATCGCGAGACCTGGGAGACGGGTCCGGAGATGCAGATCGCCGATCTGGTCTGCACCAAGCCCGACAGCTACACGCTCTACGAGCGCTCGGGCGATCTCTTCGACCTCATTTCCGCTCCCGTCGAGAACGTGAGGGAGCACGGGAACTGGAACGCGATCGAGATCATCGTCGACCACGGCCATGTCCAGTTCTTCCAGAACGGCCGCAAGACCGTCGACACGACCTTGTGGACGCCGGAATGGAACGCCCTCGTCGCGAAGACGAAGTTCGCGAAAATGCCGGACTATGCCCGCTTCCACAAGGGCCGCATCGCCCTGCAGGGCGGCGAGGACAAGGGTATCGAGCCAATCCGGATTTCCTTCCGGAACATCCGGATCAAGGAACTCTGAAGAGACCGGGCCCGCGCTTTTCCGACGGGACCGTGTCGGCATCAAGGAGCGTTCAGGGCCCGGTCGCTGCACTGGCTCTTTTTCGTGAGCACGGGGTTGCACCGCACCGCCACGCCGTCGGGAAAGCCCACGGCGTAGCCGGCGGATGACGGCTCGCCCGCGGGGTAGTCCGTGCTCACCAATTGCGCGCCGCTACCGAGGACGACGTCACGACGCGTGCCGTCGTTCTTCAGGCCTTGCCCCTGTGCCGGATCGTCGGTGCGGGCGCGCACGATGTAACCGCGCTCCACCAGCGCGTCGATCTCCTTGGCCGAGCACTCGTTGCATTCGGTGAAGGCCGCATCCTCCGCTCCCGGCGTGGCATTGGTGAAGATGAGACGGCCACGCAGCGACGGATGCCCGTCGGTATACACCGGCTCCATCTTGCGCTGGTCGAGCAGGAACACGATCTTGCCGCGCGCCTGGTCCACGGTGGGCCAGCCAGCGGAACGCACCGCTTCGTCGAGCGTGGCATGCGTGCCGCGCACGTCGTCCGGCGTCACCATCTCGCCGCGCGGGAAGACCGACGCGATCTCCGCGTCCAGCGCGTCGAACACGGCGGGCGTGAACGGCTCCGGCGTGACTGTCGGGATCTTCGCCTGCAAGGGCTGCTGTTTTGTCTCGAGGAGGACGAACAGGGGCATATGCCGCGGATGCGCCTTCGACCACGCGCGCAGTTCCTCCAGACAGGCGGTAAAGGGCTGGCAGGTGCTGCGCTGGTCCACGCCCTGGATGTGCATCACCTTGAAGCCGGGCTTCTCCCAGACGCCCGGCGAGGCGGTCGGCGGATCGGCAGGCAGGCCGTTGAGCGCGATCATGCGGTCGATCACCGGATCGAGGTACAACCCTCCCTTCGCATCGGCGAACACGTCGATCTCCACCTGTCGCACACCGTCGTCCAGTTGCTTCGTCAGCGGCGGATGGCTGTAATCGATGGCGGCGAACTGCTGTGCCGCCTCCTTCATCATCACGCGCCGCGCGCTCGGGGCGAAGCCGGCGTGGTAGCTGTTGTGCGTACCGATGAGCTGGATCTGGTTGATCCGCACGCTGTCCTTGGCGAGCGACGGCGCGGAGACGACCGCGAAGGAGGCCGCGGCCACGTACAGCGTGTAAGAACGAAGAAGCGACATGGACATTCCTTTCGAATGGGTCAGCGGGACTGGCGTTTGCACAGGACGAAGCCGTCATCGGAAAGCGAAGGCGGCGGAGTGGTCGTGCCCCAGGGCGACGGCGACGGCCCCATCACAAGGTCCAGCGTGCCGCCTTGGGCCATCTGGCCATGGCGGAACCAGGCGGCCTCGAGCGGTTTGCCGTTGAGCGTGGCGGATTGCACGTAGCGGTTCGTGCCGTCGGCCGTGAAGTTCTCCGCATGGATGCGAAAGGCCTTGCCGCCGCCCAGGTCGATCGTCGATTCGGCGAACGAGGGTGTGCCGATGAGGTACACGTCCTGTCCCGCGTTCGGGTAGAAACCCATCGACTGGAAGGCGTACCAGCTCGACATCGCACCGGAGTCGTCGTTGCCCGGGATGCCGCCGCGATCCGCACCGAAGGCACGGCGGAGGAAGGTCGTCACGCGATCCGCGGTGCGGTCCGGTCGTCCGGCCCATAGGTACAGATCCGGAATGAGGAAACCGGGCTCGTTGGTGATGTCGAAGTGCAGGTTGTCGAACGTGGTGTCCAGGCGCTTCACGAAGGCCTCGTTCCCGCCCGACTTCGCGATCAGCCGGCGGACGTCCTGCGGGGCGTAAAGCGAATACGTCCACAGGTCGGCTTCGTAGTAGAAATCCGGCCATGTCCCGCGACGGACCAGGTATTGCGGTGCCCAGCTGCCGTCCGCGTTGCGCGGGCGAAGGAAGCCCGTGACGCCTTCGTGCGTATCGGTGGCATCCCACAGGTTGGCCCAGTTGCCGGCCTGCTTCCGGTACCGCTTCGCCTCGTCGGCGTGGCCGAGCCCGCAGGCCACCTCGGCGATCGCAAAATCATCGTAGGCGTATTCGACGGTTCGCGAGCCCGCGCGCTCGGTCGGCTGGGCCACGTAGCCGAGCCGGTTGTATGTGTCGAGGCCACCGCGTCCTTCCTTGCGGGCATCCTCCGGAGCCACGTTCGCATCCTTCTGCATGGCCTTGAACGCGGTCGCATAGTCGATGCCGGTAAGACCCTTGACGTAAGCGTCGGCAACCAGCACGTTGGCATTGCTGCCGCCCTGGGTGCGGCCGTTATCGTTGCCCACGCGCGCATCGGGCATGAAACCGGCATGGCGGAAGGTGTCCACGAGCGAGCGGACAATGTCGCGTTGCACGTCCGGCGCGACCAGCGTCAGCAGCGGACCCTGGCTGCGGAAGGTGTCCCAGATGGCCTGGAAGTCGTCGTAATACGGTTCGTTCGACTTCCATTTCGGGTTCTCGCCCGTGTGGTCGGACGGCATCATCATCGCGTGGTAAAGCGCCGTATAGAAGATGCGCCGGCGCTCGTCGTCGGCACCGCTCACCTCGATCCGGCCCAGCGCCTTGTTCCAGGCCGCGACGGCGGCACGGTGCACGCCGTCGAAGTCCCAGCCCTTGATCTCGTTCACGGCGTTGGCATGGGCCTGGGCCTGGCTGACAAAGGATATGCCCACCTTGGCCTGCAGCACCTGTCCCGCCTTCACCCGGTAATCCAGCGACGCGCCGATGGGCATGTCGCCGGGCGCATGGGCCGAGTCCGCCGCGCGGAGCGCCTTGCCAAGCCATGTGCGTCCAGCGGACGACGGCGTGTCGACCATCAGGTCGACGTACACGTCGTATTCGCCGCCCTCGTTCCAGCCCCCGATGTAACGGCCCATGCCGGCGATTTCCGTCGGCGACACCACGCGCACGTCGCCGCCCAGGAATTGCTGGGTTTCCTCGCCCTTGCCCTTGAAGAGCAGGTCGAGGTCGAGCGTCACGTGCGCTTCGGCGTCCTTCGCGAAGGTGTAACGGTGCATGCCCGCGCGGCGGGTGGCGGTCAGCTCCGTCTTCACGCCATAGCGCGGCAGTTCCACGGCGTAGTAGCCCGGGCTTGCCGTTTCGCCGGCCCGCGGCGAATGGAAGTCCGTGGGTTCGAGCGGTCCCGTGCTGGCCGCGACACGGATGTTCTCGTACTTGCCGCCGCCACCGCTCAGGTGCAGATGGGTAAAACCGCGGATCTCGCCGGCGCTCTGGAAGCCCTTCCGCTGGCCGTAACCGTGCAGGTCGGGGCCGAGCTTGACCATGCCGAACGGTACGGTGGCACCGACAAAGATATCGCCGAACCAGTCCGTGCCGATGAACGGGTCGACGTCGGCGACATGGTCGGCCGCCATGGCGGCGGACGCCGCCATGGCGAAGGAGGCGATGGCGACCGCAAGGGCGCGCCGCACGGTGGAGCCGGGTGTTCGCATCGGGGAGGACCTCAGAACGTATAGGTCAGCTGCGCGGTGTAATTACGCGCCGCCAGGTAATAGTAGGTGGGGTTGCTGGCCGCACCGTTGCCCTGGATGGGCGCGCGGTGATCGAACAGGTTATTGGTCGACAATTGCAGTCTGAGGTCAGGCGTGAACCGGTAGCCGATGTTGAAGTTGGCGTAGTTGTAGGTCGGCAGCTTCGTGTTGGGGTTGTAATTCTCCGCGCCCGTCTCGCCCACGCCGGTGAAACGCGTACCCACATACTTCACCAGGAACGAACCGTAGAGCGGCCCCCGGTCGTAGATGAAGCCCACGTCGGCGGTGGATTCCGGCGCGTTCGATATCTGCCGGTGGGTCGTCTTCGAATACGCCGTATTGACGCTGCCGTTGGCGGTGAAGCTGAAGCCCGATTCGCCGAGGATATGGGTGTATTCGCCTTCCACGCCCTTGTAGATCACGCCGCCCTGGTTGGCAAACACGCTCACCAGGGAGCCACCCGGACCGATCGGCTCCTCGATGCTCGTCACGAGGTTGGCGAAATCGATGTAGTACACGTCGAGGTCGGCCACGGTCGTCGGCGTCTTCCACACGATGCCGGCCTGGTAGTTCTTCGTCTGCTGCGGGTCCACGTGGCCGCCGTTGCCCTGCAGGATGTTCACCTTGGGCGCCTGGTAGCCTTCGGCGTACTGACCGTATACGGCCAGGCCTGGGGCGATGCGGTAGTTGGCGGCGAGCGTGGCGAGCGTGGTGGCGAAATGCCCCGCGCCACCCACCGGGAGGAAGTTGGAGACGCCGTCCAGCGTGCGGTCGAACACGATCTGCTTCACGCCGGGAACGATGCTGAGATTCTCCAGCGGACGCCATTCCACCTCGAGGTAGCTCTGCGTGGTGCTGGTGTGCTGGTTCGTGTCGATGATGTCGGCATTCGGCGTGCCGGCGAGCACGCGCGGCGTCATCGTGGACAGGTCTACCGTCACCTGGTCCTGCACCTGGTAAGTACGCTCGGCCCAGATGCCTGCGCGCAGGGTGCTGTCCAGCCAGCCGCTGCCCACGTCCTTCTCGCCCGCGAGCATGTTGCCCACCGCGCGGTAGCGGCTGTGGTTGATCGCGCCGGGTACGCCCCCGGCCGGCAGCAGGGCCTTGTTGGGCGTGTTGCCGAGCAGGTCCACGCCACCCGGGCCGCTGTCGCGCAGGCCATAGGTGTAGAACTTGTCGTCGAAGCGCCAGCCGTTGTAGTCGCCGTGAAGCTGTAGATATTCGAAGTCGGCGTGACGGTCGTCGATGTTGTAGTCGAAGAAGCCCTGCGATTCGGGATCGCGGTTGAGCCCGCCGAATTCCAGGCCGAAGCGGTCGGTCCGCTTCTTCGGCTGCGCGGTGAAGGTATTCCACTTCACCTTGTTGTAGTCAGCCACGAGGGTCAGCGTGGTACGGTCGCCAAGCGGTTGCTTCACCTTGAACAACGCGTTGTCCTGGCGGAAGCCGGCGTTGTCGATCAGGCCGTCGGACTCGAGATGACTGTAGTTCACCGAGGCCTGCGTACCGATCTTGTTCATCGTGCCGGTATTGCCCTCGCCCGCCACCTGCCAGGTGGCACCGCTGCCGTACATGGTCGACACCTCGCCCGACGGCTTGTCGGTGGTCGGCGCGGAGTAAAGCGCCACGGTGCCGCCGAACGTGGCGTTGCCGACATTGCTGGCCGTGCCCGGGCCGCGGTCGACCACCACCTTGCCCAGCGACGGGCCGGGGAAGAAGGCGGTGGTGGCGTGGCCGAATGCACCGGGATCGCCGAACGGGATGCCGTCGAAGGTCACGTCGTATTCGCCGTCCTGGAAGCCGCGCACCGTGGCGCTCTTGCTCGACAGTCCCGCACCGTTGGGCGAGGCATTCACGGCCGACGGCGTGAGTTCGAGCAAAGCGAGGTAATCGGCCTTCGGCGTGGCGATGGTCTTGATATAGCCGCGGCTGAGCACCGATTGCGGCTCGACCTCGAAAAGGCTGCCCTGCGAGGGTGCGAGCGCGGCCGCGGTGCCTGGCGGCGCGAGGTTGGGATCGTCGACGGCTGCGGAAACGGCAACGCCCTGAAGGTTGGTGGTCTGGTTCTGGTTCGCGCTCTGCGCGAGGGTGCCGGTGGCGGCGGCAAGGGCGGTCAGGCCGAGGCCAACACGTACTGCGTGATGCATCGTGGGAGAACTCCTGCTTTTCCGGCCACGCGGTCGCCCGCAACGGCCAGCTCTCGTCGAGCCTTGGGGGAAGGGGTTGAGTTGTCGGGGAGGGGGGTGGCGAAAAACAGTAATGAAAGCTACTGTTCATCTGTGACATTCGCTTGACGGTCGCATGGCGTGTAACGCGCAGGACGCATGCCCATAGGAAATTCGTATCATCGGAAACCAAACTCGCTTCGAAGCATCCGTCGAAGCGCTCCAGAGGACGTCGCATGAAAAGCGTTACGCGCGGGAAAGCATCCGGCGCGCGCCCGGCTATTCCGCTCGGCACCAAACAGCAGCCGATGCAGCAGCGCTCCGTCGAAACCTTCGAGCTGATCCTCGAGGTCACGGCGCGTCTGCTCGGCGACGTGGGCGTCGAACGCCTGTCGACCAACCTCGTGTGCGAGCACGCGGGCATCTCGCCCCCTGCCCTGTACCGTTATTTCCCGAACAAGTACGCGATCCTCGCCGAACTCGGCGAACGCCTGATGAAGCGCCAGAACGAGGCGTACCGCGCGTGGCTGGCGCGGGAGCAGCAACTCGATTACGACGGTTCGCACGAGGCTTCCATCCGCGGCTTGCGCGACATGCAGGCAGCCATCAACGCCGTCACGCTCGCCTTTCCCGGCGCCGTGTGGATCATGCGCGCGTTGCGTGCCGTGCCCACGCTGCGCCATATCCGCCTCGCCTCCCACGAGGACGTGGCGGAAACCACGTTCAAGGGATTGCGCGACCGCTATCCCTCGGCGGACGAAGGCGCTTTGCGCATCGCCATGCGCCTTTCCACCGAGGTGATGTATGCCGCCACGGAGATGGTGGTCGACAATCCGCAGATGGACGGCGACGCCATCAACACCGAAGTCGCCGAAATGGTGGTGCGTTATTACGACAAGTTCGTCGAGGCCGAGGCCCGTTATGCGCGCCCCCGTACGCCGTAGGAGCCGCTACGACATGTCTTTCGTTGTCATCGGCGCCGAAAATGCGCATAGATGCCTATGCGCATTCCGTCACATTTCGCCAAAAGGCCAATAGACAACGTTGTCATCCGGGACATAAACCAGAGCCGCTTCACCAGTCCAACCAACGATCTGGAGGCGCTCATGATCCTGAAACTCTCGGCCATCGCTCTCGGCCTTTCGGTGCTCTTTCCGCTGCACGAGGCGCGCGCCGCCGAGTGCGCACCCGCGTGGGAAGCAGGAAAGGTCTATACCGGCGGCAACACGGCCAGCGAGAACGGCGTGAACTACATCGCCAATTGGTGGACCCAGGGCAACGAGCCCGCCACCAACAACGGCGGCAGCGGCTCCGGCCAGCCGTGGACATCGCAGGGATCGTGTACGGGCGGGGGCACGCCTCCGGACGATCCGCCGGACAACCCACCCGACAATCCGCCTCCCGCCACCGGCGACCTGCTCTTCAGTCCCTACAAGGACATCACCATCAACCTCGACTGGAATACCAACATCATGTCGACCATGGTGACGGGTACGCGCCTGCCGGTCGTGGGCAGCGGCAGCCTGGTGTCCACGCAGGTGCCGAACCTCGGTGCCATCACCCTCGCCTTCGCCACGGGCGAATGCGGCAGCGAGAACTGGGGTGGCGTACCGGCCGCGGCCTTCGCCAGCGCGAATATCGCGCGACTCAACAACGCCGGGATCAACTACGTCGTCTCCACCGGTGGACAGGCCGGCGTATTCACCTGCCCCAGCGCCACGGGCATGGCGAGCTTCCTTTCGCGCTACATGGGCCCGCACATGGTCGGCGTCGATTTCGACATCGAAGGTGGACAGACGCCGGCGCAGCTCAACGCCCTCGTGAGCAACGCCGTCTACGCCGAGAGCCTCTACCCCAACCTACGTTTCTCGTTCACGCTCGCCACGCTCGCCGCATCCGACGGCAGCTTCGGCGGCGTGAACCCCACGGGCGACGCGGTGGTCCGCGCCGTGAAGGCGTCGGGGCTCAAGAACTACACCATCAACCTGATGACGATGGATTACGGCACGGCGGGCCCCGGCATCTGCGTGGTGGCCAACGGCAAGTGCGACATGGGTCAATCGGCGGTCCAGGCCGTGAGGAACCTGCAGCATACTTACGGCATCCCGCTGACGAAGATCGAGATCACGCCGATGATCGGGGTGAACGACGTGTCCAGCGAAACCTTCACCGTCGCCGACATCGATACGGTGACCAGCTACGCCGTGACCAACAAGCTTGCGGGCGTGCATTTCTGGTCGCTCGACCGCGACAATCCCTGCGGCGGCGGATTCGCCTCGCCCACCTGCAATTCGGTACCTTCCACCACCGTTCTGCAATACACGAAGCGGTTCCTGTCCAACCTCGGCAAGTAGGACGAACGAGCCCTGTGGGAGCCGCCTTCAGCGGCGATGGGCACTCGCGGCAAGCGCCCACCGCCGCGGGATCGCTGCCGAAGCAGCTCCCACGGCGCATGGTTTCACGAAACTGCCACATTCGCCGCCTAGGCTCGTCGCACGAACTGGAGCCATCGTGTCGACCGAGACGTCGCAGGGCTGGGCGCGCCTTCTGATAGATAAAGGCCCCTCGCTTACCAACTACTTCCACGCTCTGCGATGCGGCCACGAGCATCGACCGCGAGCTTGGCCGTCTGCCCCCAGGGACTGGTTGCGCCACGAAACGGAGCGAACACATGCCCCTGCGCCCAACATACGCGGACGTGCGCGACGCACCGTTCTCCGTGCGGGCGCCATCGCTGCCGCCGCCCTACTCTCCGTCTCGGCCACCCTGCTCCTTGCATGGCCCGAAACGGAAGCGCCCGCCATGCGCTACGTGGCCGACGCCAACCATGTCCGCACGGTGCTGCTCGAAGACGACACGCGCCTCCAGCTGTCGCCGGGCAGCGTAGTGGACGTGCGCTTCGACGCGCATGCGCGGCATATCGCCCTGCTCAAGGGGGACGCCTCGCTCGACATTGGCAAGGACACGCACCGTCCGATGACCGTGGAGGTGGGTCGTCAGCGTATCGAGGACATCGGCACCGTGTTCGACGTGAGCCTGGGCGAGACGGGGACGGAAGTGTCGGTCGTGAGCGGCAGCATCGCCGTTTCCCAGGCCGCCCCGCCTTGGCTCGACCGCGTGCGCCGGCGACTGACCGGCAGGGATGCACCCCGCGAGCCTATCGTCGAACTCGGTGGCGGCGAGTCGGCCAGCGTATCGAGGGAAGGCAAGCTGGTATCGCGCGGCGCCATCGACGCCTCGACGGCGGCCGCATGGCTGCCCGACGAGATCCGCTTCCAGGACAGCACCGTGGCGGAGGTCGCGCGCCGCTTCAACGCCTATACGCCACGCCCCCTGACGGTCGAAGATCCGCGCCTCGCGAACAAGCGGATCAGCGGCGTGTTCCACGCACGCGATGCCGCCGCGTTCGTCAGTTACCTCGGCAGTCTCCCCGGTGTGGCCGTGATCGACGATCCGGAACGCATCCGGTTCGTCGCCGCACGAAACAGGCGGCTGTAAGAAAAGAATTCATCGAACTGCCCGCCCGAGGAGTTCATCGCCATCCTCGATCGCGCCGTCGATGCGACGCGGGTCGATGTCCGCCTGCCGCCCATGACACGACAGTGGCGCTAGGGCGCCAGGATGAAGAATACGAACCATGCGAAGACCAGCAGGTGGACGGCACCCTGGAGGAGATGCGTGCGCGGGCTCGAGAACGTGACCACGGAGAGGACCAGGGTCAGTACGAAGAGGACGAGGTCCGTCCGTTCGAGGCCCAGGGTCACCGGATGGTTCGTTGCACGACCGATGACGATGATGGCCGGAATGGTGAGGCCGATCGTCGACAGCACCGAGCCCAGGAGCACGTTCACCGAGCGCTGGAGTTCGTTGCGGTTGGCCGCGCGGATCGCGCCTATACCCTCGGGCGTGGCGACGAGCACGGCCATGGCGAGACCGCCGAGGAGCGCGGGCGCACCCATGGTTTCGACGACGTAATCGACCGGCACCGCGAGTTTGTCCACGAGGAACACCACCGGAATCATGTAGGCGGCGAGGAACAGCGCCGACACCCGCGGGCCGCGACCGGTGCTTCGTTCCAGGCGACGCGGGTGCAGCGAGGTCTCGGTCGATACGAAATACCCGCGCAATCCCCGGGTCTGCAGGAAAAGGAACGTCGCATAGAGCACGATCGCCGAGAGGGCGAGGAAGAGCTGGTGGGACAAGCGCAGGTGCGATGTGATCGAATCCCTGGCGAAGGTCGGCATGACCATGCCGAGGACACCCAGCGGAACGATGAGGCCGAGGTAAGCATTGGCGCCCTGCAGGTTGTAGGTCTGCTCCCGGTGTTTCAGGCCGCCCAGCATCAAGGCGAGGCCGACCATGCCGTTCAATACGATCATCGTCACCGAGAACAAGGTGTCGCGGGCCAGCGTCGGGTTGTTCGCGCCGTGGAGCATGACCGCGGCGATGCTCATGATCTCGATCGACGTCACGGCCAGGGTGAGGACCAGGGTGCCCCGCGGCTCGCCGAGATGATGGGCGAGGTCTTCCGCATGGCGCACGACCGCGATGGCGGAGCCCAGGATCACGAGGAACAGCCAGGCGAACATGAAGGCCAGGCGCACCGGCGATGCCATGCCGGAAAGCAGCACGTCCGGTGCGATCAGGAAAATGACACACGTGACGAGGCTTATCGAAAGGAACCGCTCGTCGCGCAACGTCGCCATCTGTGCCTCCCGGGCCCCCGGCGGTGGATGGCCGAATCCTACCCCCTCAGATGGCTCCTGTCCCCGCCACCTGCCGAAGCGCGGTCTTCCGCGCGGCCATGTCCTGCAGGAGGGCGACGAAGGCCGACTGCAGCCGGGTGGGCTGCCATTCGATGCGCCGCGTCATCGCGATGCGGCGCCAGAACCCAGGCCCTTTCGTGCCGATCTCCACGAGCTTGCCCGCGCGGCTTTCCAGCAGGAACTGGTCGCGCGACATCAGCGTGAGCCAGTCGCCCTCGAGCATGAGGCCGCGCATGATCATCACCGAGGCGCATTGCACCTTCAGGTTCGGTGGTTCCCGGCCGCGATCCTGGAACATCCGCTCCCAGTTCAGCCGCATGGGCACACCGCGCGCAGGCACCACCCAGGGATAGCGAAGCAACGCATCGACCGACGGCCGTGCCGTATCCCGCAGCGGATGCCCGGCCCGGCCGACGATGACGAGCTCGTCGTCGAAGAGACCTTCCTGGCGCACGTCGCGGGCCGGCACCGACTGGCGCTGCGAACCGATCAAAAGGTCCATCTCGCCGTGGCGCAGGCGCGAAAGCAATTCCATGTAGGGCCCCTCGACGACCTCGATCGACGCGCCAGGATAGTCTTCGCAGAACCGCGCGAGCACTTGCGGAAGGAAATGCGCGCGCGCCACGGGAAGGACGCCGATGCGGATCGTGCCGCTGGCCTCCTCGGACGGCGCCAGCTCGTCGATGCCGGCGGCGAGCTCCGCGAGCATCAGACGGACGAAGTGCACGAGCTTCGCCGCCGCGTCGGTGGGGCGCACCGAGCGCCCCATCCGCACCAGCATCGGTACCTCGGTCGTCTCCTGCAGTTCGCGCATCGCCCGGTGCAGTGCGGGCTGCGAAATACCCACCTCCGCGGCCGCGGCCGCATAGCTACTGGCCGTCACCACCGAGACGAGCGCGCGCAGCTGGGCCATGGTGATGCGCCGCTCGATGTTCGCGATGGCTTGCATGCGCGCCGGCCGGCGCACCTGGCCGATGCCGCGCGCAAGGTAACGCAGGGCGCGCGCGACGCGGCCGATGAATCGCGCGCCCTGTTCGGTCGGCGTGACGCCCTTCGGATACCTGTCGAACAGGCGCGAGCCGAGCACGCGCTCCATGTTCGCCACCGCATGGGCGAGCGCCGGCTGCGACAGGCTTACCTCCGCAGCGGCGGCGCTCATGTTGCCCGCGCGCGACACGGCGAGCAGCGCATCGAGATGACGAAGATTGAGCGAGAACACGATGCTCATAAGATCGTTAACTTATTTCGATAGCTCGATCATAAATCGAATTTGGTTCGAAGAAGCCCGTCAGCGCATATTCAAGCCATCGGCAGAGCCGCTGGTTTTGCAGTGCAACATTTTTCTATAGCCATTCTGAATGGGCAAGGCAACGTGATCCTCCTCGATACGCACACACATGTCATCTCTCCGGACACAGGTACCTACCCCATCGCACCCATCGGCGGCCGCCAATCCGAGTGGTCGCACGAGCGCCCGGTCGATACCGAGGGCCTGTTGCGCGCCATGGACCTCGCGGGCATCGAGCAGGCGGTCGTGGTGCAGGCGTCGACCGTCTATGGCCACGACAATCGTTACGTCACGGCGTCCGTCCGCGCCCATCGCGACCGCTTCGTCGGCGTCTATTCCATCGACGCCATGGCACCCGATGCCGTGCAACGGATCGAGTACTGGCAGTCGCAGGGGCTTGCCGGCTTCCGCTTGTTCACTACCGGAAGCACGATGCCGGGCCAGGCCGACTGGCTGGGTCACGAGGATTCCTATCCCGCATGGGCTTATGCCGAGGCCCACGGCATTCCGGTGTGCCTGCAGATGACCATGGACGGCCTGCCCAGGCTGCGCGAGCTGATGACGCGGTTCCCGCGGGTCAAGGTGCTGCTCGATCACTGTGCGCGGCCCGACCTGGAGGACGGCAAGCCGTACGCGGCGGCAAAAGCGCTGTTCGAAATGGCCGCCTTTCCCGGGGTCCACCTGAAGCTGACCAATCGCACGCTCGAGGCCGCGGCACAAGGCGCCTCGCGCCCAGGCGACTTCCTCGAGGCCATTGTGGCCGCTTTCGGCGCGGAGCGTATCGCCTGGGGTTCCAACTTCCCCGCCGCCGCCGGCACCCTCGACCAGCTCGCGCGCACCGCGGGCAAGGCCCTCGTCGAGCTGCCCCCCGCTGCTCGCGACGCCATCTTCCACGGCACGGCGCGCCGGCTCTATCCTTTCGCGCGAAGCGGGAGCGCGGCATGAACGCCGCTTCCCTCAAGACGGTCCTCGGCAGCTACCCGCATACGATGGCGCTGAAGGACGGCAGCGTGAACCATGCGGCCGTCATGCTCGACTTCCAGGAGGTTTCCCCGGTGCACAAGGCGTTCGCGCCCATGGTGCGTCACGAGGCCTACGACCTCTGCGAACTGGCGATCGTCACGGCATTGCAGGCCGTGGCGTATGACCGTCCCGTGGTGTTGCTTCCCGTCGTCGTCGCGTCGCGCTTCCAGCGCGGCTGCCTCATCGCGCATGGTTCCCGCCCCATCAGGCCACAGGACCTCCCGGGGAAGCGGGTCGGCGTGCGCGCCTATACGCAAACGACGGGCATGTGGGTACGTTCGCACCTCGTAGAGGATTTCGGTCTCGACATCGGGGCGATAGCGTGGGTCACGCATGACGCAGCCCATGTCGAGCAGTACACCGATCCCGCCTTCGTCCACCACGACGACGGCGACAAGAGCCTGCTGGACATGTTGCGCGACGGCGATATCGACGCCGCCATCCTCGGCAACGACATGCCGAAGGGTGACGAGTTCCGTCCCGTCTTCGACGATGCGAACGACCGCGACCTCGCCTGGTGGCGTAAGCACCGCTTCATGCCGATCAACCATATGGTGGCCGCCTCGCGCACCGTCTGCGAACGCAACCCGGCGGCGATCCGCGCCGCGTACGCACTGCTGCTCGAAGCGGCCGACCGGATGGCCGGGGACCCTTCCGGCCCCCTTCCCTTCCGCTTCGGCATCGAGGGTCTGCGAGGGCCGGTGGAGTTCACCATCGACGCCTGCATGCGCCAGGGGCTCTTGCCCCGCCGGCCGACCGTAGACGAAGTCTTCGCACCCGCCAGGAGGATCCTCGACCATGGCAGCGATTGACGCCCGCGACACCTCCGCCAGGACCGGCTTCGAAAAGGAACCAGGCACGATGGCGACAGCCGACCGCACCACCGCCCAGCCACCGCGGAAGCCCCGCCGCTTCTACGAGGACCTGACCTTCCAGGTGCTCGCGGGCATGGCGCTGGGTGTGGCCGTGGGCGCGTTCTTCCCGGACATCGGCAAGCAGTTGAAGCCGCTCGGGGACGTGTTCGTCCGGCTCATCCAGATGGTGGTCGGACTCATCATCTTCTGTACGGTGACGCACGGCATCGCCAGCGTGCGCGACCTCGGCAAGGTGGGCCGCATCGCCGTCAAGGCCATCGTGTACTTCGAAGTGGTGACCACCTTCGCGCTGGTCATCGGCCTCGTGACGATCAACCTCCTGAAACCCGGCGTGGGCATGCACATCGACCCCGCCAGCTTCCAGACGGCCGGGCAGAACGTGCATCCCGCGGCGCACATGACCTTCGGGGAGTTCCTGCTCAACCTCGTTCCCAAGTCCGCGGTGCATGCGTTCTCGGAGGGAGAGATCCTGCAGATCCTCGTCTTCTCGGTGCTGTTCGCCTGCGGCCTGGCGTCGCTCGGCGACAAGGCCAAGCCCGTGCTGGAAACGGTGGACACGATCTCCAAGGCGCTGTTCTGGGTGATCCGCATCGCGATGAAGATCGCTCCTATCGCCGCTTTCGGCGCGATCGCCTTCACCGTGGCGAAGTTCGGCCTGCATTCGCTCGTGGCGCTCGGCGCCCTGATCGGCGAGTTCTACCTCACCTGCCTCATCTTCTTCGTGGCGGTGCTGGCACCGATCGCGTGGTACTCGGGCTTCAGCCTGCTCAAATTGATGCGCTACGTGCGGGAAGAACTGGCGCTGGTCATCGGCACGAGTTCGTCGGAAAGCGTGTTTCCCCAGCTCACGAGCAAGCTCACGAAGCTGGGCGTGGAAGAATCCGTCGTCGGCCTCGTGCTGCCCACCGCCTACAGCTTCAATCATGACGGCACCTGCCTCTACTTCGCCGCCGTGAGCGTGTTCCTGGCGCAGGCGACGGGCACGGCGCTCGGCTGGGAAGCCCAGCTCTCGTTGCTGGCCGTGCTGCTCGTGACATCCAAGGGCGGCGCCGGCGTCGCAGGCTCGGCCATCGCCGTGCTGGCCATGACGCTCGCGGCCACCAAGGCCATCCCGGTCGGAAGCATCGCCCTGATCCTTGGCGTGCACCGGGTCCTCTCTTCCGCCTTCGTGTTCACCAACATCGCGGGCAACTGCGTCGCCACCATCGTGGTCGGCCAGTGGGAGCACGCCGTCGACAAGGAACGCCTGCATACCGAGCTGGACAACGGATTCCAGCCCACCTGAGCAACGCTCGCCTGCACCGCCCGTGGATGCGGGGGTGCCATCGATCCACCAGTCCGCCTGGGGAGGGGACGATCCATGCGCTCCAAGCACCACACCTTCGGCGCCATCGCCGTGGGATTGGGCGGCCTTTGCTGCCTTGCCACGGGAGCGGCCTTCGCTTCGGCCGCAACCACGGGGGATACGACCGACGGGCTTTCCGCCAGCCTGCAGCGCCTCGCGGCGCGCGGCGTGTTCCTTCGCGCCAACCTGATCAACCAGTACGCGACCAATCCCCGCGGCGGCGTGGACCAGGGCCGCACCAACGTCGGCCAGTTCAACATCGGTGCCGACCTCGACCTGGACAAGCTGCTCGGTTTCCACGGTGGCAGCTTCCACTTCACCGTGTACCGCGATTACGGGAACGGCCTCAACCACGACGTGACCGGCACGTTCTCGAAGCAGCAGTACATCTACAAGAACGAATTCCCGCGTTGGCACCTCGGCCTGTTCGCTTACGAGCAGAGATTCCTCGACGACCGTCTCGACATCTTCCTCGGCCGCCTCGGCACCACCAGCTATTACGCACACCTCGCCACGAACTGCCAGTTCCAGTCCGGCGTGCATTGCGGCGTGCCGCGCCTGATCAACGCCGAGGCGGGGTACAGCCTGCTGCCGTCGGCCACGTGGGCGATGAACATCAAATACCACACGTCGAAGCACACCTATCTCGAAACCGGCGTGTACGAGGTCAACCCGACCACGTCCGCCAGCAACGGCACGGATTTCTCCATCGCCAATGCCCGCGGCGTGACCATTCCCGTGGAGTTCGGCTGGACGCGTACCGATCCGAAAGTCGATCCCTATGGCTTCGAGGTGAAGGTCGGCGGCTACCTGAGCACGGCGCCGATCAACGATCCGTTCTACAACACGAAAGGCAAATCCCGCGGCCTGCATGGCGGCACCGCGCGGCGGGCCGGTCCGAACCGCTCCGGCGTGTACCTGATGGCCGATCGCGTGGTGTGGCGTCCGAATCCTGGCTCGTCGCGCAATCTCAACGTCTTCGCGGGCATCGCGCAGCAGCTGGAAACCGACGAGATCATGCGCCAGCAGGTCTATACCGGCTTCGTCCTCACCGGGCCGTTCGCCAGTCGACCGCAGGACACCATCGGCCTGTCGCTGTCCTACTTCGACATGACGGACGCCGAGCGGAACTACCTGCGCGATGCCCGCATCCGGGCCGGTGGCCATGGCAGCAACAATCCGCACGAGTACACCGTGGAACTCAACTACGGGTGGCACGTGGCGCGCGGCGTGACGCTGATGCCGAACATCCAGTACCTCGTCCATCCCGATAATTCAGGCATTCCGAACACGAAGGTGCTGCCGAAGAACCTCCTGGTCTACGGCGTGAACCTGCAGATGAACCTCTCCGCCCTGTTCGGACTGCGCAAGCCCAGGCCGGGGGAATGACACCCCACGTCGTCCCCCGGCGGGCGAGGACCCGGTAATTCCGCCTCGAGCCAGGCTGCAAGCCCCTGGATTCCTGCCTGCGGGGATGACGAGCGGGTCTTCGTACCGCAAGGCGCTGCAAGTCAGCGCCCCCCTCCGTCCTGCGACAATCTTCCACGCGCCAAAGTGTCGCGCCGGCATGTCCTGCGCGCACGGCTGCCTAGACTGTGCGCGAGACGGAGAATTTCATGAACGTTCCCGACACGGCACTACTCCTGGCCCGTTGGCAATTCGCCTTCACGGTGTCGTTCCACATCATATTCCCGGCCATCAGCATTGGCCTTGCGAGCTATCTCGCGGTACTCGAAGGCCTGTGGCTGAGGACCGGCAAGCTCGTCTACAAGGAACTGTTCTTCTTCTGGTCGAAGATCTTCGCCGTGGGCTTCGCGATGGGCGTGGTCTCGGGCGTGGTGATGAGCTACCAGTTCGGTACGAACTGGTCGGGCTTCTCGGCCGTGGCGGGATCGGTCACCGGCCCGCTGCTCACCTTCGAAGTGATGACGGCTTTTTTCCTGGAAGCCGGCTTCCTCGGCATCATGCTGTTCGGCTGGACGAAGGTAGGCCCCAGGGCGCACTTCTTCGCCACGCTGATGGTGGCCACGGGCACCCTCATCTCCACCTTCTGGATCCTCTCGTCGAACAGCTGGATGCAGACGCCGCAAGGCCATGCGATCGTGAATGGCAAGGTGGTTCCCGTCGACTGGTTCAAGATCGTCTTCAACCCGTCGTTCCCCTATCGCCTCGTGCACATGTCGCTGGCCGCCTTCATCGTGGCCGCCCTGCTCGTGGGTGCCTGCGCGGCCTGGCACCTGCTTCGCGACCGGAAGGGTCCGGGCATCCGCAAGTCGTTCTCCATGGCGCTGTGGATGCTCCTGCTCGTGGTGCCCATCCAGATCGCCGTCGGCGACGCGCATGGCCTCAATACCCGCGAATACCAGCCGGCCAAGATCGCAGCGATCGAAGGTATCTGGGAAACGGAAAAAGGCGGCACGGCACTGAACCTGGTGGGCTGGCCCGACATGCAGGCCGAGACCACCCGGTACGCATGGCAGATACCGCACCTGGGCAGCCTCGTCCTGACGCACAGCTGGGACGGCGAGGTGCGGGGCCTCAAGACATTCGCCCCCGAAGACCGCCCGAACTCCACCATCGTCTTCTGGAGCTTCCGCATCATGGTGGGAATGGGGCTGCTCATGCTCCTCCTCGCCACGCTGGGGCTGGCCCTGCGTCGGAACGGCCGTCTCTACGAGTCGCGCTGGTTCCAGCGTTTCGCCCTCTACATGGGCCCCACGGGCCTTGTCGCACTGCTCGCCGGCTGGGTGACCACGGAAGCGGGACGCCAGCCCTGGGTGGTGTACGGCGTGCTGCGCACGCGCGATGCCGTATCCGCGATCAACGTGCAGCAGGTAGGCACCTCGCTCATGATCTTCGTCATGGTCTACTTCCTCGTCTTCGGCACGGGCATCTATTACATGCTGAAGCTGATGGCAAAGGGACCGGACCTGCCCCGCGATGAAGCGGACGCGACGGCGCCCGACACCGGCCACGGCCACGAGCGGTTCGACCACCGCCCGATGTCGCGTCCCACCGAACCCATCGACGAGTGATCGCCATGACCATCGACCTGCCAGTCATCTGGGCGGCCATCATCGGCTTCGGCGTCTTCCTCTACGTGATGCTCGACGGCTTCGACCTCGGCATCGGCCTCATCTTCCCCTTCTTCGACCGCGAGGGCGAACGGCAGGTGATGCTCAACACCGTCGCCCCCGTATGGGACGGTAACGAGACATGGATGGTATTGGGCGGCGCGTCGCTCTATGCCGTGTTTCCCGTCGCCTATTCCGTGCTGTTGCCGGCCACCTACCTGCCGATCGTGGCGATGCTGTGCGGCCTGATCTTCCGCGGGGTGGCGTTCGAGATCCGCGCGAAGGCGCGGCGTACCCAGCACTTGTGGGACCTGGCCTTCATCGGCGGTTCCGGCGTCGCCACCTTCGCCCAGGGCGTGATCCTCGGCACCCTGCTGCAAGGCGTGACGGTACGCGACGGGAAGTTCGCCGGCGGCGCATTCGACTGGTTCACGCCGTTCAACCTCTTCACAGGCATCGGCCTGCTGGTGACGTACGCCACGCTCGGCTGCGGCTGGCTGCTGATGAAGACCGAGGGCGAGCTGCGGCGGCGCATGGGCGTGCTGATGCGCCCCCTCACCCTCGTGCTCGGCGCGACCGTGGGCATCGTCAGCCTCTGGACCGTCCTCGGCCAGCCCGCCGTGGCGATGCGCTGGTTCTCGAGACCGAACCTGTACTTCTTCCTGCCGGTGCCGCTGCTAGTCCTGGCCTGCCTCGCGGGCATCCTCGTCAGCCTGCGCCGAGGTGCCGACCGCACGCCGTTCCTGCTGACGCTGGCCATCCTCTTCCTCGGCTATACCGGCCTCATCATCAGCATCTTCCCGAACATCGTTCCGCCGTCGCTGGACATCTGGACGGCGTCGGCACCGCGCTCGAGCCAGCTGTTCACGCTGGTGGGCGCGGCCATCGTCATTCCCATCATCCTCGCGTATACCGCGCTGGCCTATTGGGTGTTCCGCGGCAAGGTGCGCGCGGACGATCCGGGTTACCACTGATGGTCGCGCGCAGCCGCTGGCGACAGGCCGCATGGTTCGCGCTGCTCTACGTCGGCGGGGTCCTCGCCGTCGGCGTCGTCGCCGCGTTGTTCCGCTTGCTCGTGCCGCGTTAAGCGGGATCGCCGGGAACGAAGCCCATGAATTTCGCCGTGGTTCCCTCGAGCTCGGACGCCGGTCGCGAGGCCGTCCCGGCCGATTGAAGAAGCTCGAGCGTGGCACGCCTGTGCGAGACGATCTGCCATGCGGCGATGCCGGTCTCGCCCCCCGTTCCGGCGCTTTGCGCCGCCTCGAGCGCCCAGAGCAGCCGTTCGCGCTCCGGCGCATGGACGACGATACCCTCGTTCGAAAGACCGCTCGAGGCGATGCCGAGGATGGCGCACAACCGCGCCTTCACCTCGGCGTCGCGTGCGTCGGCCTCGCGCATCCCCGCGATCGATCCCGCCACTTCCAGGTCGGTCCACTCGCCGTCCTCTCCCTGGAGTACATCCTGGGTGTGCCAGGCTTCGGGCGGGCACAGCTTCGAGTCGCGGTCCAGCGAGAAGAACGGATTGACCTCCGCCGGATACACCCGGCATGCCCTCGGCCGCCGCTCGTAGATGCCGCAACGCATGTCCGGCTGGAGGTTCGGGCAGGCCCCTTCGAAGGCCGCCATCAGGGACACGATGACGCGCACCGGCAACTGCCCGCTGAGGGCTGCAAACGACCTGCGCCGCTTGTACCAGGCCAGGTGATTGTCGGCAGGCGGTTCTTCCGGCCAGGGAATCGCTTCGCAGAACAGCTGCACGTCGCCTCCGTCCCGCAACCATGCCATGGCCTCGTCCACGCCGATCGGTAACCGCAGGCCATGGCAGCAGCGGCCGCACATCGTGCATGAGAAGTGGATGGTCATGGAGTAGTCAGGCCGTCGGCGAGGAAAAGGGAGTCCCGGTTCCGGTATGTTCGCATCCGCCCGCCCCGCGGTTACAGCAGCGGATCGCAGGTTTTCGCGGCGATGCCGTGGGTCATCTTACACGCCCCTTCCTTGAAGACGACCGGCAGCACCTCGTAGCATGGAGGCCGGGCGCAGCGCCTCCGCTGCCGTTCGGACACGACCGTGACTTCCGCGAACCTAGTGGTTTCCTCCGGCGAAGTGACCGCGCTCCGCCTGATCGACATCGCCTACAGCGTCGACCTGGCGCATGCGGAGAGGCTCTGGACCGAACGCGGGAGCACGGCGTTCGCGCGCTCCGCGCTGAAGAGCACGCCGCAGGACGCGATCAGTTTCGGCGTCCCGCCGTTGTGGCTATCGCTGGGCGAGATCGACGTCGCGCTGGCCAGCGGCTCCGCGCGCGGCACGCTTTCGGTCCGCCTGTACGACTTCGGCCTCGCCGCGCTGTCCCTGCGCATCCGCCGCGGCGGTCTCCCCTGGCCCTCGTACGTACGCGACGTGGCGGACGTGGACAGGCGATTCGGCCCCGCATCGGGCACCGCATTCTGGAACGATCTGCTCGAGCGAGTGCAGGATGCCATCCGGCCCTCGCTCGAACGCCCGACGGAAGGCGAGCGGCTGGACGAGGACCACCTGGTCGCCACCGTGCATGCCTTCAACGAGAGCATGGATGCCGAAGGCCTGATGGAGCGCGTCGACCTCGCCGAAGTGCTCTCGGGGGAAACCCGCCCGCTGTCGCGCTCGGCCAGGAAGGAACTCCTTTCGCGCAGCTTCTCCTACTATGCCGACGACCTCGTCGTGCTGACCTGGGACCGCGCCTTCATCTACGAACCGCGCGGCGATTCGGACGTTGCGGACGTGATCGAGGTGGCCAACGCGCAACTCGTCGAATGGCGCTATTACGACCTGCTTCTCGACGACGAGCTTCCGCGCATGTACGACCAGGTGGAGAAGGCGCGTTCGACCGCATCGCTGCTGGCGTCGCGCCGCTTCGCCCACCTGGCGCGCGGACTCTACACGCTGGTGGCCGAGGTCACGGAGCTCACCGAGCGCGTCGAGAACGCCTTGCAGGTCACCGAGGACGTCTACCTGGCGCGGGTCTACAGCAGTGCGCTGTCGCTGTTCCGCGTGCAGTCGCTCAGCGCCTCGGTGGACCGCAAGCTGTCCATCATCCGGGACACCTATGCGGCCCTTTACGAAGAGGCCTCCAGCCGCCGCAACGAATGGCTGGAAATCGCCATCGTGGTACTCATCATCGTGGAAATCGCCATCTCGCTGGTCCACGCCTGACCACAAACGCCCTCATGGCCGCAGCTTCCCTCCATATCCCACGAGTTCGAGATACCCCTTCCCTCCGTCCACCCTCACGGCACCTTCCCAGTACACGGGGCCGCCGGTTGGCCGGGTATCCAGTTCCTGGTCGTCCATGAGCGGACGCACCCTGTAGCGCTTCGTCCCCGAAGGCGTCGCGACGGACAGGGTCGTCTCGACGGGATAGCTCGCCCCCGTTCGCGGCGACCGCCAGGCCCGGCGTGTCTCGAACCTCACGTCGTCCGGCCCGAAGACGAGCAGCGCGCCGCCGGCGTCGCGGAGGCTACCGCCCGCCCACATCTGCCGACCCGACGCGTCGCGCACGCGAAACACGGTGAGGGCACTGCCGTCGTCCATGTTGAGTCCTGCCCAGTCCCATCCGACCGACCGCGGATTCAGGAGGTTCGACGACCATTCGCGATCGAGCCAGGCGGTGCCGCGGACCTCCTCCGTCTGCGAACCGCGGGTGAGCCGCCCGGTCACGGACAGGTGCGGCACGCTGAAATAGGCACTGGCCTCGTCGGCGTCCGGACCTTTGCGGCTGTAGCCACGATCGCCTTGCAACAACGGCGCCTGGGTGGGCGCGAGCTTCAGGTCGAGCGTGAAGTCCCCGGTGACGACGCGCGTGTCGAACGAGCCGTCGGCTACCCGCACGAGCTTCCAGTCGTCGATCGACACATCGGTGTCTGTCGTCGCGGCGCTCGCGAGTCCGAAGCCTTCGCGGGCCAGGCGCTGGCCATGCTCGAGGTGCCCCACGGCAGGGTCCGCCAAGGCGACATGGGCGAGAATCAGCTGCCGCGCGGCGAAGCGACTGGGATTGCCGTCGTCGAACGGCAGGCGCGTACGGAAAAAGGTCACCTGGAATCCCACCGGCCCCGTCCGCGTGTCCAGCCAGCCGGTGACGTACCACCATTCGAGCCTGTAACCGGGGTGTGCACCGTAATCGCGTGGCAGGACCACCGGTGCCTCCGCCGGCACGCGCGGATACGCCACGCGGTCGCCGGCCAGGCCCGATCCGGCCATCGCCAGCAACGTCACGAACAGCCACCGTCTCCGCATCACCAGTCCTCCCGAACGGCGCGCACCGCATCGGTCGACAACACGTTGCGGCCCACCGCCACCGCCACGCCCGCGGTCGCCACGACCAGGCCGGCGACGACACCGCAGAGGAACGGCCATGGCAGGAGGGTGTCCATCGTCCAGTGGAACGATTGCGGGTTCACCACGTGGATGAGCACCTGGCTCATGGCAAGACCCAATGCCACACCCGCCACGCCACCCACGCCACCGAGCAGCGCTCCTTCGATCAGCAGCATCCGCACGAGTTCGCCGCGCGTCGCTCCCACGTGGCGGAGCATGCCGAACTCCCTGATGCGTGCCAGTACCTGTGCGCCGATGGTCGCGGCAACGCCGGCAAGTCCCACGCAAACGGCGATGCCTTCGAGCAGGTAGGTAATGAGGAAGCTCCGGTCGAATGCATCGAGCGCCCGCCGGCGGATGTCCTGCGGGCGGCTTACCGTGAAAGCCGGGCCGTCGGGCCCTGCGGCCATGCGCAAGGCGGCGATCGTGGATTCGAGGCTCACGTCCTGTGCGATGCGTATCGAAACCGCCGTGCGCGAGGCGTCTCCCGTCCATCGCGTATAAGTCCGTTCGTCCACCACGATCGCTCCGTGCTGACGGGCGTAGTCGCGCCATATGCCCGCCACGGTGGTCCTTGGAGAACCGGGCAGCGGCAGCACGAGCATGTCGCCGGGCTTCCAGCCATAGACGCGCGATGCCGGTTCGGAAACCCAGACGGGTGTCGTGCCCGTGCGCGCCGGGGCTTCCTTGCCGATGAGCGAGCGCTGGGCGCCGGGACCGCTCAACGTCCGCGCGATCAGCATGACCGCGGGACGTCGCTCATCGAAGCGAAGCGGTGTTTCCTTGAGGACAGCGAACTGCGCGACGCCCGGCACATGGCGCATACGCGCCAATGCCGCCGCGTCGAAGCCGCCGGCGGCCACGTCGTCGACCTGCAGATAGGCATCGGCTCCCAAGGCGTCCTCAAGCCAGCGATCCACCGAACCGCGGAAGCTGGTCACCATCACTGCCATCGCGACGGTCAAGGCGGTAGCCGCCAGGATGCCGGCCAGCGCCACCGAAGCTTGCGATGGCGCCCCCCAAAGGCGCGCCGTCGCCAGACGAAACGGCACCGCCCTGAGCGGCAGGTCGCGCAGCGGGGAGACGAGCGCGCGCGCCAGCCACGGCATGAGCGCGACGCCACTGGCCAGCAGGAGCGCCACGGCCACGTAACCGAACAGCGCGATACCCCGCACGGCAGGCAGGAAGGAAGCCAGCACGGCGCACACCAGCAGCACGATCGCTCGCCATGGACGGATAGGCACGCGCGGGTCGGCGCTGTCGCCGGGATTCTTGATGGCGATTCCCGGCGGCGTGCGCGCGGCCGCCAGCGCCGGAACCATACTGCCCAGGACGGCCGCCGATACGCCGAGCGCAGCGAAGATGCCCGCCGCCCACGGAGCGAAAACGAGCTGCGGCGTTCCCCCATGGAAATATCCGCCACCGAGGTCCCCGCCGAGGAGCCTCAGGGCGAGCGAAGCCAGCGCCAGTCCGAGGCCGATGCCCGCACCCGCGCCGACGACGCCGAGCAGCAGCGCTTCCGCCAGCACCTGCGCGCGCACCGTGCCGCGTTCCATGCCCAGCACGCGCAGCAAGGCGAACTGCGCGCTACGCCGCGCCACCGAGAGCGACTGCGCGGAATACACGAGGAAGCCGCCCGTCAGCAGCGCGACCAGCGCGAGCATGTCGAGGTTCACGCGGTAGGCCGCGGAGAGGCTGTCGTTCTGCGCCGCGTCGCTTGCCGCGTCGACGACGATCGCATCCGGCGGCAACGTCGCGGCGATGGCCTTCCTCGCCTGCGCGGCATCCATGCCGGGCGCAAGGTGGATGTCCAGGCGCTGGAGGCGACCCAGGCTGCCGAAGCGCCACTGCGCGGCGGCGATGTCCATGACGGCCATCCGGGTACCGACGGCCGACGGCAAGGCGCCCGCGATGGCGACCTGGTATGCGTGCCCGTTGGCCTCGAGGCGGACCGAGTCGCCCACCTTGCGCCCCGCCGCGGCAAGCTGTGCCGAGGAAAGGTATACCGACCTGCCGGCGAGGAAAGCGTCGAAACCCCGCGATCCGCTGCCGCCGCCCCCCTCCTCCAGGCCTCCCGCGCGGAACACGTCGACACCCTCCAGCACGACCGGCGTCTTCCCGTCCACGAGCGCGGCCATCGTCACGACGGGCGACACGGAAAGCCCGGGAAGACGCGCCACGCGCGGGTAAAGCATCTCGTCGAAGCCGAACGCGTTGGTCGACCTCACCGTGAGGTCCGCCGCGCCGCTGACCGAACGCACGGCCTTGTCGAACTCCCCCAGCGCGGAGGCGTTGATAAGGTGCACGGCGAATCCGAGCGCGACGCCGAGCGCGATCGCCAGCAACGCCGCCAGCACGCGCCCCGGATGAGCCCGCCACTCGCTGAAGAGCAGCCAGCGGCGCGCCAGCGGGAAAAACCTGCGCTCAGGCACGTTCCACCAGCCCCGCGGGCGACAGCACGAGCGAGCGATCGGCCACGGCTGCCGCCACCGTCGAATGGGTGACCAGCAGGACCGCGGCTCCCGCGTGCCTGACCTGCTCCACGAACAGGGCGAGCGTGCGGGCCGCCGTATCGGGATCGAGGTTCCCCGTGGGCTCGTCGGCGAGAATCAGGTCCGGACGATGCACGAGGGCGCGGGCGACGGCCACACGCTGCAGCTCGCCACCGGAGAGTTCCCGCGGATAGGCGTCGTCCCGGCCACCGAGGCCGACCGATTCGAGCATGGCCTTGGCCGCGGCAAGCGATTCGTCGGCCTCGCGCCCTTGCAGGGCCAGGGGCAGGGCCACGTTATGAGCGAGGTCGAGGTGCGGCAGCACATGAAAGGCCTGGAACACGAAGCCGATGCGATCCCGCCGCAGCCGCGTTCGGCCGTCGTCGTCGAGGCTGGCGATGTCCGTACCGGCGATATGCACGCTCCCGGCATCGGGCGAATCGAGCCCCGCGACAAGGTTCAGCAGGGTCGATTTCCCCGCGCCCGACTCGCCGGTGATGGCGACGAACTCGCCCGGGGCCAGCGCAAGGTCGATGCCCCTGAAGAGGGTCCTGCCACCAGGCACCGTCTTGACCAGACCGGAAACGTGCAGCATCGGGGAACCCCGGAAGCAAAGAAGGGAGTTTAACCCGCTACCGGCATGCCGCTTGAAGCCGATCTCCGCAAGGCTGCCCCCGCATCCGTGGCGCGCTCAGCCCTGCTTCCGCGCACGCAAATCCGCGCGCACGCGATGCAGCCCCCGGTAGAGCCAGCGTACCGGTGCATAGACACCGAAGCCCGCCGTCGCGCGCGTGGGCCGCACCACGTAGAGGGAGCCGCAGGGATCGCCGCGGGTCGAGAGCAACCGCTTGTACTGGTTGTCGCCATAACCGAAGCTGATGCGTTCGCCCGGGAAGCGGTCGATCAGGGCGCGCACGGCCTGGAACACGGCCACCGAGCCTAACCCTATCTTCGCCACTTCCTCGTCGTAGCCGAGGTCGTCGACGAGGTACGTTCCCCCGATGCGGTACCCATGCACGTAGGCGAGCGGACGGCCGTCCCGTACCACCACATGACCGACGAGATGGCCCGCCCCGGCGAGGCGCCGGAACAAGGCGAGACGTTCAGGCGCTTCCCAATCGATCGGCAGGTCGTCGTGGTGCCACGTGCGCGCATACACCTCGTTCATGAGGCGGCAGTACTCGGCCATGGACTCGCCGGTATCGAACACGTACAACGCGGCGTCGCCGCCCAGCTTGCGATAGGCGCGGCCGACGCGCTGGACCTGGTCGGTACGCTGTTTCTTTCCCATGCCGGCCAGCCAGTCGTCCGACGACGCCTGCGGCTCGATCGACCAGTGCACCTGGTCCAGCAGGTTCGCCGCCACGGTGCGGAAGCCACCATGACCGGAAAGCGCCCTGGCGAAGCGGTTCGGCAGGTCGGCTTCCTGGATGCGGACGACGCAAACCCCCGTGTCGCCGGCCAGTTGTCGCGTCACGACGAGCTCGACGGTGTCGCGCTCGTCGTCGCCCGCCACGACGCCGCTGCCGAGCAGGCGCAGGGCGGCACCACGATAGAGGCGCACCCGGCGCCCCGCCAGGTCGAGGCGCGCCGTATGCTCGATGGCGAGCATCGCCAGGTAACCCGCCACCTGCCCCGCCCCGTTCCGCACCACGATCACGTGGGGCACGGTGCCGTCGTGGCGACTGACCACTTCATATTCGATCCAGTCGGGATGCTGCACGATGCCGCTCGCGGCACCCGGCCGTTCGGCCACGCTTGCGAGTTCGTCGCGCAAGGCGCGCAGCTCGTCGAGGGTATGCAGGGTGGAGCAGACGTAGTTCATGGGCTGGCCTTCGCCACCGGCGGATGGACGAACTCGAGGACACGGACGAGGACACGGCCGGGCGGACCCAGGCGCCGGCCGATGCCGGTCATCAACTGGAAGTCGTCGCCGGTCCAGTAGCGCGCGAGCATGCTTCCCGGCACATAGAGGACGGTGAACACCGCCGCGCCCACGAGGAAGCCCAGGCGCGATGGCGTGGCCGCCGTGGCGGCCCACGCGGCAAGGGTGGCCACGAGGCCCACGGCGAACAGACGCGACATCGCCGCCACCGGCAGCCCGCCGCTGGTGGCCTTGCGCAGGTAATGGATGGCGAGCGCCATCTCGACCATGCGCGTCCCGGCATACGTCAGCACCGCGCCGGCGAGCCCGAAGGGCGGCACCAGCGCGATGCCGAGCACCGCGTTGGCGATCAACGCGACGACCGCTATGCGGATACGGTCGTCCTGGCGGTCCACCACGGTCTGGAACGCGGCGATGCCGTTGCCGATGAGCAGCAGTCCGCCGAGGACGAGCGTGGCCTCGATGGCGGGAATCGCATCCACGTAACGGGTCCCGTACATCAGCCGCACGATCTCGGGCGTGGTGACGAGGCCCAATCCGGCGATGGCGATACCCACGGCCCAGTAGAACCGCGTGGCCTCGGAGAGGAAGCGCGCGGCGCGGGCCGTGCCGCTCTCGCCGTACGTCTTCGCCATGTACGGAAGCAAGGTGGACGTGAGGCCCACGGAAAAAAGCTGTACCGCGCCGCGGGTGAGCGTGCCTGCGATGGCGAAATAACCCACGGCCACGGAACCCGTGAACGTGGTGAGCAGGAACACTTCGATGGTGCCGATACGGAACGATCCCATCAGCACGAGTGCGGCCGTGAGGCGCAGGTGGCGATTCACGCGCGCGGTCACCGAGGGCGGGATGGGGCCGCTGGCGTACGGGCGGCAGCAGCGCCGATAAGCGACGCGGTTGACGAGGTTCAGCAGGAGGCAAGCGACAGCGAACAGGGCGACGAAGGACACGAGGTCGGCATGCAGGAACATCGCCGCGAGAACGAGGAGCATGCCGACGATGCCGCCGACCACCGTCGCGACCGCTTCCGGCTCGAAGCGTTCCTGGCCCTTGCCTATCGCCACGAGCATGGCGTAGTTGGCCTTCGCGACGACCGCCACCACGACGAGGCCCATGATCGGCAGCAGCGAGCCTTCCCACTCCGACGGGCGGAACAGCCAGCCCACGAGGATGAACAAACCGATGACGACCAGCGAGCTGACCGTCTGGATACGCGAGAAGCGCGCGGCGAGATGCGCGGCGAGGGCCGGATCGCCCATGCCGTCGGCTTCGGCGATGAACTTCGTCGAGGAGGTGGTCAACGCATGGTTGGAGCAGACGATGAGCCAGCCGCAGAGCCAGACCGTGAACGCGTAGCGGCCGAACTCGGATGGACCGAGGGAGCGCGCGATCCACACGCTCATCAGCAGCCCGAGCGCGTATTCGACGTACGTGGACACCGTGACGATGCCGACGCTGCGGAGGACGGCGAGGCGGCGGTTCATGGCGCCGCACTCCCTGCCCTTGTGGGAACGACGGGGATGGACGCGAGGCCGGCGCCGGCCGGTTGCGCCATCATCCATTGGGCCACTCCGGCGCCGCGGTTGTTCCAGTTGAAGCGGCGCACCGTGTCGGAGATGGCGGCGCAGGCCGGGCTGTAGGACGCCTTCAGCGCGCCGAACCGCTTCTTCAGCGCCGCGGCCTGCGCCGCGTCCTTCTCGAAGTACCATGCCGCGGCGACGGGCAGGCCGAGTTCGACGTTGTGGCCGTCGCTGTACCAACCTTCGCTTTCCTGGATCTTCACCAACGCGCTCGTCTTCGCCGTCGACGAGGACCAGTACCAGGCGATGAGGCCTCCCGGTCCGGAACAGTCGTTGCGCCAGTCGTGCGCCGACGCCAACACGCCGGCGTCGATCCAGCCATGACGCTCGAGGTAGCGGCCGAAGTCCACGATCATCCCGGGAATGCGGGGATCGGCGGTGACGAGCCACGCGTGCCACAGTCCGTCGACGATGTTCTCGCTCATCCACGGCGATGCGCCGCGTACGTCGTCGGCGCCGTCGGGGTCGTTCTCGTGCACGTTCCAGCTGTTGCGCCACGAACCGTCGTCGCCCAGGCCGTCGGGATTCCTGCGCTGGTGGTCGTACAGCCAGCCCACCCGCGCATCGATGCGCTCGCGGTAACGCGCTTCGCCGGTCAGCTCATAGGCCGCGACGGTCTCGACGAGGCCGAGGCCCGCGAGGCGTTCGGTGAAGTAGTCCTTCGGATGCCGATAAGGACCCGGCGGCCCGTTCCATCCGCCGCTCTCCCACAAGTCGGCCATCTTCGCGAGGGTGGGCGCGTCGTGCATGGAGTCGTCGCCGGTCAGCGCCACGGCGAGCAGGATCGGTTCGATGTAGACGTATTTCACGTCGCAAGGCTTGCCGTCCGGCAGCCAGCCGCCGCCGCAGGAAGGGCTCACCGGCAGGCCGTCGCGCTTGATGCCCGCCATGTACCAGCGATAGCTGGCCTCGGCCGCTTCCAGGTAGTCGGCGCGACCGGTGCGCACATAGGCCTTGAACAGCGTGGTCGGCCGATCGAAGAGCCAGGCCGTCGTGTCGTTCGTGGGCATCGCCTCCGCCCAGCGGAACTGCGCATCGACATAACGGGCGTACGGCTCGTCGCGCGACGCCACCGATTGCGGGCCGGCGACGAGCGACGCCGTGAGCCAGCCGGGGTCGAGTGTCGCCAGCGCGGCGGGCTTGCCGTGGACGAGGCCTTCGCCGTACGCCCAGCCCGTCGCGTCCCGGGTTCGCGGGGCGTCGAACGAGAAAGAATAGATGCCGGGCGGTCCGTGGAACTGCGCGCGCACCGCGCGTATGCCGCCGTCACGGAAATGCCAGGCGAGCATGGGCTTCACCGCCGCGGGTACCTCGTTCCCGTGGTTGTCGAGTATCCGCACCTCGCCCGCGTCGCGCAGAAGTCCGGGTGGGAAAGGAATGCCGACCGTCACGGGAAGATCGTCGCCCTTCCCCCCCGCCACGCGGTGCACTTCGATTCGCCGCGCGCCCTTCCCGCGTACTCCTGCAGGAGCCGCCATGGCGGCGAGGAGAACCTGCCGCACCGCTTCGTCGCTTCGTTGGCTTCTTGCCGCTGTGGCGCCGGCTGCGGGGGCGTTGTTCGCCGCCGCCCTGTTCGGAAACGATGCGAAGGCGACGGCGAGCACGCAGCCGAGCACGATCAGGATATGGCGAAGAAGCATCGGGGAGCCGGAAGGCGAAGGCGATTCCGCCTCGCGCAGGAGCCTGCGCCGACGGGCGTTCGGGTACGCGCGTGCGTTCATGCCACCGACGCGGCGCGAAAGCTGTTTCCCGCCAGGCGGTGTTCCCAGGACAAGGCGGTGCGCACGATGAGGTCCAGGTCGTCGTAGCAAGGTTCCCAGCCGAGCGCCTCGCGCAGCCGGTCGCTGCGGGCGATCAGTTTAGGAATGTCTCCCGGCCGCCGTGGCAGCTCCACCACGTTCAGGCGATGCCCCGCGGCCCGCGCCACCGCCTCGACCACTTCGCGTACGCTGTATCCGTGGCCGTAGCCGCAGTTGAGCGTGAGGCAATCGCCGCCGGCACGCAGATGGTCGAGCGCGCGCAGGTGCGCCGCCGCGAGGTCTTCCACGTGGATGAAGTCGCGCACGCCCGTGCCGTCCGGGGTATCGTAATCGGTGCCGTAGATCGAGATGGAAGGCCGCTTGCCCACCGCGTGCTCGCAGGCCACCTTGATCAGCAGCGTGGCCTGCGGCGTGGAATGGCCGATGCGGCCGAGCGGATCGCACCCGGCCACGTTGAAGTACCGGAGGATGACGTGGCGCATGGCGCCGGTGGCGCACCAGTCGCGCAGCATCGTCTCGGACATCAGCTTCGACGTTCCATACGGATTGATCGGCCGCGTCGGCGTGTCCTCGTCCGCCACGCCGGCCTCGGTGCTGCCGTAGACCGCCGCCGTCGAAGAGAAGATGAACTTGTCGATGCCTGCCCGCGCACAGCAGGCAAGCAGGTTGCGCGTGTTGCCGGTGTTGTTCCCGTAGTACTTCAGCGGATCGCTCACCGACTCCGGCACGACGGTATGGGCGGCGAAATGCAGCACCGCGTCCACGCGGTGGGCCTCGAGTACCCGCGACACCAGTTCGATGTCGCCGACGTTGCCCTCCACGAACGACGCGCCCCGCACCGCTTCGCGGAAGCCCGTGGAGAGGTTGTCGATCACCACCACGCGATCGCCCCGTTCCACCAGCTGCTGCACCGTATGGCTGCCGATATAGCCGGCACCGCCCGTGACGAGAACCGAGTTCATGCGTGCCTCCCGGCGACGGCCGGTGGGAAATTGCGTGTCAGCCAGCCGCCGATTCCGTCGAGGAGCCGGGCACGGTCGCCGGTGAGGATGTACGTATGGTCGGTTTCGGCGACATATCGCGTGGTCACCGCCGGGTGGTCCATCACCCTGCCGAAGCACTCGCGGAACTGCCGCGCGTGATTGAAGTAGTTGCTGATGCCGCCGGAATAGACGAGGTAGAGCTTCATGCCTCGCGCGACCATGCCGGTGAAGTCGGCGATCACTTCCTCGCGCGGTGCCGGTGCCACGGCGAAGACGGGCTCCGAGGCGGGTTTCGCGGCGGCCGCCTCAGCCCCGCGGCGGCGCAGGAGCCGCGACCACCGGCCGGGATCGACCAGGCGTGGAAGGTAATGGCGCAGCTTGTAGCCGAGGGTGCGGTAGGCGTATCCGTCGAGGAACACCGCACCGGACACGCGCGGATCGGTGGCCGCGACGATATGCGCGTTCTGCGCGCCGGAGCAGAGGCCCACCAACACGAAGCGCTCGCAACCCGCGCGTTCCTTCAGGAGGGTCATGGCATCGTCGAGGTCGGCGCACACCTGTTGCGTGCGGGTCTGCCCGCCGCCGGTCGCGCTGCTGTCGCCGAGCGTGGAAAGGTCGAAGCGGAGCGTGGGGTATCCCGCCGCATTGAGCTGCCGGGTCAACTCCACATGCAGACGGAACGGACCGATGCGATGGACCAGCCCCGCGTTGAGCACGATCACGCCCGTTTCGCCCACCGCGCCTTCCGGCACGCCGGCGATGCCGACCAGATGCCGGCCGCGACCGAAGCGATGGGCTTCCTCGCGCATCACGCGCTCTCCTTCAGGCGGCCGCTGACGGCCTGGATCAACGGTTGCGAGAGGATCGCCGTCTCCAGGCGGCGCAGGTCATTCCACGGCGTGGGCGGGGATATACCGGCGACCTTTCCACGCGGCGAAGCGAGCCGGTCCCAGCGCGAGGCTTCCCATTCGGGCAAGGAGTCCAGTACCAGCATGGGCACGTTCGGCGCGCCGAGGGTCAACGCGGACAACTGTCCGCGCAGGCGGTCGCCGATGTCGAAGCCGAGCCATTGCTCGGCGACATCGGCATGGCTGCGCGGCCGTGTGAAGCGCTCCGCGTCTTCGCGCAAGGCGGCCTGCATGGCATCGAGGGCGGCCACATAGCCGTCGCCGTCCAGCACCGGGTCCCAGGCGATCACTTCGCCCAGGCGCGCGCGATCCGCGGCGCACATGGCGATGCTTCCGCCCAGCCGCGCGCCGAAGCCGATCACGCGGTCGACTCGCGCACGCTTGCGCAGTTCGGCGGCCGCGACCAAGGTGTCCGCCACGCACCGCTCCCAGTCCACCTCTGCGCTGCCGCCCGACGAGTCGCCGGTGCCGTGGTAGTCGAAACGCAATACCGCCAGTCCCTCCCGCGCCAGCGTCTGGGCCAGCTGGCGATAGAGGCGATGGCAGCGGATGAGATCCTGGCCGAGCGGCGCGCACATGAGTACCGCGCGGCGCGGCGGCAGGTCCGGCGCGTGGTACATGCCGAAGAGGCCGTCGTCCGGCCCGAAGAAGAAGGGCAGCTCGGCCTCGGGACGCATGCTCATCGCCGGTACACCACGCCGACGTAGATGGCGTTCGCGCGATAGTCCTGGCCCGCCGCGGTGCTGCTGCGCCGCTCGCGGGCCACCGAAACCTGCCCGCTCCAGTGCTGGTTCCACTGCTTGGTGAGGTTCAGGCCCATGCGCACCGTGGTGTCCCTGCGATCGATGGCCTGGTAATCGAGCTTGTCTCCCATGAGGAAGCCATTGAGGGTGACCGTGGGGCGCAGGCGGTAACCGATGCCGATGCTGATCGCGCGGTCGTTCTGGTCGAAGGTACGGTCGTTGAGGTAGCGCAGCTTGCTGAAGGACGGGGACACGGTCACGTTCAGGCGGTCGCCACGCCAGTTCCACGACGCATCGAAACGGCGTTCCTTGTAGACGTCCGATCCGATCACGGCGCTGCCGGTACCGATGCTCGTGCCGGTCCCGTTGCCCAGTCCCCCCGTGTTGGCGAAAGGATCGATCGGCTCGACGCGATCGGCGACGGTGCCGATGCCGAACGCGCCGGGTGCGGTGATGATGTCCTGCGCGGCGTCGGCATACTGATAGGCGCCGGTGACGACGAAAGCGTTACGCGGCGACGGATCCCAGCCCAGGCGCATCCGCACCAGGGGCGCCGAGGTCGTGCGGCCGCCATCGAATTCCAGTCGGCTTCCGCCCACGAGGACGTCGGCATCGAAATGCGCCAGCCTGCTCGTGTAACGGAGGAAGGCTTCCTTGCGATCGTAATCCGCGTCGCTCGGCTGGTTGTCGAAGTGCACGCGCTGGAATTCGACGTTGGCGGAAAGCGTGTCGGTGGGACTGAGGTCGCGGTATACGCGGAACGCCGCCAACCCTCGCGACGAGTCGAAGTCGTCGACCTTCGAGGCATAGCTGTTGATGTAGCGAAGTTCGAACTGGCCGCGCGCCGCCCGGCCGAAGCGCATGCGCAAGGTGGGGCCCACGACCAGCACGTTGGTCTGTTGCTGGTTGTCGGGCGAGTCGCTGGACAGCTGGTCCACGGGTTGCACGCCGGCATAGTCCTCGACCGAAAAATCCAGCCGGTCGGGCGCGATCGTCCAGTTGCCCTGGCCTGCCAGCTGCGTCTGCAATTGCGAGTCGAAACGGTTCTGGAGGTATTTCCGGTATTCGACGGTACCGGCCAGGTTGGCCTGGAAGGTCGAACCCAGCTGGGAATATTGGAAGCTCGACCCCGGTATGAGCACGTTCTCGCTGACCGGGTTGTCCGACGACAGGGCGATGTTGTTGCTGTGCTCGAGCCCGCCATAAAGCGTGTAATTGAGCGTACCGGCCAGGGTGGCCGAAGGCGCCACCGCGCACAGCGCCAGCAGCGCTGTAGGAAGCGCTTTACCCACGTGGCGGCCTTTCCTTATGTCAAGCATGATCCCTCCCCTGCTCCCCTCGTCCCTGGGGTGCGCTTAAGGCGACTGGTTGAACACCACGCCGGCCAGCTTCGCCGGGTCGAAGTTTGCGACGGCCTGGTTGATCGACGCGGGCGTATCGCGCCCGTAGCCGGCCACCAGCACGACGTAATCGGCCAGGTCGGAAAGGATCCGCGCATCCGGCGACCCCTTCACGGGCGGGCCGTCGAGGAACAGATAGCGGTCGGAGTAGCGGCAACGCAGCGAGTCGAGCACCGCGCGCATGCGGAACGACGAGAAGTATTCCCCGCCGTTCTCGTGCGCCCTTCCCGACGGGATCAGACGCAGGCGTGGCACGCCCGTGGGATACATGATCGACGCGATACCCCGCGACGGGTGTTCGAGGAAGTCGATCAGGCCGCCCGTGCGCGGCTCCACGCCGAACGCCTTGTGCTGGTTCGGGTAACGGAGGTTGCAATCGATCAGCAGGCTCGTCTTCGATTCGTCGAAGGCGAACGCGGCGGCGAGGTTGCGGGCCACGAAGCTGCCGCCCGAGCGGGGACTCACCGCCGCCACCAGCGTGACGAAGTTGTTCTCCCCGGCCATCTCGAGCAGGCGCGTGCGGATGCCGCGGAACGCGTCCGACTGTTGTCGAACCGAATCCTCGCGGTGGATCAGGCGTTTGCGCTCGCAATCGATAGGGGCCAGCGCCCCGCCCTCCTCGCGCATCCGCGCGATGGAGTGGCCGGGCGTCGCGTGCGCCTCGCCGTGGCGGGTGGCGACGACGTCGCCGAGTTCGATGTTGTCAGCGGCCATCTTGTTCATCGTCAACCCTTCATCCTCAGCCAGAACACCAGGAGGTATACGGCGCCGACACCCGCGACGATCAGGGCGAGCGTCATGTTGTGGAACTGGGCGCGGCGGCGATCGCGCGGGGTGGGATAGAAAGGGATGGTCGCCAGCACCGGGAAGCCGATGGCCTGTTCCAGCTGTGCCACGGAACGGATACGTGGATCGAAGCGCGCCACCGCGAAGAGGAGTCCGAACGGAATGGCGAGGGAAAGGGCGAGACCCGCCAGGCTGAAGTGCATGAAGCGCAGGCCCGATGGAACCAGTGGCATCACGGCCGGATTCTGCACCAGGAAGGTGAGCCCCCGCTGCTCGGCGTCGAGGTTCATCGACACGCGGGCGTTCTCGCGACGCTTCAGGAGGTCCTGGTAGACGTCGCGGTTCACCGTGTAGTCGCGGGTGAGTTCCGCCGTGACGTTCTCCGAATTGGCGATGCGCTTGCTCCGCTCCAGTTCCGCCTGGAGCATCGATTCACTGGCCGCGACCCGCGCCGCGCTCGCCGCGGCGTCGCTGCGCACGGCGGCCAGCTGCAGCCGCATCTGCTGGTACACCGGGTTCATGGTCACCGCATGGTCCAGCGGCAAGGCCCCGCCGAGTGCGCGTTGCGCGTCGGCGGCCTGGGCCTGTTTGCGCAGGTCCTCGATCTGGTGGCGAAGACGGATCACGTCCGGGTACTCGTCGGTGTAGTTCAGCCGCAGCTTGTCCAACTGGCCCTGCAGATCGGCAAGCTGGGCCTGGTAAATGCCGCCCACCGTCTGCACCGCGTTGACCTCGGATTCGCCGTTGAGCTGCGACTGCAGCACCCCGGCCTGCGACTGCTTCTGCATGTAATCCATGCGGTTGTTTTCGATCTGCGTACGCAACTGGCTGATCCGCGCATTGGTGTCGGTCTCGCTGCCCGGGCGCGCGTCCGCGTTGGCGTCGCGATAAGCCTTCAGCTTGTCTTCCGCGTCGGTGAGCTTCGTGCGATACGCTTCCACCTGGCTGTTGATGAACTCATAGGCCTCGCGGCTTTCGCGCTGCTTCGAAGCGAGGCTCTCGCTGATGAACAGCTGGCCGAAGGCGCGGGTGACCTCGAAGGCCCGCTTTGGATCGGAGTCGAAATAGCTGATGGTGATGAGGTTGTCGCGGTTGTTGGCGATCTTCGTCCGCGCCTTGATGCCCTCGACGATCTTGTCGCGTTCCAGCGGCGAGGGACGGGTTGCCAGCCAGCCGCCGGTCTTCAGGATCTCGTCGAGCACCTTGCGGCTGAAGACCACGTCGCGGGCGATGCCGGCGCGGTTCTTGTTGGCCGTGGCCGACGCCGCGCCTTCCATCAACGGCGTGATGATGCTCGCTTCCTGGGCGAGGATCGTCGTGGACGCTTCGTACTTCTTCGGCCAGACCGAGCCCACGGCCAGGGCCGCGAGCGCGATCGCCGCGAACATCACGCCCATCGCGATACGCCGTCTGCGCGCTTCGCCGACCAGCGCGGGCAACATGCCCGAGAGAGGAACCATATCGCCGCTCATTGAATTACCCCTCGTATCCGCTTGCGGCGGAGTCGCTCAGAATGCACGTTGCGGAACGGTGATCACGTCGCCCGGTTGCACCGGGTAGTTGCTCGCCAGATCGCCCTGTTGGAGGATTTTCTGCAGACGCACCGCATAGGACTGGGTTTCGCCGGCTTGTCCGCGGCGATACAGCTCGGTGCGATCCGGTGCGGCGAATTCCGTCGTACCGCCCGCCGCGAGTACCGCGTCGAGCACCGTCATGCCCTGCCGGAAAGGAATGGAAATGGGACTGCGCACGGCACCGGTGACGCGCACCCGCGAAAGGTATTCGTGGCTGCGCAACGCGGTGAGGATCACCGCCACCTGTGGATCGCGGATGTACTGCGCCAGCTTCTGCTGGATCTCCGCGCCCACCTGTTCGGTGGTGCGCCCGCCTGCGGCGATGTCGCCGACCAGCGGTACCGTGACCTTACCATCGGGCCGGACGGGCACGCTGACACTGAGGTCGGGGTTGTGCCATACCGTCACCTGGAGCTGGTCGTCGACACCGATGAGGTATGCGTCGACGGCCTGGTTCTCGGCAGAGGCCTGGGGTGGCGGAGACGTGCTTCCGCCGGTGGCGCAGGCGCCCAAAAGCAGGGCTGCGGCAAGTGTGGCGACGCGATTCCAGACCTTCATGATGAGTACCTGCCCCCGTGTCTTCGTCGAGCGGTATCGTCATTTCAATGACGCTCCCGCGTCCATTCGACAGCCCGCCTATGCCATTCGACCGACGGTGTTCCGACCGGCTTTGCGCGATGCTTCCGACGGGCGTCGCTTGCGGGTAGAAGGCTTTGATCGAGGTCATGGACATGGCGGCGCGCCTCACCCATCCGGCGGTGCAGGCCTTGCTGCTCGGCATCGTCTCCCTCGTCCTGGTCGTCCGCCGGCGCCCCATGGCCGCGGCATGGTCCGGCGCCGTCGCGCTGGCCTGGCTCTGGGTCGCATCCACGCCGGCGGTAGCGCTGGCGTTGCGCGACACCCTGGCGGCACCCGCCCCGGATCATCCCGCCCGTGCCGATGCCATCGTCGTCCTCGGCGGCGAAACCCTTCCCCGGATCGACTGGTCGCAACCGACCACGCGTGCCGGCAAGGGCCTCGCCTTATGGCGCGACGGCTACGCACCCCTGTTGCTGGTGTCGGGCAGGGACCAGGCGCGCACCTTGGCCGAAGGCTACGCGGCGGCGGGGGTGCCCATGCAGGATCTGCGCGTGGACGGAAGCAGCCGGAACACGCACGAGAACGCGCGCAACTCGGCGACCCTCCTCGCTGCGAGCGGAGCATCCGACATCCTGCTGGTGACCTCGGCGATCCACATGCGCCGCGCCGCGGCATCGTTCCGGAAGGAAGGAGTGAACGTATCGCCGGTGCCCGCGTCCGACGCGCATGCCGTGTTGCTCCTGGCACCCCGCTGGCTACCCCGGCGCGACGCCCTGACCCTCACCGCACGGTGCCTTCGGGAACGCCTAGCCCTTTGGGTCTATCACTTACGCGGCTGGGCCTGATCCATAACGCCCGATCCCCTAGGGATCGTCGGTTTCGATCTGCAGCGACGTCTTGCCGTCCCGGCGGATCAGGCCGGGCCCGAACTGCACCACCCTGTCGTCTTTCAACACGACGGTGTAATCCTTGTGCGAGAACGAAAAGCGGCCCGGCCGCCGGTCGAGCCAACTCAGCACCTCATAGCCGATGATGCTGCGATCGGAATCGGGGCGACCGAGACGCTCGATGACTTCGCTGCGCGACGTGCCCACGTCGAGCCTGGCGATCTTCGCCGCCATGCCCTGACATCCGGCGAGCCCGGTCACGACAGCCGCCACGACGATCGCTCGTTTCATCCTCACTCACCCCTCGAACGGGACTGCATCCGTCCGATGGTAGCGCACCGCCGCAAAACCGTGCGAACCGCAGGTGTTGTGGCTAACGGGTGGTGGAGGCCGGTGGCGGCCGCATCGGCTTCTGCCCCACCGGCTTTCCGCGCGTATCCAGGGGATCGGCCGCGACCGGGGTGACCGGGGCGACCTGCGCCACGGCGCATGGCGCGGCAAGGGCGCAAGCTTCAGTCGCCGCGGGCGGCGTAACGGGTTTCCACGTAGTTGTCGAGGATCGCGACGAACTCCTCCGCGATGTTCTCGCCGCGCAGCGTCATCGCCTTCTCGCCGTCGATGAACACGGGTGCCGAAGGCGCTTCGCCATTACCCGGCAGCGAGATGCCGATGTTGGCGTGCCGCGACTCGCCCGGCCCGTTCACCACGCAGCCCATCACGGCCAGGGTGAGGTTCTCCACTCCGTCGTATTTCACGCGCCACAGCGGCATCTTCTCCCGCACATGGCCCTGCACCGTCTTCGCCAGCTCCTGGAAGAACTCGCTGGTGGTACGGCCGCAGCCCGGGCAGGCCGTGACCAGCGGCGTGAAGGCGCGCAGGCCCATGGTCTGGAGCAGTTCCTGTGCGACGATGACTTCGGTCGTGCGCGACTGGCCCGGTTCCGGCGTGAGCGAGATGCGGATGGTGTCGCCGATGCCTTCCTGCAGCAGCACGGCCAGGGCGGCGCTGGAGGCCGCGATGCCCTTGGAGCCCATGCCCGCCTCGGTAAGGCCGAGGTGCAGCGCGTAATCGCCGCGGCGCGCGAGGTCGCGGTAGACGGCAATGAGTTCCTGCACGCCGGAGACCTTGCACGACAGGATGATGCGGTCGCGCGGCAGGCCGAGGTCTTCCGCGCGCGCCGCGGAATCCAGCGCCGAACGGATCAACGCCTCGCGTGCCACGTGGCTGGCGTCCCAGGGATCGGCGCGATGGGCGTTCTCGTCCATCAGGGTCGCGACCATGGACTGGTCGAGCGATCCCCAGTTGGCGCCGATGCGCACGGGCTTTCCGTAGCGGATCGCCATCTCGATGATCGAGGCGAACTGGGCATCCTTCTTCTTGCCGAAGCCGACGTTACCCGGGTTGATGCGATATTTCGCCAGCGCCTCGGCACACGCGGGCTCGCCTTCGAGGAGCTGGTGGCCGTTGTAGTGGAAATCGCCGATGAGCGGCACCGACACGCCCATCATGTCCAGGCGCTCGCGGATGCGTGGAACCGCGGCGGCGGCGGCTGGCGTATTCACCGTGATGCGCACCATCTCGGAACCTGCCCGCGCCAGCTCGGCCACCTGCTTCGCGGTGGAGGCCGGATCCTCGGTATCGGTGTTCGTCATCGACTGGACGACGATGGGCGCACCCCCGCCGACCTGGACGCGGTCGATCAGGACACCCGTGCTGGGGCGGCGTGCGCCGGCTTCCGCGGGACGCGGGCGGCTGGAGAGGTCTTCGGTCATAGCTGGCTATTTTACCGCATCTCTATCTGCGAGCCGCTATTGAGGCGAGGGGACGGTGCCTCACCGCTTCACGGCTCCGTCGGCTCCTCGTCGGCATAGCGGCTCCCGCACCACGGCTCCGATACACTCGGGAATATGAACGTCCGCCACCGCACCACCGGGTTTTCCAACCGCCTGTTCGCCGAGCAGGCACTGAGCCGCAGCGCCGGCGCGCCCCTGATCGGCGGAAACGCCGTGGAACTGCTGATCGACGCCCAGGCGCATTTCGACGCATGGCTCGCGGCCATCGCCTCCGCCCGGCGTCACGTGTTCCTCGAGAATTACATCGTCCGCGACGACGCGATCGGGCAGGCCTTCCGCGATGCCCTCGTGGAACGGGCGAAGGCCGGCGTGTTCGTCGCGGTCATCGCGGACTGGGCAGGCTGCCTGGGCCAGTCCCGTTCCTCGTTCTGGAATCCCTTGCGCCAGGCCGGCGGGCAGGTCCGCATCTACAACCCGCCGACACTCGGCAGCTCGTTCGGCTGGGTGAGCCGGGACCACCGCAAGGTACTGGTGGTGGATGGCGAGGTGGGTTTCCTGTCCGGCGTCTGCATCAGCGAGAAATGGCTCGGCGACCCTGGGCGCGACGTTCCGCCCTGGCGCGATACCGGCGTGACGTTGCGCGGGCCCGCCGTCGCGGAGATCGAGCACGCGTTCGCCGACAGTTGGCGTGAAAGTGGCGCCCCCCTGGCCGAGGACGAACGGCTATCGCCGCCGGTCGAGCTACGCGAGGCCGGCGATGTCTCCTTGCGCGTGATCGCCACGCATCCCAGCACGGCGGGCATGTACCGCCTCGACCAGATGGTCGCCGCGATGGCCACGCAGACGCTATGGCTCACCGACGCCTATTTCGTCGGCGTGGCGCCGTACGTGCAGGCGCTGTCCGCGGCGGCGCGCGACGGCGTGGACGTGCGCCTGCTGGTGCCGGGCACCAGCGACATTCCCATGGTGGCGAGCATGTCGCGCTCCGGCTACCGCCCCCTGCTGAAGGCGGGTATCCGCGTCTTCGAATGGAATGGCTCGATGCTGCATGCGAAGACGGCCGTGGCCGACGGACGTTGGGCGCGCGTGGGCTCCTCCAACCTGAACATCGCCAGCTGGCTCAGCAACCGCGAGATCGACGTGGCCATCGAGGATGCCCGCTTCGCGGGCCAGCTCGCCGCGCAGTATGAAAAAGACCTGGAGAACGCGACCGAGATCCTGCTTCGCGGACGGCATCCGCGGTCGGGCAAGGACCGCATGCGCAGCCGCTCGCCCCGCCCGCCCCGGCCCCGTGGGACCGGAGGGAGTTCGAGCCGTGCGGCGGCGGGTGCCTTGCGCATCGCCAACACCGTGGGCGCCGCCATCACCCAGCACCGCGTGCTGGGAGAGACGGAAACCGGGCCGGTGCTCGCCGGCGCGGCGACGTCGCTCGCACTGACCGTGCTGGCGATCCTGTGGCCGGCGGTCATCGCGTGGCCGCTGGCACTGATCGGCGCGTGGTTCACGGTCAACCTGGCGGTGAGCTGGTGGACCCTGCGCGCACGACGCACGCGCCGCGCCGACGACGACCCGGCGCCATAGGCCGGCCCGCTCAGCTGCGCGGTTTGAAATGCAGCGGCTGGGCTTCGGTAGGCGGCGGTGCCGCCGGGCCGCAGCTGTTGCACGAACCGCAGCCGTCGCCGCAGCTGCCCGTCGCGGCCGCGGGCTGGAAGCGGCGACCGAGGAAACGCACGACGCCGGGGCGGCCCTCGCGGTTCAGGCGGGCCGACACGCGTGCCATCCACCGCGTCGAGGTCTTCGGCAGCAGCTTGCGGAAAGCCACGCAGGCGCTCGCCGCGACGGCGACAGCGACGATCGCGCCCTGCACAAGTTCGAACGTCGTCATGAGAGTGCCCTCGCGATCTGGTACGTCGCCAACGAGGCAAGGTAGGCGAGGCTGAACAGGTAACCCGCCGCGATGGCGACGTTCTTCCACGAATTGGTTTCGCGGCGGATCACGGCGAGCGTGGACATGCACTGCGGTGCGAACACGTACCAGGCCAGCAACGAAAGCGCGGTGGCCAGCGTCCACTGGTGGGCGATCACCGGCCCCAGTTGCGAGGCAAGCGCATCGTCGCTGCCGGACATGGCGTAGACCGTGCCCAGCGCGGCCACCGCCACTTCGCGCGCGGCGAGGCCGGGCACGAGCGCCACGCAGATCTGCCAGTTGAAGCCGATCGGCGAGAACACGTATTCGAGCAGGCGGCCGAGACGCCCCGCGATGCTGTAATCGATGGCGGGTTCCGTGGCACCTGGCGGCGGCCCCGGGAAGCTGGAAAGGAACCAAAGCAGCACGGTGAGCGCGAGGATGATGCCGCCCACGCGCTTCAGGAAGATCACCGCCCTCTCCCACAGGCCGAGCGCGATGTCGCGGACGTTCGGCAGCCGGTATGACGGCAGCTCCATGATGAGCGCGTGCTCGCTCTTGTCCTTGCGCAGCCGCTTCATCACGAAGGCGACACCCAGCGCGCTGAAGATGCCCGCGAAGTAGAGCGTGAAGAGGACGATGCCCTGCAGGTTGAACACGCCCCACACACTGCGGCTCGGGATGAACGCGGCGATGAGCAGCGTGTAGACCGGCAGGCGCGCCGAACAGGTCATCAGCGGGGCGACGAGGATCGTGGTGAGGCGGTCGCGCGGATCCTGGATGCTGCGGGTGGCCATGATGCCGGGAATGGCGCAGGCGAAGCTCGACAGCAGCGGAATGAAGGCACGGCCGGTAAGGCCCACGCGGAACATCATGCGGTCGAGCAGGAAGGCCGCGCGCGGCAGGTAGCCCGATTCCTCGAGCACGAGGATGAAGAGGAACAGGATCAGGATCTGCGGCAGGAACACCAGCACCGCGCCGAGGCCGGCGAACACGCCGTCGTTGAGCAGGCTGTGCAGCGCGCTGCCCTCGGGCAGGAAACCCGTGACGAACGTACCGAGCGCGGCGATGCCGGCCTCGATGCCGTCCATCACCGGCTGCGCCCAGGAGAACACGGCCTGGAAGATGAAGAACATGAGCGTGGCGAGGATCGCCAGGCCGAAGACGGGATGCAGTGCCCAGCGGTCGATGGCGTCGTCGATGGCGACCGTGTCGCGCGGCAACGTGACGGTGTCCGCGAGAATCGCGCGCACCTCGGCGTGCAGCGCCTCGACACCGGCCTCGTCGATCGGCGCCGGCACGATGTCCGGCACGCTCGCGTCGATGCGCTCGATCAGCGCCTTCGCGCCGCCGCGACGCACGGCGATCGTTTCGACCACCGGCACGCCAAGGCGCTGCGACAACCGGGCGACGTCGATGACGATGCCGCGTCGGCGTGCCGCGTCCATCATGTTCAGCGCGAGCACCACCGGGCGGCCGAGGCGGCGCACTTCGAGCACGAAGCGCAGGTGCAGGCGCAGGTTGGTGGCGTCGGCGACGCAGACGATGAGGTCGGGTGCGGCTTCGCCCGGGTAGCGCCCGCGGCAGACATCGCGGGTGATCGCCTCGTCCGGACTGGTGGCGTCGAAGCTGTATGCTCCCGGAAGATCGAGGACGTGCAGCGTGCGGCCGGAGGGCGCGAGGAAACGCCCCTCCTTGCGCTCCACCGTCACGCCGGCGTAGTTGGCCACTTTCTGACGGCCGCCGGTGAGCTGGTTGAACAGCGCCGTCTTGCCGCAATTGGGATTGCCGACGAGGGCGATCCGCATCGGGACGGCGCTCATGCCGCACCGCCCACGGATACTTCCACGCGGGCCGCCTCGGTCTTGCGCAAGGCGAAGCGCGTGGCGCCGATCTGGATCAGCAGTGGATCGCCGCCGAGGGGGCCGCGGGCCACCAGCCTCACCGGCTCGCCAGCCACGAAGCCCAGGTCGCGCAGGCGTTGCGCGATCGGGTCGGCGGGATGGGCATCGGTGACGGACTGGACCACGGCTTGGGCACCTTTCGGCGCGTCTGAGAGGCGCACAGGGGTTACTCAAATAAGAACTGTTCGCATTATATGCCTTTACCGGGAGGGCTGCATCCCATGCTCCAGCCCTTATGATCGGCGGCTTCCCCCCCAGGAGTTCCGCCATGTCAGCCGTCGAATTGGTCCGCAAGGGTGTCGTCGCCCACCTGGTCATGAACCGCCCGGAGGTGCACAACGCGTTCGACGACGGCCTGATCGCGGACCTGACGGTCGCCCTCGCGGAAGTCGAGGCCGACGACGGCGTGCGAGCGGTCGTGCTGACCGGCGCGGGCGCCAGCTTCTCGGCCGGCGCCGATCTGCGCTGGATGCGCGGCATGGCGAAGGCCTCCGAGGACGAGAACCGCGAGGATTCGCTGCGCCTCGCCACCCTGATGCGCCGTCTGCAATTTCTTGCGAAGCCCACCGTCGCCCGGGTGAACGGGGCTGCCTTCGGCGGCGGCGTGGGACTGGTGGCCTGCTGCGACATCGCCGTCGCGGCCGAAGGGGCGAAATTTGCCTTGTCCGAGGTGAAGTTGGGACTCGTTCCGGCAGTGATTTCTCCTTACGTGGTCGCGGCCATCGGCCTGCGCCATGCGCGCCGGCTGTTCCTCACCGGCGAGGTGTTCGACACGAATGCGGCCTTGGGCATGGGCCTGGTCCATGAAGCGGTCGCGGCCGGGGAACTCGACGCGGCGGTCGAACGCGTGCTCGGGCTGCTGGCCAAGGGAGGGCCCGTCGCCCAGGACGAAGCGAAGCGGCTGGCCCTCGGCATGGGCGGCATGACACTGACGGACATGGCGCATGTCGACGCGGAGAACGCCGCGCTGATCGCACGCCTCCGCGTGTCGCCGGAAGGCCAGGACGGCCTCTCCGCCTTCCTCGACAAGGGCCAGCCTTCATGGCTCGCCTGATATGCCTCGTCGCGGGATTGCTGCTGGCGAGCATCGCCAATGGCCGGACGCTTGCCCAACGCATCGACGACCACCTCGCCGAGCCGCGGTTCGCCGCGGCCTCGTGGGGCGTTTCCGTGGTTTCCCTGGACGATGGCCGCACCGTCTACGCGCATGATGCCGGCCGCCTGCTCCTTCCCGCATCGACGGCCAAGCTCTATACCGCGGCCTTCGCCCTGGACCGGCTAGGTGCCGACTACCGCACGCACACCGACGTCCTGATGAGCGGCGAACTGCGCAAGGGACGGCTGCGTGGCGACCTGGTCCTTCGCGGCGGCGGCGACCCGACGCTCGCGGGAAGCGCATGGGCCGACCGGCTCGCCGCCACCGTGCGCGATCGCGGCATCCGGCGTGTCGACGGTGCCGTCGTCGGCGACGACACCGTGTTCGCGGGTCCGCCCATCGGCAACGGCTGGGAGGCCTCCGACCTGCAGGCGTATTACGGCGCACAGGCCGGTGGTCTCGACATCGACGAGAACACGATGACGGCCACCGTATCGGCCGGCGGCGTCGCCGTGCAGCCTGAGGATGCGGCCGTCGCCATCGCACTCGATCCGGCGACGCCCTTCGAGGTCTACCGCGCTCCCGGCACCGCCACCGTGCACGTGCTCGGCGCGGACGGCGAGCGCTTGCCGTCGCGAACCTCCCGCCTTTCCCTTCCCGATCCCGCCCTCACCGCCGCTCGCCGGCTGCGCGCGGCGCTCGAAAGCCAGGGCGTCCGTGTGGATGGCGAAGCGCGGAGCGTGCTGTGGCCGGTGACGGCACCGGAGGGCGAAACGATCGCCTCCTGGCCTTCGCCGCCGCTCGCAACGATCCTGCGCGAAGGCCTGAAGCGCTCGCAGAACCTGTACCTGCAGAGCGTGTTCCTGCTGAGCGCTCCCGCCCCGAACGACCAGCGCGGCGGCTCGGCCGAAGATCGCGCCTCGGCGGCGTTGGCGGCATGGCTGGCCGCGCGCGGCATCGGGCCCACGTCCACCACGATGGTGGAAGGTACCGGCCTGTCCCGCCACGACCTCACCACCGCGGCCTCGCTCACCCACCTGCTGGCAACCATGGACGCTTCGCCGCTCGCCGCACTGTGGCGCGGCCTGCTTCCCGTCGCCGGCGTCGACGGCACGCTGGCGAACCGCATGCGCGATACCGCCGCGCAAGGCAATGTCGTCGCCAAGACGGGCAGCATGAGCTTCGTCAACGCGCTGGCGGGTTATGTGACGACGAAGGACGGGCAACGCCTGGCCTTCGCGATCGTCCTCAACAACTATCGCGCACCGCAACGCAGCGCGGAGCCGGTGAAGCCGGTCTCGGCGGAAGTGGATGCCATCGCGGTGATGCTCGCGGAAACGACCGAACGGCTGTGACGCCCGCGCTCAGCCCAGGACCGCCGGCAAATCCTTCCCGATCTTCTCCGGCGTATCGGTCGGCGCGTAGCGTTCGACGACCTGCCCGTCGCGGCCGACGAGGAACTTCGTAAAGTTCCACTTGATGCCCCCGGTGCCGAGCAGACCTTTCTTCTCGGCCTTCAGCCAGCGGTACAGCGGATGCGCGCCGTCGCCGTTGACCTCGATCTTCGAGAACATGGGAAAGCTCACGCCGTAGTTGAGCGAACAGAAGTTGCGGATCTCGTCCTCGTTGCCCGGCTCCTGGTGGCCGAACTGGTCGCATGGGAATCCGAGGACCTCGAAGCCACGGTCGCGCCAGGCCTTGTGGAGCGCCTCCAGGCCTTCGTACTGCGGGGTGAATCCGCACTTCGAGGCCACGTTCACGACAAGCAGGGCCTTGCCGCGGAATTCGGCCAGCGAGCGTTCGTTGCCGTCGATGTCGCGGGCGGAGAAGTCGTAGATGCTGGCCATGCGTCGCGTCCTTCGTGTGGGTGGCGGCCAGTCTACCCCTCTTGGGCTAAGATGGCCGTCTTTCCGGCCGAGAGCCCACGCCCGTGATCCGTTTCGCCGCCGCGTCCAAGTCCTACATCGTGGACGGCGCGCTCGTTCCCGCCCTGCATCCGGTCGATCTCGACATCGAGCAGGGCGAAGTGTTCGGCATCATCGGCCATTCCGGTGCCGGCAAATCGACCCTGCTGCGCCTCGTCAACCTGCTGGAGCGGCCAACCGCGGGCAAGGTGTTCATCGACGGACGCGACGTCACCGATGCGCAGGGTGCCGATCTGCGCCGCCTGCGTTCCGGCATCGGCATGATCTTCCAGCACTTCAACCTGCTCGCTTCGCGCACGGCGGCCGACAACGTCGCCTTCCCGTTGCGTCTGCAAGGTGGCATGGACGAAAGCGGCATCGCCGCACGGGTGAACGAACTCCTCGCCCTGGTCGGCCTTGCCCAACATGCGCGCAAATATCCGGCGCAACTCTCCGGCGGCCAGAAGCAGCGCGTCGGCATCGCCCGTGCGCTCGCCAGCCATCCCTCCATTCTGCTCTGCGACGAAGCGACCAGCGCCCTCGACCCGCAGACGACGGCTTCCGTCCTGGAACTGCTCGCCGACATCAACCGCCGCCTCGGCCTCACCATCGTCCTCATCACCCACGAGATGGATGTGATCCGCCGTGTCTGCGACCGCGTGGCCGTGCTGGATGCCGGTCGCGTGGTGGAACTCGGCACGGTGGCCGATGTGTTCCTTCACCCGCGGCATCCGACCACGCGGCGCTTCGTGGCCGAGGCCGACCATCGCGAAGGGCGCGGCCCGGAGTTTCCCGGCGTCGACGGCACGCTCTACCGCCTTTCCTTCCGCGGCGACGCGACGTATTCGCCGTTGCTGTCGCGCGTGGTGCGCGACACGGGCGTGGAATACAACCTCCTGTCCGGCCGCGTCGACCGGATCAAGGACACGCCTTACGGACAACTGACCCTGGCCATGCGCGGCGAACGCCTCGACGACGCGCTCGCGCAGATCCGCGCCGCCGGTGTCGACATCGAGGAAGTGACCCGATGAGCCCCCTGCACTCCCTGTTCCCGAATATCGACTGGCCGGAGATCGCGCAGGCCTGCCTCGACACGCTGCTGATGCTCGGCGGCTCGCTGCTCTTCACCATCGTCATCGGCCTGCCGCTGGGCGTGTGGCTGTTCCTCAGCGCGCGCGGCCAGTTGCATGCGAAGCCGAAGCTCTATGCCGTGCTGTCCTTCGTCGTGAACGTCCTGCGCTCCATCCCGTTCATCATCCTGATGATCCTGCTGATTCCCCTGACCCAGGCGATCACCGGCGTGAGCATCGGCATCCGCGGCGCCATCGTGCCGCTGGTGATCGGCGCGGCGCCGTTCTTCGCGCGGCTCGTGGAGACCGCCTTGCGCGAGGTCGACCGCGGCGTCATCGAGGCAAGCCAGGCCATGGGCGCCACGACGGCGCAGATCGTGGCGCGCGTGCTGTTGCCCGAGGCCCGCGCGGGCCTGATCGCCAGCAGCACCGTCACCGCCGTCGCCCTCGTCGGATACACGGCCATGGGTGGCATCGTGGGTGCGGGCGGCCTCGGCGCCCTCGCCTACCAGTACGGTTACAACGGCTACAAGCCCGACTACATGCTGGTGACCGTGGCGCTGCTCGTGCTGCTGGTGCAGGCCTTGCAGTCGGTGGGCGATCGTCTTGTCGCCCGCTATAGCCGACGCTGAACGGCCGTCCGGACGTCTTTGCATCCGGCGGTATGGACGTCTATGCTGTCGCACCGCAACATAGCGATGGACGCCCCATGAAGAAGTACCTGCTGCCCCTCCTCTCCGCCCTTGCCCTGCTGGCGGCGGGCTGTTCCGGTGGCCAGGACAACGGCAGGGACGCGGATGGCGAAGCGACGCTCACGGTCGCCGCCACGCCGGTGCCACATACGGAAATCCTCAAGGAGATCAAGCCCCTGCTCGCAAAGCAGGGCGTGAAGCTCGAGATCCGCGTGTTCACCGACTATGTGCAGCCGAACATGCAGGTGGCACAGAAGCAGCTCGACGCGAATTTCTTCCAGACCGGGCCCTACCTCGACGCCTTCAACAAGGAACGCGGCACCGACCTGGTCAAGGTGGTGGGCGTGCACATCGAGCCGTTCGGCGCGTATTCGCGCAAGTACACCTCGATCGACCAGCTTCCCGACGGGGCCAATGTCGTCATCCCCAACGACCCGAGCAACGGCAGCCGCGCCCTGCTCCTGCTCGCGCAGCACCGCCTGATCGCCCTCGCGGCCCCGGACGATCGCCTGGCCACGCTGAAGGACATCGTCGCCAATCCGAAGCACCTCAAGTTCCGCGAACTCGAGGCCGCCATGCTGCCACGCGTGCTGGGCGAAGTGGACCTCGCGCTCATCAACACCAACTACGCACTGGCCGCCAAGCTCAATCCGGTAAAGGATGCCTTGCTGATCGAAGACAAGGAATCGCCGTACGTGAACTTCCTCGTCGCGCGCCCGGACAACAAGGACGACCCGCGCGTGCAGAAGCTCGCCGCGGCGCTGACCTCGCCCGAGGTCAAGGCGTTCATCGAGAAGACTTACGGCGGAGCGGTGCAGCCGGCGTTCTGACCGGTCCTCGTTCCTGCGAAGGCAGGAACCCATCGACTCGTTCGTGCCTAGAGGCTCAAGTCACCGGGCCCCTGCCTTCGCAGGGACGACGGACTCGGGCCGCCACGGCGTCGTAGAACGACTCCGGCAATACCGCTCGCACGGGCACGCGCCACCAGTTCGGGCGTGCGAAGGCGCGGCATTTCACCGCGTCCTTGTCGGTCATCAGCACAGGGCATCCATCCGCGAAGACGAAGTCGTCGCGGGTGAAGGCATGGTGGTCCGCAAAGGGATGCCCATGCACCGCGATGCCCTGCTCCACGAGGCTGGCGAAGAAGCGCGCCGGATGGCCGATACCCGCGACCGCATGCACCGGACGGCCGGCAAAGTCGGACAGCGGCATCGCCAGGGACGGTTCGTGCATGTTCACGGCGAGGCCGCCTTCCAGGCGCATCGTCACTTCGTGCCCGACGGGCGCGCCGCCGTTGACGACGACGAAATCGACGTCGTCCAGGCGGCCGGCAGGCTCGCGCAACGGGCCCGCCGGAAGCAGGTGCCCATTGCCCAGGCGGCGCTCGCCGTCGATGACGCAGATTTCGACGTCGCGTCCCAAACGGTAGTGCTGCAGACCGTCGTCGGCGAGGACGAGGTCGCAGCCGGCATCGATGAGCAGGCGTGCCGCCTCCGGGCGTTCGCGGCCAATCGCCACCGGTACGCCGCTCTGCCGGATAAGACTGGGTTCGTCGCCCACCCTGGCCGGATCGTCGTCACCCCTCAACAGGTACGGGCCACGCTCGCTCCCGCCGTAGCCGCGGCTGACGACGCCGGGCGCAAAGCCACGCGCGGTCATGGCCTGGGCAAGCGCGACGATCAGGGGGGTCTTCCCCGTGCCGCCGACGGTGATGTTGCCGACCACCACGACGGGCACCGGCAGGCGTACCACGGCGGACGGATCGTCCCGGAAGCGCCTTGCGCGGCGCCCCGAGACATGGCGGTAGAGCGATTCCAGCGGGCGCGTCCACCAGGGCGGCGACCCGCCGCCATACCAACGCCGTTGCAAGGAGGCGCCCAGGGCCACGCGCTCAGCCCGCCGCGGCCTGCTCGTGGAACTGCATGCGATGCAGCGCCGCGTACTGGCCGCCCATGTCGAGCAACTCGCGGTGCGTGCCGAGTTCGATGATCCTGCCCTGCTCCATCACGGCGATCTGGTCGGCATGCTCGATGGTGGAGAGACGGTGCGCGATCACCAGCGTGGTGCGGTCGCGCATCAGGCGGGTGAGGGCGTCCTGGATGAGTCGTTCGGACTCGGTGTCGAGGGCGCTGGTTGCCTCGTCCAGCACGAGCACCGGCGCGTTCTTCAGGATGGCCCTGGCGATGGCGAGACGCTGGCGCTGGCCGCCCGACAGCGAGTTGCCGCCCTGGCCGATGCGCGTGTTCAGGCCTTCCGGCAGGCGCTCGATGAATTCCATCGCGTTGGCCGCCTGCGCCGCGGCGACGATCTCGGCCTCGGACGCACCGGCCATTTCGCCATAGGCGATATTGGCGGCGACGGTATCGTCGAAGAGCACCACGTGCTGCCCCACCCAGGCGATCTGCCTGCGCAGGGAGGCCAACGTGTATTGCGCGTAGTCGCGACCGTCGATGAGGATGCGCCCTTCGGTCGGCTCGTAGAAGCGCGGCAGCAGGCTTACCAGGCTCGACTTGCCGCTACCGGAACGGCCGACCAGCGCGGTGACCGTACCCGGCGCGCAGACGAGGTCGACACCGCGCAAGGCGACATGCGCGTTGCGCTCGTAAACCAGCCGCACGTTCTCGAAACGGATGTCGCCCCTGGTACGGCCGAACTCTTCCGTACCGTGGTCGACTTCCGGCGGCTCGTCGATGATCGCGAAGAGGTCTTCCGCCGCGCTCACCCCCTTCTGCAGGTTCGACTGGATGCCCGCGAGGCGCTTCAACGACGGCAGCATGCCGCCCATCGCCGTCAGCACCGCGGTGAACACGCCGGGGGTGATCGTCTCGATGACGCCGGGGCGCGTACCCAGGAAGACCAGCACGGCGAGCGCCATCGCGCCCACCGTCTGGATCGTCGCACTGGAGGCCGCGCTGGTCGCCGATACCTTGAGGTTCAACCGGCGCTGGCGGTCGGCGATCTCGTGGAAGCGGGCGCCCTCGTAGGCCTGGCCGCCATAGATGCGCACTTCGCGATTGGCGGCCACGGCCTCCTCGACGGCGCTTGTGACGGTACCCATGTTGCCCTGGATACGCTTGCTGATCTTGCGGTAACGGCGGCTGATCACCGTGACGATCACGACGACGCAGGGCACCAGCACGAGCAAGGCCATCGCAAGGTACGCGCTCTGGTAGAGCATGACGGTCAGCAAGCCGACGACAGTGAGGCTTTCGGTGACGGCCACCTTGAGCGAGTCCGACGACGCCGCCGCCACCTGCTCGCTGGTGTAGGTGATGCGCGAGATCTGCTGGCCCGAGGGCTCCTTCGCGAAGAAGGTCGACGGCAGGCGGAGGTATGCCGCGAACACGTCGATGCGGATGGCCTGGACGACGTTGCGTCCGACGTAGGCGATGCCGTAGTCGGTGCAGTACGAAGCGATGCCGCGCACGGCGAAGATGCCGATGATCCAGATCGGCATCCAGAAGATCGTGTGCGGATCGCGCGCGATGAACAGGTTGTCGATCAACGGCTGCAACAGGTTGGTGAACAGCGACAGGCAGGCGGGATCGATGATCATGCCGATGATCGCGATGATGCCCGCCGTGCGGAACCGTTTCGTGTAGCCGAGCAGGCGCTTGTAGGTGCGCCAGGTGCGTATGTCCCAGACCGTGACTTTCTGCGTGCTCACTTGCCCACCGCCGCCTCGGTCGGCGTGGTGGCGATCGAAAGACGGGTGAAGCCCAGCTGGCCCAGCGCGTCCATGGCGCGCACCACGTTCTGGTGCGGCGTCATGGCGTCGGCGCGGATCACGACGATACGGCCGCGGTCGGGACCGGCGACGCGCTCGATCGCGGACTTCAGCGGATCGATGCCCTCGCCCTGCACCTCGTCGCTGCCCACGGCATAGTGGCCGTCGCGATCGACGACGACGGTGAGCGCGTTGTCCGTCGCCTCGCGTGCCTCGCTGTCCGCCTTCGGCAGGTTGACCTTGAGGCGCGAGTGCTCGATGAAGGTGGTGCTGAGCACGAAGAACATCAGCAGCGTAAGCAGGACGTCGATCAGCGAGATCACGTTGATCTCGAAGTCGTCCTCGCGACGGGAACCGATGCGCATGGGATCAACCGGCCTGCGTCGTGGCGGCTTCCGGCGCGGCGGTGCGACGGCGCGGCACCGGGCGCGATGCCGAGAGATCGTCCAGCAGCGCCGTGGCTTCCTTCTCCATCTGCACCACGTAACCGCCGACCTTCGAGCGGAAGTAGCGATGCAGCACGTAGGCGGGAATGGAGACGACGAGGCCGAAAGCCGTGCAGATCAGGGCCTCGCCGATACCGCCGGCCATCTTGGTCGGATCGCCGATGCCGCCGGCCATCACGTTGAGGAACATGCGGATCAGGCCGATGACGGTACCCAGCAGGCCGAGCAGCGGGCCGATGAGGGCAATGGTGCCGAGCGTGTTGAGGTAGCGCTCCATGCGGTGGACCACATGGCGCCCGGTGTCCTCGATGCGCTCCTTGATGATCTCGCGCGGGCGGTCGCGCACGGCCAGCGCGCCGGCGAACAGTTCGCCCAGCGGAGAACCCTTCTCCAGCGCGGCGAGGTGGGCGGCATCGAGCTTCGACGAGCGCGCCCACTCGCGGACTTCGGCGCCGAGACCCGGCGGCAGCACGGCCGCGCGGCGCAGGGCCCAGAAGCGTTCGAGCACGATCGCCAGGGCTGCCAGCGAACAAATGAGGATCGGCAGCAACGCCCAGCCGCCAGCCAGAAGGATCTCGAGCACGTGAACCCCGGAGCTACGAAAAGTCAGGCGGGCATGATAGCAGGGCCGGCGACGGGGACTGAGCAACCAGTCGCAGACCGCCACTCAGACGGCCCCGCGCCCCGCCAGGAGCTGCAGAACATTGTAGGAGCCGGTATAGCGGCGAGGGGCACCTGCCTCGCCGCTTCATCGCTGCGTGGGCTTCTCGCCGCTATAGCGGCTCCTACCACAAGCCGATCAGTGGGCGAGGAGTTCCAGTTCGGCCACCGCCCCGGGGGCATCCGACTCCAGTACCAGCCGGTACTGCTTGTACGCCACCGGCTTCGCGACCACGAAGGCCCGCGTCTGCCGGTGCCACGGGAAGCGCTCGTCGCGGCGTTCGTCGAGGGTGGCCCACTGCTTGCCGTCCGCCGAACCCTGCAGGATCCAGCGCGACGGCGCTGGCTGGCTGGCACCGGAGGTGATGGTGTAAGCCGCGACGCTGGCCGGTTTCGCCAGGCGGTAATCGACCACGGTCTTACCCTTCGGCAGGGCGAACTCGGTCGAGGAATCGTTATCCGCCACCGCGGCAAGCTTCGCGTCGCGATGACCGTCGAGGGTCGTGCCATCGACACGGGTCACGTCGCGCAGGGGATCGGGCTTTTGCCCCTCCGCCGTGATCGATGCCGGCAAGGCATCCGCCCCGGTACCCCACTTCGACGGTTCCGGCCCCATGACGAAATCGAGCGTCGCCCCCTTCGCCAGCAGTTCGTGCGGCAGGGTCAGCTTGTTCCAGGCCTCTCCGTTCACCTTCAACGATTGCACGTAACGGTTCGTATCGCTGACGCCGGGGGCGCGGATGTCGATCTTCGCCCCGTTCTCCAGCGCAATGGTCATGTGCGGGAAGTGCGGCGCGCCGATGACGTATTCCGGCGTGCCCATGCGCAACGGGTAGAAGCCCGCCGCGCCGAACAGCCACCATGCCGACATCTCGCCGTTGTCTTCGTCGCCCGGATAGCCCTGGCCGATCTCGCTGCCCACGTAAAGGCGCGACACCGCGTCACGCAGCTTGTCCTGCGTCTTCCATGGCTGGCCGGCTTCGTCGTACATCCAGATGATGTGGTGCGACGGCTGGTTGGAGTGGCCGTACTGGCCCATGCGCACGTCGCGCGCCTCGAGCATTTCGTGGATCACGCCGCCGTAGTCGCCCACGTCGAAGGTCCCCGGCGTCGAGAAGAAGGTATCGAGTTTCGCCGCCAGTGCATCGCGTCCGCCGTACAGTCCGGCCAGGCCGGCACCGTCCTGCGGTGCGTGGAACGCCATGTTCCAGGCATCGGTTTCGGTGTAGTCGCCACCCCAGCGGGTCGGATTGAAATCCTTCGCGTTCCAGCGCCACTTGCCTGCCGGATCGCGGGCGACGAAGAAACCCACCTCGGGTTCGAACAGGTTGGTGTAACCCACGGCACGCGAGCGATACCACACGGCATCGTCGGCATAGTTGCGATAGCTGTCGCCGGTCACCGGCGACTTCGCCAGCGCCGCGGCGAGGTTGCCGATGGCGAAATCATTGATGTAACCGTCCATCGACCAGGACAGGCCCTCGGACACGGTGTCGTCGGTATAGCCGTTGAACAGCGAACGTTCGATGCCCTTGCGACCCGCGCCCTTCACGTCGCTGACGCTCGACGCGTTGCGGATGGCCGACTGGTAGAACGAGGCCACGTCGAAATTGCGCACGCCCTTCAGCCAGGCATCCGAAAAGGCCACATCGGAGCTGGTGCCGACCATGAGGTCCGCATAGCCCGGCGATGTCCACCGCGCGATCCAGCCGCCGTCGCGGTACTGTTGCACGAAGCCGTCGATCATCTGCCCCGCCTCCGTCGGCGTGAGCAGGACATAGGCCGGCCATGCCGTCCGATAGGTATCCCAGAAGCCGTTGTTGACGTAGGGCTTGCCGTCCACGATGCGCGCGCCGGTATGCGTCGGCGTGTTCTCGCCGGTGGCCGCGGAGAAGGGACTGGCGTAACGCCACACCGGCTTCTCCTTGCTGCCGGTGTTTTCGTACGCCTGGTTCGGATACAGGAACAGGCGATAGAGGTTGGAATAGAGGATGGTGCGTTCGTCGCGCGTCGCGCCCTCCACCGCGACGATGCCCAGGCGCTTGTCCCAGGCCTTGCGGGCGCGCTCACGCACGCTGTCGAAGGTGTCGTTCGCGGCGATTTCCTGCGCGAGGTTGGCTTTGGCCTGGTCCACGCCGATCAGCGACGTGGCGATACGCATCGTCACCACACGGCCGTCCTTCTTCGACGTATCGAAGCCGAACCATGCGGACGCGGCGTCGCGCTTCTCGCCGGTTAGCCGGCCGCTCTCGGCCACGGGCTTGTCGAACTCGGCATAGAAGAACAGGCGCGTGGCACCGGTGGACAACCGGCTCTTCACGTCGGACCAGCCCTGGATGGAGCGATGGGCTGGATCCAGCGTGACCGACGCACGGTCGTCGAGGTTGTCGAACACCAGCTGCGACCGCTTGCCCGCGAAGGTGAAACGGAACATCGCGGCGTGGTCGGTGGGCGTGATTTCGGTCGCGATACCGTTGTCGAAGCGCACGCCGTAGTAATCCGGGTGCGCCACTTCGGCGTCGTGGCCGAACGACAGCGCACGCGTCTCGCGCTTCAGCGGCGGCGCACCCGATGCCGCCTGGGCGGGCATCACCTGGAAGGTCTGCCGCTCGCCCATCCAGGGGCTGGGTTCGTGCGACAGGCCGAAGGCCTCGATACGCGGACGGTTGTCGTCGCCGTTGCGCTCCTGGTACTGGTAGATCCAGTTGGAACCCGCGTTCGTGGTGGGCGTCCAGAAATTGAAGCCGTGCGGCATCGCCACCGCGGGGAAATTGTTGCCGCGCGAGAAATTGGCGTTCGCGTTCGAGCCGCGGCGCGTGTCGACAAAGTCGGTGGGATGCGTGCTCGCCATGTCCTTCACCACACCGACGCGCACGTCGTCGATATAGCCCTCGAAGCGCTTGCCCGCGGGCGCGTCGGCGACGAGTTCGATGGAACGCACGCGGCGTCCCTTGGCGACGGCCGCGAGGTCCACGCTCACGTAGTTCCACTGGTCCGGATAGAGCACGCGCCCTTCGCCCTGCCCCTTTGCCGTGGCGGGCACACGATGCTGGTCGCGTGCGCCGCTCGCCGACAGGCGCGAGCCGTCGTCGAACACGACGTCGACGCTTACGTAGTTGGCGGGATTGGCGAGGTCGTCCTTGTTCGAACGCGGGAAGACCAGCCAGGAAAGGGTCGTGCCGTCGGTCACGCTCAGGTCGGTGTCGAACAGCTTCGCCGTCGTCGCACGACCGGTGGCGGTCCCCGCGTAGCGCAGCGAATGGGTGCCGGTAAAGCCGACGTTCGCCTTCGCGGTGAGCACCGCCTCGGGCGGCGGACCGCCAACCACGCGCACCTCCAGGCCACCGGCGGCGCTCCCGGCGAGCAGCGGCGGATCGCCTTGCTCGAAGGAACTGTCGAAACGCTGGGTAGCCGCAAGGGCCGCTCCAGAGACGAGGATGGATGACATCGCCAACGCGAGCCCCGTCTTTTTCCACACCGGCATCGATCCCGTCACGCTCATCCCCTCGTTTGCGGAAACGGCATTTAAATCGTTCTAAATTCAGGATGTCAAATGCACCGCAGCACCGCTTGACATGCAACTATTTACTTGCCTATGCTACATGCAAGTATTTACTTGCGCGTCTTCGACCATGCCCGCACGCCCGGACGACACCGATCTCCTCTTCAAGGCACTGGCCGATCCCGGCCGGCGCAGGCTCCTCGACCTGTTGCATGCGCACGACGGCCGCACGCTCAACGAACTGTGCGAACACATGGACATGAGCCGGCAAGGCGTGACGCAGCACCTGGACCTGCTGGTCGCGGCGAACCTCGTCGTCACCGTGCGGCGCGGCCGCGAAAAGCTGCACTTCCTCAATCCCGTGCCGCTGCAGGACATCTACCGGCGCTGGATCGCCAAGTTCGAAACGCCACGCCTGAAAGCGCTGGACGACCTCAAACGACGACTGGAGAACGACGATGGCTAGATCCACCTTTGTCTACGTGACCTACATCCGCAGCACGCCGGAGAAAGTCTGGTCTGCGCTCACCGACGAAGACTTCCAGAAGCAGTACTGGTTCGGCATGCGCTGTGAAAGCGAATGGACGCCCGGCGCCGCGTGGCGGATGATGTCCCCCGACGGGGTCGTCTACGACGCGGGCAGCATCGTCGAATCCGAACCTCCGCGGCGCCTCGTCATCCGTTGGCAGCACCAGAACTTCCCGGAACTCAAGGCCGAAGGCGATTCGCTCTGCACGATGGAAGTGGAAGCCACCGGGAGCGCGGTCAAGCTCACGATCACCCACGCCATCGAGCGCGAGCCGTCGAAACTGATCGACGCCGTGTCGGGTGGCTGGCCGGCGATCCTGTCCAATCTCAAGTCCCTGCTCGAGACCGGGCAGGTCGTGCTGGACCGACCTGCCGGTCCCAAATCCTGAATCATTCGCGCCAGTAGCGGTACGACGGACGACGCCATTCGCGCGTGACCGCCGGCGGAGACGCCGCGGGAAAGTCGATGCGTATCGCACCGCTGCGTGCCGTCACATGGACGTCCGTGCCCATGGCGGCATGCCGGTCGACGATGGACGGATGCGGATGGCCGAAGCGATTCCGCCAGCCGGCCGATGCGATCGAAAGCGTCGGCCGCACCGCCGCCAGCCAGGAAGGATCGGACGAATGACGGCTACCGTGGTGGGCCATCGTCGTCACCGTCGGAAGCGGTGAGACGAGATCCACGGCATCCATGCGCCGTTCCGCCTGCTTGCCGATGTCCCCGGTAAGCAGGAGACGCCCCGCGCTGCCCTCGACGACGAGGACACAGGAGCGATCGTTCGATGCCGTTTTCCTTCCGCGATCCTCGGGCAGCGCGACGACACGGAAGGAAACACCATCCCACGACCAGGATGCGCCGGCGATGCAAGGCGACGCGGCGAAGCCGAGGCGATGGGGCTCGCCCGACCATCGGGAGGCTTCCGGGTAGCGCCGCGCTACCGAGGCGGCGCCACCGGCGTGATCGTTGTCCCCGTGACTGATCACGAGCCGGTCGACGGGCGCGATGCCGAGCGCCGCGATCGCGGGCAGCACGATACCGGCCCCCGCGTCGCTTCCGCCCGCGTACCTGGGTCCGGCGTCGTATACCAGCGTATGGGAGTGCGTGCGAACCAGCACCGCCAGCCCCTGCCCGACGTCCAGCACCCAGGCGCGAAAGGCGCCGGGCATGGGTGCTTCCCGCGGTGGCATGCCGAGTGGCAGGAAAAGCCATAGGCCATAACCGCGCAGGGGGACGCCGCGTGGCGCGAACAGCCATGCCGCACCGCATGTCGCCAGGAGCGTCGTCGCCAGTCCGCCCTCCGCGACGCCGAGGTTCGCCAACGGCCACGCCGCCATGCTTTCGAGCAGCCGCCACAGCCGGCCCAGCACCCACGCGGACGGCACAAGGAACAGATCGGCCAGGAACGGCAGGCCGAGCGCTGCGCAGCCCGACAGCGTGAGCGGCACCACCACGAAACTCACCAGCGGTGCCGCGAGCAGGTTCGCGAAGAATCCGACCAGCGACGCGCTGCCGAAGAACCACAGGCACAGGGGAAGCAAGGCGATGCTCATCGCCGCCTGCGCACGCACAAGCTCTCCCAGCCAGCCGCGCCACCCCGCGGAGCGCGGAGCGACACACAGCGTCAGGAATCCCACGCCCGCGAAGGAGAGCCAGAAACCGGGAGAGAGCACCGCGAGGGGGTCCACCACGAGCACGCCGAGCACGGCGGCGGAAAGCAAGGTGGCGCCGCCTGCCGTGCGCCTGCCGATGGCGGCGAACACCACGACCGCGATCATGAGCAGGCTGCGCACCGTCGGCAGGCCCATGCCTGCCAGCAGGCCATACGTTCCCGCCACCCCCAGTCCGAGCGCGGCCTGGGCGATCTGGCGAGGCAACCTGAGCGCCAGCCATGGCAGCAGGCCGTAGAGAAGCCGGGCGAGCACGACGCCGCCTCCGGCCGCGACACCGATATGGAATCCGGAAATCGCCAGGAGATGGGAGACACCCGTCGCCCTTGCCGTGTCCCAGTCGGCCGGATCGAAACCGCGCGTGTCGCCCACGGCGAGCGCCTTGACGATGCGCGCGTCGCGTTCGCCGAGGCGCGCGTCGAGCGTCTTCGCGATGCGGTGGCGCCAGCCGTCGACACAGGTGGAGGTGGACAACCGCTCGCTGGCGGAAGCGTCGCGCACATAGCCCGTCGCCACGATGCGACGCTGCAACGCGCCACGTTCCGTATCGGCCGGCCCCGGATTCAGCACGCCACGAGGCCGGCGCAGGCGCACGGTGAGCCGCCAGCGCTCGCACGGTCGCGGCGCCACGGCGCTGCGGTACCAGGTCAGTCGCAGGCGTCCGCGCGGTACGCCGCCGTCGCCTCGCCGCCCCTCCGGCTCGAACACGAACGCGGTATCGGCGCCGCTGCGCCGTGGCAGGTCGACGACGCGTCCCGTGACGACGACATCCTCGCCGTTGCGCGACGCCGGCCACCGCGCCTGCATCGCGCAGGCGCCGTGCGTCGCTGCCCATGCCGCGAACAAGGCCATCGCGGCGAACCACCGGATGACGGAGCGCTTCCCCCGCCACAGGACGACGGCAGCGATCGCGCATGCCGACGCGGATACCATCGGCGAAGGCAGCGATGCCAGCCCCTGCACCACCGTGCAGCCGACGAGGGCGGCGACGGCGACGGAAACGAGCGAAAAAGGAACGCGCACGAAGAGCGCCGCACGATGTGACGATAACGACGCTCAGCCTATGCGCAAGCGGCGCTCGCGCGGTTCGCGACGGCGTGTCGGCGCAGGGAGCCGTTTACGACGGGTCGACGCCGATGCGGCCTCAGTCGGTGGTGCTGCGGAACCGGCTGCGATCCCGTCCGGTGCCGGCCTGACGCACGCTGGGCGCCGCGCGCGGCGTGGCCGTGGGTGCCGGACGGTGATCGCCACCCCGGTCGCCGCCGCCATGCCAGCCACCGGACGGCCGGTTGCCGCCGCCCTGCCAGTTGCCGGGGCGGTGATCGTCGCGATCCGGGCGGTTGTCGCCGCGCCAGCCGCCGCGGCCGCCGTCGCCATGCCAGTTGCCGCCGGAATGGCGGTCGTTATCGTGGCGGTCGTGCCAGTCGCCCCGCGGCGGTGGACGGCCATGCCAGTCACCGCCGCGACGGTCATAGCGCCGGCCGTCGTATCGGTCGTACCAGACGGTACCGACGCTCAGGCTCGAATAGCAGCAGGCCGGGCCGTAATCGTAGTAGCGATACCCTGGCGAATAGGCACCCGGGGATACCACGGTCTCTTCCCCGTAGTAGGCGTCCGCGCCGGTGCCGTTGCGGACGTAGCCGTAATCCGGGTCGTAATAGCATCCGGCGAGCGGCAGGCAGGCGGCCACCGCCAGGAGAAGCGAGTGCGCTCGACGCATGGGGAAATTCTCCGTGGGGACGATTCGACACTGCGCTTGTCCGATTGAACGGCCGCTAAAAAGAAAAGGCCGCCCGAGGCGGCCCTTTCCTTTCATTCAGTTTTCACGCTCAACCCTTGGCTTTCTGCTGGTCGCCACGCTCGTGCGCCATGTTCGGCTGGCTGGCTTCCGGCGACGGAGCCTTCGGGGCGGGATGGGACCCGCTGCCCGGCACCGCGTCCGGCGTACCGGCGGCATGCTGGTCGCCGGTGGGCCAATTCGGCCCCTGGCGATCGCGTTCGCGCTTTGCATCCAGCAGGGCCTGGATGTGCGCGACGGCTTCTTCCTGGGTGATGTGCTGTACCGGCGGCTCGTTGCCGGTATCGGACGTCGCGGCCCGTACCGGCTTCGGCTTCTTCGCCACCGGCGCGGTCCTGGGCTTCGTTGCCGGCCTGCTGGCGACCGGCGCGGCGACGGGCTTCTTCGCCGGTGCCGCGGCGACCTTGCGTGCCGGTGCCTTGCGCGTGGCGGTCGTGCCGGCCGTCTTGCGCGAGGCCACCTTGGACGCGGGGGCCTTCTTCGCCGCAGTCTTGCGAACCGGGGCCTTCCGGGTCGCCGTCTTTCGCGTGGAGGCCTTCTTTGCCGTAGCGCGCTTCACGGCCGCCTTCTTCGCGGTCGTCTTCCGGACAGCCGCCTTCTTCGCAGGGCTGCGCTTCGCGGCGGTTTTTTTCGCGGCGACCCGTTTCGCCGCCGCTTTCCGTACCGGCTTCCGTGCGGCAGCCTTCTTCGCCGAGGACTTCTTCACGGAGGCCCTCTTCGCGACCGGGCGCGCGCTCTTGCGTGCGGTCTTCCTTGCGGTTTTCTTCGCCGCGACCTTCCTGGTCGCCGCCTTCTTCGTCGAAGCCTTCTTCGTCGAAGCCCTCTTCGAGGCGGTCTTCTTCGTTGCCGTCTTTCGTGCCGCGGACTTCTTCGCGGCGGACTTTCGGGTCGTAGCCATGCGCTCATTCCTCCTGCGGTAGTAGCCGACGCGAACCGCCCCCCAGGGGAAACTCGCGTGCATGCCGGACGACAATCTAGGCTCGGCTTTTCGTTCCGGTCGTACGCATGATGTAACAGCTGCCGTCCGAAGTCACATATAAATCGTTCGGAATAGTCAGGTTGCCATCAGAAAAGTCGCGGCTGCGACAGCGACGCGATGAAGTTCAGCAACACGCCGGGGCGCAACGCGATGGTGAAGAGCACGCCATAGAGCGCGCCCCACAAGTGCGCGCTGTGATTGACGTTGTCGCCACCGCGCTTGTCCATGTAGACCGAGTACACGACGAACAGCACGCCATAGAGGATGGCCGGCATGGGCACGACGATGAGGTAGATCTTCGCCCACGGCGCCAGCAGGATGAATGCGAACAGGATCGCCGAGACCGCCCCGGAAGCGCCCAGGCTGCGATATCCCGCGTTGCGCCGGTTGGCCAGGTACGAGGGCAGGATCGAGAACACCAGCGCGCCGATGTAGAAGGTGAGGAAACCCAGCGGCCCCATCTCCATCGTGAAGAACTGTTCCATGATCCGGCCGGCGAAATACAGCGAGATCATGTTGAAGAACAGGTGGCCGCCGTCGGCATGGACCAACCCGTAGGTCACGAGCCGGTAATACTCGCGGCTGCGACTGAGGGCGGGAGGCCAGAGGATGAGGTCGTCCATCAGGCGATGGTTGCGGAAAGCGACGATCGAGACCACACAGGTCGCGAGGATGATGAGCAGCGTGATCATGCCTTGAAACAGCGTCCTTACACATCGAGCCAGCGCGCATCTTGGCGTTATCCCGGGACGTTGTCGAATGCCGTCCGTCCTCCGCGCGGCTATCATGTCGGCTTCCCTGTCCCCCGGTTCCACCGATGTCCCCCATCCGTTACAAGCAGCTCGACGTCTTCGCCGCCCGTCATGGCGGCGGCAATCCCCTCGGCGTGGTGGTCGACGCAGAGGGCTGGTCCGATGCGCGCATGCAGCGCTTCGCCCACTGGACCAACCTGGTCGAAACCACCTTCCTGATGCCCCCGCGCGCCGCGGGCGCCGGTTACCTGGCGCGCATCTTCACCCCCACCAAAGAGATCCCGTTCGCGGGGCACCCGACCATCGGCAGCGCGCACGCGGCCCTCGACGCCGGCCTGGTGACGCCCGATGCCGCCGGCATCGTGTGGCAGGAATGCGGCGCGGGCGTGCTGCCCATCCGCGTGGAAGGCAGCGGCCAGGCGCGCGAACTGTTCGTGCAGGCGCCCAAGGCGCGCATCGTCGGCGATGCCTCCTGCGCCGGCGAGACCCTTTCCGCGGTGCTCTACGGCGTGAGGTTGGGCGCGCTCGCTCCAGCCTGTGTCGAGGGCGGCCGCCGGTGGTGGATCGCCGAGTTCGCCGACGAGGCCGAGCTGCGTGGCTGGCATCCGGACCACGCGGCGATCCGCGCCCTCGCCATCGCCACCGATACGCTCGGCCTCTGCGTGTTCGCGCGCTCCGCGGAAGGCCTGGCCGTGCGTGCCTTCCCCGCGGGGGTCGGCATCGTCGAAGACCCCGCCTCCGGCGCCGCGAACGGCCTGATCGCCGCCTATCTCGCGGAGCGCGATACCACCGGCACGCTCGCAAAAGGTTACGTCGTGAGCCAGGGCCGCGAAGTAGGCCACGATGCGCGCATCATCATCCGCATCGACGGCGGCGCCGTATGGGTCGGGGGGCGGACGAACACCATCATCGACGGCTCGGTGGACTGGCGGGACCTCTAGGGGTCCTCCGATCGTTAATCTCATCGCGAGGTCCCCAAGCATGCGGATCTGGGTCGACGCCGACGCCTGCCCCAACGTCATCAAGGACATCCTCTTCCGCGCCGCCGAGCGCGAGCAGGTCGAGGTGACCCTGGTGGCGAACCAGTGGATCCGCACGCCGCCCTCGCGCTTCGTCCGCGCCATCCAGGTGCCCGGCGGCTTCGACGTGGCCGACGACGAGATCGTCCGCCGCCTGGAAGCGGGCGACCTGGTGGTGACCCAGGATATTCCGCTCGCCTCCTTCGCCATCGAGAAAGGCGCCCTCGCGCTGCATCCGCGAGGCGAGATGTTCACGAAGGACACCATCGCGGCACGGCTCTCGATGCGCAATTTCATGGAGGAGCTGCGCGGTGCCGGCGTGGATACCGGCGGGCCGGCGGCGATGCATCCGCGCGACCGGCAGGCGTTTGCCAATGAGCTGGACAAGTGGCTGGCCCGGCGGAAGAAGCTCTTGTAGGAGCCGCTATAGCGGCGAGAGCACTCTTGCGGCCTCGTGGCGAGCTTTCCTCGCCGCTATAGCGGCTCCTACAGCTTGCGGCTAGGCGCCGGGGATCTCGTCCAGGCGCAGGGTGAGGCACTTGGCGGCACCGCCGGACTTGATGAACTCGTCCAGCGCCACTTCCACCACCATGAAACCGGCAGCTTCCAGCCGCTCGCGCAATGCCCCGCTGGCCCGGTTGAGGATCACGACACGGCCGAGGTTAACGGCGTTGCAGGCGAAATCGAGCGCATCGCGCTCGCGCACGGGGATGCGCAGTCCCGGCGGCACATGCGTCTCGATCAAGGCGAGCGCAGGGGGATCGAACGCGCCGGGAAAATACAGGAGATACCCGTTCGCCAACGGGCAGAAGCAGGTGTCCAGGTGGTAGAAGCGCGGGTCGGAAAGCTTGACCGGCAGCACTTCGATATCGAGCAGGCGGGCCAGTTCCGGGGCGGCCTCGGCATCCGAGCGGTGACCGTGGCCCATCCACAGGCGCCGGGCGACCCCGCGATCGAACAGCGCATCGCCCGCACCTTCGAAGAACATGCCCTCGGGCAGGTCCACGATGTCGAAGCCGTGGCGGGCGAACCAGTCGCGGTCGTGGGCCTCTTCGCCCTGCCGTTCGGCGTAGCGAAAACGGCTCGGTACGAAGGCGTTACCGAAGACCAGGCCCGCGTTGGCGGTGAACGACATGTCCGGCAGGCCTTCCGCCGGCGGCTGCAGGGCCACGTCGGCGTGCCGGGAGACCGTATCGCGCAGTGCGTCCCACTGGCGGCGGGCGCGCTCGCTGGTGGTGTCATGGACGTGGTCGGTCATCCATGGATTGATGACGTAGCTGACCTCGAAGAACGTGGGTGCGCACATCAACAGCCGGGGCACGGTGCGCTCGATCATCGGGGACGTCGTTTCTGCCATGGACGGCGTGCGCCTGTATGAGATGACGAGGCCCGATCATGGCAGAAACCCGCGACATTCCGTCAGTGCAGCCTGTCACAGATATGGCTGACGGTCTCGGCGGAAAAATGCAGCTCCTTCAGGGCTTCCTCGAGCGATTCGCGCGAGTTCGCTTCGCTTTCGACCTGTTCGCCGGCGCTGCTCGGCGACACGTGCACGAAGGTTCTCCCGTCCTGGTAGGCGATGCCCTCATCGTGGACGTTCTGCTTCGTGAGCACCTTGAACGTCCCGTCGCCCGACTCCCTCACCGTGATCGAGCGGCCTTCGTGCTGGCCCTCGTACACTGTTTTCCAGCTTGCCGTCATAGCGTCCGCCCTCGTGTCGCACACAGCGTGCGGCCCGATTGTGGCCGATGCCGGGGACTAGCGATTGTGAAGAAGCGCCTCACGACCGCCGCCGATCCCTGCAGAAGCCGCTATAGCGGCGAGAGGAGTCTCGCCGCGGCGCCGCGAGGTTTTCTCGCCGCTATAGCGGCTCCTACAGAAACCGGCCGGCTTTAGACGAGGCCAGCCCTTTGCGCGGCCACTTTCGCCAGCGCCGACCAGTCCAGGTCGCCCTCTCCTGCCGCGAGGGCCTCCAGCAGCGTGTCGTGCAACACGCTGGCGAAGGGCATGGGCACCCGCTCCGCCTCGGCGGCCGCGCGAGCCAGACCGATGTCCTTGAATCCCAGGCTCATCTTGAAGCCGGCGGGAGCGTAGTTCTCCTCCGCGATCAGGCCGCCATAGGTCTTGAATACCGGCGAGGCGAACAGCGAGCCGGACATCACCTCGAGGAAATCCTTCGCCGGCACGCCATGCGCACGGACGAGCGCGGAGGCTTCGGCCATGCTCTCTATCGCCGCACCGATGAGGAAGTTGCCGCCGATCTTGACGATGTTGGCGCGCGCCGGGTCGTCGCCCATCGGCCACACCTTTCCGGCCAGCGGTTGGAGCAAGGGCAGCACTTTCGCCATCGCCTCCGGCTTGCCCGCGGCGACGATGTTGAGTTCGCCTGCGGCGGCCACGGCCGGGCGGCCGAAGACCGGGGCGGCGACGTAGCCCACCCCGCGCCGGTCGTGCGCCTCGGCCAGTTCCCGCGCCAGCGCTACCGAAATGGTCGCGTGGTTCACGTGCACAGCGCCCTTGGGCAAGGCATCGAGCACGCCGCCGTCGAGGATCGCATCGCGTACGGCGGCGTCGTTCGCCAGCATGCTGTGCAGCACCTCGACACCCGCGGCGGCGGCGCTCGCGCTCTCCGCCACGGTGGCGCCCTGCGCCGCCAGCGGCCGCGCCGCCTCCGGCGAGCGGTTCCAGACCGTGACCGCATGGCCGGCCTCCACCAGGTTCGCGGCCATGCCGGCGCCCATGCTGCCCAGACCGATGAAACCGATACGTACGCTACCCATCGCTCGCTCCACGTTCAGACGGCCAGCCCGGCGGCATGGCCGGAGGCCCAGGCCCATTGGAAGTTGTAGCCACCGAGGTGGCCGGTCACGTCAAGCACCTCGCCCACGAAGTAGAGGCCTTGCTGGCGACGGGACATCATCGTCGACGACGACACCTCGTCGGTGTCGACGCCGCCGAGGGTGACCTCGGCGGTGCGATAGCCTTCGGTGCCGCTGGCGACCACCGGCCAGTCGGACAACTGTGCGCCGATGCCGTTCAATTCGGCGTCACGGTACTGGCGCATCGGCCTGTTCGGCAGCCAGACCTCGCAGAGTCGCTCCGCCAGGCGGCGCGGCAGCAGGCCGGAGAGCACCGTCTTGAGCTCCGCCGCGGGGCGTTCGGCACGACCCTCGCGCAGCGCTTCCGCGGCGTCGCGGCCTGGCAGCAGATCGATGCGCAAGTCGGTGCCAGGCTCCCAGTGCGAGGAAATCTGCAGGATGGCCGGGCCGCTGAGCCCGCGATGCGTGAACAGCATGGCGTCGCGGAACGCGTGACCGTTCGCCCGCGCCTCCACCGGCAGGGCGACGCCGGAAAGACCCTCGAACCGCTCCTGATGCTTTCCGCTCAGGGTCAACGGCACGAGGCCCGCGCGCACCGGCAGCACGGCATGCCCGAACTGGCGTGCCACCTCGTAGCCGAATCCGCTGGCGCCGAGGCTGGGAATCGACAGGCCCCCGGTCGCCACGACCAGCGAGGCCGCGCGCACATGGCCCAGCGGCGTATCGCAGGCGAATCCGCCGGCCGCGGCGCGAAGGTGCGAGACCGCGCAACCGGTTTCCACGCGAACGCCGGCGGCCGCGCATTCGTCCAGCAGCATGCGCACGATCAGCTTCGACGATTCGTCGCAGAACAGCTGGCCCGGCGACTTCTCGTGCCACGCGATACGGTGCCGGTCGACCATCGCGATGAAGTCCCACGGCGTGTAGCGTGCCAGCGCGGACTTGCAGAAGTGCGGATTGGCGGAAAGGAAGTTCGCCGGGGAGGTGGCCGTGTTGGTGAAATTGCAGCGGCCACCGCCGGACATCAGGATCTTCTTGCCCGCCCGGTTGGCATGGTCCACGACCAGGACCCGGCGTCCGCGGCCGCCCGCGACGATGGCCGTCATCAGGCCCGCCGCGCCGGCCCCGATCACGAGGAGGTCGTATTCCATGCTCATTCCTGGTGCAAACCCACATAATACCTGTGGGAGCCGCTATAGCGGCGAGAAGCCAACGGAGCGGTGAAGCATTGCTATTGTCCCCCGCTACACTGTTTACCGCCCCCTTCAAAAGGACCTAGCAAATGCCCTCCTTCGACATCGTCTCGGAAGTCGACACGCACGAACTCACCAATGCCGTGGACCAGGCCAATCGCGAGGTCACCACCCGCTTCGACCTGCGCGGCACCTCGGCCAAGTACGAGCTCGACGAGAACGTCATCACCCAGAAGGCCGACAACGAATTCCAGCTGAAGCAGCTGCTCGACATCCTTCGCGGCCGCCTCTCCGCCCGCGGCATCGACGTGCGCGCCATGGACGAGGGCAAGGTGGAGACCAACCTTGCCGAGGCGCGGCAGAAGATCACCATCAAGCAGGGCATCGAGCAGCCCGTGGCGAAGAAGATCATCGCGAAGATCAAGGAGGCCAAGCTCAAGGTGGAGGCCCAGATCAACGGCGAGAAGATCCGCGTGACCGGGAAGAAACGCGACGACCTGCAGACGGCCATCGCGATGCTGCGCAAGGCGGACGTCGAGGTGCCGCTGCAGTTCGAGAACTTCCGCGACTGATGCGCGACTCTGTAGGAGCCGCCATGGCGGCGAGAAGCCAACGGAGCGACGAAGCGGTGAGGCAGGCGCCCTCGCCGCTATAGCGGCTCCTACAGCGCGGTTACAGTCCCGCGATGCGGGTGCGGTTGCGCCCGTCGTTCTTTGCCTCGTAGAGGGCGTCGTCCGCGCGGCCCAGCAGGGAGTTGAGCGATTCCGGCGCACGCCACATGGCCACGCCGGCGCTCACGGTGATGCGGATGCGGTAATCGCCGTGCACCATCACCATCGCGCCGAGGGCATGACGCACGCGCTCGGTGATGTCGAGGGCATGCTCGGCCAGCGCGCCGGGCAGGCACAGGATGAATTCTTCGCCGCCGAAACGGCCCGCGAGGTCGTCGGCCCGGCACATCGACGAGATCACCCGCATCGTCTCGCGAATCACCGTGTCGCCCGCCAGGTGGCCATAGGTGTCGTTCACCGACTTGAAGTCGTCGATGTCGATGAGCACCACGCTGAAGGGGATGCCGTCGGCGGCGGCACCCTGGCGCACCCGCTCCGCCTGTTCGAGGAAGCGGCGCCGGTTGAGCGAACCGGTAAGCTCGTCCGTGCCGGCGAGGTGGTCGAGGCGCTCGTTGGCCGCCTTGAGGTCGCGCGTGCGCGCGTCGACCTGGGCCTGCAGCAGTTCGGCGCGGCGGCGCAGGTAAAGCGTGCGCAGGTAGACGAGTCCGAAGAACGCCGCCACGCCCAGCGCGATGCCGAGCAGCAGCGTCCACGGGCTTTCGTACCAGCGCGGCGTCACCACGACGCGTACTGAGGTTTCCACCGTACGCCCGTCCAGGCCGCGCATCGTCGCGCGCAGGCGCAGCGTGTACGTTCCGCTGGGCAGGTTGGTGTAGATCGCGCTCGGCGGAATGCCCCGCGGCACCTCGTTCCAGGCCGTGTCCGTGCCGTCCATGCGGTAGGCGTAATGGGTTTCCATCGGCGCGCGGAAATCGAGCAGCGCGAAGTCCACCCGCAGGTTGCGGCCATGTTCGGAGAGCGCCATCTCGCCCCCGTCGCGCGGAATCTCGCGCAGCGGCAGCGGCCTGTCGTTGACCGACACCTGGGTGACCGCGAGGCGCGCGGGTCCGACCGCGGGTGCCACCCAGTACGGCCGCACGACGGTCAGGCCACCGAGGCCGCCGAACATCAGCTCGCCGCCGGGCGCTTCCGCGGCCGCCCGATGGATATAGCTGGGAATGCGCAGGCCGTCCCGGATGCCCAGGTCGGCGACACGATGGGTGGCCGTGTCCACCATGGCCACGCCGTTGGCCATCGAGGCCCAGACGCGATCGTTGCGATCGACCAGCAAGGCGTTGATCTTCGTGTTGGGCAGGCCTTCGCGCGCGCCCACCAGCCCGAAACGGAACGGTCCGCGCGGATTGAAATGGTCGAGGTAGGCGATGCCGCCGAACGTACCCAGCCAGAGGCGGCCATGCGAATCGAAGGCCATCGACCCGGTGTAGTCCTGCGGCAGGCTGTCGGGATTGGCGGGGTCGTGGAAGAGGTTCACGAACCCCGGCTCGCCGTCGTAGGAAATGCTGATACCGCTGATCGTGGCGTACCACCAGGCTCCGGGCATGCGCACGATGTAACGCACCTGGTCGCCCACGAGGCTCTTCGGGTCTTTCTCGTCGTGGCGCATCTGGATGAGCTTGCCGCTCACCGTGTCGTAGCGGAACAGCCCGTCGTAGCCACCGATGAGGATGTCGTTGCCCTCGCGGCGCATCGACAGGATCAGCCGGCCGTCGAGGCTGGGAATCATCGAACTCTTCAGCTCGAAGGTATCCGGATCGATGCGCGAGATGCCCTGGGCGCCAGCCCAGATGGAGCCGTCGGGCGCCACCACGAAGGCCTGCACGTCGCGTTCGGCCTGTTCGCCGCCCAGCTGCAGGTGGCGCATGCTGCCCTTGGCGAGGTCGAGCACATCGATCCGGCCCATGCCCAGCCCGAGCCACACGCGGCCGCGCGGGTCGACGAATACCGCATGCACGTTGGCGTTCGACAGCGTGTGCGTCTCCAGCGGCGACGGCAGCACCGAGAACACCTTGCGGCCGTGCGGATCGTAGTGCGCGGCGCCGAGTTCCGTCGCGACCCACAGGTTGCCGGCGGTATCCTGGTAGATGTCGCGCGTGATGTCGCCCGGCAACGAGGACGGCATCGCCGCGTCGTGCGCGAGCGAGCGCACGCGCCCCGTGGCAAAGTCGTAGGCGACCACGCCCGCGCCGTCCGTCGCCGCCCACAGCTCGCCCTGCGGCGTCTCGTGGAAGGCGCGCACGGTGCGGCGGCGGGCCATGCTGTCCTTGCCGGAGAAGCCCGGCACGTAGTGCCCCTGCCCCCTGGCGTCGATGTACACGGCGCCCGACTGGCCCGTGCCCACCCAGAGCCGGCCCGCGCTGTCCTCCAGCAAGGCCCAGACCTGGTCGTGGAGGATCTCGTCCACGACCGGATCGCTCGAACGCACGCGGCGGAAATGACCGCCCGGCTTGCGCACGAAGAGACCGTCGTCCACGCCGGCCCAGACATTGCCGGCCTTGCCCTCGGCCACGACGAACGTGCGCGGTACCATCCCCTTCGCGTCGAGCGGCGTTTGCGATTCGTGGGTGATCTTGCCGCTGGCCACGTCGAGGCGATCGACGCCGCGCTCGGTGGCGATCCAGAAGATGCCGCGCTGGTGGGACCGGCCGATCGCGAAGATCTTGCCGTCCGAGGTTCCCCCGGGCCCGATCGGGTAAACATGGAAGCGCATCGTCTCCGGATCGAAGCGGACCAGCCCTCCCGCGTTGGTACCGATCAGCAGCCCGCCGTCGTCCAGCGGCGCCAGAGCGCGCACATAGGAGTCGGGAAGGACGGCACCGGCATACGAGTCGGGCTCCTGTCCGAACACCTGCATGCGGTAACCGTCGTAGCGCACGAGACCGCCGAACGTGCCGATCCAGATGAGGCCGCGCTTGTCCTGCACGATCGCCGTGGTGGTCGAATGCGGCAGGCCATCGGCCACGCCGACCGTGTCGAACCAGGTGGATTCGTAGACGGCCCAGGGGTCCACGCCCGGTGTGGAAGGTTCCTGCGCCGCGGCGAGCGACGCGAACGCCAGGCAAAGTCCTCCCGCGAGGGCGAACAGACGTGCTCGGAAGCGCGGGAAACGAGCGGGCCGCGGCTGGCGGTCAGCCTGCATAGGCCGGTGTCGGAGCGAGGTACCGGGTGAACGCGTCGGCGCTCATCGGGCGCGCGAAGAAATACCCCTGGCCGATGTCGCAACCCAGGTCGCGCAACCATTCCGCCTGCGCCCTCGTTTCCACGCCTTCGGCGATCGTGCGCATGTTGAGCTTCTTCGCAAGACCGACGATGGCTTCGGTGATCTCGCGGTCGGCGAGGTTCGACGCGCTGCCGCGCACGAAGGACTGGTCGATCTTGATCGTGCCCACCGGCAGTTCGCGCAGGTGGCTGAGGTTCCAGTAGCCGGCGCCGAAATCGTCGATCAGCAGGTCGAACCCGTGCGAGCGCAGCTTCACCAGCTGACGCATGGTTTCCTCCGGTTCGCGCATCGCGGTGGATTCGGTGAGCTCGAAACGGATGCGGGTGGGGTCCACGCCGTACGAGCGCACGGCACGGTGCAGCGTGTCGACGAAGGCGGGGCGACTGAGTTCGTGCATGGACAGGTTGATGGCGACGTAATCCACTACGGTGCCTGCGGCGTCCCAGCTCTGCAACTGGTTGAGCACTTCGCGCAGCACGTATTCGCCCAGCGCGTGGATGAGGCCGGAACGCTCCGCGATCGCCACGAAGATGGCCGGCGGCACATCGCCGCGGACGGGATGCGGCCAGCGCGCCAGCGCCTCCACGCCGGCGAGGGTGCCATCGCGCAGATTGCGCTTCGGCTGGTATTCCACGGCGAGCTGCCCCGTCTGCAGCGCTTCGCGCAATTCGACGGTGAGGGCCAGGCGCTCTCGCGCCTGTTCCAGCATGCCTTCCTCGTAGAAACGGAAATCCGCCTTGCCGGTTTCCTTCACCGCATACATCGCGGCGTCGGCGTTGCGCAGGAGCGCGGCGGCCACCAGGCCGTCCTGCGGCGCCACGGCGACGCCGATGCTCGGGCTCACCGCGACGAACTGGCCGGCGACGTTCACCGGCTTGGAGACGAGGTCGAGCACCTTGCGGCAGACGCGGACGAGGTTCTCCATGCCGCCATAGGCCTGCACGATCACCACGAACTCGTCGCCGCCGAAGCGGGAGACGGTGTCGCGCTCGCGGACGCTGCTGCGCAGGGACGAAGCCACGGCGCGCAGGAAGCTGTCGCCCGCCTCGTGCCCGAGGGTGTCGTTGATGGACTTGAAGCCGTCGAGGTCGACGAACATCACGGCCAGCTGCACCTGCGGCGCGGCCAGGGCTTTTTCCAGCTCGCGCATCAGGTAGGCGCGATTGGGCAGGCCGGTGAGCGTGTCGTGATAAGCGTGGAAGGCCAGCGCACGGCTGGCCTGCTCGCGCGGATCCTCGAGCTTCGCGTGGAGGTGGCGGCGCTGCCCCACCAGCCATGCGATGACCGTGGCGGCCAGGGCGCAGACCACGATGAGCGCCAGCATCCAGCCGAGTCCCGCCCCCACGGTGCTGAAGCTGGCGCAACCGGACACGTCGACCGGTCCGAACACGGACCAGTGCGCGCACTTCGATACGGCGAGGTGCATGCCGCTCTCGACGTTACGATGTGTCAGCACGCCACGCTCCGGCCCGGCTTCCGGGACACGTCACCGGCCGGCATGGACGTCAGCCGGCCCGCGGATTCAACGAAATGTCCAAGGACGACGCCACGGATCCCGGGGGAAGGTCGGGCGCGATGCCACTTGTCCCTCGGATTATCGGCCACGCAGCCCCCGACTTTAGCCTCATGCGATGCATCCATCCGGCGTCTTCATCAGGGATGAGACGGCCGGCCCTGCCCGCATGATGCTGCGTCGGCGGAAAAACGCAATCCGTAGGGGCCCGGAGGCCCCTACGGGGCCGTCATTCGGCCGGGAGGTACTTGTCGAACCAGCCCAGGGCACGGGCCAGGACGTCGCGGCGGCTGGCCTCGCGGGCAAACCCGTGGCCTTCGCCCGGGTAGACCACCAGCGAGGTCGGCACGCCTTGGGCGCGCAGCGCATGCCAGAACTCGAAGGACTGCGGCGCCGGGCATTCCGCGTCGCGCTCGCCCACCACGATCAGGGTCGGGGTCTTCACCTGCTTGATGAAATTGATGGCCGAGCTCTTGGCGTACACCGCCGGGTCGTCGTACACGGACGCCCCGAAGAACGGCTTCATCCACTGATCGATCAGGTTCTGGCCGTAATAGCTCTGCCAGTTGGAGATGCCGGCGCCCGCCACCGCGGCGCGGAAGCGTCCCGTCTGGGTCACGCCGAACATCGTCATGAAGCCGCCGTAGCTCCAGCCGGTGAGGCCCAGGCGCTTGTCGTCCACCGGATGGTTCTTCTCGATGGCGTCCACGCCGGCCAGCACGTCGCGCATGTCGCCGTAGCCGAAATCCTTGCGGTTGGCCTGCACGAAGGCCTCGCCCTGCCCGTAGCTGCCGCGCGGATTGGGCATGAAGACGAAGTACCCGAGGGCCGAGAGCGGCGCGCCGCCATAGCCCACGCCGGGCCAGCGGGGCGAAACCATCGATGCCGGGCCGCCGTGGATCGACACGATCATGCCGTAGCGCTTTGACGGGTCGTAGTTCGCCGGATAGAGCAGCCAGCCCTGGACGTCGTGGCCTTCGTTCTTCCAGGAGATCGATTCGGCCTTGCCCCACGACGGCTTCAACCCGGCATTGAAGGAGGTGACGGTCGTCGGCATCGAGCTGCCGTCGAGGCTGGCGACCTGGACTTCGGGCGCCTTGTCGAAGGAGCTTGCCGTGAACGCGGCCACGTGGGCGTCGGCGCTCAGGGAGACGGACATCGACAGGCGGCCGTCGCCGATCGTCATCGGGGTTTCGAAGAGCGTGGTGGCCTTGGAGCCGCCCTCGCCCAGTTCGTAGCTCGACACGCGGCTTGCTCCGGCGGCGTGTTCGCCGACCAGCAGACGGCCGGGGCCGGTCCAGGCCAACCAGGCCGGCGTGGTGTGGATGCCGGGCGTGACGTCGACCGGATCGGCGCCGCCCACGGAGGGCACCGTCCAGATATCGCCGCCGTTGGACCCCTGGTCGCTCATCAGGCCGCCGATGAACGCGACCTGCTTGCCGTCGGGCGAGAAACGGGGCACCGCCATCTGGAGGCCCTTCAGGGGGCCCGACAGCTTCACCGTGTCGACCAGCATCAAGGCCTTGGCGCCGGTGCTGGCCGGTTGTACGTAGAGCTTTGCCACCCACCAGTTATTGTCGCCCGGCGGCTCGGCAGCGACGTACGCGATGCGGTCGCCGTTCGCGGAGAACGAAAATTCGTAGACGTGGAGCGCGGCGGGCGTGAGCGTGCGCACCTCGCCGCCACCGGCATCGACCATCGCGACCTGCTGCACCTCGACGCCTTCGACGCCGATCTCGCCGAGCTGCGGCTTGGCGGCGGCGGTCGCGCTGGCGCGGCGGGTGGCGTTCGGGACGTAGAGGAAGCCGAGCGCCTTGCCGTCGGGACGCCACGCCAGTCCATGGACGTAGCCCTTGAGCCGGGTGATCCGCTTCGGCGGGGTCTTCGTCGCGATGTCCACGACGTTGATGTCGTTCTGCTTCCCTTCTTCCACGCCCGGCGCCTTGCCGGCGCAGTCGGAGAGGAAGGCAAGATGGCGCGAATCCGGCGCCCAGATCGCCGCGGATTCGCTGCAACCCTTGCTCGTCGTGACGCGGTGCGCCTTGCCGCCGTCGGCGTCGGCCACTTGCAGCACCGTCTTGCCGTCCGTCTTCACCGTCCAGGCGAGGTGCCTGGCGTCCGGCGAGATCGACACCGATCCGATCGAACGGACCTTGCCGAGGGCGTCGAGGATGGCCGCGATCCGCGGGTCTTCCGGCGTCTTTGCGGGGGTGTCGGCATAGGCGGCGCCGGCGCAGGCGAGCGCGACGGCGGCGGCGATCCACTTCGTACGCATGGGTGGCCCTGGCTGTGGTGAGAGCGTGAAAGCTAACACGTACATGAACGCCAAGTAACCACTGACGGATGTCGATCCGCCTCCTTCGGGGAGCCGCTAACGCGGCGGAAGGACGTGCTCCCGCTTCACCGCCGCAGCGGCTCCCGCCGGTTCTTACGCCAGCAGGTCGGCGTACTCGGGATTCCGTTTGAACCATTGCTCGGCGTAGGAACATGCGGGACGTACCTTCCAGCCCTCGGCCCGGGCGACCTGCACCGCGAAACGGGTCAAGAGGTTCGCGATGCCCCTGCCGCCGACGGGATCGGGCACGCCGGTATGGGTGATGACCATGACCTTGCCCTCGAGGTGGTAATCGACTTCGCAGTGGTGACCGTCGACCACGACCCAGAACTCCTGCTTCGCGCGGTCGTGAAGGATCTCGAGGGGTTTTGCGATGTCGCTCATGATGGGCTCTCCGGAAGGATGGGCGAAGCATGCTCGCTTTCCGCCCCGCGTGGGAAGCACGCGAAAGGGGGTTGCCGCGAACCCGTGCGCCTGGCAGCGCCTTTCCCGCGGACAACGGAAGCGTAAACTGCCCACGCGGTCAAGCTGAGGACGATTCCGAACGTGCTGATCATTCACCAACACGGGCAACACGAGAGCCCCATGCTATGGAAGCCCGGCATGGGCAAACCCCAGGCACCGATCTGGATCGACCTCATCGAACCCGACGACGAGGAACGTCGCTGCGCCGCGGAGATCACCGGCCTGCGCGTTCCCGAACGGGGCGATATCGAGAGCCTGGCGATGTCCAGCCGGATCCGCACGGACGACGACGCGATGTATCTGTCGATCCCGTATTTCGCCGACACCGGCAACAGCGATGCGGCCCCCGTGGGCATCGTGGTGACCAACCATGTACTGATGACACTGCGCTTCGAGGCCTCGCCCGCGTTCGACCTCGCCAGCGAGAGCTGCGACGCGCACCGATGGGATTCCAGCGCGGATGCACTGGCCACGCTGATCGAAGCGATCGTGAACCTGGCCGCGAAACGCATGGAGGACGTCTCGGCCAAGCTGAAGAAGCTCTCCGACCGCGTCTTCACGCGGACCCGGATCGGCACCCCCGCGCTGCGCAATTGCATGCTCGAGGTAGGCCGCCTGGAAGGCGAACAGGCGCGCAACCGCTCCTCGATGCTGGGCGTGCAGCGCATCGTCTCGTTCGTCCGCGCCAAGAAGCCCGAGTGGATGTCCGACGACGTGGAAGTGCGCCTGCGCGTGGTGGAACACGACCTGCGTACCCTGGACGAGTTCGACGACCAGGTCACCAACAAGCTGCAGTTCCTGCTCGACGCCAGTCTCGGCTTCATCAGCACCGACCAGAACCATGTGATGAAGGTGCTCACGGTCACCTCCGTGGCGACGATTCCTCCGGTGATCCTGGCCGGCATCTGGGGCATGAACTTCAAGCGGATGCCGGAACTGGACTGGAGCTTCGGCTATCCCATGGCGATCGCGGCCATCCTGGTCAGCATCCTGCTGCCCGTGCTGTTCTTCAAATGGCGGGGCTGGCTGGAAGGCGATTGACCGGACAGCCTCCCTACGCGATTCATTCACATTTGTGAAGAAGACGAATGTGACCCCAATCACATTTTTTTACATTCTGCCGATTTCACCCTAAAGTTAGCGGCTCACCGGCCGACATACCTACGTGGGTTGCCGTGCCTGGATCGCCGGACAGACGCACATGGGGCCCGCCACGGGGGTGCGCCCCTCTCGGGGGAGGGAGTGGTCGGTGCGAATCAACAGCCCATATCGCGACAGGTCGGCGGCGGGAAACGCGCCGTCATGAAAGCTCCGTGGCACGCCCTCGCCGGTACCTTGCCGGAATCGCGCCTGCTCGCCTCCGTGGCGGAGTTCACCCATCACCGCGACATCGATGCCCTCGACCACAGCATGGTGCTGTCGCTCGCGGAGCTGGTGGCGGTCAGCAGCGTCACGCTGTGCAAGCGCGGCGAGAGCCTCCAGCATCCGGTGGATTCCATCGTCGTGTGCTCGCGCAAGCCCGGCGGCGGGTTCGTGGTCGAGGCCATCGATCCGGGCCGCGAAGGCGATCCCATCGACACCATCGTGTGCGCCATGGAGACCCTCGAAGCCATCAGCGACGTGACCGAGGACGGCACCAGCCGGCTGGTCATTCCCATCCAGCGCGAGCACGCCGCCATCGGCGCGCTGATGCTCGAAGCGGAAGACTCGCTGGACGAGGTCCGCTCGATGGTGGAAGGCTTCGCCCGCATCTACGGCAACTACATCGCCCTGCTCAACGAAAGCGAGCGCGACAAGCTCACCGGCCTGTATAACCGGCGCAGCTTCGAACAGCGCCTGCAGCGGCTGCTGAAGCTCCAGCGCCAGCGCTCCCGCGGCGCCACGGCGGCAGGGAAGGAACAGCGCCAGTCTCCCGACGACGTATCCCAGCTTTTCCTGGCGATCCTCGATATCGACCACTTCAAACGGATCAACGACACCTACGGGCATGTGTATGGCGACGAGGTGATCCTCATGCTCGCCCAGCAGATGCGGGCCAGCTTCCGCCAGGGCGACGTGCTGTTCCGCTTCGGCGGCGAGGAGTTCGTGATGCTGATCGCGGCGCGCGACGAGGAGGCGGTGCACGTGGTGCTCGACCGCTTCCGCCGGTTCGTGGCGGGGCATGCCTACCCGCAGGTGGGGCACGTGACGGTCAGCATCGGCTATGCGCGGATCACCGAAAACGACTACCCGGAAATCGTGCTGGACCGTGCGGACAAGGCGTTGTACTTCGCCAAGCAGAACGGACGCGACAGCGTGCATGGGTACGAGTCGCTGACGGCACGCGGCGAACTGGCGTCGCCGGTGGCTCTTGGCAGCATCGACCTGTTCTGAAACCAGGAAAGTGCCGGAGCCGCCATGGCGGCGAGAAGCCGACAGAACAACGAGGCGGCGAGGCAAGCTGCCTCTCGCCGCTATGGCGGCTCCTACAGGACCCCGGGCTTGCGGGAGACATAGCGGCGACCGCCGGCCTCCCCGTGAGGCCGCACACGGAACGCCAGGCTGATACGCGGACCTACCTGCGCGCGCGTCTTCGGAATGCCGTGGTCGTAATGGAACTGGGTGGCGTAGCTCATCGTGAGCAGGCTGCCCGGCTCCATGTCGATATCGAAAGCGCGCTTCGGGGCCTCCCGCTCGCGCAGCGACATCCGCCGAGTGGCTCCCAGCGATAGCAGCGCGATGGGAGCGCCTTCCGCCAGTTCCTCGAGGTGGTCGTTATGGGGTGCCACGCTGTCGCGGCCATCGCGGTAAAGGTTCAGGCCCACCGAGGTGAAAGGCACGCCGGTGTGCGCGATGACCTCCCTGCCCGCCTCGCCCAATACCGGCGGCAGATCGGGAGCGTCCAGCGCGTAATGCCGCACCAGCCGCGGCACGTCCACCTGGCGGCCATACATCGCGCGGCGTTGCGCCTCCCAAGGGACGCCGGCAAACAGGCTCGCGAACCATGCCTCGGCCTCGCCCGGCGCGACGAGCCCCGGCTCGTAAGCGAACCGCCCGTGCTCGTCGTCGACGATCACGAGCGGCTCGGCCGCGAAAAGACCGCCTTGCGCCATGGCTTCCTTACTTGATCACGCCGCAGGCGATGCGCGCGCCGCCGCCGCCGAGCGGCTGCGGCTTGTCGGAGTAGTTGTCGCCGCCCGCATGGATCATCAGCGCGTGGCCCTTCAGTGTGGCCAGCGTCTTCAGGCGCGGCGCGGTGACCGCCGTGGTGTCGGTGCCGTCGGCACCGACGACGAGCTTCGGCAGGTCGCCTTCGTGACCGGCGGTGGAATCCGGACCTTCGTGCATGCCGGTGTGCGCCGGGTCGTAATGGCCGCCCGCGGCGATCGCGGCACCCATCTTTCCGTCCTTCTCGCCGGGCGCGCAACTCGGCTTCTCGTGCAGGTGGAAACCGTGCTCTCCCGGCGGCAGGCCCTTGAGATCGGGCGTGAAGACGAGGCCTTGCGCGCTTTCGGTCACGACGATCCTGCCGACCGAGGCGCCTTCCCCATTGGCGGTGACGAGGGTCATCGGCACGGTCACGCTCTTGTCGGCGGCGTGTGCGCCGGCGCAAACGAGCAACCCGGCCATGGCAACGGCAATACGGTTCATCGCGCACTCCTGGGATTCGAGGGAACCCCGATACTACTACTCTGTAGCAGCCTTACAGGAAGATGCGGGCGGTATCTTCGATCGTCAGCGGGCGCCATTCGCCCGGAGCCAGGCCATCGAGCGTGAGGCCTCCCAGGGCCACACGCTCCAGCGTCTCCACGTGGTTGCCCACCGCCGCGAACATGCGGCGCACCTGGTGATAGCGGCCCTCGATGAGCGTGAGGCGCGCGCGGCGCGGGCCGAGCACCTCCAGCACGGCGGGCTCCAGCGGGTCCGTTTCGCCCTCCAGCATCAGCGTCCCGGCGGCGAAGGTCGCGGCCTCGTCGCCGCGCAGGTCGGCGGCCAGGGTGGCCTCGTACACCTTCGTCACCGCGGCCTTCGGCGAGATGATCCGGTGCAGCAGCTGCCCGTCGTCGGTGAAGAGCAACAGGCCCGACGTGTCGCGATCGAGCCGCCCCACCGTCGACAGCACCGGGTTGCGCAGCGCGAAGCGCGGCGGCAGAAGGTCGTAGACGAGACGACCCACGTCCTTGCGCGAGCAGGTGTATCCCGTGGGCTTGTTGAGCATGAGCAGCATGCCCTGCGGCGGATCGAGCGGTTCGCCGTCGAAACGCACGTCGGCGTGTTCGACCTTGTCGTCGGCGTACAGCACCTCGCCCGCGGCGTCGGTGACCAGGCCTTCGCGGAACATCGCGGCAACCTGCTTGCGGCTGCCGTAGCCGAGGTTCGCCAGCAGGCGGACGAGTTTCATCGGCGGGGCTCCCTGGCTTCGACAACCTTGAAACCGTCCCGCTCGACGACGGTGCGCACGCTGGCGAAGCAGGCGTCGAGCGTGGCCTCGTAGGCGAGGTGGCGATTGGCGACCATCCAGAAGCTGCCGTCTCCGGCAAGCCCCCGGGCGGCCGCCGCGATGAACGCGCGGCCCAGCGAAGGATCGTCGGCGCGTCCCTGGTGGAAAGGCGGATTCGCCACGATGACGTCGTAACCCGCGTCGATGCCCTCGGCAACGTCTTGCCAGCGCACGCTCGTGGCGATCGCGCGGCCACATCGCGCCACCGCGTCGGCGAGGTTCCTCCGGGCGGACTCCAGCGCGCGTGCTTCGGCTTCGTAGAGGTCCACGGCCGTCACCGCGTCGCATCGCGCGACGATTTCGCAGGCGAGATAACCGAAACCGGCGCCAAGGTCCGCCACGCGACCCTTGAGCGAGGCGGGCAGGACACTCGCCAGAAGGGCCGAAGCCGTGTCGACGCGATCCCATGCGAACAGGCCTCGGCGCGTCGTGAAGCGCCCGTCCGCCGTCGGAAGGGGCGCGTCCAGGGCGAGCCATGCGTCCAGCAATGCCGGCACCGGCGTCGCGCCCGGGCGCGTCCAGAAGACACGGCATTTGTGCTTCGAGAGGCAGGCGACGCCGCCGGCGAGCAGCGCGAGGTCGGCCTCGGCGGTCTTGGCGCCTTCCGCGTTGGCCACGCTGGCGACGACGACGCCGGTGGCGTCGACGTGGGACATGGCCTGCGCGAAGAGCGCGCGCGATTCTTCGCGCTGGCGCGTCGGCAGCACCATCACCATGCCGTAGCGTCCTTCCGGGATCTCCGGCACCACCGTGAAGCCGGAGCGTGCCAGGCCATCCGCCGCCGGCTTGAACGACTGCTGCAAGGTCCAGCCCGGCCGGCGCTTCTCGCGCAGCGCGAAGCCGTCGCGGGCGCGCAGCATGAGCAGCCTGCCGTCGCCGGGCAGGGTCAGTTCGCCCGTGGCGAACGGCACGAACAGCGCCTCGAGGGCGGCGTCGGAAGCGGAACCTGCGGACAACGCGAGGGCCTCGATCGAAAAGGTGGACCGGGGATTCTAGCTGCTGCAGGAAAGCATGGAGCACCCGACGCGTTCCCGCGCCCATGCCGGGCGGCGCCCCGCCAGGTGGTCCCTGCCCGGCTGTTCGTCGTACGGACGGCGCAGGGTGTCGAGCAGTTCGTGGATGCCCGCTTCGTCGCCCTGCTCCGCCCGGTCGATGGCCTGCTGGGCGAGGTAATTGCGCAGCACGTATCGCGGGTTGCTCGCATGCATCAAGGCCAGACGTTCTTCCGCGGGCGCCCCTTCGGCCCGAACCCGTTCGGCGTAGCGTCGCAGCCAGGCCTGCAACGGCTCCTCGACGGCGAGGCGTCCGGCCTCCTCGTAGAAGGCGGCACCCACGGTGCCCGTCCGCGGGTCGGCCAGGTCCAGCAAGGCGAGGTCGCGGAAAAAGATCGTCATGTCCATCCCGCCGGCCAGCAACAGGCCGCGAAGGTCGGCCACCAGCGACTCGTCGCCGCCCTGCGAGCCGAGAAGACCCAGCTTCGCCGCCGAGAAGGCCGCGTCCGTCGCCTCGAAGGTCTCCACGTAACGGTCCAGTCCCGCCTGCAGCGGTTCCACGCCGTCGAAAAGCGGCGACAAGGCCTGCGCGAGCCGCTGGAGGTTCCAGTAGCCCACCTGCGGCTGCTGGCCGAAGCGATAGCGGCGATGCATGCGGTCCGTGGTATTGGGCGTCCAGTCCGGATCGAAATCGTCGATCCATCCATACGGACCGTAGTCGATGGTGAGGCCGAGTATCGACATGTTGTCGGTGTTCATCACGCCATGCACGAAACCCACCCGCATCCACTGGGCCATGAGCACGGCCGTGCGTTCGCACACTTCCGCGAAGAAGGCGGCGTATCCGTCGACCGGGGGAAGAGCCGCGAACTGCGGATAGTGCGTGGCGACGGTGAAATCCACCAGGCGGCGCAGGAGGTCGACATCCCCGCGCGACGACGGAAGCTCGTAGGTTCCGAAGCGCAGGAACGACGGTGCCACGCGGCAGACGATGGCACCCGGCTCCGGTGCCGGATGGCCGTCGTACATGACATCGCGCAGCACGCTCTCGCCCGTGGCGACCAGCGACAGCGCGCGCGTCGTGGGCACGCCGAGGTGATGCATGGCCTCGCTGCACAGGAACTCGCGGATGGACGAACGCAATACCGCCCGACCGTCGGCGCCCCGCGAGTACGGCGTGCGGCCCGCACCCTTCAACTGGACTTCCTGGCGGCCGTGTCGGTCCGTGAGGATCTCGCCGAGCCCGATGGCGCGGCCGTCGCCGAGCTGGCCCGCCCAGTGTCCGAACTGGTGACCGCCGTAGGCCATGGCGTAGCCGGTCATGCCCGGCCAGCGCGCATTGCCGGCGAATACCGCGGCGAAGTCGGGGGCGTCAGGGTCGATGCCGAGCATGCCGGCGACCTCGCCGGATACCGCGATCGTCCGGGGTGCCGGCACCGGTGTCGGCTCCACCCAGGAGAACGCCACGCCGGCGACCTGGCGCGGCGTGTTCGAGGTCTCGGGATCGGCCGGGAGTTCGCGGACGAAGGCGTTGTCGAAACGGAGGTCGGTCATTCCTCCGATATCCGGGCGGCGCCCGGCACATGCAAGGTTGCCCTCCAACTCGTGCACACTAGCCACCATGCGCATCCTCTCCTCCACCCTGGCCCTGCTTGCGATCCCGGTCCTGTCCGCGGGTGCCGAGCCGGTGGCCGTGCCGCGCAGCGACAAGACGCTGGTGGAAATCATCAACGCCACCATGGGCACCCTGCCCAATGCCATGGACGCCTTGTCGGCCAAGCTGCCGGGCGGCCTGCATCCCACGTTCGACGCCCCGCCGCAGATCGTGCGCAGCACCCCCTTCATCACCCGGGACGGCTTCCGCGTGAGCGCCTTTGAAGCCCGCGGCATGGACGAGGGGGGCGACGTGCCCATCGTCCGCTTTACGTCCATCCAGCTCGAACAGCGTCCCTGCTTCCAGCGTTCGGGACTGGACGAGGCGTTCCATGCCCCGAAATCCGAGACCGCGCTGCCCGCCGCGCCGTCGATGCTGCCCAACCGATACCTGGTGATGCAGATGCCCTGGGGTCGGCTTTCGTTCGGCACCTCGCAGGAAAGCGGCGGCTGCGTCATCGCCATCGTCGGCGACGCCACTGGCGGCCTGCCTGGCCTGCGCATGCCGTTGCCGCAACCGACCACCGTGCCGGGCATGCCCGACCTGCGCCGCACCTGGCCCATGGCCGTCGGGGCCTACTCCTCGGAGTGAACCGCCTCGCGGACGGGCAGCCGGTCGAGCACCCGCGCGATGCCCTCCTCCGGTACCGCTTCCGAGAAGAGGTAACCCTGCAGTTCGTCGCAACCGGCATCGCGCAGGAAGACCCGCTGCTGCTCTGTCTCCACGCCCTCGGCGACGACCGAGAGACCCAGCGCCGCGCCCAGGTTGGACACCGCGCGGACGATCGCGGCGGAATCGTCGGCCATGGGTGCCATCTGCACGAACGAGCGGTCGATCTTCACCTTGTCGACGTCCAGGTCCTTGAGCAGCGTGAGGCTGGAATAGCCCGTGCCGAAATCGTCCAGCGAGATCCGCACGCCGGCACGTCGGAGGCGCTTCAGCAATCGCACCGTCGCGGCGTCGGCGTTGACGATCGCGGTCTCGGTGATTTCGAGTTCGAGCCGGCCGGCCGGCATGCCGGACGAAGCCAGCACGTCGAACACGGTGTCGGCGAAGCGGTCGTCGCGCAGTTGCACGGCACTCACGTTCACCGCCACGAAAAGGCCGTCGAACGGTGCGAGGCGCGAGCACGCGGTACGGAGCACCCATTCCCCGAGACGCCGTATCAGCCCGGTTTCCTCGGCCACCGCGATGAACTGCACCGGCGGCACCGCACCCAGTTCAGGATGGTGCCAGCGCGCGAGCGCCTCCATGCCCGTCACCCTGCCGTCGCTCGCGCTCACCAGCGGCTGGTAATGGCAATCCAGGCCCTCGCCGGAATCGAGGGCTTCGCGCAATGCCGTTTCCACCTCGCGGCGATGCGCCAGCGACGAGTCCAATTCATCGGTGTAGACCACATAGCGATTGCGCGCCCGCTTCGCCTCGTACAAGGCGCTGTCGGCCTTGCGGGCCATCTCGCCTGCCGCCACGGCATCGGCGTCGATGGAAACGACGCCGACCGAGGTCCCGATGAACGCCGTGTGGGTAGGAACGTCGAACGGCAGGTTCGCCAGCACGAGGATGCGTTCCGCCAGCCCTTTCACATCCAGCGTTCCGTTGTCTTCGACGAGCAATGCGAACTCGTCGCCGCCGATGCGCGCCACGGTGTCGCCGCCGCGGACCAGGGCGCGCAGGCGCGAGCCGAACTGCACCAGCAGTTCGTCGCCGGCATGGTGGCCATAGGTATCGTTGACCCGCTTGAAGCCGTCGAGGTCGAGATAGAACAGCGCCGACTTGCCGCCTCCGCCCGCCGCGCGGGCGATGGCCGCGTCCAGCTTCCCGAAGAGGGCCGTGCGGTTGGCAAGGCCCGTGAGCGCATCGTGGCAGGCCAGCCAGCGCACCTGGGCCTCTGACTCGCGCAGCTCGGTGATGTCGGTGACCGAGGCCAGCACATGCGGCTGGCCATTGAGTTCGATGCAGGTCTTGCGCGTGAGCAGCGTTCGCATGCGTCCATGCAGGTCCGTCACCGCCTCCTCGGTTTCGATCACCTCGTGGCCGCGCAGCACGGTCTCGTCGCCCGCGGCGAAGCGCGCCGCCTGGTCCGGCGGGAAAAGCTCCTCGTCGCGTTTGCCGATGACGTCGCTGGCGGCGACACCCATGCTCTCGCAACCCATCCGGTTCACGAACACCCACCGATGCGACGCGTCGCGCACGAACATCGGGGTGGGCATCAGCTCCAGCACTTTCGACCATGTGGCGAGGTCGTGGATCACCGGCGTCTCCCCTGAAGGTTACTCCGCCAATCTGCGACCCTTTCCGTGATGCCCGCGTATGCGTCCCGGGGGACACGCCTAGGGCGCGCCCCCGGAGCTCGCCGGGCCATCCCGCCATCGCAGCACGGTGTAGAGCGCCTCGCCCGGAACGCGATCCGCACCGGAAAAAGGGAACCTCACCGTCGCTTCGACCGTCGCGCGGCCACCGTGTCCGTCGTCGGCGTTGGCACGGAACGTCATCGTATTTCCCGGCAGCGCGCCGCCGAGCGCGATGCCACCGGGCAGGTTCGTCAGGGGCGTGCCGGGAGGAACGCTGTCGCGGGCGCGAACGATCTCCCGCGCGCTGGGCAGGTCGATACCGCGCACCGCGGCCATGGCCAACACGGAAGCGAAGTCGGGTTGTGGCGCAGGTTGCCCGGACCAGATCGTGATCGCCGGCTCCAGCCTGCTGTACAACTCGTCATCCATGCCGGGCAAGCCCTGGAGTTCTTCGATCGCCGCGAACGCCGTGTACCTGGCGGAAGGATTGCCGGCGCTGGCCACGACCGGCGACACGCCATCGACCGCTGCCGCGCCCATGGTGGGACCGCGCCATTCCAGTATGCGGCGGGTCAGCTGGTCGGCCCGGTCGACCCGACAGCCCGCTGCCACGAACAGCGCCTTCAGCGCGCGCGGCTCGGCGCTGTTGATATCGACCTTGCCGCTTTCGTCGAGCATGGCCACGGCGACATGCACGCGATCGAACACGAACGCCAGCGACCGGCCATCGCCGGGCAGGCTTCCGTCCCGTGGCGACGCGTCGCCCATCTGCACCCGCATGATCTGTTGGCGGCGCGCCTGGGCCACGACGATGGCCCGCATGATCGCGGCCTCGGCCGCATAGCGTGCGCGCTGCTGGCCGAGCGTGTAACGCGTCTGCAAGGCTTCGACACGCGCGATGCCGGCGAATCCGCCCACGAGGATGGCAAGCAGGGTACACGCCCACAGGACGACGAGCAGCGCGACGCCCCGCTGCACCCGCCTCATCGCACGAAGTCCGGCAGGCGGCGGGCGGCGCTGCGTACGTCGGTCGCGTCGGGATCCTGTCTCGGCGCCACGATCAGTGCGGGCCATGCATCGCCCCCTTCTTCCGGGACCACGGTGATCTCCACGGCACCCGGCAGGACCATGGGCTCGCCCCATCGATCCTGCCATGCCGACGAGCCGCGGCGCGAGTAACGCAGGCGTATCGAGCTTACGTGGGGCAACAGGATGTCTTGCGCGCCATCGACGACCTTCGCCTGGCTACCCGGTAACGGCGACAGGCGCGCCTCCAGCGCCCTGTCTTCCTCACCGTCCTTGCCTAACCCGATCTCGATGACCTGTGGCCCCAGCTTTCCCAGGTATCCGGGCAATGTGGAGACGAAACGTACATGCGACGCATCGCCCTCGAAAACGACGGGCGTGTTTCCGTCGAGTACTTTCCATGGCAACGCCGTGGCCGACGACAATTGCCGGCGCAGGAACTCGCGCGCGGCGCGCACCTCGTCGATCCGTGCGATGAGCGAGGAACCATGGCCGACGCTCAGCGTCGTGGAGCGCACGCCCGAATAGACGCCAAGCAGCAGGAGGGCCAGCAAGGCCAGGGCGGCAAGTACTTCCATGAGACTGAAGCCGTGCGTGGCTTTCATGGACCGGCTACCGATGTCGTCGATGCCGGCCTGGGTTCGTCCTGCACGCGCAACGTCGCGAAGTGCGCGACGCGTGCGGCGCCTCCGCCGCGCCAGGCGATATCCAGGTCGATGCGATAGACATGCAGGTCCGGCGCCTGGCCCGGAAGAGGATCCTGGGCGGTCACGACGGTCCGCCATCGATACCGTGCATCGTATGCGCCTGTCGCGGTTCCTTCGCGGAGCGGTTCGCGGTGTCCCATGGCGTCCATCGTCGTGTCGGCCAGCATCGCGATCCGATTCAGTTCCCTTGCGTGTCCCGTCAGCCCGGTCGCGGCTCCCGCGACGTGCATCACGGCGCCGAATGCCAATGCCAGCAGGAGGATCGCGGCGATCGTCTCGAGCAGGCTGAAACCTGCCGCCATGTGCCGGCGAATGTTCCTTGATCGGGCCATGAGCGGAGGCTTGCACCCCTTTGTTTCAATCGCGCGTCGGCGGGCGATCGGCGACTAAAGGAGAAAAAAGGAGCGGGCTGGCGCCCGCCCCTTCACCCGTCCTTCGTGGACGTCGAGCGCCGATCAGTCGATGAGGCAGCTATCGACCTTGGCCTGGGTCAGGCCGGCGTTCAACCAGGCGTAACCCGTGGTGGCGCGACCGATCTTGGTCACCGAGTTGCGGAAGGTCGCATTGGTGTTGTACGGCGAACCGAGGAGGCCACGGGCGGCCGCCAGGTTGGAACCGTTGCCGTGCTCGTTGCCGAGCAGGTTGGTGATCGCGATGATCGGATAACCGGACGACGGATTGGCGTAGCTCTCCGGATCCACCAGACCGACACAGGTGCCGGTGTCCGGCAGGCTGACCAGGATCGGACGGCCGGTGGTCGGATCCGGGTTATCGGCGATGGCCTTGTCGAAGGTCACCGAAACCGTCACCGCCGTCGGGCCGAAGCCGGTGAGCGGGTTGATGGTCGTGCCGGAGGTGTTCGTCACCGAGGCCATCTTGACGCCGCCCACGACACCGTTGGCGACTTCGGCGTAACCGATCGAACCGTCCGCCGGAGCACCCGAGGCGGTGCCGGCGACGACGGCGATCACGCCCGCGTTGCCGCTGCCGCCGAACGAGCTGGCGTACGACGAGAAGTACGACGCAGCGCCCGTGCCGTAGCCCTGGAGGGTCTTGAAGCTGGTGGCCGGGTGCGCGGCAACGCTCGGGCAAACCTTGCTGAGGTGGTTGAGGAACGAGAACGACGTGCCGCTGTTGTCGCTGCGGAAGGCGATGTTGATCGCGCCGCTCTGGGACGAGATGGCGCTCCAGTCGGTGATCTGGCCGGAGAAGATGCCGCAGATCTGGTCTTCGGTCAGCGTCAGCGTGTTCACGCCCGACTTCTTGAAGACGATGCCGACGGCACCGGCGATCGACGGCAGCTGGGTCGGCAGGTTACCGCTGTGACCGGTCTTGTAGTTGTTGTATTCCGTCAACGAGAACGGAGCGTCCGAACCGGCAAAGTCCGCCTGGACAACGCTCGTGGCGGGACCGAAGCCCGTCGTGTTCGGCGGATTGGCGGCGCCGCAGGTAGCGTTCACCTGGAAGTTCGACGCATCGTTGCCGGCGAGGATCTTCTTGCCGCCGCCACTGCCCGTCGGGCAATAGCTGACGGAGACACCGGAAGTGGAGGCGATGTACTGGCCAAACAGCGAACCCGCGGCCATGGTGGTGATCGGCGTCAGCGCCGACGGAAAGGTCGCGCTACCCGTGTAACCGACGGCCGGAAGCGTGGCGCCACCGGCAACGAGAGTGACGGCGCCAGCGGCAGACGCGACACACATCAGGATAGCGCCGGCAATCAACTTCATGCGCACAGTGCCCTTCGAGAACAGCATGATGTTACCCCTTTGCATAGAAGCCCCCCGAGTGGAGGCCTTGCAAGGTTCGTCGATGGTCGTTACCCCATCGTGCCATTGCGATGTCGACGATTATGATGACTTGGTGATTTCGGCAAGTTGAAACCGGGTCCGCATCGCGCTTGCATGGAACCTTCATATCGCCTGTCATGAAAGGCGAAGGGAGGGCCATCCCCTCTCTTCGCCTTCCTGCCCGCAAGGCTCACATCCGGCGAAGTGCCTTCCTCTCCGCGTCGGTCAGCTGCCTGCTCGCATCGCCGGGACCAAGGACGCGTATCGGCGAAGAACCGTCGTAGCCTGCCGCGGGGGAGGCGCTCGACGTGGTGTCGCCGTCGCGCAGTACGCGCACCGAAATCTCCGAGGGCAGCCTGTCGCGTGCATCGGCCTGTTGCTTGCGGGCGACGTCTTCGGCCGCCTGCGATGCAGCTGTCGCTGCGGCGCTGGCGGCGTTCAGGGCACCGACGTTGACGGCGGCCGTCACCGGCACGCCGATCGCCTCGCCCTTGACCTGGATATTGTCGGCGTTGGCGACGCGTGCCGCGGCGATGACGAGGTTGCCCGCGACACGAATACCCGCGTCCCCCGCGTCCACCGTGCCGCGTGGTGCGATGAGGTAGGCGTTGCCCGCCGCCGCCCCTTCGACCGTCTGCAAGGTGGCGATGCCGGCGCCGCTCACCTGGCCGCGGGCGTCGACGCGGCACCACGCATCCACGTCGCAAAGGAACGTCGGCGGCGGAATCTCGCTGCTGGTCTTCGCCCCCTGGCCCGCATTGATGTCGCCGTTGGAACTCCAGATCGTGACATCGCCACCCTGCTCCGTAAACACACGGCTTTGCGCCAGCAGCAGGCTTCGGTCGGCGAAGACGTTGACGTTGCCTTGTTCCAGCGTAAGCAAGCCCATGGAGTTGGGGCCGGCCACCACCCTGCCCTGGCTATTGACAAACTTCGACGGCGCCGACGTACTGCCGATCAGCGCCTGCCCACCCGGGCCCAATAAGGTCACATCACCGCCCTGCTGGGTCTGGATCGTCGAACTGCGGATGTCGAGGTCGCCGGTGCCCACCGTGGCCGCCGCACCGTTGAGCCCTCCCTGCCCCGTGCCGTTGGATGTATAGCCCCACGCCGCCGGGAACAGGTTTGCCAGGGCTTCATAGCCGCGCGCGTACTGGCCGGCATACGGACTCGACGCATCCTGGTAGTCCGTGCCGACCTGCGCCAGCAGCTTGAACAGCACCTTCTCGGCGAAAAGGCGCTGAACGATGTCCGGCTCCTTGTCGAACAGGTCGCGTGCCTGTTCCGGCGTCAGGGCCACCGCCACCTCGTCGCCGAGATGTCCGGTGGCCGTGGCCTTGCCGGCAATGCGCTGCTGCATGAACTGGACGAGGTCGGGCATCAGGCCGGGCAGGCCATCGGTGCCGTCGAGGTAGTGCGCGATGAAGCCTGCCGTGTTTACTCCCGGCGCGATGCCGAAATTCACCAGGATGTCCGCGCTTTCGTGAGGCAGATAGGGGTTATAGAAGTTGCCGACGGCCTGGATGCCTGTAGGCGTCGCATTCAAGCTGGGATCCCTCGGCTTTAGCGTCAGGTCCGCCTGACTCACAAACGGACCGACGTCGCGCCCCGCGTCAACCACGAAAGTTCCCGGTCCACCTACCAGCAATGCAGGAACCTTGTTGCTCCACCACGAATACAGCCCGGAGACATTGGCGGCATTGGGATAGGCCGTATCGTAGATGTCCCGCCCAGCCGACACACGTGTGATGTCCGACGCGCGCGTGTGCTGGCCTATCAGCGACAGATTCACGATATCGCGACCGGCCCGGATATCGGCTTGTTTCGACGGAAGCAGCACCAACGCATTCCAGGTGATGCCACTTGCATCCGTCAAACCACTGGTGATGTCGCCATCGGCTGCGTAGATCCGTACGGGCGTCGTGTCGTCGGCATGCAATGCGTCCGGCTCATGGAACGAGGCATTGGTCGCCGCCGATTTTTCATCCGCGCCCAGCCAGTTGCCGCCAGACATCAAGGGCTTGAGGGGCGACGGCATATCGTTCGGGGACGAATCGATCAGACCGAAAAACCTGCTCGTGAGCAGGACATTGGATGCGGTGAGTCCGATACTGTCGGCCGCGAGCAGGGTCAGGTTACCCTCAGGTGAGGGAAACAGCTGTCCATTCGTACGGATATCGATACTCCCGCCCATCGCCGCCAACGCGATGTTCGCCGCTAGCAACACGCCGGCACCGGTGTCGCCGGCACCCGTGTCGAAGGCACCGCCGAAGACCCGCCCTGGGGCCAGCAGACTGCCGAACACGACATCGCCGGCCACCGACGCCGCGTCGAAGGAGGACGCCGTCGAATATCCCTGGCTGTCCGGATGGCCCGCCGGCGACAGGACGCCATAGTACGAAGGATCGTAGACGCCGCCGATGTCGGCGCCCTGCCGTGCGCTCACCGTGGCCTGCGTATCCTGTAAGCCGAATAGCGTCGACACCGGCGTCGTGACGTCGCCGCCCGCGGACCCCGACGACACGCCCGTATCGACGTTCGCCAGCGACGGCGATACCGCGATGGCGCCATCGGCGCGCACGTCCATCGTCCCCTTGGCGACAAAGTAGGTACCGCTCAGGATGTCGCCGCCGGCGTGCACGGACAGGTCGCCACCTCCGACGGTCGCGATCGACTTTCCGTCGGTGTTCTTGTACCAGGTGGTCGGCAACGAGACGGACAGTTCGCTGATATCGCCGCCCGCGTCGACGTCCACGTTACCTCCGACGCTCATCACGCCCTGGCGGAAATTGGCGAAATCGATGGACGAACGCGACCCATCGGCGGCATTGCCGACCTGCATCCATTGCCACCAGTACTGCGCTACCGACGTACCCGGGTTGGATTTGGTCTGCGAGCCGTCGGCATCGACGACGCCCTGGATAGCCGTGATGTCGCCGCCGGCATGCAGGTGGATGTCGCCCGCATGATCCGGATTGACCAGGCCGTTCACCAACATATCCGGCTGGTTGTCGTACTTGCCGGAGAGGTCTTCCGCGGGTCGCAGGACGTCGCTTTCCGTACCCGCCGTCGTACCCTCGGCCGGCGCGCCGGCCGTGTAGATCGTGGCCGGTGCCGCCGCGTCCAGCCATTGGATATCGCCGGCGGAGACCATGTCGATGTCGCCCGTTCCCGTGCGGATCGTCGTCGGCATATACAGCGTCTTGCCGGAGAACGGGCCATTCGGCGTGACGATGGTGGGATCGGTCACGGTGTCCTTGACCGCGAAATGGCCGTCCAGGCGCACATTCGCGGCGGATGCCGCCAACGTGGAAAGCGGATCGGCTGCGCCAGTATCGGCGCCCGCCACAAAGCGGTACGACGTGCTCGGACCACCCAGCAGGGTGGCCGAAGCGAGCGATGCGGCATTGCCGTAGGACGGCATGTTGGACGGCGAATTGTTCGCCGCGGGTTTGCCATACGAAACGGCCGGCGGCGGCGTTGCGTCAGCTTGTTCGCGCGGCGCAAAGGGCGCGTAGAACAACTGGCTGTTCAGTCCATCGCCGATGAACTGCGCGAGATTGTAGTAATCGAAGTGGCCGCTGATGTATCGGGTGTAGTCGCGTGACCAGTCCGAATAATCGCTGGCGATGGGCAACAGGATCGGCGACGGCGTTTCACCCGTGGGCACGAACAGCGGGAAGGTATTGCCCAGCCAGTCGGCGTAGGCGTTGGCATAGTCGTCGTAGGTGGCGAAGCTCGCGGGCTGCGGAGCCTGCTGGGTGGTCGGGTTGTAGGTCAGGAACCCAAGGCTGTTCTGCGCCACGAAGGTCGTGGACCAGCCGAAGTTGGTCTCGTTGTCGCCGAACTCGACGATGTACTTCTGGTAATTGTTGTAATAATCGTCGGTCTGCTTCTGAAGCGGCGCAGTCAGGGGCTGGTAATACGGGTCCTTGGTGATATCGGCCGTGCCGCCGCCGGGTGTCTTGAATTCGCCCGGATCGCCGGAAGCCAGGTTGATCGTGCCGTTCCACGCACCGTTGGCATCGAGGAACAACTGGGCTTTCTGGTAGGCCGTGAGCGCGGCGGTGTAAAGCGGATTGACCGGATTGACCGGGTTCGATTCCCTGGGCGCGAAAGGCGCGTAGAACAACTGGCTGTTCAATCCATCGCCGATGAACTGGGCGAGATTGTAATAATCGAAGTGGCCACTGATATATCGGGTGTAGTCGCGCGACCAGGCCGAATAATCGCTGGCGATGGGCAACAGGATCGGTGAAGGCGTCTCGCCCGCCGGCACGAACAGCGGGAAGGTGTTGGCCAGCCAGTCGGCGTAGGCGCTGACATAGTCGTCATAGGTGGCGAAGCTTGCGGGTTGCGGAGCCTGCTGGGTGGTCGGATGGTAGGCCAGGAAGCCGAGGGCGTTTTGCGAGACAAAGAGCGAAGACCAGCCGAAGTTGGTGTTGTTGTCGCCAAACTCGGTGATGTATTGCTGGTAGTTCACATAGTAATCGTCGTCCTGGCCCTTGGACGGTGCGGTCAGTGGCTGGTAGTACGGATCCTTGCTGATGTCGGCCGTGCCGCCGCCGGGTGTCTTGAATTCGCCGGGGTCGCCATCGGCCAGGTTGATCGTTCCGTTCCAGGCATTGTTCGCATCCAGGAAAGCCTGGGCGGCCTGGTACTCCGCCAGCGCGGCGTCGTACTGCGGATCGTCTGGGGCATCGCTGGGAGGGTCGTTGAGCTGGGCGCCGTCGTTCGACTGGTAGAAGCCGTCCGTGATGCTGGCCTTGAGATCGAGATTCCCGCCGGCGCGCACCGTCAGGATCGGCGCCTCGCCGTTGTAGCGGTAGGCAAGCTGTGGCTTGCCATCGGCACCGGTCACGCCTGCGCCGAGGTTCCAGTGGGTGACGACCTCGATATCGCCGTCGTTGCCACCGTCGACCGGATTGCGCAGTTCGATACCCGGACGCACGTGGACATTGGCGATGCCGGCGAAGCGGTCGCCGAAGGTGAAGCCGGGCTGCTGCACGAAGCCCATCAGCGTGCCGGGCCCGTGCGTGGGATCGCCGTCGCGGTAGCCATAGAAGCCCGCGTGATCGAGGTTGATCGCATCGGGTGTGAAATAGTACTGGTCCAGGTAATCCGCCTGCTGGGCGGCATCGGTCGGCGGCGGCAGGACATTGCCCTTGCCGTCGGTCCAGGTGCCCGCCACCATCGTTACGCCATCCTTTTCGAACCAGCCGGCCGGATCGATCACCCCGTCGAAGTACTGCTGGTTGCTGGTGCCGTCCTTCGTGCTCCACACGGCAAACGGCTCGACGGTGACGTCGCGTGCGCCTGTGATCGACCCCGGGTTGTCGATCGTCACCGGCACATCGCCATCCGCGAGCAAGGGTGCGCGGATACTGAGCTTGCCACCGGCAAAGGCGGTATTCGCGCCGCCGGAAACATCGATCCGCGCGCCCGCGCCCACGTGAACGTAACCGGCATCCGCGCGATCGACTTCTTCGTAACCGTAAGTCGGATCGGTGCCGCCGTTGCCCGTGCCCGTCGTGCCCAGCAGCACGTCGCCGCCACGCTGCTCGGGCGTGGTCACGTGGGCATCCAGCGTGCCGTTTATGTCGACGCCCTGGCGTGCCCACACCTCGATACGGCTGCCCGCCGGCGAGCTGGCATCCACGGTGCCGTCGATACGCGCCTTGCCGCCATTGGCGTAGAGGTAGACCTTGTTCGCGGTCAACGTATGACCTGCCGACAGGGCCAGGTCGCCCTCCCCGCTGGTGATATCCACCAGGCCTGTCGAGCCGCTGGCAGCGACACGTCCGGCCAAGGTATCGAGATCGAGCGCACCGCCGGTTCCGATGGTGAAGTAACCGCCCCGATAGCCGTCTGCCGCATGACCGTCATAGCTGCCGCCCAAGGACAGCGCGCCGCCCGCGACGGCCTTGAACGAACCGGCATCGCCGGCTTCCGCGGCACCGCCGTAGCGCACATTGGCGCCATCGTCGATGGCGATATCGCCGATCGCGCTCAACACGAGGTTACCGCCCGGCGCGTACGCCGCCGTGTCGAAGAATTGGCGGGTCACGCCACCGACATCGAGCGTCGCGCCGGCATCCACGCGGATACCGCCCTGCGTCGCATCGAGGGTGAGGCCGCCCGCGGCGGCCTTGAGGTTCATGCTGTCGTCGATGCTGGCCGCACGCAGGGTGAGCGAGCCACCGAGGCCATCGCGGGAGAGCGCCGTGCCTTCGGTACCGTGCAGGCCCAAGCTGCCCGTGGTGACCAGTGTGGTGGCGGCGCCGCCATCGGCGACAAACACCGGCGCCGAAAGATTCACGGAGGCCGCACCGAAGTCCATGCCGCCCTGTGCCGCGGCGACGATGCCGGAGGTGGCGGAACCGTCGAAGGCGCCGAACCCACGCAACATGGCCTTGCCCTGGCCGAAGTCGATTTCGTTCGCATCGACGTGGAACACGCCACCGCCCGCCAGTGCGTCGCCCGCCGTGGCGCCCAGCAGGTTCGCGAAGGTGACCGTGCCGGCGTGCAGGTTCACGTCGTGACCGTCGCCCGCGAGCGCCCCCGCGCTCAGGACGAGACTGTTGTCGACAGCGACGTCCTGTGCACCAAGGAAATCGATGTTTCCTCGGCTGCGTAGCGTGACCGAATCGGAACCACGCCATTGCGCCAGGGTCGCCGCGCCGATAGCCAGGCCATCGGAGGGTGCTGTCGCGTCTGCGCCGACGAAAGCGATGCGGTTGGCCGTGGCGTCGATATGCCTGCCCGACAGCAGCGCATTGTCGTCCACGCGCACAAGACCGGTCCCATCCAGCGACAGGGCGTTGCCGCCCGCCACCGTCGCGCCGGCGTCGATCGTCAACATGCCACCCGGCGAACCGTTGCCCAGGCCGAAGCGCGAGATGGATGCGGGATCGTTCTGCGAGACACGAAGCATCGCGCCGTTGCCGTCGATCGCCGACACCGGCTTGCCGCCGGCATCGTTGCCCGCGTCGCGGCCGAAGACCAGCGGCTGGCTGGCTACCGGGTTGCCGTTCCCTCGCGCGGCGAGGACGCTGCCGTTTTCGAGGGTGATGCCGTCACCGTCGGCACCGGCCACCAGCAGGATTTCCTGGCCGGCCAACGGATGCGCGGCGTCGTTCGAAAGCAGGACGGCATCGGCGGTCACGTCGACGTGATCGCCGTCGGTGTCGCTGCGCCGGGTGCCGCCGAGAAGCAGGCTGCCCGCACCCAGCGTGGTGAGTCCGTCCGCCGAGATGCCGAGGTATCCGTCGCGCGCGGTATCGCCACCGCCAAGGATCTGGATGGCCTGGCCGGCAATATCCACCTGCGAGGTGCGGCCGCCGTCGTCCGGCGTGGCGTCCAGCGTCGCGCCGAGGTCCAGCCGATGCCCCGCGCCAATCTGCAGCCTGCCGGCATCGGCCGCCAGGGGCGGTGCCACCTGGCCCTTCTTGCCGGCGGCGGCATGGAAGAAGGTATCGGCATCGGTCAGGCGGTACTGCGAGTATTGCTGCCAGGTGTCCGCCGACTGCACCACGAAGGTCGTCGTCCGCGCGTCGTGCGCACCGGTGAGCGCGTCGCCATAGTAACCGCCGACGGCATAGCCACCGTCCGCGAACGTCGCGGCACGGCCGACGACGGCATCGCGCGACGTCGTCTGGTAGATGCGCATCGCACCCGGCAAGGTCGCGTACTGTGCCGGCAACAGCGTGTAATAACCGGCGGACAGGCCAGGCACACCGGAGAGATACACCTGGCGGCCCACGCCAGGTTGGGCCACTCCGTTAGCATCCATGGCCAGGTCGTTTGGCGCGATTGCGCCGTGGTAGCCCGGCAGGATCGCATAGACGGCTGCGCCGTTCGGCGCCGTGGCAAGCAGGTCTCGTGTGCCGCCTGTGCCCGGCACGAACTCCGCGGCCTGCAGGCCGCCACCGCCATCGAGGTCGATGGTCGCGCCCGCGTCGAGCGCCACGGCATCGCCCTGAATGTCGACCTGCTTGGCGGGCGGCGCATCGATAAGAGGCGCGGCGGTATTAGTCCTCAGGGCGTAATGCCATTCCACGCCGTCCACGGTGTTGCCGTAGGGCACGGTGAGGCCATCGAGCGACACGGAGGTCACACTGCCAGGAGCGAGATGGACGCTCTTCGTGTTGGCCAACGCCGGCAAACCGGCGGTCAGGCCGAAATCGGTGGCGCTCGCGGTCGGATCCGTCGTGCCCAGCACGAGCGTGCCCGAGGGCACGCGGATCGTTCCCTGCTGTTCGATATGGTCGGCGCTGACCAGCAGCGCGCCTCCGGCGGACAGGGGCGTGGCCGGCGCGTGGCCGGATGGAAGGAAGGTGACGGTCGTTTCGCGTGCATTGCCTGCCGCGTCGGGCAAGCCCGAGGCGTTCGCATCGATGGCGAAACGGTAGCCGCTGGTCGGATACACCTGCCCTGCCGAGAAGACCAGGTCGCCCGTGGAGAACAACATGCCTGGGACGACCTTCGAACCATCGCCCCCGGCAAAAAGAGATGGGAAGGTAAAGCGAATATCGTCGCTGGCGTTGAAACGGGCCTGTCGCCAGCCCTGCAGGTCGATCATGCCGCCCATGTCGATGTTGGCGGCGTTCACATCGAGGATGCCATCGCCCGCCACCGCTGCCGGCTTCGCCGCGCTACCGACGATCTGAACGTAGGGCGCGGCGATGCCTACATGGCCCGCGCCCTGCCCGTAGCCCGTCGGCATGCCGATGCCCGTGGCATTCGCGGGCAACGCCTCGATTCCGGATGCGTTGACGAGGACCTGGCGACCGAGATTGAGGTTGACGTCGCCGGCGAAAGCGAGCGGCAGGATCCGTTGTCCGGCCGGTGTCTCGTCTGCCGGAGGACCGAACTGCAAGGTGCTTATGCCCGAACCGTCGAGCACGTCGGCGGCAAATTCAATGGTGCCGTCCGCGCCGAAAACACCGCCGTCGATGGCGTCATCGCCAGCGAAGGCTGGCTTGCCATCCTGCGACTGACGCACGAGGATGCCGGTGGGCCTGACCTTGGCGGAATCGTCGTCCCCATCCAGCGCCACAATCTTGAGCGACCCGCCCTCCGCCGATGGCGCGCCGCCATGCGCGTCCAGCGTCGCGCCGATGTACAACCCCGCGGACGCACCGAAGACGATGCTGCCCGCATCGCTCCATACCGCCGTCGGCACCACGTCGGCCGTCACGCCGTTGAGGCGGCGCGAGGCTCCAGGCAGATCGAAGGTATCCGCCGCACCGGAGACATCGATGCGGGCACCGTCGTCGGCGATCACGAAGGTTTCGTAGCTGCCGTTCAGGGCGACCGAGCCGCCTGCGAGCACGTCGCCGACACGCGGTACCGTGCGCCCAGCCGGGCCGTTCGCCGGGACCGCCTGCGGATCCACCAGCGCGACGCCGCTGGCATCGAGCACGGCATGGCTGCCGACGCGTATACGTGAAGTCAGTCCCCCATCGGCCGTGGGGCGGGTGGTGGAAAGGTTGATCGCTCCCCCGTGCGCCACCAGGTTCCCGTCGACCTCGACGTTGTGCCTGGCCAGGATATCGATCAGGCCGCCGGCATCGACATCGACGACGGCACCCGTCCCGATCCTGGCCGATCCGGATACGCCCGGTATATCGGGCGCCTGCGGCGGGGATCCCGGATTTAACGCTACCCAGTTGAGATATTCGCCAGCCCGCACGGTGAGTCCTGGCGTCTGGTCCGCCGAAGTGCCGCGCGTTGCCCAGCGCTGCCAGTCGTCCAGGAAACCCACGCCGGTCACTGCCGGCGTATCGTAGAGGTCGGCACCGGTGGGCAGCACGCGCAGCCGATCGATGTCGCCGAGCATGTTGGCCGGCCGGACCACGACGCGCGTGCCCTCCGCCACCGTCGCATCGGTGACCGAATCCAGGTTGTAGCGGCTGAACCCCTGGCCAGAGAAGAAATCGGGCGAGAGCCAAAGGCCGTTCGGGAGCGCCATGTCCGAGGGATCGCCACCGACCTGGATCTGCGCGGCCCGCAACGTCAGTGCCCCGCCGCCGGAGAACCCCCAGCTTCGGAGCGTACCGTCCAACTCGATATGACCATGGTCCAGCGCGAGAGGCGGCGAGCCGCCATTCCAGACACCGCTGGCGCCATTCGGGCTGTATGTTTCTATCGCGACATTGCCGCCGCGCCCGCTCGGAACGCCGTGATCGAGGCTTACCCTGCCGCGCGTGTCCACGTAGCCGCCGCCGGAGACATCGATGACGCTGCCCTCCTCCAGCGCGATCGAGCCCGTACGGTCTCCGCCATCGCCGCTGCCTGGCGCAACGGCGGCCGTATAAGTGGTGAGCGTCACGTTCCCGCCGTTGATCCAGCGGCCGCCCTGTGCATGGTTCGCGTCCAGGCCGCTGTCGTTCACCCACTGGCCGCGCGCGCTGAGCGACGCGCCGTCGTGAAGCGTCATGTCCGGATCCTGGGGCGGGGACGTGGACGATTGGCCCGGAGCCGGCACCAGATTGCCTGCCGCTATCGCGATATGGCCGGAGGGAGCCTCGATACTCCCATAGATGTCGATCCGGCCTCCGGACATCGATACGCTGCCTCCCGGCTGCACGACGAGGCGAGTGCCGCTCGTTTCCTCGATGGTGTTCGCGCTCAGATCGAGCGTGCTGAAGCCCGCCTTCCCCAAAGTGTCGGCACCGATGACCATCCAGGGCGCATCGAGACCGGCCGCCACGTCCACGTCGCTCCACTGCGTATCCTTGTCGAAGCCCGGTGACAGGGATTCCAACGTACGCGACACCTCCTGCACGCGCAGGCCGCGGTTGCTTCGTCCGCCAAGAGACGACGTGGCAACGTCAAAAGCGAACGAACCGCCGTCCGGCTGCGTGCCGCTACCCGTCTGCTGCGTTCCCGGCGTGGCCTGCGCCGACATCTCGCCATCGAGCGCCAGGGCGATATTGGCGTGCACCGTCAGCTTTCCCGCGTCCGCGCCCTTGACGAAACCCTCCTGGTAACGGCGCGTACCGCCCATGACGGGCGAGTTATAGGTTTCGCTCACGCCCCATCGCGCGTGCGAGTTGGTGTACTGGCCCGCAAAGCCGACATAAGCCACGTCCGGGTCGGCCGAGGCGATGTTATAGATGCGCCCGTCCGCGCCGAGCAGGTTCGGCGTGGTGATCCAGCCCGACTGGTAGGCGAGGTAACCACCGTCCAGCGCCATGCGCGAGCCCGTGCGCGCGATGACCTCGTTGCCGTCGAGCGTGATCGATCCGCCTCGGGTAAGCATCTGGTCGATGTCGCGCGGCATGTTCTGCACGTAGCCGGCCGCGTTGAGGATCGGGCTGCCGATCCAGTCCAGACCATCCGCACGCGTACCCGACACCGTGCTGTCCAGCAGGATGTTCTTCTGCGTGTAGAGGAAGCTGTTGCGCAACAGCGGCGAATCGGCGAGTTCGTTCTGGCCGATGCGCGGGATGCTGACCAGGAGGGCGGACATCGGCAATTCGACGTCGGCCAGACCCGATACGTCGATCGTCGCGCCGCTGTCGATATAGACCCGTCCATCATTGGGTTGTGCGGTGGGTCCCCCTGTCGCTTGCGCGCGCAACGCGACGGTACCGCCAGGTGCCTCGATCAGCGAGCCGCCGTCGAGCGTGACCTTCGAGCCGGTCACCGTGATGCTGCCAGGCACGAACACCTTGTCGGCATCGGATGTGGAGGTGGTAGTGGTTCCATCCTTCTCGGGAAGGACAGCGGTTACCGACCCCGCGCCGAACTCGACGGGTCCCGTGATGTCGCCCCGCCTTGCGCCCTGAAGCGAGATAGTCCCGGGGCGCGAAATGCTGGTGGATGTCACGACCACGCCATCCTGCGCGATATGCGGGCCAAACATCGTTATCGAACCGCGGCGCGCCTGAACCAACCCGCTGTTCTCCACGCCTCCTGTCAGCGGGGCCAAGGAGGGAGCGCTGGGGTCTACTACCAGATCCAGGGCACCGGCGGCTCCGACATTGGCAATCTGGCGCGCCGACGCCAGGACCACCTCGCCATCGTCGGCAACGATCGACCCACGATGGATGACCTGTGGCGCTGCGAGAATAACGACCCCTTCGCTGCCGGCGTCGATGGACGCACCCTTTTCGACGACCACGCTATTGTCACTGGACACCGCCGCATCGGTCACGAACACGGGCATGTTGATGCGGGTTGGATCGGTGATGCCTGAAGCGAGGAATGTATCGTTACTGGTCTTCAGATCCTTCGAAAACAGATACATCGAGCTGGCCAGGAGAGAGTGCGTATCCACCTGCGCCCCCTGCCCGAAAATGATGCCGTTCCGGTTGAGCAGGTAGACCGTACCTTCGGCCTTCATCCTGCCGAGGATCTGGCTGGGGTTGGCCGACGGATCGTTGACCCGGTTGAGCGCGATCCAGTCGTTGCCGCCGCCGGTAAGGTTGCCGCCGCTCTGGTTGAAGTACAGGGTGGTGTCGCGGCCGACGTTGAAGCTGTCCCAGGTCAGGATCGCCTTCTTCGCGGTCTGCTTCACTTCGACCGTGTGCTTGCCGCCGGCCACCGTATCGGTCGGCGCATGGGCGTTCTGCCACAGCGACGGATCCGCGGCGATACCGGCGGCCGGCTTCAAGCCGCCCTCGACCAGGCCGTCGGGCACCTTGGACACCCGTTGCGCCGCGGCGGCCTGGGCGTCCTTCTGCTGCTGCATCTGCGTTGCGAGCGCCGCGGCGGCGTTGTTGAGGTTCTGGATGGAATTCTGGACGCGCCGCTGCAGGAGCGCGCTGCCCGGGGTGAAGCTGACATGGTTGCCGTTGTCGACTCCGGCGGACGGCGCCGAGGGCGGTCGTGCGCCCGGCTGCTTCGTCGCGAACCAGGCCTGGCTGAAGGCGGGCGGCGTGGTGCCCGCGTGCGCGATGCCGGTACCGAACAACGCCATGGCGATGAACTGGCACATGGCGCGGCGATGCAGCGTCGGCCGGGGCTTGATCGGATTCGGGCGGCGGGTGTCGTTGGGAGTCTTGGTACGCACGATCATGACTGACCTCGGGAAGCAGAATGCGGCGCCCTCGCGCCGCGGTATGTGTGGGCGGCGGTCACGGTGCGTTCCCGCCCGCGAAGTCACCGGTCATCGTCGCCACTTCATCGTTCAATTCGGGCAGCGCGGCGAGCTCCCTGAGCTCGTCTTCGCTGAGTTCGCGCAGCACCGCGCGGATCGCCAGGCGGCGGCCGTCGTGGAGCCATGCGTTGAGCACGCTGGCGATCGCACGGATCGTCGGCAGCGCGGTTTCGTCCAGTTGCGGCTTGCGGTGGCGCAGCCGGTCTTCCACCGCATAGAGCACGCGCGAGCCCAGGAAGGCCGAGGATTGGCGCACCAGCGTTTCCAGCGCCTCGCGCGAGCAACGGTCCATCAGCACTTCCGCCGCCCTGCCCTGGCGCGCCGCGAAAAGCTGACGAAGCATTTCGGCCAGGGCATGCATGCAGTTCATGCCGCAGATCCGCGCATCCGCCGCGGCACGGGCACGCGAGCTGCGCGGCCGCTGCACGTGATAGGCGGGCAACGACGCGGGATCATGGTCCGGATACATGGCCGACCTCGCCGGATACAGGGGACACATGGGGACCTCCGTGTCCGGTGCGGTGTCCCATGCCTTCCGTTGCGCCCCACCACTGGGCAAACCCGTCCCGTTTCATGGCGTGGCCGATGCCTGGCCGGCGCGCGGATCGAAGCGCTGCTCGTAGAGCCTGTCGCCGAAGGACTGCGCCGCGTTCTCCAGCTTCGCCCGTGCCTTCGCGGCGAAGGGCTGGCGGGAGGCGATCACGTCGCCCACGTCGAGCCTCTCGTAAGCGGAGACCACTTCCTGGCCCACGCGGTACATCCGTACGTTGCGCGCGGTACAGGCGTCCACTTGCCCTTTCGCCGTCTCAAGCTCCTTCGCCAGTCGCGCGCGTTCGGTTTCGGCGGTGCGCAAGGCGACGGCCGCCGAGCCGGCATCGGCCTTGCCGCGCTGCAGCTCCGCCTCGGCGGCCTCGCGCTTCCGGCGCTCCGCGGCGAGCTCCCGGCTGGCTTCGGGCGACAGGCCGCCCGCGCTCTTCGCCGAGGCGCGCGCCGCCTCGGCTTCTTTCCTGGCATCGTCGCGCTCCTTCTCGAGCGACGCCTTCTCCGAAGCCCATTGCGACTGTCGGGCCTGCAAGTCCTGCAACTGCGCCCGCGCCTCGCGCAGCTGGTCGCGGATGCGGCTTTCCAGGCTGGCCGTCTGCGCATGCGCCACCGGCAGGACGGACAGCCATGCGAGTGCGATGAGGGTACGTTTCATGTCGCCTCCTTAGAACCGCGCATTCATTTCGAGCTGGAAGACGTCGATCGAGAGCGGCGGGCCGAAGACTTCCTTCGCGTTGAAGTAACGCGCACTCAGCCACGCGTACGGCGAGATGCCGTAGCTGCCGCCGAGGATGAAGCCCTTGGCATTGGTGCCGCCCAGATGGAAGTCGGTGTCGGTCAGGCCGTCGAGCGTCGCATCCGGCTGCAGGTACTTGTAGGCCAGGGCCATGTTCCAGTCGCCGGCGGCGTGCGGATTCACGTCGCCGAGCGTGGCGCGGACCATCCATCCCACCGGACCGCTCTTGTACGTGTTCTCGCTGAAGTCGCCGGCGCCGAAATTGTTCACCAGGCGATTGATGCCCACGTCATCGCGGAACGCGTCGCGACGGTGGTAGGCGAGGTTGCGGATATAGTCGGCCTCGAGGCGCAAGGGAGTGTCGGCCACCTTCATGTCGAGCTGGGTGTTCGCATCGGCCACGTGGTAGTCGTACACCAGGCCCACGTACTGCGGCTGCGCATAGCTCGACGGCGAGTTGGGGTCCGGCACGATGTCGCGGATGAGGAACAGCGAATTGCCCTTCTGCATGAACGCCGACCGGGTGGCATCCGTGTCGCAGTAGGTCACGCCGAGGTAGATCGAGCACGGTGAGGACAGCTCGCCGCGCATGTGGTCGAAGCGGTAGTAGGCCAGGGCCAGCTTCCACTGCGTGTCCTCGTTGAACTTCCAGCTGCCACCGATCTGGGCGCCGGTCATCCACTTGTCGCGGCTGGAGTTCTTGATGCCCTGCTGCGACGGGAAGTCGTCCGCCTGGTACTCGATCGGGAACATGCCCAGGTTCGCGAACGTGCCGATCTCGTCGGTCACCGGCATGTCGAACTTGCCCACGATGCCGTCGAAGTTCAGGTCGTTCGAATAGACCAGGTCCGTGCTCATGAACGGGTTCGGCATGCGACCGCCAATGACCTCTGCCCAGGAGGTCGGCTTCCACGCCAGCCAGGCCTGATCGAGCCAGAGATCTTTCTTCGCGAGGCCACCGCCAAGGGTCTGGGTGGTGGAGACCGGGTTGTTGTCGTTGCCGGTGCCGATGCGGATACCGGCGCTCACGTTTTCGCCCAGGTCCACGTTCACGCCCAGGCGCGCACGGATACGCAGCGAATTCGTGCGGTTCTCGAGGGTATTGAGCAGCGGCGGCGGGTTCGCGCCGTTGAGGTCGTAGGGACCCGTGCGGTTCAGCTGCGCGAAGTCCACGACGGGATAGGCATTGCCTTTGTCGAAGTAATGGAATTCGTCGCGCACGCGCATGTCGCCTGACCAGCCGATGCGATCCAGCCACTCCGGCAGCTTGCCCGGCTCGGCCCAGTGCTCGCTCTTCGCCTGCGCCACGACTTCCTGGCGCAGCTCGTCCTTGATCTGGTTGCGCACCACTTCCGGCACGTAGGTCACGCGCACCTGACCAGGGACCGCCGGCACGGCGTTCGCCGTGCCGGCCGCTTTCCGCACCTGCGCGGCCTCGGCATTCGCCTGGGCGATGAGGCCATCGGCGTCGGACTGGGTCAGCACGCCGCGCTTCACCAGGAGGCGCACGAGGTTGATGGTGGCGTTATCGGACGGCGCACTCTGTGCATGCGCGCCGCCGGCGCAAAGCGCCAGCACGATGGCGGCCGTCAGCATGGCTCGCGCGGGGCGGTGGCGGGCCTTTCCGATGGTCATTCGAACTCTCCGGGTATGTAGTGGATTGACGGCGCTCATGCGGGACGCCTCCCGCGGATGGCGACGCGCAAGGGGAAGCGCAGGGATGAGGGTGGCGCCACGTCGATGCGCGGCATCGCGCGCAAGGCGTCCATGAGCGCCGCGTCGGTCTTTTCGTTGCCGCTGGAGCCCACCAGCTCGGCACGCGTGAGGCGGCCTTCGGCATCCAGCCACACATCGGCGCGCACGTCGAAAACGAGACGGTTCACCCGCTCGTCGCGCTGCACGGCCTGCTGGATGGCATAACCGAGATACTGGTCGTAGCTGCCGGTACCGGTACCGCTGCCGCCGCCGGAACCCATCATGCCGCCGCCGTCGCCGGCACCGATGTTGAAGGCGTCGCTGCCGGCCTGGGCATCGCCCTTGATCGTCACGTTCTTAGCGATGTCGTTGCTCGGCTTCGGCGCGTCGACCGGCTTCTGCGGCATATCCTGCGGTTTCTCGACCGGCTTCATTTCTTCCTCCACCTTCTTCGGCTCCGGCGGCTTTTCCTTCGGCGGCGGAGGCGGTGGGGGCAAGGGCGTGATCGTGGCGATGCGCGGCGCCTCGCGCCGCACGCCCACGCTGCTGCCGGCGAAGTGCCAGACGAGCGCGGCGAGCAGCAGCACGACGGCACCGCCCAGCACGGGACCGAGCCAGCGGCGCTGGCGGCGGCGATGGTATGGCTGCGTCGTCACGCGCTCATCCCTTCGGCGACTTGCCGGTGACCAGGCCGACCTGCGGCAGGTCCACGCGACGCAGCAGGTCGAGCACGTCCATCACCTTCTGGTACTGGACGGTGGCATCGCCCTTCACCACCACCGGAAAATCCGGATTGATCGCCTTGAGCGAGCGCAGGCGCTGCTCGAGTTCGTCGATGGTGACCGGATACGCGTCCAGGAATACCTGGCCCGAATCGGCGATGGTGATCGCCTTCGTCTGCGGCTTGGCCATGCTCACCGCGGCGCTGGCCTTGGGCAGGTTCACCTTGATGCCCTGCACCGATGCCGTGGTCATGATGATGAAGATGACGAGCAGCACATAGGCCAGGTCGAGCATCGGCGTGATGTTGATGTCGTCGTACGGTTTGTCGTCGTCTTGCGCGCGCATGATCCGCTCCCTCAGGCCGCGACGGCGGAAGGCTTGGACGAACGCTGCTGTTCCGCCAGGCGCGTCACGAACTCGTCCACGAACACCTGCATGTTCGCGGTGACGTTCTTGTTGCGGATCAGCAGGTAGTTGTAGCCGAACAGCGCCGGGATCGCGACGAACAGGCCAGCGACGGTGGCAAGCAGCGCCGCGGCGATGCCCGGGGCGATGGCGTTCACGTTCACGTCGCCGGCCGCGGCGATGGCCGCGAAGGTGATCATCACGCCCACGACGGTGCCGAGCAGGCCGAGGAAGGGGCCACCGGAGATGGCGATGGTCAGGAGCACCATCGACTTCGACAACGCCTGGTTCTCGCGAACCAGCACCGAGTCCATGGTGGCGCGGATGGCCTCGATCGATTCGGGAGCGATGCCGTCGTGGCCGTCGGCATCGTGGCGGCTCCACACTTCCGCGGCGCCGACCTTGTACAGCCGATAGAGCGACGCATCGCCCAGGCGTGCGGCGGCCGGATCGCGCGACAGCGCGAGGATGTTGCGGCCCTGCTGACGGAACGCATCGAGGAAATCGTCGTTCGCGCGGCTTACCTTGCTCACATACGCGGCGCGCTGCCACATCACCAGCCAGGAGATGGCGGCCATCACGAGCAGGATGGCGATGACCACCCAGGCATCCGCGGTCACCGATTTCACGATGATGCCGAAATAGCCGAAGCCCACGCCCGACTGTTTCTCGTCCGCACCGTAGGCCAGCAGCCTCGACTCGGCGCCCTGCGCCTGCGCGTCCACGGCGATGAGCGTGGCCGGCCGGGCGATGCGCGACAGGCGCACTTCGTCGAGCATGCCCGTGAACGGCACGAAGGTATCCGCCTGTCCGGCGACGTCGCCGCCGAGGGTGGCCTGGCTGGTCATCGCCGGCAGCTTCGCGTCGAGCTTCGCATAGGGACGGCCATCGACGTACAGATCGATGTCGTTACCGGTGGCGGTGAGGGCAAGGTACGTCCAGTCGCCGGCCTTGACCGCCTCGCCGGCAGCGCTGACGGCATCGTCCACCTGGACGAAGGGCACGCCATTGTCGAGCCCGACGATCAGCTTCCGGTCGCCCTGGCGACGCGCGTAGACGACGGAGCGACCTGCCGGCACCGGGTCGGGCTTGATCCAGCCGCTGAAGGTGAAGCTGCCGCCCTCGGCCACGTTCATCGACACGCTGCCCGGCAGCGTGACGATCTTCGAGCCGTCGAAGCGCGCGGCCTTGCCGATGATGCCGTCGGCCGTGAGGATGTCGTTGCCCACCGCGTTGTTGGCATAGGCCGTGGCGTCGCGCGGCGGCGTACCGGCAGGTTCCTCGAAGTGGTAGACGGCGGCGTAGTCGGCGTCGAACACCGCACCGGCCTTCTCGCCGCCCTGGGCCTTCGGGTTGCCGTAGTACATCCATATCTGCTGCTGGCTGTCCGCGCCCAGCTGCGGCAGGTCCACCCAGACCAGTGCGACGCCCAGCACCGGGTCGAAGCTCTCGATCTGGTAGTTCAGCGGGGTCTTGTCGTCCGAGGCGACGAAGCGCACGTCGGCACCGCTTTCGGACACGCCGTCGAAGGTGAAGTTGCCCGAATGCAGACGAACCAGCAGCGGCACGCGGCCCGCCGCGATGGCGACGTTGCCGCCCTTCGCGGTGGTGTCGACGGTGATGGCCTTGCGGAAGGCGAAGTCCTGGTTCCACCAGGAGGCGTCGGCATAGGCCGCCGGCATCCAGCCGAGAAGCAGCAAGCAGGTCAGTAGCAAGAGTCGAGTCACGGTAATACCCCTGGAATGTCTGAAAGTCCGACCTGCCGGTCAGAGATCCGCCTTGAGTGAAAAATGGATCCGCGTGTCGTGCGCGCGCGTCGCCTGCCCGTCCTTGAACGGATAAGCGATCTCGAACGCGCCGGTGGCGATGTTGAAGATCTGGAAACGAGTGCCGAGACCCGCGCTGGACAGGTTGTAACTGTGGATGCGCGTGCTGCCGGCGTCGGGGTTCGCCGGGTCGACCAGGGTCGGCAGCGCGTTCATCAGCACGAGGTGCGCGGCGTCGACAAAGGCGTGCAGGCGCAGGTCGTTCACCCACTCGCCGAGATGCCGGGCGATCGACGGCGAACGCAGCTCCAGCGAGCCGATGGCGCCGTGGTCCGCGGTCTGCTCGGCCTCGAGGTAACCGCGCACGGTGCTCTCGCCACCGGCCGCGTATTGCTCGCTGGAAATCAGCGAGGAATTCGACAGTTGCAGGCCGAGGCGTCCGGCGAGGGTGAAACCGCTGTCCAGGGTGCGCGTATGGCCACCGTCCACCTTCACGTAGAAGAAGTTCGCGCGCGCCTTGTAACGCTGGTTGTCGAACGCCGCTGCGCTGCTGCCGCCGGCGCGGAAGCCGACCGTGCCGCCGACGGCGACGGTGCTGGACGATTTCTCGCCGAACGACTGGCCCTGGTAGGTCACGTTCAGCGGGATGTACGTGATCGGCGACTTCGAGGTCTGGTCGGCCAGGCTGATGTCCTGGTCGAAATGCTTGCGTGTCAGGCCCATCGACAGCGACTGCGAATACTCGCTGTGCGTCGGGAGGTTGCGGATGAGGTTGAAGCCGAACGCATTGCCCTTGCCGAGCACCGTGGTCCCGCCCACGGCGTTGGCATTGCTGTTGGACTTGTAGGCCGAGGCGAGCAGGCTCCACTCCCCGCCCAGCGGAATCATGTACGACCCGGCCCAGACTTCGGCCGCGTCGCGATCCTGCGGCGCGACGATGTACGTGAGCGAGGCGGACTGACCTTCCTGGAAGAGGTTGTCGTCGCGGACACTGGCAACGGTACGCAGTTCCGGCGTGTTCACGCTGTGGTCGTTGTTGACCTCCAGGCTGGCATGCCACGGCGACGGATCGGTGACCTTGAGCGTCACGTCCATCGTCTGCGGCAGCTTGCCCGGCGTCAGCACAGGAAGCACCTGCGCCCCGCTGCGGCGGTTCACGTCGGTGAGCTGCTGCTGGGCCCGCCTGAAGTCCGGCACCTCGCCTTCGCGCAACGCGGGCACCGCGTCGCGGATGTCCTTCGGCGACCGGTACGTCGCGCCTTCGACGCGCACACGGCCGATCGTGTTCTCCGTGACCTGGAAGCGGATCACGCCACCCTTCACCTGCTGCGGCGGCAGGTCCACCACCACCGACTGGTAGCCGTGCGCCTGGTAGGCCTTCTGCAAGGCGTCGCGCGCGGCGGTCACGTCGTTCATCGACTTGCCGGGACCGAGGAACGGATAGACCGCCGTCTCGATGTCCAGGGCGTGGAGCGTGGTATTGCCGTCGACGACGTATTCGTTCACGTCGAACGACGTCGGCGCATCCTGGGCGGCCGCACCGCGCGCGAGGCCGAGGAACACGGCCAGCGCGAGTGCGCGCACCTGCCGGTGGGCCGCGATACGCATCATGCGTTCACCCGTACTGCTCTTGCTTGCACGCTCGATCCCCTGCTGTTCCGTTTGCCCACAAGACGCGCGGGCACGGGTGGCACTGAACCGTTGTCACAAAAAATTCACCGGCCGTCGGCGGCAGCCGGCGACGTGCTCAGCTCAGCAGCACCCAACCGCCGGGCAGGTGCGTCGCGTGCGCGCCGTAGGCGTCCTCGATCAGCGTGGCCACGTCGGCCATCTGGTCGAGCGTGAAGCGCGCATGCACGCGCCTTTCGCCCAGCGTGCGATCGGTGATCACGATACGGCCCGGGCGATAGCGATTGATGTCGGCGACCACGTCGGCAAGCGGCTGGTTGTCGTAGATCAGCACGCGATTGCGCCACGCGAGCGCGGTATCCGTGTTCACGGCCACCGCCGCCGCCACGCCGCCGTCGTCGAAGGCCACCTGCTGCGCGGGCTTCACTCGCGTCTTCGTGCTGCCGACGGAGAGGATGGCCTCACCGTCGAGGCAGGTCACCGCGGATTCGCTGTCGATGCAACGCACGGCCACCGACGACCCCGGAACCGAAACGACCCGGGCATCGGCAATCTCCACCACGAAGGGAGCCTTCCGCGATGCGTCGACGCGCACGACCGCCTCGCCGCCACGCAGTCGCATGCCGGTCACGGCTTCTCCGCTGCCGCGCAGGCCGATGTCCGTGGCCGTGTTCATTTCGACGGTCACGCCCGGTACGACCTCGAGCCGCCGTTGCTCGCCCACGGCCGTACGCACGCGCGAGGCATCCCCGCCGCCGACACCGAGGTCCATGCCATGCCTTCCGACGAACAACGCCGCGATCGCTGCGCCGACGGCGGTGGCGAGGAACATCCGCCGCCCCATGCGCACGCCATGCCGCGGCGGCACGCGTTCGCTCCGCTCCGGGCGATCGTGGCGGGCGATGGCGGGACCGAGGTCCTCCCACATGCGCCGCGTGCGCGCGAAGGCTTCGGCATGCCCTTCGTCGGACAGGCACCAGCGACGGAACGCCTCGGCGTCCTCGCGGGTGGCCGTGCCCGATGTGAGGTGGACGAGCCACGCCCGGGCCTGGCGCTCGCTGTCCTCGATGCTGGTCGTTCCCATATCGCTCAAGACGGATCGCCCGCGCCGGGACCGAACCGCTGGATCGAGCGGCGCCCCACTTTTGTGGCACAGGTCTCAAGAGCCTTCTTGAGTTCCTTGCCCACCATGCGCACCGATATGCCATGCCGGGACGCGATTTCCGTATGCGGCTGCTCTTCCACGCGGGCCGCGATGAGAATCTCGCGCTGGCGGCGCGTGAGGGCGTCGAGCGCCGCACCGAGCGCTTCCAGGTCCTGGCGCGAGGCCAGCACGGTCGGCGGATCGACCGGATCGTCCACGCCATGCAGCAGTTCGTCGACCTCGGCGCCGGTCAGCAGGCGGCCGGCACTTCGATGCTGGTCCACGGCCATGTTGAGCGCCATGCGGAACAGATACGCGGTGGGATTCGCGGGAAGAGGGCTTGCCGCAGACTCCATCGCGCGCGGACGCGCTTCCCACAGGACCGGGGACGATGCGTCACCCGGGGTCAGCCGTTCCACCTTCAGGTACGTCTCCTGCAATACGTCGTCGACCAGGTCGTCGGAACGCAGGCGGCGGCGCAGGCGCCTGCGGAAGTCCTCGTAGTTGTCGAGGAAGGTGCCGAGCAGCGTGGTCTCCACGGTCAACCTTCCCATGCGCCGGATTCGCTGCAGCGATGCCCGGCCGCCGGCGCGAGCAGGACGGTCACCGGACTGAAACGATGGAGCGTCGATGGAACCCGCACCGTGCGCACGGCCGCAAGGACCTTGTCGTCCCTCGCAGGGTCGTCGGACGGCGCGAGCGCGATCGCATTCGCGACCCTGCCGGCGGAGTCGATCCATACCTGCATGGCGAGACGGAACGCACCGGGGCGTGTCGCCACGCGCGCGCACAGTGCCCGCTCGAGGGCCGACTGCAGCAGGCCTGCCGTCCGGTCGTCCATCGCCGGGACATCGGCAGGCTCCGGCATGGCGGGAACATCGGTGGGTGCGGCGTCGGGCAATGCGACGGTAAAGGCGTTCATGGCCGAGAAACGCGCTTCGAGGCCGGTACCGAGCAGAACGACGCGCAGCGCATCGCGTGCCGTCGCCTCGCCGTGGATGCCCTGGCTCCGCTTGTCGGCAACAAGGGCGTCGTCGAACAGCACGGCCGTGCCCGATGCTTCGCTGAAGGCGCGCAACGCCGTGGCGAGAGCTTGTGCGTCGATGTCGAAGCGCGTTGGCGCATGCGTTCCTTCCGCCCCCTGTGGCCGATCCGCCGACGCCCGCTCCTGCGCCACCGATCCGGGTGGCGCGAGCAGGACCATGCACGCGACAAGCGCGAGGACGCTGCGTGCCACGGTCATTCCTCGTGCATGGACGATGGGACGGGAGCGGGTCTTCGGGGGGAAGGCTAGGTGCGCCAAATGACAGAACGGCGCCGGGACGGTGACATGATTAATGACAACATCATGACGTCTTTCGATTTGCTTACGGCTGCAACCGGTTACGTGGTATTCCGTAAGCCGTTGCTACGGAGGGAAGGACATGGCTATCCGCTCGTCGATCGCAGCGTTACTTGTCCTGGCGACGGCTCGCGGCGTTCCGGCGCAGGTCGTCGACCTGCCCGAGGTGCGCGCGACGGCCGACGCCGGCTGCGTCGAGCCGGCCCACGGCACATCGCCGGCCCTGTCGTATGCATGCCTCACCCGCATGATGACGGGCACGCCGTCGACCCCGACCACCGCCTTGCAGGCCGACCCGAGCCAACGGTCCAGCAACACGCTGGGCCTCTACAACGCCAGCGGCCTGCGCCATCGAATGGGCCCCAACCTGGGCACCTCGGTACAACCGTACCGGCCGAAGGTCACCTACCTCAACCCCTTGGCCCGGTAGCGGCTCCTGCAACTCAAGGCTTGTTGAGCGGCACGGTTACCGTCGGCTCGCCGCTGCCCAGCTTCGCTTCGGCGCGATACGGACGCAGGGATTCGAATTTGCGCTGGTACTCGTCGGTAACGTCCTTGGCTTCCTGGCCATTGCTGATGACGCGTGGCGTGATCAGCACGATCAGCTCCGTGCGGTCGCGGTTCCGGGAGGTTGAACCGAACAAGCGGCCGATGACAGGAATGCGATTAAGCCCCGGGATACCGGTATCGGTCACGCCTTCCTGCTGCTTGATCAGGCCACCGAGCAACACCGTCTGCCCGCTCTGCACCGCCACCTGGGTGGCGACCTCGCGCTGCTGGATGGGGAAATTGCCCGTGGTCGTGTCTTTCAGGCCCGGCGCACTCACCACCTGGTTGATGTTGAGGTAGACCAGGCCGCCCGGATTCACGCGCGGGCGCACGTTGAGGATCACGCCGGTGTCCTTGTATTCCACCTGGCCGATCGTGTTGTCCGTGTTCGCGCTGGTGTTCACGAAGGTCTGCGTGATCGGTATCTGGTCGCCGACCTGGATGTGCGCCTTCTGGTTGTTCAGCACCACCAGCGAGGGCGCGGACAGCGTCTTGGTGTTGCCGCTGGTTTCCAAAGCCTTCAGCGCCACGGAAAGCTCGTTGTTCACGAAGGAATAGAAGAACGCGCTCTTGCCCTGCGTGAAGGTGTTGCCGCCGTCACCGAGCGCCCACTGCTGGTTGTTGCCCGGCTGGCCGACACTGCCGTTGGAACCCCCGACGAGGCCCTCCAGGTACCACTGCACGCCGAACTGGAACTGGCCGGTGAGCGCCACCTCGAGGATGCGCGTCTCGATCTGCACCTGCAGCGGCACGGCGTCGAGGCGCTTGATCGCCTGTTCGATTTCCGACCATTGCGAGGGACGGCAGCGCACCATCAGCTGGTTGTTCGAATCCACCGAGGTGATGCGCACGCCTTCATCCGTCGTGACCGGCCCGCTGTGCTGGCGGCGCGACGAGGAGTCGTCGCCGAAACCGCCGCCGCTCGAACCGAACGACCCGAAGGACGAACCGCCCATGCCGGACGACGAGGACGGATACGCGCCGTTGAGCCCATTGTTGTTCGTCGTATTGAGGAGCGAACCGGACGACGACGTGTTGCCGAAGCCGCCGGTGGTGCTGCCGAGCCCGGAGCCGTCGCGGTTGCCGAGGTCGCTGTCGCCGCCGAGCGTGCCCGAACTCAGCCCCGGCCCCACCCGGCCGCCGCTGTCGCCCGAACGGCCGCCACCGGAACCGCCTCCGTAGATGTCGGAAAGGTATTGCGCCAGATCCGCGGCCTGCACATTGCGCACGTCGTACACGTACAACTGCGGTTCGTTGCCGCCGCCGCGATCGATCCGGTCGATCCAGCTCTTCACTTCCTCCAGGTACGCCGGCTGCGGACTGATCACCACGAGCGAATTCGTCCGCTCGATCGGAATGAAGCGCAGCAGGCCCGCCATGGGCGTATTGCCCTTCTCCCCGAACAACTTGTCCAGCGTCGGCGTCAGCTCCTTCACCTCCGCCCGCTGCAAACTGAACACCCCCACCGACATCCCGCGCAGCCAGTCCACGTCGAAGGTCTTCACCGTACGCTCGTAGTTGTCCAGCTCGCTCGGCGTACCGGCCATCACCAGCACGTTGCGCGTCGGATCGGCCAGCAGCGTCGCGTCCGGCCGCGCGAACGGCTTGATCAGCTTCTGCATCTCGGTGGCCGAGATGAAGCGCAACGGAAACAGGCGCGCCTGCAAACCGCCCGGCGGCGCCGCCGCGCCGATGCTCGGCACCAGGTTCCCCGCCACCGCCTCCTTGGACGGCAGCACCACGTAGCGACCGTTGGTCTGCACCAGCGCGTTGCCGGTCCACGACAGCAGCGTCTCCAGGATCGGCAGCGCCTGCTCGCTGGTCACCGGCTGCGAGGTGGAAAACGACACGTTGCCCTGCACGCCCGGCACGATCGAGTAGTTCTCGTGCAGCAGGTCGCCCAGGATCGCCTTGACCACCGACTCCACCGGCTGGTTCTCGAAATTGAACGTCACCGTGCCCGACCCCGCCGCCACCGGCCTGGGCTTGGCCAGCCCCACCGGCTTGACGAACTCCCCCGTGCCCGTGGTGATGTCCGGTGCCGCCGCCGGCGGCACCGGCGGATTGCTGTCGCCGATCGCCAGCGGCCTGGGCGCCGGCTTCTCCGTCCCGGCCAGCGCCTCGCGCTGCAACGATCCATCGTCCCGCGGCTGCGGCAGCGTCGTGCAGCCGGCAAGCGCGACCGCGAGCGCCGTAGCGGCGATCAGAGAACTCTTAGGCATGGAACAACGTACTCCCTCGTTGGACACGGCTATGGATGCCGACCCCTGGCCTGTTGCCGATCCGCCAACTCTAAAGGGAGGGTCCCTACAGCGCTAGCTCCCCGTGGCCGACCTGCTTCACGGGATTCGACTTACACCGAATTCAGAAAGTTCCTAGGAGTACATCATTCTGCCCATTCCGCGTGGAAACTGCCCTTCTCGTCGACGCGCTCGAAGGTGTGCGCTCCGAAGAAGTCGCGCTGCGCCTGGATGAGGTTGGCGGGCAGCGTCTCGGCACGGTAGCTGTCGTAATAGGCCACCGCCGCCGAAAAACCCGGCACCGGAACGCCGACCCGCACCGCTTCCCCCACCACCTCGCGCAGGGCCGCCTGGTAGGACTGGGCCACGTCGCGGAAGTAGGGGTCGAGGAGCAGGTTCTTCAGGGCTCCGTCGTGCTTGTAGGCATCGGTGATCTTCTGCAGGAAGCGGGCGCGGATGATGCAGCCGGCACGGAAGATCTTGGCGATGCCGCCGTAATCCAGGTCCCAGCGGTTTTCGTCCGAGGCTGCGCGCAACTGGGCGAAGCCCTGCGCGTAGGAAATGATCTTGCTCATATAAAGCGCGCGGCGCACGGACTCGACGAAGGCCTTACGGTCGCCGGTGAATCCCGGAACCTGCGGCCCGGCCAGCACCCGGCTGGCGGCGACGCGCTCCTCCTTCATGGAAGACAACACGCGGGCGAACACCGATTCGGTGATGAGCGTGAGGGGAACGCCCAGGTCGAGCGCACTCTGGCTCGTCCATTTGCCGGTGCCCTTTTGCGCGGCGCGATCGAGGATCATGTCCACGAGCATCTTTCCGCTCTTCTCGTCCTTGCGGCGGAAGATCCTGGAGGTGATCTCGATGAGGAAGCTGTCGAGCTCGCCCTCGTTCCATTCGCGGTAGACGTCGGCCAGTTCCTCGTTGGACAGGCCGGCCACGTGCTTGAGCACGGCATAGCTTTCGGCGATCAATTGCATGTCGCCGTATTCGATGCCGTTGTGCACCATCTTCACGTAATGCCCCGCGCCGCCCGGCCCGATGTAGATGACACAGGGTTCGCCGTCCGGCGCCCGCGCGGCGATCTCCGTGAGGATCGGCGCCACCAGGTCGTACGCGTCGCGCGGCCCGCCGGGCATGATCGATGGACCCTTCAGTGCGCCCTCCTCGCCGCCGGACACGCCGGTGCCGATGAAGTGCAGGCCGTCGGCGGCCAGTTGCTCGCCACGGCGCACCGTGTCCTTGTAATAAGTGTTGCCGCCGTCGATCAGGATGTCGCCTTTGTCCAGGAGGGGGCGCAGCTGTTCGATCACGGCGTCCGTGCCCGCGCCCGCCTGCACCATGAGCAGGATCCGGCGCGGCTTCTCCAGCGACTCCACGAACGCCTCGAGCGTATAGGAAGGCACCAGCTTCCTGCCCGGGCTCTCCGCCATCACCTCGTCCGTCTTTTCCCGGCTGCGGTTGAAGATCGACACCGCATGACCGCGGCTTTCGATGTTCCAGGCCAGGTTGCGGCCCATGACGGCCATGCCGATCACGCCGATCTTCTGCTTGCTCACGGGAGGGTCTCCGACTGGGAAAGGCGTCAGGATGGAACCATGCGCATCAAAGCGCCATAACGGCCGCCGGTTCTTGCAAGTTTCCCGCACTGCGGCGAAGCCCTTCGCCGGGCTCGGCTATGATGGGCGGCGAACCGGCGGCCGGACCGCCCGGAAGGATCGAAGCGCATGAACCAGGTGAAGTCGCACTCGCGCGACAAACGCGTCGCCAGCGCCCGGGAGGCGCTCGCGGGTCTCGTGGCCGACGGGCAGACCGTCGCCGTCGGCGGTTTCGGCCTCTGCGGCATACCGGAACTGCTCATCGAGGCGCTGCGCGACTCCGGCGTGACCGGCCTCACCGCCGTCTCCAACAACGCCGGAATCGACGGCGTGGGCCTGGGCCAGCTCCTCGGCACCCGCCAGATCCGGAAGATGATTTCCTCGTACGTGGGCGAGAACAAGGAGTTCGAGCGCCAGTTCCTCGCCGGCGAGCTGGAAGTGGAGTTCACGCCGCAGGGCACCCTGGCCGAGAAGCTGCGCGCCGGCGGCGCCGGCATCCCGGCCTTCTTCACCCGCACCGGCTACGGCACCCAGGTCGCGGAAGGCAAGGAAACCCGCGAATTCGACGGGCACATGTACGTGATGGAACGGTCCATCGTGGCCGACGTGTCGCTGGTGAAGGCGTGGAAGGCCGATCCGTCGGGCAACCTCGTCTACCGGAAGACCGCGCGCAACTTCAATCCGATGGTCGCGACGGCGGGCAAGGTCTGCATCGCCGAGGTGGAGATCATGGTCGAGGTGGGCGAACTGGACCCGGACCAGATCCATACGCCGGGCATCTACGTGGACCGCATCGTGCATAATCCCGCGCCGTCGAAGCGCATCGAACAGCGCACCGTGCGCGCCTGAGGAGACCACCATGGCCTGGACCCGCGAACAGATGGCGCAGCGCGCCGCCCTGGAACTCTCCGATGGCGATTACGTGAACCTCGGCATCGGCTTGCCGACGATGGTCGCGAACCACCTGCCCCAAGGCGTGGACGTGTGGCTGCAATCGGAAAACGGCCTGCTCGGCATCGGCCCCTTCCCTACCGAGGAAGAAGTGGACGCCGATCTCATCAACGCCGGCAAGCAGACGGTGACCGCCCGCCCGGGCGCGTCGTATTTCTCCAGCGCCGATTCCTTCGCCATGATCCGCGGCGGACACATCGACATTTCCATCCTCGGCGCCATGCAGGTCACCGGCGAGGGCGACATCGCGAACTGGATGGTGCCCGGAAAGATGGTGAAGGGGATGGGCGGCGCCATGGACCTGGTGGCGGGCGTGAAGCGCGTCGTGGTGCTCATGGAACACATGGCGAAGGACGGCACGCCCAAGATCCTGACCGAGTGCACCCTGCCGCTCACCGGCAAAGGCGTGGTGAACCGGATCATCACCGACCTGGCGGTGTTCGACGTGGTGCCGGGCGGGCTCGAGCTCGTGGAGCTGGCGCCAGGGGTGGATGAGGCGCAGGTTCGCGCCGGTACTGGCTGCGATTTCACCTCGAAGGTCTGACACCGCCGTTGTAGGAGCCGCTATAGCGGCGAGGAAACCTCGCGGGAGCTTGCCCTTTCGCGAGATTGCTCTCGCCGCTATAGCGGCTCCTACAAGGCCAGGCCGGTGTTTCCGGATGCAGAAAAGAAGTCGCCCCGCAGAGGACGCCTCAGCATGGGCCTCGGGGGGGGAGGTAGGCCGGATGCCGGTAGTTAGCGTCGATGCGGGGCGAGGGACCTACCGACCCAGGGGGAGGGGTTGGTGGTAGGTCGAGAAGAATCATAGATTTCCTAGGAAATTCCGGCCAATATATCTTTCGGCACTCACTTATTCGAAATTCGACTATGTTCGACCTCCGCCAGCTGCGCTACTTCGTCGAGGTTGCCGAAACCCTGAGCTTCACCCAGGCCGCGCAACGCCTGCATATTTCCCAGCCCCCGCTCTCTCAGCAGATCCAGTCGCTCGAGGCCGATCTCGGCGTGCGCCTGCTCGACCGTAACCGCCGCCGCGTGGCCCTGACGGAGCCCGGCCGGCTGTTCCTCGCGGAGGCCAAGGCCATCCTCGCCCGGGCCGAGACCGCCCGGACCGTGGTCACCGAAGCCGCCGCCGGCTTCACCGGCCAGCTGAGGCTCGCCTATGCCGTGTCGGTGTCTTTCCATCCGGCACTGCCGGAGACGTTGCTGCGCTTCTCCCATGCGGTGCCTGGCGTCAGCCTGCACCTGGGAGAAATGTTCACGGGAGCCCAGTACGACGCCATCCTCTCCGGACAGATCGACGTAGGCCTCCTGCGCGCCCACCCGGAGGGCGTGGCGAACGCCCGCCAGCTCGACGTGGAAGTGATCGACCACGAACCCCTGGTGATCGCCCTCCCCATGGGCCATCGGCTCGCGAAGCAACCCGTCCTGCGCATGGCCGACCTCGCCGGGGAACGCTTCGTCGCACCGCCGCGCGCCCTGGCGGCAACGCTCAACGACCGTCTGGCTCTTCTGGCGAACAAGGCGGGGTTCCGGCCGCACATCCGCCAGGAGGCCCAGCAGATCCCCTCCCTCCTTCCCCTGGTGGCTGCCGGCCTCGGCGTGGCGCTGGTGCCCGCGTCCCTGCGGGTGGTGCACCTGAAGGGCGTGGCCTTCGTGCCGGTCGACGATCCGGAGGCCCACCTGTTGCTCGCGGTGGCCTCGCGCGTGGACAATACGTCCCCGGTACTGGAGAGCTTCCTCCGCACCGTCCGCGAGGCCCGTTCGAAGCTTGGCCTCGGCTGAAAGACCAATGGTGGCCGGCGCTTGCGTAAGCCATGAGAGGCCGCTACAATTCCGTTTTTCCTTGTCCGTAAAGTTTCAGGAGCTGGCCGTGAAGGTGCTTTCCTCTTTGAAGTCCGCGAAGTCGCGTCACCGTGACTGCAAAGTCGTTCGCCGTCGCGGCAAAGTGTTCGTGATCTGCAAGAGCAACCCGCGTTTCAAGGCCCGTCAGCGCTGATCCAGCCGCGACGTGTCGAAAAAAAAGGGCCGCGCAAGCGGCCTTTTTTTATGCCGCATGGCCGGAGGGTCTTCATCCGCGCGCTTCGCTCAGGTACGGCGAATCCGGAATGTCGCCGGTATCCCCCATGAAGACGCAATTGCGCCCCGCCCGCTTGGCCCGGTAAAGCGCCGCGTCGGCCACGACCAGCAGGCGGTGCAACTCGAAGCCGCATTGCATGCTGCCGGCGATGCCGAAGCTCGCCGTCACCGTGAGGTCGGGCCGCGCCTGCGTGGCCGAGGTGGCCGCGATCGAGAGGCGCAACTGCTCCGCGCGGGCGCGGGCCTGTACCGGACTGCAGTCGGGCAGCAGCACCGCGAATTCCTCGCCGCCGAGGCGACCGAAGACATCGCAGGCATGCAGCGCGCGGCGGCATACGTCCACGCCGCGCTTGAGCACCTCGTCGCCGACGGCATGGCCGTAGGTATCGTTCACGGCCTTGAAGTGGTCGAGGTCGAACAGGATCACGCAGGCACCGCGATCGGAACGTGCACCATACGCCAGCACGCGCTGCGCCTGCTCCACGAAGTGCTCGCGGTTGCAGATGCCGGTCAGCCCGTCGCGCCGCGCCAGCTTCATGAAGCGCAGCTGCGAGCGCCGCAACCACAGCAGCAGCCAGCCGATCGCGCCGAGGCTGGCGAGCAGCACCACGATGTACAGCCGTCCCGTCTCCACTTCCTTCCGGTCGAGCGCGCCGGTAAGCCGCAGGATCTCGTTCTGCTTGTTGAGCGCGTCGACCTCCGCCTTGCGGGCCAGGAGCTGCTGGTCGACGATCTGGAACGCGAGACTGCGCGCGCTCACGTCGTTCAGATAGCCCTTGTCGGCTTCCATGTACTTCTCATGGTAGGCCAGCGCCGCCTGCGCATTGCCGAGCCGACGCTCCACCTCATAAAGCACGCCGTATCCCGTGCGCCGCGGATCGGTGAATTCGTCCTTGATCGAACCCGCGACTGCGGAAAGCGCGAAACGCCTCGCGTTGGTCAGGTCACCCAGTGCGAAGTACGACTGCGCGAGCGTGGCGTCGTATTCCGTCAGCAACGCCGGGTAATTCAGGGTCCGCAGACCGTCCCGTGACTCCGTCAGGATCTTCACGGCTTCGGCGGCGCGGCCTTGCGAGAGATGGAATGCGGCGATGTCGGCGCGCATGGTGTCCGCGAACACGTCGTCGCCCGTCGCGTCGCATACGTCCAGCGCCCGGAGGAACATCGGATCCAGCGTCTTCAGCCGGTTTGCCTCGCGCTCGGCGCGAAGCAGGTGCTGCGCCCCGATGCAGATCGTCCGCCCCGGTGGCGGGTTTTCCATCATCTCCCTGGCGTACGCTTCCGCTTGCTCGTATTGACCGGCCGAACTGAGCAACTGCGAGGCCTCGCCAAGCCCCTGGAAGCGCGCCTTTCCGTCGCGAATGGACGGCATCATTTCCTGCAGCTGGTTGAGCCGCACGAAAGCCTCCTGGTAACGATGCCCAACCCCGAGCAGGTTGATCAGCGTCGCCGTCGCGCGGAAGCGCAGCACGATGTCGGTTGCGTTGTCCGCGACCTCCTCCAGGGCTTTCCTGCCGGCGTCGTAGTCGCCGAGCCAGGTATACCGCCACCCCTGGAGGAAGCGCAGCCTCCAATGTTCGACCGGCGTCAGCTTCGCGTCGCGCGCCTCCAGTCCGTCGAGCAGGCGACCGAAGCCTTCGAAGTCCTTGATCTTGATGTCGTCGGCGCGGGACAGGATCGCCTCGGGGGACGACGGGATGCCCCCCTCGTCGGGTGCGGCACGCAATCCCGTGCAAACCACCAGCAACACGGTGGCCAGCAACGGGAGAACATGGCGCAACGACGTCTTCATGGCCTCAACGGGACGGATCCTCGGGCGGCATGCGCGAGATGTTCCCGTCGGGCTCGCCGTCGCCGTTCTCGTCGTCTTCGTCGCCGGGATAGTCCTCCTCTCGCTGAGGATCGTCCGGCATCTGCGAACAGCAATATCCGCCCCGGCCCAACAGGGCGCGGAGCGCATCGCCGTCTGACCCGGACAGTGCGCGGCCGAGTTCGACGTCGTCGACACCGGCGTCGAGCAGCGCGATGCGCACGACATCCGCGGACGCGTGCCGCAGCGCCGCATCGCTGCCGGCGCGCGCAAGGAATTCGATGACCTTCCCCATCTGCCTCGTCCTTTGAGCCGGGGCCCCACCCCGGCCCTCGCGGCGGACCTCCCCTCGAGGCCACTCGCGAGCGGATGATAGTCCTCTGGGCCAGTCCGGAGTAGTAGGCCAACCGGACCGGCCGAAGGGAATGCGATGCAGATCAGATACCTGGCATGGCAGGTACCGGGAACGCGGAGTTATTACAGCAGCGCGGCCGCCTTCTCCAGGGCGATCCACACGCCCACGAGGAACGGGATGCCCACGCCGAGCCATGCCAGCGTGCCCACCGCGCCGAACCGTCCGCGAGCCACGGCGGCAAGGTCTTCCTCCGACGCGGAAGCTTCGTGTTGCAGCGAACGCTCGCGCGCCAGCTCTTCCTCGGTCATGTGGTACTTAGGATCGACCGGGCGAACGAAGAGGTTGCAGACGAGACCCACGAGCAACAGGCCGGCGAGGATGTACAGCGTGCGGTCGTAGACCAGGGTCTTCTGCACGCCCGCGTTGAGTTGGGCTTCCCGCACGCCAGCGATCAATACCGGCCCGACGATCCCCGCCACCGACCATGCGGTGAGCAGGCGGCCATGGATGGCACCCACCATCTGCGTGCCGAAGATATCCGCGAGGTAGGCCGGCACGGTGGCGAAGCCACCGCCGTACATGGAGATGATCAGGCACACGGTGATGACGAAGGCACCCGCCATGCCCATGTGGCCCAAGGTGGGCAACAGGCAATAGAGCGCGATGCCGAGCACGAAGAACACCACGTAGGTGAGTTTGCGGCCGAGGTAGTCCGAGGCCGAGGCCCAGCCCAGGCGGCCAAGCGAGTTGAACAGGCTGATGAGTCCCACGAGGCCCGCCGCGGCCGCCGCGATCGCCGCCTTCTGCCCGGTGCTCAGCTCCGCCGTGGGATGCACGCCGAGCAGGCCCGCCCCGAACACGTCCTGGAGCATGGGGCTGGCCATCGATATGACGCCGATGCCCGCGGTCACGTTGAGGCAGAGCACGCCCCAGATCAGCCAGAACTGCGGTGTCTTCCAGGCCCGGTTGAGGTGGACGTGGTGATGGGTGATGAGGGGAGCCTTCTTCGCGCCGGCCGCCTCCGGCTGGAAACCCAGCGGCTTCCAACCCTTCGGCGTCACGCGGAAGCCGAAGGCGCCCAGCGACATCACCACGAAATAGAGGATACCCATGCACACCAGGGTGGACGCGACGCCGGCCGCGACGCCGTTGCCGAACACCGTCATCAGTTTCACGGCGATGGGCGCACCGATCATCGCGCCGCCGCCATAACCCATGATCGCGAAGCCGGTGGCAAGGCCGCGACGGTCGGGGAACCATTTGATGAGGGTCGATACGGGTGTGATGTAACCGAGCCCCTGCCCTACACCACCCAGGACGCCACAGCCGAGGTACACCAGCCACAGCTGGTGCATCGATACGCCGATGCCGCCGAGGACGAGGCCACCGCCCCAGCAACAGGCGGCGATGAAACCGGCCTTGCGCGGCCCCGCATGTTCCAGCCAGCCGCCCCAGATCGCGGCGGCCACGCCGAGCATCGCAATGAAGGTTTCGAAGACGTGGTTGACCGCCGGCACCGTCCAGTTGCAGGTGGTAGTGGTGAGCTGGTCGACGAAACCCTGACCGGCGCAGAGCGCGGCATCCGCTCCCGGCACCAGCTTCGTCATCGGCAGCCAGAACACGGAGAACCCGTAGGCCATGCCGATACAAAGGTGGATGGCGAGCGCCGCCGGGGGCACGAGCCAGCGATTGAACTTCGGTCCCGCGATCGTACGTTCCCGCGCCAGCAAGCCGCCTGAAGCCATGTGTCATCCCCTGCAGATGAAGGTGCAATTGCGCTGGAGGCATCTTAGGCAGGTTTTCGGCAAGCGCCACCCTACCTTGGTCTTATGGCGGGGCTTCGGAGTGGCTTGTCAAGGCGAAGAGTCTCGACTTGACGCGCTCCTTCTCGAGCTGAGACCCACGTCCACATCCCGGACTAGGTCGGGTCATTTTCGGAGTAGTCCTATAGCGAGGATTGTCCCTCCGCTCCAGGATCCAGCCTTCCCTGCAGGAGCAAACAAATGCGCAGACGGTTCACTCTGCCAATGATCGCCTTCATCCTGATGACGGCTTTCGAACTTCAAGCCGCAATGGCCGCGGGGCGTATCGAAGCCAAACTCGCTCTCTCGACGGATCCGAGGGCACCCAGCCCCGCCACCATTGTCGTTACACTAACCAACACCGGCGATGCACCGGTCAACGTCTTTCGCTGGTGGACACCTTTCGCCGCCCCGGACGGACGGCTACCTCAGCCTGTGTTCGATCTTACGGACGACACGGGAAAGCCGGTCAGATATATGGGCAGGCGGGTGAACACGGGAGCGGTACGATTAGCTCACTTCATACAGGTGGCGCCAGGGGAAACACTTGAGCGCGAGGTCGACCTGACCAAGGAATACGATTTCATACGCGCGGGTTGGTATGACATCCGGTTCGACTTGCATCTGGAGACCTCGCTCGATCCGAAGAGGGCCCCCTTGGACGAATTGGAGCGCTTCGTTCCCAATGCCCAAGGCATCGTATCGACGAACCGCGTCCGGTTTCTGCTTCGCAATCCTATCCCGTGGATCCGCCGCGCTCCGGACGAGGTGGCCAGCTTGACCTGCGACGTTGAGCAGTCCGTCGACATCGAAAGCGCCCGTATCGGTGCCAGGGCCGACGCGACCCGTGCCGAGCGGTTCTTGAATACCATGATTTACGTGTACGAGTTCACCGGTGACGACTTCGTGCTTACGTTTAGGCCTCACCCGCGATATTCGCGGTGGTTCGGAACGCACGATCCTTCCGAACCCATGCCAGAAGATCCGGGTTGGGGAGCCGGGGACAATGCGCAGGTAAAACGCACTATAGAGACTGCAGCATTGCGCCTGGTCAATGGCGTCATCTCGCCTACGTGTGGCTGTAGCCCAGGGTATGAGGACACGATGGCATGGGCGGAAGATCACACCCCATATAACATTCACTTCTGCAAGAAGTTCTTCGATGCCTACAGCGATGGTCGGGATTCACGGCGCTCGGCGGTCTACCATGAAATGACCCATTTCTTTGACCACCGCCTGGACGGACGGTCGGATTACTCGTTTGTTACCAACCAGGAAAGTGCAAAGAATCTCGCTACAACCAATCGCTCGCATGCGGTCCGAAGTGCTTTGAATTACGAATACTTCGTCACCGACACGAGCAATAGGGAAGAGGCTGAGGAGCGTTAATCAGTTCTCAAGCCTCACGACGCACTCGATGCCCTGCCTCGCCATCTTCGCATACGGGCATAGCCGCTCGGTATGACGCACGAGGGCCTCGGCGATGGCACGCGGAACGCCGGGCAGCGCGATGATGACATGGGCTACCAGCGTGAACAGGCCGTCCATAGGGTCGCGGCCGAACGTAACTGCCGCGGTGACCGTGGCATCGCGGATCTCGATGCGCTCACGGACGGCCAGCAGGCTCAGCGCGCCATGGAAGCAGGCGGCGAAACCCGCGGCGAAGAGTTGCTCCGGATTGCTCCCGCCACCCGGCCCGCCCAATTCGGGGGGCAGGCGCAGGTTGATGTCGAGGCATCCGTCGGTGGACTGGGCGATGCCGGAGGCACGCCCATGCGCGGCATCGCCTCCGGTGACGCGAACGGTACCCGTGTACAGCGGGGCGAATTCGGCTCCGCTGTACCGGTCGAGCAAGGACACCGGAGGCGGCGTCGGCTTGGCCATGATCGTGGGAGTCCCTCAGGCCGCCGAAGCGTACCGGGCGTACTTCGAGGTCTTCAGCCAGGCGGGGAAATCGATCTTCCCCAGGTGCGCATCGGGGCCGGCCACCAGCGCGTCGTCGTCGAGCAAGGCGCCGAAGTACGGCGCCTTGGCGTCGCCGATCACCTTGTGCGGGTCCTGGATGATCTTCAGGAAGCGTGCCACAAGCTCCGACATGCGGAACTTCTCCGGGCCACCGATCTCGACCATGCCATTGACGGGCGTTCCGGTGGCCGCCAGGACCACCGCGGCGGCCACGTCGTCCGAGGCGATCGGCTGGATGTAGGCGGTAGGAAGCGTGATGCTGCCGCCTTGGGCGGCCGACTGCGCGATACCGCCCATGAATTCGAAGAACTGCGTCGAGCGGACGATCGTGTACGCGATACCCGATGCGGCGATCAGTCTCTCCTGCGCGAGCTTGGCCACCATGTAGTCGCTGTCGGTGAGCCGGTCGGCGCCCACGACGGACAAGGCCACGTGGTAGCGGACACCCGCCCGTTTTTCCGCCGCAAAGATGTTCCGCCCCGCCGTCTCGAAGAAGGCGAGCACATCCGGACCCACGAAAACGGGCGAGTTGGCCAGGTCGATGACGGTGTCGACCCCGGTCATGGCCGCATCCAGGCCCTCGCCGGTGATCGTGTTCACGCCCGACTGGGGCGAGGCGGCGATCGCCTCGTGATGCATGTCGCGCAGCCGCTGCACGACCTTGCTTCCGATGAGGCCGGTACCGCCAATGACGAGGATTTTCATGATCGTGACCTCTGCTGAACGTCGAATCATCCTAGATTCGGCCCGCTCGGCCCGGTAGCACCGTCCGGGGGATCACGATGTTGCCATGGCAGCACCAATGGGCAGGATGCTGCCGCATTCCAGGTCCAGGGCGCGGATGGCGCCGATCATGAAGTCGATGAACACACGGATACGCGATGGCAGCTGCTGGCGGCTCTGGTAGCAGATGTAATGCCCGCGGTCGTCGGGCGCGTACTGCATCAGGCAGGGCACCAGGCGCCCCGAGCGCAGGTGCTCGCAGACCAGGTAGCCGGCCAGCTGGCCGACCCCCCGTCCGTCCAGCACCGCCTGCAGGACCAGGTCGGTGTCGTTGAACACCTCCATGGCCGGGGGCAGCGCCTTGCGCAGGCGGCCGTCGACCTTGAACTCCCACTCGTCGATGCGGCCGGAACCCGTGCGGTAATGAATGCCGCTGTGCGTCGCCAGCGCATCCACGCTTTCGATGGCCCCGTGTTCGCGCAGGTATTCGGCCGTGGCGCATACGAACATCTGCATCGGCACGACCTGTCGCGCGACGATCTGGCTGTCTTCCATGCGGCCGTTGCGGAATGCCACGTCCACGCGATCGCCGGTGAAATCGAACGGGCGATCGTCGAGCAGGAGGTCGATGGCGATCCCGGGATACGCATCGCGGAACGCGTTCAGCAGCGGCGCCACCACCTTGCGTCCGAAACCCACCGGCGCGCCGATGCGAAGCTGGCCGCGCGGCGGTCCGTCACGAAGCTCGCGCATGTCGTCCAGCGCCTGGGCGATACGCTCCACGCCCGGATGGCAGTTCTCGAAGAAGATCTCACCTTCGCGGGTGAGCGAGGTGCTGCGCGTGGTCCGCGAGAAAAGGCGCGCCCCCACCTGCTGTTCCAGCTTCTGCACGCTGCGGCTCACGGCCGAGCGGCCGATGCCGAGCCGGTCGGCGGCACGGGCGAAGCTGCCCTCGTTCACCACCGCGATGAAGGCGATCACGCCCGCATAGCTGGCGGAAAACGACGTGGCGAGCGCATCCGCGCCCCCGCCGCTCGACGGCGAATGGAAGTTCATGGCAAATCCTCGTTCTGCGGCCGGGCGTGGTACGAACCGGCCGCCTGTATGTAAGAGCGTGCATCGTGGAGCAGCTCACGACAAGCGCCGGCATCGCGGCGCAGCAACATGGCCACCTCGTCGATGCCCGCCTCGAAGATGTCGCTCATCAGGAAAGCCACACGGGCATCCGGCGGCAGACCGTCGAGCGCGTCGAGAAGTCCATTGAGGACGGAGTCGACTGGCTGCCGTGTCGATAGCTGCCTGCGCAAACTTTCGTAGACGGTCGTATGCGGGTCCATATCCAACAGACGAAGCGGACCCGCCGTCTGTGACATGGCCATTGGTGACTGCCGGGCAACACCATGGTCACGCCCGGATACCTACTCCCGCGCCGGGGGCGGTCATAGCCTTTTCGCCATCCCCACAGAGGATCCACCCGATGAGCCAGCGCCTCGATTACATGCAGCAGTCCCCGGACATGGTCAAGAAATTCATGGAGCTGAACGCCCTGATCAGGAAATCCACCCTGGGCGATACGATCCACGACCTCGTCAACATCCGGGCCTCGCAGCTGAACGGCTGCGCCTTCTGCATCGACATGCACCACAAGGAAGCGACGATCCACGGCGAGCGCGCGCTGCGCCTTTACCACGTGGCGGTGTGGCGCGAATCCAAGCTGTTCGAGCCGCGCGAGCGCGCCGCCCTCGCCTGGACCGAAGCCCTGACCCAGATCCCCGCCGACGGCATCCCGGACGAACTCTACGAACGGGTGCGCGGCCAGTTCTCCGAGAAGGAACTCTCCGACCTGACCTTCCTGGTCATGTGCATCAACGCCTGGAATCGCGCGAACGTCGCGTTCCTGCCCACCCCCGGCGCCTTCGACAAGGCCTGGGGCCTGGACAAGGCCGGCCTTTCCTGAGCCCCCAACCGAGGACACTCCCATGCGCATCGTCAAGGTACTCGCCCTGCTTCTCGCCCTTTCCCCGGCGCTCGCCCTCGCCCAGAAGGATCCGGCGGACGGCGCTCCGCAGCCCGACGTCAAGGACCTGATGACCAAGGCGCTGAAAGATAATCCGGGCAAGGAGATCACCATGATTTCCGTGGACTACCCACCCGGCGCGATCGAGCACGTGCACCGCCACGACGCCCACGCCATGTTGTACGTGATCGAAGGCAACATCGTGATGGGCGTGAAGGGTAAGCCGGAGCAGAAGCTCAAGGCCGGCGACACCTTCTACGAAGGCCCGGACGACATCCACACTGTCGGACGCAACGCCAGCAAGACCGAACCGGCGAAGTTCGTGGTGTTCATCCTCAAGGACAAGGACAAGCCGCTGATCATGCCCGCCCATTGAACGCCGCGGCATCCTGCAGGAGCCGCCATAGCGGCTCCTGCAGGGACGATTTTGCTCAAGACGCGTCACGAACGGGCTGGCAGAATCGTCTTGATGGGTATGAACGAAGCCACAGCGACCTTTTCCGCCCTGCGGCCCCGCTTGCACGGCATCGCCTACCGGATGCTCGGCTCGGTGGCGGAGTCGGAAGACGTGGTCCAGGACATCTGGCTGAGCTGGAACGGCGCCGAGCGCGACACCATCGACAACCCCGAAGCCTGGCTGGTGGCCGCCACGACACGGCGCGCCATCGACCGGCTCCGTGCCGTCAAGGCGCGGCGCGAGGAGTATGTGGGCATCTGGCTGCCCGAGCCGATCCTCACGGACGACGGCGCATCGCCGGAAGACCTCCAGGAACTGGCCAGCGACGTCTCCGTCGCCTTCCTCCTGCTGCTCGAACGCCTTTCTCCGGAAGCCCGCGCCGCCTTCCTGCTGCGCGAGGTGCTGGACGCCGACTACCCGGAAATCGCCAGCACCCTCGGCAAGAGCGAGGCCGCCTGTCGCCAGCTGGTGCATAGGGCCAAGGACCAGCTTCGCGACGAGCGTCCCCGGCAGACCGTGCCGCAGGACGCCCATCGGGTCCTGATGCGCCGCTTCGCCGACGCGATGGCCCGCGGCGACTTCCAGGCCTTGCGTTCCATGCTGGCGGCGGACGCCGATCTCAGCGGCGATGGCGGCGGAAAAGTCACGAGCTTCCCAAAACCGATGCTCGGCGGCCAGCGTATCGCCCAGCTGTTCTATGCCGGACACCTCCGCTACGGCGACAAGGTGCAGGTGCGCGTGGTGCGCATCAACGGCGAATGGTCGTTGCTCCGATACATCAAAGGCGAGCTGGAATCCGCGCAGACCTTCGTCACGGACGGGGAGAAGATCCTCAGCATCCACGCCCAGCGCAATCCGGACAAGCTGTCCCGGATTGCGCGCGGACTACAGGGGTTCCATCCAGCCTGACGCTCGTCGCTCCTGCGGAGGCAGGAACCCGGCGACTCGTTCGTCCGTCACCGCACGAAGCCGCCGGAAGCCCCCGCCCTCGCAGGGACGACGGTCGCGGCGTCAGCTGTAGCGGACACCCGTGATTTCGTAATTCCTCAACCCGTTCGGTGCCTTGAACTCGAATTCGTCGCCTTCCATCTTGCCGATGAGCGCACGCGCGATCGGCGACGACACGGCGATGAGGTTCTGCTTGATGTCGGCTTCGATGTCGCCAACGATCGTGTAGGTGACCTCGGCATCGCTGTCGAGGTCGACCAGGTCGACGATGGCGCCGAAGACGATCTTCTTCCCCGGATTCAGGCGCTCGGTGTCGATGACTTCCGAATTCGACAGCGCGGCCTCCAGCTCGTTGATACGACCTTCGTTGAAGCCATGCAGCTCGCGCGCCGCGTGGTACTCGGCGTTCTCCTTGAGGTCGCCGTGCGCGCGCGCCTCTGCCACGGCATTGATCAGCTCCTGGCGCTTCGGACCCTTCAGCTGCTCCAGTTCCGCGCGAAGGCGGTCGGCGCCCTTCCTGGTCAGCGGGGGACGTGTGCTGCTCATGCGTGAAGCTCCTTGTGCAGGTCCTGCAGGCTGTTGACCTCGCCGTCGGCGTGGAAGTCGAGCGAATGCACCAGGGCACGCGCGCCCGCGACGGTCGTGGAGTACGTGACGCGCTGCTGCAGCGCTTCGCGGCGGATCGAGAACGAGTCGGAAATGGCCTGCTTGCCTTCCGTCGTGTTGACGATATAGACCACCTCGCCGTTCTTGATGAGGTCGACGATGTGCGGGCGACCCTCCAGCACCTTGTTGATGCGCTCGCACGCCACGCCGTTGTCCTGGAGAAACGTCGCCGTGCCCGAGGTGGCGACGATGGCGTAGCCGCGAGCGGCCACGTCCTGCGCGATCGGCAGCAGGCGATCCTTATCGGCGTCGCGCACGGACATGAACACCTTGCCCTTCGGCGGCGCCTTGATGCCCGCGGCTTCATGGCCACGCGCGAAGGCGGCGCCGAAGCTGCGGCCCACGCCCATCACCTCGCCGGTGGAGCGCATCTCGGGACCGAGGATCGGGTCGACGTTCTGGAACTTCAGGAACGGGAAGATCGCTTCCTTCACCGAGTAGTACGACGGGATGATCTCCTTCGTCGCCCCCTGGTCGGCGAGCGTGCGACCGGCCATGGCGCGCGCCGCGATCTTCGCCAGCGACATGCCCGTGGCCTTGCACACGAACGGCACCGTGCGCGAGGCACGCGGGTTCACCTCGAGGATGAACACGTCGTCGCCCTGGATGGCGAACTGCGTGTTCATCAGGCCGATGACCTTCAACTCCTGCGCCATGGCCTTCACCTGGCGACGCATTTCGTCCTGCACCTCGGCGCTGAGCGAATACGGCGGCAGCGAGCACGACGAGTCGCCCGAGTGTACGCCGGCTTCCTCGATGTGCTCCATGATGCCGCCCACCAGCACGTTGCCCTCGGCGTCGGCGACGATGTCCACGTCGACTTCCACGGCGTGGTCGAGGAAGCGGTCGAGCAGCACCGGCGATTCGTTCGACACCTGCACCGCCTCGCGGATGTAGCGCGCGAGGTCGGCATCGGCGTAGACGATTTCCATGGCGCGGCCGCCCAGCACGTAGCTGGGCCGAACCACCAGCGGGTAGCCGATCTCGCGGGCGAGGGCCAGCGCTTCGTCGGCGTTGCGCGCGGTGCGGTTCGGCGGCTGCTTCAGGCCGAGCTTCTGGATCATCTTCTGGAAGCGCTCGCGATCTTCCGCGAGATCGATCGAGTCGGCGCTGGTGCCGATCACCGGCACGCCGGCGGCCTCGAGCGCGCGCGCGAGCTTCAGCGGGGTCTGCCCGCCGTACTGCACGATGACGCCCTTCGGCTTCTCCAGGTCGACGATCTCCAGCACGTCCTCGAGCGTCAGCGGCTCGAAGTACAGGCGGTCGGAGGTGTCGTAGTCGGTGGACACGGTCTCCGGGTTGCAGTTGACCATGATGGTCTCGAACCCGTCCTCGCGCAGGGCGAGGGCCGCGTGAACGCAGCAGTAGTCGAACTCGATACCCTGGCCGATGCGGTTCGGGCCACCGCCGAGGACGATGATCTTGTCCTTGTTCGTCGGGTTCGCCTCGCACTCTTCCTCGTAGGTCGAGTACATGTAGGCCGTGGTGGTCGCGAACTCGGCCGCGCACGAGTCGACGCGCTTGTACACCGGGCGCACGCCGAGGGTGCGGCGCACGTGGCGCACGGCAGCCTCGTCGGTACCGACCAGCTCGGCCACGCGCGCGTCGGAGAAGCCCATGCGCTTCAACTCGCGCATGCGCGGCTCGTCCAGCGCCGTGAGGCCCTGGCGCTGCACCTCGCCCTCGGTCATCACGATGTCCTCGAACGCAGCGAGGAACCAGGGATCGATGCGGGTGAGTTCGTGCACTTCCTCGAGCGACAGGCCGGCACGGAAGGCGTCGGCCACGTGGAACACACGGTCCGGACGCGGCTCGCGCAGTTCGCGCTTGAGCATCTGGAAGCCTTCCTCGCTGCCGATGTCGAGACCGGTGGGATTCAGGCCGTTCTTGCCGATCTCCAGGCCGCGCAGGGCCTTCTGCATCGACTCGTGGAAAGTACGGCCCATCGCCATCACCTCGCCCACCGACTTCATCTGGGTGGTGAGGCGCGCATCGGCGGCCGGGAACTTCTCGAAGGCGAAGCGCGGGATCTTGGTGACCACGTAATCGATGGACGGCTCGAACGAGGCCGGGGTGAGGCCGCCGGTGATGTCGTTCTTGAGTTCGTCCAGCGTATAGCCGACGGCGAGCTTGGCCGCGACCTTCGCGATCGGGAAGCCGGTGGCCTTCGAGGCCAGCGCCGACGAGCGCGACACGCGCGGGTTCATCTCGATGACCACGACGCGGCCGTCCTCGGCGTTGATGCCGAACTGGACGTTGGAGCCGCCGGTGTCCACGCCGATCTTGCGCAGCACCGCGATGGACGCGTTACGCAGCCGCTGGTATTCCTTGTCGGTCAGCGTCTGCGCCGGCGCGACGGTGATCGAGTCGCCGGTGTGCACGCCCATCGGATCGAAGTTTTCGATCGAGCAGACGATGATGCAGTTGTCCGCCTTGTCGCGGACCACTTCCATCTCGAATTCCTTCCAGCCCAGCACCGACTCTTCGACCAGCACCTCGTGCACGGGCGAGAGCTCGAGGCCGCGACCGACGATCTCGACGAACTCTTCCTTGTTGTAGGCGATGCCGCCGCCCGAACCGCCGAGGGTGAAGCTCGGGCGGATGATGGTCGGGAAACCGACGGTGGCCTGGATCTCGAGCGCCTGCTCCATCGAGCGCGCCACGGCGGCCTTGGGGCATTCCAGGCCGATATCGGCCATGGCCTTGCGGAACAGGTCGCGGTCCTCGGCCATGCGGATGGCTTCGCGCGATGCGCCGATCAGTTCCACGCCGTACTTCTCGAGCACGCCGTTGTCGGCGAGGTCGAGCGCGCAGTTGAGGCCGGTCTGCCCGCCCATCGTCGGCAGCACCGCGTCGGGGCGCTCCTTGGCGATGATGCGTTCCACCGTCTGCCAGTTGATCGGCTCGATGTAGACGGCGTCGGCCGTTTCCGGGTCGGTCATGATCGTCGCCGGGTTCGAATTGACCAGGACGACGCGGTAACCCTCTTCCTTCAGCGCCTTGCAGGCCTGGGCGCCGGAGTAGTCGAACTCGCAGGCCTGGCCGATGACGATCGGGCCGGCGCCGATGACGAGGATGGTCTTGATGTCGCTGCGCTTTGGCATGTGTTTTTCTCGCGAATCGATGGCGGATGGAGGACGGCGGGGATGGGCGTCAGGACGCCCGTTTCGCCTTGTGCGCTTCCATCGCGGCAATGAACGTGTCGAACAGGTAGCCGACGTCTTCCGGGCCCGGGCTGGCTTCCGGGTGGCCCTGGAAGCAGAACGCCGGGCGGTCGGTCAGGGCAAAGCCCTGCAGCGAGCCGTCGAACAGCGAGGTGTGGGTGACGCGCACGTTGGCCGGCAGCGTCGCGGGATCCACGGCGAAGCCGTGGTTCTGCGAGCTGATCAGCACGCGGCCGGTATCGTGGTCCTTCACCGGGTGGTTCGCGCCGTGGTGGCCGAACTTCATCTTGAGCGTCTTCGCACCGATGGCCAGCGCCATGATCTGGTGGCCGAGGCAGATGCCGAAGGTCGGGATCATCGTGCCGAGGATCTGCCTGGTCGACTCGATCGCGTAGTCGCACGCGGCCGGATCGCCCGGGCCATTGGCCAGGAAGATGCCGTCCGGATCCATGGCGAGCACTTCGCTCGCGGGCGTCTGCGCCGGCACCACCGTGATGTCCACGCCGCGGCCGGCGAGCAGGCGCAGGATGTTCTGCTTCACGCCGTAGTCGTAAGCGACCACCTTGAACTTCTTGGGGGCGTTGTAGAACGCCTGCTTGTCGAGGTCGTAGACGCCCTCGGTCCACTGGTAGGTCTTCGTGGTACTCACGACCTTGGCGAGGTCCATGCCGTTGAGGCCCGGGAAGGCCTTCGCCTTCGCCACCGCCGCGTCGGCGTCGATGGCGTCGCCCGCCACGATGCAGCCGTTCAGCGCGCCCTTCTCGCGAAGGATGCGGGTGAGGCGGCGCGTGTCGATGCCGGCGATGGCCACGATGCCATGGCGCTGCAGGTAATGCGGCAGCGGCTCCGTGCTGCGCCAGTTGCTGGCGAGACGGGGCACGTCGCGCACGATGAGGCCCGCCGCGTGGACGCGGTCGGCCTCGATGTCGACGTCATTGGTACCGGTGTTGCCGATATGCGGGTACGTGAGGGTGACGATCTGGCGGGAATACGACGGGTCGGTCAGGATTTCCTGATAACCGGTCATGGCGGTGTTGAACACCACCTCGCCAACCGTCTCGCCGCGGGCACCGACGGCATGGCCGTGAAAAACGCTGCCGTCTTCGAGAGCAAGCAGAGCAGGAGTACGCATGGGATGGCCGCCTTCGGGTGCAGCAAGGCCCGCAAGCCAGCGTGAAGCGGCTCGTGGGCCTTGGGGAAAAGGAATCGTTGGGCGGGTAAGAATGATAGATGACAGACAGCTTTCTGTCCACCGGAAACGATGTCTGAACGCGTAGGAAATTGCCGCTGGCAACCCGCTCCGTCACGATACAATGCCGGCCGAGGTATCCACTCGAGAACCGCCCGCATGCTGCTCGACCCCACCCGCCTGGAACGTCCCGACACCGACATCAGGCACGAGCCGTTTTCGTTCATGATCGCCCACGGGCAACTCCCGGACGATGCCCGCAGCGACCTCGACCGCGATTTCCCTCAATACGGCAGCGCGGGGTTCTTTCCCTACGATGCGAGCGACTGCGGCCCGTCGGTGAACGAACTGGTCAAGCAGATGACTTCACGGGAGTTTTCGGCGGCCGTCGGCCGGCACCTGGGCATCGAAGGGCTGGAGAACTACCCCACCCTGGTCACCCTTTGCCGCCTGCTCAACCGGCGCCACGGCACCATCCACACCGACAGCAAGTCGAAGATTGCGACGGCCCTCATCTACCTCAACCCGATGTGGCCCGACACCAGCGACGGCTGCCTGCGCTTCCTGCGCTCCATCAACGACATCGACGACGTCGTCGCCCCCGAGCTGAAGCCGCTGTACGGCGAATTCGCCGTGTTCCGCCGAGCCGAGAATTCCTTCCACGGCCACCTGCCCTACGAAGGCGAGCGCCGGGTGATCCAGGTGGCCTGGCTCACCTCCGAGGAGGAGAAGGCCCGCAAGACCAAGCGAGGCAAGTTCTCGCGGGCGTTCAAGAAGATCTTCGGGAAGCTGGACCGCAAGGTGGGCGCGGACCGGGACCGGAACGCGTCCCACCCAGATTGAAGCCTCTATTAGTAGCGAGAAGCCCAAGCCGAACTGTAGGAGCCGCTATAGCGGCGAGGAGCCAACGGGGCGACGAAGCGGCAAGGCAAGCTCCCCTCGCCGCTATAGCGGCTCCTACGAAGGACATCGCACTTTCAGCGGCTGCCGAAGTACCAGCCCACGAACACCGCGAACACGCCGTAGAGCGCCCCGATCGGCATCAGCCAGCGCGCCTCGACCGAGCCGCGCCGGAACATCGCCCAGAGCGCGACCACCGCCAACCCCGTGATCGCGCCCGCCACCACCAGCGGCGTATCGAACAGCCAGGGCGTCGCAAACAGGGCCAGGGAACTCGGGATCGTCGCCTGGATCATCATGGCGCCCGAGATGTTCGCCAGCGCCAGCCGCTCCTTGCCCTGCCGCACCCAGATCAACGCGTTGACCGTTTCGGGCAGCTCGGTCGCGACCGGGCTCAGCACCAGGGCCACGATGTGCGGCGAGAGCTGGAAAAAGTGGCCCAGCGCCTCGAGCTGCCACACGAAGGTGCGCGAGGCCACGGCGATCACCACCAGGGCCAGTCCCGTCTGCAGCGCCACCCAGCGCATGGCCGGGTTCGGGTCGTTGCGGCGGAAGATGAGCGGCTCCAGCTCCTCGTCTTCCGGCGCGCTGGTGTCGTCGCGCATTTCCCGCCATACATAGAAGGCGTAGGCGAGGAGGAAAAGCACGCCGAGCCACGGCTTCCAGGCGAAGGCCACCAGACCCAGCCCGATTTTCACGACGAAGATGCCCAGGAACCAGGACTGGTCGCGGGCCAGCCGGCGGTTGTCCACCCGGACCCGGGAATCCGCGCGATTCAAGCGCTTGCGGCCCGCATATAAAGCGAATCCGACCACCGAGTAGGCAATGGTGGCCAACACGAGCGGGCCGCCCAGGGCGGCACCGACGCCGATATCGCGGGCCTCGGGGGTCTTGCCGAAGATCACGGCGACGAAGGTGACCGCGCTTTCCGGCAGTGCGGTACCGAACGCCGCCAGCACCGTGCCGGTGGTGGTCGCGCCAAGGTTGAGCTTGCGTCCGAACCATTCGACGCCGTTGACGAAATATTCGCAGGCGAAATAGATGGCCCCGGCCGACACCAGGAACAGGAAACACGTAAGCAGCATGGATGACTTGAGGCCGGGCGAGCGCAATGAACCGATGGCACAACGACACCGCTCGCCCGGCCCGGGTGAGCATGTCGATGGCCAAAGGTCTCGCCGGGCGGGCGGCGCGTCCTGCAGCGCCGTTGCCGTTCGCGCCATGGGGTCGTTAGACCGCCAAGTCTGTTGACGCGAACTCCTCAGGGGGAACGAGGATGGCTACTCCCCAATGACATCGGCGCGAATCTTAACACGGCTTCGAGGTTTGGGTAGGCGCACTCACCCCTTGGTGGCGATCACGTCCTCGATGGACCATGCACCCGGTGCGCGGCCGGCGATCCAGGCCGCCGCTTCGAGCGCGCCCCGCGCGAAGATGGCGCGATCCGTGGCACGGTGGCCGAGTTCGATGCGCTCGCCCTGACCCATCAGCAGCGCCTGGTGTTCGCCGACGATGTCGCCGCCGCGTACGACCGCGAACCCGATCGTGCCCGCCTTGCGGGCGCCCGGCCGGCCTTCGCGCGCATAGACCGCCAGGTCGTCGAGTCGGGCGCCGCGCCCTTCCGCCGCCGCGTGGCCGAGGGCCAGCGCCGTACCGGAGGGAGCGTCTTCCTTGCGGTTGTGATGCACCTCGACGATATCGAGGTCCCATCCCGGCAGCGCCGCGGCCGCTTCGCGGAGCAGGCGCGTGAGCACGGCGACGCCGAGGCTGAAGTTGGCGGCGCGCAGCACGGCGATGCGCTCGGCGGCCTTTGCAAGGCGCTCCTCGAGCGCGGGCGACAAGCCGGTGGTCCCGGTGACCAGGGCCGCTCCGCCGGCTTCACAACGATCCAGCGCGGCGGCGAGCCCTTCCGGCCCGCTGAAATCGACCACCACATCGGCTTCGCCCTCACCCGACCAGTCGCCGAAACGAAGCGGCGATACATCGGCGTAAACCGGCTTGCCCAGACGGGCCGATGAGGAGGAAACCACTGCACGCGCCAGCTCGAAGCGCTCGTCGTCGCGCACGAGGGACAGGAGCGCGAGCCCCATGCGACCGGAGGCGCCGCTGATGGCGAGACGGATGGGTCGGGTCATGCAGAACGCTCGGCGGATGGGAAACGCAATGCTAGTGGATAGCCGACCCGGGCGCTCGCACACGCTCGCAGGAACCGCTGTAGCGGGGAGAAGCCGACGAGGCGGAAGCGGCGAGGCAGGCTCCCCTCGCCGCTATAGCGGCTCCTACCGAAGTGGGGTCAGGAGGTGACCCGCGACCAGAAGTCCTTCACGCCGTCCATGAACGTGGTGGAGCGCGGCGTGTGTTTCGCCGCTTCCTCGCCGACGAAGGTGGCCTCGAGCTGCTGGAGCAGGTCGCGTTGTTCCTTCGTGAGGCGCACCGGCGTCTCGACGACCACGGTGCAGATGAGGTCGCCCGTACGGCCGCCGCGCACCGACTTCACGCCACGCCCGCGCAGGCGGAACTGCTGGCCTGTCTGCGTTTCCGGCGGCACGTTGACCGGGATCTCGCCTTCGAGCGTCGGCACCATCAGTTCGGTGCCCAGCGCCGCCTGGGCGAAGCGGATCGGCATCTCGCAGTAGAGGTCGGAACCGTCGCGCTGGAAGATCGCATGCTCGCGCACACGCACTTCCACATACAGATCGCCTGCCGGCGCACCGGCCGGACCGGCTTCGCCCTGCCCCGTCAGACGGATGCGGTCGCCGTTGTCCACGCCCGCGGGGATCCGCACCGACAATGTGCGCTCTTCCTCGAGACGACCCTCGCCGTGGCACTTCTTGCACGGCTTCTCGATCTGCTGGCCGGAGCCATGGCAGGTGGGACACGCCTGCTGGATGGAGAAGATGCCGTTCTGCATGCGCACGCGGCCATGACCGGCGCAGGTGGCGCACTTCGACACCTTGCCGTCTTCCGAGCCGGTGCCGTTGCAGTGGTGGCAGTTGACCTGGGTGGGCACCTCGATCTTCTTCTCGACGCCGAACACGGCCTCTTCCAGATCGAGATCCATCATGTAGCGCAGGTCGGCGCCACGGCGCGCGCGCTGGCGTCCGCCGCCACCGCCGAAGATGTCGCCGAAAATATCGCCGAAGATGTCGCCGACGTCGCCGAAGCCGGCGCCGTTGCCGCGACCGAAACCGCCACCCTCGAAGGCGGAATGACCGTACTGGTCATACGCCGCGCGCTTCTGCGCGTCGGAGAGGATGTCGTAGGCCTCCTTGGCCTCCTTGAATTTCTCGATCGCCTCCGGGTCGTCCGGATTGCGGTCGGGGTGGTACTTCATCGCGACGCGACGGAAGGTTTTCTTGAGGTCGCCCTCGGTCACGGTGCGTTCGACACCGAGGATTTCGTAATAGTCGCGCTTGCTGCTCATTGCACGCTTGCATTCCCTGGACGAATAAGGGCGACGTGCCGCGGACCCCTCGCCCGCGACACGTCACCGCCTGTGGACGACTTACTTCTTGTCGTCCTTCACTTCCGTAAACTCGGCATCGACCACATCGTCCGGCTGGGCCGAACCGCCGCCCGGAGCCGACTGCTGCGAGGTGTCCTGCGAACCGCCGGCCTGGGCCGCGGCGTACAGCGACTGGGCCACCTGCTCAAGGTTGGTGATCTTCGATTCGATGGCCGACTTGTCGTCGCCCTCCTTCACCTTCTCGAGCTCGGACACCGCGGCGTCGATGCTGGCGAGCTGCTCGGCCGGCACCTTGCCGCCGTGCTCCTTCAGCTGGCTGCGCGTGGCGTGGACCAGCTGGTCGGCCTTGTTGCGCACCTGCACCAGCTCGTGGAACTTCTTGTCTTCCTCGCGGTTGGCCTCGGCATCGGCCACCATCCGCTGGATCTCTTCGTCCGAGAGGCCCGATCCGGCCTTGATCTCGATCTTCTGCTCCTTGCCGGTGTCCTTGTCCTTCGCCGACACGTGCAGGATGCCGTTGGCGTCGATGTCGAAGGTGACCTCGATCTGCGGCGTGCCGCGCGGTGCCGGGCGGATGCCCTGCAGGTCGAACTTCCCGAGCGACTTGTTGGCGTTGGCGCGCTCGCGCTCGCCCTGCAGCACGTGCACGGTCACGGCCGTCTGGTTGTCGTCGGCGGTGGAGAAGACCTGCGATGCCTTGGTCGGCACCGTGGTGTTCTTCTCGATGAGCTTGGTCATCACGCCGCCCATCGTCTCGATGCCGAGCGACAGCGGGGTGACGTCGAGCAGGAGCACGTCCTTCACCGAACCGCCCAGCACGCCGCCCTGGATCGCGGCGCCGACGGCCACGGCCTCATCCGGGTTGACGTCCTTGCGCGCTTCCTTGCCGAAGAAGTCCTTCACGGCTTCCTGGACCTTGGGCATGCGGGTCTGACCACCGACGAGGATGACCTCGTGGATGTCGGACACGCGCAGGCCGGCGTCGTTGAGCGCGGTGCGGCAGGGCTCGATGGTGCCCTTCACCAGGTCTTCCACCAGCGACTCGAGCTTGGCGCGGGTCAGCTTGATGTTGAGGTGCTTCGGGCCCGAGGCGTCGGCCGTGACGTACGGCAGGTTCACGTCGGTCTGGTGCGACGACGAGAGTTCGATCTTCGCGCGCTCGGCGGCGTCCTTCAGGCGCTGCAGCGCGAGCTGGTCGGTGCGCAGGTCGATGCCCTGCTCCTTCTTGAACTCCTCGACGAGGTAGTCGATGACGCGGTTGTCGAAGTCTTCGCCGCCTAGGAACGTGTTGCCGTTGGTGGCGAGCACTTCGAACTGCTTCTCGCCGTCGACGTTGGCGATCTCGATGATCGACACGTCGAAGGTACCGCCGCCGAGGTCGTACACGGCGATCTTGCGGTCGCCCGTGGTCGACTTGTCGAGGCCGTAGGCCAGCGCGGCCGCGGTCGGCTCGTTGATGATGCGCTTGACTTCGAGGCCGGCGATGCGACCCGCGTCCTTCGTGGCCTGGCGCTGGCTGTCGTTGAAGTAGGCCGGCACGGTGATCACGGCTTCGGTGACCGGCTCGCCCAGGAAGTCCTCGGCGGTCTTCTTCATCTTCATGAGGACCTTCGCGGAGACTTCCTGCGGCGCCATCTTCTTGCCGTCGGCGGTCTGCACCCAGGCGTCGCCGTTCTCATGCTCCACGATGCCGTAGGGCACGAGCTTGATGTCTTTCTGCACCTCCGCGTCGGTGAACTTGCGGCCGATGAGGCGCTTCACCGCGTAGAAGGTGTTCTTGGGGTTGGTGACGCTCTGGCGCTTGGCCGGCGCGCCGACCAGGACTTCGTTGTCCTTGGTGAACGCGACGATGGACGGCGTGGTGCGATCGCCCTCCGCGTTCTCGATGACGCGTGCGGTCGAACCCTCCATCACTGCGACGCAGGAGTTGGTCGTTCCGAGGTCGATGCCGATGATCTTGGCCATTGCAGTTGCTCCGAAATATCTATGCGGCCCCCGCGGCCGCGACTGTGTTTGAAAGTGGGGCTCGGCCCCATCGATTCAATGCCTTGTGAGACTCAGTTGTCGCGCACCACGGCCACCAGCGCCGGGCGCAGGAGGCGATCGTTCAGCACGAAACCCTTCTGCACCACCGCGACCACCGTGCCCGGCGGGTGTTCGTTGGATTCGACCGAGCTGATCGCCTGGTGGTGTTCCGGATTGAACGGCTGGTGCAGCGGATCGACCACGCTCAGGCCATTGGCCTGGGTCACCTTTTCCAGCTGCTTCAGCGTCAGCTCCAGGCCTTCGCGCAGCGTCTTCGCGTCGGCCGAGTCGTTGCTCAGACCGAGCGCGATGCCGTCGTAGACCGGCAGCAGGTCGCCCAGCAGCTTCTCGTTCGCGAAGCGGCGGGCCTGATCCAGGTCGCGCTGGAGGCGGCGGCGCTGGTTCTCGATCTCCGCCCGCTCGCGCAGGACCGTCTCGCGCGCCCCGGCCAGTTCGGACTCGAGGGCGGTCAACTTCGCGGTGAGGGCGTCGAGGTCGGCATTGACGCCGGCATCGTTCGCGCCGTCCTGCACCGGATCCGGCACATGGGGATCGTTGTTCTGCATGCTTGCTCCAAATGTCAGCTAACCGGCCCCCTCCATGAGGGGGTCGAACATTCGCGGGAAATAGTAAACCCGCCTCCCGGGGCGGTTTATGAGGTCGCCGCGGCGCGATTCAAGGCGTCGCTGAGCAATCCGGCGGTGGCCTGTACCACCGGGATCACCCGCTCATATGCCATACGCGTCGGTCCAATAACTCCGATCGCGCCGAGCATGCGGCCATTCGTGCCGTAGGTGGCGGTGACGATGCTGCAGCCGTCCAGGGCCGAAAAGCCGGATTCCTCGCCGATGAAGAGGCGGACGCCCGGAGCCTGGACACACATTTCCATCAACTGGAGCAGGTCGCGCTTCTGCTGGAAGGCGTCGAACAGCTCGCGGAGACGGTCGATGTCGGCCAGTTCGGAATAGCCCATGAGGTTGGTCTGGCCACTGACCAGGACATCGTCGGCGTCCCCGTCCGTGGTGAACGAGGCCGTGGCCAGCTCCACCGCGCTTGCCAGCATCCGGTTGAGTTCGCCGCCGGCCTCGCGCAGTTCCGAGGCCAGGTGGGCGCGAATGTCGGCCAGCCGGAAGCCGGCGAACTGCGCGTTGAGGTAATTCGCCGCCTGTTCGAGTTCGCCGCTGTCCAGGGGGCGGGCCAGCTGGACCACCCGGTTCTGCACCTGGTTGTCGGAGAACACCAGGATCACCAGGACGCGGGCGTCCGGCAGCGAGACGAAATCGATGTGGCGTAGCGGGAAGTCGCCCTGGCGCGGCACGGTGACCACACCGGCGAAGCGGGTCATGGCCGAAAGCAGGTTGGACACGTTGCCGAGCAGGTCGCGCGTCGTCGTCTGGTGGGGCGGCAGGCCGCCCTGGAGGCGCGCCATCTCGTCGCGCGGCAGGGGCTTGAGTTCGAGCAGGCTGTCGACGAACAGGCGCAGGCCGCGTGGCGTCGGCACGCGGCCGGCCGAGGTGTGCGGCGACGCGACCAGCCCGGCGTCTTCCAGGTCGGCCATGATGTTGCGGATCGTCGCCGGACTCACTTCCAGGCCGGAAGAGCGCGCCAGCGTCCGCGAGCCGACCGGCTCGCCGTCGGAAAGGTATTGGGAAATCAGGGTCCGCAGCAGCCGGCGCGCGCGAGCATCGATGTCGTGACCGGAAAACGGATTCATGCGCAGGCTGGGTCGGGAAGGGTCGGATCGTCCGCTATCAATAAGGTCTTGCCGTCCGGCTTGCAAGTCTCGGCTCCTGCGACGCCGCTCCCGCTACAATCGGCGCGATTCCCTCCGCCACCCCCGGTGCCCATGCTCACCTCGCTCTACGTCCGCCAGTTCGCCGTCGTCGAAGAAGCCGAGGTCGCGTTCGGGCCCGGCCTCACCGTGGTCAGCGGCGAGACCGGTGCCGGCAAGTCCCTGCTGGTGGACGCGCTGATGCTCCTGGCCGGTGCCCGCGCCGACAGCGGCATGGTCCGTGCCGGCAGCGACCGCGCCGAACTGGCCGCCGAGTTCGATCTGACCGGCCTGCCGGAAGCCTCGGACTGGCTGCGCCAGGAGGAACTGGACGACGGGGACACCTGCCGGCTGCGCCGCGTGATCCGTACCGAGGGCAGCTCGCGCGGGTGGATCAACGGCCGTCCCGCCAGCCTCGCGCAGATGGCCGCGCTGGCCGCACTGATCGTGGAGATCCACGGCCAGCACGAACACCAGGCCCTGCTTTCGCGCCAGCACCAGATGGCCCTGCTCGACGCCTATGCGGGCAACGAGGAACGGCTGGCGCGCGTCCGCGATACCGCCCGCGCGTGGCGCGACGCGGTGTCGCGCATCCGCGCCCTGTCCGGCGGCGACGACCGCGAGCGCCAGATCGAACTGCTCGCCCACGAACTGGAAGAACTCGAGCGCTGGGCCCTCGCCCCTTCGGCACTCGAAGAGCTCGAAGCGCAGCATCGCCGCCTCGCCAATGCGGGCCGCCTCGCCGAAGGCGCCAACGGCATCGTCGAGATGCTCGACGGAGAGAGCGAGTTCGCCATCGGCCGCGCGCTGCTCCGCGCCCACGCCGAACTCTCGCGCCTGGCAGAACTCGACGCCACCCTCGCCCCGCTCCTCGAACTCCTCGACAGCGCACAGATCCAGGTGGGCGAAGCCGTGGACGGCCTCGGTCGTTACGCGCAGGACGTGGAGCTGGACCCGGCGCGCCTCGCCGAGGTGGACACCCACCTCGCCCACCTGCACGACCTGTCGCGCCGCTATCGCCTGCCCATCGAGGAACTGTTCGCGAAGGCGGACGAGGTCCGCGAGCGCCTGGCGGAACTCGAAGGCGCGGGCGACGCACTCGATCGCCTCGCCGGCGAACGCGATCGCCTGCGCAAGGAATACGACGTCGCCGCGGCCGCCCTCTCGAAGGCGCGCGCGGACGCGGCGGGCCGGCTAGGCGCCTCTGTGGCCGCCCTGATGGGCGAACTCGGCATGGCCGGCGGCCGCCTCGAGGTCTCGCTGGAGCCGGCCGAAGGCGACGAACCGGACCCGCAGGGCCGCGAACGCTGCGAACTGCTGGTCAGCGCCAATCCCGGGCAACCGCCCCGCCCGCTGCGCAAGGTGGCCTCGGGCGGCGAACTCGCCCGCATCAGCCTCGCCATCGAGGTAGCCACGCTGGGCAACGACAACATCGGCTGCATGATCTTCGATGAGGTGGACACCGGCATCGGCGGCGCGGTGGCCGAAGTGGTCGGCCAGAAGCTGCGCGCCCTGGGCGAGCGTGTGCAGGTACTCTGCGTGACCCACCTGCCGCAGGTGGCCGCGCAAGGCCATTCGCACCTGCAGGTGGCGAAGGAAAGCGACGGCGAAGCCACCCGCACCCGCATCCGTGCGCTGGACGCCGCCGGCCGCCGCGACGAACTCAGCCGGATGCTGGGCGGCGTGGAGATCACGAAGGAAACCCGGGCCCACGCGAAGAAGATGCTGGACCGCGCGCAAGGTTGACCCCTACTTTGCAGGAGCCGCTATCGCGGCGAGGGAATGAACCTCACCGCTTCATCGCTCCGCAGGCTTCTCGCCGCTATAGCGGCTCCCACAGTCAAGTCAGCTGCGGATCAGCCCGCGCTCCTGCGCCATCCGGTAAAGATCCAGCTCCGATCCCGCGTTGAGCTTGTTCATCACCGCGGCACGGTGGATGTAGATCGTCTTCTGCCCGATGCCCAGTTCCGCCGCCACCTGCTTCGGCGCGCGGCCGATCGCCAGCAGCAGGAACACCTCGCGCTCGCGGGCGGTCAGCCGGTTGAACGGATCGAGGTCCGTCGTGGGCCGGCCGGAGCGGCGCTCGCGCAGGTCCGAACTCAGGTATTGATCGCCGCCGAGCACGGAACGCACCGCCGCCACGAGCTCCTCCGGCGCCACGCCCTTGGTGACGTAACCGCGCGCACCGCGGCGTAAGGCTTCCGAAACATAAGGCTCGCCGTCGTGCATGCTCAGCACGACGATCCGCATGTCGGGCGCGATGCTCGCGAGGTGTTCGATCAGCGGAAGTCCGCTGCCGTCGGGCAGCGACAGATCCACCGCGACCAGGTCGGGCCGATGCTGCGTGACCGCCTCCACCGCCTCGTCGGCGTTGCGGGCTTCCGCGACGACGTCCAGGTCGGGTTCCAGCTCGATGAGGCGCTTGAAACCCTCGCGAACGATGGCATGGTCATCTACTAGGACGATTCTTGGCATGGGTGGAATGTAGCAGGCTCTCCCGACGCATGCGTATGGGTGCGTAAAACCCGCCGAAGCCGCATACCCGCCGTGTACCATTCCGGCATGCGCTTATCTGGCTCTTCCCGCTTCGTCGGTCCCCTCATCGCCCTGGCTTATGCCGCCACCTGGGTGATGCTGTGGCCGACCGAACAGCCGTATTGGGTCCTGCCCTTCGGCCTGCGTTTCGGCGCCCTGCTGCTCACCCGCAGCCGCGACTGGTTCTGGATCCTGGGCGCGGAGATCGTCGCCAGTGCCTTCTGCGAGTGGCGCAGCGGCCTGCCCATCGGCGGCGCCGGCTTCGTGCTCGGCGACGCGCCCGAGCCGCTGATGGTGGCCGCATGCCTCTGGCTGCTGCGCCGGGCCCATCTCCATGCCAGCCTGAATACCCCCGAGGACGTGGCCCGCCTGCTGCTCTCGGCCATGGTCACGGCCACGGTGGCGACGGCCGGCAATGCCGCGATGATGGCCTCCATGCATCCCGCGGCTCCCGTGGAAATGCTGGGCACCACCTTCGGCAGCGACCTGCTCGGCAACTACCTGGGCGTGCTGCTGGTGGTGCCGGTGATGATCCTGGTCTTCCGCGAGCGACCCACGCAGGCCTCGCTGGCGGAACTCCTGCTCGACGGCCTGCTGGTGATGCTGCCCTCGCTGGCCATCCTCATCACCCTGGCCGAGTACTCCCCGCAACCGCAATTCGCCCGCGTGCTTTCGCTGGCACCGGTGCTGTTCTTCGCCTTCCGCCACGGTTGGCGCGGCGCCGGCCTGGCGATGCTGATCACCAGCGTGGGCCTCAACGTGACCGAGGACATGATCGGCCGCGGCGCGCCCACCGCCGCCGCCCACCTTTTCCTCGCGGTGGCCGGTACCGGCACGCTCATGCTCGGCGCCGCCACCGACGCCCTCCGCCGCAGCAGCGAGCGCGTAGCCCAGCAGAACACCCACCTTGCGGCGGCCAACCAGCGTCTCGACCAGTTGGCCCGGCAGTTGCGCGACGCCGCCCGAGGCAATCTCCAGGCCGAGGAAAACCTGCGCCGCCACATGGCCGCCGAACTGCACGACGAGCTGGGCCAGAACCTCACCGCCATCCAGACCCACCTGAAGCTGGCCCAGACGCGCCTGGGCAGCGCGGGCCTGGACGACATCGGCATGTCGATCAACGGCATCCTCGGACACATGCGCAAAGCCCTGCACCGAATGCTGGACAGCCTGCGTCCGTCGGTGCTGGACGAATTCGGCCTGTTGCGTGCGCTGGACGAAGGTCCCATCCGCGACATGCTCACCGCGGCCGGCATCACCTACGTGACCGACCTGCGCGGCGAACCACGCCTGCTCGACGACGACACGCTCACCGCCATCTATCGCGTCGTGCAGGAAAGCGCGACCAACGTGGTTCGCCACTCCGGCGCCAGCCGGATGACCCTGCGCCTGCGTATCGGCGTGCGCGACAGCGGTCCGGTCGCCATCCTCGACATACGCGATAACGGCAACGGCCTTTCCTCCAATCCGCGGCCCGCCCGCACGGACGGAGGCGGTCGCGGCTTGCAGGGAATGAGCGATCGCATCACCGCTCTCGGCGGCCTCTTCCGCATCCGCCCGGAACCCGTGGGACTTCACCTTCGTGTGCTGCTTCGCAGCACAAGTATCGGATCCGGCATAGGAAATTTTCCAATACCGGGGCAGTGAACGCTTCGTTACGATCCCATTATCGATGTGGGGGAGCCGCCGTCGAGAGACGGCGAGCCCGGGTCGGTCGTGGGGACGATCGACCCGATGAGGCGACAGGATGTCAGCCTCGCCGGTACGACATGGTGGTCCGTGGACCAGCGAGCAACTCGCATTCCACGAGCCATGACGAAGCCGGATCAGCCGTCGGTGGACAGGAGTCCACCGACGGCGTTTTTATTTGGGGGCTCGAAACGCGCCCCCCTCATGCCGCCCGCCCCATCGGGCATCCCTTCCGCCCGCAGGCCATTCCTCCCGCCTCACCTCATCCCTGCGAAAGCAGGATCCAGCGCCTTCCCACCCGACAAGGGCCGCCTCCCCCAAACGAAAAAAGCCCCCGAAGGGGCCCGGTCAACCACTGGAAGAAACGCCTCACCGCTTCTTCTTGGGCCTCACATACAGCACCAGGCTGTGATCCTCGATCACATACCCATGCCGGTCGGCGATCTCGTGCTGGAGCCGCTCGATCTCCTCGCTCATGAACTCGATGACCTTTCCGCTGTCCACGTCGATCATGTGGTCGTGGTGCTTGCCGCGGTCCAGTTCGTAGACGGCCTGGCCGCCCTCGAAGTTGTGCTTCATGACGATGCCGGCCGCTTCGAACTGGGTCAGCACCCGGTACACCGTGGCAAGCCCGATGTCCTCCTGGTGCGAGAGCAGGCGCTTGTAGATGTCTTCGGCAGTAAGGTGGCGCTCCTCGGCCTCCTCGAAGATCTGCAGGATCCGCATGCGCGGGTGCGTGACTTTCAGGCCCGCCTTGCGGAGTTCTTTGGTTTCCTGGTCCATGTCAGACCCCTCGCGGTGCCGGAAGGCGCTTAGTGTATCATCACAGGCTTCACGATCCGGACGTAACTACGCATGCAAAAGCTCATCCGCACGCTGGGTTTGGCCATGATGGCAGCCGCCATCGCGGGCTGTGGCCTCGTCTATACCCCCGACGTGCAGCAGGGCAACCTGCTCGACAAGAAGAACGTCGACCAGTTGCAGCCCGGCATGACCAAGCGCCAGGTGCTCGTCCTCCTGGGCACCCCGTCGGTCATCTCGCCGTTCGACCAGGATCGCTGGGACTACGTATCGACTTTCTCGCACCGCGGGAAGCCGATGACCAAGCGCACCCTCACCCTCACCTTCAACAACGACACCCTGGTCCGTACCGAAGGCGACTTCTTCGCCCAGGACGCCGAGCAGTTGCTGAAGGACTCCAAGAAATACAAGGCCAACCCCACGGGGGATGCCGAGGGCGACAAGAACACCAGCGGCAAGAAGGACGACGACGGCGGCTTCGGCGTCGGCGTGAGCGGCTCCTCGGACGACAGCCCGGCCAGCAAGCGCAACCAGAAGTAAGCCTCGTTCAGGCGCCGCGCGCCGCGCGGCGCCGCCTGGCTTCCATCGGGTCCAGGATCAGCGGGCGGTAGATTTCCACCCTGTCGCCCTCTTCGAGTACCCGGCCGGCGGGCACCTTCTTCGAGAAAATCCCCAGGCGACCCGGGTCCGGCGTCACGCCGGACGGCAATCCCGTCCTCGCCAGTTGCACGGCATCCCAGGCGGTTGCACCGTCCGGCACGGCGAGTGGGATGACCACCTGGCCCTCCGGGCCCGCATAGGCGACCTCGACGACGATCTCAGCCATACTGCCGGCGCGCCTCGTCGCAGAAGTCGTCCACCATCCGGTTCGCCAGTTGCTGGAAACCCATCTTCAGCACGCTGCCGCCGAGGCCGGCGTAATCGAAATCCAGTGCCAGGGCGATCTTGCATCCGATGTCGCCGAGGGCCTGGAAGGTAAAGACACCATCCAGCGAACGGAACGGCCCCTCCACGAAGGTCATGGTGAGGCGCTCGGGGCGCTGCATCGTGTTCCGGGTGGTGAAATGCTGCTTCAGCCCGGCGAACTTGAGATCCAGCCGGGCCACCAGCATGTCGTCCTGCCGCTCGACCACGGTGGCGGCATCACACCAGCCGAAGCGCTTTGGGTATGCTTCCACATCGTTGACCAGGTCGAACATCTGCGCGGGCGTGAACGGCACGATCGCACTGCGGCGGATTTCAATCATGAAGACCTCGTCTCATTCGCCGGCGCCAGGATCCGCCGGTCTTGTATCAGGGACCCGATAGACCGATTTTAACGGACATGGCAAAAGCGAAAGCAAAGGACACGGAAAAGGACGGCGGCGGCACCATCGCGCTGAACAAGCGCGCTCGCCACGAATATCACATCGACCAGCGCTTCGAATGCGGCATCGAGCTGCAGGGCTGGGAACTGAAGGCCTTGCGTGCCGGCCGGATCAACTTCGGCGAAGGCAGCTACGCGATCATCCAGCACGGCGAGGTGTTCCTCGTGGGCGCCCAGATCCCGCCGCTGATCAGCGCCTCCACCCACGTGGTGGCGAACGACCGGCGCACGCGCAAGCTGCTGCTCCACCGCGAGGAGATCGATCGCCTGATCGGCGCGGTGGAACGCAAGGGTTACACCCTGGTGCCCACCGCCCTGTACTGGAAGCACAACAAGGTGAAGTGCGAGATCGGCCTGGCGAAGGGCAAACAGGAGCACGACAAGCGCCAGAGCGACAAGGAGCGCGAATGGGCCGTGGACAAGCAACGCGTGATGCGCGCCCATAACCGGGTCGGCTGACTGAACGCGGGGGCGCGTGCCCATTGTGACGCCCCTCCCCCGCCCCTATACTTCGAGTCGGTAGTCTCACAACAGTTTCCCCGGGGGTGTTCTGGCTTCGACGGGGGTAGTGCGATTGCCTGGTGCATGCCGAGGGGGCAGCTTTCCTCGTTAATCCAGCAGCAAAACTCATAGTTGCCAACGACAACTACTACGGTGACAACCAGGTGGCTCTCGCCGCCTAAGCTGTCCGGCCCCTAAAAAAGGCCAACCGCCCGAACCCACTTGTGCTCGTGCTCGTCGGTGTAGGGTCACTATCACGGGATCGCCGAAAGACCCTCCGTCTGGGGGTCTGACGCCAGACTAATCAGACATGTCCGCCGGTGCGCTTAGCACGCCGTGCTGTCGGCGGACGAGATCTAACGGTGAGCTAAGCATGTAGATCCGGGGATTAAACGCCTTCGGACGCGGGTTCGACTCCCGCCACCTCCACCAATACCGAAAGCCCAAGCAATTGATTGCTTGGGCTTTTTGGTTTTTGGACCCGGCCCGATGACGGCCCATTTGGTCCCGATTAGGTCTGTGTTGTCCCCTACGCGGGACGGATTTGGGACGGGTTTTCGATCACGAACGGTCGTCCGATCCCTTCGGTTTGCGCGGTGGCAATGCTGCCGATTCGGTGTTCAGGAATCGCCGGCGCGCTTCGGCCAGAGCCCGAGGATCGCGCGGCATGTGGTAACGCAAGTAGTGCTCGACGAAGTACTTCGCCCGGGCTTCGCTTCCGGTGTAGCAATCCATGTCGCGGCGCCAGTCATCGGTGTGCTTGATCTGCGATCGCCACCGCCCGTCGTTGATCTCGCGCACGCAACCGATCTCGATGCCGCCGTCGATAGCCTTGGCCCACCAAGGGCCGCACGGTTCCATGGCCGCGCCATAGACGGCTTGCTCCCATATGATGGGAAGGTCGAGCGTTGGCGCGTGTCGAGGCATGGCGCGCACTCTACGCGCCCGGCGTCTCAGGCCGCGCGATGCACCTGGTTACCGCGGCCTAACGGGGGCGACGGGCTTCGGGAGGGAGGGATGGGGAATTCGCGCGGAAGACATCGCCGCGGCGCCCATGAGGCCGGCTGCGGACGGAGGCTGCCCTTGCGGCAGCGCGGGGCGCGGGAGGGAGGGAGCGGCAGCCGCAGGGGTCGCCGTGGTGCCGAAGGTCGAGGGGAGATAAGGGGACGTCGGCATGGTCATCGCTCTGTTAGCGTCAAGGGCATGCGTGCTCGCGATGCCCTGTTGATCCTGTCTGCACCGGCGCAGGCCGCAGCCGTCGGCCTCGCGGCCGGCGTGCTCGTGTTCGCCGCGATCCTGGCGCTGACCGCGGGCGGCATCACTTACCCGGTGTGGGCACCGCTCGCTTCCGTTGTTCGTAGAGGCGCAGGAAAGCGGCCATCAGGCCACCACGCTGATCCTGAAGCTCACGAATGACGCGCGTGCGCTCGGCGACAGGCAGCTGGTAGGCGCGCTGGATCTGCCGGTTGTAGTCGGCGACACCGGATTGCACCTTCTCGCTGTAGCCGGTGTCCTCGTTGCGCTGGCTCAATCCGCCGCTGGCCTCGCGGTAGGCCGCGTACAGGCTGCCCGGCACCGCGCCGACCTGGTAGGTGCGGACGTCGCCGCGATCGGTGTGCTTCAGGCGCATTGCCGGCGAACCGTCCTGGTTCGTCTTCACGGTCATGCCGTCGGCGAACACTCCCGCCTCGCGCGCGACGCGCTGCGCACCCTCGAGATCGCCGTCATCCAGCTTCGCCTGCACCATCGCCTTCGTGCGCTCGATCTGGTCACGGATGTCGTAGAAGCGATCCGACCGCGCCCGATTGCTATCGGTATCCCAGCCGAAGGACTTCACGATGGGGAAATCGCGCAGCATCGCCTGCCAATCAACCGCGACCGAACCGTCCTTCTTCGCCTTGTAGTTGCCGGCAAGCAGTTTCTCTGCCGACGTCCAGGTGCCGCTGGCGAAGCTACCCAGGCCACCGAGCATCGTGTTCGACAGGTATTGCAGATCCTCGGGGCTCCAGTCGAGCAAACCACGAGCGATCTCGGGGGGACGGAAATCGGGATCGCCGCCGCCGGCGCGATTCAGAGCGCGCGCCAGCCACACGTAAGGCGCCGCCGTGCCGGTCTTACCCATCGCCGTGCGCGGCATGTCGTAGGTGGCATAGGGCTGGTCGGCGGTGATGCGCCGGCCGAAGTCGTCGCGGTTCTCCGCCAGGTGTAGCGGGATCTTGAAGAGTTCCGGGGCGAGGCCCGTGGGACCGTTGTCGAGCGGGATGGGCGAGAAGGCCTGGAGCATGCCTGCGCCGAGGTCGTTGACCAGGTTCCCCTTGGTCGACGGCTCGCGGTTCAGCGCAGCCTGCGTGAGGCGGCCGCCGGCGAACACCATGAAGCCGAATTCGTACGGCATCGGCAGCGCGAAGTAATGGCCCTGGCCAGGCAGCGCGATGATGAGCGATCGCTCCTTCTTCCAGTCCGGGATGGCATCCCAGTCGCTCACGCCGTCGTCGCCCTTGCGCGACATCAGGAGCGCCGTCTGCGCGCCCTGTAGGGCGGCGATGCTGCCCAGGAATCCCAGCACCTTTGGATTGCGCATCAGCTGCAAGCTGCGGCGGACACCCTGCGCGCTCGCGTTGTAGAACAGGTACAGCGTATTAAGCACGCCGGCCCACTGGCCTTTGCGGTTGAAATTCACCGTGAGGTCTTTCGCGTAGGCTGCGGCGCGGTCGGGCGACATGCCTCGCTTACGAAGCGCCACGTACGAGGCCAGGCGCAGTGCGTTCTCCGTCGCCTCGTTCGCCAATTCGACGACGTGCGCGATCGGCTGGAGCTTTTCCAACGCCTTCCCGGCAGCGGCCAGCGGCCGCAGTTCTCCGAGCAGTTCCATGCCGCTCCGGAACTTGTCTTCCAGCGCGCGCGAGGTGGACTCGACATCGTTGAAATGCACAAGGCCCGTCTTGCCGCCGCGCTCCGCGAACTCTCGCGCCCAGTCGTCCATGGACTTCTGGGCATCCGGCACGCTCGCATCCCCCGGTGCATGCGCAGCGTCCCGCCAGGAGGATCGCAGCGCCGGCAGGTAGTTCGCCGCCGCATCGGCCGCAGCCGCCGCGCCATGCTCGGCGGTGAGGCCGGTCATGCCGAGAGTCATATCGCGCAGGGCATTGATCGGGGTAAAGGCCGGGTTGTAGCGGGTGCTCACGGCCGAGAGCCAGCGGTTGAACCGACCCAGCGTGTTCACCAGCCACTGCGCCTTTTCCGCACCCAGGTTCAGCACCGCGTCGCGGATGCGCGGATCCTTGAGGCGAACCATATACGGCTTGCCGTCGTGCATGACCGTCAGCACGTCCTGGTCGTTCGTCGGACGCTTCGGTGCGAGGTAGGCCTCGCCAGTGGATTCCGAGAACCGCCACTCGAGGTCGACGGGCTCCACCTGCCAGAGGTCGGGATTCGGGTATTCCGCCGCGAGCTTGAGCACGGCGCGCCCGACCCTCGCCTTCTCCGCCTGGATGATGGCGCGCTGCGCATCGCCCACGATCTCGGCGAGGATGTTCGGCGGGGCGACATTGCCGGCGCCACGGCCGAGCGCACGCTTCACCGGCTTGCCCTTGATGTTCACCCCGCGGCCGGCGCCCTTTGGCGTCTCCGCCTCGCCTTCCTTGCCGCGCAGGGGTACATAGTGCTGCCACTGCTTGCGCAGCTGACCGGCCAATTGCGGGGTGATCTGCCCCGATCCTTCGAGCGTGGCGATGGTCTGGTCGCGTACGCGGTCGACACGCGCCGCCAGCGCCTGGAGCTTGGGCATGTCGGCCGCGCTGATCTTCTGGCCGGAATACGGTCCCGGCGCATTGCCGGCGAGGATATCGCGGGCTTCCTGCGTCGTCAGGCCGGACCCGCCGTCCGGCATGTCCTTGTTGATGGTCGCAATGCGGGCGTTACGCTCCGGCGCGTGCCGCGCGTAGAGGTAATCCATGAGCAGCTTCGGGGTGACACCAAAACCTTTCATGGCCTTCAACAGCGGCTTCACCGACGTGCGATCGAGCGCGTCGAGGCGATCCGCCGCACGGCCGTGCATGAGGTTTTCGAGCCGGTAGACGTCGGCATCGTCCGCGATGGTCTGCCCGGTGGCGTCCGTGATCGCCCCCTCCGCGCGGCGCAGCGGGTCCATCTTGTCGAACAGCCCAGCGATCGCCTTCTGCACGCCACCACGCCACCCTTCATATTCGGCGGGGTTGCCGGTCCAGCCGATTGCACCCTGGCCGTACCCCTGTGCGGCTAGGTGCGAAAGGATCGACGTGCGCGCCGCGGCGGCCTGCTGTCGCACCTGCGCCGCCGGCGCGCGCGAGAAGCGGATATCGGGATTCGTGGCATCGAACGTGCCACGGTTCTCGCTGGCCGATTTGATCTGCCGCGAGTCGAACGCGATCCACTGGCGGCCGTCCTTGATGTGGATGCCATCGTAGCCCTGCGCCTCGAGGTCGCGTCGAAGCTGACGGGCTTCCTCCGGCGAGTCCACCGCCTGCAGTTGCTCGAGGGTCATTTCAGTGGGATGGCGCACAGCGAGGTAGGCATCGACCACGCGCTCCTCGGCCGGAACGCCATCGCTCGCGTTGCGCGCATAGTGCTCGGCCTGGGCCCGCCGCTCGGTGAAGAAATGCCCCAGCGACGCCGTCGCGTGGCCCGTGGCGCGACCAGAGACGTCGCCACGAAAGACGGTATGGTCCGAGGCGGTGCCGTGGTACACCGGACGCGGTCGGCCTTCCTCGTCGACGACACGGGAGCCGTCGAAGAAGCGACGGAATGCCTCCGATTCGGGCGGCTCGCTGCGGCTGAAAACCGGCGCGCCTTCGATGCTCGATGCGCGCCAGTCCTGCACACCGTCCGGCTCGACTCGCGCGCGCGTCGGCCGCTCACCACTGGCTGCAGCGCGCAGCATGTCGCGCGCCGTGCGCCGGATGGCATCGGCGTCCGATTCGAGCAGGCTGACCGGAATACCGACACGGTTCAGGCCGCGCTTCAGCGCGTCGACCACGCGTGTCACGATGCCGTGGCCAGGCGTATGTTCGGCGAGGTACGCCATCGCTTCCTCATGGAGAGCGCGCGCCGGCGTGCCGACTTTCTCGGCGTGCTGCCAGGCCTTCACCATGTCCTTGTCACCGGCAGCGATCGCCCGATTGACCATGCGGCGCAGAGCGAGACGATCCGTCTCGGTGGTGAGGCGGTCATAACCATAATGCAGACCGGCCTCGTGCAGCACGATGCCCGGCACCTCGGCGAGGTCGCGCACCTGGTCAGCCAGGATGTAGGCCCGCCCGTCGTGGTACAGGCCCTTCACGCCGCGGAGTTCGTCAGCGGACGAGGCCAGCCCACGGGAGACGGCCTCGTCGGTATCGATGACGTGCAGGACGCCCTCGCGCTCCAACTTGCCGATGAAGCGATTGCCCCACGCCCGGGTGGCTGCCTTCCGCACCTGGTCGCGGGAGGCCGCGCCCTGCCCCGCCTCGAGGTCGGCGGAGAACGCGGGGCGTTTCTTGAATGCCTCCCGCAGCTGCGCTATCGTGGGCTCGGACCCCGGCGAACCCTGGGCGCCTGCCGCTTCGGCCAGGCCCCTATCTGCGGCACCGGGGTCTTCCATTTCAAAGCCCCGGAAATCGTAGAACCGGCGGCCACCTTCCTGACCCACGCGATAGATCATCTTCACGCCGTAGGTCTTTCCCTCGATTTCCACCGGCACCGCCGCGTAGGCGTAGGCCATGCCTTCGCGGTTCGCACGATCCGCGGCTTCCTCGATAACGGGCGCGCGCGCGGCGAGTTCGGGCAGCTGACGGATGATGCCCATGCGGCGCGCGTCCCGGCGGCCCGTCGACAATGCCTTGGTCCGTCCCGACGACGAAAACACCACGGGCGTGCCGTCCGGCGACGTCACCTGCTTGCCTTGCACGTTGTCGCGGAAATACTGGTTCGCGGCGTAGAACTGCTGATCCTCCGCCTCCTTGGCCGGCTCCACGTGCAGCGGCGCGACCGGGGCCTCGTCGGGCGGCGGCGTATCTCGGCTGGCCATGGCCTCGCCGCGCGCCACGGGGCTTTCGGCGACAGGCGGGTTCTCCAGCGCGCTCCACCACGGCGAGGACGTGCCCTCGGCGACAGGTGCGGGCGGACGCACTTCGGCAGGCCGCACCGGTGCGTCATCGACGCCCGCAAGGCGAATGGCGAACTGACGCAGTTCCTCGTCGTTGTCGACGCGGGACAACCGATCCCGGAGTTGGCGCGCCTGGTTGCCGGCGGCAACGGCTTGCCGGTGGTCTTCGAGTGCACCGCGGGTTGCGGCAAGACGCTGCTCGGCGTCGGCAAGCTCCGCGTCGGAGAGGCTGTTCGACCCCGAGCGCACGACACCGGATTGCCGCTTCGCGTACTCCCCGCGAAGCAGATCCTCGAGTTCGCCTGCTTCACGGCCCAACGTCCGCAGATCCTCGTTCGGGCGAGCACGTGCGGCGATAGCGTCGAGCGCGGCAAGACGATCATCGATCACCCGGCCAGCGTCCTGGAAGGATAGACCGGGCGGCGGCGCTTCGGGCGAAGCGGGAAGCGCGCTATCGACTGGCGGCGCAGCCACCTCGCCAGCGCCGGCATCAACAGGCGCCGTGTCGGCCTTACCGGTGAGCTTGTCGAACGCTGCGATATCGGCAGCGGCGGCGGCCCGCTCGGCGTCAGTACTCGCCCCACGCCACGCCTGCACCAGGTCATCACGCGTCGCACCAGCAGGTGCTTGCGGCAAGGACGGCTCGCGCGGCACAACGTCACGCAACGCTTCCGGCGCGATCGTCGGCGCATCCGTGATGGGGGCAGGTGCAGCCGCCACCGCCTGCTGCGCATCGGCAAGGATCTGGTCCGCCGCGGCCGCGCCGGCTTCGGCAGGTCCGCGCGGTGCGCGCAAGAGCGCGTCGACGCTGGTCCCGTGCTCCTGGGCCACGGCGGCGGCAAGCTGCTGTGCGATGGCATCGGGAACCGCGCCGCCAGTCTGCTCCGCGGCCTGCCCCATGCGCTCGTCGAAATCCTGACGTGCGACACCGTCGCGCAGGAAGTCCGTGCGATTGCCGAACGCGATCTGGTCAGCGAGCGAACGCCCTTCGTCGGCGAGCGACGCCGAGTGATGGCCCGGCAGCACGCCCAGGGCGGCCCCGAAACCCGCCGCCAGTGCAGCGCCACTTCCCAGCGGGCGGCCGGTCACGACGTTGTTGGCTTCGTTGGTGGCCTCTCCAACAGCAGCGCCCGAGGCGACACGCGCCGGCAACGACCATCGGCCTGCCATCGGCACCAGGTTCGCCGCCGTCGCGGTCGACGCCATCGTGACGAGTTGGTCGGCAGAAACCGGCTTGCCCTCGGCCTCCAGCTGTGCGGCTTCGTTGCCCGCCTGCGTTGCGCCAAGGAACGCGGCAGTGCGAGCCTGCGGACTGGCCAGCGCGACGCGTGCCGCACCCATGAGGCCGGTTCCCGTCGCCGCTGCTTCACCAGCACCACCGGTCAGCGAACCAATCGACAGCTGCGAGCCGAGGTTGCCGATGGCCTGCGTCGTCAGCGCGCCAATCCCTGCATCACCGGCGGGCTGAAGTTCGCGCGTGCGTTCGACGGCAGGAGCCTCCACATAGCGCTGCCACCACTGGCCAGCCGTGGGGCTCACGGCGGAAATACCGCGGCCGAGCAGTTCGCCGACACCGGCATTGATCGACGCCGCGCCCTGGCCAAGACCGCGAGTCAGCGGGTTGTCGATGAGGTAACCGGCACCTTCGCCATAGCTGGCACCATCGCCACCACCGCCGAGCTGTTGCTTCCACCAGTCTCCGGAAAGGAACGCAGGCCCCGTCGGCTCGTTCGTCGGATCGACGTTCACCGCGCCATAGCCGGCCGCGGTGCCGGCGCCGAAGCGTGCATCGAACGCTGCCGCCGGCGCTGCCCTCAATGCCTGCACGAAGCGGTTCGGGCCTATCAGGTCGGATGCGCTAGAAGCCGCGCCCGAGTAGGCCTTAGCCTGTTCATCGTGCAGTTGTCCGGCATAAGCGTCCGCCGATTCTTCGTTTGAAAAAACACCGAGATTTTCGCCAGTCCGCTGGAAGTGAGCGATCGCCTCCTTGTTCGATACAACACGATCGCCGACAACGGTCGGGATGAGGATCGCCTTACCGTCGTCCGCGGTGATCGTGATACTGCGCACCGTGCTGTAGCTGCCGTCCTTGTTGTGCACGACGGGTCGCTTCGACAAGTCGATGTTCCCCGGACGGAGCATGCCGGCCGGCGCTTCGCCGGCCACGTAGGTCGGGGCACGCGGCAAGACACCACCGCTATCGCCGTCCCGCGCGGCATAAGCGACGGCCGCCTGCTGGTTTTGCAGACCCTGCACGTCCTGGTTGGTCGGCACCGATGCGGGTTGACCATTGGCGTCCAGATGCGGAACGTCATCGACGGCACCGACCTGGTACGCCCCGGGAGGCATGCTCTCGGCCGACGGCGCGCGCGAGGCCCATCCCCAGTCGCCAGCCGCCATGCCACCGGCGAGCTCGTTCTCCTGCTGCACGGCGCCCTGCTCCATCGCCGCCCACCACGGCCTACCCGACGCGGCGGAGACGGGCGGAGGCGGAACAGGCGCGGGCGTGGGCGCGGGAGCCGCTGCAGCGCCGTCGTATTGATCCCACCAGTTCGCCATGCATCAGGCTCCGGGAATCTGCATGACGCGACCCGACGGCAGCCGCACCCACGTTCCCGGCGGCGGCTGCGTGGCGGTGGAGGTTGCATCCAGCGGATTGTCTTGCGACGAGCCAGCGGCCGCCGGAGCGGCAGGCGCGGGGGCAGTGAAAGCCGCCGGCGCACCGAGGGCACCGTTCAAGGCACTTCCTGGGCCGGGCGTGCCGCCGCGCGTGCGCGCACCGACGCTGCCGCCCTGGGTCCATACCAGGTTGCCTTTTTCCGGCGGCGCCTCGTCGGGCTTCACCAGGACGTTCTGTCCATCCGGCAACTGCCAGATCTGCTCGCCGCGCGGCTTCGCCTTGCCCTCGGCATCGGAGCGGATGGTGGCGGCCTGGATCGTCGCGTTGGCCGACAGGCCGCTGCGCTTTTCCTCGGAGGCCCGATCCATCGCCTTCTGTTCCGCGTCGAAGCCTTGCTTCTTGTCCTCGAGGGAGGCCTTCGCCTGGTTGTCCTGCGCGTGCAACTGGCTGTCGGCGGCGAACTGCATCGTGATCTTGTCGTAGTTCGCCTGCGACTGGTACTGGTATTTCATCGCTTCGAGCGCGCGCTCCTCAGCCGCCTTGGCCTCCAGGAGTCGCTGCGTGCGGATATCCGCCTGCTCCTGCTGGATCTGCTGCTGCAGTCCGCCAAGGAAGCCCTGGGCGGCACCCATCAGGCCGTAACCGAGTGCGCGATTCATTGGGCTGCTCCCATGAGACCATTACCTTGCGGCGGCGCGGCGGCCGGTGAAGCTCCTGCCGGAGCGCCGCCCTGCTGCCCCTGCGCCTGCGCGAACGGATTGACGCCATTTCGCTGCCCGATATCCGAGAGCGTCGATTGCGCGTCGCCGAATTCCTGCGGGCTGACTTCCTTCAGCGCTTCCTGCGCCTCACGCTGCGCTTCGCTGCCATCGGGCAAGGAATCGGCGTAATCGTTCAGGGCCTGCGTAAGCGCTTGCAATCCCACGGCCTGCGCGTCGAACTGCATGTTCATCGCGGCCGCCATCTTCTCCAGCGACTCGATCAATTCGGTGGCGACACCCATCAGCAGATCCATGCTGAAGTCGTGCCCGGCCTTGTGGCCCTGATCGGCGCCCTGCTGCACGAGCGCGAAGGTGATGTGCCCAATGACCGTGCCCAGCGTGTCCGGCGTGGCCTGCTGGATCTGACGCTGGATATCGGCCTGGCCCTTGCCCCACACCCAGTCCAACAGGCCGGCCAGCATCGTTTCGAAGAGTTTGCGTTCGTCCGCCATGGGATCAGTTCCAGTAGATCGGGTTGCCGTTTGCATCGACCGGGAGGCCCGAGTCCATATCCCAGCCAGCTGCCATGAGCCCACGGTTCCCGTTGGGCGCGGTGCGGAACGAGTTGGCATTCAACTGCGCCGCGGGGTTCGTGTTGTTCGCGCCGCGCACCGGACCGGTGATCTGGTCCGGAGCCGCCGCGGGCTGACCGGTGAGCGTGGCGCCGGCATCGAAGGGACTCGTGATGGCACCGCCGCCGTTGTCATCGCCGCGCGCACCGACACCCCAGTACGACATCGGCTTCTCGCGGTCCCACTGATCGTCGGCAAGCTCCTGCTGCTGCTTGCTCTGCATGTAGCTCGATACGCCCTGGATGCCGGACGAAATCAGCGGAACGGCGAGTTTGCTGTTCAGCACCTTCGACATGAGGCCAGGCTGCGCGGCATTCGCCGTCGTCGTCGTGAGACCTGCGCCCGCGGTGGTGCCCGTGCCGGCACCGATCGCGCCGCCCGTTCCGGCCGCGCCAGCCGTGGTCCCGGCAAGCGATCCGGTCGCCCCTGCGTTGGCGAGATAGCTCGCGTTCGCCGCGGTCGACCCGGCGCCGGTATAGGTGCCGGCGCCGGTCAGCGCGTTGAAACTGCCACCGGCAGCGCCCGCCGCACCGCCCGCGGCAGCGCCACCCGAGGCGGCGGCCGGCGCATAGGTCGAGGCGGCAGCACCCAGGCTCTGCGCTGCCGCACCCGTACCCAAGGTCAGGCCCGCACCACTGGAGACGCCAGCCATCACCGGCGCCGAGGCGAACGCACCGCCAGCCGTGGACGCGGTGACACCGCTGCCGATGCCGACACTGCCACCGATCGCGGCCGCGCCAGCGACCATCGTGGACCCTGCGGCTGACATAAAGCCTGCGAATCCCCCGCCGGCCGTGGCCATGGCGCTACTGAATCCCGCGATGCCCACCGTGGCGATGCCTGCGGTGAACACGATGGCGGCCACGATGAGGATCTGCTTCCAGTACTTCTTGACGAAGTTGGTCGCGCGCTTGAAGTCCTTTTTTACGAACTTCGCGACACCCTTTACTGCTTTCTTGACTGCGCTCACGGCTTCGTCTCCAAGGGGATTTTCATGAGGTACATACCACCGGTCCGCGCAAGACCCTTGCGCTGATACAGGTGATCGATGCGGTCGCCGGGATCGTCCTGCGACACGCTGAGGTCGATGCGCGCCACGTGCTTCTTGCGCGCCCATTCGACAAAGGCGTCCAGCAGAACATCGCCGCCCTGCTCCGCGTAGAAAGCGCCATCGGTGGCGTACTTGCGCGGAGAGAACGGCAACTCGATGGTCATCGCGATGAGGAAGCCACAGAGGCTTCCGTCAGCCCTTTCGGCGATGAGAACGTCCTGCCCCTTGAGCAGTACGGCGCCGCGGAACATGTCGCGGGTGTGGCCTGCGTTGAACGGAATGTCGCGGTAGTTGCTCGCCCCGTGGGCCACACGCCCCAGGATGACGAGGCGGGTCAGATCTTCGAGCCCAGCGAGGCGAACAGTGATCGTCATACGTTGGTGAACACCTGGGGCACGCCCGCGTTGAAGGTGTTATTGGTCGCGCTCCAAAGGCCCTGAAAGATGGCCTTGGCGTTCTCCGCCGCCTGCTGCTGTTGCGCTGGCGTGAGGTTGGAGTTGTTGTAGATCGACGAAAGGATCTGCGACATCTGCTGCTCGCGCTGGAACTGCGAACCAAAGTACTGGTTCGACTGCTGCGCATTGAGATTCTTGTCGAACTGATATTGCTGTTCGTTGAGTTGTGCCTGGCTCATCAGGCCGCTGTTGACCTGTCCCGCGTTGAACTGGCTTTGCTGATTCGCCTGGCCAGCGTTGAATGCACCGGCCTGATTCAGGCTGTTGGCGTTGAACTGGCTCGTGCTGTTCTGCGCGTTTGCGGTGAACTCGTTGGCGCGGTTGGTGGCGTCGTTGTTCGCCTGCGTCATCTGGTTCGTTTGGCCGGCGTTGAACTGATCGGCCGTGTTCGCCGCGGTCGCGTCGGCGGTGTTCGCCGTCAAGGTCTGTCCGGCGTTGAATTGCGAGGCGGTGTTCGTCGCGATCTGGTTCGCATCGGCAACCGTGCCGTATCGCGCCGCGTCCGCCTGGGCGATGGGCAGCGCGGCGGCAACGGCCGCACGTTCCGATGCCCCGGCAGCGATGCTGCTGGTCATCAGGCCAGATCGAGCCGCCTGCTGCTGGCCCTGCTGGCGGGCTTGCTGGATGTACTTGCTGTCGCCCGCGGTGAGGTCGTTCAGCTGGTTGCTGACCAGCTGGTTCCCCTGCACCGTCTGGAGCGTCGGGTCGTACGTGGTGCCGGTCTTGTCGACCTTGGTCGGGTCGTAGGTCTGCGCCGTGCCCGTCGCCGCCGTATAACCGGTGGAACCGGCCGTGGCGGGGTTGTAAGTCGTGGTCGAGGCCTGGGCCGGCACGAAGCCCGTGTTCGGCTGAGCGGTGCTCTTGGAGGCGGCAGTCATCAGGCCACCCGTGGCCGGCACGGGCGGCGGGGACTTCGTCGTGGTGGCACCGCCACCACCATAGGTTGCATCTGCGGGCAGCATGGTCAGCCTCGTACGTGGCCGCGGGAGTCACCGCGGGGATCAGCATCCGTGCCGATGGCCTGCAACGTGTGCGGCCCCTCGACGTCGGAAAGGGAATCGAAACGCAGGGTCACCTCGTAACCCTCGATGGGGGCATCGGCGACACCACGCGCGGGGAACACGCCGGCATTGGCCAGCGGATCGCCGAGCGTGAACGGGAACGCTTTCGTGCCATCGGGCACGCTGTAGTTGACGCTGCGGCTGAGCCGGACCTTCGCGAACCCCTCGGCCTGGCCAAGGAGGAATGTCCGGTCGAAACGCTTCAGCATCACGCTCTCGCTGAAGGACAGCGGGTTCAGCACCACGTAAGAGGGGAACGCCGCACCGTCGAACGTGGTGCCGTGATCCAACTCGAAGACGTATCCACGGTTGGCGTCCGCATCGAAGCTGCCGAAGATCCGCTCACGGCCCAAGTCGTCGATGCCGATACCCACGGTCGAGATCGGGAACGGCTGGTCCGGCATGTCCGGATCGTCTGCGGCGACGAAGTATCGCTGCTTGGTGAATTCCGGCGTGTCGTTCGCGGTAAGGGTCATGTAGTACCCGTCGCGGAAGTACAGCCGGTACTGGTTCTTCGAACGCACGGCGATCGCGCCGATCACCTGCTGCAGCGGCACGGTGCCGTCGGCTACGGCCTGGAGCCGCGGCTTCAGCCAGGCCTGCACCTTCATCGATAGATAGGTCCGGCTGAGGTCGCCGAACGCCTGCGTGGCATCCGACGAGGCGATGCCGACGGCATCGGCGACGAGCAGGCGGCCCACGTCGGCGCCGGTGTATTCGATGCCGCCGCGGTTATCGGAGACGGTCTGCTGGTCGTAGCTGTCGGCATCGGTGCCGTGCAGCGCGAGCGTCTTCGTCTCGCCCACCACCAGCAACGCATCGCCCATGGCCGGCATGAGGTTGGTCAGGTGCTGGCCGATCTCGATGCTGGCTGCCCCGTCTTCGCCACGGAAGTTCAGCGGGTCGCCCGGCGGGCTCAGGATGTACGCGCCCTGGTAATAGCCCAGCACCAGCGATGCGCCATGGCGCGCGATGTGCCGCGGCAGATCCTGCTGGGGATCGACAGGAGTGCGCACCCACAGCAGGCGCGAGCCGTCGTAAGTGAACGCGGGCGACGCGCCGGAGACGCCGTAGATCGCCTGGTAGTCAGCCATGCCGTAGAAATTCGTGGCGAGAAAACGGTACTGGCTCCGGTTCGCCTGAAGGTCGGGCCAGCCCGGCAGGCGGATCGGCTGGTCGCCGCTGGCCACGGTGGCCAACAGGTCGCCGCCGCCAGCCGGCGCCGAGCGGATCTGCATACCGTTGCCGATGGACGGTGCCCAACTCGCCCCAGGGATATCGAGGACCAGCCAGCCCGCGGCGTCGCCATCGACGTAGCTGCCGGTGATGAGTTGCGCGTCGACCAGGTTAACGGCGATATCGAGCGAGCCCGTCCACACGTAGATCGCAGCGTCGCGGCGGCGGTAGTACACCTGCAACGACACGCGGTTGATGGCACCCTGCGGCTCGGGATCGACGGCCTGCGTGACGAGACGGAAACCGAAGTCCGCCTCCTTCACGGTGCGCGGAGTCAGGTTGTCGTTGCCCCAGAGGTCATCCTCGCCTCCGTAGACCACCTCGGTGTCGTCGGTATCCCACGTCACCTGGCGCGCCTTGTTGGTGCTGGTGCCGTCGATGCCGATCAGTTCGGCGATGTAGTCCTCGACCTTGTGCCCGACATCGGCATAGCGCTTCACGCGCACCTCGATGCCCAGGATGGTCGCCGTGTCCGGGATGGCGGACAGGTCGCAGCCGGTCACGCGCAGTTCGTCGCTACCGTTGCCGGATAGCGCGGCGCCGCTGCCGTCGTCGGCCGCAACCTCTGCCGTCACGTCGATGCCATCGAGCAGCGCCTTGGTGCCGGCCTTGTAGCCGCTGGCCAGCGGCGCCGCACCGATACCGATATTCGTGTTGATGAACTGGCCGAAGGCGGACGTGCCGGAACTGAATTGCGCCTCACGCTTCAGGTCGACCGGCTGCCAACCCGTGGCGGTGGCCTTCCACAGTCCCGCTGGGGTGCGGTAGGCCCGCACGCTGAGGTCATCGTTCTCCGGCTGCACACCCGTGCCCGGGCTGGTCATCGTGGCCTTGCCGTCGCCATAGCTCAGCATGCCCATCATCGCCACCGGCAATTCGCCCATGGCGGCGCCAGCAGCGTCGAAGCCCGTGTACTGCGAGGGCCGCGTCACTTGATCGCCCGGCTCCGGTGCGACAGTCATCGGCTGGCCATCCTGGCCAATCGGCCACAACACCATGTAGCCGGCGAGATAGGCCTGGCTCGTGTAGTGCACGGCCACGACCGTGTACACGCCGCCGGGCATGGTCACTTGGTCGCCCACTCGGAACGGCCATTGCTTCGCCGACTCGAACCAGATCAGCGGGTAGTCGCGGATGGCATAGAGCCGGTTCTTGAACCAGAACACGCCGGATACGGGCACATCGGGATTGCCCGGCACCAGGCCCACCAACGGACGAGCGGCATCGGCCAGCGCCTTACGCGCGGCGTTCACGACCTTCTGCTTGCCCACCGGGTCGGCCATCAGATCGGCCGCCGTGATCGTCGCACTGCCGGCGCGCGAAAGGTTGGTGATCGTGGCCGGTAGCTCGAGCGGCCACGGATCGCGGCTATGGCACATCACATACAGCGCCCAGCCGGTGCCACGCGCGGCGGAGGTCACATAGCCGGTGTGACCGCCAGCCATGACCTCATCGCCGGGAAGGAAGCTGCCGCTGACCAGCGCCCCCCTCATCCGCACCGTGCGGAACTCGGCGACGCGGAACTGTCCGTCGAACCGCTCGAAGCCCGTGATGCGGGTGTAACCGTCGCGGTCGGTCACCTCGTAATTGAGGCAATCCAGCAGCGTGCCGGGATCGGCTGTCGCCTTTCCCGTGGACAGGTCGAGTCCGCCCTTGAGCGCGTAGGACTGCATGCGTCAGAACCCCAACTCGGGCAGCTGCTCGCGGTAGAGCCGCGCCATCGCCTGTTTCCGGCGGCGCTCCCACTTCTGGTAGGACTCCTGGGTCTTCTCGCGCGAATCCGCGTAAATCATCAGCGCCCGCCACACGATGGCCTGGTGATGCTGCGCCGGCAGAATGGGCGCGTCCGTATCCGCTTCCAGCGTGGCCAGGGCCCGGGTGTACGCGAACGTGATATCCACCGCTTGGGCCGGCGTCGGGTACAGCCGCAGCGACCCGTCGGGCATCACGGAAAAGTAGTTCGGCAGGCCCGTGGCGCTAGCGGCCGAGCCGCGCTCGTACCGGCCGCCGCGCCATTCCTCCCATGGAACGAACCACGCCGGCTGCTGCGCGGCCACACCCTGCCCCGTGGGCGCCACGAGGATGTGGCGATGCCGCATGTCGCTGGTGTAAGGACGCAGCGTCTCGTAATCCGCCGGCAGCAGCGCGGCGTCCACGGTGCGCACCGCGACACCCGTCACGGTGGCCGTGGACTCGCGGAACGCCCAGTCACGCTGATCCTCCTGGATGTCGCGATAGGCGTACTGCACCCAGCTGACGATCTCTGCCAGCACGCCCTCCTGGCCGATCACCGTCTCGGGCGCCGTACCCGGCGGGTCTTCGCCGATGCGCGAGATGCGGTGCACGTCCTTGCACAGTTCCAGGAAGGTCGACATGGCTTAGGCGTCCGCGTAGATATCGACGCCGATGAACGTCAGGAGCTGGTCGCGGATGTCGTCGTCGCTCATGTCCTTCGTCGTCACGTTGGCCTGCGGGCCGTGCAGCCAGCGCATCACGCGGATGAGGTCGCGGCGGTTGCTATCGGCGAAGTTGTTGGCCGATTTCGCCACCTCCTGCACGTACTCGATCATGGAGCACGGCAGGCCCTCGGTTCCCGGGGTATCCCCCAGGTCGGAGAACGGGATCACCGGACGCCGGGTTTCCTTGGTAATCACGCTGCGGCCATCCGCCGAGAGATCCTTGGTCACCTGCGTTTCGATCATGTTGCGCAGCGCCTCGTAATAGGGCCACGGCATGTCGAGTTCGGTATCGAAGTGGAAGTACTTGATCTGACCTTCCCACGAGATCGGGAAGCCCACGAAGTTCTGGTAATAGTCGGTCTTCGACAACCGGACGCGGCGGTAGCGCCCACCCCAGCGACCGGACGGCCCCAGATTGGGCGGCGCGGACGACAGCGTGAAGCCGTTGGCGGCAGGCTTCGGTGCTGCCGAAGCGATCGCCGTGACCTGGTCGTTGGTCAGCGTCGTCTCGGTGAAGCCGATGGCGGCGCGCAGCTTCTGCCGCAACGTCTCGCTGTTGGTTTGCGGCGCGTACTGGACATTGAGATCCTTCGCGGCCTGCTTCAGATCGTCGCGCTCGAGGTCGGCGAAGCCGGTGCGCATCCATTCGAGCAGCTGTTCGTTGGTGTTCTGGGTCATGGGAACCTCAAAAAAAGAGACCCCGCCGGAGCGGGGCCTCGAAGGGCCAGCCGAAGCTGACGGATGCCGGTCCTACGGCGTTAGGTCGGATTGGCGGTGACGCCGACCTCGATACGCTGGATCCATTCTTCCGAGAGGCGCAGCGCGGCGTCGTACCAGGCGGCCGCGATGTAGACGCGCTCGTTCGTCGGGTCGGACTTGTCGGGCTGGTCGAGGATGCTGACCTTGACGGCCCCCCGGCCGGCCGGACCCGAACCGCGCAGTGCGATGCTGCCCAGCGCGTGCTGACCGAAGATCATCAGCGGGTACACATCGACGTTGGTGCCGTCGCGCGACTTCATGCCCGTGCTGCCCACGGCTGCGCCCGCGCCGTAGAACGGCTCCAGTTCGGGCGAGAGGAAGAACAGCACCGAGCCCAAGGCGCCACGCAGCAGCGGGCTCTTGGCCTCGGCCGGCAGGTTCGACATTTCGGGCACCGTGCGGAAGCCCGGCAGGCGACGCAGGTCCGGCATCAGATCGGTGTGGCCGAAGGCGAAATACGCCGGCTCCACGCCCGCCGTGCTGACCGCCGTCGACGCGCGGATCATCTGCGTGAAGGTCATCGCCTTGTTCGCTTCCAGCGCGCGGGTGGCGACGTCGAGGCGGCCAACGGAGATGGCGCCGTTCACGCCATCACGGGTGGTCACCGACGGGCTGTTGTAGGACACGGCCGAACCGGCCTTGCCCGTGTTGTAGCGGACGCGCTCGCGGGTACGCTGGATCAGGTCGCCGAGCACATCGGCCGCACCCTTGACGCTATCCCACACGTCCAGGTCGTAGTTGTAACGCGACTCTTCGAACACCTCCGCGAAGCGGTTGATCGTGGTGTTGTAGTCGTCGTGCGCGAGCGCGCGGGACGTCGGCGTGACACCCTCCGCGTTCGGGGTCTCGTTCACCGCCGGGTTCCGCCAGCGACGGAAGTTCACGGCGTTACCGGCGTTCTTCGGCACCGGCTTCATGTCGGCGGCGAGGTCGAGGCAGATATGCGGGCCGGCGCGCTCGAGCACCTTGGCTTCGCAGTAGATGGGGGCAGAAACGCCCGCGATGGGCTGATACTGACGCTGTGCCATGACGGCAATCCTCTGTTAACGGAAATTGGGGTTATCACCCACCAGCTGCAGGAAGGCGGCATCGTCGTCCGACATCGCGCCGCCCGGATTGCCACCCGTAGAACCGGTGGATTCGGGGCTACGCACGTTCGGAGCCGTGCCACGTTCGAGCGCCTGGGTGCGCCGATGCTGAATCGCGTCGGCCGTGCCGGTCTGCGCGCTTTGCGCAGGGACGGCGGTAGTGGTTGCGAGACTGCCCTTGTAGATGTCGAGCAGGGAGATCGTGTCGAGGGCATTCATCGACGCGTTGAGGGCCTGGATGCCGGGAGGCTGCCGCTCCAACCACTCCCAGTAACTGGGACTGTTATGGATATCGCGCCAATCCGCGTGCTTGAGTTCCAGTGCACTCACCTCGCGTTCCAACGCCGCTTGCTCCCGGTCCGACGAGAGCGAGCCAAGCTCGGTGCGGGCAGCGCTAAGCTGCCCCTTCAGGGACTTCACCTCTTCCCGCAAAGGATTCACCAGCGCCTGAAGCATCCGGGATTCCTCTGGGAACTGCGCAGCCCATTCATCGAATCCGTTCTGGGCGTCATCCGTGGCGGCGCCCGCGTTCCCTTGCGTGCGCCCAACCTGCTCCAGCTGCTGGATTCGCGCCGTGGTGGTTTCCACCTGGCGGCGCAATTCCGCGTTCTGTCGCTGCGTCGGCGCCATCATGCCGTGCAGCGCCCTGTAATCGTTCTCGAACTTCCGGCTCTTCTTCGACAGGTTGTCGAACGCCTCGCGCACTTCGGGGCTGAGGTTCGCATAGCCGGGGAACGGCTCTTCATCAGCACCCTGCCCCGAGCCGCCCTGCGTGCCATCGGCACCGGCCTGCACGGTGGCGTTCCCATCCGAAACATCACGCGCCGTCGCACCGTCGTCCTGCGTGGCTGCGGAGGCCGCCGTCTGATCGGGACCCTGCGCGCCGGCGCCATCGTCGGTCGTGTCTACGGCGCCAGGTGCAGCGCCGGCGGTGGCTTCACCGAACAGCGGGTTGCCGGTGGTCATCGCGGCGAACTGTTCGTCTTCGGAAAGGTTCTTGGTTTCGTCGGTCATGGTCTGCTCACGGGGGCTCGATTCCGAAGGCGACTTCGGATTCGGTCTTGGTCGGAGCGGCACTGGGCAGTTCGAGCAGCGATTTCAGCAGCTTGATCTGTGCGCGGAGCGCGAGCGTTTGCTCGTGTTCCGTCGCGTCGCTCTCCAGCGCGCTACGGGCTTTAGCCAGGCGGGCCTTCGCCCAGCCGGAAACGTCTTTCCAGGTATCGGAACGGGTATCGATCGCCATCAGATGCCGGTCCCGGAGGCGTTCGCAGGATCAACCTTGAGGCTCATTTCCTGCCGATCCTTGGCGATGGTCGCTGCCTTCAGGCGCGCGTTCATCGTGCCCATGAACTGGGCGAGGTTGTTGGTCGACTGGGCGATCTGAAGATCCTTCTCGATCTCGGCCAGCGAAATGTCTTTCTCGGTCGCCAGGCGCGCGGCCATGATCTGAAGCTCGGTGTTCTTCAGCATCAGGCGGGCTTGGCGCTCTTCGGCCTTGTCCTGCAATTCGGCCATACGCTCCTGGTGGAGCATCGCGCGCTCTTCGGCGGCCTGCTGCTGTTCGACCTGGAAGCGCTGCTGCTCCAGTTCCAGCTGCTGCCTCTTCAGGTCGGTCTGGGCCTGCATGGCCTGGGCCTTCGCCTGATCGGCCGCGCCGGCGCCCTGCCGGCTCGCCTGGGCCTGTTGCTGGCGAATCTGGTCGGCCTCTTCGTCGGTACGCAGGAGGACTTCCGACGACACATCGGCGGCTTCGAACATTTCGCGCAGGAACTCGCCTTCCTTGAGGTACACGGCGAAACGCGGATCCGCGGTGATCTGGGCGATGATCTGGAGGTGTTGGGCCTTGATGTCCTTATGCAGCAGCACGCTGGTGCCGCGTGCCGACACCGCAAAGTCGCCCTTGATGGTGTCGTCCTCGCCGTGCAGCATTTCCCACACGTAGAAACGCTCGATCATGGGCGAGATCAGATCGTCGTCCATGGACTTCGCGCACCGGCGTTGTACGATGTTCGAAGCATTCAGCAGCTGGATCAGTCCAGCTGCCGTGGGAACTGCATCGTTCGGCTGACCCTGCGCGATCGAGGGCAACGAAATTTCGTCGTCACCCAGTTCCATCGCCAGCTTCAGCACCTCCATCAGCTGCGAGGCGTTGTTGGGCAGCGTCTCGGCCCGGAAGACTTTGCTGACGTCTTCGACGTCCTCGTCCTCGACCTCCCAGAGTTTCGGCCCACGGATCTTGTAGACGCCGTCCTTGGGCTTGACGATGCCCTTCTTGTAGAAGACCTGGGGGCCGCTGCTGACGGCCATGTTGTGCATCAGCATGAGCCAGATGCTGTCGATGGACCGTTGCGGGTTGCGGTACAGCCAGGGGATGCCGTAGCCGTAGATGGTGTCGTCCGCGCGCTCGTAGCACCACGTCCAGTACGGCGGCCGACGGTCGGCCTCGAGGACCGACAGCGAGGCGCGGAGTAGTTCGCCCTGGCAGAACCACAGTTCCGCCACGGGGATCACGTCCACGTCGCCGTCGAGGTCGCCCAGGCCCAAGGCCTCCAGCTGTTCTTTGCTCAGGACGACGTGCGCTTCCCACACCGCATACAGTCCCTCGAACTCTTCCTTCAGGACGCAGCGCTGGTTCCACTTCCGCAGGTTATCGCCAACCCGGCCCAGGTCGGGCTTCTGCCGCAGCAGGAGTTCGGCGGCGGGCTTGTCGATGCCGTCCTGACCGGCAAGCTCCTTGATGGCCGACCGGCTCATCAGGTGCAGTTCGAAGACCTGTTCGCATTCTTCCATCGTCCGCGCGGCCGCGGGATAGAAGAACCGTGGATCGACGCGGGTGCACTGCGGGACGCGATGCTCCATGACGTCGAGCGTGGCGACCATCCTGCCCTGCGAGTTCCGCTGGAAGCCGAACCGCTTCCGCCGGATCTTGCGGGTGAACGGGCCCTTCATAACGCCCACGCCGATCTTGCAGCCGTCCTCGATGATCCGGCGACCGTGCTCGGAGTACAGCGAGTCGTCCAGGTAGTTCTGGATCTTCTCGCGCATCCCGTCGCACTTGCCCTTATCCTGATCGGCGGTGGCGGCACCGGTGGCCACGGCCGTCTGGTCATCCGTCGGCTGCGGCGCGGGCGTGGGCTGGCCAGGCGCAGGCATGCCGGGTTGCGGTGCGCCAGGTGGCTGCATCGGCTGGGCAGCCTGCGGCGGCTGACCGGCATCCACCTTGCGCAAGGCCTCGCCCACGCGATCGGTGAGCGGCTGAAGATCCCAGTTCCGGTCGTTGGCCGGGAACAGCATGTCCGCGATACGCGCCGCGGCCATGTTGGTGCGGGCGCGGGTGAGGTTCACCTTCGTCTGGGTGTCGCGCTCCCGATTGTTGCCCTCGGTCGAGTACTCCTTCGACACGGGCAATGTGGACTCGCCTTCGTACTGGTTGACGTCTTCAACCCAGCGCTGCTCGATCTCGGCACGGCCGGCGATGATCCGGTCGCGGGACTGCTCCAGTTCCTTGATGAGCCCTCGCGCAGCCACGCGCTGGTCGCGCACGGCGCCGATGATCTCGTCGAGAGCGTGACGCTGTTGCTCGTCCGGCAGCTGCAACAGTTCGGGGTTCGCCCGCACCGTTTCGGCGACGGCGGCAGTCTCGACGGGATCGAGCCCGTCGAGGGCGGAATCAACGGTAGAGGCCAAAGGTCAGTTCCTCGTTCGGCTGCGCGGCGGCAACCTGGGGTGTCGTAGCGATCTTCAGACCGCTCACGACGCCGTAGCGTGTGGCGTCCATCAGGTGGTCATCCTGTTTACGGATGCGACCCTGATCGTCGTAGCTGTAGCGGCGGTATTCCTCGAGCCATTTCTGGCAGGTGGAGAACACCTTGAAACGTCCGGTGGCGATGCGGCCGAGCACGTCCTGCAAGCCAGCGTCCACGGCCTTCTCAGCCAGGCGCAGCTTCAGCCCTTCCTTCTTGTAGAGCTTCAGGATCTGCTCGCCGTCGCCCTGGTTGATCGCGGCGGCATCGCCGACACCGGGAATCCAGAGGCCGCGCGACTTGATGGCGGCGGCGTGGATCGGAATCTCCACCTCGCCGCGCTTGTACTCGCTGTACAGGTAGACGGTGTCGGTGTCCTTGTCGTAGGCCAGCCACACCGCCGCGGTGTTGTACCAGCCGCCATCGAACCCGTAGACGCGTCGGTAGTGGTTCGGGAGCGGGATGGGCGGGATGACGAAGTCTTTTTCGTCCACGGGGTAAACCTTGCCTTTGCCGGCGACCGGGGTGCCATAGCGGCGGGCATCACGGAGGTAACCCGGCGTGGCCGCCAGCAACTCTCGTTTCTCCTGCTCGCCGAGGTGAGGGATGTCATCCCAGCCGCAGGTGATGAGGCGCTTGGAGCCACCCTCGGCGAGGGCCTGCTCCCACTTCATGAAGCCGTCGACGACGTCCGTCCAGCCCGACAGCGGCGTGAACGTGAGAGCGATCTTGCCGGCGGTGGTGCGGCCGCGCATGACGCACTCGACATAGATATCGAGCGGCGGTTCCTCGTCGAGCCAGATCCAGGGAATCTCCGTACCCTGCCAGGCTTTTCGACCCTGCTCGTAGCTCTTCAGGTTGATGACGGTCCACCCGCCATCCTTGTTCTTCACCCTCGCGAAGTCGATCGCGCGGTTGGTGTTCGGTCGAAACCGGATGCCTTCGGCGTCGATGGCGTCACGCGGGATGAGGCCGGTGCCCAGCAGTTCCGGGTCTTTCGCGACGTTCCCGAAGAGCTTCGCCTGCGTGATGTCGCGGACCGTCTCGTTCGTGTCGCCACCGACCCACATCGGGATCGAGGTGTTGAACTGGTAGCCCGTCCACCAATCCGGATATCGCCCGGTGGCGTGGCATGCCGTCTCGAACCCGCCGAGCACCGACTTGCCGACACCGTTGCCACCCATGAAACACCGCTCGCGCGTGGTCGCGCCAAGGGTGATGAACGACATGTGCTTCGCGTACAACTCCCGCCGCAGCGGCCCGGTGTCCGGGAACATGTACGCCAGCTGGTTGAATCGGTGCTCGGCCTGCAATAGCTCGAGCAGGCGCGCCGCCGGGTCCGCCATACGGTTAGGCGGTGCCTCCGCCTCCCTGTACCTGCGCCTGGAGGGCTTCCACCTGGTCAGCCAGCGTCTTCACGGCCCCGATGAGGCGCACGGTGAGCAGTTCATAGTCCAGCCGCTGGAAGCCGTCGGCCCCTGACGAGATAAGTTCAGGGATGCAGGCTTGGCTGGCCGCTGCACCGATCGCAATCGTTTCCCGCCCCGTCGTCTTGTCGAAGACACGGAGCGGCTTCAGCGCTTTCACGCACGGGAGGCAGTCCGTCATTTCCCGGAGGTTCGACATGAGGCGTTCGTCGGCGATGGCCATTACGGAAGATCCCGTGAGACGCTGATGGTGATGTCTTTGAAGGCAGACGAATGGCCGTCGCCAACGGTGAGACGCCACACGGCGGTGAGCGTTTCGGTGCCGCCACCGCCGGTGTTGCCCAGGTTGCCCACGCAGGAGAACGTGGGATTGACCGCGGCCGTATTGCTGCACACCGGGATACTGGATCCGCTGATGCGCTGCCATGTGGCTGTTATCGATCCGGAGCCGCCGGACGTACTGGTCCCTGCAGCGTGCGACGCGGACGATGGTGGACGGCTGACCGGAATCGTGCCAAGGCTCACCAGCGACGGACCGTTGATCGACAGCGGCACGTAGTTCACGGCACCAGCCAACTGCGACAGTGCAATCGGCGCGGTGGTGGGAACGGCTGCGTTCTGCGAGACGTTCGGCACGTGGCCGGCACCACGGCGTAGGCCGAGCAGGCTAGATGCACCGAAGGTCAGCTGACGCTCGCGCAACGAGACCGCCATGTCAGTGGCCCTCCAGCTTGGCCAGCCGATCGTCCACCTCGAGCAGCGCGGACGCGAGTAGTGCGGTCACCTGCCCGTAAGACACGCCGTCGTAGCCGTTGGGCAGAGGAATCTTGGCTTCCGGGAGAGCCTTCTCGACCTCGGTCGTGAGGAAGCCCACCTCGGGTTTGCCTGGGCCACGAAACTCCGGGGTGTCGTACTTCACGTACTCGCGCGGCCGCATCTGCTTTAGCGATTCCATGCCGCGAAGGAGAGGACGCACCCGGTCCTTCAGACGAGGGTCCGAGGTCGCGATGAAGTCCGGGGCGGAGGCATTGCCCTGGATGTACAGGTTGTCGCTGGCGTCCAGGCGCATTGCCCATCGGGTACTCGTGACGTTGTAGATGCCGGCGTTTCCGGAGGCGGTGGACGCGAAGCGATACATGCGCCCGCCGACGGGATTCAGTTGCACCGACATATCGGTGCCACCACCGATGACTACGGGGCCCGTGAATGTCGCCCCAGAGAGCGCGGCGTAGTTGCCCGGATCGAAGTTTCCGGAATGCCAGAGATAGCCCTGGAACGTCGTATCGATGGTGATGCCGAGTTGGTTGGAGCCCCATGCAAAGAAGACGTCGTTCGACGTCGTGTTTCTCACGGGATGCGCAAGGTTCGTTGAATCCCAGGGCGTGGCCCCATCGAAGATCGGGCGCTCGTTGAAGGCCACGGCGCCAGTGAATGTCCCACCCGACTTCGGCATCTTCGCATCGAGCGCCGTCTGTAGCCCGCTCACCTTGGCGAAGGTAAGAGCGCCGTCGGCAATGGACGTCGTGAGCGCGACATTGGCCGTGCCGTCGAAGGACACCGCCGCGGCCGTGACCAGCCCCGCAAGGGCAAAGGTCCGCGCATCGGCCAGCTTCGTCGCCGCGTCCGCGGTGTCGCCGGTGTCCATCTTTTGCGCGATGAGCCCTGCGGTGATGCCCTGGAGCGTGGGCGTACCAGCCGTCCAGGATTGAGCGGTGGTGCCTTCCTGCGCTCGGGTGACGCCGGTCAGCGTCACCTGGTTACCGACGATGGCGCGACCGGTGTAGCGCACGATCTCGATCTTCGCCGGCGCGCTCGGAACGTCCTGCAGGACGATGATGCCCGGGGCGTCCTCGGTGGCTGCCGGCGGATCGCGCAGAGGCGCCGCCGCCTTGGCCAGCACAAGCTGCGTGTCGGCCGCCGTTGCATCCGTGGCCAGGACGGACCGGACGAAGTTGTCGAGAGTGGTCGCCATGGCGGGATTACGACGCCATCAGGCCCGCGGCCTGGAGCTTCGCCAGCAGGGCATTGAAGTCCGTCTTGAGGCCGGCGACATCGGCGGCCGTGCTATCGGCCTGCGCCTCGGCCTGCAACACCACGCCAGCCGTTTCCGTGGTGGCGTCCACCACCCCGATAGCAGTGCGCGCTGCGGCGGCATCGACAGCGGTCAGGAGGCTGATGCCGGTTTCGGTCGCGTCGGTGATGGTGTCCGACGACACCTCGCCAGCGGTCACGGCGGCGACGTCGGAAATCAGCTTGTCGAACAGCGCGGTGAGCGCGCGGGCCTGGTCGGACGGCAGGCTGTTGAGTCGCAGGGCGACTTCGCTGGGGGTAAGAGCCATGGGGCTACTCCTAGTGAGCGGGGCCGCTCGCCACCGTGGCGAACAGCTCGGGGTGCTGGGCGGCGAGATTGCGGATCTCGGCCTGTCGTTCTTCGGGCGTCATGTCGGCAGCGGGCAGCTGCTGCGACTTGATCGGCCCACCGTTCTTGCCGGTGAGTTCATGGCGGGACACCTGGCCGTAGCGCTCCGGCGACTCGATGGCGCATTGCCATTTCAGCGTGTCGACCATGACGCGAGCGGACCGGGCATCGATCCTGCCGTGGCGAAGGTCATAGATGACCTCATCCATGGACTCATAGCGGGCATGCGCACGCTCGTGCGTCGCCGCCATGTACGCCACCCGGAAGTCCTCGTGCTTCGCCAGCCACTGGAAGATGGCGGCCTTGCTCGGCATACCCGTCTGTGCCGCGATCGCACGCACCGATGCGCCCTCGGATATCAATGCGCAGACAGCGGCGCCGATTTCCGGGGAGTACATGACGTACGAATCGCCAGCGGGCGCGTCCGGCGTGGACTTGCGCGAGGCGCGAGTGGTGGTCGCAGGTGCGTCCTTCGCTGCCTTCTTGCTGGTGGCCTTCGTGGCCTTGCCGCGTTTCGCGGCGGGTGCCTTCTTCGAGGCGGTCTTTCGGGGTGCCATGTCGTGCTCCGACTGATCCACCCTGCCCGACTCGCGATGGCGACTCGGTTCGGTGGTTCAGGGTTGGCCCGCTGGTGGCGGTGGTGGGGTTACTTCTTGCTGGTGGTGCGCGGCTTCCAACCGCAGAGCTTGGCGCCCGTCACGTTGTGATCGAGGATCGCCTTGGCCGTCGCATCGGTCAGCACGTCTTTCGTGCTCACGTAGATGGGCTTCCAGGCGCTACAGGGATCGGAAACGATCACGGGCGGCTCAGTCGCGCGTCCATCCATCGTCGCGCAACCGACCAGCGGCCGTACCAGCAGGAGCAGCGGCAACACTCGAAGGAGGCGCATCAGGAAGCGCAGCTGTTTCGGATTCGACGTCATGGCGCACCTCGGCGTTGTGCACCGCAGCCTGCGCCGCGGCGGCAGTGGTTTCGGCCTGGTCGGCGCGCTGTTGCAGTTGCGCGTTCGCGGTGGCCTCGCTCGAACCACTGCGACGGCCGAAGAAGTAGGCAGCACCGGCCGCGGCCAGCGTGGCCAGGATGGCGAGCGCCCAGTCCTTGCCGCTGCGGAGAAGGGACAGCAACCAGGTCACGCCGAAGCGACCTTGCGGCGGTCGACCACGCAATCGAAGAAGCAAGCGCCCCAACGGGTGTACACCCAGAGTCGGCGACCGGTGCTCGGAGCGTGGATGCCGCCAAGCCGCACGATCGTGGCGGATACCAGCCGCCACCAGGGCCACGTCTGCGGCCCGTGCAGCGGGCGCATATCGGCACGGAAGTGGGCGAACGATGCGAAGAAGTGCACGCGGGCGAGCTTGATGAACATGTCAGGCACCTGCCTGGTCGGTATCGTCGATGCGCTGAGCCTTGCCCTGGTCCCAGGCGATCAGCACGGCGCCGACGATCACGGCGGCGAACTCTGCCAACTGGCCGGCGGCGGAATCGGTGACGGTCAGGCCGAAGATGGCGGCGACCTTCACCACCAGGCCGATGTACGTCGTGGGCTGCTGCAAGCGCAGGCGAAGCCACGGCAGGACGGCACGCCAGAAGGCGCGCAGGCGGGCTTTCAGGGTCGGGTTCACTTCGTCCACTCCCGGAGGGGCTGCTTGTCGGCCTTCTGGTCGAGCTTGCCCTCGATGCGCTCAAGGCGGCCGACGATCTCGGTGCGCATGTTCTGCACGGCGCCGGCATCCTCGGCGCGGCGTTGCTTCAGCATGTCGACATCGGAGCGCAGCTGCACGATGTCGGTCTTGTTCTGGGTCGACAGAGCCATGGCCTGGCTCACCTGCGCGGCGGAGGCATCGATCGTGAAGATCTTCCACGCCATGCTGCCGACGACCGTCAGGAGCGTGGCGGTGGCCGCCAGCGACGAAACGAGGTTGCCCATCGTCCAGCGGTTCTCGATGACGGGCCGGTTCATGCCGTTGCTTCCCCGCGCACGGTGCTGACCGCCACGTCGTAGTTGTGCAGGAACTTCCCGGCCAGGATCGTCCGCGTCGCCGCGTTGCCGCGCGTGTAAGCGCCAGGGCGCCAGTTGCGCAGGTAGTAGGCCAGCATGGCGTCCCCTTCTCCGACCTCGGGCAACGGCGCCGGATCGCTGAACAGCAGCAGGCGCGCGAAACCGCAGGCCAAGAGATCATCCGCCGCCAGCGCCAGGTACGCGCTGCGCTCCGTCTTCGGCACTCCGCGGCGGGCCAGCAACTGCCCGGCGAGCATGGCCGTGGCCTGATGAGTCATCACCCCATGCACGCCGCCGCCCTGCTCGAACATCCAGGGGCCGCGTGCCGGGCCGCTGATCTGCTGCCGATAGGCGATCTGCCCGTCCATGCCACCCTCCTGCAGCGCGATCGCCAGCAGCGCGACCGCCGCCCGGTCATCCCAGGGCACGCCCGGCAACAGCGCGCTCGTCGGGTCGATGATCTTGCGCAGCGCATCGGCCGGCGAAATGGGAAGTGGGATGGGCATGTCGGGCAGGGCTCCAACGAAAAAGCCCCGCACAATGGCGGGGCTTCGGGGGTAGTTCTGGATGATGGCGAATTTAACTGCTTTTCCAGTCCCGTCAAGATGACGTGCGCGCGAGGTGGTCTACACGCGATCAGTCCTTACTGATGGACCCGAAATTGAACGCGGAGACATCCTCGATCTTTACCCTGACGAAGATCCCTTCGCTCCCAGTGGGAATTGCGTTGCCTCCCGGATGCCAGTAGCGGGCATTGCGAAGATGGATGAACATCGTCGGGGGAGAACCCTCATCGTTGCCATTTTCGGCTTTCTCCTGCTCCATCAACTGTTTGATCCCATCCCCGAATGCCTTCGCCACTGGATGATGCTCGTAGTACTTGTCCGCGCTCACGACGTAGCCGGATACGAGAATCCCTCCTACTGCAAGGGTCACGTCGCAACTCACGCTGCCGTCGTTCGCCATACCCGCGAGGGTGGTGATCATTGCGTCTCGATTCTTAGACATTGTCCCTGTTCCTCCGTTGTGGTGCGGAAAGGATACCGCCCCTCAAGCTAACGCGTGAACTTGACAAGGGGCTACGCCTTCGCCCGGGTCAGCGCCCACAGAAACTTCTCTTCCGCGTCCCCGCACAGGCCATCGAGCCAGCCGCCGGCGGATCGCATGGCCTCGTCCAGTCGCTCCCGGCGGACACACAGCATCCAGGCGTACTCGGCTACCTCGTGCTGGGTCATCTGCGCTCCGGCCAATCGGCGCACCGCCAGGGCGGCGCCCATCCGCAAGAGGGCTACCTCGTGGGGCGGCAGCTTCGTCTTCTGGCCCTTGGCGTCTTCCCGGACCTTGTGGTCCCAGGCACGGCGCAAGGCGCGCTCGTGCAGCAGCGTGGAGGCGTACCGGGTTTCCAGCGCGGCGATGGCGACCACCCCGACCTTCCGCTGCGCCATACCCAGCGCCATCTTGATGTCCGCGTCGGAATCGCCGGCGAGCGATCGCGGCGCGAAACCCTGCCGGAAATCCTTGTACGTGGTCTTGCCCTCCATCTGGGCAATCTTCTCGAGCTTGGCGTTCATCGTAGGGGCCTCGGTATGGTTCGGGCCCGGCTCTTCGGCCGGACCTCTTGCAGGTAGTGGGTCAGGTGCCAGCCGTGGCAGTGGTCGCAGCGGTACGGGCGGACGCGGTGCCCGCGGCGCTTCGTACCGACCACGGCGGCATGCGCATCCGCGGAGGTGAGGTAGCGACGTTTCCCGGTGTGGGTACATCCGTAATCGCACGTCATGGGCTCAGCACCCTCAGCACGATGCGGACACCCGGGGCGTCCAGGGCTTCCGGATCCTCGCCCGGGTAGACCTTGGCCAGGCGCTCGTACTCAACCAGCCGCGCGTCGTCTCGCCAGATGCCGGCCTCGGTGAGCGCGTCCTCGGTGCTCCGAGCGAGTTTCGACAGGTCTGGCGTGCGCATGGGCCACGTGCGGCGGCGCTTCGGGGCGCTCAGCGGCTTCGGCAGGGTGAACACCATCCGGCAGATCACCGGCGCGTCGATGGGTGGTCCCGACCGGACCTCGAGCGCGGCGGCCCTCACGTCCTGTCGCCAGGGCTTCACCTTCTTCGACGATTCGATCATCACGCCGCCGCCGACATGGCGCTTGCTGCCCTGCGGGCCGGGTGTGCCGTACACGACGATCTCGATCATGGCTTCCATGCGTCATCCCATGGCGACACCTGGCGGCGGCGCAGCTGCGTGCGGAAAACGCCCTCGGCATGGGCAAGGCGGACATCGGCGTAGGTGTAGCCAGCCGGCGGCGAGAGGCGACCGTCGACGACGTCGTGGCAGTAGTGGCACCCCTCGGCGGCCTGCTCGTCGTCCGGCTTCGTAGCGGTGCCGCTGGTGTCGTCCAGCCGGTAGTGGCACAGCACGACAGTGTCTCGGGCGCCCTGGCAGCCGGGAATGCGGATGGTGCAGCGCTGGCCACGGGCCTCCTGGCGCATGGGCGTCGTCTTCGGCCGAGTCATCGCCATTGCCTCTTGCGCTTGCTGCCGCACCGCGGGGCGCCGTTCGGGGCCGGGCGATAGGTGCAGGGCTTCGCACCCACCTTCGCCGGCGGCGGCAACCCCTCGTTTCGCATCGGCTTCGGCTCCGGTGGCGCGAAGCATAGTGCGTCCTGCGCCAAGTCGAAGAACACCGTGAGGTTGGGGAGGTGTCGAAGCGGCTTCACGCGGCCACCTCGCGCGCGGCTTGCACCTCGGCGTCACGGTCCATCAATCGCAGGTGAACCAAGCGGCGGAATTCGGCATCGCCCAGGCTGATGCGAAGCCGGTTCATACCGGACAGGAGCATGGCGGTCTCGCAGTCGTGCGCCCGCTCCGCATGGCGGAACTCGCCCCACGCTCCGGACCACGAGCGCGGATCGGGGCCGACGACGCGGAACACCCTCCGGCCCCTGACCTCGAGCAGGCCCCACCGTGGCGGCAACTCGTTGGGCCGGATCATCTCGGCAGGTGCGAGGAAAAAGCGAAGCGTCCCCATGCCCCGCTCGGGCTCGCGGCGGAACGGTTTCTTGCGGTCAGCCAGGAAATCGGCACGGCTCGTCTTCGCTTCGACGAGGATGGTGCCGCCCTCGCGCCAGCCGATAGCATCCGGGATTTCACCCGAGCGGCACACGGCGGCCAACTCGGTCATGACGATCTTGCAGCCGGCGGCACCGCGCAGCCAGGCGCCCGCACGCTCGACCAGGTCCGCGTGCGTCATGCCGCCTTCTCCCGCCAGAACGGGCTGGGGTCCGGAACCTCGATGTTCAGTTCTGCAGCGATGCGTTGAACCATGTCGTAGAACCGGACGAAGGTGCCGCGGTCGATGACGTCGCGCTCCCCGTATTCGTTCGTCGTGGTGGTGCGGCGGGCACGGGTCACCTTCTCGCCCAGAACCATCACTTCGACGGTCCCGAAGAACTTCCGGCAGAAAGCCGCATGCAGCTCGTCGGCGTCGTAGCCGGTTTCCATGCAGATCGGCGGGTAGGCCACGCCCCACAGGGCGCTGTTCTGGTCGAGCGATCGCTCCCGGCTCGCCTCCCGGATCTCGATGCGCCATGACTTCGTGTCCGGCAGCTTGTCGACGAAGGCCGTCACGTTGGCGAGCACACGCGGCCTCTCACGGCCGCCGGCGTTGAGGGTGAATCGGTGAATCACGCGGCATCCTCCCTACGGTCGTGACTGATGCGGGCCAGCAGGTGGCCGGCGACGTACTTCGCGTCGGTGATGCGCAGCGTGGCGCTGTCCGACCCTTGCTCGATCACGCGAACCGCCTTCTCGGTATCGCCGATCAACACCGGCCGGACCTGGTACTCCCGACCGCTGAGGTTGTTCTCGGCCTCGCTCTCACCGATCAGGCGCGGCGGGAACGCCGGCAGTTCACGGCGGAGGCGGTAGGCGGCATAGCGGCGCTCGAATTCGCGGGCCTTGAACGGCAAGTCCTCCGCGGCGCATCGGCACAACGGCACCCAGCCGCCCATTTCGACCAGCACGACGTGGATGAGCGGATCGTCGAACGAGACGGAGCGGTAGGCGCCGACGGACTTCACGGCCCTCTCGACCTTCGCCCACGCCCGCATGCCCTGGGTCTGCGTCGAACCTTCGAGCAGGCGCGTGATATCGGCGAGGCGCGGCGGGAACTGACCGCGGTCCGGGTCGCGGGCGTGCAGCGAGAAGGCGCGCTTCACGTCCTCGAATTCGTGCATGCGCAGCCCATTCCAGAAGACGTCGATCACGAACGGCACGCAGGCCTGCCGGTAGTAGGTCATCACCTCCGCGAGCAGTTCGGCGAAGGGCTGGCGGTCAGTGGGTTGCATGGGATTCCTCCGGTTCGATCACGACGCCGGCCCAGTCGGCGGCGGTGTCGCGGTTGGTTTGCTCGAGGGCGGCCTGCTGGTCTGCCTTGGCGGTTCCGGCACCTGGTGATCGCATGGCGTCCTGCAGTTGGCCTCGCGCCTTGCCGACGACGTAGGCCATGCGACCTTTGCCGTCGCGCACGGCCTGCGCCGCGACGGCCTCGATGGCCTCGACGCGACCGCCCTCGGCGATGAACTGGTGCAGGGGCTCGAACTGAGGGTGGGCGTCGTGCACACCGGCCTGGCGCATCGCGATGGCCGCGGCGACATGCGCGGGGAACTGCGCGGAAGAGCCCTCCCCTACCCCCTCAGTGTTGGTGTTCCCAGAAGGGTTACCTACGGAGTTAAAGGTCTCTGTCCCTGTCCTTGTCCCTGTCCTTGTCTCTTGCGATCCCGGCGGGATTCCCGGTGGGATGCCGCCAGCATTCCCGGTGGGAGGCTTTTTCTGTCCCGATGGGATTCCCGAAGGCCGCCGTCTCGTCAACGCTCGGGATTGCGGATTGAGTGCCATTAGGAAGCGACGGGCGACGTCGATGTCTGCCTCGATAGCTGTCGGATCGAACTCGATATCCCAGCGCTTGGCATTGCCGGCACCGCTGCTCAAGCGCTTCGCCAGCTTCTCCAGCCAGGCTTCGAGCGCCTTCTCGCACACCACCGGATGGTAGTAACGGCCGTCATCGCAGAGGCGCCAGCCGCGCAGCGCCATGTCCTTCACGCGTTTCCACCGCGTCATGGCACCCGAGAACTGCACGCTGGCGAGGATCCGGTCATCGGACGGCAGAGAGCCGGCGGGGCGCTGATACCAGGACTTGCCCCATAGCGTGAAGGCGGCGACCTTCTCGGCGTCGTTGGAGAGCGCCCACGTATCGCTGCCGAACAGGCGCTGGAAGTCGAACGGCATCCAGTCGAAGTCGGTCAGGTCGACGTTGGCGGGTACGAGCGGGGTGTTCATGCTGCGGCCTGCTGTTCCAGTGCGTCGAACAGGCCCGGCATGGAGAGGCCGCGCTCCGCGCCCGCGCAGTAGGCGCACGCGTCCAGGAAGTACAGGTTCGCCAGTTCGCAGCCGCGGCCATAGCGCCCCATCTTCACGGCCATGTAGGGCACGGTGCCGAGGCCAGCGAAGGGGTCGTACACGACCTCTCCCGGCATCGAGTACTGCTCGATACCTCGCTCCACGATGTCGAACTGAAGCGGGCACAAGTGCTGTTCCTTGCCCTTCGCCGCCTGCGTGCTGTTGAGCGTTCGCATGCGGGTGATGTCGGTCCAGACGTCGGGGTGCCAGCTTTGCGGCTGCAACAGCATGAACGACGTGGGGAGCCAGCCCGAGCGATCTACCGCCTCCGCGATGCGCACGTCGTGCCGGAAGTCGTAGACGTTCTCCAGGCTGTGCCGCTTGAACAGCTTGAAGATGGCGGCCTGGTCGAGGCCTTCCAGTTCCTCCGGCAGCAGCGGACGGTCGCCACTGGACCGCGTCAGGCCGTGGGCGTCGAACTGCCAGCGCGGCCGCGTGAACGTGGCCTTGTCTTTCACCACCGGAACATCGGCGTAGCCGTTGCTGCGGTCGGTGGGCGGCTTGCGGAAGATCAGGAGGTATTCGGGCATGCCGGCGCCCATGCGCGAGCCGTCCTTGCACTGCTCCGTCCACCCGAGGCGGTATGTCTGGCTGTTCTCGCGCACCACGTCGGTGACGATGGTCTTCCTGGCCAGGAAGGCGAAGCCGTGTTTCTGGAAAGCCGCCACGCACTCGTCGCTGAAGGGCTGCACGGTCTGGAAGCCGAAGCCGTTGATACCCCCAGGGGTGATGCGGTCCTTGACGTGGATCGCCGCGATGCGACCGGGCTGCAGCACGCGCAGCAGCTCCGGGATCAGGAAGTCCATCTGCTGCCAGAAATGCGCGTTGTCGTCGGTGTGCCCGAAATCACGGTAGTTCGCGCTGTACTCGTACTGCGTGCCGAACGGGATGCTGGTAACGATCAAGTGCACGCTGTCGGCATCCATCCGACGCGTCTCGTCGACGCAGTCGTTGTTCACGACAGTGTAGTGCTCGCCCGAGGCCTCGACGCGCTCCACGCCGAGCGATCGCGCCAGCTTGCTGGCCATGGCGGCGTGCGCCAAGCCAAACTCACGAATGATATTGCTCATCTTGTCCGCCATGCGGTTGTGCTGGTTCCACTTCCGTTCCAGCTGCTGCCGGACCTCGCGCTCCGCTTCGGTGTAGATCAGGTCGATGCGGACACGCTGGGTTTGGCCGAAGCGCTGGATGCGGTGAATGGCCTGGATGAAGTCGCGGAACTTGAAGCCGATGCCGAGGAAGACGGCCCAGGCGCAGTGACGCTGGAAGTTGCAGCCGGCGCCGGCGATGACAGGCTTGGCCGCCAGTTCGCGGAACTTGCCGTCGCTGAAGTCGATGATCGCCTGCTCGCGGTCATCGAGATCCTGGCTGCCGTACACGCTCACGGCATCCGGCACGGCCTTTTCAATGGCGCGGCGCTCGTCTTCCAGGTCGTGCCAGAGGATCCGGTGGGCCGCCAAATCCTCGGAGCGAATCTCCTGCAGCTTGGCCACGCGCGCCGGCAGGCTTTCGCGCTTCTCGCGCGCGGCATCCTGCACGCCAATGGCGGCGTTGCGGAACAGCCTGCCCTGCCCATCCTTCTCCGTACCGGCGTCGGCGTGGTTGGTGGGGATCTCGTGCCAGCGGACGTCCAGTTCGGGAAGCGTGTAGCCCTCGTCGCTGAACCCGAGGTCAGAGGGCCGCTGCACGAACAGAGCCCAGGAGGACACCCACAGCCAGAACTCTTCTTCCTTGTGCGGGTGCAGCGTCAGCTGATCGGCCTTCTCGCTGTTGCGCTTGAAGAACCGGGTCTTCGCGGCCGCAACATCCATGATGCCGAGGTAGGCCGCGTAGGCCAGCAACTCGATGTAGTCGTTCGGGCTCGGCGTCGCCGTGGCCACGAACCGGTAACGGATGCCGTCCGTGCGCACGCCTGCCGCGCGATCGTCGCCGGCGAACAACGCCATGAACTCGCGGAAGGTCTTGCTGCCGCCGAAGCCACGCAGGCAATCGGCCTCGTCCAGGCTCGTGGCATCGAAGTGGCGCGGGTCGAGCTTCCCGTCGCGCACCGTCTCGTAGTTGGTGAGGTAGACGCCGGTGGCGCTCGCCTCTTCGATCCGCCGGATGAACTTCGGCGGCTCCGCCCAGCCCAGGCGTTCCACGGCATCCCGTCGGAACTCCTGACGCACACCGAGGGGCAGCACGATGAGACCACGGCCACCGGCATGCTCGCTGGCCAGTCGCACGGCCTCCAGCTGGATCACGGTCTTGTGCAGGCCAAAGCTGGCGAACAGCGCGCGCCGGCCACCTTGCAGGAGCCAGGGCACAATGGCTCGGCAGTGCGGCTTCATCGCGGGATTCACGAGCGCGGGATCGACCTCGAAGCCATGCTCCGGCGCCGTGCAGACCTTCGCTTCGATGAATTGCTGGTAAGCGTCCGTCATGCCGGCGACCTCCGGGCCAACCGGAATCGAAACGGCTGCCCCTGACCCTGCCCTACGCGGACAACCTCACGCCGCTGTTCCATCGCCCGGACTGCGCTTTGCGCGCCCATTTCGGTCGTGCCAGCCCGGCGTGCAATTTCCACGACGGTCAGCGCATCGCGGCCGAGAATCTGCGCGATGAGGTCTTGGATACCGGTGCGGCGGGTCATGCGGCCTCCGCAACGGAGACGTCTACCGGGTCGAGGTTCGCCTCGGCGATCGCGCGCAGCGGCGGCGGGCTGACGGAATTGCCCACCATTCGCACGCTCTTGCTGATGCTCAGCGGGCGCCCGTCGGCCGTGCGATCAATGATGTAGTCGGCCGGAAAGCCCTGGGCGCGGAACAGTTCCTCTCGGCGGAGCATGCGCAGGCCGATGTCCACGATCACGTAGGGGTTGCCCTGCACCCAAACGGTGACCAGGGCCAGGCGGTCCTTCGTGGTCACGGTGTCCAGCGGCTCATCGATATCGACGCCGAGCGCCGTGCCGTAATACTTGACCAGGAACGCAGCGACACGGAGCGCGCCGGCCTCGTGTTCCGGGCTTAGCGTGCATTCGACGACGGCGTGGTGCTCGGCGCCGGCGCAGATCGTGCCCACCGTCTCGTCGGCGCCACGCCCATCGCAGTTGCGGCGCAGCGTGGCGAGGTTGGCTGTGACCAGGCGCTGCTGTGCGCCGGAGCCCGTGATGGTGGACGTGGGTACGTCGGCGGCATTGCCGTCGCCGTCGTAGAAACCGCCGTTGGCCTGCTCGAGGAAAGCCGTCATCACGCCCATGGCATGCGCTGCCCCAGCCGGTCGGGCCGCGCCCGCACCGGAGGTGATCGTGGGCATCGGGTCGTCAGCGGCCGAGCCCGTGCTATCGCCACGGAATTTCACGAGGTGCGCGGAGACCATCGCGAAGTGTCTGCCTTTCACCTCGGCGCACATTGTGCGAACGGGCTCGGTGACGGGCTTGTTCGTGTCGACCGACGCCTGCGCGTGCTGGGTGATGAACGGCGCAAGCTTGGGTTGGATGGCGGCAAGTTCGCCGCGGTGCGCGGCGGTGATGGTCGGCAGGGGTTCGTCGCTGGGATGCATGCGACGCTCGCCGTGGTGCGTCAGCGGCGTGACGATGGGAGCCAGCGTCGGCTGAACCAGGGCGGCGTCGTACTTTGCTGTGGTCGTAGCGCCCGGCTCGTGCACGCTGCTCTCGGCAGTCTGGCCGCGCCGTCCGCCGACGCCGACAATGAACGGCTCCGCTGCGTCAAGCACGTATCGCTTCACGCCGCGCGCGATGCGTCGCATGGTGGCATCAGCCAAGGGCCGCTTGCGCTCGAAGATCGAAGGGCAAGCGACCGTGAAGTCGATGCAGTCAGCGGCGGTGACGTAGGGCTTGGCGCGCCCCGGGCCGTGGGTCGGTTCCGGCCACACGATGGGCTGACCGTCACGGCGCGCGACTAGGAACAGGCGCTTTCGGCTGGTGCCCGCGCCGTAGTCGGCGGCGACCAGTTTCCGCCATTCCACGACGTAGCCGAGCGTGCGCAGCGCAGCAACGAAGTGCTCCCACGTGCGTCCGGCGTGCTTCTTGTCAGGAACGAGCGCCTGATTCCAGACCGATACCTGCTCGCCCTTCGCCGCAACGGTGCCGTCCAGCTTCACGACGCGGCCCGTGGCCTTGTCACGCTTCGCGACCAGCGGGCCCCACTTCAGGATCTGCTCGACGTTCTCGAGGCTGATGATACGCGGCGCCAAGCCTGCGCGGGCCAGCGTGCCTGCGACCTTCAGCACGACCCACGATAGGGAGCGCGTCGCCTTGCTGCGCGGCTGGCCGCCCTTTGCCTGGCTGAAGTGCGTGCAGTCCGGCGACGCGTGGAACCAGCCTACGGGCCGTCCGCCCACCTCGCGCAGGATGTCCACGGCCCACACATCGGCTTCCATGTGCCGGGTGAACGGGTGGTTCGCCGCGTGCATGGCGATCGCGTCGGCGTCGTGGTTTACCGCGACGTCCGGATCACGACCGAGGGCCTGGCGGAGCGCCTCGCTGGCACCACCGCCACCGGCGAAGAAGTCCACGACGATCTCGCCCGGCCGCAGCCTGGAAGCGATCTGCCGCTTCGGGAAGTTGAAACCGCTCTGTGCGCCGCCGTCAGCCATGGGTCACCGCCATGCGCTCCACGTGGAACGGGATCGTGAAGCCCTCGTGGCAGAGCGGCGACTTGAAGAGGTGCACGACGTTGCCGCGCGCCGGCACAGTCGCCGGCGAGACGACACCGTTCCGGTGCTGCATCACCTCGCTATGGCACGCTCGGCACCGGCCGAAGCGGATACGACCGTTCACGACGGGGAAGAATTCCGGCGTCGCGGGATGCCATGCATCCTCGCCATAACCCAACTTTTCGCAGCGGGCGCAGCGGCGGTATTCGCCATCGGCGCGGGACTGCCACAGGGCAGCGTGGTGGCGCATCAGAAACCCTCCGGGTTGGTGTCGTCGGCGTGGTCGCGGCTAAAGCGCACGACCGAGAGCGCCGGGGCGGCGTTGGTTACGGGAGTGGGCGACCGGTTGGTCAGCTGCTCGCGCAGTGCCTGGAGGTCGCTGATTTCGCTGAGGACCGCGGACAGGCGCTCGTCGATGCGGGACAGGAGCTCCTGCTGCCGCTGCTCGCTCGGGATGGGCTCAGTGCGGTAGCAAAGGTCATCCGACATCGCGTCGTAGAGCGCGTGGTTGCCGCTCTCGCGCATCCAGAGCCACAGTTCGGCGATGCCGAAGCGCTGCCCTCCCCCGTTCTGCGGGTTCAGGCAGTCACCGACGCGAGCGATGGCCGAGTCGAGGCTGAGCCGCGCCGGGCTCCATAGGCCCGTCTCCAGCATCAGCGAGGCGAACTGCTTGCGCGTCCGCGGTGGGAAGGTGGCCAGCAAGGCTTGGTGACCACGCTGGAGCCAGGCGACGAGTTGGTTATCCATGAGCCACCCCGACCGCGATGGCGGCCCATAGCACCTTGCATGCGAGGTGCACGGCCTGATCGACATTGATTCCGATCCAGCCCTCGCACTTCAGGTGGTCGGTGACCGCATGGATGACGGCTTCAGCGGCGCCGAGCCACCACAAGCCAGTCACCGCTGCGACCACACCTCCATGGATCAAGGCGTGCGCGGCGAGCGCCTGCCACCACGGCACGTATTTCGGGCCCTTACGTGCTTTGTTGGTGGCGAGGAAATCGCCTTGAAGGGGGTAATCCGCCAGCGCATGACCGGCGATCAGTAGAAAAAGGAGGTTAGCCATGAGCCACCTCCCCTTGGCGTCCCTTGACGCGAGGGCTTTTGGGGGTGGCACCTGGCCGCGTAGCTTGGGCGGAATGAACCGACGACGCGTCTCCGCCGACCTTCTTCCCCTTCCCTGCCGGAGTGCCGAGTCGCACCTGGTAGCCGGTAACACGGCCGTCGGCATCGCGCTGCCAATCGACGTCCGCGCGCATCGTGTCGCATGCGATCTTCCGGCCGCTGCTCTCGTGAATGCGGAAGGCCAACTCCGGGCTGGGGGCCTTATGCCCCAAGCCGATCAGGTAAAGGACGTGGGCGCTACAGCCCGCCTTGGTGGCGAGGTCGGCGAGGACGGGACAGTCCCTCATGCCGGTGCCGCCCGTCTCGATAGCGTAGGTTCGAATGTTCATAGGTGTGCTGACATTACCAAAACGGTTACGCCAGTCAATACCGTTTCGATAATTTACCGCACAGGTAACACCTGCGAGGATTCGTCGTATATGGAAGCGAGCGAAATCCGTAGGCGAAACATCGAGATGCTGGTGCGTGCTGCTGGCGGCCCAGGCGTGTTCGCGCGCCGCGTCGGTCGAGAGCAAACTCAGGTCAGCCAGTGGATTTCGGTCAAAACTCCAAAGGCAATCGGCGGCCGGCTCGCACGGGATATCGAGGAACACCTCGGGCACGAGCGAGGCTGGCTAGATAGGCCACAGTGGATGCCCGAGCGGGAGGTCGACACTGCCGATGCCGCAGGCTTCGGCGTGCCGAGCGCGAAGACATCTGAAGAATTGAGACCAGCTGCCGATACGTTGACCAGAGCGCTCATCGTCACAGAGCGCGTATTGGATCGAACCAAGGTGGCGGTCAAACCCGAGGCCAGAGCGTCCATCGTCATGGCCGTGTACGACATGCTCAATGAGGGTCAGGGCATGCAGGCGGCTGAAAACGTGGTGTCGCGCATGCTGGACGTCGTGAGGGGGGCGATCGTTACCGACTAACAGGGGCAGGACATGTCGGTAAAGGATCCAGAAGAATATCTAGAGGCACTGATTCGGAAGCATGCAGCTGAGGGAAACATCATTCCGTTCCCGAAAAATCCATTGAAACGCGCCGTGGCGCCGTCCGCGCCGGTCGTGGTCAATGGAGACGGAAACGCGGCGGTGTACGGTTCCAACAATCACATCTCCATCAACGTGGTAAGGACAACGCGGCGAGTGGTCGCCGAGGTGAAGCCGGGAACGGTGCACATCACGGACCGCCAGGCGGCGCTCCTGAAAGACCTCGTTTCCGTGGTGTGCAAGGCCAGTGGGAAGTCTCACCAGTTCGTGTGGAACCAGCTGCTCCGGCATATGGTGGTGCCGCAGTACCGGCTGATCCCGGAGGCCGCCTACCCCGATGCCGTGGCCTACCTCGAGAAGTGGCTGGCACGCCTTACACCCGTGGTCGAAGACGATGAACAGGCCAAGCGGAGGCGGCACCTGGCCTACATCAAGATCAACCAGAAGAAAAAGCGCATGGCAGATAGCTTGATCGCCAAGTTCGTGCAGGAAGTGCTTGGAAAAACCGGCCTCAGCGACTGCTCCAACCGAGACCTGGAGTTCGTGCGGGGGCTCGTGAAGACATGGTCACCGAAGTGAATCGTCGAGGGCAATGAACATGAGGCTGATCGTCATAGCAACGGCACTCATCCTGTGTGGGTGCACAAAGACCATAACCATGGTCTACCACTCGCAACCCGAGGGGGCTGCAATCGTCCAGGACGGCAAGACTATCGGGCGTTCCCCGGTCACGATGAAGTATCAAGCACCTGCGACCTTCAATGACGGAGGGTGCGCAGCGCTCGGCCAGACGGGTGCCGTGTGGCAGAGCGGCGTATCGACGGCGCCCACCGCCCTCACCGTTTGTAAGCAGAACACCTACCTGCAACACGTCGTCATTCAACGCCCCGACGCACCCGGACTAGAGGCCGACGTCGCAGCTGCTCTCCCGAGACCAGCGCCAGTGGCGGAAGACAGCGGCGATGGCTTGCTAGGAGCGATCATCATCGCCGGCGCATTGTCGTCGAGCCGCCCCGCTCCACCCCCTCGCTACCAACGCAGCGCATCGCCTGCCCCGGTTACCCCTGTACAATCCAGTGGTTTTCCGGCGCCCCGTGGCTTCACATCGCCTACCACCTACCAGAAGATCGGTAACACGGTCTATGGCAGCGACGGGACCAGCTGCCAGCGAACTGGCGATGTGGTCACCTGCAAGTAGCCGTCACACCCATGCCCCCCCCCGAAGCCCCGCCCGTGCGGGGCTTTTTATTGGCCTTCGCTCAAAACATGAATGAATCCTGAACAATAAACCGTCGCAGTAAAATCAATCCGAAGAAATTACCGTTTCGGTGTTGACCGAAATTATCGTTTCGGTAATATGCATCCCACACACAGCACGGGGGTGCATATGAACGACCAGGACATCCAGTTTCTTGCCCAGCCCGCCGGCCGCGACTTCCGCGGCGAAGTGGTGGACGGGGCGACCCACGAGACGCTTGCGCGTACCTCGCTGACCTATCCCACGCCCCACCTCGCCCAGATCGGCGCCCGCACCATGTGGCAGGCCCGCGCCCAGCGCATCGCGACCACGATGCACGGCCGCATGCCAGCGATGGTCGTAGCGCTCGCCACCGCCACTGCCGTCATGGGCGCCCTCGGCCGCGCGGCGGGCCTCGTATGAACGTCCGCACCGAAGACGCCTTGATGGCGACGAGCCTGCGTGTCGGCGCCGAAGCGGGCTCCATGTACCGGCTCACCCAGCACTTCACCGGTCCGGCCGACGTCAAGGAAAAGCTGGACGCGGTACGCGCCTCGCTGAACCTCGCGGCCCTCGTGCTGATGGACCTCGCCCTTGAAGTGCAGCATCCCGTAGAGCATTACACCGCGCTCGCCGAGCAGGCGAAGGCTGGTGTTGCATGAGCCGCTACTCCGATGCCGAATACGAAGCCGCCATCGAGGAAATGATGGACCAGCCGCGCTACATCGCGGACTTCATCTTCGACGGCGCCGAGACGGAAGAACTGGTTCGTCTCCTCCTTTCCCGCGGCCTCCCGTTTCGCGATGGCACCGCACGGGACGGCCGCTTGCTCGACAGGTACAACGAGCAGATCGACGCTCTGAAGGCCGCTTTCACCACGTTCGCCCACGAAGGCAAGACCGCGAAGCACGCGAGCCGCGTGGATGCGTTCCTGGACTACCAGCGCCAGCAGATGGAGGACGCGGCATGACCAGCCAAACCCTGCGCCAGCGCATGACGCTGCGCTACGCGTCCATCAAGCAGGACGGCGACAGGCAGGTGCGCGCCGAGGCAGCGGTCTCGGCGCCGTCTTCGACGCCCACGCTTCAGCGCTTCTTCGAGAGCGGCAAGGGCCTCACGATCCTATTGACCATCGGCCTTGCCATCCTCGCCCTCGCCGCGAGCGGGAGGCTGCCATGAGCGGCCTCTGCGATCTCTACGACTATCCCGAGCACGAGCGCGTCGCGATCGCGATGGCCGTGCGCGATTCCCTTATGCCGGCCACGGCACCAGTTCCCCTGGTTGCATCCCCCCCTGTGCACGCCGTGGCCGGCACCTCTACCGCGGAGGTGCCGTGATGCGCCTCGCCATCAGCCGCAGCTGCAACCCACTCACGCCGAAGGAGCGCATCGCCACCTTCCGCACCGAACTGCACCAGCGGGCCGACTTCGAGCCGCTGGTCTATGACGCACGTGTGGCCCGAGGCCTCGCATGGCGCGCAGCCCTTGCCCGCCGCCCCATCCCGCGCCACCGCGCACTCGTCCCGGTTTCTCAGTAGCCCGATCAACCACCAAGGAATACCGATGTCCAACGAAGCAATTGCCACCCAGCGTCACGTGCTCATCCACGACGGCCAGATCGTCGTGGACAACGAAACGGGCCTGTGGTGGCCCGTCAATGACAGCGACGAGTGGTTCACTCCCGACGAAGCGGCGAAGTTCTGCGAGGACTTCCGCCTCGGTGACTACAACGATTGGTTCCAGCCCAATCTACAGCAGCTGGAGTCCATCCGCTCCACGGATCACTACGAGCCGGCGCTGTTCCCGCTCTTCAAGTCGAACGGCGGCTGGGTGTGGACGAGCACGCAGACCCCGTGGACGAAAGACGAGAAGGGCTCCGCCCGCTCCTTCTTCTTCGTCGGCATGGGCAGCGGCTACGTCGGCAACGACTACGCCAGCAGCCGCTTCCGGGTGCGCCCGTGTCGCGTGGGCGGTCCGGTGCCGGCCGGTCAGTAATCGGCCATTGAACCTATCGACGTTGCGCCGGCTCCGGCCGGCGAAGGAATTCGAATGAACGCATCTACGAACGTCGCGGCTCGCAAGCCCGATACATTCCCTTCCATGCTGGAGCGCTTCAAGGGTGAAATCGGTCGCGCCTTGCCGAAGCACCTTGACGGCGACCGCATGGCGCGCATCGCTCTGACAAGCTTCCGCAGCAATCCGAAACTCGCCAAATGCGAACCGCGCAGCGTGTTCGCCTCCATCATTGTTGCCTCGCAGCTGGGGCTCGAGCCGGGTGTCATGGGCCAGTGCTATCTCATTCCCTACAAGGATGAGTGCCAACTGCAGATCGGCTACCAGGGCCTTATCGAGTTGGTCCGCCGTTCCGGCAAGATCAAGCGCGTCGAAGCCCACGTCGTACACGCGAACGACACCTTCACCTATCGCACCGGTATGCAAACCGTGCTCGAACATGAGCCGGTTCTCGAAGGCGATCCTGGCGAACCGCGCCTGGCTTATGCCGTCGCGGAATTCGTTAGCGGCGGCTTCCACGTCGAGGTCATGACGAAGCACCAGATCGAGGCCATCCGCGATCGGTCGCAGAATGTCCAGAACGCCAAGAAGTATGGCAAGAAGACCCCCTGGGACACCGATCCCGAGGAAATGTGGCGAAAGACTCTCGTCCGCCGCATCTGCAAGTACCTTCCGAAGTCGGCGGAACTGGCAACCGCTATCGCGCTGGAGAACACCAGCGATCGCGGCGCACAGCAGCACATCGACATTGATGACGCCATCGACGGAACGTGGGCTCCGGTCGAGGCCGACGATGATGCGGCAGTCGTCGTCGAAATGCCGAAAGAGAAGATCGCGGCCGCTACCCCGGCACCGGCGCCGGCACCGACTGCCGCTCCCGAGAGCGCGCCGGCGTCGCAGGAAACCGAGACTGCCGCACCAACCGCAGGCGACACGACTCCTTCGGCTGCTGACCAAGAGCCGGGCATCTTCGGCCTCAGCGATGCCATGGACCGCCTGCTGATGGAATCCGCCCGTGTCGCCGGCGTGACCCGCGAGCAGCTGATCGCCCAGTACGGTCGCATCGACCTGTCGAACTACAACGGCGTTCGCGCCGACCTGAAGTCGATGGCCGAGGGGGGCTGACATGCTGAATCGGCTCGCCTATGACGACGCGTTGCACGAGTACCGTTTCGACGGGCAACTCGTGCCGAACGTCACGAAGATCCTCAGCCGCCTTACGGCTGAGGAATATCGCGGCGTCGACCGCGAGACGATGGAGCGTGCCGCCTTGCTCGGCAAGGCCGTGCACAAGGTCATCGAACTCGATCTGCGCGACACCCTCGATACCGACAGCCTGTCTGAAGGTCTTCTCCCCTACTACGGAGCGTGGCTCAACTTCCTTAACACCAGCGGCTTCAAGGCGCTGCTGAGCGAGCAGCGTGTCTATTCCGAACGGTACGGCTATGCCGGCACCCTCGACCTCTTCGGTCGCCTGAACAATCGCCTCGCAGTCATCGATGCAAAGCGCACCGCCGCCGTGCCGCGCACGGCCGGTCCGCAAACCGCTGCGTACGAAGCCGCGCTCAGGGAGTCCCGCCCGGACCTCACCGGCGCCCTGCCCATCGACCGCTTCGCCCTGCACCTGCGCGCTGACGGCACCTGGCGTCTCGTCCCCTTCGCCGAGCGAAGCGACCTTCGGGTCTTCCTCGCTCAGATCACCACCCTTCAATGGCTGAGGCAAGCCGCATGACCGACACCAACTATCCCGAGGTTGCACAGGCTGGCCAGTTGGCCGACCGCGCCCACGAACTCGCCCTCGCGGTGAAGATCGACTGCCCCGAAATGCTCGACATCGCCAGCGACGAGCTACGGGGCATCGTCACCCGCCGCAAGGAAATCGAAGAACTGCGCTTCTCCATCACCCGACCGATGGACGCCGCAAAGCAGAAGGTGATGGATCTCTTCCGCGCGCCGTTGGACCGACTGGGCCAGGCCGAAAGCCTGCTGCGGGATGAGGTGACGCGCTACCAGCGCGAGGAACGCGAGAAGGCCGAGGCCGCCCGCCGCGATGCCGAGCAGCGTGCCGCACAGGAACGGGCCGAGGCACAGCGTCGCGAGCAGGAAGCCCTGGACGCCGCAGCGGCCGCCGAAGCGGCGGGCGACCACGAAGCGGCCGCGGCCGCGACGCACGCGGCCGAGGCGGCCCGCGAAGATGGCGACCTCGCCCTCATTGCTCCCCTGCCCGTGGGCGCTGCCCGCGCTCCGGCGAAGGTCGCGGGCGTCAACGCCCGCAAGACCTGGAAGGCGGAGGTGACCGACTTCAAGGCGCTCGTCGTCGAGGCGGTGAAGCGGTCGGAGAACGGCGACGACTTCCTGCTCACCTTCATCGCACCCGACGACAAGGTGATCGCCCAGGCCGCGAAGGCGATGCAGGCGAAGCTCAACGTACCCGGCATCAGGGTCTACGCCGAGGACTCGCTCAGCGTGCGCCGGAAGACGGGATAACCGATGTCGTCCGCCGCGATCGCCGCCCAGCTTTCCCTCGACTTCGCCATGCCGCGGCTACGGCAGGTGGAGACGCCGGCGGCGCGCGCGACGGACCCGATGACCTCCCACCTCGCCGCCGAGCAGATCACCGCCAGCGGCAAGCGGGGACAGCAACAAGCCCAGGCGATCGCGGCGGTGCGCGCGTTCCCCGGGATGACCAGCTTCGAACTCGCGATGAGGACAAAGCTGGACCGCTACATGCTCGCCCGCCGTCTGCCGGAATGCCTTACCACCGGAGCCGTGAGGAAGGACGAGCCGCGCACCTGCTCCATCACCGGCCGACTGGCCACCACCTGGTTTCCAACCTGACCACCACGAGGACATGCCGTGAGCACGAACAAGCCTTCCCCGAACCGCACCGACTTTTCTGCCCTGCTGGCCGACTTGCATGCCGGCGTCTTCGAGCAGCAGGTGAATGCCGCCATCAGCGACGTGGCCGCCAATGTCTGCACCCACGGCAAGAAGGGTGAGGTGGTTCTCAAGTTCACCATGAAACAGATCGGCGACTCCAACCAAGTCGCCATGACCCATTCGATGAAGTTCCTCGTGCCGACCGCACGCGGCCGCATCGTCGAGGAAACCGCCGCCGACACGCCGCTGCATGTCAGCAAGGGCGGAAAGCTGACGCTCTATCCCGAAGAGCAGCGCGAGATGTTCAACCGCGAAGGCGCGGTGCAGTCGGGCTCCACCGCCTCGCACTGATCCACCACCAACCGCACTCCAAGCAGCAAGGAACCCACATGGATTCGTCCGCCCTCAAGCTCATCCAACTCACCGCCATCGAAGCGGAGAAAGCCAACCGCCTCGACACCCACATTCCGGCCGTCCTGCACGAGGGGGGCATCCTCTCGCTCGAATCGCTGCAGGAAGGCCGTTCCCGCTTCCGTGGCAAGTACACCACCGATTCCATCGAGGCCTTCGTCTCGTACGTGCAGGCGCATCCCGGCGGCGAGGGCTTCGTCAACACCGAGAACGTCAGCGCGAAGGTTTACTTCAACATCGGCACCACGGATGCCCCCGGCCATGCCGACTGGACGGGCGAACTCAAGCTGAAGCACACGCCCGAGTTCTCGGCATTGCTCCAGGTCAACGGCCGCAAGCTGACGCAGCGCGACCTCGTCGATTTCATCGAGGACTGGGGCCATTGCATCACTCCGTTCGACAAGGATGGCCAGCCCATCAAGCCTTCCGTGGCACTCGGTGCCATTCGCAATATCTCGATCAAGGCGAGCAACGAATCGAACCATCAGGAGCGCGACTTCGGTGCACGCCGCTCGGCCGTCGAGGACATCGAGGCTAGCGCGGAGAATGGTGTCCCCTACTCCTTCGGCTTCGTCGCGATCCCGTACCCGGGCCTGATGCAGCGTTCCTTCACCATGCGCCTCTCCATCCTCACCTCGGGCGAGAAGCCGCTTCTCGTGCTTCGCATCATCAGCATCGAAAGCGCCGTCGAAGCGATCGCCCAGGAATTCAAGCGCACGCTCGAAGCCCAGGTCGGCGATGCCGCAACCTTGGTGCTCGGCAACTTCAGCCCGTAACCGCATCCCGTAGCTCCCGCGAGGGAGGCGCGCAGGGTGACCCGCCACCCGGTTCCTGCGCGCGGCATGTGGTGGCAGCGGCCGGCGGCAAACAGCCGGCGGACAGTGCGGAAAGGCGCTCACCTGGTGGTCAAACGAGAGTCGCCACCCCCGGACGCGAGTAACCGGAAAGTCACCCACCGAGGAATTCCCGTGAACGACGAACAGATCGAAGAACAGATACAGGCCAAGGGCCTGAACGCACCGCGCATCACTCCGGCCGATATCGAGAACGAAATCGTCGGTGAGTACAGCTTCGTGGTCGGCGATGTGCTTCAGCAGGCCCCCATTCTCGACTCGGTGAAGCTCCTGACCATCAGCGTCCTCGTCCTGCGTAATGGCTTCACTGTGACGGGCGAATCGGCATGTGCTAGCGCCGAAAACTTCGACGCCGACATCGGTCGCAGGGTTGCCCGCGACAAGGCCGTGTCGAAGATCTGGCCGCTGCTCGGGTTCCGTCTCCGCGACCAGTTGGCGGTCAACGCCGCCGCGTAACAATCCCGACTGCTATCGGTGTGCCGCATCGACTGGTGCGGCACATCCTCGAGGAATCTCCAATGTCCGAACGCGATGCCATCGCGGCAGCCATTACCGGCGCCGAATACCCCTTCCGCCTCTCCGCCGGTATGCGTGATCGCGCCAAGGCCGCTGGCGTCGTCATCGTCTACGGTGCCAGCGATGACCTGATGGAGTTCGACGGCGCGTATCGGGGCGAACTCGATGCCTACGAAGGCACCACCGCCTATGTCGACAAGGAAGGCGTACTCGACCGCGCTGCCCTCGAAGATGACGACGACCAGGCCATTGCCGCCTACGTGACGCGCAAGCGCGCCGCAAGGGAAATCGAGGCCCTCTGGGATCCCGGTGACGGCTACAGCTGGACCTACAAGACCGACATCCCCCACGCCACGTTCGAAGTCATCGACACGGATGGCGAGAAGTACTGCCGCGGCATCGTCTTCAACCTCGCCGACCTCTGACCCTACAAGGAATCCCCATGCGCGTCCTCGTCTACGATACCGAGACCACCGGCCTGCCCGACTGGAAGCAGCCGAGCGAATCGGAGCACCAGCCCCACATCGTGGAACTGGCAGCCCTCCTGTTCGACACCAACACGCGGGAGTTGATCGCCAAGCAGCACACGCTCATTAAACCGGACGGCTGGATCATTCCCGACGACGTTGCCGCGATCCATGGCATCACGACGGAACGCGCGGCCACTGAAGGGATCCCGGAAGCCGAAGCCCTGGCCGGGTTCCTCGACCTGCACGCCATGACCGATCTGCGCGTGGCGCACAACGAGAGTTTCGATGCCCGGCTCATGCGGATCTGCATCAAACGGTTCGCCGCGGGTGATACGCAGGAAGCCCGCGACCTGATCGCCGATGCCTTCAAGGCCGCGCCGGCGTACTGCACCTGCAATTCGGCGAAGCCGATCATGAAGCTGCCGGCCACCGAGGCCATGCGCCGCAACGGCAAGGGCCACTGGTTCAAGCCCCCCAACCTGCAGGAGGCGCACCAGCACTTCCTCGGCCAGACGTTCGAGGGTGCCCATAGCGCGCTGGAAGACGCCCACGCCTGCGCACGCGTGTACTTCGCCATCCAGGCGCTGACGAGGGCGGCCGCGTGAACGCCGAGCACATGACGGTACAGCAGGCGCTCGCGTTGGCGGACCAGGCCTGTCCGCTGCCGTCCCTCGGCGGCCAGGCCTTGCGCGTACTCCGCGCGCATGTGCAGCTGTTGGAGGCCGAGGTCGCGGCCCATCACGGCAAAGCCGCCTCGAAGCCGACCAGCGGCGTCGCCCGCATCGCCGCCGAGCGGACCCGGCAGATCCTCGCCGAGGGATGGTCGACCGCGCACGACCGGCAGCACGGCGCCGGCGAACTGGTCAGCGCCGCCTGCGTCTACGCCATGGCCACGCTGGAGACGGGCGTCCCGCCGATAGCGGTCATGAACCTTTGGCCGTGGGCCCGCACCTGGTGGAAGCCCGGCACGCCGGTTCGCAACCTCGAAAAGGCGGGGGCGCTGATCGCCGCCGAAATCGACCGCCTCACCCTCACCGATGAGGCCACGCCATGAAGCGGAAGCTCATCAGCCAGCGCGAGGCACGGGCATTGCGCCATCGAGTGCTGGTTCTCGAAGCACGCGAGAGCGAACGCCTGGAAGCTTGGGTGCAGAACTATCCCGGAGGTACACACATCGCTCGAACCAACGTGCTCGACGTCACGGCCGCTCGCATCCACACCGCCCGCCTTCTCGGTCATGCCGTCGTCGTCACGGACGACGGAGGCACGTTGAATTTCTACGCCTTACCTGTAGCCGAGGAACCGAAGGCATGAGCAACGAACTGAAAGCTTTCCAGTGCGACGAAACCGAGCTTTTCGCAGCGGTCAGCGCCGAGCAGGCCGCCGAATTGTACGAGGAATGGACTGGCGAGGCACCCGAGGCGCCGTATCCGGCCGAACTTACCGATGTTCAGTTGGACGAGCCGATTCCCGACTTCGACGAGGACGAGAATCCCACCGGCGAGATGACCAGCGTCCGCCGTTTCCTCGCCGAGCATGGCGAGGAACCTGGCTGGCTTGCGGGGAGCATGGGCTGATGAACGACGAATCCAGCAAGTACCGAGCAGTCCAGGGAACCATTGTCAGCGGCCGAGCCAACAGCTTCGCCGGTTTCATCCTTGAGGTTGCCGCGGACATCAGCTACGCCGTCGGCGACCGCCTGTGGATATCGAAGACCGTTCCCGCCTCCCAGCCTGCCGAGCAGCCGAGGGGCTTGCGTAATTACATCCTCAAAGCACTGGGCGGCTACTTGGAACGATATTGGCCCGATAGCCCGGTGAATTATGACGATATGGCCGACTACATTACGCAAGCTTTGCCTGCTGCCCAGCCGAAGCCCGAGCAGGCGGTGGACGATGGGGTGGTGGTCGGATACATCCGCGAACAGGATGTTGCGCACCTGAAAGGCGGAAACCGCAATGGCTGGCGATGGTCGTACATTGCGAGCGCCCCGAATGAAAGTCACACACTACCCGTCTACACCACCCCGCACCCGGCAGACGCCACGCCTGCCGAGGTGACGGACGTCCCAACGCCGACCTCAATTGATCGTCGCCACCCGAACCAAGCATACGTGACGGTTGGCTTCGACTCGGAAGACGCGTGTAGCTCGTTCATCAAGGCGATTTCCACGCACGGGCTTCGTCTTGCCGCCCTCGCCTCACCCAGCTCCGGGGCGGTGGTGCCGGAGGCCCTGCTTGCCGATCTTCGTAAGTTCCACGAGGAAACCGAGGCATGCGACGAGTTCGATCTCACCAGCGAAGCAACGGCAGCGCTGCTGTCTGCGAACCTGATCGAGGGGACGCACTTCGTGCTTACGGCGAAGGGTGAGGCGCTGCTCGCCGCCGCGCCGGAGGTGAAGTCGTGAGCAACGAAGCTTTCTACTTCGACGCGCTCAAGCGCATCGCCAGCTACCAGTCGCCGGAGAAACTTCGCCGGAATGCGATCAAGCAGTATGGCCTCTCCGGAGAGGAAGCAATCGAGATGGCCTACGAGAACGTGATCGAAGAGGCCAAGCGCGCGGTGAAGGGCAAACGCAGGCCAGCGCCGGAGGTGCCCCATGGCTGACTACGTGACACTGCTCGGCGCAGAACAGGTGCAGGCCGCTGGACACCACATGGCGCGGGCTGCCGACGACATGCGGAACGCCGCTTATTCGATCTCTGAGTCCGTCGATAGGCTGACGCGTGCTCTCGATGAGCATGCATCGCGAATCGAAGCCGCGCAACGGGCCGGCGGCGATGACCGTCGGCTGATCGGATGGCGAACGGCTGATTACACGGCCGAAACCAGCGACCCAGACCAAGCGAAGAATTGGTCTACCAACGTTCCCGTGCTACCCATTTTCGAAGGCGACCCGAACACTCGGCTAGTTGCCACGCAGGAGACATCCCATGGATAAACGCAACCCGATCTTGATTGGTCAGGCCGAAGTGATCGACCTGGTGCAGCCGCAAGTTCGCACCATGCTGGCGACCGACGGGTTCTATATCGGCACGGATACGGAACACCCAGATTTTGAGGTGCCGCTCGTCGTCATCAACGGCAAGGTTTACGGCATGACCGTGGATAACGAACTGGACCCGGAGCGGTTCAAGGACTCCCTGCTGCTGGCCGGGCCGTTCCGCGGTCTGCAGGAGGTTCCGCAGGACGAATCGAATGGGTGACCAGACCGCTATCGAGTGGGCCGATGCCACGTTCAACCCGTGGATCGGCTGCACCAAGGTATCGCCTGCCTGCGATCACTGCTACGCCGCGGTCAGCACGCCGGCGCGCACGCTGGGCGTCAGCTGGGGCGCTGGCCAAGCTCGTCGGCGGACGTCGGCCGCCAACTGGAAGCTACCTCTGCGCTGGAACGCGAAGCGCTTCATGGCGTGCGGTGCGTGCGGCTGGCGTGGCGAATGCGACGCCGAGCTGATTGGGTGCGGCCGCTGCGGCTCCATGGACGTGGACGACACCCGTCGCCGTGTTTTCTGCGCCAGCCTCGCCGACGTGTTCGACAACGAGGTCGATCCCCTATGGCGGCGTGACCTGTTCGAGCTGATCCTCAAGACCCCGAACCTCGACTGGTTGCTGCTGACGAAACGGATCGGGAATGCCGGCAGGCTGATCGAAGAGCAGCGGCTCCGGCACGCCCGCTACTTCGACGAGTGGGCATTCTCGGAGGGATGGTTGAAGGGCGAGCCGCCGGCAAACGTTTGGCTGGGCGCGACCGTCTGCAACCAGGAAGAGGCTGACAGAGACATCCCGAAGCTGCTTGCCCTGCCCGCACGCGTCCACTTCGTCTCGATGGAACCGCTTCTCGGTCACGTCGACCTTGAGCATGCATGCGGTCTCGGACGTGGCATCCCTTCGTGGGACGACAGCGCCGATGTGGCTGCGGACGCCATGGCGTTACGCTATGGCGACACGTCGCGCCTGGATTGGGTGATCGTCGGCGGTGAGAGCGGCCCCGGCGCCAGGCCCATGCATCCGGACTGGGTGCGATCGCTGCGCGACCAATGCGCCGCCGCTAGCGTGCCCTTCCTATTCAAGCAGTGGGGTGCCTGGGCGCCGGACGACGGTCGCCATAGCGAAAGGATGTTCGTCTACCGCAGCGGCATGTCCGACATACCCGACTTCCGCGTGCCCGACCCTGCGAACGATGGCGAAACCGAAATGGCACCGGTCGGCAAAAGGAAGGCCGGCCGAATGCTCGATGGCCTGCATCACGACGGATTCCCATCGTGACTGGCACGATAAACATCGGCCTGACCGCCTACCACGCCGTGGGCAACCTCGTATTCGTGAAGGTGCCCAGCGAGCGCGGCCGTTACATGCTCACGGATCTGTGCGTCATCGCGGTCCCCTGCCCGCTATGCGGCGCTGTCGTCGGCGAGCCCTGCCGCTCCTATTACGGCCTGCGGTACTGGGAAAAGAGATACCCCGACACGAAGCCCAGTGCGCACACGCAGGGCGTGCACGTGAACCGGAAGCATGCGGCGGACGACAAGTACGGCCGTGGTTGGAAGAAGACCGTGCTCGCTCACTACAGGCTTCACCTCGCCGCCAGCGACGTCGAGGCGGCGATGGCCCACCTGCCAGAGCCGGAACCCGAGCCGGACCCCATGGATATCGACGTGCCGGTCACACGGCGCACGGAGGGCTGATGTTCGAGGGTTGTTGAGGGTTAAGAACAGTGCTTCCTTACGTCACGATAGAGAAATTCTCGGCTGATTCCGGGTACTCACCGGAGGCCGTGCGCGCGAAGATCAAGAAAGGCGTGTGGCTACAAGGCCTAGTCTGGTGCAAGGCACCGGATGGCCGCGTGCTGATATCGCCGGAGGGCTATGGGAAATGGGTCGAGGGTCAAACACTGGCGGCAGCAAGCCGGGCGGTGTCAGGAAAGAGAGCGAGAGCAGCATCCTCGTCGATTTCACTTATCGCGGGGTCCGTTGCAAGGAGCGGCTGAAGCTACCCCCGACCAAGGCGAACCTGAAGCTTGCCGAGCACCTGCGCGCCGAGATCCTGACCGAGATCGGCCGCGGCACGTTCGAATACGCCAGGTACTTTCCGGACAGCCCGCGCGCCGCCACCCTGGCCAAGTCACCAGGTGCGGCCACCGATATCGCCTCGGCGTTACGCCAATGGCATGCGGGCATGAAGAGCCAACTCGAGCACACCACCGTCCGCGATTATGGCCTCGCGATCGAGAACGTCTGGGTGCCGAAGTTCGGCGCGCTGCGCCTTACCGAACTGTCGCGAGCCATGCTGAAGGAATGGGTCGCCGAGCAGACCTGCGGGCTGAAGCGGATCCGCAACCTCCTGCTCCCGATGCGCGGCATGTATGCCGCGGCGATGGAGGACGAGTTGATCGAGCGGAACCCCTTCACCGACTGGACGCCGCGCAAGGTCGAGCCGCCGAAGGAGGACGATGACATCGATCCGTTCTCTCCGGACGAGGTGAAGGCCATCCTCGCCTCATGCGATGGCCAGGCGCGCAACTTCTTCCAGTTCGCGTTCTGGACCGGCCTTCGAACCAGCGAACTAATCGCCCTACTGTGGGACGATGTCGACCTCGTGGGACGGACGATCACCGTTCGCCGCGCGAAGGTCCGGCGCAAGGTGAAGAGTCCGAAGACTCGCGCGGGCCGCCGAACCCTCACCCTGCTGCAGCCGGCGTACGAGGCGCTGGTAGCCCAACGCGCTCACACCCAACTCGCCGGCGAGGAGGTCTTCCACAACCCCCGCACGAACGAGCCTTGGGAGCATGACGGCCCCATCCGCAAGACCGCCTGGACACCCACGCTGAAGCGCGCAGGCATCCGCTACCGCTACCCCTACCAGACCCGCCACACGTTCGCGTCGACGCTGCTCAGCGCGGGCGAGAACCCGGTGTGGGTGGCGAACATGATGGGTCACAAGGACTGGACGATGATCGTGAAGGTGTACGGCCGCTGGATACCGTCGGTGGCGCCCGACGCCGGCCAGAAGGTCGCGGCGCTTTGGGCCGGAAATGGGACGGATCAGGCGGCAAGTGGTTGATATATCGATGAGGCGCGCGGGTTCGACTCCCGCCACCTCCACCAATTTGGCCCTCTAAGTATGATTGCTTAGAGGGCCTTTCTGTAAGTGGGTGTCAGGGATATATCATTGACGCCTCTGCCTTTTCATGGAAAGGTGTGCTCATGACCAAGAAAGCGACTCCGCCCAGTGCCCGGAACCTTGTTCGAAGGACTCTTAAGCAGAAAAAGCTGAAGAGTGCCGCAGCAAGCGAATCCAGTGCGGACGCGATCAAGGCGATGTACACCATGTCTTCGCGGAAAGGCCTGCGGCTTCTGAAAGAAGGTGGCATCGTCACGCCGAAGCACAAACTGGCCCGCCTCTACCGGTGAACAACGGCCACCTGCTGGTTGCCTATCACGGATGCGATATCTCTGTCCGCGACGCCTTGGTCACAGGCGAGCTGCCTCATCTTGATTTCAGCCAGAATCGCTACGATTGGCTCGGCCCTGGCGTCTACTTCTTCGAAGGTGACATGCACCGGGCAATGCGCTTCGCTGAGGCGTCTCGCGACAATCCGGAAAAAATGTACACCGCCCGGCCCATTGTTCAAGCTGCTGTGGTCGGCGCAGTATTGAGCGTGCATCGCTGGCTCGACATGACGACGCAAGAAGGGCTGTTGGAATTCAGCGAAGCCTACCCGCTTATGATCCGATCAATGACAGCGGGTCACGTTGAATTACCCGAGAATCAGCCTACAAGCCCCGACGATACCGATGTCTTGCTGCGTCAACTCGACAACGCGGTGTTCAAGTTCATTCACGACGTGCGTCTTGATCACGGGGCTCCGGACTATCAAGCTGTCCGTGGCGCATTCCGACAAGGCGAAGAGCTTGCCCCTAATTCGGGCTTTCACGCCCAGACGCACGTTCAATTGGCGTTGCGCGATCCTGACTGCGTGCTGGGTTGGTTCTTGGTGCCAGGCGACCGATTGCTCAGTTCTCGCGAGCTTTCGCAAGCTAAAGCGCGAGTCGAACGGGCGGTGCGGGGGCGCAAACCTCGTGTACACGTGTCCTAAGCAAGGCGCCGTCAATCGAGCAAATGGGTCAATGCCGACGCATTGGCCCATTTTGCTTTTTTAGGCGGCAGAAAAACCCTTCAATCTATCGTCGAATTTCATGACCCGACGCTATCGCCCCACGGATGGTGCTTCGTCGACCGTCACATTCACGTTCATCTGGCCCAGATGGAGCAATGGGTCGCCCGAGTGGTGCCTGCACCGGCCGTGGTCCACGCATATGCGGATCCGATGGCCAGCGCGACAGCAAAAATCGCTTTCGTCATGTTGTATCCCCCCTGGGCTCGTGCCGACCTCAGGTCGTCCTGCGAGTCGAGCCGAATCTCGCATGGCTACCAGGGGGCTACAAAGCGAGATCAAGCTGGAACGTAAGTCAGCCTGATCACATCAGGCGCGACGATCTCGTTTGCCACAAGGCGAAGCCGTGACCGAGGGCCGGCGAAGAAAGGCTTACCGTGTCCAAGGACCACGGGGTGGATGTAGAGGCGATACTCGTCGATCAGATCAAAGCCGGCCAAGCTGCCTGCCAGTTCCGATCCGGCGACCTCGATCACTCCACCGAGCGTCGCCCTCAACTGACGTATCGCCGCCGCGACGTCCCCGGCGACGAGGGTAGCGTTCGGGCCAACCGATTTCAGCGATCGCGACACAACCCACTTCGGCCTGCTCCGCCATACCACCGCGTACTCGCGTTCGGGCGCACCCCATTCCGGAAGATCGTCGTCCCAATACCGCATCACCTCGTACATCCGGCGACCGTAGATCATGCCCGTCAGGCCGCGGACGTCTTCGATGAAGTGCCGGAAGAGCACCGGATCGGGAGGCCCGAGTTCCTCATGCTCGACGTAACCGTCCAAGGACTGGTTCAGTGCGAAAACGAGCTTCGCCATGGATTGACCTCCCGTGCTTCGGCCGCGGTCACCCCCCGTCAGGTGGCTGCCAGAGTTCGATCTTGTTCCCTTCGGGATCGATGACCCACCCGAACTGCCCGTACTCCGAGTCGGGGGCCTTTTCGAGCACGTTGCAGCCTTCTTCGCGCAACGCCGCGAGCAGTGCGTCCAGGTTGTCCACGCGATAGTTGATCATGAACGGCGATGCGCCCTTCGGGAATTGCTCGCCGCCTGCTTCACCGATCGACCAGATCGTCATGCCTTTGCTCGGGTGCCCGGCATCGTCCGACCATGGGAAGACGGCACCGCCCCACTCCAGTACGTCGATGCCCAGATGGTCCCTGTACCAATGGCGCAATCCGACGGGATCCTTCGCCTGGAAAAAGATCCCTCCGATACCCGTGACTCGCTTCATCAGACGACTCTCCTTGACGGATAAACCGACCGCCGGACTCTGCGGCGTCCACCCGAGAGGCGTCAATAAGAAGAACTCGCAGAGAATCCCGTGGATCCGGCGGCACCCTTGGGTCAGCCGAACGACGCGATGACCTCCTCCTTGCGCGCCTCCATCAGGCTGCCAAGTTCGGCCAATTCCTCCCTGGAAAGGAGTTCCCTGGCGTCCTTGAACATCTCCTTCTCTTCCTCGTCCGCGTGGTGCTCGATGAGTTCCTTGAGCACCTTCGCCCTCCCGGAGAACTCGACGCTTGCCGGGTCGGTGGCAAGGAGGTCGGGGAGCACGAGGTCCTCGGCGGCACGGTGTTCCTCGAGCGCTTCGAAGTACATTTTCGCTTCCGCCTTCCGCCCTGCCTTCTTGAACGCCGGGTAGAAGATCTCCTCCTCGATGGTCGTGTGCGCCTTGAGGTTGATCTGGATTTCACGGAGCAGCGAAGCCCGCTTCTTGGTGGCACGCTCGCTCGTCTCTTCCAACTGCGTGAGCAGTTCCTTGACGAGCTTGTGGTCGGTCTTGAGCAATTTGATGGCATCCATCGACGGGTTCCTGGCAGGTGGCTGGGAGCGCTACCTTCGGCGGGCCGCCGTGAAGATTCCGAGTGCAATCGATGAGGTTCGACGCGGCGCTAAAGCACGGTTGGATGCAGGGCGTTGAACCGTTCCGACAGGTCCTGCTGTCGGAAGCTTTCCACGATGTGGTCGATGAAGACACGGATCTTCTGCGGCAGCAGGGCCTGCGCCGCGTAGTACAGCGACAGGTTGCCGCCCTCCACCCACCAGTCCGGTAACACGCGCCGCAGCCGTCCACGCTCGATCCATGGCAAGGCCGACTGCACGGCGACCAGCGCGATACCCATGCCGAGGGCGGCCGCGTGGCACGCCGCGTCGGGATCGTCGAACACGATTCGCCGGTCCAGCTCGACCGCGGCTTCCGCGCCATACCGGTTCGAAAGCACCCAGTCCCTCACGCGCCCTGTCTGCGGCGAACGAATGAGGATGCCTTCCCTGCCCTTCAGGTCGCCGGGTTTCGCGATCCGCGGGCCGCCTTCCATGGCATCCGGCGCAGCGACGAGAATGCGATGGGCCGGTGCCAGCACGCGTGCGACGACACCGGGCCGAAGGTCGAAGCCACCGCCGATGGCGACATCGAAGCCGTCCGCGATGAGGTCCACCGGTCGATTGTCGAAGCGCCAGTCCGGGCGGATGGTGGGATACGCCTGCAGGAACGTGTCGAGCATCGGGACGATGTATTCCCGGCCGAACGCATTGGGAAGCGCGACGCGCAGTTCTCCCGCCGGACCCGTCGTGCGTGCCCGTGCGTTGCTCATCGCCCCGTTGAGCTGGTCCAGGCTGCCCTGCACTTCCTGCCGGAACGCTTCGCCGGCCTCGGTGAGCGAGAGCCGCCGCGTGGTCCGCTGAAAAAGGCGAACGCCGAGTTCGGCTTCGAGGCGGGCCACGTTCTTGCCGACCGCGGCGGGGGTGAGCCCCAGGACACGTGCGGCCGCGGCAAAGCTGCCGGACTCCGCGCTGCGGATGAAGCACGCGATGCCGTTGAGGGTGTCCATGGCGCGATTCTAAACCTTTGGGATCGAATGAAAATACCACTCAGGCTCTACCGGTTGATGGGGCGGAAGCCTAGATTGAGCGGGCTTTCCAAATTCATCGCTATCGGAGATCCCGTCATGAACAACCTCAATTCCATCCAGGGCAAGAGCGCACTCGTCCTCGGCGGCTCGCGCGGCATCGGTGCGGCGGTGGCCCGTCGGCTGGCCGCCGGTGGCGCCTCGGTCGCCATCACTTACGTGCAGGGTGCCGCGGCCGCCGACGCCGTCGTCGACGACATCGTCAAGGCGGGTGGGCGCGCGATCGCCGTCCAGGCGGACAGTGCGAGCGATGCCGCCATCGAAAGCGCCGTGGCCAAGACCCGGGAAGCCTTCGGCGGCTTCGACATCCTCGTCAACAATGCCGGCGTGCTCGCCATCGCGCCGATCGAGGACTTCTCCACGGAAGACCTCGACCGCACGCTAGCGGTGAATGTCCGCGCCGCCGTGATCGCCAGCCGGGCCGCCGCCCGCGTCATGGGCCAGGGTGGCCGCATCATCCACATCGGCAGCACCAATGCGGACCGCATGCCGTTTGCCGGGGGCGCGGTGTATGCGATGAGCAAGTCGGCGCTGCAAGGCCTTACCCAGGGGCTGGCCCGCGACCTCGGTCCGAAAGGCATCACGGTCAATGTCGTGCAGCCCGGCCCCGTGGATACCGACATGAACCCGGCGAACGGCCCGATGGCCGCCAACCTCGTCCCGATGCTTGCGGTCGGCCGCTACGGCCGGCCCGAAGAGGTCGCCAGTTTCGTTGCTTACCTGGCAGGCCCTGAGGCGGCGAACATCACCGGCGCGAGCCTCATGATCGATGGTGGATTTGCTGCCTGATGGTATGGCGCGGGTAACGCTTCCCCGCATGCCAAGCGCAAGGCGCTGGGTCCCTCCGAAGGAGGAATCCAGCGCCTTATGTCACGGTTCCCGATCTTACAAATCCACGCCGAAACCCACGCCTGCGGAGTTCTCGGAACCGCTGAAGGCGCCACCGATACTCACCCGCATGCGTTCGCCGATCGGCGCCGCATAGCCCACCGACAAGGCCGACTGCCCTCCCGACACGCCTGCGCCGACGGCAACGCGGCCACGCGGCGACGTCGTCCCTGCCGCGTTGATCGCCATTTGCGTGCTGGCCGCGCCGATGGCGCCGATGCGGTCCATGCGTTCGTCCACCCGATGGAAGCGGTCGTCGACCTGGTTGCGGAAGGAATTGAACTCGCCGCTGCCGACCATGTTCGCAAGCTTGCTGTCTGCGTACGCCTTGGCATCGTTCAAGGTGCGCTTATCGCCTGTGTCCGCATACGACTTCGCATTGACCAGCGCTTCGTCGACCTGTCCGACGGTCGCCGGATCGGTCGTCGCGGTGGGCGCCACCGGTGCGCCGGCGGCGCGCGTCGATACCGCGGCCGGCACCGGTGCGCTGGCCGCGGTCTGCTTCGCCGCGAACGTCTGGGCGCTCCTCGCGCCCCTGGCGGTGGAGGCGGCACTGACCGTCCCATCGCCGGCATCCGTCGTGGCGGCCTCCTCGAGGGCACCGACGCGGTTGTCCAGGTTCGACAGCGCGCCGTCGACGGCGCCGAATGCGTCGCCGACGTTATTGAAGCTCGCGCCCCGGATCGTGTACATCGGTGCCGCGAATCCCGCGATGCCGAAGCTCGCGCCGCCCCCGAAGGCTCGGGCCACGTCTTCGCCGAAGGCGCCGAGCTGGCCGCTGGCCATCTGCGCGCTCGCCTTCAGCTGGGCCATGTTCACCGCGTCGGTCTCCGCGCTACCCGCCGCCACGTTGACGATACGGCGCGTAAGGACGTTGCCGTAAGGCTGGCCGCCCGAGTTGAGGTCGGTTGCCATGTGTCCGACGGAGACGACGTTGTCCTGGCCGGCCGCGGAGTACGAACCCAACGACACGCTGCCCTTGCCGAGCGCCGTCGTCGACCAGCCGACGCTCGCGCTTTCCTTGCCGACGGCATTCGACAGAGCACCGACCGCGGTGGCGTTCTCGCCCGAGGCGAAGGCCTTTTCGCCAAGCGCCATGGCCCGCTCGCCGCTGCTCGACGCGCCGGCACCGATCGCAACACCCAGCGTGTTGTATGCCCGCGCCTGGTTGCCGATCGCCACCGAGCGGCTGCCCCGCGCCGTGCTCGCGCCGCCGACGGCCACCGCGCTGTCGCCCGAAGCTTCGGACACCGCGCCGACGGCGACCGTCGCATAGGCGGATGCATGCGCCGCCACGCCGAGTGCCGTGCTCTCCTTGCCGCTCGCCTCGGTGGACCAGGTTTCGTGTTCCCAGGTATCGCCGTTGATGACGATCATCTGCCCGCCGACGGCCGTCGCGCTCTGCCCCGTCGCCTGGCTGCCCACCCCGTAGGCGCTGCTCCATTTCGCCTGGGCGAGGCTGCCGTAACCGGCGGCTGTCGAGAGTTCGCCCAGCGCGTTCGCACCGGCACCCAGGGCGGTCGATTCGTCGCCCATCGCGAAGGCACCGGAGCCTGCGGCCAGCGCATACGCACCCGTCGCCAGGGCGTTGTCGTCGCCCGTGCCCGTCGCGGCGAAATAACGCCCGGCATCGCTGTCCTTCAACTGTCCCACCGTCGCCGCGTCCGTATCTTCCACGCCCTCGCTCACGTTTGCGATGCGTCGCGTCAGCGAATCCTCGTAGGGATTACCGAACATGTCCGGATCCCCGATGGCATGTCCCACCGAGATCACGTCGTCGGCCGTCGTCGTCGAGAACGCGCCCAGCGCCACGCTGCGTGCGCCGAAGGCCGTCGACCACCAGCCGATGCTCGCGCTCTGGTCACCAAGCGCATTGGACACCGCGCCGACGGCGAGGGAGCTGTCGCCGTAGGCGCTCGAGGTCTCGCCGAGGGCGACCGCACGCGGAGCATGGCTGACCGCGCCGGCGCCCAAGGCGATGCCGAGGTCGTCGTAAGCACGCGACTCGTTGCCGATGGCCACGGCCTTATGCCCGCGCGCCGTGCTCGCCGAACCGATCGCGATGGCCGAATCGCCCGACGATTCCGAGACCGCGCCGACGGCCACGCTACCGTAATTGTTGGCGTGCGCGGCAACACCGAGCGCCGTGCTTTCCTGCCCGTTGGCTTCGGTGACCCAGGTCTGCTCTTCCCAGGTGCTGCCGTCGATGACGGTCATCGCGCCGCCGATGGCGGTGGAACTCTGGCCGTTGGCCTGGCTGCCGACACCATAGGCGGTGCTCCACAGGGCTCCCGCGTGGCTGGCGTAACCTGCGGCCGTGCTCAGTTCGCCCGCGGCGGTGGATCGGGCCCCCATGGCCAGGCTGCCCGGTCCTCCCGCCAGGGAATCCATGCCCATGGCCACGCTCTCCATGCCGACGGATTGCGACAAGGGTCCCATCGCAAGGCTGTAGTCCCCTCTCGACCAGGCCGTCCCGCCGAGCGCGGAACTGCCAACGCCGGAGGCGACAGAGCGCTCGCCCACCGCCGTGCTGAAGTCGGCTTCGCCACGCGCACCCGCGCCGATGGCGGTGGCGTGCGCACCAAGTGCCTCGGTGCGCACGAAACCGAGGAAGGAATCGAACGAACCGCCCACGGCGGTGCTCGCTTCGCCGGCGGCGTTCGCGCGTCCGCCCACGGCGGTGGCGCCACGCTCCGTCGCCCGGCTTTCCATGCCCTGCGCCACCGCCCATTCGGCGACGGCCCGGCTGTCCTTGCCGCCGGCCAACGCCCCGTACCCCATGGCCCGCGCATTGCCACCGAAGGCGGAGGCATAGTCGGCGCCGGCCCGGGCGCCGGTGCCGATGGCGGTCGCGTTCACCCCGTCCGAGGACGCATTCGCGCCTGCGGCCATCGCGTTCGTGCCGGACGCCTGGGCGATATCGCTGCCGTCGCCGGCGCCGTTCGCGGTGAAGTAATCGGCGGCCGCGAGCAGTCGCTCCACGATCGGACGCTGGCAAGCCAGGGCCTGCCCCGACCGGGTCGCCACCGGATCGAGAATGCCCCAGGGACACGAGGCGGCGGCGGCCGCGGTGCCATGGAACGCCATGCCGATCGCCGCTGCGAGCAGCGTGCCGCGCAGCACCTTACCGTGAGACATGTTCATCGTTGTTTCCCCAAGTTGGACCGCATTGCCCGATGAGGTGCACAACGTAGGAACAGGCGCGAAGCGAGTCACGCTCACTTGCTCCCGACTTCTCACACTTGCTCACACGGGCGAATCGGGCTTAGTGTTCGTGGACGGGCCAACACGTGTGCCGTAGGGGGCGGCCACGACATCGGGGTGGTGGTAACCATGTGGAGGCACATACGCGCGTGGCTGGGTCGCGTTCCTGTTCGCGATCCTGTCGACAGGCGCAACGCGGTTTTCCTTCAATTCGTCCTTGCCTGGATGGGCGTGTTCCTTCCGCTCAACTGGCTTTACCTGCGCCTGACCGTCGGTTTTTCCGACGCCCATGGACTGGATGTCGATCGCTGGATGGGACTGGCCATCGTGCCGGTCGCGTGGGCGTGCGTCTGGGCGATCCGGCGCGGTCATTTCCGCGCGGCGGTCGTCGGATTCATCGTGGCGCAGGTCGCCACGCAGGCGGTGGCCTATGCGGCGACGGGTTTGCGCTTGCAGATGAGCGATCCGAGCGTGCCGATGCTCCTGGTCGTGCTGGGCGGACTGCTGCTCGGCCGTCGTACGTTATGGGTGCTTTTCGCGGTGCTGCTCGGCATGTTCGCGATCGGCGCGGTGACCGACGTGCTCCGTGCGATCGACGCCGGCAAGCCGTGGTTGTCCGCGGTCAGCTACACGCCGTCGCTCGCGATACGCTATCTCATCATCATCGTCGTCCTGGATCGTTGCATCGCGGCCCTGCGCGAAAGTCTCGACGATTCCGTGCGACGCAGCGCCGAACTGGCGATCTCCAATGCGCGCCTGCGCTTCGAGATGGGCGAGCGCGAACGTGCGCAGGAACATCTGGTGCATGCGCAGAAGATGGAGGCCGTCGGCCGCCTTGCAGGTGGCATATCGCACGACTTCAACCATGTGCTCAACGTCATCGTGGGTTATGCGGGCCAGCGGCACCGCTCGGACGCGAACGCGGACCTGCTCCACCGCGCGTTGGAAGGCGTCGAATCGGCGGCCAGCCGCGGCGCGGTCATCTGCCGCAAGCTGCTGGGCTTCAGCCGGCGGGAGGTGCCGCATCCGGAAACCTTCGAAGCAACCCAGGCCGTACGCGACCTCGTACCGATGCTCGGCCAGCTCCTCGGATCGTCGGTCCGGCTCGAAGTCGACACGGACAAGGCGCCTACCCCGCTTCATATCGACCGCGCGCAACTGGAACTGGCATTGCTCAATATCGCCGCCAATGCGCGGGATGCGATGGACGCCGACGGCGTGCTTCGCATCGGTGTCCATCGCGAGGCCGCGCACGTCGAGATCGATGTCGCCGATAACGGCCACGGCATGGACGCCGCGACGCGACGCCGCATCTTCGAGCCGTTCTTCACGACAAAGCCGAACGACGAAGGCACGGGTCTCGGGTTGTCGATGGCGCACGACGTCGTCACCGCCGCCGGCGGCAGCATCCGGGCAGAGAGCGAACGCGGCGCGGGCAGCCGCTTCGTCCTGCGTCTGCCCGTGGCCTCGAATGGATACACAGCCTGCCCCGATCCAGGATTCGAGGCCGCCTGCGCTCAGGGAATCATGACGTAGCCGACCCCATGCACCGCGCGCAACGGCAGCGCTTCGCCGGTGCCGTCGGCCACCTTCTTGCGGAGCCGGTGGACGATGGTTTCGAGCCGGTGCGGGTCGAAGTCATGCACGTTGGCGGTGAGCGCCGCGATGATGGCCTCGCGCGAGACGGGCTCGGCGGGTTTTTCCAGCAACAGGCCGACGACACGTCGCTCCGCCTGGGTCAACGGCACGATCGCGCCGGCAGGGGCGAGGAGACACCAGCCGCCGGCGTCCAGGGACCACTGCCCGGCGGATGACGACGGGCTGCCTCCGCCTGCCTGCATGCGCAGACGCCGCTGCAGGCTGCGCAGCGTGGCCGCCAGCAACTCGGTCTGCACCGGCTTCGAGAGGTAGGCGTCGGCCCCCTCGCTCAGTCCCCTCACGCGATCCGGCACACCGTCGCGGCCCGTGAGCATGACGATGCCTATCGGCGACAAGGCACGAAGACGGCGAGTGACCGAGAAACCGTCCTCGTCGGGCAACCCCACATCGAGCACCACGATATCGAACGAACCGCCGAGCATGGCCGCATAGAGTTCAGCGGCCCGGCCGAACCCCTGCACGTCGAACCCGAAATCGGCCAGTCCGGGCAAAAGGATCTGGTCACGAAGCTCGATGTCGTCCTCGAGCAAGGCAATGCGTTCGGTCATCCCTCAGGGTTATCGCAGATAGGAGACGGCAGGAAAAGGCTTTGCCCGGAGAATGGCAGGAATGGGTCCCGCGCTCGCCCCACAGCAGGGAGAGGATGACTGCCTCGCGTCCATCGACAAGGGGGAAAACCGGATGAAACCGTTGAGCATAGCCATGGCCACGTGCCTGCTGATGTCCTGGGGTGCAGCCAGCGCGGAGCCCGCGCTCTGGCAGCCCGCCGGCGGGCGGGCGCAGGTGGCGCTATGGCCGGGCACGCCACCGCATCCCAACACGGTGCCGGGTCCCGAGTACGTGAAGACCGGTACCGATCTCATCGGCGGCAAGCCGGTGACGTGGATTTCGAACGTATCCCGACCCACGATCACGATCTACGCTCCCACGGGAGCGAACACCGGCGCGGCGGTCATCGTGATTCCCGGTGGAGGCTTCGAAGGTCTCGCCATGGACCTGGAAGGCACGGACGTCTGCGACTGGCTGACGCCCAAGGGCGTGACCTGCGTGCTGTTGAAGTACCGCGTGCCGAGCCCGCCCTACGAGTGGCGGTGCGATTGCCGTCCGCACAACCTCGCGCTGTCCATGCCGTCCTTGGCGGACACGCAAAGAGCATTGAGACTGGTTCGCTCGAAAGCAGCCACGTGGCACATCGATCCGCACAAAGTGGGCGTGCTTGGCTTCTCGGCCGGCGGATTCCTTGTGGCCGAAGCCAGCACGAACTTCAAGCGGCGCATCTACGCACCCGTGGACGCCGTCGACAAGCAAAGCGCGCGGCCCGACTTCGCGCTCGCGATCTACCCCGGTCACCTCACCACCGACTACCGTACGTTGAATCCGAACATCCCCGTTTCCGCGGAGACGCCGCCCACTTTCGTGCTGCAAGCCGAAGACGACGAGGTGGACGGCGTGAACCAGGCGCTGGTCTATTTCACGGCCTTGAAGAAGGCCGGTGTACCTGCGGAAATGCACCTGTATGCGCACGGCGGCCACGCCTTCGGGTTGAGGCCGACCGCGGAACCGATCACGCACTGGACCGGGCTGGCGGATGCCTGGATGCGCGGCATCGGCATGACGGCGCGCACGCCCTGATCGATCATGTGCCCGGCGGCGGAAATCCGGGCTTCCTGAAAGTCACCGCATCGAGAGAAATCTCCGAAGGCAGGTCGCGCGTCTCGCCGGTGCGCAGGAACGCGCCGACTTTCGCCAGCAATGCCGGACGGCTGCGCAACAGCTGGAACGTGCCGCCGTGCTGCGCCCGGTGGACGACGACCGTACGGCTGTTCGGGAAATACGGGGCCATGGCGAAGGTGTTCTCGATCGGGGTCGAGGCATCCCAATCGCCCTGCACGAAGAGGATGGGGGTCGGGTCCTGTACCGCGTGACGGAAGGCATCGCCGGGGTCGGGTGTAGCCCACTCGCCCTTCGTGGCGAGATAGCTGGCGAAGTTCCAGCCACCCACGATCGGAAGGGCCGGATCGGTCCAAAGGAGATCTTTGCGCTCCGCGCTCATGTCCAGGCCGATGTTGACCAAGGGATTGATCAGCGACCGGTCCTCGGCGGCTCGCCAGCCGATGCTGTCGCGTGCCCACTCGTCGTAATGGCGGTGATAGGCGGACAGAACGAAGGCGGGAAACTCGCTGGCATCGCCCGCATAATTGACGAGCGCCTGCTGGTAGTCGCCGAGGCCAAGGACGAGTTTCCGTGTCGCTCCGTTTTCGCCAGGAACGATCACGGTCGCATCGCCCTTCCGGAAACGTTGGAGCGTGGCCTGGATCGCGCCCGTCAGGCCACCCTCGGGCATGTAGGGCTTGAGTGCTGGATCCTGTTCCGCTTCCACGGCGATCCGTTGCATGACCGCGAAGACATGCGACGGGATATCGTAGCCATAGTCGAGGGGCTCTGCCGACGAGATCACCGTCCTCGCCGTCCTGCCCGGATGTCTCTTCATCACCGCGAACGCCCACTGCGAGCCGAAGCTGGCAGCCACGAGGCTCACCCGGTCGTAACCCAGCGCTTTGCGCAGGTCGTCCACATCGTCCGCCATCTCGCCGATGGAATATCCGGAAAGGTCGGCCTTCGGGTATGCGGTTCGCGCGGCCCGCGCCATGCTGCGCATCGTCTCGATATCCGCTTCTATCGTCGATGCCTTATCCAGCGGGGCGGCGGGAACCTTCAATGTCATCATGTCGCCACGCAACGTGTAACCCCGCTGTTCGATGACGATGAGGTCCGCGATCTCCGCGTACCCCTGCCATACCTTCACCCGACGCTTCGCCGCATCGTCGCGATCCAGGACGATGTCGAGCATGGTGATGCCCGGTCCACCCGCGAGAAGGACGATGGGCGGGGCCTTGGTCGGGTGCGTGGCCTTGACCCGTACGAATCCGACGCCGATCGGACGCGAGCCGGGTTTGGCGCGGTTCTCCGGAACGTATAGCGTTCCGATCTCGTACGGCATGGTCGAACCGTCGGATGCCGTGGCGACACCGTGTTCGACGGCGATCTCGCCGGGACGGGGTCCGGGAGTCGCGTCGACGGCAAACGCAGGAGCGGGCAGCGTGAGGGCCAGGAGGGCGGCGAGGCTGGGCAACGAAACCTTAGGCATGTCTCGGGCTCACTCGGGAGGGAGCCCGATGATGCCCGAATGCGCCGGCATGGACAGTCCTGCCTGCCATCGCATCCGATGAACCGGGCGACGATCAGGTTTCCCGCCGCATCCATTCGGCCAGCACGGCCGCGTGGTTGATGCGTCCGTCGCGCGCACCGTAAACGAAGGTGACCTTGCGCTTGCGGGCCAGCGTGCGAAGTTCCGCGGCTGCCGGGTTGTGTTCCAGCTCGGCCACATACCGCCGGGAGAACTCCTCGAAGCGGTCCTCCCGATGATCGAACCATGTACGCAGCGACGGAGACGGCGCGACGTCCTTCATCCACAGGTCCACCGCCGCCTTCTCCTTGGTCAACCCTCTAGGCCACAGACGGTCGACCAGGATACGCATGCCCTCCCGATGGCCCGGCTCCTCGTAAACCCTTTTGATCGAAATGGTCGGCATGGTTCATGGTTTGAAGCTGACGGGCGTCACACATCGTACCCCCATCGCTCGCCGGCTTCACGTATCCTCCACGCCAGGAGCATCCGGGGGGATGCTATGCCACGAATCGAGGCCTCGCCGTGTCGCAACCGTCGAAGAAGAGCATCATGCACGTCCGCCCCACGCACTTCGCGTCGGCGGTAGCGACAGGCATGGCGGTGACCGGTCCGACCGACGACGGTTTCATCCACCTGCATTTCTTCCGCGAAGTGCAGCGCATCACCAACGACGAGGTACCCAGTCGTTCGAGCGCGCCCAATGAAGTGGAGCTCGCGTGGACACATGCGGAACCCAACATCCATCTGATGCGCGAAGAGGTGGCGGTCATCTCCGTCCCCGTCACCCGCCTGCCGTTCATCGGTACCGCGTTGAACAAGGCGGTGCGTTTCGTGGCTAACGTCGTGAACGGTGGCGTCTCGTCGTCGCGTGCAAGACAGAGTCCCACCCATGTCGCTGTTCCCGGCCCGGGGGCGAGGACTCCTGATCCGGCGGCTCCCGCCGGAGCCATGCCGACCCGTCCCAGGGCTCCAGCCTGACGCTTTCCGCAAACAGGCCGGATCGAAAAATCCGATGGTCTCCGCGTGTCAATCGTCAGGCCGACAATTCCAGTAAAAATAGTTACATATGCGCCTAACTCGCACGTTCCTGCGCGATTTCTTGCGATGGCTGCTTTTGTGATCCGTAACCATTGACGCGTTTGGAATGACGAGCCTAAGGTCCGGGGACCGTACGTTGCGACGTGCGGTTTTTGCACGTGGTTCTCCATCGTCGTCGACGCTCGGGGGAGATCGGATCCACGACGGTAGAGAAGCGCTTTCCACGTGAGATCGCCGGCGGCACGCCGGTGTCTTTCCGGTCCGTTCCGGGCCTTCCTCTGGGGAGCCGTAAATGAATCCACGCACCAACCGTCAGATGCCTCTGCTGCGTCGCTCCACCTTGACGCTCGCGCTTGCGCTCGGCTTCGCCGGCGCAGGTGCCGTCTTCGCTCAAGCCACTACCGGTTCGATTTTCGGCCAGGCCTCGCCGGGCAGCACGGTCCAGGTTACGGGTACCACAGGCGTCACGCGTCAGGTACCCGTCGGCGAAGATGGGCGCTACCGCGTCGGCAACCTGCCGCTGGGCAATTACACCGTCAACCTGATGCAGAACGGCCAGGTGGTCGACTCGCGGAAGGACGTCGGCCTCACCGTCGGTGCCGGTTCCGAAGTGTCGTTCGCCGCCACGGCCACGGCTGCTACCGCGCAGGCACTGGATTCCATCACCGTCAGCGCCAACGCGCTGCCACCCATCGACGTCTCTGCCGTGGACTCGCGCACCGTCGTCACGGCGCAGCAGCTTGCCCGGCTTCCGCTCGGCCGCAACGCGGAATCGATCGCCCTGCTCGCACCCGGCGTCAACCCGGGTGCCGGCTACTTCGGCCGCACCGTTTCGTTCGGTGGTTCCGGTGTATCCGAGAACGCGTACTACATCAACGGCTACAACACCACCGATCCACTGCGTAACCTGGGTGGCGTCGGCCTTCCCTACGGTGCGATCGACCAGCAGGAAATCTACACCGGCGGCTACAGCGCCATGTATGGTCGCTCCGACGGCGGCGTGATCAGCCAGGTGGGCAAGCGCGGCACGAACGAATGGCACTTCGGCGCGCAATTGCTGTGGGAGCCGAAGTTCGCACGAGCGCAACTCGGAAACCAATATTTCGCAAATGCGGGCCTCCCGGCCGGCTACGGTTATACCAGCCCCGAACTCGCCGGAAAGCTTTACCGGAATCGCGCGGGAGATACGCAGTGGACGCGCACCGTGAGCGCTTACGCCGGAGGCCCGCTGGTCAAGGACAAGCTGTTTCTTTTCGTCGCCGCCGAAACCGAGAAAACCGAAGGCACCGATACCAACGCGTTGACCACGGCACCCGCTGCGACCAAACATTTCACCTACGACCTTCCGAAGTACTACGCCAAGCTGGACTGGAACATCGACGACAGCAACATCCTCGAACTCACAGGCATCAACTCATCCGACCAGCGCGATGGAAAATACTCCACGTTCGACTACGACAACCGCGTGCATACCGGATTCGAAGGACAATACCCGGACAGCACCAAGGTCTCGTCCACGTACTTCATCGGCAAATACACCAGCTACATCACCGACGACCTGACGTTCTCGGCCACCTACGGCAAAAGCAAGACCACGGACGTGCAGACGAACCCGGGCGACCACGGCCTGCCCTTTATCAGCCACCCCGAACTTCAGGATCCCGCCATCCCCGGTGCCGGCTCCCTGGTCAACAGCACGGCCACCACGCGGAAGATCGCGCCAGGAGCCAACAGCAGGACGCACGGCCTGCGTGCCGACCTCGAGTGGCAGGTGGGCGACCATCGCCTCACTGGCGGCATCGACAACATGAAGTTCCACGCCCACAACGAAGGCGTCTCCACGACCGGTCCGGGCTACCAGTGGGTCTACGGCAAGGAAAGCGATCCCACGGCGGCACTCGTGCCCGGCCTGGGGGTGGGCCCGGCCGGCGGTGAGGGCTATTACGTGCGCCGCGGCATCTTCATCACCACCACGAGCATGTCGGTCGATCAGAAAGCGTACTACGTGGAGGACAAGTGGCAGGTCACGGACAAGTTCCTGCTCACGGTCGGATTGCGCAACGACAAGTTCAAGAACTACAACGACCGCGGCCGCGTCTATGTCGACAGCGGCAACCAGTGGGCGCCGCGCATCGGTGCGTCGTGGGATGTGTTCGGCGATTCCTCGCTGAAGATCTACGGCAACCTCGGTCGCTACTACCTCGCCTTGCCGAATAGCGTCGCCATCCGCGGCGCGTCGGCGTCCTTGAACACCAGCGAATATTTCACCTACACCGGCATCGATCCGAACGGCGAGCCGCTCGGCCTCAGCCCACTCGGTCCGGGCCCTGTATCGACGAACGGCGAGTACGGCCAGCCCAACGACCCGAAATCGATCACCGCCACCGACCTGAAGTCGCAGTACCAGGACGAAGCCATCCTCGGCTTCGACAAGACGCTCGGACCGGACTGGGTCGTCGGCGCGAAGTTCACGCTGCGCAAACTGCAGGCTGCGATCGACGATGTCTGCGACCTTGTGAACAAGGACGGCAGCGGCAAGGCCCAGCTGAAGCTCGCGTCGATGGGGATCGACCCGGACTCGGTGACGATCCCGAGTTGCGTGATCTTCAATCCTGGACGCTCGAACGATTTCAGCTTCGCGAACGCGGATGGCAATGGGCGTACGGAATTCACCATGACAAAGGCCGACTGGGGTTTTACTTCCGGCGCGAAGCGCAAGTACTACGGCCTCGACCTGTACCTCGAGCATCCGTTCGACGGCAAGTGGTTCGGGCGCATCGACTACACCTTCTCCAAGAGCTACGGCAACACGGAGGGTCAGGTGAAGTCGGACATCGGCCAGATGGATATCTCCAAGACGCAAGACTGGGATGCCGCGGCGATCATGGTGCATAGCAACGGCCTGCTGGCCAACGACCGCAAACACCAGTTCAAGGCTTATGGCTCGTACCAGCTCACCCCGGAATGGATGTTCTCCGGTTCGCTGCGCCTGACCTCCGGTGCGCCAAAATCGTGTCTTGGCTACTTCGGTCCCAACGACGACGACCCGATCAGCTACGGCTCCTCGTATCACTCATGCGCAGGCGAACTCTACGCGCCGGGCCAGGACCGCATGCCGTGGTTCAAGCAACTGGACGTCGCGGTCGAATATCGCCCAGCCTTCGCCGACCACAAGCTGGCCCTCGGCATCCAGGTGTTCAACATCACCAACGAGCGCAAGCCGCTTCTCGAGGATTACACCTATGAGGACGACCGCTTCACGGTCAGCAATACCTACGGTGCCGGCCTGTACTACCAGACACCGCGATATGCCCGCCTGACGGCGACCTACGATTTTTAGGTGTTGCGTCTCGATTGTTTCCAAAATCGATACAATAACAGTCCAGGGAGGGACCTCTGTTGCATGCTCCCCATCGCCACCGTGACCATCCGGTGGCGCTTTATGATCGAAAGTAGCGAAAGTCCCGCACACTCATGCGATGAATTCCGGTTCGTACAAGTCTGAAAAATTCCTAGGAATCCTAGGAAAAATAGGCAGATATGAGCTTGATATCGCCTCTCGATTCGCAAAATATTGCGAATGTTACCCATATGAATCAGTAACTATTGACGCGTTTAAAATATTGGCTTTATGTTTCCCTTACCGCAACAAAACGAGATGCGGTTTGCACGTGATCCTCGATCGCCGTCGTCCTCTCGGGGGAGAGTCCGACGCAGTTCGGACGAGGATGCTTCATACGTGAGATTCGTCGGTCTTAGCCGACGTTGCCTGGCCCACCTGGCCAATTCTGGGGAGCGCAAAATGTACTTACGCAACATCCGTCAGACGCAGCTGCTGCGTCGTTCCGCGCTGGCGTTCGCCCTCGCGGCGAGCCTGGGCGGCACAGGGGCCGTCCTCGCGCAGGCCACGACCGGTTCGATCTTCGGTCAGGCCGCGCCTGGCAGCACCATCCAGATCAGCGGTAGCACGGGCGTCAACCGCCAGGTCCCGGTCGACCAGGACGGCCGGTATCGCATCGGCAACCTGCCGCTGGGTTCGTACACCGTCAACGTCGTGCAGAATGGCCAGGTCGTCGATTCGCGCAAGAACGTCGGTCTGACGGTAGGTGCCGGCTCGGAGGTGTCGTTCGTCGGAAGCGCCGCCACCAGCGCGCAATCCCTCGAGTCGGTCACGGTCACCGCCAACGCCCTGCCGCCGATCGATGTTTCTTCCGTCGATTCGCGCACGGTCGTCACTTCGGAACAGTTGGCACGCCTGCCGCTCGGCCGCAACGCCGAGTCGATCGCGCTGCTCGCTCCGGGTGTCGTGACCGGTTCCGGCGACTTCGGCCGCGTCGTCTCCTTCGGCGGTGCCGGCGTCAGCGAGAACGCCTACTACATCAACGGTTACAACACGTCCGATCCGCTGAAGAACCTCGGCGGCGTCAGCCTGCCTTACGGGGCGATCGACCAGCAGGAAATCTATACCGGCGGTTACAGCGCCGCATATGGCCGCTCCGACGGTGGCGTGATCAGCCAGGTCGGCAAGCGCGGAACGAACGAATGGCACTTTGGCGCGCAGGTGTTGTGGGAGCCGAAGTTCGCCCGGTCGCAGCTGGGCAACCAGTACTTCCGGGATGCCACGCCTCCGGCTGGCTATGTCTATACCGACGAAAGCCTGCCTGGCACGCTGTACCGCAACCGCAAGGGCGACACGCAGTGGACCCGCACCGTCAGCGGCTACGTCGGCGGTCCGCTGATCGAGGACAGGCTGTTCCTGTTTGTCGCCGCCGAGTCGGAGAAGACCGAAGGCACCACCACATCGGCGTATACGTCGGCAAAGCCAGCGACGAACCACTACACCTACGATCTGCCGAAGTACTACGCCAAGCTGGACTGGAACATCAACGACAGCAACATCCTCGAACTGACGGGCATCCGTTCGACGGACGAGCGTAGCGGCGTGTACAACGTGTACGACTACGACACCCGTACGCACCTCGGCAAGGACGGCACGTTCCCGGATACCACCAAGGTCTCCTCCAAGTACGCCATTGCCAAGTACACCAGCTACATCACGGACGACCTGACGTTCTCGGCGACGTATGGCAAGAGCAAGACCGACGATATCCTCAAGAACCCGGGCAACAGCGACCTGCCGTTGATCAGCGGCGCGACGAACCAGGATCCGGCGCTCAACGGGGGTTCGCCCATCCGTACCAATACCGTGACGTCGCAGCAGAACGCACCGGATGCGAACAGCAAGACGCACGGCCTGCGTGCCGACCTCGAGTGGCAGGTGGGCGACCATCGCCTCACCGGCGGTATCGACAACATGAAGTTCAGCGGTCACAACGAAGGCGTGACTACGACAGGCCCGGGCTACCTCTGGATCTACAACCATTCCGGTGCGCCCGATGAAGTGATCGACGACCGCCTGGGCGTCGGTGCTCCGGGTGGCGACGGCTATTACGTCCAGAAGTACATCTTCAGCACCACGACGAGCATGTCGGTCGACCAGAAGGCCTACTACCTCGAAGACAAGTGGCAAATGACGGACAAGTTCCTCCTGACCGTCGGTGTTCGTAACGACCGCTTCACCAACTACAACAACAACGGCGAGAGCTACGTCAACAGTGGCAACCAATGGGCACCGCGTATCGGTGCTTCGTGGGACGTCTTCGGCGACTCCAGCTTGAAGATCTACGGCAACCTGGGCCGTTACTACCTCGCCCTGCCGAACAGCGTCGCGATTCGTGGTGCCTCGTCCTCGACCTTCACGAGGGAATATTTCACCTACACCGGCATCACCGCCAACGGCGAGCCCACCGGCCTCACCCCGCTGGGTCCAGGCCCGGTGTCCTCGAACGGCGAATACGGGCAGCCGAACGATGCCAAGTCGATCACGGCGCGCGACCTGGATTCGCAGTACCAGGACGAGGCCATCCTCGGCTTCGACAAGACGCTTGGCTCCGAGTGGGTGACGGGCGCCAAGTTCACCCTGCGCAAGTTGCAGGCTGCCATCGACGACGTGTGCGATACGGACAGGGCCGCCGAGAAGCTCGCCGCGCAGGGCGTGGATCCGGACACTGTCACGATTCCGGGCTGCGTCATCTTCAATCCGGGCAAGACCAACACGTTCAGCTTCGCCAACGCCGACGGCAACGGCCGCACCGAGGTGAAGATGAGCTCGGACGACTGGGGATTCACCCAGGGTGCCAAGCGCAAGTACTACGCCCTCGACCTGTACCTGGAGCATCCGTTCGACGGCAAGTGGTTCGCGCGTTTCGACTACACCTTCTCGAAGAGCTATGGCAACACGGAAGGCCAGGTGAAGTCGGACATCGGCCAGGATGACATCTCGAAGACCCAGGACTGGGATGCCGCCGCACTGATGATCCACAGCAACGGCCTGTTGGCCAACGATCGCAAGCACCAGTTCAAGGCTTACGGCTCGTACCAGCTCACCCCCGAGTGGATGTTCTCCGGTTCGGTCCGCATCACGTCGGGCGCGCCGAAGTCCTGCCTCGGCTTCTTCGGTCCGGAAGAAGACGATCCGATCAGCTACGGCTCCTCGTACCACTCGTGCGCGGGCAAGCTGTACGCTCCGGGTGAACAGCGTCTGCCGTGGGTGAAGCAGCTCGATCTCGCCGTGGAGTACCGTCCGGCCTTCGCCGATCACAAGCTGGCCTTCGGCTTGCAGTTGTTCAACGTCACCAACGAGCGCAAGCCGCTCTTGCAGGACTACACTTACGAAGACGACAAGTTCACGCTGTCGAATACCTACGGTGCCGGCCTGTACTACCAGACGCCGCGTTACGCCCGTCTGACCGCGACCTACGACTTCTGATCCCCTCGTAGGCAAAGGGAGTAGCGGACGGAAACGTCCGCTACCTCCCCTGTGTTGACTCCCGTTTTTACTTAATTACAAGAAAAACCGGTCCAGGGACGGATCCTCATTGCAATATCCCCTCGCCGCCGTGCCAAACGGTGGCGCTTTTTTATGCGCGGGACTTCAGCTCCCCGGACTTTGCCGGTCGTTCTCCGCCTCGATCTGCTGGAGATCCAGGTCGCGTTCGAGATAGTGCAGCACCTCGTCGTGGATGCGCCCCGAGCGGTGCAGGCGCAGGAGTTCCGCGCGGCCGGCGGCGATCGCTGCCAGCACCAGGTCGTAGTGGGCCTCGCGGCCGCCGGCGAATGCCTCCGGCGTCGCGTTGTAACGCTCCAGTACCGATACGCGGTACGTGTATTGCTCCAACAGCCGCGGATGGACGAGCCTGCCCTCGTCGTCGTATGCCCTCGCCTTCACCGCTTCCAGTTGGGCGCCCTCGACGAGCAGCGACGCCTGCGGTTCGCTCAGGTAGGTGGTGTCGACATGCCGCTCCCCTTCCAGTCCCAGCCAGCGGATCACCGCGCCGACCGTGCTGCCCTGGATGACGACGGTCACGAGGATCACGGCAAACGCCGCCGCCAGTGTCAGGTCGCGCCCTGGCATCGCTTCCGGGAGCGAGAGCGCGATGGCCAGCGTCACCACGCCGCGCATGCCCGCCCAGCCGAGCAGGAACGATGCCCGCGGCGATGCCGGCAAGGGCTTCCGGCCTACCATGCGGGCCAGCGGCACGCGCAGGTAATCGGTGGCGTAGATCCACACGAAACGCGACAGGATCACGGCACCCAGCACGGCGAGGATGGGGATGCCCAGGGTTCCCACCGCATTCCCGATACCGCCCAGCCGCTCCACGACGCCGCGCAGGGAGAACCCGATGAGGATGAACACGAGCGCCTCGAGCAGGAAGATCAACACCTGCCAGAAGGCGGTGCTGCGCACGCGCACGTTCGCGGTGAAGACATCGTGCTGGTACCAGCCGAAGATGATGCCGCAGGTCACCACGGAAATGACGCCGGAGACGTGCACCGACTCGCCGCCGATATAAGCGGCCCAGGGGGACAGGCAGGCGGCCGTGATGGTGAGGAAGACATGGTCGATGCGGCGAAGCGCGAAGACCAGGATGCCGCCGACGACGAGACCCGCGGCAACGCCACCTACACTGAGTCCGACGAAGCTCAGCAAGGCGTCCTGCATGCTGAAGGCACCGGTCAGCGCGGCGGCCACGGCGAAACGGAACAGCACGAGGCCGGTCGCGTCGTTGAGCAGGCTCTCGCCTTCCAGCAGGACCATGAGGCGGCGCGGAAGGCGCACCTTGTCGAGCACCGCCTTCGCCGCGATGGCGTCGGGAGGCGACACGACGGCACCCAGGGCGAAGCAGGCGGCCCAGGGCAACGACGGCAACGCCCAATGCACGGTGACGCCCACGGCGAAGGTGGTGAACACCACGGCGCCCACCGCCAGCCACAGGATGCCGCCAAGGTATTTGCGGAATTCCGACCACACCGTATAGAAGGCGCCGTCCATCAACAGGGGCGGCAGGAACACGGTGAGCACCAGCTCGGGATCGAACCTCACCTCCGGCATGCCCGGCAGGAAGGCGATGCCGATGCCGCCGGCCAGCAGCGCGGCCGCGGACGGCAGGCGCAGGCGGCGCGCGATCAACTCGAGCGCAAGGATCGCGACGAGCAATACGAGGATGAACTTGAAAGTTTCGGTCGAAGCCATGCGTCCCCCGGGTGCGATGCCCCGCATCTTAGCCGCCGCCGATGCCGGCGCTCTTGCATATAGGAGCGCGACCCCTGCCGGAAGTCATGATTTAACTGACGCGGACATTTTGCCAGACTCGATGAACCGTCCCTGAAAACAGGTATGACCGATGTCATCCAAGCGCCCTGCCCTCCGCCACCTCAGGACCGCCTTGTCGGTCGGCGTCTCGTCGTTCTGCCTTGCCCTCCTCGCCGCGCCTGTCGCCGCACAGCAGACGAACCTCACGCGCGAGCAGATGGCGACGATCGCCAAGCGCAACGACATCGAGAATCAGCTCGAAAAGATCGCCGTCGTCGACCGCAAGGTGATGGTGAAGATGCGCGACGGCAAGCATATGGCGGCCGACGTCTACCGGCCGAAGAACGCTGCCGGCAAGGTGCCGGCGATCTTCGTCCGCACCCCGTACAACTTCAATTTCTGGGACGTGAAGCTCGGCGCTCCGCGCGACTTGTCGCATGAGCTCGAAGCCGTCAAGCGCGGCTATGCCTTCGTCGAGATGAACGAGCGTGGCCATTACTTCTCCGAAGGCAACTACGACATCCTGGGCGCGCCCCTGTCGGACGGCGTGGATGCCGTGCGCTGGATCACGTCGCAACCCTGGTCGAGCGGCAAGGTGGGCACCACCGGTTGCTCGTCCACCGCCGAATGGCAGATGGCCGTGGTGGCGCAGGGCGAACCCGGCCTGGCCACCTTCAATGTGCAGGGCTTCGGCGCCGGCGTAGGCCGTGTGGGTCCGTATTACGAGCAGGGCAACTGGTATCGCGGCGGCGCCGTGCAGATGCTCTTCATCGACTGGCTCTACAAGGAACAGAACCAGCTGCGCCCGATGTTCCCGCCGAACCTCTCGCAGGCCGAGCGCATCCAGGCCTCGAAGATGTTCGACCTCGATTCGCAGCCACCTCCGGCGGACTGGGACAAGCTTTTCTGGACCCTGCCCGAGAAAGACATCATGAAGGCGGCCGGCGGCCCGAAGGGTATCTTTGCCGATGCGATGGACGTGCCCACGGGCGGCAACATGATCGCGCGCACGCCGAACGGCGCAGCCTGGTACAAGGGCGGCCTGTGGCACGACAACATGAAGATCGACAAGCCGGGCCTGTGGTTCATGAGCTGGTTCGACGTGTCCGTGTCGCCCAACCTGGCCGCGTACAACCACGTGCGTGCCACGGCGCCGAAGAAGATCGCCGATGAACAGTACGCGGTCATCGCCCCGGTGCTGCATTGCGCCTACACCCGCGCAACCGAGCACACCATGATCGGCGATCTCGACGTGGGCGATGCCCGCTTCGACTACGAAGGCCTGGTCTACGGTTGGTTCGACAAGTTCCTGAAGGGCGTGGACAGCCCCGTCGTCGACAAGCAGCCGAAGGTCATGTACTACGTGATGGGCGAGAACAAGTGGCGCGATTCGCCGACCTGGCCGCCGGCCGGTTCGAGCACGCGCGACCTTTACTTCAGCAGCGGCGGCAAGGCCAACACCCTGTACGGCGACGGCAAGCTGGTTGCCACGGCGGACGGCACCGATCATCCGGACAACTTCCTCTACGATCCGATGAACCCCGTGACCACGCTCGGCGGCGGCGGTTGCTGCCAGGGCACGGCGGTCAAGTTCGGCTCGTTCGACCAGAACACCCAGCTCGCCCGTAACGACATCCTCGTGTACGACTCCGAACCGTTCAAGGAAGGCACCGAGGTCAGCGGTCCGATCACGGTCACGCTCTACGTTTCCTCCGACGCGAAGGACACCGACTTCACCTTCAAGGTGATGGACGTCTACCCGGACGGCCGGGCATTCAACCTCACCGAGAACATCCAGCGCATGCGCTACCGCGACGGTTACGACAAGCCGCCGGTGTGGATGAAGGACGGCGAGGTGTACAAGGTCACCTTCCAGCCGATCGACACCAGCAACTTCTTCTTCCCGGGCCACAAGCTGCGCGTGGCGGTCTCGAGCAGCAACTTCCCGCGCTTCGATCGCAACCTCAACACGGGCGGGAACAACTACGACGAGGCGAAGGGCGTGATCGCGCATAACGTGGTGCACCACGATGCGGGCCATCCCTCGAAGATCACCTTCACGGTGGTGCCGCGCTGACGTCGCCTCTGCGCAGGCGGGGGCGTAGCGACTTTTTCTCCATGTTGCGAGGAAGTCGCTGGGTTCCTGCCTTCGCAGGAAGGACGGGTCAGGCTCGGTCGCAGTTTGCCGTCTGTTTTTCATCGACGGGCGTCACGCACAACCTGAATCCGGGAGGCAGGTCGTCGACCAGCCGTTCCTCGGAGACCGCGAGCGAGAATCTCCGCACTTCCTTCGCTCCATCGAACACCGTGTAGTAACAGTGCCCTCCCTTGCTCGCCTCGCAGGCGAAGCGGGCGCGGCCCATGCGTACCTCGGTATGGCTTTCCAGGGTGGTCGCGCCGTTCTCCTGCGCGGTGGAGACCAGCGTGCGGTTCTGCGTGTCCGTGCAGCCGGCGAGGTTCATGAAGCAATAGATGATGGCCAGGAAAATGCGCATGGATGCCTCCTCGCTCACATGGCCCGGAACAGGGTCATGAAGGGCTGGCTCACGGCCAGGGTCTCCGGGCGGCCGCGCAGGCGCAGGCAGCCCTTGCCGCTGTCGTCGCGCTCCACCGAAGCCACCTGGCGCAGGTTGACGATGGTCGAGCGGTGGATCTGCCGGAACGTCTTCGGATCGAGCTGGCGAAGCAGCTCGCGGATCGGTCTGCTCAACAGCGCATCGCCTTCGGCCGTCGCGACCAGGGTGTATTTGTTGTCCGCGCGGAAGTAGATCACGTCTTCCACGAGGATCAACCGTGTCGCCCGGCCCGTGCTGGCGGTGATCCAGGTCAGCGGCTCGTCCTGGGCACCCTCCAGGCGTTCGCCCAGGTCGCGCGCGACCTGGGCCGTACGGCTCGCATGCCGCGAGGCGTCGGCCAGCCGCGTGCGCAGCCGGGTGACGGTCTGCGCCAGCCGGTCCGGCGTCACCGGCTTCAGCAGGTAGTCCACGGCACCGCGCTCGAAGGCGTCGATCGCGTATTGATCGTAAGCGGTGATGAAGACGACCAGTGTGCGCGGGCTGGCGTCGGCCGCCGCGGCGGCGACTTCCAGTCCGGTGAGGCCGGGCATGCGGATGTCGAGGAACGCCACGTCCGGCCGGTGCGTGGCGATCGCGTCGAGCGCCGCGCCGCCGTCCTCGGCCACTTCCACCACCTCCAGCTCCGGCCAGGCGATGGCGAGCTCGCGTTGCAGGGCCGCGGCGAGCAGCTTCTCGTCTTCGGCCACGATGCAGGAAGGCGTGTTAGGCATGGTCGCTCACTCCGGTCGCCGGCAACGTGATCGTCGCGGCGACCCCATGGGGAAAATTGTTGCCGATGGAGAAAGCGGCGGAGCTTCCGTACATCAGCCGCAGGCGCTCGCGCAGGTTCTTCAGGCCGATGCCGGTGCCCGCGCCGTCGCTGCGGAAACCCAGGCCGTCGTCGGCCACGGTAAGCGAAAGGCCGGAACCGTCTACGCCCGCCCTGATCCAGATGCCGCCGCCACCCTGCTTCGGCTCCAGGCCGTGCTTGATCGCGTTCTCCACGAGTGTCTGCAGCATCATGGACGGCATCGGCACTTTCAGCGCATCCTCCGGTACGTCGGTGTGCACGGCGAGGCGCTCGCCCATGCGCAGGCGCATGATTTCCAGCCACGCCGTCGAGCGTTCCAGTTCCTCGCCGAGCGTGGACAGCGAACCGTCCGTGCGCGGCAGCGAGCGGCGCAGGTAATCGATCAGATGGCCGAGCATGCGATCGGCGCGGGCGGGATCGGTACGCACCAGCTCCTGTGCGCTGGCCAGCGTGTTGTAGAGGAAATGCGGCTCCACCTGGGCCTGGAGCAGGCCCAGCTGCGCGGCGGTGAGTTCCTTTTCCATCTTCGTCTGGCGGACGTCGGCGCGTTCGCGATTGCGCCGTTCGGACAGACGCTGCGTCATCGCGCGCACCAGCGTTTCCACGTATTCCAGCGAATTGCCGCCGTCGGGATTGAACCAGTCGCTCCACGCGCCGCTGTCCGGCTCGCAGACGAACATGACGCTGCTCGAGCCGTCGCCTGGCGTGACGGTCGCCGAGACCTTGGTGGGGCGATCGAAGGTGTTCGGCCACTGGAACCGGCCACGGCGGCGCGGCTGCTCGCTCGTCGGCACCCGGATCAAGGCACGCAATTGCAGGCCGCCCCGCGCGCTGGCCACTTCCTGCACGTTCGGGAGTTCGCGGACCACGTCCTCCGCGAGCGCGAAAGCCTCGTCGGCCGGGTACGGCACTTCCACCCGGCGGCGCTGGCGGTTGGAGACCGTCTCGCCGTCGATACGGCCGGCGACGACCCGCACGCGATAGAGGTGGGTGAGGCCACGCCCGAGGGCCACCAGGAGCCCGACGAACCACGCGAGCGTGAAGATCCAGGGCAGTTCGCCGCGGTTGAATCCGATCGCGGCCCAGACGACGAGCAGCACGCACCATGCCGCGACCCACGCCACCACGATACGTCCAAGGAACATCAGGCTTGCCATCTCGCGCGCTCCATCTTGGAAACGCCGTGGAGCATACGCCGCGCATCGCCGCGACTGGCGCCCATTCCGACGAAACGACCCATGCGCCGACGAAACACCGCTTGCGCGGCGCAGCATGACCTCCGCGCCGCAATAGGCCATCCTCGGGAAACGGCTTTCGCGGTGGGGACCGCAGGCCACGACAAAGGGGTTAATGCATGGCGTTGCTGCTCGTCGTTTTCGCTGTCGTCGTACTTTCGATCTTCCTCGGCATCAACATGCTGCCGAAGCACCACCCCGCCAACTGGCTGCTCGGCATCGTCGGCGGAGCCTGCCTTGTCCTGGCCTGGTATGCGATCTTCCGTCCCATGCTGATCGCTTCCGGCGGCAGCGATCCTTCGCTCGTCGCACTCGGCCTCACCGCCGCCGGCATCGTGTCCTGCGTGCTCGGCGTGGTATGCCTCGGTGTGTGCGTATGGCGCGACCCGGCGCGCTTCTGGATGCTGTCGATCGTCTTCATCGGCGTGATCGGCGCCACCCAGGTCACCGCCCTCGCCTGATAGTCGCTACGCCCCGGGCAAACCGGGGCGGTGCAAGGCATGATCGGCCACGAAATCCGTGGGAACGTGCACGCCACGGCGTGCGATCTTCTCGGTCATGATCGTGTGGCGCATCATCAATCCCGACACGATGTAGGCCGTCGTGCAGGCGGCCAGCAGCGGCAGAAGCGCATGCGGCTGCATCGTCGTCTCGAATACGAACACCGCCGAAGTCATGAGGGCGCGCGATGCGCCGGCGAAGAGCGCCGCCATGCCGATCAGGGCCGCCATGTGCGGATCCACATGCAGTGCGGGCCACCCCGACAGCAGCACGCCGCACACGCCGCCCAGCGCGCCGCCCACGGTGAACAGCGGCGCGAGCGTGCCGCCCGAGGTACCGCTGCCGAGTGCGACCGACCATGACACCAGCTTGGCGAACGCGAGCAGCGCCATCGCGGCAAGACCCAGACGGCCGGATATCACGTTCGTGATGTTGTCGTAGCCGACGCCGAGCGTGGCAGGCATGACGTAACCGACCGCGCCGACAACGAGGCCGCCGAGCGCCGGCCACCACATCCAGTGGATCGGCAGCTTCTCGAACGCATCCTCGATGCCGTACGTCAGGCGCGTGATCAGCACGCCGGCCACGCCCATCAGGAGGCCGAGCAAGGCATAGACGATGAGCGCCTGCGGCGCCACCGCGGCGAGCGCGGGCATGGGGAAGACGGGACCGGGACCCTCCAGCGCGAAACGCACGCCAGTGCCGGTGACCGCCGCGAGTGCCACCGGCAGGAGCGACCGCGCACGGCGTTCGAAGAGTAGAAGTTCGATGGCCAGGAGCACCGCGGATACCGGAGCGCTGAAGACCGCCGCCATGCCGGCCGCGGCACCGGCGGCGAGCAGCGTCTTGCGCTCGTTCTCGTTCACGGGAAGGCGTTGGCCCAGCAGCGAGCCGAGCGCGCCGCCGGTGGCGATGATCGGCCCTTCGGCGCCGAATGGACCGCCCGTGCCGATGGCGATCGCCGACGACACCGGCTTGAGCCAGGTCATCCGCGCGGGAATGCGGCTCTCGTTGGTGAGCACCTGCTCCATCGCCTCGGGGATGCCGTGTCCGCGGATGGCGCGCGATCCCCAGCGGGCCATGCCGCCGACGATCAGGCCACCCGCGGCCGGCACGAGGATCACCCACGCGCCCAGCAGATGGCCCGCCGGCGAGGTGAGTTCGGCGCTCCACGTCTGGTGGAAGGCCAGGTTCGTCACCAGTCCGATCAGCATCGTGAGCAGCCGCGCGACGCAGCCCACGACCAGACCGAGGCCGATCGCGAGGAGGCCGATGCGCAGCACCCGCGTGCTGAGCAACGGCAGCCGCGGAGGCATGTGGGCGTCGGCGAGCGACGGATCCAGCGCGGGCGCAAGCGGAATCGCCGCACGATCGTGCGGTGGCGTATGCAGGGGATCGATCATGGGACGGCCGAAGGTGGAGAGTGCGGCGCAAGGCTACCGGGATATCGGTGGCGTAGCTGGCTGGCAGATGAACGGCTTTTCTCAGGCCGGAGCGACGGGGCCGCCATCCACGGCACCGGCATATCGATAGCCGGACGCCGTGAGGCTGGCCGCGCCATCCGCCACCGAGAGCACGGCAGGCGCGCCGAACGGCAACGTCCACTTGTCCGGGCCATGGCCGAAGGCGAGGCCGCGCAGGATGGGAAGGCCGCATGCCCGCCCGAACCGCTGCAACGCATGCTCGATGTCGTAGCCGTTGTCGTATTCGCTGACGCGCTGGCCGCCAAGGCCGCCGACGACGATCGCCCGCTGGTTGTCGAGCACGCCGGCGAGCTTCAGCTCAAACAACATGCGTTCGATACGCCAGGCCTGCTCGCCGGTTTCTTCCACGCAGAGGATGCCTCCCGCCACCGTCGGCAGGTACGGCGTGCCGGCCAGGCTGCAGAGTGCCGACAGGTTGCCGCCCCACAACGTGCCTTCCACCAGCAGGTCGCGCTGCTCCTCGCCGCAGACCCAGCTCGCTTCGGTACGCGGCGATGTCACCGTCTGCCAGAAATGCCGCCAGGTGTTTTCGCGAAGGTACCCCGCTCCGAAATCCTGCACGAGCATCGGCCCGTGCAACGATCCGATGCCGCAGCGGGCATACAGGGCGCACTGGATGGCGGTGAAGTCGCCGTGGCCCACCAGCACGGAAGAATCGTCGAGGAAGCGTGCGGCCAGGCCGTCGAAGTCGAGGCGATCGAGCAAGGGTATGGCGCCATAGCCGCCGCATATGGCCATCACGATGTCGGGCAACGGCTTGTCGGGATCCGCCAGCCGGTTGATGTCGGCGGCACGCTCGGCGTCGCTCCCCGCGAAACGCAGCAGCACCCGATCGACCACCTCCGTGCCGTGCACCCGGTGTCCGGCGGCCTGGAGCCGTTCGATGCCTCGATGGCAGGCGGCGCGGTCTTCCGCGTAGCCGGAGGGGGCGACGAGCTGGATATCGAATCGTTTCGGCATGTCGGGCAAGGGGTGGCGAGCCTTACCAATACCCCCGCCTTCCGGCGAAGGCAACCATGGGACCGCTCACCACTCGTAGTATTCGTCGGCCGGCGTGAGGTCCTCGGCGGGCGCGTGACGGGTAAGGGTCTCGCGCGGCTGCTCGCCGAACACGCTGCGGTACTTCTCCGCGAAGCGCGAAAGATCCCACATGCCGCAGCTCAGCGCCACCGATTTCACCGAGCGACGACCCGCTTCCGCCGTGACCAGGCTGCGATGCGCCGTGCACAGGCGAAGCATGGCAAGGTAGCGATTGGGCGGGATGCCGAGGAGGTCGTCGAATGCGTAACGCAGCCCGCGCTCGCTCGCCCCGGAGGCCTGGCAGAGTTCCTGGGAATAGATGTCGCGGCGCAGGTTGGCGCGCATGAAGCGCTCCGCCCGACGGACCACCTGGTAGTGCGCCCGGCGTCCACGCGACGCCACGGGGCGCTCCTCCGAAGAGGAAGCCAGCGCGACACGGATATGTTCGTCCAGCAGGTCTTCGACGGGGCCCATCACGTGCTCGCCGCCGTCGCGCACCTTCGCCGCGATCTGCCGGTAGGCGCGCTTCAGATGTTCCGAACGCACCGAGAACAGGCGCAGCCGCTGCGCGGCCATGTCGACGTCGGCATGGTCGGAGGCCAGGAACCGCGAACGGAACTTTGCGTAGGGCGCCACGACCAGCGTGAAGCGCGTGCCGCGCTCGAACATGAAGTCACTGGGCGTGCCGCGCAGCAAGGTCACGGCCATGTCCGACTCGATACCGATGCCCTGGCACCAGCTGCGTTCGCCTGTCTCGTGAAGGTAGACGAGCATGCAGGCGTCTTCGGGCACGACGAGCGAGCCGCGTACGTCGAAGTCGATATACGCGGAGAAATAAGTCACCCCTTCATACACCCGGGAGGCGATGGCGGCGCGTGGTCGCGCGGGGCTCAACGTCAGCAGGTCGACCTCGCAGACGCCGAGGACAGCGCCCAGTTTCACGAGGTCGTAGTCTTCCAGTCCCTGTATATCGGCAAGGCGGCTCATGCGATTACCTCCCAGTGCTCACTTCCCCAGACATGCCGCTCACGCTTTGGCGTCACCCTGCAGGAGTCCCCCCATTTCCTGACCCCGTGCCGGAGCGCCTTCGAAAAGGCGGCTCCGTTGACGCTTATAACTAACGATGTATGGGATCAAATGCCAGCACTTTGTGAATTTGCCGAATATGCACACTCGATAGCGGGTAACCCTCGTCCGTTTGGCGAAGTTCGTGCTTTCGGCCCTGCCCCGCCCCCGGGCTGGTGAGGCTACACTCGGATGGTTACCAGCCATGAAGGGAAAGCTCCGCCGATGCGACGCCTCGCTCTCGCCTGCCTGACCGCCCTCACCCTGGCGGCCTGCCAGTCCCACGACGAAGACAAGACCGCCGCCGCTCCGCCGGCCGCGCCGGCCGGCCCCTCCACCGCGCCGCCACCGCCCTTGCCCGCGGTGGCCAACGAACACCACGACTTCACTCCGGATATCACCGGAGCCGACTTCGCCGCGCACCTCCGGGTGATCTCGTCCGACGAGTACGACGGCCGCAAGCCGGGCACCCTGGGCGAACGCCTCACCACGAACTACATCATCGAACAGTTCAAGCAGGCCGGACTGGAGCCGGGCAACAAGGGCGAATGGATCCAGACGGTACCCTCGGTATCGACGGCCCTGAACGGCAAGGACTCGCTTGCACTGGACGTCGCGGAGGGCGGGGCCGACGAGCGGTTCGCCTTCGGTAGCGACATGGTCGCCGGAACGCTGCAGGCCAAGGCCGATGTCGACCTGAAGGACTCCGATATCGTTTTCGTGGGCTACGGTGTCGATGCGCCCGAAGCGCAGTGGAACGATTTCGACGGGCTCGACGTCAAGGGCAAGACCCTGGTGATCCTCGTCAACGACCCGGGCTGGGACGGCAACGACGCGAGCCTCTTCAAGGGCCGCGAAATGACCTACTACGGTCGCTGGACCTACAAGTACGAGGAAGCCGCGCGGAAGGGCGCGGCCGCGGCGTTCATCGTCCACCAGACCGAGCCGGCCGGGTATGGCTGGAACGTGGTCCGCAGCGGTTGGACCACCCCGCGCCTGGACCTCCCTGAAAGCGAAGACCCGGCACCGCGCCTGCCGGTGGCCGGCTGGCTGACCCGCGACGCCGCGGTGCGTCTGTTCGCGAAGGCCGGCAAGAACTTCGACGACCTCGCGAAGCAGGCCGGCGTGCGCGGTTTCAAGCCCGTGCCGCTCGACGCCAAGGCATCCATCCACCTGCAGAGCACGATCACGCATTCGCTCAGCAATAACGTGATCGGCATGGTCAAGGGCTCGGACAAACCGGACGAGGCCGTCGTCTACACCGCGCACTGGGATCATCTCGGCCACGATCCCGCGCTGAAGGGACACCAGATCTACAACGGTGCCATCGACAACGGCACCGGCATCGCCGCGATGCTCGAGATCGCCGGCAAGTTCGCCCACGAGAAACCGGAACGCTCGGTGATCTTCGCCGCCGTGACCATGGAGGAATCGGGACTTCTGGGTTCGAAGTACTACGTCGCGCATCCGCCGTTCCCGCTCGCGAAGACCGTGGCCGAGATCAACATGGATGCCCTGCCCATCGGCGGCGCGACGCACGACATGGCGGTGGAGGGCCATGGCCAGAACGACCTCGAGGACATGCTGGCGGAAGTGCTCAAGGCGGATAACCGCGTCGTCAGCGGCGATACCGCGCCGGAGAAGGGCTATTACTTCCGCTCCGATCACTTCAACTTCGCGCAGGCCGGCGTGCCGGCATTGGCCGCGGGCGGCGGCATCGACATGGTGGTGGGTGGCAAGGCCGCCGGCATGGCGGCCGAAGAAGACTACGGCAAGAACCGCTACCACCAGCCGACCGACGTGTACGACATGCGCTGGAACTTCGACGGTGTGATGCAGAACGTGAAGGCCTTCTATGCCCTGGGCGACAAGCTGGCGAGCAGCGATGTCTGGCCGGCATGGAAGGAAGGCAGCGAGTTCAAGGCGGTGCGCGAGAAGTCGCTGGCCGAAGGGGCCAGGAAGAAATGACCTAGGGCGGGAGTCGCTGGGCCCCTGCTTGCGCAGGCAGGGGCCCAGCGGCCCGTCTCTCAGTAATTCACCTGCAGTTGCACCCTCAGCAACTGTCCGTGAACCCGCCGGTACGGCGCGGCGCTCACATCCGTGCGTCGCATGTTCGCCCAGGCCACCGCCAGCTCGACGGCATTCGACGGCTGCCACTCGACGCCCGCCTCCAGTTCGTCCACGTCCATGCGCGGCGCGTTCGTGTCGAACTTCGCCGCGCCGCGATAGGTCTGCCATTTCGCATACGGCATGAGCGAGCCATACCCCCCGTCGAACTTGTACATGACCTGCGCATAGCCGCCGCGCAGCGACTTTGTGCGGATGGTGCGACCGGCGATATCCAGCTCGGGCCCCTTGCCCACCGTCCACTCCGCCTGGAAACCGAATGGCTGCGGGTAATAGATGACGTGCGCCGCGACACGACGGTCGGTGGAGCCCGCCTCGGGTGCATCGACGGAAGGGGTGAACGTGTTGCCGTCGATGGTCGCCGACGCGGTGGAGACCTTGTAGCGTCCCGAATAGGCATCGGCACCAACCTCCAGGTACTGGCCGTTCGCGAACTTGAACGGATACGAGACGTGGATGACCGCATGCAGCTGGTCGTTGCGATCCGGTCGGTTGGCACCTTGTCCGTTATAGACGCCGAAACCGACCACCCCGTAATCGCCGGAACCCTTCAGGCCCGACTTCTGCAGGTAGGCGAACCGCTCCTTCGCCACGGTCGGCGACCAATATGCGATGACGCCGAGGTCGCGCTCGTCGCGCACGCCCGAATTCAAGGCATCCGCGCGATCGGGCGCGAGACGGTTCTGGCTCGACTGGAGGTCCTCCCAGCCATAGGGGATCTTCGACTGGCCCGCGCGGATGCGCCAGGTCTTGTCGCTGTCGAGCCACAGGTCGGCATAGGCGTCGCGCAACTGGGCGAAGTGCGTGGTGCTCGAACCCGAAGGCGTGCTGGCGAGATCCGGCTGGATGTAGATCGACATCCGATCGGTCACGTCGCCGCTGATGACGACTCGGGCGCGGCGGATGCCGAAGCCCTGCTCGCGCCCGATGAAGCGGTCGCCGGGGGATTTCAGGTCCTTGGCCTGCTCGCCCAGCTCCTGGTTGTAGCGCATCTGCACGTAGCCGCGAATGCCGATCTTCTCGTACCAGGCCTTGGCCGAAGCGGACGGGCTTCGGGGTGCGGAGGTGTTCGCGGATACCGTTGGGACGGCGGCGACCGCGCCCTTCGCGCCGCGAGCGGAGGCCGTCGCCGCGGGCGCCACCTCGTCCCCGGCAGGCACGAATCGGCCGAGCCGCTGCCGGCCCGGACCAGGCTCCGCGAAGATCTGCCGCGTGGCCGCATCGACATACAGCTCCACGGCGGCCTGCGGGGCGCCTTCGGCGGCCGCGGTTCCGCACATCGTCCAGAAGGCGGCGGCCAGGGGAATTCGCTTCATGGGTCGGGCGCTCCGAAAGAATTGAGAAAATACTCAAACGTCGGCCATCACGACGGCAACGGTCGACAAATGGCGAGAACCTCGCCAGTCGCCGGAACCATAATCGGCATCCATTGCACTTCAATGACAGCCAGCCGGCCGCGTTACACGCGAACGGCGCGAAAGAGCAACACTTTCGTCATCACCACGTCACAGTGGATAATCCGCCGCAGACGCGCCTCGCCAGGGGACCGGCTCCATCGTAGTTGGCGAGGCACCTCTCCCTACCCCAGCATCCCAGGCGGAACACAACTCATGTCCTTCGCAAGCCCGCGCCGCACCCCGCGACGTCTCGTCATTGCCTTGTCCATCGCTGCGGCGCTCGCCGCCGGTACGGCTATCGCCCAGGACACTCCCCAGGACGCCCAGCCGTCCGGCGCGCCGCCGCGGACGGCGACGCTGCAGACCATCAACGTGACCGCCGAAAAGCGCACGGAAGACCTGCAGAAGGTGCCCATCTCCATGACCGTGGTGACTGCCGAGAAGCTCGAGGCGTTCGGCCAGGCTGGCGACGGCGTGCTGCAGCTCGCTTCGCGCGCGCCCAGCGTGTATGCGGAAACCTCGTACGGCCGCGAATTCCCGCGCTTCTACATCCGCGGCCTCGGCAACAGCGACTTCGACCTCAACGCGTCGCAGCCGGTGTCGATGGTCTACGACGACATCGTCCAGGAAAACCCGATCCTCAAGGGCTTCCCCCTGTTCGACCTCGAGCAGGTGGAAGTGCTGCGTGGCCCGCAGGGCACCCTGTTCGGCCGTAACTCGCCGGCCGGCGTGATCAAGTTCGAATCGCGCAAGCCCACGCAGGAAACCGAGGGCTATGCCCGCGTGTCGTATGGCTCGTACGGCACGGCCAACGCCGAAGCCGCGATCGGCGGCAAGCTCAGCTCGAGCTGGTCCGGCCGCGTCTCCGCCCTCGCCCAGCACCGCGACGGCTGGATCGACAACGACTACACCGGCAAGAAGGACGACCTCGGCGGCTACAACGATCGTGCCATCCGTCTGCAGGCGCTGTACAAGGCTTCGGAAGACTTCGACGCCCTCATCAACGTGCATGGCCGCTGGCTCGACGGCAGCGCCATGGTCAATCGCGCCAACTCGATCACCCTGGGCGGCGACCAGTTCGTGCCGGGCTTCGATCGCGACTCCGTCTCGCAGGACGGCCGCAACAAGCAGCACCTGTTCACCTGGGGCAGCAACCTGCACCTGAACTGGCACTTCGGCGACCTCAACTTCGCCTCGATCACCGGTCTCGAGCGCGCCACCACGTACAGCCTCGGCGACGTCGACGGCGGCTACGACGCCTCCGGCACGCCGGCCAAGCCCAGCTTCACCAACCGCGTGACGCCGTTCTATTCGGAGACCGCGGACGCGCTGCCGAAGGACCGCCAGATCACCCAGGAATTCCGCCTGTCCAACGACAGCGCGGAGCGCCTGAAGTGGCAGGTCGGCACCTATTATTTCGACGAAGACATCGCGATCACGAACTTCTCGTACGACACGCTCAACCATCACGCGCTCAATGGCTGGGTAGACCAGAGCCAGCGCACGAAGGCCTGGGCGGTGTTCGGTTCGGCGGACTACCAGTTCACCGACGACTTCGACGTGCGCGCCGGCGCGCGCTGGTCGCACGACAAGCGCGACTTCAAGGCCGAGCGCTTCCTCGGCTTCACCGGTCCCGTTGGCCCGCTCACCTCCAGCCCGACCGACGCACGCTGGAGCGGCGACCTGACCGGCACCTGGCAGCTGTCGAAGAACTCCAACGTCTACGCCCGTATCGCCAACGGCTTCCGTGCGCCCAGCGTGCAGGGCCGCATCAACTTCGCCAATAGCATCTCCACGGCGAAGCCGGAAACGATCACCTCCTACGAGATCGGCTACAAGTCCACGTCGGACGACAACAAGCTCCGCTTCAACGCCGACGTGTACAAGTACAACATGCACAACCAGCAGCTCACCGCCGTGGGCGGAGCGACCAACGTCACTCAGCTGATCAACGCGAAGAAAACGGAAGGCTACGGCGCCGAGTTCGACCTCGAGGCCTACCTCACCCCGAACTTCTACATGACGGCCGGCGGCAGCTACAACCACACCGAACTGAAGGACCGCAACCTCGCTGTCGCGCCGTGCGGCGGCGGTTGCACCGTGGTGGATCCGCTCAATGCCAGCGGCAACGCCCTCATCGACGGCAACGTGCTCCCCAACGCGCCGAAGTGGATCGGCACCTGGACCGCCCGCTACGGCATCCCGTACGGCGAGAGCGGCGAGTTCTTCGTCTACACCGACTGGAACTACCGCAGCGAGGTGAACTTCTTCCTGTACGACTCGGAAGAGTTCCGCAGCAAGCCATTCCTCGAAGGCGGCATCCGCATCGGCTACAACTGGGAGTTCGGCAAGCGCGAGATTGCCCTGTACAGCCGCAACATCACCAACAAGAAGGTCATCACGGGCGGTATCGACTTCAACAACCGCACGGCCTTCGTGAACGACCCGCGCATCATCGGCGTGGAGTTCCGCGCGGAGCTGTAAGGCCTGCAGCACGTCGATCGGCCAACGGCCGGCCCCTTCCGGGGGCCGGCCGTTTTCGTTTGCGGGCTTTCGCCGCTATAGCGGCTTCTACAACGTCCCGGCCCCTCTGTAGGAGCCGCTATAGCGGCGAGAGCCCGTCGCCTAAACCTTTCCAGTGAAAACGGCATCAGAACAGGTGCCCGCCCGGACCACCCCACCAGCACACCCCGGCACGGCATAGGCCATAAGTCATATGGAATTTCACGAAATTCCGGTTGACGACTCAAAATTCGGTGTTATAGTTCACTACAACACCGGTCACCCACAGCACCACAGGAGCAGACACCATGAAAAGCCCGAACTACATCGCCCTGGCCGCCTCCTTCGCCATCGCCGCCTCCGCCCTGGTCGGTTTCAGCAGCACCTCCACCAAGGTCGCCCCGCTGAGCGAGATCAACGGCACGAAAGTCACCGACCTCGCCCCGATCGTCGTCTACGCCGACGCCGGCCCGAACGTCGCTTCCCTCTAACCCGAGCACCCCGCAACACGTCATCGGAGTCGTCTCATGAAAGCGCCGAATCTGATCGCCCTGACCGCATCCGTCCTGATCGCCGGCACCGCCGTGTCCGCCTTGCGCTCCTTCGATGACCGCGCCGCCGCGATGCTCGCCGCACCGCATTTCGTCAACGGCACGCGTGTCGTCGACCTGCCCCCGCTCGAAGTACGGCCTACCGACGCCGATGTGCGCGACGCCGCCCTCCTGAGCGAGGCCACTTTCGATTCGGCCGCCGACGCCCTGAAGCGCAGCGCCGAAGACCGTGCCGCAGCGCTGATCCGTGCGCAGCTGGCCATGCCCTACTATTCGTTCGGTAACGCACTGCGCCAGACGGCGAAGGAATGACATACATGTCCATCACCTGGAACGACAGCGTCCCGATCTACCGCCAGCTCCGCGAACGCGTGGTGGCCATGATCCTGGACGGCGCCTTGAACGAAGGCGACCCGCTGCCGTCGGTACGCCAGGTCGCGGGGGATTTCCAGATCAACCCGCTGACCGTTTCCAAGGCGTACCAGGAGCTGGTCGACGAACAACTGGTTGAGAAACGGAGGGGTCTTGGCATGTTCGTGATCGATGGAGCGCGCGAAGCGCTGCTGAAGAGTGAAAGGGAGCGCTTCCTGCGCGAGGAATGGCCGGCCCTGTACGCCCGCCTGCAGCGCATGGGCCTCGATCTGAAAACCCTGATGCGTGAAGCCAACGGCTCCGCGGAGGACCCGTCATGACAGCGGTCGTCACCGCCACCGGCCTGACCAAGCGTTACAAGACGTCGCTTGCCCTGGATTCGGCTTCGTTCCAGATCGAATCCGGCCGCATCGTCGGCCTTATCGGTCCCAACGGCGCCGGCAAGACCACGGCACTCAAGGCCATCCTGGGTCTTACGACGTTCGATGGCCAGCTCAGCGTCCTCGGACTGGATCCGCGCAAGGAACGCGACAAACTGATGGAACAGGTGTGCTTCATCGCCGACGTGGCCGTGCTGCCCCGCTGGCTGAAGGTGGGCGACGCCGTCGATTTCGTGGCCCATACCCACCCCCGCTTCGACCGCGCCAAATGCGACGCCTTCCTGGCCCGCACCAAGCTGCAGCGGGGCCAGAAGGTGAAGCAGCTGTCCAAGGGCATGATCGTGCAGCTGCACCTGGCGCTGGTGATGTCCATCGACGCCAAGCTGCTGATCCTGGACGAACCGACCCTCGGCCTGGACATCCTCTACCGCAAGCAGTTCTACCAGAGCCTGCTGGAGGATTATTTCGACGAGGAGAAAACGATCCTGGTCACCACCCACCAGGTCGAGGAGATCGAACACATCCTCACCGACCTGATGTTCATCCGCGACGGGAAGATCGTGCTCGACACCGACATGGACAGCCTGGGTGAGCGCTTCGCCGAAGTGCTGGTGGGCGCCGAGCTGGCGGCCGCGGCACGCGAGCTGAAACCGCTCGACGAACGGCAGGTCTTCGGTAAGAGCGTCTTCCTCTTCGACAACGTGAGCCGGCCGCAACTCGAACGGCTCGGCGAAGTGCGGCGACCGTCGATCAGCGACCTCTTCGTCGCCACCATGAAGGGCACCTACGCATGAAAACCTTCTACTGGCTGGTCAAGCGCGAATTCTGGGAACACAAGGGCGGCTTCTTCTGGGCGCCCGTGGTCACCGGCATCGTTTTCCTGGCGCTGAACATCATGGGGATCGTCCTCGGCGAAATCTTCGGTCGGCGCAACAACTGGGGCGTGTTCAAGTATGGGGAAATGAAGTTCCACCCCGAGGATCTGAACAACGTCGGCGCGATGATGGACATCTCGCTCTACGCCATCGCGGGCATCGTGTTGTGCGTCACGGCCATCGTCGTGTTCTTCTACTGCCTCGGTGCGCTCTACGACGATCGCCGCGACCGCAGCGTGCTTTTCTGGAAGTCGCTGCCACTGTCGGATACCTCGACGGTGCTCTCCAAGGTCGCCAGCGCCATCGTGCTGGCCCCGGCGATCGCCGTGGTGATCGGGGTGATCGTGGGCCTGGCGATGAGCCTCCTGTTCGCCGTGGTCGCCTCCATGCACGGTGTCGGCCTCTGGAGCCTGCTGATGGCCTCGCACCCGATCCGCGTCGTGCTGAACATGATCCTGCTGATCCCGTTGTATGCGGTCTGGGCGCTGCCGACCATCGGCTGGCTGCTGCTGTGCTCCTCCTGGGCCCGCAGCAAGCCGTTCCTCTGGGCCATCGCCTTGCCCGTCGGCGCCGGCGTGATCGTGTCCTGGTTCGGCCTCATGGGCATCGCCGGCCTGTCGAGCGAGTGGTTCTGGAAGAACGTGGTGGGTCGCCTGCTGGGCAGCCTTGCCCCGGGTGGCTGGATCTCCAATGCCTCGCAGCTCAGCGGTGTGGGCCATGGCGACCCGGCTTCGCTGGTGAACAGCATGGGCCTGGCTTACCACTACAGCGCCCTGGCCAGCCCCTCGCTCTGGATCGGCGCGGCGGCGGGAGCGGCGATGATCGCCGGCGCCGTCTGGTTCCGCCGCTGGCGCGACGACAGCTGATCTTCGACACCAACGGACGGCTCCTTCGGGAGCCGTCTTCCTTCAGGGGAGGACGCACGATGCTTCGCACGATGCTGTTGGGTTCGTTCCTGGTTCTCGCCATGCCGGCCGTCGCGACGGACGGTTCCCTGCTTCGCGGCGCAGCCCTCGACACAAGGGTTGCCTTCCTCATGAAGGAAGCGAAAGTCCCGGGCTTCGCCGTCGCGATCGTCGAGGATGGCAAGGTCGTCTCGGTGAAGGCCTACGGGAAGCGCGATGTGGAAAAAGACCTCCCGCTGACCACCGATACCGTGATGTATGCCGCCTCGCTCACGAAGGCCGCGTTCGCCTACGCCGCGATGTCGCTCGTCGACGAGGGCAAGCTCGACCTCGACCGCAGCATCGCGAAAGATCTTCCCAAGCCCCTGCCCGCTTACCCGAAATACGCCGATCTCGCCGGCGACGAACGCTGGCGGAAGCTCACACCGTCGATCCTGCTGAGCCACCGTTCGGGTTTCCCCAATTTCCGCTTCTGGCCGCCGGGGAAGGACTATGACCCGGACGGCAAGCTGTCCTTCTACTTCGATCCGGGAGCACGCTTCGGCTACTCCGGCGAAGGCATCAACCTGATGCAGTTCGTACTCGAGAACGGCAGGGGCATCGACGTGGGCGACCTGATGAAGGCACGCCTCTTCGAGCGCTACGGCATGACGCGCTCGGGCATGACCTGGCGCGACGACTTCGCGGAGAATGTCGCCATCGGTTACGACGAAGACGGCAAGCCGCTCGGTCACAAACGCCGCGAATCGGTGCGCGCGGCGGGTTCCATGGATACGACGATCGCCGACTACGCCCGGCTCCTGGCGGCGATGTCCCGCGGCGAGGGATTGAAGCCCGCCACTTATCGCACCTGGCTGAAGCCGGTGGTGAAAATCCATTCGGTGCGGCAGTTCCCGACCATCGGGCTGGCCGACTCCCGCGACAACGATTCGATTTCGCTGGGTTACGCGATGGGCGTGGGGACGTTCGAATCGCCGCGTGGCCCGGCGTTCTTCAAGGAAGGGCACGACGACGGCACGAACAACCTCTTCGTGTGCCTGGAACGGTCGAAGACCTGCGTGTTGATGATGAGCAACAGTTCGAACGGGGAGTCGATCTTCGCCTACCTGCTGGACGACGTCCTGGGGAAGACCTGTTTTCCCTGGTACTGGGCGAGCTATATCCCCTATGACCGCGCGGCGATGCGTCCGGAGCCGGTGTTGCCCGATCGGCATCCGGCTTGCCGGTTGTAAGCGCGTGAGCATGAACGGGTACCGACGCCCTGGATCCCGGCTGTCGCCGGGATGACGATCAGCCACCGCCACCGCCACCGCCACCGCCATGGATGCCGCCCTTGGTCAGGGCGGCGGGGTCCAGCAACTTCGCCAGCTCGGCCTTCGAAAGCCCGGTGGTTTCCAGCGCCACTTCCATGATCGGCCGCTTCTCCTTGTAAGCCTGCTTTGCCGTCGCCGCGCCCTTCTCGTAGCCGATCACGGGGTTGAGGGCCGTGACGAGGATGGGATTCTTGTCCAGCGCTTCGCGGATGTGTTCCTCGTTCACCTTGAACCCCGCGATCGCCTTATCGGCAAGCAACGTCGCGACGTTGGCGAGAATCTCGATCGACTGCAACAGGTTGTACGCGATCACGGGCAGCATCACGTTGAGCTGGAAGTTGCCCGATTGGCCGGCGACGGCGATCGTCGCGTCGTTGCCGATGACCTGGGCCGCGACCATCGCGGCCGCCTCCGGGATCACCGGGTTCACCTTCCCCGGCATGATCGAGGAGCCGGGTTGCAACGCGGGCAGTTCGATCTCGCCCAGTCCCGCGAGCGGACCGGAGTTCATCCAGCGCAGGTCATTGGCAATCTTCATCACGGCGACCGCGAGGGCGCGGAGCTGCCCCGACAGTTCCACCGGCGCATCCTGTGCGGCCATGCCCGCGAAGTAGTTGTCGGCCGATTCGAATGTCACGCCGGTGAGTTTCGAGAGTTCCGCGGCGACGGCCGGCCCGAACTTCGGATCGGCATTGATGCCGGTGCCCACGGCACTGCCGCCCTGTGGCAGGCGGCGCGTGCGTTTCAGCGTATCGGCGATACGCTCGGCGGCGTCGCGGATCTGCGCCGACCAGCCCGAGAGCTCCTGCCCGAAGGTGATCGGCATGGCATCCATCAGGTGGGTACGCCCCGTCTTCACCACCTTCTTCAGTTCCTTCGCCCGCCCGTCGATGACCTTGCGCAGCTGTTTCAGCGCCGGCAGCAGCTTCTCGCTGGTGGCCAGCGTGGCGCTCACGAGGATCGCGGTGGGGATCACATCGTTGGAGCTCTGGCCCGCATTGACGTGGTCGTTGGGGTGCACCTTCCGACCGGCCGCCGCGGCGAGATGGGAGATCACCTCGTTGGCATTCATGTTCGAACTGGTGCCTGACCCGGTCTGGAAGACGTCGATGGGAAAATGCTCGTCGACCTCGCCCGCGGCGACCCTGGCGGCGGCGTCGCGGATGGCCTTCGCCGAGACCTTGTCGAGGTGGCCCAGCTTCACGTTCGCCTCCGCCGCGGCCGACTTGATCAGGCCCAGGGCGCGGATGAACTCGCGCGGCATGGTCAGCCCCGACACCGGGAAGTTGTCCACGGCCCGTTGGGTCTGCGCCCCGTAGAGGGCCTTGGCGGGTACCTTCAACTCGCCCATGCTGTCGCGTTCGGTGCGGAACTTGCTCATTGCGGGGACTCCAGAGGGGGGATGCGCATACAGTAAAGCCGGACCCCCCGCTTTTGTAGGAGCCGCTATAGCGGCGAGGAAACCCGCCTCGCGGCTTCATGGCTTCACCGGCTTCCCACCGCTACGACGGCTCCTGCAAAGAGGAGCGCCAGCCGGCGGGGCAACCGTCCTCGGGGCCGCTATAATTGGGGATTACCCCGCTACGCCTTCAGGAACCCTCCATGTCCCACGCCACGCTGACCGCCCTCTCGCCGCTGGATGGCCGCTATGCCGCCAAGATGGAGTCGCTGCGTCCCATCTTCAGCGAATTCGGCCTCATGCACCGCCGGGTACACGTGGAGATCCACTGGCTGCTGGCCCTCGGCGCCCAGCCGGGCATCGTGGAGCTGCCGGCGTTCTCCGCCGACGCCGTGACCCGCCTGCTGGCCATCTCGAACGAGTTCTCCGTCGAGGACGGCGAACGCATCAAGGCCATCGAGGCCACCACCAACCACGACGTCAAGGCGGTCGAGTACTTCATCAAGGAGAAGATCGGCAGCGACCCGGCGCTGGCCCAGGCCAAGGAGTTCGTGCACTTCGCCTGCACCAGCGAGGACATCAACAACCTGGCCTATTCCCTGATGCTGCGGGACGCGCGCCACGAGGTGCTGCTGCCCGCGCTCGACCAGGTGATCGCGACGCTGCGCGGCCTCGCCCATGCCCATGCCGGTCTCCCGCTGCTTTCGCGCACGCACGGCCAGACCGCGTCGCCGAGCACCATGGGCAAGGAAATCGCCAATGTCGTCGCGCGCCTCGAGCGCCAGCGCCGCCAGCTTGTGGCCATCGAGATCCCGGGCAAGATCAACGGCGCCGTCGGCAACTACAACGCGCACGTTGTCTCGTATCCCGAAGTGGACTGGCCGGCGCTCGCCGCCAGCTTCGTGGACGGTCTCGGCCTCGTCTTCAATCCGTATACCACGCAGATCGAACCCCACGACGGCATCGCCGAATTCGCCGACGTGCTGCGCCGGATCAACATCATCCTCATCGACCTCGCCCGCGATATCTGGGGCTACATCTCGCTGGGCTACTTCCGCCAGGCGCTGAAGGCCGGCGAAGTCGGTTCGTCGACCATGCCGCACAAGGTCAACCCGATCGACTTCGAGAACGCCGAGGGCAACTTCGGCCTCGCCAACGCCCTGCTCGGCCACTTCGCCGAGAAGCTGCCGATCAGCCGCTGGCAGCGCGACCTCACCGACTCCACCGTTTTGCGCGCCCTCGGCACCGCCTTCGGTCACTCGCTGGTCGCGCTGGAGTCGCTCATGAAGGGTCTCGGCAAGCTCAACGTCAACGCGGAGCGCGTCGCGGCCGACCTCGACGCCAGCTGGGAAGTGCTCGCGGAAGCCGTGCAGACGGTGATGCGCCGCTACGGCCTGCCGGAACCGTACGAACAGCTGAAGGCGCTCACCCGCGGCCAGGGCATCACGAAGGACTCCATGCGCGCCTTCATCGCGGGCCTCGACCTGCCCGCCGACGCGAAGCAGGCGCTCGCCGAACTCACGCCGGGAAGCTATATCGGCCTGGCCGAGAAGCTTGCCAAGGCTGTTTGAGCAAGCCCCCTCCCACCGTCGTTATAGTCCCGACATGTCCATCCAGCCATCCAGCCGCAAACCCCTCGCCATCGAAGTGCGCGGCAGCGCCAGCCAGCCGCTCGGCATGAGCGCGGCACAGTTCCTGCGCGACTACTGGCAGAAGCGCCCGCTGCTGATCCGCAACGCCTTCCCCGACTTCCGGCCACCGATCGAGCCGAACGACCTCGCCGGTCTCGCCTGCGAAGAGGGCGTGCTTGCGCGCCTCATCGTGCATGACGAGAAGCGCGACCGCTGGACGGTGAAGAACGGCCCCTTCGAGGAAGCCGAATTCGGCAAGACCCCTAAGCGCGACTGGACCCTGCTGGTGCAGGACGTGGACAAGTGGGACCCCGACGTGGCCGGCCTGCTCGACCATTTCGCCTTCCTGCCCAGCTGGCGCCTCGACGACATCATGGTCTCCTACGCGGAAGACGGTGGCGGCGTGGGCGCCCATGTCGACCAGTACGATGTGTTCCTGCTGCAAGGCCTGGGCGAACGGCACTGGGCCATCAGCGACGATCCCGACGCGCCGCTGGACTTCCGCGACGACGTGGAACTCAAGCAGCTGAAAGTCTTCGAGCCGACCCACGAGTGGCTGCTCGAACCCGGCGACATGCTTTACCTGCCGCCCGGCGTGCCCCACGACGGCGTGGCCATCGGCGACTGCATGACTTTCTCCATCGGCATGCGCGCGCCCTCCCAGGCCGAGCTGACCGTCGATCTCTCGGACTTCCTCGCCGAACGCATGCCCGAGGAGCTGCGCTATACCGATCCGGACCTGGTTCCCGCCAGGCGCGCCGGCGAGATCGACGCGGCCGCGCTCAACCGCCTGCGCCAGGCCCTGCCCTTCGCCGCCGCGCTGGACCGCGACCTGCTCGCGGACTGGTTCGGCCGCTTCATCACCCGTTATCGCAACGCCCAGGTCGCCGCGGCACCGCCGAAGGCCACCACCGAGGCCGCCCTCGACAAAGCCATGGCCGCAGGCGCCACCCTGGTGCGCCACCCTTACGCGCGGGTCGCCTGGGTCAAAGGGAAGAAGGAAACCACGCTCTATGTGAGCGGCCAGGCATACGCATGCCCGCCCGAGCTGGCCGAGCGCCTCGCGGGAGCGCGCGAATTCGCCTTCGATCGCGCACCGAAGCCCGCCGAGAAGACCGTCCTCCTGGCCCTGATCAACGACGGCCACCTCGGCGTGCGCAAGAGTCGCCGGCGGTGACCGACCCGGCGGACATGCTGCTGACGGCCGACGACCGGGTTGGCCTCGAGGCCGCCCATGTCCGCCTGCTCGCCGGCGCCCGCCATCGGCTCTGTATCTACCTGCCTGCGCTGGAGCCCGGCCTGCTCGAGGGGGACGCGGCGCAGGCCGAGCTTCGCCGGATCGCGACGAGCGGCCGTCAGGCGCAGATCCGGGTCCTCACCCACGACGCCGAACGGGCCCACCGCGACGGACACCGGCTGCTGGCCCTCGCCCAGCGGCTGCCGACCGCCGTCGCCATCCGGGTTCCGACCGAGGAGGCGCATCTCCGCTACGGCTCGGCCTTCGTCACGGATCAGGCCGGTGGCTTTCTGTTCAGGCCCGTCGCCAGCCGTTACGACGCTCGCGGCGCCCTCGACGCCCCCGGTGAGACCTCTCGTCTCACGGCATATTTCGAGGAAGTCTGGGAGCGGGCCGAGCCCGCGTGGCAGATAAGACCACTCGGCATCTAAGGCAAATCGGAAACTGCGTTTTGGGTTGGCGCGGCGCAGCAGCACGGGGCTATAATTAACGGATTCTTATGCCGCAGGCAGTCCCCACGAGCCTCGCGGCGGCCCGTCCTTTTCGTGTGCCGGTGGTGACGTGAGCGCAAACCTGATCCGCGAGTTTTCCGAATCCTCCCAACTCGCCGGCGGCAACGCCGATTACGTAGAGCAAGTCTACGAAGCCTGGCTGGCCGATCCTGGCGCCGTCCCGGCCGAATGGGACAGCTATTTCAAAGGCTTCAAGGGCCGTGAGGCCGGCGACGTCGCCCACTCCGACGCCATCGCGCGCATCGAGGCGGCGCAGAAACAGCGCCGTGCCGCGGCCGCCGCGCCGGCCGGCCCCGCCGACAACGCCTATGCGCAGAAGCAGGCCGGCGTGCTCCGCCTGCTCACCGCCTACCGCTCGCGCGGCCATATCGCCGCCCAGCTCGATCCGCTCGGCCTGACCGTTCCGGACATCGAAACGCCCGACCTGGGCCTCGCCTTCCACGGCCTTTCCGACGCCGACCTCGACACCGAGTTCGACGCCGGCACCTTCGCCGGCGGCGGCCAGAGGATGAAGCTGCGCGACCTGCTCGCGAAGCTCAAGCAGATCTACACCGGTTCCGTCGGCACCGAGTTCATGTACATCTCCGACCACGACCAGCGCGCCTGGATCCACTCGCGGCTGGAACAGGCCGGCGGCTCGCCGGGTCTTGCAAAGGCCGAGAAGGTCCGCGTGCTCGAGGCGCTCACCGCCGCCGAGGGCCTGGAGCGTTACCTGCATACCAAGTACGTGGGCCAGAAGCGCTTCTCCCTCGAGGGTGGCGACAGCCTCATCCCGATGGTCGACGACATCGTCCGCGCCGCCGGCGACAACGGCGTCAAGGAAGTCGTGATCGGCATGGCCCACCGCGGCCGCCTCAACGTGCTGGTGAACATCCTCGGCAAGGCGCCCTCGCAACTCTTCAACGAGTTCGAAGGCAAGTTCGAGCACGACGACAGCCCGATCCATTCCGGCGACGTGAAGTACCACATGGGCTTCTCCGCCGACGTCAAGACGCCGAACGGCGGCGTGCACGTGGCGCTGGCGTTCAACCCGTCGCACCTCGAGATCGTGAATCCCGTGGTGGCCGGCTCGGTGCACGCGCGCCAGGCGCGCCGCCGCGATACCGCGCGCGACAAGTCGATCGCCGTGCTGATCCATGGCGACGCCGCCTTCGCGGGCCAGGGCGTCAACATGGAACTGATGCAGATGTCGCAGGCGCGCGGTTTCGCCATCGGCGGCACGCTGCACCTGGTGGTGAACAACCAGGTGGGCTTCACCACGTCCAAGCGCGAGGACGCCCGCTCCACGCTGTACTGCACCGACCTCGCCAAGATGGTGAATGCCCCGGTGTTCCACGTGAACGGCGACGACCCGGAAGCCGTGATCCAGGTCACCCGCCTGGCCTACGAATTCCGCAAGCGGTTCAAGAAGGACGTGGTGATCGACCTCGTGTGCTATCGGCGCCACGGCCATAACGAGGCCGACGAACCGGCGGCCACGCAGCCGCTGATGTACCAGATCATCCGCAAGCGCCCGACCACGCGCGACCTCTACGCGCAGCAGCTGGTGAAGCAGTCCGCCATCGGTGCCGACGACGGCCAGAAGATGCTCGACGATTACCGCGCGCGCCTCGAGAAGGGCGAGCCGCTGATCGCGATCGACCCGAACCCGGACCGCGACATCTCGGTGGACTGGACGCGCTTCCAGAAGAACAGCCTGTCGATGGAAGTCGACACCGGCGTGTCGCGCGAGACGATGGCCAAGGTGCTGGACGTGATCCTCGACGTTCCCGCCGACATCACCCTGCACTCGCGCGTCGCGAAGATCTACGAAGACCGCCGCAAGATGGCCGCCGGCGAACTTCCGGGCGACTGGGGCTTCGCCGAGAACCTCGCTTACGGCACGCTCATCGCCGAAGGCAACGACCTTCGCGTGGTGGGCCAGGACGCCGGCCGCGGCACGTTCTTCCACCGCCACGCGGTGCTGCACGACCAGAAGACCGGCAACACCCTGCTGCCGCTGTCGAAGGTGCGCGGGAACGCCCGCGTCGAGGTCATCGACTCGCTGCTCTCCGAAGAGGCCGTCATGGCCTTCGAGTACGGCGAAGCCACCACCTCGCCCGACCAGCTCACCATCTGGGAAGGCCAGTTCGGCGACTTCGCCAACGGCGCCCAGGTCGTGATCGACCAGTTCATCAGCTCCGGCGAAGCCAAGTGGGACCGTCTCTGCGGCCTCGCCCTGTTCCTGCCGCACGGCTACGAAGGCCAGGGCCCGGAGCACTCCTCCGCGCGCCTCGAGCGCTTCCTGCAGCTGTGCGCGCTGGACAACATGCAGGTGTGCGTGCCCACCACGCCCGCCCAGGCCTTCCACATGATCCGCCGGCAGCAGGTGCGCCCGGTGCGCAAGCCGCTGATCGTGATGACGCCGAAATCGCTGCTGCGCCACAAGCTGGCCGTGTCCACGCTGGACGAGCTGGCCACCGGCCACTTCCAGCTGGTGATCGGCGAGCACCGCGAGCTGCCGGCGAAGAAGGTGAAGCGCGTGGTGCTGTGCTCGGGCAAGGTCTACTACGACCTGCTCGAGGACGCCGAGAAGCGCGGCCTCAACGACGTCGCCATCGTGCGCGTCGAACAGCTCTACCCCTTCCCGCGCCCCGAAGTCACGGCCGAACTGGAAAAGTACCCTTCCGCCAAGGAAGTGGTGTGGTGCCAGGAAGAACCGATGAACCAGGGCGCCTGGTTCCAGATCCGTCACCACCTGCAGGCCTGCGTGGGTCCGAAGAACAGCCTGTCCTATGCGGGACGCGCTCGTTCGCCGGCACCGGCCGCGGGTCACCTCAACACCCATATCGCCGAACAGACGGCGCTCGTCGAACAGGCGCTGGTCGCGCCGGTCGGCACCGATCACGCAGCGGAGTAAGACAAGCATGTCCATCGAAGTCAAAGTCCCGGTCCTGCCCGAGTCGGTCTCCGACGCGCTCATCGCCACCTGGCACAAGAAAGCCGGCGAAGCCGTCAAGCGCGACGAGAACCTGCTCGACCTCGAGACCGACAAGGTCGTCCTCGAAGTCCCGGCGCCGGTCGACGGCGTACTGAAAGAGATCAAGTTCGAGGAAGGTTCCACCGTCACCAGCAACCAGGTGATCGCGGTGATCGAGGAAGGCGCCGCCGCTGCCGCGCCGGCTCCGGCCGCCGCCCCGGCCGCCGCCGAAGCGCCGAAGGCCGCCAAGGCCGAAGCGCCGGCCGCCCCGAAGGGCGTTGACGAACTCTCGCCGGCCGGCCGCCGCGTCGCCGTGGAAGAAAACATCGACCCGTCCAAGGTCGCCGGCACCGGCCGCGACGGCCGCGTGACCAAGGAAGACCTGGTCAACGCCGGCAAGGGCGCCGCCGCCCCGGCCGCGGCTCCGTCGGTCCCGGCCGCGAAGCCCACCCCGGGCAGCCGTCCGGAAGAGCGCGTGCCGATGACCCGCATCCGCACCCGCATCGCCGAGCGCCTGATGCAGTCGAAGAACTCCATCGCCATGCTCACCTCGTTCAACGAGGTGAACCTTGCCGAGGTGGTCAAGCTGCGCAAGGCCCTGGGCGAGCAGTTCGAGAAGGCCAACGGCGTGAAGCTGGGCTTCATGAGCTTCTTCGTGAAGGCCGCCACCGAGGCGCTGAAGCGCTACCCGGTGATCAACGCCTCGGTCGACGGCAACGACATCATCTACCACGGGTACCAGGACATCTCGATCGCCGTGTCGACCGACAAGGGCCTGGTCACGCCGGTGCTGCGCGACGTGCAGGACATGTCCTTCGCCGATGTCGAGAAGGGCATCATCGGTTACGCCAAGAAGGCGCGCGACGGCAAGCTGGGCCTGGACGACCTCCAGGGCGGCACCTTCACGATCACCAACGGCGGCACCTTCGGCTCGCTGCTCTCCACCCCCATCGTGAACCCGCCGCAGAGCGCCATCCTGGGCATGCACACGATCAAGGAGCGCCCGGTCGTCGAGAACGGCCAGGTGGTGGCCGCCCCGATGATGTACATCGCCCTGTCCTACGACCACCGGATCATCGACGGCCGCGATGCCGTGCTGTTCCTGGTCGACATCAAGAACCAGCTGGAAAACCCGCAGCGGATGCTGCTCGGCCTGTAATGGGCGTTTGATGGCAAATGTGAACACGGGAGTCGAAAGACTCCCGTTTTCATGTTTCCGCCCCCATATACGCGGTAACAGATACCGCCGTTCCATCGGAGCTAAGCAAATGAGCGACAAGTTCGACGTCATCGTCATCGGTGCCGGCCCCGCGGGCTATGTGGCCGCGATCCGCGCCGCGCAGCTGGGCCTGAAGACCGCCGTGGTCGACGCCTTCGTCGGCAAGGACGGCAAGGCGGCCCTGGGCGGCACCTGCCTCAACGTGGGTTGCATTCCGTCCAAGGCGCTGCTGGATTCCTCCAAGCAGTTCCACAACCTCACGCACAACTTCAAGGATCACGGCATCACCGCCGAGAACCCGAAGATCGACGTCGGCACGTTCATTGGCCGCAAGGACAAGATCGTCAAGCAGTTCACCGGCGGCGTGACCATGCTGTTCAAGGCGAACAAGATCACTTCGTTCTTCGGCAAGGGCAAGCTGCTGAAGGGCAACCAGGTCGAAATCACGGGCAATGACGGCGCGGTGCAGACCCTCTCGGCCACGAACGTCATCCTGGCCTCGGGCTCGGTGCCCATCGAACTGCCGTTCGCGAAGTTCGACGGCAAGCACATCATCGACAACACCGGCGCGCTGGACCTCACCGCGGTGCCGAAGCGCATGGGCGTGATCGGCGCCGGCGTCATCGGCCTGGAGCTGGGCAGCGTGTGGAAGCGCCTCGGCGCCGAGGTCACGGTGCTGGAAGCCCTGCCGAAGTTCCTCCAGGTCGCCGACCAGGACATCGCCAAGATGGCCGCGCGCGAATTCGCCAAGCAGGGCCTCGACATCAAGGTCAATGCCAAGGTCACCTCCGCCGAGGTCAAGGGCGACGAAGTCCATGTCGGCTACACCGACAAGGACGGCGCCGCGCAGACCCTCGTCGTCGACAAGCTGCTGGTGGCCGTGGGCCGCCGCGCCTACACCGCCGGCCTGTTGGCCGACGATACGGGCGTGAAGCTCGACGAGCGCGGCCGCATTGTGGTCGACGAGCACAACCACACCGGCGTCGATGGCGTCTGGGCGATCGGCGACGCCGTGCGCGGCCCGATGCTCGCGCACAAGGGCTCCGAGGAAGGCGTGATGGTCGCCGAGCTGATCGCCGGCAAGCCGGGCCATGTCAATCTGGACACCGTGCCCTGGGTCATCTACACCGAGCCGGAAATCGCCTGGGTCGGCAAGACCGAAGAACAGCTGAAGGAAGAAGGCATCCCCTATAAGACGGGCGCCTTCCCCTTCGCCGCCAACGGCCGCGCCGTGGCCATGAACGAAGGCATCGGCCAGGTGAAGATGATCGCCCACGCCGAAACCGATCGTATCCTCGGCGTGCACATGGTCGGCCCGGTCGTCTCCGAGCTGATCCACGAGTGCGTGGTGGCAATGGAATTCAAGGGCTCGTCCGAGGACCTCGCCCGCATCGTCCACGCCCATCCGGCCCTGTCGGAAGTGGTGCACGAGGCGGCGCTCTCGGTCGACAAGCGCGCCATCCACAAGGGCAACTGATCGCCCTTTGCCTGTAGGAGCCGCTATAGCGGCGAGAAGCCTACGGAAGCACTGAAGCGGTGAGGCACATTCCCCTCGCCGCTGTAGCGGCTCCTACAGCATGGCAGCCGCACGACCTGGAGACTGCGGCATGCGAGACATCACATCCCTCTGCGTCTACTGCGGTTCCAGCAGCGGTTCGCATCCGGCCTACGCCGAGGCTGCCCGTGCCTTCGGCACGCGCATGGCGAAGGAAGGCATCACCCTCGTCTACGGCGGCGGCAAGGTCGGACTCATGGGTACCGTGGCCGACGCGGTGCTCGCCGCCGGGGGCAGGGCCATCGGCGTGATCCCGCGACAGCTCGTCGAGAAGGAAGTGGCCCATACCGGCCTGTCCGAGCTGCAGGTGGTCGAGACCATGCACGAGCGCAAGACGCGCATGTATGAACTGTCCGACGCCTTCGTCGCCCTGCCCGGCGGTTTCGGCACCATGGACGAGATGTTCGAGATGCTTACCTGGGCGCAGCTCGGTCTGCACGGCTACCCCTGTGCCTACCTCGACGTGCGCGGCTTCTACCGGAACCTCGCGGCGACGATGGATCACATGGTGTCCGAGGGCTTCGTCAAGGCGACACAGCGCGAGCAGGTGTGGTTCGGCGAGGACATCGATGCGCTGTTCGAGTGGATGACGAACTTCGAATCCACCTTCACGCCGAAGTGGATCACGGCCAGCTCGGTCGACGGGACGCCCGCATGACGTCGTTCCGCGCTTTCCGCATCCACCAGGACGACGCCGGCTACCGCGCAGGCATCGAGACCATGGATACCGAAGCCTTGTCGCCCGGCGAGGTGCTCGTGCGCGCCGAGTGGTCCTCGGTGAACTACAAGGACGCGCTCGCCGGAACCGGCAAGGGCAAGATCCTGCGCAGCTTTCCCTTGAACGGCGGCATCGACGTGGCCGGTACCGTGGTCGCGTCCACCGACCCCTCCTTCAAGGAGGGCGACAAGGTACTCGCCACGGGCAGCGGCCTCTCGGAAACACGCGACGGCGGCTACGGCGAATACGTGCGCCTGCCGGCCGCGTGGACGATCGCCCTGCCCGCCACGCTCACGACCCGCGAAGCGATGATCGTCGGTACCGCGGGCTTCACGGCGGCATTGGCGCTCCTGCGCATGACCGAGAACCGCCAGGCGCCCTCGCAGGGACCCATCGCGATCACGGGCGCCACGGGCGGCGTGGGCATGCTCGGCATCGACATCTTCAGCCGGGCCGGCTACGAAGTGCACGCCATCAGCGGCAAGCCCGACCGCTTCGACTTCCTCCGCAACATCGGCGCCAGCGAGTGCGTCGACCGCCACCAGCTCGTCTTCAGCGGCCGGCCCATGGATTCCGCGAAATACGGCGGCCTCCTCGACAACGTCGGCGGCAAGACGCTCGCCGGTTTCCTGCCGCTGATCGCCCCTTACGGCAATGCCGCCATCTGTGGCCTGGCGGGCAGCCCTGAGCTGGCCACGACGGTCATGCCCTTCATCATCCGCGGCGTCAGCGTGCTGGGGATCGCCTCGGCGGGCACGGCGCGCGATGTGCGCGATGAAGTCTGGCGTCGGCTCTCCGGCGACTGGAAGCCACGCCACCTCGACACCATCTGCACGAAGGAAGTGGCACTGGAGGACGTGGCGAGCGTGTTCGGGACGATGCTCGAAGGCGGATCCTTCGGTCGCACGATCGTCCGCATAGGCGGCTAGCCACCCGTAGGTGCTTGCTTTGGCAGGTACTTATCGTGCCACCATTGATACACGCGCGGTGCCCGGTAGAATGGCGCTTCGCCAAAGGCGCCACGCGCGACGTTTTTTCGTCACCGCGGTTTGAATTTTAAGGACAACATCGGGCACCGCCCCGGGGGAAAGTGAATGGCTCGCATCCTGATCGTCGACGATTCGCCGTCGCAGCTGCTGGGAATCAAGCGCATCGTCGAGAAGCTCGGCCATGAGGCCCTCACGGCCGAGGACGGTGCGGCGGGCGTCGAGGCGGCCAAGAAAGAGCTGCCCGACCTGATCCTGATGGATGTCGTGATGCCGAACCTCAACGGCTTCCAGGCCACGCGCACGATCAGCAAGGAAGAGACGACGAAACACATTCCCATCATCCTGGTGACGACGAAGGACCAGGACACCGACAAGGTATGGGGCCTGCGCCAGGGAGCGAAGGCTTATGTGGTGAAGCCGATCAAGGAAGACGAACTGGTCGCGGCTTTGAAGGAACACCTGCCCGGCTGAACGGCTCGAAGGGCCGCTGTGGGAGCCGCTTCAGCGGCGATCCCGCGGCAGCGGGCCAGGTTGCCGCAAGTCGGAAGCGGCTCCCACGGAATGTCTCACCCCCGCCGCGGATCGAACCCCGCGAACGCATCCTTGAACTCGGCATAGGCCGCCTGCTCCTCGTGCGTCTCCGGCACGGGCACGCGGATTTCCAGCACCACGATCTGGTCGCCCGGTTCCGATCCCGGCAATCCCCGTCCCTTGAGGCGCAGCTTCCGCCCTGACTGCGAACCGGCGGGAATCCGCAGGTCCACGTGCCCGCCGAGCGTCGGCACGGGCACTGTGGCACCGAGGGCCGCCTCCCAGGGCGCGATCGGCAGCACGTGGGTTACCGTGCGCCCGTCAAGGCGGAACCGTGCGTCGTCGCGGATGCCGATTTCCAGCAGAAGGTCGCCCGAGGGGCCGCCGCCCGCACCCGGGTGACCCTGCCCGCCCAGGCGGATGGTCTGGCCGGACGTGATGCCGGCCGGAATCTTCACCTCGAGCACGCGTTCGCCACCCGACGCGTCGTTGAGCACCACGCGGGTCTTGCCGCCGTAGTAGGCGGTCTGCAGGTCGGTCTCGATCTTTGCCTGGATGTCGCGCCCGCGCCGGGCCTGTTGCTGCCCACGCGCCCGGCCGCCGCCGCCGAACAGGCTCTCGAAGAAGTCGCTGAAGTCGCCGCCTCCGCGGCCGCCCATGTCGCCGAAGTCGAAACCGCCGCCCTGCCCCCATCCCGGCGGCGGACGGAACTGCTCGCCCTGGCGGTAGCCGCCGGCGCGGAACTGGTCGTAGGCACGGCGCTTTTCGGGGTCTTTCAAGGCCTCGTTGGCCTCGTTGACCGCCTTGAACTTCTCCTCCGCACCCGGCTCCTTGTTCTTGTCCGGGTGATACTTGCGCGCAAGCTTGCGGTACGCCGCCTTGATCTCGGCGTCGGTCGCGTCCGGCTTGACGCCCAATGTCTCGTAGTAATCCTTGAACTCCACAGGCTCTCCCGGGCTTGTGTCGAAAATCCCAAATGAAACGCCCGCGGTGGACAGCGTCCACCGCGGGCCAGACCTGCAAGCTTAGGCCGTTTTAGCCCGCAGCGTTAATCTCGATGCGGCGCGGCGCGCTTTCGGCCTTCTTCGGGATGGCGATTTCCAGCACGCCATGGCTTCCCGAAGCGGTGATGCCGTCGGCGTCGGCGCTCTCCGGCAGCGTGAAGCTGCGCTTGAACGCACCCGCCACGCGCTCGACGCGGCTGAACTTGCCCTCGGCCTCGCCGGCGAACGCCTTGCGCTCGCCCTTGATGCTGAGCACGTTCTTGTCCATCTGGATCTCGATATCGGACAGGTTCACCCCCGGCACGTCGGCCAGGATCAGGAAGCGGCCGGCTTCCTCGCGAATGTCCACCCGGGGTGCCCAGGCGGTATCGGAACCCGTGGCCGGCGCGGCGATGTCGCCGCCGAAGAAATGCTCGAAGACACGGTTGACGTCGCCGCCGAACAGCGGCGCACGGCGAAACGAAACCTGACGAAGCTGGCTCATCTGTTTGACTCCCATGAAGTTTTCCGGCCCCGTGGCCGTCTGGCAACAAACATATGAGCGCCCGGCAGCGATTCAAGAGGGAGGCCTTTCCGGTTGCCTTGGCTTCAGGTCCGGACCTTCACGTACACTCGGGTTTTCCCCTTTCCCACAAGGCATTCCCCATGACCATCGCCGTTGGCGACACCCTTCCGGAAGCGACCCTCGCCGTGTTCGACGGCGGCATCAAGACCGTGACGAGCACCGATGTGCTGGGCCGCGGCAAGGTCGTGCTGTTCGCCGTGCCGGGGGCCTTCACGCCTACCTGCTCGAACAAGCACCTGCCGGGCTTCATGCAGCACATGGAAGATTTCCGCGAGCGCGGGGTCACGGTGGCCTGCATGTCGGTGAACGATGCTTTCGTCATGCATGCGTGGGCCGATTCGCAGGGCGTGCCCGCCGACCTGCTGATGCTGGCCGACGGCAATGCCACCTTTGCGCAGGCGCTCGGCCTCGAACTCGACGGCACGAAGAACGGCATGGGCATTCGCGCGAAGCGCTTCGCGCTTTACGCGGAAGACGGCGTGGTGAAGATCCTGCATGTGGAGGCACCGGGCGAATTCCGCGTATCGACGGCGGAGGCGATGCTGGAAGCCATCGACGCCTGACGGACTTCGGTGTTGTAGGAGCCGCTATAGCGGCGAGAGCAATCTCGCGGCCACACGGCAAGATTTTCTCGCCGCTATAGCGGCTCCTACAGAAAAAAAACCCCGCAATTCCTTGCGGGGTTTTCTTTTTAAGCTTCGGGCTCGTCGCCGTCACCCACTGGGCCGCTCTCGATCGGCGGCATGTCGGCGGCGGCTTCACCGTCGGGCGCTTCACCGTCGCCCTCCAGCTCTTCCTCGGCGTCCACGCGAACCACGCCGATCAGCGTTTCTTCCTTGGGCAGCTTGATCAGGGTGACGCCCTGCGTGTTGCGGCTGAGCTGCGACACTTCGGAGACACGCGTCCGCACCAGCGTACCCTGGTCAGAGATCAGCATGAGCTGCTGCGCTTCGGTGACCTGCGCGGCGGACACAAGATTGCCGTTGCGTTCCGAGCACTGGATGGCGATGACGCCCTGCGTGCCGCGGCCCTTCTTCGGGAACTCCTCCAGCGCCGTGCGCTTGCCGTAGCCGCGCGCCGTGGCGGTGAGGATGTCGCCATCGCCCGAGGCCACGATCAACGAGACGACCTCCGCATCGTCGGCGAGGCGCATGCCGCGCACGCCGGTGGCGGTACGGCCCATCGAACGCACGCTGCCCTCGTCGAAGCGCACGGACTTGCCGTTCGAGGCGAACAGGAGGACATCGCTTTCGCCGTCGGTCATGGCGACGTCGACCAGCGCATCGCCTTCCTCGAGATTGATGGCGGCCTTGCCCTTCTGCAGCTGGAAGGCGAACTCGGTGAGCGGCGTCTTCTTGACCGTGCCCTGACGGGTGGCGAAGAACACGAAGCAGTTCGGGTCGTAGTCGCGTACCGGCAGCAGGGCCTGCACCTTCTCGCCCTCGGCCAGCGGCAGCAGGTTCACGATGGGCTTGCCACGCGCGCCCGGGCCGGCTTCCGGCATCTGGTACACCTTGAGCCAATAGACGCGGCCGGTGCTGGTGAAGGTGAGCAGCGTGTCGTGGGTGTTCACCACCCACAGCATCTGCACGACGTCCTCGTCCTTCAGTGCGGAGGCCGAGCGGCCCTTGCCGCCGCGGCGCTGGGCGCGATAAAGACTGGCCGGCTGGCGCTTGACGTAGCCCGTGTGGGACAGCGTGACCACGACGTCTTCCGGCGCGATCAGGTCGAGGACATTGAGGTCTTCCTGCGAATGCTGGATCTCGGTACGGCGCGCATCGCCGTAGTCCGTGCGGATCTGTTCCAGCTCCTCGCGGATGACTTCGAGCAGGCGGTTCGGATTCTCAAGGATCTCGATGAGGCCACGGATCGTTTCGAGGATCTGGCGGTACTCGTCGGAAAGCTTTTCCTGCTCCAGGCCGGTGAGGCGATGCAGGCGCATCTGCAGGATTTCGGTGGCCTGGGCTTCGGACAGCTGGTAGCCGTCTTCACGCAGGCCGTCGCGCGGGTCCATGTCTTCCGGACGCGATGCCGCCGCGCCGCTGGCGGCCAGCAGCGCCTTTACCAGGCCCGGCTCCCAGCGTCGCGCGACCATGCGCTCACGGGCCTCGGCCGCCGAAGTGGACGTGCGGATCAGCTCGATCATCTCGTCGATGTTGGCGAGCGCGACGGTGAGGCCTTCGAGGATGTGGGCGCGCTGGCGTGCCTTGCGCAGCTCGAAGATGGTGCGACGGGTGACGACCTCGCGGCGATGGCGGATGAAGGCCTCGAGGATGTCCTTGAGGTTCAGCAGCTTCGGCTGGCCGTCCAGCAGCGCCACCATGTTGATGCCGAAGGTGACCTGCAGCTGGGTCTGCTGGAACAGGTTGTTCAACACCACGTCGGCCATGGCGTCGCGGCGGATCTCGATGACCACGCGCATGCCGTCCTTGTCGGACTCGTCGCGCAGCTCGCTGATGCCCTCGATCTTCTTTTCCTTGACCAGTTCGGCGATCTTTTCGATCAGACGCGCCTTGTTCACCTGGTAAGGCAGCTCGTGGACGATGATCGTCTCGCGACCGTTGGCTTCGGTCTCGATTTCGGTGCGCGCACGCACGAGGATGCGCCCACGTCCGGTGCGATAGGCCTCGACGATGCCGGAGGAGCCGTTGATGATGCCCGCGGTCGGGAAGTCCGGCCCCGGGATGTGGGTCATGAGGTCGTCGACGCCGAGCGACGGCTCCTCGATCAAGGCCAGCGTGGCGTTGATCACCTCGGTCATGTTGTGCGGCGGGATGTTCGTCGCCATACCCACCGCGATGCCGGCGGAACCGTTGACGAGCAGATTCGGCACACGGGTGGGCAGCACCAGCGGCTCGTGTTCGCTTTCGTCGTAGTTCGGCCCGAAGTCGACGGTTTCCTTGTCGATGTCGGCCATCAGTTCGTGGGTGAGGCGCGCCATGCGCACCTCGGTGTATCGCATGGCCGCCGCGTTGTCGCCGTCCACCGAACCGAAGTTGCCCTGGCCGTCGACCAGCATGTAACGCAGCGAGAAAGGCTGCGCCATGCGGACGATGGTGTCGTACACCGAGGCATCGCCGTGCGGATGGTATTTACCGATGACGTCGCCGACCACGCGGGCCGACTTCTTGTAAGGCTTGTTCCAGGCGTTGCCCAGCTCGTTCATCGCGAAAAGCACGCGTCGATGGACGGGCTTCAGGCCGTCGCGCACATCGGGCAGCGCACGGCCCACGATCACGCTCATGGCGTAGTCGAGATAGCTCTGGCGCATCTCGTCTTCGATGTTGACGCGGATGACTTCTTTGGCGAGTTCTGCCATCAATCGGCTTCCTGGATGTCCGTGAAATACCCCCAACCGGCCTTGCGTCTCGCGCTTGCGAGACACCGCCGACTCAACCTGTCGATCATAGCACAGGGGGCGTAGAAAAGACAGCTAAAAATGTCGCAAATTCAATGGCTTACACGGAGGTTCCGGCGCTCCGGAAAAGCACCGTCCGGGCCAGCAGGAAATTGGCCACCGAACCCGCCGCCGAACCCGCCGCGACCGCGACCGCGGGCCAGGCGTGAAGTCCCGGGAACAGCTTGAACGAGAGGACGTAGACACCGTTGTTGACGATGGCGCCCAGGGCCATCAACCCCATCCAGTGCGCCCATTCCGCATGCCGGCCGCGGCCCGAGTCGCGATGGGCGAAGGTATGCGTGCGGTTCCACCACCAGGTCACCGTGGCGGCACTCAGGAAGGACACGACACGCGCCGTGTAGACGTTCCAGCCAGCCAGTCCCACCAGCGCCTGTGCGATCCCGGCGTCGACCGCCAGGCCGATGATTCCCCCGACGGCGAACAGCGCGATCTCCCGGCGCAGCCGTGTCACGGAAAGAGGATCCGCATCTGCTCTTCGTCGGGCTTCAGGATCACGCCGCGCTCGGTGACGATCGCATCGATGAGTTCGGCGGGCGTGACGTCGAACACCGGATTCCAGGCATCGGCGCCTTCGATCACCGTGCGGTTGCCGCCCACCGATAGCAGTTCGGTGGCATCGCGAAGTTCGATCTCGATGTCGTCGCCCGTCGCCGTGGCCATGTCCACGGTGGTCGAAGGCGCCACCACCATGAACTTCACGCCGTGATGCTTCGCGGCGATGGCAAGCTGGTAGGTGCCGATCTTGTTCGCGGTGTCGCCATTGGCGGCGATGCGGTCCGCGCCGACGATCACCCAGGTGATCTTGCCGTCCTTCATCAGGTGCGACGCGGCGGAATCGGCGATCAGGCGGGCCGGGATGCCGTCGCGCACGAGTTCCCACATCGTGAGGCGCGCACCCTGCTGCCAGGGCCGTGTCTCGCCGGCGTAGACCTGCTCGATCTGTCCCGAGGCGACGCCCGCGCGGATCACGCCCAGCGCCGTACCATAGCCGGCGGTGGCGAGCGAGCCCGTGTTGCAGTGGGTGAGCACGTGGGAACCGGCCTCGATCAGCGCCGCGCCCAGTTCGCCCATGTGCCGGTTGGCGGCCAGGTCTTCGTCCTGGATCGCCTGCGCTTCGCGCTCGAGCGCCGCGGTGTCCGCCCCACCCGCCACGCGCTGGTTCATGCGGTCCAGCGCCCACATCAGGTTCACGGCGGTCGGCCGCGCGGCACGCAGCGTGGCCATGGCCGAAGGCAGGTCTTCGCCGGACTGTGCCGCCAGCACCACGCCCCAGGCCGCCGCGATGCCGATGGCCGGCGCGCCGCGCACGGCGAGGTCGCGGATGGCACGGGTGACGTCGCCGGACGTCATGCAATCGATCCAGGTCTCCTCCGCCGGAAGACGGCGCTGGTCGAGCAGGCGCAGGCGGTCGCCATGCCATTGCACGGCGCGGATGGAGTCGTGGGAGGGATTCGCGTTCATTACCGGATTATCACATGGCAACCTGTGCAGGAGCCGCTATAGCGGCTCCCACGGTTTCGGTTAGTCAGGATCGGCTTGATTGACGAAGATCAGCACGCCCAGGAGGGCCATGTAAAACCTGAATGCACCCTCCTGCCCGTTCCAGATCTTCGACTGCCACATGGCGAACCACTCGCCGCCGACCACCATGAAGCCGAAGAACCAGACGAGGAAGCCCATGGTGCAGCCGGCGATAGCCCAGCGTTTGGCCGCCTGGAAAGCGGCTTGGCTCGCGTGTCGCGCACGCCAGAGCGCGACGGCGCCGGCCAGCAGGAGGACGCAGGTCGCGGCCTCGCCGGCGATGATGAGCGCGTACCCGACATGCCACAGCGCGGGCGTGGCGATGGCACGGCCCATCAACGCATTGCCCGGGAACGTCGTGTCCATGGACAGCACGTGGCGCACGAAGGCGAAGTTCGAGCCGTAGTCGACGAGGTTGTCGTACGCCACCACGAACGCGAAGGCGGCTAGCGCCAGGGTCATGACGATCTTGGCGAAACGGGCGGTCATCGGTCGGCGAGCCAGGCGTGGATGGCCGGCGGCACCTGTTTCTGCGCACGGCCGGAAACGTAGATGCCGATATGCCCGCCCTTGAAGGCCAGCGCGGTGTAATCCTTGCTGCCCACGAGTCCCCCCAGCGGCGCGGACGCCGCCGGCGGAACGAGATGGTCCTGCTCCGCGTAGATGTTGAGCACCGGCTGGGTGATCTTCCGCAGGTCGACGACACGGTTGCCGATGCGCGCCTCGCCCTTCATCAGGAGGTTCTTCTGGAAGAAGTCGCGGGCGAACTCGCGGAACGCCTCGCCGGCCTGATCGGGCGAATCGAATATCCACTTTTCCATGCGCAGGAAGTTCTCGACTTCCTTCGGGTTGTCCAGGATGTCGACGAGTCCGATGTATTTCTGCTGGTTGAGACGCAGCGGCTTGAGCGTGAGGTATGCGAAATTCATCACGTCGGCCGGTACATTGCCCATGGTGTCGACGAAGAGGTCGATGTCCACGTTCCGCGCCCAGTGCGACAACATGTTGTCGGGCGTGTGGAAGTCCACGGGCGTCACCATGGTGACGAGGTTGCGCACCTTCTCCGGATGCAGCGCCGCGTAGCACAGCGAGAACACGCCGCCCTGGCAGATGCCGAGCAGGTTCAGCGATTCGATGCCGTGGCGCTCGCGTACCACGTCGACGCAACGGTCGAGGTATCCGTCGATATAGTCTTCGAGGGTGAGCCAGCGATCCGCGCCGTCGGGGTAGCCCCAATCCACGAGATAGACGTCCTCGCCCTGCGCCAAAAGGTTGCGCACCATGGAGCGGTCTTCCTGCAGGTCGATCATCCACGGCGTGTTGACCAGCGCGTAGCAGATCAGCAGCGGTGTCTTCGATGCCGGCTTCTTGCCGCCCTTGAAATGCCAGAGGGTGAGCTTGTCCTCCGTATAGACGGCTTCGCGCGGGGTCGCGCCGAGTTCGATCGGGCCTACCTTCTTCAGCGTCTCGAGGCCGGCCTCGAGCTTCCGCCGGAACGCCTCGACTTCGGCGCGGGCGCGCTCCGGATCGATAAGGAACGGATTCTCGTTCACGGCCGGCGGTCCTTCGGCTTCGTCGCGCGTTTTGCCGCGGGCTTCTTCGTGCCGCGCAGCGCGGCCACTTCGGCTTTCAGCGACTCGACCTCCGCGGCCAGCCCACGCATGTGCGCCAGTTCGCGACGAGCCGCCTGCAGGCGCTCGCCAAGGCTGTCGACTTCCTTGCGCGTGGGCATGCCGGCCTGCACGGCCATGCGTTCCACCTGCCGTTGCTGGAGCAGCTTCACGCGCATCTGCGCGTTCACGAGCGACGCGTACACCTCGCGGAATTCTTCCGACAGCGCCGCTTCGGCGTAGCTTTCCTCGGCGAGGTTCACCCAGCGGTCGTAGACCGATCGCATGGATTCCGCGTCGGTCGGCGGCGCCTGCTCGCGCAACGCGGCGTTCGCCCGCTCGTGCACGCCCTGGAGCAGCGTCCGGTAACGCTGGTAGTGCTCCATGTACTCGATCCACGCCTTGAGCAAGGCCTGCTGTTCTTCCTGTTGCTCGCGGGTCAGGCCGAATGCAGGCAGCGACAACATGTCCTTGGCGGCCCGCGCCCATGCGTCGAATTCCGCGGACCCGCCGGGCACGTGGCCGAAAGGCGGCAAGCCCCCGTCCAAGGCCGCGCCGGGACCTTCGCCACCGGCCATGGAGCGCATCCATTCACCGTAACCGCCGAGGCCGGCGAACAGGCGTGCCGCGATATCCGGCGGCGGTACCGTGGCGCCTTCAGGACCCGCTTTCGGGTCGAACTGTCGCGACCAGGCTTCCAGGCCCTGGCGGACCCAGGCCTGGTACTGGTCGATGAAATCGTGCGGCTTGTCGGACATGCGGCAATCGTAGCAGCCCGGCCCGCCCGTCATCCTCGCACCTTCCCGTCATTCCCGCGCAGGCGGGAATCCAGCGCCTTTAACGCACGGTCGGCATGGGGTCCCTGCCTTCGCAGGGACGACGATCAGTGGACGATGTCGAAGCTGGCCTGCTGGTCCGCCCTCGAGCTGCCGCCGACCCACACCGTGTAGCGTGTCGGCTCCACCACTTCCTGGCTCTTCGCGTTCCAGAACGAAAGCTCGGGAAAGCCCAGCTGGAAGGTCACGCGGCGCGACTCGCCGGGCTTCAGCGCGACGCGCTGGAAGCCCCGCAGGCTGCGCATGGGTTGTTCGACGCTGGCACCCAGGTTGCGCACGTAAAGCTGGACCACCTCGGTGCCCGCGCGCTTGCCGGTGTTCTTCACCGTGGCCGTGACGGTCACGAGGTTCTTCGCGCCGGGTACGTTCGCCTCCGCCAGCGGCACGCGATGGCGCGACACCTGGACGTCCGAATAACCGAAGGTGGTGTACGAAAGACCGTGGCCGAAGGGATACAGCGCATCGTTCGGCACATCGATATAGCGCGAGATGAAGGTCGTGTCGGGCCCCGGCGGCTTGCTCAGGTCGGCATCGCCCGGCGGCCTGCCGGTCGGGAACTGGTTGTAGTACAGCGGCTCCTGGCCCTCCGCGTACGGAAAGCTCATGGTGAGCTTGCCGCTGGGCGCGGTATCGCCGAACAGCACGTTGGTCACGGCGTTGCCCGCTTCCGTCCCCGGGAACCAGACGGCCATGATCGCGGGCACGTGCCTGTCGGCCCAATCCAGCACCAGGGGACGCCCGGAGAACACCAGGAGCACCACCGGCTTGCCGGTGGCGGCGATCTGCTCAAGCAGCGCCTGCTGGTTGCCGGGAAGATCCAGGCGCGCGCGCGAACCGGCTTCGCCGCTCATGCGCGACGACTCGCCGAGGGCCATCACGACCACGTCGGCCTCGGCCGCCGCCTTCTTCGCGTCGGCGAAACCGGCCTCCGAATCCGTATCGATACCGGTGCCTTCGGCATAGATCAGTTCGCCGCCCCGTGCCTTCATGCGTGCCGACAGGCCACTGCGCAGCGTGACCACGTCGGGGAACCGTTGCGCACCGCCCCAGGCGCCCTGCATCTCGCCCGCGGCATCGGCCAGCGGACCGATCAGCGCGAGCTTCCTTACGCGACGATCGAGCGGCAGCACGGGTGCGGCGCCGGTACCGCCGTTCTTCAGCAGCACGAAAGACTCCTCGGCGGCACGCCGCGCGAGCGGACGGTTCGCCTCCACGGCCTGGGTCACCTCGGTGCCGTGCGCGTATGGATGCTCGAACAGGCCCAGCGCGAACTTCACGCGAAGCACGCGGCGCACCGCTTCGTCCACGGTGGCCATGGACAGCTTGCCTTCCTTCAGGAGACCGGGAATCTCGGTGTCGTAGTAATGGCTCATCATGTCCACTTCCACGCCCGCCTGCAGCGCTTTCCGTGTCGCGGTGGCGGCGTCCAGCGCGACACCATGATTGTTGAGCTCCATGACAGCGGTGTAATCGCTCACCACGAAGCCGTTGAAACCCCATTCCTTGCGCAGGATGTCCGTCATCAGATAGCTGTCGGCGGTGGCGGGGACGCCGTTGAGCGCATTGAAGGCGCTCATCATCGTCGCGGCACCGGCCTCCACGGCGGCACGGTACGGCGGCAGGTAGACCTGGCGCAGGCGGATGTCCGACATGTCGGTGGTGTTGTATTCGCGTCCCGCTTCCGCCGCGCCATAGGCGGCGAAATGCTTGACCGACGCCGCCACGCTTTCGGGATCGGCAAGGCTCTTGCCCTGGTATCCGCGGATGTACGCGCGTGCCATGGCCGCGCCGAGGTAAGCGTCCTCGCCCGCGCCTTCCGTCGAACGACCCCAGCGTGCGTCGCGCGAGATGTCGACCATCGGCGAGTAGAACCATTTGACGCCACCGGTAACGGCCTCCGCCGCGGACATGTGCGAAACGTCCTCCACGAGCGCCGGGTCCCACGTCGCCGACAGTCCGAGCGGCACGGGATAGATCGTGCGGTAACCATGGATGATGTCGGCACCGAACAACAGTGGGATGCCCAGGCGGCTGTGCAGCGCCGCTTCCTGGAACCTGCGTGTCTTCGCGGCGCCGACCACGTTGAGCATCGAGCCCAGTTCGCCCTTGCCGGCCAACGCCAGCACGTCGACGTGCGCGCGCGCCTCCGGGTTCGCCGCGATGGCGTCTGCCCCGGTGGGCTCGGACGCACCGTCCGATCCGTACTGCACCAGCTGACCCATCTTCTCGGCCAGGGTCATCCGGGCCAGCAGCGCATCCACCTTCCGCTCGATGTCCGGCGACGCCAGTTGCGCATTGGCCGCGGGGACGGCAAGGGTACCGGCGGCCGACGCGGGTGCGCCAACCGCCAAAGCAAGGGATACGCCAAGGAACAGGGACGAAAGTCTCATGCGCTTTCCGGAACGTGAACGAACTTAAAATGTAAACGTTTACACGCGTCCAGGTAAACAAAAAAGCCCGGCATCTCGCGATGCCGGGCTTCTTCGGACGCTTCAGAGCAAGATCAGCTCGCGGCGCCTTCTTCTTCGGTGACGGCCTTCATCGACAGGCGGATGCGGCCCTGCTTGTCGACTTCCAGGACCTTGACCTTGACGATGTCCCCTTCCTTCAGCTTGTCGGAGACCTTCTCGACACGCTCGCTGGAGATCTGCGAGACGTGCACGAGGCCGTCCTTGCCCGGCATGATGGTGACGAACGCGCCGAAGTCCATCAGCTTGGCGACCTTGCCCTCGTAGATGCGGCCCGGCTCGACGTCCGAGACGATCTGCTCGATGCGCTTGCGCGCGGCTTCGGCGGCTTCGCGGTTGACCGAGGCGATGACGACGTTGCCGTCGTCGGTGATGTCGATCGTGGTGCCGGTCTCTTCCGTGATCGAACGGATGGTGGCGCCACCCTTGCCGATCACTTCGCGGATCTTGTCCGGATGGATCTTGATGGTCAGCAGGCGCGGCGCGAACTCGCTCATTTCCGAGCGGGCCGTGCTCATCACCTTGGCCATCTCGCCGAGGATGTGCGTGCGGCCGCGCTTGGCCTGGGCCAGCGCCGTACGCATGATTTCCTCGGTGATACCCTCGATCTTGATGTCCATCTGCAACGCGGACACGCCGTCGGCGGTACCGGCGACCTTGAAGTCCATGTCGCCGAGGTGGTCTTCGTCACCCAGGATGTCGGAGAGCACGACGAAGTCGTTGCCTTCCTTCACCAGGCCCATGGCGATGCCGGCCACCGGCGCCTTGAGCGGCACACCGGCGTCCATCATCGCGAGCGACGAGCCGCAGACCGAGGCCATCGACGACGAACCGTTCGACTCGGTGATCTCCGAGACGACGCGGACGACGTACGGGAACTCGTCGATCGTCGGCTTGACGGCCTGCACGCCGCGCTTTGCGAGACGGCCATGGCCGATCTCGCGACGCTTCGGAGCGCCGAAGCGGCCGGTCTCGCCCACCGAGAACGGAGGGAAGTTGTAATGGAACAGGAAGGTGTCCTTCGACTCGCCTTCCGGCGCGTCGATGATCTGCGCGTCGCGGGTGGTGCCCAGCGTCGCGACGACCAGCGCCTGGGTTTCGCCGCGGGTGAACAGCGCGGAACCGTGGGTGCGCGGAAGCACGCCGACGCGGACCGAGATCGGACGAACGTCGTCCAGCTGTCGGCCGTCGATGCGAACCTTGGTCTTCAGCACGCCGTCGCGCAGGGTGCGGTACTCGACATCGCCGAACGCGGTGGCGATGTCGCCGTCGCTCCAGCCGGCGGCTTCGGCCTGCGCGGCGATGGCCGTCTTCACGTCGGCCTTGATGCCGGCGATGACGTCGCGGCGGGCCAGCTTGTCGCGGATCTGGAAGGCCTCGGCGAGACGGTTGCCGACGGCGCCGCGGACGGCATCGTGCAGCGCATCGTTGGAAGCCGGGGCTTCCCACGCGAAGGTCTTGCGGCCGGCGTCGGCGGCGAAGGCGTTGATGGCTTCGATCGCGGCCTGCATCTGCTGGTGACCGAACACCACCGCGCCGAGCATGACGTCTTCGCTGAGCAGCTTGGCTTCGGATTCGACCATGAGCACGGCGTTGGCCGTGCCGGCCACGACGAGGTCGAGGTCGGAGGTCTTCAGCTCGGTGGCCGACGGATTCAGCAGGTACTTGCCGTTGGCATAACCGACGCGGGCGGCGCCAATGGGACCCTTGAACGGGACGCCGGCGAGATGCAGCGCGGCGGACGCGCCGAGCATGGCCGGGACGTCGCCGTCGACTTCCGGATTCAGCGAAACGACCTGCGCGATGATCTGGACTTCGTTCTTGAACTCTTCCGGGAAGAGCGGACGAATCGGGCGATCGATCAGGCGGGAAGTAAGGGTTTCCTTCTCGGTCGGACGGCCTTCGCGCTTGAAGAAGCCGCCCGGGATGCGACCCGCGGAGTAGAACTTCTCCGTGTAGTCGACGGTGAGCGGGAAGAAATCCTGCCCTTCGCGCGCCTTGGGCGCCGCGACCGCCGTTACCAGGACGACCGTGCCGCCCATGCTGACCATGACAGCGCCGGAGGCCTGCCGGGCGATTTCGCCCGTCTCCAGCGTGACTTCATGACTACCGTACTGGAATGACTTGGTTACTTTCGCCACTTCGATCTCTCCTCGTCCTGTTCCGGTGGTTTAGCGGCGCAGGCCGAGGCGTTCGATCAAGGTCTGATAGCGAGCGAGGTCGCTCTTCTTGAGGTAGGCCAGCAGCGTCTTGCGCTTGTTGACCATCTTCAGCAGGCCGCGACGCGAATGGTGATCCTGCTTGTGCGCCTGGAAGTGATCCTGCAGCGCGGTGATGTTGGCGGACAGCAGGGCAACCTGGACTTCGGTCGAGCCCGTGTCGTTGGGCGCGCGGCCGTAGTCTTTGATGATCTGGCTGGTCTGTTCGACGGTGAGCGACATGTGTATCGATTCCTTAAAAAGCGGATGCGAGACTTGCGCAACCTCAACGGCCCCCGATGAAGTTGCGCAAGCCTCGCTTTTGATGAAAGCCGTTAAACGAGCACGTAATTGTAACGTCCTGCGCGTAGCGGCAACAAGCCCGGTCAGGCCCCGGCCATTCCAGGGGGCAGGTTGAACCCCCGGAGCACCCGGAGAACCCCTCCCCCGTCGACCTCGGCGAGGGCCATGAGCCGTCCGTCGCAGCCGTAAGCGGCGCAGCGGCCGTGGATGCCGGTCGCCGCCACGGGCGAATCCGCCGCCGGGTGGCCGGCAGAGCCGGCTCCCGAGGGGGCGACGGCCCCCAACGGCACCGGCTGGCCGAAGCCCAGTATCCGGGTCTGTTCGGGGTCCAGATCCACCCGGGGAATGTGCGCCAGGCCCGCTTCCACGGGCAGCAGGCAGGCGTCCAGCGGATCCGGGCCCGCCTCGGCGGCCTGGCCCAGCTGGTCCAGGGTCACCATGGCGGGCGTCATGAACGGTTCCACCCAGAGGCGGCGCAAACCGGTCAGGTGGGCGCCGCAACCCAGGTTTTCGCCGAGGTCCACGGCCAGGCTGCGCACGTAGGTGCCGGAGCCGCATTCGACGTGGAGGCGGATCGTGTCGCCGCGGCGTTCGATCACGTCGAGGCGATAGACGTCGACCTCGCGTGCGGGCACGTCCACCGCCTCGCCCCGGCGGGCCTTCACATAGAGCGGCACGCCATCCTGCTTGATCGCCGAATACGCCGGAGGAACCTGAACGATGCGCCCGCGCAGAGGCGCGAGGGCGGCTTCGAGCATGGCATCGTCCAGCGCCGGCACGGCACGGGTCTGCACCACCTCGCCTTCGAGGTCGGCGGTGGTGGTGGTGACGCCGAGCCTCACCTCGGCCTCGTAGGCCTTGCGCGAACCGAGCAGCCAGCCCGCGATCTTGGTCGCTTCGCCGAAGCACAAGGGCAACAACCCCGTCGCCAGCGGATCGAGGCTGCCGGTATGACCGCCCTTGGCCGCGCCCACCAGACGACGCGCCATCTGCAGCGCCTGGTTGGAACTCAGGCCGAGCGGCTTGTCGAGGAGGAGGATGCCGTGGATGTCGCGGAAGCTTCGGCGCATAAAAAAATAAATGTAGGAGCCGCTATAGCGGCGAGAAGCCAACGAAGCGACGATGCCGTGAGGCGGGCTCCCCTCGCCGCTATGGCGGCTCCTACAAGGCAGTCGTCAGTCTTTTTCGGAATCGTCGATCGGAGGCACCGGGTTATCGCGGAGCAGGCGCTCGATGCGCTCGCCCTGGTCCACCGATTCGTCGTACTTGAAGCGTAGCTCGGGCACGCGACGCAGGCGCATCGAGCGCGACAGGCTGCGGCGGAATTCCGGGGCCAGCTCCTTCAGTGCCTTCACCGCGACGGTGGACTGTTCGGGCATGAGCGCCGTGACCCACACGGTGGCCCAGTCCAGGTCCTTGGTGGTTTCCACGTCGGACACGCTGACCGACGGCAAGGCGTGGTCGCGCACGGCGGCGTGCACGAGGAGGCCGATCTCGCGGCGGAGCTCGGCGGACACCCGGTCGGTGCGCTTGAAATCACGGGACGGCATGGGCTGTCTCCTTAGGTTGCGAGAGTGCCGTCGTCCCTGAGCAGGCAGGGGACCCGATGACTTGTGCGCCGAGGTGCAAGTCACTGGGTTCCTGCCCGCGCAGGAACGACGGCTGTGGTTCAACGCCTCGCCATGCTCTTACAGCGTACGGGCGACTTCGATGCGCTCGAAGCACTCGATCTGGTCGCCGACCTTCACGTCGTTGTACTGCTTCACGGCGATACCGCACTCCATGCCGTTGCGCACTTCGTCCACGAGTTCCTTGAAGCGGCGCAGCGATTCGAGTTCGCCCTGGAACACGACCACGTTGTCGCGCAGGACGCGGATCGGCTTGGAGCGCTTGACCACGCCCTCGATGACCATGCAACCGGCCACCGCACCGAACTTCGACGAGCGGAACACGTCGCGGACCTGGGCGACGCCGATGATCTCCTCGCGGATTTCCATGCCGAGGAGGCCGGAAGCCGCCTGCTTCACCTGGTCGATGACGTCGTAGATGATCGAGAAGTAACGGACGTCGAGGCCGTTGGTGTCGATCACCTTGCGTGCCGACGCGTCGGCACGGACGTTGAAGCCGATGATCAGCGCCTTCGAGGCCGCCGCCAGCGTGGCTTCCGACTCGGTGATGCCGCCCACGCCGGACGAGATCACGTTCACCTTCACCAGGTCGTTGCCGATCTGGGTCAGCGAATCGCGCAGTGCTTCCACCGAGCCCTGCACGTCGGCCTTGACCAGGATGTTGAGCGTCTGCTGGCCTTCGCCCTGGCCCATCTGGGCCATGATGTCTTCCAGGCGGTTGGACTTGCTCACCAGGCGGTTCTCGCGGCGCTTCTGCTGGCGTTCCGCGGCCACCTGGCGGGCGAGGCGCTCGTCCTCGACGGCCACGAAGTCGTCGCCCGACTCCGGCACGCCGGAAAGACCCAGCACCTGCACCGGAATGGACGGACCGGCTTCGTTCACCTGCTTGCCGGTCTCGTCGACCAGCGCGCGCATGCGGCCGTATTCCACGCCGCAGACGACGAAGTCGCCCTTCTTGAGCGTGCCCTGCTGGACCAGCACCGTGGCCACCGGGCCGCGGCCGCGGTCGAGGCTGGATTCGATCACGACACCCGAGGCGCGGCCATCGGCCACCGCCCTGAGTTCCATGACTTCCGCCTGGATCGAGATCGCATCGAGCAGCGCTTCCACGCCGTCGCCGGTCTTCGCCGACACCGGCACGAACTGCGTGTCGCCACCCCAGTCTTCCGGGATGACCTCGAGGTTCGCGAGGCCCTGCTTCACGTGGTCCGGATTGGCGTCGGACTTGTCCATCTTGTTGATCGCGACGATCAGCGGCACCTTCGCGGCACGCGCATGCTTCACCGCTTCCGCCGTCTGCGGCATGACGCCGTCGTCGGCCGCCACCACCAGCACCACGATGTCCGTCGACTGCGCGCCACGGGCACGCATCGAGGTGAACGCGGCATGGCCCGGGGTGTCGAGGAAGGTGATGACGCCACGACTGGTCTCGACGTGGTACGCGCCGATGTGCTGCGTGATGCCGCCCGCCTCGCCCGAGGCGACCTTGGTGCGGCGGATGTAGTCGAGCAGCGAGGTCTTGCCGTGGTCGACATGGCCCATGATCGTGACGACCGGCGGACGCTGGATCTTCTCGCCCTCGAGTTCCACGTTCTGGGTGTGCGACGCCAGCGCGGCCTCCGCGTCGTTATCGGTGGCGCGAACGGGGTTATGGCCCAGTTCTTCCACCACGAGCGCGGCGGTGTCGTGGTCGATCGTCTGGTTGATCGTGGCCATGACGCCCATCTTGAACAACGCCTTCACCACCTCGGCGCCCTTCACGGCCATCTTCTGCGCCAGCTCGGTGACAAGGTTGTTGTCGCCGATCATGACGTCGCGCACCACCGCGGCGGTGGGACGCGTGAAGCCGTGCGGACCCGACGTCGCGGCACCGCGGGGAGCCTCGGAACGGCCCTTGACCTTGCCGCCGCGACGGTTGCCGCTGGAACGGCGCGCGCGGTCGGCATCGGACAGGTGCAGCTCGCCGGCGGCAAAACGCTTGCCACCCGGCTCGCGATCGCCACCGCGACCGTTGCCGGCACCGCCACCACCGTGCTTCGGACGCGCCGCGCCGCGTGCGTCGTTCGACGACGGCGCGGAGGACGGCGCCGGGCGCGCGGAAGACGGCGCGGCCGGACGCGCCGCCGGCGTGGCCGCCGCCGGTGCGGGCGCCGGCGCCGGCGCCGGGGGCGGAGCAGGCTTGGACACCACGCGCTCGCGCTTACGCGGCTCGTGGATGCGCGGCAGGATCATGCCGAGCGAACGGGTGTCGAGCTTGGCCGTCTGGTGGCCGACGCCGTCGTCGCTGGCGGCCGGCGCCGGCGCTTCGACCGGAGCCTCGGGCTCGGCGACCGGCGCCGGGGCTTCGGCGCGGGCTTCCTCGGCGCGGGCGCGCTCGGCCGCAGCCTCTTCCGCCTGGCGGCGCGCCTCGGCGGCGGCCTCTTCCTGGCGACGGGCTTCGGCTTCGGCATGCTGGCGGGCCTCTTCAGCCTCGCGGCGGCGCTCGGCTTCCTCGCGGCGCTGCGCTTCCTCGTGCTCGCGCTGTGCCTGCGATTCGGCCAGCTTGCGCGCGGCCTCCTCGCGCTCGGCATCGTGCGAGGCTTCCTCGGCGATGGTGCTGCGCTTCACGTACGTACGCTTCGCACGAACCTCGACGTTCACCGTCTTGGCCGGACCGGCGCCACGGCCGCTGCCCGAGTTCACCTTCAGCTCGCCGACGGTGCGGCGCTTCAGGGTGATCTGGCGCGGAGCCGAGTCGTCCGCTTCGGGAGCGGCTTCGTTCTTGCCGTGCGTGCGGCGCAGGAAACCGAGCAGTTTCACCTTCTCGGTGCTGCTGATGACCTGATCCGCGTTGTTGAATTTCATCCCGGCCTGGTCGAGCTGCCCGAGGAGCTTCTCGACTGGCATCTCCAGGACCTGGGCCAGTTGTTTGATAGTGACGTCCGACATCGTTCTTTAATCTCCGCCGTTCCCGCGCGTAACCTTACGTGCCGACGATGACCCGTACGGCTGCCTCCATCCCTGGGGGGAAACCTCGCGGTTTCCCTCGGGGCGCCCCTCCAGGGCGCTTCCGGACTCGCGCTTAGCCGCCCTTCTCCAGGCGGGCGATCATCGGAGCGCGCGCGGCCATGATCAGCCGCGATGCGCGTTCCTCGGTCATGCCTTCGATATCGATCAGCTCGTCGACGGCGAGGTCGCCCAGGTCGTCGAGCGTCTTCACGTTGCGCTCGGCGAGCGCGAAGGCGGTGGGTTCGTCCATGCCTTCCAGCTCGAGCAGTTCGGCGGAAGGGCCGTTTTCGTCGATGCCTTCCTCGACCGCGAGGGCCTCGGTGAGCAGTGCGTCGCGGGCGCGGGCACGAAGCTCCTCGACGATATCCTCGTCGAAGCCTTCGATGGCCAGCAGCTCGGCGCTGGGTACATAGGCGATTTCCTCGACCGAGGAGAAACCCTCCTGGACGAGGATACCGGCGATTTCCTGGTCGACTTCCAGGCGCTCCATGAACAGGTTGAGCGCCGCCTGCTGCTCGGCCTCGGACTTCGCCGTGACCTGGTCCTGCGTCATCACGTTGAGCTGCCAGCCGGTGAGCTTGCTGGCGAGGCGCACGTTCTGGCCGCCGCGGCCGATGGCCTGGGACAGCTTGTCCTCGGCCACCGCGATGTCCATCGAGTGCTTCTCTTCGTCCATGATGATCGACTGAACTTCGGCCGGTGCCATCGCGTTGATGACGTACTGGGCCTGGTTCTCGTGCCACAGGATGATGTCGACGCGCTCGCCGTTCAGTTCGTTGGACACGGCCTGCACGCGCGAACCGCGCATGCCGATGCACGCGCCGATGGGATCGGTGCGGCTGTCATGGGCCACCACGGCGATCTTGGCGCGGTCGCCCGGATCGCGGGCGCAGCCCTTGATCTCGACGAGGCCCTGGCCGACTTCCGGCACTTCCAGCTTGAACAGCTCGATCATGAACTCGGGCGCGCTGCGCGAGACGAACAGCTGCGGACCGCGGATCTCCGACTTCACCTCGTAGAGGTAGCCGCGCACGCGGTCGCCCACGCGGGCCGATTCGCGGGGAATCGTCTTGTCGCGCGGAATGAACGCCTCGGCGTTGCTGCCCAGGTCGAGGTAGACGTTGCCGCGTTCCACGCGCTTCACGATGCCGGTGACGAGCTCGCCCACGCGGTCACGGAAGGCGTCGACCACCTGCTGGCGCTCGGCCTCGCGCACGCGCTGCACGATCACCTGCTTGGCGGCCTGCGCGGCGATGCGGCCGAACTCGGCGTTCTCGATCTGGTGCTCGATCCAGCCACCCACCTCGGCGACCTCGCCCTCGCCCGCTTCGTCCTGGGCGTCCATCAGGCGGATCTGGAAGGACGGATCCTCCATCTCGCCGTCGTCGGCGATGATCTCCCAGCGACGGAAGGTCTCGTAGTCGCCGCTGTTGCGGTCGATCTCGACACGGATGTCCGGGTCCTCGTCGGGGTAGCGTTTCTTCGCGGCAGAGGCCAGCGCCGCTTCCATGGCTTCGAAAATGACTTCGCGCGGCACGCCCTTCTCGTTGGCGACCGCGTCGACTACCAGCAAAAGTTCTTTGCTCATTGCCGCTACTCCCGTAAGGATGCCCCGCATCCCGTCGTTGCGTTATTTGGATTTCTTGCCGCCCGGCGTGGGCTTCGGCTGCGGCGCATAGCCGAGGGCCACCCAGTCGGGAACCACGCGGGCGCTTTCGACGTCCGCATGCTCGAATTCGAATCTGCCTGCCTCGCCCTCGACCACAATGTGCTCGCCGTTTACTTCAACGACGTTGCCCTTGAGGCGCCGGCGGCCCTCGACCGGGGCTTTCAGCAGCACCTTGACCTCCTGGCCGTTCACGCGCGCGAACTGCTCCGCCGTGAACAGGGGGCGGTCGATACCGGGAGAGGAGACTTCCAGTACATAGTTGCCCGGGATCGGATCTTCAACGTCCAGGAAGGCCGAGAACTCGCGGCTCGCGGCCTCGCAGTCGTCGACCGTGACCTCGCGTTCGGAGCCGGACACGTCGAGGTAGACGCGCAGGGTGCTCTGCCCGCCGGACGGGAGGAACTCGATGCCCAGCACCTCGAGGCCAAGGTCGGCCACGATGTCGCTGAATCGCTGTGAAAGTGCGTTGGTATCCACGTTACCTGCGGTTTTTCTGGTCGCCAGAAACAAAAAAAGGGCGCGAACGGCCCATTCCTTTCGTCGCCGATGTATCCCGACACTTTCCTCCAGCGCCCACGCGATGCCTTGACGGCGCTCACAGTTGTGTCGCAGGACGCCTCCATGCGCCCAACAAAAAAGCCTCACGAGGAGGCTTTCTTGTAAAAAGAAAGTTCCTGAAGGAGTGCCCGCCACAGGCCTTGGCCGTCGCGAACGCCGCTTAAGATTCACGGATTCTATCGTATTTTTGTAGCTTCATGCAAGGTTCCGGACAGATGGAAGAAGCACCCTACCCTCGGTTCGCCTCCCGCGGCCGGGCCTTCGTCTACGTGGTGCCCTGCCGGGACGAGGATCTGCTGAAGCTGGGCTTCTCGCGCGATCCCTTCACCCGGTTCAGCACCCTGCACCGCCGGTTCTTCGAGTTCTTCGACCTCGACCGGGGCATGCTGGTGGACGCGGAGCGGGTGGCCGCCGCCCGGGGGATCGAACGGCAGCTGATCGAGGCCTTCACGGAACACCAGGCCACGGCGCCGCTGGCGGTCCGCGCCGCCGCCGGCGGGCATACCGAATGGTACCGCGGCGCGCATGCCGACGTCGCAGCCACGCTGCGACGCCTCGCCGACGGCGAGGGCCTGCTCCTCCGCGAGAACTTGCGCCCCTGGTTGCGCGAGCACCTGATGGCCCGCGCCGACCTCCTTCACGACTGGTCCCTGCGGATCGTCGATACGCTGGACTGGGCGCGGAACAACGCGCCCGACGATCCCGGCGCGGCCCGCCTGCGTCGGGCACTGCTCGATACCTGGGACATGTTCGAAGCCGCCGGCATCGACGTGAGGTCCCTCGTACCGGCCTCCGTGAGCCACTGGCACGAACACGGCGATCACCGCCGCCTGTTCCCGGACCAGCACCACTTGTAGGAGCCGCTATAGCGGCGAGGGGAACCTGCCTCGCGATACATCGCTCCGCGGGCTTCTCGCCGCTATAGCGGCTCCTACAGAGGTGTGGCGACGCTCCTATGACGCACTACCCAACTCCACGACCAACCGCGTCCGCCAGCCCTCCGGTACGCGTTCCATCACATACACCTGCCGCGCGAGGCAGGGCACCGGCCCATTCGCGTGCAGCCGCTCCTCCAGGGTGGCCGCGATGGCGCCGCGGTCGCGGCGCACCTCCCTGGCCACCGACACATGGGGCACGTAGTCCGGAAACTCGCGGTCGCGACGCGGACGTTCCGGGAACGCCAGTTGCAGCGCCGCCGCCAACGATCCGATCCCGGCCGCGGGCGACGGCGCCAGCCACACCGTGGACGGAAACATGCGCACCGCGTCCAACTGGAACGCCAAGGGCTCCCGCGCCGCGGCCACCGTCCGCAACCGGTCCGCGACGGCCGGCGTGATCCGCTCGCTGTCGAGAAAGGGATAGACCAGGGTGATGTGCGCGCCGAGGCCCAGTTTCGCCGCGGGATCCAGACGCGCGCGAAGGTCGCCGACCAGGGGTTCGGCCTCGGGGACCATGAGTGCCAGCAAGGTGCGGCTCATGCCCCAGAGCTTATACCGCGGAGCGTATCCGGCTGGGAGGAAAATCGTTCAACCGGCCCCATGCACGCCGCAGTTGCCGGGCCGAACCGAAGCCGGCCCGCTCGGCCACCGCTTCCACGTCCAGGCGCGAGCCGGTCAGCAGTTCCTTCGCCAGCGCCACGCGCATCCGGTTGACGTAGTCGGTGACGCTCATGCCCGCGTGCTCGTTGAACAGGCGCGAAAGATGGCGCGGGCTGGACGCCGCGACACGCGCCAGGGAGGCGACGGTCCAGTCCCGCGCGGGGTCACCCGCCACGGCGTCCTGGGCGCGGTGGATGGCGGCATGCAGATGATTGCGTCCTTCCAGCCACGGCGACAGCTGGGGGTCGCCGCCGGCCCGGCGCAGGTAGATCACCAGGTAGCGCGCCACGGCAACGGCTACGGCCGGGCCGGCGAGTTCGGCCACCACGTGAAGCATGAGGTCGATGCCGGCCGTGATGCCCGCGCTGGTCAGGCGTTCGCCGTCCTCGACATAAAGCCGGTTCTCGCGCACCCGCGCCGCGGGCGCTTCGCGCGCGAGTTCGTCGATGCAGCCATGGTGGGTCGTGCATTCATGACCGTCGAGCAGGCCCGCGCGGCCGACCAGCAGCGCCCCGGAGCAGATCGAGACGACACGCATGCCCGGCCTCACCACTTTGCGCAACCAGGCGACGATCGCCTCCCGGCCTTCCTCGTCCTGTCGCGGCGAGGTCATCGCGTCGCCTTCCGGCACGTCCGCATCGCCGGGCACCAGCAGCATGGCACCGTCGGGCAGCTTCGCCGGCAACGGTGCGATGGGTGAAATGCCGAGCCCGATGGAACTGCCCACCTTGCGCAACGGCCCGACATAGCTTACGTCGAAGCGCACGCCGGATTGCTCCAGGTTCGCCTTGCGCAGCACCTCCATCGGCCCGGCGACGTCGAGCAGCAGCAACCGCGGCGGCAGCACCACGTAAACCGGGATCCGCCGTGGCGCGTGGGCCGTCATCAGGCGGCGACGCGAAGGCTGCCGGACAACGCCTCGTCCACCGTGACAATGCGGGCGAAGCGATCGGCCAGGACGAGTTCGGTGCGGGCACGGATGTCCTCGGCGCTCCATTCGCGGCCGTCCGCGTCGGTCATCGGGAAGGTCAGCGTGGCCTCGCCGACGAAGTCCACCATGTAACCGAGGTCGGACGCATGGCGCGTGGTCGTTTCGCAGCACTGTTCCGTGCGGATGCCCGAGACGATCAGGCGGCGGACGCCATGTTCCGTCAGCCAGACATCCAGCCCCGAGCCCACCAGCGCGCTATGCCGGCGCTTGCGGAATACCGCATCGGCCTGGATGCGCAGCGGCGCCAGCGCCGTGACGAAGCCCGAGGCTTCCGAGAAGACGCCCTGCTCTTCCACGTGGAAGATCTGCACGACCCGGATGCCGGCCTTCTTCGCGCCATCGACCAGGGCCTGCTGGCGGTCGACATAGGCGGCCACGTCCTGGTTTCGCCAGTACGGGCGGTGGCGGAAGGATTCCTGCGCATCGATGACGATCAGGGCGGTATCGACGTGGGACATGGCGGCGCGCTCCTCGGTGGGGACGGGCACAGTTTCCGCCCTTCAGGGAAGGTGCGACAGCCCCTGCCGGGACACGGACCGGACAATTCACGCCACCGTTGTAGGAGCCGCCATGACGGCGAGAGGCCTACGCGGCGATGAAGCGGCGAGGGTGATTCCCTCGCCGCTGTAGCGGCTCCTATAAGGCAGCCTCTTTACATCGCTAGTTGGTCCAGGTCGCCTTCAAGGTCACGCCCGAGAACGCCGCATACGCATTGAGCATCACGTAATACGTACCCGGCGTCGGAGCGCTGGCCGTGCAGCTTTCCGTGTTGCCCGTGACATACGGACGGCAATCGAACGTCGAAAGCGTGGGGGCGGCGCCGAGCCTCACGTAGAGGTCCGCGTCGCCACTGCCGCCCGAGATCGCGATCTTCAGGTTGTGCGCACCCGAAGGCACCACCACGGTGTAGTTGAGCTGCCCGTTATGCGGCGCCGAAAGTCCCGTCACGGCCACACCGTTCTGCAACACGTTGCCGCCACCGCCGCCGGAGCTCACCGTCACCGTCGAGGTCTTGGTGTTGGTGGCGCCACCGTTGTCGGTCACCGTCTCGCTCACGGCATAGCTACCCGAAGACGCATACGTGTGACTCGGATTCGTGGACGTCGACGTGCCGCCGTCGCCGAAACTCCAGGAATGCGAGACGATGCTGCCGTCGCCGTCCGTCGAGCTATCCGTGAAGCTGGCGGTGAGGCCGCTGGTGGTGGAACTGAAATTCGCCACCGGCGGTGTGTTGGTACCGCCACCGCCGCTCACCCAGTTCGCCTGCGCGAAGGTGTTCAGCGCGCCGATGTCGAAGCTGCCGAAACCGGTGGCTTCATCGAAACCGCTCGCCGCGGTATAGCCATGGTTCTGATAACCGTTATTGCCCGAAGTCACGTCATGCAGCAGCGACGCGTGGGTCGGGAAGTCCTGGAAGAACTTCGAGGCCGGGAAGCCGATGGCGTTGCCGGCCGCCGACTCGATGCGCGCGAAGGCGCCGACGAACAAGGGCGAGGCGAGGCTGGTGCCACCTACCTGGTAGTTCGAACCGTTCGCCCTGATGATCGCGCCCGAGGCCGATGCGGCATCGAACGAAATATCCGGACCCACGCGCTTGGTCGAACTGCTGACCGACGATTGCCACGACGGTGCGGTCTCGTACAGGCTGGTGCCGCCACCCGTCGCCCAGAGACGCTGGTTGTTGTAGGTGGGCGGCGAGACGGCCGCGAGGCCTTCGTTCCACACCGTCTCGCCGGTCCAGCTGCTGCCGCTGGTGGACAACGTGGTGCCGCCCACCTGGATCACATAGGGCGAACTGGCCGGTTCGCTGACCGAGTAGTGATTGAGGTCGATCTTCACGGTGCCCGCGGAGTTGGCGACATAACCCGGCGAACCGGTCTGCGGATCGGTCGACCACTGGTAGACGCCTGCATCGCCGGACGCCACCGAGAAGGTCTGGCCCTGCGCGACCGCCTGCTGGAAGATCGCATCGTCGGCCGCTTGCGTACCCGACTGCTCCGCCGCAGTCTCGTCTTCGCCGAGCGACACGTTGATCAGCTTCGCCTGGTTGTCGGTCACCGCGCGGTTGAACGTGGCGGTGATGCCCGCGTTGGTGATGCCGCCGGAGCTCGAATTGCCGTTGGCCGACGTGTAGAAGATCAGGTGCTGCACGCCGCCGGCGATACCCACGATGCTCTGGCTGTCCAGCGACCACTCGACGTTCGAATCGGGATCGTTGGCGAAGGTGCCGCTGCCGACCTTGGTGATCGTGCTGTTGACCGTGGGCAACCCGGCCCCGGCCGTCCAGCTGTTGAGGTCGGTCACGGTCTGCGTGATCGAGCCCCAGGTGATGACGGCGACGGTCGTGCCGGTCGCCGCCGTCACGCCGCTGCCGCCATAGATCGCGGCAAAGTCCTGCGGATTGTGCGAGGTGGTGGCGGCGGCCGCCTGCGTGGTCATGGACGAACCCGGTACCGTGACGTTCTCGGGCTTGTAGATGTGGTTCAGCGGACGCTTCACCGAAACGTTCTGCAGGCCGAGCACCGACTGCACGGCATCGCCAAGCTCAGCAGGCACGAGGGCTGGCGTGTCGTTGGCGAAGTACTCGCGGCCGTTCGCGTTGAAGCGCTTGATGGAGGTATGGAAGCCGTTGGTCGCGGCGCCGACGTTACCGTCCGCCGAGATCAGCAGGTTGTTGGGCGCCACTTCGATATTCGTGAAGCCCGCCTTCTGCAAGTGCGCCACCACCTTGTCGACCTGCGCCTGCGTCGGCGCGAAGCGTGCCTTGAACTGGTCCGGTGTGAGGAACTTCCCATGCAAGGGGTTTCCCGGCGTGGTGACGGCGGCAAGGAACGACTGCAGCTGGTCGGGATTGCGCAGCTTGAGGCTGACCGAAATGTGCAACGGCTGGTCGGCCGCCATCGCGGTGACGGCCGCGCCGTCGATATGCGGGGAGCCGGTCATGTTCAGCGCGTAACCCGACGCCACCGGCGTGCCGGTGGTGGACGCCGCGGCGAGTGTTTGCGTACCGGCGACGGGTAGCATCGCGGCCTGCGTGCGCGTGGACACCCAGGCGTCGTCCGCGTGCGCGGAAAGGGTGGACATCGCCAGCGCGATCGCCGCCGTCAGTACCGTCTTGCGAGAGATCCCAGAAGCAAAAGCATCGATCTTCATGATTGATCCTTCCATTAGCCCGTAGATGCTTCCGCCAAGGCGGAAGCCCTGACACCGCAGGCGTTCCGGATCGAACATCGCCTTCCCCACCGGCCGGTGGATGCACCGGCCGCTTCCTTGTCCGCAGAAAATTGCGCTGCCCCACCCTTCCCGCCACTTGCTCCCCCTGCCCTGCGAGCAATGGCGCCGCCGTCTTTCGCGGGGCTTTCAGGAAACCCGAACGGTCGAGGAAGACAGGGAAGTCCGTGATGCGTCGCGCAAAATAAGACGATGCAAAATCGGCAGCCCCGTTCCGAGATGCGCCACAGCCATCCGTCAGGATCGACGGGTTCGCAATTTACTGCGCCAGCGGGAGGTGGATGTCGGTAACCGTCTCGTGCTCCGGCACGTCCGGGAAGAAGGCGACCCGGCGCAGGAACAGGGGCGCATCGCCCGGCTCCTCGCCGCTTCCCGTCAACCATTCGCCGTAGAGGAAGCGGATGGCATCGCCCAGGAGGGCCTCCGAACCGGTATGGCGCAGCACCGCGCAACGGCCTCCCCACAGACGCGCGGCAACGACGCCCTCGTCGTTTGGCGGTACATCGGCGCAAGAGGCGCAGAGGTCGAGACGATAACGCTCGGGTGGCGTCGTTTCGGGATCGTCGTAGAGGATGTTCCAGGTGGCGCTCTTCGAAGGCGGCAGGCCGTTGGCACGCCGCCAGGCGATAAAGCGGCGAATGGTCTCGCCGATACGCTCGGGCGGCCCCACGTGCGAAAGGCATGCAACGGCCGTCTCGGGAAAGTCGACGATGCGCACATCGTCGACATGGTGTCCTGCGGGCATATGGAACCTCCTTACTTCGTCGAGCTCGCGCCATGCCGTGGCCCATACCCGCCAGTCCGGGGCGTCGCGGAACGCCGCCGGCGATTGGCCGAGCCGTTGCCGGAACGCGCGCGAGAAGGCTTCCGGGCTTTCATAGCCGGCGTCCAGGGCGACATCGGTCAACGAGACCATGGGCCGGAACGCCGCCTGCCACGCGGCCCGCTTGAACCGGGACAGCTGCACGTAGCGGTGCACCGGCAAGCCGGCGAGGGCCGAGAACCGGCGGTGAAAGTGGTATGGCGAGCAGGCCGCGACCTCCGCCAGGACATCGAGCGACAGATCGCCGTCCAGATGGCCGTCGATGTATGCGAGTACGCGGCGGAAGCGCAGGTGTGATGGGTCGGTCATGCGTGAAGCGTAACGGGCTCGCGATCGATCGCGCATGACGGATCTTGCGCGAATGCGCCCGCGATCGCTTGCGGTGGGACCGAAGCCCTCTGTACCTTCGGAAGCTTCCCAACGTGGAGGCTATCGTGACGCGCCTGAGCCTGCTCCTCTCGACCTGCATCGCCGCCTCGGCGGTTCTTTCCACTTCCGCCCTGGCCGCCACGCCCCCGCATTTCGCGGTGGAGAACGGGCACTTCCTCCTCGACGGCAAGCCTTATGTCATTCGCTCGGGCGAGATGCACTACCCTCGCATCCCCCGCGCCGACTGGCGCGACCGCATGCGCAAGGCCAAGGCGATGGGGCTCAACACCATCACCACCTACGCATTCTGGAATGCCAACGAGCCCGAGCCCGGCATCTTCGATTTCAGCGGAAACAACGATATCGCCGCCTTCGTGCGCACTGCGCAGGAAGAAGGCCTGAACGTCATCGTGCGTCCCGGCCCCTTCGTGTGCGCCGAGTGGGAGTTCGGTGGCATCCCGGCATGGTTGCTGCGTACGCCCGGTCTCCGCGTCCGCTCCTACGACCCGCGCTTCCTCGAGGCCACCGCCAGATGGTTCAAGCGTCTGGGCCAGGAGCTCGCTCCACTGATGAGTACGCGCGGCGGCCCCATCCTGATGGCGCAGGTGGAGAACGAATACGGTTACGTCGGTAACGATCGCGACTACATGGAAGCCATCCGCAAGCAGATGATAGACGGCGGCTTCGACCTGCCGCTCTTCATGTCGAACGGGCCCGGTCCGACCTGGATGAGCCGCGGCACCCTGCCCGGCCTGGTCTCGGTCATCAATTTCACGGGCGATGCCGCGAAGACCGAACGTGCCTTCCGGCGCTCCGCACCGATGATGGAAGGCATGCCGCGCATGGCCGGGGAATACTGGACCGGCTGGTACGACCGCTGGAGCGAGCCGCACAAGACCCGCTCGACCGACGAAGTGACAGGCGCCGTCGGCTGGATGCTCGACCACGACATTTCGTTCAACCTCTACATGTTCGACGGCGGTACGAACTTCGGTTGGATGAATGGCGCGAACAACGAGGCGGACCATTACCTGCCGGTGACGACGAGCTACGACTACGATTCGCCGGTCGACGAGGCGGGACGCATCACCCCGAAGTACATCGCCTTCCGCAAGGTCATCGGGGCCCATCTCCCGAAGGGCGAGAAGCTGCCGCCGGTGCCGGCCTCCTCGCCCACGGTCGCCCTTCCCCGCTTCCAGCTCGACGAGTCGGTCGGCCTGCTCGACGCACTGCCGGGCCTGTCCAAGCCGCAGACGACGCTGACACCGCATGGAATGGAAGCCTTCGGCCAGAACTACGGCCTCATCCTTTACCGGAAGACACTGGCAGAGGACGCCAAGGGCAAGCTCGACGTCGAAGACGTGCACGACTACGCCACCGTCCTCGCGGACGGCAAGCCGCTCGGCACGCTGGAACGCGGCAAGCACGAGCACGAGTTGCCGGTGGACCTGAAAGCCGGGACCACGCTGGACCTGCTGGTCGAGAACATGGGTCGCATCAACATCGATCCCGCCATGGCGGAAGAGAACAAGGGGATCACGAACTCGGTGCTCGTCGACGGCCTGGACCTCACCCACTGGTCCGTGTACCCCCTGCCGCTGGACGATCTCTCCGGTCTCGCCTTCCGGAAGGGCGGCCATCCGCAAGGCCCGGCGTTCTGGCACGGCTCGTTCGATCTGTCGAAGGTCGCCGGCGGTACCTTCCTCGACATGCGCGGCTGGAACAAGGGCAACGCCTGGATCAACGGACACCATCTTGGCCGCTTCTGGAGCGTCGGGCCGCAGCGAACGCTGTACGTGCCCGCCTCATGGCTGCGCAAGGGGCATAACGATGTGATCGTGCTGGAGATGCAGGGCGGTGGATCGCATGCGATCGCGGGCCTGAAGGACCCGGTGTTCTCGACCGGCGGGTGACCGGGTTCTCACTATCGACAGGGTTCCTCTGCGACACTCCATGGATTGTGTGAGCTGTTTTTTCCATTTAGACGTCTAATTAAACGTCTAAATAGTTCACGCAAGCAGTTTCCGTGCCGGATCACCGCCCACGGTCCGGTCGCACTGCCCCGGGGGAGCGCCCCCGTTCGTGGGTGTCCCAGAGGAGCACTTCAGATCGTGAAACCGAAGACGAAGTTTGCCGGACTACGCACACGCCTCCAGACCTTGCTGGCCGTGACCGCCCTGACCCTCGTCGCCGCGGCCTTTCCCGCGGCGGCGGCCGATCGAACCGACCCGCCCAGCCCGCACACGGACGGTCCCACGGCGGTCGCGCGCGCGCGCGTGGCGGCGGACGTGCTCATGGGATCCTACGACCCCGGGAAAGCCTGGTTCCCGTCCAGCTGGTGGAACTCGGCCGTGGCGCTGCAGACCATCGGCGATTACATGCAGCGCACCGGCGACCGCCGCTACCTCGGCCAGCTGGACAACACCTTCGAGAAAGACAAGGGCGTGTTTCCGGCCGGCGTATTGTCCGGCGACCCGTTGCTGGGCAACTTCACCAGCCGCGCCATCGACGATTCCGAATGGTGGGGCCTGACCTGGATCCAGGCCTATGACCTCACCCGCGATCCCAAGTACCTCGACATGGCGGTCACCATCGCCAACTACGTCTACGGCTATTGGGACAGCAGCACCTGTGGCGGTGGCGTCTGGTGGAATGCGGAGCGCACCTACAAGAACGCGATCACCAATGGTTTGTGGATCCGGCTCACCGCGGAACTGCACAACCGCATCCACGGCGACACGCTCTGGTTGAACCGTTCCCGCACCGCCTGGGCGTGGTTCCGCGATAGCGGCATGATCAATGCCGACGGCCTGGTCAACGACGGCCTCACCGATGCCTGCACCAACAACGGTCAGAACGTGTGGACCTACAACCAGGGCCTCGCGATCGGCGGCGGCCTCGAACTGTGGCGCGCCACGAAAGACCCGGCCATCCTCGCGACCGTGAAGCGCCTGGCCGATGCCGCCATCGGTCCGAACGGCCTGGTGGACGACGGCACGCTGACCGAAGCCTGCGACGCCACCGACCAGACCTGCGACGACAACGGCAAGCAGTTCAAGGGCATCTTCATGCGGTACTGGACCGACCTCGTCGACACCACCCATGACCGCCGATACGCCGACTTCCTGGGAACGCAGGCGGACATCGTCTGGAACAAGGATCGCGATGCCGCCGGTCGGTTAGGCACACGCTGGTCCGGCGCCACCAGCGACGATCATCCGAATGTCTTCGACTGGCGCACGCAGGCCAGCGCACTCAGCGCACTGGTAGGTGCCGTACCGACACCGGCGCCGTTGCTGTCGCTCGCCGCCACCCTGTCCCCGGCACAGCCCGTCGTCATGCCGTCCGCATCGGGCAGCACGACGATTCCCGTCGATCTGGGCACCTCCGCCACGGGGTTCTTCCCGCTGCTGGCGCTCGCCTCCGTCGACACGCCCAGCGGCTGGAGCGCTTCGCCGCGAGCCACTCTCGTGCGCCTTCATCCACATGGCAACGCGATGCCGGCCAGTCGCAGCGTGCCGCTGACGATCAGCGTGCCGAGTTCGGCGACGGACGGCCACCACCTGGTCACCGCCAACCTGATGGCCGCCGGCCTGCGCTTCGCCACCCAGGCCGACGTGCTGGTCGCGCACTCGATCGACTTCGACACCGGAACCGTCGCCGAAAACCCCTGGCTTTTCGATCCCGACCACTCGCAGAGCAACGGCGTGCAGAACCGCTTCGCCGATGGGAATGCGCACTTCACCTATCGCTTCCCGTTCCCGGCGGACACGACATCCGCCCGGGTCACCCTGACCATCGACGCCGAGTTCGTGGTGCAGGTCAGCGCCGACAACGAGAACTGGACCACGGTGCTCCAGGAAGACCGGCCGATCACCGACGGCTCGAACAAGGCCGACCGCAGCATCGATCTCACGCCGTACCTCGGTAACGGTGCCGACGGTTCCAAGCCGGTGTACGTGAAAGTCTCGGACAGCTTCCCCAACGATGGCTGGGGCGGGCGCGTGTACCACGTGACGGCGAATATCGTGCAGTAACCCCAAGCCTGCCTCCGTCTTCGCCCAAGCGAGGACGGAGGCAGCCAGCGAGCCGCCGGAAGCTTCCGGTGCCGGCCCCTCAGGCGGCGCCACGCATCCTTTGCACCGTGGCCTCGGCGTCGAACCGGCGGGACGCGGCGGCCACGTCGCAGCTGACGACGGTCTTGCCGATGGGCGCAAGCGCGATCCCGGCCAGCTTGAGGTGCTGGATGCCGAAGGGAATGCCGATGATCGTCACGCAGCAGGCGATGGCCGAGCACACGTGACCGATCGCGAGCCAGATGCCCGCAAAGACAAACCAGATGATGTTGCCCAGCGTACCGAACGCGCTGGTGCCGATATCGCCCCGGCCGGAAAGCTGCTCGCGGTCCACCGCCTCCTTGCCGAACGGGAAAAAGGCGAATGTGCCGATGACGAAGCAGGAGCGCGCCCAGGGAATGCCGACGATGGTGATCATCGCGACCAAACCCGCGAGCCACCAGCCGAGACCCATCACCAAGCCGCCAAAGACGAACCAGAGCAGGTTCATGATCGTTCGCATACCGCTACTCCCTGTGGACTCGAGGCGACCGTAATGCCATCCGCTCCCGGAGGTACAGTGCCGGTAGACCTACTTCAGTGGCCGCCGGCAGGCGCCTCGGCACCATCCCGGTGGTGCGTCCCCAAGCGGTCCACCAGGGTGGCGCTCGCGCCGTTGAGCCCAAGCACGTCCACGCGCTTTCCCGCCTTACGGAACTTGAAGACGACCTTCTCCAGCGCACCCACGGCCGTCAGGTCCCAGAAATGCGCGTCGCTCACGTCGATATGCACCGAGTCGATGCCTTCCTCATCGAAGTCGAAGAGCTCCGTGAACGCCTCGGACGAGGCGAAAAACACCTGACCGGCGACGGCATACGTCCTTATCGCTCCGTCCGGGCCGACCGAGCTGTCCACGTCCAGCGACTTGCCCACCTTTCTGGCAAAGAATACGGCGGAGAGAAGCACGCCCGTGATCACGCCCTTCGCCAGGTCGTGGGTCGCCACCGTGACCGTCACCGTGCCCAGCATCACCACGCTCGATACCGTCGGATGCGTGCGGAGGTTGCGAATGGAGCGCCAGTTAAAGGTACTCAGCGACACCATGATCATCACCGCGACCAGCGCCGCCATGGGAATCCGGCCGACCCACGGCGCACCGAAAACCACGAGAATCAGCAACACCGCACCGGCGATGAAGGTCGACAACCTTCCGCGGCCACCGGACTTAACGTTGATCACCGACTGGCCGATCATCGCGCACCCCGCCATGCCACCGATCAAGCCCGTGGCGATATTTGCCATGCCCTGCCCCATGCACTCGCGGTTCTTGTCCGCCCGGGTATCGGTCATGTCGTTGACGATCTGCAAGGTCATCATCGATTCCAGCAACCCCACCACGGACAGCGTGGCGGCCGTGGGAAGAACGATCTTCGCCGTTTCCCACGTCCAGGGCACGTCCGGAATCAGGAAATGCGGCAGCGAATCCGGCAAGGCACCCATGTCGCCGACACGATGGATGTCCAAATGGAAAACCATGGCCACGATGGTCAGGACGACGATCGCCACCAGCGGTGCCGGCACGGCACGCGTCACATAGGGAAACAGGTAGATGATCGCGAGCCCGGCGGCGGTCATCGGGTAGACCAGCCAGGAAACGCCGATCAGCTCCGGCAACTGCGCCATGAAGATAAGGATCGCCAGCGCGTTCACGAAGCCCGTCACCACCGAACGCGAGACGAAACGCATCAACGAGCCGAGCTTCAAGGCACCGATGACCAACTGAAATACACCCGTGACGATCGTCGTCAGGAACAGGTATTGCAGCCCGTGCTCCTTCACCAGGCCCACCATCAGCAAGGCCATGGCACCCGTCGCAGCCGAAATCATGGCCGGCCTGCCGCCGAAGAAAGCGATGGTGACCGCCATGGAGAACGAGGCGTATAGACCGACTTTCGGATCCACGCCGGCGATGATCGAAAACGCGATCGCCTCGGGAATCAAAGCAAGTGCGACGACGAGCCCGGAAAGGACGTCGCCACGGATGTTGCCGAACCATTCACGGCCCAGGCGTGTCGAAATGTTCAAGATGTTCTCCCCGGAGAGACGCGCGTCGTCTCCGTCATGCGGATACACGTTCACCCGCTCCCGCGAGGGAGCGCTTGCCATTGCGGCAGGCGAATTCAGGGTGGCGTGGTGTTTTGCATGGGCCTTCGGAAAGCGGGCAATCAGGACAAAGAAAAGGCGCAAACCAAGGTTTGCGCCTTTAAAAAACTGGTAGCGGGGGTAGGATTCGAACCTACGACCTTCGGGTTATGAGCCCGACGAGCTGCCAGACTGCTCCACCCCGCATCAGAGTCAGCAAGTATATGGAGGTGGCCGGATTCTTGCAACCACTTTTCTTACGGGCGTGTGAAAAAAAACTTCCGGTATCGCTCCACACAGCACACATCATCGCCCCTCCCACCGTCGCACCCGCGAAGGCGGTGCCCAGCGACTCGTTCCCCAAAAGAACGACAACGCAACATCGACCCCGCTCCTGCTCGCCCAACAACACACCGCACCGTCCCGAAGCCAGCAGCCGTCCCCCTCGCCGCGATGTCTGGAGTCGAGGGCGGGTGGGCGGAAAAGACCCGGCAGGGGCGCCGGCCAGGATGGCCGGCGGTCTTCGTCCAGGCACGGAGGCCTGGTCGAAGACTCCCGCCCGCACGCCCGGGTCCGCCGCGGCGCCAGCCATCGGACACCGAGCCGCGTTAGCGGCTCCTCCTTTCGCAAGGAACGACGCAAGCCTTCGCGGCGAGGGGGACGGCTGCTGGCTGTCCCAGCCACGGCGGAATCAGCCAGCGAACGCCCTCTGGCACCAGGCCAGCAGCGGTGCCCAGGTGAAACCCAGGACCAGCAGCGCGAGCGCGTTGATCGAGAGTACCCAGCGGGCCGGGGCATCGGCGCGAGCATGCACGTCCTTGCCCTCCACCGGCGTGTCGAAGTACATCACCTTCACCACGCGCAGGTAGTAGTACAGGCCGATGATGGCGAACACGGCGCCGACGATGGCCAGCCACAGCATGCCCGCGTCGATGGCGGCCTTCAGCACCAGCAGCTTGCCGAAGAAACCGAACAGCGGCGGCACGCCGGCCAGCGAGAACATCACCAGCAGCATCATGAAGGCGAACCACGGCGAACGCTGGTTCAGGCCGCGCAGGTCATCGATCTCCTCGCACTCGAAGCCCGAACGCGACAGCACCAGGATCATGCCGAAGGCCGCCGCGCTGGTGAGCGCGTAGCTCACCGCGTAGAACATCGAGGCCGAATACCCTTCCGGACCGGCGTTAACCAGGCCCACGAGCAGGTAGCCCATGTGCGAGATGGTCGAATAGGCCAGCAGGCGCTTCAGGTTCGACTGCACGATGGCCACGAGGTTGCCGATGGCGAGCGAGAGGACGGCCAGCACCGCCAGCATCATCTGCCACTGCGGGGCCAGGCCCGTTGCGCCGCCGGCGATGTCGCCCATGCCCGTGGACAGCAGGCGGTAGGCCATGCCGAAGGCAGCCAGCTTCTGCGCCGAACCGATGAACACGGTGACGGCGGTCGGCGAGCCCTGGTAGACGTCCGGAATCCACATGTGGAACGGCGCGGCGCCCAGCTTGAAGCCGATGCCGACGATCATGAAGACCAGGCCGAACAGCAGCAGCGTCTTCCATTCCGTGCCGACGATGGCGGCGTGGATGGTGTGCAGGTCGAGGCTGTGCGTGGCGCCGTAGATCATCGACATGCCGTACAGCAGCATGCCCGAGGCCAGCGCGCCGAGCACGAAGTACTTGATCGCCGCTTCCGAGGACAGCTGCGAATCGCGGTTCAGCGCGACCAGCGCGTACGAGGACAGCGTGAGCAGTTCGAGGCCCAGGTACACCGTGACCAGGTTGCCGGCGGCAACGAGGAACATGATGCCCACGGTGGCGAAGATCGACAGCGTGTAGAACTCGCCGAACGGAATCGCCCGTTCCTTAAGGTACGGACGCGCGTAGACGAAGATCACCGCCATGATCAGCAGCGAGAACAGCTTCAGCACCTCGGACACGCCATCGCGGACGAACATGCCGCTGAAGGCCGTGACCGGCGTGTCCGGCTGGCCGCTGACGACGAGGTAGGCGCCGACCAGCAGAACCACGATGGAAAGCCAGTGGACCGTGCCCTTCTGGGTCGGCTTCAGGTACGCATCCAGAAGGAGCAGCACACAAGCCGCCAGCACGAGGTAGACCTCGGGGAGCAGGATCAGGATGTCGTTGATACTCGGCATGGATAGTTCCCGCTCAGACTTTGGTGATGGCCAGCTGCTCGACGATACGAGCGACCGACGCATCCATCAGGTGGACCAGCGGCTCCGGCCAGATGCCGAGGACCAGCACGCCGGCCGCGAAGGCGCCCAGCACGAAGATCTCGCGGCCGTTGACGTCCTTCAGCTCCGCCACGTGCTTGTTCTTGATGTCGCCCCAGAGCACGCGCTTCACCATCCACAGCGTGTACGCGGCGCCGATGATCAGGGTGAAGGCGCCGAACAGCGCGATCCACGGGTTGGCACTGAACGAGGCCAGGATGACCATGAACTCGCCGACGAAGCCGCTGGTGCCCGGCAGGCCGCTGTTGGCCATGGCGAACAGCACATAGAACGGCGCGAAGATCGGCATGACGTTGATGACGCCGCCGTAATCCTTGATCTGGCGCGTGTGCATGCGGTCGTAGAGCACGCCGATGCAGGTAAACATCGCACCGGAAATGAAGCCGTGCGAGATCATCTGCACCATGGCGCCCTGCATGCCGAGACGCGCGGCATCCGGGTTGTTCGTTTCGCGGACCAGCAGGAAGCCGATGAAGATACCCATCGTCACGAAGCCCATGTGGGCGATCGACGAATAGGCCACCAGCTTCTTCATGTCCTGCTGCACCAGCGCGATGTAGCCGATGTAGCAGACCGCGATCAGGCTGAGCACGATGACCAGCCAGGCGAACTCGTGCGAGGCGTCCGGCGTGATCGGCAGGCTGAAGCGCAGGAAGCCGTAGCCGCCGATCTTCAGCATCACCGCCGCCAGCACCACCGAACCGCCGGTGGGCGCTTCCACGTGGGCATCCGGCAGCCAGGTGTGCACCGGCACCATCGGCACCTTGATCGCGAAACCCAGCAGGAAGGCGAAGAACAGCCACGCCTGCTCGGTCATCGTCAGGTGGACGCTGGCCATGTCGGCGATGGCGAAGCTGCCGCCGGTCTTGTGGTACAGGTAAATCAGGCCGATCAGCATGAAGATCGAGCCGAAGAACGTGTAGATGAAGAACTTCAGCGTGGCATAGACGCGGCGCGGACCGCCCCAGATACCGATGAGGATGAACATCGGGATCAGCATGGCCTCGAAGAACACGTAGAACAGCAACGCGTCCGTGGCGCAGAACACACCGATCATCATGCCTTCCAGCGCCAGCATCGCGGCCATGTACTGGTGCGGCTTGTTCTGGATGATCTCCCACGCGCCCACGATCACCAGGATCTGGACGAAGGTCGTGAGGATGATCAGGGCGATCGAGATGCCGTCGACGGCCAGCGAGTAGTTGATGCCTAGCGACGGGATCCAGCTCATCGATTCGGCGAGCTGGAGGGTACCCGTGCTGGCGTCGTACGCAGGCAGGAGGGCGAGGCTGGCGGCGAAGGTGGCGACCGCGACCAGCAGCGAGATCCATCGGGCGAGGCCGGGCCGGCCGGCGCCGGCGAGCAGCACCGGGACGGCGCCGACGACCGGGAGCCAGATCAGCAGGCTGAGCAAGTGATTCGACATAGAGCTCGTTTCCCTTATTGCCCGATCAGCCAGTACCCGCCGAGGAGCAGGATCAGACCGAGGATCATGGCGAACGCGTAGTGGAAGAGGAATCCGGATTGCAGGCGGCGGGTGCCGCTGGCGATGCGCTGCACGAGGTTGGCGGAACCGTTCACGACGGCGCCGTCGATGATGGCGGCGTCGCCCACCTTCGACAGGCCCTCGCCCAGCTTCACGCCACCCTTGGCGAACACAGCGAAGTAGAGTTCATCGATCCAGTACTTGTGGTCGAGCAGCGAGTACACCGGCTTCAGCGCGTTCTTCGCCTTGTCGGCGACGGACGGGTTGAACAGGTACACGTAGGTGGCCACGGCGAAGCCCGCGAAGGCCAGCCAGAACGGCGCGGCGGTGAAGCCGTGCAGGCCCATGGCCAGCGCACCGTGGAACTCGTGCGCCAGCTCGCCGAGGACGTTGTTGGCCTCCTCGACATGGATCGCCTTGCCGAACCAGTCGCCGAACAGCATCGGGCCGACGGTGAAGAAGCCGATGAGCACCGACGGGATCGCAAGGAGGACCAGCGGCACCGTCACCACCCAGGGCGACTCGTGCGGCGCGTGCTCGAGCACGCCCGGCTCGTGGTGGGGGTCTTCCTTATGGGTATCGCCGTGCGCGTCGTCGTGCGCCGCGTGCGCGTCGTGGTGACCATGGCCGTGGGTCACCGTGAAACGCTCCTTCCCGTGGAAGGTCATGTAGAGCAGGCGGAAGCTGTACAGCGAGGTGACGAACACGCCCGCCAGCACGCAGAAGTACGCATAACCGGCGCCCCAGCGATGCGACTCGCCGACAGCCTCGATGATGGCGTCCTTCGAATAGAAGCCCGCGAAGAACGGCGTACCGGCAAGGGCCAGCGAACCGATCCACATCGTGATCCAGGTGACCGGCATGTACTTGCGCAGGCCGCCCATGTAGCGCATGTCCTGCTCGTGGTGCATGCCGATGATGACCGAGCCCGCGCCGAGGAACAGGAGCGCCTTGAAGAAGGCGTGGGTCATCAGGTGGAACACGGCGCCGCTATAAGCGGACACGCCGAGCGCGACGGTCATGTAGCCGAGCTGCGACAGCGTCGAGTACGCGATGACGCGCTTGATGTCGTTCTGCACGATGCCGATCAGGCCGGTGAACAGCGCCGTGGTGGAGCCGATCACGAGGATGAACGACAGCGCGGCGTCGGTCAGTTCGAACAGCGGCGACATGCGGGCGACCATGAAGATGCCCGCGGTCACCATCGTGGCCGCGTGGATCAGCGCCGAGATGGGGGTCGGGCCTTCCATCGAGTCGGGCAGCCACACGTGCAGCGGCACCTGGGCCGACTTGCCCATGGCACCGATGAACAGCAGCACGCCGATCACCGTGGCGGCATCCCACGCATGGTTCTGGGTGATCTGCAGGGTCTTGCCGATCAGCTCCGGGGCGTGGTCGAAGGCGGTTTGGTAGTCCAGCGTGCCCAGGAAGTACAGGATCGCCGAGATGCCGAGCAGGAAGCCGAAGTCGCCGACGCGGTTGACCAGGAAGGCCTTGAGGTTGGCGAAGATCGCCGTCGGGCGCTTGTACCAGAAGCCGATCAGCAGGTACGACACCAGGCCCACCGCTTCCCAGCCGAAGAACAGCTGCATGAAGTTGTTGCTCATGACGAGCATCAACATCGAGAAGGTGAACAGCGAGATGTAGCTGAAGAAGCGCTGGTAGCCCGGATCGTCCGCCATGTAGCCGATGGTGTACAGGTGCACCAGCAGCGACACGAAGGTGACCACCACCATCATCATGGCGGTGAGGCGGTCGACCATGAAGCCGACCGAGGCATGGAAGCGGCCGATCTCGAACCAGGTGTAGACGTCCTGGTTGAAGTTCTGCGCCCCGCCCCAGACCAGCTGGTAGAGCACGTAGAACGACAGGCCGCAGGAGATCGCCACGCCGAGGATGGTCGCGGTGTGCGCCCCTGCCCGGCCGATCGCCTTGCCGAACAGGCCGGCCAGGATCGAACCCACCAGCGGCGCGAGGGCGATCGTCAGCAGGATTGAAAGCGAGAGACTCATCGGATCAACCCTTCATGCTGTCGATTTCGGCGACGTTGATCGTGCTGCGGTTACGGAACAGCAGGACCAGGATCGCCAGGCCGATGGCGGATTCCGCCGCGGCCACGGTGAGGATGAAGAACACGAACACCTGGCCGCCCACGTCGCCGAAGAAGCGCGAGAAGGCCACGAAGTTGGTGTTCACCGCCAGGAGCATCAGCTCGATCGCCATGAGCAGCACGATCACGTTCTTGCGGTTGATGAACAGGCCGGCGACGGCGATGCAGAACAGGATCGCGCCGAGGACGATGTAGTGGGAAAGCGTGATCACGGGGCGTTCTCCTGCGGGGGCACGACGACCGGGGCCGGCTTCACCGATGCCGGCTGCTCGACGGCGACCTTCACGACGCGGACGCGGTCGGTGGCCTTCACGGCAACCTGTTCCGCCGCGGACTGGTGACGCACGCCCAGGCGCTGGCGCAGGGTCAGGGCCACGGCGGCCACGATGCCCACGGTGAGGATCAGCGCGGCGATCTCGAACGGCAGCAGGAACTCGGTGTAGAGCGCCTGGCCCAGCCACGCGACGTTGGAGTCGCCGGCGGGATTGGGACCGAGCGTGTGCGCGTGCATGGCCTTCACGCCGATCATCGCCAGCATTTCGGCCAGCATGACCAGGGCGACGATGATGCCCACCGGCAGGTAGCGGATGAAGCCCTCGCGGACCGCCTCCTGCTTGATGTCGAGCATCATCACCACGAAGAGGAAGAGCACCATCACCGCGCCCACGTAGACGACCACGAGGGCGATGGCGAGGAACTCGGCTTCGGCCAGCAGCCAGACGCAGGCCATGCTGAAGAAGGTCAGCACCAGCGAGAGCACGGCGTGGACCGAGTTCTTCACGGAGATGACCATCAGGCCGCCGAGGACGGCCACGGCGCCGAAGAAGTAGAAACAGATGAGTTGGAGCAGGTCGGTATTCATCGCATGGGTCTCTTAGGCGCTCAGCGGTACGCCGCGTCCTGAGCGCGGGCGGCAGCGATGTCCTGCTCGAAGCGGTCGCCGATGGCCAGCAACTGGGCCTTCGTCACCACGTTCTCGCCACGATGTTCGAAGTGGTACTCGTGCACGTGCGTCTCCACGATCGAATCGACCGGGCAGCTTTCTTCGCAGAAACCGCAGAAGATGCACTTGAACAGGTCGATGTCGTAGCGCGTGGTGCGGCGCTGGCCGTCCTCGGCGCGCGGGGCCGAGTCGATCGTGATCGCCAGCGCCGGGCACACCGCCTCGCACAGCTTGCACGCGATGCAGCGCTCCTCGCCGTTGGCGTAACGACGCAGGGCGTGCAGGCCGCGGAAGCGGTTGGACTTGGGGATGTGCTCCATCGGGTAGCGCATCGTGTACTTCGGCTTGAACATGTAGCGCATGGTCAGCGCCATGCCCTGGAACAGCTCGATGAGCAGCAGGCTCTTGAAGTAATGGGTAACGCGGGTCATGGCTTTCAGGCTCCCGTGCCGAGGTGGACCCAGCCGAAATACTTCATGCAGCCGGCGACGAGGACCCAGACGATGGTGATGGGGATGAAGACCTTCCAGCCGAGGCGCATGATCTGGTCGTAGCGATAGCGCGGGAAGCTGGCGCGGAACCACAGGAACAGGAAGGCGAAGAGGAAGGCCTTGATGAACAGCCAGTGGAAGCCGCCGTGGCCGATGAGGCCCCAGGATTCCGGGAACGGCGACAGCCAGCCGCCCATGAACAGGATCGAGGCGAGGAAGCTCACCAGGATCATGTTGGCGTACTCGGCCAGGAAGAAGATGGCGAACGCGGAACCGGAGTACTCCACGTGGAAGCCGGCAACGATTTCCGACTCGCCTTCCGCCACGTCGAACGGCGCGCGGTTGGTTTCGGCCACGCCCGAGACGAAGTAGATGACGAACACCGGCAGCAGCGGCAGCCAGAACCAGTCGAAGAAGTTGCCGCTCTGCGCGTTGACGATGGCCGTGAGGTTGAGGCTGCCGGTCAGCACCAGCACGCACACGATCGACATGCCCATCGCCAGCTCGTACGAGATGACCTGGGCCGCCGCGCGCATGGCGCCGAGCATCGCGTAGCGCGAGTTCGACGACCAGCCGGCGAGGATGATGCCGTACACGCCCATCGAGGTCATCGCGAGCAGGTAGAGCACGCCGGCGTTGACGTCGGCGAGCACGGTCTCCGGACCGAAGGGCACCACCGCCCAGGCCGCCATGGCGGGCACGAGGGCCAGCATCGGCGCGAGGTAGTAGAGGAACTTGTTCGCGTTGGTCGGAAGGATCACTTCCTTCAGCAGCAGCTTCACCACGTCGGCGAAGGCCTGGAGCATGCCGAGGGGACCGATCTTGTTCGGCCCCATGCGCACGTGCATCCAGCCGATGACCTTGCGTTCCCAGTACACGAACATGGCCACCGAGATGATCAACGGCAGCATGATCGCCACGATGAACAGCACGGGGATCAACAGGTGATGGATGAGTTGATCGGCCATGGTCATGCCTTGCTCAGGGTGATGGCCGCGCCGTAAGGGGGCAGCATGGCGGTTTCGGGATGCGCGGCTTCGATCCACACGGCGCCGGCGGGCACCGTGGCGTCGATCGCCACCGGCAGGACGGCATCGCCGATGCGGGCGTTGCCGCCTTCGGCGAGGCCGAGCGCACCGGCGACGTCCGCGTTGATGCGGACGGCGGCCGGCCGGTTCAGCGGGTGCGCGTTCAGCGCGCCGGCACGGCGGAGCACCGCGTCGCCGCGATAGATCGGCGTCGTGGCGAGACGCGAGAGCGTCGCACCCGTGCCGCGCTGTGCGAGCTGCTGCCGGGTCTCCGGGTTGCGGACGGTCAGCCCGTCGCGCAGGCCGGCAAGGTCGTCGAACTCGAAGCCGGGCAGGCCCAGTTCGCCGCCGAGGGCACGCAGTACCTTCCAGCCCGGACGCGCGTCGCCCGGCGCCTTGGCACCGGCGAGGACGGTCTGGGCGTTGCCTTCGACGTTGACGAGCGTGGCGTCGATCTCCGGTGTGAGACCGATCGGCAGGATCACGTCCGCCGAGTCCTTCAGCGCCTCGCCCGCGAAGGCCGCGAAAGCCACGACGGTCTGCGCCGAGTGCATAGCCTGCAGCGCGAGCGCGCCATCGGCGAAATCGTGCGGCGGTTCCACGTTGTAAAGCACGTAGCCCTTGCGCGGCTGCGCCAGCATGGCGCGCGCGTCGAGGCCGCCCGCACCCGGCAGCACACCGATCGAGGACAGGCCCAGCGCGTTCGCGCCGACCGGGATCTCGTTGAAGGCGGCACCCGAGGCCTGGGCGATGAAGCGGGCGATGGCGCGCAACCACGACGCTTCCGGATGCGTGGCGGCGGCGTGACCGAGGATCACCACCGCGCCTTCGGTCGACAGCGCCTTGAAGGCGTCGCGATGGGCGTCGGTGGTTTCCACGCCCTGCAGCGCGGTGGCGAGCGACTCCGGCACGGCCGTGCCGTTCTCGCCGGCGGCCTTGGCCAGCACCAGGAGTTCGTTCACCAGCGCATGCGGAGCGGCGACCGACTCGCCGGCCAGCGGATAGTTGAAGTTGAAGTGCGCCGGGTTGACGGCATAGACCTTCGCGCCCTTCTTCACCGCCTGGCGCACGCGATGGTTGAGGAGCGGCACTTCCTGACGCAGGTCGGAACCGACCAGCAGCGCCGCCTTGACCTTGTCGAGCGACGCGACGGTCGAGGCGAACGGCTTCGCGAACGCGTTGTCGGCGAAATCGAGCTGGCGCAGGCGGTGGTCGATATGGGCGCTGCCCAGGCCACGGGCGAGGCGGACGAGCAGCTCGCCCTCCTCGTTCGAGGTGGCACCGTGCACCAGCATGCCGATGTCGGAACCGGCGACGCTCTTCAGCGCCTCGCGGGCGACCGACAGCGCGTCGTCCCAGGTGGTGGCCGACCACTGGCCGTTACGCTTCACCATCGGCGACTTCACGCGGTCCGCGGCGTACAGGCCCTGGTGGCTGTAGCGGTCGCGGTCCGAGAGCCAGCATTCGTTGATGGTTTCGTTGTCGCGCGGCACGTTGCGTAGCACTTCGCCGCGGCGCGTGTGCATCCACAGGTTCGAGCCCAGCGCGTCGTGGTAGCCGATGGACGGGCGCGCGATCAGTTCCCAGGCGCGGGCCTGGAACTGGAACGGCTTGTTGGTCAGCGCGCCGACCGGGCAGACGTCGATGATGTTGCCCGACAGTTCGCTCTCGATCGTCTTGCCGATATAGGTGCCGATCTCCAGGTTCTCGCCACGGCTCATGCCGCCGAGCTCGTACGTGCCGGCGATCTCGCTGGTGAAGCGGACGCAGCGCGTGCACTGGATGCAGCGGGTCATCTCGGTGGCGATCAGCGGGCCGAGGTTCTCGTCGGCGACGGTGCGCTTGCGCTCGTTGAAGCGCGACACCGAACGGCCGTAGCCGAGCGAAACGTCCTGCAGTTCGCACTCGCCGCCCTGGTCGCAGATCGGGCAGTCGAGCGGATGGTTGATGAGGAGGAACTCCATCACGTTGCGCTGCGACTTGAGCGCCTTGTCCGAACGCGTGAAGACCTTCATGCCCTCGCCCACCGGCGTGGCGCAGGCCGGCGCGGGTTTCGGCATCTTCTCGATTTCCACCAGGCACATGCGGCAGTTGGCGGCGATCGGGAGCTTGCGGTGGTAGCAGAAGCGCGGGATGGGAATACCGACGGCATCGGCCGCCTGGATGATCATCGACCCCTTGGCTACCTGCACCGGCACGCCGTCGATCTCGATGTTGACGAGGTCCGGCGCGGCATTGGCTACGGGCTGCGCACTCATGCAGCGACTCCAGTGGTGACCGTGTCAGCCGGGCCGTCCACCATCGAACGGCCGTGCTTCACGAAGTATTCGAATTCGTGCCAGAAGTGGTACAGGAAACCCTGCACCGGCCACGCGGCCGCTTCGCCGAAGGCGCAGATGGTGTGGCCCTCGATCTGGCCCGCGACCGCCTTCAGGCGATGCAGGTCGTCCTCGGTGCCCTTGCCTTCGACGATGCGCGACAGCACGCGATACATCCAGCCGGTGCCTTCGCGGCACGGGGTGCACTGGCCGCACGACTCCGCCATGTAGAAGCGGGCGATGCGATGGCAGGCGCTGACCATGCAGGTGGTCTCGTCCATCACGATCACGGCGCCCGAACCCAGACCCGACCCCGCCTTCTGAAGCGAGTCGTAGTCCATCGTGCATTCCATGATCTTTTCCGCCGGCAGCACCTTCATCGAGGAGCCGCCCGGGATGACCGCCTTCAGCTTGTTGCCCTTGCGCACGCCGCCGGCCATCTGGAGCAGGTCGGCGAACGAGGTGCCCAGCTTGATCTCGAAGTTGCCCGGGTTGTTGACGTGACCCGACACCGAGAAGATCTTCGGGCCGCCGTTGTTCGGCTTGCCGATGTTGAGGAACCACTCCGCGCCGTTACGCAGGATCGCGGGCACCGAGGCATACGTCTCGGTGTTGTTGATCGTGGTCGGGCGGCCATAGAGACCGAAGCCGGCCGGGAACGGCGGCTTGAAGCGCGGCTGGCCCTTCTTGCCTTCCAGCGATTCCATCAGCGCGGTTTCCTCGCCGCAGATGTACGCGCCGGCGCCGAGGGCGTTGTAGATGTCCACGTCGATGCCCGAACCGCCGATGTCCTTGCCGAGCAGGCCGGCCGCATAGGCTTCCTTCAGGGCTTCCTCGATGTGCTCGAACGGCTCGTGGTGGAACTCGCCGCGCAGGTAGTTGTAGGCGACGGTCGAGCCGGTGCAGTAGCAGGCGATCGCCAGGCCTTCGATGACCGAGTGCGGGTTGAAGCGCAGGATGTCGCGGTCCTTGCAGGTGCCCGGCTCGGATTCGTCCGAGTTGCACAGGATGTACTTCTGGCCCGGCGCGGTGCGCGGCATGAACGACCACTTCAGGCCCGTGGGGAAGCCGGCGCCGCCGCGGCCGCGCAGCGCGCTCTTCTTGATCTCTTCGATCAGCGCGGCGGGATCGGGCTTTTCGGCGAGGATCTTGCGCCAGGCCTTGTAGCCGTCGACCTTCTCGTAGCTCTCGAGGGCCCAGGGCTTTTCGAAATGCAGGGTCGTGTAGACGACCTGGTGTTCCTGCGGTGCGGGTCCGACAGGACCGGTGGTGCTAGCCATTGCCCTTACCTCACTTGAGACCGTCGAGGATCGCGTCGACCGATTCGGTCGTCAGCTTCTCGTGGTAGTGACCGTTGACGACCATCATCGGCGCGCCGGCGCATGCGGCCAGGCACTCCTCTTCCTGCTTGAGATAGATGCGGCCGTCGGCGGTGCTCTCGCCGGTCTTGATGCCGAGCTTCTTCTCGCAGTGGCGGACGAGCCCTTCGGCGCCGTTGAGCCAGCAGGAAATGTTGGTGCAGATGGCGACGTTGTTGCGACCGACGGGCGAGGTCTCGAACATCGAGTAGAAGCTCGCGATCTCGTAGGCCCAGATCGCCGGCAGGTCGAGGTACTTCGCGACCGCGGTGATCAGTTCGTCGTTAAGGTAACCCTGGTTCTGTTCCTGCGCGCCCATCAGGCCCTGGATCAGCGCCGAGCGCTTGCGGTCCGGCGGGAACTTGGACACCCAGTGATCGATGTGGGCACGCGTGTGATCGTTGAGCACGACGAGGGGATCGACGTCCTTGACCTGCTCGAAATGACCGGTGGCTTTCATGATTTAAGTTCACTCCGTCTTTCTTAGCGGTCGACTTCGCCGAAGACGAGATCGTAGGTGCCGATCATCGCAACGACGTCGGCCAGCATGTGGCCCCTCACGACAGCGTCGATCGAGGACAGGTGCGCGAAGCCGGGCGCGCGCAGGTGCACGCGGAAAGGCTTGTTCGCGCCGTCTGACACGAGGTAGCAGCCGAACTCGCCCTTGGGCGCCTCGACCGCGGCATAGGTCTCGCCCGCGGGCACGCCGTAGCCTTCGGTGAAGAGCTTGAAGTGGTGGATCAGCGCTTCCATGTCGTTTTTCATTTCTTCACGACTGGGCGGCGCGACCTTGTAGTTCTGCACCATCACCGGACCCGGGTTGGCCTTCAGCCATGCCACGCACTGCTGGATGATGCGGTTCGACTGGCGCATTTCCTCGACGCGCACGAGGTAGCGGTCGTAGCAATCGCCGTTGACGCCCACCGGGATGTCGAAGTCCATGTCCGCGTAGGCGGCGTACGGCTGCTTCTTGCGCAGGTCCCAGGCGATGCCCGAGCCGCGCAGCATGGCGCCGGTCATGCCCCAGGCCTGCGCCTGTTCGGGCGAGATCACGCCGATGCCGACCGTGCGCTGTTTCCAGATGCGGTTGTTGGTGAGCAGCGCTTCGTATTCGTCGACGCGTGCCGGGAAGTCGTTGGTGAACTCCGTCAGGTAGTCCAGCATCGAGCCTTCGCGCCAGGCGTTCAGGCGCTTCAGGTCGCCGCCCTTGTGCCACGGCGACTCGCGGTACTTCGACATCTGCTCCGGCAGGTCGCGGTACACGCCGCCCGGACGGTAGTACGTGGCGTGCATGCGCGCGCCCGACACCGCCTCGTACACGTCCATCAGTTCCTCGCGCTCACGGAACGCATAGAGGAAGACGGCCATGGCGCCGAGGTCGAGCGCGTTCGAGCCCACCCACATGAGGTGGTTGAGGATGCGGGTGATCTCGTCGAACATCGTGCGGATGTACTGCGCACGGAGCGGCGCCTCGATGCCGAGCAGGTTCTCGATGGCGCGCACGTAGGCGTGCTCGTTGCACATCATCGACACGTAGTCGAGACGGTCCATGTAACCGATGGACTGGTTGAACGGCTTGGACTCGGCGAGCTTTTCGGTGCCACGGTGCAGCAGGCCGATGTGCGGATCGGCGCGGACGATCGTCTCGCCGTCCATCTCCAGCACGAGGCGCAGCACGCCGTGCGCAGCGGGATGCTGCGGGCCGAAGTTCATCGTGTAATTGCGGATTTCTTCCACGGCTTAATTCTCCCGCCAGTGGTCGGCGGATTCCGCCCTGGCCTGATCGAGGTCGGCGTCGTTGCGGATCGTGCGCGGCACCAGCACGCGCGGCTCGATCGAAACCGGTTCGTACACCACGCGCTTCTGCTCGGGGTCGTAGCGGACCTCGACGTTGCCGATCAGCGGGAAGTCCTTGCGGAACGGATGACCGACGAAGCCGTAATCGGTAAGGATGCGGCGAAGGTCGGGATGACCGTCGAAGATGATGCCGTAGAGGTCGAACGTCTCGCGCTCGAACCAGTCGGCGCCCGGCCAGATCGGCGTGATCGACGGCACCACCGGGAACGCGTCGTCCTCGCAGGACGCGCGCAGGCGGATGCGCTGGTTGTGTTCGATCGACAGCAGGTGGATCACCGCGGCGAAGCGGCGCTGCTGCTCGACCCGCGGGCGTTCGGCCCAGGTGAAGCGGCCCGTGGCCTGCCCTTCCACGCCGCGCGAGAAGCTCTCGCCCTGCGCGGTGTCCGTGTCCCACTCCGTCTTGCCGTAACCGAAGTAGTCGACGCCGCAAACGTCGATGATGGTGCCGAAGCGGAAGCCGGCTTCGTCGCGCAACGCGGTGGCGACGGAGATGAGGTCGCGCGGAGCCACCTCGGCGGTGACTTCGTTGCGCTCCACCTTCACGCTCAGCATGTCGCCGAAGCGCGCGGCGAGCCGTTCGACCAGCGAGGTCTCGTTAGTAACGCTCATGATGCCCTGGCCCTGTTAGCGCGCGATCGTGTGGGTGCGGCGGATCTTCTTCTGCAGCTGCAGGATGCCGTGGATCAGCGCTTCGGCCGTCGGCGGGCAACCCGGCACGTAGATGTCGACCGGAACGATGCGATCGCAGCCACGCACGACCGAATAGGAATAGTGGTAATAGCCGCCGCCGTTGGCGCACGAGCCCATCGAGATGACCCACTTCGGGTCGGGCATCTGGTCGTAGACCTTGCGCAGCGCGGGGGCCATCTTGTTGACCAGCGTGCCGGCCACGATCATCACGTCGGACTGGCGCGGGCTGGGACGGAAGATCACGCCATAGCGGTCCAGGTCGAGGCGCGCGGCACCCGCGTGCATCATCTCGACGGCGCAGCAGGCGAGGCCGAAGGTCATCGGCCACATGGAACCGGTGCGGGCCCAGTTCATCAGGGCGTCGATGCTCGTGACGCCGAAGCCGCGGTTCACCGCCGGCGCGTCGCCGTTGGGACGCAGGATGTCGTCGACGAGGTTGAGCGGCTCCGGGTTGTGCATCACCCGGTCGATGCTGGTCATCACTCCCATTCGAGCGCTCCCTTCTTCCAGACGTAAGCGAAACCGACCACGAGCAGCGCGAGGAACAGCGCCATTTCGACGAGCGCGATCACGCCGATCTTGTCGAAGACCACCGCCCACGGGAAAAGGAAGGCGATTTCGAGGTCGAAGATGATGAAGAGGATGGCGATGAGGTAATAGCGCACGTCGAACTTCATGCGCGCATCCTCGAAGGCCTCGAAGCCGCACTCGTACGGCGCGAGCTTCTCCGCATCCGGACGCTTCGGACCGGCGAGCATGCCGATCACCAGGAGGGCGATGCCAAGGCCGACTGCTGCGGCGATGAACAACAGGACGGGCCAGTATTGGGCAAGCACGATGCTGCGTACCTCCGCGCCTCGCTGGGCGCATCAGTGACCGTCGACGGGGACGAGCGGTCCGGCTAGTGTCGCCGGAGCTTTTATCGAATCGATCCAAACGGTCCGATCCGAGCCGGCGCAACGAGCGCGCCAACGACTCCGGATATCCACAATCTCACGTTGGGGAACCGATCTATTGTACCAGTGCGTGCAGGTATGCCGACAAGTCTTAATGAAGGGAAACTGCCTTGCGAAAGTGGATTCGCAGGGTTTTCGCCCGGGACGGACGGACGCGAGGCGCAGGACGGCGCCTGGGGGTCACATGGTCTGGGTCGGACGTTCCGAGGCGAGGGTGCCCGCCAGCAGGCCCTCGATCCGCTGCCGGGCGGCCTCGCTTTCCGGCGACTCGTTGAACTGGACCCCTACCCCCGCCGTCCGGTTGCCCTGGGCGCCCACAGGCGTGATCCAGACCACCTTGCCGGCCACGGAGATGCGCTCGTTCTCGTCGATCAGGGTCACCAGGAGGGCTACCTCGTCGCCCAGGCTGTAGCGCTGGGCGGTGGGCGCGAACAGGCCGCCCGTCTTCAGGTACGGCATGTACGAGATGTACAGCGAGTTCACGTCCTTGATCTTCAGCGAAAGGATGCCCTGTCGCGGAGACGAGCTGGTGGCGTTCATGGACATAGGATTCCCTTGATTGACGCCATGCTAGCTACCCCACCGGCCGGGCGACAAGCCCGACCGGCTCCGGGTCCTGCCCGGCCCAGCCATAGCGGTCGTAGATCCATGGGGTGGACAGGTCGGCGGTGAGCTTCACGAACGCCGGGCCGGGGGTATCGCGGAGGGGAAGTATCCAGTCCCCGCCCGCCCGCTCCAGCGGTGCCTTGCGCCAGGGCCAGACGGCCACGCCCTGCCCGTCCGCGAGGACCACCCGCAGCCTGGCCCGGGCGAGCGGGCCCGGCCGCCACGGCAGGCGCAACGCCCCCGTACCCGGCGCCGGCGGGGGCCGGTCGAAGCGCTCCGGCCGCGACGCGATGCGGAGCATCCGCTTCCGGCTGAGGGCCATCTGCGTCGCATGCTCCAGCACGGCGCCGATCTTGGTCGCCTGGCGCTCCGGGTCCAGGTCCGGCACGAGCAGGTCTTCCGGCGCGGACCGCTCCGTGCCGTGGACCATGTAGGTCAGCACCTCGGCCATGGACCCGGTGGCGGCGAGCGCCAGGCGTACCAGCACGTGGGCCGAGCCATGGTCGGGATGACTGTCGCCCAGGTCGGGAATGACGACGAGGTTCGGCCGCGCACGCTCCAGCACCCGGCGGATGGCGCCGAGGGCCTGGCCGTGGCGCAGGCGCAGCTCGCTGGTCACCTGCATGTCGTGCCAGCCAAGGGCGTGCAGGTGGTCGGTGCCCAGGCCGAGCCGGCCCAGCGCTGCCGCGACCTCGCCGCGCCGCCGTGCGCCCCAGCGCGCCCGCGCCTCGGCACCCACCACGAGGCGCCGCTCGAGCCAGCGCTGCGGCCAGGGATTGTCGTCGCCGTCGGTCAGGAGGAGCACGTCGGCACGCCCGCCCGCGGCGAGCGTGCGCTGGATCAGCATGCCGGCGGCCAGCGATTCGTCGTCGGGATGCGGCGCGACGACAAGGAGGCGGGTGCTGCCGTCGATGACCGGATGGCGTGGCAAGGAGAACTCCGAGGATCGAAACGTCGGCTCGATTAAGACCGAAGCCGCGATAAAAGCGCGTCAACGGCTCTCGCAGGAAAACCGGCTCTCAACGCCAGGCGGCCAGCACCTCGAGCAGGACGAGGTCGGCCCGCAGCGGCCCCCGCAAGGCATCGCGCGCGCGGTTCGCCTTCGTGTACCAGCCGTCGAGCGCCTCGTCGTCGAGCTGGCTCTCCAGCGGCGGCGGCGTTCCGGATGCCCGGGCGCGCAATTCGTCGGTGACGGCCTGCGCGGCGAACCACAGGTAGCGCGACGGATCGGCAGCCTGCCAGCGCTTCACGACCTCCATCGCGTCGCCGCGTCCCGCGGCAAGCGCCTTGAGGTCGTGGCGAACCTCGCCGCGTTGCTTGAGCGCGCCATCGGCGGCCCACGTGCGCGCCATGCCCGGATTGCCTCCGGCGGCATCCAGCGCGGCGGCCGCATCGGCCACGCCCTGGGCGCGCAGCCAGTCGAGCGCGGTCTCGCGCGGCGGCACCAGGAAATCGATGCGCTGGCAGCGGCTGCGGATCGTCGCCGGCAGTCGCGCCGGCTCGTCGGCGACCAACGCCAGGAGGGTCGAGGGCGTCGGCTCCTCGAGCGTCTTGAGCAACGCGTTCGCCGCCGCGGCGTTCATCGCGTCCGCCGGGTCGATCGTCACCACCTGCCAGCCGCCGAACTGGCTGGCCATCGACAGCCTTTGGGAAAGATCGCGGATCTGGTCCACGACGATCTCGCTGCGCGTGGCGCCGTCCTTGCGCAGCCCGAACGACAGCGCGACCAGGTCGGGATGCGTGCCGGCAGCCACCAGCTGGCAGGCGCGGCAGGTGCCGCAGGCCATGCCTTGCACCGGGTGCTGGCAGAGCAGGCCTTTCACGAAGGCGGCGAGGAAGTCGCGCTTGCCCAGGCCGGCCGGCCCGGCAAGCAGCAACGCATGCGGGAGCGCGCCGCGCTCGCGCCGCGCCTGCAGGCGCGACCACGCCTCGTCGTGCCAGGGCCACAGGCTCACGACGGTGCCCCCGCGAGCAGCGCCTCGACGCCGGCGATCGCCTGGGCGAGCACGTCGTCCTTCGATGCCGTGGCATCGAGCAGGCGGAAGCGCGCGGGTTCCGCCGCGGCGCGGGCGCGATAGGTGTCGCGCACACGCTCGAAGAATGCGTCGCCTTCCACTTCGATGCGGTCGATCTCGCCGCGGCCCGCCGCGCGCGCGCGGCCGTCGCCGACCGGCAGGTCGAGCAGGAGCGTCACGTCGGGCTTCAGGCCCTCGGCGGCCCAGCGCTCCAGCTCGGCGATGCGCTCCATGGGCTGGCCGCGACCACCGCCCTGGTAGGCATAGCTGGCATCGGTGAAGCGGTCGCAGAGCACCCAGCGGCCCGCGGCGAGCGCGGGCTCGATCACCTGGCGGACGAGTTGCGCGCGGGAGGCGAACATGAGCAGCAGCTCGGATTCGGCACAGAGTTCGTTGTTCGCGGCGTCCAGCACGAGGGCGCGGACGGCCTCGCCCACGGCGGTGCCGCCCGGTTCGCGCGTCACGACGAGGTCCACGCCATGCCCGCGCAGGTGCGCTTCCAGGCCACGCAGCAAGGTGCTCTTGCCGGCGCCTTCGCCGCCTTCGAGGGTGATGAGCCGGCCGCGTTGGGAGATCGTCACTGGCATCGTTTCAACTGGTAGCAGGCCACGGCCCGGTTGTGTTGTTCCAGGGTCGACGAGAAGACGTGGCTGCCGTCGCCCCGGGCGACGAAATACAGCTCATTGCCTTCCGCCGGATGCAGCGCCGCCTGGATCGCCGCACGCCCGGGAAGGGCGATCGGCGTCGGCGGCAGGCCGACCCGCATGTACGTATTGTAGGGACTGTCGGCGGTGAGGTCGCTGCGGCGGATGTTCCCGGCGTAAGCCGCGCCCATGCCGTAAATGACGGTCGGGTCCGTCTGCAGGAGCATGCGCAGCTGCAGGCGGCGCACGAAGACCCCGGCGATGCGCGGACGCTCGTCCGCCCTGCCCGTTTCCTTCTCCACGATGGACGCGAGGATCAATGCCTCGTAGGGCGAGGCGAGCGGCAGGTCCGGCGCGCGCCCGGCCCAGGCCACATCCAGCGTCTTCGTCATCGCCGCATACGCGCGCTTCAGGATGCTGGAGTCGGTATCGCCCTTCACGTACGCATAGGTTTCCGGAAGGAAGCGCCCTTCCGGGTTCTCACCCTCGGCACCCAGGCGCTTCATCAGCCCAGCGTCGTCGACCCCCGCCGTGTCGTGCGCGAGCGTGTCCACCGAAGCCAGCGCGCGGCGCAGGTCGGCGAACGTCCAGCCGTCGACGATGGTGAAGTTGCGCTGCTTGACCTTACCGGCCGCCATGTCGGCGATCAGTTCGCGCGGCGTCATCGCCGGGCGCAGTGCGTATTCGCCCGCGTGCAGGCGGCCCGAAGCGCGCATCTCCATCGCCAGCAGGCGCCAGTAGAGCGGCGAGGCCCGCGTGACCTTGCGCGCGCGCAGGTCGCGCACGATGTCCTTGAACGAGGCGCCCCGCGCGACGTCGATGCTCTGCCCCGCCACGGGAATGTCCAGCGGCGCGCGGGCGAACCGCGCCCAGTCGAACCACAGCCACGCACCCGCGGCGATCGCCGCGACCAGCACCGTCATCAGGAGGGCTCGCCAAAGGGCGAGGCCGCGAATCTTCATCGGTGGAAATCCTTGGGACCTTCAAGCGACGGCAGGCCGATGTCGCGCCAGTGCGCCTGCAGGGCGCGGGTGACGGGACCGGGCTGCCACGAGCGGGCTCCGAAGACCCGAACCGGGAGAATGCCGCGAACGGCCGATGTGAGGAAGACCTCGTCGGCCCGTTCCAGTCGAACCGGGTTCAGCCGTGTCTCCGCCACCTCGCGTACCGCCATCACTTCCGCGCGCGCGACGCCCGCCACCCCGCAGCGATCGACCGGCGGCGTCTCCAGCCGCCCACCGAACACCGCGAAGAGATTCGCGGCCGTGGCGCAGACGAGGTCGCCGGCGGTATCGAGCATCAGGCCCTCGGCGATGCCGGGGTCGTCCCACTCGCCACGCGCCATGACCTGCTCGAGGCGGTTGAGGTGCTTCATCCCGGCGAGCAGCGGCTGGATCGCAAGGCGGGTCGCGCACAGGCGGACGGCGATGCCGGCGAGGGCCGCCGGGGCGTCCAGCGCCAGCGGCGAGACCGCGACCGCCAGGACCGGTCGCGGCGCGGCCGGCGGCGCATAGCCGCGCGTTCCCGGACCGCGGGTGAGCGTGACGCGGGCCACGGCATCGTCGAGGCCGTCGGCGAGACGAAGCGCTTCGTTCAACACGGCCCCCATGTCGGGCGGGGGGATCCGCAGGCGCTCGCAACCCGCGCGCAGGCGTGCCGCGTGACGTGGCCACAACGGTGCCCGTCCGCGCACGATGCGCAAGGTCTCGAACAGGCCGTCGCCGTAGGTGAAACCGCGATCCGACACGGACACACGGTCCGTGTCGAGGAAATCGACGGAGACCCGCGCCGTCATGCCAGCCCGAACACGCGGAGCAGGCCGCGCGCCTTCGCGCGGGTTTCCTCCAGCTCGCGCTCGGGCACCGAGTCCGTGACGATGCCCGCACCCGCGCGCAGCGAGACCGAGGTGCCTTCCACGGACAGCGTGCGGATGAGGATGTTGAGATCCATGTCGCCGTTGTCGTCGAGGTAGCCGAGTGCGCCGGTGTAGGCGCCGCGGGGTTCCCGCTCGAGCGCGCCGATGATTTCCATGCAGCGCACCTTCGGGCAGCCGGTGATGGTCCCGCCCGGGAACGTCGCCGCGATCGCCTGTCCTGGCGTCACGCCCTCGCGTGCGCGGCCGCGCACGTTGGACACGATGTGGTGCACGTGCGCATAGCTCTCCACCACCATGAACTCGTCGACCGACACGCTGCCGGGCACGCATACGCGGCCGAGGTCGTTGCGCTCGAGATCGATCAGCATCACGTGCTCGGCACGCTCCTTCGGATGGGTGACGAGTTCGCGCACCCGCGCCGCATCGTCGTCGCCGGCGACACGTGGCCGCGTGCCGGCAATCGGCCGCGTCTGCAGCACACCGTCGCGCGCCTCCACCAGGCGCTCGGGCGACGAACTGACGACGGCCCAGCCGGGACGTTGCAGCAGGCCCGCGAAGGGTGCCGGATTCGCCGCGCGCAGCGCGCGCATGAGGCTCGCCGGCGATGGCGCATCGGCGAAGCGCGCCGTCCACCGGCGCGAAAGGTTCACCTGGAACACGTCGCCCGCATGCAGGTGCTCCTGCACGCGGCGCACACCCTCGAGGAAACGCGACGGTTCGTCCTCGTCGACCGCGACCGGCATCGGCAACGCCTCGTCGGCATCGGCGGTATCGAGGTCGGCGGCGAGGATATCGAGCCACGCCTCGGCGCCCTCTTCCGCCACGAGCACGGTGCGCCCTTCGACATGGTCGACGATGGCGGCGGCCGGTGCGCGCAGGGCCAGGGCGACAGGTGTCGCGCCGACCGACGCGGGCAACCGCAGGCTCGGCTCGATCTGCCCGACGAGTTCGTAAGCGAGATAGACCACCCAGCCGCCGTGGAACGGCAGGCCGTCCTCCACGCGCGGGCGGCGGTACGCGGCCCAGGCGGCATCGAGGGCGTCGAGGAAGCCGCCGGGCCGGGCCTTCCCGCCTTCGTCGCGGGTGATGCCATCGGCCGAGAGCGTCAGCGATTCGTTGCCCACGGCGAAGAGGATGTCGAAGCGCGCCTGCGGCGTGCCGGTGACGGCGCTGGCGAGCAGCGCCGCGTAGCGCTCCGGATACGACGCGGCCGGCGCGAGGAGATCGCGCCGGCCGGCCAGGGTTCGCGTGACGAAGGCCAACGCGTCAGACGCGACGGAAGACGAGCGTGCCGTTAGTGCCGCCGAAGCCGAACGAGTTCGACATGACGACCTGGATGTCGGCCTTCTCCGCCTTGTTCGGCACGAGGTCCATGCCGAGCGCCTCGACCTCGGGATCGACGTTCTCGAGGTTCATGGTCGGCGGGATGATGCCGTCGCGCAGTGCCAGGATCGAGAAGATCGCCTCCACGCCGCCGGCCGCGCCGAGCAGGTGGCCGGTGACCGACTTGGTGGAGCTGACGGCGAACTTGCCCTTCTGCGTGGCATGCTCGCCGAACACGTTGCGGATGGCCTTGGCCTCGCCCAGGTCGCCCACGGGCGTGGACGTGCCATGCGCGTTCACGTACTGGACGTCTTCCGCCTTCAGGCCGGCGTCGTGCAGCGCGTTGCGCATGGCCAGTTCCGCGCCGTCGCCGCTGGGCGCGGTGATGTGGTACGCGTCGCCGCTCATGCCGAAGCCGATCAGCTCGGCGAGGATGGTGGCGCCGCGCGCCTTGGCGAACTCGTATTCCTCGAGCATGAGCATGCCCGCGCCGTTGGACAGCAGGAAGCCGTCGCGGCCGGTATCCCACGGACGGCTGGCGTGCGTCGGATCGTCGTTGCGGGTGGACATGGCCTTGGCCGAGCAGAAGCCCGCCATCGCCGTCGGCGTGGTGGCGAACTCGGCGCCGCCGGCCAGCATCGCGTCGGCATCGCCGTACTGGATGAGGCGCATGGCCATGCCGATGTTGTGCGCGGCCGTGGTGCAGGCCGACACCAGCGCGATGTTCGGCCCCTTCATGCCGTGGTAGATCGACAGGTTGCCGGCCACCATGTTGATGATGGAGCTGGGCACGAAGAACGGCGACACCTTGCGCGGCCCCTTGTCGCGAAGTTCGATCGCGGTGGCCTCGATGGTGTGCAGGCCACCGATGCCGGCGCCCGCGGCGATGCCGATGCGGCCCGCGTTCTCGTCGGTGACCTTCAGGCCCGACTGGCGGAACGCATGCGTGCCCGCGACGATGCCGTAGTGGATGAACGGATCCATCCGCTTGAAGTCCTTCGCGATGCCGCGCTTCTCGTCGTCACTGGCATCGGTACCGACGAAATAGGCTTCCACGGGATCGAAGTCGCGGACTTCGCCCGCGATCTTCGTCGCGTAGGCCGTGGCGTCGAAATCGCTGACGGGGCCGATGCCGCTGTTGCCTTCGACGACATTCTTCCACGCGGTGGCGAGGTCGTTGCCGACCGGAGAGACGATGCCCATGCCGGTCACTACCACACGTCGCTTACTCATGCGTTCTCATCCTTCACTTGTTTCGCGCGAACCATACGCGGGCGCAGGTTGCCTTACACGCAAACGAAAACTGCGCCATGACGGCGCAGCTTCCGTGTCGCTCGGAGATCGACGGGAGGCGGCGCCTCCGATCGACAACCAGTCGCTCGATCAGGCCTTGACGTGGGCCTTGACGTAATCGACCGCCTGCTGGACCGTGGTGATCTTCTCGGCTTCCTCGTCCGGGATCTCGCACTCGAACTCTTCTTCGAGGGCCATCACGAGCTCGACCGTATCCAGGGAATCGGCGCCCAGATCGTCAACGAACGATGCGTTGGCGGTGACCTCATCTTCCTTGACGCCCAGCTGCTCGACGACGATCTTCTTGACGCGTTCTTCGATGGTGCTCATGTTGCCTTTACCTCCCGAGGGAAAATCCGGCGGCATTGTAGTGGCTAAGGACCGGGCCCGCCAGCATGCCGCCATCACGTTGATGACGCCCCACCGGGGACAGCGGGGCGCGAAATAGCGATTGTCTCTCAAATCCGGGCCGGTGGCGACTGCCGCCTCCAGGCCGGTTTATCACGGCATGTACATGCCGCCGTTGACGTGCAGCGTCTCGCCCGTGATGTAGCGGGCGGCCGGCGAGGCCAGGAAGGCCACCGCCTCGGCGATGTCGCTGGCCTCACCCAGGTGGCCCAGGGCGATACCGGACAGCAGCGCGGCGCGCTGCTCTTCCGGCAGGGCGCGGGTCATGTCGGTGTCGATGAAGCCCGGCGCCACCACGTTCACGGTGATGCCGCGCGAGCCGATCTCACGGGCCAGCGATTTCGAGAAGGCGATGATGCCCGCCTTCGCCGCCGCGTAGTTGGCCTGGCCGGGATTGCCGGTGACGCCGACGACCGACGCGATGCTGACGATGCGGCCCTTGCGCGCCTTCATCATGCCGCGCATCACGGCCTTCGACGTGCGGAACACCGACGTCAGGTTGGTTTCCATGATGGCGCTCCAGTCCTCCTCCTTCATGCGCATGAGGAGCTGGTCGCGCGTGATGCCCGCATTGTTCACGAGGATGGAGACCGCACCGGTTTCCTTCGCGATGGCATCGACGAGGCCTTCGATCGCCGCGGCATCGGTCACGTCGAGCACGCGGCCGTGGCCACCATGCGGAGCGAGGCGCTCGCCGATGGCCTTGGCGCCGCTTTCGCTGGTGGCCGTGCCGTAGACAGTGGCGCCGAGCGACGCGAGGCGGTCGGCGATGGCGGCACCGATGCCGCGACTGGCGCCGGTGACGAGAGCGATTTCACCCTTCAGGGATGAGGTCATGGGATGTCCTGTACTGCTTGGTGGAAGTCAGGCGGCAGCCGGAGCCAGGGCCGCTTCGAGCTCGTCCGGCGTACCGATGGCCTTGCCGTCGACCGACTTGTCGATGCGCTTGATGAGGCCGGTGAGCACCTTGCCGGGACCGCACTCCAGTGTCTGGACGATTCCTGCCGCGGCGAGCGCCTTGACGCATTCGGTCCAGCGCACAGGCAGATAGAGCTGGCGCATCAGTGCGCCGCGAATGTCGTCGACGGAAGCGTGCACCTTCGCATCGGCGTTCTGCACCACCGGAATCGAGGGCATCGACCAGGCGAGGGATGCCATGCGCTCGCCCAGACGGTCCGCGGCGTCGCGCATCAACATGCAGTGCGAAGGCACGGAAACGGCAAGCTTCACGGCCTTCTTCACGCCGAGTTCCGCCAGGCGCGCCAGCGCGCGGTCGACGGCCTCGGCGTGACCGGCGATCACCAGCTGGCCGGGCGAGTTGTAGTTGGCCGGCGACACCACCTGACCTTGCGCCACGTCCTCGCACGCCTGGGCGATCTGCGCGTCGTCGCCGCCGAGGATGGCGGCCATGGCGCCGACGCCCGCGGGCACGGCGGCCTGCATCAGGCGCCCGCGTTCGGCCACGAGGCCGGCGGCGTCCTTGAGGGAAATGGCGGAAGCGGCCACCAGGGCGCTGTATTCGCCGAGGCTGTGGCCCGACAGCAGGGCCGGCATGCGGCCACCGCGCTTCACCCATACGCGCCATACGGCGACGCTGGCGGCCAGCAGCGCGGGCTGGGTGTTCTCGGTGCTGTTGAGGGTCTCCTCCGGCCCGTCCTGACTGATCGACCAGAGATCGACGCCCGCGCCTTCCGAGGCCTCGTCGAAGGTGGCGCGGACTTCGGGATGGATCGCGGCCAGCTCGGCGAGCATGCCGACGGATTGCGATCCCTGACCGGGGAAAACGAAGGCGAGCGAGGCGCTGGATGAGGTCATGCGAGACGGTTCCGGAACTTCAAACCGCGAATGGTGCCAGCAAGGGGACGCCATTCGCCAGAGTCTGGACTACCTGGACTGTAGGAGCCGCTATAGCGGCGAGGGAAACCTGCCTCACGGCTTCATCGCTCTGTTGGCTTCTCGCCGCTATAGCGGCTCCCACATTTTTTTAATAGCGCAACAGCGCCGAGGCCCACGTGAAGCCGCCGCCGAAGGCTTCCAGCAGCAGGTTCTGGCCGCGCTGCACCTTGCCCGAACGCACGGCGTAATCGAGCGCCAGCGGGACCGAACCGGACGAGGTGTTGGCGTGCTTGTCGACGGTGACGATGACGCGGTCCATCGACATGTTCAGGCGCTTGGCCGTCGCCTCGATGATGCGCAGGTTCGCCTGGTGCGGAATGAGCCAGTCGATCTCGTCTTCCTTCATGCCGGCATCTTCGAGCGTCTCGCCCACGAGGGAATCGAGCGTCTTGACCGCCACCTTGAAGACTTCGCGGCCGAGCATGTTGATGCGCACGCCGTGATTGGCCTCGTCCTTGAACCCGGCGGACACGCCGACCGGATTGAACAGCAGATGCTTGAAGCCGCCGTCCGCACGGATGCGCGTCGTGAAGATACCCGGCTCGTCCGAGGCTTCGAGCACCACGGCACCGGCACCGTCGCCGAACAGCACGCAGGTCTCGCGCTCATTCCAGTCGACCATGCGGGTCAGCGTTTCGGCACCGATCACCAGGGCTTTCTTCGACTGGCCCGTGCGGACGAAGGCGTTGGCGACGCCCAGCGCGTAGACGAAGCCCGAACAGGCGGCGTTGACGTCGAACGCGGCGCAACCGTTCGCGCCCAGGCGATGCTGGACGAGGCAGGCGGTCGAAGGAAAGATGATGTCGGGCGTGGTCGTGCCGAGCACGATGAGGTCGATCTCCGACGCCTTGACGCCGGCCGCCTCGAGCGCGCGCTGCGCGGCGAGGAAGGCGAGGTCGCCGGTGGTTTCGCCTTCCGCGGCGACATGGCGCTGGGTAATGCCCGTGCGCGTGCGGATCCACTCGTCGCTCGTATCGACGATCTTTTCGAGGTCGGCATTGGTCAGCACTTTCTCGGGAAGCGCGCTGCCGGTACCGATGATGCGGGCGTATTTCAGAACCGTATCCCCAGTGGTGATTGCCACAAACGCAAAACGGCGCGTTGCCGCGCCGCCTGCGTTTTGATCGTCCCTATGGAAGGGGGATCAATCCTCGACTTCGACCGCGCCGCGGGTGTCGATGACCTTCTTGCCACGGTAGAAGCCGTCCTTGGTCACGTGGTGACGCAGGTGCACTTCGCCGCTGGTCGGATCGGTCGACAGCTGCACGGACTTCAGCGCATCGTGCGAACGACGCATGCCGCGGGTGGACGGGGTCTTGCGGCTCTTGGCAACGGCCATGACAAATCTCCAGCGAAATTACTTTATGAGTCCGCGGAGTGCCGCGAACGGGTTTTCAGATTTTTCCGTCGAGGGCATGTCGTCCTCGTCGGGTCCCAATACGTCGTCGGGCAGCTCGTAGTCCGGATTCACCGGCACCAGGGGCAGCGCCAACAGCAGTTCGTCCTCGATCGTCGCGACCGGATCGAGCTTACCGTCTTCCTCGACCAGCAGTGCCTCGTAACCGGGAGGGAGCGAAGCCTCTTCGCTTTCCTCGACGATCAGTCCGAGACGCGCATCCACTTCCACCGGTAGCTGGAAAGGCTCCAGCGAACGCTGACAGATGACGGTCAATACAGCCTTCGCGCGTACGGCCACGTAGGCAGTGCCGAATTCGTCGCGACCGAAATCCAGCGCATAGGTTACGTCACCTTCGGTGGACGCGACCACCTCGCCCAGGCGCGAGAACGCCGATACGGGGAGTTGACCCTGGAACGAACGCCGCGCACGAACTTCGCGCCAAGCGTCCACGGACGATGGCAATGTCACGGACATAATCGGGAAATGGTAGGCATCAACATCCCTGAAGTCAACCGGTTAGGGAGCAGGACAGGGCTGCGCCGCACTTTTGCGCGGCGCGGCGACTTTCGGGCAGACTCCTCGCCACCGGGGCAGTTTGCCGCCACGCGCCCACGAAGGGGAAGAGTCCGCGTGTTTTCCTTTGCCTATTATGCACTTGCCGCGACGATCGCGATCGCCGTCGGTCTGTGCGCGTGGCTGCTCCGCCACCAGCGCTCGCGCCGGCGGCATGGCGCCCTACAAGACCTGATGGACAATGCCGACCGGCTCGAGGCCGATCTCAAGGACTGCCGCGACCGGCTCCAGCGTGCTCACGCCGTCATGTCGGTCAGCCCGGACATCCCCGCCTACGGCGAGGTGGAAGCCCAGCAGGCCGTCGATTCGGGGCTTCGCGCCCTGCTCCGGCAGCGCCTGTGGATCCGCGACCGCGCATCGGACGCCAGCCAGCGCGAGCTGGACGAGGCCGTGGACGCGCTGGTCAGGGCCCGTCACCAGCTCGAGCCGCGCCTGCGGGCGCTGGACGACGCCCAGGCCGCTCTGGACACCGCCGTCCGCGAACACATCCACAAGGAGTTCTGAGTGTCTCCGCAGCCCACCGTCGTCCTCGCCTCGACCTCCCGCTATCGGGCTGGGCTATTGCGCCGTCTCCTCGACCATTTCGAACAGGCCGCGCCCGGGACGAACGAGGCGCCCCTCGAAGGCGAGCGCCCCGCCGCGCGGGCGGCTCGCCTGGCCGAGGCCAAGGCGAGGGACGTGGCCGCCGGCTTCCCCGGCGCGGTCGTCATCGGTTCCGACCAGGTGGCCGACCTCGAGGGCCGGGTGCTCGACAAGCCGGGTACCGTGCAGGGCGCGCATGCCCAGCTGGCGGCGAGTTCCGGCCGCGACGTGGTCTTCCACACGGCCGTCTGCGTGATCGACCTCCGCGGCGATGCGACCACGCATGTCGACGAGACCCGGGTCCGCTTCCGCGAGCTCTCGGCCGACGACATCGCGCGTTACGTGGAACGCGAACGGCCCCTGGATTGCGCGGGGAGCTTCAAATGCGAAGGCCTCGGCATCGCGTTGTTTGAGCGGATCGACAACGAGGACCCGACGGCGTTGGTGGGCCTGCCATTGATCGCGACCTCACGCCTGCTGCGGGCCGCGGGCGTCGTTCTTCCCTGAGATAGCTTCTGAAGGAACGGCTATAGCGACGAGGGAATGTGCCTCACCGCTTCATCGCTTCGTTGGCTTCTCGCCGCTATAGCGGCTCCTACAGACTTCCGGCCTTATATGCGGACATCCACACGACGCAATCGTCCGGATTGCCGGCCTGACCGCGAGACGGGCGCGCCCTGCCCTCGTACAACGCGAAGCTGCGCCGCTTATCGAACGCTTCCACGCGTCCGGCCGGCCGCACGATATCCACGCGCGCGCAGATCGACCCGAGCCAACGGCGTGCCTCCACGTCGTGCAACTTCGATTCGTCGACCGCGAGCAGGATCCTGCTTCCCGCGTGCGTCGCAAGACCCGCCTCGTCGAGCCCCCATGCCGCAAGCTGCGGCGCGCGGCCATGCTTCACGTTCAGTGGGCTGTCCAGCGAATACACCGTATGCGCCGCGCCAAGTTCGAAGCGCAGCTCCGCGGCGAGCATGAAATTGTCGGCGACGACGATCGCGTCCGGCGCCGCATCGAGTTCGCGCTTCACCGCCGCCGCGCTTTCGCGCCAGCCGGTGAAGTTGGTGGGAAACGCCTTCATGCCGGCGAGCACGGTCGCGCCGTGCGTGGATGCGGCGAGGCCGAGGTAACCGAGCCCCGCGGCCAGCCCGAGCCCGGCCAGCGCGAATCCCGCGTAGACGGTGCGCCGCCACGCCGTCCCCGCCTCGCGCAGGAAAAACGGCAGCGCGATGCACGCCACGAGGTAGCCAGGCAGCGGCCAGTGCGCGCGGAAGCGCAGGTCGTCGGCGAACAGGCCGAGGACGAAGTACGCCACGACGAAGGTTCCGGCGACGACGGCGATGGCATCGAACGGCGCTTCCGCGCGCCGGCGCCAGGCACGCCAGATGGCCCAGAGCATCGCCGCCCAGGCCAGGGGCGTACAGGCCACCGCTTGCTCGAGCGGTTGCGCCAGCGCATCCGCGTGGAATTGCCAGGGGTTCCGGTCCAGCAGCTGGAAAGCCAAGCCCGCGCCGTGCGCAGCGAGGTTGTAGAGCACGATGGGCAGCAGGCCGAGCGCGGCCACGCCCATCGCCATCCAGAAGCCCGGACGCCGCCACTGCCTCCGGCCGCGCGGTGTGAGCAGCAGGAACAACAGGCCACCCAGCATCGGCATGGCCGCCCGGTAGTGTGTCATCCACGCGATGGCGAGGCCGCCGCCGAGGAGGAGCCAGTCGCGGATGCGGTTCCGCTCCAGCGCGGCGAGGAGGCCCTGCAACGCGAGCAAGGTGGCGAACGTCAGCGGGACATCGGGCAACGCGAGCACGCCGAGGCTGCCCACCAGCGGAAGCAGCGTCACGAACGTGGCCGCCTGCCAGCGCGCCGCCTCGTCCCCGTCACGCGCGGCCATCGCCCCCACCTGCCAGGGCAGGAGCGCGCCGAGGATCAGAAACGGCAGGCGCATGGGCAACAGTCCATGGCCGAACAGTCCTTCGGAAAGCGCGATCAGCCAGGCAGTCAGCGGCGGAAGGTCGCTGTAGCCCCAGGCGGGCGCGAGGCTCTCCTGCCAATAAAAGGCCTCGTCACCGAAAGGCGACAAGCTGCACGCTATCACCAGCTTCACGACACACGCCACCACGAACACGGCGAGAAAGATGCCTCGCCAGGATCGCGCGTGCGCGGCTACACTCGAACGCTCACCCATCGACATGGCCAGGCCGGGGGGCACACGCATCGATCATGTCCGCGACGAATCCACACCACGACGAAATGCTCAGGCACCGGCTGGACGCCGCCCTCGCCCAGGTCAACGGCGTACTGCTGGGCAAGCCGCGCCAGGTGAAGCTGGCCTTCACCTGCCTGATCGCCGGCGGCCACCTGCTGCTCGAAGATGTGCCGGGCGTGGGCAAGACCACGCTGGCGCATGCGCTAGCGGCGACGTTCGACCTCGAATTCCAGCGCATCCAGTTCACCAGCGACTTGTTGCCCTCGGACATTATCGGCGTGAGCGTGTACGAGCGCGAGACGGGCGAGTTCCGCTTCCACCCAGGCCCCATCTTCACCAGCCTGCTGCTCGCCGACGAGATCAACCGTGCGACGCCGAAATCGCAGAGCGCGCTGCTCGAGGCGATGGCCGAGGGCCAGACGACGGTGGACGGCGTGACCCGCGAACTGCCGAAGCCGTTCTTCGTCGTCGCGACGCAGAATCCGCTGGATCTCGCCGGCACGTTCCCCCTGCCCGATTCGCAGCTCGACCGCTTCATGCTCCGCCTGAGCCTCGATTATCCCGACCCGGCCGCGGAACGGGCGCTCCTCACCGGCGAGGACCGGCGCGACATGATGGCCTCGCTCGCGCCGCGTCTCGACGTGGCGGCCATCGGCCAGCTGCATGCGGCGGCCCTCGCGATCAAGGTCAGCGGAACGCTGCTCGATTACCTGCAGGCCCTGCTCAGTGCCAGCCGCAAGCACAATGAGGTGCGCGTGGGGCTGTCGCCTCGCGCGGGCCTCGCCTTGCTGGCGGCGGCGCGCGCCTGGGCGTTGATCAGCGGACGCGATTACGTCATTCCGGAAGACCTGCAGACGGTGTTCGTGCCCGCGGCCGCCCATCGCCTCGTGCCCGCGCGCGGCAGCCTTCGCGAAGCCATCGCGCGCGCCATCCTTGCCGAGACGCCGGTGCCCTGATGCCGCCTCGGGCCCAGCGGCTTGTCGCCTGGGCGGAACGCCGCCTGCCTTCGCTGACCCGGTTCCGCCGGCCGGAGCCTTTGCCGATCCAGCTCCACCGCCGGCGCATCTACATCGTGCCCACGGGTTTCGGCATCGGCTTCTCCGTGCTGCTCGCGGTGATGCTGGTCGGCGCGTTGAACTACGCGAACAACGCCGCGCTGATGCTCACCTGCCTGCTCGGCGCCGCCGCCGTGGGCAGCATGCTGGTCGCCTTCCGCGTCCTCAACGGTCTTACCATCGGTGGCGTGCGCGCGGGCACGGCGCGTGCCGGCGAAACCATCCACGTCTCGCTCGACGTCGGCGCCAGCCAGCGCGAACGCATGGCGGTGCGGCTCGACGTCGGCCTTCGCGAATTCGTGTTCGTCGTGCCGGCTGGTGGCGCGACCACCGTGGAGTTCGAGTTGCCCACCGAGTTTCGCGGCTGGCTGGCCCTGCCGCGTATGCGCGTGCACAGCCGCTGGCCGCTGGGCCTGTTCCGCGTGTGGAGCTGGCTGCATCCCGACCGGCCGGTGCTCGTCTATCCGCGTCCCGAGGCCCTCGGCCCGAAACCGTTCGAGCCGCGCGGCGACACCGACCGCGGACGCCCGCGTCCCGGCGACGAGCCGGCCGCGCTGCGCGAATACCGCCCGGGCGATCCGCGCCGGCAGATCGCCTGGAAACTCAGCGCGCGCCACCACGGCCTGCTGGTGAAAGACCTCGAACAACCCGCGCCGCAGGAAGACTGGCGGCTGGACTGGGACGGCATGCACGGCCTGGACGACGAGTCGCGCATCGCCCGGCTCGCGCGCTGGATCGACGAGGCGAGGGAATCCGGACGGCGCTGGAGCCTGCGCCTTCCGGACGGCTATTTCGACGTCGCCCAGGGCGACGAGCACTACCACCGCTGCATGACCGCCCTGGCGTTGCGCCCATGACCGGCTTCCGCCCCTCCCTCCGGCGAAAGCCGTCGAGCGAGCCGATACTGGACAGGCGGCCGTTCGACCTGCTCTGCCTCACCATGGGTTTCGTGCTGCTGGTGCACGCGGCGCACCTGCCATGGTGGCTCACGACGGTGCTGGCGATCGTCCTCGTCGCGCGCTGGCAGCAGCGCCGCAGCGGCGGCCGGAACGCGCCGATCTGGATCAAGTTGCCGCTCATCGGCCTGCTGCTGGGCACCGTGATCGTGCAGAACGGCACCCTCTTCGGGCGCGAACCCGGCAGCGCGTTCGCCGTCGGCCTGCTCGTCCTCAAGCTGCTCGAGAGCGAACATCGCCGCGATGCGCGCGTCGGCATCGCCTTCGCCTGCTTTGCGCTCATGAGCGCCCTGCTCTTCGACCAGGGCCTGGTCGCGAGTTTCTTCGTCTGCCTGGGTATCGTCCCCGCGCTTGCGACACTGCGCTCGCTGGAAGAAGTCGAGCCACAGGCCACGCCCTGGGCGCGCGAATTCACGCCGGTGCTGCTCGCCCTGCTCGCCGCCGTCCCGTTGTCGCTGTTCGCCTTCCTCTTCGTGCCGCGCCTCAGTTCGCCGCTGTGGGGCACGCCGCAAAGCGGCCAGGCCGTCACGGGGCTTTCGAACCGGCTGGCTCCCGGCGACATGCTCGACCTGATGACCGACGACACGCCGGCGCTGCGGGTGACCTTCACCGGCGCGCCGCCGCCGAACGCCGCACGCTATTTCCGCGCCTATACGATGCAATCGTTCGACGGCAAGGGCTGGAGCCCCGGTTACCGCAACTCGCGCCGCCCGCCATCGAGGGCCGACTACGGTAGTCAGTTCGCGTACCAGTTCTCCATGGAACCCACGCACGACCGGGTGCTGCCGATGCTCGACCTTCCCACCGCGGCACCGGCCGACGCGATCATGCGGGCCGACCATACCGTGCTGGCGAAGCGGCGCGTCGACGAGGTCACATCGTTCACCGGCTACGCCGCCAGCACCTATCGGCTCGAACCGTCGCTCGACGACGAGGTGCGCCGCGAAAACCTGCAACTCCCCGCCGGGGTGGGCCCTCAGGCGCGCGCACTCGCGGCGTCCTGGGTCGAGCGCTACGGCGAAGACCGCGCGGCGATCGCCCGCGCCGCGCTCGCGATGTTTCACACGAATTTCTCTTACACGCTCGCCCCGGAACCGCTCGGACGCGATCGCATCGACGACTTCCTGTTCGCGACCCGCGAGGGCTATTGCGAGCACTACGCTTCCGCCTTCACGTTCCTCATGCGCGCCGCGGGCATTCCGGCGCGTGTCGTCACGGGATACCAGGGCGGCTACTGGAACGGCACGGCCCGCTACCTCCTGGTCCGCCGGTCGGACGCGCATGCCTGGTCGGAGGTATGGCTGGAAGGCCGCGGGTGGGTCCGCTTCGATCCCACCGCGGCGGTACGTCCGGAACGCGTGCAGCTGGGTGCCGCCGCGGCGAACGCGGGACACGGCGGCGACGAAGGCCTGCTCGACTTCCCCTGGCTGCGCGACCTCCGCGACCGCTGGGACGTCGTCAACCAATGGTGGAACCGGGGCGTTATCGGTTTCGACGCGCTGCGTCAGCAGGGACTGCTGCAGCCGTTCGGCATCGCCCGCGCCGAGGTGTCGGACCTGGCTATGATCTTCGCCGTCGGTTGTGCCGTGCTGGTCGCCGTCGCGCTGGGTTGGGCCTTGTTCCAGCGCCGCGAGGGCGATGCCCTCGACGCGTCGATGCGCCGGCTCCAGCGGAAGCTCGCCAGGGCGGGCGTGTCGCGAAGGACCGGTGAAGGACCGAGGCATTTCCTTGCACGCGCCGCACGCGCGTTGCCCGGGCAAAGAAATGCGTTGGAAAGGTTGAGCGAGCTTTACTTGCGGTCGCGCTACGGGCATGACGAACCGCCGCCTGAATCGGTCACCCGGTTCCGGCGCGAGGTGAAGGAATTAAAGACGCGCCGCGTGGTCAAATAGGGGCATGGTATCGGCCGTGCCCCGGTATTCCAGGAGACGTGACATGTCCATGTACAAACCGCTGGCCATCGCCGCGGCGACTCTCGCACTCGGCGCCTGCGCCACGGTGCCCCAGCCGCTACAGGGCCAGTTCAACAACGTATCCACGGCCGGTGCCCAGCAGGGCGGCGCGCCGGGCGCCAAGGTGCGTTGGGGCGGCGAGATCATCAAGACCGAGCCGGGTCCGCAGCAGACCTGCTTCTTCGTCCTGTCCGAGCCGCTGGACGACCAGGCGCGGCCCACCGCGGGCAAGAGCGAAAGCCAGGGCCGCTTCGTCGCCTGCCGCGACGGCTTCTACGATCCGGAAGTGTTCACCCGCGGCCGCGAGATCACGGTCACCGGCACGCTGCATGGCGCGGTCACGCAAAAAGTCGGCGAATTCGATTACGCCTACCCGCGCGTCGAGGCCGACGTGGTTTATCTGTGGCCGAAGCGCGTTCCGGTCACCCGCTACCCGCCAGGTTTCTACGACCCGTTCTGGGGACCGGGCTGGGGTCCGTACGGTTACGGCCCGTGGGGCGATCCGTTCTGGTACCGCCCGCGCACGATCATCGTGCCGCGTCCGGTCTACCACCACCCGCCCCCGCCTCGTAAATGAGGCAACAAGAAAAGCCGGCGCAAGCCGGCTTTTTTGTTTTCCGGCATGCCTTCGACCGGATCCACGCTCCTACCATCAAGCGTCGTCGGCATTGCCCGGGGAAGGGGGCGTGAGTCCTGCCGATTCGCGGCCATATAGACCAAATTGGCTATATGCGGGGCTCTCAGCTCATCTAGAGTGACGGCCAAGAGCTGTGATGCTCTGCCCCATCCCGGAGCAATAAACACATGGACGTCGTCATTTACCGCCTGTACCGGGTCGTCGGTGTCGCTCTTTTCGCCGTGCTCACCGCCTGCGCGACACAGACCCCCGTCTCCCATCGGACCGATGCCGGGTCCGTCGCCTCAACCGCTTACGCGGCGCACCCAGCCAGCACGGCCACCTTGGGGGCCACGGGTTCCGCCCCGCAACAGGTGCAACCCGACGGGCCGACCGTCGCGAGGCACCTGACCGAGCGCTACACGGATGTCTCGGCAAACTGCGGCTCCGCCCAGCGCCCGTCGTTCCTCTGCTCCGGCGTTCTCTTCAGGGCTACCGTTCCCGGACCCTACCATTCATGGAATCCGAATCCCTCGAACCCCAAGGGGACCGTATCGTTTTCATGGCTGCGCAAGGACGCGAAGTTCCGCACTATCTATACACCCCGGTATTCGAACGGCTTCATCTTCCTTCCCAACGTGTATGCCGACGATTACGGTTTCCACGAGACGGAAGTGGTGTGCGTGTATCCCATCGATGCGCATACAGACTCACGCTCCGATCTCGGTTGCGGTCCGCTTCCGAACAACCCATCCGCCAGCGCCACCTGCAGCAAACTGGGCATCACGACAGGCGCGGCGTGGGTCGCACATTATCGGAAGGGCAACGTTCCTGAGTACATGTGCAGTTTTTACGTCTCCATCGGCACCGCCAATTCCGCGGTAACGTTCTCGAGGATGGGCGAAGCCATGCGCAGCCTCCCCGAAACCTTCTATGCGATCACTCCCGGCCGTAGCTACACGAACGAACTATTGGTTCGCGCATGGCCGCAAAATATCCATGCCACCGTACCGATCGAGGCGTTTTTTTATCAGATGGGCGCCATCAACGGCCTGGCGAATGCGCAAGCCGATCAGCGCGATTTCTTTACGACGTCCCGACGCTGGGTGCCCGTCATACGCATGACCATGCCTCAAGCCGCCTCACAGGACGCGACCTTCCAATACCTGCCCAACGAGCAGGCGGTGGCCAGGCCGTAATGCCTGGACGCGACCGCCCGGACAGGCCTGACACCTGACAGGTCAGCCCGGGGGCCAGGTCATGTGCCGGCCCGCGAGCAGGTGCACATGGATGTGGAAGACGGTCTGGCCGCCGTGGGTGTTGGTGTTGACCACGGTACGGTAACCGTCCTGCGCGAAGCCCTGTGCCTTCGCATAAGCCGCCGCCGCCAGCAGCAACTTGCCCAGGAGTTCGGCGTCACCCGCGGTCGCATCGTTCAACGTGGCGATGGCGCGCTTCGGAATGAACAACACGTGCACCGGGGCCTGCGGGTTGAGGTCGCGGAAGGCCAGTACCTCGTCGTCTTCGTAGACGATGTCGGCGGGGATCTCGCGGCGGACGATCTTGGCGAAAATGGTGTCGGTCATCGGAAGTCCCTGTGCTATCAGCCGAGCGATTGCCGGCTGCCGAAGGCGTGGGCCAGCGTGCCGCGGTCGACGAACTCGAGTTCGCCGCCCAGCGGTACGCCATGGGCGAGGCGCGTGGCGCGGATGCCGGCGGCTTTCGCCAGCTGGCCGATGTAATGGGCGGTGGCTTCGCCTTCCACGGTCGGGTTGGTTGCGATGATCATTTCCTCGACATCGCCCTCACCCAGACGTTCCGCCAGCAGCGGCAGGCCCAGTTCGTCCGGGCCGAGACCGTCGAGCGGCGACAGCCGGCCCAGCAGCACGAAGTAGTGGCCGCGGTAGCCGGTGGCCTGCTCGATCGCGGCAAGGTCGGAAGGCGACTCGACCACGCACAGCACCTGCCGGTCGCGGCTGGCGTTCGCGCACAGCGAACAGACCGGCGTTTCGCTGAAGTTGCGGCAGCGCGTGCAGTTGCCCACGTCGCGCATGGCGGACTCCAGCGCGGAGGCAAGGCGCAGCCCCCCCTGGCGCTCGCGCTCCAGCAGGTGGAAAGCCATGCGCTGCGCGCTCTTGGCACCGACGCCGGGAAGGCAGCGCAAAGCGTCGATCAGTTCGCCGAGGAGGCGGGAGCCGTTGCTCATCGTAGGTGGCGCTCAGACCGTCAGAACGGCATCTTGAAGCCGGGCGGCAGGTTGAGGCCGGCGGTGACGCCGCCCAGACGGCTGCGGCTCAGTTCGGCGATCTTGTTCACCGCGTCGTTGATCGCGGCGGCGACCAGGTCCTCGGCCATCTCCGGATCGTCGGCGAAGGCCTGACGATCGATATGCACCGCGCGCACCTCGTGGCCACCGCTCATCGTGACGGTGACGAGACCACCGCCGGCGCTGCCGGTGATTTCCGTCTTGGCGAGTTCGTCCTGCGCACGCTTCATCTCGTCCTGCATGCGCTGGGCCTGCTGCATCAGCTGACCGATTTGACCTTTCACGTTCCTGGCTCCACGGGTTTGATCGATTGCGGGATGACGCGCGCGTCGAATTCACGCTTGAGCGTCTGTACGAGCGGATCGGCTTCCATCGAAGCCTCCGCGTTGGCCTGCGCGTCGCTGGCTGCCTGCGCCTTGCGTTCCGCCGGCGTACCCAGGTTCCCCCGGTCGGCCACGAAGCGGAAGCGGACGCGGCGGCCGAGGGCCTGCGAGACCTTTTCTTCCATCTGGCTGGTCAAGGGCTCCACCGCCAGGTGCATGTGCGACGGCGTGAGCGCCAGCACCATGCCCTCGCCATCGATCTCGCGCAGCGAGCAGTTCTGCGCCAGCTGGCCAATGGGACCGCGCAGGTTCGCGCGCTCCACGATGTCGTGCCAGTCCGGCAGGCCATTGGCACCGACCGCGATGGGACGCGGCGGGGCCGCCGGAGCGGGCGCGGGCGCCGTGGGGGCGGCCTGGGCAGGCGCCGACGGACGCGAGGTGACCGCCGCAGCGACCGGCTCGCGTCCTGCCTCGGCGGCCTGTGGGAGCCGCTTCAGCGGCGATCCGGCGGCAGCGGGTCCGCTCGCCGCGGCGGCAGCCGCCAGCGGACGCGGCCCCGACGCCCCCTGCCCCGCCTCCGCCGGCCGGAACGCGTGCATGCGCAACAGCACCATCTCGAAGCCGATGCGTGCATCGGGCGCCATGGGCAGCTCGCGGCGGCCGTTGGTCGCGATCTGGTAGTAAAGCTGGACGTCTTCGGGGGCGAGGCGCGCGGCCAGGTCGGCAAGACCGGCGTCGCTCTCCTCGCCACGATAGCCCGGCACCAGCTGGATCAGCTGCACGCGGTGCAGCACGGTGGCGAGGTCGTCGAGCACGCCGCCGAAATCCGGCGAGAACGAAGCGATGCGGTCGGACTCGGCCATGAGCGCCGCACCGTCGCCGGCCGCCAGCGCCTCGAGCACGCCCAGCACCTGGCCGCGCTCCACGCTGCCTAGCATGGCGCGCACGTCGGCCGCGCGCAGCGAACCGCCGCCGTAGGCGATGGCCTGGTCGAGCAGCGAGAGGCCGTCGCGCAGCGAGCCGTCGGCGCCATGCGCGAGTTCGACGATCGCCTCGTCTTCGTAATCGATGGCCTCGGCACCGAGGATATGGCGCATCTGCCCGGAGATCTGCTCGGGCAGCAGGCGCTTCAGGTTGAACTTGAGGCAGCGCGACAGCACGGTGACCGGCAGCTTCTGCGGGTCGGTGGTGGCGAGCAGGAACTTGACGTGCGGCGGGGGCTCTTCCAGCGTCTTCAGCAGAGCGTTGAAGGCCGGCTTCGAGAGCATGTGCACCTCGTCGACCAGGTACACCTTGAAGCGCCCGCGCGACGGTGCGTATTGCGCGTTCTCGATCACCTCGCGCACGTCGTCCACGCCGGTGTTGCTGGCCGCGTCGATCTCGAGGAGGTCGACGAAGCGGCCGGCGTCCACCGCCGTGCAGACGGCGCACTCGCCGCAGGGATCGGCCGATTCACCGCGCTCGCAGTTGAGCGACTTGGCGAAGATGCGCGCGATGGTGGTCTTGCCGACACCGCGGGTGCCGGTGAACAGGTAGGCGTGATGCATGCGCCCGGAGTCGAGCGCGTTGGTGAGCGCGCGGACCACGTGCTCCTGGCCCACCAGTTCGGCGAACTTGCGGGGGCGCCACTTGCGTGCGAGGACCTGATAGGACATGCGTAGTACCTTGGGACGACACTGGATTGTGCCAAGGACCGGGGGGTCGGGAAAGCTCGCCCCGAAAAGGCGATGACCCTGCCAGCCACACCCCGGCACCCGAATCGTCCGCTACCGTTGCTTCCTTCCGGACCTGGCGGGGTTTACGGGCTATCGTCGCGGGGGGACCGACAGGGCCACCATAAAGACTTGTGTTGTGGCGGAGAGGGCGGGATTCGAACCCGCGATACGCTATTAACGTATACACACTTTCCAGGCGTGCTCCTTAAACCACTCGGACACCTCTCCGCACTGGTACAACCTCTTCCCCGGCGTCCTGTCCGGCAAAGAAGCGGAAGGATAACCGGGTCGAGGCTGGCGAGACAAGAGTCGGCTCCGTTGCAGGAGCCGCTACAGCGGCGAGAGGCCAACGAAGCGACGAAACTGTGAGGTAAGCCCCCTCGCCGCTATAGCGGCTCCTACAGAGCGGCGGCGCTACCCGGCGGCGGGGCGCGGCGGGGGTGGCTCGGGCAGGGCCAGGCGTTCGCCCGGACGGGCGATGCGGTAGCCGCGCGAGACCAGCGTCTCGCCGTCGGCGACGCTGCCGTAGTGATAGAGCGCCATCCGCAACCTGAACTCCTCCTCGTACTCGCGCTCCAGGTCGTCCACGCCAGTGTGCGACGGATTGCCGACCACGCCGCAATCGTGCGCGATGAGTTCGCCGGTCACCCCGTGGATGGACAGGACCTCGGGAATGGGCCGCGTGTCGCCGGTGAAGACGAAGCTGCCGCGCAGGGCCAGGCCGTATGACGTGCCATGCACGTGGTGGCGGGTCGGGAACAGGTCGAACCACTGCTCCGCATGCCAGAACCCGCGCGTGCACGGCACCAGGTGGAATGCGTCCCAGTAGTTCACGCCACCTTCGGCCAGCGCGCCGGGGTAATCCGCCACCCTCGCCTGCAACCACGGCAGCAGCCCGGCGTGCATGAACACCTTCATGCGTCCCCGCCGCGCTTCGTCGAACCACGAGCGCAGGAACAGGCCTTCCATGCCGGCCACGTGGTCCATGTGCGCATGCGTGACGTACAGCGCGGGAGGCAGGCTGCCGTAGGCCGCCACGTAACGGTGGAGCGTGTCCGGCCCGCAATCCACCAGCAGCACCGGCTGGCCGTCGCGCTCCAGCACGACGGAAGAGGAACCCAGTGCGATGGCGTGCGACGAGCCCGCGCCGAGGAAGTGCATGTGCCAGCTCATCCGCGCAGGTTCCGCTCGTAGTGTTCGACCAGGGCCGGCCACCATTCGGCATCGAAGGTGTCGCCCGCCGCGTCGCGCGCGCCGAGCTTCACCAGCGAGCGCTTCAGCCGCGCGAGGTTGGCCCTGCGCCAGCCCGCCGACGGCCGGCGCAGGCGGCCACGGTCGAAGTCGATGAGGTAAATGCCGTCGCCGTTCACCAGGATGTTGTGCGCGTTGAGGTCGGCATGCCACGCGCCGGCGCGGTGGAATCGCGCGATCGTCGCGCCGACGCGGCCGGCCAGGGTGGCATTGAAGGCGCCGTCGGCGAGGCGTTCGGCGAGCGTGGCTGCGTCCGGGATGAAAGCGGTGATGAGGTCAGCCGTATAGCGCAACCCCTGGCGCACGTAACGCGAGGCGATCGGCGCCGGCACCGGGAGGCCACGCCGCTCGAGCTCGGCCAGGAGATGGAATTCGCGGGTACTCCGGGTGCGCCGGCCGCCCGTGAAGAGGTACCGGTCGCCGAGCAGGCGCGCCACCATCCCGCCTCGGCGATAATGGCGAAGCACCACTTCGCCCGCCGGGCTCTCGATGATCGCAACGCCGCCGCGCCCGCCGGGCTGGGAGCGCAATGCACCGCGCTCGCGCCAGCGATGGGGCGAGAACCAGTCGGCGTCGACTTGAGGTGCACGGGCCGCGTCGAACAGAATCGTACCGCCCGCGCCCTCCTCCACTCGTTGCTCAGTCATTTGCCGGCCGCCTTCCGCGGCCTAACCCATCCGGTAACCCTTTCGTGCCGCCAAGTCTACCAAGCCGCCCACTCCCGCCGGGAGAGTCCAGCCTCTGCATCCTGCGCACCTCGGCCATCGGCGACGTGACCCATGTCGTGCCCCTGGTCCGGACCTTACAGGCGACAGTGCCGGAAACACGCCTTACTTGGCTGGTGGGCAAGCTCGAGCGGCGCCTCGTCGGGGACCTCCCCGGCGTCGAGTTCATCACCTTCGACAAGGGTGCCGGCCGGGCCGGCATGAAGGCCGTGCGCCAGGCCCTCGCCGGACGCCGTTTCGACGCCCTCCTGCACATGCAGGTGGCCCTCCGCTCGAACCTCCTCAGCCTCGCGGTGAAGGCGGATCGGCGGATCGGCTACGACCGGGCCCGCTCGAAGGACTTGCACGGCCTGTTCGTCAACGAACGGATTCCGGCGCGGACCGGCGACCACGTCCTGGACGCCATGGCGAGCTTCATCGAGCCGTTGGGACTGAAGCAGACCCAGGTGCGCTGGGATATCCCGGTGCCCGACGAGGCCCATGCCTGGGCGGCGGAACAGCTGCCCGGCGACGCCCCCACCCTGCTGGTCAGCCCCATGTCCAGCCATACCCTGCGCAACTGGCGGGTGGAGCGCTATGCGGCCCTGGTCGACCACGCCATGGCGCGCGGCATGCGCGTGGCGCTGGTCGGCGGGCCTTCCGCGGCCGAGCGCGGTCTTGCCGATGCCATCCTCGCGGCGGTACGGCAGGCGCCGCTGGACCTGACCGGCAAGGACACGCTGAAGCGCTTCATGGCCCTGCTATCCCGCAGCGCGATGATCCTCACGCCGGACTCGGGCCCCATGCACATGGCCAACGCCGCCGGCGTGAAGGTGCTGGGCCTGCACGCGGCCAGCAATCCCCATCGTTCGGGTCCCTACTCGGACCGCCGCTGGTGCGTGGACAAGTACGACGAGGCGTCGCGCAAGTACCTCGGCAAGCCCGCGGCGGAGATTCCCTGGGGCACGAAGATCGAAAAGCCCGGGGTCATGGACCTCGTACGGGTCGACGAAATGATCGACCGCTTCGAAGCCTGCGCGGCACATCTGGGCCTGTCTCTCGTGTAGGAGCCGCTATAGCGGCGAGGAAACCTCGCGACTCGGTCGCAGGATTGCTCTCGCCGCCATAGCGGCTCCTACAGGTCGGGCGCCTAGGCCTGCGGCGTGCGGTAATCCTGGTACGACTTCTCTTCCACCAGCGTGGAGCCCAGCTTCAGGTTGATCTCGCGCTTGATCGCCGCGCGCTCGTCGTTCTCGAAGTACACGGAACGCGCCAGCTCGATGAACTCCTGGTCGAAGGCCTGGGCGCGCTCCTTCATGCGGATGTCGTCCTCGATCTTCCACAGGCGCTGGTTCACGGCCAGGAGGCGCGCCGTTTCGTCGGCGATATCGGTTTCCGACGCCTTGTCGTTCTTCCAGGTGGCTTCCAGCAGCTCCAGCTCGTTGCGCACGTTGGCCAGCTTCGCGTCGTCCCGGATTTCCTGAAGCTTGATCTGCAGGATCGTGATCTTGTCGATCAGCTCGCCGTAGGAAACGGGGGTCTGGATAAGGCTCATGGACATCTCCGGTCGGTCAGGCGCAGGAGGTTAGCATTTTGGTCCCTAGAGCGAGACGACCCCGAACACGTCCAGCAGGAGCACCACGTTGAGGCCCAGCACCACCATGGCGGCGGCGACCGCGGCCACCGTCACCGGCACGCGGTTGCGGAAGGCGCCCATGAGGTCGCTCCGGCTGGTGAACCAGACCAGCGCGATCATGGGAAACGGCAACGCGATGCTCAGCGCCACCTGGCTCATCACCAGCGCGCGCGTGGCATCCACGCCGGCGATGACCACGGCGAAGCTCGGCAGCATCGTGATCGCGCGACGCAGCCACAGCGGGATATGGAAGGCGACGAAGCCCTGCATGATCATCTGTCCGGCCATCGTGCCGACCACGGAGCTGGAAAACCCCGACGCGATCAGCGATACGAGGAAAATCGTCGCCGCCGCCCCGCCCAGCAGCGGCACCAGGGTCTGGTAGGCGGTTTCGATCTTCGCCACGTCCGGATGACTGCCGTGGAACGCACCGGCCGCCATCACCACCATGGCGAGGTTGATAAGTCCCGCCACGGACAGCGCCAGCACCACTTCCAGGTTCGACAGGCGGATGATCCGGCGGCGCTCGTCGCCCGTCTTCGGACGCGCGCGGCGCTCGGTCAGCCCGGAATGCAGGAACAGGGCGTGCGGCATCACCGTCGCGCCGATGATGCCCACCGCGATGGCGATCGCCATGCTGTCGGGCAGATGGGGAACGAAGATCTGCTCCGCCAGCGACGTCCAGCCGACCGGCGCGATGAACAGCTCCGCGAGATACGACAGGCCGACCACGCCGACCATCGCGCCGATGGCGAGTTCGAGGCGGCGGTAGCCCTTGCCCTCCAGCAGCAGGAGTCCATAGGTGACGATCGCGGTGATGCCCATGCCCACCAGCAGCGGCAGGTGGAAAAGCAAGGCAAGGCCGATGGCTCCGCCGAGAAACTCGGCCAGGTCCGTCGCCATGGCGGCCAGTTCGCTCACCACCCACATCAGGTAGACGAGCGGCCTCGGCAAGTGCTCGCGACAGAGTTGGGCGAGGTTGCGCCCGGTGACGATGCCCAGCCGCGCCGAAAGGCTCTGAAACAGCATCGCCACGAGATTGGCGAGCACCACCACCCACAGCAGGCCATAGCCGTACCGCGCGCCGGCCTGGATGTTCGTCGCGAAATTGCCCGGGTCGATATAAGCCACCGAGACCACGATGGCGGGCCCCGCGAAAGGCAAAAGGCCAGCAAGGCCCCGCCGGCGCCCGTCGAGCACCTCGCGCATGGCCGGTTCTTCGTGCCGCTCCGGGGACACCTTCTGGAGCATGCTCACGGTCCCGAGGCGGCTACGGCGCCGCCGCTTGCGGTCACCATACTACAGCCGCCCCACGGGCCTGGCGGGCGCCTCGTCCGGCAGTTCCGCGGGCGCCGGCTCGATGCGTACCGCGTGATCGCTGGGCCGGATCGGCTTGCCGCGCGCATCCGCCACGCCGCGGGTAAGCTCTGCGCCCATGAGCACGATGATCGACGAGTAATAGGTCCACGTAAGCAGCACGATGAAGGCACCTGCGGGACCGTAGGCGCCGCCGACGTCCGCGTATTGGATGTACAGACCTATGGCGAACTTGCCCGCCAGGAAGAGCACCGTGGTCAGCACGGCACCGATGAGTGCCTCGCTCCAGTCGATCAGCGCATCGGGCAACACCTTGTACATGGCGCCGAAGGCACTTACGAAGACCAACACGGAGATCGCGTACTCCAGCACCTTCCAGACGACGCCGTCGCCGCGCACCAGGGCCTGGATGAGCGCGCTGACGATGAACGAAATGATGAGCATGAAGGTGATGCCGCCGAGCAGGGCGAAGGCCCGCGCCCTCGCCCGCAACCACGCGCCGACCGCTTCGCCCGGCTTGGCCTTCACCCGCCATACGCGATCAAGCGTGCCTTGCAGCTGCGCGAACACGGCGGACGCGCCGAACAAGGTCACGCCGATGCCGATGATGCCGGCCAGGTCACCCAGCTTCGGATGCGACTTCGCGCTGTCGATCACGACGTTGAGCGCCTCGGCTGCACGCTCGCCAACCACGCCCGCCAGCGCGACGGACAACTCTCCCCGCCATGCCGGGTGCAGCATGGACACGAGCCACACCAGCAGGAGCAGCAAGGGGGCAAACGACAGCGCGGCATAGAACGATAGCGCCGCCGCCCGCGTGATGAGCTCGTCGTCGCTGAATCCCTCCACCGCCGACATGACGGTTCGCTTGATGCCGCGCAGGACCCTCATCATTGACGTTCCTCGCATTCGCGGCAGCCGGGGTCAGCGGAGTTCATGGGTGAGTCCCGTGTGCATAAGCGTCGCACTGGAGGGGCTAGCGTCGCCCGCACCGATTCGGCGTACCGTCGCGTCCGCGTCACGGCCACGATCACATCTCAAGTTCTTTCGAGCGCTGCCGATGATCCGAACAGTTGCCCAGCGGCGATCGCCCATGCCCATCCAGACCGCCCGTCACATCAACCTGCGTTCCGTCCTGCGCCAGCTGGAGCGGGAAGGCATCGTCGGCTACGAGGAACAGGCCCAGCACCTCGGCAATGTCACGATGCAACGCCTCGCCGCGATGGACCACGGCGCCCCCATCGACGTGCTCTTCGCCGAGCACGTGGAATGGGCGCTGCACCGTCGGCGCGGGTGGATGGACGAGTTGCACGACCACGACCCCCTCGACGCGTGAGCGCCCCCGCCGCCCCCATCGACACGACGACCACGCTCGCTGCACGCGCCATCGCTTAGGGCGCGATGCGACGCTGAACGTCCCCTCACGATTTGCAAGGCACGTTTTCGGCATCTTCACCTGCAACGTCCATCATTCGACGCTGGGAAGGCAACGAATGGATCTGTATGGACGCCTCGGCGGAATGGGTGATGGCCTGGATGGATCTGATCCTCGATTCGACGGCCATGGGCGAAGCGGTCGACCAGGGCGACCTGGCCGAGGTGCGGTTCCGTGCGTGTTCGATCGCCATTCGGGCCAGACGGCACGGCTTCGACAGGCTCGCGCATCTGGCGGCGGGACTGCTGGAACGGCTTGGCTTCAACGATGACGTGTCGCCATCGGTCTATGCCCCGGCGGTCGAGGAAATCACGCGGCACGTGGACGCGATAGGGCGACGGAACTTATCCTGACCGCTGCGCTCCGGGGTGTTGAAGGCCTGCCATGTCATTCGAAGAACTCGTACCCGAATCGTCCTACATCGTCCGCTTCAGCGACTGCGATCCGTTCGGGCACCTGAACAACGCGCGGTATATCGATTACTTCATCAACGCACGCGAGGATCACCTTCGCGACACGTATGACATGGACCTGGCTGACTATGCCAAGGAGGGACTCGGCTGGGTCGTGAGCGGTCACGACATCGTGTATGTGCGCCCCGCGAACTACAACGAGCGCATCGTGATCCGTTCCTCGCTGATCGCCATGGATGCGAATCGGCTGTGGGTGGAAATGACCATGCTGAATGCCGAAGGCACGCAGCTGAAGGCGATGCTGTGGAGCCGCTTCACTCCCATCGATGTGAGGACAGGCCGGCGTTGCGAACATCCGGACAGCTTCATCGATTCGTTCAAGCGGCTGGTGCTGCCGCAGGCCGCGCCGGGTGAAAGCCTGCAGGAGCGTGCCAGTCGGCTGGCGAAGGCGCTGAAGGCGGCGGAACCCGCCGCCTGAGCTTGGCCGCTTTCGCCGTGATCGTCATCGACGCGTCGACTGTGTCCGACCGATCCGCACGGCCTGGTTCACCGCATCGATGACGACCTGCGGCTTGTCGTACTGAATGTAGTGCCCGGCATCGGGGACGATCTCGTTGATGCCCCGCGTCGACATGGCCGCCACCCTCAGGTGCAACCCCTCCCAGGACAGCGTCTTGAGGTTACGTTCCTCCTGCGACTCGTCACTACGCTTGGGGAACGGCGAATGCGTGAGCACGATGATCGGCATGTCGCCGAAGTCGGTGCGCGTCTTCCGGGTTTCCTCGGCACTGGCGTAGAAGACGTTCTCGCGCTCGGATGCCACGGCGGCCTGCCAGCGCTCGGTAACCGCATAGGTCTCCTGGGCCTTGTTGATGGCCGGACTGAAGCGCGGGTCGTCGGTATCTCCCACGCACGTCTCGAACATCTTCGTACCCTTCACCAGCCCCTGCCGCGCGGCGGCGATACAGGCATGCAGATCCTTCAGGCCTTGCTCGTACTTTGCCTTGTCGCCCGGTTTGGCGAGAGCCCACCCCTCCGATGACTGGTCTTCGTGGGACCCATCGACGATCACCATGCCCACGACTTCGCTTCGATATTTATCGGCGAAGACACGCACGTTAAGCCCAGCCAGCGAGTGGCCCACCAGGACGTAAGGCGGCTTGATCTTCGCGGCATGAAGCAAGGCATGCAGATCTTCCGACTGGTTGACCGGTGTACCGGGACGGCGGGCCGCATCGCTGAAGCCGAGGCCGGCACGGTCGAATGAGCAGACCCGGGTGCCTTGGGCCAAGACCGGCTGGACCAGGGCCCAGGAAATCATGGAATCGCCCATGCCCGCGTCCATCACGACCGTCGGGGACCCGGACCCGAGGCAATACAGGTTGAGGCGTTGGCCGGCACCGATATCGACCAGGCGAGCCGGATGGGCGTACACCGGGTTGTCGATCACCGGCGGCTTTGTACTGGCCGCCTGGGCCAAGCCCCATGTCGTCATCGCACACACGAAAAATCCGGCAATGGCTCGCCGCATGTCTTTCCCCCTGTTGATTCCCAAGACCCTTCCATGAACAAGAGTCATGGAAGGGTGCGATTTTCGCAAACTCTCAGCGCACGCTTAAAGCAGCTTGATACCCCACGGCCGCACAGCCCACGCAAACAAGGCAAAACACAACACCGTGATCAGGGCGCTCAAACCGAGGGCGGGCCAAAAGCCAAAACGAGCCAGCAAACGTGGGAACGCGAGGAACATCGGCAACGTGGGCACCACGTACCAGAACGTGTACCACGCGTGGTTGGCGATCTTCTCCGCCGGTTGCTTCTCGACATAGAGCCAGGTGAGCGCCAACAGCGTCACCATCGGCAACGAGGCCAGCAGCGCACCGAGGCGGTCGCTGCGCTTGGCGATCTCCGACACCGCCACGACGATCGCGGCGGTGATCGCGTATTTGGTGAGGATCCAAGGCACGAGGCGGCTCCGGTCAACTATAGTCCCTAGCTAGTATATGGCGGTCGTACGATTCTGGAGAGGGGAGGATGCATGGGACCGGGGGACAAAATCAGAATCCCTAATACACGCTGAAAGTGTTCCTGATCGAGTCTGGGGTCAAGGCACTTCTCTCCGGTTCGCCACCGTGTGTGGTCCGGGTCGTCACGTCGAATGCTGCACGCAATGGCCCTTCTAAAAAACAGGCCAACAACACGAAATCTCCGCGTGAATATCTCTTACTGTCGTGTCGAGTCTGTTCGCGCTTCCGCGAAGTAAGCCTTGGTCCTCGCGCCGAAGGTCATCGACCACACATACGCCACCACGCCGAGACACAGCAACGCGCGAGCCATGTAGGCCCCTTCTTCCTCTGCCCCCGGTGCGATCTTGAAGACCGGATCAGGGTTCGGAGAAAGCAGCGTGGCGATACAAAGGATGCCGAACGCCACAGCGAACACCATGGAGACGATCCGTCCCCAGACTGGTCGCCTGATGCAAGCGACGAGCACGGCGGCGGTAAAAACCATCGCGATAAGCTGCCCGGTAAGGAAACCCGTCAGATGGAACATCAGGCTTCTGTCCGACAACGTCCGTATGGAGAAGAGGAGACGGATGAAACCGAACCCGTCAGTCATCAGTATGAGCGCAGCGAAGAGCATGGTGACGATGATCGCTACCGGCTTTTTTTCCTTCTTTGACGGCAGGATCGACGTGTCCTCATGCTGACTCGACTCCTGTGCGAATTCTTCTGACGTTTTCATCCCGCCCCCTTTCTATCGACTTCATCTTTGCGCATACCAAGACCTGCCCCGATGCTCAGCGCATACAGGTCCCGAGTGCCGTCGAACGGTATATCAGACTTGCCGGAGCGGCATCATTCAAGGTACCGATCTTGGTCATGCCAACTTTCTCCAGCACACGGATGGACGCTGTATGTGTCGGCCGAACAAGGCCATAGACCTCATCGAGAGCCAGTGGTCCGAACGCCCAAGCGACTGCCGCCCTCGCCAATTCGGTAGCCAGACCCCGACCCCAGGCTTCCACGGCGAACCGATAGCCCATGTTGGGCAAGGTCCTCTCGCCGTAAGCCAGGCGCGACAAGCCGCCAAAACCGAGGATGTGATCGGGTGCCCCGTGTTCGCTGACCGCCCATTGCCCGAATCCCAGTTCGGCCCAATCGGTGAGCCAACGCGCCAGCAGCTGATCGGCGGCCGCTTGATCCGGTAGCGGCCCGGCCGGATTGAACCGCTGCGTCGCCAAATCCCCATAGATGGCGAAGAGACGCGTGGCGTCGGCGGCTCTGACCGGCCGCAGTTGAAGTCGCGCCGTCTCCATGACGCTTCCAGCGGCGGTCATGCCACAGGCTCTCGTCGGCAGGGAAGACCCATGAACTTGTTTGCACTCCCGCCCCATCCCTTTGAGCTCCAAAGTCTGGATCAGTCCAAATCATGACATAGAGGCACACCCACACGCAGTGAGGCCTCGGCCTATCTACCAGCACGACGAGATGACGTCGCGCAGGTGACATCTTGTTCTATCATGGCAAAACAAATAGTCGCGCCACCCTTGGCGTTTGGCAGGTGACTAGGTGCCGCATGAAGAAAGCCAACAAACACGTTACCCCTAGCTCGTCAGGTGGATGGCTAGTAAGAAAGTCAGGCTCGTCGCGGGCTTCACGGACGTTCGACACCCAAGCGGAAGCCGTGAGTTACGGCCGGGCGTTGGCAAAGAAGGACGGCACCGCTCTTTATGTCCACGGCCGCGATGGCTCGATCAAGAACAAGATGAGCTACCAGGATTCCACTGCCGGCCAAGCGTCAAAGAAGAGGTGATTTCGATGGCGTTCGAGGACAACGTCTTTATCAATTGCCCCTTTGATGATGAATACTTCTCCTTGCTACGCCCACTCATATTTACGGTCGTTTATCTGGGCATGAAGCCAAGAATTGCTCTCGAGGCATTGGACGCCGGCGAAGCACGACTCGATAAAATCGTCGGTTTGATCCGCGAATCGAAGTACTCCATTCATGACCTATCGCGAATCGAAGCAAGAACGATCGGCGAACTCTTTCGGCTGAACATGCCCTTCGAACTAGGCATCGATTTCGGATGCAGAAAATTCGGGCGCGGCGATCTGAAGAACAAGCGATCGCTGGTTCTGGAAGCAGAGAGACATAGATATAAGGCGGCGCTCTCGGATCTTTCGGGGATGGACATAGAACACCACGACAACAGTCCCTACAAGGTCATCGAAATTGTCCGCAACTGGCTCAAGACCACGTGCAAGTTGCAGGCCGCCGGGCCAGCAAGAATATCCGGGGCATTCACCGACTTCACCGCAGCCAATTTTGACGATCTGAGGGGAAAAGGGTTCTCGAGGGAAGACGTCGACAATCTGCCCATCCCTGAGCTGATTGAATGCATGGAGAGCTGGGTATCGGAAAATCGATAACGGCCAAGGGCAAGGTTCGTATCTCTGCAAATCCTCGCCACACCCCAGGCGGCGCGTATGGCCGCATACGGCTCATCCTGCCTCCCGCTCCTGTGCTTAAGTGCGACTTAAGTGCGAATCGAGGGGTACAAGAGGCAACCCGTCGACGCTTCAATTCAGGTCGATTTTTAGGGTGAGCCGAAAAACGAAGGCCCCGCATCGCTGCGAGGCCTCGTAACTTACTGTTTCTGGCGGAGAGGGTGGGATTCGAACCCACGGTACGCTTACACGTACGCCTGATTTCGAGTCAGGTACATTCGACCACTCTGCCACCTCTCCGTGAACGGTCGACGGCAAGGTTTGAGCCTTGCCGGGCCCGCAATCATAGTGGGTCTTCCCTGCCGTGACAACAGGGTTTCGATGGGGCATCCTGCCGGGGCATCCGGGCGCGTATGGCGCCCTCCCCCAGCTCTCCCAAGGCCCACATGATCGAGTTCGGACACGGCACGCACACAGGGCTCCGCCGCACGCGCAACGAGGATACCTACTACGCCGACGCCGGCCTCGGGCTGTTCCTGGTGGTGGACGGCATGGGCGGGCATCGGCACGGCGAGGTGGCTTCGGCCACGGCGCGGGACGGCGTGGTGGCGCAGGTGGCCGCCGGGCAGTCGCTGGTGGACGCCATCCAGCGGGTGAACGAGGCGCTGATCGCCCGGTCCAGCGGGCTTGCCGAATCCCGTCCGATGGGGACGACCATCGCCGCCGTGCGGATCACCGGGCAGCACTATGAGGCCGCCTGGGTCGGCGACAGCCGGATCTATCGCTGGGACGGTTCGTTGCAGCGGCTTTCGCACGACCATTCCATCGTGGAGGCGCTGGTTGAAACCGGCGAACTGACCGAGGCCCAGGCGCGCATCCACCCGCAGCGCAGCGTGCTGACCCAGGCGCTCGGGATCACCTCGCCGGACCAGTTGCACATCGGCCTGGCTCGCGGCGAACTTACGGCCGGTATGCGTCTTCTGTTGTGTACGGATGGCCTCACCGACGAGGTCGACGACCGGCGCATTGCGGAGATTGTTTCGCGTACGGATATCGCTGCACAGGAGTGCATCGATCATCTCCTGCTCGAAGCGTTGAGCGGGAATGGGCGGGATAACGTTACGGCCATTTTGCTGCGGGCTGCTGGGTGAAGTAGCGCGGAGTCGCCGGGTGCCTGCCTGCGCAGGCACGACGTGGGGCGGCTTGCACGGTCAAACCAGCTTCAGTTCTTTTCTTGCCTTGGCTTCTGCCCACTGCATTCGCGCATGAGCCGCGCTTACGCATTGCAAGCCTGTGCCGGTCATCTTGCCGACCGCCTCCAGGCCCATCGCCATCTGCTGCGGGTTCACGGTGTCCGACTCGTGCACGAGTTCGGCCAGCAGTTCGGTCATGCCTTTCGAGTACTGCAGCCATTCGGTCGCCAGATTCAGCAGATCGTGCGGCGTCGCACCGGGATCCAGTTCGAGTTCGTTGTTGTCGGTCATCGCTTGCTCCTTGCTTACGCCGCCGCCTCGGTCAAACGCGGCGCGCCAGACATCGACGCGCCGCGGACCATAGGGACCACGAGGCTTCACCGGCACCTTGGGGGAACCGGACGGCGTGATTGACGAATGAGCGGTGTCTGTCGCCGCCACCGACGCGCAAAGGAACGCGCCGGCTTATGAGGCGACCAAGAAATATCTCATGCGGACGACAAACACCGCGGTTCTGCAACCGCCTCCGCCTGTTCGGCAGAAAGCCTTACAGGTTGAGGGTGCTGCCCGGAAGGTCCGGTGGGCGCGGGCGTGCCGTATGATCGGGGGTAGCCAAGATCAATGCTCCTTAAAGTCGAGGTTGGTTTTGGTCAGCGAGCCGGAGGTGTTAACGGCACCTTCGGTTCGCGCTTCTCACCGCATTGAGCGATGGTTGCCTGCGTAGCGTTTTCGTGTGTCGACAGCGCAGGCAACGGCCCGAAGGTAGCAAACGAATTCCCTGTTGTCTGTAGGCGCTACTGAAGCTTGGCAACAGCATAAATGCACGCTCGACCTGTGAGCGCGCCCTGCTGTCATCGGCTTTACGATCATTCGTAGTCGAGAGTTGATCGCGCCCTTCGCGCACAAGCGCGTTACTACCCAAGGTAGCCAGTCCTTCGTGTCGTCACCGGATCACGCTCTTGCACGCGAGAGCGTTTTGCTCATCGCGCGATTGATATCGCAAGTCGACGTGCTTCGCGGTGAGCTATGGCCTTCGGCGCAAAAATTCAGAATTTCCCTATATGAGAAAGAGCCCTCAACCCCTACCGTTGCCCGCTGGTAATGAGGAGCGAAACTCAATGAATGCAACCCGTTATTCCGCCGAACGTGGGTGGCCGGCCTCCCTCGCGGGTGTGCGAAGCCATCTTCGGCTCGAGTTCAATGGTGGATGGCTCAAGATGCCGGGATTTGGGCTTTGCTACCCAGCCGTCTCGGGACGCTTGACGTCAGATGGTTTCAGGTATGCCGTCGATCGCCAGCGCCTGAGCAACGAAGGGCCTATTCCTGAAGGCGTGTATTGGGTAGCGCCTGCGGAATTATGGTCCAACGCTTGGTACCGGCCGGTATCCCGATCCGCTTGGGGAAATCATAGGCTCACCATCCATCCCTTTCCAGAGACAGAAACCCACGGACGTGGCGGATTCTTCATCCATGGCGGCACCACACCGGGAAGCGCGGGGTGCATAGATTTGTGGGGTCACATGGACCGATTTGCGAAAGACCTGAAAGAGAAGGTCGATGGAAGAGAAAATATTTATTGCATCCTGACGGTGAACTACAACTTGCAGCATCGAACATGAGGAAGCTGTCTCTATATTTGCTGGGTCTTGGCGTCGTCTTGATCGTCGCGATCCTGAATGTCGAGGTTTACAACGAGTATTTCGGGGACGGCCCACCGTACTTCGATAGAACGACGAACATGGACAAGTGGAGCAACCCTGTCCCCGTTCTCGCAATGTTTGACGGAGCCGTCCTGTTGGTTGGCTGGCTTGCATGGCGTTGGATCAATAAACCTCGCTGTTGAACACGATGGCTGGATGCCCAGTCCGCATGCGAAGTCCGCTTCTGCCTTGGCTCTTTCCACACGACACCGTATCGGTGGAAGGAGACGTCGGGTGTCCTTTTTTGAGCGATTCCGCAGGGAGGCGTAGGCCGGACGAGGACTTAGCGAGAAAAAGGGCGCGCGGCGGCTCCTTGCCGCCACGTTCATGCGTGGGTGCGATGGCGGAAGCCGAGCCTGTAGCTTTATGCGGCGGAAGCCGCTTAAAAACATGGGCCCGCGTTAGCGGGCCAACCGATTGCGTGGCGCGTGGCGCGCCTTCGGGCCTTAAGTCGCTGGGTCCCTGCCTTCGCAGGGACGACGATCAATGGACCGTGTCGGATTCGAGTTTGCGCCAGATGCTTTGGCCGCCGGCGGCTTTGTCGATCGCGTCGAGGCGGTTCGAATGCAATGCCAGTTCTTCATCCGTGGCGCGCAGCACGACCGGGCGGCGGGTGATGACGATGTCGCCGAGGATGTTCGAGCCGCGGTTGTCGGCGCCCGCGTCGAACGCGAAGTCCAGGGCCACCTGGCCCGAGGTCATCGCGATGTAGACGTCCGCCAGCAGCTGCGCGTCGAGCAGGCCGCCGTGCAGGTCGCGGTGCGCGTTGTCCACGCCCAGGCGCTTGCATAGCGCGTCGAGGCTGTTGCGCTGGCCGGGATACATGGCACGCGCCATCAGCAGCGTGTCGAGCACCGTCGCATGGTCGGTGACCTGGCCGTAATGCGCGCCGGCGAGTTTCAATTCGGCGTTGATGAAGCCCACGTCGAACGCCGCGTTGTGGATGATGAGTTCCGCGCCGCGGATGAAATCGAGAAACTCGTCCACCTTGTCGCGGAAAAACGGCTTGTCGAGCAGAAACTCGTCCTGGATGCCGGTGACTTCGCGTGCGCCTTCGTCGATGGCCCGCTCGGGGTTGAGGTACGTGTGGAAAGTGCGCCCGGTCGGGCGGCGGCCAACCATTTCGACCGCGCCGATTTCGATGAGACGATGACCGAGGTGTGCTTCGAGGCCCGTGGTTTCCGTATCCAGCACGATCTGCCTCATGCCACCTTCCCCTTCGCCTTGTAGATGATGGCCTGGTCGCGCGCGGCGACATCCACGCGCTCGTTTTCCACATGGCCGTTATGACCCTTCACCCATTCCCAGGTGACGGTGTGCGCGGCCGCCGCCGCGTCGAGGCGGATCCACAGGTCCTGGTTCTTCACCGGCTTCTTGTCGGCCGTCTTCCAACCGTTGAGGCGCCACTTCGGTACCCAGTCCTGCACGCCCTGCATCACGTACTTCGAGTCCGTCATGAGGTGCACGTTGCAGCGCCGGGTGAGCGCTTCGAGCGCACTGATGGCCGCCATCATTTCCATGCGGTTGTTGGTGGTCTCCGCCTCGCCGCCGGAGAGCATCTTCTCGATGCCCTTCGCGCGCAGAAGGGCGGCCCAGCCGCCGGGGCCGGGGTTGCCCAGGCAGGCGCCATCGGTAAACGCTTCAACGGTATCGGTCATGGACTCAATCAGGTTATCGATTCACGGGCATTGCGGCGCGCGCCGGAGGCCAGCGTACCGGGGATCGGTGTGGGCACGGCGACGGCGCGGGGGCGCAAGGGTACCGCTGCCGGACGTTTTTTGCGCGCCACGAGGAGGTAACCGCCGCCCACCAGCGACTCGCCGACGGCGGCCCCACCGGCGCGCGGCCACGCGCTGCCCACGCGGCGCGGCATCGAGAGTTCGAACTCGTCGCGGACGAGACGCTGGCTCCACCACCACGGCCAGGTCAGACGCGGACGGATGCCGCGGCTCTGTCTCGCCACCCATGGCGACCACAGGCCCACGGGATGGATGCCGGTGATCGCCAGCATGCCGCCGGGCGCGAGGACACGGATCGCCTCGTCCAGCAGGTTGTCCTGGCGGGCCGTGGTTTCCAGCGCGTGGCGTAACAGGACCACACCGAAGGATTCATCGGAGAACGGCAGGGCTTCGAGGCCGCTGGCGCGTATATCCCCGCCCAGGACCGCTCCGGCAACGCGCAGCGTGGCCCAATGGCCCAGGAGCGGGATGGCCGGCGGCTCGCCCTGGGCGGCCGCTGTGAGGTGCAGGCCGTGGTCTCCCGTGCAGCGGGCCAGCAGGGGCGTGAGCACGCGCGTCTCATCGGCGAGGAGCTTGCCGATCTGCGGAGTGGCGTAGATGTCGGGAGTGAACTGGACCATGCGGATCGAGTCTAAACGGTTTAGGGGTCGCCACAGCGGTTAATGACTTCCTAACGAGCGAGATATACCCGGCTGATATAGTCCGGCCGCCCCGCCCGGTTCGCACCCTTCCCGGCGGCCATTCCTTGGGTGTTCGCGCCCTATCGACGTCACGGAGCCAGCCCGATGCATTGGGTCCCCGTCGCGGCCTTGAGCGACAACTACATCTGGCTGGTCGCCGACGACGCAGGCAACGCCTTCGTCGTGGATCCCGGTGAAGCCGCCCCCGTCGAAGCCGCGCTGGCCGAGCGCCACTGGCGGCTGACGGCCATCCTGCTGACCCACCACCACAACGACCACATCGGCGGTGTGTTCGACCTTGTGCGCAAGCACGACGTCGAGGTCTACGCGCCGCTGGATACCCGCATTCATTACAAGACCCAGATCGTCGAGGACGGCGACACGGTCACACTGGATGCGCCGAAGGCCTCGTTCAAGGTCATGGCCGTGCCGGGCCACACGGCCACGCATATCGCGTATGCCGGCGAAGGCTTCCTGTTCTGCGGCGACACGCTTTTCAGCATCGGTTGCGGGCGCCTGTTCGAGGGCACCCCGGAACAGATGCTGGCCTCCCTGGACCGCTTCGCCGGCCTGCCGCCGGAAACGCTCGTATGCTGCGCGCACGAGTACACGGCGGCCAATATCCGTTTCGCGCTCAGCGTCGATCCCGACAACGGCGACCTCCGCCGTCGTTCGGACGAGGTGGCGCGCCTCCGTGCGGAGGGCCGGCCCAGCGTGCCGAGCCGCCTCGCCGAGGAATGCGCCAGCAATCCGTTCCTGCGCGTGGACAGCGAGGCTATCGCCCGCTGGGTCCAGGCCCAGGGCCAGGACCATGCCACGCGGACGGAGCGCTTCGCCGCGCTGCGCCGGGCCAAGGACACCTTCACCGCATGAACGTATTCAACCGCCGGCTCCTGCCCACCCTCATTCCGCTTTTCCTCACGGCGTGCGCCGGCGGGGCGCCGAAGCCGGTGCCGCAACAGCCGGTTGCGACGGTGACTCCCGTCGCACCGGTGGACGATGTGGCCGTGGCGCCGAAACTCCTGCGCCCCGCGCAGCCAGCGGACTTCTGGGCGGGTATGCGCGAGAGCTTCGCCATGCCGGGCTGCGAGGCCGATCCGAAGGTGCTGGCCTGGGCGCGCACCTATACGAGGTCGCCCAACCGCTTCGAGCAGCACGTGAACGAGGTGCTGCCGCTTATCGTCTACGCGCACAAGTCGGCCATGAAGCACAGCGTGGCCGGCGAGTTCGCGCTGCTGCCCTGGGTGGAAAGCCAGTACCGCCACGTGCCGGGCCACAAGAACCGCCCGGCGGGCATGTGGCAGATCATGCCGCAGACGGCGCGCACGCTTGGCCTGCGCGTGGAGAAGAACTACGACGAGCGGCTGGACATCGCCAAGTCCACCGAATCCGTGATGACCATGATGCGTCGCTACTACGACGACCTGGGCGACTGGCGCCTGGTCGACGTGGCCTATAACGCGGGCGAGTTCGGGCTGAAGAAGAAGCTCGACCGGCACGGCGGCCCGACGAACGACGACGGCCTTCCCGACGTGCCGATGAAGGCCGTCACGAGGGATCACCTCGTGAAGCTGATGGCGATCGCATGCATCGTGCGCGATCCTGCCCGCTTCAATGTCTCGCTGCCCAAGCGCGATGCCGAGAATGCGCTGCAGGTTGTCCAGGTGTCCAATCCGCAGTCGCTCGCCCAGGCGGCGAAGCAGTCGGGCCTGTCGATGGACGATCTGCGCGATTTCAATCCCGCGTACCGCACGAACAAGGGCACGGTGAGTTCCAGCCTGCTGTTACCGAAGTCCGCGGCGGACCAGTACAAGCTCGGCCCTGTCGCGTCGTCGACGGATGCCGCCGACGCGGTAGCGGCTTCCGTACCAGCGGCCACTCAGGCATCGGGAAAGGCGAAGAAGAGCACCGCGAAGGACGAACGGCGGATCGTGTTCTACAAGGTCAACAGCGGCGAGTCGCTGTGGTCGATCGCCCGGCGTCACCAGGTCAGCGTGGAGCAGTTGATGACCTGGAACGATCTGCAGACGAAGACGGTGCAGCCTGGACAGGTGTTGAAGCTGTCGGCTTCGCGGTGACTTCATTGGAGGCTTATCGCCCGATCGAGCGACAAGCCTCCACCGCAATAAAGCTCAAAGCTGCACGACATCCCACTGCACGTCCGGGCTCACATCGGCATCGTAATCCACGCCCTTCGCCTCGAAACCGAACAGCTTGATGAAGTCGTGCTTGTAGCCGGCATAGTCGGTCACGTCCCACAGGTTTCCCGTGGTGACCGTCGGCCACAGCGCCTTGCATTCCCCCTGCACGTCGTCGCGCAGTTCCCAGTCGTCCAGGCGCACGCGGCCTTCGGTGTCCGTTTCGGCGGGCTTGCCGTCCGCGCGGTACAGGCGATCGTGGAACAGACGGTTGATCTGCTCGATGGTGCCTTCATGGATGCCCTTCGCCTTCATGATCTTGAAGACCATGGAGACGTAAAGCGGAATGACCGGGATGGCCGAGCTGGCCTGGGTCACCACCGACTTCATCACGCCCACGTAGGAGCGCAGGCCCTTGGACGCGTAGCGCTCGCCCAGTTCCTTCGCCGTGCGATCGAGATGCTGCTTGGCCTGGCCGAGCGTGCCATGCCAGTAGATCGGCCAGGTGATGGAGGTGCCGACGTAGCTGTAGGCGATGGTCGTGGCGTTATCGGCGAGCACGTCGGCCGCGGCCAGCGCCTCGATCCACATCGTCCAGTCCTCGCCACCCATCACGGTGACGGTGTCTTTCACTTCCTGCTCGTTGGCCGGCTCGACCGTGGCCTGCACCACTTCGTTCCTGTTGGTGTCGACCGAGGAGGCGGTAAACGTTTCGCCCATGGTCTTCAGCGCGGAGCGCACCACCGAGCCCGGCTCGCCCATCTTGCTGCCTTCCGGCAGCTTGCGCACCGGCGAGGCCAGCGAGTAGACGACGAGATCGACCTTGCCGCCCATCTCGTTCCTGATGATCTCGATGGCCTTGGCGCGCGTCTCGTTGGCGAACGCATCGGCGTTGATCGACTTCGCGAACAGGCCGGCCTCGCGGGCGAGCTTGTCGAAGGCGTGTGCGTTGTACCAGCCCGCGGTGCCGGTCTTCGCTTCGCTCGACGGCTTCTCGAAGAACACGCCCAGCGTGGCCGCGCCGTGGCCGAAGGCCGCCGTGATGCGCGAGGCCAGGCCATAGCCGGTGGAGGCGCCGATCACCAGCACACGCTTCGGACCGTCGGCGAACGCGCCACTGGCCTTGGTGATGGCGATCTGTTCTTCGACGTTCTTCGCGCAGCCGACCGGATGAGCGGTGGTGCAGATGAAGCCTCGGACCTTGGGTTGGATGATCACGGATGGTTCCTTCGACGCGTCAAGACCGCCATTGTAATCGCGTCGCCCGTCCATGCGCTCCCGCATGGTTTGCTGACTGCGCTAGCCAGCCCAGGCTTGCGTCGAATGCACCCGTGTTCGTCTTACATGCGGTCCTGGGCAATCTTGATCTCGGCGTGGGACTTCAGCGCCTCGATGTATTCCAAGGTGGCGGCCTGGGCCATCGCATCCATCATCTGTCCGCGCAGCGCGTCGCGCTGGGCCTTCTCGACCTTCGACGGATCGCCGTCGACGACCTTGTCCACGGCCACCAGCGCGTAGGCGCCGTTGTCCGTCTTCACCGCGGTCCAGCTGGGCTTGCCGTTCGCCGGGTGCGGCAGCGTGAAGACCTGCTGCAGGATCGCCGGCGGCACGTCGGTGAAGGTACCGAGCTTGCTGCGATCCACGCCGGCGAGGGTCCGCACGGGTGCCTTCGCCAGCGCCGCGACATCGCCGCCCTTGGCAAGTTCGGCCGCGACCTCGTCGGCGTGCTTCCTGGCCATCGTGTCGACGCGCTCGTCGAGGATGCGCTGGCGGATGGCGTCGGTAACCTCGGCGAGGGCCTTCGGCGCCGCCGCGTTGTGCTTGGCGAGGTGCATGACGACCGCGTCGCCCTTGTCCACCTGCACCAGCGAGGAATTGTTGCCCTGGTTCAGGACGTCGTCCGCGAACGCGGCCTGGACGAACTTCGGATCGGCCGGGATGCCCGGGCCGCCTTCGTGGCCGAACAGCGGCGAGGTCTTGATCTCGAGGCCCAGCTCCTTGGCGGCCGGCTCGAGCGAACCCGGGTTGCGCTCGGCGAGGTCGGCCAGCTGGCCGGCGCGCTCGTTGTAGAGGCGCTCGCCCTCGTTCTTGGCCCAGTCGGAGGCGAGCTGCGCGCGCACCTCGGCGAAGGGCTTCGCATCGCCGTCGCGGGCGTCGCGCAGCCAGATGATGTGGTAGCCCTCTTCCGGCGACAGCACCGGCTCCTTCGTGATCTCGCCCTTCTTCAGGCCGAACAGGGCGGTGTCGAAGGCGGCGTTGGCCACGCCTTTCTCGAGCCAGCCGAGGTCGCCGCCCGCGCGCTTCGAACCAAGGTCGTCCGAGTTCTCGGCGGCCAGCTTGGCAAAGTTCTCCGGCGTGGCCTCGGCGGCGATCTTCTTCGCCTTTTCGAGGGCGGCCTTCTGCTGATCGGGCGTGGCGTTTTTCGGCACGTTCACGAGGATGTGCGACGCCTCGCGCTGCTCCGGCTGGGCGTAGCGCTGCTTGAACTTGTCGTAGTACGCGTGCAGCTGCTCGTCGGTGGGTTCGCCCACCTTGAGGTCGGCCTGCTTCACTTCGAGGTACTGCACGGACACCTGTTCCGGCGTCGTGTAGTCGGCGATGTGCGACTTGTAGAAGGCCTCGATCTCGCTGTCCGGCACGTTGGCGTCGGTAAGCGAGGGACGCGGCAGTTCGACGAAGCGCAGGTCGCGCTGCTGCAGGCGCAGGCGGAAGAATGCATCCACGTCGGCGTCGCTGACCAGCGTGGTGGTCGAGATCGCCTGCGGAAGAATCTGGGTGGCGAGCGAACTGCGCACGCGCTGCTCGTACATGCCCGGGCTCATGCCCTGCATGGCGAGCACGGCGCGGTAGGTTTCCGGACTGAACTGACCGTTGACCTGGAAGCCAGGGTCGGTGCCGATGGCGGAACGCACGCTGGCATCGGAAACGGTGAGGCCGAGGTCGGTGTTCGCCTGCTGCAACAGGGCCTGGCTGATCATGCCATCGAGCACGCGCTGCTTCAGCTCGGGCTTCTCGAGGTCGGCCGCCGTGAACGGCGAGCGCGGGTCCTGCGCGGCCTGCTGGCGAAGTTCGTTGAGCCGCTGCTGCCAATCCTGCTGGGAGATCTCGTGATCGCCCACCTTGGCCACATAGGTGTCGACATGCGAGACGAAGTACGACTCGATGCCGAAGAACGCGACGGCGAAAACGGAAACGCCGAGGACGATAGCGGCGGGCCAGCCGTGGATCTTGTTACGCAGGGCTTGCAGCATGATGCGACTCGCGAAGGTAGATAAAGCAAAGGCGCCACGCGGGCGCCTTTGCGGACCAATGGCGGAGTGGACGGGACTCGAACCCGCGACCTCCGGCGTGACAGGCCAGCATTCTAACCGACTGAACTACCACTCCACTTTCCGTCTGGTGGGTGCTGAGGGGATCGAACCCCCGACCAGCGCCGTGTAAAGGCGACGCTCTACCGCTGAGCTAAGCACCCTCGACGGTAAGACCGCTTAGTTTACGTGATCCTTGAGCGCCTTGCCAGCCGTGAAGGCCGGGACCTTGGACGCCGGGATCTTGATCTCTTCGTTCGTGCGCGGGTTGCGGCCCGTGCGGGCGGCGCGGCTGCGCACCTTGAAGGTGCCGAAGCCCACGACGGCGACATCGTCACCCTTCTTCAGGGCGTCCTTGACGGCTTCGATGAGGCCCTGGAGCGCGCGGCCGGCGTCGGCCTTCGACAGTTCGGCCTTCTCGGCGATGGCGTCGATAAGCTCGGATTTATTCATTACGTAACTCCCTTCAAAGGTAATTCGAATCGCCGGACGGCGATCCTTCACGAGAAGACGTCAGGTTGCGAACGCAACCCCGCGATCCATGGCGCCCTTGCGGCGCGAGCGATGGCGGAGTGGCCTTTATACCAGTGCCCCCCAGCCATCGCAAGACAAGGAATACCAAGGCTTTCAGCACATGTGCATCGTTCACGGAGGCTTGCGCGGAAGGCAAAAAACGATTATCGCGAAGTGTCCGTGACAGGACGACGAAAACGAAAAGGGCGCACCTGGGTGCGCCCTTGTTCGTGACACGGAACGATGAAGGTCAGTGCGTCAGCGACGGCGAAGGCTTCCCCTTTCCGCGCTTGCCCTGTGCCCGGGGTACCTCGACGGCGGCACCCTCCCCCTCCTTCTTGAGCCCCAGCGGACGCTCGAGGGCGAGGTCGAGCACCTCGTCGATCCACCTCACCGGATGGATGTCGAGCGAGCCGGTGATGTTCTCCGGGATGTCGACCAGGTCCTTCTTATTCTCGTCGGGGATGATCACCGTGGTGATGCCGCCGCGATGGGCCGCGAGCAACTTTTCCTTCAGGCCACCGATGGGCAGTACCCGGCCGCGCAGGGTGATCTCGCCGGTCATCGCGACTTCGGATCGCACCGGCACCTTCGTCAGGGCCGAGACCAGCGCCGTACACATCGCGATGCCCGCGCTCGGACCGTCCTTCGGCGTCGCGCCCTCGGGTACGTGGATGTGGATGTCGAGCTTCTCGTGGAAGTCCGGCTCGATACCCAGGCCCGCCGCCCTGGCACGCACGACGCTGAGGGCCGCCTGGATCGATTCCTTCATCACGTCGCCGAGCTGGCCGGTGTGGACGAGGCGCCCCTTGCCCGGGACCACGGAGGCCTCGATGCTGAGGAGGTCGCCACCCACCTGGGTCCAGGCCAGGCCCGTGACCAGGCCCACTTCGTTCTGCTGCTCCGCCCGGCCGAAGTCGAAGCGACGCACGCCGAGGTAGTGGTCGAGGTTCTCGCCGTCGACGCGCACGTGGCCCGGCGCGGCGGGCTTCGCCTTGGCGGCCTTCGCCACCTTGGCCGGCTTCGCCCTCGCCTTCTCGGGCACGGTGCCCAGCGCCAGCTCCTTCACCACCTTGCGGCAGATCTTGGAGATCTCGCGTTCCAGGTTGCGCACGCCGGATTCGCGCGTGTAGTAGCGCACGATGTCCCGCAAGGCGTCCTCGCCCACTTCAAGCTCCTCGGCCTTCAGGCCGTTGGCCTTCAGCTGCTTCGGCAGCAGGTACTTCTGCGCGATGTTGAGCTTCTCGTCCTCGGTGTAACCCGGGATGCGGATCACCTCCATGCGGTCGAGCAACGGACCCGGGATGTTGAGCGAGTTCGCGGTCGCGATCCACATCACCTCGGACAGGTCGAGGTCGACCTCGAGGTAGTGGTCGTTGAACGCGTTGTTCTGCTCCGGGTCGAGCACTTCGAGCAAAGCCGACGACGGGTCGCCGCGGAAGTCCATCGACATCTTGTCGATCTCGTCGAGGACGAACAGCGGATTCTTCGTGCCGACCTTGTTGAGGTTCTGCACGATGCGGCCCGGCATGGAACCGATGTACGTGCGGCGATGGCCGCGGATCTCGGCCTCGTCGCGAACGCCGCCGAGGCTCATGCGGACGAACTTGCGGTTCGTCGCCTTCGCGATCGACTGACCGAGCGAGGTCTTGCCCACGCCGGGCGGACCGACGAGGCAGAGGATCGGGCCCTTCATCGTGTTCACGCGCTGCTGCACGGCGAGGTATTCGAGGATACGTTCCTTCACCTTCTCGAGGCCGAAGTGATCGGCATCGAGCGTTTCCTGCGCCAGCGCGAGGTCCTTGCGGACCTTGCTGCGCTTCTTCCACGGCACGCCCACCACCCAGTCGAGGTAGTTGCGCACCACGGTGGCTTCCGCGGACATCGGCGACATCTGCTTCAGCTTGTTGAATTCCTGGCGCGCCTTCGCGAGCACGGCGGGCGGCATGCCGGCGGCGTCGATCTTCTTCTGCAGCTCCTCGATCTCGTTGACGCCCTCTTCGCCCTCCCCCAGCTCCTTCTGGATGGCCTTCATCTGCTCGTTGAGGTAGTACTCGCGCTGGCTCTTCTCCATCTGCGACTTCACGCGGCCGCGGATGCGCTTCTCCACCTGCTGCAAATCCATCTCGCCGTCGACGAGCCCGATGAGCAGTTCGAGGCGCTGGCCCACGTCGGCCGTTTCCAGCACGCGCTGCTTGTCGGCCATGCGCACGGAGAGGTGCGCGGCAATGGAGTCCGCCAGGCGCGAAGGATCGTCGATACCCGAGAGCGTCGCCAGGATTTCCGGCGGCAGCTTGCGGCTCTGCTTCACCAGTTGCTCGAAGAGCGACACCAGCGAACGCGACACCACGTCGAGCTCGCGTTCGTTGTTGCTGTAGATGGGCTCGATGACACGGGCACGGCCGCTCATCATGCCGGCGTCGTCTTCGAACGCGTCGATCTGCACGCGCGACTGTCCCTCGACGAGCACCTTGACGGTGCCGTCGGGCAGCTTCAGCAGTTGCAGGACGCCGGCGAGCGTACCGACCGAGTGCAGGTCGCCGATGGACGGATCGTCGATGTCGGGACTCTTCTGTGCCACGAGGAGGATCTGCCGCTCGCCCTCCATCGCCCGCTCGAGTGCGCGCATGGACTTGTCGCGCCCGACGAACAACGGAATGACCATGTGCGGGTAGACGACGACGTCGCGCAGCGGCAAGACCGGCAACTGGTCCAGTTCGGCACCGCTCGTGGTTTGTCTGCGAATCTTCGCCATGTGCTTGGGGTTTCCCTCGGGTGATTGGGGCGCGACCCGACACTGCGCCGGACCCGCCATACACGTCAAGTGGTGGTTCGCGCAGGATCCATCAAGAGCGCGCCATACAAAGAAAAACGGCCCCGGCGTCGTGGGACGCCGGGGCCGTCGGTCATGCCCTTGACGGTGCGATCAGGCCGCGTCGCCACCCTCGCCCGCGATTCGCTGCTGCTGCAGGTTCCCACGGTAGATGAGATACGGTTCAGCCTGGCCGTCGATCACGGCGTCGTCGACCACCACCTTGCTGACATGCTCCAGCGAGGGCAGTTCGAACATCGTGTCGAGCAGCACCTGTTCGAGGATGGTGCGCAATCCGCGCGCGCCGGTCTTGCGCTTCAGCGCGCGACGGGCGATGGCGGACAGGGCCTCCGGACGGAATTCCAGTTCGGCGCCTTCCATGTCGAACAGCTTGCGGAACTGCTTGGTGACGGCGTTCTTCGGCTCGGTGAGGATCTGCACCAGGGCAGCCTCGTCGAGCTCGTCGAGCGTCGCGACGACCGGCAGGCGGCCCACGAACTCCGGGATCAGGCCGAAGCGGACCAGATCGGCCGGCTCGACTTCCGACAACATCTTGCCGACGTTCTCGGTGCGCTCCTTGGAGCGGACCTCGGCGCCGAAGCCGATGCCGGTGGTCTCGGAACGCTGCTGGATCACCTTCTCCAGCCCGGCGAACGCGCCGCCGCAGATGAAGAGGATGTTGCGCGTGTCGACCTGGAGGAACTCCTGCTGCGGATGCTTGCGGCCGCCCTGCGGCGGCACCGAGGCGAGCGTGCCCTCGATGAGCTTCAGGAGGGCCTGCTGCACGCCTTCGCCGGACACGTCGCGGGTGATCGACGGGTTCTCGCTCTTGCGCGAGATCTTGTCGATTTCATCGATGTACACGATGCCGCTCTGCGCCTTCTCGACGTCGTAGTCGCACTTCTGCAGGAGCTTCTGGATGATGTTCTCGACGTCCTCGCCCACGTAACCCGCCTCGGTGAGCGTGGTGGCGTCGGCGATCGTGAACGGCACATTGAGAAGACGGGCCAGCGTCTCGGCCAGCAGCGTCTTGCCCGAACCGGTCGGACCGATCAGGAGGATGTTGGACTTGCCGAGTTCGACTTCGTCGTTTTTCTGGCGCGATTCCATGCGCTTGTAGTGGTTGTACACCGCGACCGACAGCGCCTTCTTGGCGCGCGTCTGGCCGACCACGTACTGGTCGAGCGCTTCCATGATCTCGCGCGGCTTCGGAAGTTGGGTACGGCCGGAGGCCGCCTTCTCTTCCAGTTCCTCGCGGATGATGTCGTTGCACAGCTCGACGCACTCGTCGCAGATGAACACGCTGGGGCCAGCGATCAGCTTGCGAACTTCGTGCTGGCTCTTGCCGCAGAAAGAGCAGTAAAGAATCTTGCCGCCATCGTTGGAACGGCTCTGCCGCTCGTCGCTCATGCTATGGGCCCTACTGAGAATCCAGGTGCGCTTTGAGAATAGCACAGCGCTTCGCCCCTTGAAGTAGGGGCGAAGTGCCGGATTTCAAAGCGAAAAGGTTGAATCAAGCTGAACGGACGGTATCGACCGTGCGCTTGTCCAACACCGAGTCGATCAAGCCATAGGCCTGGGCTTCCGCCCCGCTCATGAAGCGGTCGCGCTCGGTATCGCGGGCGATCTCCTCCACCGTCTTGCCGCTGTGGTGGGCGAGGATCGCGTTGAGGCGCTCGCGCATCGTCAGGATCTCACGGGCGTGGATCTCGATGTCGGTCGCCTGGCCGGAAATACCGCCGGCCCACGGCTGGTGGATCATGATGCGCGAATGCGGCAGCGAGTAGCGCTTGCCGGCGGCACCCGCGGCCAGCAGCAGGGCGCCCATGGAGGCGGCCTGGCCGATGCACATCGTGCTGACGTCCGGCTTCACGAACTGCATCGTGTCGTAGATCGCCATGCCCGCGGTGACGGAGCCACCGGGGCTGTTGATGTACAGGCTGATGTCCTTGTCCGGGTTCTCGGACTCGAGGAACAGCAGCTGGGCCACGATGACATTGGCCATGTAGTCGTCGACCGGACCGACCGCGAAGATCACGCGCTCCTTGAGGAGGCGCGAGTAGATGTCGTACGAACGCTCGCCGCGCGAGGTCTGCTCGACGACGATGGGCACCAGGTTGAGGTTCTGGATCGGAGCCATGGACATGGGGTCTCTCCTTCGTGTGGGGCCCGGGGTTACTGGCGATCGGCGGTTCAGGCGCCGATCGGCCGCATCACCTCATCGAAGCTCAGCTCCTGGTCGGTGGTCTTGGCGTTGTCCGCCACCCACTCGGCCACCTGATCTTCCATGACGCGGTTCTGCAGTCCCGACATCAGTTGGGGGTCGCCGTTATACAGTTCAATGACCTTCTCCGGCTCCTCGTAGGTGGAGGCGATGGCGGCCAGCATCTCGCTCAGACGCTTGCGGTCGAGGCGCAGTTCGTTCTTGCGCGCGATCTCACCCATCAGGAGAGCGGCGATGACGCGCTTGCGGGCGAACGGCAGGGCCTCGGCGACCATCGCGGCGCTCGGCTCCTGGCCGCGCGGCAGGTTGCCGGCGGCGAGGCTGCGGGCCTCGGCATCGGCCATCAGCTCCGGCACGTCCAGCTCCGGGTGGGCAGCGGCCAGCTTCTCGGCCACTTCGGACTTCAGGCGGGCCATCAGGGTGGCCTTGAGCTCGCGCTCGAGGTTGGCGCGGACTTCCTTGCGGAAGGTCTCGAGGTCGCCGTCGGCCACGCCGAACATCTTCACGAATTCGGCGTCCACGGTGGGCAGGTTCGGCTCCTGCACCTTCACGATCTTGAACGTGACGCTGGCGGTCTTGCCGGCCAGGTCCGGGTTACGGAAGTCTTCCGGGAAGGCGACGTCCTGGGTCAGTTCCTCGCCGGCGCTGCGGCCGGTCAGGGCCTCGTCCAGGGCCTTGAACAGGGTGCCGGAACCCAGCACGCTGCCGGCGCGCTCCAGGCCCTCGGCCGGGAAGCGGTAGTCGCCCGAGGCGGCGGCGTATTCGAACATGACGAAGTCGCCCTCCTTCGAGGCGCGGGTCACTTCGTCGAAGCTGCGGCGCTGGGTGCGCAGGGTCTCGATCATCTTGTCGATGTCGGTGTCCTTCACCTCGGCCTTGGGACGGGCGATCTCGATCGCCGCCACGTCGATGGCCGGGAATTCCGGCATCACCTCGAAGGTGGCCGTGTAGGCGATTTCGCCGTTCTCGGCGTTGCCCGTGGTGTCGACCGACGGGTTGGCGATGGGCTGCAGCTTCTCCTGCTGGAACGCCTCGCGCAGCGTGCTGCCGATGAGGTCGGAGAGGGCTTCGCCACGGACCTGCGCGCCGAAGCGCTGCTTGATCACGTTGGTCGGCACCTTGCCGGGACGGAAGCCCTTCAGGCGCACCGTACGGCCCATTTCCGCGATGCGCTCGCTGACCTGCGTCTCCAGACGCTCAGCCGGGAACTTCACCGTGAGCTTGCGCCCGAGCTTGCCCACATTCTCAACCGAAACCTGCATGACCTCTCCTGAAACCACCACGGACGTGGCGCGATGGCGGACATCCGTCCGCCGTAACCGAAACAATGGGATTCACCGCGACTACCGGGTCGGCCGCCGCGACCTGCTCCCCAGCGGCGAAAACCCCCGCAAATGACTGCCCATTCTACGTTTTGCCCTCCCGCCGCCGCAACCTGCCTCAAGGGGTCGCCCAGCGCCTGGGGCCGTGTCCTTCGGCGGCCAGTTCGTCCCCCGGATTGGCGAGGCCGCAGGCCGTCAGCGAAAGGCATCCGCAGCCGATACAACCGGTCAGCCGATCCTTCAGGTTGACCAGCTGGGCGATCCGCTCTTCCAGCTCGTCATGCCAGGCGGCGGACAGCCGGGCCCATTCCTCGCGGGTGGGCGTCCGCTCGTCCGGCAGGGCCTCGAAGGCCCGACGGACGGCCTCCAGCGGGATGCCGACCCGCTGCGCGACCCGGATCACCGCGAGCCGGCGCAGTACGTCGACGCCGTAACGGCGCTGGTTGCCGGACGTGCGCAGGCTGCGTATCAGCCCTTTCCGCTCGTAGAAATGCAGGGTCGAGACCGCCACCCCCGCCCGCCTGGCTGCCTCGCCCACGCTCAGTTCGCGCATCGCGCTTGACCTCAACAATGGTTGAGGTCACATGCTGCACCCTCTGATTCTCCCGCGCAAGCGTGCGAGACTCGCCGCCTCCCAAGGAAACCGAATGAACGTGGGCACGTCCGATCCAAAGACCCTGGCGCCCGCCGCGCCTCCGGCCGAGGGCATCCTCGCCCCGCCCTACCGAGCGGCCACCGTGGGCATGGTGTCGCTCATTTCCCTTATCGCCTTCGAGGCGCTGGCCGTCACCACGGCCATGCCGACGGTGGCGCGGGAGCTGGATGGCCTGAAGGCTTACGCCCTGGCCTTCGGCGGCGTGCTGGCGACCAGCGTGATCGGCATGACGCTCTCGGGACGCTGGAGCGATCGCAAGGGGCCGGCACCGGCCATGTGGACGGGGCTGGCCGGGTTCGTCCTCGGCCTGCTGATCGCGGGCTTCGCCCGCGACATGCCGACCTTGCTGGTGGGTCGCCTGGTCCAGGGCCTCGGCGCGGGCTGCCTTTCGCCTGCGCTGTACGTCATCGTCGGGCGCCTGTATCCGGATTCGCTGAGGCCGAAGGTGTTCGCCTCCTTCTCGGCGGGCTGGGTGGTGCCGGCCTTGATCGGCCCGGCGGTGAGCGGCGCCATCGTGGAGCATGCCGGCTGGCGCTGGGTGTTCCTCGGCGTGCCGCTGCTGGCGATCCCCGCCGCGGCGGGACTGCGCGGTGCGCTTCGCTCGCTCGGCCGCCCGACCGGAAAGGCCGGTACGGATACGACACGACGGATGGCGAACGCCATCGGCGCTTCCCTGGGTGTGTGCCTGCTCTTCGTCGCGGGCCAGGAGCGAGGCTGGCTCGCCGCCGCCTTGTTCGTTCCCGCGATCGCCCTCCTCTTCGCCTGCGGCAAGCGACTGCTTCCACCGGGCACGCTGCTAGCGGCACGTGGCCTGCCCGCGGTGATCGCGCTGCGCGGCGTGGCGGCCTCCGCGTTCTTCGGCACCGAGGCCTTCCTGCCGCTGGCGTTCTCGCGCGAGCACGGCCTGTCGCCGATGTGGTCGGGCATCGCCATCAGCGTCGGTGCCCTCGGCTGGTTCTCCGGCTCGTGGTACCAGGGCCACTACGCGAAGGTGTCGCGACAGACGCTTCTCCGTCGCGGCACGGCGATGATGGTGATCGGCGCGGTGCTGGCGTCGTTGAGCACGTTCGCATGGATGCCTGTCGCCGCTTCCGTCGCGGGATGGCTGTTGACCGGTCTCGGCATGGGCATGCTCTACGGTACGGTCGCCGTACTCGCGCTGTCGATGTCGGGCGAGCACGAACAAGGCACGAACAGCTCCGCGCTGCAATTGTGCGAGTCGTTGATGGTGGCGACGACGCTGGCGATCGGTGGCTCGCTGTTCGCGGCGCTGCTCGATCTTTCGCCCACAGCGGCATTTGCGGCCAACTTCGCGATCACCGTGACGCTTGCGGCCTTGGGTACTGTAGTCGCTCGTCGGACGGAAATCCGGGCCACACCATGAAGCACCGCAAAGGACTGGAATCGTGAACCGACATCACCGACCCGGACGCCGCGCACGAGGAGTTAATCGTTACGCGACAGCAATACCCGCATCAGATGCAACGCTTACGACGTCGCAACGCCTAAGTGCCTGATCCAAGGGGACACGCGATGGTGCGAAAGAAGGGACTCGAACCCTTACGCCTTGCGGCGCCAGAACCTAAATCTGGTGCGTCTACCAATTCCGCCACTCTCGCTCGCGAAGGCATTCTAGAGGGCTGGTGACCGTGGGTCCATAAAGACCCTCTCTGCGCAGGGATGGCCCTTCGCGGGCCCGATAAGGAAAAAGGCGCCCAGGTTTCCCTGAGCGCCTTCGCATTGGTGGGCCGTGTAAGATTCGAACTTACGACCAATTGATTAAGAGTCAACTGCTCTACCAACTGAGCTAACGGCCCGTTTGAAACTCGCGTTGTAAGTGGGGTGGACGATGGGACTCGAACCCACGACATCCGGAATCACAATCCGGTACTCTAACCAGCTGAGCTACGCCCACCATAAAACTTCAATTGGCGCGCCCGACAGGAATCGAACCTGCAACCGTCGGCTTAGAAGGCCGATGCTCTATCCGATTGAGCTACAGGCGCAGGCACTGTACGTAGAACGCCAACTGGTCGGGGCAGAGGGATTCGAACCCCCGACATCCAGCTCCCAAAGCTGGCGCTCTACCAGACTGAGCTATACCCCGAAACGTCAAGCACCATCCCGATACTACTGGGGTGAAGCCTTCAAATGTTACGGGTCAAAGCCAAGCCCGTCAATCCGTATGAACACACCACACTTTCAACTACCGCAACCGCCGCGCAAGCGCGATGGCTTTGCTTAAAGATGGTGCGCCCGGAGAGATTCGAACTCCCGACCACCAAGTTCGTAGCCTGGTACTCTATCCAACTGAGCTACGGGCGCACACTTTAAACCGTTGACCCGGAGACTATCGCCATGAGGCGTTAGCGCCGTGTCGAGAAGCGGAATTATTCAGATATCCGGCGCGTGCGTCAACACTTTTTACATCTTTTTTTTCGCGAATCGGTAACAACGCTGTAAACGGCGAGATCGGGGCTAGCGCCATCGCGGCTGAAGCCGCTCCCACAGAGAAGAAAAAGGGCGGCTCGTGGCCGCCCTTTCGTCTTACAGCTGCGTCGCCGGCTTGCCGACCTTGTCGGGCGCGGAGCCCGCGTCGCCACGCGGAGGCGGCGGCGGCGTCGAGCCAGGCTTCTGCCAGTCGGCCGGCGGACCCGGCTCGCGACCGTTCATGATGTCGTCGATCTGGCGCGCGTCGATCGTCTCGTACTGCAGCAGGGCCTCGGCCATCACGTGCAGCTTGTCGATGTTCGTGGTGAGCAGTTCCTTGCTGCGCGCGTACGCGCGGTCGAGGATGGTGCGCACCACTTCGTCGATCTTGCGCGCGGTTTCGTTGGACACGCTCTTGTGCTGCGTGACCGAGCGGCCGATGAAGACCTCGTCTTCCTCCTCGCCGTAGGTGACCGGGCCGAGTTCGTCGGACAGGCCCCACTTCGTGGCCATGTTGCGGGCCATCTTCGTGGCGCGCTCGATGTCGTTCGAGGCGCCCGTGGTGACCTTGTCGTGGCCGAAGATGATCTCTTCCGCCACGCGGCCGCCGTACAGCGAGCACAGCTGCGATTCGATCGCGACCTTGTTCATGCTGTAACGGTCGCCTTCCGGCAGGTACATCGTCACGCCCAGCGCGCGACCGCGCGGGATGATGGTGACCTTGTAGACGGGATCGTGCTCGGGCACGAGACGGCCGATGATCGCGTGGCCGGCCTCGTGGTAGGCGGTGAGACGCTTCTCTTCGTCGTTCATCGCCATCGAACGGCGCTCCGCGCCCATCAGGATCTTGTCGCGCGCGCGATCCATGTGGCTCATGCGCACTTCGCGGGCGTTCTCGCGGGCGGCGAACAGCGCGGCCTCGTTCACGAGGTTGGCGAGGTCGGCGCCCGAGAAGCCCGGCGTGCCGCGCGCGATGGTCATCGCGTCGACGTCGGCCGCGGTGGGCACCTTGCGCATGTGCACCTTGAGGATCTGCTCACGGCCCTTCACGTCCGGCAGGCCGACCACCACCTGGCGGTCGAAGCGGCCCGGACGCAGCAACGCCGGATCGAGCACGTCGGGACGGTTGGTGGCGGCGATGACGATGATGCCCTCGGTGCCCTCGAAGCCGTCCATTTCGACCAGCAGCTGGTTGAGGGTCTGCTCGCGCTCGTCGTGACCGCCGCCCATGCCGGCGCCGCGATGGCGGCCGACGGCGTCGATCTCGTCGATGAAGATGATGCAGGGCGCGTGCTTCTTCGCCTGCTCGAACATGTCGCGCACGCGGCTGGCGCCGACGCCGACGAACATCTCGACGAAGTCGGAACCGGAGATCGAGAAGAACGGCACCTTGGCCTCGCCGGCGATGGCCTTGGCGAGGAGCGTCTTGCCGGTACCGGGCGGGCCGACCATGAGCACGCCGCGCGGGATCTTGCCGCCCAGCTTCTGGAACTTGCCCGGGTCGCGGAGGAATTCGACCAGCTCGCCGACCTCTTCCTTCGCCTCGTCGCAGCCGGCCACATCGCTGAAATTGACCTTGACCTGGTCCTCGCCCTGCAGCTTGGCGCGCGAGCGGCCGAAGCTCATGGCGCCGCGGCCACCCGAGCCCGCCTGCATCTGGCGCATGAACCAGATCAGCACGGCCACGAAGATGATGATGGGCAGCCAGTTGAACAGCAGGCCGATCAGCGAGAAGCCGTTGTCGGCGGGTTCCTGGCGCAGCTCGACGCCCTTGTCGCGCATCGTCTTCACAAGGTCGCTGGTGGACAGGCCCACCACCGGCACCACGGTGCGGTAGGAGCCGCCGTCCTTCAGCTTGCCGGTGATGGTCGGCGGAGCGGTGGAGGTGATGGTGCCGCTGGCGACGTTGCCGTTATCCACCTGCTGGGCGAAGGTCGTGTAGGACATGTCCTGCGACGCCCCGCTGTGCGGGTTGAAGGTCTGGAATACGGTCAGCAGGACCACCGCGATGATCAGCCAGAGCAACAGGTTTTTTGCCATCTCGTTCATGCGCGGTTCTCGCCAGGTTGCCGGGACGCGGACTTCAGTCCGGTCGCCAGCGCATAGACTTCCCGCGAACGCGCGCGGGAGGCCTTCGGTTTACGCATCGTCACGCGACTGAAGTCCGCGCGCAAGTTCTTAAGGTAATCGTCGAAACCCGCCCCCTGGAACAGCTTCACGAGAAATGAACCCCCAGGCTTCAGCCAGTCGAGGCTGAATTGGCGGGCCAGGTCGCAAAGGTCCATGGCGCGGATCTGGTCGGCGAGTGCCACACCGGACATATTGGGGGCCATGTCGGAGAGGACAAGATCGACCTTCTGTCCTTCCAGCTTGCTTTCCAGCTCGTGCAGGACCGATTCCTCGCGGAAATCGCCTTGCATGAAGTCCACGCCGGCCAGCCCCGCCATGGGCAGGATGTCCAGCGCGATCACCTTGCCGGTGTCGCCGAGGCGCTGCCGGGCCAGCTGCGACCAGCCGCCCGGGGCGGCGCCGAGGTCGACGATGGTCATGCCGGGCTTGATCAGGCGATCGCGGTCGATGAGTTCCTCGAGTTTGAATACGGCGCGCGAACGCAGGCCCTCGGCCTGGGCGCGCCTGACGTAAACGTCGTCGAAATGCTCCCGAAGCCAGCGGGAACTGCTCTTGCTGCGTGACATCGGGTGGACCCGCGGAGGAAGTGGGCAAGCCTCGCATGATACCCTTTGCCGCCTATCCGCCGCGAACCGAAACTGAACGCATGCTCTCCCCTACACAGCGCCGCTACCTGCGCAGCCTCGCCCACGACCTCCGCCCCGTCATCCTCCTGGGGAACAAGGGAGCCACCGAGGCCGTCGCCAAGGAGCTGGCCCAGGCCCTCGACATCCACGAGCTGGTGAAAGTGAAGCTCTCCGGGGGCGACAAGGACGAGCGCCAGGAGCAGATCGCCTTCCTCGCCGGCCAGACCGGCGCGGAGACGGTCCAGGAGATCGGCCACGTGGTGGTCCTGTTCCGTCGCAACGAACAGGATCCGAAGCTCGCCCTGCCCCGGTAACCCCCATGGACCTGTCGTTCGAACATCCCGGTGACTACCTGTTCGTGCGCCGCGTCGGCGCCGATACCGTCACCGTGGTCGACCGCGACTTCCGCAAGAGCATCCTGCTCACGCCGCAGGAGGTCGTCGAGGACTGGGAGGTCACGGACGCCTCGCGCCTGACCCTCGCGGACGTCGAGAAGATCGCTGCCCTGAAGCCGGAGCTGGTCCTGCTGGGCACCGGCGAACGCCAGGTGTTTCCGCCGGCCGAGGTGATGGCCGGCTTCCTCCGCCGGGGCATAGGCATCGAAGCCATGACCAACGGATCGGCCGCCCGCACCTACAGCCTGCTGGCGGGCGAGGGACGGCGGGTCCTGGCGGCGTTCATCCTCCCCTGAAGGCATAACCCCATGCGCATTCTTGTCCTTGGCGCCGGCGGCACCGGCGGATACTTCGGCGGACGGCTCGCCCAGGCGGGACTGGACGTGACCTTCCTGGTCCGTCCGGACAGGGCGCGGGTGCTGGAAGCTAAGGGGCTCGTGATCGTCAGTCCGTTCGGCAATGCCACCCTGCGCGTGAAGCACGTCCTCGCCGAGACGGTGGCGGCGGCCGGGCCGTTCGATCTCGTCCTGCTTTCCAGCAAGGCCTACGACCTGCATTCCGCGATCGAGGCCATCGATCCCGCCGTCGGCGAAAACACGGCCGTGCTGCCGGTCCTCAACGGTCTTGCCCACTACCCCGTGCTCGACAGCCGTTTCGGCCCGGAGCGGGTGCTTGGCGGCCTCTGCGTGATCAGCGCGGCCAAGGGGTCGGACGGCGAGATCATCCATTTCGGCAACGGCGCGTCGGTGACCTTCGGCGAGCGCGACGGACAGGAACGCGACGGACGCTGCACCGCCATCGCGGAGGCGTTCGCCGTGGCGAAGGTGGACCACAAGCACTCCGACGACATCCAGCGCGACCTGTGGGCGAAGTTCGCCTTCCTCGCCACGCTGGCGGGAAGCACCTGCCTGTTCCGTGCGAGCGTCGGCGACATCGTCGCCACCGGCGACGGGCGGCAGCTCATCGAGCGCATGTACGAAGAATGCCTGGCCGTGGCTCGCGCCTCCGCCCACCCGGTGCCCGACAACGCGCGTTCCTTTGCCTGGAAAACGCTGACCCAGGAAGGTTCGCCGCTCACAGCCTCGATGCTGCGCGACCTGGAAGCGGGACAGCGGATCGAATCCGACCACATCGTGGGCGACATGCTGCGCCGCGCGCGCGATGCGGGCGTGGCGGCACCGTTGCTGGAAGTGGCGTTCGCGCACCTCCAGGCCTTCGAGATCCGCAAGAAACGCGAAGTGCCTTCCATGTAGGAGCCGCTATAGCGGCGAGAGCGATCCTGCGACCTCGTCGCGAGGTTTCCTCGCCGCTATAGCGGCTCCTACAGTTTGAGCGCGATCAACGGGGCGGCAGGTATTGCAACGGGTCCACCGGGTTGCCGTCGCGGCGGATCTGGAATTGCAGTTCGTCGCGCGTCGCGCCCGTGGAGCCCATCTCGGCCACGCTCTGCCCGGCCTTCACCTTCTCGCCTTCCTTCACGAGGCGCTTGCGGTTGTGACCGTAGGCGGAGAGGAAGCTGTCGCTGTGCTTGATGATGACGAGCTCGCCATAACCCACGAGGCCGTTACCGCTGTAGACCACGACGCCGTCGGCGGCGGCGCGGACGGGATCGCCGGCCTTGCCGCCCACTTCGATGCCGGGAATGGCATCGCCCGATGAGAATTTCTTCAGCAGCACGCCGTCGGCGGGCCAGCGCCAGGCGATGCCACCCACGCTGCGCGTCGCGCCCTTCGCGACGATGGGCGTGGATGCCGGCGGGTTTTCCACGGGCGCGGGGGTGGAAGCGCTGGGTGCCGGCGGCGTCGGAACGAGTGACTCGGCCGGCTGGCCCGCCACCACCACCGGCGTGTTCGTCGTCGTTGCCGGCGCGGGCAGCACGGAAGACGCCGCGGCCGACCCGGTGACGGGGGCGACGCCGGGCTGGCTCGCCGGGCTGGCTGGCGTCGGATGCGGCACGGCGGCGACCGCCGGTGCAGGATGCGACACCGGCGCGCCGGCCCGGACTTCGCGGCCCGGCGGCGAAAGGCGCAGATCCTGGCCGGGCCAGATCGTGTAAGGCGAAGCGATGCCGTTCCAGTTGGCGAGGTCGCGGAAATCCACCTTGTTGCGGAAGGCGATGCTGTAGAGCGTGTCGCCCTTCACCACGCGATAGCTGCCGCCGGGCGGCGGCGTCGGCGTCGCGGGACGGGCCGTTTCGTAACTGCCGGCGCTACGCGTGACGACGACCGAACTGCGTGTGAGGTCGCAACCGGCGAGCACGAGGCTCGCGGCCAGAACGATCGAAACGACGAGCGGACGGTTCACGAGCATCGCGGATCTTCCTTCACGGGCGTTCATCGCACCAGGAACCACCAGGCGGCAAGCAGGACGATGGCTACGATAACAGCCCACCCTATCCACTCGATGTGTTTGCGCAGCATCTGTTCCGCACGTTCGCCGAAGATGCGCACCAGGAGGGCCAGGAGCCAGACACGCTTGCCGCGGCCGATCAGCATGCAGACAAGGAACGGCAACACCGGCACGCCGACGATGCCCGAGGCCCAGGTCACGAACTTCATCGGCACCACGGGCTGCAACGCCGCCATCGCCAGCACGATATAGAGACCCAGCGAATGCGCCTGCATGTCCCGCTGCAGGTTCTCCACGCCTTTCTGGATCGGTGCCAGCAGATGCATCGATTCCAGCAGCGGCTTCAGCGCCTCGTAGGCGAAATGGCCCAGGCCATAGCCGACGAGGGAGCCGAGCAACGAGAAGAGCAGGCTCCAGTTGGCGAAACGGAAGGCCTTGCGCGGTTGGGCCAGCATCATCGGCGCCAGCATCACCTCCGGCATCACCGGGAAGATGAAGGCTTCGACGAAGGAGAGTCCCGCGAGGTAGCGGACCGCATGGCGATGGCGTGCCCAGACGATGGCGCGCTCGTACAGCGATGAGAACATCCGCATTCAGCGGTTTTCCTTATGGTGACGGGTATCCCCAGGCATCAACCGATGCCGCCCAACAGCGGAACGAAGCTCACGGCACCGAGGTCTTCGCGATGGATTTCCCCGTCCTCGCCCTTGCGCATGCGCACCAGCACCTGCTGGCTCGGGCTGCCCACGGGGGCGACCAGCACACCGCCGGGCTTCAGCTGATCGAACAACGCCGCGGGCACGCGATCGCCCGCGGCAGTGAGGATGATGGCGTCGAAAGGCGCATCGGATTCCCAGCCGAGCTTGCCGTCGTCGTGGCGTGAACGCAGGTTCGCGATGCCCAGCTGGCGAAAGCGGCGGCGCGCCTGGCGCAGCAGTTCCTCGATCCGTTCCACGGTGTATACCGTCGGCACGATGCCGGCGAGCACCGCGGCCTGGTAGCCGGACCCGGTGCCGATCTCCAGCACCCGCTCGGGGATGCCGTGCTCGATCAGCGCCTCGGTCATGCGCGCCACGATCCACGGCTGGGAGATGGTCTGGCCATGCCCGATGGGCAGCGCCGTGTTCTCGTAGGCGCGCGAATGCAGCGCCTGGTCGATGAAATGGTGGCGCGGCAGCTGGCGGATCACCTCCAGCACGCGCTCGTCGCGGATGCCTTCTTCCGCGAGCCTGGCGACCAGGCGATCGCGCGCGCGCTGGGAGGTCATTCCCTCGCCGCGCAGGGCCGATGGCGGTAGCGCATGCATGTTCGCCATGTCAGGCCGCCTCCTCGTCGTCCATCGACGCGGACAGCGAAAGCATCCAGCTGCTGACCTTCTCCAGCGCCTGCACGCGCGTGAGGTCGGTATGGATCGGCGTGACCGAGACGCAGCCGCGGCGCACCGCGTCGAAATCCGTGCCGGGGCCGTCGTCCTCGATCTCGCCGGGCGGACCGATCCACCACATGGTGCGGCCTCGTGGATCGGCGCTGCGGATGGCCGGCGCCGAGCGGTGCCGCTTGCCCAGGCGGGTAACCTCGAAACCGCGCAGTTCGTCCCAGGGGAGGTCGGGCACGTTCACGTTGAGGATGGTGTCGGCCGGGAGCGGATCGACGATGAGGCGGCGCATCAGCATCAGGACCGCGCCGGCCGCCGTATCGAAGTGGCGACCGGACGTCTCGTGAGTGACCAGCGACACGGCGATCGCGGGAAGGCCGAGGAAGCGTCCTTCCATCGCGGCGGACACGGTGCCCGAATAGATCACGTCGTCGCCGAGGTTGGCGACGTTGTTGATGCCGGATACGACGATGTCGGTCTCGTGGTCGAGCAGGCCGGAAAGCGCCAGGTGCACGCAGTCGGTGGGCGTACCGGCGACGCGGTACGCACCGTTGTCCAGCCGGTGCACGCGGATAGGCGCATCGAGGGTGAGCGAATTGCTCGCGCCGGAGCGATCGCGATCGGGAGCGACGACCGTCACCGTGCCGAACTCGGCCAGACGCTCGGCCAGCACCTGGATGCCAGGGGCCTCCACGCCGTCGTCGTTGCTAACCAGAACTTGCATGCTGATCCAGATCGAAAAACGGGCGGGGCGACCCCATTTCGAGGGAGCCGCCCGACCGGCCAAGTCTACCGGACCGGGCCGCGGGATTCACGGAATGGCCATGCAGATGCCGCATCGCGGCGGACGCGAAGGCCGCATCGGCCCGGCATCGCTTAGGATGAACACATGACGCGACGTCCCCCGCAGGTACACGACGACGACAGCCGGCTGTTCCGCGAGGCCATCGGCGAGGTGCGCCCTCTTCCGGAGGCCGAGGCGCTGCCCGAGAAACCGCGTCCGGCCCCGCATCCGCACATGCGCGAGGCCGACGAGGCCGCCGTGCCCGCGGATGCCATGCTGTTCGATTACGACCCGGCCGACCTCGAGGTGGGCGAGGAATTGTCGTACCTGCGCGATGGCTACCCGCCCCGACTGTTGAAGCAGCTGAAGCGGGGGCAGTTCAGCATCCAGGCGGAAGTGGACCTGCACCAGATGAACGCGGCGGCGGCGCAGCTCACCATTTCCGAGTTCCTTGCCGAATGCCGGCACGACGGGATCCGTTGCGTGCGGATCATCCATGGCAAGGGCCTGCGCTCGAAGGCCGGCGGCCCCGTGCTGAAAGGGCTGACCGACCGGCTGCTGCGACGGCGTGACGATGTGGTCGCTTTTGCGTCGGCGAGGCCGATGCAGGGTGGGACCGGCGCGGTGATCGTGCTGCTGAAAGGTTGAGGGCACCCTCTGTAGGAGCCGCTATAGCGGCGAGGAAACCTGGCGAAACCGCGGCAAGAGTCCTCGCCGCTATAGCGGCTCCTACACCAGTACCGCGAGCTCGCGGACTACCGTCGTGGCGTAGGCACCCGCCGGCAGGCCGAACGAGACTTCCAGCGCGCCGTCTTCCAGCCAACGCCACGCGAAGTCGCGCGGCTGCAGGCGCAGCGCCCGGCGCTCCTGATCCATGCGCGCATCGGCAAGGCCTTTCGCAAGGTCTTCGTCGCGCAACGCCACTTCGAGCTCCAGCGCTCCAACGGCACCTTCGGCTGGCGTCTCGCCACGGCCCCACAGCGGGCCGGACGGATGGATGTCGAAACGGGCCAGCCTCTCCGCCAGCGCGTCGTCGAACGGCTCCGGCCCGAACCAGGAGCGCGAGCCCTCCAGGGCCCAGATCTCGCCGTCCATCGGCGCATCCCAGGTTCCTCCGGCGACACGTTCCGCGAGCACGCCGTTGAAAATGTGCGAGCGCGCGGCGGAGAGCAGGATCGAGCGCTTGTCGCGATCCACGCGTCGCCCGCCGAACATCGCCCGTGCCTGCGCCACGTTGCCGCCGCCGAGGCCGAAGCGCTGCTCGCCGAAATAGTTGGGCACGCCGCGCGCCGCGATGCCGGCGAGGCGAGCTTCCGCCTCCGCGCGGTCGCCCTCGACCTCGCGCAGCACGAGCACGAAGCGGTTCCCACGCAGCGCGCCGCGCTTGAGCTTGCGCGAATGCCGGCCCAGCGAATGGATGGAGACGTCGGCGTGCGGAAACGTCGACCAGTCCGGATCGGCCTTGCCCGGCAACTGCACCGTGAAGGCCTGCCGCGTCACGGCGTGCCTGTCCTTCATGCCCGCGTACCCGACGTTCATCGGTGCCGTGCCGGCGAACTTCGCCAGCTCGCGCGCCACCCAGTCGGTGTTCGTGCCGCGTTTTTCGACGACGAGGAACGCGTGTTCACCGGCACCGTCCGGTTCGTACCCGAGAACCTCCTCGACGAAGAAATCCTCGGGCGCCGCGCGCAGGCGTGCGCGCAGCGGCGGTGTACCGAAGGCAAAAGGAAGTTCTGAGTCGTTCATGGAACTCCGGATCAAGACGTTCCTACAAGAGGAACACGGTGGCGAGACCGAGGAAGATGAAGAAACCTCCGCTGTCGGTCATCGCCGTGATGAGCACGCTGGAACCCAGCGCGGGATCGCGCCCGAGTTTCGTCATCAGCATGGGAATGCCCACGCCCATGAAGGCGGCGAGCAAAAGGTTGAGCGTCATCGCGGCGGTCATCACCAGGCCCAGCGACACACTCCCGTAGAGCAGCCACGCGACGATGCCGATTGCACCGCCCCAGACGATGCCGTTGACCAGGGCGACGCCCAGCTCCTTGCGCCAGAGGCGCCGTGCCTGCGACACGCCGACCTGTTCCAGCGCCATGGCGCGGACGATCATCGTGATCGTCTGGTTGCCCGAATTGCCGCCGATGCCGGCCACGATGGGCATGAGCGCCGCCAGGGCCACCAGTTTCTCGATGGAATGCTCGAACAGCCCGATGACTCGCGAGGCGATGAAGGCCGTCACGAGATTGATCGCCAGCCACGCCCAGCGGTTGTGCACGGACTTCCAGACGGAGGCGAAGATGTCTTCTTCCTCGCGCAGACCGCCGCGCGACAGCGCCTCGGTTTCGCTCTCCTCGCGGATGAAGTCCAGCATCGCGTCGACGGCGATGCGGCCGATGAGCCGCTGCTGCGCGTCGACGACGGGCGCGGTCACCAGGTCGTAGCGCTCGAAGGCCTGGGCCACGTCGTAGGCGTCGTCCTCCGGGCGGAAGGTGTTCACGTCCGGCGCCATGATCTCGCGGACCATCTTCTCCGGCGGGTTCACCAGCAGCCAGTGCAGCGGCAGCACGCCGGTGAGCACGTTCTCGGCGTTCACGACGAACAGCTTGTCGGTCTGCGCGGGGAGTTCGTCGAAACGGCGCAGGTAGCGCAGCACCACCTCGAGGCTGATGTCCTCGCGGATGGTGACCATGTCGAAGTCCATCAGCGCGCCGACCTGGTCGTCCTCGTAGGACATCGCGGCCTGCACGCGCTCGCGCTCCTGCGCGTCGAGGCTGGCCATCAACTCCGGCAGCACCTCGGTGGGCAGGTCGTCGACGAGGTCGGCCAGCTCGTCCGCGTCCAGCGGTTCGACGGCCGCGAGGATCTCGCGATCGTCCATGTCCGCGATCAGCGACTCGCGGACGGAATCGGAGACTTCCAGCAGGATGTCGCCGTCGCGGTCCGAGCGCACGCGCTGCCAGACGGCGAGGCGATCCTCCAGCGGAAGGGATTCCAGCACGTCGGCCAGGTCGGCCGGATGCAGTTCGTCGAGTCGCGCCTGCAATTCCGCGTCGGCGGCTTCGAGCGCGGCTTCGTCGCCACCCGGCACGGCACCGGCGAAGGCCAGCAGGTCTTCCCTGCGACGCAGGAGGTCGGTGATGGCTTCCAGCCTGTCGTGCAGGCGGGGGGTGGACGCGCGCGGCTCGGCTTCGCTCATGCGCGCAGCACCAGGACCGTGGCCAGCGCCGCGATGCCTTCGCGGCGGCCGGCAAAACCTAGCGTTTCGGTCGTGGTCGCCTTGATGCTGATGCGATCCACGTCCACGCCGAGGTCGGCGGCGACGATCTCGCGCATGGCGGCGGCATGCGGGCCGACCTTCGGCGCCTCGCAGATCACCGTCATGTCGGCGTTGCCAAGCACGTAACCGCGTTCGCGGAGCATGCCGGCCACCGCGCGCACGAAGCTGCGGCTGTCCGCATCGCGCCACTTTTCGTCGGAGGGCGGAAAATGCTTGCCGATGTCGCCCAGGGCGAGGGCGCCCAGCAAGGCGTCGCACAGCGCGTGCAGCACCACGTCGCCATCCGAATGGGCGAGCACGCCATGCGTGTGCGGCACGCGCACGCCGCCCAGCATCACATGGTCGCCCTCGCCGAAGGCGTGGACGTCGAATCCCTGTCCGATACGCATTACCTGGTCTTCTCCAGCAGGAATTCCGCCAGCGCGAAGTCCGCGGGCGTGGTCACCTTGATGTTGTCTTCCGAACCTTCCACCAGCAAGGGGGTCACGCCCTGCCGTTCCATCGCCATCGCCTCGTCGCTGACCACGATACCCGCCTCCGCGGCAAGGCGAAGTGCACGGATCAGCGCCCCGCGCCGGAACATCTGCGGCGTAAATGCCCGCCAGCGACCCTCGCGCGGTTCGGTGTCGATGCTGTGACAGCCGGCGTCCGCGCGCTTCAGGGTGTCGCGCAGGGGCGCGCCCAGGAGGCCGCCTTCGCCTTGGCCCGCCCGCTCGATAAGGCGGGCGATGTCGACGGCCCGCACGCAGGGGCGAGCGGCGTCGTGGACGAGCACGAAATCCTCGTCGCGGACGGACGGCGGCAAGGCCAGGAGCCCGGCCAGCACGGAATCGCTCCGCTCCCCGCCGCCGACGGTCACCAGCAGCGGCTTGCCGCCGATGCGGTCCACCGCGGCGAAATGACGGTCGTCGGCGGCGATCGCCACCACCAGCCCGGCGATCGACGGGTGCGCGGCGAGGCGCTCGAGCGTGTGGTCGAGCATCGGACGCCCCGCGATGGGCTGGTATTGCTTCGGCCGGTCGCCCCCTGCGCGGACGCCCTTACCGGCGGCCGGCAGGACACACCACAGCGCGTCCATCACTGGCCGCCGGGAGTGATGGGCGGCGGCGGCGGCGCGCTGGTGGCAACCCCCGGCTCGACCACCTGGTAGAAGGTTTCGCCGGGCTTGATCAGGCCCAGTTCCTGCCGGGCGCGCGCCTCGGTGGCCTGTTCGCCGTGTTTCAGGTCTTCCACGTCCGCGGCCAGCGCCTGGTTGCGCTTCTGCAGTCCCGCGTTCTCCTCGGTCTGCTTCCTGACCGACTCGCGCAGCGAATCGACCTCGGCCATGCCCCCACCGCCGACCCACAGCTTCAGCTGCAGCGCGATGAGGACGATGACGAGGATCAGACCGACCCAGCGCAGGATGGCCGCGTTGCTCAAGGCGAGACTCAGCCAGGCAGCTTGGACAGGTTCGGGAAGGCGGCGCGGCCGGCGTACTTCGCCTTCGCGCCGAGGGCTTCCTCGATGCGCAGCAACTGGTTGTACTTGGCCACGCGATCGGTGCGGCAGAGTGAACCGGTCTTGATCTGCGTCGCCGTGGTGGCGACGGCGATGTCGGAGATCGTGGTGTCCTCGGTTTCGCCCGAACGATGCGAGACGATGGCGGCGTACTTCGCGCGATCGGCCATGGCGATGGCTTCCAGCGTTTCGGTCAGCGTGCCGATCTGGTTGACCTTGATGAGGATCGCGTTGGCGATCTTCTTCTCGATGCCCTCGGCGAAGATCTTCGGGTTGGTCACGAAGAGGTCGTCGCCGACCAGCTGGATGCTTTCGCCGATGGCCTTGGTGAGGTGGGCCCAGCCGGCCCAGTCGCCTTCGGCCATGCCGTCCTCGATCGTCACGATCGGATACTGCTTCGCCCACGAAGCCAGCGTGTCCACCCACTGTTCCGGCGTGAAGACCTTGCCCTCGCCTTCGAGGTCGTACTTGCCGTCCTTGAAGAACTCCGAGCTGGCCACGTCGAGGCCGAGCAGGATGTCGCTGCCGACCTTGTAACCGGCCTTGTTCACGGCTTCGAGGATGGTGTCCAGCGCCTCGACGTTGGACTTGAGGTTCGGCGCGAAGCCGCCCTCGTCGCCCACCGCCGTGTTGAGGCCGCGGCCCTTCAGCACGGACTTCAGCGCGTGGAAGATCTCGGCGCCGTAGCGCAGCGCCTCGGCGAAGGTCGGCGCGCCCACCGGCAGCACCATGAACTCCTGCACGTCGACATTGTTGTCGGCATGCGCGCCGCCGTTGATGATGTTCATCATCGGCACGGGCAGCGAGCCGCCGCCATCGACCATCAGGTACTGCCAGAGCGCCTGCTTGCGCGAGGCGGCCACGGCGTGGGCGGCGGCCATCGAGACGCCCAGCAGCGCGTTCGCGCCCAGCTTGCCCTTGTTGTCGGTGCCGTCGAGCGCGATCAGCGTCGTGTCCAGGCCCTTCTGGTCGGCGGCGTCGAAACCGGACAGCGCTTTCGCGATCGTGGTGTTCACGTTCGCCACCGCAGTCTTCACGCCCTTGCCGCCGTAGCGGCCCTTGTCGCCGTCGCGGAGTTCCACGGCCTCGCGGGTGCCGGTGGACGCGCCGCTCGGCACGGCCGCGCGGCCGAACGAGCCGTCGGCCAGGGTCACCTCGGCTTCGAGGGTCGGGTTGCCGCGCGAATCGAGGATCTCGCGGGCGTGGATGGTGGTGATGGACGTGGTCATGCGCTTCCCGTTACGAGTTGGAATGACTGAAGAAGGTGCCGACGAGCACGAGGCCCACGGTACCGACGAGGATGAGTGCGTTCAGGCCGAACCCGATCGCGCCGAACGTGCGGCGGCGATCCTGGCGGCGCAGGGCGATGAGGCCGAGTACGAGCCCTACCAGCGAGAGCGCCAGGAAGGCGCACATCACGAGGCCGACGAGGCCGAACACGGCCACATGCGCCTCGGGATCGCCGGAGGCGACGATGAGCGCGGAGAAGACGATGGAAGCCAGGACGACGAGGCCGGAGACGAGCGCGATGACGAACGAGGCGATGCCGTGACCCGACTGCGGCATCCGCGCCGCATGCGGGCGCGGCTCGCCGGCATCGTGGATCCCGTTGTCGTCAGTCATCCAGTCGGCCTCCCCGCGCGCATTCCGTCAATCATACCGTTCCGGAGGAACGATCAGGCGTGATTTGCGAACCCGCGGCGCTTCACGGCCTGGTCGAGTTCCATCAGCGTCTCGAGCAGTTCTTCCATCTGGTCGAGCGGCCAGGCGTTCGGACCGTCGCTCAGCGCCTTCGCCGGCTCGGGATGGGTCTCGGCGAAGAGACCCGCCACGCCCACGGCCACCGCCGCGCGGGCCAGCACCGGCACGAACTCGCGCTGGCCGCCGGAGCTGGTGCCCTGGCCGCCCGGCAGCTGCACCGAATGCGTGGCATCGAACACCACGGGGCAGCCCGTCTCACGCATGACCGCGAGCGAGCGCATGTCGGACACGAGGTTGTTGTAACCGAAGCTCGCGCCGCGTTCGCAGACCAGGATGTCGTGGTTGCCCACGTCGAAGGCCTTCTGCACCACGTTTTTCATGTCCCACGGGGCGAGGAACTGGCCTTTCTTGATGTTCACCGGCTTGCCGGCGCGAGCCACGTTCTGGATGAAATCGGTCTGGCGGGCGAGGAACGCCGGGGTCTGCAGCACGTCGACGACGGCGGCGACTTCGTTCATGGGCGTGTATTCGTGCACGTCGGTCAGCACCGGCACGTCGATCTGCTTCTTCACGGCATCCAGCACCTTCAGGCCCTCTTCCATGCCCGGCCCGCGGAAGCTGGAGCCGGAGGAACGGTTGGCCTTGTCGAAGCTGGACTTGAAGATGAAGTTGATGCCCAGGCGACCGGTGATCTCCTTGAGCTTGCCGGCGACGTCGAGCTGCAACTGCATCGACTCGATCACGCAGGGGCCGGCGATCAGGAACAGCGGCTGGTCGAGACCAGCCTCGAAACCACAAAGCTTCATGCAGCGGACTCCTCGGAGCGGACGGCGAGCCTCTCGCCATCGCGGACGGCCTTGTACTCGCGCGCGGCGCGGACGAAGCCGATGAACAACGGATGGCCCTCGCGCGGCGTGGAGGTGAATTCCGGATGCGCCTGGCAACCGAGGTACCACGGATGGACCTCGCGCGGCAGTTCGACGATCTCCACCAGCAGGTCGTCCATCGACTTGCCGGAGATGACGAGGCCGAGGTCCTCGAAGGACTGGCGGTAACGGTTGTTGAACTCGTAGCGGTGGCGATGACGCTCGCGCACCACCTCTTCGCCGTAAAGCTCGCGCGCCAGCGTGCCGGCTTTCAGGCGGCATTCCTGGGCGCCGAGACGCATGGTGCCGCCGAGGTCGGAACGCTCGGTGCGCACTTCGGTTTCGCCGGTGGCGGTGGTCCACTCGGTGATCAGCGCGATCACCGGATCGGGGGTGTTGCGGTCGTTCTCGCTGGAATCGGCCTGCGGCAGGCCGGCGATGTTGCGCGCGAACTCCACCACCGCGGCGTGCATGCCGTAGCAGATGCCGAAGTAAGGCACGCCGGTCTCGCGGGCGAACTGGGCGGCGAGGATCTTGCCCTCGAAGCCGCGCTTGCCGAAGCCGCCGGGGACGAGGATGGCGTCGGCGTCGCCGAGCACCGCGCGCGGGCCGCGCGCTTCGACGTCTTCCGAATCCACCCAGCGCAGGTTCACGCGCGTGGACTGCTTGATGCCGCCGTGCCGCAGCGCCTCGCCCAGCGACTTGTAGGCGTCCTTGTGCTCCACGTACTTGCCGACGATCGCCACGGTGACCTCGTCGCGCGGATGCTCCACGGCCTCGACCGTGCGCTCCCAGCTGGACAGGTCGGCCGGACCGGCGTCGAGGCCGAGGCGGCGGATCACCAGGTCGTCGAGGCCCTGCTCGTGCAGCCACATCGGCAGCTTGTAGATGACGTCGACGTCGATCGTGCTGATGACGGCGTTCTTCGGCACGTTGGTGAACAACGCGATCTTGTGGCGCTCGCCGTCCGGCAGCGGCTCTTCGCAGCGGCACAGCAGCACGTCCGGCTGGATACCGATGGAGCGAAGTTCCTTCACCGAGTGCTGGGTGGGCTTGGTCTTGATCTCGCCCGCCGCCTTGATGAACGGCACCAGGGTGAGGTGCACGAACATGCACTTCTCCGGGCCATGCTCGATGCGCAGCTGGCGGATGGCCTCGAGGAAGGGCAACGACTCGATGTCGCCCACCGTGCCGCCGATTTCCACCAGGGCCACGTCGAAGCCGCGGGTGGCCTCGTGGATGGAATGCTTGATCTCGTCGGTGATGTGCGGGATCACCTGCACCGTGGCGCCGAGGTAATCGCCGCGGCGCTCCTTGCGGATCACGGATTCGTAGATCTTGCCGGCGGTGATCGAATTCTTGCCGGTCAGGCGCGTGCGCACGAAGCGCTCGTAATGGCCCAAATCCAGGTCGGTTTCGGCACCGTCGTCCGTGACGTACACCTCGCCATGCTGGAAGGGGCTCATGGTGCCCGGATCCACGTTAATGTACGGATCGAGCTTCATCATGGTCACGGAGAGACCACGCGCCTCGAGGATGGAGGCAAGCGACGCCGCTGCGATGCCTTTCCCGAGGGAAGACACCACACCGCCGGTGACGAAAATCAGGGGAGTCATGCGAGCAGCCAGTGCTGGAAATTTGTATTTTACCTAAGCGAAGCCCGGCTCGCGAGTGGGACCTGAACGGCTCCTACAGGGGGGCGTTTCGGTACCATGCCCGAATGAGCACCCCCGACCTCCCCGCCCGTCTCCAGGCCCTCCGCGCCGCCATGGCCCGCGAAGGCGTCGCCGCCGTCGTCGTCCCCTCGGCCGATCCGCACCTGTCCGAGTACCTGCCCCCGCGCTGGCAGGCCCGCGAATGGTTTTCCGGCTTCACCGGCTCCGCCGGCACCCTGGTGGTCACCGCCACGGGCGGCGGCCTGTGGACCGACTCCCGCTATTTCTCGCAGGCCGAGGCCGAGCTTGCCGGCAGCGGGCTGCCGCTGATGAAACTCAACGTGGCGCACACTCCCGAGCATGTGGCCTGGCTGGCCGGCCAGTTGGGCGACGGCGACGTGGTGGCCGTCGCGGGCGACAGCCTTTCGGTGTCCGGCGCCGAAGGCCTCGCCCGGCGGCTGCAGGACAGCGGCGCCCGCCTGCGCACGGACCTCGACCTGCCGGGCCTGGCCTGGACCGGCCGTCCCGCCCGTCCGGCCGCCCCCGTGTTCGCCCACGCCGCCCCCTTCGCCACGGTCGAGCGCGCCGACAAGCTGCGCCACGTGCGCACATCGATGCGCCGGGCCGGCGCCACGCATCACCTGTTGTCGAGCCTCGACGACATCGCCTGGCTGACGAACCTGCGCGGCGCGGACGTCGACTACAACCCGGTTTTCCTCGCCCATCTGCTCGTCGGCGAGACCGCGGCCACGCTCTTCGTCGACGGTGCCAAGGTACCTGCCGGCGTGAAGGCCGCGCTGGCCGCCGACGGTATTTCGCTGGCGGACTACGCCACCACGGCCTCCGCCATCGCCGCCCTGCCCGACGACGCCGTGCTGATGTACGACGCCGGCCGGGTGGTGGTGGCGCTGCTCGAAGGCCTGCCCGCCGCGGTGAAGCAGGTCCGTGCGCCGAACCCCTCCACCGCCCAGAAGGCGCGCAAGACGCCGGAGGAGCTGGACCACATCCGCGACGTGATGCGCCGCGACGGCGCGGCGCTGGCCAAGGCCTTCCGCCGCATCGAGACCGGACTCGCCGCCGGCGAGCCGCTGACCGAGCTGGACGTGGACACCCTCGTCCGCGAGGCCCGCGCCGCCCAGGCCGGGTTCGTCGGGGAGAGCTTCTCCACCATCGCCGGCTACCAGGCCAACGGCGCCCTGCCGCATTACCGGGCCACGCCATCCGGCTTCAGTCCGCTGGCGGCGAAGGGACTGCTCCTGGTGGATTCCGGTGGCCAATACATGGGCGGTACCACCGACATCACCCGCGTGCTGGCGCTCGGGCCGGTCACGGACGAGCAGCGCCGCGATTCGACGCTGGTGCTGAAAGGGATGATCGCGCTGTCCCGGGCACGCTTCCCGAAGGGTGCCAGCGGCCCGCAGCTCGACGCCCTGGCCCGTGCGCCCCTCTGGGCCGCCGGCATCGACTTCGGCCACGGCACCGGCCATGGCGTGGGCTACTTCCTCAATGTGCACGAGGGCCCCCACGGCATCCGCCCGCCGGTAGCCGGCGGCGCACTGGTGCCGCTCGAGACCGGCATGATCACATCGATCGAGCCGGGCCTGTACAAGCCAGGCCGCTACGGCATCCGTCACGAGAACCTGGCCGTGGTCACCCAGGCGGACAGCACCGAATTCGGCGAATTCTTCGCCTTCGAGACGCTCACCCTCTGCCCGTTCGACCGGCGCGGCCTGGAGCCGCGCCTGCTCGAGCCCTCGGAACGGGCCTGGCTGGACGATTACCACGCCACGGTGCGCGCGGCGCTGTCGCCGCTGCTGGACGGCGCGGACCGCGAATGGCTCGAATGGCACTGCGCGCCGCTGTGATCTTTGACGCCACTGCAACCCTGTAGGAGCCGCTATAGCGGCGAGGGCAATCTGCCTCGCCGCTTTATTGCTTCGTTGGCTTCTCGCCGCTATAGCGGCTCCTACAAGGTTCCTACGGGTCTCGGTTCCTGATACGGCCGTCCTCCAGGCTTGACCGCCCCGGCACCCTCGCCCCATCCTGCCCGGCTATGAACGAGCACCGCGCCCAATGAACACTCGCTACAACGCCTCAGACATCGAAGTCCTCAGCGGCCTTGACCCGGTCAAGCGCCGTCCCGGCATGTACACGGATACCTCGCGCCCGAACCACCTGGCGCAGGAAGTCATCGACAACTCCGTCGACGAGGCCCTGGCGGGACATGCGAAGACCATCGACGTCGTCGTCTTCAACGACGGCTCGGTCGAAGTCACGGACGACGGTCGCGGCATGCCGGTGGATATCCATCCGGAAGAGAAGGTGCCTGGTGTCGAACTGATCCTGACGCGCCTGCATGCGGGCGGCAAGTTCTCGAACAAGAACTACGCGTTCTCCGGCGGCCTGCACGGCGTGGGCGTGTCGGTGGTGAACGCGCTGTCCACGCGCGTGGACGTGACCATCCGCCGCGACGGCCAGGAATACCGGATGGGCTTCGCCAACGGCGACCGCGCCAGCGAGCTGGAGGTGATCGGCAGCGTGCCGAAGAAGAAGACCGGTACCACGCTGCGCTTCTGGCCCGATCCGAAGTACTTCGACACGCCGAAGATCCTGGTGTCCAGGCTCAAGCACCTCCTGCGTGCGAAAGCCGTGCTCTGCGCGGGCCTCACCGTGCGCCTGGTGGAGGAAGGCGGCGAAACCAGCGAGTGGTACTACGAGGACGGCCTGCCCGACTACCTGCGCGGCGAACTGCAAGGCGCCGAGGCGCTGCCGGCCGAACTGTTCGTGAAGCACTTCGCGCGCGATACCGACGCGCTCGACGTCGCCCTCGCCTGGCTGCCGGAAGGCGAACTGGTGCAGGAGAGTTACGTCAACCTGATTCCCACCGCGCAGGGCGGCACGCACGTGAACGGCCTGCGCTCGGGCCTCACCAACGCCATCCGCGAATTCTGCGACCTGCGCAACCTCCTGCCGCGCGGCGTGAAGCTGGCACCCGAAGATGTATGGGAGCGCCTCGCGTTCGTGCTCAGCATCAAGCTGCAGGACGCCCAGTTCGCGGGCCAGACCAAGGAACGCCTGTCGTCGCGCAATGCCGCCGGCGTCGTCGAAGGCGTGGTGCACGACGCCTTCAGCCTCTGGCTCAACCAGCATGTGGACCTCGGCGAGCGGATCGCCCAGCTCGCGATCGAGCGCGCCAGCGCGCGCCTCAAGGCCGCGAAGCAGGTGGTCCGGAAGAAGATCACCCAGGGTCCCGCACTGCCCGGCAAGCTCGCCGACTGCGCGGCCACCGACCTGACCCGCACCGAACTCTTCCTCGTCGAGGGCGATTCGGCGGGCGGTTCGGCCAAGCAGGCGCGCGACAAGGACTTCCAGGCCATCCTTCCGCTGCGCGGCAAGATCCTCAACACGTGGGAGGTCGAATCCGGTGCCGTGCTCGGCTCCCAGGAAGTGCACGACCTGGCCGTGGCGATCGGCTGCGATCCGGGCAAGGACGATCTCTCCGGCCTGCGCTACGGCAAGGTCGTGATCCTCGCCGACGCCGATTCGGACGGCCTGCACATCGCCACCCTGCTCTCCGCGCTGTTCCTTCGCCACTTCCCGGCGCTGGTCCGCGAGGGCCACGTCTTCGTGGCCATGCCGCCGCTGTTCCGCGTGGACGTGGGCAAGCAGGTGTTCTACTGCCTCGACGAGGAAGAAAAGCGCCTGATGCTGGAAAAGGTGGAGCGCGAGAAGATGAAGGGCGCCGTGAGCGTCACGCGCTTCAAGGGCCTCGGCGAGATGAACCCGGCGCAGCTGCGCGAATCCACCATCCACCCGGACACACGCCGCCTGGTCCAGCTCACGGTCGAAACCGACGACGGCACGCAGAAGCTGATGGACATGCTCCTGGCGAAGAAGCGCGCGGGCGACCGCAAGCAGTGGCTCGAGGACAAGGGCGACCTCGCGACGCTGGAAGTTTGATTGTCGCTCGCTGTAGGAGCCGCTATAGCGGCGAGGGAAATCTTGCGATCGTGTCGCGAGGTTTCCTCGCCGCTATAGCGGCTCCTACATTTCCTTAGCGACGGTCGCGAATAGCGCTTATCAAGCTGCGCGTGGCGCCATCGAACTGCGCCAGGTCGCCGGCGTCCTTGTCGTTCGCCAGCGACGGATAGATCTGCTTCGCGATCACCTTGCCCAGTTCCACGCCCCACTGGTCGAACGCGTTGATGCCCCACAGGTGGCCGAGCATGAACACCTTGTGCTCGTACAGGGCGATCAGCGCACCCAGCGAACGCGGGGTGAGCGAGTCGAGCATGAAGACGGTGCTCGGGCGATCGCCCTTGAACGTACGCTGCGCGGCGAGCGCGCGACGCTCCGCGTCGGTGCCGGTCTTCGCCTCGGCCAGCGCCTCGTCGAAGGTCTTGCCCAGCGAGAGCGCCGCGGCCTGCGCCAGCAGGTTGGACAGCAGCACGTCGTGGTTCTCGCGCAGCGGGTGCGCCGGCTTCACCAGGCCGATGAATTCCAGCGGCACGGTGTCGGTGCCCTGGTGCAGCGCCTGGAAGTACGCATGTTGCGCATTGGTACCGATGCTGCCCCAGACGACGGGCACCGTGGGCTGGCGCACTTCGCTGCCATCGTCCGGATGCACGTGCTTGCCCAGGCTCTCCATTTCCAGCTGCTGGAGATAGGAGGGAAGATCGGCCAGCGAATCGACGTAGGGCACCACCGCACGGCTGCTGCGGCCAAGGATGTTGCGGTTCCAGACCTCGGCGATGGTGAGCAGCACCGGAAGGTTGTCCTGCCATTCGGCCGTGCGGAAGTGATCGTCGGCTTCGGCGGCACCGGCGAGCAGTTCGCGGAAACCGTTCATGCCGATGGCGAACGCGATCGAGGCACCCACCGCCGACCACAGCGAGAAGCGGCCACCGACGTAATCCCACATCGGGAGCACCTGCGAGGCACCCCACTTCCGCACCGCCTCGACATTGGAACTCACGGCGATGAAGTGCTTCGCCGTCTTCGCCTCGTCGCCGTTGTTGGCCTTCAGGATCCAGTTGCGGAAGACGCCGCCGTTGAGGAGGGTCTCCTGCGTGTTGAAGCTCTTGGACACCAGGATGACCAGCGTATGCGCCGGGTCGAGCGTCTTCATCAGGTCCGTCGCGGCCTGGCCGTCGACGTTCGTCAGGAAGTGGCTGGCGATGCCCTTGACGTGGAACTGTTCCAGCGCATGCACGGCCAGGCGCGGGCCGAGGTCGGAGCCGCCGATGCCGATGTTCACCACGTCGGTGACGCCGCCGATCAGGCCGACCGACTCGCCCTCGCCCTTGTGCACGGCATTGACGATGGTTTCCATCCTGTCCAGCGCATCGGCCACTTCCTTGCGGACGTCCGCCGGCGCCGCGGGATGGCGCGACGCACCACCGCGCAGGGCCGTGTGCAGCACCGCGCGATCTTCGGAAGTGTTGATGTGCTTGCCCTCGAACATCGCGTCGCGGGCGGCCTTCCAGCCCGTGCCTTCGATGTAGGCGCCGACGGCGTCAAGGGCGGCGATGTCGAGCTTCTGCCGCGACACGTCGAGAAGGATGGGACCCATGCGCTTGCGCAGGCGCTCGCCGCGGGCGTCGTCTTGTACGAGGGTGCGCAGATGGGTCCCGGCGAGGCGGGAGGCGTGCTCCTCGAACGAGGGCAACGGTGCGTGCTTTGATTCCATGGCTTCCACTTGGCTGCAACGGACGGGAAGCGACGATCTTACCGCAGTGCAGCGTAAGTGGATTGTATGGATGCCGCGCGAGCGGCAGGCGGATCAGGCCGCCTGCTTCGGGATCGAATGGTTCGTGTGCGTGATGCGGTTGTCCGCGTCCACGTAGACGAGGTCCGGCTGGTACTTGGCCAGCTCCGCTTCGGACAGACCCACGAACGCCGCGATGATCAGCAGGTCGCCGGGAGACACGCGGCGCGCCGCGCTGCCGTTCACCGAAATGATGCCCGACCCCTCTTCCGCGCGCAGCGCGTACGTGACGAAGCGTTCGCCGTTGTTGATGTTCCAGGCGTGGATCTGCTCGTACTCGCGCATGCCGGCGGCATCCAGCAGGTTGCCGTCGATGGCGATCGAACCTTCGTAGTTCAGCTCGGCGTGAGTCACCGTGGCGCGGTGGATCTTGCACTTGAGCATGTTGAGGTGCATGGCGGTCTCTGGGGGCTCGTTATTGCAAAAACGCCCATTCTAACGGAGGGTCGCCCGTCCGTCGCGTGGGCTTCCTCTGTTGGTGCGCTTTATGGGGGACCGCGCGATGAAACGCAAGTCCCCGTTCGTGAAGCGTTTCAGTCGAACGGCAGGTTGTCGATGAGGCGGGTACCGCCGAGGCGGGCCGCCACAAGGGCGATCAGGCCATCCCGCTCGTCGGGACCCGGCTCGCCCAGGTCCTCGGCGCGGCGAATGGCCACGTAGTCCGGTACGAAGCCAGCCCGTTCCAGGCGCGCCCGGGCCGCCGTCTCCAGGGCCTGCCAGGCATGGCCCTGGCGAAACAGGTCGCGCATCTGCTGGAGGGTGGCGTGGATCGTCGGGGCCCTCGCCCGCTCCTGGGCCGACAGGTACTGGTTCCGCGAGCTCATGGCCAGGCCGTCCTCGTCGCGCAGGGTGGGCGCGGACATGACCTTCACCGGCAGGGACAGATCGCGGACCATCCGCTCGATGACCTTGAGCTGCTGGAAGTCCTTCTGGCCGAACACGGCGAGGTCGGGCTGGACCAGGCTGAACAGCTTGGCGACCACGGTGGCCACGCCGTCGAAATGACCCGGCCGGTGGGCACCTTCCAGCGTATCGGTGATCACCGGCACGTGGATGCTCACGCTGGCGGCGGCACCGAAGGGATACATCGTGGCGACATCGGGGGCGAACAGGATGTCGCAGCCAGCCTCGGCGAGGCCGGCCTGGTCCTGCGCCAGGGTGCGCGGATAGCGCTCGAAGTCCTCGCCCGGGCCGAACTGGGTCGGATTGACGAAGACGCTCGCGACCACGCGGTCGGCACGCGCCCGGGCCAGCTTCAGCAGCGAGTGGTGGCCCGCGTGCAGGTTGCCCATGGTCGGCACGAAGCCGACGGTCTGGCCGGCGGTGCGCCAGCCCCGGATCGCGGCTCGAAGCGCGGCGGCATCGGTGACGGTCTGCATGGCGATGCCCTCAGGTGAAGCTGTGTTCGATGCCCGGGAAGCGCTTCTCGCGCACGTCCTCGGCATAGGCGCCGATGGCGGCCTGGATGGAATCGCGGCCCGAGAGGAAGTCCTTCGAGAACCGGGGTCGCTTGCCGGGGGTCAGGCCGAGCATGTCGTAGACCACCAGCACCTGGCCGTCGCAGTCAACGCCCGCGCCGATGCCGATCGTGGGAATGGAAAGCGCCGCCGTGATCCGCGCCGCCAGCGCGGCGGGCACGCATTCGAGCACCAGCAGGTCGGCGCCGGCGGCCTCGACGGCTTTCGCCTCGGCGAACAGCCGCTCGGCCGCTTCCTCGGTCTTGCCTTGCACCTTGTAGCCGCCGAAGCGATTCACCGACTGCGGGGTGAGGCCGAGGTGGGCGCAGACGGGGATGTCCCGCTCCGCCAGGGCGGCGATCACCTCGCAGATCCGCCCGGCGCCCTCGATCTTAACCATCGCCGCACCGCCCTGGGCGACCAGCCGCGCCGCGGCCTCCATCGCCGACGGCACGTCGCGGTCGCTCATGAACGGAAGGTCGGCCACCAGCAGGGTCGACGAAAGCCCCCGGGCCACCGCCGCCGTGTGATAGACCATCTCGTCGACCGTGACCGGCAGCGTACTCGTCCGGCCCTGCACCACCATGCCCAGGGAGTCGCCGACCAGGGCCACATCGACCCCCGCGGACTCCAGTTGCGCGGCAAAACTCGCGTCGTAGGCGGTGAGCATCACGATCTTCCGGCCTTCGGCTTTCATCGCCTTCAGACCCGGCACGGTCACCGGCTTGCGCGCCGGCGCACTCGTTTTTTCGACGTACACGCTCTGTCGCCTCATGGGTGGAAACGGGAATTGTCCCCCTACGGGCGAGGTATCTCAAGGAATCCAGGGCGCCGGCTTCAGCCTGGCTTCCCATACGCTCCTTTCCAGACCGGCGTCGGCATCCGAAGGCGCGATACGGGCGAACGCCTCCGCCGTGGCCGCACGCAGCGCGAAGCTGAGGCCGGCGTAGCGTTCGTAATCCCCGAGGCTGCGCCGCGTGCCGAGCCACACGACGGGTTCGGGGGGGGGCCGTGCATGCCGAAGGCGGCTTCCGCCGCGAACATCGCGCGCATCCCCAACTGCGCACCGTCGAGTGCGGTCTCGCCCCGGGCCAGCGCCTTCGACTGGTCCTCCCAGACCTTCGGCATGCCCTGCCGCCCGTACTGGTGCCAGAGGACGTGCCGGTGCGGGTGGAACAGGTCGTAGCCATGCGTGTAAGCACGCACGGCCAGTGTGATTTCCTCGGTATTGAAGTAGTGGTCCGGATCGGCGGGCACGTCGCGGACGAAGCGTCCGTCGGCGAAAGCGAATCCGCCGCTGAAGAACCGCGCGCGAAGGGGGGCGGCAAGGCCCGCGGGCGAGTCGATGGGCGTGGCACGCGTGCGCACGACGCCAGGACCGCCGAAACCGACGAAGTCGATCTGGTAACCCTCGTCGCAGCGCTCCGGCACCGGCCGCCCCGGTTCATAGGCGGGAGGATGCGCCACGAGCACGGGACGCGGGTACCGTTCAGAACGGAGGCCTTCCAGCATCGCGACGAGTTGAACGTCCCAGCCGCGTGCGAAACGATGGTGCGAGTCGAGTTGCAGCGTGTACCGTTCGTCCGCGAATCCCTGCTGCGCCATCGCCCTCGCCCAGCCGCATCCGCGCGACTCGCCCATCGCATAGTCGAAGACCCGCACGGATGCCCCTCGCCGTGAAAGCAAGTGCTGGCGGCGGCCGGCGACGACGCTGCTCGTCATGCCGAAGCCCGCATCGGCGAACGCGGACGGATGCTCGCTTTCGTCGTGCTGCCAGCACACGCTCACACGCAACCGGCCAGGAAGCGTCGCCCTGTCGACGAGATCCACGAGGGTAGGCAGCAGCTCGGGATCCCGATAAGCGGGAATCTGCACGAAGATCGTTTCGCCGGGGTCGTCCATGGCGGTTTCCGATGCGCCTTCCTGGCACGCGATCGATGCTACGCCCCTGCCGGCCGGCTACGAAAGAGGTTCGCAGCCCCGGGTATCAAGCGTTTCCAGCAAATCCCCGACCGCCCCCTGGCCCGGGATCGCATAAGCGGGATCGATGTCGGACAACGGCAGCAGGACGAAGGCGCGCTGCGCCATGCGCGGATGCGGAAGCTCGAGCCGCTCGTCGTGAACGATCGCGTCGCCATACGTAAGCAGGTCCAGGTCCAGCGTGCGCGGCCCCCAGCGCTCGCCGTCGCGCACGCGCCCGAAGGCGCGTTCGGTGTCCAGCAACAGGTCGAGCAGGGCATGCGGCCCGAGGAGCGTATCGACCGCGATGGCGGCGTTCACGAAGTCCGGCTGGTCGACGACGCCCCAGGGCGCGCTGCGATAGAAGCGTGAACGCCCCGCCAGTGCGATATCCGGATGGGTGGCAAGGCGATCGATGGCGGCCTCGAGGGTCTGCCGGGCATCGCCGAGATTCCCACCCAGGCCGATGAAGGCGCGGGCCTTCACGCGCCGCCCGAGTCGCCCTTGCCACGTCCCACGGGCTTGCGCCGGCGACGGCGCTTGCGCGCGGGCGCGCCGCTGGCCGCCGAGGGTTCGTGCGGAGGAACCCCGCCGCCGCCGAGCGCCGCCGCCAGCATTTCCGGCGGGAGCTGCTGCGCGTGCGCCCACCATTCGCCGAGTTCGCGCATGCGCGGGGATTCGTGCGCGCGCAGCAGCAGGAAGTCGAACGCGGCGCGGAAGCGCGGATGCGACATCAGGCGGAAGACGCGCTTGCGATGGATCTGCTCGAAGCGCGGCTGCAACGCCCAGATCTCTTCCATGGTGAAGGTGAAGCGGCGCGGGATGGCCACGCGCTGGCACTGCTCCCCCACCACGTGCACGGCGGCGCGCTGCCAGGCCTCGTTGGCATCGCAGCCCTGGGCGATCCAGCCCTGGGCCTGGTCGCGCACCTCGCCCCAGAGCAGCACGGCGTAAAGGAAGGCCGGCGTCACCGACTTGCCCTCGGCGATGCGGGCGTCCGTATTTGCCAGGCCCTGCTCGACCAGTGCGCGCAACGCGTGGTCGCCGCGCTCGAGCGCGCGGGCGGTGGCCGGGAAAAGGAATTTCAGCAGGCCGCAGTCCTCGAGCATCTTGAAGCTCTTGAGGCCATGGCCTGCCAGGAACAGCTTCAACGACTCGTCGAACAGCCGGGCCGGCGCGGCCTCGCCCAGGAGGTGGCCGAGTGAGGCGAACGGCGCGGCGGCCGCCGGATCGATGGTAAAGCCCAGCTTCGCGGCGAGACGCGCGGCCCGCAGCATGCGCACGGGGTCTTCGCGGTAGCGCTGCTCCGGGTCGCCGATGAGCCGCATGCTGCGGTCTTCGAGATCGCGCATGCCGCCAACGTAATCGCGGACGCTGAAATCGGCGATGTCGTAGTAGAGCGCGTTGACGCAGAAATCGCGGCGGACTGCGTCTTCCTCGATCGTGCCCCAGATGTTGTCGCGCACGATCCGGCCGTCGACGATGTGGCGGTCGCCCTCCCCGCCCTCCTCGCCGGTGCCGCGGAAGGTCGCCACTTCGATGATTTCCGGGCCGAACACGACGTGCGCCAGACGGAAGCGGCGGCCGATCAGGCGGCAGTTGCGGAACAGCCCCTTGACCTCGTCGGGAGTGGCGTTGGTCGCCACGTCGAAATCCTTCGGGTGCCCGCCCAGCAGCAGGTCGCGCACGGCCCCGCCGACGAGGTACGCGGCAAAGCCTGCGTCGTGCAGGCGATACAGCACACGCAAAGCGGCCTTGCTGATGTTCTTGCGGGAGATGGCGTGCTGTTCGCGCGGAATGATGCGCGGTACCGGCGGAACGTCACTCCTGGTTTCGGGATTCAAGCGGTCGAAGTCCTGGCAGGCGCCCCGGCGCCCATACACGTGGCTGCCCCACCGTCTGGTGGGATGAATGGGCCAAATGTAACGAATTCGGCCCCATTCGACGAGCGGCCGTGAAACCCATTGCCGACTCGCCGAATTAGGCTATACTAGCTCGCTTCGTACTTCCGGTACGACCCGCTCCCTTCGTCTAGTGGTCCAGGACACCGCCCTCTCAAGGCGGGAACACGAGTTCGAACCTCGTAGGGAGCGCCACTTTCCTTCCGGCGCCGAACCGTTCGCATGACCTTTGTCGTCACCGACAACTGCATCAAGTGCAAATACACGGACTGCGTCGAGGTCTGTCCCGTCGACGCCTTCCACGAAGGTCCGAATTTCCTCGTGATCAATCCGGACGAGTGCATCGACTGCACGCTCTGCGAGCCGGAATGCCCGATCAACGCCATCTACCCCGAGGACGACGTCCCCGCCGGGCAGGAGACGTTCGTCGCGCTGAACGCGGAACTCGCGAAAGACTGGCCGGTGATCACCGAGCGCAAGGACGGCCTGCCCGACGCCAAGGAATGGGAAAACAAGCCCGGCAAGCTGGATCTCCTCCAGCGTTGAAGAGCGTACCCGCCGGCAAGCCGTGGTGCGGCGAGCAGGACGGTTTCGTTATTTCAGGACGGCCTGATCGCCGGGGTTGTAGACGAAGAGCGCTCCCCCTCCCCCCACAGTGGGAAGGGTCATCCGGATGACCGGCACCCAGCGGCCCGTCTGCGACCTGAATTCCTGCTGGTTTGCCCGCGCTTCGGCCAGGCCGACGGTTTTACCGGCGACGTAGAAAAACGCCTCCAGGGGAATCCGCCTGTCGCCCTGCCCCCAGGTTCCCACCATGACCTCGTTATGCAGCGCGAACCAGGCAGGCAACCTCTGCCGGATCACCGACTGCGCATAGAACGCGCGCCAGGCATTGGGCGTTCCGGGCGTTATCCGGAAACCACACTGGTTTCCGTACATGCCACGGTTGGCAAACCTTTGCAGCCAGGCGGTTTCGTCCTGGACACCGATATCCTGGCATGGCCTGGAGTCAGCGATACCCGGATACGCGCCGCAGCCGTCCCGCCTGTCGCCCGTCCTGTTATTGGTCGCGCCATCGAAGGGATAGACGCACAGCGCCGTCAACTGCGTGTATCCGTCCGAAGGGGCATCGGCGTAGAAATGAGGCAGGATGACGAAGCCGTTGGTCAGGTCATACACCAGACCGTTGTACGCGGAATCTACCCGCAACCAGGAGAACGACACCCCATAGGGCGTGGGCGAGGATGGATTGGGATTCCAGACGTAATATCCGCCTCCGCGCCGGGTCGCGCGCATGAGGATCCCGGAGCACAGCACCGCCGGAAGGGGATTGGGATCGCCGGCATACTTGGTGCAGGAAGCGAAGTTTTCCCAGTAGCGCTCCGTCAGGTGCCGGGCGACCGTCGGTCCGTCCGTATCGGCGGCCACGCCGATCGCCGCTCTCTGTTGTCCAGGCGGCCTCGCGGTGCCCGCCGACATGCCATAGCGGGGGCCGGGGCCCGCGCAAGCGGCCACCACGGCGACCATGAAGCCCATGGCCAGTGCGCGCATTCCATGTGTCATCCATGCGTACATGTCGAAACCTCCCTGTATCGATAACGGGGCGCGGATCGCACCGGGGCTACTGGATCGGCTGGTCTTCCTTCAGGTAACGGAACGCCGCCATGCCGTTCGGGACCACGGGCATCGTCACTTGAATGACCGGCACCCAGCGCCCTACCGCACTGAAAAAATCTTCCTGGTTGAGCATGGCTTCACCGCGTCCGCCCGAACCGTTGACGTAGAAGAAGGCTTCGAGGGGCAGGGCCGGATCGTTCTGCGGCCACGTGCCCACCATGAGTTCGTTGTGCTTCGTAAACCCGTTCGGCGCTCCCTGACGGATCTCCATGTGCGCCCGGAAAGCGAGATAGGCATTGGCCGTACCGGGCCCCAAGGCAAACCCGCACTGCCTCTCGTTGGGCGGATCCCATCCGAATTTCGTCACCCACTGATGGCTCGTGGTGATGTTCTGCGCCTGGCAAGGCCGGCTATGGGTATCGCTCCCGAACTGGTCGCAACCGTCGTTGTTTCCACCCGTCCGCTCCCACGTCCAGCCATCGAAAGGAAAGACGCACAGCACGGTCAGTGGCCGGAAACCGCCGGACTCATCGGTGGCGAAACGGGGCATGAGGATGTATCCACTTCCCTTGCCCCAGACAGGCGTGGCGAATGCCGCATCCCTGCGCAACCAGGAAAACGGCACGCCGTTCTTGATAGGAGAACCCGGATTCGGATTCCAGATATGGAATCCAGGCCCTCGCGTGGATACGCGCAGGAGAATGCCCGAGCACAGCACCGCCGGCTGCGGGTTGGGATCGCTTGGCTTCGTGCAGTAGGGCGACGTATCGTCGTAGCGTGCCTGGAGGTGACGGGCGATATCCTCGCCCACCCCGCCCCGAATGCCAGGCCGGGGCGGCGGCATCTCGTAAGGCATCGCGCCCGGATCCGCCGCCCGCGCTCCGACCCTCGCCTGCGCGGCGCTATCGTCATCGAACGACGCATCGCCGGGAGGCCGCACCGTCGTCACGCAACCGGCAAGCAGGATCGCCGCGACGCCCAGCCAGAACGCACACCGCGTGCGCGCGCATGCAGCATTCATCCGACGCCTCCTTGTGTCGGTTTTCCCGGTCGCGGCCAGCGCAACGCTTACCGCGTGCGCCGCAAGTATCGGCAATCGCCCTTTACCGATCCATCCACCGTTCGTTGTAGGGGCGGCGGCAGGTCCTCGGCCACGACCGCGATAACCGGCGATGGCGCAAAGAAAAACGCCGCCCGGAGGCGGCGTTTCCCAAGAGGCGAACCGTGTGGCTTACTTGCTGCCCATGCGCGACTTCAGTGCATCGATGACGCGACGCACGCCATCGGCATCGCCCTGCGCGCGCACTTCGCTGCCGCTGCCGCTGGACGTGACGGCGAGCACGACGTTGTGCCCGCCACCGGCCGCGGATGCCGTGGCGTCCCCGGCATTCTGGTCGGTGTTCTTGCCGGCGCCGAACATGCGGCGGAAGAAGCCCGGGCGACCTTCCGGCTTACCGCGATTCACGGCGATCTGGTAGGTGTGCGTCGCGTCGTCGTGCGAGGTGACCTTGCCCAGGTCGCCCACGCTGAGCAACTCGCCGATGCGGCGGTAGGCGGCGTCGGCATCGTCGGCGAGGATGAAGCCATCGGACACCGGCGCGGCGGCCTGGCTGGAGGTGGCGCCGGCGGCACCGGAGCCCACGTCGGGAATGACCAGGGCGGCGCTGGTCGACGGCGTGTCGAGGCCGGGCGGAATCTCGAGGGGGGCTTCCTGCCGGGCCTTTTCCCAATCCTTCTTGGAGCGGAACGCGCCGCAACCGGAAACGACCAGGACGGAGAGGAGCAGTGCCGGGACGACCAGCGCGTACGAGGTTTTCTTCATGAACTTTGGGTTCCGTTGGAAGGTTGCTTCAGGCGGCGGACGCCAATGGTGCCAGAGCCGCGAGTGTTTCGCGTAGCCGCGCCAGCGCCGGACCCGGTCCGAGCTCCACCAGCGGCGGCCGGGGGACGGCCGAACCAAGCCCCAGGGCGGCCAGGCCGGCCTTTACCGGGATCGGGTTCGGCGCGCAATTCAGGGCCTCGACCAGAGGGGCCAACCGCGCCGCCGCCTCCGCCGTGCGCCCGGCATCGCCCGCACGGGCGGCGTCGCAGAGCGCACGGAAGGCTTCGGGCACGAGATTGGCCACGACGGAGATGGTCCCCGCGGCGCCCGCCAGCATGGCCTGGTGCGCCGAACCGTCGTCGCCGCTCAGGTAGACGAAATCGGCACGGATAAGTTCCGCGATGGCCTGGATGCGCCCGGCGTCGCCGCGGGCCTCCTTGATGCCGACGATGGCGGGGTGGTCGCGCAGTTCCGCCACCGTTTCCGGCGCGATGTCGCAACCGGTGCGCGGCGGCACGTTGTAGAGGATGACGGGCAGGCCGCCCTGGTCGGCCACGGCGAGGAAATGACGACGGAGGCCTTCCTGCGTGGGGCGGACATAGAACGGCGCGACGACCAGCGCGGCATCCGCGCCGAGGGCCTTCGCCCGGCGGGTCGTGGCGACGGTCTTCGCCGTGCCCGCCTCGCCGGTGCCGGCGATGACCGGAATGCGCCCGGCCACGCGCTGCACGGCGAACGCCAGCAGGCGCTCGTACTCGTCGTGCTCGAGGAAATGCGATTCACCCGTGGAGCCGGCCACGACGACCGCCTGCGTGCCGCCGGCCAGCTGCTGGTCCAGCAGCCGCCCGAAGACCTCGAGGTCGAGGGAACCGTCGGCGGCGAACGGCGTCGCCAGCGCGGTGATGCTTCCTGAGATATCCAAGGTGAAACCCGTTGTGTCATCAGCCCTTCGCATGTTACCGGGGCCGTTCCGGCACGTCCATTCGGCGTGCAAGGGCACTCTTGCTAGCGTGCGACGGGGGCAAGTAAGCTGCCCCCAAAGCGTTGGTTCCGCGCCCCGCGGGACGCGCCATGGGTAAACCCGCCTTGAATCGTTCTGCAGCACGCAACGGCACCACCGATAACCAGCTCCTCATCTCGACGCTGTCGCCGGCGCACCGCGCGCCGATCCTGGCGCTGGCCAAGCGGATCGCCGACTCCGGCTGCAACCTCGCCGATGCCCGCGTCTCGACGATCGGCAACGATACCTCGGTGATGCTCCTCGCCGCCGGCGCGTGGGATGCCGTGGCCAAGCTGGAAACCTCGCTGGGCAAGCTCGGGCGCGACGAGGAGTTGCAGATCGTCCACTACCGCACCACGCCGCGCGAGCCGACGACGCACCTGCTGCCTTACCTGGTGGAAGTGATCGCTGCCGACCGTCCCGGCATCCTGGTGAAGATCATCGAGTTCTTCTCCCGTCGCGACATCAGCGTGGAGCAGCTTTCCTCCATGCGTTACCAGGCGATGCAGACCGGCGCCGAGATGTTCCAGGCGCAGATCACGATCGGCATTCCCGCGGAGACGCACATCGCCGCCCTGCGCGACGATTTCCTCGAACTTTGCGATGGCCTCAACCTCGACGCCATCATGGACCCGGTGAAATTCTGAACGACGAGGAGCAGCGGACGTACGCATGACCGGCAAGGGCAAGAAGCTACCGAAACTCGAAGGCACGCTCGGCGACGGCTCCACGCTGTCCCTGTCTTCGCTCAAGGGCCAGTGGGTCGTCGTGTTCTTCTATCCCAAGGACAACACGCCAGGCTGTACGAACGAGGCGAGGGACTTCCGCGATCTCTACGCGACGTTCCGCGCCCGCAACGCGGAGGTCGTCGGCGTCTCCCGCGATTCGGTGCGCTCGCACGCGAACTTCGCGGCGAAGCACGAACTCCCCTTCCCGCTCGTTTCCGACGCCGACGAGACCTGGTGCAAGGCATTCGACGTCATCCACGAGAAAGTGCTTTACGGAAAACGCCACATGGGCGTGGTCCGCAGCACCTTCCTCATCGATCCCGACGGCCGCCTGGCCGCGGAATGGCGCGGCATCAAGATCCCCGGCCATGCGCAGGCCGTCTTAGAGAACGTTCCACCCGCGTGACGGATACCGCGACACGCGGCTTTCCCCTCCGGCCGTCGCCGTGCGGCCGGCAATCGCAACCTCCGCATGAGGTCACTTCCGCATGACCGGAAGCAAGCGCATCTACGCCCTCGACACCAACGTGCTGCTGCACGACCCGACCGCGCTGTTCCGCTTCGAGGAACACGATGTCTTCATACCGATGACGGTGCTGGAGGAACTTGACGAGAAGAAGAAAGGCGGCTCGGAAGTCTCGCGCAACGGCCGCCAGGTAAGCCGATTCCTCAACGAACTGATCGAGCGCGGCAACGGCCACGGCATCCGCGACGGCCTGGAACTCACCAACCCGCAAGGCATCAACCTCAAGCGCGGCGCCGTGGGCCACCTGTTCTTCCAGCAGCGCGCGGGGCACGGCAACGGCAAGGCCGACAACCAGATCCTCGCCTCCGTCATCGATCTGCGCGACCAGTTCCCCGACCGCCCGGTCATCCTCGTCACCAAGGACATCAACCTCCGCATCAAGGCGTCGATCTACGGCATCACCGCGGAGGACTACGAGAACGACCGCGCGCTGGACGATTTCGCGCTGCTCTTCACGGGTTCCGACGAGCTGCCGGAGGATTTCTGGAGCCGGCATCCGGAACTGCGCTCGTGGAACGAGCGCGGCCGCACCTTCTACGAGGTGGACGTACGCGACGACGAGCTGTGGTACCCCAACCAGTGCCTCTACATGCCCGGCGAGAACGACGTGGAACTGCGCGTGCTCGAACTCACCGGCGACGAGGACACGCGCAAGGCGAAGCTCGTGCTGCTCGACGACCACAGCCACGCCGCGCATGGCGTATGGGGCATCGCCGCGCGCAACCGCGAACAGAACTTCGCACTCAACCTCCTGATGGACCCGGAAGTCGATTTCGTCACCCTGCTGGGCACCGCCGGCACCGGCAAGACCCTGCTGGCCCTCGCCGCCGGCCTCGCCCAGGTGATGGACCAGCAGCGTTACCGCGAGATCATCATGACCCGCGCCACCGTCTCGGTGGGCGAGGACATCGGCTTCCTGCCCGGCACGGAGGAAGAAAAGATGACGCCGTGGATGGGCGCGCTGACGGACAACCTCGAAGTGCTCGCCAATCCGGAGGAAGGCGGCTCCTGGGGCAGGCAGGCGACGAACGACCTGCTGGCCTCGCGCGTGAAGATCCGCTCGCTCAACTTCATGCGAGGCCGCACCTTCCTCAGCCGCTACCTCATCATCGACGAGGCACAGAACCTCACGCCAAAGCAGATGAAGACCCTGATCACCCGCGCCGGTCCCGGCACGAAGATCGTCTGCCTGGGCAACGTGGAACAGATCGACACGCCGTATCTCACGGAAACCACGTCGGGCCTCACGTATGCGGTGGACCGCTTCAAGATGTGGGGTCATTCGGGCCACATCACGCTGAAGCGCGGCGAACGGTCGAGACTGGCGGATTTCGCGTCGGAAGCGTTGTAGCGGAAAACACGGGCGCGGGCATGAGGCTCGCGCTCTTTTCATGGAACCCAGCGCCTTGCGCATGAGGACCGACTATCCTCCACGCATGACCAGACCCAACACCCTCACCGTCGCCGGCTCCGACTCCGGTGGCGGCGCAGGCATCCAGGCCGATCTGAAGACCTTCCACGCGCGCGGCACGCACGGCCTCACCGCCATCACCGCGGTCACCTCGCAGAACACGCGGGGCGTCACGGCGGTACACACCCTGCCCCTGGCCCATATCCGCAGCCAGATCGACGCTGTCTTCGACGACTTCCCCATCGCCGCGGTGAAGACTGGCATGCTCGGCAGCGCCGCCGTCACCCGACTCGTCGCGAGGGAGATGCGCAAGCGACAGCCGGCGTGGCTCGTCGTCGATCCGGTCATGATCGCCACCAGCGGCGCGCGGCTGCTCGACGAGGACGCCATCGCGGCGCTGGTGGATCGCCTCATTCCCCTGGCCGACGTGATCACGCCCAACCTGCCGGAGGCCCAGGCCCTGCTCGGCCGGCCGCTGGGCCGCGACATCGATGCCGTCGGCGCCGACCTGCTCGCCCTCGGTGCCGGAGGTGTCCTGCTCAAAGGCGGCCACGCGAAAGGCCGCGACGTCGTCGACCGCTATTACGACGCCACCGGCGTCGTGGAAGTCCGCCATCCCCGCCTCCCTTTCGAAGGCCACGGCAGCGGCTGCACCCTGGCTTCGGCGGTGGCCGCCGGGCTGGCGCGGGGGCGGTCGCCCCGCCAGGCCGTCCGCGAGGCGCTCGCCTGGGTGAACAAGGCCTTCCAGCGCGCCTGGCGGCCCGGCGGCGGTGCCGCCCACGTGCTCGGACACTGAGCCCGGAGTATCCTATGCGCGTTGATACGGGCCGCCCGCGGCCGTATGTATCGCCCGCTCCCCTCGAGTCCAACGCATGAATTTCCTCGGGCCACGCTTCATCGTCCTGTACGTGCTGATCCTGTTCACGCTCTGCGTGCTGCTGGTGCACCTGCGCGGCCGCTCGCGCCTGCGCTTCGACCGCCAGCTGGTCGACCATTCGGCCATCTTCGCGCCGTACAACCTGCTGATGTACGCCTTCTCCGCCGTGCCCGCCCGGCCGATCCTCGACCGCAGCGGCTTCCCCCAGTTGGACCTGCTCCAGGCCAACTGGCAGGCCATTCGCGAGGAAGCGCTGCACCTGTTCGACGAGGGCTTCATCCGCTCCGCCGAGAAGCACAACGACGCCTCGTTCAATTCCTTCTTCAAGCAGGGCTGGAAGCGCTTCTACCTGAAGTGGTACGGCGAACCGCTCGCCTCCGCCGAAGCGCTGTGCCCGGAAACGGTGAAGCTGCTCAACGCCATCCCGAGCGTGAAGGCCGCGATGTTCGCCCTGCTGCCGCCGGGCAGCAAGCTGAATCCGCACCGCGACCCGTTCGCCGGGTCGCTGCGTTACCACCTCGGCCTCATCACGCCGAACTCCGACGACTGCCGCATCTTCGTCGACGGCGAAATGCATGCGTGGCGCGACGGCAAGGACGTGGTCTTCGACGAAACCTATGTGCACTGGGCCGAGAACCGCACGGACCAGACCCGCGTGATCCTGTTCGCCGATGTGGAACGTCCGCTGAAGAGCGGCCTGATGACCGCGATCAACAAGCGCGTGGGTGCCTTCATGGGGTCGATCACCGCCTCGCCCAACAGCGACGACGGCAAGGAGCAGGTCGGCTTCGTGAACCGCATGTTCGCGCTCAACCAGCGTAGCCGCGAGCGCTCGCGACGGTTCAAGAAGTCGAACCCGAAACTCTTCCGCGTGCTGAAGTACATCGGCATCCTGCTGCTGATCTGGCTCATCTTCCTGGCGCCGTATCCATTCGTCCGCTGATAAGCGTGAAACCTCTGGGAGCCGGCTACGCCGGCGATCCCGCGGCAGCGGGCACGCTTGTCGCGAGCACCCATCGCCGCTGAAGCGGCTCCCGCACAAACCCGCCCAAACAAAAGCCCCGCGCGATGGGCGGGGCTTTCGGTGTACAACGGAACCGCCGGCTTACGCCGTGGCGCGGATCCGCTCGACGATCGCGTCGCCGAAGGTATCGGTCGTGCCGGTGCCGCCGACGTCCGGCGTGGTGCGGTCGCGGGCGTCCATCGTGTCGCGGATGGCGCTGCGCAGGCGAGTGGCCTTGGCGACCATGTCGAGGTGGTCGAGCATGTCGGCCGCGGCGAGCAGCAGCGCGCAGGGGTTGGCCTTCTTCTGGCCCGCGATGTCCGGCGCCGAACCGTGCACGGCCTCGAAGATGGCCGCGTCCTTGCCGATGTTCGCGCCCGGCGCGAGGCCGAGGCCACCGACCAGACCGGCGCAGAGGTCGGAGAGGATGTCGCCGAACAGGTTGGTGGTGACGATCACGTCGAACTGGTACGGATTCATCACCAGCTGCATGCACGCGTTGTCGACGATCATCTCGCTGAATTCGAGATCGGGGTAATCCTTCGCCACTTCGCGCGCCACGTCGAGGAACAGGCCCGACGAGGTCTTCATGATGTTGGCCTTGTGCACGGCCGTGACCTTCTTGCGCCCCTTCCTGCGCGCCATCTCGAAACCGTAGCGGCAGATGCGCTCCATGCCCGGGCGGGTGTTGCGGATGACCGACACGGCCACCTCGTTCTCGCCCTCGCCCTCGCGCGTCTGGCCTTCGGCCATGTACGCGCCCATGGTGTTCTCGCGCACCGTGATGATGTCGATGTTCTCGTAGCGCGCCTTCGTGCCCGGGAAGCTGATCGCCGGACGCACGTTAGCGTAGAGGTCGAACTTGCGGCGGAGGGTGACGTTGATCGAGGTGAAACCGCCACCGATCGGGGTGGTCAGCGGACCCTTGAGGGCCACCTTGTGCTTCTCGATCGCATCGAGCGTGGCCTGCGGCAGGAGATCGCCATGCTTCTCGAGCGCCACCATGCCGGCGTCCACGTAGTCGTAGGTGAGGCCGCAGTCGAGCGCGTCGAGGACGCGGATCGTCGCGTCCATGATCTCGGGGCCGATACCGTCGCCGGGGATCACGGCAATGGTTTTGCTCATGGGGATACTCCTGAGGGGGTGGCGCAATGGGGAGAAAATCGTCCAATTATCGGCGATCTACCCCGTTTCCTCAAGGATCGCGCGCGGGTCAGGCGGTCGTGTGGTCCGCGCAGGCGGCCGCTTCGCCCGTCGCCTCGCCTTCGAGGGAATCGAGGAAATCGACGGCGCGGCGCAGGTGCGGGATCACGATGGACCCGCCCACCACGAGGCCGACGCTGAAGACCTCGAAAAACTCGTCGCGGTTCACGCCCGCTTCCTTGCACTGGGCCACGTGGTAGCTGATGCAGTCGTCGCAGCGCAGCACCATCGAGGCGACCAGGCCGAGCATCTCCTTGGTCTTCACGTCCAGCGCACCCTCGCGGTACGTCTGCGTGTCGAGGGCGAAGAAGCGGCGCACCACCTGGTTGTCCTCGGCCAGGATCCGTTCGTTCATCCGTTTGCGGAACGCGGTGAACTCTTCCACGCGATCGCCGGCCATCAGTGCGCCGCCCCGAGGATCTCCGCCAGGCGGCCGCTGCGGTCGGCCGCGGCGAGGTCGTCGAAACCGCCCACATGGGTGCCGTTGATGAAGATCTGCGGCACCGTGCGACGGCCGCCGCTCTTCTCGAGCATCGCCTCGCGCTGGGCGGGATCGGCGTCGATCCGCACCTCGTTCCAGGACAGGCCCTTGGCCTTGAGCAGGTTTTTCGCCGCCACGCAGTACGGGCAGACGGCGGTCGAATAGATGGTGATCTCGGGGGTGGACATGGAACGATTTCTCGGCGGGAATAGGCGCGAAATGGTGGCCCGGGACGGATTTTACAAGACGAAACGAACCCGCGGCCCACCTTACTGTCAAAGCCATCCAAGCGCCCCGTCCGTGGAAGGCGACTCTTCGTTTGGTGATGGTATCGTCGTTCGACCTATGCGCCCGTCCTTTCCCCGCCTCGCCCTCATCGCCACCGCCACCCTCGCGACCCTGGTCGCGGGCGCCCAGGACGCCGTCCGCCTCCCCGACCTGGGCAGCTCCGCCAACGCCCTCATCAGTCCGCGCGAGGCCGACCAGTACGGCGCGATGATGCTGCGCCAGATGCACGCGCTGGACATGACGGTGGACGACGCGCTGCTCGACCAGTACATCAACGACCTGGGCTACCGCCTGGTGGCGGCCAGCGACCGTCCGAAGGACCACTTCTCCTTCTTCATCGTGCGCGACGACCAGATCAACGCCTTCGCCGCGCCGGGCGGCTACATCGGCGTGAACGCCGGCCTGATCGACATCACCAGCAGCGAGAGCGAGCTGGCCGGCGTCATCGCGCACGAAATCGGCCATATCACGCAGAACCACCTGTACCGGGCCTTCGAGGACTCGAAGAAGAACGCTCCGCTGATGGCCCTCGTGCTGCTGGGCGCCATCGCCGCCGGCGCGGGCGGCGGCGCGGGCGACGCCGCTCCCGCCGTGCTCATGGGCGGCCAGGGCCTGCTTCTCCAACGGCAGATCAACTTCACCCGCAAGGACGAGATCGAGGCCGACCGGGTCGGCATCCAGACCCTCGCCAATGCCGGTTTCGACCCGAATGCCATGGCCGGCTTCTTCGGCCGCATGCAGGACACCCTGCGCGTCGGTCAGGGCGAGGAAGCCCTCCCCGCGCTGCTGCAGACCCATCCGGTGACCCTCGCCCGCATCAGCGACGCGAAGGCGCGCGCCCGTGTGCTCGAGGAGCGCCAGGCGAACCGGCCGCGCCTGCCCACCCTCGACAAGACCACCTGGGAGAAGAGCACCGCCCCGGTGCTGTACGTGAAGGACCCGACCACCCTGGTCGGCACCGCCGCCAAGCCCCCCAAGGACAGCGTCGGCGACACGTATGCGCTGATGCGCGAGCGCGTGCGCGTCCTGTCGGGCGACGCCCGGAAGCTCTCCGGTTACTACGCCAGCAACCTGAAGCGGAAGGATTTCGATACCGCGGCCAACCGCTACGGGTACGCCCTGGCGTTGTTGCGGAGCGAGCAGGGCGCGGCGGCCGTGGACCAGCTCCAGCCGCTCCTGTCGAGTCAGCCGGGCAATGTGGTGATCCGGCTCGCCATGGCGGACGCATACCAGGCGGCGGGCAGGCACGGCGACGCCATGGCGATCTACAAGGCCCTGCACGACAATTCCCCCCGCAACCGGGCCGTGGTCCTGGGCTACGCCAAGGCTCTCGCCAACAGCGGTCGGGCCGACGACGCCCGCGCGGCGGCGGCCATGCTGCGGCCGATGCTCGACGACAGCGACGATCCTGAGATCTTTCGCACTTTTGCCCGGGCCAGCGAACGCGCGGGAGACAGCGTGCGCGCCGCCGAGGCCTATGCCGACAGCGCCTACCTGTCCGGCCGCCCCTTCGACGCCATGGAACAGCTGCGCCGGCTGCTGAAGCGGGACGACCTCGACTACTACCAGCGCTCGCGCATCCAGGCCCGTATCGGCGACCTGACCCCGCTCCTCCTCGAACTGCGCAAGAAGCGCGTCGCCACCGACGACAACCCGGACGGCCGGAGCCAGTGAACGGCGGGCGCCGGTTTGCCGAAAAGGCCTAATGTGACGATTGTCATTGCCGTGTAACACTGCATGGCTGCAATATGACCGTCATAGCCAACGAGCGGTCACAGCGTGCATAAGCGCATCCTTATCGTGGAAGACGAAGCTTCGATTCGCGACATGGTCGCCTTCGCGCTTCGCAAGGCGGGCATGGATGCGGCGCACGCCGCGGACGCCCGCGCCGCCCAGATGGCCATCTCGGAACGGGTTCCCGACCTGATCCTGCTGGACTGGATGCTCCCGGGCACCAGTGGCCTGGAGCTGGCCCGGCGCCTGCGCCGCGAGGAACTCTCGCGGGAGATCCCGATCATCATGCTCACCGCCCGCGGCGAGGAAATGGATCGCGTGAACGGCCTGGAAGCCGGCGTCGACGACTACGTCATCAAGCCCTTCTCCACCCGCGAACTGATCGCCCGGATCAAGGCGGTGCTGCGCCGCAGCCAGGGCGACGACGGGTCGGGCGTGGTGGAACTCGGTGGCCTGCGCATCGACGGGCCAGCGCACCGTGTGTTCGCCGGCGAGGACGCCGTGCCCATCGGGCCGACCGAATACCGCCTGCTCTTCTTCTTCATGACCCACCCGGAGCGCGTGTACTCGCGCGCGCAGCTGCTCGACCACGTATGGGGCGGCAGCGTGTATGTGGAGGAACGCACGGTCGACGTGCACATCCGCCGCCTGCGCAAGACGCTGGAGCCGTGGAAGCTGGACGACATGGTCCAGACCGTCCGCGGCGCAGGTTACCGGTTCTCCTCCAATACCTAGGTTTTCCGGGTCCAGGCGCGCTATGGTGGGTGCCACCAGACCGTCATCGGCCCAACGCATGTCCGATCGCTTCGTCACCACCTGGCGACTTCCCGCCGCATGCGCCGTGGCGCTGCTGGCGGCCGCCGGCGTCGGTTTGCTGGTAGGTGCGACCCTTCCTGTCATCGCCGCGGTCGCCGTAGCGGAAACCGTCGTGCTGCTGTCTTTGTTCCGTCATAAGACGCGGCCAATGTTGCAATCGCCCGCCACGTCCCACCCTGAGCATGACCGTCTGATGACTCGCACCCGCCGTATCGCCTCACGCCTGCGCGACCTGCGCAGCGCGGCCGGAACCCTGCCGGACGCCGTGGTCCTGCTCGACCACGGCCTGCACGTGCGCTGGTTCAACCACGCGGCGGAAGACCTGCTCGGCCTCAAGCGTCCGCGCGACCGCGGCCGTTCCATCGCGGAGCTGCTACGCAATTCGGAACTTGCCGAATGGCTCGCCGACGGCGGACGCGAACCGCTCAACGACGTCACCGCCCCCGGCCATCCCAACCGCCACGTCACCGCCACGCTGTTGCCCTTCGGCAGCCGGCAGCGCCTGCTCCTGGCGCGCGACACCAGCCACCTCACCCGCCTGGAACAGATCCGCCGCGACTTCGTGGCGAACGTCTCGCACGAGCTGCGTACGCCGCTCACGGTGATCCACGGCTATCTCGAGCTGCTCGACCCGGAAGACGTGCCCGAACTGGCGCCGGTGCTCGACGAGATGCGCGCGCAGTCCAAGCGCATGGGCCAGATCGTGGAAGACCTGCTGACCCTGTCCCGCCTGGAAACGCAGGACCACGTGGCCGAGGAGCACGTGCAGATGTCTCCCCTGCTCGCCAGCCTGCGCAAGGAGGCCGAAGCGCTCAGCCAGGGGCGGCACACGATATCGCTCGATGTCGCCACCCCGTACGACCTGCTCGGCTCGCCGAAGGACCTGCACAGCGCGTTCTCCAACCTCGTCAGCAACGCCGTGCGCTATACGCCCACCGGGGGTCGCATCGCCATCCGCTGGGCCGAATTCGAAGGCGGCGCGCGCTTCTCGGTACAGGATTCCGGCTTCGGCATTCCCGCCGCGCACATCGCCCGCCTCACCGAACGCTTCTACCGCGTATCGTCCAGCCGCTCGCGCGACTCGGGCGGCACGGGCCTCGGCCTGTCCATCGTGAAGCACGTGCTGAACCTGCACCAGGCCCGCCTGGCGATCGAAAGCGAGCCTGGCAAGGGCTCGACCTTCGCCTGCGTGTTCGGCAGCGAGCGCCTGATCGACGGAGCGCGGGTCCAGGAAGCCGCCGGACTGCACCCCTGATGGCCAGGATGGCTTGCTGCGTCGCCGCTTTCCGGCATGATCGCCGATGAGCCACCATCGGACGTCGTGAGTGGAACATTGGAACGCATGAGCAAGACCGTGGATCTCGCCAACCCCGAGCTGTACATCAATCGCGAACTGGCGGCACTGGAATTCAACTTCCGTGTCCTGGCCCAGGCGCGCGATCCCGACGTGCCCGTGCTGGAGCGCCTGCGCTACCTCACCATCGTGAACAACAACCTCGACGAATACTTCGAGGTGCGCGTGGCCGTGCTCAAGCACAAGCACGCCCTCGGCGCCGCCGTACCGGGTGCCGACGGCCTCTCGTCCAGCGAGATCCTCGCGCGCATCCGCGAGCGCGCGCTGGAGCTGGTGGCCGAGATCTTCGACACCTGGCGGGAGGAACTGCTGCCGGCGCTCGATGCCGAGGGCATCCGCTTCCTCACCCGCGACGGCTGGAGCGACAAGCAACGCCGCTGGCTGCAGGGCTATTTCCAGAACGAGATCATGCCGGTGCTTTCCCCGCTCGGCCTCGATCCCGCGCATCCGTTCCCGCGCATCCTCAACAAGACGCTCAATCTCGCCGTGGTGCTCAAGGGCCGCGACGCGTTCGGGCGCGAGGGTCACATGGCGCTGGTGCGGGCACCGCGCTCCCTGCCGAGGATCATCCACCTCCCCGCCGAGGTCTCCGGCGGCGACGGCGATTTCGTCTTCCTCGCCGAAGTGCTGCAGGCGTTCGCCGACGAGATCTTCCCCGGCTTCCAGGTCTGCGCCGCCTACCAGTTCCGCGTCACGCGCAACAGCGAGCTGGTGGTCGAGGAGGCCGAGGTGGAGAACCTCGCCCGTGCGCTGAGCGAGGAACTCGCCGGTCGCGGCTACGCGCGCCCCGTCCGCCTCGAGGTCGGCGCCGACTGTCCGCGCGCGATCACCGAGATGCTGATCGCGAATTTCGACCTGGAGGAAACGGACGTCTATCGCTGCGACGGCCCGGTGAACATCATCCGCGCCGGCATGATCTACGACCAGGTGGACCGCCCCGAACTGAAGTTCCCGCGTTTCACCCCGCGCCTCTCGCCCGCCTTCGACAAGGGCGTGAACGAGTTCGACGTCCTCGGCGCCCGCGACGTGCTGCTGCACCACCCCTACGAATCCTTCGCCTCGGTGGTGGAACTGCTGCGCCGCGCCGTGGACGATCCGGGCGTTCTCGCCATCAAGCAGACGCTGTACCGCGCCGGCAAGGATTCGCCGCTGGTCGACCTCCTGGTGGAGGCCGCGCGCAACGGCAAGGACGTCACCGTCGTGATCGAGCTGCGCGCGCGTTTCGACGAGGAGGCCAACATCGGGCTCGCGAACCGGCTGCAGGAAGCCGGCGTGCAGGTCGTCTACGGCGTGGTGGGCTACAAGACCCACGCGAAGATGCTGCTGATCGTGCGCCGCGAAGGCGGCGGCCTGCGCCGCTACGTGCACCTGTCCACCGGCAACTACCACCAGGGCAACAGCCGCGGCTACACCGACATCGGCCTCATGACGGCCGATCCGGAGATCGGCGAGGACATCCACAAGGTGTTCCAGCAGCTTTCGGGCCTCGGCCCGATGATCCAGCTGAAACGCCTGCTGCATTCGCCGTTCACGCTCTACACCAGCGTGATGGCCAAGATCGAGCGCGAGACGGAGCACGCACGCCACGGGCGGCCCGGCCGCATCGTCGCCAAGCTCAACGCACTGAACGAGGCGCACGTCGTCGAAGCGCTCTACCGCGCCTCCATGGCGGGCGTGCAGATCGACCTCATCATCCGCGGCGCGTGCACGCTGCGCCCGGGCATTCCGGGCGTGTCCGACAACATCCGCGTCCGCTCCATCGTGGGGCGCTTCCTCGAGCACAGCCGCGTCTACTGGTTCGGCAACGACGGCGCGCCCGAACTGTACTGCGCCAGCGCGGACTGGATGGAGCGAAACCTCATGCGCCGCATCGAAGTGGGCGTGCCGATCCTCCAGCCGGAACTCGCCCGCCGCGTGTACGACGAGACGCTCGACAACTACCTGCGCGACAACACGCAGGCGTGGATCCTCGGCAGCGACGGCCGCTACACGCGCAGCCACCCGGCCAGGGGCGAGGCGCCGCACGCGGCGCAGCAAGCCCTCCTCGCGGCTTACAGCGGGTGAAGCGGCGCATCCTCCTCCTGTCCGTGTCCGCCGGCGCGGGCCATGTCCGCGCGGCGCAGGCGCTCGAAGCGGCGGTTGCCACGCTGGCGGAGGACGGACGCGAGGTGGAGGCCCGCCACCTGGACGTGATGGACTATGTGCCATCGAGCTTCCGGCGCATCTACGCCGATTTCTACCTGCGCCTCATCACGCGGCATCCGCAGCTGTGGGGCATGCTTTACCGCATCACCGACGACGCCCGTCCCGAAGCGCTCACCCAGCGCATGCGGCGGACCGTCGAGCGCCTCAACACGCGGCGGCTGCGCGCCGCCATCGCGCAGTTCGCGCCGGACGCGATCGTCTGCACGCATTTCCTTCCCGCCGAGATGCTCGCACGGCAGATCCGCAAGGGACGGATCGACGTGCCGGTGTGGTTGCAGGTCACCGACTTCGACCTGCATCGCATGTGGATCATTCCGGAAATGACCGGCTACCTCGCCGCCAGCCCGGAGATCGCGCAACGCATGCGCGCCGTGGGCCTGCCCGCCGAGCGCGTGCACGCCACCGGCATCCCGGTGATGCCCGCGTTCGCCGGACCGCACGACCGGCGCGAGCTCTCGGCCGAATTCGGTTTCGACCCGGAGAAGCCGGTCTACCTCGTCATGGGCGGCGGCGCCGGGGTCGGCGGACTGGCCGAGCTTGCCGAAGCCCTGCTCTCGGCGGCCGAGGGCTTCCAGCTCGTGGTCCTTGCCGGCCGCAACGCCGCGGCACTCGAAAGGCTGCGCGCCCTCGCGTCGTCGCGCTACCCCGGCAGGCTCTTCCCGCAGGGATACACCCAGCACGTCGACCGCCTGATGGCCTGCTGCGACCTGGCCATCACGAAGCCCGGCGGCCTCACCACCTCCGAATGCCTGGCGATGGGCCTGCCCATGATCGTCAACGCGCCCATTCCGGGCCAGGAAGAACGCAACGCCGACTACCTGCTGGAACACGGCGCGGCATGGAAGGCGATCGACGCCGTGTCGCTCGCCTGGCGTATCGGCCAGATCCAGGCGCAACCCGCGCGTCTCGCCGCCATGGCCGCGAACGCGCGTGCGATCGGGCGTCCGCACGCGGCACGCGAAGTCGTGGCCACGGTGCTCGACCAGTTGGACGGTGCATGAGCCATTCCCCGCGTCGCCGCATCGCCGCCGTCGTCTCGACCGCCCTTTTCACGCTGCTCCTCGCCTTCTGCTTCGCCCATGTGGAAATCGAGATCGAGGGCCCGCACGGCTGGGCCACGAGCCTGCCCACCTGGCGTATCGAGAACCACTGGCTGCTGGACCTGCTCTGGGGTGGACGGCCGATGACCGGCTACCACGCATGGGTCTTTCCCTTCATCGCCCTGTTCTTCCACTTCCCGATGGTGTTTCGCGGCTTCTGGAGCTGGCGTGCCCAGGTACGGGCCATCGCCTGCGTGATGCTGTTCTGGGTGGCGGAGGACGGCCTGTGGTTCGTGCTGAATCCAGCCTTCGGACTGGCCCGGTTCGACCCGGCGGACGTGCCCTGGCACCGGCACTGGTGGGGACCGGCGCCCACGGATTACTGGGTCTTCGGATTCCTGTGCATCGTGTTGTTCGTTCTCTCTGCGTTGCCGAAGCCCCGCCCTGCCGTGGGAGCCGCCATAGCGGCGAGAAGCCCACGAAGCGAGTAAGCGTTGAGGCAGTTCCCCCTCGCCGCTATAGCGGCTCCTACACTCTCTTGCCCGGCCATGACAGAATTATCAGATGGCACCCACAGGTAAATCGCAGATCAACGAAGGCGAGTTGCTCGCCGCCGTCGACCTCGGGTCCAACAGCTTCCACATGGTGGTGGCACGCTACGAACACGGCGAGCCCCGCGTCATCGACCGCCTGCGCGACACGGTGCGCATGGCGGTAGGCCTGCGGCCCGACGGCACGCTGGATGCCGGGCACCGCGCCGCCGCGCTCGCCAGCCTCGCGCGCTTCGGCCAGCGCATCGCCGGCATTCCCGCGCTGCACGTGCGCGCCGTGGCCACCAACACCGTGCGCCGGCTGGCCTCGCCGCATGCCTTCCTCTCGGCGGCCGAGGCCGCCCTGGGGCATCCGGTGGAAATCGTGTCCGGCCGCGAGGAAGGCCGCCTCATCTTCCTCGGCGCGGCGCACGACCTGCCCGCGTCGCGCGACCATCGCCTGGTGATCGACATCGGCGGCGGCAGCACGGAGTTCATCGTCGGTCGCGGCACGTCGCCCATCCTCACCGAGAGTGTGCAGGTCGGCTGCATCGCCAGCACCCTGCGCTTCTTTCCCGGCGGCAAGATCACGCGCAAGCGCTGGTTGCGTGCGCGGCGCGAAATCGGCGTGCTGCTCCAGCAGTTTTCCGAGGATTACCGCGAGGCCGGCTGGGCCGATGCCTACGGGTCCTCCGGCACCGCTAAGGCGATCGGCGCGGTGGTTCGGGCGATGAAGCTCTCCGACGACGGCATCACGCCGGAATCGCTGGTGGCGGTGCGCGAGGCGCTGATCGAGCAGGGTTCGTCGGACGTGCTGAAGCTGCCGGGTCTTGCCGACGATCGCGCGGGCGTCTTCGCCGGCGGCGTGGCCATCTTCGAGGCCGCGTTCGAGGCCCTGGGCATCGAACGCCTGCGCGTGTCGGAGAGCTCCATGCGCGAAGGCGTGCTCTGGGACCTGATCGGACGCTCCGCCGGCACCGACCCGCGCATGGCCAGCATCGATTCCCTTGCCACCCGGTATGGCGTGGACCGCGCGCAGGCGCGCAGGGTGGAGACCACCGCCCTTGCCATCTTCGACCAGCTCGCGAAGGTATGGAAGCTCGACGACGACGCGCGCGAATGGCTTTCCTGGGCCGCCCGCGTGCACGAGCTGGGCCTCGCCATCGCGCACAGCCAGCATCACCGCCATGGCGCCTACATCCTGCGCAACGCCGACCTGGCCGGTTTCTCGCGGCAGGAGCAGCAGCTGCTCGCGGCCATCGTCGAGTCGCATCGCCGCAAACCGGAGAAATCCGCGATCTCGGCGCTGCCCGTGCGTTACCGCGTCCTTGCCCGCCATATCACCGCGATCCTGCGGCTGGGTGTGCTCTTCCGTCGCGCGCGTCGCGCCGAAGCCCTGCCGCGCATCCGCGTCGTGGCCACGCGCCAGCGCCTGCGCCTCTCGCTACCCGCCGACTGGCTCGACCAGCACCCGTTGACCGAGGCGGACCTGGAACAGGAGCGCGAGCCGCTGGCGGAACTGGGCCTGGAACTCGAGATCGTCACCGAATGAGCGGGAACCGCCCGGCAAACGGGCGTATCATGCCGGGAATGTTCCACCGTCAAGACCAGTCATCCATGCTCAGAGCCTTCGTCGCCAGCGCCCTCCTCGCCCTGCCTGTCGCCACCCTCGCACAGGCGGCCAAGCCTGCGACCCAGCCTCAGCCTCCCGCCGCCGTCGAGCACCCGCGGGTGCTCATGCACACGAGCCAGGGCGACTTCACCCTCGAGCTGTTTCCGGAGAAGGCGCCGAAGAGCGTCGCCAACTTCCTCCAGTACGTGCGCGACGGCTTCTACGACGGCACGGTGTTCCATCGCGTGGTGAACGGCTACATGGTGCAGGGCGGCCTCTACAGCCGCGACCTCACCCAACGGCGTACCCGCGCCGCCGTCCCCAGCGAAGCCGACAACGGCCTGTCCAACCTGCGCGGCACGGTCGCCGTGGCGCGCGGCACGGACCCGAACTCGGGCACCTCGCAGTTCTTCGTGAACCTCGTCGACAACCGGCGCCTCGACTACGTCGGCAACCAGAGCAGCCTCACCTGGGGCTTCGCGGTGTTCGGCAAGGTCGTGTCCGGCATGGAAACGATCGACAAGATCGCCGCGCTGCCCACCCGTGCGCAGGGCCCGTTCGTAGGCGACGTGCCCAATCCGCTCGTGATCATCGAATCGGCCAACGTGGTCGGCGAAGAGAAGGCCGCGCCCGCGCCCGCTTCCACCGCCGCCGCGCCCGCGAAGACCCCGGCGCCGAAAAAGGGCGAAAAGAAAGCGGCCGTGCCGTCGAAGTCCGCATGAGCACGCTGCTCATCGCCGACCTGCACCTGGACGACGCACGGCCGGACATCACCGCTCTCTTCGAACGCTTTCTCGCATCGGAGGAAGCCCGTTCGGCGACGTCTTTCTACATCCTCGGCGACCTCGTGGAAGCCTGGATCGGCGACGACGACGACGCCGAGCTGCCCGGGCGCATCGCCGCCGCGACGCGCGGCCTGCACGACGCGGGCGTGCCGGTCTATTTCATGGTCGGCAACCGCGACTTCCTGCTCGGACCGGCGTTCGCCGAGCGTGCCGGCATGATCCTGCTCGACGACGGCACCGTGCACACCATCGAAGGCGTGCCCACCCTGCTGATGCACGGCGACGTGCTCTGCACCGACGACGTGGAATACCAGGCGGTGCGCGCCCAGGTGCGCACCGAGGCATGGAAGGCGCAGATCCTGTCCATGCCGCTCGAGGCCCGCCGCTCGTTCGCCGCGAAGGCCCGTAGCGACAGCAAGTCGCGCACGGGACGCATCGACGAAACGATCATGGACGTGAACCAGGAAGCAGTCGAAGGGGCCATGCGCACGGCCGGCGTGTACCGGCTGCTGCACGGGCATACGCATCGTCCGGCGATCCACGACTTCACGCTCGACGGCGCACCCGCACAACGCATCGTGCTGGGCGACTGGTACGACCACGGGTCGGTGCTGGCGATCGATGGCGATCGCGTCGACCTGCGCGGCTTGACCCTGTAGGAGCCGCCATGGCGGCGAGGGCAATCTTGCCGTTGAGTCGCAAGGTTTCCTCGCCGCTATAGCGGCTCCTACAGGGTGGTCAGCCAGGTCAGTTCGGACTCCGAGAAACCAGCCGCGCGCCGGGCCTCCAGGTTGAACGGCCCGCGCAGCGAGTTGTTCATGTAATCGGCGAGCAGCCGGGCGAAGGTCGCTTCGGGGTCGATGCCGTCGCGTGCGCAGCACCAGTGGAACCAGCGGGTCCCCGCCGCGACGTGCGCGACCTCTTCGCGCAGGATGACTTCGAGGATCGCCACCGTGCGCTCGTCGCCCTGGCGACGCAGGCGCTCCATCATGCCGGGGGTGACGTCCAGGCCGCGCGCTTCCAGCACGCGCGGCACGAGGGCCATGCGCGCGGTGTCGCTGTGCGCGGTCTTCTCCGCCATTTCCCACAGGCCGTTGTGCGCGTCGAAGTCGCCGTAAGCGTGGCCGAGTTCGGCAAGGCGGGCGGACAGCATGGTGAAGTGACGCGCTTCGTCGTTGGCGCAGGAAGCCCAGTCGCGATAGTACGCATCCGGTTTGCCGCGGAAGCGGTAGACCGCGTCCCAGGCAAGGTCGATGGCGTTGAACTCGATGTGCGCGATGGCATGCACCAGCGCGGCGCGGCCCGCTTCCGTACCGAGTCCGCGCTGCGCGAGTTCGCGCGCCGGTACGAGCCGCGGCCGCTCCGGGCGCCCGGGCAGGCCGATCGGCTGGGGCGGCGGTGAGGACGTATCCGGTGAGACGCTTCCGGCCTTGAGCGCAGCCCACGTTTCGAAGCTAAGCCTCACCTTCTCGAGCGGATCGGCGGTGTCGAGGCAGCGGCGGGCCGCTGCGTGCAGGTCATTCATGGCCGATCCCATGGGGGTGCCGCTTCAGCGGCGATGGGTGCTCGCGGCACGCTTGCCCGCTGCCGCGGGATCGCCGGCGTAGCCGGCTCCCACATCCCCAACACAGCCGTCACGCGCTGCGGCGTTCGTTCTTGGCCGCGTCCGAGCGCATCGCTTCCTGCTGTTCGAGGAAACGCGCATCCACGCCGGTGACGTATTCGCCGGAGAAGCACGAGGTATCGAACTGCCGCAGGTCCTCGTTGCCGTCGGTGACCGCCCAGATGAGGTCGTCGAGATCCTGGTAGACCAGCCAGTCGGCACCGAGCGCCTTCTCCACTTCCTCCACCGTGCGGCCGGCCGCGATCAGTTCCGAGGCGGCGGGCATGTCGATGCCGTAGATGTTCGGGTAACGCACCGGCGGCGCGGCCGAGGCGAAGTAGACGTTCTTCGCGCCCGCGTCGCGGGCCATCTGGATGATCTGCCGCGAGGTGGTGCCGCGGACGATCGAATCGTCCACCAGCAGCACGTTCTTCTTGCGGAATTCGAGGTCGATGGCGTTGAGCTTGCGCCGCACGGATTTCACCCGCTCGCCCTGCCCCGGCATGATGAAGGTGCGGCCGATGTAACGGTTCTTCACCAGTCCTTCGCGCATGGGCACGCCCAGTGCCTGCGCCAGCGAGCTGGCCGCCGTGCGCGAGGTGTCCGGGATGGGGATGACGGCGTCGATGCCATGGTCGGGGCCGCGTTCGCGGAGGATCTTCTCCGCCAGCTTCTCGCCCATGCGCAGGCGCGCCTTGTAGACCGAGACGTCCTCGATCATCGAATCCGGACGCGCCAGGTACACGTATTCGAAGATGCACGGCGCATGTACCGCGCCTTCGGCGCAATGTTGCGCGAGCAGTTCGCCGCCCTCGGTGATGATGACCGCCTCGCCCGGCGCGACGTCCCGCAGGCGCTTGAAGCCGAGGACGTCGAGTGCCACGGACTCGGAGGCCACCGCATATTCGCGGCCTTCCGCGGTGACCCGCTCGCCGAGTACCAGCGGACGGATGCCGTGGGGGTCGCGGAACGCGATGAGGCCATAACCCAGCACCAACGCGATGCAGGCGTAGCCGCCGCGCGCGCGCGCATGCACGCGCGACACTGCCTTGAAGACGTGCTCGTGGGTCAGGTTGCCCCGATCCTCCACCTGCAGCTCGTGCGCGAGCACGTTGAGCAGCACTTCGGAATCGGAGTCGGTATCGATGTGGCGGCGGTCGTCCTCGAACATCTCCTTGCGCAGGGTCTCGGTGTTCACGAGGTTGCCGTTGTGCGCGAAGGCGATGCCGTAGGGCGAGTTCACGTAGAACGGCTGCGCCTCCTCGGTGCCTTCCGACCCCGCGGTGGGATAACGGCAATGGCCGATGCCGATGCGGCCGCGCAGCTTGCTCACGCCCGCCGAATTGAAGACGTCGCGAACCAGCCCGTTGCCCTTGTGCAGGCGCAGGCGGGCGCCGTCCACGGTGGCGATGCCGGCGGCATCCTGCCCGCGGTGTTGCAGGACGGTCAGGCCGTCATACAGAGCCGATGCCACTTCCGTGGTACCGACGATGCCGATGATTCCGCACATGGGTCTTGCCTTCTACGAAGAGGCCGCCGTGGTCGCGGCGGCAGGGTGAGCGTTCTGTTCTCGGGTGGGCCGCGCGGGTGTCGTGAGGTCGCGCAGTTTCATCAATTCTTCCCGGCTGGGCAATTTCACGTCCGGCAGCTTTACATCCTTCAGCGCCGCGGGCGGATGCATGTAGTCGCGCACGTTCGCCGGCACCTGCTGACCCAGCCATGCCGCCGGCCCGGCGAACTGCGGCAGCATCGTCGATTCGCGCCACATCGGCTCGTTCGGCAACGCGGTGAAGCCCAGCAGGAACACCACGCCACTGACGATGAGCACGCCGCGCACGAGACCGAAGAGCATCCCGAACAGGCGATCCACGCCGCCCAGCCCCGTGCCGGAGACCAGCCGCGACATCAGGAACCGGAACACGGCACCCACCAGCAGCACCGCGATGAAGCAAAGTCCGTAGCCGATCGCCACCCGCGCCGTGGGCAGCGACACGCTGTGCTCGAAATACCGCGCGACCGTGGGGCCGAACAGCCAGGCCACCCAGAAGGCGGCCACCCAGATCACGAGCGAAAGCACCTCCGAAATGAGGCCGCGCGCCAGGCCGATCAAGACCGAGATGAACAGCACGGCGAGGATGACGTAGTCGACCCAGTTCACGCGATACGCTCCGGCTTGGCGACGGCTGGCAGATCCGGCCCGTCAGGGCGCCGGCACGACGACGCCGTCGAGGCCCACCTTGGCCTTGATCTGGTCCTTGAGCCGGACCGCATCGTCGCGCTGCGTCTGCGGCCCGGCGCGGACGCGCCAGAGCTTCGCGCCGCTGCTGGAAGCGATGCTGTCCACGTAACCCGGGATGCCGGCGCCACGCAGCTTGTCGCGCAGACGGGTCGCGTCGGCCTCGCTGCTGACCGCCGCCACCTGAACGGCGAAGCCGCCGGCACGCGGCGGGGCGGCGGGCACGGCGGCCGGTGCCGGCGCCTTGGTGGCCGCCGGGCGAGCCGGTGCGGGCGCATCCGCCGTCTGCGTTTCCGCCTTGGACAGCAGCGTGGCGGGGGCGCCTGGCGCGGCGGCGGCGATCTTCAGGCGCGCGGCCTCCGCGGCGGCCCGCGTCTCGAAGGGTCCGGCGGTGACGCGCGTCAGCGCCTTGCCGGCCTGGTTCATGGCGGCGGTGCTCACCGGATAGCCCAGGGCCTTCACTTTCTGGACCAGCGCATCGGCCTTGCTGCGATCGGCGTAGGCGCTGAGATTGATGCTGTAGCTGCCGCGGGCGGCGGTACCGGGCGGCAAGGCCGGGGCGCTGGCGACCGGCGCGGCCGCTGCCGGCGCGGCGGCAGCGGGCTTCGGCGCGGGCGTTGCCGGCTTGGCGGCGGCCGGCGGGGTGGCGAGGTCCTCAGGGAGCGCGTCGGCGGGCTTCCGCGAGGCGATCTCCACCGAGGCCAGGCGGTTGCCGTTGCCCGGCGTCACGCTGGCGGCCGGCGCGGCGGGCTGCGCCGCCGTCGCGTTCGCGGCGGGGGCAACGGGCGTGCCGGCAGGCGCGACGTCGAGGGTACGCGTCTGCAGCTCGCGGTCGGGCGCCGGCGGGATGGCAAGGCTCACGGTCTGGTCCGCGTCGGTCTTCGGCGGCGTGCTGGAGAAGAACATCGGCACGAACAGGACCAACAGAGCGATCAGAACGGCGGCACCCAGCAGGCGTGTTTTCAAGGAAGGCTCCATACGACCGGTGCAATGCGAATCGACGCGATTATACCCGGCAAAGGGGGTGGGAGCCGCTATGGCGGCGAGAAGCCAGCGGAGCCATGACGCGGAGAGGTACGGCCCCTCGCCGCCGCCGCGGCTCCTACCGCGGAGCCGCCAGGGCCGCGCTCGCGACGAAGAAGGAGCCGAACAGCAGCACGGTGTCGTCGGCGGTCGCCGCTTCGCGCGCGGCCGCCCAGGCGGCGGAGACATTCGGATACGGCGAGACCGCCGCGCCGGGCAACACGGCGGCGAGCGTGGCGGCCAGCGGCTCCGCCGCCAGGCCGCGCGGCGTGTCGCGATCCAACCCGGCGACGAACCAGCGGTCGATCCGCTGCCCTATCGCCTCGACGACGCCCGCCACGTCCTTGTCCGCGAGGGCGCCGTACACCGCGAGCACATGACCGCCCGAGGGTTGCGCATCCAGCCACGCCGCGAGCGCGCGCGCCGCCTGAGGGTTGTGGCCCACGTCGACGAGAGTGCGCGGGTGTACGGCGATGCGTTGCAGGCGGCCCGCGACCTGGACGGCCGCCAACGCCGAGCGGATAGCCGCCGGCGACACGTCGAGCCTTGGGCCCAGCACGTGGATGGCGGCGATCGCCGTCGCGGCGTTCGCGAGCTGGATGGGCGCGGCCAGTGCCGGGAATGGAAGTTCCAGCACCGTGCCGTCGCGATGAACCCACGACCATGAATCCCCTGTGGGAGCCGCTATAGCGGCTTCCACATTCGCGCTGTAGGCGATCCCTGATTGGACGAGGGTCGCGCCGATGGCGCGCAGTGCCTCGAGCAGCCCTTCCGGCGGATTCGCTTCGCCGACGATCGCCGGGCGCCCCGCCCTGGCGATGCCCGCCTTCTCTCGGCCGATGCTGTCGCGGTCGTTGCCCAGCCAGTCCTGGTGATCGAGATCGACCGTCGTCACGACGGCGACGTCCGCATCGACGATGTTCACGGCGTCCAGCCGCCCGCCAAGGCCGACCTCGAGGATCGCCACGTCGAGTGCCGCGCGCGCCATCAGGTCCAGCGCCGCCAGGGTGCCGAACTCGAAATACGTCTGGGGAGTGCCGCCGCGCGCGGCCTCGATGCGCTCGAACGACGCGACCAGCGCGTCGTCCTCGACATCCTCGCCGTCGATCCTGATCCGCTCGTTGTAGCGGAGCAGGTGCGGCGAGGTATAGCAACCCGTGCGGTAGCCGGCGGCGCGCAGCATGCCTTCAAGCAGGGCCACGGTGGAGCCCTTGCCGTTCGTGCCGCCGACCGTGATCACGATGGGGGCGGGGCGCGGCGCACCCATGGCCTCCCACACGCTGCGCACCCGCTCGAGACCGAGTTCGATATCGCGCGGGTGCGTACGTTCCTGGTACGCCAGCCACTCGCCCAGCGTGCGGGTCATGCGATCAACAGTTGCCGTCGCCGCCGAACGGATCGTCGAGCACGATCGTGTCGTCGCGATCGGCACCCGTGGCGACCAGCGCCAGCTTGCAGCCCGACAGTTCCTCCACGGCGCGCAGGTAGGCGCGCGCGGCCGGCGGCAGCTTGTTCCAGTCGCGGATACCCGCGGTGGACTCTTCCCAGCCCGGGAACTCGAGGTACACCGGCTTGCACTCGGCCCAGCCGTCCGCGTCCAGGGGCGCGAGCTCGCGACGCTTGCCGCGGTATTCGTACGCGATGCAGACCTTGATGGTCTCCAGGCCGTCGAGCACGTCGAGCTTGGTGATGGCGAGGCCGTCGATGCCGTTGATCTGCACCGCGCGCTTCAGCGCCACGAGGTCGATCCAGCCGCAGCGGCGCGGACGGCCCGTGCTGGCGCCGAATTCGTTGCCCTTCTTGCGCAGCAGTTCGCCCATCTCGTCGTTGAGCTCGGTGGGGAACGGACCGCCACCGACGCGGGTGGCGTAGGCCTTGCAGATACCCAGGACGTAATCGATGTCGCGCGCGCCCACGCCGGTACCGGCCAGCGCACCGCCGACGGTGGTGTTGGACGAGGTGACGTACGGATAGGTGCCGTGATCGATGTCGAGCAGCGCGCCCTGCGCGCCTTCGTACAGGATATTGCCGCCGTCGCGGCGTACGTCGTGCAGGATGGTCGCGACGTCGTCGACCATCGGACGCATGTACTCGCCCCAGGTCAGCGCCTCGTCGAGCACGGTCTGGTAGTCGACCGGCTCGGCCTTCAGCCATTCCGTGAGCACGAAGTTGTGGTACTCGACGGCGGCCTTGACCTTCTCCGGCAGCTCGTGCGGATACATGAGGTCGGCCACGCGGATGGAGCGGCGTGCCACCTTGTCCTCGTATGCCGGACCGATGCCGCGGCCCGTCGTGCCGATGGCCTTGGCGCCCGAGGCGGCCTCGCGCGCCTTATCCACGGCGATGTGGTACGGCATGATCAGCGGCGTCGCCGGCGAGATCTTCAGGCGCGGACGCACGTCGACGCCCTGCGCCTCCAGCTCGGCGATCTCGCTCATCAGCGCGGCCGGCGACAGCACCACGCCGTTGCCGATGAGGCAGAGCGCGTCGTCGCGCAGGATGCCGGACGGGATGAGGTGGAGGACCGTCTTCTTGCCCTTGATCACCAGCGTGTGACCGGCATTGTGGCCACCCTGGAAGCGCGCGACGGCGCCGACGCGTTCGGTGAGGAGGTCGACGATCTTGCCCTTGCCCTCGTCGCCCCATTGCGCGCCGAGAATGACGACTGACTTGCCCATGTGCTGTATCTCTCAGATAAAGATGCGATGTTTAGCGCTGACGGCCGGGACCGTCGTTGAGGTAGCGCAGGAATTCGGAATCGGGCTTCAGCACGAACGTGCCCTTGCCGTCGGCGAAGGCCTTACGGTAAGCCGCCAGGCTGCGATAGAACGCGAAGAACTCGGGATCCTGGCTATAGGCCTGGGCGTAGATGGCGGCTGCCTGCGCATCGCCGTCGCCCTTCACCTTCGTGGCCTCGCGGTTGGCGTCGGCCAGCAGCACCAGCTTCTGGCGGTCGGCGTCCGCGCGGATCGTCTCGGCGCTTTCCTTGCCCGTGTAACGCAGTTCGTTCGCGAGCTGCAGGCGCTCGGCGCGCATGCGTTTGTAGACCGAGCCGCTGACCTCGTCGGGCAGGTCGATGCGCTTGATCCGCACGTCGACCACGGCGATGCCGAGGTTCTTGCGCGCCGCGAGGTCGGTCTGATGGCGCACGCGCTCGGTAATGTCCTTGCGGCCCCCGGCGATGAGGTCCTCGAGCGGACGCGCGTTGAACTCGTAGCGCAACGCGTCCTTCACGATGGGCGTGAGGCGCTGGACGGCCTGCACCACCTCGCCCGACGTGGCGCGGTAATACGCGGCATTGTCGGCGATGCGCCACTTCACGTAGAAGTCGACGTTGACGCTCTTCTTCTCCAGCGTGAAGTAACGCTCGGGCTGGGCGTCCAGGCCGAGGATGCGGTTGTCGAAGCGCATGACCTGCTGCACGACGGGAATCTTGAAATGCAGGCCGGGCTTGTAGTCCGCGCGCACGATGCGGCCGAACTGGAGCAGCAGCGCGTTCTCGCCTTCCTTCACCACGAAGGCGCTGTTGAACCCGAGGAGGACCAGGGCGACGATGACGATGCCGGTAACGAACTTCACTGGGCACTCCCCTGCGACGGATTCGGATTGGCGTCCGTCGTCGCGGACTGGACGACCGTGCCGATGCCCGGCACGTTACGCACGGCGCCGTTGTTCGGCTCGACCGGCAACTGGATGATGTTCTTGCCGTTGCTGCCGTCGATCACCTTCGGATTGCCTGCCATCACGTCCTCGACGGTTTCCAGCCACAGGCGGCGGCGGGTGACCTCCGGCGCGGCACGGTATTCCTTCAGCAGCAGGTTGAAGCGCGCGACGTCGCCGTTGGCGCGCGCGATGCGCTCCACGCGCTGGGCGTCGGCTTCGGCGGCGATGCGCGCGGCATCGCCCCGGGCCACCGGGACCACCTGGCTCTCGTAGGCGCGGGCCTTGTTCTCTTCGCTCTGCTTGTCTTCGCGCGCGGCGTTCACGTCGTCGAAGGCGTCCTTCACTTCCTTCGGCGGCGAGACGTTCTGGAAGCTCACGCCCGTGACCAGGATGCCGGCGTCGTACTTGTCGAGCGTGGCCTGGAGGATGTCGCGGGTCTGCTGCTGAAGCGTCTCCTTCGCGGCCGGCGCGACACCGGCGGCGGGCGCCTGGTCCGGCGCGGGGGTGTCGACGCCCGGCGTGGTCAGGATGTTGTCCATGATGTTGGCGCCGACCACGGAACGCACCGCGGCTTCGGCCGCGTTGTGGATGGTGTTCTCTTCGCGGTCGGCGTTGGAATAGAGGAACTTCCGTGCATCCGATACCTGGTACTGCACGTTGAAGTCGATCGCGATGATGTTCTCGTCGCGGGTGAGCATCGAGACGTTGTCCGACACCGAGCGCACCTGGGTGGTCTCGACCTTGGTCACGGTTTCGACGGGGCTCGGCGCCTTCAGGTGGAAGCCCGGCGGCAGGATTCGCGAGAACTGGCCGAAGCGCAGCACCACGCCCACCTGACGGGCGTCGATCACGGTGTAGCTGGACACCAGCAGCCACGCCAGGACGAAGACGAGCACCACGGCGATGATGCCGCCGCTGCCTGCGCCGAAGCGGCCGAAACGGGCCCTGAGGCTCTTGAGCACGCTGTCGAGATCGGGCTTGCGCCCACTCGACCGGTTGCGGTTCCAGGGGTCCTTCTGGCCGTTGCCGGGTTCGTTCCAAGCCATGGGCGGCAGTCTCCTTCTCCGGAACGGAGGGTGTGGGTGGCGTGAGAGCCTTTGGGGAAGCGCCGATGGGGCACGCAAACACCCAAATTCTATCAGATGGCCATTCGCTCCTACAGGGCCGGCTCGATCAGTTCCCGCAAGGCACCGGCATGGACATCGTCGCCCAGCAGTGGCGCGAGGACCGAGCGCGGCGCGTCGATATCGAGGTGCCAGCCGTGCTCGTCGATCGCCTCGCCGGCGATGGCACCCGCCGCCTTCAGCCGCGCATGGAGGCGGCCGGCACTGAGAGGAAGCTCAAGACCGGCCCGGATGCGTTCTCCGCCAAGGAGTTCGCCCAGCGCTTCCCGCAGGCCGTCGAGCCCCTCGCCCGTGGCGGCGGAGAGCCAGACCTGGCGCGGCTTGCCGTCGTCGCCGCGGTCGACGCGGGGCGCGGCGTCCGCGAGGTCGATCTTGTTCATGACCGAGAGCTGCGGCACGTCCCCTGCGCCGATCTCCTCGAGCACCGAATTCACCACACGCGCCAGCAGTTCGCGCTCCTCGTCGGCGGCGTCGCTGACGTGGATGAGGAGGTCCGCGTCGCGGGCCTCGGCCAGCGTCGCGCGGAAGGCTGCGACCAGGTCATGCGGCAATTCGCGGATGAAACCGACCGTGTCGGCCACGACCGCCGGCCCGCAGGCGAGTCCGTCGATCTTGCGCACCGTGGGATCCAGCGTGGCGAACAGCTGGTCCGCCGCGTACACACCGCCGGTGGTCAGCGCGTTGAAAAGGGTGGATTTGCCCGCGTTGGTATAGCCGACCAGGGCCACCCGCGGCACGGTGTTGCGCAGCCGCGCCCGGCGCTGCTGGTCGCGCTGCACGCCGACTTTGCCGAGGCGCTTCGTCAGCATCTTCACCCGCTCGGCGAGCAGGCGGCGGTCGGTTTCCAGCTGGGTTTCGCCCGGGCCGCGGTTGCCGATGGCACCGCCGCGCTGGGCGTCGAGATGGGTCCAGCCGCGCACCAGGCGCGTGGCCAGGTGTTTCAGCTGGGCCAGCTCCACTTCCAGTTTGCCTTCGTGGGAACGGGCGCGCTGGGCGAAGATGTCCAGGATGAGGCCCGCGCGATCCACCACGCGTGCCTTCAGGTGTTTTTCGAGGTTGCGCTCCTGCACGGGGCTGAGCTCGTGGTCGACGAGGACCAGATCGGCCTCGAGGGCGCGCACGGCCTCGGCGACCTCGTCGGCCTTGCCGCTGCCGATGTAGAAACGCGGATTGGGCACGTCCACGCGCGCCGGGATGCTGGCAAGGATCTCGGCGCCCGCCGAGGTCACCAGCTCGGCGAACTCCTCGCCGCGACGGATCGCATCGCCTTCGCCGCGGGAATGCGGCAGCACCAGCACGGCGCGATCGCCTTTCTTTTGTCTATCGAACACTTAGGGGAATGACCTCATGTGGAATAACGATGCGCGCGGCCCGGGGGCACGCGCGCATCCGAGGTCACTATATGGGATTCCGCCGATGGCCCCTCAACCCTCGCCGTCGCCCGACGATGCCTCGCCATGGTTCTCGTGACCGCCGACCCGCACGTTGCGGCTCGGGACCACCGTGGAGATGGCGTGCTTGTACACCATCTGGCTCACCTGGTTGCGCAGCAGCACCACGAACTGGTCGAACGACTCGATGGTGCCCTGCAACTTGATGCCGTTCACCAGGTAGATGGCGACCGGCACGCGCTCGCGGCGCAGTGCGTTCAGAAATGGATCCTGCAACGATTGCCCTTTGGACATTCTTCTTCTCCCCTACGCTACTCGTACGGGTCCGGGTAAAAAAACGCCATGCGGCGCCCCGGCCCAAGTGCCCGGAATCTTAACTGCTTTTAAATGCCCGCTGGAAGCCACTACCGTGACGGCATCGGCATTCCAACGAACTGCTCCACCGCGCGTTCGGCCTCGGGCAACGGATCCCCCCGGTCCGGGTCGAACGTTCGGGCGTCCATCTCGCTTCGCAGCCAGGTGACCTGGCGCTTGGCGAGTTGACGAGTGGCATAGATACCACGGTTGCGGAACTCCGTGGCATCGCCTTCACATTCGAGGTAGTCCCACGCCTGCCGGTAGCCCACCGCGCGTATCGCGGGCAGGTCGGCGTGAAGGTCCCCGCGGGCGCGCAGTGCGCGCACCTCGTCGAGGAAGCCGGCGGCCAGCATGGCGTCGAAACGCCGTTCGATGCGCTCGTGGAGTACGCGCCGGTCCCCGGGCAGGAGCGCCAGCTTCAGCACGCGCCACGGGAAGCGGACGGCGCTGCCGCCCTGCTGCAGCTCGCTCAACGGCCGCCCCGTCAGCTCCATCACTTCGAGCGCGCGCTGGATCCGTTGGGTGTCGCCCGGCCGAATCCGCTCACCCGCCGCCGGATCGAGCGCGGTCATGCGCGCATGCAGCGCCTCCCAGCCGATGACCGATGCCTCGGTGGCCAGCCGCGCGCGCAACGCCGGATCCGCATCGGGGAGATCGGAGAGGCCGCGTTGCAGCGCACGGAAATACAGTCCGGTGCCACCGACCAGCAACGGCACCCTGCCCTCCGCCGAAATCCGCTCCATCGCCGCGACGGCGTCCTCGCGGAACTCGGCGGCCGAATAAGGCTGCGCGGGATCGCGGATGTCGACGAGCGCATGCGGATAGCGCGCGAGCGTGGCCGCATCCGGTTTCGCCGATCCGATGTCGAGCCCGCGATAGACGAGCGCCGAATCGACGCTGACGAGGCCGAGGGGGAACCGATCGGCCAACGCGCAGGCGAGCGCCGTCTTGCCCGAGGCGGTCGGGCCCATCAGGAAGATGGCGAGAGGGCGGCGGTCGATGCTCATTGCGGCCGCAAGATTACGGTGGTGGGCACGCGTTGACCAGCGTAACGCAAGTACATGTCGCACAAGGTGCAAGCGGAGTTGTCCACATGCTTATGCAGCGCGTATCCACATCGGCTGTGGATATCGTGCGGACACGCCGCCAGTGCCGCCCTGGGCAATTCATAAGCAGTGCAACGCAAGTACGCGTCGCACAAGGTCGAAACGAAGTTGTCCACACGCTTATGCAGCGCGTATCCACACCGGCTGTGGATATCGCGAACACGCTGGCGCGTTTGTGACCAACGCAACGCAAGTGCGCGTCGCGTAACGGTGGAACGGAGTTGTCCACATGCTTATGCAGCGGGTATCCACACGAGCTGTGGATAGGATGGTCTTGATGAGTGATCCTTGCGACTCGACGACTGCTGGCTGTTCCAGCCACGGCCCAGGCGCCGAGTGCGAGGTCGACGACGGGGGCGATTACTTTGAAGGCACGCCCAGTTCGCGCAACAAAGCCGGCGATGGATAGACCTTGTCGACCAGCCAGCGCATGTAGCGCATGTCGACATGGATGGCGCGCTTGTAGCGCGGGTCGTACATCCAGCTGGCGCTGACCGCTTCCCAGTTGCTGTCGAAATTCAGGCCCACCAGTTCGCCCTTCGCGTCGAGCACCGGCGAGCCCGAGTTGCCGCCCGTGGTATCGAGGTTGCTCAGGAAGTCCACCGGCATGGCACCCGTCTTCGGATCGGCGTAGCCGGCGAAATCGCCCTTGTGGATGGCGTCCAGCAGCGGCTTCGGCGCGTCGAACGGTGCCATGCCCGTGTTCTTCTCGACGATGCCGGCCACCGTGGTGAGCGGCGCATAGGTGACGGCGTCGCGTGCCATCAGCGGCGTAACCTTGCCATAGCTCACCCGCAGCGTGGCGTTCGCATCGGGATAGACCGCCTTGCCCTGCTTCTCGCGATACGCGATCAGCGCCTGCATGTAGGACGGACGCAGGCGAAGCAGGTCGCCTTCGCGCGCCTTGCGTTCGTCCTCGATGCGCAGCAGCGCCGGCCGGAGCGTGCGGGCCGCCACGAGCAGCGGATCCTTGCTCGCCGCCGCCTCGGCCGGCGCTGCGTCGAACAGACGCGTGCGCTCGGCCTCGTCGCCGAACTTCGTTCCCGCGTAGATGCGGTCCAGCGCCTTCGCCAGTTCGGCCGGCGAGCGGCCGAAGACCTTGTCCACCTCGGGCAGGCGCCCGGCATCGGGCAGCTTCTGGTAGCGCAGCATCATCGACGCGATCAGCGCCTTTTCGACCGCGGGGTCGTAGCGCCGCTGGATCTGCTTCAGCTGACTTCGGATCAGTTCCTCATCGCGCTCCTGGTAGCCCGTTTCGCGCTCGGCGTCGGCCTTCGGCCGTTCGACCGAGAGCCGGTCCACCGCCAGGGCGCCCTTCATCAGCTGCGTCTGCGACGAAAGGAGACCCACGAGAAGGTCGCGCTCGCGGACGTCCTTCCCCTGAGCGATGAGCGCCAGGACCTGGTCGATCGCCGGCCTCAACGTCTTGCCGTCCGGTTGCGTGGCGAGCCACGCGAGCATCGCGGCCTCGTCGTCGCGGCGCACGGCAACGGCGTCGCTGCGCCGGAGGCCCTCCAACTCGCCGCTGAAGCGCTTGATGCCGTTCTTCAGCGATTGAAGCTGCGAGGCGTAACGGATACCGGCCTCCTTGTCGTCCTTGCCCTTGGCCTCGATCACGTCCTGCAAGGCCTTCAGCACCTCCACCGCGGTGGGCAGGCGCCATTCCACCTGGTCGGCGAACTCCGCCGCCGTGCGGTGGCGGTACGTGATGCCCGGATAACCCGCCAGCATCACGAAATCGCCTTCGGTCACGCCCCCGGTAGCAAGCTTCAGGTGCGACGGCGGGTGGTAAGGCTTGTTGTCCGGGGAGTAATCGGCCGGCTTGCCGTCCGGGCCCACATAAGCACGGAGGATGGTGAAGTCGCCGGCATGGCGCGGCCAGACGAAATTGTCGACCTCGTCGCCGTAATTGCCGATGGCACGCGGCGGCGCGTAGACGAGCCGCAGGTCGCGCAGCTCGAGTTGCTTCACCAGGTAGAAGTCTCGCCCATAGAACATGTTCGCGACGCTGCACCGGATGCCGGCCTCGGTCTCGCACTCCGCGACCAGCACCTTGCTGGCCGCGTCCAGCGCGTCGTAGTACGCCTTGCCCGTCTTGCCCCGCGCGGCTGCCAGGATCCGGTCCGTGACCTTGTCGAAGCCGACCGTGACCCGCAGGCGGTAGTCCGGATTGGCGGGAAGCTCGCCCGCGCGGTCGGCGGCGACGTACCCGTTCGCGATCAGGTCGCGGTCCGGCCTCGAGTTGTACTGGATGACGCCGAAAGCCACGTGGTGGTTGGTCACGACCAGCCCGTCGGCCGAGACGAAGGAACCCGTCCCGCCGCCGATCCGGACCACCGCGTTCAGCGGCGCCCGGGTGAGGTCGGCGAGGTCCTTGGGGTCGCCCCGGAAGCCCGCCTCCTTGAGATTCTTCGCCAGACCGGGGAGCTGCGACGGCAGCCACATGCCCTCGTCGGCCTTCGCGTCCAGCGCCAGCGCCATGGCGGCTCCCAGCATCATCGAGTGGATTCGCATGTTCGTTGCCCCTGCAGGTCGTGCGGCGGTCGCAAGAAAAAACGTTCCGACCATAGAGGGGGCCGGCGCGGCTGGCAATGGCCGCCGGCTGCGGGGCGCGGGCTGGCCCGTGGGGAAGCCCGCCGCGGGCCCTTCGCGCGTCGCCGCGCTTCCCACCTATAATGCGGAATTCGGTCCGCGCCGCGGACCCTCCCCGCCCGGAACCCAAGAGCCCCATGCAGCAGACGATGAAGGCGCTGGTCAAGCGCAAGCCAGAACAAGGCATCTGGATGGAAGAAGTGCCGGTGCCGCAGGTCGGCCCGAACGAAGTCCTTATCAAGATCGAGAAGACCGCCATCTGCGGTACCGATCTGCACATCTACAAGTGGGACGAATGGTCCCAGCGCACGATCAAGCCCGGCCTCACCATCGGCCACGAATTCGTCGGCCGCATCGCCGAAATCGGCCCGGGCGTCACCGGCTACAAGATCGGCGACCGCGTGTCCGCCGAAGGCCACATCGTGTGCGGCCACTGCCGCAACTGCCGCGCCGGCCGCCAGCACCTGTGCCCGAACACCTTCGGCATCGGCGTGAACCGCAACGGCGCGTTCGCCGAGTACATGACCATGCCGGCCTCCAACCTGTGGCCGATCCCGGACCAGATCCCCTCCGAGCTGGCCGCCTTCTTCGACCCGTACGGCAACGCCGCGCATTGCGCGCTCGAGTTCGACCTGATCGGCGAGGACGTGCTCATCACCGGCGCGGGCCCCATCGGCATCATCGCCGCCGGCATCGCCAAGCACGTGGGCGCGCGCAACGTCGTGGTCACCGACGTCAACGATTACCGTCTGAAGCTGGCCGCCGACATGGGCGCCACGCGCGTGGTGAACGTCGCCAACCAGCCGCTCAAGGACGTGGTGAAGGACCTGCACATCGAGGGCTTCGACGTGGGCCTGGAAATGAGCGGCAATCCGCGCGCCTTCGGCGACATGCTCGACTGCATGTACCACGGCGGCAAGATCGCCATGCTCGGCATCATGCCGCGCGGTGCCGGCATCGACTGGGACAAGGTGATCTTCAAGGGCCTCACCCTGCAGGGCATCTACGGCCGCCGCATGTACGAGACCTGGTACAAGATGACTCAGATGGTTCTCACCGGCTTCCCGCTGCAGAAGGTGCTCACGCACCAGATCGCCATCGACGATTTCCAGAAGGGCTTCGACCTGATGGACGCCGGCCAGTGCGGCAAGGTCGTCTGCTCCTGGACCTGATGCGGGCCGCCTGAACCGGCTTGCCTGATCCGCCCCTCCGACGGCTTTCCCGGCGAGTACACTCCGCCGGGGAATCCGGATTGTCCGAGGAGTTGGCGGCATGGAAACACGCAAGACCAGGGGCAGGCTTTACCTGGACCGGGGCCGGGAACGCGCCCTGGTTCTTTACCGGTCGCGGCGCACCCGCCGGATCGTCGCCGGCGTCCTGATCGCGCTGGTCGCCTTCGGCCTGCTCGGCTTCTTCGCCGCTCCGCCCCTGATCCGCTCGCAGGTCGAATCCCGTGCCGGCGCGGCCTTGGGGCGCCCGGTAACGGTGGGAGGACTCTCCCTCAATCCGTTTACCCTGAAGCTCACCGTCGAGCGCCTGCACATCGGGGAAGCGGACGGCAAGACACCCTTCGTGGACGTGGACAGGATCACGGCGAACGCCTCGTGGGCGTCGCTTTTCCGCGCCGCGCCAATCCTCGATGCGCTCGAGGTGAACGGGCCGAAGGTGCGCCTGCAACGAACCGCGCCGCAACGCTTCAACTTCTCCGACATCCTCGACCGGCTCGCGTCGGGACCGGCCGCACCCGACGAGGGGCCGGCGCGCTTCGCCGTCTCCAATATCGCCGTCCACGGCGGCCGGGTCGACTTCGACGACCGCGTGCTCGACGCCACGCACCGCCTCGACCGGATCGAACTCGGCATTCCCTTCCTCGCCAGCCTGCCCAGCGCCACCGACATCTATGTCCGGCCGCTGCTCGCGATGAACGTGGATGGCAGCCCGCTCCGCGTCGACGGCCAGACCAAGCCGTTCGCCGGCAGCCACGAATCGTTGGTCAGCTTCCACCTCGACCACCTGGACCTGCCCCGTTACCTCGGCTTCGCGCCCACGCCGCTTCCGGTCGCTGTACCCAGCGGCAAGTTGTCCGGACGGCTGGACCTGCGTTTCACGATGACGGACGCCAGGCCGCAGGTGATCCTTAGCGGGCGCCTCGCCGTCGACGACCTGAAGATCGCCGAGAAAGGCGGCGCCTCCATCCTCACGCTGGGTCACGGCGACGCCGCCCTTACCGCGATCGAACCGCTGACCTCGCGCTACCGCCTGGGAACCGTCGCACTCGACCGTTTCGGCGTGCGTTACGCGCGACTGCCCGGCGGACGCAGCAACTTCGACGCGCTCACCGGAGGACCATCCGCGCCCCCGCCGCCGCCGGACGCGAAACCGACCGATGTGCGCATCGACGCGCTCGTCCTGAAGGATGCGCGCATCGAATACGCCGACCTCGCGGCACCCGCGCCGGCACGGCTGCTGCTCGAAGGCGTGCAGGGCAGCATCCGCGGCCTGAGCACCGTGGCCGCCCCCGTGGCGAACCTCGACCTCGCCGCACACATGGCGGGCGGCAAGGTCGCCACGAAGGGCACGCTGGACCTCGCCGCCAGCCGCTATGCCGGCACGCTGTCGATGACGAACGTGTCGCTCGCCGACCTGGTGCCGCTGGCACCGCCGCCGCTCGATGCCGACATCGCCGGCGGGAGCCTGGGCGCGAACGGCGAACTCGCGCTCGACTGGCACGAGGCAGCCACCGTGAAGATCGCCAGGGCGCAGGCGAACGTGGACGGCTTCCGCCTCGTCCCGCGTCACGGGCGTGCCGCTCCGGTGACCTGGACGTCGATGAAGGCGTCGATCGCCCTCGTCGACCTCGCCACCAGCGAGGCACGCCTCGACAGCCTTTCGCTCGACGGCCTCGCGCTGGACCTGCGTCGCCTCGCCGACGGCAGCTTCGACCTCGCCCACGTGATGATGCCGACGCCGGCGGCGAAGACCTCAGGGCCGCCCACGCCCGCGTGGCGATGGAGCATCGGGCACGTCGGCCTCGGCGACGGCACGCTGACGCTGCGCGACCCGAAAATACGGCGCCGGGCCGGCAGCATCGAACTCAAGGCCACGGCGTTCGGCATCGACGGCCTGTCCGACGACATGAAGAAGCCGGTGACGCTCGACCTGAAGGGTACGCTCGGCAAGGGAACGTTCGCCGTCACCGGCAAGGTGCGGCCGCAGCCCCTCGACGCGCAGCTGGTCGTGAAGGCGAAGCAACTCAACGTGGCGCCGTTGCAGGCGCTGGTCACCGTGCCCCTGAACGTGCGCATCGCCAGCGGACTGCTGAGCCTCGACGGCCGCGTTCGCTACGAGGACCGCGGCGCGGCGCCTGCGCGTATCGCCTACCGCGGCGAAGCCACGCTGGGCCGCGTGCGCGTGCTGGACAAGGTGACCGATGCCGACTTCCTCCGCTGGAATTCGCTCAGTGCGTCCCGCATGGCGATCCGCCTGGGCGAGGACGTGCCCCACGTCGACATCGGCGGCCTCGCGCTCGACGACTTCTATGCACGCGTGATCATCAACGCCAACGGACGCACGAACCTGCAGGACGTCGTCGCCAGCCCGGAAGCGCCGGGTGCGGTCTCGGTGACCGAGGCGCGGGACGCGTCCACGCCGGCACCGGCGCCCGCTCCCGCGGCGACAGCCGCGTCCCCCGCTGTCGCCGCGGGCCCGGCGGCGGACATCCAGATCGGCCAGGTGTCCCTGACCAGGGGTCATCTCAACTACACGGACAACTTCATCAAGCCCAACTACACCGCCGACGTGACCGAGCTCACCGGCAAGATCGGCGCGTTCGGAACGACCGGCGGCGCCGCGCCCGCGGAGTTGACCGTGCAGGGCCAGCTCGACGGCAACGCGCCCGTGGACATCCGCGGCACCGTGAACCCGCTGACACCCGTGGCGTTCCTCGACATCACGGCCAAGGCCGACGGCATCCAGCTCGCCAACCTCTCGCCCTACTCCGGGAAGTACGCCGGCTACCCGATCACGAAGGGCCGCCTCAACGTCGACGTCCACTACCTGCTCGACCAGCGCAAGCTCACCGCGGACAACCACATCTTCATCGACCAGCTCACCTTCGGCGACCGCATCGAGGGACCCGGGATCAGCCACCTCCCGGTGAAGCTCGCCGTGGCCCTGCTGAAGGACAGCCAGGGGCGCATCGACGTGCACGTTCCCGTCAGCGGCTCGCTCGACGATCCGCAGTTCAGCGTCGGCGGGCTGGTCTGGCGCGCCATCGGCAACCTCATCGTGAAGGCGGTGACCTCGCCGTTCAGGCTGCTGGCCTCCGTGGGCGGCGGCGGTGGGCGCCAGGACCTCGGCTACATCGAATTCGCGCCCGGCTCCGCCGTGCTCGACGCCGACGGGCAGGCGAAGCTGGCCGAGATCGTGAAAGTGCTGGCGGAGAAACCCTCGATCAGCCTCGACATCGTCGGCCGCGTCGACCCGGAAAAGGACGAAACCGGCCTGCGCAAGGTCATGGTCGACGACCTCGTCCACCAGGAGCAGGTCAACGCGAAAGACGACGACACGACGCCGCCGACGGACGAGGAACGTGAGAAGTATCTCGAACGCGCCTATCGGCACGCCTCGTTTCCCAAACCGAAGAACGTGATCGGACTGTCAAAGTCACTGCCGCCCGACGAGATGCGCGCACTCATGGAGGCCAACATGCCGGTGGATGCCGATGCCTTGCGTCATCTCGCGGAGCGGCGCGCGGGAGCCGTACAGCAGTGGCTACAGGGGAAGGTGGACGATAAACGCGTGTTCGTCGTGGCGCCGAAGACCGATGCCAAGGGGATCGACGACGGTGGCAAGACGACACGCGTGGATTTCGGCCTGCACTGAGACGGGACGTCCAGGTTTTCTCATCCGGGGAAAGGTCCCACAATAGGAGTCTTCCTATATACAAGGCCTCCCCGACATGTCCTATCCCGGCCAGACCCGCTTCGCCAGCGAGCTCGACGCTATCCGCGAGCAGGGCCTGTTCAAGAACGAACGGGTCATCGTCTCGCCGCAATCGGCCGAGATCGAGCTGGAAGGAGGCCGCAAGGTCCTCAACTTCTGCGCGAACAACTACCTCGGCCTGGCCGATCACCCCGACGTGATCCAGGCCGCCAAGGAGGCCCTGGACACGCACGGCTTCGGCATGGCCAGCGTGCGCTTCATCTGCGGCACGCAGGACCTGCACAAGGCGCTCGAACGGAAGATCGCCGAGTTCTTCGGCACCGAGGACACCATCCTCTACGCCGCCTGCTTCGACGCCAACGGCGGCCTCTTCGAACCGCTGCTGGGCGAGGAGGATGCGGTCATCTCGGACGCGCTGAACCATGCGTCGATCATCGACGGCATCCGCCTGTGCAAGGCCAAGCGCTTCCGTTACGCGAACTGCGACATGGCCGACCTCGAGGCCCAGCTGCAGGCCGCCGACGCCGCCGGCGCGCGCACCAAGCTCATCACCACCGACGGCGCGTTCTCGATGGACGGCTTCGTCGCCCCGCTCGACGAGATCACCGCGCTGGCGCGCAAGTACGGCGCGCTCGTGCACATCGACGAATGCCACTGCACCGGCTTCCTCGGCGAGACCGGCCGCGGTTCCGCCGAGCTGCACGGCGTGATGGACAAGATCGACATCTTCACCGGCACCTTGGGCAAGGCGCTCGGTGGCGCGCTGGGCGGCTTCACCACGGGGCGCCGCGAAGTGATCGAGATGCTGCGCCAGCGCTCGCGCCCGTACCTGTTCTCGAACTCGCTGCCGCCCCACGTGGTTGCGGCGGGCATCAAGGTGTTCGACATGCTCGCCGCCGCCGGCGAACTCCGCGAGAAGGTGAAGGAGAACACCCGCTACTTCCGCGAGAAAATGACCGAGGCCGGCTTCGACATCCGTCCCGGCCAGCATCCGATCGTCCCGGTGATGATCTACGACGCCAAGCAGGCGCAGGCCATGGCGGCCGAATTGCTCGAGGAAGGCATCTACGTGACGGGCTTCTTCTTCCCTGTCGTCCCGCAGGGCAAGGCGCGCATCCGCACGCAGATGAGCGCGGCGCATACGCGCGAGCACCTCGACCGTGCCATCGCGGCGTTCACCAAGGTCGGCAGGAAACTCGGCATCCTGAAAGCCTAACGCCGGCGCAGCGCCGACACCTCGTCCGCGCCCAGGTACCGCCACTGGCCCTTCGGCAATTCGCCAAGGGCCAGATCGCCGATGGCCACCCGCACCAGCCGCAACACGTCGAAGCCCAGGGCCGCCAGCAACCGTCGGATATGCCGGTTGCGGCCCTCTTCCAGCACGACCGCCAGCCAGGCGTTGCGCTCGCCCTGGCGCAGCAGCGTGGCCGCCGTGGCACGCAACGGCTCGCCGGCCTCGACGACGCCTTCGAGCATGGCGGCGATCGTCGCCTCGTCGGGCCTGCCGGCGACCTGCACATGATAGGTCTTCGGCACGTGCGTCACGGGATCGGTGATGCCCGCCGCCCACGCGGTGTCGTTGGTCAGCAGCAGCAGGCCTTCGCTCGCCTTGTCGAGTCTCCCGACGGGGCCGAGCCAGGGCAACCCGGCGCCTTCGAGCAGCGAATACACGGTATCGCGTCCCCGCTCGTCCGCGGCGGACACGACGATGCCGCGGGGTTTGTTCATGGCGATGTAGACCGGGGCGGCGGCGTGCGCCGACTCCCCGTCCATCTCGATCCGCTCGTGACCCGCGATGGGAAATTCAGGGTCGCGGACGAGGCGCCCGTCGACGCGCACCCGCCCTTCCCTCACCAGCCGCTCACCCTGGCTGCGCGAACAGATACCGCGCTTCGACAGCACGCGGGCGAGGCCGTAGACAGGAGTGGAGGAGCGGCGCGGAGGAGGCATGCGGGACAGGATAAAAAAAACGGCATGCCGGAGCATGCCGTTTCGGAAATATGCGTTGGAGGTGACCGTCAGATCTTGGCGATGCCTTCGGGACGCTTGGCGCCGACGAAGTGCTTGGCCCAGTAAGCCTCGTTGAGGCTGTCGACGCGGACCGTCTTGCCCGCCGACGGCGAGTGGATGAACTGACCGTTGTCGATGTAGATGCCGACATGCGAGATGGCCTTGCCGCGAGTGCGGAAGAACACCAGGTCGCCCGTCTTCATTTCGTTGCGCTTGACCTTCAGGCCGGCGAGGAACTGGCTGGCGGAGTTGGTCGGGAGATCGAGGCCGATGCTGTGCAGGAACACGTAGCGGACGAAACCGCTGCAGTCGAACCCGGTGGACGGTTTGCGGCCGCCGCGGTGGTAGCGGATGTCGCGGAGCTTCATGGCGAAGGCGAGAAGCGCCTCGCGGGCGTGGCCGTCGACGTGGCCGGCCAGCTTGTCGGTGGCGGCGGCGACGAGGCTGTCACCGTCGTCGTCGGAGGCCGCGCCGTCATCGGAGGCGGCGGTATCGGCCGCCTTCGGCGCGGCGATCGTAGCGATATCGGAAACGGTGGACTGGGCCAGCGCGGTGGCCGGGGCGAACACCGGCAGGTCCGTGAGAAGGAGCGTGGCGGACTGATCAAGACCCTGTGGAGCGGTGATCGTGTCGGCGATGGCGGGTGTTACGGCGGCGATACAGCAGGAGGCTAACGCGAGAGCGGTCAGTCGCTTTAAATACATGAGCGAAAAGGCCTATTCATCGTGAGGTTAAGCCGCCGTGAAGGTGAGACGACCGTGAACGAGCGGTGAAGTTACCAAACCGCCTCCCCCTAGTTGTTGGCATAAAGTTAAAAACGACCATTCCTAGGAAAGATTCAGACTAGTCGCAAAGAAATGCGGCTTTTCGGCCAAAAACCTGAACAGGTTTAGGCACTTGCCTTCACATTCGTGAGGACTGACGGATAGCCCGCAAGGCCTCCGGCCGCGAATCGCAGCGGTCAGACCTTGTAGGATCTTGCCCCGAAGATGGCCGAGCCGATCCGCAGCTCGGTACTGCCTTCGGCAATAGCGAGAGCGTAATCCCCGCTCATGCCCATGGAGAGGCGATCCACCGCGTGGCCAGCCTCGCGGGCCCTGTCACGCAGACGATACAGGGTGCGGAAGCACGCTCTCACCCGCTCCTCGTCCTCGCTCGCCTCGGCGAGCGTCATCAGTCCGCGCAGGCGCAGCGAGTGGAAGGCCTTCAGTTCGTCGAGGAACGGGAGCAGGTCGGCGGGGGATATCCCCGATTTCGTTTCCTCCGGCGAGGTTTTTACCTGCACGAGCACGTCGATCGCACGGCCGCGCGCCTGCAACGCCTTGTCCAGGGCCACGGCGAGGTCGGGGCGGTCGAGCGACTGAACCTCGCTGGCGTAGGTCGCGACCACCTTCGCCTTATTCGTCTGCAGGTGGCCGATGACCACCCATTCCAGGTTTTCCCCGGCTAGCGCCGTTGCCTTCGCCTGGATCTCCTGTGCCTTGTTCTCCCCGAAACGACGCAAGCCCAGACCGACGGCCTCGCGCACGATATCCACGCCGAAGGTCTTGCTGACGGGAAGCAGGACGACCTCCGCCGGATCGCGTCCCGCCTGGCGGCAGGCATCGGCCATCGACGCCCGCACGGCAGCGAGCCGCCCCGCCAGCGTCGAGACGTCGAAGGTCATGCCTTCGACGCTTCCTGGAAGTGGCGTGCCACCACGTCGGCCACCACCATGCTCACGCGCTTGCCGGTGGGGATGTGCAGGAATTCGTTCGGCCCATGCGCATTCGAGTGCGGACCGAGCACGCCCGTGATGAGGAACTGCGCCTGCGGGAATTTCTCCCCCAGCATGCCCATGAACGGAATGCTGCCACCCTCGCCCATGTACGCGGCCGGTGCGCCGAAATAATGCTCGGAGGCCTTCGCCACCGCTTCCTCCAGCCATGGCGAGAGCGCCGGCGCGTTCCAGCCGCTGCCGTCCTTCTCGAGGTCGAAGGTGACCTTCGCGCCGTACGGCGGGTCCTTCTCCAGCAGCTGCTTCAGGAACTTGCCCGCCTGTGCACCGGAAAGCGTCGGCGGCACGCGCAGGCTGAGCTTCACCGAGGTCTTCGGACGCAGCACGTTGCCCGCGCTGTCCAGCGGCGGCATGCCGCCCACGCCGGTGACGGCGAGCTGCGGGCGCCATGTGCGGTTGAGCACCAGTTCGGCCAGGTCGTCGGTGACGGGCTTCATGCCGTCCACGAAGGGGAACTTATCGTAGACCGCGGTGCCGAGCACCTCGGCCGAACGCCGCGCCTGCTCCATGCGCTGCGGCGGGATCTCGACGTACAGTTCCTTCGGCAGGATGCTGCCCGTCTTCGCGTCTTCCAGGCGGCCGAGGATGTCGCGGAGGATGCGGAAGCTCGACGGCACCACGCCGGACGCGTCGCCGGAATGCACGCCCTCTTCCAGCACCTGCACGGTGAGGTTGCCGCCGGTCATGCCGCGCAGCGACGTGGTGAGCCAGAGCTGGTCGTAATTGCCGCAGCCGGAGTCGAGGCACACGACGAGTGCCGGATTGCCGATGCGGTCGGCGAGGTGGTCGACGTAGTACGGCAGATCGTAGCTGCCCGACTCCTCGCAGGCCTCGATGAGGATCACGCAGCGCGCGTGCGGCAAGCCCTGGTCGCGCAGCGCGAGCAGCGCGGCGAGCGAACCGAAGATGGCATAGCCGTCGTCGGCGCCGCCGCGACCGTAAAGCTTGTCGCCCTTGATCACCGGCGTCCACGGACCGAGGTCGTCCGCCCAACCCGTCATCTCCGGCTGCTTGTCGAGGTGGCCGTAAAGGACGACGGTTTCGTCCGTGCCCTTGCCCTGCACGCCCTGCGCGGGTACGTCGATGTAGATGAGCGGCGTGCGCCCTTCCAGCCGCACGACCTCCAGCGAGGCACCCTCGAACGCGGTCAGCTTGGAACGCGCCCAGGTCTCCATGAGCGCCACCGCCTGGTCCATGTAGCCATGCTCGCGCCACTGCGCGTCGAACATCGGCGACTTGTTCGGGATGCGGATGTACTCGACGAGTTGCGGGACGATTTCCGCGTCCCAGAGGCCGCTGACGAAAGAGGAAATGCGGGAGGTATCCATGGCTGGCCACGCTCGTTGGTCAAAGGCCGATTGTAACAGCGACGACGGTGAGGCCCGCTGCGGTGTGGGAAAACGCAGGCCTTTCGCGCCGATAACGACGCACACGGCGTCCCTCCGGGCACCGGTATGCGCGCCGCGCAGCGCATTCCAGAGTGCGCCTGCGCCATCCGGCGTTCCTGAAGGAGAACCATCTTGAACCGCACTCTCGTCGCCCTCGCCTGCCTCCTGCTTGCGCCACTGGCGTCCGCCTCCACGCCGGTGAACATCAACACCGCCGATGCCGCCACGCTGGCCCAGTCGCTCGACGGCGTCGGCATGGCGAAGGCCCAGGCCATCGTGGCGTGGCGCGAAACGAACGGCGCCTTCGAATCCGCCGACCAGCTGACCCAGGTGAAGGGCATCGGCAGCTCCCTCGTCGACCGCAACCGCGAGGCCATCCAGGTGGACGGCGGAAAGCCGGCGAAGAGGGCGAAGGCCGCCCGCCGGGGCAAAGCCGGCGAGGAGGATTGAACCGCAGGGCGAAAGCGCTACACTCGCGCCCCATGCCGGGGACGCACTTGCGTCCCCGCATGGAACAGGGGCTTGATGAAGCAATGATCCTGCCGCGTTACCGCATCGCCGATTCCGCCATCCCCGGCGCCGGCAAGGGCCTGTTCGTCGACGAATTCGTGACGGCGGGACGCATCGTGACGGCGCCCGACCAGATCGACCGCACCCACAGCTGGGCCGAGATCCTGGCCTCTCCCGCGCTATCCGCCGACCTCCACGCCGCCGCCCGCTGGTTCGAGGACCGCTACACCGTCTCGCCCGAGTGGCCGGACGAGTGCTATGTGAACCATAGCTTCGAGCCCACCGGGCTCTGGCACCTGGGGTTCATCTTCGCCGCGAAGGACCTCGCCCAAGGCACTGAAATCACTGTGGATTACCGGCACCTTCTCGCTCCCGGCCAGGACGAGAGCTTCCATGACGCCGCCACTGGTGAGAAAATAACCGGCTTGTCCTGGCAGGAAAGCCTCGCGCGGAGCACACGCGCCCTGGCTCTCCTCCTGGGCTGACACCTGGTCACTTCGATGGCAATTGCAGACATCCCCGTCCTGGAAACGCCGCGCCTGCGGCTCACCGCCCTTACCGAACGCCACTTCGACGATTACGCGGCCATGCTCGCGGACGCCGACAGCACGCGTTGGATCGGTGACGGCCAGCCGCTGGATCGCATGAATGCCTGGCGGTCGATGGCGATGCTGCTCGGCCACTGGGCGCTGCGTGGATGCGGGATGTGGGCCATCGAACTGAAGGACACCGGCGAATTCATCGGCCGCGCGGGCCTGATGAAGCCCGAAGGCTGGCCCGACCTCGAGTTGGGCTGGATGCTCAAGCCCGAGCACCGCCATCACGGTTATGCCACCGAGGCGGGCGAGGCGATCCTGGACTACGCGTGGAAACAGATGCACGCGCAGCGCGTCATCAGCCTGGTGCGCATCGGCAACGAAGCCTCCGACCACGTCGCCGAGCGCCTCGGCGGCGAACACATCGACAACATCGACTTCCTCGGCGGCGCGACCCACCTGTTCGCGTACTACCCGCCGCACCGGGCCGTCCGTCGCGCGGGCTGACCGAGGCTCGTTCGACTGCGGAAAACAAGGATGTCATAGGGCCGGCGCGAAATCGCTGCGACGACGGCGATGCGTCCCCACCGCCACGAGTCCCGCCAACGCCAGCAGGCGCGCGGTACGCATCCAGGCCACCACGACCACGCCTATCTGCACGATGAGAATGCCGAGCGGCAGGCCGCCGCCGACACTCGCCGTGTGACCGCGCCATGAGGCGATGGCCACGAGCAGCGCGCCTCCGGCCAGGGTGATGACGAGATAGACGAACAGCGTCGCGAACGGCCGGCGGACCAACAGCATGACGCCCCGGCCCAGTGCGCGGAAAGCGGACCGCAATCCGATATCCGCGATGAACTGCGCGCGCGCCGATTCCACGATCGCCTGCGCGATCACGAAAAACAGCACCGCCACGGCCAGCGCGCCATGGCGGTAGCCGTCCGCGGTCGACGCCAGCAGCGCCGCATCGATCTTGTCATCGGCGAATGAAGACGCCCCGTAGGCCGCGGCGACGAACAATCCATACGGAATCAGGGCAAGGATCGACAGCCGCAGCATGCGCCCGTATTCGGCGGCGCCGCCCTGGAGCAATCCAGCGAATCCGAGTGTGCGATGGGCGCGCCCGCCGGCCACGATCATGCCGGCGAGGAACGGTGCGGTGAGAAGGGTCAGCAGCATGCCGGCGACGTAGGCCATCCCGGTCCACCCATGGTCGTCATGCAAGGCCGCGAGCACGTCGCCGAACAGGAGGCCGTCGAAATTCGCGGCCCAGGCGTCCGCGTGCACGGCATGTCCCAGCAGGTCGTCGAGCATCCGCCACAGCGGCAGCGCGATCACCATCGTCGGCAGCAGCGTGACGAAGATCCACAACAGCATCAACCGCCATTGCAGCGCCGCGATGCTGCCGCGTCCGATGGCCGCGAAGGAAGAACGTCGTTGCTGGCCGTTCATAGCGTCCCCAGGAGCGCGTAGATACCTTGCAGGAGAGCGGCGAAATCCGCCCCCCATCGATTCGATGCGGCGTGGTTCGCCTCCACCGTGCGGCTATCGTTGAGCTTGTTCGAGTCGAGGTAGATCTTCCGCTCGGGATCCAGTTCGGCGGACGCCGCCTTCACCGGCTTGACGAACGCGAAGCGCGCCCAGCGACGATCGTCGTCCCAGCGCACGGTCTCCACGGAGCCGTCCATGAAGGTCACCTTGAGCGTCTGCGGCACGGGCGACGCGTCGCGCCGTACCGTCACGATCGTTTTCCAGGGGAACGGTCCGGTGCCCGGCTTCGCGTCGGGATGCGCCTTCTTCCAGGCATCGCGCTGCTTCTCGATCGCCTCGTCGTTGTCCTCGGAACTCAGTTCCTCGCGATGGCCGTCCTTCACGCGGGTACCCGCGAGCGGCAGTACTTCCTCGCTGACGATGTCGCTCACGCGGTCGTCGATGCGTTCGGTACCGTAGACGTACTGGTCGAACACCTGCGCCACCACCTCCGGCTTGCCGGAGACCGCGGCGAGCGTGGCCTGCAAGTCCCCGATGCCCGGATGACGGAAATGCCACGTGGCGTAGTACTGGCGGAAGGCCTTCTCGGTGACCTCCTTGCCGAGGCGCTCCTCCAGGTCGTGCATCGCCGTGGCGGTGCGCGAGTAGACCGTGCCGTAGTCGGCGCTGGACAGGCGGTCCCACGCGTTCTGTCCGAGCGGATCGGATGGATGTCGCAACGTCCCCGTCATGCGCTCGAGCATGAAGGCGTCGAGCGGCGGTTCCACGCCGAAGAACTGCAAGAGCGGCTTCGTGAGATACACCTTCTGCCCGCGCTCGCGGAGCATGCGATCGTCCCAGTACTCGTTGAGCCCCTCGTCGAGCATCGGTTCCTCGAACTCGTTCGACGCGAGCAGGCCATAGAAATACCCGTGCCCGAACTCGTGGATCGTGACGAAATCCAACAGGTACTCATCCAGCGTCTTCGGCTTCACTTTGACGAAGCTTTCGGCCGTGAAGAAAGTCGGATACTCCATGCCGCCCGCCTCCGACGCATTGAACGGCGGGACCACGGCGGTCAGCGTCTTGTAGGGATACGGTCCCAGCGTGCCGGAGAAATAGGCAAGCGAGTCGATGGACGCCTTGAGCACCGGCTTCGCGCTGGCCTCGTATTCGGGCGGATAGACCACCCGCACCTTCACCCGCGGACTCCCCGGCCCCGTGTACTCGCCATCGAGCGTCTTGTAGCCCGGAGCTGCCATCCACGCGAAGTCGTGCACGTCGCCCTGGATGAAGTGCCAGGTAAGGTCATTGCCCTCGGGCGTGGGATCGCCCTGTTGTTCACCGACGGCGGCAACCAGGTAATCCTTCGGCGCGGTCACCCGCACGTCGTATTCGCCGAAGTCGGCGTAGAACTCGCTGTTGAAATGGAACTCGTGCACGTTCCACCGCGGTTCGGCGGCACCGCGCTCGCCAGGCAGCTCGAGCACGCCGATCTTCGGGAACCACTGACCCACCATGTGGAACTTGCCGACGTAGCCCGTGCGAATGATGACCCGCGGCAATTGGCTGTGGAAGTTCATGTCGAGCGTGACACTGCCGCCCGCGGGCACCGGCTGCGCAAGATCCACGCGCACCACGGTGTGGTCCGTCTGGGGACCGCCATCGGGATGCACGTAACGCCATTTGAGCGCCGCGCCATCCTGTTCGACGTTGCCCAGGTCGATGTAACCCCACTCGCCCTTCTTCACCGGCGCGATACCGCGCGACCCCCCATGCGCGGCCAGGAGGCGCCGCTCGGTGAAGAACGTACTGCCCTCCCCCTCGAAGGCATTGAGGTAAAGATGCAGGAACACCGCCGACACGGGCCGGTCGCTGCGATTGCGCCAGGTAAGTTGTTGCTGGCCGTCGACCGTGTGCTTCACCGGATCGAGCCGCGCCTGGATGCGATAAGACACCACGCGATCGGAGAGCGTGGCTTCGCTTCCCGTACGCGGTCCACCCCATGCCGTCGGGGCACTTGGCACGCGGACAAATCCGGCATGCGGCAAGGCGAAGGGAATCTCGGCGGGCGGGGCCTCCGAGGTGGGCGCCACCGCCGGTGCTGCCGATGCTGCCGGTGCGGGAGCGTCCTGCGCCCATGCGCCGCCGGCACATAGCAGCACACTGGCCACTGTCGAACGAACGATTCTGGCTGCCTCTCGGCGCATCGGTTCCATCCTCCCCTAGAAGCGAACGAGATTGCGTCGCCGGGGGCGTAGCCGATATAGGCCAGAGGTCACGGTTCGACGGGGGCGATGGAGGAGCGAGCATGGGGTGCCGGCTAACCGGCGAAAGCGTTCTCGCGCATCCATTTGGTGAGGATCCACTTTTCGCCGGCGAGCACCGGGGCGCCGCCATGCAGGGACAGCGGGTCCAGTGAGCCGTCGGGGGCCGTGTATTCAAAGTACAGGGCCTGTCCGCGACGAGGCACGTAACTGAAGTCGATCCGCGGGAAGATCGTTTCGCCGCCGGCCTCCACATCGTCGAGGTACATGATCAGCGTGGAAACGCGCTGGCCGCCATGGCGCAGGTGCGGCTCGCTACCCGGATCGTCGGGCGGGAAGAAATCGAAGTGCGGCACGTATTCGGCGCCGACGCCATAACGCATCGCCTGCAGCCCTTCGCCATGTTCCCCGTCCATGCCCATGACGGCAGCGGCGCGCGCGTCGATGCGGGCGATGAGTTCGGTTTCGCCCCGGCCGAAGTTCGCGCCTTCGCTCGTGCGGATGTCCTGCACCACGCCGACACCGGTGCCGGGATTGACCACCTGCGAGCGCGCGAGCCGCGTCCGCGCCAGCTCGCGGAGCATGAAGCATTCGTCCGCATCGAGCACGTTGTCCAGCAAGGCGATGGTCGGACGCGACACGCGCACGAGGACACGGATATCGCGGTCGCCAGCATGCAGGACGTGCCCCTCGGCGAGCCTGCTCGTGAACGCCGCCGCCGTCGTCGCCGCAGGGGACGCGACAGGTACTGCGGAACCGAATACCGCATCCGCGATGGCGTCCCTGGCGGCACGCTCGTCGAAGCGGTTTTCCTTCATGGTGGCGAGCAGTTCGGCCGGCGGATGGCCGGCGGCGAGGGCTTCGCCGATCCAGCGATGCCAATCGGGGGTAACCTTCGTGTGCAGGCGAGTCTCCATCGCAGCCATCCTAAGCCACGCCAACGTCCGCGGGTACCCCATGTCCAGTCATGCCAAAGGTCCGTTCCAAGTCACCCTCACCCCTGCCGGTGCGCCCGACGAGGGCGACGGTTCCTCCCTCGGTGCGCTGACCATCGCCAAGGTCTTCCACGGCGACCTGGAAGGCACGTCGAGGGGCACGATGCTCACCGCATCGAGCACCGGCACGCCCGGTTCCGCCGCCTATGTGGCGGTCGAGCGGGTCGATGGCGTTCTCGGCGGGAAACACGGCAGTTTTTCCCTCGTCCATCGCGGCGTCATGTCGGGCGCCGGGCGCGATCTGGTCATAACGATCGTCCCGGACTCGGGGGCGGGCGAACTGACAGGTATCTCGGGCAGCATGACGATCGCGATCGCCGAAGGCGGCGCGCACAGCTACGAACTGAGCTACACGCTGCCCTGATCCCCGGCCAGCCACGCGAGCTTCTTCGACTTCGGCAGGCGCTTCACCGCATGCTCCGCCTTCGACGCCGCGGAGCGATCGGCGAAGGCGCGCGAACCGAGCAGGCGCACGGGTGGATTCGCTCGCGTATAGCGGGCGCCCTTCCCCGCCACATGCGCGGCATAGCGTGCCTCGAGGTCGTTGGTGATGCCGGCGTACCAGGCGCCATTCCGGCATTCGATGAGATAGACGCACCACATGGCGCAAAGCCTAACCGATGATGTGCCGATGAATACGACTTACAACCTCGCGGTGAACTTGCCGCTGCGCGCGGAAACCGCGGCGATGCTCGGCGCGGCGCTCGGCGCGATGACGGTGAAGGCCGACGATCTGGGCTACCCGGATCCGGCGGGCTCCCTCGCCGTCAGGCGATCGATCGCCCGGTGGCTGGAGCAAGCGTGCGGCTACGGCCCCCTGGACCCTGCCCTCATGGTGCTGACGAACGGCGCGCGCCACGCGCTCGGCCTGGCGCTTCGACAGGCCGGTCCGCCGGCGGCGGTGCTGGTGGAAGAACGGACCTACCAGGGTTTCCGCGCACTGGCCGACGGCATGGGCATCCGTTGCGTCGACGTTGCCATGGACGAGCAAGGCATGCGCCCCGACGCATTATTGGAAGCGCAGGAACGCAGCGGTGCCGCCGCGGTCTACGTCCAGCCCACGCTGCACAATCCCTCCACGATCACCATGCCGTTCTCCCGCCGCATGGAAATCGCCGCCGTGGCCGGCATGCGCGAACTGACGATCATCGAGGGCGACGTCTATGCGCCGCTGGCCTGGCACGGTCGCGACGCGGTGCCACCCTTCGCCGTCCTCGCGCAGGGCCGCACCCTGAATGCGGGTGGCATCGGCAAGATCCTCGGTCCGGGATTGCGGATCGGCTGGCTGCTGCATCCGGAGGCAGGCGCGCAGGAACGCAGCAGCGCCGTCATCCAGCGGGAGCAGGACGGATTGCCGACGCTCTTGCCGTCCGTGGTCGCGCGCTGGATGGAGGACGGCACGGCCCAGGCGCGGTTGGGGCAACTCGCGGCGGCCATGGCGCAGCGTGCCGGGATGGCGCGGCGCATCGTCGGCCCGGGACTCGTCACCTCGGCCGCGAGCCTGCATGCCTGGTTGCCCTGCACCCAATCGGCGGCGCTGGAACGGCGCCTCCTCGCGCGCGGCGTTCGCGTCGCCGCCGGCGCGGGGTTCGTCGGCGCGGGGGCCGATGCCGGCGGCATCCGCCTTGCCCTCGGTGCCGAGGAAAGCCTCGAACGGCTCGAGGACGGGCTCCGCATCGTGGCGGAGGAGCGCTGAGGCTCAGTCCTTCTTCGCGGCCGTCAGCTTCTCCAGCGCCTTGCCGACCGCCGCGAAAGCGAACGCACCGGTGACGTGCGTCGCCGCGCCCAGGCCACCGCCGCAGTCGAGCTTGAGCGCATCGGCACCCGGCGGACGCACGCCGCAGACGCTGCCGTCCGCCTGCGGATACTGCACGTTCTGCAACGAATACACCGCGGAGACGCCGAAGAAGCGGTCTGGATTGCGCGGGAAGCCATGTTCCTGGCGGAGCTTCTTGCGGATCATGCTGAGCATCGCGTCGTGCTCCGTGCGCGAAAGGTCGCGCACGCGGACCTGGGTGGGATCCGTGCGGCCGCCCGCGGCGCCCACGGTGACCAGGGGCAGCTTGCGTCGGCGGCACCAGACGATCGTCTCCAGCTTTACCTTCAGCGCATCGCAGGCGTCGATCACGACGTCGTAATGGCGATCCAGCAGATCGTCGAGGGTGGACGGCGTGAGGAAACGCTCGATGGCCTCGAGCCGGATCGTCGGGCTCACGGCGTGCATGCGCTCCGCCATGACGCCGACCTTCGGCTTGCCGTACTGCCCGTCCAGCGCGTGCAGCTGGCGGTTCGTGTTGGACAGGCAGACATCGTCGCCGTCGATCAGGGTAAGCCGGCCGATGCCGCTGCGGGCCAGGGCCTCGGCGGCCCAGGAGCCCACGCCGCCCACGCCGATGACGCAGACGTGCGCATGCGCCAGCCGGTCGAGGCTGCCACGGCCATACAGGCGTTCGATGCCGGCGAAACGTTCGGCCTGGGCCGTGCTCACGGAAAACTCGCTGGAAACAGGGGCGTCCATTGTCTCATATCGAAAAATTGTAGCTGTGGGCTATGCTGACGCCCTCGTGCTGCGATGGACCCCCGATGCGCCCGCTGCTTCTCGTCATTCTTGGCCTCGTCGTGGGCGCGATGGGCGCCACGTTCGCCCTTTCGGCGCTGCGCCAGGGCACGCCATTCCACCGGGGCGTGATGGCCGTGATGCAGCACCACATGGGGGTTCTGCGCAGCAATGTGCGGGCCAGGCAGTGCGATGCCAAGGCCACGGCGAACCGCTTCTCGCGAATGCGCCAGGCGGCCGGCGATCTGCGCGAAGCCTTTCCCGACATGGACGCATCCTTTTACGAGGCGGCCGGCCGGCTCGACCAGGCCCTCGACGGTGCGGCGGCGACGGCGCCCGCCACCTGCGAGGCGCTTGCCCGGGCGGTCGCCCCCGTCGGCGAGGCCTGCCAGGCCTGCCATCGCCAGTACCGATGAACGTCGCGGATCCGCACAAGCCGGCGCGCCCGCGTCAATTCTTCCGCATGCAGCTATGGCTGCTTCTGCGGGCGTTCGCGCGCTTCGAAACCACCATGTTCCTGCGCACGCGGTACTCGCAGCCGAAGATGGTGGCGATCGGTGTCGTGGGCAGCTTCTGCCTCGCGGTGTACTACCCGGTCTGGGCGTATCTCTTTCCCCAGCCGTATGAAAATCTGCCGATGCGGCTGGTCTGCAGCGCCACCTTCATTCCGCTGGCGTTGCTGCCGTGGTGGCCACGCCGCCTGCGCACCCACCTGCCGACCTACTGGTATTTCGCGATGACGGTGGCGATGCCGTTCTTCGTGGGCTACATGACGCTGCGCAACGCCACGCCCGCATGGCTGATGACCCATCTCGCCTGCGTGATGCTGCTGATGATGCTGTTCGACATTGCCAGCTTCCTCGTGGTGTTCAGCATCGGCAGCCTGCTGGCCGGGCTGGTGTTCGCCCTCTCCCCCGAGGCGCACCTGCAGACGCGGACGATGCTCGAATACATCCCCCTCCTCTTGTTCGGCATGGTCGGCGGCGCCACCTGCACCGTCTCCTCGAACATGGCCGAGCAGTCGCGCATCGACGCGCTCACCGCCGCCTCGAACAACATCGCCCACGAACTGCGCACGCCGCTGGGCTCCCTGCGCATCGCCGCGCGCGCCGTGGCCCGTTTCATGCCGGACCTGATCCGCAGCCACCGGCTGGCCGAGCATGAAGGGCTGGCCGTACCCGAGGTGCGGGCGCAGAACCTGCACGCGCTGGAGCGCAGCATCGGCGTGATGGAGCGCGAGGTCACCTACGCCAACACCATCATCGACATGCTGCTGCTCTCGGCCCGGCCGATCGGCGAGGTGCCCCTGACGCTGCTGGCCGCGCGCGAGTGCGTGGAACAGGCGCTTCGGCGGTTTCCCTACGGTTCACGGGCGGAGCGCGAACGTATCACCCTGTCGCCCACGGGCGATTTCCCCCTCCTGGGCGAGGAAGCGCTGGTGGTCCACATCCTGTTCAACCTGCTGCGCAACGCCCTCTTCCATACCGACCGGGCCGGCAAGGGCGACATCCAGGTGTTCGTCGAGCCCGGCGAACAGGCCAACCGGATCCGCGTCCACGACACCGGTCCGGGGATTCCCCCGGACGTGGTGCCCCGGATCTTCAACCGCTTCTATTCCTACGCCAGCGACAGCGCAGGGGCCGGTACCGTGACCGGCCTGGGAATAGGACTCGCTTTTTGTCGCGCGGCGATGGAGCATATGGGCGGTGGCATCGCATGCCGTACCAATCTGGGCGAATTCACGGAGTTCACCCTCACCTTCCCGCATCCGGAGACCGGGGACCGGCAGTGATGACGTTGAGCTCGCAGGGCGATATCCAGCCTTTCCATTTCCCGACCACCACGGTGCTCGTCGACGACCACGAGGAGTACCTCGAGGTCGTGCCGTTGCTGCTCGACCCGATGATGCGCGTGCGCACGTTCAGTTCGCCACGCAGCGCCCTCGCCACGCTCGGCAACAACGGCAGCCGCCCCGTGCCCGGCGGCGGCTGGCTGTACCGCTGGAAGGACCGCCCCTCCGAGACGCAGGAGCTGGTGGCGCTCGACATCGACTCCATCCACCGGGTGGTGTACGACCCCGAGCGCTTCGCCGAGATTTCGGTGGTCGTGGTGGACCAGGCCATGCCGGAGATGGACGGCATCACCTTCTGCAAGCGCCTGCCCAACCCGCATATCGGCAAGATCCTCCTCACCGGCCGCGCCGACGACGCGACGGCGATCGACGCCTTCAACTCGGGCGTGATCGACCGCTTCATCCGCAAGAACGATCCCGCCGCCATCGAGAAGCTGCAGACGGCGATCACCGAGCTCCAGCACCGCTATTTCGAGCGCGCCAGCGCGTTCGTGGCCGAGACCCTGGCCCTGGGCAATTTCCGCTTCCTGCGCGACCCCGCCTTCCGCGAGGTGCTGCAATCGGTCACGGCCACTTTCCAGCCTGTGGAGTGCTACGTCCACTGCAATCCCACCGGCCTCCTGCTGGTGGATGCCTGGGGTATCGGGCGTTTTCTCCTCGTCCAGACGGACGAGGACCTCCGCACCCACTATGAAATTGCGGCAGATCTGGGCGCGCCGCCGGCCGTGCTGGAGGCGCTGCGCAGGGGTACAGCCCTGCCCTGGTTCAATTCGCGCGACGGCTTCTACCACAAGGGCGTGGCGGACCCGGAGTCGCAGCTCCACGCGGCCACCGCGGTCTCCGGCGAGCAGTGGTATTACTACGCCCTCATCGACGATGTGCAGCGTTTCCGTCTGCAGCACGTCAAGTCCTACCGTGCCTGGCTGCGCGAGCAGGACCTCAGTCTGGCCGCCGACAGCAGGTCGCGGTTCATCTGACCGCTCTCAAGGCTTCGCGATTCCCAAGCAAGCGCACCACCCGTTCCGGACCCTCCGGTGCGCAAGGTTCGCGTTGCCTGGAAAAAACTCGTTCGGACGACACGGTCCGCACAACGTCTCTCTGTTAATGGCTTGAGGGGCGGGGGTCCCACGGGACTCCCGGCAATGCCCTCCCTCCCGATTACGCGCCTGCCAGGGCGAGGCCGGCGCGCGCGCCGTCACGACTGGCGGTGGCGCGGATTCGCCCGTCCCTTGACCAGAGAGAGAGATGATCCATGGAAAACGTTTCCATCCTGCACCCGATCGCCAAGGCACCGGCACTCCCGGACTTCGTCACGCGTAGGGTCGACCGATTTCACAACGAACGCGTGGCCGTCGATTGGGGCGGACGTCACATTTTGAGGGGACGGCGTCCAGGCGCCGGCGACCTCATGCTGCAGAGCAACGACTACCTCGCCATCGCCGGCCATGCGGCCATCGTGGAGGCCCAGCGGGAGGCCCTGGCGCGAGGCGGGCTCGGCATGATGATGTCCGCGCTGTTCCAGCAGGACGAAGGCCAGCCGCTGCATCGCGTCGAGGCCGAACTGGCCCGGGCCGTCGGCAGCGAGGACGGCATCCTCGCCCAGTCGGGCTTCGCCGCCAACGTGGGCCTGATCCAGTCCATCGCCGGGGAGCGCGTGCCGGTGTACATCGACATGCTCGCCCACGCCTCTCTCTGGGAGGGTATCCGCAGTGCGGGCGCCAAGGCCGTATCGGTCCTGCACAACGATATGGCCCACCTGGAGCGGCAGGTGCTGCGCAACGGTCCGGGCGTCATCGTCGTCGACGCCGTGTACAGCACCAACGGCAGCCTCGCACCGCTCGTGGAGATCGCCGACATCGCACAGGCCCAAGGCTGCGTGCTGGTGGTGGACGAATCCCATTCGCTCGGCACGCACGGCCAACGCGGCGAGGGCCTCGTCGCCGCCCTGGGCCTCAACGACCGCGTGCACTTCGTGACCGCCAGCCTGGCGAAGGCCTATTGCTCGCGCGCGGGCTTCATCGCATGCACCACCCGCTTCAAGGATTATTTCGGCTGCGAGGCGTTGCCCGCGATCTTCAGTTCCTCGCTGCTGCCGCACGAACTGGCCGGTCTCTCCGCGTCGCATCGGGTCATCCAGACGGAGGGCTGGCGGCGCCAGCGCCTGCGCGCGGTCACCCGCCACGTCCGCGGCGAGCTTGCCGCCATGGGGTATCCCATCGGCGACGGCACCGAGCAGATCGTCGCCTTCGAGGCCGGGCAGGAGATCCTCACCGGCCGGGTGCGCGACGTTATGGAACGGCACGGCGTGTTCGGCTCGGTGTTCAGCGCGCCGGCGACGACGGTCAGTCGCTCGCTCCTGCGCCTCACGCTCAACGCGGGAATGAGCGATACCGACGTGGAGCGGCTGCTGGAGGTGTGCCGCCAGGCGCGCGACGAGATGGACCTGGACGCCTGGAGCGCCTCGCGGCGGGCGCAGCGCGACGCGGGCCGGCAGCCGGTATCGGCCGAAGTGGCGTGAGGAACGGCGCGGGCGCGCTCAACGCAAGGAGACGCGCCCGCGCAGGATGTCCCGGAACATCGCCCAATCGCCCATCAGGCTGTAGACCGGGTGTCGGAACGTGGCGGGCCGGTTCTTCTCGAAGACGAAATGGCCGACCCACGCGAAACCGTAACCGCCGACCAGGGCCAGCAGCAGCCACCACGGTTCTCCCGTGGCGACGAGCATGCCCAGGGCAAACAGCACGACCCAGCTCCCGGCGAAATGCATTCGGCGGCAACGGACGTCCGCGTGCTCGCCCAGGTAGTAAGGATAGAACTCGCGAAAACTGCCGAAGCCTGCCATACGGCCCTCCCCGTCAATGATCGGGCAGCGGGATCCGCTCGTACTCGTCGCCGGGTACCAGCGGAAACCGCCCCGCGGCCCAGTCAGCCTTCGCCGTTTCGATCAGTTCCGGCGAGCTGGCCACGAAATTCCACCACAGATGGCGCTCGCCATCGAGCGGGGCGCCGCCGAACAGCATCACCAGCGAAGGCTCCAGTGCCTCGAGCACCGGCGGCGGTCCGTCGTGCGCCACCGCCATGTCGAGCGCGCCGAGGTCCAGGCCGTCGAGGCGAGCGGCGCCCTGCACGACGTAGGCGCCCCACTCCGCATGTTCCTCCGGCATGGCGAGGCGCGCGCCGGCCTCCAGGCGGGCCTCGACGAAGAACATGGGCGAGAACACGCGCACGGGCGAAGTCGCGCCGAACGCCTGCCCGGCGATCACCACCATCCGGGCGCCGTCCCGCTCCACCCGGGGCAGCTCGGCGGCGGCATGGTGATGGAACTCCGGCTCCACGGCCTCGTGCGACTTCGGCAGGGCGACCCATACCTGGATGCCATGCAGGCTCGCATGGTGATGACGCGCGTCGGGCGGCGTTCGCTCGGAATGCACGATGCCCCGACCCGCGGTCATCCAGTTCACGTCGCCCGGATGGATGTCCACGGCGCTGCCGAGGCTGTCGCGATGGCGGATCACCCCGTCGAACAGCCAGGTGACGGTGGCGAGGCCGATATGCGGATGCGGGCGCACGTCGAGCCCGGCATCGTCGTCGAAGGCCGCCGGGCCCATCTGGTCGAAGAAGACGAAGGGGCCGACATGGCGGGCCTTCAGGTGCGGCAGCATGCGCCGGACGACGAATCCGCCGCCGAGGTCGCGCTGCTTGCCGTCTATGGGAATAAGGGTCATGACCGGGCTCCGTACGATGCACTAAGCGTAGCAAACGCTCATGCGGCCCGATGGCACGAATATGCCTCGCGCAAGCAAAACTCCCCCGGCGCGCGAAGCGCCGAAGGAGCGGAAGTCAGGCAAGAACGGGACGGCGCGAGCCGGCCCTCCCCAAGCATTACTTCGGAACGACGTTATCCGCCTGCGGGCCCTTCTGGCCCTGGGTCACGGTGTATTCCACCTTCTGACCTTCCTGCAACGACTTGAAGCCATTGCCCTGTATCGAGCGGAAATGCACGAATACGTCGGGGCCGCCCTCATCCTGAGTAATGAAGCCAAAGCCCTTGGCGTCGTTGAACCACTTCACGGTACCTGTTGCCATCACACACACCTCTATCCAACACACGAAAACCCGGCTCGCGAGCCGGCGACTTACTGGGCATGCTGGACCGGGTGAGGCGATGGAGCGCAACAACTGCTCGCTTACATCGGGTCACTCTCGTGACCGCGCAGACACAGTAGCGAGGATCATAACCACATTTTCCCAAACTTCTGTAGGGGAACGCCTACATAAGACGGTTTTTTGACGCCGATCACGCCGAAATACGTGAAGAAAGCGCGATGGGGTGATTTTTCTTGCCGATAATGCCCCGCGAAAATAGGAGTCGCCCATTTACGTCAGTGCGAACGTAACTAACGAGGACAAAAAAAGCCGGGCGTCGCCGCCCGGCTTCTTTTTGCAAAGCTGGTCCGGAGGGCCGATCAGGCCTTCTGGACTTCCTCAGCCTGCAGACCCTTCTGGCCGTTCACGACCTTGAAGGAGACCTTCTCGCCTTCGGCGAGGGACTTGAAGCCGTTGCCCTGGATGGCGCGGAAGTGAACGAACACATCCGGGCCGTTCTCACGGGAAATGAAGCCGAAGCCCTTGGCATCGTTGAACCACTTTACGGTGCCGATCTCACGATCCGACATAGAAACACTCCAATACGATTTACGAATGAAACCAGCGACTTGAAACAAGTCGCTGCATTACTGGTGTGCAAGGAAACGCGAGGAGCGAAGCGATGTGGCGGATCCGTGATCAGCGGCATCGGGTCAACGTAACTCTATGACCCCGGCAAACACAGTGCGCGGACTATACCTGTACCGGTGGGAAATAGCGATGGGGCACGCTGACATCGCTTTCACTCCTTCCTGGCCCATGCTTGCGCCGCGTCGCATCGATGCTGCGACTTTGGCTACCATCCGTTCACGCTCGCCAAGGGGGACCCGCACCCATGAACCGTTCCATGACCCGCCTCATTCCCATCCTCGCCGGCGCGCTTGCGCTCGCCGCCTGCTCGGATCACAAGACCCGCCCCGATACCGCCACTGGCCGCACCGCGACGACGACAACGACGACAACCAGCGCGCCGGCGAATAGGTCCTCGACGAGCACCACGACCCCCGCTCCCCGGTCGGGCAGCAAGAAAGAGGCCGCCCTGCCCGAGAACACCGGCATCGCGGCATGCGACGAATACCTCGCGAGCTATAAGAGTTGCCACCTGGCCGCCGGGGTCTATGCCCGCGACCAGATCGAAAACCGCTACGAGCTGATGCGCACCAGCCTCCTCCGCCAGTCGCAGGATCCGGACATGCGCGGCCAGTTGGACGCGCGTTGCACGTCGCTGGCGAACCAGCTGAAGGAAGCCCTTCACGGGAAATCCTGCGCGGACGTCCCGGCCCCCGCTTCCACGCGCTGATCAGGCGGTCACCGCCTTTCCCACCAGCCGGGCCAGCTCGCGCGGCTGGCTCCGCTCGATGGCAACGCGCGGCGTGCCGTGCCATGCCGCGCACTCGTCGATCGCGCCGGCGATCCCCTCGACGAGGGCCGGCGTGACGGCCACCCCCTCTTCCAGCCAGATCCCCAGCACCTGGAACAGCTCGGCCTGTCGATGCGCCTTCGCATCCAGACGGCCTACCAGCCGGCCGCGATGCAGGATGGGCAAGGCGTAGTAGCCGTACTTCCGCTTCGCCGCCGGCGTATAGCACTCGATGGTGTATTCGAAGCCGAAGAGGTCCAGCGCCCGCGCGCGGTCCCACACCACCGGGTCGAAGGGCGAGAGCAACGTGGTTCGGGTGGCGCGCAGTCCGTTCCTCGCGGCCTCCGCGAGCAGCGCCGCATGGTCGCGGTGCGCATAGGCCGGTGCGTCCCAGCCGTCCACCGACACCTCGACGAGGCGGCCTTCGGCGACCAGCGGCTCGAGCTCCTCGTCGGTCACCCGCGGTCGGAGCCGGAAGTAGTCGGCGATCCAGCGTGCCTTTGCGATGCCGAGCGCGCGCACGCTTTCCACGATGAAATACCGGCGGACCGCGGCTTCGTCCAACGCGCCGGGAGGCGGCGGTTCGGGCCATCGTCCCGTCACCCGTTCGGCGAGGTCGTACACGCGCTGGAAGCGCTCGCGCCGTGCCACCATCAACCGGCCCAGGGCAAACCACGCCTCGAGCCAGCGCTTCTCGGGTTTCCAGCCCCACCATCCTTTCGTCCCCGGGGTGTCGCGCTCGAAATCAGCGGCCCGCAGCGGCCCTTCCTCGCGGATTCGTTCGAGCAGGGCGTCCATGTCCGCGCGGGCTTCCGCGTGCGTGCGTTCGGCCATCTTGTGCGCCCAATGACCGGCCCTGCCCGCGCGGTAATCGCGGTGGTAACGGTACTGTGCGACGGGCACGAAGCAGGCCTCGTGTGCCCAGCACTCCGCAACGAGGCCTTCCGCCAGGGACTCGTCCAGCCACTCGTTGCGATAGGTGCCCAGGCGCGAGAACAGCGTCATGTACGGGCTGCGCGCGACGACGTTGATGGTGTCGATCTGCAGCATGCCCATGCGCGCGATCGCGCTCGCCACGTCGGCCTTGCGTGCCTTGCGCGGTGCCCGCCTGAGCAATCCTTGCGCGGCGAGGTGCATCAGCTGCGCCGACCGTGGCGAAAGACGAAGCACGCCGCCCGTGGAGGGCGCGTCGGATACGCGTGACGGCACGGTAGAGGCCTTTTCGCAATTGGGCCGCCATTAAATCGCTCCTTGATAGCGTCGGCAACGATCAACCACGAAACGAAAGGAGGCCTCTCCATGAAGAAGCAAGTTCGCGCCGTCGCGATCGGCGCATCGCTGCTGCTGGCAGGCGCGGCATTCGCCCAGGTTCCGCCGCCCACCGGCCAGGTCCCGCCTCCGCCACCGGGCGAGGCCACGCCGCCTCCGCCCCCGTCGCCGGGGGCGATGCCACCGCCGGCACCGGGCCAGACGATGCCGCCGACCGCGCAGCCCCCCGCTCCGGGCATGCCGCCGACCGCGAACGAAGCACTGCCTCCGCCGCCTCCGCCGCCGGCCGCTCCCGCCGCCCCGACAGCACCCATGCCACCGGCGCCGGGAGCGGAAATGGGCACCACCGGCGCAACGATGGCCACGCCGCAAGGCGAGGTCACCGTGAACAGCGCTCCCGCACCGGCGAAGCCGGCGGGGCCGGCGCCGGATTTCGCGACGCTTTCCGGAGGCAAGGGCTCGATTTCCGCCGACCAGGCCTCCGCGTATCCGCTGCTCGCCAACGACTTCCAATACGCGGACAGCAACCGCGACGGACGTATCTCCAAGGGCGAGTACCAGAAATGGGTCGCCAAGTCGGGCGCGCCTTCCAGCCCATAACGAGAACGCCGGCTCGACCGGCCCACGCCGTGGGAAGCCCGTTCGCGGGCTTCCCACCTTTCGCGAAGCTGAACGCTGCACGTTTTCCCGACGATTCGCACCGCTACACTCCCTGGCTTACCGTTTTGGACGGCCCGCAGGGAGTCACCCACCATGAAGCCATTCCGCGCCGCCGGCGCCCTCGGCGCCTACGCGTGCCTGCATGCGGGCATCGTGCTTGCGCAGAATCCGAGCCCCTTGGACATCCGCGCCTGCTCGGCGATCGAGACCGACTCGCAGCGCCTGCTCTGCTACGACAAGGCGGTAGGCCGAGACCGGCTGCCGCAGGCCGCGAAGAAGGAAGACCCCAACGCGAATTCGGTCAGCGTGGACCTGGCGACGCGCAACTCGCGCGACGTCGCGCGTCCGCTGTCGCTGCTCGACAGCCGCTGGGAGCTTTCCCCGGAATCGAAGCTGGGCACGTTCAACCTGCGCGGGTACAAGCCCACGTACGCACTGCCCTTCTTCGGTGCCTCGAAGCAGAACACGCGGCCGCATAGCCCCGCTCCCGACCATACGGTGACCACGCCGCAGCAGCTCGACGACGTGGAGGCCAAGTTCCAGATCAGCCTGAAGACCAAGGTGGCCGAGAACCTGTTCGACGACAACGGCGACCTGTGGGTGGGTTACACGCAATCCTCCCGCTGGCAGGTCTACAACAGCGACCATTCGCGGCCCTTCCGTGAGACGAACTACGAGCCCGAGGTCATGCTCGCGTTCAACACGCATTACCAGGTCTTCGGCTGGACGGGGCGCCTCGCCGGCATCGGCGTCAACCACCAGTCCAACGGCCGTGCCGATCCGCTGTCGCGCAGCTGGAACCGCGTGATCGCCGATATCGGCCTGGAGCGCGAAGGCTGGACGATCATGCTGCGTCCGTGGTGGCGCATTCCCGAGAACCGCAAGGACGACGACAACCCGGACATCCAGGACTACATGGGGCGCGGCGAGATCCAGATCGTGCACGAGGTGGGCAGGCAGGAATTCGGCCTGACCGCACGGCATTCGTTCCGTGCCGGCGACCGTTCGCACGGCTCGCTGCGCGGCACGTGGAGTTTTCCCGTGGCCGGCAACCTGCGCGGTTACCTGGAGATCTTCAACGGGTACGGTGAAAGCCTGATCGACTACAACCACCGCGCCACTTATCTTGGCCTGGGTGTGTCGTTACTCGATTGGTATTAAGAAGCGAAATCGCTGGGCCCCTGCCTGCGCAGGGGCGACGCACCACGGTCGTTCCCGCGCAGACGGGAACCCAGTGACTTGAGCGAGGCAAGCGTCAGTGGTGATGGCCGCCTTCGCCGTGCACGTGGCCATGCGACAGCTCTTCGTCGGTAGCTTCGCGCACGTTGGTGATCTCGACGGCGAAATGCAGCGTCTGGCCCGCGAGCGGATGGTTGCCGTCGACGGTGACATTGTCGCCCTCGATCTTGCTCACGGTGACGTTGATGCTGCCCTGGTCGTTGCGGCCCTGGAACTGCATGCCCGGCTGGAGGTCTTCCACGCCCTGAAACGCGGCCCGCGGCACGACCTGGATCAGCTCCTGGTGGCGCGGACCGTAGCCCTCTTCCGGTGCGACGTCGACCTTGAACTGGTCGCCCGCCGAACGGCCTTCCAGCGCCTTCTCGAGGCCCGGAACGATATGGCCTTCGCCATGGATATAGGCCAGCGGTTCACGGCCTTCCGAACTGTCGATGACGTTGCCCTGGTCGTCGGTCAGCGTGTAGTGGAAGGAAACGGCGTGACGATTGGCGATCTGCATGGAATTCTCGCTTTGGAGGGGGATCGGGAAAGACAGGAAACGCCCTTCCGGGCCTCCAAGGCTAGGCGACCCGCTCCCGTACTGCAAATCACGGGGCGTTCGCGATGCTGCGTTGCAACCCGCCGGAGGGCTACGATCTGCTAGTTTTCCCGCTTTTCCCCTTTCCCTCCGTTACCGTGCCGGGAGCCGCATGTTCGACTGCATTCTGATCGCCAACCGTGGCGAGATCGCCTGCCGCGTGATCCGGACCTGCCGCCGCCTGGGCATTCGCACCGTGGCCGTGTATTCCACCGCCGACGCGGGAGCGCAGCACGTGCGCCTGGCCGACGAAGCCTGGCCTATCGGCGGTCCGCGTCCGGCGGAGTCCTACCTGCGCGGCGACGCGATCATCGAGGTGGCGAAGCGCAGCGGTGCGCAGGCGATCCACCCCGGGTACGGTTTCCTCTCCGAGAACACCGATTTCGCGCGGGCCTGCGCCGAAGCCGGCATCGTCTTCATCGGGCCGCGCCCCGAAAGCATCGACGCCATGGGCTCGAAAGCGGCGGCGAAAGCCCTGATGGAACGCCACGTCGTGCCCCTCGTTCCCGGCTATCACGGCGAGGACCAGGATCCCGCGCACCTCGCCGCCGAGGCCGCCCGCACCGGTTTCCCGCTCATGATCAAGGCGGCGGCGGGTGGTGGGGGCAAGGGCATGCGCATCGTGCGCGACGCGGCCGGCTTCGCCGACGCGCTGGCTTCGGCACAGCGCGAGGCGGCGAACGCCTTCGGCGACACGCGCGTGATCCTCGAGCGCTACGTCGAGCATCCGCGGCACATCGAATTCCAGGTGTTCGGCGACACGCACGGCAACGTCATCCACCTCAACGAGCGCGAGTGCTCGGCCCAGCGCCGTTACCAGAAGGTACTGGAGGAAACGCCGTCGCCCTTCCTCGACGAGACCCGCCGCGCGCGCATGGGTGCCGCCGCGGTCGCCGCGGCGCGGGCCGTGGATTACGTCGGCGCGGGCACGGTCGAGTTCATCGTGGGCCAGGACGGCGAATTCTTCTTCATGGAAATGAACACCCGCCTGCAGGTGGAGCATCCCGTCACCGAGGAGACGCTCGGGCTCGACCTCGTCGAGTGGCAGCTGCGCGTGGCCTCGGGCGAGCCGCTGCCGATGACGCAGGGCGACGTCCGCGCCCAGGGCCACGCGATCGAGGTACGGCTGTACGCGGAAGATCCCGAAGCCAACTTCCTGCCGGGATCGGGTCGTCTCGTCTCGCTCACCCTGCCGGCGCCGTCGAAACACGTGCGGCTGGACGGTGGCGTCGTCGCCGGCGACACCGTCACGATCTTCTACGATCCGATGATCGCGAAGCTCATCGTGTACGACCGCGACCGCACGCAAGCCCTCGAACGCCTGCGCGAGGCGCTTGCGCAGACGGACATCGTCGGACCGAAATCCAACGTGGCCTTCCTCGAACGGCTGGTGCGTCATCCCATCGTGGTCGAAGGCCGCATCGACACCGGCTACCTCGATCGCCACCTCGACGAGTTCCTGGTGGGCGCCGCCGAGGCCGCCGACCTCGACCGCTTCGCCGCCGCGACGGCCATGCTCCTCGCCGACGAAGCCTCGCCGCGCAACGGTGCCGGCGATCCGCATTCCCCCTGGGGCAACTCGGACGCATGGCGCCTCGGCCATCCCGGCAAGCGCGTCGTGGCGCTGCTGGAAGGCGGCCGCCGCCACGAGATCGATGCGCATGGCCATGACGGCGACTACGTGCTGCATCTCGGTACCGGCAGCGCATGCACCGTCGCGGGTGCGCGATGCGATGGCGGCGTCCTCTCCGCCCGTTTCGACGAACACGCCCGGCGCGTGCCGCTGTCGCTCCACGACGGCCGCGTCCGCCTGCACGACGCGCAGGGCCGCCGCTGGACGTTCGAGCGCGCCCCCGCTTTCGCGTGGGAAGGCGAGGAATCCTCCGGCGCGAAGCAGTTGGTCGCGCCGATGCCGGGCCGCATCGTGCTCGTCCGCGCCGCGGCGGGCGACGTCGTCGAGGAAGGCCAGGAACTGCTGGTGATGGAAGCGATGAAGATGGAGCTCGCCTTGAAGGCGCCGCGCGCCGGCACCATCGAATCCGTATCGGCTGCGCAAGGCGACTTCGTGGACGCCGACACCGTCCTCGTCCGCTTCGCCGACATGGCCTGACCGGAGTCCGCATGAACGCTTCCAACCACGTCCGCATCGTCGAAGTCGGCCCCCGCGACGGCCTGCAGAACGAAAAGGCCATGCTGCCCGCCGCGGTGAAGATCGAGCTCATCGACCGCCTGTCCGACACGGGCCTATCCACCATCGAGGCCACCAGCTTCGTCAGCCCCCGGTGGGTGCCGCAACTGGCCGATGCCGCCGAGGTCTTCCGTGCCATCCGCAAGGCGCCCGGCGTCGCGTATCCCGTTCTCGTGCCCAACCTGCAGGGCTACGAGCGCGCGCGGGAAGTGGGCGCCACCGACGTGGCCGTCTTCACCGCCGCCTCGGAAGCGTTCAACCGTAAGAACGTCAATGCCTCGATCGACGAGTCGATCGATCGCTTCGTCCCCGTGCTCGAGCGCGCCCGCGCCGATGGGGTGGCCGTGCGCGGCTACGTCTCGACGGTGCTCGGCTGCCCGTACCAGGGCGACGTACCGGTCGCGGACGTGGTGCGCGTGGCGCGCCGCCTGCACGAACTCGGCTGTCGCGAGGTGTCGCTGGGCGACACGATCGGCGTCGGTACGCCGGCGAAGGCCCGCGCCATGCTGCGCGCGGTCGCGGCCGAGGTACCGATGGATGCCCTGGCCGTCCATTTCCACGACACCTACGGGCAGGCCCTCGCCAACATCCTCGCCTGCCTCGAGGAAGGGGTGCGCGTGGTGGACAGCGCCGTCTCCGGCACCGGCGGCTGCCCCTATGCGAAGGGCGCGACGGGGAACGTCGCGAGCGAGGACGTCGTGTACATGCTCCACGGCATGGGCATGACCACCGGCGTGGACCTCGACCGCCTGGTGGAAACGGGCGCGTGGCTGGCCGGACAGCTCGGCAAGGCGACCGCCAGCCGCGTCACCCAGGCGCGCACCGCCGCCTGAGTCCCGCCCTTCGCCTGCAGGAGCCGCCATGGCGGCGGGTGGAACTTACCTCGCCGCTTCATCACTCCGTTGGCTTCTCGCCGCTGTAGCGGCTCCCACAGTTACGGCTAGCCCCCTACCGCCGTAGCGGCTCCTACACAAAGCATGACGCGGACTCTTGTCCATGGCAGCATCAGCGCCATGCCTGCCGACTACCTCATCCGCCCCATCGAATCGCGCGACGATGCCGACATCGCCGCGGTCATCCGCACCGTCATGCCCGAGTTCGGTGCCGACGGCCCCGGCTTCGCGATCCACGACGTCGAGGTCGACACGATGTCGACCGCTTATTCGCGGCCGCGCACGGCGTATTTCGTCGTCGAGATGAACGGGCGCGCGGTCGGTGGCGGCGGCATGGCGCCGCTGGAAGGCGGCGACGAAGAAACCTGCGAACTGCGCAAGATGTATTTCCTGCCCGAGGCGCGCGGCACGGGCGCGGCGTCGCAGTTGCTGCGCCGCTGCCTCGACGCCGCGCGGCGTGCGGGATTCTCGCGCTGCTACCTGGAAACCCTCACCGGCATGGATGCGGCGCAGACGCTCTACCTGCGCCATGGCTTCACCCGCATCGACGCGCCGATGGGCGGCACCGGGCATTTCAGCTGCGATCGCTTTTTCCTGCGCCACCTCAACGACGGCGACCTCATCGTGCCGCCCTCGCCGCCCTCGCTGGTGTTCGCCATCGACGATCCCGGCCGGCCGGATATCCTGCCGCTGATCGAACAGCTGCACGGCTACCTCTCCGACCTCGACCGGCACCTTCCACCGCCCTCCGTCAGCGTGGAGAGCCTGCGCCAGCCGCACACGACCTTCATGACCGCACGCGTGGACGGCACCCCGCTGGCCTGCGGCGCGGGGGTGGACCACGGCGACTACGTCGAACTCAAGTACATGTACGTCTTGCCCGCCTGCCGCGGCATGGGCCTGGGCAAGCAGATGCTCGAGGCGCTCGAACGACAGGTGCGCTCCACCGGCGGCAAGATGGTCAAGCTCGAGACCGGCACCGCGCAGACCGAATCGATCGAACTCTACGAGCGCGCCGGTTACCGCCGCTGCCGCCCGTTCGGCGAGCACCGGGTCAGCGCCTCGAGCATCTGCATGGAGAAAGCGCTGTGATCCGTGTCGCCGTCGAGGCCGACGCAGCCGCCTGCCATGCGATCTACGCGCCGGTCGTCGAGACCAGCGCGATCACCTTCGAAACGGAACTCCCCGGCGAGGAAGCGATGGCCCGGCGCATCCGCGCACGACTCGCCACCCACCCCTGGCTGGTCTGGGAGGAACGCGGGGACGTCCTCGCTTACGCGTACGGCGGCCGCTTCCGCGAGCGTGCCGCGTACGACTGGGTCGCCGAGACATCGATCTACGTGCACGAGAAGGCGCGCCGCCGCGGCATCGCCCGGCGTCTCTACGGCACCCTGCTCGAGGCCATGCGGCTGCAGGGTATAAACCAGGCCGTCGGTGTCATCACCCTTCCGGGCGACACCAGCGTGGCCATGCACGAAGCCCTGGGCTTCGCGGCCGCCGGCGTGTGGCCGAAAGCCGGCTACAAGCTCGGCCGCTGGTGGGACGTCGGTGTATGGAGCCTGTTCCTGTCGGAACCGGCCAATCCGCCGTCCCCGGTGATCCCCTTCGCGGAACTGGCGACGTCGGCGGAACTGCGGGCGCTGTTGTAGGAGCCGCTATAGCGGCGAGGGGAACTTACCTCACCGTTTCGTCGCTCCGTTGGCTTCTCGCCGCTATAGCGGCTCCTACAGGACCGCGACACGCCTCCGGAGGTAAGATGGGCCTCTTTGCCATTCGCTAGCGGAGTTTCCATGCAGCTCGAGCAGGTCAGGGCCGTCATCACCGGCGGCGCATCCGGTCTGGGTCACGCGGTCGCCCAGCGACTCGTCGCCGCCGGCGCCAAGGTCGCCCTCTTCGACGTCAACGAGGAAAAAGGTCAGGCCGCGGTGGCCGCGCTCGGCGCCAACGCCTCCTTCCATCGCACCGACGTGACGTCCGAGGAAGGCGTCGCCGCCAACGTCGCGGCCGCGAGCCAGGCGATGGGCGGCCTGAACGCCGTGGTGAACTGCGCCGGCATCCTCGGCGCCGGCCGCGTGCTCGGCAAGGAAGGCCCGATGCCGCTGGCGAATTTCTCGACCACCGTCATGGTGAACCTGATCGGCAGCTTCAACGTCGCCAAGGCCGCGGCCCAGCTCATGCAGTCCAACACTGCGGGCGAAGACGGCGAACGCGGCGTCATCGTGAATACCGCCTCGGTCGCCGCCTATGAAGGCCAGATCGGCCAGGCCGCTTATTCCGCCTCGAAGGGTGGCGTGGTAGGCATGACGCTGCCGATGGCGCGCGAACTCGCCCGCTTCGGCATCCGCGTCAACACCATCGCGCCCGGCATCTTCTGGACGCCGATGGTCGACAGCATGTCGCCGCAGGTGCAGGAATCCCTGTCGGCCTCCATCCCGTTCCCCTCGCGCCTGGGCAAGCCGGAGGAGTTCGCCGACATGGTGGCCTTCATCCTCGCCAGCCGCTACATCAACGGCGAGACGATCCGCCTCGACGGTGCCGTCCGTCTCGCGCCGAAGTAATCCAACCCCACGACACGAAGTCGCACAGTCATGAAAGCATCCGAAGTCAAGAAGGGTAACGTCGTCGAAAACGAAGGCACGGTGTACCAGGTCCGCGACATCGAACGCAGTGCGCCCACGGCGCGCGGCGGCAATGTGACCTTCCGGTTCACCCTGTATTCGATTCCCGGCAACCGCAAGTTCGACCTGAGCCTGCGCGCCGACGACGACCTGAAGGAAGTCGAACTCAGTCGCCGCCAGGCCAAGTTCTCTTACATGGACGGCGACGCGTTCGTCTTCATGGACGACGAGGACTACACCCAGTACACCCTGGGCCCCGAAGTCATCGGCGACAACGCCGGTTACATCGTGGAAGACCTCGAGGGTTACTACGTGCAGGTGATCGACGACGCTCCGGTGGGCCTCCAGGTCCCGACCTCGGTGGTCCTCACCGTGACCGACACCGCGCCGGAACTCAAGGGCGCCAGCGCCACCAAGCGCACCAAGCCGGCGACGCTGAGCACCGGCATCGAAGTGCAGGTGCCGGAGTACATCACCACCGGAGAGAAAGTCACGGTGAACACCGTGACGGGCGAGTTCTCGGGCCGGGCCTCGTAAGCGCACCGCACGGGACATTCCCCACCCCGGCCTTTCGGATGCCAGGGACAGGCGATTTACGGCAGAATCGAGGGCTCACAGGACGAGCCCTCCGACACCATGAGCAACGGCTACTCGCTCCGCGCCAGCGTCATCGGCACGCTGATCCGGACGAAACGACCCGACGTCCCGTTGCGGGTCGCGCTGCGCAATACCGCGGCGGTGGTGCTGCCGCTCGCCATCGGACTCCTGCTCGGCTATCCGCAGGTGGGCATCGGCATCGCGGCGGGTGCGCTGGACACGATGTTCTCGGACCAGCCCGGCCCCTACCAGCAACGCCTCAGCCGCCTGTTCCTCGCCGCGCTGGCCGCGGGTGCCGCCTCGCTGGTGGGCTTCCTCATCGGCGACTGGGTGCTGCCCATGTCGCTGGCCTGCGCCGTCTGCGGTTTCCTTGGCGGCTTGCTGGTGGTCTTCGGCCCCGACATCGCGCGCGTGGGCATGACCAGCATGCTGCTGCTCGTGATCACCGCCGCCACCCCCACCGACCTGCGGGGCGCCTTCGCGGGCGGTGCCCTGATCTTCGCTGGCGGCATGCTGCTCGCCGCGTTCTCCATCGCGGCATGGCCCCTGCAACGCTACCGGCCCGAGCGTACGGCCCTCGCCACCGTCTACCGCGGCCTGGCCGTGCTGGCGCGCAAGCAACAGCACGATGGCGAGGCGCCCGCCCTCACCGATGCCATGGACGCCTTGCAGACCACGCTGCTCGGCCGCCACCATGCCCGCGGCCGTGCCATGGAAGCTTTCCGCGTGCTGCTGGAACTCGCCGAGCGCATCCGTCTCGAACTCGTGGCGATGGAAGTCCTGGAGACGGCCCGCGACGGCATGGGCGAGATGTTCCGCAACGATGCCGCCCGCGTGCTGGCCGCCACCGCCGACGCGCTGGACGCCGCCGAACCACCGCAGCGCGCGGCACGCGCGCTCGCCACCCTGCAGGCCAGCGAACGCGCCCTGCTCGCCGGCGGCGCGGCCTTTGGAATGGGGGCGCACATCCAGGCGTTGTCCGGCCAGCTCGCCGCCGTGGTGCGCAACACCCACTGGGCCGGCTCGCGTGGCGAAGAGCGCGCCCAGCGCGCGGAAACCTCCCTGCCCGACACCCTGCGCAGCGCGTCCGCCCTGTCCACGCTGCGCGCCAACCTCACGCCGCATTCGGTGGCCTTCCGCCACGCCGTGCGCTGCGCGGTGGTGCTCACCCTCGCCTTCGCCCTTTCGCGCTACTTCGCGCTGCCGCACGGTTACTGGCTGCCGATGACGGCGGCGATCGTCCTGCGTCCCGATTTCGCCGCCACCTTCAATTTCGGCCTGTTGCGCGTCGTGGGCACCATGCTCGGCCTCATGCTCACCACGCTCATCCTGAGGCTGACGCCGGACCTGGTGTGGGCCCACGTGGCGGCGATGAGCGTGCTCTGCGTGGCTTTCCGCTACCTGGCGGGCGCGCATTACGGTATCGCGGTGGCCGCATTGACCGGCACCGTGGTCGTGCTGCTCTCGTTCGAGGGCGTGGACCCGTTCTCGGCCATGTCCGACCGCATGCTCAACACGGCGCTAGGCAGCGGCCTCGCCCTGCTCGCCTACCTGCTGTGGCCCACGTGGGAACGTCACCGCGCGCGCAGCGCGCTCTCGGACATGCTCTGCGCGTACGCCGATTACCTGGAATCGCTGGTCGGCCCGGCCGACAGCCGCACCCGCCACGAGGTACGCGCCGCCACGCGCACGGCGCGCACCAACGCCCAGGCATCGCTGGACCGCATGGTGGCGGAGCCGGGTACGCCGCCCGTGCTGCGCGAGCTTGCGGAGACGCTGTACGCGAACGGCAACCGTCTCGCCCGTACCGCGATGGCGCTGGAGTCGCTGATCGACGTGGGCGAGGTCCCCGAGACATGGCGTCAGGTCGGCGCCTTCATCCATGAGGCGTCCACCGCGCTGCGCGCGCAGGCGGGGGCGCTGACGCGCACCGAAGCCGTGGCGATGCCACCGGGGCTGCGCGAGCACCAGCGGGCACTCGTCACCGCGCTCGACCGAAACAAGGACCGCGACTTCGTCGATGCGGTCTCGCGCCTGACGGATCGCCTGACCGACAACGTCGACACGATCGCGCACGTCGTGAACCGCCGCTCCACGGCGCCGGCCTGACGGCCGGCCCTTGCTGCACCGCGAGAGGTCCCTTCACGGACACGGCGCTACACTCGACGCCATGCTCAAGATCGACACCCACGCGCATATCCTGCCTCGTGACTGGCCCGATCTCGCCGCCCGCTATGGCGACGAGCGCTTTCCCGTGATGACCCATTCCAGCGGCCACCACCGGATCTACAAGGACGGGAAGTTCTTCCGCGAGGTCTGGGAGTCTGCCTTCGACGCCGAACACCGCATCGCCGACTACGCCCGCTTCGGCGTCGGCGTGCAGGTGGTGTCCACGGTACCGGTGATGTTCTCGTACTGGGCCAAGGGCTACCAGGCGCTCGAATTGCACACCCATCTCAACGACGCCATGGCGACCGTGTGCGAGGCGCACCCGCGCCACTACGCCGGCATCGGCACCGTGCCGCTGCAATCGCCCTCGCTCGCGATCCGCGAGATGGAACGCTGCATCGGCGAACTCGGCCTGCAGGGCGTGCAAATCGGCTCGCATTGCAACGCCTGGAACCTCGACGCGGCGGAACTGTTCCCGTTCTTCGAGGCGGCCGCCGATCTCGGCGCGGCGATCCTCGTGCACCCCTGGGACATGATGGGTGCCGACACGATGCCCAAGTACTGGCTGCCCTGGCTTGTCGGCATGCCCGCGGAACAGTCGCGCGCCGCTTGCGCGCTGATCTTCGGCGGTGTGCTCGAGCGCCTGCCTTCGCTCAGGGTCATGCTGGCCCACGGCGGCGGCAGCTTCCCGTATTCGATCGGGCGCATCGAGCACGGTTTCCGCATGCGTCCCGACCTCGTCGCCACCGACAACGCACGCAATCCGCGCGAGTACATGTCGCGGCTCTACTTCGATTCCTGCGTGCACGACGACGCGGCGCTGCGCTACCTCCTCGCCACCGCGGGAAGCGATCGCGTGATGCTCGGCACCGATTACCCCTTCCCGCTCGGCGAGCAGGAGCCCGGCAGCGGCATCGAGGCGCTCGGCCTCGACGAAAGGGAACGCGCGCGGCTCTTCCATGGCACCGCACTGGAGTGGCTGGGCGTGCCCATGTCACGGTTCCAGCCGGTCGCCGCCGTGGCGTGAACCAGGTCCCACCATCCGGCCACGTCCGCTGTGCCAGAATGCCGCCGTTGCGCGGCGTCGCCGCGCCCTCCAAGGGGATCTCCGATCGTGAACCGCCTGCCTCGCCTCTTCCTCACCGCCATGCTCCTTGCCAGCCCCGCGGTCGGCGCCACCGACGTCTCGATGATGGATGGCGCCATCCGCTTCGCGGTGCCCGACCAGTGGGTGCCGATCATGCAGTCGGCAGGCGAGAAGGAGACCCAGGTATTCCAGGTGCCCGGCGCGAGCGCCACGGACGCCACGCTCGCACGCGTGACCGTCACCGCGCAGAAGGTGCCCAACCTCAACGGCTTCCAGCAGTTCGCGGGCAACCTGCGCAGCCATGCCACGTCGCTGACGGAATACGCGCCCGCGAAGGCCTCGTCGCCGACCGAGAATGTCTATACCGCCAAGGAAGGGACGGTGAAGCTGCAATACTTCGAGCGCTACTTCTACAGCGACGGTTACGCGATCCAGCTGCGCTGCATCCGCCCGGCCGACGATGCGCGCTTCGGCGCGACCTTCGACAAGGGCTGTGCCGAGGTGGCCGCCCGCATGCCTTCGTGACCCCAGGATTTTCCAGATGACCGCTTTCGAAGCGACGCGCGCATGGGCGGAAGCCCAGGACGCCGCCGACCCGCTGCGTGCCTTCCGCGACGAGTTCCACATCCCCGCGCACGCAGGCGCCGACACGCTGTACTTCTGCGGCAACTCGCTCGGGTTACAGCCGAAGGGCGTGAGGGCCGCCATCGAAGCGGAGCTTTCCGACTGGGCCGAGCTGGCGGTCGAGGCCCACTTCCGCGGCCGCCTGCCGTGGATGCACTACCACGAGTACGTGCGCGACGCGATGGCCGAGGTGGTCGGCGCGCGACCGCACGAAGTGGTGGCGATGAATTCGCTCGGCGCGAACCTGCACCTCATGATGGTCAGCTTCTACCGGCCGACCGCGGAGCGTTCCGCGATCCTCATGGAGGCGGGGGCGTTCCCGACCGACCGCTACGCACTGGAGTCCCAGGTCCGCTTCCACGGATTCGATCCGTCGCGCGACCTCATCGAACTGCAGCCCGACGGGCCCGGCGGCACGTTGTCGATGACCGCCATCGAGCGAGCCATCGCCGAACACGGTCATCGCGTGGCGCTGATCCTCCTGCCGGGCGTGCAGTACCGCACGGGCCAGGTGTTCGACCTCGAGGCGATCGTACGGCTCGGTCATGCGCAAGGCTGCGTCGTGGGCTTCGACCTCGCCCATGCCGTGGGCAACCTGCCCCTGGCCCTGCACGATGCCGGCCCCGACTTCGCGGTGTGGTGCACGTACAAGTACCTCAACGCGGGTCCCGGTGCCGTTGCGGGTGCCTTCGTGCATGAGCGCCACGCGCGCGCCGACCTGCCCCGCTTCGCGGGCTGGTGGGGCCACGACAAGAGCACGCGCTTCCAGATGGGCCCGCACTTCAGCCCCACGCCCGGCGCGGACGGCTGGCAGCTCTCCAATCCGCCTATCCTCGCGCTGGCGCCGCTGCGTGCGTCGCTGAACGTGTTCACGCGCTCGGGGATGGCCCGTCTCGTCGAAAAGAGCCGCCGCCTCACCGCGTACCTCGACTGGCTCATCCGCACGCGGCTCGACGACACGCTGGACATCGTGACGCCGGACGATCCGACCCAACGCGGGGCGCAGCTGTCCATTCGCGTTCGCGCGGGGCGCGACGCTGGCCGTTCACTGTTCGAACACCTCGAACGCCATGGCGTCATCGGCGACTGGCGCGAGCCGGACGTGATCCGGCTGTCGCCCGTGCCGTTGTACAACCGGTATGCGGATTGCTTCGGGGCGGTGGAAGCGATCGAAGCCTGGGTACGTTGAAGCCGGCTCCCGCAACGGCTTAGCGAAGCGACGACAGGCGCGCGCGCAGCGTGTCCAGCATCAGGTCGTTGCCTGCGCCCGGCGACGTGCGCGCGGCCAGGCTCGACTCCGGCGTGCGGCCCTCGCCCGCCGAGGCCGCCGTTTCCGCCGCCGCACGATAGGCGTCGCGAAACGGCACGCCGGCCACGGCCTGCTCGATGGCCACATCGGTGGCGTACATGGCCGGTTCGATCGCGGCGCGCATCGCGTCCGCCTTCCACTCGAGGCGGGCCAGCATGTCCGGAAGGAGCTCGAGGGCGCCGAGGCCCATGGAAAAACCATGGAACAGCGAGCCCTTGGAGAACTGGAGATCGCGCTGGTAGCCGGAAGGCAACGAGAGCAGTTGCTCCACCTCGGTGCGCGCCGCCGCGACGCTGGCATAGCTCGCGCGCAACAGCTCGACGACATCCGGATTGCGCTTGTTCGGCATGATCGATGAGCCGGTGGTGTACTCCGCCGGCAGCGTCACGAAACCGAATTCGGCCGTGGTGAACAACGACAGGTCCCATGCCAGCCTGCGCGTATCGAGCAAGGCGGTGCCTACCGCGTCCAACGCCGCCATCTCGAACTTGCCGCGCGAGAGCTGGGCGTAGATGGGCGAGACCTGCATGCGGCCGAAGCCCAGCGCGGCCGTCGTATGCGCGCGGTCGAGCGCGACGTTCACGCCGTAACCCGCCGCCGTGCCAAGTGGATTGGCGTCGATCAGTGCCAGGGCCTGGCGAGCGCGCAGCACATTGTCGATGAAGGCCTCGGCGAATGCCGCGAACCACATGCCCGTGGAAGACACCACCGCGCGCTGGATATGCGTATAGCCCGGCATCGGCAACGCGTCTCCGGCGGCGCGCTCCAGGCAGACTTCCGCCACGCGGCGGCACAGGGCTTCCAGCGTCGCCAGTTTGTCCTTGAGCCACAAGCGCGTCGCCACGAGGACCTGGTCGTTGCGGCTGCGCCCCGTGTGCACGCGGCGGCCGGCATCGCCAAGGCGCTCCGTCAGGCGGGCCTCGATCGCGGAGTGACCGTCCTCGAAGCGTTCGTCGAGCACGAAGGCGCCGCTCGTGAAATCGGCTGCCAGTGCGTTCAGCTCGCGCAACAGGGCATCGCGCTCATCGGCCGAGACCACGCCGATGTTGGCGAGGCCTCCGACGTGTGCCTTGCTCGCCACGATGTCGTGCAGGAAGAACTCGCGGTCGAGCACCACGTCGTTGCCGGCAAGGAAGCGCATGATGCGCGCGTCGACCTGGGTATCGGATTTCTGCCAGAGCGGCTGGGTCATGATGGGGTCCTACCGCTCAGAGCGGAATGGCGGTGAGCTCGTCGAAGCCGAGCGCACGGTTGACGTTCTGCATGGCCTGGGTGGCCGCGCCCTTGAGCAGGTTGTCGAGCGTGGCGACCACGACGACGCGACGGCCGTCGGCCGACATCGCGAAACCGCCCACGTCGAGGTGGTGGCGGTTCGCCACATGGCTCACCCACGGCGCCTCGTCGACGACATGGATCAGAGCTTCCTTCTCGAAGCGTGCCTCGAAGCGGCGCACGATGTCCTCGCGCTTCGCCGGCTTCGCCAGGTAGAGGTTGGTAGTGACGGTGAGGCCACGGAAATGCGGCGCCACGTGCGGCATGAATTCCACCGGCAGGCCAAGGTGGCGGCTGGCTTCCTTCTCGTGCATGTGACCCGTGAGCGAGTACGGCATGAGGTTGTCGCGCAGCTTGTCCGGATCGTTGCGATCCGAGGGCGTCGTGCCCGCGCCGGAATAGCCGGAAACGCCGAACGACACCGGCGGCGCGGCAAGCAGGTCCTTCACCGGTGCGATCGACACCTGCACCGCCGTGGCGTAGCACCCGGGGTTGCTGATCCGCTTCTCGCCGCGCCAGCGGTCCCGGTACAGTTCCGGCAGGCCGTAGTACCAGCGCTCGTCGAAGCGGTAATCGGCCGAGAGGTCCACGATCACGGTCTTCCCGCCGGCCTTGTCGATCGCTTCGACATAGGGCGCGGCCTTGCCGTTGGGCAGCGCGAGAACGACCGCGTCCACGCCGGCCGCGGCGACCGCGGCCGGGTCCAGGTTGCCGTACCTGAGTTCGCCACGGTACGCCTCGCTATGGTCGGCGAGACGCTGCCCGTCGAGTTCCCGCGACGAGACGAAAGCCAGTTCGAGGCCGGGATGCGCCGCGACGAGCCTGATCAGTTCGGCGCCGGTGTGGCCGCGCGCGCCGACGATGCCGATGGTCTTGGTGTCCATGTCGCGTCAGTCCTGCAAGGTGGGTTCGCGCGCGGCGCAATGCGTCACGCAACGCTCGATGTCGGCGAAGTTGTCCAACCCGTACCAGAAGACCTGCCAGCGGGACTGCTTCAGACAGCCGTCCGACTCCGCATGGTAGAAGGCGTTGATCGTGTTGCCGTGGCGCGAGCGCCAGAACAGCTTCGGGTTCTCGTCGCGCATCACCTGCCACACGGCCCGGCCCAGCCCCTCGCCCTGCGCGTCGTCGAGCACCGCGAACTTGTCCAGGTAGGCGAAGCCTTCCTCACGGGTGATCACCATCGCCGCGCGATAGTTTTCGGAGACGTAGAGACGGTAGAGGTCCGTGCGCTCGAAATACCCGTCCACGAGGGTCCGGCCGAAGCTGGACTCGATGAGCTGGCGCATGCGCGCAAGGTCGACGGTATCCCACGAATCGAACCGCAGCACGCGCTCGCCGCGGCGCACGAGCGTGCCCGAGCCCTTGTGCGTGAAGAGTTCCTTCGCCAGCTCCGCCGGGCGCGTGATCGACACCGAGGACGTCAGCGGCAGGTCGTCGAGGAGATCCTTGATCTGCTCGATCTTCAGGCGCATGCCCGAATGCAACCATGGCTGCTGCAGGAGCTGCTCGTACTCGGTGGACAGGTTGATCGAATCGATCACGTTGCCGTCGCCGTCGAGCAGGCCGCCGGTGCCGGTGAGGAACACGATCTTGTACGGCTGCAGCACGCGCACGAGTTCGTTCGCCGCGAAGTCGGCGTTGATATTGAGGATCTGCCCGGCGTCCGTCTCGCCGAGGCTGGCGATGACCGGGATCGAGCCGGCGCGTAGGCTGGCTTCGATCGGTGCGAGGTTGATGTCGCGCACGCGTCCCACCAGGCCCAGCGTGCCCTGGTCGAGGAAATCGGCCGCGAAGACGCCCGAAGGCACGGACGTGGCGCGCGTGCCCACTTCCTGCAAGGCCTCGACGAGGCGCAGGTTCTGCGCCTGGAACACGCGGCGGACGACGGCCAGCGCCGCCGGCGAGGTCACACGCAGGCCGTTCACCGTCTTCTTCTCGATGCCGGCGGCAGCCAGCTCCTCGTCGAGCTGCGGACCCGCGCCGTGCAGCACGATCGGCGTGAGGCCCACCTGTTGCAGGAACGACAGCGAGGAGGTGAGGTCCGGCAGCTCGTCGCGCAGCACCGCGCCGCCGACCTTCACCACGGCGAAGCGAGCGGCATCCAGTTGCGAGAAACGCTTGAGGTACTGCTGGATCTCGCGCGCGCTGCCCATGGCCGACAGGAGACGGACGATGGTCTTCCTCGTGTGCTTGTTAGATTCCATGGTCGACGATCCGATGGATGGTCCGGGCGTAGTGCGCCAGTTGATCGAGGGCGACCCACTCGTCGGCGCTGTGCGCCTGCGCGATGTCGCCGGGGCCATAGACGAAGGAGGTGTAGCCCGCCATCGAGAACAACGCGGCCTCCGTCCAGAAATCCACCGCGTTGCCGACCGGGATGCCGAGTTCGTCGGCGAGGTCGCGTGCGGCGAGGCGGCGCGTCTCCGCGGTGGCGGTGTCTCCCGCCGGCAACGAATCGCCGCGGAAGGTTTCGCCGTATTCGATCGGATGCGGTTCCACGAGCGTGCGGAACGCCTCCAGGAGGCCGTCCGCGTTCATCGACGGCAGCGGACGGAAGCCGAAGCGGACATCGGCCGTCGGCGCGATCACGTTGGCCTTGATGCCGCCCTCGACCTTGCCGATGTTGAAGCGCAGGCCGGTGAGACCGCCGAAACGCTCGTGCGACTGGGCCTGCACGTGGTCGAGCGCCGCGGCGCCCCAACGGATCGCCTGGTGCAACGCGCTGTCGGACGGCTTCTGCTCGCCGGAGGCGTGCCCCGCCTTGCCCTGGAAACGCATCTGCACCGAGTGGATGCCGCGATGCGCCAGCACCGCCTCGCCGCGGGTGGGCTCGGCGACGATGATCGCCGCATAATCGCGGGGCGTCTTGAGGAACCCGTCGATGCAACGGGCGTCGTTCGCCTCCTCGTCGGTGGACAGCAGCAGGGCCATGTCGCCCTGCGTGGCATTCGCCACCGCGACCAGCGCCGCGGCCGCCCCCTTGATGTCGCAGGAGCCAAGGCCGACGGCGCGGTCCCCGGACACGCGCAGTTCGAACGGACTGGCCGTCCAGTGCGGCGAATCCGGCACCGTGTCGAGGTGCACGTTGAACAGATATTTCGGCTTGCCACGCACCGCATAGAGATTGACGGCGCCGGCGCCGAAATCGGTCACCTCCACGTCGAATCCGGGAAGGTTCGCGCGCAGGTAATCGAAGATGCCGCCGGTGCCGATGGTTCGGGGCGGGTTGCGCGTGTCGAAACCGACGAGCGCGCGCAGATGGGTAAGCGTATCCGTGAGCAGGGAGTCCATGGGTCCGATCACTTCCCGTTGGCGCGGTCGACTTCGGCCCAGAGCGTGGAGCTCATGCCGTAGAGCTTGATGAAGCCCTCCGCCTCGGCCACGCCCCAGTCGGCGGCCTGGGCGTACGTCGCCTTCGCCGACTGCAGGATGTTCTTCGACTCCACCTTCACCGCGTACACGGTGCCGCCGCGCGTCTCGATGACGACCTTGCCGTCCACCTTGCGCTGCGTGGAGACGAGGAAGGCTTCGAGATCGGCCTTGATCGGATCGTTGAAGAAGCCTTCATAGGCCACCTCGGTCCACTTGCGGCCGACCTCCGGCTTGAAGCGGTTCTGTTGTTTCGAGAGCACGGTTTCCTCGAGGGCACGGTGCGCGGTAAGCAGCGCGGTGAGCGCTGGCGCCTCGAACACGATGCGTCCCTTCAGGCCGATGTTGGTATCGCCCGTATACATGCTGCGGCCGACGCCATACTTCGCAAGCTCGCGATTCAGGAAGCCGAGGATCTCCGGGCCCGAGGCCGCCTTGCCGTTCAGCGACACCGCCGTGCCCTTCTCGAAGCCGAGTTCGATACGCAGCGGCTCGGACGGCCATTCGGAACGCGGCGCGCACCAGGCGACGGCGCCTTCTTCCGGAATCTCCCACGCATCGATCTCGCCGCCGGAGATGGTGACGCCGAGGACGTTCTCGTTGATCGTGTAATGCTTCGTCTTGGCGCGGACCTCGAAGCCCTTCTCCTCGAGGTACTTCTGCTCGTACGCGCGCACCTGGGTGTGCTCGCGCTGGATCTCGCGGATCGGCGCCACGATGGTGTAGTCGCCCAGCGCCTTCACGGTGAGGTCGAAGCGCACCTGGTCGTTGCCCATGCCGGTACAGCCGTGCGCGAAGAATCGGGTGCCGAGTTCGTCGCAGCGCTCGAGCGAGGCCTTCACGATGAGGTAGCGATCGGACACCAGCAGCGGGTACTGGCCCTGGTAAAACTCGCCGGCCCAGATCAGCGGCGTGACGAAGCTGTCCCAGATGGCCTGCGCCGCGTCGACGGTGCGATGCGAGGCCGCGCCCAGTTCGTTGGCGCGCTGCTCGATGTAGTCGCGCTCCTCCGCCGAGACGCCGCCGGTGTCGACGAAGACCGTGTGCACGGCGTAGCCGCGCTCGATCAGGTAGGGGACGCAGAAGCTGGTGTCGAGGCCGCCGGAAAAGGCGAGGACGATATCGTTGCTGGACATGCGGGCTCCGGGGGAGACGTTGGACCGAAAGGAATGGGACGGATCAGGAATGCGAAACAAGCGAGGCCATGACCGCCTTCTGCACGTGCAGGCGGTTCTCGGCTTCGTCGATGGCGATGCAGGCCGGCGAGTCCATCACCGCGTCGGTCGCCTTGATGTTCCTGCGCAGCGGCAGGCAGTGGCTGAAGAGCCCGTTGTTGGTCAGCGCCATCTTGGCCTCGTCGACGATGAAGTGCCGGTTGGCGTCGCGGATCGCCTTCTCCTCGTCCCAGCGGCCGAAGTAAGGGATGGCGCCCCAGCTCTTCGCGTAGATGACGTCCGCGCCGCGGTAGGCCGACTCGATGTCGTGCGACACCTGCAGCGAGCCGCCGTTCTCGCGGGCGTTGGCCTCGGCGAATGCCATGTAGCGCTCGTCGAGCACGTATTCCGGCGTCGGGCACAGCAGGGTCACGTCCATGCCCATCTTCGTCGCGATCAGCAGCGCCGAATTTGCGACGGCGGTATTCAGCGGCTTCGGGTGGTAGGTCCAGGTGAGGACGTACTTGCGGTTCTGCAGATCGCCCAGGTGCTCCTTCAACGCCAGCGCGTGGGCCAGTTCCTGGCAGGGATGGGTGATGGTTTCCAGGTTGATCACCGGCACGGTGGCGTACTGCGCAAAGGCGGCCAGCACCTTGTCCTGCCGATCCACCGACCAGTCGACGAATTTGGGGAAGGCGCGCACGCCGATGAGATCCACGTAGCGGGAGAGCACCCGCGCCACCTCGGCGATGTGCTCCTCGGTGTCCCCGTCCATCACGGCACCCACCTCGAACTCGATGGGCCACGCGTCCTTGCCGGGCGAAAGCACCACCGCGTGGCCGCCGAGCTGGAAGGCACCCAGTTCGAAGCTGGTGCGCGTGCGCATGGACGAGTTGAAGAACAGCAGCGCGATCGACTTGCCGGCCAGCTGCCGTCCTTGCCGCGACCGTTTGAACTCGGCGGCCTGTTCGAGCAGCGCGTCGATTTCGGCGCGGCTGTAGTCCTGGGTGGAAAGGAAATGGCGAACGGTCATGGCAATCCGGATCGGTCGGTGGCCCGGGGGCCGTGGATGAGAGGGGATGCGGAAACGAAAAAACCCGGCACAAGGCCGGGTTTTTTCGTCGGTACGTATGAAACGCGCGCGACAGCCTACCCGGCACAGGGTCCGATGTACGGTCGACGAGCACGCGAGGTCATCCCTGCGGCCATACGGGCGCTGGTGAGGACGATCGCGGTGTAGACGGCGTGAGACACGGAGGGACCTGGGAAAGGTGGAACGGCGATCATGCCGTGGTTTGCTGCGATGCGCAACAGGGGAAAGCCGCGAAACCTTGTAGGAGCCGCTATAGCGGCGAGAGCAACCTTGCGGCGCCGTGGCCAGGTTCCCTCGCCGCTATAGCGGCTCCTACAGAGTCGGTCGGCCGCCGGGTCAGTCGGCGGGAGAGACGCTGACCCGTACCCGCAGGCGCTCGCCCGGGTCGTAGTTGAGGCGGGAGACGTAGACTTCGCCGCGATAGCGGTATTCCACGTCGTAGCCCGCGATGCGGCGCTGCTCGGATACCGTGCTCACGTCGCGGCAGCGGGTTTCCGTGCTCTCGTAGGTACGGTCGCCGCGACGGGAAATGCTGTTGCCTACGGCACCGCCCGCGACCGCGCCGGCCACCGTGGCCGCCTTGCGGCCATCGCCCTTGCCCACGGTGTTGCCCAGGACGCCGCCGACCACGGCACCGAGGATGGTGCCCGCGGTGCTGCTGCCGCCGGATTCCTGGCGGACCACCGGCTGGTCGTAGCATTCCTGGCGGGGGGTTTCCACACGAGCCACCCCGTACACCGGATCGACGCGCAGCACATCCGCCCACCCGTAATGGGTGTTGTCGTCGGGACCGGGGCCGTAACGGCCGTCCTGCGCTTGGGCGCCGGTGGCGAAAACCGCGAGGATGAGCGCGGGGATGAGCAGGCGAGACATGTAGGAAAACCTCCAGTCAGGCGCACGAGCGCGCCCACTGGCATGCATTTCATCAAGTTCACGCTGAATCCACGCTTAGAGCCCGCCGGCGTAAAATCGCGACCGTTGTCAACCAAATCGGTCACCGCGCGTAGGGCTCCGCCGTCGGCCCCCGGGCCTTGCCTGGAGCCTCCCTTGCTACTATGTCGGATTGGCCGAACCGCCCACGGATGTCCGATGCCGATCTCGCTCTACAACACCATGTCGCGCCGCACGGAGGCGTTCACCCCCCTCGATCCCGAGCGGGTGACGATGTACCTGTGCGGGCCCACGGTCTACAACTACATCCATATCGGCAACGCCCGCCCGGCGGTGGTCTTCGACGTGCTGGCCCGCCTGCTCCGCCGGCATTACCCGAAGCTGGTCTTCGCCCGCAATATCACGGACGTGGACGACAAGATCAACGCGGCCGCGGCCGCGGCGGGGCTGCCCATCGCCCAGATCACCGAGCGCTACGCCGAGGCCTATCGCGAGGACATCGCCCGGCTCGGCGTCGCCCCGCCGGACATCGAACCGCATGCCACGGCGCACATCCCGCAGATCGTCGCGATGATCGAACGGCTCATCGCCGGCGGGTACGCCTACGAGGCGCAGGGCCACGTCCTGTTCCATGTGGAGTCCTTCCCCGAGTACGGCACCCTCTCCGGGCGCGATCCGGACGAACTCCTGGCCGGGGCTCGCGTCGAGGTGGCGCCATACAAGAAGAGCCCGGGCGATTTCGTCCTGTGGAAACCCTCGGACGCGACCCAGCCCGGCTGGGACAGCCCCTGGGGCCGTGGCCGACCCGGCTGGCACATCGAGTGCTCGGCCATGAGCGAGGCCCATCTCGGGGAGACGATCGACATCCACGCCGGCGGCGTGGACCTCACCTTCCCGCACCACGAGAACGAGATCGCCCAGAGCGTCTGCGCCCACGGGGGCAAGGTGTTCGCACGTTACTGGCTGCACAACGGCATGCTCACGTTCGATGGGCGGAAGATGTCGAAGTCGCTCGGCAATGTGCTCCAGCTGCACGAACTGTTGCGCAAGCACCCCGCCGAGGCCCTGCGCCTGATGCTCCTGCGCGGCCACTACCGCCAGCCGCTGGACTGGTCCGACGCCGCCATGACGCAGGCCGTGCGCACGCTGGACGGCTGGTACGGCGTCCTGCGCGACATGGCGGACGTGGACGCGGGCGAGCCTGTGATACCGGAGGCCGTGGAAGCCGCCCTGTTCGACGATCTCAACACGCCGCAGGCGCTGGCCGAACTGTCTCACCTGGCCGACGCCGCGCGCCGCTCCACGGGCGACGCACGCGGCCCCGCCAAGGCCGCCCTGCTTGGCGGCGGCGCGCTGCTCGGCCTGCTCCAGCAGGATCCCGAAGCCTGGTTCCGCCAGGGCAACGCCGGGGAGACGATCGATGCCGACGCCATCGAGGCCCTGCTGGAAGAGCGCAGGGCGGCACGCGCGGCGAAGGACTTCGCCCGGTCCGACGCCATTCGCGACCAGCTCAAGGAACTCGGCATCGCCATCGAGGACAGCGCCCAGGGCACACGCTGGAGCGTGGTGAAGGCATGAGCACACCGATCGAAAGCAGCGCCGTGGAAGCCCAGGCCGCCATCGCGGAGGAATTCGCGTTCTTCGGCGACTGGACCGAGCGCTACCAGTACCTGATCGATCTCGGCCGCCAGTTGCCGGCCTTCCCGGACGAGCGCAAGACCGAGGAAAACCGCGTGCACGGTTGCCAGTCGATGGTGTGGCTGATTCCGTCCGGCGACGCCTCGCGCATGCATTTCGACGCGGCCAGCGACTCGGCCATCGTGTCGGGACTGATCGCGCTGGTGCTGCGGGTGTATTCGGACCGCTCCGCTCGCGAGATCGTGGAGACGGAGCCTGCGTTCATCCAGGAGATCGGGCTGGCCAAGCATCTTTCGCCGACCCGTTCCAACGGTCTGGCGGCGATGCTGGCCAGGCTGAAGGCCTATGCGGCGGAAGCCCTGGCCGCGAAGTAACCCCGCTTTGTGTGGGAGCCGCTTCGGCGGCGATGAGTGCTCGCGGCACACTGGCCCGCTACCGCGGGATCGCCGGCATAGCCGGGCCCCACAGGGGGCCGATCAAGCCCGGCAATTCAAAAAAAGCCCCGCGATGCGATGCGGGGCTTCTCGGCTCAGTCGCCCATCTGCTTCTGCAGGTGTTCGCGACGCTCCTGGGCATCCAGGGACAGCGTGGCGATCGGGCGGGCGTCGAGACGATCCACGCCGATTTCCTCGTCGGTTTCTTCACAGTAACCGTAACGGCCTTCTTCGATGCGGCGCAGGGCCTTGTCGATCTTGGAGATCAGCTTGCGGTAGCGGTCGCGGGTGCGCAGTTCGAGCGAATTCTCGGTCTCGCGCGTGGCGCGCTCGGCCTCGTCGCCCACGTCGCGGACTTCCTCGCGGAGGTTGTCCATCGTCTGGCGGGATTCCTCGACCAGCTGCTCGCGCCATTCCTTCAGCTTGTTGCGGAAATAGGCGAGCTGACGGGGATTCATGTACTCCTCGTCGTCGTTCGGCCGATAGCCCTTGGGGAGGTCGATGATGGTGGAAGCGGGCAGCGCGTAGCGGCCGTCTTCGCGCGTGATGCCGTTATCGGCGGTGTGAGTGGCAGTGCTGTTCATGCTGGCTTGCGCGGACTTCTCGTTTCTGGATGAGGTGGTGCCTGCCACCGCGGACGCCGTCCGGGGCGGTGTGGCGGCAACGGCCGACGCCGTGCGGCCCTTGGTGGACGCGACGGGGGATGCGGCTGTTGCGGTCTTCTTGGCCACCGGCGCGGACGCCGGGGCGGGTGCGGCCTTTACCGGCGCCGCGGATGCCTTCTTGGCGGGAGCGGGCGCCGCCTTCTTCGCGGCGGGAGCGGGTTTCGCGGCCGCCTTCGGCGTGGCCTTGGACGCGCTCTTCGCGACGGGGCTGGAGGCGGCCTTGCCCGCAGGCGCCTTCGCGGCCTTCGCAGGTGCCTTCTTGGCCGGAGCGGCCTTCACGGGCGCCTTGGCGGCCGGTTTCGCGGCGGCCTTCTTCGCGGGCGCCGGGGCGGCTTTCTTCGGAGCGGCCTTGGCAGCCGTCTTCGTCGGCGACTTCGCCGCTGCGCGCGCCGGGGTCTTGGCCGGCGCCTTTGTCGCCTTCACTCCGGCCGCTACCGTCCTGGCCTTCTTCACGTCGCCGGCTCCGCCCTTCTTGGCGGCTCCCTTGGCGGTTGCGGAACTACGAGCGTTTTTCGCCATTTCCTTCACCTCGGTGGCCGTGGCGGCGGGGTGTTATAGCCCAGATGCGTTACCCCAGCAACCCGTCTTCTGGGATACTGTCGGCTGGCCTACGCCGGTCGATACCCGACACACAGTGACCCGCCTCCTCCTATTCCTGCTATCTCTCTACAAACGGTGGCTCAGCCCGATGCTTGGGGCGCGCTGCCGGTTCCACCCATCCTGTTCCGATTATGCACGGGTTGCCATAGCGCGCTTCGGTCCCTTGCGTGGCAGCGTACTCGGCACGTGGCGCATCCTGCGCTGCCAGCCGCTGTGCGAAGGTGGCCTCGACCCCGTTCCGGAACATTTCGTCCTGCGCCGCTGCGGCGCCCAAGGAGCACATACCCATGACTGACGCCTGGCTCATCAAGAACGCCGAACTGGTCAACGAAGGACGGCGTTTCACCGCCGACGTCCGCCTGCGCGACGGAAAAATCGAAACGATCTCGCAGAACCTGGAAAAACTTCGTGACGAAGAGGTTATCGACGCCACCGGGCTCTGGCTGCTGCCGGGCATGATCGACGACCAGGTGCACTTCCGCGAGCCCGGCCTCACCCAGAAGGCCGACATCGCCCACGAATCGCGGGCCTGCGCCGCGGGCGGCATCACCAGTTACATGGAAATGCCCAACACGAGGCCGCCCGCGCTGGACCGCGACTCGCTGGAAGCCAAGTACGCGCGCGCCGCCGAAACCTCGGTGGTGAACTATGCGTTCTACCTCGGCGCCAGCAATGACAACCTCGAGGCGATCCGCGCGCTCGATCCGAAGAGCGCGCCCGGCATCAAGGTGTTCATGGGCGCGTCCACGGGCAACATGCTGGTGGACGACCCGGAAACGCTCGACCACATCTTCCGCGACGCGCCCACGCCGATCATCACGCATTGCGAGGACACGCCGATGATCGACGCGAACCTCGCGAAGGCGCACGAAAAGTACGGCGAAGACATTCCCGCCTGGGAACATCCGCACATCCGCTCGCGCGAGGCCTGCATCAAGTCGACGCGCCTCGCGATATCGCTGGCGAGGAAGCACAACACCCGCCTCCACGTCCTGCACATCTCCACCGCCGACGAACTCGCCCTGTTCGAGCCGGGCCCGATCGAGGGCAAGCGGATCACCGCCGAAACCTGCGTGCATTTCCTCCACTTCGGCGGCAAGGCCGATTACGACGAGAAGGGCTTCCTCATCAAGTGCAATCCGGCGATCAAGGAAGAATCCGACCGCGAGGCGATCACGAAGGCGCTCGCCGAAGGCCGTCTCGACGTCCTCGCCACGGATCACGCGCCGCACCTGCTCGAAGAGAAGGCGCAGAAGTACGACAAGGCGCCTTCCGGCCTGCCGCTGGTGCAGTTCGCCCTGCAGGCGGCGCTGGAGCGCGTGTTCGAGGGCAAGCTCACGCTCGAGCGCGTGGTCGAGGCCGTCTGTCACGCCCCCGCCAAGCTCTTCGACGTGGACAAGCGCGGCTTCCTCCGCGAGGGCTACGCCGCCGACCTCGTGCTGGTCGATCCGAAGCGCAAGCACACCGTCACCCGCGAGGAAGTGCTGTCGAAGTGCGGCTGGTCGCCGTTCGAGGGCACCACGTTCGGCAGCAGCATCGCCTCGACCTTCGTCAACGGGCGGCGCGTGTTCGACGGCGCGAAGGTGGACGAATCCATTCGCGGCCAGCGGCTGACCTTCGACCGATGAGAACATTGGCATGCGCGCTCCTGGGCGCGCTCCTGGGCGGCGCGACGGTGACGGCGACGGGCGCGACCGCCGCCCTCCCCGCCAGCGTGCAGCAAGGGGCGCTGGTCATCGGCCACGCAGCACCCGGAACGCGCGTGACCGTGGCGGGAAAGCCCGTGCACGTCGGCGACGACGGCCTTTTTGTCTTCGGTGTGGGCCGCGACGAGGCGGGGCCTGTCGCTGTCACGCTGGGCAGGGATCGGCGCGACGTGGCGGTCACGCCGCGCGACTGGCCGATCGAACGTGTCGAGGGCGTACCGCCGAAGACGGTGAATCCGCCAGCGGCCATCGCGGCACGCATCGCCCGTGAACAGGCGGAGGTGGTTGCCGCCCGCACGCGCGACGATTCGCGGGAGGATTTCGCGAAGGGCTTCGCCTGGCCGGTGACGGGACGCATCAGCGGCCGCTTCGGAAACCAGCGCATTTACGACGGCGATCCGAAGGCACCGCACTCGGGCATGGATATCGCGGTGCCCGAGGGCACACCGGTGAAGGCGCCGGCCGATGGCGTGATCACCTTCGCGAAGCCCGACCTTTACCTCACGGGCGGCACGCTGCTGCTCGACCACGGGTTCGGCCTGTCGTCCAACTTCCTCCATCTGTCGCGCATCGACGTGAAGGTGGGGCAGCACGTACGGCAGGGCCAGGTCATCGGCGCGGCGGGCAGGACCGGCCGCGCGACCGGGCCCCATCTGCATTGGGGCTTCAACTGGTTCGGGGTGCGGCTCGATCCGCTGCTGCTGCCCGGTATCGCCCAGCCCCTGTAGGAGCCGCTATAGCGGCGAGGAAAACTTGCCATACCGCTGCAAGAATGCTCTCGCCGCTATAGCGACTCCTACAAGGAGATGTGCTCAGCGGACCTTCGAGGCGAAGGCCACCGCGTCGTGCGGGTGCAGGCTTTCGTGGTGCGACACGCGAAGGTGGAAGTCGGCGATGCTGGCATCGTTCGACAGCGCCGCCTGAATGCGCCGCGCCGCGTCCTCGCAGAACATGAGGTTCTGGCCGTTGGCCAGGGCGAAGGCCTGTTCGTCGGCGCGCTTCACCGCCGTCTGCACGGACGTGCCCAGCGCGGCTTCCACGTTGTCGATCATGCCGATCAGCGGGAACACGCCGTCGCCCGCCGGGCGCACGCGGATCGTGGCGGTGCTGCGCTGCGCGTGCGGTGTCGCGACGATGCCCTGTTCCGTACCCAGCCACGCGAGGATCGTCTCGCGGTCCAGCGGCTGGTCGGCGCCGAAGGTCTTCGCGAAGTTGTCCTGGATGAGCTGGCGCGACAGCGCCGCGGAGGCGGGGCATGTCGACGAATACACGACGTCCGTCGTGATCTCGATGCGGAACGTGCCGCCGGTCAGCGTGGCGTCGATCGTGATCGGATAGGCGCGCCAGCCGCTGTTGTCGCTGCGCAGCGATCGGCGCCGCACCAGGTGCTCGAAGCCCACCGTCAGGCGTGCGTGGTCCGACAGCCCCTCGTGCGAGGCCAGGAACGATTCCAGGAGGGCGCGGATGCCCGATACGGTGAGCGGGCCGGCCGACAATGCCTCGGATACCAGGAGGTACAGCCGCGACATATGGATGCCGCGCGCCTCGGGCTTCGTCAGGTTCACGAAGGCACCGACGCGGGCCCCGGTGGAACGGACGTCGCCATCGCCGGCATCGAACGCCACCGGCATTTCCATGCCGTCCATGCCCACCCAGTCCAGGGTTCCGATGGCCAGTGCGTGCTCCTGGGAAGCGACGTCGGGCAGCAGGCGGGTGGGAGAATCGTGGATGTACATCGGGGAATATCCTTGGGACGTGCCGGTATCCGGCTTACCGTGACTCACATGGGGTCCCGGGGTATAGGCTCAATGTTAGTGCCGGGAAACGGTCCGTTCGGCCAAACAATCAGCCAAATCGTCCGGCATGGCGCGCGGAGAGCCAGGCGCGGACCGCGGTAGCCGGCCCCGTGCGCGACTGGCGGCGGTGCAGCTCGGCGAAGGGCTCCCCCGCCCTCGCCGCCCCGACGGCCGTGGAAAGCGCCGTACGGCCTTCCAGGCCACGGAAGGTGCTGAGCGGCTCGCCTCGTGCCAGCGCCTCGCGCAGCCCCCCGGCGAGATCGCGGAGCTGCTCGCGCACGGCCTCCCGGCGTGCCGGGGAATCGCCCTTCAGCTGGCCGCGCGACAGGCCGTGGCGCGCCAGCCGCGCCATCGGCAGCGGCAGGCGCTCGCTTTCCGCATCCAGCTCCAGCCGCGAGAGCGCGAACACCAGGTGCGACAGGGTCGCGATGCGCGCCGCGGACTCCGTGGGCGCCGCCGCCCCGAACCACCAGGCGTTCTCCAGCCCCGCCAGCGCGCCATGAAGACCGCGCGAGGCGGCCACCTGGGCCGAAAAGTCCGATGCCGTGCCCTGCTCCAGCTGGGCCATGGCCGCGAGGACCGGAGCGAGCCAGAGGTTCGCGGGAACGGCGCGCGCGCGTTCGCCGGCGAACAGGGCCTGCGTCAACGGATGGCGGCCGCCGCTGGCGGCCGCGCCGGACAGCTCCTCGGCCCACCATTGCAGCTTGGCGGCGGCAACCTGCGGCTCGCGGATGCCGTAGGCCGATGCCACCAGCTCCTGCTCGAGCGCGGCCAGCGCCACGCGCTCGTCGCGTACGCGCTCGTCGACGAAGCCCAGGGCGATCCGCTGCTGCGGCTGCACCGCCAGCCACTTGTCCACGAAACTCCGGGTGGCGCCGTCGCTCACGCCGCGACCTCGCCCACGCCCAGCAAGGTGGCGAGTTCGTCCGCGCTGTCGAGCACGACGTCGGCGCCCCAGGTATCCGGATCGCCGCCGTCGAGGTAACCCCAGCGCACCGCCACGGTGAACATGCCCGCGGCGTTGCCGGCGAGGATGTCGCGGCGGTCGTCGCCGACGAAGACCGAACGCGCGGGATCGCAACCCGCGAGCGTGGCGGCGTGAAGCACGGGCGCGGGGTCGGGTTTCTTCACCGCCAGCGTATCGCCGGAGACCACCGCCGCGGGCTTCCAGTGCGGCACGGCCATCGGCAGCAGCGCGTCGGTAAGGAAACCGGGCTTGTTGGTCACGATGCCCCAGCGGATGCCGGCGGCGTCGAGTCCCCCGAGCATGGCTTCGACGCCGTCGAACGGCACGGTGTGGCGAGCCATGCCCGCCTCGTAGATCGCCAGGTAGCGCGGCACGAGCCGCAGCACCGCCTCCGGATCGGCGTTTGGAAAACCGGCGCCGATGATGGCGCGCGAGCCGCGCGAGACGACCGGCCGCACCTGCTCGTAGGGCGGCGGCTCGAGGCCGTGCTCGGCGCACAGCACGCGCAGGCCCGCGTAGAGGTCGGGCGCGCTGTCGAGCAGCGTGCCGTCGAGGTCGAAGAACGCCCCTTCCGGCTTGAACGGCAGCGCGCTCACGCGACCTTCCTCGCCGAGAGGACGTAGTTCACCGAGGTGTTCGTCGAGAGGCTGGCGTTGCGCGTGAGCGGGTTGTACGAGAGGCCCTGCAGGTCTTCCAGTTCCAGCCCGAAACGGCGCAGCATCGCCGCGACTTCGGACGGCTTGAGGAACTGCGCGTAGTGGTGAGTGCCGCGCGGCAGCAGGCGCATGAGGTACTCCGCCCCGACGATGGCCGCGCCGAACGCGGCCGGCGTGCGGTTGAGGGTGGAGAGGAACAGCTGACCGCCCGGCTTGAGCATGGCCGACAGGTCGCGCACCAGCGCCAGCGGATCGGGCACGTGCTCGATCATCTCCATGCAGCACACGGCGTCGAACGACGCCGGCTCGGCTTCCGCCAGTTCCGTGGAGGACTGCACGCGGTAATCGACGTGGAGGTTCGATTCGAACAGGTGCAGTGTCGCGATCTGGATCAGCTTCTCGCCAAGGTCGATGGCGGTGACGTTCGCACCCGCGCGCGCCAGCGCCTCGCTGAGCAGGCCGCCGCCGCAGCCCACGTCCACCACCTTCGCGCCGCGAAGGTTCGTGCGGCCGGCGATATAGGCGGCGCGCACGGGGTTGAGGTCGTGGAGGGGACGCGATTCGCCGTCGGGATCCCACCAGCGCGCGGCGAGCTTCTCGAAACGCGCGATCTCTTCCGCGCTGACGTTGGCCTGGTTCTGCATGGCTCTACTCCCCCGCGCGCGGACGATGCGCGCGCCACTCGTGGACGGTGAGCGTCGACGACCCGGTGATGTGCAGCGGATCGTTGTGCGCGATCTTCGTGGCGGTCTCGATATCCGTCGTGCGCAGGATGTAGGCACCGCCGCTGCCGTCGGTGAAAGGGCCGGTGAGTTCGAGCAGCCCCTGCTCGATCAGGTCCTGGAGGAACGCCTGGTGCGCGACGCCGGCTTCCGGCTGGAAATCCGGCGTGCGCATGGCAAGCACCAGGTAGAAAGGCAAGGAATCGTTCATGCTGCATCCTCCGCGGCGATACGTTCGCGCCATGCGCGCGCCTTGGCGCGGATGGCGGCGGTGTCGATGTCGACGAGTTCGCCGGCGGCGAGCTTGCGCCGCCCGTCGATCCATACGTCGCTGACCTGGTGCCGGCCCGCGGCGTACACGAGCTGCGACGCCACATGGTAAAGCGGTTGGGTTTCCAGTGCGTCGAGACGCACGGCGGCGAGGTCGGCGCGCTTGCCCGGCTCGATCGAGCCGATGCGTTCGCCCAGACCGATGGCCCTGGCGCCGTTGAGGGTGGCTGCGCGCAGGGCGTAGGCGGCGTCGAAGGCGGCGGCGTCGCCCGCCACGGCCTTCGCCAGCAGCGCGGCGGTACGCATTTCCCCGAACATGTCGAGGTCGTTGTTCGAGGCGCAGCCGTCGGTGGCGATGCACACGTTCACGCCGGCGGCGCGCAGCTTCTCCACCGGGCAGAAGCCCGAGGCCAGCTTGAGGTTCGATTCCGGGCAGTGCACCACCGAGACGCCGGCCTTCGCGCACGCGGCAATCTCCGCATCGGTGAGCTGGGTCATATGCACGGCCACAAGACGATCGTTGACGATGCCGAGCTTCTGCAGGCGCTGGAACGGACGGATGCCATCCTTCGCCACAGCCTCGTCCACTTCGTGCGCGGTCTCGTGCGTGTGCAGGTGCACGGGAATGTCGAGCTGGTCCGCGAGCACGCGGATGCGCTCGAAGTTCTCGTCCGAGACGGTGTACGGCGCGTGCGGCACGAACGCGGTGCTGAGCAGCGGCTCGCCGCGCAGGCTGTCGTGCACTTCCAACGCGCGGCTGAAGTATTCGTCCGCGGTCTTCGCCCAGGCGGTGGGGAAATCGATCACCGGCAGGCCGATCACCGCGCGGAAGCCCATCGCGCGATACGTCGCGGCGATCACGTCGGGGAAGAAGTAGTTCTCGTTGGCGCACGTGGTGCCGCCGCGGATCATCTCCGCCACGGCCAGTTCCACGCCGTCGCGAATGAAGTCCGGTCCCATCACCCGGGCTTCGGCCGGCCAGATGTGGTCCTTCAGCCAGGTCATGAGCGGCAGGTCGTCGGCCAGGCCGCGCAGCAGCGTCATGGGGTTGTGCGTATGCGCGTTGACCAGTCCGGGGATCAGCGCATGCTCGTCGAGCACCACGCGCTCGCGCGGCGCGTACGCGGCACGCGCCTCGGCGATGGGCAACAGGGCGACGACGGCCCCCTCGTGCACCGCGACCGCATGGTCTTCGAGGACCACGGCGTGGGGTTCGACGGGGACGACCCAGCGGGCCTCCACGAGGAGATCGATTTCGGTGGGGCTGGCACTCATCCGGGGCCTCTCGGTGGGGAAGTCGGGAGCCTCAATGCGAAAGCGGCACGGCCCCAGGGGGTGCCGTGCCGCGAGCGAGGAGCAAACTGCAGGCCTTACTTGACGCGGCTGTCGTACTCGCCGGTGCGGGTATCGACCTTGATCACTTCGTCCTGGTTGACGAAGAGCGGCACGCGGACGACCGCGCCCGTCTCCAGCGTGGCCGGCTTGCCGCCGCCACCCGAGGTGTCGCCGCGGACGCCCGGATCGGTCTCGACGATCTTCAGCTCGACGAACTTCGGCGGGGTCACGGCGATGATGTTGCCGTTGAACAGCGTGACCACGCACTCTTCCTCGCCCTTCAGCCACTTCCAGGCGTCGCCCATGGCGGCGAGGCTGGCGCGGTACTGCTCGAAGGTCTCGGAATGCATGAATATCCACTCGCGGTCGTCGCCGGTGCCCTCGACGTACGAGAACTGGGCGTCGGTGTCGACGGCGTCGGCTTCCTCGAAGGAATCGCTCGACTTCAGCGTCTGCTCCGTCGTGCGGCCGTCCTTCAGGTTGCGGATGCGGATGCGGGTGAACGCCTGGCCCTTGCCCGGCTTGATGAAGTCGGCCTCGGTGATGATCCACGGATCGCCGTTGTGAAGGATCTTCTTGCCCGTTTTGACGTCATTGAGGCCAAGGGTCGCCATGCGAATCTGCTCCAGAGCTAAAATAGAGGTTGTCACGGGCCTCCGGGCCCGATCCAAGGTCCGCAATGATAACCGCAAGCCCCTCTTCCCGCCTATCGCCGCCCCTCAGGGACTGGCGCGAACTCTGGCGGGAATCCATCACCGACGCCGCCGAACTCCTTGAAGCCGCCGGCCTGGGCGGTCGCACCGACCTCCTGCCGCCCGACGACGCGGGCTTCCCGCTGAGGGTGCCGCGCGGCTTCGTGGCCCGGATGCGCCAGGGCGACCCGGCCGATCCGCTGCTGCTGCAGGTGCTGCCGCGCGCGGTGGAGCACGAGGCCGCGGAAGGGTACGCGGTCGACGCCGTGGGGGACATGGCCGCCCGGGCCGGACATGGCGTGCTGCACAAGTACGATGGCCGGGCCCTGCTCATCGCGAGCGGCAGCTGCGCCGTGAACTGCCGCTACTGCTTCCGCCGGCACTTCCCCTACGCCGAGGACATCGCCGCGGCGGCACAATGGCGGGAGGCATTGGCCCACGTCCGGGCCGATACATCCATCCGCGAACTGATCCTGTCCGGGGGCGACCCGCTCTCGTTGGCGACGCACAAGCTCGAGGAGCTGACCCGCGGGTTGGCCGACCTGCCGCATGTGATCCGGTTGCGGATCCACACGCGCCTGCCGGTGGTGTTGCCCGAGCGCATCGACGAGGCCTTCACGGGCTGGCTCGCCGGCCTGCCGCTGCAGAAAGTGGTGGTGCTGCACGCCAACCACGCCAACGAATTCGACGCCGGCGTGGACGCGGCCTGTGCCCGCCTCCGCGGCGCGGGGGCCACGCTGCTCAACCAGGCGGTGCTCCTGCGCGGCGTGAACGACGACGTGGCCGCGCTGGCCGCACTGGGCGAGCGCGCCTTCGCCGCAGGCGTCCTGCCCTACTACCTGCACCAGCTCGACAAGGTCCAGGGGGCCGCCCACTTCGAGGTGGACGACGACCGCGCCCTCTGGCTCATGGAGGCTTTACGGGCCCGCCTGCCGGGATATCTCGTGCCTCGCCTCGTGCGCGAACTGCAGGGCGATCCCGCGAAGCGACCTATTGCCGATTTCGCGCGTTAGTATGGGTGGTATCCGGTCAGCATGACCTGTCCGGAGCACGCTATGGGGGAGCGGGCCGGTCATTCGGTTCGCGGGATAGGCAAGCGGCAACCGGAACGGCATGAAACTCGACAACGTCATCAGGATCCTCTTCATCGAAAGCTCGGTGGAAGACGCCGAACTCTTGATCAATGTCTTGCGCAACGGCGGCATCGCGGTGCGCCCCGCGCGGGCCACCAATCCCGACGAGATCAAGGCCTGTCTCGACGAGATCGTTCCCGACCTGGTCCTGATGAACCCCGCCGTCCCCGGCATCGACCCCGTGGCGGTGATGCGCCAGCTCGACGCCAGCGGGCGCGACCTCGCGCTCATCGCCGTGGTCGAGAGCCTGCACGACGACGCCACCGCCGACCTGATCACCAGCGGCTTGCGCGGCGTGGCGCTCAGGAAGCGCCCGGACCAGGTGCTGGCCGTGGTCCAGCGCGAGTTCGAGTCGCTCTCGACGCGACGCGCCGTCCGCCGGCTCGAAACCGCCCTGCGCGAAACCGAACGTCGCTGCGATGCCCTGCTCGACTCCTCGCGCGACGCCATCGCCTACGTGCACGAGGGCATGCACGTGCGCGTGAACCAGGCCTACCTGGAGGCTTTCGGTTTCGCCGAATTCGACGACATCATCGGCCTGCCGATCCTCGACCTCATCGCCGGTACCCACGCCGACGACTTCAAGAACACCCTGCGCGGCCTGTCCAAGAGCGACAAGGTGCCGCCCGCGATGGAACTGCTGGCCCGCCGCGACGACGGCAGCACCTTCAAGGCGATGGTCGACTTTGCCCACGCCACCTTCGAAGGCGAATCCTGCCTGCAGATCGTGTTCCGCCAGCAGACCGTGGACGCGGCCCTGGTGGCCCAGCTGCAGCGCGATCCGGTCACCGGCCTGTTCAACCGCGCACGCACCCTCGAGTGCATCGACGAGGCCGTGGCCGCGGCGGCGGCGGGCCGCGCGGGCCAAGCGGTGATCCTGCTCGAGCCGGACAACTGGAAGGACATCGTCGCCGGTACCGGTATCGGCAACGCCGACCACCTGCTTGCCGCACTGGCCGCGAAGGTCGGCGAATCCATCGACGAGGACGATATCGCCGGCGTGCTCGGCGATCACACGCTCGGCCTTGTCCTTTCCGCCCGGGGCGACCTCGAACATGCGGCGCTCACCGAACGCCTGCGCACCACCATCGCCGAAACCATCTTCGACGCGGGCTCGCGCTCGCTGACGGTCACCGTCACCATCGGCGGCACCCTGCTGGCCGAGAAGAACGCCAACACCGAAACCGTGCTCGACCAGGCCAGCGCCGCGCTGCGGGCCGCGCAGAACCAGGGCGGAAACCGCGTGGAGCTGCACGATCCCAGTGCGCGAGAGAAGGCGGACGCCGAACGCGAGCAGTACTGGCTGGACCTCGTCCGCGAGGCGCTGGCCCAGGACGGCCTGCGCCTGTACCACCAGCAGATCATCAGCCTGCAGGATGCCGCCGGCGAGTACTACGAGATCCTGGTGCGCATGCGCGGACCCAAGGGCGACGTGCTGCCGTCGTACTTCTTCCCGGTGGCCGAGCGCAACGGCCTGCTCCCCGCCATCGACCGCTGGGTGCTCGGCCACGCCATCGACGCCCTCGCCCACCGCGAGAACGACGGCCTGACCACCACGTACTTCGTGAAGATGACCCTGCAATCGCTGGAGGATCCCGAACTCCTGCCCTGGCTGGTCCGCCGCCTGCAGACGGCGAACCTCCGCCGCAGCAAGCTGGTCATCGAGATGCCGGAATCGAAGGTGCTGACCAGCCTGCGGCCCACCCAGGAGTTCGTCGCGGGCTGGCGCAAGGCCGGTGGCGGCTTCGCCATCGAGCAGTTCGGCTCGGGCCTCAATTCCTTCCAGCTGCTCACCCACGTCGAGGCCGATTTCCTGAAGATCGACCGCAGCTTCATGACCGACCTGCCGCAGCACCCGGAGAACCAGAAGAAGATCGCCGAGATCTGCAAGGAAGGCCACGCCTCGGGCAAGCAGACGGTGGCCGAATGGGTCGAGGACGCGGTGAGCACCTCGCTGCTGTTCGCCTGCGGTGTCGACTTCATCCAGGGCAACTTCCTCCAGGAGCCGGCGAAGGTGCTGGCCGAGGAATACATGCCGGTCTGAACGACCTGTGGGAGCCGCTATAGCGGCGAGAAGCCAACGGAGCGATGAAGCGGTGAGGCATGTTCCCCTCGCCGCTATAGCGGCTCCTACAGGGCCGCCACAGTTCCAACAAAAAAGCCCGCGATCGCTCGCGGGCTTTTCGTTCGCCTTGCGGCAGCCGATTACTCGGCCGCGGCAGCAGCCTTCTTCGCGGCCTTGGCGGCAGCGGCGGCGGCGACGTCTTCCTTGATGCGGGCGGCCTTGCCTTCCAGGCCACGCAGGTAGTACAGCTTCGCGCCACGGACCTTGCCCTTGCGCTTCACTTCCACCGAGTCGATCGCGCGGCTGTGCGACTGGAACACGCGCTCCACGCCGGTGCCGTGCGAGATCTTGCGCACGGTGAAGGCCGAGTGCAGGCCACGGCTGCGCTTGGCGATGACGATGCCCTCGAACGCCTGGACGCGCTCGCGGTTACCTTCCTTCACCTTCACGTTCACGACGACGGTATCGCCAGGACCGAAATCCGGCAGCTGGCGGGTGATCTGCTCGGCTTCGAACTGTTGGAGGAGTTTGTTCATGGCGCACCTGTCAATTTTTATTACGGCGGTCGTTGCCGGCCGCACCGTTTAGCCGTTCAAAGTCACGGCGGAATTCATCCAGCAATGCCCTCGACTCGTCGTCGAGCGCACGCTGCGTTAGCAGATCCGGCCGGCGCAGCCAGGTACGACCCAGCGACTGCTTGCGACGCCAGCGGCGAATGGCCGCGTGATCGCCGGAAAGCAGCACCTCCGGCACGCCGCCCCACGCATCGTGATGCACGGGACGGGTGTAGTGCGGGCAATCCAGCAGGCCATCCGAGAAGGAATCCTGCTGGGCGGACTGCGCGTCGTTCAACGCGCCTTCCTGTAGACGACCCACCGCATCGATGACCACCGCTGCGCCGAGTTCCCCGCCAGACAGCACATAATCGCCGATTGAGAGCTCCTCGTCGACCTCGTGCTCGAGCAGGCGTTCGTCCACACCCTCGTAACGTCCGCAGATCAGGGCGATTCGCGGCATCTTGGCCAGCGCTTCCACCCTCTTCTGCGTCAGCCGCGCACCTTGCGGGCTGAGATAAATCACATGCACCGGCTCCGATGCCGCCTCGCGAATCGCCGCGAGCGCGGCTCGCAGGGGCTCGATCAGCATCACCATGCCGGGTCCGCCTCCGAAGGGGCGCCCGTCCACGGTGCGGTAATTGTCGGTGGCGAAGTCGCGAGGGTTCCAGGTTTCCACCTGCAACAGTTCGCGCTGCTGCGCCCTGCCGACCACCCCGATCGCGGCCGACTGGCGGACGAAATCGGGAAACAGCGAAACCACGTCGATACGCATGATCTTCAGGCTTCGCCGTTCAGAACTCGGGGTCCCAGTCCACCACGATGCGCCCGGCGTCGATATCGACCGAATGCACGTAAGGGCCTTGGACGAATGGAACCAGTCGCTCCCTGTCGCCATCCTTCACCACCATGACGTCGTTGGCGCCGGTGGAAAAGAGGTGACTCACCCGGCCCAGGACCGCGTTCTCCGTGGTGACGACCTCGAGGCCTTCGAGGTCGGTCCAGTAGAACTCGCCCGGGGCGGACGGCGGCAGCGTGTCGCGCGAAACCGTGATTTCGCAGCCGACCAGCGCGGCCGCCTGGTCGCGATCCTCGATGCCCGGCAGGGTGGCGACGATGCCCTTGCCCTGCGCGCGACCTCGGATCCCGTTCACCTCACGCTCCATGCCCGGCGCGGTCAGCAGCCATGGCTGGTAGCGGAAGATCTGGATGCGGGGCTCGGTCCAGCTTTCGAGCTTGACCTGTCCCTGCACGCCATGGAGCCCGACAATGCGCCCTACACGGACGCGCTTCCCGGACTCCGTCGACATCAAGCCGCCAGCTTGCCGGCTTCCTTCACGAGGGCACGGACCTTGTCGGTCAGCTGCGCGCCCTTCGCCACCCAGGCCTGGACCTTGGCGACGTCGAGCTCGAGGCGCTTGTCGGCGCCCGAAGCGACCGGGTTGTAGTAGCCCACGCGCTCGATGTTGCGACCATCGCGCGGCGCGCGCTGGTCGGTCACGACGACGTGATAAAACGGACGGCCCTTGGCGCCACCGCGCGAAAGACGAATCTTGACCATAAGTTACGAGCTCCAGAGTGCCGCTGACCGGCAAGGCGCGCGCGAGAAGCGGGCGCGGTAAAGCCGGACATTTTAGCGAAAGTTTCCCAAAATGGAAGGGGTTAAGGGCATTCGGCCCCTGAAACCCTTCCGCGCGATGCCGCTCAGCGCGGCGGCATCATCCCGCCCATGCCGCCCATGCCCTTCATGGCGCCGCGCATCTGGCGGAGGAGGCCCTTGCTGCCGCCCTTGGACAGCTTGGACATCATTTTTTCCATCTGCATGTACTGCTTCAGCAGCCGATTGACGTCCGCCGGCTGGGTGCCGGAACCCCGCGCCACGCGGGCCTTGCGGGAACCGTTCAGGAGATCCGGGTGGCGGCGCTCCTTCTTCGTCATCGAGCCGATGATGGCGACCATGCGCTTCAGTTCATTGTCGTTGACCTTGGACTTGACGCTGTCGGGGAGGCTGCCCATGCCCGGGAGCTTGTCCATGAGACCGGCCAGGCCGCCCATGTTGCTCATCTGATCGAGCTGGTCGCGCATGTCGTTGAGATCGAACCGCTTGCCCTTGATGACCTTCTCGGCCAGCTTCTGCGCCTTTTCCTGGTCGACCTTGCGCTCGACCTCCTCGACCAGCGACAGGACGTCGCCCATGCCGAGAATGCGCTGGGCCACGCGATCGGGATGGAACGGCTCCAGGGCGTCGGTCTTCTCGCCTGCGCCGAGGAACTTGATCGGACGGCCGGTGACGTAGCGCACCGACAGGGCGGCACCGCCGCGGGCGTCGCCGTCGGTCTTGGTCAGCACCACGCCGGTGAGCGGAAGCGCATCGGCGAAGGCCTTGGCGACGTTCGCGGCGTCCTGGCCGGTCATGGAATCGACCACGAACAGCGTCTCGATGGGATCGAGGGCACCGTGCAGGGCCTTGATCTCGCCCATCATGGCTTCGTCGACGTGCAGGCGGCCGGCGGTATCCACCAGCAGCACGTCGATCACCTCCCGGCGGGCCGCCGCGACAGCGGCCTTCGCGATGTCGACCGGGTTCTGCCCCGCTTCGGACGGGAAGAAGGCGACCTCGACCTGGCTGGCCAGGGTACGCAACTGTTCGATGGCGGCCGGGCGGTAGACGTCGCAGCTCACGACCATCACGCGCTTCTTCTTGCGCTCCTTGAGGAAGCGGGCCAGCTTGCCGACGGTGGTGGTCTTGCCCGCGCCCTGCAGGCCGGCCATGAGAACCACGGCCGGGGGTTGCGCGGCCAGGTTCAGCTCGCTGTTGGCCGCACCCATCACGGCCGTGAGTTCGTCGCTGACGACCTTGACCAGGGCCTGGCCCGGCGAAAGGCTCTTCAGCACCTCCTGGCCCACGGCGCGCACCTTCACACGCTCGACCAGCGCCTTCACCACCGGCAGGGCCACGTCGGCCTCGAGCAGGGCGATACGCACCTCGCGCAAGGTTTCGCGGATGTTTTCTTCCGTCAGCCGGCCGCGGCCACGCAGGCGGTTGACGGTGTCGGACAGGCGCTGGCTGAGGGATTCGAACATGAGGATTCGGTCAGGATGCGGTAAAACGGGGATTATAGCGGAACCTTCGGTGCGCCACTTTTGTGGGAGCCGCTACAGCGGCGAGAAGCCGACGGAGCGACGAGGCGGCGAGGCAAGGTTTCCCTCGCCGCTATAGCGGCTCCTACAAAGCGCGCGCTCTATGCGACACTGCGCCTCCATGATCGTCACCGCCCTTTCCCTGGTCGCCGTCGTCCTGTATCTGTCTGCCGCCGGCGTCCTCGCCCGGCCTCTCGCGACGGGCGGACAGCCGCTCACGCGCTGGGGCATGAGCCTGGCGACATTCGCGGCGCTGGCCCATGGCGCGCTCCTGCTCAGCGCGCACCGCGGCACGCTCGACCTGCACTTCTTCGCCGCCCTGTCGCTGGTCGCCTGGATCGCCTCGGCGCTCACCCTGGTGGTGAACCTGTCACGGCCCGTCGCCGGCCTCGGCATCCTCGTCTTTCCGCTCTCGGCCGTGCTCCTCGCTGTCGACAGCTTCCTCGCGCCGCACACCGCGCCGCAGTCGATGACCTGGCAGATCGAACTGCACGTGACCATCGCGGTGTTCGCCTTCGGCATCCTCTCGATCGCCGCCGCGCTGGCCATCCTCCTCGCCATCCAGGAGCGCGCGCTGCGTCGCAGCCGCTTCGGCCACTGGGTCCGCGCCCTGCCCCCGCTTACGCTCACCGAGGTGCTCCTGTTCCGCCTGATCGCGGCGGGCTTCGTGCTGCTCACGCTGACCCTCGTCACCGGCGCGCTGTTCGTCGGCGACCTGTTCGGCCAGCACCTCGTGCACAAGACGGTGCTGTCGATCATCGCGTGGGTGGTGTTCGGCGTCCTGCTCTGGGGCCGCTGGCGCCACGGCTGGCGCGGCATCCGCGCGGTTTACCTCACCCTCGTCGGCATGGGCATCCTGCTGCTCGCCTTCTTCGGTACCAAGGCGGTGCTGGAACTGATCCTGCACCGCACGCCCTGATAGCGAGCGCCAGGCCTCGAACCGCACGCCACACCATACCCGCCCGCGTAGCGGCGACGCCGAAAGGTCACTCCCGGCTGGCGTCGATCGCCTGTGCCAGGCGTTCGACGCCGATGACTTCCATCTCGCCCACGCGGCCGCGCTTCGGTGCGTTCGCCGCGGGAACGACTGCGCGGCGGAAACCATGCGTCGCGGCCTCCTTCAGGCGCTCTTCGCCGTTGGGCACGGGACGGATCTCGCCCGATAGACCGACCTCGCCGAACGCGATGGTCTTTTCCGGCAAGGGGCGGTCGCGCAGGCTCGACAGCACCGCCATCAGCACCGGGACGTCGGACGCGGTTTCCTGCACACGGATGCCGCCCACCACGTTGACGAAGACATCCTGGTCGTACGCTGCGACACCGCCATGCCGGTGCAGCACGGCGAGCAGCATCGCGAGGCGGTTCTGTTCGAGGCCGAGCACGACACGGCGCGGATTACCCAGCGAGGACTGGTCGACCAGCGCCTGTACCTCCACCAGCAGCGGCCGCGTACCCTCGCGGGTGACCATCACGGCGCTTCCCGGCGTGGGTCCGGCGTGCGCGGAGAGGAAGATCGCCGAGGGATTCGGCACTTCGCGCAGCCCCTTCTCGGACATCGCGAACACACCCAGCTCGTTCACCGCGCCGAAGCGGTTCTTGAACGCGCGAAGGACGCGGAAACGGCTGCCCGATTCGCCTTCGAAATAGAGCACGGCATCCACCATGTGCTCGAGCACGCGCGGGCCGGCGATGCCGCCCTCCTTCGTCACATGGCCGACGAGGAAGACCGATGTCCCCGTTTCCTTCGCGAAACGCGTGAGCTTCGCCGCCGATTCGCGCACCTGGCTCACCGAGCCGGGGGCGGCGGTGAGCAACTCCGTCCAGATGGTCTGGATCGAGTCGATGACCAGCACGCGCGGGCGTGCCGAGGCCGCCTGTTCGAGGATGCGCTCGATGCAGGTTTCCGCGAGCGCGTGCAGCGGCCCGAGCGGAAGATCGAGCCGCTGCGCACGGCCCGCCACCTGGCCCAGCGATTCCTCGCCGGTGACGTAGAGGCTGGGCAGGCTGGCGCCCAGCGTGCCCAGCATCTGCAGGAGCAGCGTCGACTTGCCGATGCCCGGATCGCCGCCGATCAGGACCACCGAGCCATCGACGAGGCCGCCGCCCAGCACGCGGTCCAGTTCGCCGATGCCGGTGTTCGTCCGCGCCTCGGCCGTCAGCAGCACTTCGGTAAGCGGCGTGATCCTCGGCGCGCCCGCGGCCTCGCCCGCATACCCGCCGCGCCGCGTGCCCGTCGACACCGCGTTGGGTTTCGCCGGCTGCACGACGAACTCGGAGAGCACGTTCCACTCGCCGCACTCGGCGCACTGACCCTGCCACTTGCTGTGTTCGGCGCCGCACTGGGTGCAGACGTAGGCGGTCTTGGCCTTGGCCATCGTTCGGGTGTTCCTCTGGCGAAGCGGTATGTATAACGCGGCGGCGTCGCAGGAGACGCGATCAGGCCTCGTCCTCGACGAACAATACGCGCCGGGTCATGCCGCAGGTGAGATCGTAGGAGATCGTGCCGGCCGAGGCCGCGACGGTCTCGACCGGCAAGCCGTCGCCCCAGAGGGTTACCTTGTCGCCGAGGCGCGCATCGGGCACCGCGCGCAGGTCGAGGGTGATGAGGTCCATGGACACGCGCCCCACCAGCGGCGCGACACGGCCATTGACGAGGACCGGCGTGCCCGCGGCCGCGCTTCGCGGATAACCGTCGCCGTAGCCGATGGCCGCCACGCCCACGTCCATGTCTTCGGGACACTCGTAGGTGCCGTTGTAGCCCACGCGCTCGCCCTTCGCCAGGCGGTTGATCGCCACCAGCCGCGTCGCGAGCGACATCGCGGGGCGAAAGCCGAAATCGGCGCCCGAGCGCCCTTCCACCACGGAAAGACCGTAGAGCAGTCCACCGGTGCGGACCCAGTCGCCGCGCGCGTCCGGCCAGCCGAGTACGGCGGCGGAATTGGAAAGGGCGCGCGGCCCTTCCAATCCTTTCGTGGCCTCGCGGAACCGCGCGATCTGCAACGCCGTGTCGCGGCCCTGGAATTCCTCCGACGAGGCGAAATGCGTCATCAGACCGACCTCGCCTTCGATCACCGGCATGGCCAGCAGGCTCGCATGGACCTCGCGGGCCCGTTCGGGCGGGAACCCGAGACGGTGCATGCCCGTGTCGACCTTGATCCATACCCGGAGCGGCCCCCTTGCCGGATCGGCCTTGGCGAGCCAGGGCAGCTGGGCCTCGTGGTGGATGAGCGCATCGAGCCGCAGGCGCTGCATTTCCACGAGGTCCGACGGCGTATCCGGCCCGGAGAGCACGACGATCCGCTGCCGGTGACCCGCCGCGCGGAGGCGAAGCCCATCCGCGATGGCCGCCACGGCGAAGGCCTCCGCCTCCGCGTCGAGCGCCCGCGCCACGCGCTCCAGGCCGTGACCGTAAGCATCGGCCTTGACCACCGCCATGACCTTCGCGGGGCCTGCCAGCGCCCGCGCGCGAGCGAGGTTATGGCGGAGGGCGCCGAGGTGGATGGTGGCGACGGTGGTACGGCTCATGGCGTGGGGACGACCGGGCGTGGTTCAGTGACCGCCCAGTCTATCCGCAACGAGCGGGCAACCACGGGGCGGCGATGAGGCCGACCGCGGCCGACTTCGTCCGGATCGCCGCGGCTTGCCCGCTCGCGGCGGTATCGCTTACCGAGGGTCGCCGCCAAACGCCTTGTCGATGGCCGACTGCGCCAAGGGGGACATCACCTCGTAGCCCGCCGCGTTGGGATGCAGGCCGTCGTCGCTGAGTTCCTTCTTCAATTGGCCGCGTTCATCGACCATCGCCGTGTAATAGTCCACGAAAACGAGGTGCTCGCGTGCCGCATACGCCTTGATCCAGGCATTGAGCGCACGGATGGTCTCCGGCGGCCGTTGCACCGTCTGGTCCTTCACCACGTCGTCGTTCACCGGCATGAGCGATGCGATCGCCACGCGGATGCCGTGCGCCCTCGCCAGATCGGTCATCGAGGCGAGGTTGTCTTCGATGGCCGCCAGCGTCTCGGGGCCGGTGTTGCCCGCGATGTCGTTGGTTCCCGCCAGGATCACGACGACCGCGGGCTTCAGCGCGATAACGTCCGCACGAAAGCGGATCAGCATCTGCGGCGTCGTCTGCCCGCTGATGCCGCGATTGACGTACGGTCGCCCCGGAAAGAACGTGCCGACGGAACGACCCCAGAAATCCGTGATCGAGTCGCCCATGAAGACGACGCGCTTCTCGCCGGGTTTCGGCGGTGCCAGCGCCGCATTGTCCTTGGCGTAACGGCCGAGGTCCGGCCAGTCGTTGAGCCGGTGCTCGATGTCCTTGCGCTGGTCTGCCGAGGGATGTTCGGGAAGGACGATCCGGTTTGCGGCCGGGACGTTCGCCGCGAACAGGCACGCGGCCAGGATCAGACAGGTACGGAACATCGTTGCTCTCCGGGCGGGGTGTCCGTCGAGCTTAGCAAGTCAGGACAGGACGAGCGCGGGATCGTCCAACGGCTCTTCCAACAGCGTCCGGCGGTCCCACTCGTAGCGATGGCTCACTCGCCATGGTCCGTTCCTTCCCTGCCGCGGCATCGTCGATTCGCCACGCGCCACGTAACCGGCGCGAAGCTGGTCGAGGATACAGACATCGAGCGCCTCGTCTTCCGGCGCGTGCGGCGTCGCCACGGTCGCGCCACGCTTGTCCATGTGATTCAGCAGACGGCAGATGTATTGCGCGGCGAGGTCCACCTTCAGTGTCCACGATGCATTGATGTAACCGAACAACACCGCGAGATTCGGTATGCCGTCGAGCAGCACGCCCTTGTAGGTGAGTGTCTTTCCCGGATCGCGCGGCACGCCATCGACCTCGATGCGCATGCCGCCGAGGGCCTGCAGGTTGAATCCGGTGGCGCTGATGACGATGTCGGCTTCAAGCAGCTTTCCCGAGGCCAGGCGGATGGTCCGGCCTTCGAAGCCCGCCACCTCGTCCGTCACCACGGACGCCCTGCCCGCGCGCATCGCCTTGAACAGGTCCGCATCGGGCACGATGCACAGCCGCTGGGTCCAGGGCGCGTAGGCGGGCGTGAAATCGTCGATCGGCGCGTTGCCGAGCTGCCGCCGCACCGCGCCGAGAAGCACCGCCTTCACGCGCGCAGGCCAGCGCATGGCCGACTTGTAGAGCACGCGCTGCAACAGGATGTTCCTGCGCCTCGCCAGGCCATAGACGATCTTCGCCGGCAGGAAGCGCAGCAGCACGGCCGAGATCGCGTCGCGCGACGGCACGGAGAAGATGTAACCGGGCGACCTCTGCAACATGGTCACGTGCGCGGCCCGTTCCGCCAACGCCGGCACGAGGGTGATGGCCGTGGCGCCGCTGCCGATGACCACCACGCGCTTGCCCGTCCAGTCGAGGTCCTCCGGCCAGTGCTGCGGATGGACGAAGCGGCCGGTGAAGTCCGCACGACCCGGGAAGTCCGGAACATGGCCGCGGTCGTAGTCGTAGTAACCGGTGGCGCCGACGAGAAAACGGCAGGTGAAGACGCGGGCCGAGCCGTCGTCGTGCCGCGCATGGACGGTCCAGCGGCGCTCGCCCGACGACCACTCGGCACGGAGTGCCTGCAGGCCGAACAGGACCTGGTCGCCGATGCCGAACTCCCGGGCCGTGTCGGCGACGTATTGCCGGATCGAGGGGCCGTCGGCCAGCACCTTCAGTTCGTTCCACGGCCGGAAGCCGAACCCGAAGGTGAACATGTCCGAATCCGAACGCACGCCCGGGTAGCGGAACAGGTCCCAGGTACCGCCGATCGCCCTGCGCCGCTCGACGATGCCCACGCGCTTGCCCGGGCAGGCCAGGGCCAGCCGGCAGGCCATGCCGATGCCGGACAGGCCGGCACCGATGATGAGGACGTCGTAGTGGTGGTCCACGCTGCACCTCCCTCTGGAGGTGCAGGTTACGCCGCCTAGTCGAAGCTGCCTACATATGAGTCCGGTGCCCAGTTCTCGAACTTCGTGTAGTGGCCGAGGAAGGCCAGTTTCACGGTGTCGGTAGGGCCGTTACGCTGCTTGCCGATGATGATCTCGGCGAGGCCCTTGTCCGCGGATTCCTTGTTGTAGTACTCGTCGCGGTAGATGAACATGATCACGTCGGCGTCCTGCTCGATAGCGCCGGATTCGCGCAGGTCGGACATCATCGGGCGCTTGTCGGCGCGTTGTTCCAGCGAGCGGTTCAGCTGCGACAGCGCGATGACCGGCACGTTGAGTTCCTTCGCCAGCGCCTTCAGGCCTCGGGAGATCTCCGAGATTTCCGTGGCGCGGTTCTCGGAGTTGCCGGGTACCTGCATGAGCTGCAGGTAGTCGATCACGATCATGCCCAGGCCGTGTTCACGCTGCAGGCGACGCGCGCGCGAGCGCATTTCCACGGGCGACATCGCGGGCGTGTCGTCGATGAAGATCTTCGCGTCGGACAGCATGGTGATCGCGGAGGTGACGCGCGGCCAGTCCTCTTCCGCCAGGTCGCCGTTACGCAGGTGTTGCGCGTGTACGCGGCCGAGCGAGGAAATGAGTCGGAAGGCCAGCTGCGACGCCGACATTTCCATCGAGAACACCGCCACCGCCTTCTTGCCGCGCATGGCGGCGGCCTCGGCGAGGTTGAGCGCGAACGCCGTCTTACCCATCGAGGGACGCGCGGCGATGATGATCAGGTCGGACGGCTGCAGGCCCGAGGTAAGCTCGTCCAGGTCGGTGAAGCCGGTGGATAGACCGGTGAGCTGGCCGCGCTTCTCGTAGCGCTCGGTCAGCATGCGGAACGCCTCGGCCGTGGCCTCGCGGACCGACACGATGTCCTTCTTGCCGCGCGCGCCGGATTCCGCGATGCGGAACACGCGCTGCTCGGCCAGTTCCATCACTTCCTGGACGCTCTTGCCCTCGGGGCGGAAGCCGTCCTCGGTGATCGACGTGCCGGCGTCGATCAACTGGCGCAGCACGGACTTCTCGCGAACGATGTCGCCGTAGGCCGCGATGTTCGCGGCGCTGGGCGTGGAGTTCGCCAGTTCCATGAGGTAGGTGGCGCCACCGACCATCTCGGCCATGTCGTTGGCGATGAACCAGTCGCCGAGCGTGATCGCATCGCAGGGCATGCCCTTGGTCGCCAGCTCGTTGATGGCGCGCCAGATGAGGCGGTGGTCGCGGCGGTAGAAGTCGTCGTCGCTGAGCTTGTCGGCCACCTTGTCCAGCGAATCCGGCGAGAGCATCAGGCCGCCGAGCACGGCCTGCTCGGCCTCGATGGAGTGCGGCGGGATACGCAGCGCGTCGATGGCGGAGGGCTCGCGCCGGCGCTTGCGGTCGCCGCGCTCGCTTCGCTCTGGATTGAAGGACATGGATTACCTCGTGTTGCGGGCGGCGCCGGGGCCGAAACGGCAGGCCGTGAGGGGATCATACGCGGACCTGTCTCACCCGTTGAGAGGATAAGTCTGTGGATAAGTTGTGCGCAGATCCGGAAACGAAGACGGGCGCCTCGCGGCGCCCGTCGGGTATCGCAGGTCGGACGGAGCTTACGCGCCGATGACCTTGACCTTGACCGTCTGCTGCACGTCGGCGTGGAGGACGATGACGACCTCGTACTCGCCGGTGTTGCGGAACGGGCCTTCGGCCTGGATCACTTCGCTCTTGTCCACTTCCAGACCCTTGGCCGTGAGGGCCTCGGCGACGTCGCGCGGGGTGACCGAGCCGAACAGCTTGCCTTCCGGCGAGGCGTTCACTTCGATCGTGACCTCGGCGCCTTCCAGCTTCGCCGAACGACCCTCGGCACCGGAGAGCTGCTCCTTGGCCTTGGCTTCGTACTCGGCGCGGCGGGCTTCGAACGCGGCGATGTTGTCGGCGGTGGCGCGAGCGGCCTTGCCGGTCGGGAGGAGGAAGTTACGGCCGTAACCCGGCTTGACGTTGACCTTGTCGCCGAGGTTGCCGAGGTTCTTCACCTTCTCGAGGAGGATGAGTTCCATGGTTTGTTCCTTTCGTTAGCACGGGATGGCACCCGTGCAGCCATTGTGGTTGTCCGAGTGTCTTTCATCGGGCGCCCTCCCCGCGAACGGGAAGAGCGGCGAGGATCAGACGTCGTGGTTATCGGTGTACGGCAGCAGCGACAGGAAGCGGGCGCGCTTGATCGCGGTCGCCAGCTGGCGCTGGTAGCGGGCCTTCGTGCCGGTGATGCGGCTCGGGACGATCTTGCCGTTCTCCGTGACGTACTGGCGGAGCGTGTTGAGATCCTTGTAATCGATCTCCTTCACGCCCTCGGCGGTGAAGCGGCAGAACTTGCGGCGGCGGAAAAACTTGGACATGGCTGTGATCCCCGATTAGTCGTCGCTGTCGCGATCGTTGTCGTTGTCGCGACCGCCACGGCGGTCGTCGCCGTCGCTGTCGTCGTCACGGCGGCGCGAACCCTTCTGCTCGTCCTTTTCCTTGCTCTTGAGGATGAAGGACTGCTCGGTGTCGGCTTCGTCGCGACGGATCACGAGGTGGCGCAGGACGGCGTCGTTGAAGCGGAAGCCCGTCTCGAGCTCGTTCAGGGCGTTCTGCGAAACCTCGATGTTCAGCATCACGTAGTGAGCCTTGGCGAGGTTCTCGATCGGGTAGGCCAGCTGGCGGCGGCCCCAGTCTTCGAGGCGGTGGATCTTGCCGTTGTCGCCTTCGATCAGCGTCTTGTAACGCTCGATCATGGCGGGCACCTGTTCGCTCTGGTCCGGATGGACCAGGAACACGACTTCATAATGACGCATGGTGGCTCCTTGTGGATGCACCCCTTCACGGGGATGGCAGCCTCCCGCGCGGAGCGGTGAGGCAAGAAGACCCTCCTTGGGGAGGGCCAGCCGCGCATTGTAAGGAGAAACGAGGGGTTAGGGCAAGAGGGACAGCTCCGTAGGAGCCGCTATAGCGGCGAGAGAAACCTGTCCCATCGCCTCATCGCTGCTTGACTTCGATGGGAATCCACCTTCCCGCGTCATCGCTTCGTGGGCTTCTCGCCGCTATAGCGGCTCCCACAGGGTCGCTAAGCGACCGTAAAGCTCTCGCCGCACCCGCATTCGCCCGTGGCATTGGGGTTGTGGAAGACGAACGAGGCGTTCAAGCCCTGGCGCTGGAAGTCGATCAGGGTGCCGTCCACCAGGGGCAGGCTCTTAGGATCCACGACGACGCGGATGCCGTCGATATCGAGCACGCGATCGTCCTCGGCGATGTCGCCGGCCAGGTCCACGACATAGCCGAAACCCGAGCAGCCCATGCGTTTTACGGCGAAGCGCACGCCCGCGGCCCCGGGGGATCGGGCCAGGAAGGCGCGCATGCGGTCGGAGGCGGCGGGAGTGATCTGTATCATGAAAACGTTTTCTGGCCGTGGTATATCGGGGAGCGGTGCCGTTCACGCGGACCTTACATTATCATGTAGGGTCGCGTCCTACGCGCCTACATGCGGCGCCTTTTCCGGAGTTTCAATCGATGACGGTGGTAAGCGTCAAGCAGGCCCTCGCCGGCGGCACGGCCGCAGGCGAAAAGGAAGTCACGGTCCGCGGCTGGGTGCGCACCCTGCGCGAGTCCAAGGGTGGACTCTCGTTCGTGAACGTGAGCGACGGTTCCTGCTTCGCCCCTATCCAGGTGGTCGCCACCGCCGATCTCCCCAATTATGAGACCGAAGTGAAGCGGCTCTCCGCCGGCGCCGGCGTCATCGCCACCGGCAAGCTGGTGCCCTCCCAGGGCAAGGGCCAGGCCTTCGAGATCCAGGCCACCCGCATCGAGGTCACCGGCTTCGTCGAGAACCCGCTCACCTACCCGATCCAGCCGAAGCAGCACTCCATGGAGTTCCTGCGCGAGGTCGCCCACCTGCGTCCGCGCACGAATCTGTTCGGCGCCGTCACCCGCGTCCGCCACACGATGATGACGGCGATCCACCGCCTCCTGACCGAGCGCGGCTTCTTCTGGATCAATACGCCGATCATCACCACGTCCGATGCCGAGGGCGCGGGCGACATGTTCCGCCTGTCCACGCTGGACCTCGCCAACCTGCCGCGCGACGAGAAGGGCGCCATCGATTTCCGCAAGGATTTCTTCGGCCGCGAAGCCTTCCTCACCGTGTCCGGCCAGCTCAACGTGGAGGGCTACGCCCTCGCGATGAGCAAGGTGTACACGTTCGGCCCCACCTTCCGCGCCGAAAACTCGAACACCACGCGCCACCTGGCCGAGTTCTGGATGGTGGAGCCCGAAGTCGCCTTCGCCGATCTCAACGACATCGCCGACCTCTCCGAGGCGTTCCTCAAAGGCATCTTCAAGGCCGTGCTCGACGAACGGCCGGACGACATGGCGTTCTTCGCCGAGCGCGTGCAACCGGATGCCGTCTCGCGCCTGGAAGCCTTCATCGCCAAGCCGTTCGAGCGCATCGACTACACCGAGGCGGTGTCGATCCTGCAGAAGTCGGGCAAGACCTTCGAGCACGCCGTGGCCTGGGGCGTCGACCTGCAGACCGAGCACGAGCGCTACCTTGCCGAGGAACATATCGGCCGCCCTGTGGTCGTCATGAACTATCCCGAACAAATCAAGGCGTTCTACATGCGTCTGAACGACGACGGGAAGACCGTCGCCGCCATGGACGTGCTCGCGCCGGGCATCGGAGAGATCATCGGCGGCTCGCAGCGCGAGGAGCGTCTCGACTACCTCGACCGGCGCATGGACCAGTTCCACCTCGACAAGACCACCTACGACTGGTATCGCGACCTGCGCCGCTACGGCACGGTGCCCCACGCCGGTTTCGGCCTGGGTTTCGAGCGCCTGCTGGTCTACGTCTGCGGCCTGGCCAACATCCGCGACGCCATCCCTTATCCCCGTGCGGCAGGGAGTGCCGACTTCTAGCGATAGAAAGAAATCATGATGCCCCCTTCCCTGCTCCGCCCGCTGCTCCTCGCCCTCGTCCTCGTGGCGCTGGGCGCCTGCCGCTCCATCGTGCCGCCGAACCTCCGTCCTCCGGAGAATCCGACGAACACGATCGACATCGCGCGGAAGACGCTCGAGGACGCCAGCCCCTGCTGCGGCAGCTTCGCCGACCTGTCCTTCCAGGACATGCTGCCGTGGCAGCCGCAGCGCTTCGAGCTGAACAAGGAAAGCCCGGTGGCCAGCCTCAACGGCGACCGCAGCTACTTCCTCGCGTTCCGCCTGCCGCAAGGAGCGCACCTGCCGTACACCATCGCGATGAAATCGGAACTCAACGGCCGCTGGCTGAGTTCCAGCTACCTCTTCGCACCCACGGTGGTACTGCTGGACGACGCCTTCCAGCCGTTGCATTCGGAGGACATCCAGCTCTGCGAATACATCGGCTGGACGAGCGAGACCACCGGCGCCTTCGGCAAGTTCAAAGTCGTGGACGACAAGGCGCGCTACCTCGTGGTCTATTCCTCGGCGAAGCAGCAACAAGGCCAGACGTACTGGGAACAATCGCCCACGACGTTCTCCGCCGAGGCCCCGGTGAAGATGAATCCCGCCGGCAGCTTCAAGATTTCCCACGGCCCGGACGGCGTGCTGTTCGTCGGCATGCAGAACGACACCTACAGGAAAGCGATCAACAACGCCGTATGCTCGAAGGCGCAGCAGGGTAATGGTGTCATTTCGACGATCCGCAGCGTGGTCGCCACCGACCTGCTGGGCGAGGATCCGGAAAAGAAGGACACCGGCAAAGACAAAGAGAAAGGCAGCTGATCCCCATGCAGACCGCGGTCTACCTCTACCTCCTGCTCCTCCTGGGCGCGGTCGCCTTCTTCATACTGCACTTCGTCGCGCAGTGGCGCTTCACCGCGCTGCTGCGCAAGCGCTACCCCGACCAGTGGAAAACCATCGTGGAGGCCGATACCGGCCGGCCCAACGGCACGGCGAACTGGCTGCGCGTGCGCCGCGTGCTGCGTTCCGACGCGCCGGCGCTGTTCAACGACGACGACCTGAACCGCTGGCAGCGCCTGTGGCGGCTGGCACCGTGGCTCGCCTGGCCGTGCTGGTTCGTGGCAATGGCGATACAGTGGTGGGCAATGAAACAGGGCTGACCGCCCATCCCCCGGGGGCCTCATGGATCTTCGTCTCACCGGTCGTCACGCGCTCGTCTGCGGTGCCTCGCAGGGCCTGGGCCGCGCCACGGCTTTCGAACTCGCCGAACTCGGCGCCAGCCTGACCCTGCTTTCCCGTTCCGCCGATGCACTCGCGGCGCTCGCCGCCGAACTCCCGGCGGGTCATCCGGGCCAGAAGCATCGCCATGTCGCCGTCGATATGCTCGATACCGCCGCGCTCGCCGCCGCGGTGGCGGAAATCGTGGGCGACCATGCCGTCCACGTGCTGGTGAACAACAGCGGCGGCCCGCCGCCCGGGCCCGTCTGGAGCGCCGAACCCGACGCCTTCCTTGCCGCCTACCGTCAGCACGTGATCGCCGCGCAGGTACTCGCCCAGGCCTGCCTGCCAGGCATGCGCGAGGCTCGCTATGGCCGCATCGTGAACATCATCTCCACCTCGGTGAAGGAACCGATCCCCAACCTGGGCGTGTCCAACACCACCCGGGCCGCCATGGCCGGCTGGGCGAAGACGCTCGCGGGTGAGGTTGCCGCGGACGGCATCACCGTGAACAACATCCTGCCGGGCTATACGCGCACCCCTCGCCTCGAGGCACTCGTGGAGGCCAGCGTGAAGGCCGGCCGCACGCGCGAGGAAGTGGAAAAGGGCCTCCTCGCGAGCGTGCCCGCGGGACGCTTCGCCGAACCCGCGGAAATCGCCGCGATGGTGGCCTTCCTCGCCAGTCCCGCCGCCGGTTACGTCAACGGCACCAGCATCGCCATCGACGGCGGGCGCACCCGCGCGCTGAACTGAGACGGCCATGCTGGTCTTCGCCAACCTCATCGACGGCAAAGCCTGCGCGCCGCTTGGCGGCGGCTATCTCGACGTGGTCGACCCGGCCGTCGGACGGCCGTTCGCCCGCTGCCCCGATTCCGGCGCGGATGACGTGGCGGCGGCCGTCGCCGCTGCTTCGCGTGCCGCGGCGGCCTGGGGAAAGCTTCCCGCCGAAAGCCGCGCCCGCTGCCTGCAGCGCCTGGCGGACGCCGTCGAGGCCCGGCTGGAATCCTTCGCAGCCGCCGAGTCGCAGGACAGCGGCAAACCGCTCGCCCTCGCCCGATCGCTCGATATCCCACGCGCGATCGCCAACCTGCGCTTCTTCGCCGCCGCGGCGGGACAGTGGAGCGGTGAGTCGCACGCGATGGAACAGGGCGCCATCAATTACACGTTGCGCCTGCCGCTCGGCGTGGTGGGCTGCATCAGCCCGTGGAACCTGCCGCTCTACCTCTTCACCTGGAAGATCGCGCCCGCGCTCGCCGCGGGTAACACGGTGGTCGCGAAGCCATCGGAGGTCACGCCGTATACGGCGTGGCTGCTCGGCACCCTGGCCGACGAAGCGGGCTTCCCGCCTGGCGTCCTGAACATCGTGCACGGCACGGGCCCCGCCGTGGGCGAAGCCATCGTCACGCACGAGGAGGTCAAGGCCATCTCCTTCACCGGCAGCACGCGTACGGGCACCGCGATCGCCGCGGCCGCCGCGCCTCGTCTCAAGAAGGTGTCCCTGGAGCTCGGCGGCAAGAATCCCGCCATCGTCTTCGGCGATTTCGATTTCGACGATACCGCGATGGCGACGATCGTCCGCTCGGGATTCGCGAACCAGGGCGAGATCTGCCTCTGCGGCTCGCGCCTGCTCGTGCAGCGCTCCATCTACGAGCGCTTCCGCGACGCCTACCTCCAGCGCGTGCGCGCCTTGCGCGTGGGCGATCCGCTGGACGCCGACAACCATCTCGGCGCGCTCGTGTCGCGGGCCCACTTCGACAAGGTCAGCGGCTGCATCGAGCGCGCCCGCGCGGAAGGAGGCAGGATCCTCACGGGAGGCGGCCGGGTCGAACTCGACGGACGCTGTGCCGGAGGATGGTTCATCGAACCCACGGTGATCGAGGGGCTGGCGCCCGGCACGGCGACCAACCAGGAAGAGATCTTCGGCCCGGTCGTCACGCTCATTCCCTTCGACACCGAGGACGAAGCCCTCGCCATCGCGAACGGCACGCCCTACGGCCTGGCGGCCTCGGTGTGGACGCGCGACGTGTCGCGTGCGCACCGCTTCGCCGCGAAACTGGACTTCGGCATCGTCTGGGTCAACTGCTGGATGCTGCGCGACCTGCGCACGCCGTTCGGCGGCACGAAACAATCCGGCGTGGGCCGCGAAGGCGGTTTCGAGGCCATGCGTTTCTTCACCGAAGCCAGGAACATCTGCATCGACCATGGCCAATGAGATCATCCGCGTCGAAGGCGCACCCGCTCCCGTCGGGGCCTACCCGCATGCCCGCCGCGTGGGGCAGCTGCTGTTCCTCTCCGGCATCGGTCCGCGCGACCCGGCCACGAACGCGATCCCGGGAAACGTGACGGATGCGCAGGGCAACCTGCTCTCCTACGACATCGAGGCGCAGTGCCGGCAGGTTTTCGCCAACGTGCGCACGGTGCTCGAAGCCAGCGGCGCCCGCTTCGAGGATCTTGTCGACGTCACCGTGTACCTGACCGACATGGCCCACGATTTCGCGGCGTACAACCGCCTGTATGCGGAAGCGTTCGCGGGGGTGGATGCGTGCCGGACGACCGTGGAGGTCAACGCCCTGCCGACGCCGATCGCGATCGAACTGAAATGCGTGGCGGCCCTTGTGCAGGAGCCGCTATAGCGGCGAGAAGCCAATGAAGCGGCGACGCGGATTGCCCTCGCCGCTATAGCGGCTCCTACGCCGAGCGCGCATGTTCCAGGCAGGTTTTCAGCATCTCGCCTATCAGCAGCTGCACGTTCGCCGCCTTCGCCGGCAGGTATTCGAACGAGTCCTCGTCCATGTAGTTGACCTGGGCGAGCTCCAGCTGCACGGCGTCGATGCCCTGCTCCGGCTTGCCGTAGTTGCGCGTGATGTAGCCGCCCTTGAAGCGGCCGTTCACGGCGTGGGTGTAATCGGCCTGCGCTTCCAGCAGCGACGCCAGGCGCGACTGGAGTTCCGGCGAGCAGCTCGCCCCGTCGGCCGTGCCGATGTTGAAGTCCGGCAGGCGGCCTTCGAACAGCATGGGAACATGGCTGCGGATCGAATGCCCTTCCCATAGCACCGCGCGCCCGTGCTCCTTCCGCAGCCGGTTCAGTTCGTCGGCGAGGGCGCGATGGTAGGGTTTCCACCAGCGCTTCACGCGATCGGCGATCTCATCGGCGTCGGGCTCGGCACCCGGTCGGTAGATGGCCTCGCCGCTGAAGAGGATGGTCGGCACCAGGCCGGTCTCGCTCTTGCCCGGATACAGGGCATGGCCGTCCGCCGGGCGGTTCAGGTCCACCACGTAGCGCGAGGCGAAGGGGCGGATCACGCTGGCGCCCATGTCGCGCGCGAAGTCGTAGAGCTCCGCCACGTGCCAGTCGGTGTCGGGCGAGCGGCGCGCGGGACGCTTCATGCGCGCCGCCAGCTCGTCCGGAATGGCGCTGCCGTTGTGCGGCAGGCTGATGAGGAGCGGCGCGCTGCCGCGATGCAGGGTATACGGGCTCATGGGCGCAGTGTACCGCTCATCCGGGCACCCGATCCCCCATCAGCACCATCTCCTCCGCCGCCGTGGGATGGACGGCCAGCGTGGCGTCGAGGTCACCCTTCGTGGCGCCCATCTTGATGGCCACGGCGAAGCCCTGGAGGATCTCGTCCACGCCGGGGCCGAACATCTGCATCCCCACGATGCGCGAATCGTCGCCGACACAGATCAGCTTGAACAGCGTCGTCATCGGCCGGTGAGCCAGCGCCAGCTGCATGGGAATGAAGGACTGCTTGTAAAGGTGCACCTCCGCGCCGTACGCCTCGCGCGCCTGCTGTTCGGACATGCCGATCGTGCCCAATGGCGGGTGCGAGAACACCACGCTGGGGATGTTCTGGTAATCGAGCTTCGCTTCCGGCTTGCCGCCGAACAGGCGATCGGCGAGCTTGCGCCCGGCCGCGACCGCCACCGGCGTGAGCTGCATGCGCTGGGTCACGTCGCCCACGGCGTAAACGCCCGGCACGTTGGTGTTCTGGTAATCGTCGATTTCCACGTGCCCGTACTCGCCGGTGCGCAGGCCGATCCGCCCGATGTCGAGGGAGGCCGTGTTCGAACTGCGACCGACCGCCCAGACGAGCACGTCGTATGGACCGGGATGGTCGCCGCGGTCGCAGTCGAGCAGCAGCACGCCGTCCTTCTCGTGCACCGCCTCGATCTGGCAACCGTAATTGATGTTGATGCCGTGCTTGCGCATCTCCTCGCCAAGGCCGAACGCCATTTCCTCGTCGAAGCCTCCCATCAGGCGGCCGCGCACGAACATGTCCACGTCGCAGCCCAGCGCGCGCAACACGCCGGCGAGTTCGACCGCGATATAGCCGCCGCCGACGATCGCCGCGCGGCGCGGGCAGGCGCGCAACGCGAAGAAGTCGTCCGAGGTGATGCCCCGTTCGAACCCGGGCTTGTCGAGCCTGTTCGGGGAGGACCCGGTGGCGATGACGACGTGCGGCGCGGTCAACTCGCGCGAACCCGCCTGGATGCGGTCGGGCGCAAGGAAGCGGCCGGTCTCGCGGATGTGCGTGATGTGCAGGCCGTCGAGGGTCTGGGCGTACTTGCCGCGGATGCGCTCGACGTATTCGTCACGGCGTTCGATGAAGCGCGGCCAGTCGAGGCTGCCCGGGGTGTCGTGGAAACCGTAGTCGACCGCGATGTACTGCGCTTCGGCCATCTGGGCCGCGTACCACATCGCCTTTTTCGGCACGCAACCGACGTTGACGCAGGTGCCGCCGAGTTCCTTCGGCTCCAGCAGAGCCACCCTGGCGCCGTGTTTCGCCGCGCGAATCGCCGCGGCGAGCCCGCCGGAGCCGCCGCCGATCACGATGAGGTCGAAGGTTTCCACGGTCATGCGTCTCTCCAGTCAAAGATTGAATCGTGCAGGGGAATAGGGTTGCGGGTCTAGCACCGGCGCCGGACCCGCGAGCAGGCTGGCCAGCAATTCGCCGGTCGCGGCGGCCATGCTGATACCGAGCATGCCGTGCGCGGTCGCGTAGGCGAGGTTGGACCAGCGTGTGCTCGGACCGATGATCGGCACCTCGTCCACGCTCATCGGGCGCCAGCCCCACCAGGGCACGACCTCGCCGCGGCCTTCCGGCTCGAGCAGGTAGGCCGCCGCGCCGCGGCGCAATGCGTCGATGCGTACGTCGTTCAGGCCTTCCTCGAAACCGGAGAATTCCATGGTGCTGCCGAGGCGATAGCCCGATTGCCACGGCGTCACGCAGACCGCCGCCTCGCGCAGCACCAGCGAATGATGCGGCGGGTGTTCGGGCGGCTGTTCCCACGTCAGGGAATAGCCCTTGCCCGGCTGCATCGGAAGGCGGATACCAAGCAAGCGGCCGACCAGAGGCGACCAGGCACCCAAGGCCATCACGACGCGTTCGCCGCTGAAGACGCCGCCGGTGGTGCGCACGTGGCTGATCCTCGCGCCGTCGAGGACGAATTCGTCGATCCGCGCGCCGGTTTCGATGGCGCCGCCGAGCTCGCGCACGCGTCGTGCGAGTTCGGCGACGAAGCGGTCGGGGCGCAATCGCGCGTCGCCGGGATGCAGGAGGGCTCCGGCCACGCCATCGCGCAGGCCGGGCTCGAGCGCCAACACCTCGTCGCCGTCCAGTTCGCGCACGTCCATGCCGAGTCCGCGCAGCAGGTCCACGTGCGGGCGATCGGCCTGGAACGTTCGCGGCTGCCGGTACACGTAGAGTTCGCCCACGGCTTCGAACTCGCAGCGCAATCCCTCGCCCGCCACGAGATCGTCCAGGAGGGCGCGCGAGCGCGCGAGGATCGCGCCGCGCGCCGCGCCGGCGCGCTGGAAATCGCGCCAGTTGCAGTGCCGGGCGAAACCGAGGAGCCAGCGCGCCCGTGCGGCATCCGCCCGGGGATTCACGTAGAGCGGCGCGTCGCGCCGCAGCAGCGAACGCAAGGCGGTGCCGACCATGCCCGGCATGGTCAGCGGGGCCGCATGGCTCGGCGTGACGGTGCCGCAGTTGCCGTGGGAGCTGCCGCTGCCGGGGAAGCCCTGTTCCAGCACCCGCACACTGGCCCCGGCTTTCAGCAGGTACAGCGCGCAGGCCAGGCCGATCACGCCGCCTCCCATGATCAGCACGTCGCTTCGGGATCTGTCCATCCGCGCATTCTAGCCCCGCCGGATGAGTAAATTCGTGCGATTTGACAGGTATTCCTTGCAACCTATTGATTTGCTACCCTCGTTGCGCCCGACGTCGACAGGGAAACGCACGATGATCCCAGCCAAGCACCGCCCCCGCCTCCGGACCGGCCTCGGAACGCTGGCCGTGACGGCGACGGCGATCCTCCTCGCCGCTTGCGGCAGCGCCCCGCACAAGCCTTCCTCGTCGCAGCGGCGCAACCCCGCCTCCGCGGTGCCGATCGCGAAGAACCTGAACTGGTCGATGGCACCCGCGGCCGCGCCGCCGGCCGATGCCGCCAACGACGTCCTGTTCCGCGCCATCGGCCTGGTCGGCACGCCCTACCGCTGGGGCGGCAACACACCCCAGGGCGGATTCGACTGCAGCGGGCTCATCAATTACATCTACATGACCTCGACGGGCTTGCGCCTGCCGCGCACGTCGGCCGAAATGGCCGCGCTCGACAAGCCCAAGATCCGCGAGGACGAACTGGCCAGCGGCGACCTTGTCTTCTTCGGTCGCGGCCATATCACCCACGTAGGCGTCTATGTCGGGAAAGGCCGTTTCGTGCACGCGCCCAACTCGGGCGGTACGGTACGCTTGGACGATCTGGACGGTGCCTACTGGAAAGAGAACTTCGCCTACGGACGGCGCGTTCTGAATTGACTTATCCCCTGATCCAAGGACATCCGAAATGAGCAACATCTCGAAGCTGCAGAAGGTCCTCTACACCGCGCACGCCAAGGTCGCCGGCGGCCGCGAAGGCCATGGTGAAACCGACGACGGCCAGATCAAGGTCGACCTGCGCCTCCCGAAGGACATGGGCGGCAACGGTGGCGGCACGAATCCCGAGCAGCTCTTCGCGGTCGGTTATGCGGCGTGCTTCGAAGGTGCCGTGCGCTTCGTGGCGGGCCAGGAAAAGGTCAAGGTCGACGGCGCCTCGGTCGCCAGCAGCATAGGCATCGGCCCGCGCGAGGATTCCGGTTTCGGCATCCGCGCGAAGCTGGAAGTCAGCCTCCCCGGCGTGGACGCCGAGACGGCGAAGAACATTGTCCGGACCGCGCACGAGAAGGTCTGCCCTTACTCGCACGCCACCCGCGGCAATATCGACGTCGAGATCTCGGTGAACGGCGAAGCGGTCGTCTGAGGCCGATTCCCCCCCGCGAGAACGAAGAACGGCGCCTGCGGGCGCCGTTCCTTTTCCAGCATCGGACAGGGACGACGGCTCAGTGCGCGCCGTCGCCGTTCGGGTGGGCGTGGCCGTGGGCGATTTCTTCTTCCGAGGCATCGCGCACGCTCTGCACGTCCACGTGGAAGTTGAGGGTCTTGCCGGCCATCGGATGGTTGAGGTCGATGTCGACCACGCTGGAACCGATCTTCTGCACGACCACGACGCGGTTGCCGCCTTCCTTCAGCGAGAGCACCGTGCTGTCGCCGACCTTCAGGCCCTTGCCCTGCTGCGGGAAGTACTTCTTCGGCACGCGCTGGGTCATGCCCTCCTGGCGCTGGCCGTAGCCCTGCTCCGGGGCGATCTCGACATCGAACGTGTCGCCGACCGACTTGCCCTCGAGGCCGGCTTCCAGGCCCGGGATCAGCTGGCCGTGGCCGAGCAGGATCCACAGCGGCTCGCCGCCGTCGATGGAGCTTTCGACCTTCTCGCCGTCCACGGTGAGGGAATAATGGAACGAGACGACCTTGCCCTTGCCAGCCTGCATGTTGGTTTCTACCCAAGGAAAACCTGGGATTTTAGCCGTGCCCGGCCCCGTCGTCACCCGGTTCGGGCCGCCGGCCGAAGCCGATGCCCCGCGCCTCGGGCCCGATCCAGGTCAGCACGGCCAGCAGGATGGCCACCGCGGCGATCCAGGTGGACATGGCGAAGGCGAAATCCCCCCCCCGCCGTTCGGCCAGCCATGTCTGGGCGGTCGCCGTGATCGCGGCCAGCAGGTTGCCCATCTGGTAGGCGAAACCCGGCAACGTGCCGCGCACCGCGTCCGGCGCCAGCTCGTTGAGGTGGGTGGGGACCACGCCCCATGCGCCCTGCACCATCACCTGGATGAGGAAGGCGCCGAGGCCGAGCAGCAGCAGGGAGCCGCCGTAGGTCCATAGCGGGATGACCGGGATGGCGAGCAGCGCCGCGATGATGATCGCCTTGCGCCGTCCGATCTTCTCCGACAGCGACCCGAACGCCAGCCCACCCGCCAGTGCCCCCAGGTTGAGCAGCGCCGTGAGCATGAAGGCGGTGCCCGACCCGGCGGGGATCTTCAACTGGGTCTGGATGAAGGTGGGATACATGTCCTGCGAGCCGTGGCTGAACATGTTGAACGCCGCCATCAGCAGCATGAGATAGACGAACAGCTTCCAGTACCCGCGCATCGAGACGAAGACGCTCTCGCGCGCGTGGTGACGGCGCCCTTCCCACACCGGCGACTCGGGCACCTTCCGGCGGATGTACAACACCAGCAGCGCCGGCAGCGCGCCCACGACGAAGAGCCCGCGCCAGCCCACCGCGTCCACCAGCAGCCAGTTGACCAGCGCGGCAAGGAAGAAGCCGCAGGGGTAGCCGCTCTGCAGCAACCCGGAAACGAAACCGCGCGATGTCGATGGGATCGATTCCATCGCCAGCGAGGCGCCGATGCCCCACTCGCCGCCCATCGCGATACCGAAGAGGAAACGCAGGCCCAGCAGCACGCCGAGACTGGGCGAGAAGGCGCACGCCAGTTCGAGGATGGAGAACAGGACGATGTCGACCATCAGCACGGGACGGCGCCCGTAACGGTCGGCCAGGCGGCCGAACAGCAGCGCGCCGATCGGCCGCGCCGCGAGGGTCAGGAACAATCCGTACGTGACGTCCTGCTTCGGTACATGGAACTCCTGGGCCACGGCCAGGATCACGAAGGTAAGCAGGAAATAGTCGAAGGCGTCGAGCGTCCAGCCCAGGAAGCTGGCGAGCACGGTATGCCGCTGCGTGTGATCGAGATCGCGCAGCGCGGCGGGAAGGCGCATGAGATTTTCCTCAACGATCGGGCGGCGCCGAGGCTAGCACAGCGCTACTATCCGACGGGCGCCTCACGGCGCCATGACAGTGCCTCGCTACACTGGCCATCTCACGACAGACGGAGGACTCGATGACGTACTCGCGATCGATCGTTTCATTCGCATTGCTGGCAAGCCTCGCCACCGGCGCCGCTTTCGCACACGGCGCCCCACCGCAAGCCACCCCTGGCGACAGCGGCGCGCCGTCGTTCTCCGACCTGGACAAGGACAACAAGGGTTCGATCCGGCGCTCCGACGTGCCCAAGGACGTCGACGCGCTGAAGGAATTGCGCGCGCACTTCAACGAAGCGGACACCAACCACGACGGCAAGGTGGACAAGGGCGAATACGACACCTATATCAACAAGGGCAACACGAAACAGCCGCAGCGCTAGCCCCGACGGCCGGGGCGCAGTGCCGCCCCGGTCTTCCTGCCGGACGGAGATCCGCATGACTCCCGACAGTCGCACCAGGCGACGCATCGCTGCCCGATTCCGGCAGCGCGGCGATCGGATCTACATCCATGGCAAGCTGGCCACCGACCCCGTGTACGCGGCCACGGCGCGGGCGATCGCAGGACGCCGCCTCCCACTGCTCGACATCGGCTGCGGCCTGGGCCTGCTCGGCCACTACCTGCATGCCTGCGATGCGCTGGACGGCTACGTCGGCCTCGACCATGACGGCCGCAAGATCGCCATGGGCCGCGACGCGGCCGAACGCGCCGGCCTCGGCGACGAGATCGCCCTGCGCGAAGCGGATGCCGCCACGCCGCAATCCCTGCGCGGTCATGTCGCGATGCTCGACGTGCTGCATTACCTCCCCCGCGAACGGCAGTCCGAACTGCTCGCCTTCGCCGTGGAACACCTCGCCGACGACGGCGTGCTCGTCCTGCGCAACGTCATCCGCGACGGATCCTGGCGATACAGGGCCACGGTCTGGGAAGAGCGGTTCATCAAGGCGGTGGGCTGGATTCCGGGCGGGGCGCAGTATTTCCCGACCGAAGACGACATCCGCGAGGTGCTCGAGCCGCGCGGTATCGCGGTCGATTTCGAGCCGCTGTTCGGGCGCACGCCTTATAACAGCTGGCTGATGACGGCGTCGCGCAACCTGTAGACCCTCTGCCCCGTAGGAGCCGCTATAGCGGCGAGGGGAGCCTGCCTTACTGCTTCATCCCTCCGTCGGCTTCTCGCCGCTATGGCGGCTCCTACAGGCGGCGAGGGGAGCCTGCCTTACTGCTTCATCCCTCCGTTGGCTTCTCGCCGCTATAGCGGCTCCTACAGGCGGCGAGGGGAGCCTGCCTTACTGCTTCATCCCTCCGTTGGCTTCTCGCCGCTATGGCGGCGCCTACAGGGCAGTCCCCATTGTGCGTCGCAATAAGGTATACTTGGCCGGTCGTGCCTGCGCTCCGACTCCCTTGCGGACCCCCGGCGTGGAGATTCTCCCGCCCGTTCCCCCACCCCCGGAAGCGCGCGCGACACCGGCCAGCCTGCTGTCTTCGTCATGGCTCGCGGCCGCCGAATCCATAACTCGCAGCGCGGTTCCAGGGAACGCTCGGGTCACGCAGGAGTGTTTCTCCCATGTCTTTCGATTCGCTGGGCCTCGCGCCCGCGTTGCTGCGCGCGCTGTCCGAAGCCGGCTATGAAAAGCCCACGCCGATCCAGGCCGCCGCCATTCCCGAGGTGCTCGCAGGCCACGACCTGATGGCCGCCGCGCAGACCGGCACCGGCAAGACCGCCGCCTTCTCGCTTCCCCTGCTCCACCGCCTCGCCCGCGAGGAGCGCACCGAAGGCCGCCGCCCCATCCGCGCCCTGATCCTCACCCCCACCCGCGAACTCGCCGCCCAGGTGCAGGAAAACCTGCGCGACTACGGCAAGCACCTGCGCCTTTCCAGCACCGTGATCTTCGGCGGCGTCGGCATGGGCAACCAGTTGCAGGCGCTGCGCCGCGGCGTCGACATCGTCGTCGCCACGCCGGGTCGCCTGATCGACCACATGCAGCAGCGCTCGGTGGACCTGTCGAAAGTGGACGTGCTCGTGCTCGACGAAGCCGACCGCATGCTCGACATGGGCTTCCTGCCGGCGCTGAAGCGCATCCTCGCCGCGGTGCCGCGCCAGCGCCAGACGCTGCTGTTCTCGGCCACCTTCGCGCCGGAGATCAAGGCGCTGGCCCAGCAGTTCATGCGCGAGCCGCGCGAGGTGTCGACCACGCCGGCGAACACCGTCGCGAACACCGTCACCCACGTGGTGCACCCCGTGGACGCGGCGAACAAGCGCGACCTGCTGCTGCACATCCTCGCCCAGGACAGCCGTCGCCAGACGCTGGTGTTCAGCCGTACCAAGCACGGCGCCGACAAGCTCGTGCGCCACCTGGAACAGGCCGGCATCCGCGCCGCCGCGATCCATGGCAACAAGAGCCAGAACGCACGCACGCGCGCTCTCTCGGATTTCAAGAGCGGCCGGGTCACGGTGCTGGTCGCGACCGACATCGCCGCGCGCGGCATCGACATCGACCAGCTGCCGGTCGTGATCAACTTCGACCTGCCGATGGTGGCCGAGGACTACGTGCACCGCATCGGTCGCACCGGCCGCGCCGGCGCGGAAGGCCAGGCCATCTCGCTGGTGAGCCACGACGAGTCCGGCCTGCTCCGTGACATCGGCCGCCTGCTGAAGGCCGACATCTCGATCCGCAACCTGCCGGGTTTCGAGCCGAGCGCACCCTTGCGCCTGGACGCCGGCGCGCCGCGTCCGAAGCAGCAGCAGCGCCAGCCGCGTTCGCAGCAGGGCGGCGGCCAGGGACGCGCCGGCGGTAACGGCTCGTCGCGCCAGGGTTCCGGCAATGGCGGCCGCCCGTCGTCGCATCGTCCGCATGGCCATCCGGCGGCGGGCACCGGCGAGAGCACCGGCAACCACAAGCGCCGCCGCCAGCGTCGCGGCCCGGCCACCAACAAGGCTTGACGGCGACCCGCCGTGATGGACTAGCCGTATGGGCGATGGCCCGCCCATGCGGCAACCGGGATCATGCGGGATGGCAGGCCACCCCACCCAGGTAGTTCCCCGCATGTCCCGAGTCCACCGCTACAGCGTCGCCGTGCTGCGCACGGTCTTCGGCGCGTTCTTCGTCTTTTCCGGACTGAACCATATCTTCGCCTTCTGGGCGCCCCCGGCCCCGCATACCGCGGCCGGGCGCACGTTCCTCGCCGGCCTCGAGGCCAGCGGGTTCGTGGAACCCCTGATCGGCGTGATCTTCGTCTATGCAGGCGTGGCGCTCATGGCCGCGCGGCTCGTCCCGCTCGCGCTGCTCCTGCTGGCCGCGCCCGTCGTCGTCATCTTCGGCTACGGCTTCGTCACCGAGGGCCAGACGCTCGGCCCGCACGTACCGGTGCTCGCGATCTACCTGCTGCTGGCTTGGGAAGAGCGACGGGCGTGGCGGGCGATGTTCGCCGCGGGCCGCGGTTCATCCCTGGGCCCTGACCTTCGCGGTAAGGACATGGTCCTCCCATAGTCCGTCGATCTTCAGGTAACGCTTCGCATAGCCCTCCTTCTCGAACCCCAGGCGTTCGAGCAGGCGGCCGCTGCGTTCGTTGCGCGGCATGTAGTTGGCCATCACCCGATGGAAGTCCAGCGGGCCGAAGGCGTAACGCACCGCGGCATCGAGGGCTTCGAACATGACGCCCTTGCCTTCGTGCCTGGCGCCGATGCCGTAGCCGAGGTGGCAGGCCTGGAAAACGCCGCGTACCACGTTGGCGAGGGTGAAGCTCCCGATCATCTCGGTCGCGTCGGGGGTCAACACGGCGAACGGGTAGCCGCGATCGGCGCGTGCCGCCTCGAGGCCCGCCTCGATCGCCTGCCGGCAACCGTCCAGCGAGTAATGCGATTCGGTGCGCAGCGGTTCCCATGGCGCGAGATGTTCGCGATTTTCCACGCGGTAGCGCCGCAGCAGTTCCGCTTCCTCCACGTCGAGCAGGCGGATCACCGTGCGCGCGGTGCGCATGCGGACCGGTTCGCTCATGCGACGAGGGCTTTCGCGTGATGGCGGAGATGGTCATCCACGAAGGTCTGGATGAAGTAATAACTGTGGTCGTAGCCCGGATGCATGCGCAGCTCCAGCGGCTGGTCCGCTCCCTCGCAGGCCGCCTCGAGACGTTGCGGCTGCAGCTGGTTCACAAGGAACCCGTCGGCCTCGCCCTGGTCCACGAGGATCGTGCCGTCGAAGCGCGCGCCACCCTTCACCAGTGCGGTGGCGTCGTGGCGCTCCCATGCCTTGCGGTCCGGGCCGAGATAGTGCGAAAACGCCTTCTCGCCCCAGGGCACGCGCGAGGGCGCCACGATGGGAGCGAACGCCGACACGGAGCGGTAGCGGCCGGGATTGCGCAGCGCGATCGTCAGCGCGCCATGGCCGCCCATGGAGTGGCCGAAGATGCCCTGCCGGCCCATGTCGAGGCGGAAGCTCGCGGCGACCAGGCGCGGCAGCTCGTCCACCACATAGCTGTACATGCGGAAGCGGGCGTTCCACGGCGCCTCGGTGGCGTCGAGGTAGAAGCCCGCCCCTTCGCCGAACTCCCAGTCGCCGGTGGCGCCGGGCAGGCCGGTGTCGCGCGGGCTCGTGTCCGGCATGACCAGGGCCAGGCCCAGTTCCGAGGCCAGGCGCTGCGCGCCGGCTTTGATCGTGAAGGTTTCGGCCGTACAGGTGAGGCCCGCGAGGTACCAGAGCAGCGGCACCGGCCCCTCTTCGGCCGCCGGGGGCATATAGACGGCGAAACGCATGGGGCCGCCGCAGGCCTCCGACACGTGCGAATAGAAACCCTGGATGCCGCCGAAGCAGCGTTGTTCCGAAACCGTCTCGATGGCCGCCATGGGACCCGTCCCTTACATAAAGCTGACCGGAGAGTGTAGCGCCGACGCGACATACGGCCACGGCCCACGGCGAAGCACCCGTATCACTGCTACAATAGTCTTACTGCCCGGCGCCGAACGTGCCGCCGCGCCCCTCCCTGAGGTCGCCATGTCCCCCGATAACGATAACGCTCCGGCCCTGCCCGGTTTCAGCGCGCTTGCCCTCGATGCCAACGTCGTGCGCGCGCTGACCGAGGTCGGCTACGAGACCCCCTCCCCCATCCAGGCCGCCACCATCCCGGCCCTGCTCGACGGCCGCGACGTGATCGGCCAGGCGCAGACCGGTACCGGCAAGACCGCGGCATTCGCGCTGCCGGTGCTTTCGCGCATCGACCTGAAACCCGGCAAGCCGCAGGCCCTCGTTCTGGCGCCTACGCGCGAGCTGGCCATCCAGGTGGCCGAGGCCTTCCAGAAGTACGCGACCTATATGCCGGGCTTCCAGGTGCTGCCGATCTACGGCGGCCAGAGCTACGGTCCGCAGCTGCAGGGCCTGAAGCGCGGCGCCCAGGTGATCGTGGGCACCCCGGGCCGCGTCATCGACCACCTCGACAAGGGCACGCTGGATCTCTCCGGCCTGCGCTTCGTGGTGCTCGACGAGGCCGACGAGATGCTGCGCATGGGCTTCATCGACGACGTCGAGAAGCTGCTCCAGGCCACGCCGGAAGGCCGTCAGGTGGCCCTGTTCTCCGCGACCATGCCGGCGCCGATCCGCCGCATCGCGCAGACCTACCTGAAGAACCCGTCCGAGGTCACGATCAAGAACAAGACCACCACCGCGGCGAACATCCGCCAGCGCTACTGGTGGGTGAGTGGCGTGCACAAGCTCGACGCGCTCACGCGCATCCTCGAGGCCGAAAGCTTCGACGCGATGATCGTCTTCGCGCGCACCAAGCAGGCCACCGAGGAACTCGCGAGCAAGCTGCAGGCGCGCGGCTTCGCCGCCGCGGCCATCAACGGCGACATCGCCCAGGCCCAGCGCGAGCGCGTGATCGACCAGCTGAAGACCGGCAAGCTCGACATCCTGATCGCCACCGACGTCGCCGCGCGCGGCCTCGACGTGGAGCGCATCAGCCACGTGCTCAACTACGACATTCCGCACGACACCGAGTCGTACGTGCACCGCATCGGCCGCACCGGCCGCGCGGGCCGCAGCGGCGAGGCGATCCTGTTCGTCACGCCGCGCGAGCGCAACCTGCTCCGCCAGATCGAGCGCGCCACGCGCCAGCCGATCGAGCAGATGCAGCTGCCCACCATCGAGGCGGTGAACGACACCCGCGTGAACAAGTTCAACCAGCGGATCACCGATACGCTGGCCACGGGCGACCTGGGCCTCTTCCAGCAGCTGGTGGAAAAGTTCGAGCAGGAGCACAACGTGCCGGCGATCGAGATCGCTGCCGCGCTTGCGCGCATCGCCCAGGGCGACCAGCCGCTGCTGCTGGAGCCGCCGGCGAAGCGCGAATACACCGAGCGCCCGCCGCGCGAGTACGACCGCGAGCGCCCCACGCGCGACGGCGGCGATTTCAGCGACCGCCGCCCGGTCCGCGAAGGCATGCGCCAGCCGCGTCCGCACGTCACCGAGACCGGCAAGCGCACCTATCGCATCGAGGTCGGCCACGAGCACGGCGTGAAGCCCGGCAATATCGTGGGCGCCATCGCCAACGAAGGCGGTGTCGAGGCGAAGTTCATCGGCCGCGTCAGCATCCGCGACGATTACAGCCTCATCGACCTGCCGGACGGTATGCCGGCGGAGACCTTCAACCACCTGAAGAAGGTGTGGGTCGCGCAGCAGCAGCTGAAGATCAGCGAGTGGGACGGCAAGGAGTCGCCGCAGAGCGGCGCGCCGCCGCGTCCGCGCGGTAACTTCCGTCCGTCGTCTGGCGCGCGCCCGGGCGGCGGCAAGCCGCCGCGCCGCAAGCGCGATTGAAGAAGAAGCGATATCCGTAGGAGCCGCTATGGCGGCGAGAGCCCACGGAGCATTGAAGCGGTGAGGGAGTTTCCCTCGCCGCTATAGCGGCTCCTACAGGAAGTCCGAGGGCGTCAGTGGCTGCATGCCGTGCCGCAGCCTTGCCCTGTCGCACTGCGGGCTCGGCGTGCCGTCTTCCCATGCCGGCTTGAGGTCATGGCATGGCGACGGCCGCAGCGCATAGATGCCGCAATGCGCGGCCACGCCGACCGCGCCGACGAGCGACTTGCAACGCGGTTCGTACGCGTTCGTGCCATGCATCGCCACGCGATGCGGGTCGAGGTGTTCGGTCAACGCGGCCGGCACGATTCCGCCGGCCGTATCCGTTTCGAGCCAGTGGAAGGCCACGCGATATGTCGCGCAGCATGCGCCGCAACGCAGGCATGGATGCGTCATGGATCAGATCGCGCCCGAGAACGTATTGCACTTGCCGACATCGCCGCTCTCCAGTCCGGTGCGGAACCAATGCACGCGTTGCGCCGAGGTCCCGTGGGTGAAGGAGTCCGGCACCACCCTGCCCTGGGCCTGCTCCTGCAGCGCGTCGTCGCCGATGGCGGTGGCGGCGTTGATCGCCGATTCGATGTCGCCCTCCTGCAGCCAGTGCTGGCGCTGCTGCGAATGGTTCGCCCAGACGCCCGCGAAACAATCCGCCTGCAGCTCCTGGCGCACGGAAAGACCGGAGGCACCCTGGAGGCTCGCGCCACGCCGACGCGCGTCGTTCACCTTGTCGAACACACCCACCAGGTTCTGCACATGGTGGCCGACCTCGTGCGCGATCACGTAGGCGCGGGCAAAGTCGCCGGCCTCATGGAAGCGCGTCTGCATCTCCTGGAAGAAGCCGAGGTCGAGGTAGACCTTGTGATCGCCAGGGCAATAAAACGGACCGACGGCCGACGACGCCGACCCGCAGGCCGTGCGCACGCCGTTGCGGAACAGCACCAGCTTCGGCTGCTCGTACTGCTGGCCGTTCGCGGCGAAGATCTCGCCCCAGGTATCCTCCGTCTCGCCAAGGATGGCGCGGACGAAATCCACCTGCGGATCGTCCGCGGCCGCCCGGTGCGGCGCTTCTTCCCGGGTCTGCGGCGAGACCGACGCGCCGGGATCGCCCTGGCCCAGCAGGGCCGTGGGGTCTTTGAAGAAGACGAGGCCGAGGATCGCCAGGATCACGATGCCGCCCAGGCCAAGCCCACGGCCGCCGAACGACGGCCCGCCGCCCCGGCCTTCGCCGGCATCTTCCACGTTGTCGCTTCTACGGCCCTTCTGCCAGAGCATCGCCCGTCCTCCCGTCGCATGCGCCCCAAGCGAGACGCGGTAAGCATGATCGCATGGACCGTTGCCGGTAAACTTCGGCGCTGAAGTCGTCCCCCGGATCCCCCATGACCAGCCAGCTCCCCGCCGTCGTCACCCTGCTTACCCTCCTGCTGATGTTCGCCACCGTCTGGATGGTGGGCCGCGCTCGTGAACGTTACGGCATCAAGGCCCCGTCCATTTCGGGCGACCCCGCCTTCGAGCGCGCCTGGCGGGTGCAGATGAACACCCTGGAAAACGCCGTGATGTTCATCCCGGCGCTGTGGCTGGCCTCGCAGTACGTGGACCCGCTGTGGGCGGGCATCGCCGGGCTGGTATGGCTGGCGGGCCGTGCGTGGTATGCGCTGGCCTACCTGCGCGACCCCACCCGCCGCGGCCCCGGCTATATCGTCTCCATGATCGCCTGGGCGGCGTTGATGCTCATGGCGGCCGGCGGCATCGGCATGGCCATCATGGAAAACAACGCGACACCCGCCGAAGACGTCACAGGCGCACCGTAACTCTGTGGGAGCCGGCTACGCCGGCGATCCCGCGGCAGCGGGAAAGGTACGGCAAGCACCTATCGCCGCTGAAGCGGCTCCCACACAAAGCCTCTTACTCGTCGTCGCGGATCAGGGCCAGCACGCGCACTTTCTGGATGCGCGCGCCGTCCATCGCCGTGACCTCGAACTCGAGGCCGCCGGTCTCGAACCGGTCGCCGGCCGTGGGCAGGCGGCCCAGCTGTTGCAGGACGAAGCCCGCCAGGGTGGAGAAGCTCGCGTCGGCCGCACCCGGAAGGCGCCGGCCGAGCAGGTGCTCCACGCGGCGCGCATCGAGGCTGGCATCGAGCAGCCAGGCGCCGTCCGGCTCGCTGACCGCGGAGGGGTCGCCCTCGCGGGACTCGTCCGGGAATTCGCCCGCGATCACTTCCAGCACATCGGCCGGCGTGACCAGGCCGAGGATGCTGCCGTATTCGTCCACCACCAGCGCCACCTGAAGCGGCGCGCGGCGGAATTCGTCGATCAGGCGCAGGACGCTGAGCGATTCCAGCACGGTGATCGGCTTGCGCACGAAGGTTCCGGTGTCCAGGCGGCCGTGGTCGTTCAGGCTGGCGAGGAGGTCGCGTGAGGACACCACGCCCACCAGTTCGTCCAGGTCGCCATAGGCCACCAGCATCCAGTGGTGCGGGGATTCGCGCGCCTCCCCAAGCAGGACGGACAGCTCTTCCTCCGGATCGACCCACACGATTTCCGTCCGCGGCGTCATGATCGAGCGCACTGGTCGCTGCGACAGGTCGAGCACGCCCTGCACCATTTCCAGTTCGTCCTTGCCGAAGACGGCCGTCTCGGCGGGCTCCGCCACGGCCTCGCCCTTGCCGGTGTCGCCTTCGTCGTCGGACTTGCCGCCGAGCAGGCGCAGCACCGCCTTGGCGGTGCGGTCGCGCATGACCCTGCCGCCCACCAGCAACGAGCGGCGGCGGTTATGCCGCATCGTCTGGTTGAAGACCTCGATCATGATCGAGAAGCCGATCGCGGCGTACAGGTAGCCCTTCGGGATATGGAAGCCGAAGCCTTCCGCGATGAGGCTGAAGCCGATCATCAGCAGGAACGAGAGGCAGAGGATGACCACCGTCGGCCGCGCATTGACGAACGCGGTCAGCGGCTTGCTCGCGGTGATCATGAGGGCCATCGCCACCACGACGCCGACCATCATGATCGACAGGTGGTCGACCATGCCCACGGCGGTGATGACCGAATCGAGCGAGAACACCGCGTCCAGCACGACGATCTGCGTCACCACGAGCCAGAAGCTCGCGCGGCGGCGGTTGCCGCCCTCGTCGTGCTCGGAAGCCTCCAGCCGCTCGTGCAGCTCGAGCGTGGCCTTGAACAGCAGGAAGATGCCGCCGACGATCAGGATGACGTCGCGCCACGACAGGCTGAAGCCGTTCCACTGGAACAGCGGCCGGGTGAGCGTCACCAGCCAGGACATGGCGGCGAGCAGGCACAGGCGCATGACCAGCGCGAGGCCGAGGCCCATGAGACGCGCGTGGTCGCGCTGGCGGGCGTGGAGCTTGTCGGCGAGGATCGCGACGAAGACGAGGTTGTCGATACCGAGCACGATCTCCAGCACGATCAACGTGAGAAGACCCGCCCAGGCCGAAGGGTCGGCTAGCCAGTCGAATGCGAACATGGGGCGACGCGTCGTGGCGCCGGTTTTCCTCCTTTAGGGAGGGTCAACTATACAGGGCCTCGAGGACAGGTCATGACAGTCTGTGCCGGAAGCGCCGTTGCGACCCCGGCCATCCGTCGGCTAGGGTGCCGCATGACCGACGATTACCTGCCAGCCTCCCCCTCCCCGACGGCACTCGCGCCCCCGCGGACACCGGGCGTTGTCGAGACGACCCTCTGCATCGCGGCGTACTTCGGTCTCCAGTTCGCCTTTGGCGGACTGTTCGGCGGGATCTCGATGCAGATCGCCCGGTCCTTCCCCGGCCATGTGCCCCCCGCGCCCGACCGGCTCATCGTGGTGGTGATCCTCACCGTGCTCTGCGCGGCCGTCGTGGTCTCCTGGCTGCTGCTCCGGCGCTGGGGCGCGGCGCGCGCGACGGACCCGGGCCCGGCAGGGCTCGGCTTCACTCCACCCGCCGGGCGCTTCATCGTCCTCGCCTCCGCCCTGGGCGTCGCCGCGCCGGTCATCGGCGGGCTGCTCACCCAGCTCCTGGCCGGAGACCACACGGTCAGCCAGGCCGTCAGCGACATCGCCGACAAGGCCGACATCGGCATGCGAGTGGCGCTCCTGCCGGTGGTCGTCCTGATCGGACCGGCGGTAGAGGAACTCCTGTTCCGCGGCGCCCTCCTGTCCATCCTGCGCACCCGCCTCGGCGACGGCTGGGCGATCGGCCTGTCCGCGCTCATCTTCGGCACGATCCACCTGCCCGACCTCGCCTGGCTCTGGTACGCCGTGCCCAACCTCGTGCTGGTGGGCCTGTTCTGCGCCTGGCTGCGCGTGCGCAGCGGGTCCATCTGGCCCGCCTTCGTCGCCCATGCCGCGAACAATGCGCTGGCGACGGTCGCCTGGTTCACCGTCGCCGCGGGCTCGTAAGGACAGCGGGCCTAGAGCCGCTCCAGCGATGCCACGTGGCGGGCCAGTCGCGGGCTGGCGTAGCACTGCGAGCCCACGGGAATGAGCCCCACCTCGTCGAAGGCCTCGCGATACCAACGGGCGGAGCGGCCGTAGAACCCCTCCCTGTCGCCGCCAGGGTCGTCCTCGCGGGTGTAGACCTCGAGGAAAGCGAGCCCTTCCGCCATCTCCCCGATGCCGACGAGCCCCGCCCGGATTTCGGCCGGCTTCAGGTAATGCAACACGTCCGTGCAGACGATGAGGTCGAAGCGCGTATCGAAACGCAGCTCGGCGAGCTGCCCGAACCGGGCATAACCGATATGACGCGAGCGGCCGTACCGGGCCACGACGTACTCGCTCGCCTCCAGCCCGCGGTATTCGATGCCGGGCCGCAGGCGGCGCAGTTCGGCCCGCCATGGCGCTTCCCCGCAGCCGACGTCCAGCACGTTCCGCACCGGACGGCCAAGGTAGAACTCGGCCTGGCCGAGCACCATCGCCACCTTGCGCCGCAGCTCCGCCGGCGAGCGCACGGCATGCTCCGCGCTGCGGTACCACTTGTCGAAATAGGCCTGGTCGTAGGTCTTGGGCATGGTCATGGCCGCAGGAAACGTCAAACCGCCATGGTAACGGCGGCGTACACTTCCGGCATACATGCCGCGCGCCAGCATCGGTTCCATACGGCCCAGGAGGATTCCATGCCCCGCATCCAGCTTCGTATCACCGGCGACCGCGACGTGTTCGACGATGTGCTGACCGCCGTCCACGGCATCGACCGCGTCGAGAGGGTCGAGGAAATCGACGATTTCATGAGCGATTTCCGCGACGACTCGAGCTCGCAGAACCTCTCCGACGACATGAGTTCGAAAACCTATACCCTCGAAGTCGAAGTACCCAACGAGCGCATCGGCGAACGCGTGCGCGAGATTGCCGAAGAGACCGCCGGCACGCGCGAGGCGGCGATCGAGTTCATCGGCCCGGACGAAATCGAAATGTGACCGGTCAGCCCATCGACGCGGGCTTCCGCTCTTGCCCGCGCGGGGGCGACGGCAATCAGGGTTGCCAGACTTCGCCCTGCGGACTCGAAAGGCGGCGGTCCAGGTAGTACGCCGCGCTGATGAAAGCGAGGTGCGTGAGTGCCTGGGGGAAATTGCCCAGTTGTTCCGCGCGCAGACTCAGCTCCTCGGAAAAAAGGCCGAGGTGGTTCGCGTAGTGGACGCCACGCACCATCGCGTCGCGCGCCTCGTCGAGGCGACCCGCGCGGGCCAGGCATTCCACGTACCAGAAGGTACAGGTAGTGAATGCGCCGTCGCCGCCCTCGAGGCCATCCGCATTGCGGTAGCGGAAGACCATGCCGTCGTCGGTAAGCCGCTCGCCGATCGCGTCCAGCGTCTTCAGCCATACCGGGTCCGTCGCCGACACGAAGCGGACCAGCGGCATCATCAGCGCCGCGGCGTCGAGGTCCGTGCCGCCCATGGTCTGCACGAAGTACCCGTGTTCGGGATGACGGAAGTGCGCCCAGATGTCCTCCGCGATGCGGTCGCGTTCCATGGCCCATTCGACGACGGCACCCGGGAGCGAGCGCTTGCTCGCGAGGCGTACCGAGCGATCCAGCGCCACCCAGCACATCAGGCGCGAGTGGAGGAAATGCCGCGGGGTGTCGCGGATCTCCCAGATGCCCTCGTCCGCGTCGCGCCAGTGCGCGCACACGTGATCGACCAGGCGTTTCACGTGCGCCCAGCCCGCGTGACTGATCGCCCTTCCGTACTTGTTCGACAGGTAGATGCTATCGATCAGTTCGCCGAAGATATCCAGCTGGGTCTGCGTGCGCGCCGCGTTGCCGATGCGCACGGGCTTCGATCCCGCGTAGCCGGCCAGATGGTCCAGCGTCGATTCCTTCAGCGCCTCGCTGCCATCCAGCGCATACATGACGCGGAGCGCGGCGCCCTCCTCCAGCTCCACGAAACGGTCTTCCGTCCACTGCCGGAAATGCGCCGCCTCCTCGACGTAGCCGAGCCGCATGAAGGCGTACACGGTGAACGAGGCGTCCCGTATCCAGCTGGCGCGGTAATCCCAGTTGCGTGCGGCGCCCGTGGCCTCGGGCAGGCCGAAGGTTCCGGCGGCGGCGATCGAGCCGTGCTCGTGCGAGGTGAGCAGCTTCAGCACCAGCGCGGAACGGTCGACCAGTTCGCGCCAGCGGCCACGGTAATGGGAACGGCGGGTCCAGTGGCGCCATGCGTCGGACGTCGCCTCCAGCGCCGTGGCGCATTCCGCCACGTCAAGCGGATCGAATGCCTCGTCGCAGAGCACGAACCATGCGTCCTGGCCCGCTTCGAGTTCGAACTCCGCATGCGCCTCGCTCTCGCCCACCAGGATGGGCACCGACGCGCCGAGGCGCAGCGAGTGCGCGTCATCGTGGAACACCACGGTATCCCCGTACGCGTCGGCCGTCGGCACGCTCGCGGCATAGTCGAAGCGGGGCCGGCAGCGCACGCGCACCTTCACCCTTCCCCGCGACGCCCGCACCCGGCGCACGAGGCTGCGCGGAAGACGGGCGCCGGCCTCGGGATGAGGCATGAAATCGGTCAGCTCCATGCTGCCCTTCCCGCCCATCCAGCGCGTGACCAGTACGTTCGTCTCCGGTATGTAGAGTTGCATGCGCCGCGCATCCGGTAGCGCCGGCGCCACGGAGAACTCGCCGCCTTTCGCGGGATCGAGCAAGGCGGCGAACACCGTCGGGCTGTCCATGTGCGGCCAGCACAGGAAATCGATCGTGCCGTCGGTGGCCACGAGCGCGATGGTGTCCTGGTTCCCGATGACGCCGTGCTCGCCGATGCTGCGGCCGGGCACGGGGTTCTCTCGATGTGGCACGGGGGTCTCCACAGGCATTCCTTGGCCCAAGGAATGCCACAAGGCGCGTGAAGCCCGGCTCTACTTCAGAACTCGAGGCGGTAGGCGATCTTGATCAGGCCTTCGTTGACATCCTTGAGGCTGAAACCGCGGCGGAACTGCGAGTTCACATCGTCCTCGGTGTCGTCCTCGTAGCCGCCGCGGTTGTAGACGATGTAGAGATCCGACAGCGGAGCGATCTCGTAGCGATAGCGGATCTGGAAGCCCAGGTTCGCCACGCCGAGCGGATCCACGTGTTCATCGCTGTGGACGGTGCCGCCGGTGGGCGTCACGTCGATCGTATCGCGCAGCTTCGCGCCCAACGCCAGCGTCTGCAGTTTCACGCGCAGTTCCTGCCGGTTGCTGAGGTTCCAGTTCACGCCGCTGTCGATCCCGACGGTCCGGCCGTCGTACACGCCCAGCAGGTTGTCGTGGCCCTGCCAGATCAGCCAGTTCGGATCCCACTCGTAGCTGGCGCCGAGAAACACGCTGAAAGCGTCGGTGATGAAGTACGTGGGCGTGAACTTGAAGTAGTAGCCGAGCCGGTGGTAACCGGTGAGCTGGTTGCCGGTGATGAAACCCTCCGCCTCCCAGGCCCAGCGGCCGATGCGCGGACGCGTGCGGTCGTAGGTCAGCTTCGCCGTGGGCGGGGTGTGCAGGGCATTGCCGCCACGGGTGAGCCGGTCGTCGTACGCCGCGGAGAACGTATCCAGCCGCCACTCCTCCTCGCCGCCGTCGCGCCGCCGGCTGTCGCGCACGATGCGGAAACGGCGGCTCACGGCACGTCCGTCGGTGTTGTCGGCGCCCGAAATGCGGTACTCCCACAGGTGCGAGGTGTACGCGGAATCCGCCGGGAGACCGGTAAGGCGGCGGCGCACTTCCCAGTGCAGGTAGAGCATGTCGTTGCGCGGCAGGTAGCCGAAGTCGTCGATGTCCAGGCGGCGGCCGAAGTACATGCCGAGCCACTGCTGGGCCCACACGTCGTTCATCTGCCAATAGGCGATGCTGGTCGCGCCGAGGCCGGACGTGTTCGCCCCGGGCTCGTCGATCTTGCTGCCGACCACGTTGCTGGTGATGGTGAACGCGCTGCTGGGCTGCCAGCGATGGTCGAAGCCGAGCACGTTGGCATCGCGGTCGAGGTACGGATGGTTCACCCGCGTGGCGAGCATGCCGAAGGTCTGCGTACCCTCGTTCTGGCTCAGGCGCAGCGCGCCGAAGGTACGGCCGGCGTCGCCCTTCTCCTGCGCGGTGAGGATGCCGTAGCTCGTCGAACCGACGCTGCCGTTGACCTTCACCGCGGTGGAGATGTCGGCGGCACCGTGGCCGTCGTCGGACGCGCCACCCACGCGCCGCGTGTAGACCAGCTGCGAGTAGTCGTCGAGCAGGCTGAAGTCGAAGATGCCCTGGTTCTCGGTGAAGAACGGGCGTTTGTCGGTGAAGAAGGTTTCCTCCGGCGAGAAGTTCACCACGAGGTCGTCGCTCTCCACCTGGCCGAAGTCCGGATTGATGGTGGCGGTGAGCTGGGTCTGGCCGTTGGGCTTCCACAGGATGTCCGCGCCCTGCTCGAACGACGTGCCGCCGTTCACGCGATCCACCCTTCCGACCACGTACGGCGTGACCGCGAAAAGCGATTGCGAATACGCGGGAAGCCGCACGTGATTGAAGCTGGACAGGAACCGCCCCTGGTCGAACGTGATCGTGGGCCAGCCCATGCGCTCGCCGGTGCCGCCGATCACGCGATCGATGTAAAGCCCGATGGTGCGCTCGCCGTCGTGCGCCTTGTGCATCGGCGCGATGTACCACGGGATCAGCACCTCGACGGAATAGCCGTCCGCGTCCTCGCTGACCGCGTGATCCCACGCGCCGTCCCAGTCGTAGCTGAAATCGGATTCGTTGGTGATCACCTCGTCGGCGATGCCGCCCTGCGACTTCACCTCAAAGTCGTAGCCCACGCGACCGTCGCCGTTGAAGTCGACCATCACGTTGACGCGGTCGACCAGCGCGTTCTCGTCGCGCCGGGTCTGCTGGTGCGAGCGCGGGACACCGTCCGGCTGCGTGGCGCGGATCGCCACCGCGAGGCCCTTCGGCGTCGACAGGATCCACGCCTCGGTGGGCTGACTGCCGGGCTTCCCCGTCAACGGCTGGGTCTGGCGAAAGTCGACGATGTGTTTGGCGCCGGCCCATTCCGTGGGATCGATATGACCGTCGATGACGACCTCGGCATACGCGGGAGCGACGGTGAACCCCAGGAGGGCGGCGAGGATGAAGCGACAACGCATGAGTAATCCGGGACGTGGAAACTTGCGGAAAGGATGCCTGCGGAACCGCAAAGGTTTGCCATGACCCTTGGCCCATGCGCTCAACCCGATTCCCTGATGAGATCGACCAGCGCACGCAACGGCGCGGGTACGTGCCGCCTCCCCGGGTAGTACAGGCACAGGCGGTCGAAGGGCGGCGTCCATTCGGCAAGCACGCGTTCGAGCGTGCCCGCGGCGAGCGCTTCCTCCACGTTGAACTCGGTGAGGTAGGTGAGGCCCAGGCCCGCCAGCGCGGCTTCCAGCATGAGCTGCGGCGCGTCGAGCGTCAGGGCGCCCTGCACGTCGACAGCCAGCGCTTCCCCATGCCGCTCGAACTCCCAGCGATAGATGTGCCCGGCCGGCATGCGCGCGCGTATGCATGCGTGCCGCGAAAGGTCGGCCGGCGTGCGCGGCCGACCGTGTTTCGCGAAATAGTCCGGCGAACCGACCACCGCGAAGCGGATCCGGGCGCCGAAAGGTATCGCGATCATGTCGCCCGGTACCGTATCCTCCGTCCGGAAGCCCGCGTCGAACCCCTCCCGCACGATGTCGATCAGGCGCCCCTCGGTCACCAGGTCCAGGTGTACGCCGGGATACTTACGCATGTACGGAATCAGGTACGGACCGATGACCCGTTGCGCAGCGCCGAACGAGGCATTGATCCGCAGGGTGCCGGTGGGTGGGCCGCCCTCGTCGCTGGCCCGCTCGATGGCGCCGCGGATATCCGCCATGGCCGGGGCCACGTCGGCCACGAAACGCTCGCCGGCCTGGGTGAGGCGGACGCTGCGCGTGGTCCGGTGGAACAGCCGCGTACCGATGCGGCCCTCCAGCGACGCCACGGCCTGGCTCAGGGCCGAGGTAGACATCTCCAGAGCGGCCGCGGCGGCGCGGAAACTGCCGTGGCGGGCCACTGCCAGCACGGCTTCGAGCTCGGTGAGTCCGGATCGCATTATCCGCTCCTGCTTAACAAGTCATTCGGCTTTGTCCTTCTTATCAGATCAATGGCCCGGCCGCATCGTTGGAGGTACCCACCCCACGATCGAGGACCGCCATGCACACCATCGAGCAGATCTACATCGACGGCGCTTTTGTCACCCCACACGGACAGGAGCGCTTCGAACTCTTCAACCCCGCCACCGAGGAGGTGATCGGCACCGTGCGGCTCGGCGACGCGGAAGACGCCCGCCGCGCGATCGCCGCGGCGAAGCGCGCCTTCGCCACGTTCTCGACGTCCACGGTCGAGGAACGCATCGCCCTGCTCCAGCGCATGCACGACGCCGTACGCGCCCGCGAAGACGACCTGTTCGAGGCCATACGCGAAGAATACGGAGCACCGGTATCGCGCGGGCGCTGGATGACCGGCTACGCCTCCAGCGTCTTCGTCGAAGCCATCGAGACCCTGCGCGCGTTCGACTTCGAGCGGCGGATGGGCGCGGCCGCCGTCGTCATGCAGCCCGTCGGCGTGACGGGCCTCATCACGCCCTGGAACAGCAATGCCGGCTTCATTTGCGGCAAGCTCGCCACCGCCATCGCGGCCGGCTGCACGGCGGTGATCAAGCCCAGCGAGATGAGCGCGCTGCAGACCCGGATCGTGACCGAGGCACTGCATGAGGCAGGCGCGCCGGCGGGCGTGTACAACATCGTCACCGGTCGCGGCGACGTGGTGGGCGCAGAGATCGTCGACAGCCCGGACGTCGCGAAGATCTCGTTCACCGGATCGACGGCGGTCGGCAAAGGCATCGTCCGCGCCGCCGCGGACACCCTGAAGCGCGTCACGCTCGAGCTGGGCGGCAAATCGCCCAGTGTGATCCTCGACGATGCCGATCTCGCGAAGGCCATGCCGCTGGTGATCGGTGCGGGATTCATGAACAGCGGACAGGCCTGCATCGCCGGAACGCGCATCCTCGTGCCGCGTTCCCGACTCGCGGAGTTCGAGGCGATGGCGAAGTCGGCCGTGGAAGCCGTCGTCTCGGGCGATCCCGCGGATCCCGCCACGGAAGTCGGCCCCATGGTCAGCGCGAAGCAGTGGAACCGCGTGCAAGGCTACATCCGCAAGGGCATCGAGGAAGGCGCCCGCCTCATCGCCGGCGGCGAAGGACGCCCGCATGGCCATGCCCGGGGGTGGCTGGTACGCCCCACCCTGTTTACCGACGTGCGCAACGACATGACCATCGCCCGCGAGGAAATCTTCGGGCCGGTGCTGTCGATCATCGCGTATGACGACGAAGAGGAAGCCATCGCAATCGCCAACGATACGAGCTACGGGCTGCAGGCCTACGTACATTCCACCGACGAGGCCCGCGCGGTGCGCGTGGCGGCGCGCATCGATGCGGGGCGCGTGCTGGTCAATACGCTGACCCACGAGCCGAAGGCGCCGTTCGGCGGGTTCAAGCAATCGGGTCTCGGCCGCGAGTCCGGACGCTTCGGCCTCGAGGCCTACCTGGAGCCCAAAGCCGTCCTGGGCCTGCACCAGTAGGAAAGGTTCCGCCGGGCCTGCTTTTGTGTAGGAGCCGCCATGGCGGCGAGGAACCTCGCGACGCGGCCAGAAGCGTGCTCTCGCCGCTATAGCGGCTCCTACAACAGCCCGGGCTCTGCTAACGTCTCCGGGGTCAACAGACCCCAGGGGACTCCATGCTCACCCGTACCTGCCTCGCGCTCGCCTTCCTGCTTGCCCTGCCCGCCATGGCGGAAGAGGCGAAGAAATCGCCCACGCCGAAGGAGCTGCTGGCGAAGTCGACGCCCGCCGAGTGGCGCACGCCCGATCCGCAGAACCTTGTGTACATGGATCTCCCGCAAGGCCGCGTCATCATCGAGCTGGCCCAGGACTGGTCGCCGCTGCACGCCGCGAACATCCGCACGCTGATCCGCGAGCACTACTTCGACGGCACGCAGATCATCCGTGTGCAGGACAACTTCGTCACCCAATGGGGCGACCCCGACGGCGACGACAAGAAGAAAGCAAAGAGCCTGGGCACGGCGAAGGAAACCCTCGCGCCGGAATTCACCCGCAAGGGCGGCAAGGCCTATCCCTTCACCAAGCTGCCGGATGGCGACGTCTATGCACCGGAAGTCGGTTTCTCGGAGGGCTTCCCCGTGGCGCGCGACGGCAAGGGCGGGGCATGGATCACGCACTGCTACGGCACCGTGGGCGTCGCGCGCGACACCGGCGCGGAGACCGGCAACGGCAGCTCGCTCTACGCCATCATCGGACAGGCGCCGCGCAATCTCGACCGCAACCTCGCCGTGGCCGGCAAGGTCATCAAAGGCATGGAGATCCTCTCGGCCTATCCGCGCGGCGGCGAGCCGATGGGCTTCTATGACAAGCCGGAACAGCGCGTCACGATCAAGAGCGTGCGCCTCGCCGCCGACGTGCCGGAAGCCGAGCGCACACCGATCCAGGTGCTGCGCACGGACAGCAAGACCTTCGCTGCGGTGATCGACGCGAAGCGCAACCGCCGCGACGACTTCTACACCCGCCCGGCCGGGAAGATCGACCTGTGCAACATCAGCGTGCCGGTGCGGGACCCGTCGAAGAAGCCCTGAAGGCGCCTGTAGGAGCCGCTATAGCGGCGAGGAAAAGCTGGCGACCGAATCGCAAGATTGCCCTCGCCGCTATAGCGGCTCCCACATGTTTAGTTCGCGCTGGTCGATGACACCGCGGGCGCACCGGCCACGATGGCCTCCCGCAACGCCCGAAGCTTCGCCTTCAGCTTCGCCTCGTTCGCCGGCCCCACGCGGATCATGAACTTCTGTCCTACCGACAACTGTTCGTAGTCGGGGTTGGCGTAGACATAGCCTTCCTTCGCCGGAATCAGCTGTAGCGTGCCCTTCGGTTCCGGCGCGGCGAGGAGGTGGTCGATGACCTCGATGAGGCGGTCGTTGAAATAGCCGCCCGTGCCGAGGTCGCGATACGCATCCTGGAATAGCGGATAGTTGCGCTTGTACCAGCTTGCGGCAGCGGCCGGATTCACGCGGTCGGCCACGTACATGTACGTGTCGTAGCGCGCATAGTTCTTCTTTGATTCGACGAACATGCCGTCGTCCGACTGCACCTGGAAGCGGCCTGTCGGGGTGCGCAACGGCACGACGTTCATGCCGATGGTGTGCTTTGGCAATGCATCAATGGTGGACACCATGCGCGAGACGATCGCCTGCGGCTTCAGCAGCGACTTCAGCGCATCGTCGCTGGTGAGCGCCATGAGGCCGGCGAGCACGGCGTCGTCGCTCTGGTCCAGCGACGGCAGCGCCGCGGTGGAACCGCTGGCCGGGCCGATGGGATGCTGCGGCAGCGCCGCGTTCTGCGCGGTGCCGGCATGGGCCGGTGCGGAAGAACTCGCGCCCGCGAAGGCCGGCGCCTCCGCCTTGTCGCGCGCCATTTTCTCCCGATACACGAAGATGCCGACCACCACGGCGATCGCCACCACCAGCAAACCCGCAACCCACTTCGAACCCGACGACTGACTGCTCACTACACCGCTCCTACACAGAACCAAGCCCCCATGGGACTACGAACCGGTGGTCGAGTTCAAATCGGGGGCTTGCCCGACGCCTGCATACCTGCTTAATCCGCAGGCGCCGGGTACTCCCCCTCTGGCCTAGCTCCCCATGAGGGAACAACCCGCATCGAGGCACGAACTCGCGTCAGCGAGTCGTCCGATTCCGTAGGCGGCGATGCGGCGCGCAGGATAACCGGGGCGTAAGTCGTTGGGTCCCTGCCTGCGCAGGGACGACGGGCTTTACATGTTACGGCGGTACTCGCCGCCCACGTCGTACAGCGCGTGGCTGATCTGTCCGAGCGAGTTGTGCTGTACGGCTTCCATCAGTTCCGCGAACACGTTGCGGCGGTCGCGGGCCGTCTTCTGCAACGTCTTCAGGCTCTCCGGGGCCAGGCCGTTGCGGGCCTTGCCGTAGAGCAGCACGTTGTCGATCTGCTGGCCCTTCTCCTCTTCCGTGGAGCGGATCAGTTCGATCTCGGTGGCGATCTCGCCGCCGTGGTCCTTCGGCAGGAAGGTGTTCACGCCGATGAGCGGAAGCGAGCCGTCGTGCTTCTTGTGCTCGTAGTACATCGACTCTTCCTGGATCTTGCCGCGCTGGTACATCGTATCCATAGCGCCGAGCACGCCGCCGCGCTCGCTGATCGCCTCGAACTCCTTGTACACGGCTTCTTCCACGAGGTCGGTCAGTTCGTCGACCACGAAGCTGCCCTGCCACGGGTTCTCGTTGAAGTTGAGGCCGAGCTCGCGGTTGATGATGAGCTGGATCGCCACGGCACGGCGCACGCTCTCTTCCGTGGGCGTGGTGATCGCCTCGTCGTAGGCGTTCGTGTGCAGGCTGTTGCAGTTGTCGAACAACGCGTACAGCGCCTGCAGCGTGGTGCGGATGTCGTTGAACTGGATTTCCTGCGCGTGCAGCGAACGGCCGGAGGTCTGGATGTGGTACTTCAGCATCTGGCTGCGCGCGCTGGCGCCGTAGCGCTCGCGCATGGCGCGGGCCCAGATGCGGCGAGCCACGCGACCGATCACCGTATATTCCGGGTCCATGCCGTTGGAGAAGAAGAACGACAGGTTCGGCGCGAAATCGTCGATCTTCATGCCGCGGGCGAGGTAGTACTCCACGATGGTGAAGCCGTTCGACAGCGTGAAGGCCAGCTGGCTGATCGGGTTCGCCCCGGCTTCCGCGATGTGGTAGCCCGAGATCGACACCGAATAGAAGTTGCGGACCTTGTGGTCGACGAAGTACTGCTGGATGTCGCCCATCATGCGCAGCGCGAATTCCGTGCTGAAGATGCAGGTGTTCTGCGCCTGGTCTTCCTTCAGGATGTCGGCCTGCACTGTGCCTCGCACGGTCGCCAGCGTGTACGCCTTGATCCGCGCGTAGGTCTCCGCATCCACGACTTCCTCGCCCGAGACGCCGAGCAGCCCGAGGCCGAGGCCGTCGTTGCCCTGGGGCAGGTCGCCGTTGTAACGCGGGCGGTTGCCGTCCGGATACAGCTCGGCGATGCGCGCGTTGGCGGCTTCCCAGCGCGAGGCATCCTCGTTGAGGTACTTCTCGATGTTCTGGTCGATCGCCGTGTTCATGAACATGGCGAGGATGATCGGCGCGGGACCGTTGATCGTCATCGACACAGACGTGGTCGGTGCCGACAGGTCGAAGCCGGAGTAGAGCTTCTTCATGTCGTCGAGCGTGGCGATGGAGACGCCGGAGTTGCCGATCTTGCCGTAGATGTCGGGACGCGGTGCGGGATCCTCGCCGTACAGCGTCACCGAGTCGAACGCCGTGGACAGGCGCGCGGCGCCGCCGCCCAGCGAGAGGTAATGGAAGCGGCGATTCGTACGCTCGGGCGTACCCTCGCCCGCGAACATGCGGGTCGGGTCTTCGCCGGCGCGACGGTACGGGAACACGCCGCCGGTATACGGATAGTGGCCAGGCAGGTTCTCGCGCATGAGGAAGGAAAGCAGTTCGCCCCAGTCCTTGGTCTTGGGCGGCGACACCTTCGGGATTTTCTGGTGGCTCAACGATTCGCGGTAGTTTTCCACGCGAATGACCTTGTCGCGCACCTGGTATTCGTTGAATTCGGCCGTGACCGACTCGAACCGGGCCGGCCACTCGCGCAGGAGGTGGATCGCCTCGCTGGACAGCTCGCGCACGGTCTCGTTGTAGCGCTGGCGCAGGGTGATGAGGGAGCGGTCGCCGTGCACGGTGAGCAGCGCGTGGTCGTAGAGGTCGAAGGCACGCGGCAGCGACTCGTCGCCGATGTCCTTCAACGACTCGTAGTAATGCTGCGCCTTGCTCGCCGCCGCGGCCTGCACCGCGATGGATGCGTTGACGCCCCGGCCCTGCTCCGCGATCTCCGCAAGGTAACGCACGCGGTTGCCCGGAATCAGCACGGTGGCGCGCGGCTCGCGCAGGCTGGTGTCGACATCCGGCGTCCACGTGGCCTCGGGCAGCGAGAGCTTCTCGCGCAGCAGCCGGCACAGGTTGTCGAACATCCAGGTCACGCCCGGATCGTTGAACTGGCTGGCAATGGTCGGATAGACCGGCACCTTCTCGTCCGGCAGCTGGAAGGCCGCGCGGTTGCGCTTCCACTGCTTGCGCACGTCGCGCAGCGCATCCTCGGCGCCGCGCTTGTCGAATTTGTTGAGCACCACGAGCTCGGCGAAGTCGAGCATGTCGATCTTCTCGAGCTGGCTCGCGGCGCCGTATTCGCTGGTCATGACATAGACCGGGAAATCGACGAGATCGACGATCTCCGAGTCGCTCTGGCCGATGCCGGCGGTCTCGACGATCACCAGGTCGTAGCTCTGGGCCTTGAGGAAATCGATGCAGTCGTGCAGCACGACCGAGGTGGCGGCATGCTGGCGGCGGGTGGCCATCGAACGCATGTACACGCGCGGACTGCGCAGCGAGTTCATGCGGATGCGATCGCCCAGCAGCGCGCCGCCGCTGCGACGGCGGGTCGGGTCGACGGCCAGCACGGCGATGCGCATCTGCGGGAAGGCATGCAGGAAGCGCAGCAGCAGTTCGTCCACGACGGACGACTTGCCGGCGCCGCCGGTACCGGTCAGCCCGAGCACCGGGGTCTTCCCCCCGGCGAGCTTCCACGCCTTGCGCAGGCGGGCCAGTTCTTCCTCGCCCAGGTGGTCTTCCTCGATCGCCGAAAGCATGGCGCCGATGGAGATCTCGTCCTCGACGGAGGTGGCGGGCGGGGCGACTTCCACGCGCTGCATCGCTGCGGCGCGCGTACGCGTCATCACGTCCTCGATCATCTCCACGAGGCCGAGCTTCATGCCGTCGTTCGGATGGTAGATGCGCTCCACGCCGTAGGCCTGGAGCTCCTTGATTTCTTCCGGCGTGATGGTGCCGCCACCGCCGCCAAACACGCGCACATGGCCTGCACCGCGCTCGCGCAGCATGTCCACCATGTACTTGAAATATTCCACGTGGCCGCCCTGGTAGGACGACAGTGCGATGGCGTCCGCGTCTTCCTGCAGCGCGGCGCGCACCACGTCTTCCACCGAGCGGTTATGGCCCAGGTGGATCACCTCCGCACCCTGGCTCTGGATGATCCGGCGCATGATGTTGATGGCGGCGTCGTGTCCGTCGAACAGGCTCGCCGCCGTGACGAAGCGCAGCGGGGTCGCCTCGGCGTCCGTGCTGCTGGCGGGGATGTGCTGGGGCTGCGAGCTCATGAAGACTCCGGGAACGATCGACGACGGTGGGGAGCTGTGAATTCTACTGCGGCGGGGGCGCAGCGCTTTGCTGCAATGCAGCGCAGAGAGCCTGCTGTAGGAGCCGCTATAGCGGCGAGAAGCCAACGAAGCCATGAAGCGAGAAGGCACGTCCCCTCGCCGCTATAGCGGCTCCTACAGTGGTGGCGGCGTTATCGGGGGGAGAGGAAATTCAGCGCCGCTTCCCTCACTGCCTTATCGTCCACCACGGCCCGGTGGCCGAGGCCGCGGGTTTCCAGGAGCGTCGCCCCGGGCCAGAGCTTCATGTACATCGCGGCCTCCTCCATCGGCACCTCGGGATCGCCGCGATCGTGCACCACCAGCACCGGCTGGGTCCGCTTCGGAGCGTGCCTCGCGATGTGCAGGTCGTCGATGAGGACACCGGTACGCTCCGCCAGCAGCTCGTGCAGTTTCGGCCGCAGGCGCTCGCTCAATCGCACGAAGCGCGCGAAGCGTCGCGTGGCGCCTTCCACGTCCGCCGCGGCGGCGATCAGCACCACCCGCTTCGTCGTCCACCCGCCGTCGAGCGCCAGTGCCACGGCGGCCCCGCCCAGCGAGTGCGCGACCACGCCTTCCGGATCGCCGTAATGCCGGGCCACGGCCGTCACCGTGTTCGCGAAATCCGGCAGCGTGCAGAGGTCGCCGCCGCTCCGTCCGTGTCCCGGCTGGTCGAAAGCCACCGCCGCCCAGCCTTTCGCAAGAACCTGCGGCATCCAGCTTTCCCAGCGCAGGCCCATGCTCGACCAGCCATGCACGAACAGCAGGTACGGCCGTGTCGCGGGGTCGCCCCAGACATACGTGGCGATGGGCCTGCCGTCGACGTCGATGCGCGCTTCCCGCGCCGAGGTGAGCGCCGCGGCGTGGTCGGCGCGCTCGCGGCTGCTCGGCAACGGCGTCTGGAAAACCCGTGCGGCATGGGCGACGGTCCGCCGCGGCGCCAGGCGGCTGCCCAGCCGGTAGGCAAGGCGAATGCCGAGGATGGTCGCGACGGTACGGACGCCGAAGCGGCGCGGTGGCTTCATGGGGGGAACCGGATAGGGGGTCCGCGAAGCTGAACGCATGCCGCGAGGGGAGTCAACCCGCCGGTGCGAGCCTGCGTTCTGGCGCACGAATCCGCATCCGACGCGGAGTGCCGAAGGAGACAGTCATGAGCCTGACCCGCACCCTCGCCGCCGTGGCCGCCCTGGGCCTGGCCGTTGGCGCCGCGAGCTACACCCCGCCCGCCGCCGCGCGGGAATACGTCTCGGTCACCGTGGGCACCCGCCCGCCTCCGCCGCGTTTCGAGCGCGTGCCGCCGCCGCGTGCCGGGTACGTCTGGGCCCCCGGGTACTGGAACTGGGCCCGAGGCCGCTACGTCTGGGTCGACGGCCATTGGTATGCCGCGCGCCCGGGCTACGTGTACCGGGCCCCGGTATGGCGCCCGTACGGCCACGGCTGGCGTTTCGAGCGGGAAACCTGGCACCGCGACCGCCACTGGCACCGCTGACCGCGAGCCCCCGTGCTGCGGCGCACCTACACACGGGCCCGCAACGGTTTAAACTATCCAACTGACACGACATATCGCCCCCGCCCTCAAGGTTGGGGCGATTTTTTTGGACAGTCACAATCCACCGGGGGTCCCCACCGCCGGTTTCCACCTGAAGGGCGGCGCCCAAGCCGCTTGTAACTGGAGTTTGCGTTCGATGATTTTCGAAACCATCGCCAACACGGGCCACGAAGAAGTCGTCTTCTGCCATAACAAGGACGCAGGCCTGAAGGCCATCATCGCGATCCACAACACCGTGCTTGGCCCGTCGCTGGGCGGCCTGCGCATGTGGCCCTACAAGAGCGAGCAGGACGCCGTGAACGACGTGCTGCGCCTGTCGCGCGGCATGACCTACAAGAACGCGGTGGCCGGCCTGAACCTCGGCGGCGGCAAGGCCGTGATCATCGGCGATCCCTCCAAGGACAAGTCGGAAGCGCTGTTCCGCGCCTTCGGCCGCTTCGTCAACTCGCTCAACGGTCGCTACATCACGGCCGAGGACGTCGGCATCGACGTCAACGACATGGAATACGTGTTCCGCGAGACCGAGTACGTCACCGGCGTGCATCAGGTCCATGGCGGCTCGGGCGATCCCTCGCCGTTCACCGCCTTCGGCACGCTCCAGGGCCTGATGGCCGCGCTGCAGCACAAGCACGGCAACGAAGACGTGGGCAAGTACAGCTACGCCGTTCAGGGCTGCGGCCACGTGGGCAGCGAGTTCATCAAGCTGCTGCGCGAGCAGGGCGCGAAGGTGTTCGTCACCGACATCAACAAGGACGCCGTGCAGCGCTGCGTCGACGAGCTGGGCTGCGAAGCCGTGGGCCTCGACGAGATCTACGACGTGGACGCCGACGTCTACAGCCCGTGCGCCCTCGGTGGCACGGTGAACGAGCAGACCATCGACCGCATCAAGGCGAAGATCATCTGCGGCGCGGCCAACAACCAGCTGGCCACCGACGCCATCGGCGACGAACTCTCCCGCCGCGGCGTGCTCTACGCCCCGGACTACGCCGTGAACGCCGGCGGCGTCATGAACGTGTCGCTGGAAATCGACGGCTACAACCGCGAGCGCGCGATGCGCATGATGCGCACGATCTACTACAACGTCGGTCGCATCTTCGAGATCTCCGCACGCGACAAGATCCCGACCTACAAGGCCGCGGACCGCATGGCCGAGGAGCGCATCAGCGCGATCGGCAAGATCCGTCTCCCGCACATGGGCAACGGTGCGCCGCGTTTCCAGGGTCGCATGCGCGGCCAGTAGTCGCGAGACGTCGGTGAAGAAAAAACCGCCGGCCTGCCCGGCGGTTTTTTTTTGTTCGACGGGTCGCGAATCAGCGGATGGCCGCGATGGCCTGGGCGGTAACCGGTGCGGGCGCGGTAACCATCGCGCCCAGGGTCAGCAGGCAGGTCAGGACGGCGGCGACGAAGAAGGTCTTCAGCATGGCGGTTTCGTACTTCATGGTGTTTCTCCTGCGACAAGGGGGATTCGGGTTTCGAGAGGTAGGTTGCAGAAGCCGTGCCAACCGCCCGGAACGCGCGGAACCCGCATTCCAGCGCGGTTTCCCTTTCGGCCCCTGTCCCTCGCCTCCCTGTCCGCGGACGCCGGGGCCGGTCCGTCCGGACAGTGTCCGGCCGCATCGGGGGTCGCAAGGACGCATTGTTCCGGACCGTGATCTGTTACACTTTGCGGAGCCCGAGGATCCTGTAAGGCTTTGCCTACACGGGTCTTTTGGGTCAGGGGAGCCGCCTTAGGGGCGGAGACAACCAGAGCCTTTTCGATCACCTTCGTCGCCTCGGTGATGGCGTATGGCATCGCTTTTCCTCGCGGAAGCGTGTCGCCCATCCGGGGATGAAATGGACTTACCGAGCTATGAGCGCGATCCCAGCCGAAACCTTCACTCCCGACGACGTCCTCGCTCGCCTTCGGTCGGTCCTCCATGAGACCTTCGAGATCGACCCGGCCAAGGTGACTCCGGAAGCCAACCTCTTCACCGACCTGGAGCTGGACAGCATCGATGCGATCGATCTCGCCATCCAGGTGCAGGACATGACCGGGACACGGATCAAGCCCGAGGACTTCAAGAGCGTGCGTACGGTCGGCGACGTGGTCGCCACCGTGCAGGCATTGCTCGCCCGCTGAGCGGACCGATGGCGGGCAGGCCCGGACCGCGCGAGGACGCGGCGCGATCCTTCGCGCCCTGCGCCGTCGTACCCGTCTACAACCACGGCCGCACCGCCGGGGCCACCGCGAATGCGCTGGCCGCCCACGGCCTGCCCGTGTTCCTCGTGGACGACGGATCGAACGCGGAAACCCGCGACGCGCTCGACCGCCTCGTGGAAGGGCGCGACGACCTGCGCCTGATCCGCCTGCCGGAGAACGGCGGCAAGGGCAGCGCGCTTACCGCCGGTTTCCTTGCCGCGCACGAAGCCGGTTACAGCCACGTGCTGCAGATCGATGCGGACGGCCAGCACGATACCGACGACGTCCCGCGCTTCCTCGAGACCGGCCGCGCGTCGCCGGCCGCGATGGTGTGCGGACGCCCCGTCTACGACGATTCCGTGCCTCGCTCGCGACTGTACGGGCGCTACGTCACGCATGCCTTCGTGTGGCTGGAAACCCTGTCCTTCGATATCGACGATTCGATGTGCGGGTACCGTCTTTATCCGTTGGACGAAACGCGCGCGGAGATCGCGCGCAAGCCGCTGCCCGCACGCATGGACTTCGACACGGAGATCGCCGTGCGCCTGTTCTGGCGGGGTGTGCCGGTGCGCAACCTCGCCACCCGTGTGATCTACCCGGAAGACGGCCTCTCGCACTTCCGCATGTGGCGCGACAACCTCCGCATCGCCGCCATGCACACGCGTCTCGTGCTTGGCATGCTGCCACGCGCACCACGCCTGATCCTTCGCAAGTTCGACCGCCGGAATAGCCGATGCGCCGTCTGATCGCCCTCGCCGCCTTGTTCTGTGCGTTCGCCGCGCAGGTGCAGGCCACCACGCTCGTCGACGACGTGCTCGGCCACCTCGCCCGCCACACCCAGGTCCGCGCTGCGTTCACGCAGACGCGCGACAATCCCGCGCTCGCGGAGCCGCAGGTGAGCCGTGGCGACCTGCTCTTCGTCGTCGGCCGCGGCATGGTGTGGCATACGCGCGAGCCGTTCGACGACAACCTGGTGCTCACGGCCGGCGATACCGCGCGGATCGATGCGCAGGGCAACCTCGCCCGCGTACGCGACGGCAATCGCGGCGTGAGCCGGGTGTCGGGGATGCTGCAATCGCTGCTCGCCGGCAAGTCCGAGGAGGCCGCGCGCCAGTTCGCCATCACCGCCGACGGCACCACGGCGCGCTGGACCCTGCACTTCGTGCCGCGCCAGGCACGCATGGCCCGGGTGCTTGCCGGGATCACGCTGAAGGGCGACGACTTCCTGCAATCCATCGAGGTGGACCTCGCGAGTGGCGAGCGCACCGTCATCGCCTTCGCCAACACGCGCGACGCGGGACCGCTGACCCTGCTCGAAGCCAAGGTGCTGGGCGTTCCATGACGTTGCCGCCGACCACGCCGCGCGCCGGCCTCTTCGCGTTCGCGGCCGTGGTCGCCTGCCTGCTTTGCGCCTGGCTGCTGTTCGGCCGCGGCGCGTCCCCCCTGCAGACGGACCTGCTCACGATGCTGCCCGCCACCGAGCGGCATCCGCTTGCCGAGGACGCCGTGGAACGGCTCGCCAAGGCCAGCGGCGACCGGATGATCCTCCTCGTCGGCCATGCCGACGACGCCACGGCCAAGGAGGCCGCGCGACAGCTCGGCGACGATCTGCGCAAGGACGCCGTGTTCGCCTCGGTGGTGGCCGAACTGCCGCCCTTCGACCTCGACCGCCTGGTCACGCCGTTCCTGCCGTTCCGCTTCCACCTGCTCACACCGGAAGACCGGGCCGCCGTCGCCGCGCCGGGTTTCGATGCCGTCGCCGCGCTGCGCCGCCGCCTCAACGAACCCTTCGGCGCCACCATCGGCACCCGCCTCACCGACGACCCCTTCGGCTGGACGCAGCACTGGCTCGACCGCCAGCCGTGGAACCGCGCGAACCTCGTGCCCGAGGACGACCTGCTCACCGCACATCGCGACGACGGCAGCGACGTGCTCGTGATCGCCACGCTCGCCGGTTCGTCCTACGACGATGCCGTGCAGCGGCGGGCGCTCGCCGCGCTGGACGGCGCCGAGCGCGCGATGGTCGCGACACATCCGGGAACGCGCCTCCTGCGCACCGGCGCGGTCTTTTACGCCGCGGCCGCGCGGGCGGGCGCGGAGCGCGACACGCACGTGGTCGGCATCGCTTCCTCGCTCGGCATCGCGGTGCTCCTGCTGTTCGTGTTCCGCTCGGTACGGCCGCTGCTGGTCGCCTTCCTCTCCACGGCACTCGGCGTCGTCGGCGCCATCGTCGTCACGGTGCTCGTATTCGGGCAGCTGCACCTGCTCACGCTCGTCTTCGGCGCGGCGTTGCTGGGCGAGGCAGTGGACTATTCGATCCAGTACCTTTGCGCGCGCGCCAACGCCGGACCGGCGTGGGACGCGCGGCGCGGCGTGCGCCAGGTGCGTCCGGCCCTGCTGTTGGCCCTTGCCACGTCGCTCCTCGGTTACGCCTTGCTGGCCCTCGTACCCTTCCCCGCCCTGCGCCAGATGGCATGCTTCGCCATCGCCGGCATGACCGTCGCCTGCGCCAGCGTGTTCTGGCTGTTGCCCGCGCTGGTCGCGGGCCCGGCGCGGAAACCGATCTCACCCGCGCTCGTGCGGCTCGCGCTCGGCTGGCAGCGCATCGCATCGGGACGTCGCGCGCTGGCCGCCACCGGCGTGCTCCTCCTGCTGGCCGTGCCGGGCTGGCTGCGTCTCGGCCACGACGACGATATCCACCTGCTGATTTCGCCGCCGCCCTCGCTGGATGCGCAGACCGCGGCGATCCGCGACATCGCCGGTTTCGGCGGCGGCAGCCAGTTCTGGCTGGTGGAAGGGCGCGACGCCGAAGAGGTGTTGCGGCGCGAGGAAGCGTTGACCGACCGGCTGCGCGCGTGGGTGGACGAAGGCAGGCTCGCGGGCTGGACGGGCATCGGCACGATGTTGCCGTCGCAAAAGCGGCAGGCGGAAAACCTCGCGGCGGTCTGTGGGAGCCGCCACGGCGGCGAGGGAAACTTGCCTCACGGCGACACGGCTTCGTTGGCTTCTCGCCGCTATAGCGGCTCCTATAAGAGCTGCTTCGCGGAGAGCATGGTGACCGCGGGCTTCAAGGGCGAAGCGGCGGATGCTTATGAGGCTGCGTTCCCGGGCCGCGTCTTCACGCTCGCCGACTGGCTGGCGATGCCTGCCTATACGCCGTTCCACTATCTGTGGTTGAGCGGCGAACACGGCACCGGCAGCATCGTCGTGCCGCAGGGACAGGACGATCCGCGCGCGCTGCGCGCGGCGGCCGAGGGTCTGCCCGGCGTATCGCTGATCGACAAGCCCGCGAGCATCTCCGCCCTGTTCGGCCGCTACCGCGGCTATGCGGATGCCTGGCTCGGTGCGGCACTCGCACTGGTGGGCCTCGCCTTCGCCTGGCGCTATGGTTGGCGGGCCGCCTGGCGTGTGCTGCTGCCCCCGGCCGCGGGCATCGTGTTCAGCGTGGCCACCCTGGGTTACCTTGGCGAACCGCTCACCCTGTTCCACGTCATGGCGCTCATGCTCGTGCTCGGCGTAGGCGCCAACTACGCCGTGTTCCTGCGCGAAGGCGAGCCTTTCGTCGTGCACAGGCCCGGCGCGGCATATGCGGGCGTGCTCCTCTCCGCCGTCACCGCCCTGCTTTCCTTCGGCCTGCTCGCGCTCGGCTCCATGCCCGCGCTGCGCCATTTCGGACTCACCCTGCTCTTCGGCATCGGCTTCACGGCGCTGCTCGCGCCGCTCAGCCTCCCTGCGGAAAAGACCAACGCATGAACACACAACGCACCCTTCGGGAGGGCGCACGATGAAGCGCGTCGTCGTCACCGGCATCGGCGGCATCACGCCGCTCGGCCACGACTGGGCCACGATCGAGGCGCGGCTGCGCCGCTTCCGCAATGCCATCCGCCGCATGGACGAGTGGGACTACTTCGACAAGCTCAACGGCAGGTTGGGCGCGCCGGTGGACGATTTCGTCCTGCCCGCGCACTGGTCGCGCAAGCACGTGCGCTCGATGGGACGCGTCGCCCAGCTGGCCGTCGCAGCGAGCGAGCGGGCGCTGGCCGATGCCGGACTGCTCGGCGACAAGGACATCGCGGACGGACGCATGGGCGTGGCCTATGGTTCTTCCGGCGGCAGCATCGAACCCGCGCGCACCGTGGGCCACATGCTGGAAACCGGTTCCATGCAGGGCGTGACCGCCACCAGCTACATCCAGATGATGGCGCACACCACGGCGGTGAACGTGGGCGTCTTCTTCGGCCTCAAGGGCCGTGTCGTCACGACGTCCAGCGCGTGCACCTCGGGCAGCCAGGCCATCGGCTACGGCTACGAGGCAATCCAGCAGGGCAAGCAGACGCTCATGCTCTGCGGCGGCGCCGAGGAACTGTCCGGTCCTGGCGCCGCGGTGTTCGACACGTTGTTCGCCACCAGCACGCGCAACGACACGCCCGGACTCACGCCACGCCCCTTCGACGCGGCGCGCGACGGCCTCGTGGTGGGCGAAGGCGCCACCACGCTGGTCCTCGAGGAATACGAGCATGCCGTGGCGCGCGGCGCGCGCATCTATGCCGAGATCGTCGGCTTCGGCACGAACTCGGACGGCGCGCACATCACCCAGCCCACGCGCGAAACCATGGCCGCCGCCATGCGCATGGCGCTGGCCGACGCGAACCTGCCGCCGGCCGCGATCGGCTACGTGAGCGCGCACGGCACCGCCACCGACCGCGGCGACGTCGCCGAGAGTCACGCCACGGCGGACGTCCTCGGCGGTGGCATCCCCATCAGTTCGATGAAGAGCTACGTCGGCCACACCCTCGGCGCCTGCGGCGCGCTGGAAGCCTGGTGGGCGATCGAAATGATGCGCGGCGGCTGGTTCGCGCCCACGATCAACCTCGAAACGCCCGATCCGGAGTGCGCGGCCCTGGATTACCTCCTGGGCGAAGGCCGCGAGATCCGCACCGGCTACGTGATGAACAACAATTTCGCGTTCGGCGGCATCAACACGTCGCTGATCTTCAAGGCGCACGGCTGATGCGGCGAACGGTCGTCACCGGCATGGGCGCGGTTTCCTGCCTCGGCGCGGGATGGAGGGCGCTGTTCGACGGTTTGCGCGCGGGCCGTTCCGGCTTCCGCCACATGGCGGACTTCGCCGCGCTGGGCATGCGCTGCCAGGTGGCCGCACCGGCCGACACGACCGCGCTCGAGCCACCGCCGCGCAAGCTGCGACGTTACCTGCCGCAGGCCGCCGAGTACGCGTGGCACGCGACCGCCGAAGCCCTGGCCGAAGCCGGGCTGGATGCCGCCCGTGTCCGCGAACGCGACGTCGGCATCGTGATGGGCGGCGCGGCGGCACTGAGCGAATACGAGGCCGGTCTGGACGTGTTCCACGCCAAGGGCATCTCGCGCCTGTCGCCGTTCATCGTGCCGCGCAGCATGGGCAGCGCGGTATCCGCCACGCTCACGCAGGCGTTCGGGTTCGGCGGCCGGGGCTTCACGGTGGGTTCGGCGTGCACGAGCGCCACGCACGCGATCGGCCAGGCGATGGAGATGATCCAGCTCGGCCGCCAGGAGATCGTGGTCTGCGGCGGTGCGGAGGAACTGCACGACAAGGCCGCCATGTGCTTCGACGTGATGAACGCGCTGTCGACGGCGAGCGTCGCGGGCGGGCGTGTCTCCATGCCTTACGCCGCGGACCGGGACGGCATCCTGCTTGGCGGCGGCGCGGGCGTGCTGGTGCTGGAATCGCTCGAGCACGCGCGGGCACGCGGCGCCGCCATCCTCGCCGAAGTGACGGGCTACGGCGCGGCGTCCGATCCCGACGGCATGATCAGTCCTGCCGCCGACGGCATGGCCGAAGCGATGCACCAGGCCATCGACCTTGCCGGCATGCTGCCCGATTACGTGAACACCCATGCCTGTGCGACCCTTCCCGGCGACCTTGCCGAGTGGGACGCATTGCGCCGTGTCTTCGGCGAGCGCGGTCGCGACGTGCCGCCCATGTCCTCGATCAAGGGACTCGTCGGCCACGCACCCGCGGCGGCGGGCGCGCTCGACGCCATCGCTTCCATCGCGATGATGAGGAAAGGCGTGCTGCTCGGCGGCGCCTCGGCAACCGAGCGCGATCCGGCCTTCTCCGACGCGCCGCTCGTCCAGGGCGAACTGGCCATGCGCGTCGACAGCGTGCTGTCGAACAGCTTCGGCTTTGGCGGCAGCTGCGCGGCGCTGATGATCCGCCGCTTCGAAGAGGCCGCGGCATGATCGACGTATGCATCGATGCGTGGCGTGCGTGGGCTCCCGGCATGGAGGACCCCGGCGCCTGGGCGGCATGGGCCGAAGCGCCGCATGCGATCGTCGACAACGGCGAGCAGCCCGCATGCGAGTTCGTCCCGCCGATGCAGCGCCGTCGCCTCAGCAGGCTTGCGCGCATCGTGATGCATGCGGCATGGCCCCTCTGCGGCGACGGCGAGCAGCTGCCCTTCGTGTTCGCCTCGCGCCATGGCGAGACCACGCGCACCTTCGCCATGCTCGACGAGATCGGCCGTCAATCGCCGCTGTCGCCGACGCAGTTCGGTCTCTCGGTGCATAACGCCATTGCCGGACAATGGTCGATCCTGCGCGGGCAACGTGGAGAGTCGGTGGCCATCGCCGGCGAGGCGGATACCTTCGAGCACGCCATCGTCGAGGCCGCCGCCCTGCTGGGCGACGGCGCCCCGGCCGTGATCGCCGTCGTCGCGGAGGAGCTTCCGGCGGCCGCCTACGACGGCTGGATCGACGACGTGCCGTTCTCGTATACGCTGGCACTGCGCCTGTCCCTCGCAGGCGACGGCCCGCGCTGGCGGCTGTCGTTGGCCGCGAACGACGGTGCCACGCCGGTGGCGGGCCTGCCGCACGCCCTGCGTTTCGTCCGCGCCTTGCACGACGGCGCGCCCCTGGACCACCCGTGGAAGACACGACGATGGAACTGGCAGCCGACAACATGACCCGCCGCGACGCCTGGGCATGGCGTTTCGTCTGCACCGCGCTGAGCTTCGCGTTGTTCGGCATCGGCGGCGTGATGCTGCGCCTGCTCATCCTTCCGGTCGTGCTGCACTGGCCGGGACCGCCGGCGGTCCGGCGCCGGCGTGCCCGGCGCACCGTCGGCCGCGCGTTCTGGCTGCATTCGCAATTCATGTACCGCACCGGCGTGCTCGACTACCGCTTCGAGGGGCTGGAGCGGCTTGGCCGTCCCGGCCAGATGATCGTGGCCAACCATCCTTCGCTGATCGACGTGGTGTTCCTCATCGGGCACGTGCCCGACGCGAACTGCATCGTGAAGCACAGCCTGTGGAAGAACCCCTGCATGCGCGGCCCCGTGCGCGTGGCGCAGTACATCAGCAACGATGGCAGCGCGGAGATGCTGGAACGCGCGGCGGACGTGCTGCGCGAAGGCCAGACGCTCATCGTGTTTCCCGAAGGCACCCGCACCACACCGGGCAAGGCGCCGGTCTTCCACCGGGGTGCCGCCGCCATCGCGGTGCGCGGCGCGCACACGATCACGCCCGTGTTCGTCACCGTCCGGCCCACCACGCTCACCAAGGCCGAGCCCTGGTATCGCATTCCGCACCGTCGCGTGCAGATGGATTTCCGCGTGGGCGACGATATCGCGGTCGCCGACTTCTCCAATGGCCATCCCGCGCCGCTGGCCTCGCGCCGCATCAACGAACACCTGCACGCCCTCTACGCCAGGGAACTCAAGGCATGAACGACCTCGAACGCGACATCGCCCGGCTGATCATCGACACGCTGGCGCTGGAACACCTCACGGTGGACGACATCGCCGCCGACCAGCCGCTGTTCGGCCAGGGCCTGGGGCTGGACTCGGTCGACGCGCTGGAGCTGGCCCTCGCGCTGCAGAACCGCTACGGCCTGCAGATCGCCTCCGACTCGCGCGACGCGCGACGCCACTTCGAAACCGTGCGCAGCCTGGCGCTCTACGTGGAGGGTTCCTCGTGCGCAGGCTGAGCGACCTCGTACTGGTCGTGGTGGGGGTGCTCTACCCCTTCATCGTGTACTTCGGCACGGACCATGTATCGACGCCGATCTTCGGCCTGATCCTCGGCGCGCTGTGGCTCGTGCGCGCGCCGGCGCTGCTGCGGCAGCCCGGCGGCCGCTGGATGCTGGGCGTCACCCTCGTCTATTGCGCGGTGCTCGCCTTCGGCGGCGGCGAGCACCTGCTGCGCTGGTATCCCAGCCTCATCTGTGCGCTGCTCCTGGCGGCCTTCGGGCTCAGCCTGAAGTTCGGCCCGCCGATCATCGAGCGCATCGCCCGCGTGACCGAGCCGGACCTGCCACCGGTGGCGGTGCGCTACACGCGACGCGTCACCTGGGTGTGGGTGGCGTTCTTCGCGTTGAACGGCACCGCTTCCGGCGTGCTGGCCGAATGGGGGCCGCTGTCGTGGTGGACGTTCTACAACGGCATTCTGGCTTACTCGGTGATGGGTGCCCTCTTCGTCGGGGAATGGCTGCTGCGCCAGCGCCTGCGCCGGCGGATCAACAAGGCGCCGATGGATGCCGCGGCCGGTCGTCTCGCGTCGCATCCCTGGGTGGCGGGCGCGACCGGCGGTTACGCGGGCAAGCTCGGGCCCGGCATGATCGTGGCGCTGGGCGCCGCCGGCCGCACCGCGTTGTTGCGCCACGGGCGCGCGGGGCTGGTCAACGAACTCGGCCAGCATGCCGCCGGCGACGATGCCCTGTCGACGCCGCTGGTCTGGCGCTTCGTCGATCGCCTGCCGGAGCCCGCGAACGTGGACGCCATGCTGCGTGCCCCGTTGCCCGAAGCCGCCATCGTTCTCGACGAGCGCCGCGAAGGCGACGCATACGTCCTGGATCTGGAACTCCCGCTGGACCTCGCCTGCTTCGCCGATCATTTTCCCGAAGCGCCGGTGCTGCCCGGTGTGCTGCAGGTGGGCTGGGCCCTGGAGTTCGCCGCGCTGCGCCTCGGCACGCCCGCGACCTGTCGCGCCGCGGACGGCATGAAGTTCCAGCGGTTGCTGCGTCCGGGGGATCGCGTGCGGCTGATCCTGCGCCACGACGCCGCCCGCGGACGCCTGCATTTCGCTTATCGCAGCGACGATGCACCGGTGTCGTCGGCACATCTGCGACTCGAGGGCACCGATGACTGATTCCGTCGCCAACGCGCACTGGGCCGAACAGAGGGAACGCGGCAGCTTCCTCGGCATGAAACTCACGGCCATCGCGGTGCGCGTGCTCGGCCGTCGCGCGGTAACGCCGGTGATCCGGCTGGTCGTGCTGTATTTCTTCGTCACCGGGCGCGCCGCGCGAAGGAACGTCGCCGACTACCAGCGGCGCCTCGCGGCGTGGAGCGGTCGGCGCGACCTCTTTCCGCGGTCGCGCGCCGTCTTCGCCCAATACCTGGCCTTCGGCGAATGCATGCTCGACCGCTTCGACGTCTGGCGCGGCAAGCTGCGCCTGTCGTCGGTGGACATGGACGATCCCGACGGCGTGCGCGAGGCGTTGATCGCGGGGGGACGCGGACAGCTCCTCGTCTGCACCCACCTCGGCAACCTGGACGTCTGCCGCGCCATGGCCGAACTGGGCGAAGGCGTGGCGCTCAACGTGCTGATGCACCTGCCGAACGCGGCGCACTTCAACCGCCTGCTAGGGGAGTCCGGCGACCGGCGCCTGCGCCTGATGCACGTGGGCGACCTGGACACCGCGGCGATGCTCGACCTGTCGCAGCGCCTGGAACGTGGCGAGTGGATCGCCATTGCCGGCGATCGCGTGCCCGCCCATGGCGGGCGCACCGTCGACGCCGACTTCCTCGGCTCGGCAGCGCCCTTCCCGCAGGGACCGTGGCTCATGGCGGCGATGCTGCGCTGCCCGGTCAACCTGGTCTGCTGCCTCAAGCACGACGGCCGCTATCGCATCCATCTCCGCCGCTTCGACGATGCGGCCGGCTGGGACCGCGGGCGGCGCGACACGATCATCGCATCGAGCGTCGCGCGCTACGCCGGATGGCTCGCGGCGCATTGCCTCCAGGCACCATTGCAATGGTTCAACTTCCATCCTTACTGGCAACCGGCGAACGGAGGCTCCCATGCGGACTAAGGGCGTGCTCGCCGCCGAGATCGACGTGACCGTGCCGTTCTTCGACGTGGATTCCATGGACGTCGTGTGGCACGGCCATTACGTGAAGTACCTGGAAATCGCCCGTTGCGCCCTGCTCGACGAGCTCGGGCACAACTATATGCGCATGAAGGAAACCGGCTATGTCTGGCCCATCATCGACCTGCAGCTGCGCTATGCGCGCGCCGCGCGTTTCGGCCAGAAGCTGACGGTTCGCGCCGAGCTGGTCGAGTGGCAGAACCGGCTGAAGATCCACTACACCCTGAGCGACGCCGTCACCGGCGAACGGCTCACCCGCGCCAGCACCATACAGGTGGCCGTGAAGCTCGCCGACGGCGAGATGCAGCTGGTCTCGCCTGCCGTTTTCGTCGACGACGTGGAGCATCGCCTCGCCGCGTCGTCCCAGCGTTCCACCGGAAGCCATCCATGAAGTACGCCAGCGCCACCTATGTCGAGGAAACCCGCATCGGGTTCGTCTTCCTGCGCACGCACACCTGGCAGCACCACGTGCTGCGCGTGGCGATCAACGACCTCAAGCGGTTGGTGGGCGAGCCGCTGCCGCGCGGCGGCACCTTGCTCGACGTGGGCTGCGGCCAGGGCCGTTCCTTCCGCCTGCTGCGCGATGCCTTCGCGCCGCAACGCCTGATCGGGCTCGACGCCGATCCGCACAGCATCGCATTGTCGCGCGCGGAAGCGGAACGCGAGGGCATCGACGCCACCCTGCTGCTCGGCGACTGCGCCGGCATCGACCTGCCCGACGCGAGCGTGGACGTGCTGTTCTGCCACCAGACCTTTCACCACCTGGTGGAGCAGGAACGGGCGCTCGACGAATTCTGGCGCGTGCTGAAGCCCGGCGGCCTGCTGCTCTTCGCCGAATCGACGAAGGCCTATATCGATAGCTGGGTGATCCGCTGGTTCTTCCGCCATCCCATGCACGTGCAGAAAAGCGCCGACGAATACCTGGCGATGCTGCGTGGCCGCGGCTTCGTCTTCGCCGGCACGAACGTCTCGCTGCCCTACCTCTGGTGGAGCCGCGCGAAGGACTTCGGCCTGCTCGAACGCTGGGGCATCAAGGCCCCGCCGCCACCGGGCAAGCGCGAGGAAACCCTCGTCAACGTGGCGGCGCGCAAGCCAGTCGCCGACGCATGAAGACGTACCTCGACGCACTGGGCGTGGCCTGCGCGCTCGGCGTGGGCAAGGATGCCGTGGCGGAAGCCCTGTTCGAAGCGGCGCCGCACGGCCTGCGCCCGCTCGAAGGCTGGGTGCCTGCGCACAGCTTGCCCCTGGGCGAGGTGACCGCGGCCCTGCCGGCCGTCCCGGCGGGGCTCGAACATCGCGACACACGGAACAATCGCCTGCTGCTGCTCGCCGCGCAGGAGATCGAGACCGAGATCCGCGACGCCATCGCGCGCTTCGGCGCGGCGCGGATCGGCGTCGTGGTGGGCACCAGCACCACCGGCATCGAGGAAGCCACGCGCAACATCGCCGCACGCGGGAAGAGCGGCGCATGGCCGGACGGCTATCGCTACATCGACCAGGAGCTGGGCGCACCGGCGGCCTTCCTCGCCGAATGGCTGGGCGTGTCCGGCCCCTGCTACGGCATCTCCACCGCCTGTACCTCCGGCGCGCGCGCCCTGCTCAGCGCGCGCCGGCTGCTGCGCCTCGGTCTTTGCGACGCGGTGATCTGCGGCGGGGCCGACACGCTCTGCCGCCTCGCCATCCACGGGTTCCATTCGCTGGAGGCGACCGCACCGGGGCGCTGCCTGCCGTTCTCGTCCGCACGACGCGGCATCAACATCGGCGAGGGTGCCGCCCTGTTCCTGATGACCCGCGACGAAGCGCCGGTGGCCTTCCTCGGCGGCGGTGCCAGCTCGGACGCGTACCATATGTCGTCGCCCGAACCCGACGGGCGCGGCGCGGTCGAAGCGATGCGCCTCGCCCTCGACGCGGCGGGTATCGACCCGGGAGCCATCGACTACGTGAACCTGCACGGCACCGCCACCGAGCACAACGACGCCATGGAAAGCCGCGCCGTCGCCGGAACCTTCGCGCGCGCCGTGCCCTGCTCGTCGACCAAGGCGCTCACCGGGCATACGCTCGGTGCCGCCGGTGCGCTGGAGGCCGCGTTCTGCTGGCTCGCGCTGAGGGATCCGCATCGCCGCCTGCCGCCCCATGCGTGGGACGGCCAGCCCGACCCGGCGTTGCCGCCGCTGGCCTTTACCCGGGTCGGCGACACGTTACCCCCCGGGCTTCGCCACCTCATGAGCAATTCGTTCGCGTTCGGCGGAAACAACGCCAGCCTCATCCTGGCGGGGGGCGCATGACGATCTGGCCCATCGAGAAACTGCTGCCGCACGCGGGACGCATGATCCTGCTCGACCGCGTCGTGACCTGGGAAGCGGAGCGCATCGTCTGCGAGCGCACCGTGCGCCGCGGCGATGCCTTAGTCAACGCCACCGGCCTGCCCGCGTGGGCGGGCGTGGAACTGATGGCGCAGGCCATCGCGGCCTGGAACGGTTGCCAGGTGCTCGCCGCCGGCGGGCTCGTGCGTCCCGGCTTCCTGCTCGGCACACGTGCCTACCGCGCCGACGTCGACGCCTTTCCGCTCGGCGCGAAGCTCGCGATCGAGACGGTGCGCAGCTTCCACGACGAGGACGGCATGGGCGCCTTCGCCTGCCGTATCGATGCGCCCGGCATGCACGCCGAGGCGCGCCTCACCGTCTTCAGTCCACCGGACCCCACACCTTATCTCGATCCGCGCAACAGCCTGGATTCCAAGGGAACACCCTCATGACCGACACCGTCCTCGTCACCGGCTCCAGCCGCGGCATCGGCCGCGCCATCGCGCTGAACCTCGCCGACGCGGGCTACGACCTCGTCGTGCACTGCCGCTCGCGCCGCGAGGAGGCCGAAGCCGTGCAGGCGGAAGTCGCCGCACGCGGGCGCAATGCACGCATCGTGCAGTTCGACATCTCCGATCGCGCCGCCTCCGCCGCCGCCCTCGACGCCGACGTGGCGGCGCACGGCGCCTATTACGGCGTGGTCTGCAACGCCGGCCTCACGCGCGACGGCGCGTTCCCCGGCCTCACGTCCGAAGACTGGGACCAGGTGCTGCGGACGAACCTCGACGGTTTCTACAATGTGCTGCACCCGCTGGTGATGCCCATGATCCGCCGCCGGGCGGCGGGCCGCATCGTCTGCATCACCTCCGTGTCGGGCCTCGTCGGCAATCGCGGACAGGTGAACTACAGCGCCTCGAAGGCCGGTGTCATCGGTGCGGCCAAGGCCCTGGCCGTGGAACTGGCCAAGCGCAAGATCACGGTGAACTGCGTCGCGCCGGGCCTCATCGACACCGACATGCTCGAGCCGGAGGTGCCGGTGGAGCAGATCCTGAAGGCGATCCCGATGGAGCGCACCGGTACCCCGGAAGAGGTAGCCGCGGCGGTGCGGTTCCTGATGAGCCCCGAGGCCGGCTACATCACCCGCCAGGTGCTGGCCGTGAACGGCGGCCTCTGTTGACCCCTGTAGGAGCCGCTATAGCGGCGAGGAAACCTTGCGGAGGCACCGCAAGATTGCTCTCGCCGCTATAGCGGCTCCTACAACGAAGCACGGTTAATCTAGACGGATGGTTTCCTTCCGCCACCTCGCCCAATCCGATCGCTTCGCCGATCTCGTGCGCGTCTTCCTCGCCCTCGCCGGCATCGTGGCCTGGTGCGTGCCCGCCGGGCAGGTCGATGCCGTCGTGCCGGCGTTGCTGGGCGCCATCGCCTGCGCCCTTGCCGAGACCGACGATGCCTGGCGGGGGCGGCTGCGCGGTCTCGTCGTCACCCTCGTCTGCTTCGCCGCCGCCGCCGCGGTGGTGAAGGCGACGCTCGGCACACCGCTCCTGTTCGCCGTACTGCTGCCCGTCGGGACCTTCACGCTGGTGATGCTTGGCGCCGCCAGCGGACGCTATTCGACCATCGCCACCGGCACGCTGATCCTCTCGGTCTACACGATGCTCGCCTCCGATGCGGCCACCGCGGGGACGGGGAACTGGAGCGACATGCTGGCCATCCTGGCCGGTGCGGCATGGTACGGAATGCTCTCCCTGCTATGGAGCGCAATGGCTCCCCAGCGCGCCGTGCGCCACGCGCTCGCGCGACTTTTCGAATCCCTCGCGAACCTGATGGACGCCCGGGCCGCCCTGTTCGAACCCGTGCATGGCCTGGACCGCGACGCCCTCGCCGTCGAGTTCTCGCGGCGCAACCGGCATACCGTCGACGCGCTGGCTGCCGCGCGCGCCGCACTGATCGATCGCATCGGCCGGCGCCAGCCGCGCGGCCAGTCGGCGGCGAGGCTCGCCATGTTCTTCATCGCGCAGGACATCCACGAGCGGATCAGTTCCTCGCATTATCCCTACGAGGAGATGACCGAGGCGCTTTACCACAGCGACATCATGTTCCGTTTCGGCCGCCTGCTCCGCCTGCAGGCGCGCGCATGCCGCGAGCGCGCCGACGCCATTCGCCACGGGCAGCCGCCGGGATCGATCGCGTTGCCGCGATCCGCGCTCGACGATGTGCGCGATGCGATCGCCTATCGCCGTCGCACCGGCGCCATCGGCCAGGCGCTGGACGACGCGCTGTCCGCCCTCCTCGCCAACATGGAGGGGCTGCAGGGCGATATCGGCGACGAAGGGCGCCTTCCCGATGGGACAGACGTGGCGCTGCAGGACAGCGAACCGGGATCGTTCCGCGAAGCCGTCGCGCGCATCCGCGTGCGGCTCGACCGCCGCTCCATGCATTTCCGCCATGCCGTGCGCCTCGCGACCGGCATGCTGGCGGGTTACCTGGTCATGCTCGTCCTGCATCCGAGCCACGGCTACTGGATCCTGATGACCACCCTGTTCGTCTGCCAGCCCGGCTATGGCGCGACCCGGAAGCGGACCCTGCAGCGCATCGCCGGCACCGTCGCCGGCCTCGTCGCCGGCTGGGCGATGCTGAAGCTGCTCCCGGGCGGCGCCTGGCGATTGCCGGTACTGGTCGCCACCGGTGCGGGCTTCTTCGCCTTCCGCCTGCGCCGCTACGCCCTGGCCACCGCGGTCATCACGCTGTTCGTCCTGCTCTGTTTCGGCCTCGTCGGCGACGGTTACGACGCCATCGGGCCGCGCCTCCTGGATACCGTTCTGGGTGCGCTCGTCGCCACCGTGGTGATCCGCTTCGTGCTCCCGGACTGGCGGGTGCGCCGGCTGGAGGACGTCTCGGCCGACGCGCTGCTCGCCTATGCGAATTACCTGCGGGGTATCGCCGCGCAATACACCACCGGCAAGGCGGACGACCTGCCTTATCGCATCCTGCGCCGCGACGCCCATGCGGCGCAGGCGGCCGTCGCCGGCAACGTGGCCGAACTGCTCGGCGAGCCTGGTCATTCGCGCGAGCGCGGGGAGCGCGCGCTGCGCCTCGTCTCGGCCCTGCAAGCCGGCCTTTCCCACCTTTCGACCCTGGGAGCGCACCGGCGCGCCCTGCCCGCCGATGAAGCGGCGGTGGTCGGCAGGCTTTGCGCGGGAGTTGCCGATGCCTTCGGCGCCCTGGCGAAACGCCTCGGCTCGCCGTCCTCGCCGCACGATACCTCCACACAGCGACCCGACGTCCCGGCGATGGCGGAAGATGCCTCTCCCGTCGTGCGCCTGGTGGCCGGCCAGTGCATCCTCCTGATGCGCGTCCACGACCGGATCGCCATCCTGACGGCCGTCTGATACGAAAGATCCCATCGGTCCCGCCGGTCGGCGGTTCGGACAGAGCCGCTTTCGGCGGCGGGGGGCGCGCTTCATGTTGCCCCGCTGCCGTGGGATCGCCGGTATAGCCCGCTCCCACAAGGTTCCCGTGGGGCCTGACGGCGCCATTGCTGCGTCGCGCCGTGGCTTGCGGCCCCCCGCACGCTACGATGGGCCGCTTTTCCCCGCCTCTTCCGGAGCTTCGCACCATGCGCCCGTTTTCCCTCGGTGAAGACCTCGACCTCCTGCGCGAAAGCGTCCACGCTTTTGCCGACAAGGAGATCGCGCCGCGCGCCGACCGCATCGATCGCGAGAACGTGTTCCCAGAAGACCTCTGGCGCAAGTTCGGCGACATGGGGCTCCTCGGCGTCACCATTCCCGAGGAATTCGGCGGCTCCGGCCTGGGTTTCCTCGCACACATGATCGCGATGGAGGAAATCTCCCGCGCCTCCGCCTCGGTCGGCCTCTCATATGGCGCGCATTCGAACCTGTGCGTGCAGAACATCTACCACAACGGCAACGACGCCCAGCGGCGCAAGTACCTGCCGAAGCTGGCGAGCGGCGAATGGGTGGGCGCGTTGGCGATGAGCGAACCGGGCGCCGGTTCCGACGTGGTCGGCTCGATGAGCTGTCATGCCGAACTCGTCGGCGACACCTGGGTCGCCAACGGTTCCAAGATGTGGATCACCAACGGTCCCGATGCCGATGTGCTGCTGGTCTACATGCGCACGGCACCCCGCCCCGCCGGCAGCCGCTGCATGACCGCCTTCATCGTCGAGAAAGGCATGAAGGGATTCTCAACGGCGCAGAAGCTCGACAAGCTGGGCATGCGCGGTTCGAACACCTGCGAACTGGTGTTCGACAACTGCGAGATTCCTGCCGAGAACATCGTGGGCGAGGTGAACGAAGGCGTGCGCGTGCTCATGGGCGGCCTCGACACCGAGCGACTGGTGCTCTCCGGCGGCCCCATCGGCATCATGCAGGCCGCGGTGGACCTCGTACTGCCCTACGTGCGCGAGCGCAAACAGTTCAACGCGCCAATCGGCACCTTCGGCATGATGCAGGCGAAGATCGCGGACATGTACACCGCGCTGCAATCGTCGCGCGGTTTCGCATACATGGTGGCGCAGCAGTTCGACAACGGGGTGAAGTCGCGCATCGACCCGGCGGCCTGCCTGCTCAATGCGTCGACCAACGCGGTGAAGGTGGCGCTCGAGGCCATCCAGGCCCTCGGCGGCAATGGTTACATCAACGAATTCCCCGCCGGTCGCCTGCTCCGCGACGCCAAGCTTTACGAGATCGGCGCGGGCACGAACGAGATCCGGCGCATGCTGATCGGCCGCGAACTGTTCCACGGCAAGTCCTGAGCATAAAAACTGTGGGAGCCGTTATAGCGGCTCCCACAGGGGGTGTTACCAGTTCATCCGGAACGACGCCCGAGCGGAGCGCGAGTGATCGCGATCGGCAAAGCGCTGGTCCACGTCGAAGCCCAGCTGCGTGTGCGCGCTCATGTCCAGCGAGAGGTTCAGGCCTGCCGTGCCGGCACGGCGCGAGAGGCCGATGCCTTCCACCGGCGCCCACTGCGCGAAGCCGGTATACCGCGCCGCGAACACCTCGCCCTTGGTGGCGAATGCGTTCTGCCAGCCCAGTTTCGCGCTGAGCTGCAGTTTGCCGGCCGAGGTCAGCCACGAGCCGCCCGCGCGCAGGCCGAAGCCCGCCTGCCAGCGCGAGGTGGTGTGCCCGTCCGCCGCCAGGCCGAAGCCGTCGCCGCCGTTTTCCTGGAAGCCGTCGCGGCGGATGCTCGCGTACTGCACGTTCGCGAACGGCGTGAGGGTGAAGGCGCCCGCGTTCGTGCGGAAACCCACTTCGCCATACGCCGCGTTGTAGCTGCCGTTGAGATCGGCGCCGGCGAACGCCGCCTGGTCGCCGAAACGCAGCATGCGCTGCATGCTGCCGCGGAAGCTGCCGTAGCCCACCTGCCCTACGCCGTACCAGTTCGCACCGCGCGAACCGGCATAGAACATGCCCTGCGTGGCGTGCGTGCGCTGGCGGTCGAAACTGCCGTTCAACTGCCCGTTGCTGCTCATCTGCGCCACGGCGACGCCGGCGAAGCCGTTGTTGCCGAAACGCACGTCGTGACCGACGAGGCCACCGTCGAGGTTGAACCCGACGTTGCCGAACCCGCCACGGCTGAGCCCACCCTGATAACCCAGGGACTGCGTCCATGAACCCGTGCCCTGCTGGTCCAGGTGCGCCATCAGCGCATCGTTGCCCGCGTCGATGCCGGCCAGCGTGACCGCCGTGCCGGCCGCGTACAACTGGCCCGACAGGGATTCGAGCGAAGCCTGGGCCGTCTGCGTGTCGCGCGACTGCTGGATGCCGCCTGCGGCGAGCAACGTACCCTGCGCGACGGCGGCGGCCGAGGCCGGAGACGACAAGGCGTGGTCGAGCTGGCCGAAGGCCGCGTCGAGACGGGGCGCCGAGGACAACGCCGCGGCCGAACGCGACATCGTCTGCGATGCGACCTTCACGACCGTGATGGTCGAGGTATCCACCCAGACCTCGGTAGGCGTGTATTGCAGCGTGGTCGACAGGAACACGCTGGGATCGGTCGAGAGGCTGGCGAACGTGCCGGAGACGATACCCGCCGACAGCACCGCCTGGTGCGAGGTCTTCACGTAACCGTCGGTCACGCCCGACACATGGAAGTCGCCATCGAGCGTGGCGGTGCCGCTGACGACCAGCGGCGCACCAAGCACCTCGCGCAACTGGCCGGTCGGGCCCTGGGTAAAGTTGCCGTGGATCTGCGTGCCCGCGGCCGTCGACTGCAGCATGCCGTCGTTGGTCACCGAGCCGCCGATGTTGCCGCGTGCCAGCAGCATGCCGGTGTTCTGGATGGTGGCCGAACCCGGGAAGAACCCCGTGGAGTCCAGGGTGGCCCCGTTTCCGATGCTGCTGTTGCCGCTGAAGGTGTTGCCGCCGTTCGACAGCACCAGCGTGCCGATGCCGTTGACGCTGAAACCGCCGGAACCCGCGATGGGATTGGAAAAGGCGACGACGTTCCCGTCCAGGTCGACCGGCAGCCCGCCCCAGTCCACACGGCCCGGGCCGTGGATGGCCTTGCCCACGTTCAGGCGGCCGTATCCGTATACGGGATCCGGCCCGGTGGCGCCGAGATCGTCGGCCGTGCCGAGGATGATCTGGCGTACCGCGTCCATGGAAAGCGTCGGGAACACGCCTTTCACCACCGCCGCCGCGCCGGATACCTGGGGCGCGGCAAACGAGGTGCCCGTGCCTTCCACATAGGTCAGGTTGGACGCGGTGGCGGTCGGCGCCAGCGCGACCACGCCACCCGGCGCGGCGAGGCAGTAATCCATCGCGATGCCGCAATGGTTGGAGTACGAGGCGATGGTGTCGAGGTGGTTGCTGTCGAGCGCGACGACGGTCAGCCAGCCCTTGTCGAGTCCGGCGACGCGGCTAGGCAGCGTGGCGATCGTTGACGGATTGGCTTCGCCCTTGTTGCCGGCGGCGAACACATAGAGCGTGCCGGACGCGGCCGAGGCATAGGCATTGGCGAAGCTCGTCGTCGTGGCGGTATCGGTCGCGTCCCAATACACGCCGTCCCAGGAGTTGTTGATGATCGACGCACCGGCGGCGATCATGTCGTTGTTGATCTGGCCGAGCGGATCGGCCGATGTCACCTTGTTTCCCTGGCCCGAACCATCGTCGGCGGGAGACTTGTCGGCGATGATGCGCGCCGATACGAGGTTCGCGGCCGGTGCGATGCCGCCCGCGAAATAGCCCGTGGTAACGCCCGCGGCGATTTCCGCGACGACGGTGCCGTGGCCCAACACGTCGTCGACGGCCACATTGTTCACCGCCGGATCGACGTAGACCTTGCTGACCTTCACACGGCCCTCTAGGGCCGGATTCGTGGTCGTGACGCCCGAGTCGACGATCGCGATCGTGACGTCGCCGCCCTTCGCGCCGGCATCCTGCGCGGCCTTGGCGTTCGTGCCGGAGAGCTGCACATCGGCGGGAAAGCTGAAGGTGGGTGCCGTCGGCGGAGGGGAAGGCGGCGGAGGCTCGACGATCGGCGGCACGTTGTAGTTCGTGCGGGAGTTTCCACCTCCACCGCCACACGCGGTCAGGCCCATACCGACGGCAATAGCCAGCGCGATGTCGCGCCGACGCGGCAGATTGATCGTATTCACGTTGTCCCCTGGTTCGACGTCAATGTCAGCGCCTTCAGGCCCCTGGGCGCCCCTGCGCCGATAGTGCCACACCTTTTTAAGGAAAATATCAACCCCGCCCGATGCCCCTCGCTGCGGCGCGGATTGCCCCGCCCGGGGTCGCAGGCGATACTTGCAGGGTTTTCCGCCCCCAAAAGGCGGCCATCCGAGTCTTATGGAGTACCCCATGTCCGACATCGTCATCGCGGGTGCCAAGCGCACCGCCATCGGTTCCTTCCTCGGCCAGTTCACCGGCGTGCCGACGCCGAAGCTGGGCTCCGTCGCCATCAAGGCCGCGCTCGAGCAGGCCGGCATCGCAGCCGCCGACGTAAGCGAAGTGATCATGGGTTGCGTGCTGCCGGCCAACCTCGGCCAGGCCCCGGCCCGCCAGGCATCCCTCGAGGCCGGCCTGCCCACCGCCACCGGCTGCACCACCATCAACAAGGTGTGCGGATCCGGCATGAAGGCGATGATGCTCGGCCACGACCTGATCAAGGCCGGCTCGGCCGGCATCGTGGTGGCGGGCGGCATGGAGTCGATGACCAACGCGCCGCACATGGTCGCCGCGCGCACCGGCATCCGCTACGGCGACGGCCAGCTCGTGGACCACATGGCATGGGACGGCCTGACCAATCCGTACGACGGCAAGGCGATGGGTGTCTTCGGAGAGCAGTGCGCGGACAAGTACCACTTCTCCCGCGAGGAGCAGGACGCTTATGCGATCGCCTCCGTGGAGCGCGCGCAGGCCGCACAGAAGAGCGGCGCCTTTGCCAACGAGATCGTTCCGGTGACGGTGCAGGGCCGCAAGGGCGCACAGGATTTTGCCGAAGACGAGCAGCCGGGCCGTTCCGACGTCGCGAAGATCCCGACCCTGCGCGCCGCCTTCCGCAAGGAAAACGGCACGATCACGGCCGCCAGCTCCTCGAGCATTTCCGACGGCGCGGCGGCACTGGTCCTCCTTTCCGCCGACGACGCCAAGGCGCGCGGCGTGACTCCGCTGGCCCGCATCGTCGCCCACGCGACCCATTCGCAGGAGCCGGAATGGTTCACCACCGCCCCGGTGGGAGCGATTTCGAAGGTGCTGGAGAAGGCCGGGTGGACGACGGACGAGGTCGACCTTTTCGAGGTCAACGAGGCGTTCGCGGTGGTTCCCATGGCGGTGATGCGCGAACTGGGCGTGCCCCACGACAAGATCAACGTGCACGGCGGCGCCTGCGCCCTGGGCCATCCGATCGGTGCCAGCGGCGCCCGCATCGTGGTCACTCTTCTCAATGCGTTGACAGCCCGTGGGGCAAAAAAGGGCGTCGCCGCGCTCTGCATCGGTGGCGGCGAGGCAACGGCGATCGCCATCGAGGTGGTGTGAAGCCGGCGTCGAAAGGCGCTATTCCCGGAACAATCACGCCACATGGATAGGGTTTAATGCGCCCTGAAGCGACTTGGCTCGATATGTAGCTAACCAGGTACAACTGAGCTATTAATACGCCCGCCTGACGGCATTCCACGGTTAAGGAGAAACACAATGAATTTGACGCGTACCCTTCTCGCCTCTGCGCTCGTCGCGCTTCTGGCAGCTTGCAGCAACGGCGCGCAGGATTCCGCGCAAGACGCCCAGAAGTCGGCCGCCGATGCCCAGCAGCAGGCGGACAAGGCCCAGCAGGCCGCCGACCAGTCGCAGAACGCCGCGACCAACCAGGCTGCCGACCAGGCTCAGCAGGCTGCCGACCAGGCCAAGGACGCCGCTTCGCAGGCCCAGCAGGCCGCTTCGGCCTCGACTGCCGGCGGTGCTTCGGACATGGCGAAGGACGCCGCTTCCAACGCCGCGGACCAGGCCGACAAGTCGGCTGACCAGGCGAAGGACGCTGCCGATAACGCCAAGGATGCTGCGGACGACAGCAAGAAGTAAGCCTTCCCGGTTTATTTCGGTATCCAGGAACGGCCACCTCCGGGTGGCCGTTTTCTTTTGCCCTGACGCAACGCAGCGTTTTCGCCAAAGCCCCGCCCGGTATCATGGACGTTTCGTCCTCGCGCGACCGCTCCCATGCCTATCCTCTCCTCGCAACTCGATACCCGTTCCGCCGAATTCCAGGCGGCGAGCCTGCGCCTGCGCGCGCTGACGGAAGACTTGCGCGAAACCCTGCGGCTTACCGGCGAAGGCGGCGGGACGAAGGCACGCGAGAAACACGTCGCGCGCGGCAAGCTGCTCCCGCGCGAACGCATCCGCGCGCTGCTCGACCCCGGATCGCCCTTCCTCGAGATCGCTCCGCTCGCCGCCCACGGGATGTATGACGGCGCGGCGCCTGCCGCCGGCGTCATCGCGGGCATCGGTCGCGTGATGGGCCACGAAGTGGTGGTGCTGGCGAACGACGCCACCGTGAAGGGCGGCACGTATTTCCCCATGACGGTGAAGAAGCACCTGCGCGCACAGGAAGTGGCGATGGAAAACCGCCTCCCCTGCGTTTACCTCGTGGATTCCGGCGGCGCCTTCCTGCCCCTGCAGGACGAGGTGTTCCCCGACCGCGAGCACTTCGGCCGCATCTTCTACAACCAGGCGCGGATGAGCGCGCAGGGCATCCCCCAGATCGCGGTGGTGATGGGCTCCTGCACCGCCGGCGGCGCTTACGTGCCGGCGATGAGCGACGAGACGATCATCGTGCGCGAACAAGGCACCATCTTCCTCGGCGGCCCCCCGCTGGTGAAGGCGGCGACCGGCGAGGTGGTGGATGCCGAAGCACTGGGCGGTGCCGACGTGCATACGTCGGTCTCCGGCGTCGCCGATCATTTCGCCGAGAACGATGCCCACGCGCTGGCCATCGCGCGCGACATCGTCGGTTCGCTCAACCGGGTGAAGAAGCAGCCGCTGGCGGTGCGTCCGCCAAGGGAACCGCGCTTCGCCGCCGAGGAATTGTATGGCGTGATCCCGGAAGACACGCGGCGTCCGTTCGACATCCGCGAGGTGATCGCCCGCCTCGTCGACGATTCCGAATTCCACGAGTTCAAGGCGCGCTACGGCAAGACCCTGGTGACCGGCTTCGCCCATATCCATGGTTACCCCGTGGGCATCGTCGCGAACAACGGCATCCTGTTCGGCGAGTCGGCGCAGAAAGGCGCGCACTTCATCGAGTTGTGCAACCAGCGCAACGTGCCGCTGGTGTTCCTGCAGAACATCACCGGCTTCATGGTGGGTCGCAAGTACGAGAACGGCGGCATCGCGAAGGACGGCGCAAAGATGGTCACGGCCGTGGCCTGCTCGCACGTGCCGAAGTTCACCGTGGTGATCGGCGGCAGCTTCGGCGCAGGCAACTACGCCATGTGCGGCCGCGCCTATGGCGCGCGCTTCCTGTGGATGTGGCCGAACGCGCGGATCAGCGTGATGGGCGGCGAACAGGCCGCCTCGGTGCTCGCCACCGTGCGCCGCGACGGCATCGAGGCCGGCGGCGGCCAGTGGAGCGCCGAGGACGAGGAAGCTTTCAAGGCGCCCATCCGCGAACAATACGAGCACCAGGGCCATCCTTATTACGCCAGCGCGCGGTTGTGGGACGACGGCATCATCGACCCGGCCGATACCCGCCGCGTCCTTGGCCTGGCGATCTCGGCCTCGCTCAACGCACCGATCGAACAAGGCCGCTTCGGCGTCTTCCGCATGTAGCGCCCCCTGTAGGAGCCGCTACAGCGGCGAGGGAAATCTTGCCACGGTGTCGCGAGGTTCCCTCGCCGCCATAGCGGCTCCTACACGTGACATGAACATCAAGAATGTGACCTAAGTCCCTGCCCCATCGACATTCCCGGCCGCCGTGCTAACCTCGGCGGCCCATGTCCGACTTCGACGCCCCGGCACGCCAGATCTTCACGCCCTCCGGCCTCAACCGGCTGGTGCGCGATCTGCTGGAAGACGCCCTGCCCATGGGCGTTTGGATCGAGGGCGAGCTTTCCAATGTGGCGCGGCCCGCGTCCGGGCACGTGTACTTCACCCTGAAGGACGCCAACGCCCAGGTCCGCTGCGCCATGTTCCGCACGGCCGCGTCGCGGCTGCGCTTCCGTCCCGTCGACGGCATGCACGTGCTGATGCGCGCCAAGGTCGGCCTGTACGAGGCACGCGGCGAGTTCCAACTGGTCGCCGACCACATGGAACCCGCCGGCGAGGGCGCCTTGCAACGCGAGTTCGAGCAGTTGAAGGCACGGCTCGGCGCCGAAGGGCTGTTCGCGCCGGAACGGAAGCGTGCCCTGCCCGCCTTTCCACGCCGTATCGGCGTGATCACTTCGCCGTCCGGCGCGGCGATCCGCGACGTGCTGAGCGTGCTCGGCCGTCGCTTCGGCCTCGCCGAAGTCGACGTCCTGCCGGTGCCGGTGCAGGGTCGCGAGGCGCCGCCCGCGATCGCCGCCATGCTTCGCCGTGCATCGGCCAGTGGCCGCTACGACGTGCTGCTCGTGACGCGCGGCGGCGGTTCGCTGGAAGACCTCTGGGCGTTCAATGACGAAAGCGTGGCGCGAGCGATCCATGCCAGCGCCGTTCCCGTCGTGTCGGCGGTGGGCCACGAGGTGGATTTCACGATCGCCGATTTCGTCGCGGACCTGCGCGCGGCCACGCCGTCCGCGGCCGCCGAACTGCTCGTGCCCGACGCCGCGGATGTCACCCGCCAGCTGGAACGCCTTCGCCAGCGCATGGCGACGCTCGTCACGCGCCGCCTCCAGGCCGCCGCGCAGCGTGCCGACCATTGGCAGGCACGGCTTAACGCGCAACGCCCCCAGGCCCGCCTGGCGCGCGATGCGCAACGGCTCGAATCCCTCCGCCGCCGGCTCTTCGTCCTCGTCAGCCAGTCGAATCATCTCCGCCGCGCACGTCTGGAACGCTTGCAGACGAGGCTCGCGGCCCAGCATCCGCGGCTGCGCCTGACGCCGTCGCGCACACGCCTGGCCGAGCTGCGCCAACGCATGTCGATCGCCATCTCGCGGCGTATCGAACGCGACCGTCTGCGCCTTGCCGAGCAGGGACGCACGCTGCACGCCGTCAGTCCGTTGGCGACACTGGAACGCGGCTATGCGATCGTCTTCGACGAGCGGGACGCCGTGGTACGCCGCGCCGCGGACGTCGCCATCGGCGAACGCGTTCGCGTGATGCTGGCCGAAGGCCAGATGCGCCTGCTCCGCGAAGAGTAGCGTCCGACCGCCCGCCGCACCCGTTCCGATCTCACGGGAAGTGAACGCATCGGATACGATCATGGGCGGCATTGCCATTCGGGAGGCCGTCGCCCGTGCTTCGCAAGACCTATCCCTATTACCTCGCCGGCACCGCCGTGAAAGGCAAGGCGAAACTCGACGTCATCGACAAATACACCGGCGACGTCGCCACGCGCGTCGCCCTTCCCGATGCGGCGGCGCTCGAACGGGCGATCGATGCGGCGCATGCCGCCGCCGGCCCGATGAGGCAATTCAAACCCTTCCAGCGCCAGGCGGTGCTCGAACATTGCGTGGCGCGTTTCCGCGAACGCCGCGACGAGTTGGCTTATGCGCTCTGCGTGGAAGCGGGCAAGCCCATCAAGGACTCGGTGGGCGAGGTGGAGCGGCTCATCGACACCTTCAAGATCGCCGCCGAGGAAGCGGTCCGGATCAACGGCGAAACGCTCAATCTCGAGATCTCCGCGCGCACGGCCGGTTACCACGGGTATACGCGCCGGGTGCCGCTCGGGCCGGTGGCCTTCATCACGCCGTTCAACTTCCCGCTCAACCTCGTGGCGCACAAGGTGGCGCCGGCGATCGCCGCCGGATGTCCGTTCGTGCTGAAGCCGTCCGAACGCACGCCGCTGGGCGCGCTGATCATCGGCGAGGTGCTCGCTGAAACCGACCTGCCGAGAGGCGCCTTCTCCATCCTGCCGATGACCGGGCGCGACGCCGAAGCGCTGGTGACCGACCCGCGATTGAAGCTGCTGTCGTTCACCGGCGGCCTGGTCGGCTGGGACCTCAAGGCGAAGGCCGGACACAAGAAGGTCGTACTCGAACTGGGCGGCAACGCCGCCTGCATCGTGGATGCCGACCAGGGGCCGCAACTGGATGCCGTGGTCGATCGCCTCGTCTTCGGCGCGTTCTACCAGTCGGGACAGAGCTGCATCAGCGTCCAGCGCATCCTCGTGCACGACGACGTGTACGACGCGTTGCGCCGCAAGCTGGTGGCCAAGGTGAAGGCCCTGAAGGCCGGCGATCCCAAGAAGAAATCCACCTTTCTCGGCCCGATGATCGATACCGCCGCGGCGGAGCGGCTCGAAAGCTGGATCGTCGAGGCGAAGAAGGCGGGCGCGCGACTCCTGTGCGGCGGCGGGCGCAAGCGTGCGATGCTCGAAGCCACCCTGCTGGAAAACGTGCCGCGCGAGGCGAAACTGCAGCGCATGGAAGCCTTCGGCCCCGTCGCCGTCCTGCAACGCTTCATCAGCTTCGACGAAGCCATCGCCGCGGCCAACGACTCGGACTTCGGCCTGCAGGCCGGCGTGTTCACCAACGATCTTCGCCATGCGATGCGCGCGTGGGACGAACTCGAACAAGGCGGCGTCATCGTGAACGATGTGCCGAGCTTCCGCGTGGACAACATGCCCTACGGCGGCACGAAGTCGTCGGGCATCGGGCGCGAAGGTGTGCGCTACGCCATCGAGGACATGACGGAAACGCGGTTGCTGGTGATCAGAGAGGCTTGAGCTCCCCGACCACGGTCGGAATCAACTCCGATACCGTCGGGTGGATCGGCATGGCCCACTGCAGGACGCCTATGGAGGCGTCGGCGTTCATCATGTCGAGGATCCCGTGGATGGCTTCGTCCCCGCCGGTCCCCAGGATGGCCGCGCCAAGGATCTTCTTCGTGTCCGCGTCCGCCACGATCTTCATGAAGCCGCGGGTTTCGCCCTTCTCCACCGCACGTCCCACCCGGCTCATCGGTCGTTTCGACACGAGCAGGGGCCGGCCGCTCTTGCGCGCCTGGGCCTCGGTCATGCCGACGCGCCCCAGGGGCGGATCGACATAAAGCGCATAACCCAGTATGCGGTCGCTCACCTTGCGGTCCTCGCCATCCAGGAGGTTCGCGGCGACGATCTCGTAGTCGTTCCACGCGGTGTGCGTGAACGCGCCCTTTCCGTTGCAGTCGCCCAGGGCCCAGACGCCTTCCGCGGTGGTGGCCAGACCGTCGTCCACCGTGATGTACCCGGCTTCGTCGACGGCTACACCCGCCTTGTCCAGGCCCAGGTCGTCGGTGTTCGGGCGACGCCCGACGGCAAGCAGCAGGTGGGTGCCGACGACTTGCGGCGAACCGTCCGTGCAGTCCACCCGGACGCTCACGCCCTCGGGGTGCCTGGCGAGTGCGACGCAGCATGCATTCGTACGCACCTCGATACCTTCTTCCTCGAGGAAGGAACGAATCTCTCCGGAAACGTCCTCGTCTTCGCGCTGCACCAGTCGTGGCCCCTGCTCCACCACCGTCACCTCCGCGCCGAAGCGCCGATACATCTGCGCGAACTCGAGGCCGATGTAGCTGCCACCCACGACGACCAGATGCGCGGGGACCGATTCCAGCGGAATGATCGTACTGTTGGTGAGGTAGTCGACCTCATCGATACCGGGGAAATCGGGAACCCTCGCCCTGCCGCCGACATTGAGGAAAACCTGGGCCGCTTCGATGGTTTCGCCGTTCACTTCCAGCCTTCGCGGCCCGACGAACCGCGCATGGCCGCGGATGAAGGTGAGCCCGGGCATCCCCGCCAGCCAGTCCTCGGTATCCTTGCGCGAATCGAGGATCACCTTGCGCGCGCGGGACGCCACGGTCGGCATGTCGATCGAAACGGAACCGACACCCACGCCATAGTCGGCGCCGCGCCGGGCGATCCGCGCGGCATAGGCGCTCGCGATCAGGGTCTTCGTGGGTTTGCAACCGGTGTTGACGCAGGTGCCGCCGACCAGATGCCGCTCGACGATGGCCACCGTCTTTCCTGCCGCGACAAGGCGAAGTGCCAAGGCCGGGCCTGCCTGCCCGGCACCGACGATGATGGCGTCGAACGTACGGGACATATCGGACCTCCGGCTGCGACTGGTGACCCCGGCCCGATTCGAACGGGCGACCTTCCCCTTAGGAGGGGGCTTGCGCGTGGTATAGGAATGCGGGTTCCGGGGCGCGATGTGCTTATGCTGTGCTAATTCTACCCTAGCGGCGCCAGCGACAGACCATGGAACCCAGCCAGTAGGGAGTGATCATAGCTCCCCATCCTTGAGGACATAGACATGAGCATCAGCAACGAAGAGCTAGCGGATACCCTGCGAGTAATGGCATGGGAGAGGGCAAAGGGCGAGCTGCAGTCAACCCTGCGGACCTTCTACGGCCGCCGGGAGCAGTTCGAGGCGTTATCCCAGGCCATCGATTCGTTCGTGAAACAGGTGGAGGACGAGGGCCTGATCGACTGACCGTCACCGATTGACACAGCTGCCGATCCTATGACCGATCATCAAGCCCCTTTGGCTTACGCGGCACCGACCATCGCGTCTCGATCGCCTTCGGCCATACGGGCGCCTGCGGGTGCAGTTGGCGTGATGCTGCCCAGCGTTCAATGAAACGCTTCGCCTGCCGCTCGGAGGCCGCCCTGCTCTCGATCGCGCGCTCGGGATTCCCGTCCGGGTAGAGGCTCACCCGCCATAGGTCGCAGTTGGCAAGCTCTCGAACCATGACGAAGGGCACGCCGTTCTCCGCCGCGCCGTACTGCTGCGGCACAGGGGCACCCATGAGGACGAGTCGGGGAAGCCAGGTGACGGTGCTCATGCCGCGGACGATACCGGCGGCGAGTCTCAGGAATGTGGACGGCGCGCGAGGGGCGTGGGAGGTTTGCGCAGCAACCGACCGTCGCGGCTAAGCTTCCTCGCGCTGGACGACCTCGTGCTCATAGAAGGCGTCGATGGGATCCTCGAGGATCGCCATCATGTCGGCCAGCCGACCCGGCTGGGGGTCGAGCCAGGCGTCGAGATTTTCGGGCTTGATGGGGATGACGCAGCGGTCGTGGCCGGCGGCCTCCACCTCGGGCGGAGGGTTCCGGGTGATGGCGGCCACCGAGTAGAAGCCAGGCTCGTCGCCGTCCGGCTCCACGTAGCGCCACAGGCACGCCAGCAGCATGTCCTGCTCGGGCTCGGGGCGGAATTCGATCTCGACGGACATATCGCGCTCGCCCGGGGCAAGAGCCCGGCCCTGGAGACGGTGCAGCGACACGCTCTCGAAGAACCGCCGCGCGACCATCACGCCGTGGTTGTAGCCCCACAGCTTCCGCCACACCGTGGCGAGGGAGTCCATGCGGGCGTTGTAGGTGCCTGGCTTCTCGCGCTCCTTGGCGTCGTCCCAGCCCGGCAGGCGGCAGCGGTAGCGCATCGGCACCACGCGGCGCTCGCCGGTGGCGGGGTCGCGGATCAGCACGGGCGTGACGCCGCCGGGCCATATCCGGGCGTAGCCTTCGCCGGCAGCGCGGTCGGTCACCTGGTCCAGCTTCGCCCGCGCCCCGGCGATCTTGTTGGTGGCGACGCGCCGGTCGTTCTCGGCCTTCTTCGTGGGCTTCGGGCCGGCCAGCACCACCTGGGCGCGCGCCAGGCGCTCGGACTGCTCGGCGATCTCCTGCTCGAGCACGGCGGCGGCGTCCTGGTACGCGGCGAGGGAGACCGCGCGGGCCTCCTGCTCCTCCGGCGCCGTCGAGCCCACGAAGGCGTTCCGCATGGCCTTGGGCACGCCCTTGATCCAGACGCCCTTCTTCCGCGCCCAGCCGGCCATCTCGACGAACACCCGGAGATCCAGGTCGCCGCCGTACCGGACGTATTTTTCGAACTCTGCGAGAATCTGGGCCGAGTAGCACATGGGCGCCAGCATAGCGCGGGCACACGACATCGTCGCTGTGGGCGTCCACTATCATTCACCCACCACAGACATGGATATAACGCGTTGGACGCAAGCCACCGAGCCCACGGCAAGAATCTGGACATCGAAGTCCTACGAGCCGTAGCCATAATCGGCACGCTATGGGCGCACCTCGACATCCTGTTCTATTGGGGAAGCCCGGCGCTGAAGGCGATCAGCACGGTTTTCGTTTTCTGGGGCGGTGTAGATCTGTTCTTCGCTATATCCGGCTACGTGATCACTTCATCGCTACTTCGGGCGATGGAGGACGCCGCCTCCTTACGTGATCTGGCTATTCCTTTTTGGATCCGCCGATTTTGGAGAATTGTCCCGTCCGCATGGGCATGGCTGGCAGTGACGCTCATTGCAAGCATGCTGTTCCAGCACACGGGGTATCTCGGAACACCCCGAGGAAATCTCACGGATACACTGTGGTCCGTGGCGCAGCTCGCAAACCTGCACTTCTCACGGGTTTACGCACACCTAACCGACAACTACGGCATCAACCAGGTCTACTGGAGCCTATCCCTCGAGGAGCAGTGCTACCTCGTTATGCCATTCATTCTCTTTCTAGCGAGCCGTAGCTGGTCCGTTTTTGTTCTTTTCGTCATCGTCGCTGCACAGATATTCTTATCCCGACCATTCCTCGGGACGCTTTGGTTCTTCCGCACCGATGCGCTCGCCCTAGGCGCACTCATCGCAATGGCGCGTGGCACATCCGCCTACCATCGAATCGAGCCAACCATCCTACGCAGAAGGCTGATCTCCTACGGGGCGCTTGCGGGAACGGTTCTGTTGATCGGAGCCATCGGGGGCAATTCAGGATCATTCAGTCTTGCGACTTCCGCCATGGGTGTCGTCGCAGCTGCCGCGGTGTGGATTGCCAGTTACGACCGGGATTACACGATGCCACGTGGGCCGACAAAGCGACTTCTCACCTACCTCGGTGCACGGTCGTATGCGATCTACCTGATTCATATCCCGGTGTACAGAGGCCTTCGCGAAGCCACCGCAAGCATCCCTGTAGACGTCATCAGCCAAGGCTTCTATCCCATCGCGTATTTCGTGATCGCCATCGTCGCTACGCTCGCCATCTCCGAGATCAACTACCGCTATATCGAAACCCCGCTTCGTAGGTTCGGCGCCAGGATTGCGGACGCCCGTAGCCAGGGACGTCAATCGTCACCAGAGGTAAGTTCGTCCCTCACCACATCTGGGAGGTTCATTAGAAACGATGCGTAGCGCTCGTCATCCTCGGCCACCTCTCCCTGGTTAGGGTAGATAGCCGCGTCTTGCGGATTGGCGAAAACGGCGACGATGGACGCCTCTTCGGCATCGGCAAACTGAACATAAACCATCATGGGATCTCCGGCTCTTGACGTTATATATCTAACGTGGTGAACTAAGGACCAAGCAATGACGACTCCAAAAAAGCCACGAAGCCTTTCTGAACGAGTGAAGGACTCGCAGCAGAGGGTTATCGAGTCTGGTGGGCGCCGAATCTCGCCGATGGTCATCGGACCAGAGGCGACGAACGCCTTGGAATCGCTGCTTGAAAAAGGGTATGCGACCAGTGTCACAGCAGCGGTGACAAGGGCGCTGATCGACGCTGCAAAACGGGTCTAACATGACCCTGGGAGCGATCATGAAGCTTGGATTACGCATAGCGCTGGCCGCTGGGATGTTTGCGCTCGCGATTTCAGGAGACGTACTCGCCGATCACAACGTAAGGATTGGCTTTTATGGCGATTCTACCGTCTACGGAAGTACGCTAGTCGACGGAGAATATCCACAATCACCCAGCAACGAGCCGGAGATCCTTCAAGCACTCCTACAAGCGCGTTATAGGGGTAATGAATCCAGTAACGTGTACGTCGAGAATCATGGCGTTCCAGGCTCCGTTTGCTCTGACTTCCTATGGGGTCAGAACAAAGTAAAGTCGGACTGGAAGACGGAAATGGCTACCTCGCCCGTCGATATCGTCATCATGGGTACAGGAATCAATGACGCCGGACGCCTATCTTACAACGACCTGATATTTTGCTATCAGCACCTTTCTGCCATTGCCAATCAGGCCGGAAAGATATTCATCGTCGAAACCCCCAACCCAGTCGATTACGCTTGGAACAGTGACCTATGGAGCGTGGTGCACGTCGAGACGTATGCCGCATCCTCAACAGGCGCACTCCTTATTGATCAGTGGAACTACATCATGGCGTCCGTGCCGAACTGGTCTTCCATGTTAAGCGACAAGATCCACCCGAACGACTCCCTCTATTCCTTGAAGGCTGCACATACTTTCAAAGTGATCGCACCAGCGGTCGACGTAGCTATGCAGAAAAAACAAACCGGGCTCAAAACTCGAATTCCGTGACCGAGATCGTGTACGACGGCGTGCCGGCAGTGTTGCTGCTCGTGTAGTAAATCGTTTGCGGCACCGAAATCGGGAGCCTTCGGTAAGGTGCTGAGATATATCCAGGTGCTCCGAGACTCGACCCGAGTCCCTGGATACCCGCGGCCAATGCCACCGGCGTCAAGTTGATGCCAATCGTGCTCGTGGTGCTCGTTTGCACCAACACTGTGCCAGACACAAATTTTGCGTTGGGCGGAACTGCCGAAGTTATAGATAGAGCTGTCGGGGTAGTCGCTACCATTGAGCTACTGGCAAGGACCGTGACCGTCCCAATCGATATCACGCGGTCAATTTGCAATCCGGCCTTGAACTGAAGGGAACTGTTGGTAGGCCACACACTCACCAAGGCCGATGCGGTGTAGCCAGCCGGCATATTCGACCCGCCATACACTTCGGGTTGAACACCCGAAGTGGCATCCTTGCCAAGCAACGCAACAGCACCTGTGGTGGGGTTGTAGATCGCGTAGATCGCAACGTACCCGCTCGTCGGCGCGGTCCCCGTATCCATGCCTCCGGCCCCGGTCGATGCAAGGTTGATGGCTTGGTTAAGATTGCTGATGCGAAACGAAAGACCGGCCGAATTCTCGACGACGAGCTCCGCAGCAGTGAGGGTAGCCGTCGCGCTGGCCGCAGCGACAGCCATTCGCAAACCGCGTGAGCTGCCAACGACCGAAGAAGTCGACCGGATGGCTGCTGCCAACTGGTTGAAAGCGGTCTTCGATGGCGTCAGGCCGGCAGCTACCACTGCGTTTACCAGCTCCTCTTGCACGCCATTCAACCACTCGGCAGGCACAACGGTGGCGGGAACCCCGCCGACGGCGCTTCCGTCGGTGAAGAACCCGGGCGTGCCTGCCGGCGTCGGCGCGGGTGGCGTGGTGACCGATGTCGCGTTGTCGATCTGGTACATGATGCCTCACTCGAAAATGAACTGGAGGATGGTGTGCGCAGGGGAACGCGACTCGATTTCGCATACGAGAACCGCGTTACCGAACGAGCCGAGTGCTTCGCCGGCTGTCGAATGACCGGCAAGGAAAGGATTGATCGTGAATTCGGGAGCGTGGACTGTCCAAACGTAGAACCACTCTTCCGAGCCAACGTGGTGCCCCGCTCGGCTTTGCCCACAGCGAAAAGGCGCATCGTTTGCGACCGTAATCGTGTAGCCCAGGGCTTTCGCAAACTGGATGAAGTAAGGCGCGGACTGGCCTCCGCTATCAGTGAGGCGCGCGACGATCTGTTGCCGCTGCTGGGCAATCGTCGCGGACGGCCCCGCGCATGGGTCAGGTAGACCCAGCGTCTCCTGCCACTCGGGGATGAGGTCGGTTGCCGTCGCTGGGAAAGCCGTGACGAGCAGGTCGATCGCTGCTGTGCAGTTGCGCTCATACATCGGCGCGAGGCACGCCACGGCTTGCATGAGCACCGATTCCGGATCGCGCGGCCACACGCGCCCGCGCGGCAGCAGGCCCGACAGAGCCGACGTGAAGTCAGCAGAGGAATAGTTGGGAATGGTCACGGGTAAGACACCGTGCCGCGCACCGGCAGCTTGCCAGTGAGGTTCGGGATGTTCCCAGCCGGCACCGTGATGACGAATCCGGCCGTGCCGGCGATGGCTGCAATGGCGGCGTTGATCGAGGACATGTCGACATCCGTGCCGGCCTTCGGCTGACCCTGCGCCAGTAACACGGCGTCGATAGCCGAGTCGATCGCCGCCTTCGTGGCCGCAGTCGCGCCAGAAAGACCGGCAATGGTGAAATCGATGACGTTCGGCTCCGGCGCACAGACATAGACCAGGGCAGTCACGGGCTGCACAACGATGATGGCGTTGGCGACCGTGAGCTGATCGCCCGTCGCCACGGTCCCGCGGGGACCCGTATCACCCGGCCCTTCGTCGAACCGCGAAACGCCGTCCGTACCCTGCGGGAAGCCACCGTAGGCAGCCTCCGACACATCGAGCATGACGTAGACGACCACGGTACCCGCGCCAAACCCGTTGGGCGCGCACCATGCCCGCGTGACCCCAGGAACGTCCCGTGCCCACTTCACGTAATCGGACTTGGCGCCTCCCGACACTGGGTTCTGGTATGCGAACAGCATGCGCGACCGGAGCGAGTCGTTGCCCTCGACGTCGGAACCGCCAGTGAGCGCCGTTACCGCCGATCCCGTCGATTGAATTCCAACAACGGGCCCCTGAAGGGTAAGGGCCGTGCCGATCGAGGCATTGCCGAGGGCGCCCATGCCGGTCGGGTTGTTCACCGGATCGATCGGTGGAAGCACAGCCTCGATGGGCACCGTCACGAGACCAGCGCCGGATACCGTACCCTCCGCCGTTGTGCGGTAGACGTATCCATCCCCACGCGCGACGAGCGTGCCGACGGGAAGCACCGTTCCCACCTGACCAGGCCACGCAGCCGAGCCCCCGGCAGGTGTCGCCGGCTCGCGGAAGACATCCTTGAGCGCCGCCCACGCCTCGAGGAATTCGTCCGTGGCGGTGTAGGGTGTAGCCTGCAGCGCGATGTAGTCGAGGTATCCGTAGTGCAGGTGGCCCAGGCCGGCGCTCGCCTTGCCGATGACGTTGAGGTTGGAAAAGCGCAGCAGCGAATCCGCGCCAGGAAGGCCTGCCTTGATGTCGGCGAGAACCTGAGCGCGCAGCTCGGACAGCGTCGGGCGCGAAAAAGGCATCGGTGCGTCCCTTGAAAAAGAAAAGGGCCGCCGAATGGGCAGCCCGCGAAGGAATTGGTGTGGGTGCCGCTACGCGCCGATCTGCGCCCAGGCCCAGTCGAACGTAAAGGCCGTCTTCGTGCCGTCCGCATGCTGGATCGTCGCGACCAGCCGTAGCGTCGACGGGCGGGAGATGGTCGCCGTGGCCGATACCTTCGCAGCGACGTCATCGCTGACCAGCCACGCCAGCGCTTCCTCGGCGTAGCCCTTTGCCGCGGAAGCGACGGCGGGCACCAACTTCGATCGTTCCAGGAGCCACAGGCGCGATCCGATGGGGACATCCTCATCCAGGTCGCCCCACCAGCCCCGGCGATCCGTGGTGCCATCGGGGAGCACGTCCGAAGGCTCGGCGGTGCGATCCGTGAACAGGCTGATGAGTACAGCGGTCGCCAAATCGTTGCCGGAGGCAAGTGATGGACCTACCAGCACCCAGCCACCTTCCCCGCGCGATATGTCCCATACGGTCGTGATATCGGCCATGTCAAAGCCCAATGTGGCAGTTTGGGAACTTCAGCGACGCGGCAGAAAACGCGGCCTGCAGAGAAGAAATTTTGCTCGCCAACTCTTCAAGCTGAGCCACGTAGGTGACAGTGGGAAGCGTGTACGGGGTCAGGAAGCTCGTGATGAAGTTGGTGATCCACGAGACGATGTCAGCCGGGTTAAGGCCGGGCGCACTCAGCAGAACGAGGATCGGCTGAAGCTTTGCCAGTTCCGCAGTGATGGCGTCCTGTGTTGCAGCAATCGAGGCCATCGCATCGGATGCGATCTGCTGAAGCTCTTCGCAACTGGAAACCCCGTCGATACTGGCCTGCAGGTTGTTGAAGTAGTCGACGTTGAGAAGCGCGGATCCTTGCGGATTCATGGGGTGCCCTAGGTAATGTTTGTGATGATGCCGTCCTGGACGGTGACGACAGCGCCGGTTGGCGTTGAAAACGATCCAGACGCGCCGTTTCCCACCACTACGCTTCCCGTGGTCTTGACCATAGGCGTATCCAGGAGCACGCGAGCCGAGGCGTGCACCACGACTTCGGCCGCGTTATTGACCGTCACCGGTGATCCATTCGCTTCGATGACGATGCCGCCGTCCTTCGTTAATCGGATGAACTTGCCGAAGAGGTCGTAGACGATCGTCTCGCCCTCCTCCAGACTGCGTGGGCGGCTCGCCTGGTGGCCCGTTGCGATCACCACGCCGTTGCTCCTGTCCCCACTGAGGAAGAGCAGCACGGCGTCCGTGCCGGCCGGCGGGCGCGAACTGAATCCGAACTCGGCCAGGCGAGGCGTGGTGTCGCGCACCTCGAGCGGACCGAGCTTCACCTGGAGGCGCTGGGCGGGGCCGGTGTCGTCACTGACCGTGATTCGGCCTCGTCCGGCCAGCGCCTGGACCGCGCGCCTTACGCGATCGAGTGCGCCCGAAAAGCTCGTCATCGGCTCATATCCGGAATGTCGCCGAAGATCGGCTGTAGCAGGATGGGCTCGGGCTTGAACGCATCCGGCGACATGAGCATCAGCTCAGCCACCGTGCCGCGGCCCTCGCTCCGCATGAAGGACACCTGCCCGATCACGAAATCGTTGGCGACGAGCTTCAGGGTCGGCAGACTGACCGGTGCGACAGTGTTTGGTCGCCACAGGTTGCCTGCCTTATCCCGCCAGCTGTCGCAGGTGAGCCGCACGACACGCGAATGCCCGGCACGGCGAGCCATTTCCCACAGGGCACGCTTCTCCGATATCTCGTTGCCGCCGCCGCCCGCCTCAGCGATGAGAATCAAGCCGCGGTGCCGCGACACGTTCGGGTCATTGATCGTGTAGATCAGGTTTCCGCCATCGCCGAGATCGGTAAGCACATCCACCGCTTGCAGAAACACCTGGTAGGTGCTGTAGCGCTGGTCGGCCGAATACTCCACCTGAGCGTCAAGGACGTTCTGCCCCTCGGCGAATCCACTGGCTGCACGCTCCGTGCCGACCTGCGACAACTGAAGGTCGCCGGTGGGAAGGTCGTACGCCAGCAGTGCCGAATAGCGGGAGATGCGTTCGATGATCTCGAACGCCGATTCGCCCAGCATCAGGTTGAACTGCGGAATGACTGGCAGGTCCTTGACCGAGCACTGCACCCCGATGCCATAGACGCCGGCCAGTTTCTGGGCGATGCCTACGGCATCCGCGCCGCTGATCTGGCCACCGGGCCATTCCGCAGCGCAGTCAATCAGGTCGGCACACTTCGACCGGCCGACGACCGTGATGCTGTGCTCGCCGGCGCTCAGGCTGGGAACGAATCGATCGATATACCCGGTAATGACGACGTCTCCGCCAACCTCGACCGTGCACGGCGCGCCAGGCTTCGTCACAACCTGCGCCAGCTCGCCGGGATAGCGCTCGGTCAAGCCGATGCTGAAATCCGACGGCAAACGCTCGATGCCTTGCGTAATTCGGATGTCTGTCCAGCCGGAAATGGCCTGCCCACCGATTGTGAGCGTGACCTCCTCATCGAACATGGGCTACCTCGCCAGCACGCGCAGGCGCGCCGGCATGAACGCTGGGTGGATGGGGTTCGCCTCGGCGATAAGCTCATCCGCCCGCGACGGGTCCTGGTACAGACGTTGCGCCAGCGACAGCGCGGGCTGGCCAGAGCCGAAACGGAAGTCCTGAAGCGCGGCCAAGTTCTGCCCGGAGGCCGCCAGCGCATCGATGACGCCCTGCCGGAGCTCACGCAAGGCCAGGAATGAGGCATCGTCGCCAGCGTCGCCAGCAACCTCGATCTCTGCCTCGAGTGCGTCGGCCACAGATGATCGAACCGCCGAGGCATCGTCGTACGAGGACGGGACATAGGCAATGGCAGCGCGGGCCATTTCACCGAGGGCCGCGCGGCGCAGGAGTGCGGCGGTAGCGGACTGCGCGATGGCCATGGCGGCTCCCGTCTGGCCGGGGTCCGTCACCGGGTCGGCCTGATACCCGCCAAGGCCGCCGAAGATGCGCAAGGCATCGCCGGGGTTCTTGGTTACGCCCGCCAAGCTCGACGTCAGGCCCTCCACGGCGGGAGGAACCTGCGACACCGTGGACGGGTCTAGTCCTGTTACGGCGACCGTCAGCGCGGCACTCGCGGCTGCGACGGCTGCACGCCCTTCCGCCCCTTGAGCCGTGAGCGTTGCAATGGTCGTAGGCGTGGATCCGGCAGACTGGCGACTGCGCACATACGCCGAGCTGACGTTCGCGTTCTGGTACCGTCCGAAGTTACCCGTGAGCAGGCTGGCTAGGTTTGCGAGGTTCGTCGCATCGCGAGACGCCTGGCCGACAAGAACCTGAAATCCGGCTGCGGTGCTCACCACCCTCGCAACGACGGCGTTGCCGAGGCTGATCACTCCGCGCACCACGCCGAGCCCAAGATTCACAGTACGCGTGAGTGAGGAAACGAAGTCCGCCGCACTGGCCAGCCCGAGGCTATCGATGAGCGCGTCGACAAGGCTGCCGCTGGAGGGTGACACCGCCGGGAACAGGCGTTCCCCTGCCTCGACGAACGAAAACGACAGCTCGAAGTAGCGGCCTGAGTCCCAGCGCTCCACGACGCCAAGGCCGCCATCGGGGACCACGACGCGCAGCTCACCGTACGTCGGGTGGACCAGCATCCCCGGTCCCTTCTGCTCCGCCGCCGCGACCATCGCTTCGCGCTGGGCAATGACCCCACCTCCGCCATAGACGGCGCTGTCCTCGATGAGGAAGCCGACCAGGCTTATTCGACGCGCGGAGCGGCCCATATCCTCTGGGTACGGCTTGTCACGGTTCGGGTACTCGTGGATCGCCACACGGCGGCCGAAGCGTCCCTCGCCGCCCAGGACGGCGAATGGCACGCCGCGAAAGGATGCGGGCTGGAGTTCGTCGAAGAAACTCACATCGTCGCTCCCACGCCCGAATACCCGATGCGCACTGGCGCCGCCGAGGCGTTGCCCTTGGTCTTCGCCGTGGCGGTCGTGCCAGCCGGCGCATTCTTGAGTTCGACCTCGACCTTCACAGAACCGTCCTTGGCCGCCGCGCCGCTGCTATAGGGGCCGTCGGGCACGGAAAGACGCGCCGCCAGGCCGCCCCGGCGGTAAGCCTCGCCCTGGGTGTCCCGCGGGCGCTCGTAGTGCGTGGAAACGATGGCTCCAGCGGTCTGCGCATCCGCAGCCCTGCGAAGCATGTCGCCGGCCGCCCGCTCGCTGCCCTTCGTCAGCTCGTACTGGACGAACTTCAGCTGATCGGTGAGTGAGGAGCCCTGGATTCCGCGTCCGGCCCACTGCTCGAATGCCTTCTGCCGGTCAGGGTGCCACTGGGCGAGGCCGTAAGCCTTGCCGTTGTCACCCACCGCATGCGGATTCAGAGCGCTTTCGCTGCTGAGGTTGGCAGCGATGCCTGCTGCCTGTGCACGCGTCCAGCCCTGCTGCTCGAAGAAGCGCACGACGCGCGACTGCAGGCCGGCATCGACACCGGCCGCCGGCGCAGCGCCGTTGTATTTCTGGTCGTAGCCGTCGAACCGCGCAGCCTGCGCGAACTGGTTGTTCTTGAGGCCCACCGCACTTAGCAGGGAGCCAAGCGCCTTGGTGTTGTAGTGCGAAAACTTGTCGCCGAAGGTCGTGCCGTCAATGGCGTCGCTGATCTTCGTGCCGAGGTAGATCCCGCCGACGGCCCCCCCAGCGAGCACGCCGCCGCGCCCCAACGCCCCGAGGGCCGAGTTGCCCACTGCACCGTTTGCCGTCGCCGCGGCGGTCGCTGCCGCCTCCATGGCCCCAAGCTGGCCGATGTAGGTGAGGATTCCCGCGCCAGCCTTGATCAACGTCCCGGAAAGGGACACGACGCTGAGGATCAACTGCGCGTTCATCACGCCGGCGACGACGATGGCTGTATTCTTCCATCCGCCCAGCCAGTCGACCACATCCTTTACGCCCCGGCCGAAGTCGGCGATGCCCTTCCCGACGGCGCGCCAGTCGATACCATTCAGCCAGTTCCCGAAATCGCGCGCCCATGCGCCGACATTGCTGGCGATGAGTTCGCGGTTCTTCGCGATCCACGACGAAAGCTGCGTGACCAGCGGCTTGATGGCCGGGATAAGCGCGTTACCCAGCTCGTTTCGCAAGCCACGGCCGGCAGCCTCTACCTCCTCGAGGTTGTTCGCGAAGTCGGTGGCGGACTTGAGTGCCGTCCCGTCGAGCACGAGGCCGAGGTCCCGCGCACGGCGGGTGAGGCGTTCGAAGGCGTCCGGTCCCTGCCGGATCAGCGGCAGAAGCGCGGTCAGGCCGAACTGGCCGGCGACGAGGTTCTGCTGCTGGGCGTTCTTGAGTCCGTAGATGGCACCCGCGAGCGCCTTGAACTGGCCCTCTGCGTCGACGGCTCCGTCGGCGGTCTTCTTAATGCCGACCCCCAGCCGATTGAAGAGCATCAGGGCCTGCTGGTTGCGGCCGAACAGGGCGTCCTGCATCGTGTCGCCAAGGCCCTGCAGAGCCTGCGTGGCAGCGCCAGAGGACACGCCCACGAGCTGGGCCGCGCCCTCGATTTCCTGAAGGCCTTTCGTGCCGCCCCCGATGCTTTGCGCCGCGTACGTGATGCTCCGGCCGACCTTGGCCCAGCTATCGGCCAAGGCGACCACGCCACTGACCGAAGCAACGCCCGTGATGGCCGAGAGCGGTGCGACGATGGACCCCAGTCCCCGGGCGGTGGAGATGGCCGAATTACGGATGTTGCCCAGGTTCTTGCCGATCTTCTCGAACCCGATCTCTCGACCCAGACTCTTGAAGGACTTGCCCATCTCGTCGAACGGACGCGTGATGCGGCTGAGCGCGTTCTCGACCTTCCGCGCGGTCGCTGACGCCTTATCGGCGGCGCTGATGACGATGTTGAAATTAGGCATCGCTCGTCATCCTCTGCGCCTGGTCGTTCCACCAGAGCAACTCGTCCAATGTGAGGCTCCGCGCGTCACGCGGGCCCCACCCGTAAAACTTCGTGACCTCGGCGATCAGTCGTCCCCACCCGTCGGGATCTCCTGACCACCGTCGGTAAAACTGTTGAGGACCCTCGAAGCCGCCTGCAGATCACGCTGGCACAACTTTTCGACGGCACTACGCGGCACCTTGGCGACCAAGCTGATCAGCGTGATCTGGGAACCAATACCCGTTGTCGCCGCCGATGCCTTCTCCAGCTCGCCGGCGGTCGGTTCACGGAGCTTCAGCTCGGTGTATTCGATAGCGCCGTCGCCCTTGCCGATCGACACGGGCTTGATGAGTTCCACAATCTGCTCGTCTTCCACGATCACGACTCCTTGACCGAGCCCTGCGGACCTTCCCACCGAACTTCGATGGTGCCGTCGTCCTGCTTGCTCGTCTGCGATTCGACCGTCCACATGTTCCGGCCGATGATGGTTTTGCCGTTCGCCAGCTCGGCGACAACGGTGACGTTGGTCATGTCGCCCAACGATTCGACGCTCAGGCCGCCCGAGTCACGGAGCGTGCCGGCGATATGAGGTGCAACGGGCTTCTCGATGTACCCGTGCACGCCGTCCTGGCCGGTGGCCGTTTCGCGCGCGAACTTCGACGGGCTGTACTCGAAGGCGCCGACGAGCATGTAGGTCTGACCATCCACCGAAAGGTAGACGGTGCCGGCCAGACGGTTTGCGGTGTTACCCGGCATCGCTGTTCTCCAGAAATGAGAAAGCCGCCCTTAGGCGGCTTTGAGGATGGGAGGGAGGCGGCGTTACGCCGACAGGCGGAACTGCGCCAGCACCGCGAAGATGCGCAGCTGGTTGATGAGCGCTCCGGGCCAGAGAACGTCGATACGGTTCGGGTTCGACTCGTTTCGCTGGACGATGAGGCCCTGCGCGAAGGCATCAGCCCCCTGCACCACACCCGCATACTCCAGCGTCCGGAACTCGGCGATGAGATCGGCCCGGATCATGCCCGGCGTGACGATCGCGGAACCCGGGGCAAAGCGAGTGCCGTCGGCGGCCAGCTTCACGCGGGAATACTTCGAGGTGACCAGCGCCGCCATGTCGCGCAGCACGAACATCAGAAGGAACATCGTCTCGACTTCCAGGTAACTGTCGTCGGGCTGGCCGAAGGCGTTCTTCTGGTAGGTCGTGATGACGTTCTCAAGCGAGACCGTGCCGTCCTGGGCGACAGTGAAGGTCGAGATGCCGTCGAAGAGCAGCGTATTGCGCTCGGACCGCGTGTAGCGAGAGGCGACAGGAGGCGCGAGCGCCACGTTCAGCGAGATCGTCTGGAGCGGTCGGCCCGGATCGGCACGCAACGCCACAGCCGCGGCGCCGGTGTAGTCCGCTGCCCACAGCCAGGAGGGAGTGGGCGAGTCGTTGAAGCCGAGGATGCTCTCGTGCTGGTTGTTTCGGCCGTTGCCCAGCGTGGTCTGCGACCCGACCGTACCGCGGTTGGCCGCGAACACGTGACCATACAGCTGATTCGACCAGCTCCACCGACCCGTGCTGTCGCTCAGGAACGCCTTCAGGGCATCCAGCGATGCCGTATCGGTGTACGGGCACACGATGAAGTCGAACGGCTCGTCGCCGAGATTGGCGAGCGCCGCGGTCAGCGTGGGGTTCGTCGCACCGCCCGTCATGGACACGATGGTCGCGGTGATGCCCGCAGGCGTGGATTCGCCGGCGGCGGAGCCGCCATAGTTCAGGCGCACGTCGATGTCGTTGCCGGCGAGGCCCTTGTTACGAGCGGTCAGGTTCACCTTGCTCGTCGTCGTGCCGTCCACGACAGCGGTCACGGGCAGATTCGCCGCGGCGTTGATGGCCGCAGCCACGGCCGTGGCAATCGTGTCGGGCGTATCGGTCAGCGAGACAGGCACCGTGACCGGCGGCGTCAGCTTGGAGGCGGCGATGTAGATGGCCAGCACGCCGGTCGCGGTCGGGGTGCCCGCAAAGGTAATGGATCCGGCCGCTGCCGTGGCGCCTGCGGCGTCCGCCAGAGGAAGGTTCCACAGTTCGCCGAAATCATCCGAGGCGCGGTAGGCGGCCGTCATGAGGGCGAGCATGGAGCCTGGACCGCCCTTCGCAAGGGCATCGCTGGGCCCCTGACTGAGAAAGGGCACGCCAGGCGCCGCCATGCCGTCGCTCGTGATCTGGCCGATGATCAAGGCGCGCTGCGTCTGCTGCCCGGAGTTCGCCTGAGAGTTGTCGACCTCGGCGTAGAACAGAGGGACGCGGAGGTTCTGGGGAATGTGGCTGAAGGCGAGGCTCATGCGTCATTGCTCCCGTTGTCGGTGGCAGTGGAGGCGGCGCCCTTGCCGCTCACGCGGGGCGCAGTTGCGGGCGCGGTACGCGTGGTCGTCACATCGCCATCGGCGACGCGGCGAAGCCAGTACAGGTCGCCGTCGCCGACCTCGCGGCCGCTTTCGGGGATGAGGTCGTGCTTCTCCGGATCACGGATGAGCAGACCCGGCTTGGGATAGACGAACATGCGTCGCTCCTACGAGGGGAAGGTGATGTCGAGGCCACCCTCGGCGCGGCCGTCAGGCCCCTCCGAGCGTGGCGCGGGAGTGACCGAGCCGGGAAACGGCGGGTCGGGATAGGTGCCCGTCGTGTCGAACACGTTGCGCAGGTCCGCGTCGACGGTGAGGCGCTCCAGCGGCACCGTGGGAATGGGGTAGAAATCCTCCGGCCCCTGGTAAAACTCGAGGCCGATCTGCATCGACAGTTCGCCGAGGTTCTTCGCACCCTCGCCGTCCACTTCGATCTTGCTGCGGATAAACGGCATGTGCTGGATCAGCTGCTGAAGCGGCGGGTAGTTGATGAGCGCACGCTCGATCTGTCCCTTGATCTGTTCCAGTGCGGACTGTGTGCTTTCGGTACCGACGTTGTTCGCGGCCGCCGGGCGCTCGATACGAACCATGAGGGGCAGCGTCGCCGTGACCGTAAACTGCTGCCCGCCCTGCCGGCCCAGGGACTCCTTGTCCTCTTCGAACGCTTCGAAGTACGCAAGCGGGTAGGTTCCGGACCACGTGGCCCAGTCGCGAATCGGAAAGACGTTATCGCCCACATCGGTTGCGCCCTTGAGCGCCGCAACCATGATGTCGCGCAGCTGTGCGGTGTCGGTCATGGCAGTCCCGTGTCCGCCAGCATGAGCTTCACCGATCCATGGCCGTCATCACGCACCTCGCGGACCAGGAACAGCGTTGCAGCGCTTGGGATGCGCACGCGATCGCCCTGCACGGGTTCTGCCTGGAAGATGGACCGGCGGACGCCAATTACCGGCTTCGTCGAAGTCGCATCGACCTGCGGGTCGATGAGGTCCACGTCCTTGTAGGCGCTGTCGAAGACGCCGGTGATGGGATAAGGGTCACCGACCTGCGGGATGTACTCCGCAGGTTCGGCGAACACCTGGGCCAGCGGCGCGAGAACGTGCTTGTCCCAGTCGATGGGCATCAGCTGCCTCGGGTGATCGAAGGCCCTTTCTTCGGCGAGGGCACGACGATCTGCCGCTCGGGCTTCGCCAGGAAGCCGAGGTCGAGAAGGCGTTCGTGGTCCGCGACAGGGACACGTACAGATTGCCCCGCCTTGCGGTTGACGCCGTCCACGTCCTGGACGGTGCGACCCTTGGCCACCACAGCGCTGATCACACCACGATCGTGGTGGCGAGACACGACAGGCGGCGGCTGCGGTTCACCCTCGGCGCCATCCTCATTCGTCGCACCCTCGCCTTCGGCGTTCAGGTCGCCCTGGACAGCGCCTTCGCCATTCGGGGTCGCCGCCTGCTGGAGAGCGCCGGACTCGGCCTCCTTCTCCGCGTTCGCCCCCTCGCCACCGCCCGTACCGACCAGTTGCTCTTTCGAGCGGTCGGTGGATTCCAGCGCCCCGCCAGTGGTCGGCGAGGCGCTCTGCTGGTTGTTCGACGGGCGTGCCATCAGAACACCTGCGGGGCGCAGACCGTGCCGGCGAACGAGGCGTTCACGCGGCTCGGGATAACGATGGGCGAGCTCTGCATCAGCAGGATACGCTGGGCCGGGTCATTCTCGACCCATGTCTTCGGCGCGTATGGCAGCGAGGCATAGTTGAAGGCCGGATCCATGATCTGGCCGAACGCGCGCGTGCCCATGAGCTGCGGTCCGGACATGATCACAGTGCCGTCCGGGATCATCGGCTGCTCGACACCATTCTCGTCGATGTACCAGTCGTTGTAGACCCAGAGGTTGTAGTTGCCCCAGCGGCCCTTGTAGACGGCGCCCGGAGCGATCGTCGCGCCCGGGTTGATGGAATTCCCACCCTCGCCCTGCTTCGGGAAGTAGATGGCCCCCTGGACGCCTCGGGCGTTGAGGAAGTGCAACCACGGGGTGGTCGTGAACACGATGTCTTCGACCTGCGCACCGGAGAGCCGCAGGATGTCGTGCTGCCACTTTTCGACGCTGCGGGGCGGCACCGGGTCGCGGCCATCGGCGTCGAAGTTCGCAGCGACACCCCACTGGTTGTTACCCGTGAGCGCCACAGTGAGCGCCGCATCACGTCCGAAGTCGACGAGCTCGCTTTCGAAGCCCTCGCCTTCGATCAGAACCGTGCCAGTGCGCAGCGCCTGGGCGGCCATCCATTCGAGGCGGCGATCGAGCATATCGATCTGGTCCGTCATCTCGAAGTTGATGTTCGCCTGTTCGCGCTCGGCACCCGTAAGATCGCCGCCGCCAATGCGCTCGCCGATCTGGCGCATCACCGGCTTGCGAAGGTCTGGCGCGCGCTTGTCCTTGATGTACGCCGGCTTGTACAGGTTCGTCTGGTACCGGCGCTGCTCGACGAGCTTGCCCTGCACGAGCGGGCTGACAAACGGCGACATACGGCGCAGACCGACGTCGATATCGATCGCGACGAACTCGGTGTCGCTGACCTTGATGTTGGGAAAGAAGCGGTCCAGCAGGAACTTCTGGGAACGCTTCAGCGTGGGAACGACCTGGATCAGGTCGGTGGTGCTGAAGGGAAACGTGGTCGTGGCGCTCATCGGGCCTCTCCGTGTGGGGCGTCGGTGGCGGCCCAAAAGAAAAGGCCCCGCATTGCGGGGCCTTTCATTGAGCCTGCTGGTTGGCTTGGGTTATGGGGCGCTGTTGTTGGACGGCGGGGCCGCCGACACCGAGCTCTTGAGGAAGATGCCGTAGGCACGCGCGGCGCTGGTGACCTGCGGCAACGTCCAGCTGGCATCGCGGATCACAGCAGCAGCGTTGAACTCGCCCGCGAGGTACGCACCGGCAGTGACAGGTCCTGCCGAGGCATCGGCATCGTCCGCGAGAATCGCCACCGGGTTCTGGCTGCCATCGCTCGCGGTGCGCACCGACTGGATGTACACGCCGACGGCGTCTTCCACGTCGATGTAGAACGCATCGCCGGCGACGAAGGCCGTGCCGCCTGCCGTGATCGTGAAACCGACCCCGGTGCTGGTGAAGGCGGTGCCGACCGTCGCATTGCCGAGCGATGCGCCTTCGGGATCGACAACCGCGAACGTCGTCGCGGCCGTCGCCGTGGCGGTGTAACGACCGGTCCTGGGCGCGGATCCGACACCAAGGGAGCCGATCGTTCCGTTACCAGTGTTGCCGGGGGCCGCGGCAGCCGTCACCGGCACGGCGGTCTGCTGGCCGAGCACGGTACCGCGCTTGAGGTTGCCGGCACCGAGGATGATCGGCTGCGACACGAGGTTGCGTGCGTCCGCGATCAGCTGGTCGGGGATGTAGACCTGCGCCTGGATACCGGGCTGCTGGACGTTGTCGCCGATGATGGAGGGCGTGAGCGTCATGGGTTGCTCCTGGTTCGTGTGAGTGGACGGCGATTACTTGCCGCGAGCCTTTTCGCCGGCAGCCACGATGGCGGCTGCGACCGGGGTCATGCCGGCCGGTGCCGAGGCACCACCGTCCACGCCTGCGGCGGGCGTCCTGAGCGATGCCATCCGCTCATCCAAGCCGCGACGGCGCGGCTCGGTGGACGTGGCCGTGGAGGTGAGCACGGCGATGGCCTCGCGGCGCGACATCGTGGTGCTGAAGGCGAGCGTGGCGGCCACGTCGGGGCGAGCCCCGGCCGCCTTGCAGCCGAAGATCGCGGCGCACCGGGCACGCTCGCGGCGACGGGACTTCGCGGCGGCACTGTTGCCGCGCATCTCTTCCTCGTCGTCCTCGTCGTCGTCCATGTCCTCGTCGTCTTCCGCACGGGACTTCGCCCGGCGGCCGGACTTGTCGTCGTCCTTTTCCTTGTCGTCGTCGCCCTCGGCGCGGCCTTCCTTTTCGTCGCCGTCCTTCTCCTTGTCATCCTCGGCACGGCGGGCTTTGCCATCCTTGTCCTTATCGTCGTCGTCACCGCCGTCTTCGGCGCGGCGACCCTTCTTGGTCTTGTCCTCATCTTCCTCCGCGCTCGCGCCGAGGCCGAGAAGGTGCGCGAAGGGGGCGGCGAGCTTGGTGCGCATGCTCATGTGTGGTGTCTCCAGTGGTTTAGGCCAGCTCGGCAATGAGCGCCCGAAAAGCGGCATCAGGCGCCGCGACAGCGTCCGCGAGTCCCTTGGTGACGCCGTCGGCGCCCAGGTAGGTCACGGCTTGGGTATCGCGCACCTGGCGGGCCGCGATATTCCGGTTCCGGGCGACGGTTTCGACGAACAACTCGCCCATGGTGTTGATGTCCGCCTGGAAGCGGTCGAACGCTTCCTTGGACAGCGGGATTTCGGAGTGCCCGTCGGCCTTTCGATCGCCGTAGTGGATGAACGTCACCTCGATGCCGGCGCTCGTGAGCGCTTTCGAGAAATCGACGTGCATGCAGATGACGCCGATGGATCCGGTCCCGCCCGTGCGCGGCACATAAATCTTGTTGGCGGAACTCGCGATCGCATATCCCGCGGAGTAGGCACTCTCCGTCAGGATCGAATAGATCGGCTTGTCGCCGCGGGCGCCGTAGATCGTGTCGACCAGGTCGAAGCAGCCCGCGACCTCGCCGCCTGGCGAGTCGACATCCAGCACGACCGCCTTCACGTCCTCGTCGTTCATCGCGGTCATGAAGGCCTGCCGGATGCCGTCGTAACCGGTCATCCCCGACCAGGGGCGCAGGGTTCCAAGCTTCTGCACGAGCGTGCCGTGCACGGGAATCACCGCGACGTTACCGACCAGGTCGTAGCCGTTGTCACGATCCCGGTACTGGTACCCATCGTCCTCGTCGTAGAACGATGCGTTGGGGCGGATCGCCGCGCCATCGACGTTCACCATGCGCGTTACGCCGAGACGCTCGGCGAGCGCGGCCATGATGACCTCGGCCTTGTCGCGATGAATGGCCAGCGGGCGGTTGAACAGGCGCTGCGCCAGGTGGGCGAACTGCATCAGGTCGGCTCCGGCTTGGAAATGGTCTGGCTCGCCGGCGTGTAGCCGGGAACCTGCATACCGGCCCAGGTCGGGACGGGGATGCCGAGTTCCTCGAACTTCTCGATCTCACGGGCGCGCTGCTCGAGCACCTCCTCGTAGTCGAGGCCCTGCTCCATGCACTCCAACTGGAGCGTCGACAGGCCAGCATCCATACCGAGGACGGAGCCCTGCTTTTCGGCGACTGGGTCGATCCAGCCGCGAGCCGGACCCATCCATTCCGCTCGGCTGTACATCGCGCGACATTCGGCGAAGGGCGGAGCGCCAGCCGGCATGGGGTAGTCATCCACGTCCATGGATTCCTCGAGCCAGCACCCGACGACGGGCTGAGCGAAGCCGGTGCTGAAATCCGCCTGCCGGCGCTTGAGTGTCTTGAACGCTTCCAGGAGCGCACCGCGAGCGGAGCTGTAATTCGTGTCCGACCAGTCCTGGCTGAACTGCTGCGACGAGAGGCCGGTCGCGGCGGAGAAATTCCGAAGGAACACCTTTTCGAACTGGGCGAAGTTGGAGTTCGGACGCTCGGCCTTGACCGTGTTGATCTTCTCGCCCGGGAACAGGATCGGCACCTTCACATCGCCGAGCATGGTGCGTCGGTCCGCGTGGAAGTCACTGCGGGCCGTCTGGTAGGCGGACATCTCCACGCTGTCGCCGATGGCCTGCTCGACGAGCTGCGGGTCGAACGGGCTCTCGAGATAGGCGCCGAACATCGAATTGATGACGGCCGCGTCCAACTCCGTCGAGTCCATTTTCGCGAGCATGCGCATCCGCTGAAGGATCGGCGTGAAAATGCCGGCACCTCCGCGGTGCTGGCCTGCCCGGTCGTGGTCGAAGTCGTGCACGATGATCGGCCGGCCCCAATCGGTCTCGCGCGGGATCGATTCCCACGTCACGCTGTCGGCGGCCGCCCACCAGTCGCCTTGGTGCGCCTTGCGGATCCAGTACGCGTGGGCCGCGCCGTAACGGTCGATCTGGACGCCTCCGCGCGAGTCCGCGCTGTCGAATCGCAACTGCGGGTTCGAGAGGCGATCCGGGTCGAGGATCTGGACCGCGGTTGCGTACCGCGCGCGGCCGAGGCCGATGCGGTCGGGCAACCACACCATCTGGGCGAGACCATCCCCGTCGACGAGCTTATGGCGGAACGCCAGCCGCATCATCTGTGGGAACGTCAGGTTCCGCTGGGCGTCGCAGTAGTGGTTCGGGTCGAACGCCCAGCTGCGATAGTGGGCTTCGGCGACGCGGCCGAATTCGTGCGCCCACTGCGCGTCGAAGGTCGACTTTCCCGTGTACGCCGCGAGGGCGCGGTAATCGGGACGGAACAACGGCCTGTAGTGGCCGCCGATCGCGTTGTCGAGGATGCGGGTAACCGCACCCGACGCCCATCCATCGTTCCGCACCAGGTCGCGCACGCGCGCGACGATGCGGTCGCGATACATGTTGAGCTCGCCATCCGGCGAGTACAGGTATGGCTGCCAGGCGGCCACATGGGCGCCGTAGTTGTCCGCGGCGTCGTACGGCGCATTTCCCCCGGGAGCGAGGGCACGCGCACGGTTCGGCGTGATCGGTTCGCCCCGAGCGTCGAGGATCACCGGCGCGTTGTCGGAGCGGGCAGTCATCTGCGGTAGAGTGGCCGAATCGGGTTACGAGGACGCGTGACGATGCCAAGCTGCGCCTGCAGCGTCTGGATCAAGGCCGCGAGCTGAGCGAGGTTTCCCCGGGTATAGGTGACGGATTTGGCGCCGTCGCCCTGCGTGTAGCTGTAGCTCTCGCCCTTCGCACCCGTGGACAGATCGACGTAGGCCTGCTGTGCATCGGCCAAGTTCTTGCGCAGGGTGTCCGTCGGCATCCCCGAGAGGAGACTCGACGCGGGATTGAAGGGTACACAGCGCATGCGGTTCTCCGCGCGACCCGTCAAGCGAGACGCGACGATAGGTTTTTCTTCGTGGCGGCCGCCGGCTTGGAGACCGATGGCCCGGTTTTCGATCTTGGCGGCGGAGTCGGTACGGCAGGCTCCTGCGGCTCGCCGCCCGGGACGTCGGACGGAAGTGCCACCGGCGGACCTGCCGTCATCGCTACTTCATCGGCGCGCCGATTGAGTTTCAGCCCCATGTGGAGCAGCCCGCATAGAGCGGCATAGGCGTAGACGCGGCAGTCGAGCGCCTCGTTAGCACGGCCGGGACGGGGTTCCCATACGCGGTACCGCTGTCCACCCTTCGTCACCAGTACCGACCGTTCGGCCGTGAGCTGGGCGTAGTAGTTGATGTCGCGGTCTGTCGGGAAATGCATGTAGCCCGGTCCCGGCTCCGTCCGACCCAGGCGGCTCGCGATCGTGTCCTTCGCTGCATTCACGCCGATGATGACCGGCCGATACGACTTCTTGTTTCGGCTCGACGGGCGCGCCGTGGGCCATACCGGCGACCGCTTGCCGCTGCGCGCGGATTCGCCCTTGATCGCCCAGATCCGCCGGCCAATCCTCGCCTTGCAGAAGTTGTAAACGTCCTGCGTGTGGTGACCGCCCGAGTCGATACAGGCACCCATGACCTCGAATCCACGGCCGTCGGCGCGGTGCCAGAGACGGGAGAGGTACATGTCCAGTTGCGTCTGAACCTTCGGGTCACTGAACTCGCCATCGATCACGTGGTAGGCGATGGACCAGGACTCCTCGTTCCGACCCCACACCACGATCTCGATTTCGACGCGCCAGTCCTGCACGTCGACGCCGGCGGTTACGACGGCGCCCTTCTCGGGCACGTCTCCCGCCCAAATTTCGGCTCGGGCTGCAAGCGCCTCGATCTGGATCTCGCGACCCGAGTGGCGCCGGTATGGCAGGCCCAGCTGGGTATTCCAGAACGCCTGCTTTTTCTCTTCGTCGTCCTTGGCCAGCACCCACTTTCGGGCGATGTCCGAGGGCTTGTCCTTCGACCAGGGGCTGTAGAGCTTGCTGGCCTGAAAGCCAGCATGCTCATTGTCGACCGGCATCAATCCGCAGTCGCGGCAGATACACCGGTACACCGCGAAGCGGTCGGATGACCACCAGCGCCAGATACGCTCGACCGCGCTGTTCTCGTCGGCCTTCCAGGCCTGTTCGTACTCGTCCAATGGCACATGACGCTGGCCGCAACACGTGAACGGCTTCGTCTGGTGCCATCGAATGGACTGCAGTGCACGAAGGCGCTCGCCCTCGGACCACATGCAGCCGCAGGCCTCGCAGAAGATCCGCGCGGTCTTCGTGTTGTGGGTCGTACCGTCCTTGTCCCACTCAACGTGCTTGAAGAAATCGAGAAACTGCCGGTGCCCGCAGTGCGGGCATGGCACCGATGCGCGGCGCTGGTCCGAATCCTCGTAGCTGGCCGCGATCCGGCTCTCGTCTTCCACCGTCGGCGAACAGGCGCGGACAGACAGCCAGTTCGCGCCGAAGCTGGCGGTGCGCTCCTCAGCGAGCGTAATCGGGTCACCCTCGCGGGTGACCGGGTACTTGTCGACCTCGTCAGCGAGCAGCACACGGATGGGGCGGCGTGCCAGATTGTCCGGGCTGCCTGCGCCCGCCATGGCCAGGAAGCCACCCGGGAATGGCTTGTAGAGGAGAGTCTCCTCGATGTTCCTCGCCTTCCCACTGCCCATCGTCTCCCGCAACACCGGGGTGACGCGGATCAGAGGGGCGATGCGCTCCTTCGAAAACTGCTCGGCGGCGTCCTCCTTCGGCTGAAGGAGAAGCATCGGGCACGGGTCCAGGTGCGCGAAATACCCGAACACGTTCTCTAACAGGGCCGTCTTCAGCAGCTGCGTGCTGACCTCGACCGTGATGACATGGACCCCGGGCTCGGTGACGGCGAGCATCGGGCCGCGCCCTACCTCGACCGTCGACGTGCGCCAGTTTCCCGACGTGCTGCCCGATTCCTTCGCCAGACGGCGAAACGTATCAGCCCATTCTGGAACGCTGATGCGCGGCGGCGGCGTGTAACCACGCCGGTACGCCTGGGCGAGGCGCTCAGCCTTGTCCAGTGAAGTCTGCGGAGGGCTCGCCGAGCTGGGCGATGTGCTGGTGGACATACCCTGTCAGGACCTCGGTGACGCGATCGGCCTCAAGGCCGAGGTCGGCGGCCACCAGCGGACCGACCCGGGAAGGCCAGTTCAGCCAGGAGTCCCGTGCGGCGCGTGAGGCATCGAAGAGCACTCGCACCGCCACGTCCATCTCGACGAGGCTTCCCTCCTTCTGTTCGAACTCGAGCTTCTTGAGGAGCGCGAGGAAGTTTTCTTTGATCCGCTCCGCCTCAGCCCGGGGGAACGGCGCCGTGGCCAGCGCGATGCGCATGGCCGCTTCGTCGATCGTTTCGCCGTCCTCGACGGTCAGCGAGGTGCGGACATCAGGGGTGCGGACATCGGTGCGGACATTTTTCGAAGTGTCCGCAGCCTTCGCCGCTGCCGAGTCGCGACCTCGCCGGTTCGTTTTTCGCCAAGGGCCGCCCACCTGAGAAGCGTCGAGAAGGCCGGCCGAGTCCTTGACCAGCAAGCCTTTTTCGATCCCGCGACGCACTTGCTTCTCGTCGCACTGTTCACGCCTGGCGAACTCGCGGACGGTGATCAGCTCGGCCATGGGTGCGGACAATCCTGCGGACAACTTTTGGGGCCTAGAGCCGGTGACTCATCGCGGCGCGCAATGCCCACGATGCACGAGCGCGTAGGAAGGACCCGCGATAGGGGGGGGTATGCCCACCCCAGGGCTTCACCGGGCCGTCGCGAGGGCGCGGGCCATCGCCCGCTCGAACGCGCCGTGCCACCCCCGCTCGAGAATGCCCTTCGCGGTGGAGACCCATCCCAGCCGCTTCTTCACCGGCAGTGCATCGCCGAAGCGGATGAGCAGCTTTAGCCCTGCCGGCTGTCCACGCGCTGCCTTGGTCCTCTGCCACACACCGTTCACCGGACCATGCTTCGTATTCACTGGCCCGATGAACACGTCGCGGCGCGCCTTGAGGCGCTGCAACGTCGATCGCGTCAGCTGGCCGTATTGGTCGAGCCGGATGTTCTTCGGGTTCAGCAGCGCCCGGCCTGGCAGTTTATGCACTCCACCCTGCTCGTACGGCGCGAGGTATTTCGCGGCGACCGGCCGCATGAAAACCGTCGCCGTCAGTGTGCGCTTCGTCGCACCCCTCACGCCAACCGCATTCACTGTGAAGGGTTTCGGCTTCTCGAAGGTCGCCTTGATGTTTTCCTTTTCAGCTGCGGCCACTTGCCGGGCCAAGTCGTTGATCGCCTGCGACGCTGCGAAATCAACCTGCTTGTACGCAAGCGCGGAAAGCTGCTTCGTCACCTGCTTGAGGTTCGAACGCAGAGAAATCTCGACAGCCATTTACTGGGCCGGAGGAACAGCCAACGCCCGGATGGCCGCCTTATCGGCATTGCAGTTCTTGAGTGCCACCTTCCGTGCATTGGCGACCCTTACAGCCTCCTCGACCATGAGGGAGGTGGCCTCGGCGATCGGGCAGTCCTTGGTCAACTCGGGCGGGACGGGCACGTAGACCGGCACCTGCACGCGGACCACCTGCGGGACCGGAACGGGCTTCACCGCCTCGGGGCAACCGGAAAGCAGCGGCAGGAGAGCGATCAGTACCCAGAGAGCGCGGGGCATAGCTGAGCCTCCAGTACGGCCTGGCAGTCCGGTGCCTTGGCGCTGTGGGTGACCTTCTCGGCGAACGCAGCGCCGTCGGCGTTGTTCTTGGCCTTATCGCTGGCGGCCGAATCGATCAGGGTCTGAGCCTGGCTCTGCATGAGCGCGGCCTTCTGTTCGGCCTTGGCCGTGGCGTCATTGGCGAGGGTAAGCGCGGTGGCGCAGCTGCTGGTCGCTGACTGGGCGGTCGCGAGATCCCTCCGGGCGGCGGCCACGTCAGCCTGGAGGCTGTCCACGTACCACCAGGTGCTACCCACGGCGATCACCACGAGCAGGATGGCCAGGGCCGGGGCGTAGAACCTGCTCATGCGGGCGGCAACCTCTCGTCGCGCGGAAGTATCGGCCGCGGCGGATCGATCTTTCGGCCCTGGGCACGGATGCGCAGGAAGAAGCCCAGGCCACCGATGAAGGGAGCTATCTTGGCCACGAGCCACACCGGCAGGAGCGCCTGCAGCTCGGGCGAGTTCAGCCATACCTCGGGCAGGATGGCGAGCGCGGCGAACACGTACGTGCTGTGCCACTTCCACCAATTCCGGGCATCGTCGACAAGTTTCACTTGAGGTGCCTCACGGACTGGAGTTCGTGGATGTCCTGGGTGTTTCGCTCGGTTCGGACGTCAAGTTCGGCCATCTTCCGCGTGAGCCCGGGCACGTCTGAGAGCTGCTGTGACAAGGTCTGCAGCTGGGCATTGGTCACCGCCTGCGCGGTCACCACCGTCTGCATGGTCTTGTCCTGCGCCTCCAAGCGGCTGTCGAACGAGTGAAACACGTAGCCGATGAGGAATGTCAGCAGCGCGAAGCTCGCGCCCAGGCCGATGCGCTCCACCGGGCCCAGCTTGAAATGCAGACTTCCATCGTCGCTACGCTTGATATCCATCAGGTCATCCACTCGTCAGGCCACCGTGCCACCGGCGGCCTCGAAGGCGGCCTGCAAATGAGAAATGAGTTGCGTGTGCTGCCCGTAGGGAGAGCCCGGCAGGCTCGCCCATACCGGCGCGCACTTGGCGATCGCCACATCGAGGTGGCCCGCCTTGATGTCGTCCACTGCCCGGGCGCGCGCTATCAGGTAGATCGCCACCCGATCCTGGCTCAGCGGAGAGAAGTCCTTCGCTCCAGCGGCCCGGCTCGCCCAGTCCCACGTGTCCGTGCGGATCCGGCCCGGAATCGCTGCCATGATCTGGTACCGCCCCGCCGCGTCGCTCCATCCCCAATGGGTTCGGATGGCGATGCGCGGGTGGTTCTCGTAGCCGACGAATAGGTCGCCGCCCACGTTGACGTTGTATCCGTCATCGCCGATGCCGAACGTTCCTTCGGCGGTCGACAACATGTCGAGGAACGCGAGCACGTTCTGACCACCAGCCTCGTTTGCGGTGATCCTCGGCATCGCATTGCCTCCAAGGTGCCAGCGCGGCGCCGAATAGGTGACCAGGCTCAGCGATCCGCGGCCGGCGTTGCTGCCAGCAGGCTCCAGGGGAGGAAAGCCATCATCGGAAGCACCGCAGCGGCTCACGCCGTGGCGGATAGGTGCATGTAGCGGACCTGGTCATGGTGAAACTGGAGCGGGACGCCGGATTCGAACCGGCACCTCCAACCTTGGAAGGGTTGCACTCTGCCAGTTGAGCTAGCCCCGCTGAAACGCAAAAAGCCCAGCGCGTTGGCTGAGCTTTTCGTGTGGTCGCATGTAGCGGCAGAGGCATTGTACAAAGCAAAATAGAGGTCCGAAACCTTCATTTCTCGTCGCGATGTAGCTTCCTCCTCAGTTCGTCGGCGGCGCCGCTCGCCATGTCGGTCACCGCGGCAAGCAGCCATTCGTACGGCTCATGCCAGGTCTGCTTGTACGACACCTCTTTCATCCCCAGCGCCGCCGCGCGCCATGTCGGACCCTGCTTCGTCGTCCCCTGCCCCAGGCATCGGTCGCACGGGGCTACACCCGCACGCGCGCGAACCTCGCCGGATCCACCACAGCACGAGCAGCGCCGAGGCTCGGCGATCTCCGTGAGCACCGCCTCGCGCAGGTGCTTGTACGTCTCCGTGATCGTCACGGGCTCCAGCCTTTCGATCCACTTCGGCCAGCGACGGGCATGCGCTTCCGCATATTGCCGCTGCGCCGAAGCACGCTCGCCTGGTGAAACGGCTCCTGCGACGGCGCCGAGCGCCTTGTACATCGCCAGCTCTCGCTCGGTCCACTCCTTCAGGAGGAGGTCCATCAGAGCCCGATCGAGTTGCGAGGCGGTGAGCGCTGCGCCAGCGGGCCACCACAACCGGCACATGAGCTCGCGCGGCAGACCGGCGGGAACCATGCCTATCGCCGCGGCGATGTCCTGCGGCGTCAGTTCGGGGATACCACCGCGCCCGATGTCGTATCGGACCGTGGACGGGTTGAGGCGGGCCATCAGTTCGGCTGCGTGCATGGTGTTTCCCCTGCTCAGTTCTTCGTGTCGTTTGTGGCGCCAGCAACGCCGGTCTTCTTCTGCTGTCTTGCCGCACGGCGGAAATCGCCTGCGGCCTTGTTCAGCTCCCGTGCCGCGCGCTCGCATGCCTTCGCCATTTCGACGTACGCTTGTCCCGCCTCGTGCGACGCATCGATCAGTGAGCGCACGGCGTTAAGCCTTAACGATGCCCGGGTCGCGAAATGGATGGTCATGCGGGCGCACCTTCGATCAGGACTTCCCTGGTCAGGTACTGAAGGATTGCCGTACGTGCTTCCCACCAGCCATTGCAGCGAATGGCGCAATAACCCTGGTCGGCAAGGCGGTGCAGCCACTCCTTCTGCTCAGGCGAGAGCATGCCGCCTTTGGTGCGCTTCATCTCAATGAAGAGCCCGTGGTACTGGCCACGAGCCACAGGCAGGCAAAGGTCAGGCACGCCCGACTTCATACCCTCCGCGCGCAGCTTCGCGCCCTGACGAGAGAACCGGCTGCGGCGGCCTGATCCCGTGTTCTTCGAAGCCAGCGCAGCACCGTTGGGAATGGCGAACAGGAGATGCAATTCCGGTAGCTTGGCGGCGGCGACCTCCGCCCATTCCACCAGGGTCGCCTGCTCCTCGTGCTCGGTGGGCAGCGGCAACGCCCGCGCGCTCGTCATGCTGCCTCCGGGAAGCGCGCGGGCAGGTTCTCAATCATCCAGTCCTGCAGCGCCAGCAGGGCGTCGTCGTCCCGGTAGACCTCGCGGAAGCGGCGCGGCTCCCGCCCGAAGCTGGGTCCATACATCACAGCGTGATCCTGGTAACCAAGGTCCGCGAAGATCAAGCGCGCTGCCTGGTGATGATGCTCGCAGAGGCACACCGTGAACCGATGGCCACGCCGGCGACCGCCGCTGAGCAGGTGGTGGATCTCGAGGCTCTGGCCGTAGCTGGCACGGCAGCAGAACCGTTCCGTCTCATTGAGGTAGCACGCTACGCACCCCCGCACGCGAGCCGCGGCCCAGCGCTCCCGCTCCGCCTTCGTCGGCTTGGGCTTCGGCTTGGCCGTTAAGGTCTTACGGGGATATGCCGTCAGGGCCTTGCCCGACTCGTCGAAGGCCGCCGTTAAGCGCTTCTTCGCCTCGCGGATGACCGCAGTCGCTGCGAAACCGCGGCGAGCCTGGAGGGGTGTCTTCCGGATGAGAGGGGTGCGCTTCATGCAGGGACCTTCTGCGAGGCTGCACCCGCGCGCCAGTCGTCCTCGAAGGGGACGCCCTCGGCCTGCAACTCAGCGATGATCTCTCGGCCGATCTGGGTTGCGGCATCATCGGAAAGCCTGAAACAGCAAGCCGTGCTGTAGCGGCGTTCCTCGGTGAGGAAGCCTGCTGCGGCCAGCTTTCGAAGCCTGGACAGGGCAACCGCCCCGCTGCATCCGGCTATCTTCGCGAAATCCCATGAGTGGAGGCTGGTCAGATTGAGCGTATGCGAGGTCGGCTCTCGAACGGATATCGTCCGCATTCCGCTCGCATAGTTGTGCTGGTATGCCCAGGACGAAGACGTCTTCGCGGCCTCGGTGGCCATCTTCTTCGCACTTTCCAGGTCGATGCGCTTCATGCGGCCTTCCTCCCGCGCAGCCCCGCGATGTGGCAGACGAGGTCCTGCTCGATCTCCTGCAGGTCGGCCACGGTGAGACGCTCACCCTCGCGCTTGGCCTGGTAGATGCCCACCAGCTCGTTCCCATGGACGCGGCAGTGCCGGTCGTAGTCGACGTGGCGCCAGGAGTACGCGGCCACCTCGCCGTTAGCGCCGGCGAACAGGGCTATACGGCCATGGTCGCCGACCGCGGCTTTCACCTTCTTCACCAGGTACTCGCCACCGACATGGTTGAAGTTGCCCAGGTAGGTGCGCATGGCGCTGACCTGGCGGCGGGGGTTGCGGATACAGCTCATTCCTCGATGCCTCGCATGTGTGGCTTGATTCCGCGCTGGGCGCGCTCGTTGTAGGCCTTACGGTCGTCAGGTTGCTTTGCGTAGAACCGGCGCCAGCTCGCCTCGAATTCGGGAAGGTGCGCCAGCTTCTCGCCGTCGATGACCATGCCGCCGACGTCCCGCTCCGCACCCCACGCCTCGCCAGCATCGTTCCGGGCGAAGACCGGGCGGGCGCCGAGGGACTCACCGGGATTGCGCGCGTCGGACTCGCGGAACGTGTCCAGCATCGAGGCCACGAGCGGGAACCGCTTGCGGTACTCGGCGCGGCGTTGCGCCTTGGCGGCGTCGTGCTCCGCGCGCTTATCGGCACGGTCGGGCGCCACCCGCGCCAGCAGATCATCGGCCTTCAGCGACACGGGCGCGGCGGCGGCCATCAGAAGTCCTCGCCCATCGCGGCGCCCCAGGCAGCGTCTGCGCGCGTCACGGCGTCGCTGGACACGCCGACCGGGATTTTGTCCGTGACGTGGAAGGTCATGTACTTGTAGTCGGCCTGCAGGGCCAGCTTGATCGTCACACCGTTACGCTGCTTGCCGACGATCAACTCGATGAACGTGAAGAACTTCGGCTTTGGCCGCCACAGGAACAGGATGACGTCGGCGTCCTGCTCGATGGAGCCGGAGTCGCGCAGGTGTGACATGTTCGGCTCCTTGCCCTCGGCCTCGCGGTTTAGCTGCGAGAGCAGGATCACGACGATATTCAGTTCCTTCGCCAGGTTCTTCAGGGCCGCGGTTATATCGCCGATCGCCGTGGTCGTGTTCTCGGCCTTGCCCTTCTTAATCAGCTGCAGGTAGTCGATCGCGATGGCGCCCAGCGGCGTGTCGGTTTCGTCGAGTTGCGCCTTCAGCTGCCGCGTCCTGGCGCAGATGGCTTCCACCGAGACGCCCGCGGTGTCGTCGATGTAGATGGGCATGCCGCTGATCGCTTCGCATGCTCGGGCCCACCTGCCCCAGTCAGACTCGTCCATCGCCTTCGGGCGTCGCAGCAGCGTGCCGTCGATCACGCCCACGGCGGACGTCAGGCGGTCGGTCAGCTGCTTGCCGCTCATTTCAAGCGAGAAGACTGCCGTCGCCTTCCCCGCCGTCGCGATGGAACGGACCACCTGCAGCAACATGGCCGTCTTGCCTACCGACGGTCGGGCGGCGATCACGACGAGGTCGGGCGCCTGGAAGCCGCCAGTCACCTCGTCCAATTCCGGAATGCCCGTGGGAAGTCCTGTCAGTTCCTCGGTAGCCTCGTAGCGCGACTGGAGGTCGGCGACGGCTTCCTTGGCGAACTCGCGGATGTGGCGGACTGTGCCCTGGTTGCGCGGCGCGCACGCGGCGAGGATCTTCTGCGCCTGGCCGTAGGGGTCCTCGTCGTCGAGGTTCGCAATGCGGGCGCCGGCCTGGCGCAGCCGACGAACGAGCGACTGTGCAGCGACGCGCTCGGCGTAGCCGGCAACGTTGCTGACGCGCCAGCCCTCGGCGAGCATGGCATCCATGGCGAGGTCATTGAGTTCCGGCCGGTCGGTGCCGATGGTCACCGCGTCGAATAGCTGGCCAGCCTTCGCGCGGGCGGCGATCTCGGCGAACAGCGCGGCGCGGGCGGCGTGCGTGAAGTCCTCTGGCGCCAGCGAGGCGGCGATCTGCCAGTAGGCCTTCGGCTCGGCCATGCAGCAGCCCAAGACAGCGATTTCGGGGAGGATCGCGCTCATGCCGCAGCCGCCTCGCCGTCGCCGCGCTGCGCCCGCTCCATGCGATCCATGGCCTTCTCGTAGACCTTCGTCACGGTCTTACTGCGGATCAGGTAATCGAAGTCGGGGCGCCAGTTCGCGTGCTCACCGGTGTAAGGACCGGCGCCGTTGAGGAACTTCGTTGCGGCGCACTCAGCCCAGAACGCGGTCCAGAACGCCAGCGACTGTCGGCCCTTGCTGCCGTGCCAGGCGGTGCGGATGGCGGACTTGCGAGCGGGCGTCAGTTCCCGAACCTTCGGGAGGTTTACCATGGCCGAGTTGTAGCCGCGGACGATCTGCGAGTATGGAATCGGATCGGAACGGTTCGGTGCGTCGTCGCCAGACGATGCACCTTGCTGCTCTTTATCCTGCTCCTGTTCTTGCTCCTGTTCCTGTTCTTGGCTTCGAAGGGGCTTCGAAGGGGCTTCGTTTGCCCTCCCCTCTCCACGGCACGAGGTGAGGTGGAAAGCGTCTACGTAAAGGCAGAAAAACGGCGTCAGAAAGCGGTTTGCGGGCAGCGCGTCGTAGTCGGCCTGGATGCCTTTGCAACGGTTGTCACCAGCCTTGAGCGAGTCGGCCACCTGGAAGCGCGCCATCTGGTGCACCCAGACCACCTCGGCGTCCTCGTCATAGCTGCAAAAACCCACTTCGCAGCACCTTTGAAGGGCCTTTAAAGCCCCTTCAAAGGGGATTCCGGTCTCGTGAGCAAGGGTCGGCAAGGGGAGGTAATAGAGCCCCAGCATGTTCGCCGACGGGCACGTCATCAGGTACATCGCCACCACCAGCACATCAGGACCCGCCTTGCGCAGTGCCTTGCCGGTGTCGCCGATCCAGAACTTGGGTCCCACTTTCGCGTAGTCGCGCATGCCTACTCCGGTTTCCGGGTAAGTGCAGACACGCAACCGGCCGGATCCGGCTGTCCTCGGGCAGCTACTCCCGAGTTAGCGTGCTGCGGGTTGAACAACGAGCCTTGCGGCGATGGCGCCAGCGAGGCGAGGTGCATTTCGGCAGCGACGTGCTGCTCAGGGGTGGCCACGCGCTCGGCGACATCCACGCATTCGCGCAGGTGCGCGAGCAGGCGGTCGGGACGGCGCGGGCCAGGCGTCATCGCGGCGGGCTCAGCAGCGGCGAGCAGGTGAACAGGCGGCCGTGCCACTTGTCCGTCGAGTCCAGCGCCAGCCGGTAGTAGCCGTTCTCTTCGGCCCAGGCCGGTCGCGGCGACGGGCATGGGATGCTCGGGTCGGTGAACCGGCACGCCATGTCGTCGCACCAGCACATCCGGGACGGTTGGCTCATGGGGCGAATCCCCGCAGAGCGCGGAGTGTGGCGAACCACAGCTTCCATTCGGCGTGCGTGTACTGGACCTGCATTAGCCGGCGCTCCTCATCGAGACAACGTTCGGCGGCACCTCGTCGGGCAGCGCGCCCGCAAGCTGGGCCTGGATACCGGCGAGGCTGGCCATCAAGTGCGATACCGCCTCGAGCGCGGGCTTCAGGTGCGGCTGGTCACGTTCGTCCACCCGACCGTCGGCCACGATGGGCGCCATGGCATCGGTCACGGCCGCCACCCGGCCGAGCATCGCGCTGAAGCACGACAGGCCCTCTTCCGGATCCGCCTTCTTCGCCGGCAGGCGGTCATAGCGATCGAACAGCGCCAGCAGCGCACGCTCGCGGGATGCGTCCGGCAGCGCCATCACCCAGGGCTCGACGAACTCCACCGGGAACTCGCTCACCTTGCCGCTGAGCCAGCGATCGACGATCTGGCGGTTGTGCGCCCTGTCCTTCTCGTACTGCGCACCGTCGGTCGGATGCGGAATCCGCAGATTCGACTCGTCGAACGCCGCGGCGGCCATCGTGTGCGCCAGCATGACGAACGCGTCGGCGAACGCCGTGACGACCAGCTGCCGTTCGGCCTGCGCCTCGCGCGCGATCCGGCGAACCAACTCGACCTGGGTTTCGTGAAGACGCTTCGTCATGGTGGTGAATCTCACTGGTTGCGACACTTGCGCCATGAACATCACGGCGAACGAATTGGGCGGGTTTCCCTTCGTGGCAGAATCGAGCTGCGACACCACCATCCACACACGAAGGAGAACCCATGGAAAAGAGTCCTGCGGGGCTGACCTACACGCCCGACTTCACCAAGGACGCGCGCTTTCGCGCGTTGGAGCTATTACTGACGGGGGTCATCCGGCACCTTCCCGATGCGGATCGGTTCCGGCAGCACATGGACACGTTGATCGACTTGGAGCAGACGCTGTACGAAACCGAGGCCCGAAAGATTCCGGCGCCGGCGCGAGTAAGCGCGCTGGAACTGGTCAATTCGCGCATGGAGGAGATCCGGGACGAGGTGAGCCGGATTTTTCAGAATCGCGTTCCACCCGCTGCGCAGTAGCTATCCGGTTGGACAGGTCACCGATGAGGTCGGCAGCCAGCCGACCTTCATCGATAGCACGGCGCGAAACTTCCGCCACGCGCTTTCCGAATTCCGCCGCGTCCACCTTGACGTGGAGCTTGCCGATGCGCGTCGATCGACTGTTCAAACGCGCCAGCCACGCGAAGTTGGCGACGGTGATCGCGAGCGCGACCAGGGAAAGGATCAGGCTCATGGATGCCTCGCGGTTCGATTGGGGGATGTCGCCTTGAGCACCGTCCAGGCGATAGGTGCGGCGAAGGTCAGGAGAGACAGGGCCATGGCGAACACGTCAGCCCGCCCTCCCCGTCAGAACAGCTTCAGCTGCTTCGGCCGTCGCCCCTGCCGAGGCGGCCGAGGGTCGGTGTCGCCCTGGTTCATCCGACGGAAACAGGTCCGGCCTCTGTGCCCGCGCCTGCCACTGCCTACCCTCGGGCAGCGGTTCGTCCTCGGCCCAGTTCGAGACGGCGGCCTTGCCCACGCCAAACCAGGCGGCAAGCTGGATGTCCTTGGTGAACCCAAGGGCGGATCGGACAGCGGCTTTGGTCAGTTCCATGAGGCGCGAGTCTAGAGCTATGAACTTTGTCGAGTCAAGCGCTCTGAACCGCTTCGTCCCTATCGTTCCGCTTATGAGCATGGGGACCCGACTTCAAGAAGCACTGGAACTACGCCAGCGCACCGCGCCCGACGTGATCGCGGCCTGCCGCCTGTCGAAAGGCGCCGTTTACAACATCCTCAACGACCTTACGAAGCCGGAGAAGGTGCGCGCCGAGACCGTGAACAAGGTAGCCGGCTACCTCAACGTCAGCCGCGATTGGCTGGTATGGGGCAAGGGATCCCCCGAGGACGTCGACGCCGTGGCCGAGGAGGGCTGGTCCGACATCGTCGGGGTGCGCCAGGCCGCCGCCCTGGGCGAAGGCGCCGTGGTCGACGACTATGCCGAGACCCACAAGCTGAAGTTCCGGGCCGAAAGCCTTCGCCGGAAGCATCTGCGCGCCGATCGGCTGGCTGTCCTCTATGGCAAGGGCGATTCCATGTCCCCCACCATCAAGAACGGGGACGCCATCCTCTTCGATACTTCAGATATCGAGCCCCGGGACGAAAAGATCTATGTGATCAGCTACGAAGGCGTGCTCATGGCCAAGCGCCTGGTGGATCTCGGCGGGCGGTGGTTCATCGCCAGCGACAACAAGGACGACCCGAAGTGGCGTAAGCCCGTCGCGGTCGACGAAACAAGGCAGTTCGCCATCCACGGTCGGGTCCGGTGGATCGGCAGCTGGGAAGACTGAGACGAATCTTTACAGGGGGAAACGGGGTGTCGAAATCGAGGAAAGGGAAAGCCACGGCGGCCGAGTCGCCTGAGGTCGTCGATTCACATCCCGACGAGAACGGTCCGGAGCCACCGTGGCGGTGGCATTGTCGCCTCGATCACAGAAACATAGACGTTATAGATCAATGGGTTAAGGGCGATCTTAGTGTTAAGGCCCGTGCGAACTTCGACCGGAAACGAGATCAGCTCCGTCAACTCCCTTTCCACTACTGGCAGCGGCCGGTCGCGTGTTCAATCGGCGATCACATTTATGTGATACATTTTCAAGATGAGGCGAGAAAGCAGTGGCGTGTCTTCGGGTTCGCTCAGGTAGCAACGAGCGCGTTCGTCATGACGAACACAGCATTTGAGAAGGACAATGTCTACCATCCCAGTGACGCAAAAAGTCGTGCCGGAGAGCATCGTGATCGGATTCGTGACGACTTCGATCGCTATGCAACCCAGTGTTTCAAGCCAAAAAAACGACTTATCTAGAGAGGCGGTTGCGACCCGTACCCAATGGGTCAACTCGAGATTCAACAGTCACATATCCTCCAGAACGACGAAGCCAGCGCCTAGCGCCGCGGAGCTGCTTAAGTCAAAGGAAGAGTGGAGAGATCGCGAGTACAGAGCATGCTACGCCGAGGCAGCCGTCGAACAGGGTGTTGCGTTCCAAATACAGGTGAACAGGAAGCGGCGAGGATGGAGCCAGAAGGAGCTGGCTGATCGTGTCGGCACACGGCAGAACGCAATATGTAGACTGGAAGATCCGGATTACGGGTCCCATTCTCTACGGATGCTTATGAAGGTCGCTGCGGCTTTCGACGTTGCACTTATCGTGAAGCTTGCGAGCTTTTCCACGTTGGCGCGAGAGAGTGAGTCCCTGTCAGAGCACCAACTCTACGCTGCTGGCTACGATGAAGAAATCGGGATGGATGAAACATGAGCATGAAGAAGAGACCAGCCGAGGGATCGCCTTCCATAAAGAATGCGCCAAAGCCTCCTGAGGTCACTGCCGCGGATGTCGATGCTGCCGCGGCTGTATATACCGACTCCTTGGTGCACTTGGGCATAGGGCCATTCATCAGTAAGGCCACCTTCGCTTATCAAGGCCCAACCGGAACCAAGGTGACGCCAAACCTAGTGTTGACTATGCCGACCAACATGATGGTTGAGGCCGCAAAGCACATTCTTATGGGCGTGTCACCCCCCGATAGCGCTGAGGGATTTCAGCGTAGTTGGGATGCCTTCCTTGCGTCGATAAAATTCGGCGAATGAAGTAGAAGAGCCCGCTCCGGCGGGCTTTTTCGTATCATGGGGGCGCTCAACAACAGGGGAATGGAATGCGTTACACATGGATTTTCGTGGCGGCCGCAATGGCTGCCCTCTCGGGATGCGGCCCTATCCGGGCTCGGCCCGACCTGAAGGTCTCCACCCTGACCCAGCCGGATCAGGCCCACTGCGTTCGAGGCTACAAAACCCGCAGCACCGGTACGGTTGGCCAGTATGACGCTCAGGTGGTCGAGGTCACCGGCGAGCGCTGCCGGGAAGAATGATCGTGTCGATGTTTAAGGCCGTAATAGCAGTATCCTTCGCCGCCATGAGCGGGCAAGTCGCGATCGACGCTCCCAGGCTTGTCGTCCCCAAGTTCAAAATGGGTCCGCCGGTGACAACGCCAGCGCTACCAAAATGCGGTTGCGCCACAGAATGCGAAGCCGCCTGGGCGATAGCGACAAGCTCGGTTGAGGAGTTGAGTGGGATGCGCATTCGCCTCGCGACCCCTTCCCTGCTCGAGACGTATCCCCCATCAGACGCTGGCCGGTTCGAGGGCCGAGTGACGCGCCAGCCCGACGGCAATGGCACCTACACGCTCCGCGCTTCCTTCGTTCCCTGGGTAACCGGCGGCATGCAAGAGCAGGAAAGTCGTCGGCTGATTGGCGTGCTCCACGAGCGATTGCGCGCCAGCATTCAGGCTGAGACGTGCCATAGCTAAACCAATCCTGAACAGCGTTCAGTGCTCTGTACTGAATAAGTTCATTTCTCTTGACTGGTGATAGTTCAGAGAACTAGACTCTCTCCCATGCCGAACAACCGGCACGGGAGAGGACCATGGGCACCAACCAGCGCAAGCCGAACTGCCAGACGCTCGCCGACCGGGCGGGCGAACTGGTCAACATCGTCAACAACCTGATCGCAGACATCGAGTCGGATCTCTCGGCTCCCGGCGAAGCCGCGCTCCATACGAAGGACGCCTACCGCACGCTGTGCAGGGCCCATAACGCCCTGATCGATGCGGCGCGCGAGCAGACCGTCACGCACTACCAGGGCCTCGCCCAGCAGGCCGCGGCATGAACACCGAGACGCAGAGGGTGGATGTGCTGGCCGTTATGGCGTACGCCGTCGCGACGTACAAACGCCTGAACCGCGAGGCGCGGTCGTCGGAAGATTACCGGCTCGACATCGAGGACGCGGAGTCGGCGCTCGCCGCCGTGGCCGATCTGATCGAGGCGGCCAGTCTCCGCGTCGATTACGTCAACCGCAGCTGGTACGTCCAGCATCCAAGTGGTGCGGCATGGTCGAACGTCGGCCATGGATCGGAACGCGAAGCGCGTGCCGAAGCTGACGAAGCCCTCAGGACCGCCCTCGCCCGCGTCGGGGGTGCCGCATGAGCGCCCTCACCGTCCGCCAGCGGCAGGCCCTGCGCTACGCCACGCTCAAGTCCGAAGGTGACCGGGATCTGCGGGCAGCCGAAGCGCACCAGCACGCCCAGTCGTCCACACCGAACCTGCAGCGCATCGTCGAGAGCCCTCGCGGCATCACCGTGCTGCTGATCGTCGGCCTCGCGCTCTTCGCCCTGTTCGCTCCCGTGGGGAACTGGTGATGCGCCGCCTGATCGCCTGGTGGATGTCTCGCCCATGCAGCGTGTGGGTCGCGCTGGCGGCCGTGTCTTCGCCTTCGCTGATCGTCACGGCGTGCGCCATGGCATCGCACGGATGCCCGCTGTGAACGCACGTCTTGCCGACTTTGGGGCGCTGACTACGTGCGCTTGTGCGGTCACCGGCGCCGCAGGGTTCCTCCTCTGGCTTGCCTGGGTGCTTACCGCCCCGCTTGCTTCCTAACCGTCCACACACGCGCCGGCTCGGCCGGCAAGGAATTTCCTATGAAGCAGTTGCTCGCCGTGTTCCTCGTCCTCGCCGCACTGTCCGCCTGCTCCAGCAGCAGCGACGCAAGGAAGGCCCTCGAAGCCCAGGGCTTCACCGACATCCAGACACACGGACACGCCTTCTTCGGCTGCTCCGACAGCGACGACTTCGCGACCAAGTTCGAGGCCACCAGTCCCACCGGCCAGCACGTCACCGGCGTTGTCTGCTCCGGCTGGCTGAAGGGCGCCACCGTCCGTTTCTGACCTCCCCGCCCCGTGGAGGAGCACGGGGCACAAGCAAGCCGCCTTTCGGCGCGGGGACTTCCCCTCTCCCCCCGTCAGGCCTCGCCCGAGAGGCGGCTTCCTTGTCCATCTCACCAGCAAAGCCGGCTTGTCCGGCAAGGATTTCGTCATGGCAAAGAAGGCGTCGAGCAAGGCCGCGAAGGCCAGCACGGATAAGCCGGCCGCAGTGGTGATCGACGCCTTCAAGGGCTTCGACTCGAACTGGCAGTGCCGCGGGTTCCAGTACGAGGTGGGCCAGACCTACTACACCCATGCCAGCACGGTCGTGCGGTGCGCGTCGGGCGGGTTCCATTCCTGCGAGAACCCGCTGGACGTGTGGGGCTACTACGGCCCAGCCACGAGCAAGTTCGCCGCGGTCCAGGCCTCCGGCGCGATCGATAAGGCGGAGAACGAGGACACGAAGATCGCATCGGCGAACATCGCGATTCGGCTGGAGCTTCGCCTGCCGGAGTTCATTAAGCGCGGCGTGGAGTGGATCCTCGCTGCCGCAAAGAACAATGGAGCCGTGACGACGGGCTACCGCGCCCACGCGGCGAGCACGGGCAACTACGCCCACGCGGCGAGCACGGGCAACTACGCCCACGCGGCGAGCACGGGCAACTACGCCCACGCGGCGAGCACGGGCAACTACGCCCACGCGGCGAGCACGGGCGACGGCGCCCACGCGGCGAGCACGGGCGACGGCGCCCACGCGGCGAGCACGGGCGACGGCGCGGTAGCTGCCACCCTGGGGCATGGCGGGCGGGCTAAGGCGGGAAAGAACGGCGCGATCGTGCTGTCGCGCTGGGTTGAAGCCGAGTCGCGTTACCGCGTGGCTGTCGGCTATGTCGGCGAGAACGGCATCGAGGCCGATACCTGGTACGGACTGAACGACGAAGGCGAGATCGTCGCGGTGGTGGCCGAGGACTGATCTGCCATGCCGCGCACCCCCGACATGTTCTCCGGCTGGTTCGACAACCAGATCACGAGGCACCGCGAGTACTGGGACAACGGCCGGATGGGTCGGCATGCCCATCGCTCCGCCATCTGCCCGCACAGCGTGCACCCCGAACTGCGCCCCGCATGGGGAAGCAATCCGGACTTGCCCACGAATTCCTCGAAGGATGCGGCGTGACGGCCTACTACAACGAAATCGAGCCATACGCCGCCCAGTGGCTGCGCAACCTCATCGACGCCGGGCATATCCCACACGGCGTCGTCGATACCAGGAGCATTGCGGATGTTCGACCCGAAGACCTCGCCGGATTCACCCAGTGCCATTTCTTCGCCGGCATCGGCGGATGGGCTCTCGCAGCTCGACTTGCTGGGTGGCCCGACGACCGCCAACTCTGGACAGGCTCCCCGCCGTGCCAGCCGTTCTCGGTCGCAGGCAAAGGCAAAGCGCAGGCTGACGATCGGCACCTGTGGCCCCACCTTTTTCGACTCATCCGTGCCTGCCGGCCCCATGACTTCGTGGGAGAGCAGGTTGCGGCGGCGGTTGGCAAGGACTGGCTCGACGGAGTGTTTGCTGACCTGGAAAGCATCGACTACGCCGGGGGGCGGTCGTTGTCCCGGCTTGTGCCGTCGATGCGCCCCACCGGAGGGATCGCCTGTGGTATGTGGCCCACGCCGCCGACATGTACGGCCAAAGGATCGAGTCCGGCGGCGCTCACCCGAAAGTCGGGAGCATCGCGTGCGAACGACCGGCTGGATCATTGCGTGCTGGCGACGGCCCTCTGGCCCACGCCAACGAGCCTTGCGCCAGCGAGGGATGGGAACAACGAGGCGGGGAACAGCGCAGGGCTCGTAGCGATACGGGCGCACGTTCTGGCCACGTGGCCGACTCCGACCGCATCGCTGGCGGACAAGGGCGTGCGATCCACTGCGGGAGCTATCAAGGAGGCCATGCGCAGCCACGGCCCGGACTTGGCCGCGATGGCAGTTTTTGGAGCGACGCCTCCTGGATCGTCGGCCACGACGGAAAAGCCCGGCGCGTTGAACCCAGCATTCGTCTCCTGGCTCATGGGGTTCCCGCCCGAGTGGGACGCCTGCGCGCCGACGGCAATGCCATCGTCCCGCAAGTCGCGGCCGAAGTCATCGGTGCCCTGATGGACTGCTATCCGGACTACATGGCGGTGGCGGCATGAAGACCACCACCATCACCCCCGAAGAGTTCGAGAAGGCCGTGGCCCGCGCGTGCATGAGGGCAATCAACGCCTGGGCGATCATCGACCCCTTGCGCCACGGGGATAAGACGGCCGTCCTCATTGGGCCGCACCTGCGCGACATCGCCCGCGAGGCCGGGATCTCGATTCCCCAGACGCGCCGGCGCATGCAGAAGCTGATGGAGGCCGGCAAGGTGCTGCGACACGACACCAGCGGCGGGTCAACGTGCTGGTGGCTCATCGGCCTTGCCGAGGCACCGGGCAACACGGCCACCGCCGTGAAGCAGGCAGCGCCCATGACGATCATGTTGAGCGCGACCACGCCGGAGCAGAAGGCATCGATCGACGCGCTCCGTCAAGCCGTGACGCCCGCACGCCAGCACTGGAGCGACGTCCTGGGCGTGGCCCGCGACTGCTCCACCAGCGAAGCGCGCGAAGCCTTCCAGTCCGCCCTTGCCGCGGTGGACGACCTCGACCTCGACGCGGAGCAGCAGCGCCGGCGCATCCGCGATGCCTACAACGCCCGTCTCGTTGAAGACGGTATTTCGGAGTGACCATGGGAGCCGCAGATATCACCGCACAACTCGAGGCCGCGCTGCTCAAGGCGTTCCCGATTCCTGAGTACGCCACGTTCTTCGAGGTCGGAGACGCCACCGGCGGACGTCATTCGCGCTGGGCCGATGCCGTCTCCATGGCGTGCTGGCCGAGCCGCGGGCTCATCGTGACGGGCTTCGAACTGAAGGCCTCTCGATCCGACTGGCTGCGCGAGAAGAAGTCGCCCACGAAGTCATCGGCGATCCAGAAATACTGCGACAAGTGGGTGCTCGTGACGGCTCCTGGTGTGTTGCTCGATGGCGAGCTGCCCGAAACGTGGGGCCACATGGAGTTGTCAGGGTCGCGCCTGGTGACGAAGGTGAAAGCCCCCGTCCTGACGCCTGAGCCGTTGGACCGCCCGTTCCTTGCGGCTCTTCTCCGGCGTGCCGGGCAGGCCAGTGAGGCGCTGATCTCAACTCGCGTGGCCGAGGCCACCGAGGAAGCGAGGAAGCGCGCAAACGAACGGGCCGAGCAGGAGATCAAACGCCGGACTGAAGACCGTGCCGTGGCTGTTGCCGCAATCGAGGAATTCGAAAAGGCATCAGGTATCCGAATCCAGAGCTACCAAGCCGAAGAAATCGGCAGGGCGGTCGCCGCCCTGATGCGCCTTCGGTCCTCAGCCGAAGGCTGGAACGGCCTCACGAAGATTGCCGACAACCTCGCGCAGCTCGCGGAGTCTGCGCGCACCGTGCACGCGGAACTCGACGCCATCGGCGCCACCGAAAACACGGAGGCCTGACCATGGACCTGCCCATCCGCCCCAAGCCCAGCAACGCGCACAAGCCACGCATCAAGCCTATCCGCGACGAGAACGGCTTCACTCGCTACGAGGTTTCGCGGGGTGACAGCATCTTCGTCCAGTCCTGGACCTTCAATGGTGCTTGGAAGTGGGCTGTCATCTACGCCAAGCAACAGGCGGCCTTCGCATGAAACCCAGCACCGACCGCCCCGAGGCCTGCGCCATCGCCGGCAGCGTCCACGTCTTCGTGGGCGGCTACCACCAGGTGATGTCGATCGCAGCCGCAGAAACCCTCGTCAACAAGATCGCCGATGCCATCGAGCAGGCGAAGCAGCAGGAGGCCGAAAAGGCATGAGCACCGAACTGAAAGCTTTCCAGTGCGACGAAACCGAGCTTTTCGCCGCGGTCAGCGCCGAGCAGGCCGCTGAGTTGTACGAGGATTGGACGGGTGAGGCGCCGGAAGCGCCTTATCCGGCCGAACTCACCGATGCCCAACTGGACGAGCCGATTCCCGATTTCGACGAGGACGAGAATCCCACCGGCGAGATGACGAGCGTGCGGCAGTTTCTCGCCGAGCACGGCGACGAGCCGGGCTGGCTTGCGGGGAGCATGGGCTGATGAGCACGAAAGAGACGATGACGCTGAAGCAGCTTCGCGACCAGATACAGGCGTTCGCCACTCAGAAGCCGCGCGATACGGAATCCACGAACTACTACGTCGAGATGAACGTCTTGCTCTTGGACGACTGGTGGAAGTCTATCGACGCCCACCTCGCCTCCCAGCCTGCCGAGCAGCCGAGGGGCTTGCGTAATTACATCCTAAAGGCGTTGGGCGGCTACTTGGAACGGCATTGGCCCGATAGCCCGGTGAATTATGACGATATGGCCGACTACATTACGCAAGCTTTGCCTGCTGACCAGCCGAAGCCCGAGCAGGCGAAATGCGTCGTGTGCGACGAGCCGAACACCTACGACCCCGAGAGCGGCGTCTGCCTCCGCTGCCAAGGCATCGAGGAACGGAAGCCCGAGCAGGTGGTGGGCGATGGGGTGGTGGTCGGATACATCCGCGAACAGGATGTTGCGCACCTGAAAGGCGGAAACCGCAATGACTGGCGATGGTCGTACATTGCGAGCGCCCCGAATGAAAGTCACACACTACCCGTCTACACCGCCCCTCGCCCGGCTGTCGCCACTCCTGCCGAGGTGACGGAGGAAAGCGAGATTTGCGTGAAAGACTTGAAGGTGTTGCCGGCTTACACCGTCTCGTGGAATTACGAAGAGCTACGGCCGACTTCCGCTCCTGCTGCTGATTCTGCTGTAGGCGCTACCGTAGTCATTCGCTGGGAGGATTACGATGCCGCCCTCACCGCCCAATGCCAGGTCCGCAAGGATGGGCAGGGGGTGGCGAGTTGCGATTGGCCTGCTGGAAATTCCTTCACCGTACTGGACGACCCGGACGAGCATAAGCCGTGCTATCTGGTCATGCCTGACGGCGCTGCATTGCCCTTGTGCCACCACGCAACGAACGGCGTCGATCAAGCGCGGGCGAAATTTATCGCCGACGCGTGCAACGCCGCCCTCGCCTCGCCCAGCGCCGGGGCGGTGGTGCCGGAGGATCTGGCTCGCGACGCGACCAGGTATCGGAAACTGTGCAATTCGCAGATGGGGGTTCCCGGCGTTGCCTGCATCGCGCTTCCTTCCGGCCCCCGTAGCGGGGACTACGTGACCGCGGAAGACGCCGATGCTGCTGTCGATGGTCTTCCGTTGCCCGACCCACGCGATGCAATTGAATCGAAGCTCCGCGATGCCCTGATCCCCTTCGAAATCGCGCACAACGTTGCTGGCCCAGAGACCGAATACGCGCGTGGATATGGGGACGCTTGCGGGGACATTGTAGCGGCCATGCGACCTCTGCTCGCCGCCGCGCCGGAGGTGCAGTCGTGAGCCTGGACTGGATTCGCCGCAACTACATCGTGCCCGCGCGCCGTGGTGCGCGTGTGGCGTACGACGGCGCCATTGGCTCTCCGCGGCACGGGACGATCGTCGGCGCGAGACAGCAGTACCTGAAGATCCTGATGGACGGCGATGCCAAGCCGGGGTTATACCACCCAACGTGGATGATCCGTTTCCTTCCGACGGACACCCGCACGGCGGGGGATGGGGAGGTGCGGTCGTGAGTGCAACCTTCTTTCACCGTATCGGCGAGGCGGTAGAGGCGGCCTGCCGCGATCTCCCTGACGGCTACATCATCGAACTTGCTCTGGAGCGCGGCGCAGCAGTGCCCACGCTATACGATCCCGATGGAGAGCAGATCAGCCCCGAGGTGGGGAACGGCCTGGAGCTTCCCGACGAGATCGCCGACTTCGTTGTGCTCGCGAATGCGCACGCCGCCGGCGAGAAGGCCAAGGCGGTGCAGTCGTGAACGGGCCTTCGATTTGCTGCGTAGCCTGCGGGCGCGTGACGAACAACATCATGTCTCCGCTCTGCGCGAAGTGCCGCCGGAGCCTACCCTTCGATGATTTCGCGCGATCGCGCGTGCCCGGCGTCGAAAGCCTCGTCGAGGCTAGCGTACCGAGCACCCTCTGCAATCTTGGCGACGGGCAATCCCTCAACGGCGACCTCTTCGAGGCTGTAGCGGCCGCTGCCGCTAGCCCAGACGGTGACGGTGTATGCCGTCCCGCTGTGGCGCCCATCACGAACGAAGACCCTGACGTCCCGGTAATCAACCATGCGTGAACTCCCCATCCTTTTCAATGCGCCGATGGTGCGCGCCATCCTCGAAGGCCGCAAGACCGTGACGCGGCGGGTGGCCAAAGGCATGGCCCTCGACTGGCTCGCCGAAGGTATGTTCACGCCCGCGTACGTCGCGGACCCGGGTAACGGCCTCTGCCCGTACGGCCAGGTCGGCGACCGGCTGTGGGTGAAGGAGGGACACGCGCTCGAGCACGCCGTCGACGGTGCAGAGCCGCCGCATGCCGATGGCCGGCCTATCCTCCACCGACCCGACGACGACGTCGACGGTGTCCACCCCCTGTGGACCCAACCACACTACCGCGCCACGGACCCGGCGCCGGACCTGACGTGCGAGCGCCCGGCCTGCGCGCAGTGCCGCGATCACGACATGGGGCCTCACTGGCGTTCGCCCATCCACATGCCCCGCTGGGCCAGCCGGATCACCCTTGAGGTGACCGCCGTGCGCGTGGAGCGGTTGCAGGACATCACCGAGGACGAGGCGCAGGCGGAAGGCGTGGCCCCCGGCTTCCTCTGTGAGGATGACGTCGTGCGCGCTTCAGCGCGGTACGTCAACGGCTTTCGGATGCTGTGGGATGACCTTGCGAAGGACGGCACCCGCTGGGCCGACAACCCATGGGTGTGGGTGGTGGAGTTTCGACGAATCGAGACGGAGGTGCCCTATGGGGGCGGCTGAAGACCTGAACCTCGCCGGGAAAGACTGGCTGACCGTCGAGGAGAGCGCCCACTACTGCGGCGTGTCAGTGAGCCAGTTCCGAGAGCACGCCCTCGCCTACGGCCTCACGCCGCGGCGATTCATGGGCAAGCAGTTGTACGAACGAGCGGAACTCTACGCAGCGATTCACGGGGCTGAACCTTGGCGACGATCTACTGGCGCGGCGACCGTGCCTACCTCAACTGGCGGGAAAACGGGCGTCAGGTCCGGCTCTCTCTCGGGGCGGTTGACGCCCGAGAGGCGGAGAGAATTCGTGCCGCGAAAGAAGCCGAGCTGACGCATGGTGTCCGTATTCTCGCTCGCCTCCCGACTGTTCGTGCGTACCTGGAGTGGTATTTGGACTGGTACGAGAGCGAGCACCCCACCACCGCCGGCAAGGCCAAGAGCGAGGTGAAGCGCTTTATCGAGCGATTCGGGGCCAGGCCGATCGACACCCTTCGGCCGACGGAGATGGAGGGCTACAAGCGGGACCGCCTCAAGATCGATCGCGCAGCGGCGGAGACGGTGGGAAAGGAAATGCGGAGACTGAAGGCGGCATTCCGCCGCGGCGTCGAGTGGGAAGAGATCGACGCGAACCCGCTGGAGAAGGTGAAGGCGCCACGCGGCGTTCGAAGCGTAGCTGTGCGCTTCTACGGAGCCGAGGACATGGCCGCCCTGTATGCGGCGAGGCCGGCGCGCGCGGCGCTATGGGCATTCATGGCCCACACCGGGCTGCGGCGCGGCGAGATGTGCAAGATGCGCAAGGCCGATGTCTTCGCCGGCGTGCTCCGTGTCGAGTCCGATCCGGACGAGGACGGCGACGGCCGCACGAAATCGGCCCGGTGGCGGGAGGTTCCCCTGAATGAAAAGGCTCGAGCAGCACTCGATCTGCTGCCAGACCCGCCCGTGGGTGTGCACCCTGATACCCTCTCGGACTGGTTTGCGGCCGACGCGAAGCTCGCCGGGATCGGAGGGTCGCTCCACCGGCTCCGCCATACCTTCTGCGCCCACCTGGCCATGGCCGGCGTACCGCTACGCCGCATCCAGATCTTGGCCGGGCACAGCGACTACAAGATCACTGAGAAATATGCCCATCTGGCGCCCGGTGGCGCCGACGCCGCGGTCGCCAAGCTCACCTTCTGAGGGTGTGCTTACTGTGCTCAAACGGCGGCGATTTGTGGCGGAATATGGAATTCACGCCAGCCGGAAACGGCTTGAAATGGTGACCCCGGCCCGATTCGAACGGGCGACCTTCCCCTTAGGAGGGGGACGCTCTATCCAGCTGAGCTACGGGGCCAATCCGGGCAAGGATACCGTAACGGCCTCCGCCGTAGGAACCCGACGGCGACGCCACGGGGTGCCTGAAAACCACTTCGCAACGAACGATTTCCGTTGCGGCGCGCAGCTACGCGGGAACGTACCGAAGGAACCCGGCAGGCCCTGCCGAGGGCACGCCGTCCGCCGGATGGTTCACCCCATCCAGCACCGGCACCTCGGCGAAATCGAACGGGCTGATGCCTTCCAGGCAGGCGACGTTGACACCGTACTGACCCGGATTCGAGCGGCGCTGGTGGAAGGTATAAATGCCGCACTTCGAACAGAAATAATGCTTTGCGCTGCCGGTGTTGAACTGGTAGACGCTCAGCATGTCTTCGCCCTGCTCCACCACGATACCGTCCAGCTGGGCGGACACGGCGACCGCACCGCGCATGCGGCAGTAGGAGCAGTTGCAGCGCCGGGCGGTGCGGAGCCCATCGGTGAGCGTCACGGAAAAACGCACCGCGCCGCAGTGGCAGGACGCGCGGGAAGTCGTGATGTCGATGTCGATGTCGGGAAGCATGCGATCCGTCCGGGGTGGTGGGATCGCACGATTCTATCCCCGGCGTTCACCTGACGACCGAGAACCGCTGCGGAAGTGGGGGTACCGCGACCGGCCGCTTGGCGTCGCTGCCGAAAGGCCTCCAGATGCCGTCGGCGCCTTCCACGTCGATGCGCACATCGCCGCCTTCCGCCGAGGCACGGTTGACCATCGCACGCAGGGCCTCGAAGCGGGAGGAAAACCGTCCGATGGGGAGCCCATCGACGCGAACCGTCCAGGAAGCCCCATCGTCGGGCTGATAGGGAATCTCGTAGACGCGGGTCATAAGGTCGGCTCGCTCTCTCGATAAGTTCAAGCGGAGCATAGACTTGCGCGCGTCATTGAGAGGTCGTCGCAAGTGTGAACGATGCAGACGCCCCCGCGACATCCGTCCCGCGCCGCACAACGGGCCGTGAAGGGGGTGTTTGCTAGAATCGGCGTTTTACCAGGAGCAGTCTCCATGTCCGCCAAGATCCTTGCCGCGCTCGGCCTCAACGCCACCGAGTCGGGTACCTACCTCGGCCGCGGCCAGTGGGCCGGCACCAGCGACGCCGGCACGCTCATGCCGGTGAACCCGGCGACCGGCGAGGTCATCGCGACGGTGCAGGCATCCAGCGCGGCCGATTACGAGACGATCGTCCAGCGCGCACAGGAAGCCTTCGCGATCTGGCGCACCATCCCCGCCCCGCGCCGCGGCGAAGCCGTGCGCCTGTGCGGCGACGCCCTGCGCAGGCACAAGGACGCCCTGGGTTCGCTGGTCGCCCTCGAAATGGGCAAGATCAAGCCGGAGGGCGACGGCGAAGTGCAGGAGATGATCGACATCGCCGATTTCGCGGTGGGCCAGAGCCGCATGCTCTACGGCAACACCATGCATTCGGAGCGTCCGGGCCATCGCATGTACGAGCAGTGGCACCCGGTGGGCCTCGTCGGCATCGTCAGCGCCTTCAACTTCCCGGTGGCGGTGTGGGCCTGGAACGCCTTCCTCGCCGCCATCTGCGGCGACATCTGCATCTGGAAGCCCTCGCCGAAGACGCCGCTGTCCGCCATCGCCACGATGAAGATCTGCAACGAGGCGCTGAAGGAAGGCGGCTTCCCGGATATTTTCTTCCTCTTCAACGATGCCGGCAGCGATCTCGCCCAGGCTTTCGTGGACGACAAGCGCATTCCGCTCATCAGCTTCACCGGCTCCACCAAGGTCGGCCGCATGGTCGGCGAGCGCGTGGCGAAGCGCATGGGCCGCAGCCTCCTCGAGCTGGGCGGCAACAACGCCATCATCCTCGACAAGTCGGCCGACCTGAAGCTGGCCATTCCCGCGATCGTCTTCGGCGCCGTCGGCACCGCCGGCCAGCGCTGCACGACCACGCGCCGCCTGCTGGTGCATTCGTCCATCCACGATGCCGTGGTGGATACGCTCGTGAAGGCCTATGGCCAGGTGGAACAGAAGATCGGCGATCCGACGCTCGCCACCACGCTCATGGGTCCGCTGAACAGCCCGGAAGCCGTGCAGGCGTTCCTCGCCGCCGTCGAGAAGGCCAAGGCCTCGGGCGGCACCGTGCGCACCGGTGGCAAGGCGCTCACCGACCGCAAGGGCAACTTCGTGCTCCCGACCATCGTCACCGGCCTGGGCAACACCGACGAGGTCGTGCAGACCGAAACCTTCGCGCCGATCCTCTACGTGATGCCGTTCGACTCGCTGGACGACGCCATCGCCCAGCAGAACGCGGTACCGCAGGGCCTGTCCTCCGCCATCTTCACGCAGGACCTCAAGGCGGCCGAGCAGTACCTCTCCGCGGCCGGCTCCGACTGCGGCATCGCCAACGTGAACATCGGCACCTCGGGTGCGGAGATCGGCGGCGCCTTCGGTGGCGAGAAGGAAACCGGTGGCGGACGCGAGTCGGGCTCGGACGCGTGGAAGGTCTACATGCGCCGCCAGACCAACACCATCAACTACTCCGACGCGCTGCCGCTGGCCCAGGGCATCAAGTTCGAGTTCTGATCACCGGGTGACGCCATGACCGACCTGCGCTCAACGGAACGTTTCTCCGACCGTGTCGAGGACTATGTCCGCTACCGCCCGGACTATCCGCAGGCGCTGGTCGGCTGGCTGCATGGCCTTGGCGTCCACGCGGACTGGACCGTGGCCGATATCGGCGCCGGTACCGGCATTTCCAGCAAGCTGTTCCTGGACGCCGGTCACCGCGTCACCGCCGTCGAGCCGAACGCGGCGATGCGCGCCGCGGCGGAACGCTGGCTCGGAAGCGAAGGACGCTTCGACGCCGTCGACGGCAGCGCGGAAGCCACCGGCCTGGCCGGTGGTTCGGTGGACCTCGTCGTCGCCGCGCAGGCGTTCCACTGGTTCGACAAGGAAAAGGTGCGCGCCGAGTTCGCGCGCATCCTCTCGCCGCAGGGCCTCGTCGCCGTGTTCTGGAACTCGCGCCGGCTGGTCGGCACGCCGTTCCTCGAAGGCTACGAGCGCCTGTTGCTCGAATACGGCCTCGATTACCGCGGCGTTGCCGAACGCTACACCGACGACGAGTCCATGGCCCGCTGGTTCGGCCAGGGCTATCGCGGCATGGCCAGCATCCCGCACAGCCAGAAACTCGATCACGAAGGACTGCTCGGCCGCCTGATGTCGTCGTCGTACGCGCCGAAGCCGGGACACCCCAACCACGAACCGATGCTCCACGCCCTGCGCGCGCTCTTCGATGCGACGCAGGAAGGCGGCACGGTGGATTTCGATTACGACACCCGCGTCTTCGCGGGCCGCCCGGACGCCTGATGTACGACCTGATTCGCCCCCTGCTCTTCATGCTGGATGCCGAGACGGCGCACGGCCTCACGCTTTACGCCTCGGACGTCGCGCAGCGCAGCGGCATATCCGGATGGATCGCGAAGCCTCCTGCCGACCTGCCGGTGCGTGTCTTCGGCATCGACTTCCCGAACCCCGTCGGTCTTGCCGCCGGCCTGGACAAGAACGGCGAGCACCTCGACGGCCTTGCGGCGCTCGGTTTCGGCTTCGTGGAAATCGGCACCGTCACGCCACGCCCGCAGGCGGGCAACGACAAACCGCGCATGTTCCGGCTGCCCGCGCACGAGGCGGTGATCAACCGCCTGGGCTTCAACAACGGCGGCATCGACGCGCTGGTACGCAACGTGGAGAAGGCCGCGTTCCGCGGCGTGCTTGGCATCAACATCGGCAAGAACAGGGACACGCCGAACGAGCGCGCCATCGACGACTATCTGCTGTGCCTCGAGCGTGCCTATCCGCTCGCCAGCTACGTCACGGTGAACATCTCGTCGCCCAATACGCAAGGGCTGCGCGACCTGCAGGAAGAAGAGACCCTGCGCCGCTTCGTCGGCGCCCTGCGCGAAGCGCAGGAACGCCTCGCCGGCCAGCACGGCAAGCGCAAGCCCATGCTGCTGAAGATCGCGCCCGACCTTTCCGAGGCCGAACTCGACGGTATCGCGGAGGTGCTGCTCGCTTCCGGCATCGACGGCGTCATCTGCACGAACACGACCATCGACCGCCCGGACGTCGCGAGCGACCCGAACGCGCACCAGGCCGGCGGCCTTTCCGGCCGTCCGCTGTTCGAGAAATCCACCGCCGTGCTGCGCGGCATGCGCGCCCGCGTGGGGGACAAGCTGCCGATCGTCGGCGTCGGCGGCATCCTCGACGGCGACACGGCGGCCGAAAAGATCGAGGCCGGCGCCTCGCTGGTGCAGGTCTACACGGGCCTGGTATACCGGGGGCCGAAGCTGATCGCGGAAGCGGTCGCGGAAATCCGTCGCCGCGGAATCCTGGCATGAACAACGCCGCGGTGGACATGGGCGGGTTCACGCTCGCCAGCGACGCCCCATTGGGTGGACGCAACACGCTGCGCGTGGACGCGCGCGCGAAGCTGCTCGCGGAGGTGCGCGACCCGACGAAGATTCCGGAACTGCTGGCCTACCCCGCCGTGAAAGCGGGAAAGGTCCTCGTGCTGGGCGAGGGCAGCAATGTGCTCATCAAGGGCGACTTCGAGGGCACGGTCCTCGCCATGGCGACGCGCGGCGTGGAAACCTTCCAGCGCGACGACCGCGTGCTGATCCGGGTGGCGGCGGGCGAGCGTTGGGACGACTTCGTGCGCTGGTCGCTTGGCCAGGGTTATGCCGGTCTCGAGAACCTCATCCTCATCCCCGGCACGGTCGGCGCATCGCCGATCCAGAACATCGGCGCCTACGGCGTCGAGGTCGCCGAGTTCATCGACACGGTGGAAGCCTGGGATACGCACACGGGTGAATTCGTCGTGCTCGACAAGGCGGCCTGCGCGTTCTCGTATCGCGATTCCGCGTTCAAGCAGCAGGCCGGACGCTGGATCGTCGTGGCGGTGACCTTCGCGCTCCCGCGCGAACGGCCGCTGTCGCTGGACTATGCCGGCATCCGCGACGAAGTGGAGAAGATGGGTGTCGCTCGTGCCACGCCCTACCACGTGGCCGAGGCCGTCGTGCGCCTGCGTTCGCGCAAGCTGCCCGATCCCGCCGTCATCGGCAACGCCGGCAGTTTTTTCAAGAACCCGATCGTGCCCGTGGCACAGGCGGAAGCGCTGGCCCTCGCCCACCCCGGCCTTCCGGTGTGGCCGCATGCGGATGGCACGGCGAAGGTCTCCGCCGGCTGGCTCATCGAGGCCGCGGGCTTCAAGGGCGAACGTGACGGCGACGCCGGCATGTCGAATCGCCATGCCCTGGTCCTGGTGAATCACGGCAAGGCCACGGGCCCGCAACTCTGGGCCTTCGCGCAGAAGGTGATCGCCGGGGTCCAGGCGACATTCGGGGTATCGCTGGAACCCGAGCCGCTCGTCGTCTGATCCGCGACATCCTCATGCAGGAGCCGCCATAGCGGCACCCGCAGCCATCGGGCAGGCCCGGGCCCGTGTCACGCGGATGTAAGGGGACCGTCATACGCTCCCGCCGGCGGCGTACCATTGGGGAGCGTCGCCACACGCGACGAGGACGCCGTTCTGGATACCATGACGCCACCCACCGACTCCGCCAGTCTCCCCGCGAAGGCCGCCGCCCGGCAGGCCGCGCCGGCGGACGTACCGGAAGTCGACCTCAACGACCCCGCGCTCTACGTCCACCGCGAGCTGTCGCAGCTCCAGTTCAACGTCCGCGTGCTCGACCAGGCGCTGGACGAGTCCAAGCCGCTCATCGAGCGCCTCAAGTTCCTGCTGATCTTCTCGTCCAACATGGACGAGTTCTTCGAGATCCGCGTGGCGGGCCTGAAACAGCAGATCGCCTTCGATCATGAAATGATCGGCGCGGACGGCATCCCTCCGCGACGCGCCCTCGCCGAGATTTCGGAAGTCGCACACCGGCAGATCGAGCGCCAGTACGCCATCCTCAACGAAAAGATCCTTCCCGCGCTGGCGGAGGAAGGCATCCGCATCGTTCGCCGCAACCAGTGGACGCACAAGCAGAAGCTCTGGGTGCGCCGCTATTTCCGCCACGAGGTCGCACCGCTGGTCACGCCCATCGGGCTGGACCCGACGCATCCGTTCCCGCGGCTGGTGAACAAGAGCCTCAACTTCATCGTCCAGCTGGAAGGTACCGATGCCTTCGGTCGCGATTCGGGCCTGGCGATCGTGCCGGCGCCGCGCATCCTGCCGCGCCTGATCCGCCTGCCGGAAGAAGCGTGCGAGGGCGGCGACAACTACGTGCTGCTGTCCTCCATCATCCATGCGCACGCGGACGACCTCTTTCCCGGCATGCGCGTGCTCGGCTCCTACCAGTTCCGCCTCACCCGCAACGCCGACCTCACCATCGATCCGGAAGACGTCGAAGACCTGGCGCGCACGCTCCGCGGCGAGTTGTTCTCGCGCCGCTACGGCGACGCCGTGCGTCTCGAGGTCGCCGACAACTGCCCGAAGCCGCTGGTCGATTACCTCCTGAAGCAGTACTCGCTGGAGGCGGATGCGCTCTATGAGGTGAACGGGCCGGTGAACCTCGCCCGCCTGTTCGAGATGACCTTGCAGCCTGCGTATGCGCGCCTGCAGTTCCCGGCTTTCGTACCCGCATTGCCCAAGGCGCTGGCCGATGCCGAGGACATGTTCACGGTGATCGGCAAGCAGGACATCCTGCTTTACCACCCGTTCGAATCGTTCTCCCCGGTGGTGGACTTCCTGCGCCAGGCGGCGAAGGACCCGCAGGTGCTCACGATCAAGCAGACGCTTTACCGCAGCGGCGCCAATTCCGAGATCGTCGACGCCCTGGTGGAAGCGGCGCGGGCCGGCAAGGAAGTCACCGCGGTGGTGGAACTGCGCGCCCGCTTCGACGAAGAGTCCAATCTCAGCCTGGCCTCGCGCCTGCAACAGGCCGGCGCCGTGGTGACCTACGGCGTGGTCGGCGTGAAGACGCACGCGAAACTGATGCTCGTGCAGCGCCGCGAAGCCGGCAAGCTGGTGAGCTACGCCCATCTCGGCACCGGCAACTACCATTCGGGCAACGCGCGGCTCTACACCGATTACAGCCTGCTCACGTCGGACGAAGCGTTGTGCGACGACGTGCACCGCCTGTTCCGCCTGCTCACCGGTATGGGCAAGGCGTTGAAGATGAAACGCATGCTCTACGCGCCCTTTACGCTGAAGAAGGGCCTGCTCGACCTGATCGCCCGCGAGGTGGCCCATGCCGCGGCGGGGAAGAAGGCGGAGATCGTCTGCAAGATCAACGCGATCACCGATCCGAAGGTGATCCGCGCGCTCTATCGCGCCAGCCAGGCCGGCGTGAAGATCGACCTGATCGTGCGCGGCATGTGCTGCCTGCGGGCGGGTATCCCCGGCGTGTCGCAGAACATCCGGGTCCGCTCTGTCGTGGGCCGCTTCCTCGAGCACAGCCGCGTCTACTGGTTCCTCAACGACGGCGAGCCCGACCTCTACCTGGCCAGCGCCGACCTGATGGAACGTAACCTCGAACGCCGCGTGGAGACCTGCTTCCCCGTCGAGGGCAAGAAGCTGCGCCAGCGCATCCGGCGCGAGCTGGACCTCTACCTGACCGACAATCACTCGGCCTGGGTCCAGCAGCCCGACGGCGGGTATGCCCTCCTCCAGCCCCCTTCGAGCCAGCCGGTCCGGGACGCGCAGACCCAGCTCCTGGAGCGCTTCGGCGGCATCGCGGCCCCCGATCCTTCCTGACCCCCGGCCTTTCACCTAACCCGAACGGCCAAGGCGACATTCTGTTGCGGTCAAGGCACAATAGCCTTGCTGTTAAAGGGGGAGACGGGCTTTCTCTCGAAACGCTTCCGGATCCACGCCGCGCCCCCGCTGGGTGCGCCGTTCGCTTGGCACGGGTATCGGAATGCGCTCCTGCAACCGGCAGCACGGATGGATGCTTCGTCTCCTGCAGGCGACCCTCGTCTGTGGGCTATGGTTCGCCGGGGCCGCAGGTGCCTCGGCGCTCCTGACCAACATGCGGGAAGTACGGCCCGGCGAGCAGCCTGCGGATGTCCTCGCGCAAGCCGCCCAGCGCCCTTTCCCCTCCTTCGACCCCACCCGCCTGCAGATCCTTCCGAACTCGCCAGGCGGCAGCTGGGTGGTCGTGCGCACCCCGCCGCCCTGGACTCCCGGCGAGCGTGTCCTCAGCGTCCGTCATCCCGGCATGGGTGCCGTGTCGCTGTACGACGGGAACACCCTGATCGCCACCACGTCGCTGGAAGACTTTGGCCCGCCGTTGCATGGCCATGGCCGCCTCATCTTCAACGTGCCCGCCTCCATCCCCGCGTCGCGACCGCTCCTGTTGAAGTTCGAAGGTACGTCGGCGCCGCCGGGCGCCGTGACGATATCGATGGACTCCTGGCCCGATTACCTTCGCGAGGACGGGAGCTGGATGGTGTTCGCGGCGGGCTCCTTCGCCGTGATGATGACGATGGCGCTGATGGCGCTGTGCTTCGCTCTCATCCTGCGCGACATGACCTTCGGGTGGTACGCCGCGTACCTGGTCTGCTACGCCCTCATCCAGGGCCTGCGCTCCGGGTTCGTTTTCCACCCGCTGGAGATCCAGTCGCTGGCGGGCATGGCCGACAACCTGGGTGCCGCTGCCACGGCGCTGTCCGTGTCGTTCGCCGCGCTCTTCATGCTGCGTTTCGCCCGCGTCGACGAATACGTGCCGCTGCTCCGCACGCCGGTGCTTTCCTTCGCGGTGGTGATGCCCCTGCTCGTCATCCTGCGCGCCACCGGTATCGGGTTGTTCGTGGGCATGGCGCAGCTGCTGCTGCAGCCGCTCGTCCTCCTGGGCGCCCTCCTCCTGCTGGCGGCGGGCACGCTGGCGGCGGCGCGTGGCTCGCGGCATGCCTGGTTCTTCCTCGTCGGCTGGACCCCCCTGCTGATCCTCACCGCGCTCTGCGGAGCGCAACAGCAGGGCATGCTGGCGGGGGCACCGTGGTTGCCGGATGCGGCGATCGCCATGGGCGCGTTCGAGGCCATCGTCCTTTCCATCGGCCTTTCCGATCGCGCGCTCACCATCCGGCACGATCGCGACCGCGCGCGCGAACTCGCCGACAGCGATCCGCTCACGGGCCTGCTCAACCGCCGTGCCTGGACCGAAGCGGCGATCGAGGTACTGGAACAGGGCCTCGCACGTCCCGTGGCCATGCTGTTCTTCGACCTCGATCACTTCAAGGCGCTCAACGACCGTCACGGCCATGCGGCGGGCGACAAGGCGCTCGTCGCCGTGGCCGCCGCCCTGCGCCAGGAACTGCGTCCGTCGGACCTGCTCGGCCGTTACGGCGGCGAGGAATTCGTGGCGTTGCTGCAAGGCGTGGACCGGGAAAACGCCACACTGATCGCCTCGCGACTGTGCCGGCGCGTGCATCGGCTTGACGTGCACGTGAGCACGTCGGACATGCTCACGGTGTCGATCGGCGTGGCCATGCGCACGCCGGCGGACTCCGTCCAGTCGCTCATCGAACGGGCCGACGCGGCGATGTACCAGGCGAAACTGGCCGGGCGCAACCGCGTGGTATGCGCGAACCATGTCGGTCCGGTGCTGGTCCGCCGCTCCGACGTCAGGTAAATAGGTGGGAGCCGCTTCAGCGGCGATGGGCGCTCGCGGAGACGGTGCCCGCTGCCGCGGGATCGCCGGCGTAGCCGGCCCCCACAAGGTCAGGCCAGGGTGTTCGCCGCGGCCACGATGTCGTCGTCGCCCGGCAGGACCAGGAACGCCGCGCCGGCCAGCGGCGTGAACGTGTCGGCGCCGACCACGCGACGCAGCGGGAGGTGGCCGAGGCCCGCCTCGACGACGGCCGTGATCACGCCCTCGCCCACCCCCGCGCTCTTTCGGCCCTCGTCGACGACGAGGATGCGCTTCGCGCTCGCCGCCTGCTTCGCGATGAAGGCGTCGTTGAGGGGCACCAGCCAGCGAAGGTCCACCACGCGCACCTTCCAGCCGTTCGCGGCCTCGATGCGGCGTGCGGCGCGCAGGCTCATCGGCACGCCGTTGCCGAAGGTGAAGATGACGAGGTCGTCGGCCGCCTCGGCGTAGACGCGGCCCTCGCCCAGCGGCATCGCCTCGCCCGGCGCCGGGTAACCGAATTGCCACTGGCCGTCGCCGGCTTCGTACAAGTCCTTGGTCATGTACAGCGCGATGGGCTCGAGGAAGGCGGTGACCCGGCCGTCGACCTTCGCCAGCGCCGCCAGCGTGCGCAGCATCGTCGCCGCGTCGTCGCCGCGGCTGGGGCAGCCCACCACGAGCCCGGGAATGTCGCGCAGCGCGGCAATCGAATTGTCGTTGTGGAAGTGTCCGCCGAAACCGCGCTGGTAACCGAGCGATGCCACGCGCATCAGCATCGGATTGCGGTACTGGCCGTTGGAGAAGAACTGGAGCGATGCCGCTTCGCCGCGAATCTGGTCGCAGGCGTTGTGGAAATACGCCAGGTACTGGATTTCCGGCAGGGGCAGCATGCCCATGTTGGCGTAACCCTGGGCCAGGCCCAGGATCATCGTCTCGTCGAGCAGCGTGTTGAACACGCGCGCGTTGCGGAACGCTTTGTGCAGCCCCTTGGTGACGGTGTAGACGCCACCCTTCTGCGCCACGTCCTCGCCGAACAGGAGGCTCTCCGGATACTTCGCCATCAGGTCGTGCAGCGCCTGGCCGATCTGGATGGCGAGATGGCGCGGCGGTTGCTTCTCCGGCAGTTTCTCCGCGCCACCGAACACGCGCTCGCGCTCCGCCGCATCGCCGGCGCGCTCCGCTTCCGCACGCACGGCCTCGGGCGTATAGGGCGCCAGCGGTGCCATGACGTCCGCGAGCGAGGTCAGGCGCGGCCGGCGGTCCGCATCTTCCGCGGCCTCGAAGCAGCGCTTGCGGATGGACTCGTAGAGATCCATCAGGCCGTCGCGGTCGTACAGCCCCGAGGCGAGCGCGATGGCCGCGCTGCGCAGCAGCGGATCGGTGGCTTCCAGCGCCACCAGCTCCTCCACGGAACGCCATTCGATCTCGAAGTCGGTACCCGCATGACCCATGATGCGGGTGGTGCCGAGGTGCAGGAAGGTCGGCCGGCGCGTGGCGCGGCAGTGTTCCACCGCACGCTGCACGTCGGCATAGCCTCCGGCGAGGTCGAGGCCGTCGGCATAGAAATAGTCCAGGCCGGGACGATGCCTGAAGTTGCTCGCCACCCAGCCGCTCGGCGTCTTCACCGAGATGCCGATGCCGTTGTCCTCGCAGACGAAGAGCACGGGGGCGGGCAGCTTCTGGTAGGCGGTCCAGGCGGCGGCGTTGAAGGCCGTCTGGGCGGTGGCGTGGTTGGACGAGGCATCGCCGAACGAACACACGGCGATGGCGTCGCCGGGGATGGGCAGCGCATGGCCGATGCGCGCGGCCTGCTCGATGGCGATGGCCGTGCCCAGCGCCTTGGGCAGGTGCGAAGCGATCGTCGAGGTCTGCGGCAGCACCCACAACGGCTTGCTGCCCCATACCTTGTGCCTGCCGCCCGATGCGGGATCCTCGCTGCTCGCCGCGAACGACAGCGCCGAATCCATCACCGGGTCCATGCCCGGCAGCTTGCGGAAGCGCTCCGCCATGAAGCCGCCGCTGCGGTAATGAAGGAAGGCGGGATCGGTATGCCGCGTGAGCCGCGCCACCATCGCATTGCCTTCGTGACCCGACGAGCCGATGGTGTAGAACACCTTGTTCTGCACGCGCAGTACGCGCGCCATGAGGTCGAGGTGGCGGCTGATCAGCTGCGATTCGAACAGCTCGCGGAAGCCGCGCGCATCGAGCCCGCTGCCCGGCAGCACGGGTTCGTCGTCGCGCGGCGCGCGGGCGACGTCGCCCTGCCAGGAGCGCACGAACTCGGCGAAATTCTGGTCGACGATCTCGGCGCGGTTGAAGCCCTTGTGGCGGGCGGCGATGGGTTGCGGAACGGACATGGGAGGCTCGGCGGGGAAAGGGAGTCAGGCGATCATCGGCGAGAAGCCGGGCTGCGCGCGCACGCGCTCCAGCCAGGCGGCGACGCCCGGCCAGCGCGGAAGCTCGAAGCCGGCCTCGGAGGCGCAATGGGTATACGCGAACAGCGCGATGTCGGCGATGCCGAACGCGCCGCCGCTGAACCAGCCCTCGCGGGCAAGGTGGTCTTCCATCACGTCGAGCGCCACGGCGCCGCGCTCGCGCAGGCGCGGCAGTTCGGCCTGGCGTTCATGGTCCGCGGGCAGCCAGCGGGCGATGAAACGCGCCACCGCGATGCAGGGTTCGTGGCTGTACTGCTCGAAGAACAGCCATTGCAAGGTACGGGCCCTGTCCCATGCGTCGTCAGGCAGGTACGGCGTGCCTTCGGCGAGGTAGCAGAGGATGGCGTTGGACTCCGCGAGCCGGCGGCCGTCCTCCAGTACGAGGAGCGGCACCTTGCCGTTCGGATTCAGCGCGAGGAACTCGGGCGTGCGCGTGGCGCCGGCCGTGGTCACCGTGTCGATCCATCGATAGGGGCGGCCGAGCATGTCCAGCAAGAGCTGCAGCTTGTAGCAGTTGCCCGAGGCGCGCCAGCCGTAGACGGTGGGCCCGGTGGATGCGGAATGAGTCAAGGCGGTGTGCTCGCGTGGATGGATTCAACGGCGACGGCGAGCGAGCCACTGCTCACGCGTCTGCCCCCAGAGGTCGACGACATCGTCCTCGAACGGCGCCGGCAACGTACCCGGCCCCTGCAGCGCGGAACCGAGCTTCTTCGCCACGCCGATGGACGCGAGGTTTTCCGGATTGATCGAATGGATGACCTGGCTCCAGCCGAGGTGGTCGAAGGCCCAGTCCATCGAGGCGGCGGCGCCTTCGGTAGCGTAGCCCTTGCCCCAGGTCTCGCGCTTGAGACCCCAGCCGATCTCGTGGCCGGGCCAGCCCTCGGGCTGCCACGGACCCAGGCGACCCACCCAGCGCCCCGTGGCGCGCTCGATCACCGAGAACATGCCGAACCCCTGGATACTCCAGCAGCCGGCCATCGTCATGAAGTTGCGCCAGGCCACCGCACGCGGCTGCGGGCCGCCGAGGAAGCGGTTCACCTCGGGGTCGGCCATGCATTCGGCCCACGCGTCGAAATCTTCCGCGGCGGTGGGCCGCAGGATCAGGCGGTCCGTCTCGATGCGCAGGCCGTGCATGCTTGCCTCAGAACGCGTTGATACCGGTGAGTTCGCGGCCGACCACGAGCTGGTGGACGGTCTCGGTGCCTTCGTAGGTGATGACCGATTCGAGGTTGAGCGCGTGGCGGATGGCCGAATGCTCGGTGGTGATGCCGGCGCCGCCGAGGATGTCGCGGCATTCACGCGCGATGTCCAGCGCCATGCGCACGTTGTTCCACTTCGCCAGCGATACCTGGGTGGGCTGGAGGCGCCCGGCGTCCTTCAGCCGGCCCAGCTGCAGCGAGAGCAGCTGCGCGGTGGTGATGCGGCGGGCCATGTCGGCCATCTTCACCTGCACCGCCTGGTTGGCCGCGAGCGGACGGCCGAACAACACGCGCTGCGCGGTGTAATCGAGCACTTCCTTCAGGCAGGCCTGTGCGGCGCCGATCGGGCCCCAGGTGATGCCGTAGCGCGCCTGGTTGAGGCAGCCGAGCGGCCCCTTGAGTCCCTTCACGTTCGGCAGCCGCGCGCTGTCGGGCACGCGTACGTCGTCGAAGAACAGCGCGGAGGTCACCGAGGCGCGCAGGCTCATCTTCTTGTGCACTTCCTGCGCCGCGAAGCCCTTCGTGGAGGTGGGCACGATGAAACCCTGAATGCCGTCGTCGGTCTGCGCCCAGACGATGGCGATATGGGCAAGGTTGCCGTTGGTGATCCACATCTTGGCGCCGTTGATCACCCAGTCCCCGCCGTCCTTGCGCGCGACCGTCTTCATGTTCGCCGGATCGGAGCCGCCATGCGGCTCGGTCAGGCCGAAGCATCCGATGACTTCACCCGCGGCCATCTTCGGCAGGTATTCGCGCTTCTGCTCTTCCGAGCCGTAGGCGAAGATCGGATACATGCACAGCGAGCTCTGCACGGAAGCGAAGCTGCGCAGACCGGAATCGCCGCGCTCCAGTTCCTGGCAGATGAGGCCGTAGCTCACGCCGTTCATGCCGGCGCAGCCGTACTCCTCGGGCAGCGTGGCGCCGAGCAGGCCCAGGGAGGCGATCTCGGGCACCAGTTCGGCCGGGAAGCGCCCCTGGTCGAACGCGTCGCCGATGATCGGCAGCACCTTTTCGTCGACGAAACGGCCGACGGCATCCTGCACGGCGCGCTCCTCGTCGGTGAGCAGCGAGCGGACGTCGTAGAGATCGAGCGGGTCGAGGCGGTGGGCCATGCTTGGGACTCTTACTTGGGCAGCCGGAAACGTCCGATTGTAGCCACGGCGCGGGGCGCGGTCATGGCGGGGCGCAACAATCCAGGCACCCGGCCAGCCCCCATAATGGCCCCTCCCCCCACCACCGGATGCCAGCCATGTTCAAGGGCGTACTCCTGGGTTTCGCCTGCTACGCGGCCTACGCGTGGAGCGACGCCTTCGTGAAGTCGCTCGAGGGCAGCCTGCCCGCCTACGAGGCGGTCTTCTTCGGCGCGATCCTGGCCATGGCGGCCTTCCCCTTCCTGAAGAAGCCCGGGGACCGCTGGAGCGAGGTGGTGGTATCGAAACTGCCCGGCCTCTGGCTGCTGCGTGCGGTGGCCGGCGCCATCGGCAACGTCACCGCGGTGATGGCCTTCACGGCCCTGCCGATGGCGGAGGCCTTCTCGCTGATCTTCCTGCTGCCGATCTTCGTGACCATCCTCTCGGTGGTCTTCCTCCGCGAACACGTGGGCTGGCGGCGCTGGTCGGCCGTGATCGTCGGTTTCCTGGGCGTACTGGTGGTGCTGCGGCCCGGTTTTCGCCACCTGGGTACCGGACATGTGGCCGCGATCGTCTGCGGCCTCGCCGGCGCGCTGTCGATCGTGGCGCTGCGCATGGCGGGGGCGACGGAGAAGCGCATCACCCTGTACGGCGCCGGCGCGATCGGGCCGATGGTGGCCGGCTTCATCATGATGCTGCCGCATTTCGTGTGGCCGGATGCGCACCAGTGGTTCCTGCTGCTGGGCTACGGGTTGTTCGCCGCGGCAGGTGCCGTGCTGCTGATGCTGGCGACGCAGCACGCCCCGGCCAATCGCGTCGCGCCCACGCAATACAGCCAGATGCTGTGGGCGATCCTGTTCGGCTACCTCCTCTTCCACGACCGCCTGGACTGGCCGATGCTCATCGGCATCACGATGATCCTCGGCGCGGGGTTGTTCACCTTCGTCCGCGAGGAAAAGAAGACCCAGTGGTGGCGCTGGACGAATATCGTCTGACCCTGTTCCTCTGTAGGAGCCGCTATAGCGGCGAGGGCGATCTTGCGGGGTGTCGCGAGGTTTTCTCGCCGCTATGGCGGCTCCTACAGTCGATCGCCGGCTCAACCCTCACGACGACGTCAAGGGTTGGACACGCCATGGGGCACGTGGCCGGTGGCCACATGCTTGCGCGCCGACTCCACGTTCGCCGGCGAATCGTCGAAGAAGATGTCGGCGCCGAAGGCATCCAGGAACGGACCCTTGTCGCGACCGCCCAGGAACAGCGCCTCGTCGATGCGCACGCCCCAGCGGCGCAAGGTGAGGATCACGCGCTTGTGCGCCGGTGCGGAACGCGCCGTGACCAGCGCGGTGCGGATCGGCGACGTCTCGGCGGGGAACGCCGCCTGCAACCGGTGCAACGCGGCCAGGAAGCCGCGGAACGGGCCGCCGGACAAGGGCTCCGCCCAGCGTTCGGTCTCGTTGCGGTGGAAGGCGTCGAGGCCCTGCTCCTTCGACACCCGCTCCCCTTCGTCGCCGAAGATGACCGCGTCCCCGTCGAAGGCGATGCGTAGCTGCTCGCTGGAACGCTGCGGTGCCGTGGACGGCAGGATCGTCGCCGCCGCCACGCCGGCGCGAAGCGCGCGACCCACGTCCTCCGCGTTCGCGGAAAGGAAGAGATCGGCGCGGAACGGTGCGATGTAATCGGAAGTCGGCGCGCCGCTGGTGAAGGCCGCGCGCGAGATGCCCAGCGCGTAGTGCTGGATGGCGTTGAAGATGCGCAGGCCCGTGTCGCCCGAATTGCGCGACAGCAGGATCACTTCGACCGCCGGCACGTCGCCGGAGAGCGCATTGAGCCCCAGCAGCTTCTTCACCAGCGGGAATGCGACACCCGGCTTCAGCAATTCGTCCTCGTGTTCGATCTGGTACGCGCGATACGCATCGAGACCTTCGCGCTCGAACAGGTCGTGGCTGTCGCCCATGTCGAACAGCGCCCGCGAGGAAATCGCCACGACGAGACGGTTGTCGCGAACCGAGGCATCCGAGTGAGCGCCATGGGTGGGCCGTTCGGGCGCCGGCGCGCTTCCCGCATCGTCCGGCGCAGCGGCGACGGCATGGTCCGGATCGGCAGCGCCCGGGACAGCGGGCCTGTCGTCGGGACCGTTCGGCGTGTCGTGGCTATCGGGGGCGGTCATGGGGCGAACTGCTCGTCGAGGATACGTTGCTGAAGGTTGTGCTCGGGATCGAACAGCAGCCGCACGGCGTTGCGGCGCGACTGCCGGATCTCCACCATGCGCACGTCGCGCACCTCGTGGAAGTCGGCCGTGGCGCTGATGGGGCGCTTGTTCGGGTCCTTCGTGTCGAAGCCGACCCGCGTCGCATGGGGAAGGATGGCGCCGCGCCAGCGGCGCGGGCGGAACGGGCTGATCGGAGTGAGCGCCAGCACGTTGGCGTCCAGCGGAAGGATGGGACCGTGGGCGGACAGGTTATAGGCCGTGGAACCGGCGGGCGTGCACACGAGGATGCCATCGCAGACGAGTTCGTCGAGTTTCACTTCGCCGTTGAGGCGAACCCGCAGGTGCGCCGCCTGGTTGCTCTGCCGCAGCAGCGCGACCTCGTTGAAGGCGAGCGCGCGATGCTCCACGCCGTCGCAGCAGGTGCTGTGCATTTCCAGCGGATGCAGCACGGCCGGGTGCGCCTTCTCGATGCGCTCGGGCAGGTGGTCCACATCGTGCTGGTTCATGAGGAAACCGAGGCGCCCGAGCTTCATGCCGTAGAACGGCACGCCGAGGGTCCGGTGTGCGTGCAGGGTGCGCAGCATGAAGCCGTCGCCACCCAGGGACACGATGATATCGGCCTCGCCCGGCTCCACGCCGGCATAGCGCTTGATGAGGGCGGCGCGGGCACGTTGGGCGACTTCGGTTTCGCTGGCGACGAAGGCTAGGCGCATTGGGGAGTTGGGCATCCGGGTCCAACCCGGAGCTTAGTCCCTAACGCGGCAGGTCGGATAGTCGGCGGGCGCGACACCTGTAGGAGCCGCTATAGCGGCGAGGGGAATCTACCTCGCCGCTTCATGGCTTCGTTGGCTTCTCGCCGCTCTAGCGGCTCCTACAGGTGATCGCGGCCCTCTCGGCCAGGTATCTGCGTCAGACCGGAATCTGCGCCAGCTGGGCCAGGCGGCGGACGGCGACCGAGGCGATCGGGTAGTCCGCGTTCTGGGTGAGGATTTCCGCAAGCATCGCGCGGGTGTACTTCAGCGTCGCGTCGTCGCGGTCCAGCCAGGCCTTGACCGGGCTGACGTCGGTGCGATCGCCGGCGACGCCGAGCACCTGCAGGGCCAGGGCGCGATGCTGGGCGTTCAACTCGTCCAGCAGCGAGCCGCGTGCCTGCGCGTGCCACGCGCCTTCCACCGGCAGCGCCTCGATCTGGCCGCGCAGCCAGTCGAGGTCGAGCGCCTCGGCCAGTTCGTAGAAGACCGTGGCGACCGTGGCGATGCCCTTGCCGCTCTGCTTCGAGACCTCGACCATGTCCAGCGCCGAGCGCAGCACCGGAACGCGGGCCAGGCGCACGGCCAGGGTATTGGGCACGCCGAGGCCTTCCCACTTCTCCTGGCTGGCGGCGAAGTCGCCACGACCGGTGTTGGTCAGCGCGTCCGGCAGCGCCTCGCGCAGCTTCGTGACCTCGCTGGCGTAACGATCGACGTTCGCGGCGATGTCCAGGGAACCGCCCGGACGGTTCAGCAGCCAGCGCGTGAGATGGCGCAGCAGCGACCAGATCTGCAGGATCGCGTCGATCTGCGTATCCTCGGCCACCTTGCCGTCGAGCGCCTCGATCTCGGCCCACAGGTCGCGGGCGTCCAGGATCTCGCGTGCCGCCGTATAAGCCTTGGCGATGGACGCCGGACCGTGGCCGGTGTCCTCCTGCATGCGCATCATGAACGTGGCGCCCATGCGGTTGATGGTCGAGTTGGTCACCGCCGTGGCGATGATCTCGCGCTTCAGGCGATGGCGCTGCATGTGCTCGGCGTATTTCTCGTGCAGCGGCACGGGGAAGTAGCGCACCAGCTCGCGCGACAGGTACGGATCTTCCGGCACGTCCGACTCCAGCAGCTGCTGGAACAGGCGGATCTTGTCGTAGGAGAGCAGCACCGACAGTTCGGGACGCGTCATGCCCTGGCCGCGCTGCTTGCGCTCGGCCAGTTCGGCGGCCGTCGGCAGCGACTCCACCTGGCGATCGAGAAGGCCTTCGGCTTCCAGCGTGCCGATGAAGTGGGCCATCGAACCCAGGCGGCGCACCGACTGGTGCTCCATCATCGTGATGGCCTGGTTCTGCCGGTAGTTGTCCCAAAGCACGAGGCGCGCCACTTCGTCGGTCATTTCCGCCAGCTGGCGGTTGCGGCCGTCGAAGCTGAGCTCGCCGCGCTGCACGGCGTCGTTGAGCAGGATCTTGATGTTCACCTCGTGGTCGGAGGTGTCCACGCCCGCGGAGTTGTCGATGAAGTCGGTGTTGAGCAACACGCCGGCCTGGCCGGCCTCGATGCGACCCTTCTGGGTCATGCCCAGGTTTCCGCCCTCGCCCACCACCTTGCAGCGCAGCTCGTTGCCGTTCACGCGCAGCGAATTGTTCGCGCGATCGCCGACGTCGGCATGCGTTTCGGAGGTGGCCTTCACGTAGGTGCCGATGCCGCCGTTCCAGAGCAGGTCCACCGGCGCCCTCAGGATCGCCGAGAGGAGATCGCTGGGCGCCATGTGGGCGACGTCGGCACGGATACCGAGCGCCGCGCGGATTTCCGGGGACACCGGGATCGACTTCGCGCTACGCGGATAGACGCCGCCGCCGGCGGAGATCAGCGACTTGTCGTAATCGTCCCACGAGGAGCGCGGCAGGGCGAACATGCGCTGGCGTTCCGCGAACGACTTCGCCGCGTCCGGATTCGGGTCGAGGAATACATGGCGGTGGTCGAACGCGGCCAGCAGGCGGATGTGCTCCGAGAGCAGCATGCCGTTGCCGAACACGTCGCCGGACATGTCGCCCACACCCACCACGGTGAAATCCTGGGTCTGGCAGTCGCGGCCCAGCGCGCGGAAGTGGCGTTTCACCGACTCCCAGGCGCCCTTGGCCGTGATGCCCATGCCCTTGTGGTCGTAACCGTAGGAGCCGCCGGAGGCGAAGGCATCGTCGAGCCAGAAGCCATGCTCGGTCGAGATGGCGTTGGCGATGTCGGAGAACGTGGCCGTGCCCTTGTCCGCGGCGACCACCAGGTACGGGTCGTCTTCGTCATGCCGCACGACGTCGTGCGGCGGGACGACCTTGCCCTCGACGAGGTTGTCGGTGATGTCGAGCAGGCCGTTGATGAACATGCGGTAGCAGGCGATGCCCTCGGCCAGCTGCGCATCGCGGTCGCCGCCCGCCGGCGGACGCTTCACGAAGAACCCGCCCTTGGAACCGACCGGCACGATGACGGTGTTCTTCACCATCTGCGCCTTCACCAGGCCCAGCACCTCGGTGCGGAAGTCTTCGCGGCGATCGGACCAGCGCAGGCCGCCGCGGGCCACGGAGCCGAAGCGCAGGTGGATGCCTTCCACGCGCGGCGCATAGACGAAGATCTCGCGGAACGGCACCGGCTTGGCCAGGTCCGGCACGCGATGCGAATCGAACTTGAAGCTGAGGTACGGACGGTAGGCGCCGTCCCAGGCCTGGAAGAAGTTCGTGCGCAACGTGGCATGCACCAGCGCGATGAAGCTGCGCAGGATGCGGTCCTCGTCGAGGCTGGACACATTGTCGAGCAGGGCGTTGATGGCCTCTTCCACCGCCGCGACCTGCTCGCCGCGCGGACGGCCGAGCGAGGACACCAGATTGCCGATGAGGCCCGGCTGCGCGGCGAGCGTTTCCGCGTCCAACAGGGCATGCATCTCGTGCGAGAGCAGGCTCTCGGCGCGCTCGCGCTCCGCACCGTCGAGGCTTTCCCGGCGTGGATCGAAGCGGGCGTTGAACAGTTCGACGATGAGGCCGGCGATGGCCGGGTAACGGTTGAGCGCGTCTTCCATATACGCCTGCGAGAACGCCACCCCGGTCTGCAGCAGGTACTTGCAGTAGCTGCGCAGCACCGCCACCTGGCGCCAGCCGAGTTTCGCGCCGAGGACGAGGCGGTTGAAGCCGTCGTTCTCCGCGCTGCCGCGCCAGATGTGCTCGAACGCATCCTCGAAGATCGTGCCGACCTGCTCCACCTCGAACACGAGGCGGCCCACCGGCTGCACCTCGAAATCCTGCACGAAGAGGTGGCCCTCGCCGAGCTTCACCTCGTACATGTGCTCGGTGAGCACGCGCAGGCCCAGGTTCTCGAGCTGCGGCATCACCTCGGACAGCGCGATGTCGGAACCGGAACGGTAGACCTTGAAGCGCAGCTCCTCCCGACGGTGCGGCGGATGGTAGAACGACATGCTGATGGCGTCGGGGCCGTCGAGGCCGGCCAGCGCGCGCACGTCGGCGGCCGCGACCTCGGGTGATACCTCGTCGACGTAGCCCGCCGGAAGCGCCTTGCCGTAGCGGTTGGCGAGGATGATGCCCTGCTGCTCGCCGGCCAGTTCGATCAGGCGGTCGCGCAGGTCGTCGTACCAGTTGCGCGCGATCGACACGATCTGCGCTTCGATGGAGGCCGCGTCGTACACCGGGTGGTCGCCGATACGCGGACGCACCACCACGTGCAGGCGGACCAGGGCGGCTTCGCCCATCAGGACCGCGGAATCGAGGTGCTCGCCATGGAAGGCATCGCGCAGCACGTTCTCCACGCGCTCGCGCACGCTCGTGTTGAAGCGGTCGCGCGGTATGTAGACGAGGCAGGAGAAGAATCGGCCGTAGCTGTCGCGACGGATGAACAGGCGCGTGCGCGTGCGCTGGGCCAGTTCGAGCAAGCCCATGGAGAGCGCGTAAAGCTCGTCGGTGCTGCACTGGAACAGCTCGTCGCGCGGCAGGGTGTCGAGGATGTGGCGCAGGGCCTTGCCCGAATGCGAATCGCGCTTCAGGCCGGAGCGGTTCATCACCGCCTCGCACTTGTCGCGCACCAGCGGCACGTGCTGCGGGTGGGCCATGTATGCGTTGGAGGAGAACAGGCCGAGGAAACGCTGCTCGGCGGTGGGACGGCCCTGCTCGTCGAACTTGAGCACGCCCACATAATCCATGTAGCCCGGGCGATGGATCGGCGAACGGGCGTTGGTCTTGGTGAGGATGATGGCGTCGGTCGCGCCCGAGCGCGGCAGTTCGCTCGCCACCAGGGTACGCAGCGACCGCGGCGCCACCGAGCGCTCGGCGCCGCGGAGGATGCCGAGACCGGAGCCGTCGACGGCCTTCAGGACCTGGTCGCCCGCGTCCGCGGCCACTTCGTACTCGCGGTAGCCCATGAAGGTGAAATGGTCGTCCGCCACCCAGCGCAGGAACTCGGTGGCCTCGCCCACTTCCTCGGCCGTGTACGGCAGGGACCGCTTGCCGAGCTCGTCCGCGATCTCCACCATCTTGCCGCGCATCGCGCGCCAGTCGCCCACGGCCTCGCGCACGTCGGCAAGGGCGGCCTCGACGTTCGCCTTCAGCGTCTCGAGTTCGGCCTCGTCGATGCGGTCGATCTCGAAGCGCATCACGGATTCGGTCTTCTCCCCCGCGCCCATGGATTCGAGGACGCCCGAGGCCGAGCGCACCACCGGCACCACCGGATGGATGATCGCGTGGATGTCCGCGTGGGCGGCGGCGACCATGGACACCGTGTCCACCAGGAAGGGCATGTCGTCGGTGACGACCTCGACCACCGCCCGGCTACCGGACTGACCGGGGTTGTAGACACGGACCTTCGCCTTGCCCGCCGTGCGCTCGCGGACGAAGGCGAGCAGGTCGGCGATCAACGCGGCCCAGCGCTCGGGCGCGTGCAGCGCGTGGTCGGCCGGGGCGATCCGCTCGAAAAAGGCCTCGATAAAAAAGCGCGCCTCGTTGAGGCGCTCCGCGGGGTAGTCCAGCTTATTCAGTTCATCGAAGACAACGGCGTGGAACGGGCCGTTTTCGGCAGCGCGAATCGCATTCATGGGCGGATTGTCGATGTGGGGAGGACGGAAATCCGTGAAAGCATAGCTCTCACCGGTGCCAACTAGCCACACCGCGAGCGAGTGCGCGTTGGCGTTTTTTCACTGCGTTGCCGCATGGGCCTCCACGCGCCTACGAATTGAGTCGGCGCTAACGGATAAGGGCATCGTGTGCATCGCAGCAATTCGCGTGCGAATGCGTAAACGGCCCGTTGACGATAGTGCACCCGAGATTCTAAACTGGACGGTATACTTACGTGTTGAATCAGCACACGGCGGCGCTGCGCACCAAGACAGCGTCACGGGCGTCCTATACACGCAAGAGGCCGTAAGGCACAGGACGGGTGGGCTGGGTACGCGGTAACACTAGCGATGCATGCGAGCGGCATCCTTCCCCGGTGCGGCGGCGCGAACGAACAAGAAACCTGGAAAAGGAACGAAGTTCTCATGAATCCCCTGCCCTTGCGCTCGTCCCTGCTGGCCCTCGGCCTCGCCGCGGCGCTTGCCGCCTGCCATAAGCAGGAAGCTCCCCAGCAGCCGCCTCCGCCGGAAGTGGGCGTCATCACCGCCCAGCCGCAGGACGCGCCGCTGGTCCAGGACCAGGTCGGCCGCCTCTCCGCCTACCGTACGGCCGACGTGCGTGCGCGCGTGCCCGGCATCCTGCTGCACCGTCTGTATGAGGAAGGCACGGACGTGAAGGCCGGCCAGAAGCTGTTCCAGATCGACCCCCAGCCGCTCAAGGCCGAACTGGACGCCCAGCTCGCCAACCTTGCCTCCACCCGTGCCTCGGCGGTCAATGCCAAGGCGCAGGCGGATCGGGCGCGCGGCCTCATCGGCAAGAACTACGTATCCCGCCAGGACCTCGACACGGCCGAAGCGAACGAGCGGACCGCGAACGCCGCGGTCAAGCAGGCCCAGGCGAACGCCGAGGCGGCGCGAATCAACCTCGGCTTTACCGATGTGGTCTCGCCGATCGACGGTCGCGCCGGGCAGCAGCAGGTGACCGAAGGCGCGCTGGTGGGCCAGGGCGAGACCACCCTGCTCACCCGCGTCGACCAGATCGACAAGCTGTACGTGAACTTCAGCGTCTCGGTGTCCGACCTCGACGCGATGCGCCGCGCCGCGGCCGCCGGCGCCGCCACGCTGTCGCCGACGGACAAGGCCACCGTGCGCATCCAGCTCCCGGACGGCTCCGACTTCGGCGAGGAAGGAACGCTCGATTTCTCCTCGGCGACGGTGAATCCGCAGACGGGCACGGTGAACCTGCGCGCGCTGCTGAACAATCCAGGCGAGCGCCTGCTTCCGGGCCAGTTCGTGACGGTGAAGGCCACCCTCGGCGACCTGCACAACGTCTACCTGGTGCCGCAGGCCGCCGTGCTGCGCGACGCCAACGACGCCTATGTGATGGTCGTCGGCGAAGGCCATGCCAAGAACCCACAGACCGGTGCCGAAACGGCCGTACCTTCGGCGGCCGTGCGCCGCCCGATCAAGGCCGATCGCATCAGCGGCTCCAACTGGGTGGTCACCGACGGCCTCAAGCCGGGTGACCGGATCATCGTCCAGGGCCTGCCCAAGGCGAGGGAGAACGCGCCGGTGAAGGCGTCCCCCGCGCAGGCCGCACCCGCGGCAGCGGCCGGCCCCGGTGCCGCCGCTCCCGCCGGCAAGCAGTAAAAGGAAACCGACATGCCGAGTTTCTTCATCGACCGCCCCATCTTCGCGTGGGTGGTGGCGATCCTGATCAGCCTGTGCGGCACGATCGCCCTGCTCAACATGGGTATCGAGTCGTATCCGAACATCGCCCCGCCGCAGGTCGTCGTCTCGGCGACCTACCCGGGCGCGAGTGCGGACACGACCGAAAAGACCGTGACGCAGGTCATCGAGCAGCAGCTGACCGGTATCGACCACCTGCTGTACTTCAGTTCCTCGTCGAGCTCCAGCGGTACCGCGCAGGTCACGCTGACCTTCGAGTCCGGCACCGATCCCGACATCGCCCAGGTGCAGGTGCAGAACAAGGTGGCGCTGGCCACGCCGCGCCTGCCGTCGGAAGTGACCCAGCAGGGCGTCGTGGTGGCGAAGTCCAACCCCGACTTCCTGATGTTCATCGCGCTGACCTCGTCGAACCCGGCGATCGACGGCGACCGCCTGACCGACATCGTGTCGTCGCAGGTGCTCGACCAGATCGCCCGTATCCCCGGCGTGGGCAACACCCGCCAGCTGGGTGCCGAGTACGCCATGCGTGTCTGGCTCAATCCGGACAAGCTGCGCGGCTACGGCCTCTCCGCCACCGACCTGCGCAACGCGCTCAGCACGCAGAACGTGCAGTTCGCCGCGGGCTCCATCGGCACCGATCCGGCCGTGAAGGGCCAGGGCTTCAGCGCCACGGTGTCCGCGGAAGGCCGCTTCACCACGCCTGAGCAGTTCTCCGAGATCATCCTGCGCGCCAACAACGACGGCACCGTCGTCCGCCTGAAGGACGTGGCCCGGGTGGAGCTCGGCCCGCAGAATTACGGCTTCAATGCGCAGTGGAACGGCACGGCCACGGGTTCGTTCGGCGTGCAGTTGCTGCCCGGCGCGAACGCGCTGGACGTCGCGAACGCCGTGCGCGCGAAGATGAACGAGCTGGCCAGGAGCTTCCCGGACGGCGTGACCTGGTTCGCGCCGTACGACACGACGAAGTTCGTGACCATCTCGATCGAGGAAGTGGTGCACACGCTGATCGAGGCGATCATCCTCGTCTTCCTCGTGATGCTGCTGTTCCTGCAGAACTTCCGCGCCACGATCATCCCGACCCTGGTCATCCCGGTGGCCCTGCTCGGCACCTTCCTGGGCCTCTCGCCGCTCGGCTTCACGATCAACCAGCTGACCCTGTTCGGCATGGTGCTCGCCATCGGCATCGTCGTCGACGACGCCATCGTGGTGATCGAGAACGTCGAGCGCATCATGTCCGAGGAAGGACTGTCGCCGAAGGAAGCCACGCGCAAGGCCATGGGCCAGATCACCGGCGCCGTCATCGCGATCACCGTGGTGCTGACGGCCGTGTTCGTGCCTTCGGCGCTGCAGCCCGGCGCCTCGGGCATCATTTACAAGCAGTTCGCGCTGACGATCGCGGTGTCGATGGGCTTCTCGGCCTTCCTCGCCCTGACCTTCACCCCGGCCCTCTGCGCGACGATCCTCCGGCACGAGCACGCGCACAAGAAGAACGTCGTCTACCGCAAGTTCAACCAGCTGTTCGACTGGGTCACGCATACCTACTCCGGCCACATCGGCGGCGCGATCCGCCATGCACCGCGCTGGATGGTCTTGTTCGTGCTGATCGCCGTACTCTGCGGCTTCCTGTTCGCCAGGCTGCCGACCAGCTTCGTGCCGGACGAGGACCAGGGTTATGCGCTGGCCATCGTGCAGCTGCCTCCGGGTTCCAGCCTTGCCCGCACCGAGAAGGTGATGGCCGAACAGCGCGGGATTCTGCTGAAGGATCCGGCCGTGGACGGCATCTTCCAGATCTCCGGCTTCAGCTTCGTGGGCCAGGGCGAGAACGTGGGCATGACCTTCATCCGCCTGAAGGACTGGGGCGACCGCGACCTGACCGCCACCCAGTTCATCCAGCAGGCGAACGGCAAGATGCAGGCCGTGCGCGATGCCACGATCTTCGTCGTCAACCTGCCGACGATCCGCGGTCTCTCGCAGTTCGGCGGTATCGACATGTACCTGCAGGCCCGCGCCGGCCAGTCGCGCGATCAGCTCACCGCGGCGCGCAACATGCTGCTGGGCGCCGCCGCGCAGAACAGCGCGCTGGTAGGCGTGCGCCCGAACACCCTGGAAGACGCGCCGCTGCTGCAACTGCACGTGGACCGTACCCAGGCGCAGACGATGGGCCTCTCGGTCAGCGACATCTACACGGCCATCCAGCTCACGCTGGCGCCGGTATACGTCAACGACTTCTCCTACGAGGGCCGTGTGAAGCGCGTGATGCTGCAGGCCGACGCGCCCTACCGCATGGGCACGGACGCGTTCTCGCACATCTTCACGCCGAGCACGCTTGCCGCGGCTTCGTCGGCCACGTCGCCGGATACGAACGTGGCCAGCACCACGTCGTCGGTGGACAACGCGATGATCCCGCTGTCCACGGTGGTGGACTCGAAGTGGGCGATGGCGGCACCGACACTCAATCGCTACAACGGCTACTCGGCGGTGGAAATCGTCGGTAACCAGGCGCCGGGGTATTCCACCGGCCAGGCGATGCAGATCGTCGAAGGTATCGTCAACGACAAGCTGCCGAAGGGCTTCGGTTACGACTGGACCGGCCAGTCGTACCAGGAAATCCTCTCCGGCAACTCGGCGACGATGCTGCTGGCCCTGTCGGTGGTGATCGTATTCCTCTGCCTCGCCGCCCTGTACGAGAGCTGGTCGATCCCGGTCGCGGTGCTGCTGGTGGTGCCGCTGGGCATCCTGGGCACGGTGGTGTTCTCGATGCTGCGCGGCCTGCCGAACGACATCTACTTCAAGATCGGCATGATCACCGTCATCGGCCTCGCGGCGAAGAACGCGATCCTGATCGTGGAATTCGCGGTCGAACAGCAGCAGGCAGGAAAAACGCTGCGCGAAGGCGTCGTCGAGGCCGCCCGTCTCCGACTGCGCCCCATCCTGATGACCTCGCTGGCCTTCATCCTCGGCGTGTTCCCGCTGGCGATCTCCACCGGCGCGGGTGCGAACTCCCGCCACGCGATCGGCACCGGCGTCATCGGCGGCATGCTCTTCGCCACGTTCCTGGGCCTGCTGCTGATCCCGGTGTTCTACGTGACGGTGCGCCGCATGCTGGGCGACAAGATGGACGAGGTGTCGCAGACCATCCGCCACACGCACGGCCCGGACGGCGACGGCCACGGTCCGCACGGCGGCGGCGATGGCCCGCAAGGCGGTAACCCGTCGACCAACGTCGGCCCGCACGCCCCGAACGTCGGCGACGTGAGCGCCTTCGATTCGGATCCTCGACGAGGCACCGACCGACCGTAACGAGAGGAGCCCGGCGCAAGCCGGGCTTCTTTTTGGGGCGGAACTGACAGCGCGCAGAGTGTCGATCCGGCCGACACGCGCCGTGCCGTCACTCAGGCTTTCCGAATGGCTAGACCACAGGAATGCCGTCATGACAAGTATTGGGTTCTTGCAGTTCAACTACTTTTGTAGCTACATTTGTAGTGCCTCCGAATGAAGGCGCTGACGTTCGAGTGGGACGCTGCGAAAGCCGTCGCCAACAAAGCGAAACACGGCGTCTCCTTTCGAGCTGCGACGAAAGTGTTCTTCGATCCCTGTTACGTCGAGCACCACGATGGTGGCGATCATGCAGAAGACAGGTACGTCGCCTTCGGACTTGTTCGAGGGCGAGTTCTGTTGGTCGTCTACACAATGCGCGACAAGGTCATCCGTTTGATTTCAGCCCGCGAGGCACCCCGTCATGAAGCGACCCACTACTGGAAAAACCGTTCGCTATACCATTGATCTGGACGCTCCTCCGTCCTTCACTCCCGAGGAAATCGCGGAACTCGATGCCCTGGAGGGCCGCCCCGTCGACTTCAGCGATATCCCCGAGCAGGTCGACGACGGCAAGTGGTATCGTCCGGGCAAGTTCGAAGAAGTGATCAACAAGCAGCAGGTCACCCTGCGTATCGATCGCGACGTGCTGGAATTCTTTCGCAGCAGCGGCCAGCGCTACCAGACCCGCATCAACAACGTGTTGCGCGACTACATGCTGGCGCATCAGGCGACGCCCCCGCAGAAGCGTAGTCGCTGATTCCCCCTTCGCATGGTGAAGGAACACATGCGAGGCGCTGTCCGATCCTCCGAAACATCTGAAGCCGCGACTTAATCGCACTCGCTGCGGGTGATCGATGAAATCGCCGTCCGGCGTGGCCTACAACACATGTCAGCAATAGATTATTGCCAGGCCGCGCCACTTATTTGAGCATCCTTGCCCACCTCGCAAGGAACACCCTCATGCGCTCACGGAAGGCGACCGTCGCCGTCACCGCTCCACTCGCTGCCGCGGTTGCCGCGGTTGCCGCGGTTGCCGCGGTTGCCGCAGCCTACGGCCCGGCCTGTTGCATCAACCTGTTTCTTGGTTTCGACGGCTGTTCTGGCGGCTGTAGCTCCACGGCGAAGGAAATCTGCAGGTAGAAGGAATTCTTCATGCACCGACGACCCATCAGAAGCCGCGACACGCGCGCTGTTCGGGGGATTGCACGTATCCTTGCCCTGCGCAGCATTACACCCAACCAGATCTCGGCGCTATCAGTGGTCTTCGCACTGATCGGAACAGTCTTATTCGGAGCGTCCCCTCATTCTCCAGCGGCTCTTGTTGGCGTCATCGTCGCCATCCAACTGCGCCTGCTATGCAACCTGCTGGACGGCATGATTGCTATCGAGGGTGACAAGGCGGAAAGCTCCGGACGGTTCTTCAACGAGGTACCCGATCGTCTCGCGGACGTACTTCTTCTGGTGCCACTGGGATACGCGGTCGACCAGGATTATCTCGGATGGTTGATTGCCTGTCTGGCATTGAGCACGGCCTACCTACGCGCCTTTGGCGCCTCGCTCGGGTTCGGTGAGGACTTTCGAGGCCCCGGTGCCAAGCCTCATCGCATGGCTATGCTGACCGCCACCTGCGCCGCTGCCGCGCTTGAGTCGATCTGGCGGGCGCCCTTCTGGAGCTTCTGGCTGGGCGCGGTGGCTCTGATTTTGTTGACGAGCCTGACCCTGGTCCGACGATCGCAACACATCGTCCGCAGTCTTCGAGAGAAGCCCCGTCGGTCCTCATTCCAGGTGACCTCGGCCTTTATAAGAGAAAAGGAATGAACCGGCTCTTGGTAGTGACGGCCCTGATCCTGAGTGTACTGCTGATAGCCAGCCTCATAGGTTGGCGCCTCGACCGAAGGACACCTGAAGGAGCTCGCTCGACGATGGTGGCGAACCTTAACCAGCGCATCCGGGCTTGGTGGGTGATGGCCTTGATACTGGGCATCTGCCTGTGGGCCGGAAAGAGCGTGACGCTGGCGTTCTTCGCGATCTTGTCGGCTTTGTCACTGAAGGAATTCATGGCGCTTTCGCCACCTTCACGTGCGGATCGCTGGCCACTGGCGCTGTCGTTCTGTGTCCTGATAACGCTGCAATACGGGTTGATTGGAATCGGATGGTATGGACTCTTTTCGATCTTGATCCCCCTTTACGGCTTCCTGCTCCTGCCTGCAATATCCGCGCTTCGTGGCGAAACCGATCGATTTCTCGATCGATGTGCCAAGGTTCAGTTCGGACTCCTCCTAAGCGCTTACTGCATCAGCCATGTACCGGCGCTCTGGTTGATTCGGATTCCGGGCCATGACGACCAAACCATCCTGCTCATAATTTATCTCTTGCTGGTCGCCCAGATGAGCGATGTGTTCCAGTTCGTCTTTGGCAGGATCGTGGGTAAACACCCGCTCGCACCACGGGTCAGCCCGTCAAAGACGATCGAAGGCCTGGTCGGAGGCGGCCTTTCTGCTGTGGTCATCGGCGGATTGATGTGGTGGATAACACCCTTTTCGCCGATGGCTTCCCTCGCCATGTCCGTGCTGATCGTTCTTTGCGGATTCCTTGGCGGGCTAACCCTCTCGGCCATCAAACGGAGCCATGGAGTCAAGGACTGGGGTTCGTTGATCGGAGGCCATGGAGGCGTGCTCGATCGACTGGATTCCGTGTATTTCTCCGCGCCTGTCTTTTTCCATACGGTGAGATTCTTCTACGAATAACCAGACAACTCAGACTGTCGATTCCGAAACATCTGAAGCCCCGGCTTAACCGCACTCGCCGCAGGTGATCGATGAAATCGCCGTCCGGCGCGGCCTACAACACATGTCAGCAACAGATTATTGCCAGGTCGCGCCACTTATTTGAGCATCCTTGCCCACCTCGCAAGGAACACCCTCATGCGCTCACGGAAGGCGGCCGTCGCCGTCATCGCTCCACTCGCCGCCGCTGTTGCCTCCGTGTGGTTGGCGTCGGCTACAGTCGTGGTGCCGTCCTGGTCCCCGGATTCGCCCGCCTTGTCGACGAGTTTGGCATCGCCCATCCCGAAGGTTTGAAATTCGGCCGCGACGCTCATGGCAACCTCACCGTGGAATCGTCGCAAATCCTCGTGCCTCCCGGCGAGGTGGCTCAGGCCGTCGGCCTGTTCGACCCGGTCGGCACCAACCTGCCGAAGAACTACGACGCACGCTTACCCAAATCCGTGCTGTCCGGCTTCTCGCAGATCGCCCGCGACGAACAGCGCGAGCTGTTTCTGCACCAGACCATCCTCGATCCGGACTGGTCCGACGATGGCCGTTTCCTGAGTGCCACCCTTCCGGGCGGGCATTCGAACATCGGCGGGGGCAACGACGAGGCGGGGCTGGAAACGCTGGCCTTCAATGGCATGGCCGACTACCTCAACGCGCTGACCGACCGGCCGCTGTTCACGCATCGTGTGGTGCCGTCCGATCCCGCGCAATTCACCATCTTCCAGGCCACCGGCGCGACCGCCGCCTTCGGCCTGCGCATGGACAAGGACGGCCAGCGCAACCTGCGCGACGAGTTGGCGAACTGCAAGATCGTCGATATCTGTCGCGACGCCGATCCGGTGGATCAAGCACTGGCAAACCGGTTCAACTGGCAACGTGTTACGCCACAACTCACCGAATCACTGCCGCGACTGCCGGACCCCATTTCCATCACGCCACCGGCAGAAGCGCCGCCCTGGTCGTTGCCACCCGTTCCGATGGCCTCGGCCGCATCGACCGCATCGACCGCATCGACCGCATTGAACTAAGCAAGGACGCCGCCACGATCACGGCTGTCGAAACACCGTTCGATGGGCCGGAAAAGCGTATCGAGGTGCCAGTCGTCGCTTCACTGAACACGACGATGGCGCGCAGCTCTGACCATTGGTCGACTGCTATACATGACTTCGAACAAGAGCAGGCCCCGTCGCGCGGCAGGGCGCAGGAAGCCACCCCGAGCCTGACGGAAGCGCCGGCCTATATCCGAGGCCTCACCATGGCGCTGGACTCCAGACTTGGCCTCGAGGACCCGCGCCATCCGGAAAATCCCAACCACCGGCTCTATAAGGAACTGGAGCGCTGCGTCCCCCAGGCGTCGGAAGACCGTCTGATGCAATTCACCGTCGCCTGCCACGCGAGCCGGATCACCGCCGACAATCTTTCGGAAGTGCGTCTGGACGAGGAGAAATCGACCATCGAATTCATAGGGACAGGCGTACTGACCAGGCCGGCGAAGATCGACCTCGACAGTGAGCCACCCTACCCCGAGCAAGCCATCGCCCAGATCCAACAATACGACCAGCGGCAGGCGCAGATGCAGGAAGAGGTACGCATGCAGCAGGCGCAGATGAGCATGGGGCGTTCGCTTTAGGTGAAAACGATGCCGGCACGCCTTCCAAACATGAAGGTAAGCCTTTGTTTTAACAGATATTCGCCCTCAACATACCACGGCCATGGTATTTAACATGGCCGTGGTATATAACATGGCCACGGTAACTGACTCTGTCTCGATCATGGCCTCTTCGCTGAACCAGAACAATGTCGCGGCCGATGCCCACTTGGCCAGCCTTTTTCGCGAGCATGGCTGGGCCGTAGACGCAGAACCCGCTGAAAAGGATTTCCGACCGGATCTCGTGATCAGCAAAGGCTCTCTGCACTACGTTGTCGAAATTAAATCTGCTGGGGAAGGCCGCCCCGATCGTGTCCTACCGCTGCTGTCGCAGGCCATCCTAGAGGCGCGCCGATATGCCGAACTCGGTGTCATGTCCCCCCTTGCGGTTGTACAGGTGAACCACGCCTCCTCTTCGCTTCTCCGCAAAGTCGAGCAGTTCCAGCGCGACTATGCCCGTGACGTCGCGGTGGGTCTGGTGTCGGAAGTAGGCGCAAGCCAGTTCATCGGCAGCCCCGACCTGGAGAGCATGAATGTCGAGGCACCGCATCACCCCGGCAAGGACAAGTCGGTGCGCAAGGCCTCGGACCTCTTCTCCGACCTCAACCAATGGATGCTCAAGGTGCTTCTGGCGCCCGAACTACCAGAGGGCCTGTTGAATGCCCCCCGTGGCGAATATCGTTCGGCATCGGACCTGGCCGATGCCGCACAGGTATCTGCCATGAGCGCATCGCGCTTCGTGCGCCGCCTGAAGGAAGACGGCTTCCTTGAAGACGCGGGACGCTCATTTCAGCTTGTCCGCCGTCGCGAGCTTTTTCACCGCTGGCAGTCGGCTGCCGTGCGGTCATCGTCCGAATTGCGCATGTCTTATCTGATTCCGGGAGGGGGTGCGCGCCAACTCCATAAGGTAGTGAAGCGCTTGGATGGATGCATTGGCCTGTTTTCCGCGGCGGACCTCTTGCACATCGGTCATGTCAGCGGCGTGGTGCCATATGTCTATGTTCGGCAGATCTCGGCTGCTTTCGGTGACTGGAGCGACCTCGTGCCGGCTAGAGACGGAGAACCGGCACAGATCATACTCAAGCAGTCGAATGCGCCTCAATCATTGTTCCGAGGCGCGGTGCGCGTCGACGACGTTCTGGTGTCCGATGTTCTCCAAATCTGGCTCGATGTATCGGCGAATCCTTCGCGCGGCGCCGAACAGGCCGATCTCCTGAAGCACAAGGTACTGTCGAACGTCCTGGGATATTCCGAATGAATGATCGCGCCGCTTTCGCAAAGCTGGTCGAAACGTTATCTCCATGGGGCCACCAACTCGTATTCATCGGCGGCTGGGCCCATCGCCTTTATCGGCTTCATCCCAAAGCCGACGCGCCTGCCTATCAGCCCCTGGCCACGCTGGATGCCGACGTAGCGTTCTCGGAAGGTGAGCGACTCGAAGGCAGCATCAAAGCATGTCTACAGGAAGCGGGCTTCGAAGAGCAATTGACTGGCAATCATCGCCCTCCAGTCTCGCAGTACACATTGGGTGACGATGACGCGGGTGGTTTCTATGCCGAATTCCTGACCCCTCTTATCGGCCGTGAAACCACACGGGAGGGCAAGCGGATCGTTACGCTGGAAAAGGCGGGCATCACGGCCCAGCGGCTGCGTTACCTGGACATTCTTCTCCAGTCTCCCTGGACGGTAGCGTTGCCCCCCGACTGGGGTGCGCCCGCACTATCGGACCTGCGAATTCCGAATCCCGTCAGTTTCATCGTGCAGAAGCTGCTGATCCACGATGACCGCCACGGTAGCAAGAAAGCTCAAGACCTCCTTTACATTCACGACACGCTCGAACTTTTCGGGCCGGAACTTGAGCATCTGACCCTGCTCTGGCGCGACGAAGTGCGACCTTCGATGCACGAGAAATGGGTGCAACGTGCGTTACAGGCGAAGGAGGAAATGTTCGCAACTATGAATGACCGGATCCGCGATGCGGCGGCGATCCCCGTGGATCGCGACCTAGCTCCGGAACGGATGCGGGCAATGTGCGCTGCGATATTGGCCGAAGTATTGACATGAAGACCGGGGCTGTTGGCCCAGGCGTCCGTCGGGGCGACGGCGGGGCTTTAAGGAGCCTGGTAGACCGCCTCGATGTTGTGTCCATCCGGGTCGAGCACGAAGGCGCCGTAATACCCCGCGCTGTAGTGCGAGCGCGGGCCGGGCGGACCGTTGTCGCGGCCACCGGCGGCGAGGGCCGCCTCATGGAACGCGCGGACGAGCTGCTGCGAGGCGACACGGAAGGCGACGTGCACGGGCGGCCGGTTCGGCTCGCCCTGGGTGATCCAGAAATCGGCCTTGTCGTCTTCGCCAAAGCCGGCGACATCGGTGCGGCCGGTAGTCGAGGCCGGGAAGATCATCAGCAACTCGTAACCGATGGCGCCGAGCGCCGCCTGGTAGAACTGCTTGCTGCGCTCGAAGTCGCTGACGGTGACGCCGGTGTGGTCGATCATGAGAAGCCCCAGGCAAGTTTGTGCCGAGGGAGCTTAGCGCCACGACTGTAGGAGCCGCTATAGCGGCGAGGAAAGCTCGCCGCGGAATGGCAAGATTGCTCTCGCCGCTATAGCGGCTCCTACAAGGAGGCCGGGGACGGGACCCGGGGCCTCAGCGCAGCCCGGTTTCCGCGCGGGCGATGACCAGGCGCTGGATCTCGCTGGTGCCTTCGTAGATTTCCGTGATCTTCGCATCGCGGAAATAGCGCTCGAGCGGCATTTCCTTCGAGTAGCCCATGCCGCCGTGGATCTGCACCGCCTGGTGGGTGATCCACATCGCCGCTTCCGACGCGACCAGCTTGGCCATCGAGGCCTCGGTGCCGAAGCGGCCGCCGGTCTTCTCGACCTGGCCCTTCGTCCAGGCCGCGCGCAGCGTCAGCAGCAGGGCTGCATCGAGCTTGCACTTCATGTCGGCGATCTTCGCCTGGGTCATCTGGAAGGTGCCGATCGGCTGGCCGAAGGCCTTGCGGTCGCGCGACCATTGCAGGGTGGCTTCATAGGCCGCGCGGGCGATGCCCACCGCCTGCGACGCGATGCCGATGCGGCCGGCATCGAGCACGCCCATGGCGATGGAGAAGCCCTTGCCTTCCTCGCCCAGCATGTCCTCCTTCGGGCACACGTAGTCGTGGAACTCGATTTCACAGGTGGCGGAAGCGCGGATGCCCAGCTTCGGCTCGGTCTTCCCGGCAAGGAAACCCTCGCGCTTCGTGTCGATGACGAAGGCCGACACGCCCCTGGCGCCGATGCCCGGCGTGGTGACCGCGAACAGCACGATGTAGCGCGCGACGGGACCCGACGTGATCCAGCTCTTCTTGCCGTTGATGACCCAGTCGCCGGCGGCGTTCTTCACCGCGCGGGTATGCATGTTCGAGGCGTCCGAGCCGGACTGCGGCTCGGTGAGCGCGTAGGCGCCGATGGCCTCGCCCGAGGCGATGGCGCGCACGTACTTCTGCTTCTGTTCCTCGGTGCCGTTCTTCAGGATGCCGTTGCAGAACAGCGAGTTGTTCACCGACATGATGGTGGAGGTGGCCGCGTCGGCGGCCGCGATCTCGACCATCGCCAGGACGTAGGCCACCGGGTCCATGCCCGCGCCGCCGTACTCTTCCGGCACCTCGATGCCCATCAGGCCCAGCTGGCCCATTTCCTGGATGTTCTCCAGGGGGAACTCGCCCTTGGCGTCGAGTTCGGCGGCCACGGGGACGATACGCTTCTGGGCGAAATCGCGGGCGATGGACTGGATCGACAGCTGGTCGTCGGTAAAGCGGAAATCCATGGGGTGTTCCTCTCGCCGGCCTGGCGGGCGGCAGTCTTGGGGTGGAGACAAGCCCGCCATTCTAACGGGCGTTCGGCTGCTTGCCGCCGTGCACTGCAACATCCGACCTTGACGCTGACCGCTGGCGGACGCATCCTATGTATCTCTATATCGCGATATAAGGATGTTGGATGGACCTGTCGACGGCCTCCACGGCGCTCCGGCTCCTGGCCGACCCTACCCGTGTCCGCCTCCTCGCCCTGCTGGATCGCGAAGAACTGACGGTCGCGGAACTGGCCGCCGTCCTGCATCTGGCCCAGCCGCGTGTCTCCACCCACCTCGCCAAACTGAAGGAGGCGGAACTGGTGCGCGATCGCCGCGCAGGCGTGTCGGCCTATTATCGGGCCAACGCCGAGGCCGATCCCACCCTCGCGGCCCTGGTCGCCTCCTTGCGCGACACCTTGAGCGACGCCCTGCTCCGCGAGGATGCGGAGCGGCTGCCCGCCGTGCTGGCCCAGCGCGCCCGCGCCGAAGGCTGGGCCGATACCGTCGCCGGCGACATGGAACGCCATTACTCACCGGGACGGACTTGGGAAACCCTCGCGCGCTCGCTTCTGCAGCTCCTCGCCACCGGCGACGTCCTGGACATCGCCTCCGGCGACGGCGTCACCGCCGAACTGCTTGCCCCGCATGCCCATTCCATCGTCTGCATCGACAGCTCCGAGCGCGTCGTCGAGGCGGCCCGCCAGCGCCTCTCCGGCTTTGCCAATGTGGAGGTCCGCACCGGCGACATGCATGCCCTCGATCTCGCCGAGCACCGCTTCGACCTTGTCCTGCTGCTGCACGCCCTCACCTACTCGACCGAACCGCAGAAGGTGTTCGACGAAGTCGCCCGCGTGCTGAAACCCGGGGGCCGCGTGCTCGCCTCCACGCTCGGCGAACACGACCATCGCGCCGTCGTGGAACCGTTCGACCATCGCAACCTCGGCTTTGCCTGCGAGCAGCTGACCGCCATGGCGAGGAAGGCGGGCCTGGACGTCGTCAGCTGCGAACGCCTGAGCCGCGAGCGCCGTGCGCCGCATTTCGAAGTCATCAGCCTGCTTGCCCGCAAGCCTTGAGCGAAGGAAATCCCATGAGCCACCTGCCCTGGCTGCACCCCGAGCGCGTCGCCCTCATCCAGAAGGCCCTCGCCGAACGCATCATGATCCTCGACGGCGGCATGGGCACCATGTTGCAGGGCCACCGGCTGGACGAATCCGGCTACCGCGGCGAGCGCTTCGCCGGCGGCCACGACAGCACGCACGACCATGGCCACGACCATCCCGGCGAGTGCGACCTCAAGGGAAACAACGACCTCCTGCTGCTCACCCAGCCGGATATCATCCGCGGCGTGCACACGGCCTATCTCGAAGCCGGCGCGGACTTCGTGGAAACGAACACCTTCAACGCCACGCGCGTGAGCCAGGCGGACTACCACCTGGAACACCTGGTACCGGAGCTCAACCGGGAAGGCGCGCGCATCGCGCGCGAAGCCTGCGACGCGATGACCGCGCGCACGCCGGACAAGCCGCGCTTCGTCATCGGCGTGCTGGGCCCGACGAGTCGCACGGCCTCCATCTCGCCCGACGTGAACGACCCCGGCTTCCGCAACATCTCCTTCGAGGAGCTGAAGGCGAACTACATCGAGTCCGCGCGTGCCCTTGTCGAAGGCGGCGCCGACACGATCATGGTCGAAACCATCTTCGACACGCTGAACGCGAAGGCCGCGCTGTTTGCCCTGAGCGAGCTGTTCCACGAGCTGGGCGCGCGCGTGCCCGTGATGATCTCGGGGACGATCACGGACCGCTCCGGCCGCACGCTCTCCGGACAGACGGCGGAGGCGTTCTTCTATTCGGTGGAACACATCCAGCCCCTGTCCGTGGGTCTGAACTGCGCGCTGGGCGCGGAGGACCTGCGGCCGCACGTACAGATGCTGTCCCGCATCGCCGGCAGCGCCGTGAGCACGCATCCGAACGCCGGCCTGCCCAATGCCTTCGGCGAATACGACGAGACGCCCGAGAGCATGGCCGAAACCATCCGCGGTTTCGCCGCCGACGGCCTCATCAACATCGTGGGCGGGTGTTGCGGCACCACGCCCGCCCACATCGCGGCCATCGCCGCCGCCGTGGCGCCCTACGCGCCGCGCTCACCCAAGGACACCGCGCAAGCCGCATGAGCATCCGATACACTCGCCTCTCCGGCCTCGAACCGCTGGTCATCACGCCGGACCTCAATTTCATCAACGTCGGCGAGCGTACCAACGTCACCGGCTCCGCCCAGTTCCGCAAGCTGATCAAGGAAGGCCGCTACGAGGAAGCGGTGGATGTCGCCCGCCAACAGGTGGAGAACGGCGCGCAGATCATCGACATCAACATGGACGAAGGCCTGATCGACTCCGAGTCGGCGATGGCCCGCTTCATCAACCTGATCTCCTCCGAGCCCGATATCGCCCGGGTCCCGATCATGGTCGACTCCTCCAAGTGGAGCGTGATCGAAGCCGGTCTACGCTGCATGCAGGGCAAGGGCATCGTCAATTCCATCTCGATGAAGGAAGGCGAGGTCGCCTTCGTCGAACATGCGCGCCGCGTACGCCAGTACGGCGCCGCCGTGGTCGTCATGGCCTTCGACGAGGCCGGCCAGGCGGACACGAAGGAACGCAAGGTCGAGATCTGTTCGCGTGCGTACGAACTCCTGGTGGGCGAGCTGGACTTCCCGCCGGAAGACATCATCTTCGATCCCAACATCTTCGCCATCGCCACCGGCATCGAGGAGCACAACAATTACGCCGTGGACTTCATCGAGGCCACGCGCGAGCTGAAGAAGCGCTTCCCCTCCTCCCACGTCTCCGGGGGCGTATCCAACGTTTCCTTTTCCTTCCGTGGCAACAACCTGGTGCGCGAGGCGATCCATTCCGTATTCCTCTACCACGCGATCGCCGCGGGCATGGACATGGGCATCGTCAACGCCGGCGCGTTGGCCATCTACGACGACCTGCCGGAGGAACTGCGCGAGCGCGTCGAGGACGTGGTGCTCAACCGCCGCCCGGACGCCACCGAGCGCCTTCTCGACATCGCCGACCGCTACAAGGGTGGCAAGGGCGAGGCGGCCGTGGAAACCGCCGCCTGGCGCGAGAAGCCCGTGGTGGAACGCCTCAGTCACGCCCTTGTCCACGGCATCGACCAGTTCGTCGTCGAGGACACCGAGGAGGCGCGACTCGCCGCGCGGCGCCCGCTCGACGTCATCGAGGGCCCGCTCATGGCCGGCATGAACGTGGTCGGCGACCTGTTCGGCGCCGGAAAGATGTTCCTGCCCCAGGTGGTGAAGTCCGCACGCGTGATGAAGAAGGCCGTGGCCCATCTCATCCCGTTCATCGAGGAAGAAAAGCGCAACTCCGGCGACGCGGGCAAGAACAACGGCAAGATCGTGCTCGCCACGGTCAAGGGCGACGTCCACGACATCGGCAAGAACATCGTCGGCGTGGTGCTCCAGTGCAACAACTTCGAGGTGATCGACCTCGGCGTGATGGTGCCCACGCAGAAGATCCTCGACACGGCGCGCGCCGAGAACGCCGATATCATCGGCCTCTCCGGCCTCATCACGCCGTCGCTGGAGGAAATGAGCCAGGTAGCGCGCGAAATGCAGCGCCAGGATTTCCGTGTGCCGCTGATGATCGGCGGCGCGACCACGTCGCGCGCGCACACCGCGCTGCGCATCGAGCCGCACTACACGTCGCCCACGGTATGGGTGAAGGACGCCTCGCGCGCCGTGGGCGTGGCGCAGTCGTTGGTCAGCAAGGAACTGGTCGACGACTTCATGGCGAAGGTGAAGGCCGAATACGCGGAAGTGCGCGAACGCCATCGGAACCGTGGTGCCGGCAAACAACTGGTCCCGCTGGCGAAGGCCCGCGCGCAGCGCTACCAGGGCAACTGGCAGGCCTACCGGCCGCCGGTCCCGCGCACGCCCGGCATCACCGTGTTCGACGACTATGACCTGGCCGAACTGCGCGGGTATATCGACTGGTCGCCCTTCTTCAATGCCTGGGAGCTGGCGGGCAAGTTCCCGGCCATCCTCACCGACGAAGTCGTCGGTGCGCAGGCGAGCGAACTGTATGCCGACGCACAGGCGATGCTCGACACGCTGATCGCCGAAAAGTGGCTCAGCGCACGCGGCGTGATCGGATTCTGGCCGGCCGCGCAGCATGGCGACGATATCGAGGTCTATGCCGAGCCTGGCACGGGCAAGCGCAAGCCGGCCGCCACGTTGCACCACCTGCGCCAGCAGGCGGACAAACCGGCGGAACGCCCCGACTTCTGCCTCGCCGACTTCATCGCGCCGCGCGACAGCGGCGTGGAGGACTGGATCGGCGGTTTTGCCGTCACGGCGGGCCTCGGCATCGACGCGCACGTGGCCCGTTTCGAGGCGGTGCACGATGACTATTCCGCGATCCTGCTCAAGGCGTTGGCCGACCGGCTGGCCGAGGCCTTCGCCGAGCGCATGCACGAGCGCGTGCGCAAGGAATTCTGGGCTTACGAGCCGGGCGAGACGCTGGACAACGACGCGTTGATCGCCGAGGCCTACCGCGGCATACGCCCGGCCCCGGGCTACCCGGCCTGTCCGGAACACTCCGAGAAGCGCACGCTGTTCGATCTGCTCGGGGCGACGCAACGGACCGGCATCGAACTCACGGACAACTTCGCGATGTATCCCACCGCGGCGGTCTCCGGCTGGTATTTCTCGCACCCCGACAGCCAGTACTTCGTCGTGGGCCGCCTGACCCGCGAGCAGGTCGAGGACTATGCGAAGCGCAAGGGCTGGGATCGCACGGAAGCCGAGCGCTGGCTGGCGCCGTACCTCGATTACGACCCGGATTGAATCCAGTGTAGGAGCCGCTATAGCGGCGAGAAGCCTACGGAGCGGTGAGGCGGCGAGGCCGGTTCCCCTCGCCGCTATAGCGGCTCCTACAACGCCCGATTCAGTCTTCCGGGCCGCCGGGCTTGACGGTTTCCTGCCTGTCCCTGTGCTTCAGGTGCGCGAAGACGTTGTAGAACGACACCAGCATCGGGAAGGCCGTCTGGATGATGCCCACCGAGTCGTTCTTGCCCCAGATGAAGTACGCCAGCGTAAGCACGCTGCCGCTCACCGACAGGTACCAGAAGGACATCGGCACCGTGACCTTCTTGTTCTTTTTCGTCGCATAGAACTGGACGAACCAGCGGGCGGTGAAGAGCAAGGTGCCGATCAGGCCGATGATCTTCCACGGCGTGAGGGTCAGCAGATGGAACTCGGTCAGGGCTTCATGCATGGCGGTATCCGGGTGCGCGCGGGTTGCCCATTTTAAGGGCCGGGCATTGACGGTGGCTTAGCGAAAAAAAACCCGGCACGAGGCCGGGTTCCTTGAATTCGATGGTGGGCGGTACAAGGATCGAACTTGTGACACCTGCCGTGTAAAGGTTCGCTGCTACGCCGGGCCGGCGGCCTGTGCTGCCCGACGAAGAAAAACCCGGCACAAGGCCGGGTCTTTGCAAAGACGATGGTGGGCGGTACAAGGATCGAACTTGTGACACCTGCCGTGTGAAGGCAGTGCTCTACCGCTGAGCTAACCGCCCATCGAGCGGGGCATTTTAAGGGCTCCCCCGAAGGAGGTCAATCACCCCGGGCTATTCCGTCGGCAGGCAGCTGGCGGAACTGGCCAGCTTGGTGTTGATCAGCGAGCCGGAGACACCCAGCATCACCCGCGACCCGGGCGATTCGCTGTTGTTCTCGCCCGGATCCTTCGTCTTCCCCGCCTGCCGGGAGCAGAACACGAACTCCATCGCGGTCCGGGTGCCGTTGGCGGCCGGGAGGCCGGTCTGGCCGAAGGTCAGCACGTCCCCGTCCGTCGCCTGGATGGACACATCCGTGGTGATCGGCGTGGTGCGGAGCAGCTCATGGGTCGAATCGCTGGCGTCGTACGTCTGGTTCGCTCCGTCCGCCGACGCGTCGTAGGCGTAGACGATGTAACCAACGTCGTAGTTGGAGTCGTCGGTGGCGCACGCCTTGCCGTCCAGGCTGCGGCATACCGAAACGAACTTGTGGCGCATTGCCGCCTCGGAACGCGCGAACTGGAGATCGCCCACGAGCGTATTGACGCTGTCGCTGAGGTGCGCCCGGCGCATCGTTCCGCGGAACGTCGGCACGGCGATGGCCATGAGCACGGCCAGCACGGTGACCGTGACGATCAGCTCGAGGATCGTGAAGCCCTTGTTTTTCGGGAGCGTCATCGCCGCATCACCAGCAGCGGCCGTTGGCCGTGTTCGACCCGGTCTGGGATTTGTTGCCGCGCGAATCCAGTGTCAGGTCCTTACAGCTATCGCCTGCCTGGCTCCCGCTCGCCACCGCGGTGGCGATATAGCCCGTATCGAACGTCGTGCCGTCGAGCTGCTCGATCTTGATCGTGTAGTAGCCGCCGGCACTCTTGTTCGAAGCGAACTTCAGGTCGGTCACCGGATCCTGCGCGTACTTGTTGTAGGTGGCGTAGTAGCGCTCCTGCGCGTTGGCGAGGCGAAGCAGCAGTTCCTGCCCTTCGCCGCGCCGCGCGCGGAACGTGTACTTCGTGTACGCGGGCAAGGCGATCATCACGAGCACCGCGATCACGGTGACCACGATCATCAGCTCGATCAGGGTGAAACCCTTACCTGTCCATCCAAACCGGCGCATCGGCCCACTCCCCCCGTTACAGACCATTATTGAGCTCCCGCCAGGAACGGCGGCGCCAGACCGCGTCGTCGACATGGAACGAGGCACCGTCATCGTCGCTGCCACCGCCACCGCCACTGTCCATGGTAAGCCCAGGCAGGGCGATCTTACCGCCACCGATGGCCGTCGCCGCGGGCAGCGAGCCCGAGATCGGCACGTTCTCCACGCGGATGCCCGCGGCGGCGTAACCGGAGCCGAATGTACCCGAGCCCACGTTCACGCCGGTGGCCGCGCCGCCCGTGGCCGCGTCGACCACCAGGATGGCACCGCGGCGGACCGGATTGCAGGGATCGTCGTTGCCCGGGATCAGGCTCGTGATGATGGCGCGGCCGCTGTCGAACAGCGCCGTCGCATCCACCACCACGCGCTCACCCTTATTGGTCTGCGTTCCGCCCGAGGTGGTTTTCAGGTCGATGTACCAGCCGTCGATGGCGGTACCGTCCTGAGTCGTAGCCGGCACGGGCGACCGGGTCAGCCCGCGCGCGTTGTTCGATTCCACCAGGGTCTGCGCGACGAGCGTGGAACGCCCCGCCACCGTATTCGTGCTGCCCGGGCCGCGGTCGCGGATGCCGTAGACCGACTGTACCTTGGTCGCATCCGTCGCCGTGTTATCGGACGCGCTCAAGTATTTGCCCGTGCCGAAGACCACCATGAAGTAGGGGGACGTCGGGTCCGGGAACAGACGAGGCATGACCGTGATGGGCTGATCTTCCGGACCCGGCTTGCCAGCGGTGCCGTCGCCATTGGGCTGGTAGAGGAGCGAGACGCTCCACTTGTTCGGATCCGAGTTGGTCAGGTCGAAGCGCCAGAGATTGCCGACGAGGTCGCCGGCGAAAGCCACGTCGTCGATCTGGTCGTTTTCGTAGTCGCCGAGGACGGGCGTGGTCAGGCCGTAACTGGTCGTGCCAGTGGGCGTCACCAGCTCCTTGATGAGCTCGCCCGACTGCGCGTCCAGGACGAACAGCGAGCTTTGCGTGCGCTTGGCGGCGGCATCGTTGGCGTACTTGTCATAGGGCTTGCTGGCCGTGTCGGACGGGAAATAGCCCGAGGGGACGAGCACCACCCACTTGCCGTTGGCCAGGCGGCCGATGTTCGGCCGCCCATAGGTGTAGCCGAGGTTCGCGCCTACGACCGTGCCGCCGGCGTTCTTGCTGGTGTTGTTGAACTCCCAGAGCACCTTGGACTTCGCGTCCGTCTCCGACGCGGCCGCGTCGGTGACATCGAGGGCGTACACACCGCGGCCGCCGAGGCGGAGCCCGCCAACGAGGATCGTATGCCAGCCCTTGTTGGTACCGCTGCTAAAGAAGACATCGCGTGTCACCGGCGCACCGTCCACCGTCGGCCGGAAGGTAAAATTCGAGACCGGCGTGAGGTAGCTGAGCTTGTCGTAAACGGTAAACGGCACATAGGCCCAGCGTTCGTTGCCCGGCGAGGGCGTCACGTCGACGTCGTCGCTCTTGGTCGTCGGGAGCGTCGCGTCGAACGCGTGCAGCATGCCGTCGTTCGCGCCAACGTAAATGGTCGGCGCGCGTTTCAGGTGATCGTTGACGAACTTCTCGTAGCTGTACTTCAGGGCGCCATCGTTGCCCGTTTCCATCTCGGGAGCACCCGTCGGATAGGCATCCTTATAGCCACCCGAAGGGGCACCGACGTATGCGACCTGGGAATTGATGATCGCCCCGAGCGTCGATGCACGCACACGGAACAACGTCCCCTCGTTGGTGGTATCGCCACGAAGGTAGGCGATCATGTTGCCGTCGATCGTCGAGTCGACCGCCTTCAGGGCAGTACCGGCTCCCGTGCTGGTGAAGGCCGCACCGTTCCCCGCCCCCACCGCCGTGCTGGTGAAAATCACGCGGTTGTCGCCCGCCTTGGCGCGCGCCGTCAGCAGGTCGCCGGCGCTCCACAACGCATTGGTGCTCACGTTACCGTCGACATCGACGGTCTTGGCCTTGAGCGAGCCACTGTAATTGGCGCTGTTGTAACCGGTTTCATACACCACGCCATCGCCGGTCAGCACGGAGCTGCTCAGCGCGCCCGGAGCACCCGAGCTGTTGCGACCGAGGATGCGGGTCAACAGGGTCTGCAATGCCGTCGAGAGCGTTGCGGGATCGCGTGCGCTGAAGTACTGACCGCGGCTGTTGATGGCAGCGCGCCAGGTGTCGTCGAGATTCGTGGGTTCGGTATTGGTCTTGGTCGAAGCAGCAGGCCATTGTTTGGTACCGGCGCGGAGCTGCGCATAGTCGCCCGGATAATTGAGCTGGCCACTGATGCCAAGCGCGATCATGTACTGGACCACGTGCGGCCAGGTGGCCACGTCGTTCGCCGGATTGAAATAGATCGAGGCTGGCATCGTGCTGATGCCGTCCCATGCAACCGGCTTGCCGTTCTGGTCGGTGTAATCCGTGATAGACGGCGGCACATCGAGCTTCGCGGTACCGTCGGCCTTCTTGAAATCCGGGCGCAGGTTGGTGGCCCAATAGTAGAGGGCAAGGTCGGCCATCGATGTCAGTCCCGAGACGGGGACGTTCCAGAATATCTTCGATGCCACGCTACCGCCGTTGCCAGGATAAGTCACGCCGTCCGGCAAAGAGATCGCACCACGGGAATAGTCGTTCGACGGCGTGAGGCCGCTGGCCGATTGATTCCAATAGCCGTCCGTCACCAACAGGCTGTAATTCAGGCGACAGCTCAGCTCCGCTCCCTTGTTTGAATCGCTTGGGTCCACCTCCCAATAGGGGTTGGTGGAGTCATTTACGCCTTTGCCGTAAGTAAACATCTGACCCGCAGCGTCAATCCTCGAGCGGGATTCCGTACCGCCGCTGTTGGCCACGGCGTATAGCCAGTTGAAGAACGATGTCCGGGCGTCACCCGCGAACGGATCGAACCGGGTTGTACCCTTCACTAGTTTCGTACCCGTATTGATGGTCTGCCAGACCACTCGGATATTCGACTTCAACGTGGAGAACACATTGGCGATGGCGCTTCGCGAGGAAAGGTTGCGGGTGCGGTAGTAGCTGTACCAGTTCGCAAAATTCTTCTGCTGGGTGCTCGGAATTTTTACGAGCGTGCAGTTCGTGCTGCTGTTCACGGTCGGGCACGAGTAATAGAAACCTCCTGCGTCGCCGATGGTAGTACTGATGTTCCAAAGGCCGGTCTGACTCGCATTGCGGCCAGATCCGGTCTGATTAGCGAATGCGGTACGAAAATCCTTTGAGAGATCGACCAAGAATCCGCTACCGGTGCCTCCAATACACGCGCTTGCCGAACCCTTTATCTCGTAGCAAATGCCATCGCGAGGTGCGCTTGTGTATGAGGAATCCGGAAACCGTGTGACGCCATCGGATTTCAGTGGCGGCTGATAGACGATGTTGGGGTTGTAATACTGGGAATTGCTATTGGCGGAGAAATAGTATTTCGTCGTCACGTCGCCACTTGGATTACCCCTGTTATTGGTAGGGAGCAAGGAATCCAGCCCATCCGGCAAGTGCGTCGCGCCCATCGAACCCGAATCGTCAAACGTCACCGCGATATTCGGAGCGACGCTGACCGCGACGTCCGGCGGCGTGGTGGCCAGGTCCGTCGTGGTCGCGTAAGCAATCCCCATCGGCGCCGCCAAGGCGCACAGCGCCAGCGTCGCGACGAAGGCGCCGAATCCCTGAAATTTGGATGTCGCGGACATGGTCATTCGGCCTTCGCGGCAAACGTGGTTTCGATGATGCGGATGGCGTTGGAATTGTTGCCCATGCCACGCGCGGTGATCCGGTAAAGGTGACGGCTGGTGCTGGTATTGCCCGTACCGGTGGAGGAAGTCACGCCGGACTCATGCTGCGGACCGGAGTTCTGCGGCAGGTCGAGGCCCAGGTCCTCGATGATGTAATAAGGATTGCTGCCCAGCCCAAACGTCTTGTCCGAGCTCGCCGCAGTGAGGTCCGTGGCGTCGTATTCCGTGGCGCCATCGGTCACCCAACCCGTGGAATTGCGGAAGACCTGGACCTTGGACGTGGCGGGTGCGTTCGGATCGTACTGGTAGCAGCTCGAGTATGCGCCGCTGCCGCACTGGATCTGCGCGCTCTTGCTCGAGCTCGACCGCCATAGCTGCCATTCCACGCCGCGGATGGCGGATTCGGCGCTCCACTCGGCGAGCTGCGCATTGCGGAGACCGCCGGCCAGCTTCTGCTGCAGCAGCGACGTGCCGGAGGCGCTGACGGCGAGCATCGTGATCAGCAGCAGGAAGATCAGGGCGACGACGAGCACCACGCCTTGCTGGCGGCGGGGAGCGTTGAAATCGAAGTGACGGTTCATGGCGTGGTGTCCTCGCCGTTACGGGTTGTAGTTGCGCATCATGACCAGCGTGCCGAACTGGCGGCGCAGCATCTGGTTCGGGAAGCCCTGTTCGGACGGCGCGATGCCGTTGTCGCCGCGGTCGTCGGGCGCCTTCGGCGTCGTGTTGCCCTCGGGCGAATACGCGTAGGCGATATCCGGGCCTTGCAGCGTGTAGAGCGGCGCCTGGCCGTCCATCAGCAGGTTCACTTCCACGGTCTTCAGAGCGCGCCAGAGGCAACCCTGGTCGGTCGCGGTCGAACCGGGCGGTCCCGTCGGGCAATCGATGGTGTTGGCGGCGCGCGAATCGACTTCGTCCGCGGTCAGGTAATGCAGGAGGCCGTTCGCATCCTCGATGCCGTAGGTGAAGTCGAGGCGTTCGGTGCCGCGCACCAGTTCCTGGCAGGCCGGCGTGTTGCCGCTGTCGCAACGCATGAGCGCACCCGTCTTGGCGCCGGTCTCGGTGCCGTCGTCGCTCACCACCTGGAGGAAATAGGTGATGGTGCGGAAATCGGTCTTCATGCGGAAGAACCGCGGGGCCGACTGCGGCGTGAGGGCGCGCGGCGCGGAGAAGTTGCCTGCGGTGTCCACCGGCACGAAGTCCGGATTGCCCGTGGTCTGGAAGATCTGCGCGGTGGAGCAGTCGGCCAGCATCATGAATTCATTGTCGGCGATACCATCGAGCTTCGCCTCGCCAAGGGCGGTCTTCGGCTCGATGTGGATGGAGCTGATCAGGCCGTTGTTGCCGACGACCGTACTCGCGCCACCGATGGCCCAGCCGCGGCCCGAATCCACGTAGCGCAACTGCAACACCGCCGCGCCCTTCACGCGGTCGCCGACCTTGTCGCCCATCGCGGGGACGCCGTCGTCCGCCGTTGGCGGGCTGTCGGGGGCGCAGGTGCTCTTCGTGCAGTCGAAGCCGCGCATGTAGAAGAACGAGGGCAACGAATAGGCCGCCGTGGGTTTCGCCGGGTACGGATCGCCCCAGGGCGTGGTGTTCTGCGGGAAGGTGAGATCCTTGGCGAGCACCGTCGGCGAGCGCAGGGAATCGAGCGCGACACCGCTCTTGTCGGCCACCGTGGCTACACCGCTGGTGCCGCTGCAGTACTGTGCGCCGGCCATCTTCAGGTCGCTGGCGATACGCGTGACCGCGAAGCGCCCTTCTTCCTGCAGGCGCGCGAGCTGGGTCTGCGCGCGGTTGCTCGACGATGTGGAAAGGAACACCGTGACGATGCCACCGGCGACGATGAGGCCGAGCACCAGCGCCACCATCAACTCGACCAGGGTGACGCCGCGGACGCGCCGCGAGGAACGGAACAGAGTCATGGCTCGAACACCCAGGTAAAGGATTGCAGGTTCCCGGCCGCGACCTTGTCGTCGCCGCCGGTGAGGCCACGCTCGGCCCAGGTGATCGTCATCGTGCAGGTGCCGTTATAGGGAGGACGTTTGGAATACAGCGACGAGTCGGGGGGATTCGCTCCCTTGACGCACTGGATGCTGGTCGGTCCGACCGCCGGCAGCGAGTCCTTCAGCTGCTGGCTCCACACGATCTGGTCGCGCAAGGCGACGTCCGCCGGGGCACAGCCCTTGCTGGCGTCGCAGACGGGCAGCGTGCCGCTGATCGGATAGTTCGTGGAATCGTATTTCGCGTTCCACAACCCGAGCGGATTGGCGCGCATGCGATCGGCCATGCTGTTGGCCAGGAACGTGACCTGCGTGCGGACGAGGGCGGAGGCATTGGACTTCGTGGCGGTGATCAGAAGGCCGCCCAGGCCGATCAGGCCGATCGTGAAGATCAGCACCGCGACCAGGACTTCGATCATCGACACACCGCGCTGCGCGCGCGGCGACGGGACGTGGATCACGCTGGCTTCCCCCAACAACCATTCGGACGACCTGACGGTAACTAAACCTGAATGGAATGCCGAGCTTCAGCCGACGGTCGGCCGAATTATTCCGACAAGCGGCGTCCACCCCGCGGCGACCTGCCATTCACGGCCGCGCGCGCCCGATAGGTCCCACGCCCAAGAGAGTGGAGACATCGCATGACCAGCCACGACCGCCAGGACGTCAACCACCCCGACCACACCCAGCCCAAGCACCAGGAAACCGAGGCGGAAAGAAAGAACCGCAAGCACCACACGGACGAGAACCAGGACCAGGCACTGGAAGAAACCTTCCCGGCGAGCGATCCGGTGTCCCCGTTCGTGCCGGCGAAGGCGCCAGACTGAACGGTCATCGACCGACACGACGCCGCGTGTTCCACAGACACGACGGCGTCCCGTACGCATAACGAAGCGGTCACGGAAACACGGGGAGAATGAGCGGGCTAAGAAGGAGTCCGTTCCGTGCTTGCGCAGTATGTCTTTTCGTCACCCGATACACCGTTCCGCATCGTCCGCCACGGGCACCGCTGGCGCGCCCTCCGCGGCGACATCGAAGTCGGCCGCTACGATCTTCCCGAAGATGCCGTGCGCGACCTCCGCGAGCGGCATCCGTCCGCGCGCCTGCCGCGTCGCCTCGGCGACTGGCGGTTCATCCCCGATGCGCCGCTCCGGCATCTTCCACCGCCCAGCCCCTCCGCCCTCGCGCGTCTGTCACTGGCCTGAACGTGCCATCGGCGGCTCGCGCCGAATACCCATCATTTGAACGGCCACTCCCGGGCCAGTAACGCGAACACGACATCGTCCGTCCACTCGCCGCGCACGAGGCAGCTCTCCACGTGGTGCGCCTCCTGGCGGAAACCCAGCGAACGCAGCAGCGCCATGCTGGCGACGTTGCGCGGATCGACGGAACCCACCGCGCGGCGGTAGCCCCATGCGCCGAAGGCGAGATCGAGGACCGCACCCAGCGCTTCGCGCGCATATCCCCTTCCCTGCCGCGCCGGCATCAGCGTGACGCCGAATTCGATGGCATCGACATGGCGGGCCGGAAAGTGGATGCCGAGATCCCCGACAAGCTCGCCCGATGCCCGTTCGCGGATGGCCAGCTGGAACCAGCTGTCGGGTGCCGCGAACGCCTGGCCGGACTGCTTGGCGATGAACGCCTCCACCTCCGCCAGTTCGCCGGGTTTCCAGCCCTGGAATCGCGCCACGGCGTCATCGCCCCGGTAGGCGTACAACACGGGGGCGTCGTCGGCCGCGAGCCGGTCGAGGCGCAGGCGGGGCGTGGCGATGGCAGTGAAGTCGAGGTCGTCCATTCCAGTATCCTCTTCGGATTCTGCTTTCCCCCGCAAGTCAGGAGTGGATACCTTGAGTGCGATTACCGGTGGCTGCCGCTGCGGGCAGGTGAGATATGCGCTTTCCATGGAGGCGCTGCCGCCCAGCTACGCCTGCCATTGCCTCGACTGCCAGACCTGGACGGGCGTCGCCTTCAGCCAGAGCTGCGTGCTGCCCGGCGATACGCTGAGGGTCACGGGGGAGGTTGCGATCTACGAACTCGAAGGCACTCAAGGCCGGGTGTCGCGCCAGCGCATCTGCCCCACGTGCCATACCCGGGTCTACAACACGAATTCGGGACACGGTTTCGCGGTGCTGCGCGCCGGCACCCTGGACCGCAGCAACGAACTCGACTGCGTCGCCCACATGTGGACACGCCGCAAGCAGGCCTGGATAACGATTCCGCCCGGCGTGCGCACGTGGCCCGAGGCACCCGCGATGGGCGAACTCGCCGGCGCACTCGGGCTCGGATAGGCGCAGACTTTGTGGGCACCGCTGAAGCGGCTCCCACACAAAGCGTCCCCTGTGGGCAGTTCGCGCTTCATGGAAACAAAAAAACCCGCGGCAGCGGGTTTCTTTGTTTCCTCCGGGACCGCGCAGTGGCAGTTCGGGAGGGAATTCGGTGGTGCCGGAAATAGGAATCGAACCTACGACCTCATCATTACGAATGACGCGCTCTACCAACTGAGCTATTCCGGCGAGAAGCGGAATTCTAGGGGAACCCCGGGGCGCCGTGCAAGCCTTGGGCGGCCCTCAACCGGCCAGGCGCAGTTCCTTCGGCAGCGCGAAGGTGATGTTCTCGGCCTCGCCGTCGAGTTCGCGGACACTGCCCGAGCCCCAGGACTGCAGGCGGGCTATCACCTCCTGGACCAGCTTCTCGGGAGCCGAGGCGCCGGCGGTGACGCCGATGCGCGACTTGCCGTCCAGCCAGCTGCGCTCGATGTGCTCGGCGCCGTCGATCAGGTGGGAGGTGACGCCCCGCTTCTCGGCCAGCTCCTTCAGGCGGTTGGAGTTGGAACTGTTGACCGAACCCACGACGAGCACGAGGTCCACGGCGTCGGCCAGGCGGCGCACGGCGTCCTGGCGGTTCTGCGTGGCGTAGCAGATGTCGTCCTTGCGGGGGCCTTCGATGGTCGCGAACTTCGCGCGCAACGCGCCGATGATGGCGATGGTGTCGTCCACCGACAACGTGGTCTGCGTGACGAAGGCCAGCTTGTCCGGCTGCCGGGGCTCCAACGCCTCGACGTCTTCCACGGATTCGACCAGGTAGATGCTGCCGCTGTTGGCCGGGTTCCACTGACCCATGGTGCCTTCCACCTCGGGATGGCCAGCGTGGCCGATCAGCACCACGTCGTGGCCGGCGCGGCCGAGGCGCGCGACTTCCATGTGCACCTTCGTCACCAGCGGACAGGTGGCGTCGAACACGTTGAGGCGACGGCGGTCGGCCTCCTCGCGTACGGACTTCGGCACGCCGTGGGCGCTGAAGATCACCGTGGAACCGTCCGGCACCTCGTCCAGTTCCTCGACGAACACCGCGCCGTCGGCGCGCAGGCGCTCCACGACGTAACGGTTGTGCACGACTTCGTGGCGCACGTAAATCGGCGCGCCATAGGATTCGAGGGCGCGTTCGACGATGGCGATGGCGCGATCGACACCGGCGCAGAAACCGCGGGGATTGGCGAGGACGATGTCCAAGGGGAACCTCGGAGGCCGCTGAGGCCTGGTTGCGGGCTTGAGCGCCGTCGGGCGCAGGAACCAGGCGATTATCGCACGAGGTCGGGGAGCTCGCTGTAGGAGCCGCTATAGCGGCGAGGGAACCTCGCGACACCCCCGCAGGTTGGTCTCGCCGCTATGGCGGCTCCTACAGCCCATATGCGTCCTTGGTCAGGGTGAGACGGGCTTCTGCGATCCGCCGAACATGCTGAACACGATCAGGGCCACGGCGCCGACGCTGATGGCCGAATCGGCGACATTGAACACCGGAAAGGGATAGCTGCCCAGGAAGACCTGGATGAAATCGGTGACCTTGGCCGCATGCAGCCGGTCGATGACGTTGCCCAGCGCGCCCCCGAGGATCAGCGCCAGCGGTGCCGCGGTGCGCCAGTCGCCGCGTGGCGTGCGGGAGAGCCACACGCCCAGCGTGGCGCTCACTGCCACGGCCAGCAGCACGAAGAACCAGCGCTGCCAGCCGGCGCTGTCCGCCAGGAAGCTGAACGCGGCGCCCGTGTTGAAGGTGAGCGTCCAGTTCAGGATGCCGGGGATCACCGGGTGCGGCGTCTCCGCCGGCTGCAGGGCCGTGAGCGCCCACCACTTCGTCAGCTGGTCGAGCACGATCATGGCGGCGGCGAGCCACAGCCAGGACAGGGCGTTGGGTTTCGGGCGTACGGTCATTCGGAAAGCCATTGGCGGACAGGAACCCGCGCCGCCGGGCGGCGCGGGTGCTCGGGTATCGGCCGGTCAGAACCAGCGGCGGTCCTCGCCCTGCCCCGTCACGTTCGTCACGCAGCGGCCGCAGATCTCGGGGTGCGCCGGATCGACACCGACATCGGCGCGATGCTGCCAGCAACGGATGCACTTGACGGCGTCGCTGACCGCGGCAGATACGTAAACCTCCGCCCCGTCGAGTTCCACGCGCTCCGCCGTGGCCGGCCGGCTCTCGAGGGGAGCCAGCGCCACGTCCGAGGTGATGAAGAAAAAGCGTAGTTCGGACGCGGATTCGGCCAAGGCCGCCTGCGTCGCCAAGTCGGCGTGGATCGCGAGCGTGGCGTCGAGCGAGGCGCCGATCTGGCCCGCCTTGCGCATGCCCTCCAGCACGCGCGAAGCAGTCTCGCGGATCGCCAGCAGCGTCGCCCACCAGCCGCGCGCATCGCCGTCCTGGCGCACATCGAGGCCGTCGTAGAAGGTCTCGAACAGCACCGACTCGCCACGCGTGCCGGGCATGTGCGCCCAGGCTTCCTCGGCGGTGAAGCTGACGATCGGCGCGAGCCAGCGCAGCATCGCCTCGAGGATCCGGTACATCGCACTCTGCGCGCTGCGCCGGCCGAGGCTGTCCGTCGGCATCGTGTACAGACGGTCTTTCGTGATGTCGAGGTACAACGCACCGAGTTCGTTGGTGCAGAAGTTCTGCACGCGCTGGACGATCTCGGGAAAGTCGTAGCGCTCGTACGCGGCCACGATGGCGGCCTGCGCATCGGCCGCCTGCTGCACGGCCCAGCGATCGAGCGCGAGGCACGCGTCGGTGGCAATCAGATGCTTGTCCGGATCGAATCCGTCGAGGTTGCCGAGCAGGAAGCGCGCCGTGTTGCGAATACGCCGGTAGGTATCGGCCACGCGCTTCAGGATCTCGTCCGAGAGCGACATCTCGTTGCGGTAATCGGTGGAGCAGATCCACAGGCGCAGGATGTCGGCGCCGAGGGTCTTCATGATGTCCTGCGGCTCGATGCCGTTGCCCAGCGACTTGGACATCTTGCGGCCCTGCGCGTCCACGGTGAAGCCATGGGTCAGCACATGGTCGTACGGCGCGCGGCCGTGGATGGCCGCCGATGTCAGCAGCGAGGACTGGAACCAGCCGCGATGCTGGTCGGAGCCTTCGAGGTACATCACCTTGTATTCGCTGGCGTCGCCCGGCTGCAGCTCGGGGCGCGCGCCCAGCACGGCGAAATGGCTCACGCCGGAGTCGAACCATACGTCGAGGACGTCGGTCACCTTCTCGTACTTGTCGGCATCGTCGCCCAGCAGTTCGCGCGGATCGAGCGAGAACCAGCTGTCGATGCCCTCGAGCGCGACCTTCTGTGCCACCTTTTCCATGAGGGGCACGGTATCCGGGTGCGGCTCGTGGGTGTCCTTGTCGATGAACAGCGTGATCGGCACGCCCCAGGTACGCTGGCGCGAGATGCACCAGTCGGGACGGCCTTCGACCATGCCGGCGATGCGCTCCTCGCCCCAGCCCGGCACCCAGCGCACGGCCTTGATCGAAGTGAGCGCGGTACGGCGAAGATCGGCCTGTTCCATGCCGATGAACCACTGCGGCGTGGCGCGGAAGATCACCGGGGTCTTGTGCCGCCAGCAATGCGGGTAACTGTGCTTGAGCTTCGCCGAGGCGAGCAGCACGCGGCGATCGGCCAACAGCTTCACGATCTGGTCGTTGGCCTTCCAGATGTGCACGCCGGCGAAAGAAACGTCGCCCGCCAGCGGCAGGTCGGCGCGGTAGACGCCGCGACCGTCCACGTAGTTGAGCGTGCCGATGCCGTAGTTCTGGCCCACGGCGAAATCGTCCGCACCATGGTCCGGCGACGTGTGCACGGCACCCGTGCCGTCGTCGGCCGAAACGTGATCGCCGAGGATGATCGGCACCTGCCGGTCATAGAAAGGATGCCGCAGCTGCATGTTCTCGAGCGCCGCGCCCTGCACCCTGCCGAGCACGGCGTAGGTCGCGGAGCCCTGGACATCGCTCAATGGCTCGAACGCGTCGTATCGCTTGAGGGCGGCGACCCACAGCGGCTCGGCGAGCACGAGCAGCTGGCGGCGCCCTTCCCTCTCGGGGCCTTCCACGAGGACATAGTCGATTTCGCCGCCCAGGGAGACCGCCTGGCTGGACGGCAGCGTCCAGGGCGTGGTCGTCCAGATGGGCACGGCCACGATGGCGTCGCCCACGTCGACACCGAATTCGGCACCGATTTCCTTCGGATGGACGGCGTCGTACGCCACGTCCACCGCGGGAGATTCCTTGTCGGCGTATTCGATCTCCGCCTCGGCCAGCGCCGAGCCGCAATCGAAGCACCAGTACACCGGCTTGGCGCCGCGCACGACGTGCCCGTTGGCGACGATGCGCGCCAGCGCGCGGATCATGTCGGCCTCATAGGTGAAGTCGAGCGTGCGGTAAGGCTTTTCCCAATCGCCGAGCACGCCCAGGCGCTTGAAATCCACGCGCTGCAGGTCGATCTGCGCCATGGCGTATTCCCGGCACTTCTGCCGGAACGCGGCGGCATCGAGCTTGTCGCCCGCCTTGCCGAACTTCTTCTCGATGGCGATCTCGATGGGCAGGCCATGGCAGTCCCAGCCCGGCACGTACGGTGCGCGATAGCCGGCCATCAGCCTGGACTTCACCACGACGTCCTTGAGCACCTTGTTGACCGCATGGCCCAGGTGGATCGCGCCGTTGGCGTACGGGGGGCCATCGTGCAGCACGAAGACCTTGTCGCGCCCGGCGGTGCGCTCCTGGATCTGCGCGTAACGGCCCACGCGTTCCCACGTGGCCAGCCAGCCCGGCTCGCGCTTGGGCAGGTCGCCGCGCATCGGGAATGCCGTCTGCGGCAGGTTGATCGTGTTCTTGTAATCCTGGGTCATCGCTGGGAACCGTAAGCTTCTGGGGCTTCGACAAGTATGGGGTTCATCCCAAGGGCCTGCCGCGCGGCAATCTCGTCCTGGCGCATCTGCGCGGTAAGGGCGTCGAGACCGTCGAATTTTTCTTCGTCGCGCAGTTTCCGCACGAACTCCACACCGATGCGCTGGCCGTAGAGGTCGCCGGAGAAATCGAACAGATGGGCTTCGAGCAGCGGTTCGCGCACCTCGTTCACCGTAGGGCGGAAGCCGAGGCTCGCCACGCCCGGCCAGCTGCACGGCCCGTCGCCGATGCCGATGCGCACGGCGAAGATGCCGTGGATCGGACTCACGCGGTCGCCGAGGTGTACGTTGGCGGTGGGATAGCCCAAGGTCCGCCCCAACTGCTTGCCGCGCTCCACGTGGCCGTCGATCACGAACGGCCGCCCGAGCAGCCGCGTGGCCGCGGCGAAGTCGCCCTCGGCCAGCAGCGTACGCACGCGCGAGGACGAGACCCGCTCGCCGTCGACGATCACCGGGGCCACCGCATGGGCGGTAAAGCCCAGGTCGGCGCCCATGGCCTGCAACAGGGCGAAATCGCCCCCGCGACGGTGACCGAAACGGAAATCCTCGCCGACCCACACTTCGCGGGCGGCCATGCGCCCGACGATGACCTTGCGCACGAAGTCCTCGGCGGACATCTCGGTGAGCGCACGGTCGAAACGTAGCGACAGGAGTTCGCGGATGCCGGCAGCGGTCATACCCTCGGCCTTCTCGCGCACGCCCGAAAGGCGCGGCACCGGCTCCTTCGAGAAGAAGGCGCGGGGCAGCGGGTCGAATGTGATCACGGCGGGCAGCAGGGCCGCGGCTTCGGCACGCCGGCGCACCTCGACGAGGATGGCCTGGTGGCCCAGGTGCAGGCCGTCGAAGGCGCCGATCGCCACGATGCTGCCGCCGGGCGCGAGGCAGGGACCGTCGACGTCGCGATGGAGTCGCAGCGTCATGCCGGGGCGCCCAGGAATCGATGCGGAATGAAAGCCATCGGACCAGTATAGCGGCCCGCAAGGCCGCCGCGACCGTCAATGGGCGCGCAATTCGCGCAGGCGGAAGCCCAGGGCGAACAGGGTCGCGAGGTAGGCGCCGCCGCCCGCGCCGACGAGCACCGCCAGGCGCCATACCCGCTCCCACTTCTCGACGCCGCTCCAGTCCGGCCAGACGTACAGACCGGCCAGGAGAACGGCCACCATCACGCCGCACGACACCGCGAGGCGGACGAGGTGGCGACTCCAACCGGGTTGCCGCGTGTAGACGCCGGCCTTGCCGAGCCAGCGCCAGAGCAGCCACAGGTTGAGGTAGCTCGCCACCGCGCTCGCCATGCCGAGGGCCATGTGCAGGCCCGGGATCGCCGCAAGCGCCGCCATCCACGAGCCAGCCTTCTGTTCGGGGCTCGCCCACAGGAAGAACAGCAGGGCCAGGAAGGCCACGTTGAAGACCATGTTCGCCACGAGCGAGGCCACGCCGGCGCGCACGGGCGTCTTCGTGTCCTTGCGCGCATAGAACGCGGGCAGCACCACCTTGACCAGCGCGAAGGCCGGCAGGCCGAAGCTCAGCGCCGAGATGGAAAGCGACGCCATCTTCGTGTCGAAGGCAGTGAAACGGCCATGCTGGAAGATCGTCGCCACCAGTGGCACGGACAGGAGCATCAGCGCGAACATCGCCGGTACGGCGATCAGCAGGGTCGTGCGCAGACCCCAGTCGAGCGCGCGCGAGAAGCCTTCCTTGTCGGTGGCCACGTGGTGGCGCGACAGCGACGGCAGGATCACCGTGCCGAGGGCCACGCCGAACACGCCCAGGGGCAATTCGAGGAAGCGGTCGGCCTGCGAGAGCCAGCTCTGCGAGCCGGCGATCAGCAGCGAGGCGATCACGGTATCCAGAAGCAGGTTGATCTGGGCCACGGAGGAGCCGAACAGGGTCGGCACCATCAGCGTCATGATCCGGCGCACGTCCGGCGAACTCCATCCCCAGCGCGGCAGCGCGAGCAGGTCGAGGCCACGCAGGGCCGGCAGCTGGAAGACCAGCTGGAGCATGCCGGCCAGCAGGATCGCCCATCCCATCGCCATGATCGGCGTCTGCAACCGCGGGGCGAGCCACAGGGCGCCGGCGATCATGCACAGGTTGAGGATCACCGGCGTGAGCGCCGGCAGGCCGAAGCGGTGGAAACTGTTGAGCGCGCCGCCGGACAGCGCGGTGAGCGACACGAACAGCAGGAACGGGAAGGTCAGGCGCAGCAGGTCGACGGTCAGGGAGAACTTTTCCGGCGCCTCGATGGCACCCGGCGAGAACAGCGCGGTGACCTGGGGCGCGAAGACGATGCCGAGCGCGACCACCACGAGCAGCACGCCGCCGAGCGTGCCCGAGGTGAGCGACATCAGTCGCTTCAGGTCCTCGTGGGGCCGGGTCTCTTTCACTTCCGTGAAGACGGGCACGAAGGCCGTCGAGAAGGAACCCTCGGCGAACAGCCGGCGCATGAAGTTCGGGATGCGGAAGGCCACCCAGAAGGCGTCGGTGGCCGCGTTGGCGCCGAACGAGGCGTTGATCGCCATGTCGCGTACCAGCCCGAGCACGCGCGATACCATGGTCATGCCGCTGAAGCTGAGCATGCCGCGAAGGAGACTGGGGGTTTTCATCCGGTCGAAGGCCGCCTTGGGACGATCGGAGCGGCCCGGTAGGCCGCCGCAAACCCCTAGTTTGACAGCGACGATGGGGCGGAGGACAGTCCTTCCCCTGAAAAATCAAGGACAACCTTCGGCCGCCCGCGCCCCTGCCGGCCCTCGCTGCAGGAGCCGCCATGGCGGCGAGGGGAACTTGCCTCGCTGCTTCGTCGCTCCATTGGCTTCTCGCCGCTATAGCGGCTCCTACAAGGGAGATGGCCCTAACCTATTGACGCGACCCGCCTTTGGCCCCAAAATGGGCGTCTTTTTTAAAACCAACCGAACTCTGGAGCTTTACCTTGGCCAACATCAAGTCCGCGAAGAAGCGTGCGCGTCAGTCGGAGCAGCGCCGTCTGCGCAACGTCAGCGCGCGTTCCATGGTGCGTTCCGCACTGAAGAAGGTCGTCAAGGCGATCGACGCCAAGGATAAGGCCGGCGCCGCCAGCGCCTACGCCGTCGCCGTGCCGGTGATGGACCGTTACGCTGCCCGTGGCCTGATCCACAAGAACAAGGCCGCTCGCCACAAGAGCCGCCTGAACGCGAAGATCCGCGACCTGGCGTAAGCCTGCGCGACATCGTCGTTCACGAAAAAGCCGGCTCACGCCGGCTTTTTTGTACTTATAAAAAAGCAGGCCGCCTCACGCCGGCTTTTTTGTACTTATAAAAAAGCAGGCCGCCTCACGCCGGCTTTTTTGTTGCCCTTTATCTGTAGGAGCCGCTATAGCGGCGAGAAGCCAACGAAGCCATGAAGCAGCGAGGCAGGCCGCCCTCGCCGCTATAGCGGCTCCTACAGGGCAGTCACTCACCCCGCATGCGTACGTCGTCCATGGCCTCAGTCCGCTCACGCCGCGCCGCGCGCTCCGCGTCGAAGAACTGCTGCACCTTGAGGCATACGTCCCAGGTACCCACCTGGCCCGCGGCGGAGACCACGAACCACGGCGCGGTCCACTCCAGGCGCGCCACGATATCGTCCACTACCCGCTTCAGCTCGTCCTCGTCGTCGATGACGTCGGACTTGTTGATCACCAGCCAGCGGGGGCGGTCGACCAGCTCGGTGTCGAACTGCTGCAGTTCGTGCTCGATGGCGCGCACCTGCTCCACCGGATCGGAACCGTCGATGGGGTGGATGTCGACGACGTGCAGCAGGAGGCTGGTGCGCGAGACATGACGAAGGAACTGGATGCCCAGGCCCGCGCCTTCGGCCGCGCCCTCGATGATGCCGGGGATGTCCGCGATCACGAAGCTCTGGTCGGTGCCGATACGCACGACGCCCAGGTTCGGGTGCAGCGTGGTGAAGGGATAATCCGCCACGCGCGGCGTCGCCGCCGATACGGCGCGGATGAAGGTGCTCTTGCCCGCATTGGGGAAGCCCAGCAGACCCACGTCGGCCAGCAGGCGCAGCTCGAGCTTCAGGTCGCGCACCTCGCCCGGCGTGCCCGGGGTAGCCTTGCGCGGCGCCCGGTTCACCGAGCTCTTGAAGTGAATGTTGCCAAGACCGCCACGGCCGCCCTGCGCCACCTTCAGGCGCTGGCCGTGCGCGGTGAGGTCGCCGATCACCTCGTCGGTATCGACGTTGGTGACCACCGTGCCCACGGGCACGCGGACCTCGATGTCGTCGCCGCCCTTGCCATACATCTGGCTACCCATGCCGCCCTGGCCACGAGGGGCCTTGAACGAGCGCATGTGCCGGAAATCCACGAGCGTGTTGAGGCCCTCGTCGGCCACCAGCCACACGGAACCGCCGCTGCCGCCGTCGCCGCCGTCGGGGCCGCCGAAGGGAATGAACTTTTCGCGACGGAAGCTCACGCAGCCGTTGCCGCCGTCACCGGCCGAGACTCTGATTTGCGCTTCGTCGACGAATTTCATAGGAAAGAGTGAACCGTGAAGAGTGAACCGTGAACCGTATAGCGCGAATTGCCATGGCGGAGCCACTGACGGTTTACGCTTTACGGTTCACGCTTTACGCAAAAACGAAAAGCCCCGCCTATGGCGGGGCCTTCGTTATCGCGTCGAAGGAGGCTTACGCCTGGACGACGTCGACGAACTTGCGGCCCTTGTCGCCGCGGGTCTTGAACGACACGGTGCCGTCGACCAGCGCGAACAGGGTGTGGTCGCGGCCGAGGCCGACGCCCACGCCGGCGTGGAACTTGGTGCCACGCTGGCGAACGATGATGTTACCGGCTTCGACAGCCTGGCCACCGTAGATCTTCACGCCGAGGTACTTCGGGTTCGAATCGCGGCCGTTACGGCTGGAACCTACGCCTTTTTTATGTGCCATGACTTATATCCTCCGGCGACTCAGGCGTTGATGCCCGTGATCTCGATTTCGGTGTAATGCTGACGGTGTCCCTGCGTGCGCTTGTAGTGCTTGCGACGACGGAACTTGACGATGCGGATCTTATCGGCGCGGCCGTGGGCGCGAACCTTCGCGCTGACGGTGGCACCGGCGACCAGCGGGGCGCCGACGGTGATCGACTCGCCTTCGCCGACAAGGAGGACCTGGTCGAACTGGACGGTGGAATCGACTTCGGCGTTGAGCAGCTCGACGCGCAGGACTTCGCCTGCCATCACGCGATACTGCTTGCCACCGGTCTTGATGACTGCGTAGCTCATGGTGGTTTCCTGTTGCTGTTTATGTAGTTCTTTTTGGGTGTTGCGGGTGTTGCGAATCGCGAATTATAGCGGGGTGCAAAAGGCAAGGTCAATCAGCGGGTTAAAGAAACACCCCAGGACCGGCAAATCCCTCAAGTGCCGCAAAAACAATAACTTGCAAAGAACCGCCGCTCCTGCGGAGGCAGGAGCGACGGCGTGGGGGAGGTACTTCAGTTCCCCGACGGTCTCTCGTTACTTCTTCGGTGCCGGGGCGGGCGCCGGCTTCGCCGCCGCGGTGGCCGGACACTGGCCCTGCTGGTTCAGCGTGCCCTGGCTCTGGAGCTGCGAAATCATCTGCTTGCCGCGCTCCTGGCCCCATTGCTTGCCGATCTGCATGCCCTCGGCCATCGTGGCCGGCATCTGGGTGATCACCTTCTGGCCCAGGGGCGAGCGGTAGAACTTGAGCAGGCCGTCGATGTCCTCGGCCGTGAAATGCTTCTGGTAGACCGGCACCATGCGGCCGATCAGCTGGTTGGTGGCGTTGGCGTCCACGAAACCCTGCCAGTAGCTGGCCGGCACGCAGGGCAGCGCGTTCTGCATCACGCCCGCCATCTGGCTGTTCATCTGGCTGAGCATGCGGCCCATGCCCACGGCATCCATCAGCTGGCGCACCTGCTGTTCGGACGGCACCGCCGCCAGGGCCTGCCCCGCACAACCCGCCAGCACGAGGCCGGCGGCAATCCCTGTCCACTTACGCATGCGTGTCTTCCTCTCGGATGATTGGCTGTGATCCCTCCCCGGGATCGGGCCATGGTAGCCCCGCCGGGGTCCTGTCGTAACCCTCATAACAAATGTGATGAACCGTCAAAAATCGAGCCGGCATACAGGCCGGAAACCCTTGGTATAGTCGTCGACTTCCCCCATCTACGTCGGCACATGGACAGCATTCGCATCCGCGGCGCCCGCACGCACAATCTCAAGAATATCGACCTCGACCTGCCCCGCGATCGCCTGATCGTGATCACGGGCCTGTCCGGGTCCGGCAAATCCTCGCTGGCTTTCGACACCATCTATGCCGAAGGCCAGCGTCGCTACGTCGAGTCGCTGTCGGCCTATGCCCGGCAGTTCCTCTCGATGATGGAGAAGCCGGACGTGGACACGATCGAAGGCCTCTCCCCGGCCATCTCGATCGAACAGAAGTCGACGTCGCATAACCCGCGCTCCACCGTCGGTACGATCACCGAGGTGTACGACTACCTGCGCCTGCTCTACGCGCGCGTCGGTACACCGCGGTGCCCCACGCACGGCATCCCGCTGGAAGCGCAGACCGTCAGCCAGATGGTGGACACCGCGCTGGCGCTGGACGCCGACAAGCGCTGGATGCTGCTGGCGCCGGTCATCCGCGAACGCAAGGGCGAACACGTGCAGGTCTTCGACCAGCTGCGCGCCCAGGGCTTCGTGCGTGCCCGCGTGGACGGCGAGGTCTACGACCTCGACGCCGTGCCACCCCTCACGCTGCGGCAGAAGCACACCATCGAAGCGGTGATCGACCGCTTCAAGCCGCGCGAGGACATCAAGCAGCGCCTGGCCGAATCCTTCGAGACCGCGCTGCGCCTCGGCGACGGCATCGTCATCCTGGTGGACATGGACGACGCGAAGGCACAGGAGCAGCTGTTCTCCTCGCGCTTTTCCTGTCCGATGTGCGACTACTCGCTGCCGGAACTCGAGCCGCGCCTGTTTTCGTTCAACTCGCCCGTGGGCGCATGCCCGACCTGCGACGGCCTGGGCATCACGCAGGTGTTCGATCCCGCGCGTGTGGTGGGCCATCCGGAACTCAGCCTCGCCGGCGGCGCCATCCGCGGCTGGGACCGGCGCAACCCGTACTACTACCAGATGGTCATCTCGCTGGGTAAGCACTACGGCTTCGACCCGGAAACGCCGTGGCGCGAACTGCCGAAGTCGGCGCAGAACGCGGTCCTCAACGGATCCGGCCGCGAACTCATCCCGTTCCGCTATATCACGGAGCGCGGCGGCAAGGTCACCCGCGAACACAAGTTCGAAGGCATCCTGCCGAACCTCGAGCGCCGTTACCGCGAAACCGAATCGGCCGCGGTGCGCGAGGAACTGTCGCGCTACATCGCGGACCATCCCTGCCCCGATTGCGGGGGCCAGCGCCTGAACCCGTCGGCGCGCAACGTCTTCGTGGCCGACCGCGCGATTCCGGAAATCACCTCGCTGGCGATCGATACCGCCCTGGCCTTTTTCGAGAAGCTGAAGCTTCCGGGCTGGCGTGGCGAGATCGCCGTGAAGATCGTGAAGGAGATCCGCGAACGCCTCACCTTCCTCAACGACGTGGGCCTCAACTACCTCACGCTCGACCGCCAGGCGGATTCGCTCTCCGGCGGCGAGGCGCAGCGCATCCGCCTGGCCAGCCAGATCGGTGCCGGCCTCGTGGGTGTGATGTACGTGCTGGACGAGCCGTCCATCGGACTGCACCAGCGCGACAACGAACGCCTGCTCGGCACGCTCACCCGGCTGCGCGACCTCGGCAACACGGTCATCGTGGTGGAACACGACGAGGACGCCATTCGCGCGGCGGACCATATCCTGGACATCGGCCCCGGCGCCGGCGTGCATGGCGGCCATATCGTGGCCGAGGGCACGCTGGACCAGGTGCTCGCGTCCCCGGCCTCGGTTACGGCCAAGTACCTGAGTGGCGAGCGCGGCATCCAGGTACCGGCGAAGCGCCGCGAGGCCCGCGACGACCAGTGGATCGAACTCAAGGGCGCAAGCGGCAATAACCTGAAGGACGTGGACGTCCGCATCCCGGTCGGCACCTTCACCTGCGTGACCGGCGTATCCGGGTCGGGCAAATCCACACTCATCAACGACACGTTCTATCGCCTGGCCGCGATGGAACTCAACGGCGCGGGCGAGCAGCCGGCACCGTACGAGTCCATCGAGGGACTGGAACTGTTCGACAAGGTCGTGGACATCGACCAGTCGCCGATCGGCCGCACGCCGCGCTCGAACCCGGCCACGTATACCGGCCTGTTCACGCCGCTGCGCGAGCTGTACGCGCAGGTGCCCGAGTCGCGCCAGCGCGGCTACACGCCGGGCCGCTTCAGCTTCAACGTACGCGGCGGCCGCTGCGAGGCCTGCGAAGGCGACGGCATGATCAAGGTGGAGATGCACTTCCTCCCCGACGTGTACGTGCCCTGCGACGTGTGCCACGGCAAGCGCTACAACCGCGAGACGCTGGAAGTCATGTACAAGGGCCACACCATCGCCGACGTGCTGGACATGACGGTGGAAGATGCCTTCAAGCTGTTCGAGAACGTGCCGGTGATCGCGCGCAAGCTCGAGACGTTGCGCGCCGTGGGTCTCGATTACATCAAGCTCGGCCAGAGCGCCACCACGCTCTCCGGCGGCGAAGCGCAGCGCGTCAAACTCTCGAAGGAGCTATCGAAGCGCGACACGGGCAGCACCCTGTACATCCTCGACGAGCCGACCACCGGCCTGCATTTCCACGACATCGAGCAACTGCTCGACGTGCTTCACCAGCTCGTGGAACACGGCAACACCGTGGTCGTGATCGAACACAATCTCGACGTGATCAAGACGGCCGACTGGCTGATCGACCTCGGCCCCGAAGGCGGTGCGGGCGGCGGGCGCATCCTCGTGAGCGGCACGCCGGAAAAGGTGGCCGCCACGAAGGCCTCGCACACCGGCCGCTTCCTGCTCCCGCACCTGAAGCCGGCCGCACCGGTCGCGAAACCCGCGGCTGCGAAGGCCGCTCCGAAGAAGACGGCCGCGAAAAAGGCGGCTCCGGCGAAAAAGAAAAGGACCGCATGAGTACCGAAGCCTCCCTGACGCCTGCGCCCGTCCCGCTGTTCATCACGCCGATGGACGTGCGCTGGCAGGACCTCGACGCCTACAACCACGTCAACAACGCCAACTATCTCGTCTACCTCCAGGAAGCGCGGCTGCAGTGGCTGAAGGACGTCCCGGGCGAGTGGTACAGCCCGGAAGCCGCGCCGGTCATGGCGCACAGCGAGCTCAACTACCGGCTGCCCATCGAATGGCCGGCGGACATCCAGATCGAGCTGTTCGTCAATCGCATCGGCAACAGCTCGATGACGATCGGCCACCGCATCCTCGACAGCAACGATCCGACGCGTATCCACTGCGACGGCAGCATCACCATGGTGTGGATCGACACCCGCAGCGGCCGGCCGGTGCCGCTGCCACAGGCGATCCGCGACGCGGTTCCCGTGTAGGAGCCGCTATGGCGGCGAGGGGGATTTACCTCGCCGCTTAGTCGCTCCGTAGGCTTCTCGCCGCTATAGCGGCTCCTACAAGGTTGCTGCGGCTCCTGCAAGGTTGCTGCGGCTCCCACATTGTTCATGTGTCGCCGGTATGATCCGCGAGGGTCTACATGGAGAGCACCATGCTGCAACGTTCCCTCGTCCTCGCGATCGCCTGCGCCGTCGCCCTCCCCGCCTTCGCCGCCGACGAGCGCACCGCGCTCACGCTGTACCGCGCCGATGGCGACCAGCTGTTTTCCACGGGCGGCGATGCCGTCTCCGGCGACGGCTACGCCGTCGTCCACGAGCGCCGCGCCTTCGACTTGAAGGGCGGCACGCAGGACCTGTCCATCGACGGCCTGCCCGCCGCGCTCGACAGCGAGGCGCTGTCCCTGCGCTTTCCCGGCAAGGAAACCCGCGTCGTCTCGCAACGCCTCCTGCTCGGCCAGGGCTTCGACGGCGCGGTGGCCGGCCTCGTGGGGCACAACATCAGCGTGATCGGCGAGAGCGGCCAACCCATCGCCAGCGGCACGCTGGTCCGCGGCGGCGACGCGCTCGTGGTGCGCGAGGCGAACGGCCAGGCGACGCTCGTGCGCCAGTACGCCGCGCTACGCGCCGCGGACAGCAAGGATTTCGCGCGCGGATCGACGCTGCAGGTACGCGTCGCCGGCAGCGGCGCGGGCCATGCGAACGCCCAGCTCGACTACCCCACCTCCGGGCTTGGCTGGCGCGGCGCGTACGTCGCCACGCTGCAGCCCGGCCATGCCTGCCGCATGACCTTCGACGCCGCCGCCAGCATCGCCAACCGCAGCGGCCGCGACTGGGAAGACGTGACGCTGAAGCTGGTCGCGGGCGAGGCGCGCCGGGCGAAGACCCCGCCGCAGCCGAGGATGTTCGACCGTGGCATGGTCGCCGCGATGGCCAAGGCGCCCGAGCGAACGCCCGCCCAGGCCACGCTGGGCGACCTCCGCACCTATACGCTCCCCGCCGCGGTGGACCTGCCGGACGGCAGCGTCACGCAGACGCCGCTCTACGACCGCCGCACGCTCGATTGCGAGCGCCAGGCGCTGTACGACTCGCAGGCCGGCGGCTGGTTCCCGCCCCGCCCGAACATGGAACGCCAGACGGTTCCTCCCGCGGACGGCGTGCCGATCGTCTCCAACCTCCGCTTCAAGGCCTTCGACAGCCTGCCGGCCGGCTACGTGCGCGTGCTGACCACCGACCGCGACGGCAATGCGGAACTCCTCGGCGAGGGACGCATCGACGACACGCCGAAGAACCAGGACACCACCGTGTCGCTGGGCAACGCCTTCGACCTCTCGGCCAGGCGCGAGCAGACGGCATTCACGGCGGACGCGGACGCGCACCGCATCGACGAGGCGTTCCGCATCGTGCTCTCCAACGCCGGCGACACGGCCCGCACGATCACCGTCCACGAACATCCGAACCGCTGGCGTGCATGGAAGGTCGCGTCGTCTTCGCTGAAGCCGACGAAGGTCTCGCCGGAACTGCTCGAATTCAAGGTGGAGGTACCGGCCAACGGCAGCGCCACGCTGGATTACGCGGTGCAGTACACCTGGATCGACGCCGACCTGCCGAAGTAAGCAAGGCATCTGTAGGAGCCGCCATGGCGGCGAGGGCCAACTTGCGACCATATCGCGAGGTTTCCTCGCCGCTATAGCGGCTCCTACACAGCGGTGTCGCGACATTCCGGGTTTCGATCGCCATAATCGGCGCAACCCCAAACGGACCCACGACCATGCTCGACATCCTTCCGCACGACGGTGGCATCCAAGAAATCCGCATGGCGCGCGCACCGGTGAACGCGTTCGACATCGGCCTGCTCCAGGCGCTGCGCGAGGCCATCGCCGAGGCACCGGCCAACGGTGCCCGCGGCATCGTGATCTCGGGCGCGCAGGGCATGTTTTCCGCCGGCGTGGACGTACCCGCCCTGATCCAGCGCGATCGCGCGGGCGTCAAGGCATTCTGGGACGAGTTCTTCGCGCTGTGCGGCACCATTGCCGCCTCGCGCGTGCCTACCGTCGCCGCGATCACCGGGCACAGCCCGGCCGGCGGCGCGGTCGTGTCGCTGTTCTGCGATTACCGGATCATGGCGCACGGTGTCTACAAGATCGGTCTTAACGAAGTACAGGTCGGCCTTTCCGTCCCCGAGCCGATCCAGTTCGCCATGCGCCGCATCGTGGGCGCTTACCGCGCCGAGCGCCTGCTGGTGGCAGGCGCCATGGTCGACGCGGAGCAGGCGCATGCGATCGGGCTGGTCGACGAACTGGCCGCGGTGGAACAGGTGGTGACGCGCGCGGTGCTATGGCTGGAAGACCTGCTGAAGCTGCCGCCGAAGGCCATGCTGCGCACCCGCGCCATCGCCCGTGCCGACCTCCTGGCCGTCTGGGGCGACACGAGCGACCTCCTCGACCCGGGTTTCATCGACGATTTCTTCGGCGAGGAAACGCAGACGGTACTGAAGGCGCTCGTAGCCCGCCTCAAATCCAGGTAGCCCCCGCTGTAGGAGCCGCTATAGCGGCGAGAAGCCAGCGAAGCGATGAAGCGGCCGGGCAGGATTCCCTCGCCGCTATAGCGGCTCCTGCACGAAGCCCCGGATGGCTGAAACGCCTTGGCCTGCGTGCAACCTGGCCTCCGCCACGTCGCCGGGGCCGAGGCCGCCCAAGGCGTACACGGGCAGCGAGGCCGCTTCCGCCATGCGCCCGAAGCGCGGCCAACCCAGCGGCTCGGCATCCGGATGGCTTGCCGTCGCCACAACCGGTGACAATGTCGCGAAATCGCACCCGAGGCGGGATGTCCGTTCCAGCTCCCTGGCGTCGTGGCAGGAGGCTCCGACCGCGAGGGAAAGCGGCAGCGGTCGCGCGGCGAGTTCGCCAAGCTGCGCCGACGACAGGTGCACGCCCATCCCCAGCGCCAGCGCCCCTTCGATATCGCGGCTCAGCAGCAGCCGGGCGCCGACCCGGCCAACCTCGGGCAGGACCTGCGCGGCCACGGCGCGAACGGTCTCCTTCGGCAGGCCCGGAAGCCGCAATTGCAGCAGCCGCTCGCCCCGTGCCAGTGCCGCCAGCACCCACGCGGCGGCCTCTTCCGGCGACGCGTCCGCGGGGCTTATCGGGTAATGCCATGGAAGACGCAGCGCGGCCAGGATGGGCCGGTCGGCCGGGGCGAGCAGGCCCGGATCGATGGAGGCGGGCGCGTGCCATGCGATCGCGGCGGCATCCAGCGCGGCGGGCTCGCCTGTCCAGGCACGGACGACCAGGGCCTCCAGCAGCATGTCCCGCTCGCCGTAGCGCCAGGGCACGCGGATCAAGGCTTCGAAGGAAGCCGGATCGACCGCGATGCCGAGTTCCTCGTCCAGTTCGCGCGCGAGCGCCGTCACCGCGGTCTCGCCGGGTTCGAGCTTGCCGCCCGGAAACTCCCACATGCCGGCCAGGTGCTTACCGGCCGGGCGTTGCGCGATGAGGATTCGTCCGCTGTCGTCGACGAGGACGCCAGCGACCACGTGCATCAACGATGCCGGTGCCGATCGTGGTCGGGCGCCTTCCGGACGTACTCGACCATGTCGAAGGCATACGGGTGGTCCGCATCCTTCTTGTGGCTTACGCGGGAGACTTCGTCCCAGTCCTTGAAGTCGATGCCCGGGAAGAACACATCGGCGCCTTCGACGGCCGCGAACACCCAGGTGAGATAGAGAGTGCTGGCCAGGGGAAGGGCCTCCCGGAACACCTCGCCGCCGCCGATCACCATCAGCCCGGTATGCCCACAGCTGGCCTGCGCCTCCTGGATGGAGCGCACCGTGATCTGTCCGGCATACGGCGCCTCGCCCTTGCGCGTCAGCACGTAATTCTCGCGGTCGGGCAACGGCTTGCCGATCGACTCGGCCGTTTTCCGGCCCATCAGCACGGCCCTGTCCTTGGTGAGCTTCTTGAAGTACTTCAGATCGTCCGGAAGATGCCAGGGCAGGCCGCCCTTTTTGCCGATGGCAAAGTTTTCGTCGAGCGCGGCAACCAGGTGAACAGCCATGGAACGTCCTTACGCGGTGAGTTGTAACGGTCGGGCTCGCGGCCCTGCGAGGCAGATAGTAGTCCTCTGCGTCTTGGGGCGAAACCATATCCTCCAAGACGCACCCGGGTTTTTCATGGATGAATGAAGGGGCCGGCGCGCGCCGAAGCGAGGGCAACGTCATGTCCGCAGACTCCAGGTCGGCCCCACTACGGGCTTTCCTCGTCGTTTTCATACTGGGCGCGACCCAGTTCGCCGTTATTCCTCCGCTGCGCGCGGGCCAGGCATCGGCGTCCGGAAGCAAGGCGGCCGTGACGGGTGCCGTGAAGGCCGCGGCGAGGACCGCCGCCCCTTCGAAGGACGACACCTCGATACGCGAATTCCCGAAAGTCCACGTCTCCGACGACGAGCTCGCCGACCTCCGCCGCCGCATCGCCGCCACACGATGGCCCGACAAGGAAACGGTGGACGACACCTCGCAGGGTGTGCGGCTGGACACCATGCGCAAGCTCGCGACGTACTGGCAGTCCGATTACGACTGGCGCAAGTTCGAGGCAAGGCTCAACGCGCTGCCGCAATTCGTGACCACGATCGACGGCGTGGACATCCACTTCATCCATGTGCGCTCGAAGAACAAGAACGCCCTGCCCGTCATCATCACTCACGGATGGCCCGGCTCCATCGTCGAGCAGATGAAGGTCATCGGGCCGCTGACCGATCCGGTCGCGCACGGTGGCAAGGCTGCGGACGCATTCGACGTCGTGATCCCCTCTCTTCCGGGTTATGGCTACTCGGGCAAGCCGACCGGCACCGGCTGGGACCCTCAGCACATCGCACGGGCGTGGATCGAACTGATGAAGCGGCTCGGCTACAAGCGCTACGTCGCGCAGGGCGGCGACTGGGGCGATGCCGTGTCCGAACAGATGGCCGTGATCGCTCCGCCGGAACTGCTGGCCATCCATACCAACATGGCGGCCACGGTGCCCGACGACATCGCCAAGGCATTGGCCGCGGGTGGTCCGCCGCCCGCGGGCCTCTCCGCCGAGGAGCGAGGCGCTTACGAGCAGCTGGACTTCTTCTACAAGCATGGCTTGGGATATGCCCAGGAAATGACCAACAAGCCGCAGACGCTCTACGCGCTGGAAGACTCGCCGATCGGGCTCGCCGCATGGATGCTCGACCACGACATCCGCAGCTACGAACTCATCGCACGCGTGTTCGACGGGCAGAAAGAAGGGCTCTCGCGCGACGACATCCTCGACAACGTGACGCTTTATTGGCTGACGAAGACGGCGGTGTCTTCCGCGCGACTCTACTGGGAGAACAAGCTGCCGTTCTTCGAGCCGAAACACCTGAAGATCCCCGTCGCCGTGAGCGTGTTCCCCGACGAGATCTACGCCGCGCCGAAGCGTTGGGCGGAACAGGCATTCCCGAAGCTCATCCACTACAACCGGCTTCCCAAAGGCGGTCACTTCGCCGCGTGGGAGCAGCCGGACGAGTTCGTGAGCGAGCTTCGCGCCTCGTTCAAGTCGGTGCGTTGAGTACCACGTCGCTCGACTCGCTATTCGTGTGGGAAACGCCTGCCTGCATCAGGCGTCGCTTTGCTTGCCCGAGTGCGCTGTGATGGGTTTTTCCGGCGTGGGACGCGCCATCGCACGGCCGAAGACGCCGACGGCACGGGCCAGGGGTGCCAGGGTTTGCCACAACTCGTCGTCGTTGAGGAGCCGGTAGACGCCACGCACGCCAGGGGCGGCGTCGCCCGCTTCGTGCGGCGCGGACTCCAGCGCTCGCGCGGCTTCGCGAAGCGCTTCCGCGAACTTATAGACCGCTCCTGGCGGAACCTTCCCCAGCACCATCGCCAGGGCCGAGAGGTTCTGCATGAGGTTGCGGGCGCCTTCGGTCTCGAGCCCTTTCACGACGATGGCCGCGATGTCCTGGTTCGCCGCCACCGCGTCGTTCGCAAGCCGGAGCACACCGTGTCGATGCAGCGTTTCCACGAGCCGGTCCAGCTCCTCGCGTGCCGTGGCCTGCGTGCGGACAGGGGTAGGTTTGAAGTCGAGGGGCTCGGCCATCACAGCGTCTCCGGGTGTTCGATGTGCCGCGGCGGATCTTCGTACTCCTGGCGCTCCCACTTCGCGCGGGCATCGGGCCCCGCATTGGGCGTGCGCCGCCCGTAGCGGAAATTACGGTACGGCAAGGCGGGCTCGCCTTTCGGCCGCGGGAGTTTCTCGATGCGTACCGCCAGTTCCTTGTATCCCGGCGTATTGACGTCAGGATCGTGGTGCTCGCCGGTCAGCGCGTTCACGCCCGGCTTGGAATGATGGATGGGCACGCATCCACCTCGGCACCTGGAATACCGTCGCGGGGCCGGCCATCGCCGCGGCGAAGACGTCCATGGTTCTGTTCTTCTTCATGAAGCTGCGCAAGAGCAGACCTGCCGTACGTTTCCCGGCCTGCATCGGCCTTGCGTGGCTGGCGATCACGGTCACGCTGACGCTGGCGGAGTTCTTGATGCGGTTTCCCGTCATGGTTCGCTGATACTCACACCGTCGTCCGGCGAAGGCGGAGAACCGGCGACTTGCCGTTCAGCTACCAAATCGCTCCGCAATTAAACGCGCCAACAAAGCGCATCCTATCGCTAGGACGAGCACAATAGGCCCTCCCAAGTGCTTCTGCATGAAGCCTTGAAAGAAGACAAATGGCACAAGGATCAACGTGTAGATCCATATCTTTCTCATCAAGGGCATCCACACTCGTCGATGTCGAATCCATTCGTCACTACATTTCCGGCCGCTTTCACTCCTTGCAACCCAAGCTGTGGAATTAAGACGTCACCAACCTTAGTCTTATGAGTTGACATGCGCCCCTGAATCTTGATGAGCCGGTTTGCGGTCCTGGCTCGCTCAAGCTGATTACTCAACGTGGACATGGCGCGGCTCGATGTCCAGGCTCGCCTACCGACAGCAACCCACCCAGGAGCAATCGCACCGATACTGGCGGATATGCCGACACTCGCCCAGTTGTAGTTTCTAGCGTTTAGCACACCGCATCCGCTTCTATAGTTTTGAAATGCTTGAATCGCGAGATCCAGAACCGCGCTTACGCCAGCGCCTACAACTCCAAATTCTCCCGTTGGATCGACATATCTTAAAGGTGAACCGTTCGCATACAGATACGGATTGACTCCACCCGCCAAGCCAATCGGATCGACCTGGATATACCGCCCCGCATCCGGATCGTAATCACGCCGGTAGTTGTAGTGCAGACCTGTCACCGCGTCGTAACGCTGTCCCGGGAAACGCAGATCGAAGACGAAACGCGCACCGTCGCCGTCCGGGTCCTCGTCGGGCGGTGCCGTACCAAACGGATCGTCACTCGGCCGCCAGCGCCAGACGGTTGCGTTGCGTGCTGGATCGATCACCGCACGCGGCGTGCCCAGGTGATCGGGCTCGACGTAATAGACCTTCGTGCCTTCGACCAGCCCCACGAGGTAGTCACCCATCCAGACGGCCTGACGCGTCACCTTGCCGCTGGTGTCGTAGTCGGCCAACCAGCGGCCCTGCTCGTCATAGAGCCACAGCTCGGCCGACTTACCGGTTTCCGTCCGCGCGATGCGCTGCCCATCCGCGTCGTAGCCGTACGTCACCAGCACGCGGCCTTGCTCGCTTGCCGAAGCCAAGCGGCCGGCGTCGTCGTAAGTCAGGGTCGCATCACCGATACCGATCGTATTGCCGGCGGCATCGTAGCGGCGGGCCTTGCCGTCCGCCGTGGTCAGGCGATGGCTGGCCGGATCGTAGAGGTACGTCTGCCTTACCCCGCCGGCCGTCATCGCCGTGCGGTCACCGGTGTTGGTGTACTCGAAGCTGCGCAGAGGGCTGCCGCTGCTGAAGTCCTTCACCGTATCCAGATAGCCCAGCCCATCGTGACCAAGCGTGAAGCCGTACCAGCGCCCGAACTGCGAGGCGATTTCTCCGCCCGGGGTGTAGCCCAGCACATAGAGCGAATTGGCCGGATCGATGCTGCCCCAGGACGTCACCCGCCCACTTTTGTCGCGCGCCGCGCGCAGTTCGCCGCCGTTGCCATAACGCCAGCTTTCGATGAGATCGAAGGGACGGTAGGCGACCGAGCTGACGAGGTCGGTCCACGTCCCGCCGGCCGGGGTGGCAATCACGCCGGCCAGGGAACCGTCAGCGTCGTAGCGGTAGCAAGCAGTCCGCCTCACTTTCCGAGAAGGTCTATAAGCCGTTTAATGTCCTCACGTGAGAACGGCTTAAGGTTGATGACCATTAGCGGCTTTTGGCGAGTATCAGTAAATATTCTTAAGCCCACCGTGGGATCGAGAGGTTTTTTTGCGTAGCTCACATCGAACTTTGAGATGTCGCAGAGCGCGACGTGTCGAGTGGTAAAAATGCCTCGGTATGAAAGTGTCGTTTCGTTCCAGCTAATTCGGTAGCGAAAGACTGTGGCAAATAGGCATAGACCATAGAACAAAACGGCGAGCACCTTCAGCTGGCCGAGCCACAGAAAGTACATACTCGGGATAATAAAAACGGAAGCCATAATGCCGAAAATGGCAATGGCGCTCCTACAAGAGCGAATTACAGCAGTGTCGCCATCAACTATTTTCACCTTGCGTCATCCACATAGCCTGGAATAACTGGCCCAAGATAGGTTCCCGCAAAGGAACCGGCTGCCATTCCCGGCACCACAGCGGTATCAACCGCCCGGCCTCCACCCATCTTCAGTGCAGTTCGGAAAGTTACCGTCGAAATCGTTCCGTTCCTGAACTTTGTCTTCATCTGCCTAAAAATTGAATTCATGCTGTTCCGGCCTGCAGTTATTCCTGCCACGCGGGTGCCGGGAATGAAGCCGGTGATGCCACCTACCGCACTGTCTGCGGCGAGTGATGTCAGATTGAATCCACATTGCCTCTTGGATAAATTCCTGAGAGCTTGTTTCGAGAAATTCGTTGCTGCACCACCCGCGATTCCAGCACCAACGGGCCCGGTGTACAACAAAGCCTCCCCACTGACAGCACCACCGATCGCGGAGCCCGCATAATCTTCCCAGCCACTTAATCGTCCGGAGAGAAGGTCTGAAAAGCCTTGGCCAATCACGCCTACGAGGGCTCCGCCAGTCGTGAAAACCAGATCGTCAATGCCCGCATAAAGCCCCAAAGGATCGGTGTATCTCAGCGGCGACCCACTCCCATAAAGGTACGGGTTAATCCCACCCGCCAGACCGATCGGATCGACTTGGATATACCGGCCCGCCTCCGGATCGTAGTCACGCCGGTAGTTGTAGTGCAGACCTGTCACCGCGTCGTACCGCTGTCCCGGGAAACGCAGATCGAAGACGAAACGCGCACCGTCGCCGTCCGGGTCCTCGTCGGGCGGTGCCGTACCAAACGGATCGTCACTCGGCCGCCAGCGCCAGACGGTTGCGTTGCGTGCCGGATCGATCACCGCGCGCGGCGTGCCCAGGTGATCGGGCTCGACGTAATAGACCTTCGTGCCTTCGACCAGCCCCACGAGGTAGTCACCCATCCAGACGGCCTGACGCGTCACCTTGCCGCTGGTGTCGTAGTCGGCCAACCAGCGGCCCTGCTCGTCATAGAGCCACAGCTCGGCCGACTTACCGGTTTCCGTCCGCGCGATGCGCTGCCCATCCGCGTCGTAGCCGTACGTCACCAGCACGCGGCCTTGCTCGCTTGCCGAAGCCAAGCGGCCGGCGTCGTCGTAAGTCAGGGTCGCATCACCGATACCGATCGTATTGCCGGCGGCATCGTAACGGCGGGCCTTGCCGTCCGCCGTGGTCAGGCGATGGCTGGCCGGATCGTAGAGGTACGTCTGCCTTACCCCGCCGGCCGTCATCGCCGTGCGGTCACCGGTGTTGGTGTACTCGAAGCTGCGCAGAGGGCTGCCGCTGCTGAAGTCCTTCACCGTATCCAGATAGCCCAGCCCATCGTGACCAAGCGTGAAGCCGTACCAGCGCCCGAACTGCGAGGCGATTTCTCCGCCCGGGGTGTAGCCCAGCACATAGAGCGAATTGGCCGGATCGATGCTACTCCACGACGTCACCCGCCCACTTTTGTCGCGCGCCGCGCGCAGTTCGCCGCCGTTGCCATAACGCCAGCTTTCGATCAGGTCGAAGGGGCGATAGGCCACCGAGGTAATGAGGTCGGCTCTCGCTCCGCCAGCAGGAGTCACAGTTACACCGGCCATGGAACCGTCCGCGTCGTAGCGGTAGGTCGTCTCCGCGCCACCATCGATGCCAACGGCTTCCAGACGTCCGGCCTTTGAATAACGGTACGATACGGTCTTCGTGGTCGTGGCCCAACGCTGGATCGTGCGCGTGACGTGGCCCGGCGCGTCGTAGCAATACACGGTGCGGCTGCTGCCCTGGGTCATGGACGCCAGCCGGCCCTTCGCGTGGCGCTGGTCCGCCGGGCAGGCAGTGTCGGCCACATCGTAGGCAAAGAGGGCGTCCAGCCCGCCGTCGTAGTGCACGAGGGTCGGCCGGCCCAGCGCATCACGGGTGACTCGATAGCTACCCACGCCGCCGGCACCCTCGTGCCGAATAACGAGGCCGGTCGCATCGTGCTCGTCGGTCGAAAGTCCGGCATCGGGACTGTCCACGCTGCCGACATCGCCCAGGCCCGTGGTCAGGTAGCGGGTGCTCAGGCCCTTGGGGTCTTCGATCGCGGTCAACTGATTGAGCGGGTCGTACCTGGCCTTGCTGATCGCACCGATGCCGCCCACATCGCGGATCACCTCGCGCAAGCGGCCCAAAGCATCGTAGCTGGCCGTGTCCTTGCGGTTATCGGCATCGGTCGTGCTCGTGGGCCGACCGCGTTCGTCGTAGGTGAAGCGGGTGACCGCGCCCTCTCGTGTTTCCGTTTCAATCCGGCCCAAGGCATCGAAGGTGCGGCTCAGCTGCGTGCGAAGCAGCAGGTCGTAGGTGGCTTCCTCGCGCCGCTGGCCGGCGGCATCGAGGGTGAAGCGCAGGCGGTGGTTCGACGGGTTCGCGACCTGGATGAGGCGACCAGCGTTGTCGTATTCGAAGCGGAGCGTGATGCCGTCGGCATCGGTCACCGAGGCGATATCGCCGCGCGGCGTATAGGTAAACGCCGTGGTGGCGACGATGCCACCGGGGCGGGTTTCAGTCACCGCGTCCAGCCAGCCGCGCGGGCCATAAGTGTAGGTGAACACCGTGCCTTGGGCATCTTTGCGCGAGCGTACGCGACCGGCCGGGTCGTAGCTCAGGGCTTCCTCGACCTGGCCCAGCGCGTTCTCGCTCTTCCAGAGATCGCCCTTGCGGTAATCGCAGGCACCCGTGGCGCAATTGGCGGCGTCGGCGCCGCGATAGGTGTACCGCGCCACCGTCGCGGTGGTATCGCGGTCGCTGCGTGGACCCTCTTCGTGGGCCAGACGGCCGTCGGCGTCGTAGGTGAAACGCCAGATGCGCGATAGCGTGAGCGGGGCGCCGGGCTGGGTGGGATCGATCGCGGCCCACGTCTCGCGGCCGGTGAGGTTGCCCGCCCCGTCGTAGCTGAAGCGTTCCTCGCGGCCGGGCGCGGTGATGCGCGTGGGCAGACCCAGCGTCGGATGCCAGGTCGTCGCGATCGTTCGCACGGACGGCGTGCCAGTGGCTTCGCTACGCTCGATCTCGTTGCCGTCACTATCGTAACGATATTCCGTGGCTTGCCCGTCGAAGTCGACACGACGCGAGACGAGGCCGTTGCCGTCATATTCGATGCGTGAGCTGGCGGCGGCGCAACCCGCACCGCCGGGCTGATCCACGCTCACAAGGCGACGGCTGCCGCGAACATCGGCGTAACGGTAGCGGTGAACGGCACCCATCGGTCCCGTCACGGCGACGGTACCGCCCGCCTCGCGGGCCAGCTGCACCTTGCCCACGCCGTTCCAGTGCTCACTGGCGATCGCGCGGCCGTCGCTGTCGTAGCGGAAGGTGGCGAAACGCTGCTTCGTTTCGTCGTAGATGCCCGTAAGAACGTGCGGGTGGTCGCCGCCGGCAAACCCGGTTTCGTTATACAGGTACTCATGGAAGGTGCCGTCGGCGTAAGTAGCGCGCACGAGATGGGCTTCCTTACCGGTGGCAGGCCCCGCGTACGTATAAGTCACCACCACACCGTTGCCATCGCTGACCGAGGCCATGCGTCCTACCGCATCGTAGGCAACGGTAAGCTGGCGGCCCTGGGCATCGACGATGGCGACGAGCCGATCGGTGTAACGCAACGTCACCTGCTGCGACGTGCCGGCGCCCATGGCCACAAGACGCCCTTGGGCATCGTAGGTCTCGACGGGCTGACCGGAAGCAGCCCGGTAAGTCCAGCCGCCACCGACACGCCGCAACTGGCCGCGCGAATCGACGGCACTCACATAGCGACCGCTCTCCTCGACAAAATCGATGCGCTCGCCGGTGTGCCGGAGAAGGCGAACGCGGCTGGCGTCGTCGGAAAGAACCGACAGCGCGCGGTCGTAGGTACCTCGCCAGCGTGCGCCCAGCGCGGCGGTGGTGGGCACGGTCCACTCCCCGCGACGCGCGTCCTCGCCGGCGATGCCGCTGTTGTAGTACCGATGCCAGACCAGCGGCGAACCACCGGTGGCCGCGATATCGACGACTTCTTGATACTTGTTGCCGAGACCGATGTTGAGCGGGTTGCCAGCGCTGGGGCGGGTAGTGCAGTCGCCCGGGCCGAGGTCGGCTTGATAGGGAGTGGTATCGGGATCGGGAAGCTCCGGCTCCGTACCGTAGCGGCAGACGACCTCGCCGCCCGTCGTGCCTACGATGCGGCTCCGGTTGGGATAAGGTCCCATCACCGCGTAGGGTGTGATGATGTACAGCGCAGGCGGATTGTGGCAGGCGTAATACTTGCTGGCGACCGTCGTCCTGGTGTAAGTCTCACCCGTCGGCAGCGTCGCCAGATAAAAGGCCTGGTACGCGTGGGCTCCTTCGCCGAGCCCCGTGATTCTGCAGTTACTGTAGTTGCGTTGGGCGCATTCGTTCCTGACCAGGACCCCGGCGGCTTCCGGCATATCCGTCGAGAAGAAGTCCGGCCCGTCGTACACATCCGCGCGATACTCGGCGAAGGGCTCGATGTCCTGCGATACCTCGTTCGCTTGCGCGTACGCGTGCGAACACATCGTTGCGATGGCGACCGCGAATGCCCGTGCCAGGGGCTTTTTCGCACCTCGGGTTAGCGGGGCAACGAATTCGCCGCGCTCTACCATTGCATCCATTTGCTTAACTCGCGTTTCTGTTTCCATCCGGGCGCGAGTTTAGGTAGGCAAAATCCGACTGTCTGTCATCCTGACGCAGATAGTCGAGCTTTTCAGAAAAGTTCTATGTCTGCGATGTGCCGCTCGAAATGCGGCAAGCCGATGTAGCGCTTTCGCGCCAACCGCGGCCAAGGCACTGGGCCCCTGCCTGCGCAGGAGCGACGGTAGGGGGGACGTTTTTTCGGCGCTGGCGGCCTTGATGCTGGCTGCACACGTCTTTCATCGGGTAGGTGAGACACCGTGGGCTCCTTCCGCGCCGCGGATATCACGGAGCCCGACATGAATCGCATGCCCCATCGCATCCTCGCGACCGCTCTCGCGGCCGCCGCCGTTCTTCCCGCCGTGACGTTGGCCCAGGCATCGGGTGCCCCGTCCAAGGTGGCCGCTTCCGCCGACACCGCCTTCGTGAGGAAGGCCAGCGCGGGCGGCCTTGCCGAGGTCGCGCTCGGCCAGCTCGCCGCCTCGCAAGGCAGCTCGGCCGGCACGAAAGCCTTCGGCGAGCGGATGGTGAAGGATCACACGGCCGCGAACGAGGAACTCAAGGGCATCGCCTCCAGCAAGAACATGACCGTATCGCCGGCCCTAATGGCCCGCGACAAGGAAACCGCCGCGAAGCTGGGCAAGAAGTCGGGCGCCGAGTTCGACAAGGCCTACGCGAAGATGATGGTCGCCGACCATGAAGAGGATGTCGTGCTTTTCACGAAAGAGGCGAACGAAGGCAAGGACCCGGAACTGAAGGCTTTCGCCGCCAAGACGCTCCCGACGCTGAAGGAGCACCTGGACATGGCGAAGAAGCTGCCCGGCGGTTCGGGCGGCATGTGACGCTCAGACGGCGACGGGCGCCTTGATCGCGGGATGCGGATCGTAATCGACGATGGCGACGTCTTCGAAACGGAAGGCGAAGATGTCGCGCACGTCGGGATTCAGCACCAGCTTCGGCAGCGTACGCGGTTCGCGCGACAGCTGCGTCTTCGCCTGCTCGATGTGGTTGGAGTAAAGGTGCGCATCGCCCAGCGTGTGCACGAAGTCGCCCGGCTCCAGGCCCGTCACCTGGGCCACCATGTGGGTCAGCAGCGCATAGCTCGCGATGTTGAACGGAATGCCGAGGAAAATATCGCCGGACCGCTGGTACAGCTGGCAGGACAGTTTCCCGTTCGCCACGTAGAACTGGAACATCGTGTGGCACGGCATCAACGCCATCTTCGGCAACTCGCCCACGTTCCACGCCGATACGATCAGACGGCGCGAATCCGGGTTGCGCCTGATCTCGTCCACCACCCAGGCGATCTGGTCGACCGCCTTGCCGTCGGCCGTCGGCCACGCACGCCACTGGCGGCCATAAACGGGGCCGAGGTCGCCGTTGGCGTCGGCCCATTCGTCCCAGATGCTGACGCCATGTTCCTTCAGGTAGGCGATGTTCGTGTCGCCCTGCAGGAACCAGATCAGCTCGTGCACGATGGACTTGAGGTGCAGCTTCTTCGTCGTGACCAGCGGAAAGCCCTTCGACAGGTCGTAACGCATCTGCCAGCCGAACACGCTGCGCGTGCCGGTACCGGTGCGATCCGATTTCTCGGCGCCGTGATCGAGGACGTGACGGAGGAGTTCGAGATAGGGCTGCATGGACGGGACGATATCAGTTCGCGGTCGCCGGCACCGGCGCGACGGGGGCATATGGCGCCTTGCGCGACATGGCCAGCAGCACGATGCCGACCGCGATCAGCGGCAGGGAAAGGATCTGTCCCATCGTGACCCAGCCGAAGGCGAGGTAGCCCAGCTGGGCGTCGGGCACGCGGACGAACTCGATGGCGAAGCGGAACACGCCGTAGAGGAGCGCGAACATGCCGGAGACGGCGTAACGCGGACGCGGCTTCATCGAGAAGAGCCAGAGCACCGCGAACATGACCACGCCCTCGAGGGCGAATTCGTAGAGCGGATTCGGATGCCGGGGCAGCGCGTCCGGCGCGTGCGGAAAGATCATGCCGATCGGGAGGTCGGTGGGCTTGCCCCACAGCTCGCCATTGATGAAATTGCCCAGGCGGCCCAAGCCGAGGCCCAGCGGCACGAGCGGGGCCACGAAGTCCACCGCGTCGAAGAACTTCACGCCATTGCGGCGCGACCACCAGAGGCCGGCCACCAGCACGCCGAGCAACCCGCCATGGAACGACATGCCGCCGTCCCATACACGAAAGATCGCCAGCGGGTCGGTCCAGATCCAGTCGATGGCCGTGTAGAAGAGCATGTAGCCCACCCGGCCGCCCAGCACCACACCCATCATCGCGTAGAACATGAGGTCGCCGAAGCGGTCGGCGCTGACAGGCAGGCGGCCCTGGCGCCGGCGATACTCGCCCAGCGCCCACCCGCCGAGGAAACCGCCCAGGTACATGAGGCCGTACCAGTGCACCTGGATGGGGCCGAGGGAAAACGCGACAGGATCGATATCGACGACGAAAGGGGTGGCCATGGAATGCCCGGATCGAAAGCAGATGCCAAGTGTACCGCCCATCCCGCGGCGAGGGCCGCCTTGTGGCGAAAGCCGGGATGGGCTATATCGGCGCTCGGGGACCGTCCGGGGGGACGGTGCGAAAACGGATCCATCGATCCAGGGGAGAACCATGACTTACCGCTTCGTGCGGCCCATGCTGGCCGTGCTGTGCCTTGCCTCGACCGCCGCCATGGCGGCCGACCTCGTTCCGGTGGCCGATTTCGCCCGGCGCATGCCACTGACCGATCCCAGCCTGTCGCCCGACGGCCAGTACGTCTCGATGGCCTACCACGACCCGGACGGCAAGACCCACGGCCTCGCGATCTACCGCGTCGGCGACATGAGCAAGCCGGTCACCCTCATCAAGATGCCGCCCTACGAATTGCCGGCGGGCATGATCTGGGCGAGTTCCACCCGCCTGGTGGTCGCCCGCGGGAAGGTGGACGGTTCGATCGGCCGCGCCACGTATACCGGCGAACTGATGGCCATCGACGTCGACGGCAAGAACCCGGATTACCTGTACGGCTACGAAGGCTACGGCAAGCGCGCCGCCACCCGCGCGCTGGACCGCGGCTGGGGCACCATCGAAGGGGGGCCGGTGCAAAGCAACGGCCACTTCTACATGCGCGCGACGGAGTGGGACAACCAGAACAAGAGCACGCTGTACGACGTGGACGCCAAGACCAGTACGCGCAAGCTGATGGCGGACATCGGGCTGGGCGGCATGAATTTCATGATCGACCCCACGGGCAACGCGCGCTTCGCCTTCGGCACCGACGACAATTTCAAGTGGGTGGTGTTCCATCGCGACGGCAACGGCTGGACCAGGCTGCCGAACAGCGAGGAAAAGCAGACCTTCGAGCCCATCGCGAAGGTGGCCGGCAGCGATCGGATCTATGCGAAGTTCAGCCCCAATGGCCAGGGCGGCCAGTTCGTCGAACAGGACGAGGACGGCGGCAACCTCAAGGTGATCCGCAAGGACGACTTCAGCGAGGTGACCTCCTCCGGGCTCTGGACGCCGGCTCCGCTGCGTCCGTTCGGCACCGTGTCGGCCACGGGGATACCCAAGGCCACCTACATCGATCCGCAGGCGCCCGTTTCCAAGCTGCACATGGCCCTGTCGCAGAAATTCCCGGGCAACTTCGTGAGCTTCGTGGACTTCAGCGAGGACGGCGGCCAGCTCATGTTCAAGGTCGCAGGCGACCGCGAGCCGGGCCGTTACATGCTGATCGACACGAAGACCTACAAGGTCACGAAGCTGTTCGACGCGGTGCCCTGGATCGATCCGGCGAAGATGGCCGAACGACGCCCGCTGCGCTTCAAGGCCAGCGACGGCACGGAACTCGAGGCCATCCTCACCTTCCCGAAAGGCAAGGCCGAGTCGGACCTGCCGATGGTGCTGATGCCACACGGCGGCCCGCACGGCGTCAGCGACGACTGGTTCTTCGATGGCGATGCGCAGTTCCTCGCCAACCGCGGCTACCTGGTGCTGCAGGTCAACTACCGCGGCTCCGGCGGACGCGGCGCCAGCTTCGAGCAGGCCGGCTACCTCAAGTGGGGCACGCGCATCCAGGAAGACCTGATCGACGGCGTGAAGTGGGCGATCGCCGAACGCTATGCCGATCCGAAGCGGGTCTGCGTGTACGGCGCGAGCTTCGGCGGCTATTCGGCCATGATGACCGCCATCCGCGCGCCCGGCATGTTCAAGTGCGCCGTCGGCTACGACGGTATCTACGACCTCGACATGATGTACAACAAGGGCGACATCAAGGACCGCAAGTTCGGACGCAGCTACCTCACCACGGTGATCGGCAAGGACGCGGCCGACCTGGCCGCCAATTCGCCGGACCGCCTCGCCGACAAGATCGACGTGCCCGTGTTCCTCGTGCACGGCGAGGACGACCAGCGCGCTCCGTTTGCCCAGTTCAAGGCCATGCGCGCCGCCCTGGAAGCCGCTCACAAGCCGTACGAGACACTGACCAAGCCGGACGAACGGCACGGCTTCGTGAAGCCCGAGAACGTCGAGGAATTCTATAACCGGTTGCAGGCATTCCTGGACAAGCACATCGGCGAAGGGCGGGCATCGACGGCCTCCGCGGCTCCGTAGCCCCGTAGCCCACCCCTGTAGGAGCCGCTATAGCGGCGAGAAGCCAACGGAGCGACGAAGCGGCGAGGTAAGTTCCCCTCGCCGCTATAGCGGCTCCTACAGGGAGCCTGAGAATCTGGCCGGTTGCGCGCCTTCGGGACAGGCGTTATGGTCGCGTGATCGTCGGGCCCGGGTGGGGTATGGCGGGGCTTGGGAGGCTTTAAGGGTATGCACGTCAGTTCGGGGCATAGACGCCTCGTCGCGCGACGACGCGCGGCGCTAGCGACCGCGCTCGTGGCCGCCCTGTCCGCCGCCGCCCACGCCCAGCAGACGGCGCCCACCGCCGAAATGCTCGCGCCGGTCAACGTGACCGTCACCGGTTCGCGCATCCGCGGCACCGACGTGGAAACGGCGCAGCCGGTCTTCAGCATGGACCGTGCGGCCATCCGCGCCACCGGCCTGACCGACCTCGGCGACATCGTCGCCCGCATGCCCTCGGCCTCCACGCCGGAGGTGACGCCGCAGGACACCCTCTCCTCCAGCAACGACGCCGGCGGCAGGTACGCCAACCTGCGCAACCTCGGCGCCGTGCGCACGCTGGTGCTGGTCAACGGCCGCCGCTGGACCACCAGTCTCGGCGGGCTGACCGACCTCTCGACCATCCCCGTCTCGATCGTCGAGCGGATCGAGGTGCTGAAGGACGGTGCCTCGTCCATCTACGGCTCCGACGCCATCGGTGGTGTGGTCAATATCGTCACCACCGATCGTTTCGAGGGCGCGTCCGCCGACGTTTTCTACGGCGTGAACGGCCACGGTGACGGCGCGCAGAAGAACGGCACGTTCACCTGGGGCCGGAGCACCGAGAGGGCGTCCATCATCCTCGGCGCCGGTTACGAGGACGGCGACGAGCTGCGCGACAGCAAGCGCTCGCTGACCCGCTCCGGATACGGACCGCGCCACCCCGACGCCGGCTTCGGCATGGGACCGTACGGCGGCGTGGTCGACCCGGTGACGGGGCAGAGCTACGTCGTGAACCATCCAGGTGGCGTCGTGGGTGACACGTCGGACATCGCCAACTACCACCCGTACGACGTCGACAGCAACGCCGACAAATATTCGACCGCCCGCGACATGACGTTCCGCGCCGGCACCAAGCTGCGCAACCTGTTCGGCACCGGGCGCTACAACCTCAGCGACAACGTGGCGCTGCGCGGGATGGCGATTTACGACGTGCGCGACACGCGCAGCCAGAGCGCCGGCTACCCCTTGCAGAGCGGATCGGGCCGGGGCGACGGCCTGGGCATCGATCCGGACAACGCCTACAACCCCTTCCCCGGCTACGAGACCTCGTTCTTCCGGCGCACCGTCGAGATGCCGCGCATCGTATGGGCCAGGAGCAAGGCGATGCACGTGGACGCGGGCGCCGAGGGCACCTTCCCCTGGGCAGGCCACACCTGGAACTGGGACGTCACCTACGCCTATTCCGAAACACGCGCCAGCCGCACCACCACCGGCAACATCGACCTCCTCAACGCGCGCAAGGCCCTCGGTCCGACCGCGGTCGTCGACGGCCAGACGGTGTGCGCGAACGCGGCCGACCGCGCCGCGGGTTGCGTGCCGTGGAACATCCTCGCAGGCCCCGGCGGTACGCCCGCCGCCGTATGGGACTACGTCGGATCCACGACCACGGCGCGCCAGACCACGCGCACGAACGATGTCATCGCGAACCTGACGGGCGGCCTGTTCGACCTTCCCGCCGGTACCCTCCGGGCCGCCGGCGGTTTCGAGCATCGCCGCGAACACGGCCGCTACGTGCCGGATCCCGCCGACTCCGCGGGCCTCACCACGCAGCTTGCGACCGACCCGACCGACGGCGGCTACATCGCCAACGAGGCGTATCTCGAATTCGACGTGCCCTTGCTCGCGGAACGGCCGCTGGCGAGGGAACTGGCCGTGAACGCGTCGTCGCGCTACTCCCACTACACGGCTTTCGGCGGGCGGACCAACAACAAGTACAGCCTGCGCTGGAAGCCCTTCGACGACCTCTTGCTGCGCGCCACGTACGCCGAGGGCTTTCGTGCACCGACGGTGGCCGACCTTTACGCCGGCTCCGCGGAAAGCTTCGAGAGCTTCCTCGATCCCTGCGACAGCGCCTTCGGCGCGGCGGCGAGCGACGGCGCCGTGCGCGCGCGCTGCGCGGCGGCAGGCGTGCCGGCGAATTACCGGCAGATCGACCAGTCCGGCGCGCAGATCGGTTCGGCCACCGGGGGACAGAATCCCGTCGCCTTCCGTACGGGGGCCAATCCGGCGCTGAAACCCGAGTCGTCCATCACGCGTACGGCGGGGCTCGTCTACAGCCCGTATTTCATCGACGGTCTCGACCTCACCCTCGACTATTACAAGGTCGATATCAGCGGCGTCATCACGCCGATCGTCGCCGGCGACATCCTCAACTTCTGCTACGTGCGCAACGACCCGACCTGGTGCGGCCGCTTTGTCCGCGGCGCCGATGGCCATATCGCCGCGCTGGACGAAAGCCTCGCCAATCTCGGCTCGCTGCGCACCGAGGGCTACGACCTCGGCCTGCACTATCGTTTCCCCGAAACGCGCTACGGCGAATTCACCGTACTTTCGGACAGCACCTATCTCAAGGACTACACGCAGGTCAGCGCACCGGGCGCCGCACCGCGTCACCTCGCCGGTTACATGAACGGTGTGCAGGGGCTGTACCGCGTCCGTTCGAACCTCTCGCTCGACTGGTCGTGGCGCCGGTTCGGCGCGACGTGGACCACACGCTACTTTTCGGGACTGAAGGATTCCTGCTGGTCCCCCGACGTCGAATGCAACCGCCCCACCGAGCTGAACGCGCTCACCGGCGTCACCGGCGTGAGCCGCAAAGGCGGTGTCGCGTTCCACGACCTGCAGGTGCGCTGGCAGGCGCCGTGGAACGGCAGCGTCCGTTTCGGCGTCAACAACGTGTTCGGCCGCAAGGGCCCGCTGTATTACAACGTGTCCAGCGCCGGCGGCGGCAGCCCGCCGTACAACCCGGCGTTCGATGTCGATCGCTATTACTACATCGGCTACCAGCAGCGCTTCTGACACCTCCCGCGGAAGCCGCCATGGCGGCGACACGCCGGCGACCCCTCCATGGCTCGCAATGAGAAATTTCGCAAAGTCTATGATTTTGCTGGAATTTCTTGCGTCGTCGTAAACATCGCGTTATGGTCGGATCACGTCGTATTCACGTGTAGGGTCTTTACGACGCGGGTGTCCCCACACCCTGGCCCGGTACCTCCATAACGAGCGCCCAAGGCGCCTCCAAGCAAGTTGTTCAGCCCTGTTGTGAAACAGGGTCAGGGAGATTTTTACCTCATGACAAGCATGTTCAAGCGCACCGCGCTTGCTTCCACCCTGGCCGCCGTCCTCTTCGCCGGCACCACCCAGGCGCAGAGCACCGTTGGCGAGATCCATGGCAGTGCCGCCGCGGCGCAGACGGTCCAGATCCACAATATCGATACCGGTGCGACGCGCACGGTGACGGTCGGCGAGGACGGCCGCTACCGCGCCGCATCGCTGCCGATCGGCAGCTACCGCGTGAACGTCCAGAAGGACGGGCGGACCGTGTCCACCCGCGAGATCAACGTCGTGGCCGGGCAGTCATCGCAGGTGAACTTCGCCGCGGATGCCTCCGACGCCTACGCGCTGGACACCGTCAGCGTCTCGGCGAACGCCCTGGCCGTCATCGACATCGCCTCGGTCGAATCGCGTACCAGCTTCACCGCCGACCAGCTCAACAAGCTGCCCGTGCCGCGCAACGTCGTCGACGTCGCCGCGCTGACACCGGGCACCGTCAAGGGCGATGGCGCGTTCGGCAACCTGCCGTCGTTCGGCGGCGCCTCGGTCGCCGAGAACAGCTACTACGTCAACGGCTTCAACGTCACCAACCTGTACAACAACCTCTCGTTCTCGGAAGTGCCCTTCCAGGCCATCCAGCAGCTCGACGTGCAGACCGGCGGCTACGGCGCGCAGTACGGCTTCTCCACCGGCGGCGTGACATCGGTCATCACCAAGCGCGGCACCAACGAATGGAAGGGTGGCGCGAGCTGGGTCTATACCCCGGCATGGGGCCGCGAGCAGTCGCCGACCACCTACACGAAGGACGGCAACCTCTATCGCACGTACCGGCAGAACAACGAGAACCAGAACGTCTACTCGGCGTGGCTCGGCGGCGCGCTGGTCAAGGACAAGCTGTTCTTCTACGGCATCTTCCAGGCCGACCGGAAGACGGAAACCCGCTACCCCGTCGCCACCTCGACGGCGGCCGCACAGCGCAACACGCAGAGCAATCCGTTCTACCTCGTCAAGATGGACTGGAACCTCGACGACTCGAACATCCTCGAGTGGACGTCGATGAACAACACCCAGCACACGACGAACCGGTATTTCGGTTCCTCCATCGACGCCAACGGCAAGCCTTCCACCGACGATTACCTGGGTCGTCGCCACGTCAAGACCGGCGGCGCCACCAACATCTTCAAGTACACCGGTTACCTGACCGACGACCTGACACTGTCCGCCCAATGGGGCAAGATGAAGAGCAAGAACTCTTCGGAATACGTCAACGCGGACGGAACGGTCGGACGGTACGACGGCAACATCGACAGCGCGATCGCCGGTTGCCCTTACATCATCGACCGCCGGGCCAGCACGCTGAACGGCACGACCAGCCCCATCCGCTCCTGCTACCTCGACAGCAGGATGAACCGCTTCGACGGCGAGGACCAGCGCACGGCCTACCGCGTCGACCTCGACTGGAAGATCGGCGACCATAGCCTCGCGGGCGGGTATTCGCGCGAGAAGTGGACGTCCGAGGCCGGTACCGCCTATGCCGGCGGCGTGCTGTACAGCTACAACACGAACAAGCGAGGCGAGGATTACGTCCAGGTCGTCAATTTCCGGAACGGCGGCTCCGTCATGGTGGACCAGAAATCCTGGTACCTGCAGGACAACTGGCAGGTCACGGACAACGTCCTCGCGTACATCGGCGTCCGCAACGACTCGTTCAACAACAAGAATGGCGACGGCCGCAACTTCGTCCGCCAGGGCAATATCTGGCAGCCCCGCCTGGGCTTCTCCTGGGACGTGTTCGGCGATTCCGCCACGAAGGTCTACGGTACCGCCGGCCGCTATTCGCTGCCGATCGCGGCCAATGTCGCGCTGCGTGCCGCCACAGCTTCGTATTACACGCAGCAGGAGTTCGCGTACTCTGCCATCGATCCCGTCACCGGCGCACCCACCTTGGGCGACCCGCTCGGCGAGCGCGAAATCGTCAATGGCGAGAGTGGCGTTACCCCCAATCCACGTTCGGTCGCCGCCAGGAATCTGAAGCCCTACTCCCAGGATGAATACATCCTGGGCTTCCAGCACCGCATCGGCAGCGACAACGCCTTCCTCGACGGCTGGGTGGTCGGTGCCAAGGCGACGTACCGGCGCCTGAACAACGCCATCGAGGATACCTGCGACTGGCGTCCGTTCTACGATTACGGCAAGTCGATCGGGCTGGACATGGACACCCACGGCGGCAGCCGGTTCACGCCGCCGCAGGGTACGCCAGGCTGCTTCATCTACAACCCCGGCAGCAAGGTCACCCTCGACGTCGACCTCGACGGCAGCGGTACGCTGCGCAAGGTCACCCTCCCCGGCACCGCGTTCGGTCAGAAGGCCAAGCGCAGCTATCAGGCGCTGACCCTTTCGGCGGAGAAGGCCAGCGAGAAGCTGTACGTCAATGCCTCGTACACCTGGTCGAAGAACCGCGGCAACATGGAAGGCCTGGTCAAGTCCGACAACGGCCAGGACGACACGGGCACCACCAGCGCCTTCGACTACCCGGAACTGATGATCGGCGCCAACGGCTACTTGCCGAACGACCGCCGCCACAGCTTCAAGGTCTACGGCGGTTATGCGCTTACGCCGGAGTGGTCGGTGGGAGTGAACGGCCTGCTCGAGTCCGGCCGCCCGACCAACTGCTTCGGTGGCGGCAACGGCACCGTCGCCGGCATCCCGAGCTACAACTCCGCGTTCTTCTACTGCGAAGGAAAGATCACTTCGCGCGGTCGCGGCAAGCGCCTGCCGTGGACCTGGACGCTCAGCCCGAACATCGTCTACACCCCCGCCTATGCCAGGGGCCTGACGATGCAGCTCGACGTCATCAACGCGTTCAACAACAGCAAGCCGATCGCCATCAACGAGATCGCGGAGAGAGGTAGCGACCAGACGTACTACAACACGACGTACCGCGTGCCGACGTACTTCCAGACGCCACGCCACGTGCGCCTGATGGTGCAGTACGACTTCAGCCTGTAAGAACCCTCCCCTCCCGTCGTTCCTGCGGAGGCAGGGACGGCGAGAGGGGAACCTGCCGCCTTATTCGTAAAACGGGTCAGAGAACCAGCGGGCGATCCGGCAGTTCGTTCCTGCGCGGGTCGCCATTCCCCGGGAAGTGCCGTGCCAGCAGGGCGCCGGCTTCCGCCACGCCCGTCTGCACCGCCTCGCGGTAACGCCCCCCTGCGAACTCGTCACGCATGTGCGAGGTGATCGCTTCCCACTCAGCCGGTGCGACCACCTTCGCGATACCGCGATCGGCCACGATTTCGATGCGGTGCTCGGAGAGCAGCACGTAGAGCAGCACGCCGCAGTTCTCGTCGGTATCCCATACGCGCAGGTGCGAGAACAGCATGGCCGCGCGGTCGCGGGCGGTGACGTTCGCCGCCACCGCCGGGAACGGCAGGCGCGACTCGATCGCCACGCGCAGCTCGCCGCGATGCGTGCCCTCGCCCTCCGCCACCGTCTTCGCGATGGTGTCGAGCGTGGCGGACGGGAAGTGCTTGCCCATCTGGAACCAGCCGGCAAACAGATTGGTTGCGATACGTCCGATATCCATCACCAGTTCCCCGATGCGCCGCCGCCGCCGAAGCTGCCGCCGCCGCCGCTGAAGCCACCACCGCCACCGCCGCCGAAGCCGCCGCCGCCAAAACCGCCACCGCCGCCCCAGCCGCCGAAGCCGCCCCAGCCACCGCCCCCGATGGAGCGGCCGGCGCCAAGCGGGATGGCCATGAACAAGGCGCCGGCGACGAGACCGAGCACGCCGCCAAGCAGCGAATGCAGGAACAGCCAGCCGAGGCCACCCGCCATCGCGCCGCCCAAGGGCATGCGCACGCCAAGCGGCGCGCGGCCGAGGATGCCCCGCAGGAAGATCGCGCCGAAGATCAGCGGGACCAGCAGGTGCCCGCCTCCGCCACGACGCCGCTCATGGCTCTCGTCCGGTGCCACCGGCGCGGGCAGCGCCTCGCCCTGCACGATCTGGGTAATCGCGTTGAGCGCTTCGGCGATGCCGCCGTAGTAGTCGTTGGCGCGCAACTTCGGGGCCATGTATTCGCGGATGATCCTCGAGGCGATGGCATCAGGCAGCGCGCCCTCGAGACCGTAACCGACCTCGATGCGCACGCGGCGGTCATTCTTGGCGAGCAGGAGCAGGACGCCGTCGTCGGGTCCTTCCCTGCCCACCTTGTTGGTTTCCGCCACCTTGAGCGAATAGCTTTCGAGGTCTTCCGGCTGGGTCGTCGGGACCATCAGCACGACAACCTGCGCGCCCTTGGTCTTTTCCAGGTCGACCAGCCGCGCATCGAGCTGGGCCACCTGCTCGGCGCTGAGCGTACCGGTGAGATCGGTGACGTGACGGGCGAGCTTCGGCACCGCCACGTCGGCCCGCGCCGCCAGCGGCGGCACGAACAAGGCGATGGCGAGCAGCAACGCTGTCGCGAAACCGCGCATCACCGGCCGGCCGTGGAAGCCGGAGCCGGGGTGGAACCGAAATCGACCGTGGGTGCGCTGGAAATGGCCTTTTCGTTCTCGACGCTGAAGTTCGCCTTCACCTTGTAGCCCATGACCTTGGCCGTCAGGTTGTTCGGGAACGAGCGGATCAGCGTGTTGTAGCTCTGCACCGCGGCCACGTACCGGTTACGGGCGACGGTGATGCGGTTTTCGGTGCCCTCGAGCTGGGCCTGCAGGTCGCGGAACGAGCCATCGGCCTTCAGCTGCGGGTAGTTCTCGCTGACCACCAACAGGCGGGACAGCGCGCTGGTCAGCTGGCCCTGCGCGGCCTGGAACTTCGCGAGCGCTTCCGGATCGTTGAGCAGTTCCGGCGTGATCTGGGTCTGGCCGACCTTGGCACGGGCGTTGGTCACCTCGGTAAGCACGCGTTCCTCGTGCTGGGCGTAGCCTTTCACGGTGTTGACGAGGTTCGGCACCAGATCGGCGCGGCGCTGGTATTGGTTCAGCACTTCGGACCAGGCGGCCTTCACCGCCTCGTCCTCGCGCTGTATGGCGTTATAGCCGCAGCCGGAGAGGAAAGCGGCGAGCAGGACGAGGGCAAAGGCGCGGACGAGTGTCTTCATGGCAGCGGGTTTCCTTGGTAGGTGCCGCAACAAATTACCCTAAAGCCATCCCCCGGGTGTAGGAAATCCCGATCGCGGCGAAAAGCCAAACGCAATTGCAGGAGCCGCTATAGCGGCGAGGGAAGCTCGACTCACGGTTTCATCGCTCCGTCGGCTTCTCGCCGCTATAGCGGCTCCTACAGGCCGCTGCGCCTAGAGGAAACGAGGCACCAGGATCAGCGCCCAGCTGACCAGCACCATCATCATCAGCAGGAACACGGCCGCCGAGCCCATGTCCTTGGCCCGGCCCGCCAGCTCGTGGAATTCCGGGCTTACCTTGTCCACCACGGCCTCGATGGCCGAGTTCAGCAGTTCGGCCGAAAGAACCAGGATCGGGAACGTGATGAGGACGATCTTCTCCACCGCCCCATGCCCCAGCCAGAGCCCCAGCGGGACGACCGCCACGGCAAGGAAGACCTCGAGCCGGAACGAGGCTTCGTGCCGGAAACAGGCCTTCAGTCCCTTCATGGACCACAGGAAGGCCGCATAGATCTGCCGCGGCCCCCGCCGCTCGGTCGATGCCATGTTCGCTCAGGCCGCCCGCATCGGGGCCGGGCCGGCGAGCCGGCAGGTGGTGGTCGGGTTGCACTGCGGCATCGAGGCGGTATCGGGACAAGTGGAAGGACCCCGTATCATGCCACAGCCCGCCTTGCCTCTGGCTTAGGGGCTGCCGCCGTGGCGAATCGCCGCGCCCTCTGGCGCCGCAACACAACCGGGCGGACCATTTGTATTACGCTTGAACGGTTGTGACTCCGTTCAGGGTCACGGCAACGGGAGCAGGGCCACCGGTCCTCTCGCTGTTTCCAACGCGACCGGAAAATACATGGCAATCCAGAACCCGCCCGTATCACAGACCAAGTCCTTCAGCACGGTCTTCCTCATCGAGATGTGGGAGCGCTTCGGCTTCTACGGCATGCAGGTGCTGATGGTCACCTACATGGTGAAGAAGCTCGGCTTCGCCGACGTCGACGCCAACCTCGTCTGGGGCGCGGCTTCGGCCCTGATCTACGCCACTCCCGCCATCGGCGGATGGATCGGCGACAAATTCCTCGGTTCGCGCCGCACCATGCTCAGCGGCGCCGTGGTCCTCATGGTGGGCTACGCCCTGCTCTGGATCCCGACCAACAACGCCTACGCGCTATACCTCGCGCTCGGCGTGATCATCCTCGGCAATGGCCTGTTCAAGCCCAACGCGGGCAACCTCGTGCGCAAGATCTACGAGGGCGACGAAGTCAAGATCGACAGCGCCTTCACCATCTACTACATGGCGGTGAACGTCGGCTCGACGATCTCGATGCTGCTCACGCCCTGGATCCGCGACTACGTCGGCGAACACTACGGCGACGCGCTCGGCTGGCACACCGCCTTCGGCGTCTGCTCCATCGGCCTCATCCTCGGCCTGATCAACTACTACTTCATGCGCCGCACGCTGGCGCACATCGGCTCGGTGCCGGACTACGAGCCGCCGAAGGCGAAGAACATCCTCGGCGTGGTCGTGGGCGGCTTCGTCATCATCGCCGTCTCGGCCTACATCCTGCAGAACCAGAGCGTCGCCCAGCTTTGCGTCTATGCCGCGGGCATCGTCATCCTTGGCATCTTCGTGCACCTCATCCGTTCCAGCGAACCCGGCGAGCGCGCCGGTCTCATCGCGGCGCTGGTGCTCACGATCCAGACGATCTTCTTCTTCATCTTCTACCAGCAGATGTCGACTTCGCTGAACCTGTTCGCCCAGCGCAACGTCGATCTCTCCTTCGGCATCTTCGGCTTCGAGATCTTCCGCTGGATCCCCGAGCAGTTCCAGTCGCTCAACGCCATCTGGATCGTGATCCTGTCGCCGATCCTGGTGTGGATCTACAACTCGCTCGGCAAGCACGGCAAGGATTTCCCCGTCGCCGCCAAGTTCGCCCTCGGCTTCGCCGCGGTGGCCGCCGGTTTCTTCATGTACGGCCTCGGCGCCACCACCGCAGTGAACGGCGCGATCTCGTCCTGGTACATGGTGTGGGGTTACGGCCTGTACTCGCTGGGCGAAGTGCTGGTGAGCGGCCTGGGTCTCGCCATGATCGCCCGCTACGTCCCGGCGCGCATGGGCGGCTTCATGATGGGCGCCTACTACGTCGCCTCGGGCGTGGCCCAGTACATGGGCAGCGTGGTGGCCAATTATGCCGCCATCCCCGACAACATCACCGATCCGCTGCAGTCGCTGCCGATCTACACCAGCCTGTTCAACAAGCTGGGCTTCGTGGGCGTGGGCTGCACGGTCATCGCCGTGGCGATGCTGCCGCTCATGAGGAAGCTGTCCGCCAACCACGCGCTGGCGGCGCTCCCCCCGATCCCGCCCGTGCACAACGAAGACCTGTGATGCGGCGGAGGGCCGCGCCGCCTGGCGCGGCCTTCCCGCCATGACGAGACCACCGTGAGCGACAACCTGCATACGCCATCGTCCCGCTCCGGTCCCTTCGCCCTTGCGCGCACCCTTGCCTGGCTCCGCCTCTGCGCCATCGCCGGGCAGAGCGTGGCGATCCTGTCCTGCGTCACCCTGCTGAAACTCGACATCCCTTTGCTGCCGCTCATGCTCGGCGTGTGCGTGCTGGCGGTTTTCGCCGCCGCGGCCTCGTTCCGTCTCGGCATGCCGTGGAAGGTCGGCGAGGGCGAGGCCATCGTGCACATCGCCGCCGACACGCTCGTGCTCGGTTACCTGCTCTATTTCACCGGCGGCGCGGCGAATCCCTTCGTGTCCCTCTTGCTCGTGCCGATCGCGCTTTCCGCCGCGGCACTGTCGATCGCCGGCGTGTCGCTCGTGGCGATCCTCACCGGGGTGGCCTACGTGCTGCTGGTGCCTTACCACCTGCCGCTGCCGACCCTGGGCGACAAGAGCCTCGATTTCGACCTCTACGTCGCGGGCATGGGCGTCAACTTCGTCATCATGGCGATCCTGCTCGGCGTCTTCATCAGCAACCTGGCCAAGGCCATCCGCCTCCAGCAAGGCGAGGTGCAGCGCGTGCGCGAGCGCGCCCTGCGCGACGAGGGCATCCTCGCCATCGCGACCCAGGCCGCCGGCGCGGCACACGAACTGAATACGCCGCTCTCGACCATGCGCACGCTGCTGCCCGAGATCCGCCGCGAGCACGCGACGGACAACCCGCTCGGCGAGGACCTCGACCTGCTCGAGGGTCAGGTGGAGCGATGCCGCACCATTCTTCGCGAGATGGTCGCCTTCGGGCAGGCACAGCTCTCCCAGGTACCGGAACGGCTCACGCTCGACGAGTTCGTGCACGTCTGCCTGGAGCGCTTCCAGCTGCTGCGGCCGGAAGCGGACGTCACGCTCACGCTCGAGCCGGGGGCGGGCCGCATCGCCCTGCGCTCGCCGCCGGGTCTGCGCCATGCCCTCATCAACCTGCTCAACAACGCGGCCGACGCGTCGGCCCTGAACGAGAGCGCCGCCGTGGGCCTGCGCATCGGCATCGTGGAGCAATGGCTGGAGCTGACCGTCACCGACGAAGGCCCCGGCTTCGACGAAGTCGACGAACTCGGCACACTGGGCCTGTCGCAGAAAGAGACGGGCCTCGGCCTGGGCCTCGCCCTCGCGGAAGCCACCGCCGAACGACTGGACGGCGAACTCGCCGCGAGCAATACAGGGCATGGCGCGCAGATGCGCCTGCGCCTGCCCCTTCGGGTCATCGGAGACCACGCATGAACGATCTCGTTCCACCCCAGGGCCGTCCCCTCCTGATCGTCGACGACGACGCCACGTTCGCGCGCGTGCTCGGCCGTGCGCTGACTTCGCGCGGCTTCGAGGTCATCACCAGCGACAACGCCGACGACGCGCGTGCCCTCGCCCGCCGTCACCAGCCGCGCTACTGCGTGCTCGACCTGAAACTCGGCGACGAGAACGGCCTGCGCCTGATCCCCGAACTGCAGGCGCTCGTACCGGACATGCGCGTGCTGCTGCTCACCGGTTACGCTTCCATCGCCACCGCGGTGGAAGCGATCAAGCGCGGCGCGCACGACTACCTCGCGAAACCCGTCGACGCCGACGCCGTCGTTCGCGCGCTGCTCGATGGCGACGGCCCCGCCGACCTGGACGACCTGGTCGACGCGCCGGATGCCCCGCTGCCGCTGCGCCGCCTGGAGTGGGAACACATCCAGCGCGTGCTCACGGAGTGCGAGGGCAACATCTCCGAGACGGCCCGCCGCCTCGGCATGCACCGCCGTACCTTGCAGCGCAAGCTCAGCAAGCATCCCGTCCGCGAACGTCCCGACGAACATTGACCATGCGCCTTTCCCTCATTTTCGCCTCGTCGCTCGCGATCGCGGGGGCCGTGCATGCCCACGACATGGCCGGCATGGCGATGGGCCACGAGGCGCCCCTGGGCTTCGACGCCGCGATCGACGACGCGGGCCATCTCTGGGTCGTGGACACGGTGGGCGAGCACGTGCGCGTCAGGCGCTCCGACGACATGGGCCGCGACTTCGCGACTTCCACCATCGTCAATCCGGTGGGCGAACCACTGTATGCCGAAGGCGAGAACCGGCCGAAGATCGCGCTGGGCCCGAAGGGCGAGCTTTACGTGAGCTGGTCGCAGCCACGCAAGCTGCCGTGGACGGGGTTCGTGCGTTTCTCGCGATCGCTCGACGGCGGCGTGCATTTCGATCCGCCGAAGACGGTGCACACCGATCGTGCCGAGATCACCCATCGCTTCGACTCGCTCGCCGTGGACGGCAAGGGCGACATCGTGGTCGCATGGATCGACAAGCGCGATGTCGAAGCGGCCAAGGCCAAAGGCGAACCCTACCTGGGCGCCGCCACGTACTACAGCTGGTCGACCGATCGCGGCGCGAGCTTCGTGCCCGAGCGCAAGATCGTCGACGAGAGCTGCGAGTGCTGCCGCATCGCGCTCGCACGCGCACCGGACGGCAGCATCGACGCCTTCTTCCGCGCGATCTACGGCAACAACATCCGCGACCATGCGTATGCCACGCTGCCGATCGGAAAGGCCGCGCCGAACGTCGAACGCGCCACCTTCACCCAGTGGCACATCGAGGGCTGCCCGCATCACGGCCCGTCGCTGGCCATCGACGGGGCCGGCGTGCGTCACGCCGTATGGTTCAGCGCCGCGGACGGCAAGCCGACCATCTGGTATGGGCAACTCCAACCGGGTGGCGCCCCGGCTCACCTCGCTGCCGTTGCCGGCGCGGGGGCATCGCATGCCGACCTGGTCGCCGACGGCGGGCATGTCTGGATCGCCTACCACCAGGTGTCCGCGAAAGGACTGGATCTGATGCTGCGCGCGTCCGACGACGGCGGCGCCACCTTCGGCGAGCCGCGCGCCATCGCGCACACCGCCGACGCATCGGGATGGCCAAAGCTCGTCGTGTGGCAGCACCGCGCCTTCGTCGCCTGGAATCCGGGCGGACGGTTCCGGCTCGTGCCGACGGAGGCGTTGTGATGCGGAAGATCGTCCTCGCCGCCGCGCTGGCCGTGGCGTATTGCGCATTGGCCGCCCACGCCGCCGCTCCCGTCGCCCTGGGCACCGGCGACGTCGAGGCCTTGCTCGCGACGCCCGCCAAGGGCGTGCGGGTCGTCGGGATCTGGTCGCTCGATTGCGCGTATTGCGAGCAGAACCTCTCGGCGTTGCTCGCCTACCAGCGCGCGCACGCCGACGTGGATCTGGTCTTCGTGGCCACCGATCCGGTGACGCGGGCCGACGCCCTCGAAAGCCGGCTGAAGGCGGCGAAGCTCGACAGCGTGCCTTCCCGTGCCTATGCGGAATCGATGCCGGACCGGCTCAATTTCCTCATCGATCCGGCATGGGGCGGCGAGACGCCGAGGACGCTCGTGATCAAGGCGGACGGCACACGGCGGGCGTTCAGCGGTGCGCTGGATGCGAAGCGCATCGAAAAGCTCATGCGCTGAAAAACCGTAGAAGCCGGTGTCCTGCGACGGCGGTATCAGGCCTCGACCGGCTGCGGGTGCGGGAAACGCACGCTCGCGATGCGATTCGCACCGGGCAGCGACCGCAGTTCCAGCGGCCACTCGAAACGGTCCGAGAGGCGGCGTGCGATGGCGAGGTCGAAGCCGTGGCGGTCGACGGCCGCATGCCGGCGGCTGCCGGCCTCGGGCGCATCGAGTGCCGGATTGATCACGCTGACGCTTCCCGGCATCACCGTGACGACGATGGTTCCCTGGTCGGTCTGCTGCAGCGCGTGGCGGATCAGCTGCCCGCAAAGCACCGCGAACACGCGCGGCGAGGCATGCAGGGCGAAGCTCGCCGGCTCGTCGAGCACCAGTTCCACCGGCCGTCCGGCAATCAGTTCCCGCGCATAGTCCACTTCCTGGCGAAGCACCGTGTTCACCACGAAGTCCTCCTCGGCCAGGCCCTGGTCCGATTCCCGCGAAAGAATGAGGAAGGCCTCGACCAGCGCTTCCAGCTCGCGCGTGGAGCGGCGGATGCGCTCCAGCGACCGGTAACCCACGTCCGAGAGATCGCTTTCGTCGGCGAGCATGTCCGAAGACATCTTGATCACGGTGAGCGGGCTGCGCAGCTCGTGGCTCGCGTCGCGGGTGAAGTTGCGTTCGCGCTCGCCGTAGCCCTCGATGCGGGACGCCAGGCCGTGCAGTCCGCGGATCAGTGAGGAAACGTCGTTGTCCGCGCGCTTCCCGCCCTCGCGATCGAGTCCCGCCATGTCCGGCCGCTCGGGGTCCCAGGCTTCGAGGAGACGCGCCAGCGTCGCCACCGGAATCCATTCCCGCGACACGGCGATCCAGGCGAGGCCGCCCGAGCAGAGCATGATCGCGATCACCGCGCCGATGGGCGCCACGTTGTTCGCCGCCATGACGGAGGCGACGATCATCACGATCGTCTGCAATACGAAGACGACGGCGATGCGCGCGCGGAAGGAGCCGCGTCGTCGCCGAATGTCCTGCGGTGCCCTGCCTTCCATCGATCAGACCCGGTGTCGCTCCCGCCTCATGCCGTCTGCGACGCGGCGACTTCGGAATCCAGATCCGCCAGGCGGTATCCGGCGGAATGGATGGTATGCAGCAGGGGGCGGTCGAAGGGCTTGTCGATCACCCGGCGCAGGTTGTACAGGTGCGAGCGCAGGGTATCCGAATCGGGCAGCGTGTCGCCCCAGATCTCCCGCTCGATATCGCGGCGGCTGACGACCCGCGGGGACTCGCGCATGAGGATCGCAAGCAGCTTCAGGCCGATCGGCGACACGGTCAGCTCCTGGCCGCCGCGGGTCAGGCGCAGCGTGGCGGTATCGAGGGTCATGTCGCCCACGTTGAGCACCTCGGACGATACCTGGCGGCGATCGCGGCGGATCAGCGCGCGCAGGCGGGCTTCGAGCTCGCGCACCTCGAATGGCTTGACGAGGTAATCGTCGGCACCGGCTTCCAGGCCCACCAGCTTGTCTTCCAGGGTGTCGCGGGCGGTCAGCATGAGCACCGGCGTGGACTTTTTCCCATCCTTGCGCAGCTTGCGGCAGACGTCGAGACCGTCCATGCCCGGAAGCATGAGGTCGAGGACGATCACGTCGTAGCTGTTGGAAACGGCGAGGTGCAGGCCGCTGACGCCGTCGGCGGCGTAGTCGACCGAATAGCCCCGACGCTCGAGGAACTCACCGACCATCTCGGCGATCTGGCGGTTGTCCTCCACGAGAAGGATCAATCCAGCCTGTTCGTCGCGTGTGCTCATCGCTCCACTCCTCTGGTGATTCACAAATGTGAAGAGTTAACGGCCGGACCGGTGAGAGCAACGTGAAGACCGAAAACAAGCATTCATTCTGCGGGCGGCAACGTCGATAAAGTGTCTGTGGGAACGCCCTCCGCCGCGACACCTTTTCGACGTGTGCGCAAACGACGCACCCGCGCCTACATCAGCATCGGGCCGAGGGCTTTCCACACATTGTCGGCCACGCGCGGCTCGCCGGCGGCCGTCGGGTGCAGACCGTCGTCCTGCATCAGTCGAGGGTCCAGGGCCACCCCGTCGAGGAAGAACGGCACCAGGGCGGCGCCGTGTTTCTTCGCCGCGTCGGCGTAGACCTTGCGCAACCCGTCGCGGTACTGCGGACCGTAGTTCACCGGGAGCTCGATGCCGAGCAGGAGCACCTTCGCGCCGGCCTTCGTGGCGGCGCCGATCATCGCGTCGAGGTTCTCGGCCAGCTTGCCCAGCGGCAGGCCCTGCAGGCCGTCGTTGGCCCCCAGCTCGATGACCACCACGCCGGGACGCTGCTTCGCCAGCAGGCCGGGCAGGCGGTTGCGGCCGCTCAGGGAGGTTTCTCCGCTGATGCTGGCATTGACCATCGTCCATGGCGTCGCCATCTTCGAGGTGCGCGCGTCCAGCAAACGCACCCAGCCGGCCTCCACCGGAATGTTGTGCGCCGCCGACAACGAGTCCCCGAGCACCAGCACCTTGCGCGGCGCATCCGCCGCGGAAGCGATGGCGCACCAGACGAACAGCAACAGGACCAGGCAACGACGCATGAGCGATTCTTCCCGTGTTCTTCTCGAAGTGGCGGATGTTAGCAAGTCGGTTTTCGGCCCGGAGGGCCGGCTGGACATTCTCTCGGGGGTGAACCTGAGCGTGGCGGCCGGCGAGAGCTTCGCCATCGTCGGTGCCTCCGGCTCCGGCAAGACCACCCTCCTGGGACTGCTGGCCGGCCTGGACGTTCCCACCGCGGGCAGCATCCGCCTCGACGGCCAGCCCCTGGAACGCATGGACGAGGAGGCCCGCGCGGCCATCCGGCGCCGCCTGGTGGGCTTCGTGTTCCAGTCCTTCCACCTCCTGCCGGCCCTGACGGCCGAGGAGAACGTCATGCTGCCGATGGAACTGGAAGGCGACGACACGGCGCGCGAGCGGGCGCATGCCGCCCTCGACGCGGTGGGCCTCGCCGCCCGTCGCCGGCATTACCCGGCCCAGCTGTCCGGCGGAGAGCAGCAGCGCGTGGCGCTGGCCCGCGCCTTCGTGCACCGCCCGCGCATCCTCTTCGCCGACGAGCCCACCGGAAACCTCGACCAGCACACCGGCGAGCACGTGGGCGACCTGCTCTTCGAAATGAACCGGCAGTACGCGACCACCCTGATCCTGGTCACCCACGATCCCCGCCTGGCCGCCCGCTGCGGCCGCTCGGCCGAACTGCACGAAGGCCGCCTCGGGGTGCCGGCGTGAACGTCGCGCGCCTCGCCCTCCGCACGCTGCGGCGCGAATGGCACCTGGTCGAACTGCGCACGCTGGCCGCCTCGCTGGTACTCGCGGTCATCGCACTCGGCGTCGTCGCCACCCTGTCCACGCGTATCGAACGCGGCATCCTCGCCAGTGCCGCCGAGCTGATCGGCGGCGACCTCGGCATCTCCGCGCCCGCACCCCTGCCCGAGCCGATGCTGCGCTCCGCGCAGGCCGACGGCCTGTCCGTCACGCGCGGCGCGGGGTTCCGCAGCGTGGCCTTCGTCGGCGAGCGCAGCCAGCTGCTCGACGTCCTCGCCACCGATGGCGTCTATCCCCTGCGCGGCACGCTCGAAGTGCGCGACACCGAGGGGCGCGACCGCGCCGCGCACGGCCCCGCGCGCGGCCAGGTCTTCCTCGACCATCGCGCGATGGTGGGCCTGGGCATACACGCCGGACAGACCATCCAGATCGGCGGCCGCGACCTCGTCGCGACGGCGGAACTGCTGCGCCAGCCCGACGGCGGCGAACTGTTCGCACTCGCGCCGCGCGCCATCATGAACCTCGACGACGCCAGCGACGCCGGACTGCTTTCCGTGGGCAGCCGCGCCCGTCATCGCCTGCTGGTGTCCGGTTCCCCGGCCGCCGTCGCGGCATGGCGCGCCAGCCTTGAGAACAGCACCCTGCCGACGGGTGCCGACCTCATCACGCCCGAGAAGATGCAGGAACGGATGCGCACGGCCTTCGACCGCGCCAGCGCCTTCCTGCGCCTCACCGCCCTGCTGTCGGCCCTGCTGGCCGGCGTGGCCATCGCCCTGGCGGCGGCGCGCTACGCCCGGCGCAAGGCCGGCGAAGTCGCCCTGCTCCGGGCGCTGGGCACCCCGCGACGCCGCGTGGCCGCCCTGCTGGTCACGACCTTGGCCGCGCTGGCCCTTCCCGCCGCGGCACTCGGCATGGCCATCGCCCTGGGCCTCGCTCAAGGCGCGTGGTACTTCGCCCGCCAGCTGTTCGAGAACATCCCCACCACCCTGCCGCTGGGCCCGGCTTTCGCCGCGGCCGCGATGGGCCTCGCCGTGCTCGCCGGCTTCGCCCTGCCGCCGCTGGTCCGGCTGGCCGAGGTGCCGCCGGTCGCCGTCTTCCGCGAATCGATGCAACGCCGCATGCGCCGCTTCGACGCGCTTTACCTCGTGCCGCTGGTGACCGCCGTGCTCCTGGTCTGGGTGCAGAGCGACTCGGCGAAGCTTGCCGGCATTCTCGCCGCCACGCTCGCCGGCGTGGCCGTCGTCGCCGCCCTCCTTTCGGCGCTGCTGCTGGTGATCGCGCGACGCGTGGCACCCGGCGCGCATCCCGCGCTGCGCCTCGGCCTCGCGGCGCTCGCCCGGCGGCGCGGCCTTTCGCTCGTGCAGGCGACCGCACTGTCGCTGGGCCTCTGCGCCCTGCTCCTGCTCGCCGTGATCGCCCCCTCGCTACTCGAGGGCTGGCGACGCGAACTGCCCGCGGATACGCCGAACTGGTTCGCGCTGAACCTCCAGGACGACCAGCGCGCGGCCTTCACGAAAGCGCTCGACGAGATGGGCGCCACCCGCACCAACATGATGCCGCTCGCGGTAGGCAAGCTCACCGCCATCAATGGCAAACCTGTCGACACCATCGCGTTCGCCAACGAGGACGCAAAGGAATCGGCAGACCGGCAACTGCGCCTCTCGTGGGCCGCCGACCTGCCGCCGTCGAACCAGGTAGTGCAAGGCACCTGGGCGGGACCGTCGCCGTCGCGGGCCGAAGTGTCCGTCGACACCTCGTGGCGCGACCGCTACCAGCTCAAGATCGGCGACACGCTCAGCTTCGAAGTGGGCGAAGGCACGATCGACGCGAAGGTGAGCAGCGTGCGCAAGGTCGACTGGAGTTCGTTCCGCGTGAACTTCTTCCTCATGCTCGACCCCGCGCACGCCGGCGACCTGCCGCACACGTGGCTCACGAGTTTCTACCTCCCGCGAGGCCGTGGCGACCAGCTGGCGAAAGTCTCGCGCGACTTCGGCAACCTGAGCCTGATCGACGTCGACGCCCTGCTCGACCGCGTGCGCGAGATCGTGGACCGCGTGGGCGGCGCCGTGCGCTGGGTACTCGGCTTCAGCCTGCTGGCCGGCGCCCTCGTGCTCGCCGCCGCGCTCGCGGCCAGCGCGCAGGAACGGCGCAAGGAAGCCGCGCTGCTGCGCACGCTCGGTGCGACGCGCGCGCAATTGCGTGCGGCGGCAGCCTGCGAATTCGCGCTGCTCGGCCTCGTCGCCGGCCTCACCGCCGCACTGGGAGCGGCAGGCGCCGGCCTATGGCTGGGCAACGCGGTCTTCCACATCGAAAACTTCGTGCCGCCGCTGTGGCCGCTCATCGGTACCGCGGCACTGGCGGCGTTCGTCGTGATGGCCATCGGCCTGTTCGGCACCCGAAAAGTAGTGCGCACATCGCCCATGGCCCTGCTGCGAGAAGGCTGAAACTCGAAGCTGGCACCGGTGCACCCCGGAGCCCACCGCGGCGGTCGTCTCCATCGCTCTTCCGGTGGAGAAGTCACTGGGTGCCTGCCTGCGCAGGGCGACGGGCGGATCAGGAGTCCGTGTGCATGCCCAGGGACATCACGATCGCGTCCTCGCGGCCGCCCTTCGCCGGGTAGTACGACGGGCGACGGCCGATCTCGGTGAAACCGAGCGAGTCGTACAACGCCTTCGCCACGGGATTCGAGGGGCGCACTTCGAGGAAGATCCGCTCCGCGCCGTACCAGCGGGCGAGGTCGAGCAGGCGGCGCATCATCCGTCGGCCGTAGCCGAGCCCGCGATGCGCGTCGCCGATGCACACGTTCAGCACATGCGCCTCGCCCGCGGCCACCGAGAGGATGCCGTAACCCGCGATCTCGCCCTCGTGGACGATCACCCAGCAGTTATGTCCCGCCTGCAGGCAGTCGCGGAAGATCCCCGCGCTCCAGGGAAACTCGTACGAGGCGTGCTCGATGGCGACGACCGCATCGAGGTCCTCGCGACGCATCGCGCGTACTTCGGTGGACGGGCGTGCAACGGCGACCATCGGATCAGGCTCCGCGGAGTGTCGGTCCAAGCGTGCGCAGTCCGTTCCAGAGGCGACGCTTCGCCGCCGGGTCGGCGAGGATCGCGGCGGGCGTGTCCACCAGCACGATCTGCGCCGCGCTCATCACGGCCGCGGGAAGATCGCGGCCGAGCGCCCTCGCCTGCGCTTCGCCAAAGACGAGATAAACCCTGGCGACGGGCACCTTGCCCAGACCCTGCTCGCCCGCTTCCAGACGCGCGGCGCGGCCCGTGATCGGACCGTAGGCTCGCAAGGCGCGACCCACCAGGTCCAGTTCGCGTTCGCTCGCGCCCGCGGGGAGTACCACCACGCAGGCCGCCTGCCCCGCCGGGACGGCGTCGTTCGCGGGCGCCATCTCCTGCTCGGGCGCCGCCGGACCGGTGCGCAGTTGCCAGGGCGTGACGCCCATGACCCTGAGCAGGCGCTGGCGGCGGTCGAGTGCGGCGGACATCGGGCTTACTCCGGCAACCTGGCGCGGCGCGCGCGGCGACGGCGCGTGGCACGGCCCCACAAGGTCATGACCGGGCCGGACACCGTGTAGATGACGGCCACCGCGAACAGCACGCGCGCCGTGTCCACGAGGAGCAGCACCACGATCAGCACCGCGGCGATCAGCCAGATGAAGGGCACGCGATCGCCCTTGGGCCAGGCCTTGAAGCTGAAATAGCGGACGTTGCTGACCATGAGCAGACCGGCGATCACCGCCAGGGGCATGGCGAAGAACGCCACGGACGGCCCGGGGATGTCGAACTTTTCCATCGTCCACACGAAGGACATGCACAGTCCGGCGGCCGCCGGGCTGGCGAGGCCCTGGAAATAACGCTTGTCGGCGACACCGACCTGGGTGTTGAAGCGGGCGAGGCGCAACGCCGCGCAGACGGCGTAGATAAAGGCGGCGGCCCAGCCGATCTTGCCCCACACCCGGCCATAATCGGCCAGCGAAGAGAGCGACCAGGTGTACATGACCAGCGCCGGAGCCAGGCCGAAGCTGACCAGGTCCGACAGCGAGTCGTACTGCACGCCGAATTCGCTCTGGGTATTGGTGAGGCGCGCCACGCGCCCATCCATGCCATCCAGGATGCCCGCCACGAACACCGCCAGGGCGGCCACCGCGTAATGCCCGCCGATGGCGGACACGATCGCGTAGAAACCGGCGAACATCGCGCCCGTCGTGAACAGGTTCGGAAGCAGGTAGATGCCGCGATGACGCGGCGCCCGGACTTGGATCGGATCGCTCATGGGCCATTCCGTGACATGGGCCACCAGTGTAGCTTAGTGGCACTCTGACCGCCGTGAAGCGTCAGTCCGGGGGCCGGCGGCGGGAACCGCGACCTGTGTCGCTTGCGCGGCTTCCTGCCCGATGATACTTGTTCCCGCCACGCCTCTCGTCCTCAGGATGGCCCGCATGCGCCGTATCGTCACCCTCGCCGTCCTCCTCGCGGCCTGCCCCCTGGCTTTCGCCCAGGCCTACAAGTGGAAGGACGCCCAAGGCGTCACGCATTACTCCGATTCGCCGCCGCCCATGGGCACGAAGTACGACAAGGTGAAGACCACGGGCACCGTCGAAGCGCCCGCTGGCGCGAACCCGACAGCGCCGCCGACACCGGCTCCGCCCAAGGCCGCGCCGGCGGGGCCGGCCTCCGACACGCCGGAGAACCGCCAGAAGCTCTGCGCCACCCTGCGCTCGAACATGGAGATCCTGTCGAAACAGCAGCAGGTGTCGGTCGACGACGGCAAGGGCGGCCAGGTCGCCCTCGACGACGCCGGCCGCAAGCGCCAGATCGAAACCACGCAAGCCCAGATGACCCTGTACTGCAAGTAGCGCCACCCGGCGCGGCCCGGTCGGTACGGGGAAGAAACCCCCTATAATCCCGCCTTTACCGTCCGGACCGCTCGCCGATGCGCCTCAGCAAGTTCCACCTCGCCACCGTCAAGGAAGTCCCCGCCGACGCGGAGATCGCAAGCCACCAGCTGATGCTGCGGGCCGGCATGATCCGCAAGCTCGCCTCCGGCCTGTACACGTGGAGCCCGCTGGGCCTGCGGGTCATGCGCAAGGTCGAACAGGTAGTCCGCGAGGAAATGGTCCGCGCCGGCGCCGTCGAAATGCTGATGCCATCCGTGCAGCCGCGCGAGCTGTGGGAAGAGAGCGGCCGTTGGGAGAAGTTCGGCGGCCAGCTGCTGAAGATGAAGGACCGCAAGGAGCAGGACTACTGCTACGGTCCCACGCACGAAGAGGTCGTGACCGACTTCGCGCGCAACGAGCTGAAGAGCTACAAGCAGCTGCCGCTCAACTTTTTCCAGATCCAGACCAAGTTCCGCGACGAGATCCGTCCGCGCTTCGGCGTGATGCGCGCGCGCGAATTCCTCATGAAGGACGCCTACTCGTTCCACCTGACGCCCGAATCGCTCTGCGAAACGTACGACGCCATGTACGAGGCGTACTCGCGCATATTCACCCGCCTGGGCCTGGCGTTCCGCGCGGTGGATGCGGACACGGGTGCCATCGGCGGCAGCGCCAGCCACGAATTCCAGGTGCTGGCGGAAGCCGGCGAGGATGCCCTCGCCTTCTCCGACGCCTCCCCTTATGCGGCCAACATCGAGAAGGCCGAAGCCCTTGCCCCGGCCGGCGAACGCCCCGCGCCGTTGGCGGCGCTGATGCGGGTCGACACGCCCACGCAACGCTCGATCGACGAGGTGACGGCCTTCCTCGGCGTCCCCGCCAACCAGGTGCTGAAGACCATCCTCGTGCGCGGGCGCGAAGGCCTCGTCGCCCTGTGCCTGCGCGGCGACCACGAACTCAACGAAGTGAAGGCCGCCCACCTTCCCGAACTGCCGGGCGAATCCGAACTCGCGAGCGAAGCGGACATCCTCGCCGCCACCGGCACCCGGCCCGGCTTCATCGGGCCGGTCGGCCTGCCCACCTCGATCCCCGTCATCGTGGACCGTAGCGCCGCCCTGCTGGCGGACTTCGTCTGCGGCGGCAACCAGGAAGGCATGCATTACACCGGCGCCAACTGGGAGCGCGACGCGCGGATCGATCGCGTGGCCGACCTGCGCAACGTCGTCGACGGCGACCTGTCGCCCGACGGCAAGGGCCACATCCGCCTCGGCCGCGGCATCGAGGTCGGCCACATCTTCCAGCTCGGCCAGAAGTACGCCGAGGCGATGGGCGCCGGCGTGCTCGACGACCAGGGCAAGATGCGCACGATGTACATGGGCTGCTACGGCGTCGGCGTCAGCCGCATCGTCGCTGCCGCCATCGAGCAGCGCCACGACGACGCCGGCATCATCTGGCCGGAGGCCATGGCGCCCTGGCGCGTGGCGGTGTGCATCATCAACCCGAAGAACGACCCCGCCGTCGCCGAAGCCGCCGAATCGCTTTACCAGGCATTGTCGCAGGCGGGCATCGACACGGTGCTCGACGATCGCGGCCTCCGGCCCGGCCCGATGTTCGCGGACATGGAACTGATCGGCATCCCGCATCGCGTGGTGGTGAGCGGCCGTGGCCTCGAGGCCGGTACGTTCGAGTATCGTGCCCGCACGGATACCGAAGCGCGCAATGTCACGCGCGAGGCATTGTTCACCCTGTTGGGTTGATCCTCGTCATTCAAACCGCGCTGCGCCGATGCCATCATTAGCGCAGCGCGCTTGTCGGATTCAGCTGATAATCGTATCGGCGAAATCGATAATCCATTCATTACACTGACATCCATTCATTAATTGAGTCACAATGCGGATTCGCCCGCATTACGTGGCGGGTCGTGGATCGATATACCGATCCGATTATTGAAACAGACCGGAGTTTGCGAATGGCCGTCGATATCAAGAACCTCAACCATAGTCAGCTCACCGAACTGATTGCCAAGGCGCAGAGCCGTCAGAACGAACTGCGAAAGGACAAGGTCGCCAAGGTTCGCGAAAAGATCAATGCGCTGCTCAAGGCCGAAGGCCTCGGCATCGACGACGTCTTCGGCAATCGCGCCACGAAGGGCCGCCGCGCCACCCCCGGCACGCCTGTCGCCGCCAAGTATCGCAACCCCGCCAATCCCGAGCAGACCTGGTCCGGTCGTGGCAAGCGCCCGAACTGGTTCAACGATGCACTGAAGGCGGGCAAGAAAGAGAAAGACCTGCTGGCCTGATCGCTGCACTGCAGGAGCCGCTATAGCGGCTCCTGCAGATGTGGCGCGGTACTCAGAGGGAGCGTCGCGGTGCCACGATAAGGTCGCCGAACAATAATCCGGCCACCAGCGACACCAGCAGCGTGATACCCAGTAGCCCGGTATCCATGCCCAGCGAGGTATCGCGGTCGAGCAGGTACGACACGCTGCGGAAGCTCACCGATCCCGGCACCAGCAGGATGATGCCCGGCTCGCGCACCACCGCTCCCGGCATGTGCGTGTAACGCGCGTAGACGTTGCTCAACGAGCCCAGCAGCAGGCCTCCGACGAAGACGCCGAACGGCGCCCCCGGCAGCGACCCGGAAATGCTGCCGCCCCATGTGGTGGCGAGATACCCGAGTACCACCGATGCCATCACCACCGGCCACGAGCGCCGCGCCGCGCGGAACAGGATGGCGAAGGAAAACGCGCCAAGGATGAGCGATGGCCAGTCGGCCCAGCCCGGGAGCGGCGGCAACGCGTAATCGCGCGGCACGACCCCCAGGGCCTCGCACAACTGGCTTGCCGCCACGGTGCCGAAGGTGAGCTTGAGCAGCGTCGCCACCGCGCCGCCCATGCGGGCGACCCCTGATACCAGGTGCTGGCTGGAGATTTCACGCACGGCCGTCGTGAGCGCCATGCCCGGCAGAAGCACGATGAGGCTGCCGAGGATCACCGATTTCAACGCCAGCGGCACGACATAGGCGCTGACGACGGTGGCGATCACCGTGGCTACCAGTGCGCTGATGGCCTCGCTCGCCGCCGCGAGTCGGGGGCGGCCTCCGGAAGCGACCGTGATGAGGCCGATGATCACGCCGATGATGCCGGCGGTGACAAGATCGGGCCATGCGCTGTGCAGCAGCAGCGCCACGACGCTGGCGGCACAGAGACCGTAGCTCGCGATGACGCCCAGCTGTGCGCGGAAAGTGTCCGGCGCTCCCAGCTTGCGCAGGAGGTAGAAGCCTTCGCGCAGTTCCATCTGCCCGTCGATGACGGCATCCGCGATGCGATCGGCCTCGCACAGGCGGGCCAGGTTCACGTCGCCCGGCGGCAGGCGCATCACCTGGGTGACCTGCGCCACGCTCTCCTCACCCTGCCCCAGGTCGGCGAAGGACACGATGATCGCCGTGGGACTGGACCAGACTTCGGCGGAGAGGCCGAGCCGCTGCGCCGAGCGACCGATGGCGACTTCCAGCCGCGGCGCGGTGGTGCCGTACTGGTGAAGCCGTCGCGCCAGTTCGGTGAGGAAGGCAATGCGGGTGTTGATCGCCGTGGTGGCGAAGCTTACCGGCACCTTCAACGGCACGGCGTCAGCCAACATCCACCGCCTTCACGCGCAGGGTCGTGCCGTCGATGCCCACCACTTCCACGGTGGCGCCCAGCGGGAGGTCCGGCCCCGTGACGAGCCAGGTCCCGTCGCCCACCTTCGCCTTGCCGCGGCCATTGAGGATGGCCTCGCACAACACGTAGCGCTGGCCGATGAGCTGCTCGCCGCGCCGGTTGAGCCGCTCGTTGCCCGGCGGGATACGTTCCAGGCGCGGTCTCACCAGTTTCCAGTACGCGAAGCAGGAGACAAAGGCGAACACGCCGAACACGATCGCCTGCGCCAGCGCACCCATGCCGGGTATGGCGAGGAGAAGGATGCCCATGGCGGCCGCGGCGATGCCGATCCACAGCATGAAATAACCGGGCAGGATCACCTCGCCACCGATGAGGAGCAGCGCGACGATCCACCAGAGGTAGTGCGTGGCGACCTGTTCCATGGCGTCAGCGCGGCAGCGGCGGGGTGCGGCCGGAGACGCCATCCGCAGGCGCGCGCTGCTGCGTCGCCAGCGAATCCTTCGCCAGTTCGGCGATGCCGGCAAGCGAGCCGAGGATGCCCGTGGCTTCCATCGGCAGCAGCAGGGTCTTCTGGTTCGGCGACTTCGCCATTTCCTTCAGCGCCTCCACGTAGTTGTTGGCGACGAAGTAGTTCAGCGCGTTGACGTCGCCGCCGGCGATCGCCTGCGAGACCATGGTGGTCGCCTTGGCTTCCGCCTCGGCGAGACGCTCGCGCGCCTCGGCTTCGCGGAACGCCGCCTCCTTCTTGCCCTCGGCTTCCAGGATGGCGGACTGCTTCTCGCCATCGGCCTTGAGGATGGCCGCCTGGCGGAAGCCCTCGGCGTCCAGGATGTTGGCGCGCTTCTCGCGCTCGGCCTTCATCTGCCGCGCCATGGCGTCGACGAGGTCGCGCGGGGGCGAGATGTCCTTGATCTCGATGCGGGTGACCTTGACGCCCCAGGGATGGGTGGCCTCGTCGACCACGCCCAGCAGCTTCGCATTGATGGCGTCGCGCTGGCTGAGGCTCTCGTCGAGGTCCATCGAACCCAGCACGGTGCGGATGTTGGTCATGATGAGGGCCAGTGCCGCGGTCTCGAGGTTCGCGACCTCGTAGGCGGCCTTGGCGGCGTCGAGCACCTGGTAGAACACCACGCCGTCGACGCGGACCACGGCGTTGTCCTTGGTGATGACGTCCTGCGAGGGCACGTCCAGCACTTGTTCCATCATGTTCATCTTGCGCCCGATGGCATAGACGAACGGGATGAGGAAATGCAGGCCGGGCGTGAGCGTGCCCGTGTACTTGCCGAACATCTCCACCGTCCATTCGTAACCCTGCGGCACGATCCGGATCAGCTTCGCCAGTACGACGACGACGACCACCACCACAACCAGCGCGACGACGCTTCCCATGACCTGACTTCCCTCTCCCGATGCGTTCCGGGGAGTATAGGCGAAGCGCCTCAGGCCGAACCGACGGGCAGCACCAGGGTCACCCGCAGGCCTCCGCCGTCGCGGTTGGCCAGTGCGATGCGTCCGCCGTGCGCCTCAGAAATTTCGCGCGCGAGGGCCAACCCCAGGCCGGTGCCCGAACGCTTGGTCGAGTAGAACGGAAGGAGCGCCTGGGCCAGGACGGTTTCGCTCATGCCCGGGCCACGGTCGGCCACCTCGATCAGCATCTCGCGGCCGACGTGGTGGACGGCGAGGGTCACCTCCCCGGGATCGCCGCCGGCCTCGTGCGCGTTCTTGATCAGGTTGATCAGTACCTGCTCCACCTGGGTGGGATCGAACCAGCCGGGCTGCTTCGGCGGCGGCGCGGCCAGGCGGAAGCTCGCATGCAGGGCGAGGGCCTCGAGGAAGGTTTCCCAGACCACGCCCTTCGACTGTGGGGCCGGCAGCTTGGCGAAGCTCGCATAGCCGGCGATGAAGCTGTGCAGGTGCTTCGCGCGGTCGCCGATGGAGGCGAACACGCCGGGGAGGCGCGCCAGGTCGCCGCGCCGGGCCAGTTCGACGCCCGAGTGGGACAGCGACGAGATGGGCGCGAGGGAATTGTTGAGTTCGTGACTGATGACGCGGATCACGCGCTTCCAGGTATGCACTTCCTGCCGCGACAGTTCACGGGTCATCCGCCGGTACAGCTGAAGGCGGTGAGGCCTGCCCTGCAGACGGAAACCGCGCTGGGACAGGTGGAAGGTCTCCTCGCTGCCTTCCATCTCGACGGAAAACAGGGCGTCCTCCCCGCCCTTCGCGGCCTCGCGCAGGCTTTCGGGCATGCCGGCGAGCACTTCGTCGAAGTCCAGGCCGGCCAGCGCGCGGCCTTCGTTGAAGAGATGCCGCGCGGCGATGTTGGCGTAGGTGATCTTGCCGGCGGTATCGGTGAGCACCAGCGCCACCGGTGTGTTCTGCACCACGGTGTCCAGCAGCAGCTCCCGCTGCGCCAGGTGTTGGCGCTGGTCGCGCAGGGTCTGGCCCAAGGCGTTGTGCATGCGGATCAGGTCGCCGAGCTCGTCGCGCCGGGCGGTTCCGATCGACATGCTGAAATCGCCGTCGCGGTAGCTGGCCACCGCGCTCTCCAGCGCGCGCATGAGCCGGCGCAGCGGCTCCACCAGCGCATGGGCGACCAAGGCCGACAGCGGCAGGATCATCAGCAGGCAGATCAGCAACGCGGTGCCGCCGTCGACGCTTTCGAGCGGCGGCACCGGCGGCAGCTTTCCGGCCTTGTCCGGCACCTCGCGCATCCAGGCGAGCAGCTGCGGGAACGGCCATATGTACACGCCGGCGAATACCAGCGCGCCCACGATGGCGGACCCGGCGACGACCAGGGTCATCCGACCTTCGAGCGAAATCGTCTTCATGACGCCGAACGTATCAGACCGCGAGTCCGTAGCGCTCCATGCGCCGGTACAGCGCCTGCCGCGAGAGGCCGAGATGGCTCGCCGCGCGGCTGACCACGCCGCCGGCCGAGGCCAGCGCGGCCTCCACCGACTCGCGGCTGGGTTCGTCAAGGTTGCGGGTGGCGTTGGGTGTGGGCGGCGGCAGGTTGAGGTGCGCGGGCTCGATGCGTCCGTCCACGGCCAGCAGCGCGGCGCGGGCGATGGCGTTCTTCAGTTCGCGCACGTTGCCGGGCCACGCGTGCGCCAGGAGGGCCTCGCGTGCGTCCTCGGTGAGCGTGGCCTTCCCGTCCAGGAAGAATTCGGCCAGCGGCAGGATATCGTCAGAGCGTTCCGACAGCGGCGGGAGGTTCACGTCGATCACGTTGAGACGGTAGTAAAGGTCCTCGCGGAACGTGCCGGCGGCGATCATCGCCTTGAGGTCGGCGTTCGTCGCGCTGACCACGCGCACTTTCGCGTGCCGCGTACGCCCTGAACCGAGCCGCTCGAATTGCCCGGTCTCCAGCACGCGCAGCAGCTTCATCTGCCCCGGCAGCGGCAGGTTGCCGATCTCGTCGAGGAAGAGCGTGCCGCCGTCGGCCATTTCAAAGCGTCCCTCGCGCGCCTTGTTCGCGCCCGTATAGGCGCCCGCCTCGGCACCGAACAGTTCGGCTTCGATGAGTTCGCCCGGCAGCGCACCGCAGTTCACCGCCACGAACGGACCCCGGCGCACCGCGGAATTGGCGTGGACGATGGCGGCGATACGCTCCTTGCCGGCACCGTTCGGCCCCGTGATGAGCACGGGCACGTCGGAACGCGCGACCTGGCAGGCGAGCTCGATCGTACGGCCCATGGCCTCCGACGCGAAGACCAGGCCGTCCAGCTCGTACTTGCTCTCCAGCGCCTCGCGCCGGCGGCGACGCTCGACGCGGGCACGGGTGACTTCGCGGGTGGACTCGGACAGCTCGAGCAGGTTCTCCACCGTCGCCAGCAGCTTGGTGTCGTCCCACGGCTTGGCGAGATAGTCGGCGGCGCCGGCCTTCACCAGTTCCACCGCGGCCTCGAGGTGGGTCCACGCGGTGAGCAGGATCACCGGCAGGTCGGAATGGCGTGCGCGGATCGCCTTGAACAGAGCCGCGCCTTCCTCGCCCGAGGTGGTGTCGGCGGTGAAGTTCATGTCCTGGATGACCACGTCCACGCGCTCGCGGGCCAGGGTCGCCAGCCCGTCTTCGGGCGTAAGCGCCACGAGCGGACGGATATCACGCAGGCTGAGAGCGAGCGAAAGGGCTTCGCCCACCGCGGGGTTGTCGTCGATGATCAGTACGCAGCGCATCGGGTCTCTTCGCATGCAACCATGGATGCCTCCCCCGGCGAAAAGGTTGCTTCCCCGCCGGCACATTTTTCCATTCTAGCCACGGGTGGCCTCGACCGGGGGAACGGACGCCGCGCGCAGGGCCGGGGCCAGCACCGCCACCTGCCCCAACAGCCACAGCACGGTGGCGCCCACGGGCAGGTAGGCCAAGGGCAGGCGCGGCAGTTCGTACTGCTTCATCAGCAGCGCGTTGATGCCGTAGGCCAGCACCATGCCGAGCACGATGCCCATGCTCGCCAGCAGGAAATTCTCCGTCTGGAAATAATGCAGGATGTCGGCGCGCGAGGCCCCGAGCGCCCGTCGCACCCCGATCTGGCGGCGCCGCTGGCCCACCCAGAAACTCGCCAGCCCCACGATGCCGAGCGCGGTCACCGCCAGCAGGGCCACCGAAACCGACGACAACAGCACTGCCATCGCGCGGTCCGCGGCAAAGAAGCGCCCGCGAATCTCGGTATACGGCCGCGCCTCGACCACCACGCGTCGCGGGTTCACACCCTTCAGGGCGGCGACGGCATCCTTGAGCACGCGGGCGGTCTCGCCCTTCCGGGCACGCACGAAATAGCCGCCGCCGTAGGCGGGAATCATCCGCCACGGCATCAGCACCGTGTCGTTCACGTCCTCGCGCGCCTTCCCCGATGCGGCGGGCAGGCGCTCCAGGACACCCACGATGCGCACCGGCTCGCCGCCTACCAGGATCTCTTCGCCCAGGGCCGACTTGTCCGGGAACAGACGCCGCGCCAGGTCGTTCGTCACGATCCCCACGTGACTGCTCGTCGCCTTTTCGGCGACGAGGTCGTCCACCCAACGGTATTCGTCGGGATGGAACATACGCCCGGCCAGCAGGCGGCTACCGAGGGTCTCGGCCAACGATTCGCCATAGAAAGTCGCGACGTCGACACTCGAGGATCTCTGCGAGCGATCCAGCTTCAGGCCCGAATTCCATGCGTTGCCCCCGAACGGCAGCGAATTCCCGACCGTGACCGCTTCGACGCCGGGAATGCCGCGGATCGCGGCAAGATCCGCCTCGACGCGGGCATGGATGTCCTTGCGCGGGCCGATGTCCGATACGGTGATGCGCATCAGCTGGTCCTCGGCGATGCCGCTCGGCGTCGTCATCCAGGCCAGGCGGTCCCCGATCACGAAGACCGCGTTGCAGACGATCGCGCAGGTCAGCGCGATCTGCAGCACGAGCAGCGTGGCGGTCAGCCGGTGCCGGCGCAAGGTGGCGACGATAGGAAGGATGTCGAGGGACATGGTTACTGGCTCTTGATCTGCAATGCCGGCGCGATGCGGCAGGTTCGCCATGCCGGGATCAGGCCCGCGGCCAGGGTGGCGGCGATGGAGACGAGGAAGGTGACCAGCAGCATCGCCAGATCCAGATGCGCCAGTTGCGACGCGGCGCCGGGCTGCATCCGCACTATCGCCAGTCCGAGGAAGGCCACGCCGAGCCCGACGATGCCGCCCGCGACGCCGATGATGGCGGCCTCGGTGAGCAACTGCGCGAAGACGCTGCGCCGCGACGCGCCGAGCGCGCGCCGCACACCGACTTCGCCGGCACGGCGCATGAACTTCGCCAGCATCAGGCCGACGGTGTTGACCAGGCAGACCAGGAAGAAACCGAAGGCAAGCCAGACCTGCAGGCGTACATCGCTCGGAACGACACGTTGTTCGTCGAGGAATCGCATGACGTCGGGCAAGGCGGTTCGCGCCGGACGCTCGAAACGGCCCAGCGCCACCTGGTCCCGCGCGTAGCCGTCGAGGAAGGCACGATACGATACGACGGCGGCCGCGTCGTCGAGCTCCACCCACAGCTGCAGCCATACGCAGTTGGCGGTTTCCATCCCTTCCTCGTCCGACGACTTGTTGCCCCAGCACTCGAGGCCGCCGTTGCGCTTCAGCTTCGCATCCCGCGCGGTGCCCAGCGGCACGAACACTTCCTCGCCCACGCTGTAATTGCCGGTGTTGAGGTCGTAGAAGTGCGGCACGGCGCGCCATGGCGCGAGCACACCGACAATGCGCAGGTCGACGCCGTCCGCATGGACGATGCGGCCCACGCTGTTCTCGCCGTGGAAAAGCCGATCGTTGAGGTCCGCACCGATCACCGCGACGCGCGCGCGAGACGCGTCGTCGGCGGCGCTCCAGCCCTGACCGAAGCGGAACGGCACGTCGAACATCGGGAAGAAGTCCGTCGTGGTGTACCGGGCCGGCACGATGAAGGGATCGATAGCGGCGTCATCGGACTGCACCGGCGTGGCGCCTGCCGTCATCAGCGCCTGGCGCCGGGCGCGGTGCGCGTGGAGCAGGTTCATGCCGTCCGCCCAGGTCACCTGGACGGGCAGCTCGTCGGTCGGGTCGTAACCTTCCTTGTCGCGCGGGTCGAGGCGCGGCATGAAGACCTTGCTGCTTTTCCCGGGAAGCGGATCCCCCGAGAGCACATGCAGCACCGTCAGCGTCGTCATGCTGGCCCCGATCCCGAGGGCGACGGCCAGGATCATGAGGGCCGTGAGTGCCCTGCTCAGCCGGAGGCTGCGCAGGGCCAGTTCCACGTAGTAGCCGAACATCCGGATTCCTTAGAGCGGGCCTCAGACGCTGCGCGTGGCTTCGACCGGCGACACCCTGGACGCACGCAGCGCGGGAGCGAACACGGCCGCCTGGCCGAGACCGAGAAGCACCAGCACGCCGATAAGGACGTAGCTGACGGAGATGCGCGCCATCTCGAACTGCGTGAGCATCCACTGGTTCATGCCAAGGGCCAGCACGACACCCAGGACGACACCGGCCAGCGCAATCAGGAAGTTCTCGGTCATGAAGTAGCTGAGGATGTCCTTCCGCCGGGCGCCGAGCGCACGCCGCACGCCGATCTGCTTGCGGCGCTGGCCCACCCAGAAACTCGACAGGCCCACGATGCCCGCCGCGGTGATCGCCAGCAGCACCCCGCACACGATGCTCATGAGGACCGCCATGCCGCGGTCCGCCTCGTAGGCATTGGCGCGCACCATGTCGAACGTGCGCACACCGTTCTTCTCGGGCAGCACGCGCATCCGGCTCACGCCGTACAGCGTGTTCGCGATCGTCCGGTACACCGCATCCTGCTGGCCGGGCTTCGTGCGCACGATGAAGTGCTGGTAGCTGCTGTCGAAAAACAACGGCATGATCGTCACGTTGTCGATGAAGTTGGCATCGATCCAGGGCACGGTGAGCTTTTCGACGATGCCGATGATCGTGGACGGTTTGCCCTTGATGTAATAGACCGTCTTGCCCAGCGCATTCCCTTCCGGGAAGAGCTTGTCGGCGAAGGCCTTGGTCACGATCACCTGCGGCGGCGCCGGTTGCTGGTCGCGCCCGAACGAGACCACCTCGCTGGGCCTGAAGTTGCGGCCGGCGATCAGTTTCACGCCGAGCGTGGCCAGCGTGTGTTCGTCGCCGAAATAGAGGGCGCTCTGCACGCCGTTTTTCGTGGCATCGGGATCCTTCTGCGCCGACGTCGACCAGCCGCCGCGGCGGAGCGGGAAGGCGTTGGTGATGTATGCGTCCTGCACACCGGGCATCGAGCGGATCGCCTGGAGGTCCGTCTTCATCAGCGGAATATAGGTGGACGGGGAACCGACGTAGAGGTTCTGCACCGCGACGACATTGGCTTCGTTCATGCCGGTGGCGCGGCGCACCCGGTCGACGCGCTCGTGCACGATGAACAGGGCGTTGCACACGATCGCGAGCGTCAAGGCGATCTGCAGGGCGATGAGGATGGTGCCCGCCTTGTGCCGGCGAAGCGCTGCCAGGATGGGTTTGATCTGCATGGCGGAATCCTCAGTTCGACTTCAGCTGCCAGGCGGGCTGCACTTGCGCGGCGCGCCAGGTGGGATAGAACGCGGCGATGACCGATGCGGAGATCGCCACCACCAGCGTGAGCGCCATCAGGGTCGGGTCCAGCGTGGCGAGTCTCGCGATCTCCTCGGGGAAGACCAGGCCAACGCCGAGTACGCCGAGGCCGGTGAGTAGCAGGCCCAGCACGCCACCCGCGATGCCTATCGTTCCCGCTTCGATCAGGAATTGCGTGTAGATGTCGCGGCGCGACGCACCAAGGGCACGCCGAACGCCGATCTCGGGCGCACGACGCAGGAACTTGGCAAGCAGCAGGCCGACCGTGTTCACCAGGCAGATGATCAGGAAGCCGAGCGACACGAGCAGCGACACCTGCGACTCGCGGGGCACGACCTTCTGCACCGACAGCCACTCCATCACGTCGCGCAGCTTGACGTTCGGCGCCCAGCTGAACCGCCCGGAGCGCTGCATCTCGGCGGCGTATCCCGTCAGGTACTCGCGATAGGTTTGCGCTTCGGCCTTGCTCGGCAGCTCGGCCCACAGGGACAGCCAGATGCATTCCGAGCGCAGGTAATTCTCCCAGCCCTCGCCCGGGTCCTTCACGCAGTTGTTATTGCCGTTGTTCGGCAGCTTGAGGTCCACCGCGCGGTTGAACGGTACGTAGACCGAGGCACCGTCGTCGAAACCCTGGGTGTTTGGCACGTCGAAGAACAGCGGCTGCGGCGCCCAGTCCTTGATCACGCCGGTGATCCGGAAGAGATGCCCGTCGAGATTGATCTGCTTGCCCACGCTCTGGCCACCGTTGAACAGCTTGTCGTTGAGCGACTTGCTGATGACGGCCACGTCGGCGTGCCTGTCGTCGTCTTCGAGGCTCCACGCGCGCCCCTGCAGGAATGGCACGTCGAACATCGGGAAGAAGTCGGCGCCCGTCGCATACGCGCCCTGGCGTATGGGCAGACGGGACGGATCGTCCGGGATCGCCGAAACGCCGATCGGATAGGTCACCGTCTGGCGCTTCGCCTTGTGCGCGCGCAGCAGCGCCGTCGCATCCTTGTAGCTCAACGCCGGCGGCGGTTCGCCGTTCTGGGTGTTCTCCGGACCCCAGTTATCGATCTGCACGTTGTAGAGCACGTCGGACTTCTGCGGGATCGGATCGCGCGACGTCGCGCGGAACACCGAGTAAGTGGTCATCGACGCCGCCACGCCGAACCCGATGGCCATCACCATCAGCGCGGTGAGCATCGGATTGCGGCGCAGGCTGCGCAGGCCGAGTTGAAGGTAGTAACTGAACATGGATGCCCCCGGAGGTGGAACGGCTTCGATCAGGAATGGGCGGTGTGGGCGTGCGCGTGGAAGCGCGGTTCTTCCGCGAGGTCCACCACCTGGCCGTCGATCACGTGGACGTTGCGCTGCGCGCGGGCCGCCAGTTCCGGATCGTGGGTGACCATGACGATGGTGGCGCCTTCGCGATGGATCTCTTCGAGCAGTTCCATCACGCCGCGGGCCATCTGCGTGTCCAGGTTACCGGTCGGTTCGTCCGCCAGGAGCAGGCGCGGCGAGCCGGCCAGTGCGCGGGCGATGGCGACGCGCTGCTGCTGGCCGCCGGAGAGTTCCGCCGGATAGTGCTTGGCGCGCGAGGCCAGACCCACGCGCTCCAGCGCGTCCATGATGCGCTGTTTGCGCTCGGCCGCCTTCATGCCGCGATAGCGCAGCGGCACTTCCACGTTGTCGAACACGTTGAGGTCGGGAATCAGGTTGAAGGCCTGGAAGATGAAGCCGATCTTCTCGTTGCGGATACGCGAGCGCGCGTTGTCGTCCAGCTGGCTCACTTCCACGCCATCGAGGTGGTAATGGCCGCCGGTGAAGGTTTCCAGGAGGCCGGCGATGGTCAGGAAGGTGGTCTTGCCCGAACCCGAGGGACCGGTCACGGCGACGAACTCGCCCTCCTTCACGTCGATGTTGAAGTCGCGCAAGGCGTAGGTCTCGACGACTTCCGTGCGGTAGACCTTGGCGAGATGGGTCATCTTGAGCATGGTTTTTCCCTCTGTCAGCGGCTGATGGCGACGTGTTTCGCGTCGCCGAAGGTGTCGGCACCGGAGATGACGATCTTGTCGCCCTCCTTCAGGCCATCAAGGATTTCGACCTTGTCGATGCTGCTCGCACCGACACGGATGTCGCGGCGATCGGCCATGCCGTCGTTCACCACGTAGGCATAGCGGCCCGCGCTTTCGTCCACGAAGGAACCGCGCTGCACGGTGAGCACGTTGTCGCGCTTGTCCATCAGGATGCGCACCGACAGGCGCTGGCTCTGGCGCAGCTGCTTGGGCGTATCGCCGTCGAAGCGCAGGCGGGCGGCAACCTCGCCGTTCACCACTTCGGGCGACACGGCACTGACCTTGCCGTTCCAGGTCTTGCCGTTGCCGCTGATCTCGCCCGGCATGCCGATGGCGAGATCGCGGGCGAAGCTTTCCGGCACCTTCATCTCCACTTCCAGCGCGGAGAGGTCGATGACGCTGAGTAGCTGGGCGTCCTTCGCGACGGTGGCGCGCTCGGCGATGAACAGCTGGCCCACCTGGCCGTCCACGGGGGATTTCACGTTGAGGTCTTCCACCTGGCGCTCGAGATCCTGCACCAGGTAGACCTGGCGATCGTGGGCCAGCTTCTTCGACTGCACGTCGAAAGTGAGACTGTCGTTGTCCATCGCGAGATCGGTCTTCGCGTGCTTGGCCGTGATCTGCGCCTTGTCGAGCGTGGACTTCGCTTTATCGACATCGGCCTGCGGCACCGCGCCCTTGCCGTAGGCACTCTCGTAGCGGTTCAGGTCGCGCTCGGCGGCGGTCTGGTCGATGGTGGCGTTGTCGTACGCCTTCTGGAGTTCGGAACGCTTCTTCTTGGCGTCGATCTGCGCGCGCAGGTAATCCACCTCCATCGCGTCCGCGGCGGACTTCTCCTGGGCCAGCTTGCTGGTCAGTTCCGGGCTGGTGATGACCGCGAGCACCTGGCCCTTCTTCACCACATCGCCCGCATGCACCTTCAGCACGACCGCGCCCGCGGAAGTGGCATACATCGTGGGGCTCACCGCCGCCACCACCTTGCCCTCGGCGGCGATGTCGCGGACGAAGGGGCCGCGCGTCACGGTGGCGAAGTTCAGGCGCGAGGCACTCACCGAGGTGTCCGCCGAGAACATCGTGGACACGCGCGGCGCGGCCAGGGCGATGAGGGCCACGACGGCCACACCGCCGCCAATGAGGAGGAGCTTGCGGTTGCGGCTGCGGCTCGGGCGGACTTCGACGAGACGGTCCTGGGCGGAGGTATCACGGATCATGGTGGATTCCCTGGTCTACTTGCCGGGAAAGGGAGCAAGTGCCGTGCCAACCGGGAAAACACTTTTAGATCAGTGGCATAGTTCCGGCACGCAGGGCCGGAGAGTGTGTCCGCGGACAAAGTGTCCGGACACCGCAGCCTCCGGACACCTGCCCTGTAGGAGCCGCTACAGCGGCGAGGAAACCTCGCGACACCACCGCAGGTTGCCCTCGCCGCTATAGCGGCTCCTACAGATCAGATCGAAATCGCCACCGACTCCGAGACGGCTATATCGCGGGCCACGCCATGACCCAGCGAGGAAATCGGCGCCTCGCGGACGCCCAGCACAGTGAAACCGGCCATGCGACGCCGCGTGAAGCAGAGCACCCGCGCGCGTGAAGCCCGCAGCCACTCGCGGTCGGGCGTGCGGCAGGACGGCGGCTCGGAAGGCAGCGCACCGGCGAACAGGCCATCCCACGCGAGGTAGTCGGTGTCCGGCAGCAGGTAGACGCGGCCGACCGTGTCGCCCTGCCCGTTCACGCAATCGATCCACTCGCGCGGCCCTTCCGCGGTCACCGCGCACGTCACGCCGACATACCGCGTGCCAAGCAACGGTGCCAGTTCGGCCGATTCGACGAGACAGCCCGACGCGTCGACGACGTCCGGTGCCACGGCATGGCGCGGCGCAAGGTAGAGCAAGCCGCCCAGCTGGCCCAGGCCTTCGAACAGCGTGCGCGGCGACAGGGCCAGCCAGCGTGTGGTGGCAGTGGAGCGGGCGCGCGATTGCACGCCGAAGGATTCGAGCCAACCGAACATGGCGTCTCCCGAGACGGACGACCGAGGGATGCCTGGCTGGGCGGCCTGGGGAGACCCGCGTGGCTTGGCGTCGGGGAGAAAGTGACGCTTACTTCGTGAGAATGAGCTTGTCGTTGCGGGTCAACCGCAGGTGGTATTCGCTGCCCTGGTGCTCGATGACGAGTTCACGCGAACCGTCGAGCAGGTTCTTGCTTGCCACGCGCCGGGCAGCCACCGGGGTGGCGCGAAGCGGCACGATCTTGTCGCGGCCGCCGTTGTCGGCCAGGGGGAGCGTTCGAAGCAGCATGGTCGGGACTCCGCGGGTTGGGGTGCGGAGTTGATGATAATGATTCTCAATTGCGAGTCAAGCATCGACACAAAGATCGGTGGGCACCTCGCCGTCGCGGTGCGGGCGCCGAACGCGAGGCCGACAGGCGAGCCCACCCTACGAAGCGACCACGAAACACGGATGCGGCGCGCAGGACAACCGGAGCGTAAGTCGCTGGGCCCCTGCCTGCGCAGGAGCCACGGGATCAGGCAGCGGCCAGCATGTCCGTCAGCGTGCTTTCCAGCTGCTCCAGATCCGGGATCACCGCCGTGTCGTCGCGGACGAGGACGCGGGCGCGGACGCCGAACGGGAGGTCGTGGCCGTCGTGGGTGGGGAGCAGGAGTTCCGCGTTCAGCGTGGTCAGGCGCGGGAAGCCGTGGGTGAGCACGGCGAGGTAAGGCATCGACGGATTGTGGCCCACGGACTTCAGCACCGCGACGCGCGCAGCCTGCGGCGGGGCGTCTTCCGGCAGGCTGGCCACGTGGTCGAAGCTCAGCAGCGGAATGCTCCAGCCGCGCCAGGCGATCTGGCCCAGCAGCCACGACGGCGCGTCGGCCACCGGTTCCACACCCGCCAGAGTGATGACTTCGGCCACCGCGGCATTGGGAAGCAACAGGCGGACGCCACCGCTGGGAATCAGGACGCAGCGAATTTCGCGCGGTAACGGCTCGCTCATGGGAATTCCTCGATCAGTTTCTGTGCCAGCGCGCGAACGTCGCCTGCGTAGTCGGCCACCCGCTCCTCGCGGATGCCGGCCACCATATGGCCCGCCTCGAGATCCGGCGGTACCGTCTCGACCCATACGCGGCCACCTGCGTCGTAGACCGCCTGGGAGCCCGCCACCGCGTCATTGCCGCGGCCGGCGAAGACGATGGCCAGCGCGTCGGCACCGAAGCCGCCGGCGAGCGTGCTGAGGATGCCGTCGATCGACGGTCCGTTCGCGCTCGAGGCGGTGCCGTCCTCGCGCACCGTGACGCTGCCGTCGCGGCGGATCTGCACGTGCGCGCCACGCGGCACGACGACGCAGTCGCCGTGCACGGCATGACTGCCGTCGGTCGCGACCCGCGCCCGGCCGAGGCGCGCCGCGAATGCCTGGGTATCGTCGTGATGGGCTACCACCAGCAGCACGCCGGGCACGCGCGCCGGAAGCGCGGCGAGGAACGCGGCGATCGACGCCTCGCTTTCCTCGGCGCCGGCGAGCGCGATGACGCGACGCACGGCGCGGGGCGCCGCCTCGAGGAACATCTCGTGGCTGAAGTCGCCGTCCGTACGCGGAGCGATCGCTTCCTCGATGGACACCAGTTCCAGGGTGAGGCCCGCTTCGAAACCGTGGCTACCGTCGTCCACCACGTCGTGCGCGAGGTACTCGGCCGCACTCATCGTCTGGATGCCGAATTCGGCCGGCTCGGGACGCGGCACCGGTTCGACCGCCATCGTGTCGTGGTCGACCAGGTCCCATTCGGGCACGGGTGGCGGCACGTACTCGGTGGCGCGCGACTCGATCTGCACGGAAGGCGTGCCTTCCTGCGCGGCGCCGGGCAATCCGTCCTCCAACGACGTGAGGCTGAGACGGCCCGCGTCGAATCCTTCCTCGGGCTGAGCCTCCGGTGCCGGCGTTTCCTCGACGACTTCGAAACCGGAGAGGTCGAGCGAGGCGAGTTCGGTGAGCTGGACCGGCGCGGACGGCACCGATTCCAGATCGTCCTCCGCCAGCGGACCGGAATCGGCAAGCAGGGCTTCGAGCTCCGCGGCCTGTTCGGATGGATCGGCGTTGCCGCCGTCGCCGTCGGCGTCGTCGGCCAACGGCGTGGAGAAACTCAGTTCGTCGTCGACGCCTTCGGCCACGGACGGCGCTACGTCCACCGCGACCGTGTCGACCGCCGGCATCGGGGTTTCCGGATAGCCGTGGCTTCCCGTGATCGCCAGGTCGTCGACGAGCGGTTCGTCGAAGCTTTCCTCGGCCGGTGCCGCGATGCCCGCGAGCGCGGCGACACGCGGCTCGATGGCGCGCGCGTCTTCGGGACGCGGCGGATCGAGCGCCATCTCGCCGATCAGCTTCGCGGCCAGGTGGCGCGCCCAGCGGGCACGGTCCCAGCCCTCGAGCTTGCGGCTCGCATCCGCGTCGTTGAACACGAGGCGCGGATGCCCGCCCTCGACGGTGTCGTAGAGCCGGTCCAGGTCGTCGTCGGCCGGATTGTCCAGGTCGACCACGACCACGTCGGCCGAGGAGCCGACGAGTTCCGCCGGCGCGAACGAACGCAGGTCCGATTCGTAGACGATCCGCGCGCCCTGGGCGACGAGCGCTTCCCGCAGGTCCGCGGAAAGGCTGGCATCGTCGAACAGCAGCGCGACCGTCGCCTCGCGATCAGCCATGATGAACTCCGAGCACGTCGTTGATCTGCACGATGAGGTCGTTCTCCTGGTACGGCTTGCCGATGTAACGGTCCACGCCGATGTCGAAGGCGCGCTGGCGATGCTTGTCGCCGGTACGGGACGTGATCATGATGATCGGCACCCCGGCCAGGCGCTCCTCCGCCTTCATCTGCGTCGCCAGCTCGTACCCGTCCATGCGCGGCATCTCGATGTCGAGCAGCATCAGGTCGGGCACGCGCTCGTTGAGTTTCTCGAGCGCATCCACGCCGTCCTTCGCCGTCATCACCTCGAACTCGTGGCGCTCGAGCACGCGGCCGGTGACCTTGCGCATGGTGATCGAATCGTCGACCACCATCACCAGAGGCTTCACGCGCACCTCGTCCTGCGCGCGCGGCGCATGCGGCATCTGCGACTCGGCCTCGAACGCGCGGCGCGCCACACCGTGGCGGACCAGCGGGGCGAGGTCGAGGATCATCAGCACCGAACCATCGCCCATGATCGTCGCACCGAGGATGCCCGGCACCGAGCTCACCTGCGGACCGACCGGCTTCACCACGATTTCGCGGGAGCCGAGCACGGCGTCGACGCGGATCGCGGCACGCAGGTCGCCCGAGCGCGCGAGCAGCAGCGGGATGTCTCCTTCGTCCGGCGACGAGACCACGTGCACGCCCAACAGCTGCGGCAGGTCGTGGATGCCGTATTCCTCGCCCAGGTAATCGAAGGCGGGGTTGGCGTCGGCCATGCGATGGGCCAGTTCGTTCGGCGCCATGCGGGCTACGCCGTGCACCGAGGTCATCGGGATCGCGAAGTTGGTTTCGCCGATGCGCACGATCAGGGCCTGGGTCACCGCAAGGGTGAACGGCAGGCGCATGACGAAGGTGGTGCCGCGGCCCTTCTGCGATTCGATGCCGAGCGTGCCGCCGAGCTGCTTGATCTCGTTCGCCACCACGTCCATGCCCACGCCGCGACCGGCCACCTGGGTGACCTTTTCGGCGGTGGAGAAGCCCGGCACCTGGGTGAGCTGGAAGATCTGGTCGTCGGACACGCGCGCATCGGGACGCAGCAGGCCGCGCTCGATGGCCTTGGCGCGGATCGCGTCGCGGTCCATGCCGCCGCCGTCGTCGGACAGGCGCACCACGATCTCGGTGGCTTCGCGGGCCACCTGGATGCGCACCGTGCCTTCCGGATTCTTGCCCGCGGCTTCGCGTGCGTCCGGCGTCTCGATGCCGTGCGCCACGGCGTTGCGCAGCATGTGCTCGAACGGCGCCTTGATGCGGTCGAGCATGTTGCGGTCCATTTCGCCGTTGGCGCCCTCCACCACCAGCTGCGCGCGCTTGCCGACGTCGGACGCCGCCTGGCGCAGCGTGCGGCGCAGGTTCGGCACCATGGCGTCGAACGGCAGCATGCGCGTCTGCATGAGGCCTTCCTGCAGCTCCGCGTTCACCCGCTGCTGCTGGAGCAGGAGATTCTCGGACTGGCGGGTCAGCTCGTCCAGGATCGTCTGCAGCGAGACAAGGTCGGACACCGACTCGGCCAGCGCTCGCGAGTACTGCTGCAACTGCGAGAAGCGGTCGAGTTCCAGCGGGTCGAAGTTCGACAGGCCGGTGTCGCGGTGCTCCTGGTGGTAGCGCGCGATGATCTGCGCCTCGGTTTCGATCTCGAGCATGCGCAGCTGGCTGCGCAGGCGGCTGACCGTCTGCTCGTGCTCGGTGAGCGCCGAACGGAAGCTGGCGGTCTGCTGTTCCAGGCGCGAACGATAGATCGACACCTCGCCGGCGTGGTTCACCAGCGTGTCGAGCATGTCGGCGCGAACACGGATCTGTTCCTGCGACGCGCGCTGGAGCTCCTCTTCCTCGAACTCCGGCAGGAGTTCCGGAAGATCGCGTTCGAGCACGGGCTCCGCCTCGGGTTCGGGCAGCGGTTCGAACACGGGCGCGGGCGCGTGTTCGATGATCGCGGCCTCGCGCTCCTCGCGATAGGCCTCGGCCGTGAGCGTGTCCGGTGCGATCGGCGAGCCGGCGAGGCGCGCGAACGGCTCGATATCGGCGTCGGCGAGCGCGATCGGCTTGCCCATGGCAATGGACTGCACCATGCCGTGCAGACGATCGAAACCGACCTCCGTCGCCTCGATGGCGGGACGGTCGCTCTCGCGCTGGCCACCGGCCACCGCGTCGAGCAGCGCTTCCATCGCGTGCGAAAGGTCGCCGACCGCGGAGATACCGGCCATGCGCGCGCTGCCCTTCAGGGTGTGCAGGTCGCGCTGCAGGGCGGCGACGTGCTCCGGCTGCTCGGGCTCGGCGCGCCAGGCGGCAAGCGCGGCGTCCGCATGGTCCAGGATCTCGCGGCCTTCCTCGACGAACACTTCGAGCAGGTCCGGATCGATATCGGCGTACGGCGACAGCTCCGGCACCAGGGACGGCACAGGCTCTTCGACCGGCGTATGCACCGGCGGCGCGACAGGCTCGTGCGACTGGTCCTCGATCTGGACGGGTTCGTCCGCGAGCGCCGGCGGCTCGGACGCCGCAAGGAACTCGTCAGACGCCGCAGGCGGTTCGACCGATTCCGCAGACAACTCGATCGGCTCCGGGGACAACTCGACCGGCTCCGCGGCCACCTCGACCGACTCCGCGGAAGCGGACTCGTCGTCGTTCCCGGCGTCCTCCGAAGCGAAATCCACCAGCCCGTCGTCGACGTGCAACACCTCGCCGTCGCGAGACATCGGCTGCGGCAGCGCCTCGTCTTCGGCGGGTGCCGGCGACGCGGCACCCTCGAGCTCGCCGAGCAGCGACCGCCATGCGGCATCTTCCTCGGCGTCGTACTGGAGGATCGGCCGGACGTCGCCCTCGGGCTTCTCCACCTCGGGTTTCTCTATCCCGAAATCCTCGAGCGAGGCCAGCAGTTCGGCGGTGAATTCGTCGCTGGACGCGATCGGTTCCACCGGCACCTGCTCGATGCCCGGCAAGTCACCCTCTTCCGCGAGCTCGTCGGCGATCAGCTGCTCGTCCAGCGAAGGAATGCTCGCTTCCACCGGCTGCTCGGGCAGGTAGGCCTGTTCGTCCTCGAAGGCCGGCACGGACGCCACCGCGTCCTCTTCGGCATCGAGTGCCAGCTCGTCGTCGAGCGGCATCGGGTCGGGTTCGTAGAGGATGTGGGCGACCGTCGCTTCCGGCTGTTCGTCGCGCAATGCGGCGATGCGCGCGGCAAGCCCCACCACGTCCGGCACCCGCGGATCGGGTGCGTCGAACTGGTCCATGACGTGGTCGACGAGATCGGCCGCCTCGGTAAGCACGGCGACGCCCTCCCGCCTCAACGGCAGGCCGGTGGCGCGCACGCGCTTGATCAGGCCTTCCAGCGGCGCCAACACCTGGATCAGCACGGGGATGTCGACCATGCCGATCGCGCCGTGCAACGTATGCACCGCGCGCAACAGCCCGTCGTCCACCGGCAGCTCGCCGTCGCCCGTCATCGCGAGGTTCGCGCGGATCACGGTGAGGTACTGCGCCACTTCCGCACGGAGGATGTCGAGCAGCACCGCGTCGACTGGCGGTAACGGCGGAGCGACGTAGGCGGGTTCGGCGGCCTCCACCGGTGCGGCCGGCTCGGCCGGCGCGGACTCGATCGCCGCGGGAGCTTCCGGCGTTTCCGCCGGGGCCTGGCCGTAAGCGGCGAAACCGGCGGTCGGGACCGCCGCGATGGTGTCGCGCGGCACGCGGCGCTTGACCTTGCTGCGCACGCGATGGATGGAGTTGCGCGCCACGTCCTCGACGAACGCCATGTCGCCCATCGCCAGGCGATCGGCCGTTTCCATGATCGCGGCGATCGGCGCGGCCGGCGTGGCGTCGCCTTCCAGCGCCGCCTTCAGCTGCGGCAGCGCGTCGACGGCGTGGCGGACCAGCGCCTGCACACCCTCGTGCGAGGCAATGGAGCCGTCGAGCACGCGGTTGAGCATGTTCTCCACCTTCCAGGAGAACTCGCCCAGGAGGCGCGCGCCGACCAGCCTGCCGGAGCCCTTCAGGGTATGGAACGAGCGGCGGATCGGCACCAGTGCGTCGCCGCGCTCCGGGTCGGCGAGCCAGTGGCCCAGCGCGGCACGGAGGTTGCCGATCTCTTCCTCGGTTTCCTCCAGGAAAATCTCGCGGATCTCGTCGTCGATGCCGTCGACCGTGATCTGGAAGCCGGCGAACTCGGCCATGCCGGCACCGCCGACGTCCTGTTCGATTTCTTCCTCGATCTCCACCCAGTCATCCTCGGCGGCCGGGGAGGCGGATGCCTCCTCGACGACGGGAGCGGATGTCGCCGCGGCGATGGCGGCGTCTTCCTCCGCGGGCGCTTCGTCCACGAGGTCGAAACTGTCGGCGAAACTGGCGACGGTCTCGCCAGGGTCGGTACTGGTCGCGGGCACAGCGATGTGTTCGATGGCAGCCGCCTCGATGTCCTCGAGCGCGGCATCGCCGAGCGCTTCCTCTCCTTCCCCGGCATCGACCGGCACGGGCCAGTAGCCGAGTTCGGCCAGGCTCTGCTGGGTGACGTCGAGGATGTGCTCCAGGCCGCCGCGATGCTCGCGCGCCGCCTCGAGGTAGTACTCGAGCGCGGCCAGCGCGTCGGCGAGGCGATCCATCTGCGTGCCGTTCGGCACGCGGCGGTCGCCGAGCAGTTCGCGGTGGATGAACAGGCCGATGCCATCGGCGAGTTCGGCCGGACGACCGGCACCGAGCATGCGCATCGCGCCGCCGATCTCCGCCATCTGCTCGGGGGCACCGGCGAGCTGTTCGTGGTCCCACGACGATTCGACGAAGCCGACGATGGCGTCCTTCACCTTCGCGGTGTTGGCCGTCGCTTCGCGCATCAGGGTGGAAAGGATGTGGCGCGCCTCGCTGCGCGGCAGCGGCGACGGGCCGAGGTCGCTCGGTGCCGGCGCTTCGCCGTCGGCACCCAGGCGTTCGATGTGGTCGTCGAGCGACGCTTCGACGTAGAGCAGCGCGCCGGCGACGTCGAGCAGCGACTCCTCGTCAGGCGCGCGCGTCCCCGTGGCGATCTCGCCGAGGATCCGGCGCTGTTCGCCGACGACGCGGCGCGGCACGCCGAGGGCCAGCATACCCAGCGTGTCGCCGACGCGGTCGAGCACCTCGGTCTGCTGGCCCAGCTGGGCCGGATCGCCGTCGGGACGGCGCAGGAACAGGTCGAGCGATTCCTTCACGCGCAGCAGGTCGTCCTTGATCGCGGCCGACACGGTATCGAGCAGGGCACGGTTGTGACCCGACATCGAGCCGCGTGCGTGCTCCACTTCCGAGGCTTGCGGCAGCAGGCCTTCGAGGCGATAGGTCTGGCGCAGTTCCTCGATACGCTCGCTGCCTGGCTTGGCCTGGGCCACGTAATACAGAAGCTTGCGCGCGAGTTCGTCCGCATCGCCGTTGAGCAGGGCTTCCTCGCCGCCGTCGACCAGCTCGCGGATCGAGCGGTCCACGCGGCCGATCAGCTGACGGACGTCCTTATCGTGTGCGCGCAGGACGCCGCGCTCCAGGCCTTCGAGCACGCCCGCGGCGATCCACCACAGGCGGCGGCCGGCGATGGTGTAACAACGCGCGGCGATGCTGTCGAGCGTGGCGCGCATGCCGAGCAGCTGGCGCTCGTTGCCCTGGCCGCGGAACCACGAGAGCAGCTGCTGCTGGAAGCGCACGCGCAGTTCGGCGAGTTCGCCGCGCTGCGCTTCGGCGGCCGCCGGATCGTTCGCACCCGGTGCCGTGGCCGGCAGCATGGTGTCCAGGTTCGGCGTGAACAGCGCGGACTCGTGCAGCGACTGCTCGCCGCGGCTCGCGCGCAGGTCGTTGAGCAGCGGCAGCAGCACGATGGGAACGTCGCGGTGGCCGCTCTGCAGGCGCTCGAGGTAATCGGGCATCTGCATCATGCCGCGCATCAGCGCCGCATAGGCATCGTCGCGCTGGGCCACGCGGTCGTCGATCAGCGCGGCGACCAGCTGCTCCATCTCGCCGACGACCATCGCTGCCCCGTACAGCTCGACCATACGCAGCGTGCCGTGGACCTGGTGCAGGTCCGCGGCGCAGGTGTGCATGACATAGGCGTCCCGCGAATCCTCGACGTACGACTCGAGGGCCTGGCGCGCCTTGGACAAGGCGTCGTCGAGCTCGGCCTTGACCCAGTGCAGCGTGGTGAAATCGGTATGGTCTTGAAGTCTCACTGCGTTAGCCCGGCAGCTTGAAGTTCGCGACGGACAGGCGCAGGTCGTTCGCGAGCTGGGCCAGGTTGCCGATCGACTCGGCCGTCTGGCTCGCGCCCAGCGACGTCTGCGAGGTGATCTCCTGGATGACGTTCATCGTCGCCGAGGTGTCGGTCGCCGCGGCGGACTGCTGGCGTGCCGCCGCCGAGATGTTCTGAATCAGCGCCGAGAGGTCGTTCGAGACGCGCTCGATGTCGCCCAGCGCCGTACCGGCGTCCTCGGCCAGGCGGGCACCGGCCACCACTTCCGCGGTGGTCTGTTCCATCGAGCTGACGGCCTCGTTGGTATCGGACTGAATCGTCTGGACCAGGGTCTCGATACGCTTCGTCGCGCTCGCCGAGCGTTCGGCGAGGCGCTGCACTTCGTCCGCCACCACCGCGAAACCGCGGCCCGCCTCGCCGGCCGACGCCGCCTGGATGGCCGCGTTCAAGGCGAGGATATTGGTCTGTTCGGCAATGTCGTTGATGAGTTCCACGATCGAGCCGATCTCCTGCGACGACTCGCCCAGGCGCTTGATGCGCTTGGAGGTTTCCTGGATCTGGTCGCGGATGGAATCCATGCCCTGGATCGTCTCGCGCACCACTTCGGCGCCACGCGACGCGATCTGCACCGAGCGCTGCGCCACGTCGGCGGATTCGGCGGAATCCTTCGACACCGTGTCCATCGAGGTCGCGATCTGGTTGATCGCTGAGGTGGCCGAGGTGATCTGCTGCGCCTGCTGCTCCGCCGCGTCGGCGAGGTGCATGGCGGTGGCCTGGGTTTCCTGCGCCGCCGCCGAGACGCGCACCGCGGTCTCGTTGATCGTGGTCACGAGGTTGCGCATCTCGTCCACGGCGGAGTTCATGGCGTCCGCGATGGCGCCCGTGATGTCCTCGGTCACCGTCGCCTTGATGGTCAGGTCGCCTTCGGCGAGCGTGCCCATCTCGTCCAGCAACCGCATGATCGCGGTCTGGTTACGCTGGTTGAGTTCGGACGTGGTCTCGAAGCGGCGGCGCTGGTCGCGCACCAGGTTGTAGACCAGCAGCAGCGCGAACAGGACCGCGCCGATGGCACCGAGCAAGCCCCACCAGACGTTCGGGAACAGGCGGGTCAGCGGCAGCCTGGCGATCTGGTCGGCGGACTCGTTCGCGCGGAGCAGCACGGTCTGCGAATCGAGCGAGGCCTGGTTGCCGGCGCGCTTCACGTCCTGCAGGTTCGGCGACGCGGTGACCAGCTGGTTCACCGGGTCCACCAGGTCGCCCCAGGAGGTCTGCATGCCTTCGAGGATCTTGCGCGCGTTGCCGTCGCTGATGGCGCGCACGCCGCCATCGGGGTTGCCGTCGATCAGGCCCTTGAGCACCGCACCGTACAGCTGCGCGTCGCGGGACAGGCCGTCGGCCGCCGACTGCGCGGCGTCGCCGCCCTGCAGGATCTCCTGCACGCGGCGGATCATGCGGTCGGCCATGAGCATCCAGCGGGCCAGGGTAAAGGTCTGCTCCACCGAGGCGTTCTTCTGCTGGACGATGTTCAGGACCTCGTCGGTGCGGGCGTTCAGCAGCGGCATCTGCTTGGAGAAGAGGTCGGCGCGTTCACCCGAGGACAGGACCAGGTCCTTGTTCGAGAGGATCTTGCCGATGTCCGCGTCCAGCTGGTGCCAGGCGTTGGACAGAGCCCCCACGGAGCGGCCTGCGTTGGTCAGGTTGCCGTCGGCGTAGGCCGGCATGCCGGTCTTCTCGTCGCCCTTCACCAGGCGCTGCACGGCCGAATCGATCGTGTTCCTCGTGGCCGCCAGTTCGCGGAAGGAGTCGCGGTTGCCGTCCGACGCCTCGAGCGCGTACTTCGCGGTCTGCTGCGAAAGCACCTGCACCTGGGTCGTGAGCGCGATGGCTTCGCGATCCTCGCCGTTCTTGTTGTTCAGCCACCAGAAGTCGACCGACGCCAAACCGATCGCCAGGAGCAGGAACACGATGACGATCGTGTAACCACGTTCCCGGCCTGCGCCGCCTGCTGTCGTGCTCATATCCCACCTCACCCAAACCTGGCAAAGCAATGACGAAGCGGCCCGCGGACCGCCCCTCCGTTCCCATCGCGAGGCCGGCCAAGCCGCCCCCACCCATCCTGTAAGGGGCGGCCACGCGGCCGTCCCCTCCCCCTATGGAGGCGCTTAAAGCGCCGCCTGCCGAAAATCCGGCGCACGAACCAGACGGCTCATGCTGAAAAGTCCGAACGTCTGCTCGCCGAGCTGCACGTTCTCCGCGACGAAACGTGCCAGCCGCGGATCGTGTTCTTCTTCGCCGGCGCCCCGCTGGGCGTCGTCCATCGTACGCTGGCCGAACACTTCGTCCACCAGCAAGCCCACGGTGCCGCCGTGCTGGCGCACCAGCAGCAGGCGGGCACGCTCCGACGCCGGCGTGCGCTCGTCGAACAGGAACCGGCCCAGGTCGATCGCGGGCACCAGGTTGCCGCGCACGTTGGCCACGCCCATCAGCCAGGGCTGTGTGCCCGGCACGTTGGTCAGCGGCGGAACGGCCAGCAGTTCGTTGATCTCCTCGATGCCGCTGACGAAGGCGTGGCGCCCCACGCGGAAACCGATGCCGCGCCAGAGGCCCAGCGACTCCACGCGCTCGGGCGCGTCGGCGGAGTGCGCGAGGCACGCCCGCTCGTAGTGGGCGAGAAGTTCGAAAGGCGTGAGTGCCGCGTTCTCGCTCATGGCGTCCTCAATGCGTCGTGTTCGGCAGGAGGCTGGCGATGGTCGAGAGCAGCTCCTTCTCGTTCACCGGCTTGGTGATGAAGGCTTTCGCGCCCTGGCGCAGGCCCCACACCCTGTCGGTCTCCATGGACTTGGTGGTGATCATCACCACCGGCACGTCGGCCGTGTTCGGGTCGCGGCTCAGCGTGCGCGTGGCCTGGAAGCCGTTCATGCCCGGCATGATCACGTCCATGATCACCAGGTCCGGCTTGTTCGCCTTGATGCGGTCGAGCCCAGCCTCGGCGTTGTCGACGCTGGAAACGGAAAAACCCGCCTTCTCGAGCAGCGTGGTGAACACGCGGACATCGGTGGGCGAGTCGTCGATGATGAGAATGTTTGCCACACGTCCCCCTGGACGTCGTCTTGCGTAAGTGTCCGGTCAGCTCGCCTTCGCGTACCGGTGGATCGCGCCGAGCAGCTCGTCGCGGGTGAAAGGCTTGGTGAGGTATTGCTCGGCACCGACGATGCGGCCGCGCGCCTTGTCGAACAGGCCGTCCTTCGACGAGAGCATGATGACCGGCGTGCCCCGGAACTGCGCGTTGTTCTTGATCAGCGCGCAGGTCTGATACCCGTCGAGGCGCGGCATCATGATGTCGACGAAGATGATGTTCGGCTTCTGGTCGGAGATCTTGGCGAGGGCCTCGAACCCGTCCACGGCGGTCAGTACGTCGCAGCCTTCCTTCTTCAGCAGGGTCTCCGCCGTGCGTCGGATGGTTTTGGAATCGTCGATGACCATGACCCGTAACCCGGTCAGGTCGTTACCGCGTCCGTTTTCGTTCACTGCGCCCCCGTACCACGAAAAAAAACCGCAAATACCGTCGCAGGATAGCCGGTTTCGGCCGACTATTCCGTGCGCCAGGTCGTTGTCCGGGACCGGTGGCCCCGGCGGCCCGCTCTTTGGCGGTCCTACCGACCGCTGTTTAATGGTTGGCCGTGGCGCCGTCAAGATGAATTGTTCTTAAGCGATCATTCCCCAGGTCGCCGCCGTCCCAATCCGGGGCCGCGTTCACTAGACTTGGCACCTTTCCTGCCTGCCGGACGTTCCCGCATGACACTCTCCGTCGCCGTCCTGATGGACCCGATCCGATCCATCAAGATCGCCAAGGACACCACCTTCGCCCTCCTCCTCGAGGCCTCCCGCCGCGGCCACGCCCTCCTGTACATGGAACAGGGCGATCTGGCGATGCGAAACGGCGAGGCCTGGGCCCGTCTCCGCCCCTTGACGGTGACGGAGGATCCGTCCGGCTGGTTCACCCTCGGCGATCCCCAGTGGCGCCCTCTGGCGGAGGTGGACATCGTGCTGGCCCGCAAGGACCCGCCGGTGGATGCGCAGTTCATCTACGACACCATGGTGCTCGAGCGCGCCCAGCGGGCCGGCTGCAAGGTGGTGAACGACCCCCGTTCGCTACGCGACTGCAACGAGAAGCTGTTCTCGCTCGATTTTCCGCAGTGCATCGTGCCCACCCTGGTCTCGCGCGACGCCGGCGAGCTGAAGGCGTTCGTGGCCGAGCACGGCGAGGTGGTGCTGAAGCCGCTGGACGGCATGGGCGGGCGCGGCATCTTCCGGGTGAGGGCCGGCGACACGAACCTGAATTCCATGCTGGAGACGATGCTCGCCGGCGGCCGGAACTTCACCGTCGTGCAGAAGTACATCCCCGAGATCACCGCCGGCGACAAGCGCATCCTGCTGATCGACGGCGAGCCGGTGCCGTATGCCCTCGCCCGCATCCCCCAGGGCGACGAGTTCCGCGGCAACCTGGCCGCCGGCGGCCGCGGCGAGGGCATCCCGCTCTCCGACCGCGACCGATGGATCGCCGCCCAGGTCGCCCCGGAGCTGATCCGCCGCGGGCTGCGCTTCGTGGGGCTGGACGTCATCGGCGACTACCTGACCGAGATCAACGTCACATCTCCGACGGGCCTGCGCGAACTGGACGCCCGGTTCGGCATTAACATCGCCGGGCTGCTGTTCGACGCGATCGAGGCCCGATGACGACCCGCACCACCGGCGCCGACCTGTTCGGCGCGACCTTGCTGTTCTCGCTGCTCCTGCATGGCATCGTCATCCTCGGCATCACCTTCGAGGCGGAGAAGCCACGGCCCAGCGTGCCCACGCTGGACGTGACCCTCGTGGACGTCGCCAACCAGGAGCAGCCGGACAAGGCCGACTTCCTGGCCCAGGCGAACAACGCGGGCGGTGGTGACAAGGACAAGGCGGCACGTCCGTCCGAGCCCGTCTCGGGCCTGCTGCCGACGCCGCAGCACAGCCTCGCCGCGGAGCCGAAGGACGCCCAGGCGCCTGCCCCGCGCGAGGCGACGCCGAGCCAGCTCCTGACCAGCTCGGGCGAGACGGCCTTCACGGTGGATACCACGCGGGAGCAGACCGAACGGAAGGAACGCCCCCTGCCCGAATCGGACCAGGAAGTGCAGCGACGGATGGAAATGGCCCGGCTCGCCGCCGAGGTGCGCGAGCAGTCGCAGGCGTACGCGAAGCGCCCCAAGAAGAAATTCATCTCCTCGAACACCCGGGAATACGTCTACGCCGCCTATATGAAGGGCTGGGTCGGCCGCGTGGAGCGCGTGGGCAACCTGAACTATCCCGACGAGGCCCGCCGCCAGGAGCTGTACGGGGAACTGGTGCTCACGGTGGGCCTCAACCGCGACGGCTCGATCAAGAGCATGGACGTCATCAAGAGTTCGGGCCACAAGGTACTGGACGACGCCGCGCAGCGGATCGTCCGCCTCGCCGCGCCCTTCCCGGCCTTGCCGGCGGACAAGAACCGGGTGGACGAGCTGTACATCACGCGCACGTGGCAGTTCCTGCCGGGGAATGTCCTGAGAAATTACTGATCGGGCGGCGCGATCGATATCGGCGGCGGCGCGGCCGACTCCTGTAGGAGCCGCTATAGCGGCGAGGGAACCTTGCCTCACCGCTTCACCGCCTTGTCGGCTTCTCGCCGCTATAGCGGCTCCTACAACGGCAGCAGTTGGTCCGCCTCGCTCACATAGGCTTTTCCGGCCTTGCGGTCCCAGACGCACAGTTCGCGGCCGGGCCGGTTCTTCATGTGCTTCTGTGGATAACGTCCGGCCAGCACCAGCGCCGTGACGGGCACGCGGTCGTCGTAGTGGATGGGGCCGCCCACGGGCTTCGCGTCCCTCAGTCCGCTGGCGGCGACGCAGGCCTTCGTCAGCCGTTGGTCGTAGTCCTTCCAGGCGCCCGGCGTCGACGCCCACGCGGTGGTCGCGAAACCCATGGCGACGATCGCGAAACCCTTTGCAAACATAAGCTTGGACATTTGCTGCATTCCTTGTGGCGGAATGCCGACGGTACCCGGAATGCACTGAACGTTCGCACACGGCTCAGGGTCGTAGCGGCTACAATGCAGCCATGACGATCGCCAACACTTTCGCGGGTCAGTTCCTCATTGCGATGCCCTCGCTGGCCGAGCCACCGTTCGCGCGCGGCGTGGCGTTCCTTTGCCAGCATGGCGAGGACGGAGCCGTCGGCCTGCTGATCAACCAGATTTCCGAATACCGCCTGGGCGACGTACTGGCCCAGATGAAGCTGGCGTGCGACGACCCCGAGATCGCCGACTCCCCCGTGCTCATCGGCGGCCCCGTCCAGCAGGAGCGCGGCTTCGTGCTCCATCGCGAACCAGGCAACTGGGATTCGAGCTACCGCGTGAACGAGGATTGGTCGGTCACGACCTCGCGCGACATCCTCGTGGCGATGGCCGCGGGCGAAGGCCCGCGCCGTGCCGTGGTCACGCTCGGCTACGCGGGGTGGGACGCCGGTCAACTCGAGCAGGAAGTGATGGACAACGCCTGGCTCACCACGCGTGCGGACGAACACATCGTCTTCGACACGCCCATCGACGAACGCTGGCTGGCCGCCGCGCGCAAGCTCGGCGTACACGACCCTTCCCAGTTGACCGGCTACGCCGGCCACGCCTGAGCCGCCCCGTACGATGAGCTGCCTGTTCGGCTTCGACGTCGGGACGAAGATCGTCGGCGTCGCCGTCGGCAACCGGCTTACCGGTACCGCCCGCGCCCTGGCCGCCGTGCCCGTGCGCGACGGCGAACCGGACTGGACCGCCCTGGATACGCTGCGCCGCGAATGGCTTCCGGCCGAGCTGGTGGTGGGCCTTCCGCTCGACAATGAAGGCAAGGAGCAGCCGATGACGCGCACGGCGCGCCGCTTTGCCGAACGCCTCGGCGAGCGTTATGCCCTTCCCGTCGCCTTCGCCGACGAGCGCATGAGTTCGCAGGAAGCGGCTCGCCGCTTCGCCGCGGGCCGGGCCGCGGGCACGCGCAAGCGATCCGATGCGAAGTCGATCGACGCGGAGGCCGCGGCCGTGATCCTCGAGTCGTACCTCGTGCAGGCATGATCGCCGAACGCTCCCTTTCGTTTTCTCCATCCACCTTGAGGAAGTCATGTCACACCGCCTGCGCCATCTGACCACCCTCGAGAACCTCCCGCGCGAAGCCATCGAACGCCTGCTCGACCGCGCCAACAGCATGCGCGAGGCCACCGCGCACGGCACCCGCAAGCTGGACCTGCTCGGGGGCCGCACGGTGCTCAACCTGTTCTTCGAGCCCTCCACGCGTACGCGCACCTCGTTCGAACTGGCCGCGCGCCGGCTGGGTGCGGACGTGATCAATTTCGATATCGGATTTTCTTCCACCGCCAAGGGCGAGGAGTTGTTCGACACCCTGCACACGCTGGAGGCGATGCACCTGGACACCATCGTGGTCCGGCACAAGGAGTCGGGCACGCCCGAATCCCTCGTACGCCATGCGATGAGCGGCGTCGCGGTGGTGAACGCCGGCGACGGCAACCGCGCCCATCCCACCCAGGGCCTCCTGGACGCGCTGACCATCCGCAACCACCACCCGGACTTCCGCAAGCTGCGCATCGTCATCTGCGGCGACGTGCGCCATTCGCGCGTGGCCCGGTCCGACGTGCATGCGTTCACCGCACTGGGTGCGAAGGATGTCCGCATCGTCGGCCCCTCCTCGCTGCTCCCGGCCGAAGGCGAGCTGGAAGGCGTGACGTACCACGACGACTTCGACGCGGCGATCGAGGGCGCCCACGCGGTCATCATGCTGCGCCTGCAGAAAGAACGCATGGCGTCGACCGACCTTCCCGACGAAGCCGCCTACTTCGAACGCTTCGGACTCGACTGCCGCCGCCTCGCCCGCGCCGCCAAGGGCTGCCTGGTGATGCACCCCGGCCCGATCAACCGCGGTATCGAAATCGCGCCCGACGTCGCCGATGGCGCGCAGTCGCGCATCCTCGAGCAAGTCGGCAACGGCGTGTTCGTGCGCATGGCCGTCCTGGCCGAGGTCATGGGCCGGTAAGACCGCAAGAATTTGCGCTGCCCCGCCACGGGGCCGCCTTCAGCTCCCACGGTTCCGGCATAATGGCCGGACCAAGGGACCAAACCGGACAATGGGATACAAGATGCGACCGACGAAGCGACTTCTCGCGCTCGGCGTCGCCAGCGTTTTGCTGGCGGCCTGTGGCCACAAGGACAAGGACGCGCCGCTGGCCTTCGTGCCGGCCGACACGCCTTACGTGCTGGCGAACCTGGACAAGCTCGACGACGATGCCTACGAGGCAATGCTTGTGCAGGCCAACAGCGAGCTGCCCGGCGAAGTCGCGCAGATGAAGTCCCTCGCCCAGGACCTGGAAACCCGGGGCAACGCCGAAGGCGCCCGCCTGCTCAAGGCTTTCGCCGCCGAATTCGACGGGAAGACCGCGGAAGCGGCCCTCAAGAACATGGGCCTGGACATCAAGACCGGCTCCGCGATCTACGGTGTCGGCCTGAGCCCGGTCGCCCGCGTGGCCCTCGCCGATCCGGCTGCCTGGGAAGCCTTCGTGGGCCGCATCGAAACGGCCTACGGCAAGAAGCTCGAAACCGGCGATGCGGGTGGCCAGGCCTACCGTCACACCACCCTGTCCGACTCGGGCCTGCAGTTGGTCATCGCCACTGTCGGCAAGCAGGCTGTGGTGTCGCTGCTTCCCGCCGACGCCGCCCAGCCGGCGATCCGCCAGGCGCTGGGCGTCGATCGCCCCGAGAAGAGCCTGCAGGAGGACGGCCGCCTCGCGGACCTCGCGAAGGACAAGGGCTACAAGGATTACGCGGTCGGCCAGGTCGACCTCGTCCGCCTGCTGCCGCTCGTCGCCACCGGCAAGGATCCGCTGTTCGCCACCTTCCTGAAGCACCAGTCGGCCAAGACCGGCGAACCCGTGCCGGTACCGCCGCCGAGCTGCGTCACCGAGGCCAACCGCATCGCCGCACGCGTGCCCTCGCTCAGCTTCGGCTACACCCGCCTCGACATGCGCCACCAGGAACAGCGTGTCGACGTCGCGCTGGCCGACGACATCGCCAAGGCCTTCTCCGGCCTGAAGGTCGAACTGCCGGGCCTCGGCAACGAAGCCTCCGGTCCGTTCGACGTCAGCCTCGCGCTGCCGATGGAACAGATCCGTACGTTCTTCACCGCGCAGTCCGATGCCGTGGCGGCCAAGCCGTTCGAGTGCCCGGCCTTCGTCGCCATGAACGACAGCTTCGCGAAGCTCGGTTCGACCATGCAGCAGGCGGCCATCCCGCCGTTCGGCGACATCCGCGGCGTGCGCATTGTCCTGGATTCGTTCAAGCCCGCCGTGGGCGGACAGCAGATGCCCACGTTCACCGGCCGCGTGCTCCTGGGCACGCGCAATCCGGCCGGGCTGCTCGCCATGGGCCAGGCGATGCTCGGCGGCGACTTCAAGCTTGCCGGCGACGGCAAGCCGGCACCGCTCCCGCAGAACATCACCGCCATGCTCGGCATGCCGGGCTGGGCGGCGATGAACGGCCAGGCCATCGCGATCGGCGTGGGCGATGGCGAGGACGGCAAGCTCGACGAGATGCTGATGGGCGCCATCGGCGATGCCGGCCGTCTCGGCCGCATGCACCTTAACGGCGACATGTACCGCATGTGGGTCGACGTGATGGCCGAAAAGGCACAGGCTTATGCCAGCTCCATGGCCGAAGCCGCGGGTGCCGACGGCGCCCCGGAAGACCAGGCCGCGCAGGCTTCCGCCGCCGAGCGTTCGAAGATGCAGTTCGATGCGATGAAGGCGCAAGCCGCGCGTATCGTGCAGGTGTCGGGCGAGGCGCATGTGGAGGACAAGGGCCTCGTGATCTCCGGCGCCGTCGAGTACAAATAAGACGCGCGCATCGTGTGAAGGAAAGGGCGCTCTCCGGAGCGCCTTTTTTCATGTGTCTTGACGAAGCTGAACGCCCGTACTTTTCCGGCACGAATCGTTCACGGATGCGCTGTTTCCATGAGTCCCGCGAAACGGCCGCCACAGCGCGTGGCGCCATCGCCAGACCCATTCAGTGCGAGACAAAGGAGTCACACCATGAACCACGCCAACCTCCGTAAGGCCCTGTTCGCCGCCGCCCTCGTCGCCGGTCTCGGCGCGGCTCCCTTCGCGCAGGTGTATGCGCAGGACTCCGCCGCGATGTCGAAGGGCGATAACCAGACCGTCGCCGGCAAGGCCGACGATGCCTGGATCACCACGAAGGTGAAGTCCGAATTCGCCACGACGAAGAACGTCAAGGCCACCGACATCAGCGTCGACACGAAGGACGGCATGGTGACCCTGACCGGCACCGTCGCCACCGCCGCCGAGAAGAGCAAGGCGGAGAAGGTCGCCAAGAGCGTCAAGGGCGTGAAGAGCGTCGACGCCAGCGGGCTGACCGTGTCGGCCGCGGCCAAGTAAAGCGCTTAGAAGCGTCGGAAGAAGAGGGAGCCTAGCGGCTCCCTTTTTTTCGCCCCGTAGGAGCCGCTATAGCGGCGAGGAAACCTCGCGACACGCCGGCAAGCGTGTCCTCGCCACTACACAGCGGCTCCTACAGGGAGGGTGCCACCCGATCAACGATGCAGCATGCCGCCAAAGGTATTGCGGTCGTTGCTCTTGTCGATCTCCACGCCTTCCAACCCCTGCGACAGCGTGTGCGCGTCGCCGCCCTGGGCCAGCTTGATGCGGAGGCGGACCTCGTTGGAACTGTCGGCGTGGCGGAGGGCGTCCTCGTAGGAGATCTCGCCCGCGTGGTAGAGCTCCACCAGGCTCTGGTCGAAGGTGCGCATGCCAAGCTGGTTGGAATCGCGCATCAGCTCCTTGAGCTTGTGAATCTCGCCCTGGCGGATGTAGTCCTGGGCGAGCGGCGTACCGAGCAGCACTTCCACCGCCACGCGACGCGCCTTGCCGTCGGGCGTGGGGATGAGCTGCTGCGCCACGATGCCCTTGAGGTTCAGGGACAGATCCATGAAGAGCTGCTGGCGGCGGTCTTCCGGGAAGAAATGCAGGATGCGGTCGAGCGCCTGGTTGGCGTTGTTCGCGTGCAGCGTGCACAGGCAGAGGTGGCCTGTTTCCGAGAAGTTGATGGCGTGTTCCATCGTCTCGCGGGTACGCACTTCGCCGATCATGATCACGTCCGGGGCCTGGCGCAACGTGTTCTTCAGTGCGTTTTCCCAGCTGTCGGTGTCGATACCGAGCTCGCGCTGGGTGATGATGCAGCCCTCGTGCTTGTGCACGTATTCGATCGGGTCCTCGATCGTGATGATGTGGCCCGTCGAATTCTGGTTGCGGTAGCCGATCATCGAGGCGAGCGAGGTGGATTTACCCGTGCCCGTGCCGCCCACGAAGATGATGATGCCGCGCTTGGTCATCGCCAGTTGCTTGATGACCGGCGGCAGGCTGAGTTCCTCCGGCGTCGGGATCTTCGACTCGATCCGGCGCAGCACCATGCCCACGCAGTTGCGCTGGTAGAAGCACGAAACGCGGAAGCGGCCGATGCCCGAGGCGCTGATGGCGAACTGGCACTCGTGGGTCTTTTCGAACTCCTCGCGCTGCGCGGGCGTCATGACGTTCAGCACCATGTCGCGCGACTGCTGCGCGGACAGCGGGCTCTGCGTGATCGGCACGATACGACCCTGCACCTTGATGGAGGGCGCGACGCCGGCGGTGATGAACAGGTCGGAGGCCTGCTTGTGCACCATCAGCTTGAGGAAGGAAGTGAAATCGAAGTCGCTCATGGCCTGTATCCCATTGCCGGACCGGGCCGGCGTCCCCTGTGGGGTGATCATATACCCCTGACCCCAACCGCGCAGAGACGCCGGTCTCGAACCGCCCCTGTGGGAGCCGCTATAGCGGCGAGAAGCCGACGAAGCAATGAAGCAGCAACGCCTGCTCCCCATGTAGGAGCCGCTATGGCGGCGAGGGGAGTCTTGCCCCGGTGTCGCCAGGTTCCCTCGCCGCTATAGCGGCTCCTACAGGCGGGAACAGCCCGCGGCGGGGTTCGAAGCGGTTTGTCAGCGGAAACCTTCCTTGTTCTTGGCGTAGGTGGACGCTTCCTGCCGGGTGACCAGGCCACGCTTGACCAGGTCGGCCAGGTTCTGGTCCAGGGTCTGCATCCCGTACTGCTGGCCGGTCTGGATGGACGAGTACATCTGCGCCACCTTGTCCTCGCGGATCAGGTTGCGGATGGCGGGGATGCCCACCATGATCTCGTGCGCCGCGGTACGCCCCCCGCCCACCTTCTTGAGCAGCGACTGCGAGATCACCGCGCGCAGCGATTCGGAGAGCATCGAGCGGACCATCGGCTTCTCGCCCGCGGGGAAGACGTCGATGATGCGGTCGATGGTCTTGGCCGCCGACGAGGTGTGCAACGTGCCGAAAACGAGGTGACCGGTTTCGGCGGCGGTAAGCGCCAGGCGGATGGTCTCGAGATCGCGAAGCTCGCCCACCAGGATGTAATCCGGGTCTTCGCGGAGGGCGGAGCGCAGCGCCTCGTTGAAGCCATGGGTATCGCGGTGGACCTCGCGCTGGTTCACCAGGCACTTCTGCGAGGTATGCACGAATTCGATCGGGTCCTCCACCGTGAGGATGTGGCCGTATTCGTTCTTGTTCACATGGTCGACCATCGCCGCCAGCGTGGTGGACTTGCCCGAACCGGTGGGGCCGGTGACCAGGATGAGGCCCTGCGGCTGCTCGATCAGCTCGCGGAAGATCCTCGGCGCACCGAGGTCTTCGAGGGTGAGCACTTCCGAGGGAATGGTACGGAACACGCCGCCGGCGCCGCGATTGTGGTTGAACGCGTTGACGCGGAAACGGGCCAGGCCCGGGATCTCGAACGAAAAGTCGACTTCGAGGAATTCCTCATAGTCGCGCCGCTGCTTGTCCGACATGATGTCGTAGATCAGCGAATGGACCTGTTTGTGCTCCAGGGGCGGGATATTGATGCGCCGGACGTCGCCGTCGACGCGGATCATCGGCGGCAGACCCGCGGACAGGTGCAGGTCGGAGGCCTTGTTCTTCACGGAGAAGGCAAGGAGTTCGGCGATATCCATTGGGTTCCCCTATCTTGGTGGGCATAGGTAACCATGCCCGGGGGGAAGCGGCAAGGGACGGGTCCGTATATCCTTTGCGCGTTGTGAACGACGTCGCCAACGGAGCGAAACCCCAATGAACCGGATCGCCTTCATCGGCGGAGGCAATATGGCCACCGCGCTGATCGCCGGAATGATCCGCCACGGCGCGCAGCCGGGCGGGATCGCCGTGGCCGAACCGCGCGCGGAAGCCCTGCACGAACTGTCCCGCGAGTACGGGGTGGCCACGTATACGGACAACCTCGATGCCGCCGAGGGGGCTTCGATCCTCGTCCTGGCCGTGAAGCCGCAGATGCTGGCCGAGGTCTGCCGCCACCTGCGGCCCGCGGTGCAGAAGTACCGTCCCCTGGTGATCTCCATCGCCGCGGGCATCCGCATCCACCAGATCGAACGCTGGCTGGATGCCGCCCTGCCCGTCGTGCGCTGCATGCCCAATACGCCGGCGATGTTCGGGGCGGGCGCCACGGCGCTGTACGCCAACGCGCGGGTGAGTGCGCCGCAGCGGGCGGAGGCCCAGCACGTGCTGGACGCCGCCGGCCTCACCGTCTGGGTGCCGGAGGAAGAGCAACTGGACACCGTCACCGCCCTTTCCGGCTCCGGCCCGGCGTATTTCTTCCTGATGGTGGAAGCGCTGGAGAACGCGGCCTTCTCGCAGGGCCTCAGTCGCGAGACGGCCCGGGCGCTGGCCGCGCAGACCGCCTTCGGCGCCGGCCGCATGCTCGTGGAGAGCGGCGAGACCGCGGCCGCGCTGCGCCGCAAGGTCACCTCCCCCAACGGCACCACGCAGGCGGCGCTGGACAGCTTCCGCACCGATCATTTCGCCGAGGTCGTGGCTCGCGCGGTGGACGCGGCGCGCCGACGCGGCGTAGAACTTTCCGAAGACATGGAATCGAAAACGTGAATTACCTGACCAATGCCGGAGCGCTGCTGCTCCAGTTCGCCTTCGGCGCCATCGTCACCCTCTTCGTGTTGCGGCTCCTGGCCGAGGCCCATCGCGCGGATTTCCACAATCCGATCTGCCAGTTCCTCTACCGCTTCACCAATCCCGTCGTGCGTCCGCTGCGCAAGGCCTTGCCGAACGTACGCCGGGTGAACACCGCCGCCCTGCTGATCATCCTGGCGCTGGAGTGCCTGAAGACGCTGCTGATCGTAGCCCTCGCGGGGATCGCGCCGGCGCCGCTCGGCATCCTCGTGGCGGGCATCGCGGAAACGCTGGATTTCTTCCTGCTGACCTGGATCGTGCTGGTCTTCGTATGGTCGCTGATGAGCATGCTCTCCACCGACCGCTACCATCCGGTGGCCCGGCTGGTATCGAGCCTCGCCGAACCACTGGTGCGCCCGTTCCGCGGGCGGCTGACGATCGGCGGCCTGGATTTCTCGCCCACCGCCGTGCTGCTGGGGCTGTTCCTGGCGCGCATGCTGATCGTGCAGCCGTTGGCGGATTGGGGAATGCGCTTGCTGCTAGGGGCCTGAGCGCCCTCTGTAGGAGCCGCTATATAGCGGCGAGAAGCCGGCGCAGCGATGAAGCTGTGAGGCGGGTGGCCCTCGCCGCTGTAGCGGCTCCTACGGGAGCGGTGCCGCGTCGGCGCCTACCGGCCGCCCAACCGCCGGGCATCGGTCACGTTCGGCAACGCGCCCAGCCTTCCCAGCAACGTCGAGAGCTGTTCGTAATCCTTCACCCGCAGCGTGAAACGCATCTCCACTTCGCCCGTGCGCACCTGCACGCGGCTGGACGACGCCACGATGTGCGGCCCCACGTTGTTGATCGTCGTGGCCACGTCCTTTTGCAGGCCCTTGCGGTCGTAGCCGCGCAGCTCGACGTCCACCTCGTAGTTCTGCACGTCCACCCTGCCCCAGCCCACCTCGATCACGCGGTCGGGGTCGCGCCGGGCGAGGCGTGCCAGCGAGGCGCAGTCGGCGCGGTGCACCGATACGCCGCGGCCGCGGGTGATGAAACCGCGCACCGGGTCGCCGGGCAGCGGCTGGCAGCAGCGCGCCAGCGTCGTGAGCAGGTTGCCCACGCCTTCGATCGAGAGCGCCCCGCGATCGCGCTGGGCGGCGCGCGACGCGACGGGGTTGCCCGACTGCGTGATTTCCGGCTCCGCCGGTTCCTGCAGCGAACGCGCGATCTGGCCGAGCGTCACTTCGCCCAGCGCGACGGTGACGTAGAGTTCGTCGACGCTCTTCAGGCGGAAATGCACCGCCAGCTTCGCCAGGTCCACGTCGTCCAGGGCAAGCCGGCGCAACTCCTTTTCCAGCGAGGCCTTGCCCGCGAGGATGTTCGCGTCGTGCGCCTCGCGGCGGAACCATGCGCGCACCTTCTCCTTCGCGCGCGATGTGTTGAGGTAACCATGGTGCGCGGATAGCCAGTCGCGGCTGGGCTCGGAGACCTTCGTGGTGAGGATTTCCACGCGGTCGCCACTGCGCGGCTGCGTGGTCAGCGGCACGATGCGGCCGTTGACCTTGGCGCCGCGGCAGCGATGCCCCACCTCGGTATGGATGTGGTACGCGAAATCCAGCACGGTGGCCCCGCGCGGCATGTCGATGACCTCGCCCTTGGGCGACAGCACGTACACGCGGTCTTCCATCAACTCCGTTTCGAAGCCGGCCGCCAGTTCGGCCTCGTCCTCGCCGCGCGGTTCGAGCAGCTTGCGCATCCAGGCGATCTTGGCCTCGAACTCCGCGTCCGCGCCGCCGCCCTCCTTGTAGCGCCAGTGCGCGGCCACGCCGAGTTCGTTGGCGCGGTGCATCTCGTGGGTGCGGATCTGTACCTCGAGCGTCTTCCCTTCCGGGCCGAGCACGGCCGTGTGCAGCGAGCGGTACCCGTTGCCCTTGGGCCGCGCGATATAGTCGTCGAATTCGCCTGGCAGGTGCGGCCACAGGCTGTGCACGAGTCCCAGGGCCGCATAGCAGTCGCCGACGCTGTCGACCAGGATACGTACCGCGCGGATGTCGTAGAGGTCGGAGAACTCCAGGCCCTTCTTCTTCATCTTCTTCCAGATGGAGAAGATGTGCTTTGGCCGCCCGGCCAGCTCGGCAGGGATGCCCGCGCCCTCCAGCACCGCGCGCAGTTGCGCGAGGCTGGCGGCGATGAAGCTCTCGCGGTCGGCGCGACGCTCGTCGAGCAGCCGTGCGATGCGGCGGTACGTATCCGGCTCGAGGTAGCGGAACGCCAGGTCTTCCAGCTCCCATTTCAACTGCCAGATGCCGAGGCGGTTGGCGAGCGGCGCATGGATGTCCGACGTGAGCTGGGCGAGCTCGCGCCGCTCGTGGTCGGGCAGCGCCATGGCCGTGCGCATTGCCGCGAGCTGCCGCGCCAGCAGCACGAAGACCACGCGCAGATCGCGGATGATGGCGAGGAGGAGGCGGCGCAGGCCTTCGGCCCCGCTGCCGAAACCGCGCTGGGCATGCAGGTCCCAGACCTTCTCGGCCTCGCCCTGCCCGTCGACCAGGCGGCGCAACGACGGCGGCCACTGCGTCGCCACCTCGTCCACCGCACCCGGCAAACCGCGCTGCAATGAGTACCAGAGCGCCGACGCACAGGTTTCGTCGTCGCAGCCCAGCGATCGAAGCAGTTCGATGATGGTCTCGCCCTCCGCCCGCGCAGCCACCGGCAGCGCCGCACAGGCTTCGCGCGCCTGCTCGATCAGCGACATGGCGGATTCACTCCCGTTGGAAACGACGAGCCAGGCTTCATGGCCCACCCGCCGCTTGCGCCGTTTCCAGCGCGCGTGCCAGCCGCTTCGCCGACACCGGCTCGGCCGTCTTCAATTCCTGGGCGAACAGCGACACGCGCCATTCCTCCAGCAACCAGCGCAGTTCCCGCCACACACGGTCGTCGAGCGCCGTCCCGCCCGCGTTCAGCAGTGCGCGCCAGTATGGCAGCACCTGCAACATGCGTTGCTGGTCGCGGGCTGGATCCTGGCGCAGGCGCTCGGCGCGCAGGCGCATCGCCCGCAGGTAGCGGGGGAAGTGCGCCAGCCGGTCGCGCGGCAATTCACGCAGGAATCCGGGCTGCAGCAGCGCGGCGAGCTGTTCGCGAAGATCGTCGTAACTGGCCTTGGCGAAACCGATCAGCGGAGGGTCCATCCAGGGTTTCAGGTCGGCCTGCGCCTCGATGATCGGTTCAGCGAGCTTCTGCCTCGCCATCGCCGCGCCGAAGAGTTCGCGGGCGAACTCGACGCGCAAGGCCTCGAATTCGCCCTGCGTCCGCGCATCGAGGCGGCGGTCGGCCAGCAGGTCGGCGAAGCCGCCCTCGACGAGATCCTCGCGCAGGCCGTCGACGCTACCCAGTGGCGCGTATTTCAGCGACAACGGATTGCCGATCGGCAACTGGCGCCGCGCACGCTTGAATTCGGGCGCCAGCGCCTGGCGCAGGAGGCGCTCGACACCGGCGACGTGGGCTTCGGCAGCCTCGTCGGCGCGCTCGAAGACGCGCAGGGCCACCGCCTCGCCGAGGTCCACGAGCGCGGGATAGGCCTTGAGGCCGCCTTCCGAGCGCACTTCCTTCGGGATGGCCTCGAAATCCCACGCGACGATGCCTTCGCGCGTGAGTTCGACATCGGTCTTCCGCGAGAACGCCTCGCGCGCCTTGCCTTCCCATTGCGCGCGAATGGCAGCGAGGTCGCGGCCTTCGGCCACCGTGCGTCCCTGCTCGTCGTGCACGCGATAGCGCATCAGGAGGTGCGCCGGCAGTTCGGCATCGGCGAAGGCGGAAGACTCCACGTCCACGCCCGTCGTGCGCTTGAGGAACGTCGCAAGCGCGGCGACCAGGGGTTCGTCGCGTGGCGCCTCCGCTTCGGCGAAGGCGCGGGCGAAGTCCGGCGCGGGCACGAAGTTGCGACGCAGCGCCTTCGGTAGCGCGCGGATCAGCTCGGCCACCTTGTCGGCCAGGAGGCCGCCCACGAGCCAGTCGCCACGGGCGGCCGGCAGCGCGTTGAGGAAGGCCAGCGGCACGTGGATGGTGACGCCGTCGGCGGGGTCGCCGGGGACGAATCGGTATTCGAGTCGGTAGCGGTGCTGGCCGATGTCCAGCGAGGCGGGAAACGCCTTGGGATCGAGCCCCGCCCCGGTGTCCATCACGTCCGCGAGGCTCCAGCGCAAGGCCGCCTGTTCCGCCGGGGCGGCCTTGCGGTACCACGCGTCGAGTGCCCGCGTATCCGAAATGCTCTCCGGAAGCTTCCCGTCGAAGAACGCCGCGAGGTCCTCGTCCGAACGCAGCAGGCCCGCGCGGCGCTGCTTGGCCTCGATGTCGTGGGCCTGCTCGAGCACGCGCGCGTTGGCGCGCACGAAGTCGGCACGGCTGTCGAGGTCGGCGCGGACGAGCGCCTCGCGCACGAAGATCTCGTGGGCGAGCCGGGGATCCTGGCGCTGGAAGGTCACGGGACGGCGTTCGACCAGCACGAGGCCAAACAGCGTCACCTGTTCGTAGGCGACCACGGTGCCGCGCTTGCGCGACCAGTGCGCGTCGCGCGCCGTCGCGCGCACGAGGTGGCTGGCCTGCCCCTCGACCCATGCCGGGTCGACGCGCGCACACATCATGGCCCAGATGCGCCCGCCGATATCGAGGATCTGCGCGGCGAATAACCAGGCAGGCGGCGTTTTCGCGAGCGCCGAGCCCGGGAACACCTGGAAGCGGCGCTCGCGCGTACCGCGATATACGCCTTTCTCGTCCTTGTGGCCCACCTGGGTTGGGAGACCGGCCAGCAGGCTGCGGTGGATGGCTTCGAACAGCGCATCGCCTTGGAGCGGGTCCGCCGCCTGCTGGGGGGAGGTGCTCTTGGGCACGAAGCGGGCCTGCCGCGGGCCTCGTCGGCGGCCAGCGGCGGCGCCCTCCGCGAGAGGGGCGTCCGGGGCTTCCGGGCCGGCTGTCGACCAGCCGATATCGCGTGCGACGAGCACCAGCTGCCGATGCAGCTCGCGCCATTCGCGCATGCGCATGAAGCTGAGGAAATGCCGCGAGCACCAGTCGCGCAGTTTCGACGAGGTGAATTCCTCGGCGGCGGAGAGGTACGCGCGCCAGAGGTTCAGCACACCGACGAAGTCGGACTTGGCATCGGCGAACTGCGCATGCGCGGCATCGGCCTGACCGCGCGCGTCCGGCGGCCGCTCGCGCGGGTCCTGGATGCTGAGGAAGGCCACGATGGTGGTGAGTTCCGCGAGACTGCCGAGGCGGCGGGCCTCCACCAGCATGCGCGCCAGTTGCACGTCGATGGGGAGGCGCGCGACCGTGCGGCCCACCTCGCTGAGCCGGCGGTCGTCGTCGATGGCGCCGATCTCCGCCAGTCGGCGGTAACCGTCCGCGACCACGCGCGGATCGGGGGCCTCGAGGAACGGGAAATCCTCCACTTCGCCGAGGTCCAGCGCGAGCATGCGCAGGATCACGTTCGCCAGCGACGACCGCAGCAGCTCCGGATCGGTGTATTCCGGACGCAACGCGAAGTCGGATTCCTCGTAGAGGCGATAGCAGATGCCGGGGCCCACGCGTCCGCAGCGGCCCTTGCGCTGGTTGGCGGCGGCCTGGGAAACGGGCTCGATGTGCAGGCGTTCGAGCTGCCCGCGCTGGCTGTAGCGCTTCACGCGCGCCGTACCCGAATCGACGACGTAACGGATACGCGGCACCGTCAGCGAGGTTTCCGCCACGTTGGTCGCCAGCACGATGCGCCGTTTCGGTCCAGGGCGGAACACACGATCCTGCTCGCTCGCCGACAGCCGCGCGTACAGCGCCAGCACCTCGGTCTCGCGGTACTGCCTGCGCGAAAGCAGCAGGTGCGCGTCGCGGATCTCGCGTTCGCCCGGAAGGAACACCAGCACGTCGCCGCGTGGATCCTCGCGGGTGATCTCGTCCATGGCGTCGGCCACCTGCTGCGCCACGTTGCCCTCCACGCGCTCGCCCGGGGGACGGTACCGGACCTCGACCGGGTACGTGCGGCCCTCCACGGCGACCACCGGGGCGCCGCCGAAGTGCGCGGCGAAGCGCTCGGTATCGATGGTCGCGGAGGTGACGACGATCTTCAGCTCCGGCCGCCGCACGGCCAGCCGCTTCAGGTACCCGAGCAGGAAGTCGATGTTGAGGCTGCGCTCGTGGGCCTCGTCGATGATGATCGTGTCGTAGGCCGACAGCCAGGGATCGGACTGCGTCTCGGCGAGCAGGATGCCGTCGGTCATGAACTTGACCAGCGCCTGGTCGGACACCTTCTCGGTGAACCGGACCTGGAAACCCACCTTCTCGCCGAGCGGGGTGCCCAGCTCCTCGGCGACGCGGGTAGCCACGGAACGCGCGGCCAGGCGGCGCGGCTGCGTGCAGCCGATCATGCCCGCCTCGCCGCGGCCGGCGGCCAGGCAGAGCTTGGGCAGCTGGGTGGTCTTGCCCGAGCCGGTCTCGCCGGCGATCACCACGACCTGATGCTCGCGGATGAGCTTCACGATGTCGTCGGCCCGCGCCGCGATGGGCAGCGAGGCATCCACCGCGATGGCCGGCTTGGCGGCCACGCGCGCGGCACGGCGGGCCGCCGAGGCGGCGATCTCGGCGGCCAGGGCCTGCACCTTCCCGGCATCCGGCTTGCGCGACAGCGTGCGCCACCGGCCCAGGAGGCGGCCGAAGTCGCGGCTGGCGACCTGCGCCAGCGCATCGCGCAGTTCGCGCAGGCGCGGATCGGGGGCGGGGGATCGCGAAGGGCTTGTGGAGGTACTCATGGGGACGCCAATAATAGCGTGAGCCTATCGGCGGCATCGGAACCTTTCATTTCACGTCGCCCCCGCGGATCGTTAGGATTTCACCTCCGCGATCCCCAAAACCCCAAGGAGAGCCACACCATGGCCATTGACATCGGTATCGCCAAGAAGGACCGCGAAGCTGTCGCCAAGCAGCTTGCCCGCCTTCTCGCGGATACGTATTCCCTTTACCTGAAGACCCACAATTTCCACTGGAACGTCACCGGCCCGCAGTTCAACAGCCTGCACGCCATGTTCGAGACCCAGTACAACGCGCTCTGGCTGGCCGCCGACGAGGTCGCCGAACGCATCCGCATCCTCGACGTGTTCGCCCCGGGTTCCTACAGCCAGTTCGCCAAGCTCACCTCGATCAAGGAAGAATCCGGGGTACCCGAGTGGAAAACCATGGTCGCCCAGCTGGTGGAAGGCCATGAAATCGCCGCCGCCACCTCCCGCGACACCATCAAGGCCGCCGAGGGCGTGGGCGACGAAGGCACCGCCGACATGGTCACGGGCCGCCTGAAGGACCACGAGAAGACGGCCTGGATGCTGCGTTCGCTGCTGAAGTGAGCCTTCCGCGGGAGCGCGCAGGGCGCGCTCCTGCAACCCCTGCTGACCGGCGGACTCCCTGTCCGTTGAGCAGTTGCGCCCCGTTCGTTAAGCTCCCCCGGTTACCTCATGGATACCACTCGGGGGCCGACCGGTCCGGGGATTGTTTTGAGCGCTGCCGCCACGACCGAACGAAGCCACCCGATCCTTGCCGCGCTGATCCTCGCGATCGTCGTCGCGGCCCTGAATTTCGGCCTCTGGCTGGTCGCGAACCTGCCCAACGGCCCGGATGACTGGCACGGCCCCGTGCCGGGCTTCGCGTTCACCGCCTATCAGCGCTACCAGAACCCCATCAAGGGCGACGTCTCCACGGACGCGGAAATCGACAGCGACCTGCGCCTGATCAAGCGCTATTCGCCGCGCATCCGCACCTATTCGATGCTGGAGAACCCCCAGGTCATCCGCCTGGCCGATAAGGAAGGCCTCGACGTGATGGCCGGCGCCCTGATCGACGCGCGCCTGGAGACCAACGAGCGCGAGATCGCGGCCCTGATCGCCCAGGCCCGGCGCTATCCGAAGACCATCAGCCGCGTCATCGTCGGCAACGAGGTCCTGTTCCGCGGCGACCTCACGCCCGAGCAGATGATGAGCTACCTCGACCGCGTGCGCGCGGCCGTTCACCAGCCGGTGTCCATCGCGGAGCCGTTCCACATCTGGATGCAGAACCCGGAGCTGGCCAACCACGTCGACTTCATCACGGTCCACCTGTTCCCCTACTGGAACGGCATCGAGGCCCGCGCCGGCGTCAACGACTCGATCCAGAGCTACAAGGCGCTGCGCGCGCAGTTCCCCGGCATGCACGTGGCGATCGGCGAGATCGGCTGGCCTTCGAACGGCGACCGCTTCAAGTACGCCTATCCGAGCGTCTCCAACGAGGCGATCTTCCTGCGCACGTTCTTCAACCAGGCCAAGGCCAACGGCATCGACGACTACTACGTCCTCGAGGCCATCGACCAGCCGTGGAAGGAAAACCTCGGCGAAGGCCGCACCGGTGCGTACTGGGGCATGTTCAACGCCGACCGCCAGTTGAAGTTCCCCTTCACCGGCCCGGTGACGGAAGACGTGGGCTGGCCCTGGAAGGCCTTCGCGGCCTCCATCCTGGCCTTCTTCCCGATGCTTTGGTTCGGCATCCGCTTCAGCCGCTTCAAGCTGATGGGCCGCCTGTTCTTCATGGCGCTGCTCCAGCTGGCCTGCGGCCTGATCGTCTGGTCGGCCACCCTGCCCTTCAATTTCTACCTCGGCCCGTTCGACTGGGCGATGCTGATCCTGCTGTTCCCGGCGCAGATCGCCATCCTGGGCATCCTGTTGATCAACGGCTTCGAGTTCACCGAGGTGCTCTGGCGGCGCAGCTGGGTGCGCCATGCGGGCATGCTGCCGCCGGACCCGGTGGAGAAGCAGCCGTTCGTGTCCATCCACCTGGCCTGCCATAACGAGCCGCCGGAGATGGTGCAGATCACCCTCGACTCGCTGGCCGCGCTGGATTACGAGAACTTCGAGGTCCTCGTGCTGGACAACAACACCAAGGATCCCGCGGTGTGGAAGCCGGTGGAGGAATACTGCAAGCAGCTCGGTCCGAAGTTCCGCTTCTTCCACCTGGAACCGTGGCCGGGCTACAAGGCGGGTGCGCTCAACTTCGGCCTCACCGCGACGGACGAGCGTGCCGACGTCGTGGCCGTGATCGACGCCGACTACGTCGTCCGCGAGGACTGGCTGTCCTCGCTCACCGGCTACTTCCACGACGCGAAGGTGGCCGTGGTGCAGTGCCCGCAGGCCCATCGCGACTTCGAGAAGAACCGTTTCCGCCGCATGACGGCCTGGGAATACGACGGCTTCTTCCGCATCGGCATGCACCACCGCAACGAGCGCAATGCCATCATCCAGCACGGCACCATGACCATGGTCCGGCGCTCCGCGCTGGAAGGCACCGGCGGCTGGTCCGAGTGGACGATCTGCGAGGACGCGGAGCTCGGCCTGCGCCTGATGCATGCGGGCTACGAGCTGGTCTACGTCGACGAGCTGATGGGCAAGGGCCTCACTCCCGCCGACTTCAAGGCGTACAAGAGCCAGCGTTACCGCTGGGCCTTCGGCGCCATGCAGATCCTGAAGGGCCGCTGGAGCTGGATGACGCGCAAGGGGCCACTCTCGGCCGGCCAGCGCTTCCATTTCCTCACCGGCTGGTTCAGCTGGTTCGCCGACGCGCTGCACTTCGTGTTCACGATGATGGGCCTGTTGTGGACCGCCGGCATGATCTACGCGCCGGAATACTTCAACCTGCCGATGCAGCTGTTCCTCATCCCGGTGATCGGCTTCTTCTTCGCGAAGGCGATCTTCGGCGTCGTGCTCTACCGCGCGCGGGTGCCTTGCGGGTGGTACGACACCATCATGGCCTCGGTGGCGAGCATGGGCCTCTCCCACGCCATCGCACGCGGCATCCTGCACGGCCTCACCCGCGAGAAGACGGCGTTCGTGGTCACGGCAAAGAGCCGGCGCATGGGTGGCAGCAGCTTCGCGGCCTTCGCACCCGTACGCGAAGAGGGCCTCATGGCCATCGCCCTGCTGTGCGCGATCGTGGGCATGGCGCTGCACTACGGCACGAACTACATCGAGAGCGAGCTGTGGATGTTCATCCTGGGCGCGCAGTCGATTCCGTACGTGTCGGCCCTTGTGGGTGCATGGATCGCCCATCGCGCGGGCGACGAAGCGGGCTAGCCGTTCACATTCGTGTATCGACCTTGCACACCGTGCGCGGTAAGTTACGCCAAGACCTGACGTCAGAGGCAGTGGACCGCCTCCCGCTGTGGTCGTACCCCCGGCCTTGGATCACGAACGGAACGGGACGCTCATGCGCCGAACCAGACGCCATGGACTGCTGCTTCTGCCGTGGTTCTTTCTGCCCACGATGGCCCATGCGGGCATCGTCCTCCGCGTCGACGGCGTGGACGAGAACCTGCGAAACGCGGTCGTGGCGGGCGTGGAGCTGAGCCAGTACGCGCACCGCGAGGCCACCGCCGCGCAAGTCCGCCGTCTCTACGAAAAAGCGCCCGACGAAGTCCAGGCCGCGCTTAGGCCCTATGGCTACTACGAGGCCACCGCCACCGGCGACCTGAACCAGGTCGGCACGGACTGGCAGGTGACCCTTCACGTGGTGACCGGGCTTCCCGTGAAGGTCACCGCCGTGAACGTACGGATGAGCGAGGACGCCGGCAAGGTGCCGGCGGTGCGCCGGGCCCTGCGCGGCGTGGAAAGCCTGAAGGACAAGACGCTCGACGACGGCGCGTACGACGGTGCGCGCGATGCCGTGGGTGGCGCGCTCACCGCCACCGGCTTCCTCGACGCGAAGCTGGTGACGCGCCGGGTCGAGGTGAACCGCGCGGAACACCGCGCGACGGTGAACCTGGCCTGGGAGGCGGGTCAGCGCTACCGCTACGGCCACGTCAACTTCAAGAATTCACAGTTCCGGGACGGCTTCCTGGACCGCTACGTGCCGTTCAAGAGCGGCGACTACTTCTCGCAAGACCAGCTGCTGGAGCTGCAGCAGGCGCTCAACGGCGCCGATTATTTCGCGGTGGTCAACGTCATTCCCGATACGGACAAGGCGAAGGGCGGCACGATCGACATCGACGTGGAACTCGCACCCGCCAAGCGCACCATCTACACGGGCGGCCCGTTCTTCGGCACCGACACGGGCGCGGGTCTGCGCGGCGGCATCGAAAAACGCTGGATCAACGACCGCGGGCACAAGTGGAAAAACGAACTGGTGTTGGCACAGCGGCTGAAAACGCTATCCACGCTCTACCAGATTCCCATGCCCGGCCCCCACCAGCGCAGCTTCAATTTCGGCGCCAACTTCCGCGACGCCAACACCGTCACCTCGAAATCGCGCACGCTGCAACTGGTCGCGAACGAGACGCGCCTGTGGCACGGCTGGCAGCGCACCATCGGCATCAACGCGCTTGCCGGCACGTTCACGGTGGGCAAGCGCGGCGGCGAAGGCGACAACGCCGAAGGCCTCGAGCGCGGGCGCAGCACGCTGCTTTATCCGGAGATCACGCTGAGCCGGAAGCGTGGCGACAACCCCACCTTCGTGCGCCGCGGCTGGTCGCTGACGCTGACCGGGCGCAGCACCGTCGGCCCGCTGCTTTCCGACGCCAGCTTCTCGCAGGTGATCGGCGACGTGAAGTGGATCCGCCAGTTCTGGGGGCGCAACCGCCTGATCCTGCGCGGCAGCGCCGGCAAGATCTGGACGAGCAACTTCAGCGCCCTGCCGCCGCAGCTGCGCTTCTTCGCCGGCGGCGACCGCTCCGTGCGCGGCTACGATTTCGAGAGCATCGGTCCGCGCAATGCCTTCAACCGGGTGATCGGCGGCGAAGGGCTGCTCGTCGGCAGCACCGAGGTCGAGCATTACTTCACCCGCAACTGGGGCATGGCCGCCTTCGTGGATGCCGGCAACGCGTTCACCGGCACGGATTACAGTCCTCGCGTGGGCGCCGGTCTCGGCGTACGCTGGCTGTCGCCGGTGGGCATGATCCGCTTCGACGTCGCCGTACCGGTCGGCGACAAGAACGAGCACGGCATCCACCTGCATGTCGTCATCGGGCCCGACCTATGAGCAGCAACGGCAGGAAGTGGACGATCCGCATCGGCATCGCACTGGGCGCGCTGCTCCTGGTGCTGGGGCTCGCCGCCGGATGGCTCGTCGGAACGGCTTCGGGGCTGCGCTTCGCGCTCGCCCGCGCCCAGGGTTTCACGGACAACGCGCTCACCGTCGAGAAAGCGGAGGGCCGGCTCGCGGGACCGATCGACCTCGATGGCGTGCGCTACCGCGACGGCAAGGGCATGGACGTGCGCGTTGCAACGGCGCATCTCGACTTCTCGTTCGGCTCGCTCCTGCGCAAGCGTGCGCACGTATACGACCTGAGGGCCGACGACATCGACGTCGAGCTCGGCCCTCCGCAACCCGAACCCGACACCCCGTCCGAGCCGTTCTCGCTGAAGCCACCGCTGGACGTCGTGCTCGACAAGGTGAAGGTTGGCCAGGTGCGCGTCACGCAGGAAGGCAAGCCCCTGTTCGAGTCCAACTCGCTCGCCCTCGCGGGATCGTGGACGGCCGACGGCATCGCCGTGAAATCGCTGGCGCTGCGCGCTCCGGACGGACAGGCCGATCTCGACGGCACGCTCGCCGTCGGCACCGGCTACAAGGGCGACGGCAAGGCCCGCTTCCGCTGGAAGATCGGCGACATCGACTATGCCGGCGACATCGAGGCGCATAGCGATGGCGTGAAGGCGCATACCGTCGTGACGCTTGCCCTGCCGTTCGTCGCCCAGGTGGACGCGAACCTCGTGCAGAGCGGCGATTACCCCTGGAGTGCGACCATCGACGCCCCGCGCTTCGATCCCAAGCCGCTGCTGGGCGATGGATCGCTGGCATCGCTGGGCTTCGCCCTGAAGGGTACCGGCGACCGTTACGGTGCCAATCTCTCCGGCGACGTCGATCTCAACGACTATCGCGTGCGCCTTTCGCCGATCAGGGCAGCGTTCGATCACGCGTACACGCGCCTGACGCTCGACGAACTGACCGTGGGCTCGCCGCAGGTGAAGGGTTCGCTCACCGCGAAAGGCACGGTGGAGGTCGCCGCGCAACCCGTGTCGGCCGACCTCGCGATCGACTGGAAGGATGTGCTCGTCCCCGCCAGCGTGGCAGGCCAGGACCTTGCCAGCACCGGCCGGCTCACGTTCAAGGGCAGCGCGGAGGCCTACCACGCGGAAGGCGACGTCGACATCGGTCCGCCCGGCCAGGTGGGCAAGTTCGCACTCGACGTCGACGGCAAGGCCGATCTCATCACGTTGCGCAACGTGCAATGGAAGCAGCCCAAGGGCAACCTCGTCGCCACCGGTACGCTCATGCTGAAGCCCGCCATCGCCTGGAAGCTGGACGTCAAGGGCGAGCGCTTCGACCCCGGCCAGCTGCTGGCCGAATGGCCCGGTGCGCTCGACCTCGACCTGGCCACCGAAGGCCACATGGAGAACGACGAGCCGCTCGGCACGCTCGACCTGCGCAAGCTCGACGGCACCTTGCGCAAGCGCCCGCTGCGCGGCGCCGGCAAGCTCACGCTCAAGCCGCACGAGGTGATCAACGGCCAGCTCGACATCGCTTCCGGCGGCAGCACCATCCGCCTCGACGCACGCGGCGATACATCGAACGACGCCACGCTCAAGCTCGCCATCGCCTCGCTGGGCGACTGGCTGCCCGACGCGGGGGGTCGCGTTACCGGCGACATCTCGGCGAAGGGCAACCTGCCGAAGCTCGCGGTGAAGGCGAACCTGCGCGGCAGTGCGATCGTCTACGCCGACCAGAAGATCGACGCGCTCGCGGTGGACGCCGATATCCCCGACATCGGCACGCCTGGCGGCAAACTCGACCTCGTCGGTACCGGGGTGGTGAGCGGCGGACTCGTGTTCGACCGCGTGGCGGTCGTTGCGAACGGCAGCCAGGAACGCCACCAGCTGAGCATCGATGCCAAGGGACGCCCGCTCGCGGCCGATCTGCGTCTTTCCGGCTCGATGAAGAACGGCGCGTGGAGCGGCACGTTGTCCGCGCTGGACATCGACTACCAGGGCATCCCGCCCTGGCACCTGCAGAACCCCGGCCAACTCGCCTGGAACGACGGCGCGGCGAGCATGAGCGAACTCTGCCTCACGGCGGGCGATCCCATGCTCTGCGTGGCGGCGAAACAGGACAAGGCCGGCAACCTCGACGCGAGCTACCGCCTGCGCCGCGTGCCGTTGGCCTTGCTCATGACGATCGCCGAGGCCTCGAACAGTCCCATGCGCGCCGAAGGCATCCTGGAAGGCGACGGCAGCGTGCGGCGCACGGCGGCCGGGGCCCTCTCCGGCCAGGCGAGCATCGCCTCCGCGCACGGCTCGGTCGCCTACGCGGATCGCATCGACCGTCCCCTCGTCGTGTACGACAACCTGTCCGCCCATGCGCAGCTGTCGCCCGGCAACCAGCGCATGACGCTGCGGGCATCGCTCAACGACGGCGGTACGGTCGACGGCAACGTCTCCGTCAGCGGTGCGCAGCAGGCCCTCGGCGGCAACGTGTCGCTGCACCTGAAGAACCTTTCCGTCATCGAACTGTTCACCGCCGAGCTGGCCGAGGTGAAGGGCGTGCTCGACGCCAACTTCAACCTCGGCGGTACCGTCGCCTCGCCGGCCGTCACCGGCCAGGCCGTGGTCGGCGGCTTCGCCGCGGAAGTGCCGAGCGCCGGACTGAAGCTGAAGGACGGCCGGATCGGCATCGACACCAGCGACGCGAAGAACTACCTCGTCGACGGCACGATCCGCTCCGGCGAGGGCACGTTGTCCATCAAGGGCACCGCGGCACTCGGCACGGGCGCGCAGATGCGCCTGGGCATCGAAGGCACGAAGTTCACGGCGGTGGATATTCCCGCCGCGAAGGCCGTGATCTCGCCCCACCTCGCCATCGTGCAGGACGCCAAGGGCATGAACGTGAGCGGCAAGCTCGACGTCGACATGGCCGATATCGACGTCGAACGCCTCCCGGGTGCGGGCGCGACGAAGGCCTCGCCGGACGTGGTCGTCGTCGACGACAAGCAGCGCGAGGCGGCGGAGGAATCCGCGCCGATCAGCGCCGACATCCGCGTCGACCTCGGCCAGAAGGTGCACCTCGTCGGCTTCGGCATCGACGGTCGCATCACTGGCCAGCTCGACGTGCGCGAGCGTCCGGGGCGCGCCACCACCGGTCAGGGCCAGATCGGCGTCGACGGCACCTACAAGGCGTATGGACAGGACCTGCGCATCGAACAGGGCCAGCTGCTGTTTGCCAGCACACCGATCGACAATCCCGGCCTCAACATTCGCGCGGCACGCACGCTCAACCCCAACGCCACCATCGACGAAGGCCAGAAAGTCGGCCTCTACGTTTCCGGTACGGCACGTCGCCCGATCCTCACCGTGTTCTCGAATCCGGTGATGGAGCAGTCCGACGCCCTCTCCTATCTCGTCACCGGCAAGCCGCTGTCGCAGGTGAAAGGCGGCGAAGGCAACATGGTGGGCGCCGCCGCCCAGGCCCTCGGCTCGGCCGCCGGCGACCTGCTCGCGAAGAGCGTGGGCTCGAAGATCGGCGTGGACGACATTGGCGTCAGCAACAACGACGCCCTGGGCGGCACCTCGGCCTTCACCGTGGGCAAATACCTCTCGCCGCGCCTCTACCTCAGCTACGGCGTCGGCCTCTTCGACCCCGGCCAGGTCATCACCCTGCGCTACCTGTTGAGTCGCCGATGGAATTTCGAGGCACAGAACGCGACGGATTTCAGCCGGGCCAGCTTGAACTACCGGCTGGAGCGGTAGTCGTCGTCGCGCGCCGAAGGGAGCAACGCGGCGCGTTCCTGCAGGTACGGCCTCATGGGACGCGGTAAAGTACCTGCCGGGCCTATCTACCCGGAAGTGAAGTGAACCTCTCCGCCCACCTCGACAGCGCGCTTGACGAAGCCGGCGAGGCGTCGCTGGTCGTGGCCTACAGTGGCGGCCCCGATTCCACCGCCCTGCTGCATGCGCTCGCCACGCGCACACCGCGCCCGGCGCTCCGCGCGCTGCACGTGGACCACGGCCTGCACGCGGAAAGCGGTGTCTGGGCGCTGCATTGCCGGCGCTTCTGCGAGTCGCTGGCGGTTCCCTTCGAAGCGATCCGCGTCACCGTCGACCTCACTCGCGGCGAGGGTGTCGAGGCAGCCGCGCGGCGCGCGCGGCGTGCCGCCTTCGCCGCCGCGCTGAAACCAGGCGAACGGCTGGTCCTGGCCCACCATCGCGACGACCAGGTCGAGACCGTGCTGCTGAAGCTGCTGCGCGGCGCCGGGCCGGAAGGACTCGCCGGCATGCGCGCGTGGCGCCCGCTGGGCGCGGGCATGCTGTGGCGCCCCCTGCTCGACCTGCCGCGCACCGCCCTGCTCGACCACGTCGCCGAATTCGACCTCGATACCGTGCACGATCCATCCAACGACGACCCCCGCATCGCCCGCGGTTACCTTCGCGCCAGCGTCGTTCCCGCGCTGGCCTCGCAGTGGCCGCAGGCCGCGGTGAGCATTGCGCACAGCGCCCGTCTTTGCGCCGAGGCCGCGGACAGTCTTCGCGACGCGTGGATGGACGCCCTCGCCCTCCTCCGCGACGATCGCGACACCCTGGACGCCCCGGCCTGGCTCGCCCTTCCTCCCGCATGGCGGGTGCCGCTGCTGGACCACTGGCTGCACGCGGCCGGACTGTCCGCGCCGACCACCGCGCAGCGCGAAGCGCTCGAGCGGCAGGTGCGCGAAGCCGCGGCGGAGCGCCTGCCGCTGGTCGGCTGGGCCGATACGGACGTGCGGGTCTGGCGCGGCCGCCTCTGGGCGATGCGCCGTCGCGCCGGCTTCGATGCCCACTGGTCGGCGCCGTGGCGCGGCGAGCCACTCGACCTGCCGGGCGGTGGAACGCTGTCGCTCGACGGTGCCCGCCTGGACTCCGCCCTGACCGTGCGCTACCGCCAGGGTGGCGAAGCCCTGCGGCCACACGGCGACCGGCACACGCGCGAGCTTCGGGATCTGTTCCAGCAAGCGGCGGTACCGCCCTGGGAGCGCCCGCGCATCCCCCTCGTGGAAGCCGGCGGCCGCCTCCTCGCCGTGGCCGACAAGTGGCTGAGCGACGAGGGGAAATCGCTGTTCGCCACGGCCGGCGGAAGCCCGGTGTGGCATCGCGACGATTGATTGAAACGGCCGTGTGAGCTAGTTTTGCGGCCATGCCGAAGTCCTCCGACACCCCCGCGCCCGCATCGTCGATCGCCGAATTCGAGCACTCGCTGGACGAGCTCGAGCAGCTGGTGACGCGCATGGAAGGCGGGGAACTCAGCCTCGACGATTCGCTGAAGTCGTTCGAGCGCGGCATCGGCCTTTACCGGCACTGCCAGACGGCACTGGAGCAGGCGGAATTGCGCGTGCGCCTGTTGCTCGACCCCGAAGCCCCCGATACCGCCGAACCCTTTGACTCCCGCATCGACTGACCTGCCGGCGCCGCTGAAGGCGCTGGTCGGCCGGGCGGACGACGCGCTCGCGCGCGTCCTTCCCGGCGAAGACCTGCCGCCCACCGACCTGCATCGCGCCATGCGCTATGCCGTTCTCGGCGGCGGCAAGCGCCTGCGTCCATTGTTCGTTTACGCCGCCGGTCACGCGCTCGGCTGCGACGGGCCGGTGCTCGACGCGCCGGCCTGCGCGGTGGAGATCATCCACGCCTACTCGCTTGTGCATGACGACCTCCCTGCCATGGACGACGACGCGCTTCGCCGCGGTCGACCCACCTGCCACATCGTGTTCGGCGAGGCCATGGCGATCCTGGCCGGCGATGCCTTGCAGGCGCTGGCCTTCGAGATCCTGGCCACGGCGCCGGGCGAGGACGATGCACGGCAGCGCATCGCCATGCTGCGCGCCCTCGGCGCGGCCTGCGGCGCCGAGGGCATGGCCGGCGGCCAGGCCTTCGACCTCGCGGGCGTCGGCCGCAAGCTCTCGCTGGACGAACTGGAGCGGATGCACGCCTACAAGACCGGCGCGCTCATCCGCGCGTCCGTCCGGCTGGGTGCGCTGGCCGCGGGCTGTACCGATGCGGACATGCTCGAGCGCCTGGACCGCTACGCTCATGCCGTGGGCCTGGCCTTCCAGGTCCGCGACGACATCCTCGACGTCGAAGGCGAATCCGCGGTGATCGGCAAGACGGCCGGCAAGGACGCCGCCGCCGACAAGCCGACCTTCCCCTCCCTCCTCGGCCTGGACGCATCAAGAGACCGGCTCGCGACCCTGGTGGACGAGGCCCTCGAAGCCATCGCGCCGCTGGGTGGGCACGGCGAGTGGCTCGCCGAACTGGCGCGCTATTCAGCGCGGCGCGGACACTGACACCGCACTGTTCTGTAGGAGCCGCTATAGCGGCGAGAGAAATCTTGCCAGGGTGTCGCGAGGTTTCCTCGCCGCTATAGCGGCTCCTACAGTTAAATGAGGCGAAATGCCCGATCGCGGCGGACGAAAAAGAAAAGGCCCGCCGAAGCGGGCCTTCCTGCCCGTGAATCAACCGCCTCAGGCGATCAGGCGCAGCGTGAACGGATAACGATAGCTGCCGTTCGAACTCGTCTTGACCGCCGCGATGATGCAGAACACCAGGTTGAACAGCCACAGCAGCGGCGTGAGGAACGCGCCGATGATGACGAAGGCGAGGATCCAGCAGACCACGTAGCCGATGAGCACGGTGATCTGGAAATTCAGGGCTTCCTTCGCCTCGCCGACGAGATAGGACTTGTCGGCGCGATCCTTGTGCACCAGCCACACGATGAGCGGGACGATGATGCTGAAGATGATCCCCGAGAGATGGGTCAGCATCGCGATGTTCTTGTCGTCGGTGTTCACCACGGGCCCACTGGGCTCGTACGGCGGCGGTGACGGCGGGGGCGACGGCGGAATCTGGTCGGACGGCGTGCTCATGGTAGTACTCCGTGGACGATGTCGGCACCCACTCTCCCGTGCGTCCGGGTCTGTGTCAAGCCGACGTTCGGCACGGGGGCGACCGGCCGCGAGGAGACCCGTTCCTGTAGGAGCCGCTATAGCGGCGAGAGCAATCCTGCCGCGATATCGCGAGGTTTCCTCGCCGCTATCGCGGGCTCCTACAAAGGACGCCAGGGTCATTCCCCGGCGATGGTCATCTTCTCCACCAGCCAGGAGCCGGTGAGAATATGCGAGCGGTGATCGACATCCGCGCCCACGGCGACCAGATTCGCATACATGTCGCGCAGGTTCGCGGCGATGGTGATCTCCTCGACCGGATACGCGATCCTGCCGTTTTCCACCCAGAAACCCGACGCCCCGCGCGAGTAATCGCCGGTAACGATCGACACGCCCTGCCCCATCACCTCGGTGACCAGCAGGCCGGTGCCGAGCTTGCGCAGCATGCCCTCGAAATCGTCGTCGCCGGTCTTCACGTAGAGGTTGTGCACGCCGCCGGCATTGCCGGTGGACGACAGGCCGAGCTTGCGCGCGGAATAGCTGCCCAGGATATAGCGCTGGAGGACACCGTCCACGACCAGCGGCGCATCCATGGTGGCCACGCCCTCCGCGTCGAAGACGGAGGAACCGAGGCCGCGCGGCACCAGCGGCTTCTCGTCGATGCGGAACCAGGACGGCAGGATCTGCTTGCCCGCATGGTCGACCAGGAAACTGGAGCGCCGATAGAGCGAACCCCCGCTCACCGCGCCCAGGAGGTGGCCGAGCAGCGAGCGCGACACTTCGGGCGCGAACAGCACCGGCGCCTGGCGCGTGCCGAGGCGACGTGCGCCCAGGCGCGACAGCGTGCGCTCGGCGGCCTTCCGGCCGATCTCGCCCGCGTCCATGAAGTCGCCGGCGCGGCGAACGCTGTCGTACCAGTAGTCGCGCTGCATGCCCTCGTCGTCGCCGGCGATCAGCGCGACCGACAGCGAATGCCGGGTACCGCGTTCGCGGCCGAGGAAGCCGTGCGAATTGGCGTAGACGGAGAGGCTCTGGCCCACATTGACGCTCGAACCGTCGGAATTCGTGATGCCGGCGATGGCGCGGCCGGCATCCTCGATCTCCTGGCCCAGCGCAATGGCAGCGTCCACGTCCAGGTCCCACGGATGCCAGAGGTCGAGGTCCGGGAAATCCGTAGCCATGCGCTCCGCGTCGGCGAGGCCCGAGGCCGGGTCTTCCTCGGTGAAGCGCGCGATGGCGCAGGCCTGCTCGATGGTGGCCTGGATCGAATCGGGGTTGAGGTCGGCCGTGCTCGCCGAGCCCTTGCGCCGGCCGAAATACACGGTGAGCGCGAAACCGCGGTCGCGGGTGTGCTCCACCGTCTCCACCTCGCCCAGGCGGACGTTCACGTTCAGGCCCACGTCGATGCTGGCCGACACCTCCGCCTGGCTGGCCCCCGCGGCGCGGGCGCGCCGGATCGTGTCCTCGGCCAGTCCGGCGAGGCGATCGAGGTCCTGGTGGCTGGTATCGGGGGTCGCAACTTGGCTCACGTGGGCGTCCTGGGGGCTGGGCGGTTAGAATAGGGGGCCGTGCGCGGCCATTCCCATCAGATGGGGCCGCGTCGCCCGATAAAAAGCAACGCACCGTACATGGTGCCATGGAATTCCCGTATGAGCGTCCGTGTCGGCTACTACCGCCACTTCAAGGGCATGCCTTACCGCGTGCTCGGGACCGCCCTGCACAGCGAAACGATGGAGGAGCTGGTGATCTACCAGGACCTCTACGACCAGCGTCGCCTGTGGGTCCGCCCCGCCACCATGTTCGCCGAAACCGTCGAACGCGACGGCACCACCGTCCCGCGCTTCGCGTTCGAACGCGAGGCCGACGATTTCCAGTCCATCACGGATGCCATGCCATGAAGCCTTTCGACGACCGCCCGCACGACGAGGAAGAAGAGGACTTCGGCCCCAGTCGCAGCGAGAAACGGCGCAACGCGCTCGACATCCTGAAGCTGGCGGGACAGCTCATGGAACTGCCGCCCAGCCGCATTCCGAAGCTGAACCTGCCCGAGGACATCGTCGAGGAAATCGGTCGCACGCGTAAGATCACGGCGCACATCGCGCGCAAGCGCCAGCTCGCCTATCTCGCCAAGCAGATGCGCCGGCACGGCGACGAAGCCTTCGCCGATGCGCGCGCGGAACTGGGCGAGGACCGCGACCGCCAGCGCCAGGAAGCCGCGCACATGCACCGCCTCGAGGCGGCGCGCGAGAAGCTGCTGGAAGGCGGCGACGAGGCGCTGGGCGAACTGTTCGACCGCCACCCGGACCTCGACCGCCAGCACCTGCGTTCGCTGGTGCGCCAGGCGAAGGCCGAGCGCGAGGGCGGCAAGCCGCCGCATGCGTTCCGCGAGATCTACCGGATACTGAAGGAACTCGACGCTTCGTCCCCGGAATAACGCTGCGCTGTAGGAGCCGCCATGGCGGCGAGGAAACCTGGCGACGGCCTCGCAAGATGGCTCTCGCCGCCATGGCGGCTCCCACACAAAGCAAAAAAGGGCGGTGGATCGCTCCACCGCCCTTTCTTTTGCCTTACTGCCTGCGGCTTACCAGCCGATCCCGAGTTCGAGATGTTCCGGCTGCGTCTCGATCAAGGTCGAGCTCTGGTCGGAAACATCGTCGTACGCGAAGCCGTACGCCTTGCCGTTCACGCCGTGCAGGTGCCAGAAGCGCGAATAGTAGTTCGCCGGCGACTGCGTGTAGAACGAACCCGGATCCTTCCACAGGCTCGTGTCTTCCATCACGTGACGGTTGAATGCCGCGCAGATCTGGGCCTCGAGCTGGCCCTCCACACCCCACGGATCGTTCGAGCGGGCGAGGTTGCCCTTGCCTTCGAGCACGTCCTGCGTACTGGGCTTGTTCACCTTGAACAGCATGCCTTCCGGCTCGCCCTGTTCATGCGTCTCGGCCCAGTTGGTGTGGATGAAGGTCAGCACGCCGTCGACCACGGTGCCTTCGAACTGCTTGTTGCCGATCGTCATCTCCAGCACGTGGCCCTGGTAATACGCCCACGACTGGTCGATGTAATCGTCGAAGTAGTGCTCCTGCGGCTTGCCGGCGTCGAACGCGGCCTTGCCCGGTGCCAGGATCCGGATCGGATCGGCCTCGGTGAGCTGGAACTCCGCCGGGACCTCCTGGTTGTACTGGGCGAAGATCTGCGCACGCGTCTGCGTGATGCCCGACGATTCGTGCCTGGTCTTGTCGCCGCCATACACATCGAGCGACAACGGGATCGAGAACTGGTCGACCTGCGTCGTGTTGATGAAGATGGCGTTGTCGTTCCAGGTGAACTCGTACCAGTCGTAGGCCACGCCGATGTTCGGGTCGGTGGCATTGAGCGGGTTGGGGCCCGCGAAGCCGATCGAACCGTCGGCGGCCTTCAGGATCTTGATGTACATCGGTTCGCCGACCGAGACGAAGATCCGGCCCGAATCGAGCTTCGGCAGCTTGAGCAGCTTGGCCTGCGCGAGCGTGAAGAAGTAGTTCGGGTAGTTCTGGCCGTTCTTGGTCAGGTGGCCCGGGCCGTCGTTGTCCGCTTCCGATGCGGCGGTCACCGTGCCGTCCGGCTTGACCCACGAGAACACCTGCGTGACCGGGTCACGGCCGATGACGGCAACGAAGATCTGGTCGTCGCGCCACTTGCCGTTCGTCGTGTTGCGCAGCTGCGTACCGATGAAGCCCGGATACGTCGTGTAATCGAAGCCCTGCGACGGATCGTTCGCCTGCGGATCCTCGGGCGGCGTCGTGCCGTCGTTGGCGTCCGCGGCGTACACGCCCATCTCCCACAGCGAATAGCCGTAGGGGCTGGAGCGCTTGATGCCGCTCATCCGCACGTACTGCGCCGAGATCGCCGGGAAGGTGACCGTTTCCACCCCACCCTGGCTGTTCTCGTTGTCGTAGGCGAGGTTCCAGGTCCTGCCATCGGTGGACACTTCGATGCGGTAGGCGAGCGCATGCGCGTTCTCCCACGACAACACCACCTTTCCGATCGTCTTCACCGCGCCCAGGTCGACCTGGATCCACTGGTCGTCCGTGAAGCCCGAGGACCAGCGCGTGCCGGCGTCGCCGTCGTTCACGTTTTCCGGCTTGAACGCCACCGGATTCTCGCTGTCCGACGCCAGCACCGTGCGGTGCAGGGCCAGGTTCCCCGTGGCGGGCACGGTCGCATCCGGCTGCGGCGGAAGCTGTGGCTGCGTCTGCGCGGGCTGGTCGGTGACAGGCTGCTGCGGCTGGGTGGCCGTCGCGGCATACACCTCGAACTCGAACATGGAATTGCCGTAGCCGGTATTGCGCCTGGTGCTGTTCATGCGCACGAACCGCGCGGTCTGCGCCGCGAAGGCCTGCGTATCCACACCGCCCTTGCCCGCGACCGGCCCCTTCACGGTGTTCCAGTGCGTGCCGTCGTCCGAGGTGTCGATCGTGTACTCGGCGGACGAGGCGTTCTCCCAGCGCATGATCACATGGTCGAAGGTCTTCGGCGTACCGAAGTCCACGACCAGGTCGGCCGGATCGATGCCCGGAGCCGAACTCCAGCGGGTATCGAAGTTGCCGTCGATGGCCGCGGACGGGCTGAGGTCGCCGCGTTCCGGATCCACCGACGACGAGGCGGTGGCGCCGATGGCGATGTTCACGCCACCGTTGCCGTCGCCCGGCGTGCCGGGGCTGGGCGGATTCCCGCCGCCGTTGTCGCCACCGTTGTCGCCATCGCCGTTACCCGGCTGCTGCACCGGCACGGTGCCGAAGACGGGGTCGAAGCCGTCGGTGGAGTTGTCGACCGCCAGCATGACGTCGTCGCTGGTCGTCGAAAGCCCCTGGGCACTGATCGCCTTCACGCGCAGGCGCGCACCGTTGTTCGCCGCGACGAGGGCCGGCGTGGCATAGGTGCCGTCCGCGGTGCTGGACAGGAACGACTCGACATCGCCACCGTCGGCGTCCTTGGTCACGTCGTACCAGTTGTAGCTGAGCGGACCGACGCCCGTCGCCTCCACGGTGAAGTGGGCGGAACGGCCTACGCCCGCCTTCTGGCTGGTGGGCTGCGCGGTGATCAGCGGAGCGATCGCCTTCGTACCCTTCACACACAGCACGTGGCCCGGATTGTTCTCCGCCACCTCGCGGGTCTTCAGGCCGAGCGAGTTCACCTGGAAGGCGAACTGGTTGTCGGTCGGGTCCTGACCCTCGGTCCAGGTGGTCCATGCACCCGGGAACGCCGCCGTCGAATAGTTCTGACCGCTGATGGCCAGGGCTTCGTCGACGGTCGGGAGGCGCATGCCGTCCTTCGCGCATTCGGCGATCGCCTTCGACTGGGTGAACTGGGCGCCCTGGTCGCTGAAGCCGCGCTGGGTACGATCCCATTGCAGGCCGCTCAGGGTGTCGGTCACGAGCGTGGAGCCGGTGACGGTCGTGTAACGATCCGTGACCGCGCAGCAACCGGCCGAGTCATACACCTCGAACTCATAGAGCGAATAACCGTAGTCGGTCGCACGCTTGATGCCCTGCATGCGCACGTAACGGCCGGTCACCGGATGGTCGAAGGTGAAGTCCTCGGTGCCGCCGTTGCTGGTCTCGGCGTGGTACGCGTCCTGAAAGCCCGAGTCGGGGCTGTCCGAGTACTGGATCTTGTACTCGGCGGCGTGGGCATTCTCCCACTTCAGGACGACACGGTTGAAGGTTCGCGACGAGCCGAGGTCCACCGTGACGAACGCATTGTCGTCGCCGATCTTCGAACCCCAACGAGTGGTTTCGTCACCGTCGACAGCCTGCCACGCCGCGGTACCCTGCGGGTTTTCGACTGCGCTGGACAGCGTCTGCTTCTGTCGGGCCAGGTTAGCGCCCGGGGGAGCAAGCGTGAGCTTGGCCGTGGCCGTGACGGCGGCCGCATCGCCCGTGATGTTGGTCACCGTGACGCTGTAGCTGCCGACATCGGCCTGCTGCACCGACGGGATGGTGAACGTCGGCTGGTCGTCGCCGACCGGCTGGCCATCGTGCGACCACTTGTAGTGGAACGGCGAGGTGCCGGCCACGAGCGTGGACACGTCGAACGTCGCCGGCTGGCCCGGATTCGCTCGAACGTCGGCCAGCGCGGCGGTGAACACCGGCGGACGCGCGGCGTTGACCGTGAGCAGCACCTCGTCGGAGCTCTGCTGGCTGCCGGAGTTGCTGATGAACACCCGGTACTTCCTGCCATTGTCGGCCTGGGTGAGGATCGGCGTGTCGTAGGTGGGCGCGGTGGCGTTCGGGATGGGCACGCCGTCCTTCATCCACTGGTACTTCACCTTCGGCGAACCGGACGCCACGACGGCGAAGTGGGCGGTCTGCCCCTCGTCGACGTTCTGCGCGACCGGCTGCGTGCCGATCGTCACCTGGCTGAACGGGAACACGTGCAGCGTCGCGGGAGCCGACGGTGCATCAGGACCCTGGCCGTGGACCACCACGCTGTACTTCGCGTTGTTGTCGGCCAGCGTGGTCGCGGGCGTGGTGTAGCTCGCCCCGGTGGCACCCGGGATCTCCACACCGTTCTTCATCCAGGTGAAGCTCAGCGGCAGCGCGCCGGAAGCCGTGACGGAGAAGTGGCCGGCATCCCCGACGGTTACGCTGTCGTCGATGGGATCGGCATTGACCGCTGGCTCGCCGGAAGGGGAAGGCGCCTTTGGCACCTGCGCGATCGTGAACGAGGTATGGCCCGTCAACAGGCCCGGTGCCGACGCGCTCACCGTCACCGTACCCGTCGCGAACTTCGTGCGCAGCGCGATCTTCTGCAGACCGCCCTCGAACTGAAGCTCATGCGAGCCCGGCGAGTGGTAGTAGTGCATCGGTTCGGCGATGCCGCCGTTCTGGTCCGGGATTTCGCCGGCGCTGTAATCGACGTATTGCTGCGTACCGCCATTGAAGCTGACCAGCGAAGCGCCGCTGTCGACTTCGAAGTCGACCTTCTGCTTGGCGTCCGGCACGAGCACGCCGTTGGCGTCGACGACCCTGGCCACGATGAAGGCGGCGTCCGAGCCGTTCGCGGTGATCTGGAAGCGCGTGCCGTCCGGCTTGACGATCGGATCGGTCGTGTTCACCACCTCGAGTTCGATGTGGTGGGCCGGACCGGCCGTGGTCAGCGTGTCCTCCACGTTCGCCCCGTTGTCGTCGGTGCGCACGTTACCCAGGTTATCGAGGCATTGCGCCACCGCCTTGCCCGACTGCCACGTCACGTTCCAATGCACCTGGCCCGGGAGCTTCGTGGTCTTCTGCGCCTTGTCGGCGCCCACGATCTTGCCGGTCAGCTCGTCCGTCGGGCCGTTTTCCAGGCCGTAAGAAGCTTCGTCGATCGTGTCCCAGGGATTCGGCACCTGGTCGGTACCCTGCTGCACGCCGTTCACCAGCAGGCGAACCTTCGGGCAGTTGCTGAAAGCGTTCACCTGGATGTCCGCAGGCGTGCCGTCGGCGTTGCCGCGGTTCCAGGTATGCGCCAGCTTCACCACCGGACGCAGGTCGTAAGGCACCCACACCGATTCGTAGATGTAGGCCAGCATGCGTGGGAAACGGTTCGCATCGGTCATCGACGCGTTGTTGCCGCGCGCGTTGTGGCGGAAACCCTTGATCGGCGTGCCGTCAGGATGCGTCGCGATGCTCCCGTCCGGATTGCGCTGGTACGTCCAGTGCGTGGCGTCCTCCAGGCCGTCCACCAGCTCGATGGTTTCTCCCGGGGTATCGGCGAAGTACCACTGCGCCATGCCGAAGGTGCCGGCCTTGCGGGCCTGCGAGTACGGCACGAGGTAGTTGAGCGCGAAGGCCAGCTCGTAGTCGTACGCTTCGCGCGTTCCGCCCGGACCCCAGTACTCCGCGCCCCAGGCGGGCTTGTTCGGGTACTCGGTGGAGTGCAGGTAGGTTTCGCAACCCGCCTTCGAACAGCTCAGGATGTCACCGTTGGCGGCATTCGGCGTGCGGTCGGCCGCGGCGCGGGGAGCGATATTGTCCCAGCTTCGGGCCATGGCACGCAGTTCCTGCGCGAAGGCCGTGTTCATCGCGCCGTTGTCGTGCTCCCAGGCCAGGATGGACGGATGGCTGCGGTCGCGGATCACGATGTCGCGATGGACCTCGCGCTTGATCGTCCACATGTCCGCGCAGGCCTGGTCGCCTGCCGTACAGGCGTTCGCGAAGCCGTTCTCGCCGTCGCCGCTGGGCTGCACGATGAATACGCCAAGCGCGTCGGCCGCCTCCACGAATTCCGGACTGGAGGGCGAGTGACCGGGCCGCCACAGGTTGCCGCCGTAGGAGGCCATCTGCTTCAGATCGCGCCACTGCTGTTCCTCGGGGACGGACGAACCAAGACCCGGGTAATCGTAGCGGCCGGAACCGCCCCACATGTACTGCTTCTTGCCGTTGACGTACGGGAAATCCTTGTCCCAGGTGATCGTGCGGATGCCGAGCGTGCTCTGCTTCGCATCCACCACCACGCCGTCGATGCTGACGGTATGGAAGACCTTGTACAGGTACGGCTTGCCGTCCAGGCTGTTGTTCGGATACCAGAGCGTCGGGTTGTTCACCGTCAGCGTTTCGTCGAACACGGGCGTCTCGTCGTGCGGAACGACGTGCGGTGCGAGCGTGGCCTGCCGCTGCTCCGAAGCGACCTTGTTACCGTTCGCGTCCACGATCTCCGTCACCAGCGTCACGTTCTGCGGCGCGTCGGTCTCGTTGACCACGTTGGTCTCGACGCGGATCGTCGCCTGGCTGTGGTCGGCGCTGATCGACTGCGTGCCGACGTAGGTACCCCAGGTGTTCTGGCCGGCGTACACGTTCTCCGGAATGTGCACGAGGTTGGTCACGTGCAGCTTCACCGGACGGAAGATGCCCGCCTCGGCCTGGCCGAAACGGAAGGAGCCGGAGAAGCCCGGATCCTCGAAGAACCCGCCGCCGCTGCGGCTTACCTTCACGGCCAGCACGTCGGTGCCGTCGAATTTGAGGTAGGGGGTGAGGTCCACGATGTGCGGCAGGAAGCCGATCACGTGGGTGGCTTCATAGTCGGGCTGGCCCGGCTGGTTCAACACGCCCGTACCGCGGATGAACGTGCCGTTGACATAGACACGGTCGCCCGTGTGCGCGCCTTCGAACTCCACCATCACCTTCTTGCCGCGATACGACGCGGAATCGGCGAGTCTGGTGCGATACCAGCTGGTTTCGCCATCCAGGCTGCCCTGGCCGCCGCCGGACTCCTGGTTGATGAAGGTAGTGAAGTCATTGGCCGCGTGCGGCAGGCCGACGGTGAGCCAGGCGCTGTCGTCGAAATTGACAGCCGCCCCGGCGTCGCCGCTCGGCACCGGCGCGTAGACCACCGGATCGTTCGGGTTGACGATGGATTGCTTGGTGTATTTCCACGGCTGTGCGCCGAGGTTGATGTCCTGGCGATCCGATTGCGCGAGCGTGACGGCCTGGGCCGTCGCGGTCACGCCGAGGAACGCCAGGGCAAGCAGGCCGGTCAGCCTGCCCAACCTGGGCGTACTCCGTGGTGATGCGGGATGTCGCTTCATTGGGTCTGGATCCCCTGTCTGGGCAACGTACGGAAGACGGCCGGTTTATCGAACGCGCACGCACGCAGAGCCGACGCTCGATGCGTCGGCTTTCCGTCGTTACGCGATGAGTGGACTGTTCGCCCTGGTGCCGGTCTGTACGAGCCCCTGCAGGCCTCCCGGGTTCAGCCGTCCATACGCCGTCGCCGCGGATCATCCCCTTGCTGGATGACACTCACAATACCAATTCGGGGAACGAAGCCGAAAATTCATACCGCACGTTCGCATTCCGTGATGTGCTTCCGGTTTGAGGATCGATGCACACGAAGGGATAGGTTTGGGCAAGACGATCGAGGACATAAAAAGCGTCACTACGGCATCGCGCCTTCCGCGCGCATTCCACGTCACCCGTCAAAATTGCGACGATCTAAGGATCGTTGCAAACAGGGAAACAACGTCAGCGGCTCCTACAAAAGGTGTGGCGGCACCGGCTTTGCCCACCCCTCGCCGTACTTCGGTGATCGGAGAGGTGCCGGGGCCGTTGCGGTTAGTTGGCGCTGGCCTTTCGCAGCAGGGTGTCGAACGCCGCAGACGTCTGCTCGTCGGTAAAGTTGCAATGGCCCTCGCCCACGGGATCGAGCACGGTAAGCCACCGCGCGCTTCCCGCCCGCTTGATCTGCTCCGGGTACACCGCATGGAAGCGTGAGGGGATGGTTTCGTCGAACGCATTCCACTGCATCACGAGCGGGACTTCGATATGGCCCGTCAGGGTGACGTTTCGCCTGGCATAGGCCACCGCCGCCGGTGAGGCGTCGTAGCGACGCACGCTGCGATTGAACGCGGCATCGTCGCCGAAGCCTTCGTACACGGCTTTTCGATTGTCGACAGGCATGCCGCCCGCACGCTTTTCGAATTCGCGGAGCACCATGTAATACAGCGCCAGCGTCGGCAGCGTTTCCGGCTTCTCCTCGAGGCGCCTTGCCAGCACGGCGGCCTCCCCAGGATGCTTTTCGACCGCCTTGGCGATGGCCTCGAATTGAATCGCCGGCGGGGCATCGGGCGCGGCCAGATCGGGGATGACACCCGGGATCAACGCATCGAACGCCAGCAGGGGTGTCACCACGCCCCGGGCCAGCATGTCCGGAGTGGACACTGTCATCCCGCAAGTGATCATCGCGCCCGTATACGCATGGGGATAACGTTCGATGCTTGCGGCGACTTCCAGCCCTCCCAGCGAAAACCCATAGATATAGGTATGCGCTGGCTGGACATACGTTCGGACAAAGTACTGGCGGAGTCTCTCGGTGTCGGCAATCGCGTCGCTCACCGCCCAGCCTTGCGATGCATATTGGCTCTGGGCGACCGCGAATCCTTTCTCGAGGAACACGGGAGTCGCATCCGCGGCAGCCATCGGCGTCGAGACGGGGGCCCCCACGGGCTGATAGCCATGCATGAGCATGACAAGGTCGCCGTTCCAGTCGGCAGGGACGTCGATACGGTAGAGGGCATTGTGCAACGTGCCGGTATAGGCGCCCGGGCCGGGCTTTGCGGCATGGGCCGGCCAGGAAGCGAGGACGACGCACATGATCGCGGCCATGCAGCGTCCGGTTGCGTTGCGCATTGCTGTAGAGGTCATTTCATCACTCCGATGGTCGGAACGGGGGCGCAGGGCTGCCCGTGCGGCCCAGGGGGTCGCCGGCGGGTACACGGTGTGGCCGGGCATCAGACGTCAGGCGGCGAGGCCATGGGCGAGTACCGCACGGCGTTCGCCAGGGTGCCATCTGCATCCACCACCAGCATGATCGTTTCCTCGCCATTCCTGCGCTTGACGAGGTAGGTATCCGAGCCGAATGCGTTCACCCCGGTGAACGCGTAGGACTGAACCGGCCCGATACGGGCAAGATAGTCTTCACGCGCGGCTTTTTGCTGCTGGCGTTGCCAGGCGAGTTCGGGACTCATGCCGGCACCGCTGTCGGGATCGCTGAGAAACAGGCGCAGCGCCTTTTCGCTGCCGGGAAAAGGCTTCTGCGCCTTGATGCGGACGGCGAGCGCATTCTTGATCCGCTGCGCGGTCGCCTCGTCGATGCGGGGCCGATCGAGCACGACGCGTCCCGCCTGGGTAGCGACCAGGCGCACGGCGCGCCCGGAGGCATCCGTCACGAAACGGACGGCCAGGGCATCGTTGCCTTGTACCGCGAATCGATCATTACCGACGAGAACGAGGTGGAAGGGCCTGGGTGCGGCCATCTGTCCGCTGATGCTGACGGAAAGGCTCCCGTCGGCCCGTGTCACCTCGATGAGCGAAATGGGGCTGATCTGGAAGAAACCGGTGTAGCGATCCAACGCCTCGGGGCCTGGCGTCACCGAAGATCGCATGCCTGGGCGGATCGCAGCGGGCGGAGCGACCTGCGCCGCGACCACCGCCATGCCGATCGAAAGGCATAGGAACAGCACGGTGGATGCCCGGACCCACTTGCCGGGCTTGCGCAGCATCTGCCGGATGCGGAGTTCAAGAAACGAGACGGAATCGCTCATCGCCGGCAGCAGGGGGATATGCGACGACTTCTTCTGGCCGACGTAGAGCAGCGTTTCGCAGTAAGCGGAAACATCGCATCCACACTGAAGAACCCGGGCATCGCAGTCCATCTCGATGGCGCGGCGCAGTCGGTGAAACTGCCACCACAGCAACACGTTCCACGGCATCAGCGCCAGCAGGCCCAACGCGACGCCGATGACAGAAGGGTCGCGGGCGTCCAGGTGGGAGCGCTCGTGGGCCAGCGCATATCCCTGTTGCTCCCGGCTCATCTGGAGAAGCCACTCGGGCACGACGATTTGCGGACGGATCAAGCCGACGACGGCTGGACCCGTATGGGGTGCGATGCAAACCTGTTCGCCGTACAAGGTCTCCTGGCGCCAGCCGCGTTTGCGTCGCAACACCCAGACCGCGCCCAGCGAGAGCGTCACCATCATGAGTGCCGATGCGGACACCCACAGGACAACGGCGACGGCATCGGCGCTGACGGACACCCCATACACCGGCACATCGTCGAGATGGATCTGCGTCAGGGGCGTTCGAATCGACGTCGCGCCGCTCAGCACCAGCGACGCCGCGGCGTTGCCCCCGGCAAGGCTATCGGGAAGCCGTATCGATGCGCAGGCTGCGAGGATGGGCACCGCCAAGGATCCGAGCATGGACGCGACCCATGGCCATCTCGTCGGCGCTCCACGACCCTTGGCGGCCCGTTCGGCCATGAATGCAGCCGCGGTCAATGCAAGGGCGACCAGCACGGCATAAAGCATCCAGGCAATCATCGGGGCTCGTCCTCGCCGGAGCGTTCGGCCAGCAGTCGCCGCATGCGCTCGATCTGCTCGGGGCTGAGCTTCTGCTCAGCCACCATGTGCGAAAAAAGCAGCTCCGCCGAACCCTTGAACAGCTTGTCCGTCAGGTGCTGGATCGCGTTCCGTCGCGCCGCCTTCTGCTTCACGCTGGCGAAATAGCGATGCCCCCGGCCCTCTTCCTGGTGCCCTACGTAACCTTTGCTCTCGAGAACGCGCAGTACCGTCAGCACCGTGGTGTAAGCCAGCTTGTCGCTCAGGTGCTCGCGAACCTCGGCGACCAGGCATGGCCCCTGGTCCCAAAGCACCTGCATGACGTCGGCTTCGCGATCGGTCAGTGAGATAGGCATGTTCCGGGTCCGCATCTACTATGAACATAGTAATTACCCGGCCGGGGAACGGAAGTCAACTAGGGGAGTAGTAGAGGGGCCGTGACCCGGCGTGCGCCGGGGTCACGGGTAGCGCTGAAACGGGGTTATGCGGCGGTGCCGCCCACCGTCATGCCGTCTACGCGAAGCGTCGGCTGGCCTACGCCTACCGGGACGCTCTGGCCATCCTTGCCGCAGACGCCTACGCCTTCGTCGAGGGCGAGATCGTTGCCGATCATCGAGACACGGGTCAGCACGTCGGGACCGGAACCCACCAGCGTGGCGCCCTTCACCGGACGCGTGATCTTGCCGTCCTCGATCAGGTAGGCCTCGCTCGCCGAGAACACGAACTTGCCGTTCGTGATGTCGACCTGGCCGCCGCCGAAGTTCACCGCGTAGAGACCCCGCTTCACCGAGCGGACGATCTCTTCCGGCTCGCGGTTACCCGCCAGCATGTACGTGTTCGTCATGCGCGGCATCGGCAGCTGCGCGAAGGACTCGCGGCGACCGTTGCCCGTCGACTTCACGCCCATCAGGCGCGCGTTGAGCTTGTCCTGCATGTAGCCCTTAAGGATGCCGTTCTCGATCAGCGTGGTGCACTCCGTCGGCGTGCCCTCGTCGTCGATGCTCAGCGAGCCGCGGCGGCCCGGCAGCGTGCCGTCGTCGACGACGGTGACGCCTTCGGCCGCCACGCGCTGGCCGATGCGGCCCGCGAAGGCGGAACTGCCCTTGCGGTTGAAGTCGCCTTCCAGGCCATGGCCGATCGCCTCGTGCAGCAGGATGCCCGGCCAGCCGGGACCGAGCACGACGCTCATGCTGCCAGCCGGCGCATCGACCGCCTCGAGGTTCACCAGCGCCTGGCGCACCGCTTCCGCGGCGAAGGCGTGCGCGCGGCCGTTGTCGATCAGCTCGCGATAACCGTAACGGCCGCCGCCGCCGGCGTGTCCCTGTTCGCGGCGACCGTTCTGCTCGGCGATCACCTGCACGTTGAGGCGCACGAGCGGACGGACGTCGGCGGCCAGCGTGCCATCGGAACCGGCGACAAGGATGGTGTCCATCGTGGCGGCGAGGCTCACGACCACCTGCTTCACCCGCGGATCGCGGGAGCGCGCGTAGGCGTCCACCTCGCGCAGCAGCGCGATCTTGTCTTCGTTCGGCAGGCTTTCCACCGGATCGATGGCGGGATACAGGCCGCGACCCGTTGCGATCGCCAGCGGCTTGCCCGCGCCCGCGCCGCCCTGCGCGATCGCGCGCGCGGCGCGCGAGGCCTCGAGCAGCTGCGGCAACACGATTTCGTCGGAATAGGAAAAGCCGGTCTTTTCGCCGGAGATGGCGCGCACGCCGACGCCCTGCTCGATCGAGTGGCTGCCGTCCTTCACGATGCCCTCTTCCAGCACCCACGACTCGCTGCGCGAATGCTGGAAATAGAGGTCCGCCGCGTCGATCGACGGTCCCATCAACTGGGAGAACACGCGATCGAGGTCGTTGGCGGCGAGGCCTCCGGGGGTGAGGAGACGGCGTTCGGCGAGGGAGATCAGGGAATCCATGGGGCAGCCGGTAAAGGGAACGATGAAGCCCCTGATCTGGGGCCATGACGGTCTAGCTTAAACCCTATCTACAGCTATGGCGTCGGGGACGCGGTGGACGGCTGGCCCTTGTCGATGGGGGTGAAGACGGGTTTATCCCAGCTGCCGGTCACGTGGTAGCGCTTGCGGGCGGCCTGGTTCAGGCCCTTGCCCAGGATGCCCTGCACCGCCAGGCCCGCCGCCGCGCCCACCGGGCCACCGGCCAGCGCGCCCACCACCGGAAGACTGTTGCCGACGTGCGGCACGATCAGCACTTCCTGGTCGTAGTCGCGCGCCTTGAGGCCCGCGCGGCCGGTGATCGTGATCTCCGCCGCCGGGGCACGGATCTTCAGGTTCTGCGTGGTGGCGTTGCCGCCGGCGAAGCGGAAATCGCCCTTGATCGAGTCGAAGCCGAAGCCCTTGCCCAGCACGTCGCCGAAATCCAGCGAAAGGCGGCGCGGCAGCTCGGTGACGGAGACGAGGCCGAAGAGACGGCCGACGCCGGGCTGGACCTCGAGGATGCGGCCGTTGGCAAGATCGACCTTCAGCGTACCGTCCATGTTGGCGAGCGCGAGCGCGGAAGGACCGCCGGGCCAGGTGGCATCCAATCGGGCCGAAGTGCGTCCGCCCTGGAGGATGCCGGCGAAACCGAGGGCGTCGAACATGCGTGCGACGTCCTCGGAATTGAAGTCGATGGCCAGGTGCGTGCGGCTGCGCTTCTCGTCGCCGTTCCAGTCGCCCGACGCGGTGATCTGCACGTTCTTCGACTGCGCGCGCAACTGGTCGATGTGCATGCCCTCGTCGGTGGGCCAGGTCTCGAGGCGGGCTTCGCCCAGCCGCGCATTGCCCAGGCGCATATCGCTCACGTGGAGGTGCAGCGGCGGCAGGCTCGAAGGCGCCACGCCCGCTTCGTTCGCGTCCGGCGGGTTCGCCGCCGCGGCTTGATGGGTCTTCGCCTCTTCCGCCTTCGCCACGGTGGCGGCGGTCGTCGCGGCGGCGCCGGCGGCGGCCTTGCCCTTCTTCGCCGCGGTGGCCGCATCGTCGGCCGCCGGCCACCAGAGGCGCTCCATGCGCGCGGTGATGCCCCGGCGCCGGAGTTCTTCGTTGGGCACGGTCAGCTGGCCGGCCATGCCATCGCCGTCGACACGCAGAGAGAGTTCCTGCGGACCCGGCTTCGCCACCAGGTGCATGTTCTTGAAGTGCTGGCCGAAAACCTCGGCATCGTCGGTCGTGACGTCCAGGGCGGAAAGTCCCGGACCGGACTGGCCCGTGGAGAGGCCCACGACGTACTGCACCCAGCCCGATGCGTCGAGTTTCGACGCGTGGCCGCCAATGAGGTAGCCCTGCGCGGGCAGCGTCGCCGGCACGGTGCCGCCCAGGTTGAACGCGGCGGCGATCGGCTGGCTGTCGGTCGGGAGACGCAGGCGGCCGCGCACGATGTCGCCGAGTGCGATGTCCAGCCGCGCGCCGTCGACGGGCAGGCCGACGCTCACGGAAAGCGGCGTGGACACGTTCGCGGGTTTCTTCACCGGCGTGGGCATGGCCAGTTCCACGCCGCTCAGATCCGAATCCACGCGCAAGGTCTGTGCGGTGGCGTCGCCCTGCCCGGTCTTGCGCAGGTCGAAGCCGACGCGGAACTGGCCACGACCCTTCGCGATGTCGGCCAGCCACTTCAGGTTTTCGAAGTCGCCCACCATCTCGTCCACGGTGAAGGCGCCGGTGAGCGAGGCGTCGAGGATCTTTGCCGGATCGCCGGTGGCACCGGCGATGGCGAGGTCGAGCTGCGCGGGCTGGCCATGGAACGATGTCTTCAGGCCCTTGGCGCTAAACCCGGCGCCGTCGAAAGTCATCGGTCCCGTGATCTTGTCCAGGCGCAGCTTCCACGCGTCGGCGACGAGGTCGGCATCCCTGATCGTCGCCTTGCCTTGCAGCGTGAAGTCCTTCGCGCTCTTCAACGGCATAAGCAGGTTGAAACCGAACTCGCCGGTACCGCCAAGCTTCATCTTGTCCAGTGCGTCGCGGCTGTGGCTGGCGATGGGGCTGTTCTTGATGAAATCGAGGTAACTGCCGCCGGTGCCCGCGCCGCTGACCTTGAGGTCGAGCACACCGTCGGAGAAATCGGGGATGGCCGCCGTGGCGGTGCTCACCGCGTTGCCCAGCGAGTTTCCGGCACTGGCCTCCACGTACATGCCGTTGCCGATGAAGCTCGCCACCGCAGAGACGCCTTCGGCACGCGGCCAGCCGACGCCATAGTCGAGCACGGTGTCCTCGATGACCGCGCGCCCCTCGAACCGGCCTTCCTGGTTCCGGAACGGGAACTCGCGGAGGTTGCCGCGGATCAGCGCGGAACCGCCCGCGATACGCCCGGCGACAAGACCGCGGTTGAGCCAGTTCTGCGCGGCCTCGGACATCGAATGGACGGGCCAGAACAGTTTCGCGGCGGGTACCTCGCCCTCGCCCAGCGCCACGTACATGTCCATGAAGGGACCGGTGTCCGCCGCGGGCAGCACCAGTTCGCCGCGTGCCTGGCCGCTGTAGCCTTCGCCGCGGAAGTCGAGCGGATCCACGCCGACGTGCCAGTCGCCGTCGTCCTTGTAGACCGCGACGTCGCCGCCGAGCGAGGACATCGCGAACGGTTTGCGGAAGATGCCGGTGGCGTCGATCGTGGTCGCCTGGTCGGGAAGACTGAGCGCCAGCGCTTCGCCGTCCCCGAACACTTCACCCTTCAGCGAGGAGATGCCGGGCAGGCTTCCGCTCGCATCGATGCCCAACCCGGAAAACGCCGCATGCGCGAAGCTCAGGCCCGATACCGAATTCCAGTCGGCGCGCAGGTGGTCGAAACGTCCGCGCGGGTGGCCGTCGCCCAGCCAGCGGGCCAGCGACGGCGAGACCTGCGGCAGGACGCCTGCCCACGGCAGCAATGGGGCGAGGTCCAGCCTGCGCCCCACCAGCGTGCCGTCGCTCCGTGCGCCCTCGTGCCGGAGGACGAGCGCGAGATCGCTGCCGTCGTGTCCCGCCCAGTCGACCCTTGTGCCGTCCGTGGTGCGATGAATGTCGACGATGCCGTGCAGCCCGGCGGTGCGCACCGTGCGCGCGGGCCCGCGCACGGCGAGATGGTCGAGATCCACGCGCCATGTGGCACGCACCACGTGGGCGTCGCGCCAGTCCAGCCAGCTTTCGAAACCGCCCTTGCCGCCGGCGAGCGCATAGCCGTCGATGTCGAAATCGCCGGTCAGTCCCGCGAAGTCGACATCGACGCCCCTGACGTAGATGCGCCCGCTCGAACCGTCCTCGGCGAAGCGCCCGGCCGCGGTGAGCCGCCCGGAAGCATTCTCGCGGCGCAGGCTGCCGCCGAAGCGGATCGCATGGCCGCGCAGGCTGATCTGCAACTGGTCGGCGACCAGTCCGTAATGCCGCCGCGTGGTTTCGTCGGCGATGTCGAGGCGCAGGTTGCCGAGCCACAGGTCGGCGGAGAGATTGCCCAGCGATACTTTCTGCGTGCCGCCGCCGGCGCCGAAACCGTCGATGCTCCAGCGCCCGTCGACCGCGCGGCGCAGGCCGAGGCGGAGGTCTTGCAGGCGCAGGTTGATGAGATGGCGCGACGGCAGGACGAAGGCGCCGAAATCGAGTTTCACCGCCGCCTGCGGCAGGTGCAGCGGCTCGCCGCCCTCGGCCGGCGCGATGGTGACGTCGCGCATGACGAACAGCGGGCCGGACGGCCGCCAGAAACCCTCCAGCGAGGCGAAGCGCACGGGACGATGCAACTGCTCGCCGAGCAGCGTGGCCACGCGCTCCGGATAGCGCGCCGCCAGCGGCAGCAGCAGCTGGCCGAGCGCCATGACGATCGCGAGCGCGACCAGCACGCCCGCGACCAGTCCCAACAAGACGAACCGCAGGCGTCGCGCGCGATGGCGCCAGTTCGGATTCACCGGCAGGCCAGTTCAGAGCAGGACGACATCGAACTGTTCCTGCGAGTAGTGCTCCTCCGCCTGGAAGCGGATGCTCTTGGCGATGAATTCCTCCAGCTCGGCCACCGCCGCCGATTCTTCCTCGAGGATGCGACCGACCACCTTGGGGCTGGCCATCACCAGCAGCTTCTGCGCGTTGAACTGGCGCACCGCGCGGGTGATCTCGCGGAAGATCTCGTAGATCACCGTCTCGGCCGTCTTCAACGTACCGCGCCCGCTGCATGCGGGGCAGGGTTCGCAGAGCTGGCGCTCCAGGCTTTCGGTGGTGCGCTTGCGGGTCATTTCCACCAGGCCCAGTGCCGACATCGGGTACACGGTGGTCTTCGCGTGATCCTTCGACAGGCCTTTCTCGAGCATGCGCAGCACCTGGCGCTTGTGTTCGTCGTCGGTCATGTCGATGAAGTCGATGATGACGATGCCGCCGAGGTTGCGCAGGCGCAGCTGGCGCGCCGCCGCCTGTGCGGCCTCGAGGTTCGTGCGGTACACGGTTTCCTCGAGGTTGCGGGTGCCGAGGTAACCGCCCGTGTTGACGTCGATGGTGGTCATCGCCTCGGTCTGGTCGACGATGAGGTAACCGCCCGACTTCAGCGGCACCTCCTTGCGCAGCGCGCGCTGGATCTCGTCTTCCACGCCGTAGAGGTCGAAGATCGGTCGCTCGCCCGAGTAATGCTCGATGCGGTCGGAAAGCACCGGCATGAACTTCTGCACGAACCGGGCGGTTTTCTCGAAGGTCTCGCGCGAGTCCACGCGCACCTTCTCGATCCCGTCGTTGAGCGAATCGCGCAAGGAGCGCAGCGGCAGCGAGAGTTCCTCGTACACGCGCTCGCCCACCTTCGCCTTCTGGATGTTCTCCTGCACCACGCGCCAAACCTTGCCGAGGTAGGTCACGTCGAAGGCCAGGGATTCTTCCGACTGGCCTTCCGCGTTCGTGCGGACGATGTAGCCCAGGTGGTTCTCGCCGATCAGCGGAAGGATGATGTCCTTGAGGCGCTGGCGCTCGGCCTCGTCCTCGATGCGCACCGACACGCCCAGCGTGCGCGAGTGCGGCAGGAGCACGAGGTAGCGGGAGGGAATGGACAGGTGCGTCGAAAGGCGCGCGCCCTTGCTGCCGATGGGGTCCTTCACCACCTGCACGACGATTTCCTGGCCCTCGTGCACCAGTTCGGAAATCGACGGGACGGGCCCGTGGCCGTTGCCCTTCCCCTCGGCGGGGGCGTCGGTCGGCGGCAACGACGGGCGCACGATGTCGGAAGCGTGCAGGAACGCGGCGCGCTCCAGCCCTATCTCCACGAACACCGCCTGCATACCGGGCATGACGCGCTGGACGCGGCCCTTGTACACGTTGCCCACGTAGCCGCGCTTCTGGGCGCGCTCCACGTGGACTTCCTGCAGCATGCCGTTTTCGACGATCGCCACGCGTGTCTCACGCGGCGTGACATTGATCAGGATTTCCTCGCTCACCGCGCTGCCTTTTCCTTCGGTCGTCATGCTTTATAGCCCGTGCATCGACGCCATGTCACTGATCGCGCAGGAGCCGGGAGGTTTCGAACAGGGGTAGCCCCATCACGCCCGAATAACTGCCGGAAAGGTGCGCCACGAAGGCCCCGGCGCGCCCCTGGATGGCATAGGCGCCCGCCTTGCCCACGTATTCCCCGGTGGCCACGTAGGCGGCGATATCGGCGTCGGACAGCGTGGCGAAGCGCACCGTGGAAACGGACATGGCGCAACGCTCGTCCCCGGCCCGGACCAGCCATACGGCGGAAACGACCCGGTGCTCGCGGCCTTCGAGGCGGCGCAGCATGGCGGCCGCGGCGGCGGCGTCGCGGGGTTTGCCGAACACTTCGTCGTCCAGCACCACCTCGGTATCGGCGCCCAGCACGCGGGCGCCCGCCTCCCCCCTCACGAGGGCGAAACCGGCGCGTGCCTTGTCCAGGGCCACCCGCGAGACGTAATCGTCCGGCGATTCGGCCGGATCCCGCGCCTCCTCCACGTCGATGTCCAGCGTGCGGTGGGGCTCGCCGAGCTGGTCGAGGAGTTCGCGACGGCGCGGCGATCGAGAGGCGAGGTACAGCACGGCGAGCGGTCCTTCAGGCACGGTGATAGGGGTGCCCGGACAGGAGTGTCGTGGCGCGGTAGAGCTGTTCGGCCAGCACGAGGCGGACCAGCATGTGCGGCAACGTCAGCGGCCCGAGCGACCAGCGCTGGTCGGCGCGGGCCAGCACGTCGGGCGCATGCCCGTCGGGCCCGCCGATGAGGAAAGCGATATCGCGGCCGCTCATGCGCCATTGCTCGAGCTGCTGGCCCAGGTCCTCGCTGGACCAGGCCTTGCCGCGTCCGTCCAGCGCCACGACGTGGGTGTCGCGCGGCATGGCGGCCAGGATCGCGGCGCCTTCGTCGAGGATCGCCTTCGCGTCGTCGCGGCCCTTGCCGCGCGTGCCGGGCTTGATCTCGATCAGTTCGAGGGGCAACTCGTGGGACAGCCTCTTGCGGTATTCCGCAAAGCCTTCGGCCACCCAGGACGGCATGCGTTCGCCGACGGCGATGAGGCGAGCCCGCACGACGGGCTCAGTCGTTTGCGGCTTCGGCGCCGTCGTCGCCCACGGTCCACAGGCGTTCCAGGCCATAGAACTCGCGGATGCGCGGCATCATCACGTGGACGATGATGTCGCCGAGGTCGACGAGCACCCATTCGGCTTCGGTCTGTCCTTCGACGCCGAGCGGCATCACGCCCGCTTCCTTCGCGAACTTGATGACTTCGTCGGCGATGGATTTCACGTGGCGGGCCGAGGTACCCGAGGCGATGAAGAGGGTATCCGCGATGGAGGTCTTGCCGCGAACGTCGATTTCGCGAACGTCCTTGGCCTTGAGGTCTTCGAGGGCGGCCACCACGCGCTGGCGCAGATGCTCGTTGCTGGCGGCGGATTTTGCCTTGCGGGATGCGGTCGAACTCAAGATGCGGAAACCTCGTACGGCGGGATGCCGGGGTTGGCGGCAGTATAACGCCCGAGCGTTCCGGCGGCGTCAAATGTCCTGGCAGGTATATTCACGCGATGCCTTCTTGTAGGAGCCGCTATAGCGGCGAGGGAACCTGCCTCGCGGCTTCATCGCTTCGTTGGCTCCTCGCCGCTATAGCGGCTCCTACAGTTCCGGCCAGACCGCTCGTCGCTTAGCGGCTCCGGACAAGGGCTCGGTTAGTGGCCCAGGGCGCGGTAGGGCGCCAGCAGGGCTTCATCTTCGAAACAGGCCGAGGGCAGCAGGAAGCGGGGCTCGTTGCCGGCCGCGAAGGATTCGCGGATCGCCGTGGCGGCGATGTCCAGCGGCGTGATGGCGATGTCCACGACGCTGCCCGCCGGGCCGTGTACGCGGGCGGCCCGGCGCCCGGCCACGAAGCCGGCGAGCGGGCCGGTGGGCTCCTGCGCGCCGCCCGGACGGGTGAGCACGCCGATGTGCGCGAACGCGAACAGCTCCTGCCAGAGATGCCAGGAGGCCAGCCCCGCGAAGGCGTCGGCGCCGACGAGCAGCACCAGGGGCCGGGCCGGGCCGATGTCGGCGCGCAGGGAGGCCAGTGTGTCCACGGTGTACGAGGGGCCGTCGCGGTCCAGCTCCCGGGTGTCGATGACGAGCCGGTTCTGCCCGGCGAGCGCGGCGCGAAGCAGGGCCACCCGGCCGGCGGCGTCGGCCACCGGCGGCGGCCGGTGCGGCGGCGTCCGGGCCGGGACCATGCGCACCTCGGCGTCCAGTGCCTCGGCGGCCTCCCAGGCGGCGCGCAGGTGCCCATGATGGACCGGGTCGAAGGTGCCGCCGAGGACGGCGAGCGGACGCAGGTCGCTCATCCGAAGGCGACCGCGGCGCGCGGTTCGGCGATGGCGGCGATCAGCCGCTCCGCTTCGAGCCAGGGATCGCCCTGCTCCCGCCCCTTCGCCATGCGGTCGATCCGCGCGGCCCGGGCGAGGCATGCCATCCAGTGTTCGCGCGGCGCACGGCGCAGCGCCTTGCGGAAGAGCTGTTCGCGCGCCGGCCACAGGCGCTCCGCCTTCGCCTGCGCGCCAAAGTCGCGCGCGTTCGCCAGACGCATCGCCAGCTGCAGCTGATTCACCAGCCAGCCCATCAGGGCGATCAGTTCGTCGCCCTCGGCGCGCAGGCCGGCGAGGATGCGCAGCGCGCGCCCGCCCTCGCCCGCGAACGCGGCATCGGTGAGTTTGAATGCGTCGAAGCGTGCGCTGTCGGCGACGAGGCCTTCCAGCGTGGCCGCGTCGAGCGGCCGGTCGCCGGCGAGGACGACGAGCTTGTCGATTTCCTGGGCGGCGGCGAGCAGGTTGCCCTCCACGCGCTCGGCGAGCATCGCGACGGCATCGGGCGTGGCCTTCAGGCCTCGCGAAGCCAGCCGCGTGCCGACCCACTTGGACCATTCGTGCGGTCGCGGCGCCTGGAACAGTACCTGGATGCCGCCCTGGTCGACGGTCTTCGTCCACGCAGCCTCGTGCTTGCTGCTCCACTCGGTGGCGGTGATCAGCAAGGTAGTGTCGGGTGGCGGATCCGCCACGAACGCGGCGATTGCCTGACCACCGTCCTTGCCCGCGCGGCCACCGGCCAGACGCAGGTCGAGGAGGCGCTGCGTGGCGAACAGGGACAGGCCAGCCGAGGCCCGCGCCAGGTCGTCCCAGTCGAAGCGGCTGTCGGCCTCGAGCACGTCGCGTTCGTTGTAGCCGAGCCGGCGCGCCATCGCGCGCACGGCGTCGGCGGCCTCGAGCACCAGCAGTTCTTCGCCGGCCAGCAGGTAGACCGGCGCCATGCGGTCGCCCGCGAGGTGCTTCTGCCACTGGACCGGATTGAGGGGCACGCTGGTTTACCCGGGGCTCAGTTCGAGGTCGCCGGAACCGGCGCAGGCGACGCCACCGCGGGATGCTCGGCGGCGGCCTGGAGCCGGAACAGGATCGCCTGGACCATGTCGCCGATCAGGCTGCGCTGAAGCTCCTCGGTCTGGCTCGCCGTGCCGATGGTGTTGGTCGCGTCGTAGCTGAACTCGCGCGACATGTCGACCGACTGCGTCGGGATGATCACGGTGCCGTCGGCCGCCTTCGCGTTGAAGTCGACGTGGTAGCGCACGGCGTATTCGGTGACGCGCGCGGTGCCGCTCACGGTGAGCGAGTCGGTACGGAAGGTGTTCGAGGTGATCGCCAGTTCCGCCGCGTCGGGCGCGGGCGCGTCCACCACCGTCACGTCGGAGTTCCCCAGCGCCCGGGTGAGATCGCGCTCGAGCTTGCCGCCACCGGACACCGTGAGGTGGATCTTCTTCATTCCCGGCGGCAGCGATGCGCTCTGCCGCAGGTGGAAGCCGCAGGCGGAGAGCGCGGCCACGGCGGAGAGCAGCACGGCGATGCGGAACGAACGAAGGAGGTTCGGGCTCATGGTTATCCTGCGACGATGTTGACGATCTTGCCGGGCACGACGATCACCTTGCGCACGGTCTGGCCTTCGAGCAGGCGGGCCACGTTCGGCTCGGCCCGCGCCATCGCCTCGGCCTCTTCCTTCGAGGCCGACGCCGGCACCTCGATGGTAGCGCGAAGCTTGCCGTTCACCTGCACGGCATAGGTCAGGGAGTCGCGGACCAGCGCCGCCGGGTCCACCTGCGGCCAGCCCGCGTCCTCGACCAGGGTCTCGGCATGGCCCAGGACCTGCCACAGTGCGTGCGCCACGTGGGGCGTGAACGGGTTGATCAGCTGCACCATGGCCGTGAAGGCCTCCTGGCGCAAGGCCACGCCCTGGGCGCTGGCATCGTCGAACTTGCCCAGCGCGTTCAGCAGTTCCATGAGCGCCGCGATGGCCGTGTTGAACGACTGGCGGCGGCCGATGTCGTCGCCGACCTTCTGGATGGTCTCGTGCAGCTGGCGCCGCAGCGCCTTGCGCGCGCCCTCCCCGGCCGGATTGTCGCCGGTACCGCCGGGCGCGGCTTCCGCATGGGCGGTGACGTCGCGCCACAGCCGGCGCAGGAAGCGGGCCATGCCCTCCACGCCCGCCTCGTTCCATTCCAGCGACTGGTCCGGCGGCGCGGCGAACATCGAGAACAGGCGCACGGTGTCCGCGCCGTACTTCTCGACCATGGACTGCGGGTCCACGCCGTTGTTCTTCGACTTCGCCATCTTCTCGATGCCGCCGATCTCCACCGGTTTGCCGTCGGCACGCAGCACGGCGCCGACGATGCGCGCGCGTTCGTCGCGCTGCACGTCGACGTCCGCGGGGTTGAACCAGGTGGCCGAGCCGTCGGCTTCCTTGCGGAAGTAGGTCTCGGCGATCACCATGCCCTGGCAGAGCAGGTTCGTGGCCGGCTCGTCGCCGTGCACCATGCCCTCGTCGCGCATGAGCTTGTGATAGAAGCGGAAGTACAGCAGGTGCAGGATCGCGTGTTCGATGCCGCCGATGTACTGGTCGACCGGCATCCAGTAGTTCGCGCGCTCGTCCACCATGGCGTTCGCGCCGGGGCTCGTGTAGCGGGCCGGATACCAGCTCGACTCCATGAAGGTGTCGAAGGTGTCGGTCTCGCGCTCGGCCGGGCCGCCGCAGTTCGGGCAGGTGGTCTTGCGCCACTCCGGGTCGGCCTTGATCGGCGACTGCACGCCCGAGAATTCCACGTCCTCGGGCAGCACGACGGGCAGCTGGTCTTCCGGCACGGGCACGACGTCGCACGTCACGCAGTAGATCGCCGGGATCGGGCAACCCCAGTAGCGCTGGCGGCTCACTCCCCAATCGCGGATGCGCCAGTTCACGCGGCGCTCGCCATGACCGTTCGCAGCCAGCTTCGCCGCGATCGCCTCGAACGCGTCCTTGAATTCCAGGCCGTCGAACTCGCCCGAATGGATGAGGGTGCCGTATTCCGTGTATGCCTCGACGTTCTGGATACGGTTCTCGAACGCCTTGATGGTCTCCACGGCGGCGGACGACTGGTAGGCGTCGGACGAGCCTCCCTCCAGCGCGTTCTGCACCGTGTCCGTGCCTTCGGCGGCAAGGTCGCGCTTCAGTTCCGCCACGGCATCGACGACGCCGCGGTCGACGACCACCATCCGGATGGGCAGCGAATACTTCTGGGCGAACTCCCAGTCGCGCTGGTCGTGGCCGGGCACGGCCATCACGGCACCGGTGCCGTACGCCATGAGGACGAAATTCGCGACCCAGATGGGCAGTTTCTCGCCGGTGATGGGGTGCGTGGCATCCACGCCGGTGTAGTAACCGCGCTTTTCCTGCGTCTCCAGCTCGGCTTCGGAGATGCCGCCGGTCTTGCAGCTTTCGATGAACGCGGCGAGGTCGGGGTTGGTTTCGGCGGCGCGCGCGGCGATGGGATGCTCCGCGGCCACGGCGAGATACGATGCGCCCATGAGCGTGTCCGCGCGCGTCGTGAACACGGTGAGCGGCTCGCTCCAGCCATCCACGTCGAACGCGATCTCCAGGCCTTCGGAACGGCCCAGCCAGTTGCGCTGCATGGTCTTCACCGCGTCCGGCCAGCCGGGCAGCGTGTCGAGGCCGTCGAGCAGCTCCTGCGCGTAAGCAGTGATCTTCAGGAACCACTGCGGGATCTCGCGCTTCTCCACCAGCGCGCCGGAGCGCCAGCCACGTCCTTCGATCACCTGCTCGTTCGCCAGCACCGTCTGGTCCACCGGATCCCAGTTCACGACGCTGTTCTTGCGGTAGACGAGGCCCTTCTTCATCAGCCGGGTGAACATGAGCTGTTCCCACCGGTAGTAGTCGGGCTTGCAGGTGGTGACCTCACGGTTCCAGTCGTACGCGAAACCCATGCGCTTCAGCTGCTCGCGCATGTGCTCGATGTTCTTGTAGGTCCACTTCGCCGGCGCCGTGCGGTTCTTGATCGCGGCGTTCTCGGCGGGCAGGCCGAACGCGTCCCAGCCCATCGGCTGCACCACGTTCCTGCCTTGCTGGCGCTGGAAGCGGCTGATGACGTCGCCGATGGTGTAGTTGCGCACGTGGCCCATGTGCAGGGCGCCCGACGGATACGGGAGCATCGAGAGGCAGTAGAACTTCGGTTTGGCCGAGTCTTCGGTGACCTCGAAGGCGCGGGTGTCGTTCCAGAAGCGCTGGGCAGCCGTCTCGACGACGTCCGGGGCGTAACCGCCCTGCTCGCGCGTGCCCTGATCGTGGGTGTCCTGCATGGTGTTCGGTACCGGTGGGGATGCTCGGGTGGCCGCGCGGAAAACGCGGCGGTCAATCGCGGGAGACTATCCCACGAGGGCGGCAAGGCCAAGCCCGCCAGTCCTGTAGGAGCCGCTATAGCGGCGAGGGAACCCGCCTCTCCGCTTCGTCGCTCCGTGGGCTCTCGCCGCTATAGCGGCTCCCACAGTTGAGGCAAGCTCCCGCTCGCCGCCATAGCGGCTCCTACGGCGATGGGCAGTTTGCCGCCTGGCCGGCGGCGATGGCGCGCACCGCGGCCGCCACCTGGTCGGCCACCTTGCCCAGCCCGCGCTGGTGGGCCTCCACGAGGCTGTCGTAGCTGGATCCGGCCGGCTCGGCGACGCGCGAGGCGCAGCTCGCCGCCCCGCCACCGGTCCCGCGCACGGACCAGGCGGCCTCGAGCGTGGCATCGCCACCCACGACCGAATCGAAGCGGCGGACGTCGAGCTGCACGCGGACCACTTTCGCGTCCTTCCCGCGCGGCAGGCCGTGTACGTCGTGCGTGCCCAGGCGCGCGGCGAGGTCGGCGGAAAGAGCGCCACGGATCTCGTCGCCCAAGGGCGAGGCCCAGCGTTCGCCATCGAGCACGGCGACGCCGCTCGCGCCCTGGCGCAAGACCAGCGCGGGCTGGTCGACCTGGGGCGGCACGCCCACGGGCAGCACGTCGATGACGAAGGGCGCGGTGGCCGCCGGCAGCGGCGCCGGCGGGGGAATCAGCGTGTGGAAGTGCATCGGCGCCGAGGCGCAGGCACCGATACCGGCCACGAGGAGGGCGACACCGGCGAGGCGGAGGGAGTGGATCATGGCTGTTCTTCCTTGCCCTGGCTCGTGGACGGGGTGGCGATCTTCGGCGGCGCTTCGGCCCCGCGGCCACGCAGCAGCGCTTCCGGGTGACGGCCGAGGTAATCGGTGAAAGCCCGCACCGAACGCACCGTGCGCTGCAGTTCCTCGAGCGTGTTGGCGATGTTGATCTGCAGCGGCGAGTTCTCGGACAGGGCGTCGTTGGCCGTGCCCATCGTGTGGTTCACGCCTTGCAGCGTCTTTTTCGCCTCGGGCAGCAGGTCGCCGTTCACCTGCTTGAGGGTGCCGTTGAGTTCCTTGAGGCTGCCGTCGAGGTTGCGGCCGATCGAATCGAACGGGATCTTCTGGACCTTGTCCACGATGCTCGATATCTGTTCCTGCAGGTGGTCGAAGTCGCCCGGCGTGGTCGGAATCTCCACCGGCTTGGCGCCTGGATCGAAGGCGACCTTCTTCGCTTTCGCGTCGAAATCGAGCGCGATGTAGAGCTGCCCGGTAAGCAGGTTGCCGGTGCGCGCCTGCGCACGCAGGCCCTGCGCGACCAGTCCGCTCATGATCCGCGGGAACAGCGTCTCGTCGTCGCCGCCGATGGCCTTGGCCAGCTTTTCATGGGCCTGGCCGAGGCGCTGCGGATAGACCAGGGCGCCCACCAGCACCGGGAAGGTCTTCGTCGCGGGGTCGTAGTCGAGGTTCACCGACACGACGCGACCTACCTTCACGCCGAGGAATTCCACCGGCGCGTCGACCGCGAGGCCCCGCAGCGAGTGCTCGAAACGCATGCGGATGTAGCGCGGCTTGCCGTCCGGCGGTGCCAGCGCGGTCGCCTGGTCGTTGAACAGCGTGTATTCCGACATCTCCGGGGCGATCACGACCTCGTGCGGTCCGGGCGGGTCCTGGAAGGCGACGCCGCCGGCAATCACCGTCGCAAGGGACTGCGTGTTCATCCTGAGACCGTCGGCGCCAAGCGAGACATCGACGCCGCTGGCGTTCCAAAAGCGCGAGTCCTTCGACACGAAGCGGTCGTTGGGCCCGTCGATGAACAGCTGCAGCGAAACGCCCTTGCCATCCTTGTCCAGTTCATAGGACACGATCCGGCCGACCTGGATGCGCCGGTAATAGACGGGCGAGCCGATATCCAGGGAGCCCAGGTCGGCGGCATGCAGCACGAAGCGCCGGCCCGGCGCGCCGTGGGTTACCGCCGGAGGCGTCTCCAACCCGGTGAAGTCGCTCTGTTCCTCGTCCGAATCGCCGGCGTCGGCGCCGATGAAGGCACCGGACAGCAGCGTGTCGATGCCGGACACGCCGCTGGCGCCGATGCGCGGACGCACGACCCAGTAGCGCGTCCCCTTCGTGGCGAAGGCGCGCGCGTCCTTGTCGAGGTCGATCATCACCGTGATGTGGGTGCGGTCCTTCGACAGGCGCATGGTGGTGACCTTGCCGATCACCACGTTCTTGTACTTCACCTGCGTCTTGCCCGCCTCGATGCCCTCCGCGGTGAGGAAGGAAACGGTGATCTGCGGGCCCGCCGACATGAAGTGGCTGACCAGCAGCGAGATGCCCACCAGCGCCGCGACGATGGGCACCAGCCAGATCAGCGAGAAGCCCAGCTTCGACTTGCGCACCACGGGCTGGGGCAGGTCCTCGTCGGGCGGCATGTTTCCTTCGTTGGCGTCGCTCATTGCGATTTCCTGTTGTCCCAGATCAGGCGGGGATCGAAGCTCATGGCGGAGAGCATCGTGAGCACGACGACCACCCCGAAATAGACCACGCCGGGCAGGGGCTCCACCCGGCTCAGTATCTTGAAATGGACCAGGGCCGACAGGATCGCCACGACGAACACGTCGAGCATCGACCAGTATCCGACCAGTTCCACGAAACGGTAGAGCCTGGCGCGTTGCCGCGCCACGAGCCCGCTGGAGCGCTGCACCGACACCAGCAGGAAGCCCATGATGACGAACTTCAGCACGGGCACGATGATGCTCGCCGTGAAGACGATCGCCGCCAGCCCCGGGGAGCCCGCCCGCCAGAGCTCGAAGATGCCGCTCAGGATCGTGTTGTCGTCGCGCGACGAGATGCTCTGCGTGCGCATGATCGGGAACACGTTCGCCGGGATGTAGAAGACCGCCGCGGCGATCAGGAGCGCCCACGCGCGGGAAATGCTGCCGTGCTTGCGGGCGTGCAGGGTGTTTCCGCAGCGCGGGCAGTGGGCGTGCGGATCCTCGGTATACGCCGTGATCTGGCGGCACACGTGGCAGCTCGTGATGCCCAGGTCGCGGGCGCGTGGCGGCGCGTTCACGCGGCATCCTCGCGGGTCAGGTTCCAGAGCTCCCGCGGATCGAGGCTCGAGAACACGGTGACGAGGAGCGTGAGGACGCCGAAGGCCCAGATGCCGGGGCCCGGCACCACGTCGAAATACGTATGCGCCTTGACCACCGCCACGAGGGTGCCGAGCATGAACACCTCGATCATGCTCCACGGCTTGACCCTGACCAGCGCCGACATGGCTTGCGCGAACCACGGCGCGCGCCTGCCGTCGCGGGCGAACCAGAGTACCCAGCCGAAGATGAGGATCTGGCTGAGCGGAAAGAAGAACAGCGTCATCGCGCTCAGGAAGGCCACGACCTGCGCGCCGTCCTTCCACATGGCGATCACGGCACCCCACAGCGTCGTGGCGGCCGTCATGCCGGAAAGGCCGAGCGTGACGATGGGCGAGACGTTGGCGATGACGAAAACGATGAGCGCCGTCGCGATGAGGGCGAACTGGGCATCCACGCCAAGCCATTGGTGGCGCTCCAGCACGGCCCCGCAGACGACGCAGTCGGCCACGTCGCCGCGCGCGAGTTCGCGCCTCCGGTAAACGGAGTCGCAGTGCTCGCAGACGATCAGGTCCCGGACGTTGTGCATGCCTTCCAGAGGTCGGAGGCCGCAACGGCCCTCGTCATATGATCGCAAATCCGCGTAAACGGCGCATGACGGGGTCCGTAGGGGCAGCCTGAGCCGTCGCGCGAGGCCCGCGACGGACCTTGATATCCTCCCTTTCTTACCCGACTTTCCGGACATCGACTTTCGTCCCCAGGAGCATTCCGTGAGCAGCGCCCAGACCCCCGGCAAACACGTCTTCGACGCGACCACGGCCGGTTTCGAGAACGACGTCATCAACGCCTCCCTCGACACGCCCATCCTGGTCGACCTCTGGGCCGAATGGTGCGGGCCGTGCAAGACCCTGGGGCCCATCCTCGAGAAGCTCGCCGTCGAATACGGCGGCGCGTTCCGTCTCGCGAAGATCGACGTCGAGGCGGAACAGCAGCTTGCCGCCATGTTCGGCGTACGCAGCATCCCCACCGTCGTCCTCATCAGCGGCGGACAGGTGGTCGACGGTTTCGCGGGCGCCCTGCCCGAAGGCGAGATCCGCAAGTTCCTCGCCAAGCATGGCCTGGAACCTCTCGACGGCGAAGCCGCCGCCGAGGCACCGGCGACCACGGCTGAGACGCCGGAGGAAGCGATCAACCGCATCCAGCAGGCGATCGCCGGCGAGCCCGATCGCGCGGAACTGAAGCTCGATCTCGCACTCGCGCTCATGCGCGCCGGCCAGGTCGAACCCGCGCAGGCGGAACTCGACGCCCTGCCCGCCAACCTCGCCACCGATGCGCGTGCCGTGCGCCTGCGCAGCCAGCTCGAACTGGCCCGCGCGCTCGCCGGCGCGCCGTCGATGGAAGCACTGCGCGCACGCGTGCAGTCCGACGACGCCGACTGGGAGGCGCGCGACCTGCTCGGCGTGCGTCTGCTCATCGAGGGCGAGGTCGCCGCCGGCCTCGACCAGTTCCTGGACATCCTGAAGCGCCAGCGCGACTGGCAGGATGGCCAGGCGAAGAAGCGCATGCTCGCCGCCTTCGCCACGCTCGACGATGCGGAACTGGTGGGAAGCTATCGTCGCAAGATGGCGTCGTTGCTGTTCTGAGCCCGCTTCATCCGCCGGCCGACATGCGCGGCTCCTTCGGAGCGTCCGGTTGCAGGGACGGGAAGAGGAATTCGGCGACGCCTGCCGACGCCTCCGCGTGGCGGGTGCCGAGATGGATCGCGGTTTCGGCCAGGCCATGCAAGACCGAGGCAGGCACGTCGTCCGGCGACGGCGTGCCGTCGTACGGCGGCGCGAAGTAGGTCATGTAATCCCGGCGTGCGTGGCGCGTCTGCAGCCAGTCCAGTCCCGCATGCCGGGCGGGCTCGCCGCTTGCATGACGACGATGCATGTAGCCGACATAGGCCCGCTCGGAAATCGGATCGTTGCGGGGACTCCACAGATGGGGCCTGAACGCTGTCGAGAGCACCCGCTCGGTGAAATCGATCGGCGATTCGCGCGCCTCCGTGCCGTTGGGCAGCAACCGCTTCATCGTCACGCCGGCCGCCTGCCATCGGCGCGCGACCTCGCGGACCCGGGCGGGATAGTCCGCCGCGGTCGCCCTGACGCCGTACATGTCGTCGACGATGACCGTGCCGGCCGGCAGGTCCGCCACGCGCCGGCCCTCCGCGCCGCCGGATGTCGCGAAGCCGAGCGTGCCCGCGTCCACCGGCATGGCCAGGATCAGCACGTGATCCGGCGTCGCACCGAGCAGCACGAGGTGCGTGTCCTCGCGCAACATGCCACGCAGGCGCCGGGCGTTCGCCAGTGCCTTGATATGGCGGTTGCCGAATCCGGCCGCCACGAAGGCACTGATCGGGCTTTCCCCTTCTTGCAGTCTCAGCTGGGTCGCCGGGTCTGGTGCCGGGCCGTGGCGAACGGCGGCAAGGCCGTCGGGCACAGGCAGCACGAGTTGCCTGTCCGCCGCCTGCGCGGCCGGCACGTCAACCTGCCGCGGTGCCGTCGACGGGCGCGCAACGGGTCTTCCCCTTCCGTCGACCCGGGTGGCGAAGATCATCGGCCGACCCGCCGCCGGAGGCTCGAGTACCAGCTCCAGCCCGCCGTCGGCGGCCGTTCGAACGGACGTCAGCGACCGGCGGACGAAGGGCAGCAGGGGTTGCGGGACGCTCCCGGCGATACGTCCGAGGCTTCCGGCATCCGCTTCGACGCCGGCCGGCATGTGGGAAGCCAGCAGCATCATCGCCTTCGCGTACTCCCTGGGGTCGAGGGGAGCGAAACCGTCGCGCAGGTTCGCGTCGGGAAACCACATGCCGTCGAGTTCGGTGACGTAGTAACCGGTGGTCCGGTTTTCGTCGCTCCCCGGCACGAGGATCTCGGCCATGCCGCCCGGACGGTCCGGTCCCGTCTCGACGACCTGCATGCGTCCGTCCAGGTGGCGCAACCGGACGTAGTGGCGGCCCTCCTCGCTCCACCGGTCCACCCGTCGTCCGCCGGCCCGCTGCAACACGACGGCATCCTTGACCAGCAAGCGGTCGAGGGCCGCGGGAAGCAGGGCGCTTTCCTTGTCGACGATCTTCGCAAGAAGGCTGGCGAAGCCCGGCGCGCCGGCGGAGGCGGCGTCCTCGCCAGGCTCTTCGACGTCGCGAAGCCACTGGCGCTGGTCGGCCGTCAAGGCCTCGTGCCGGTCGACCAGGGCGTGGCGCAGACGCGAAATGCGCCGTAGCACCTGCCCTTCCCTCGTCGACCGCAGGGACGGCGTCATCCAGTGCCGATGCATGCGCCGGAGTGCCTGACGGGTGGACGCGGTGTCGATGGCATCGGCCAGTTGGCGGCGGAACGCAGCCTCGCGCAACGCGGGCGTCGGTGCGTCCTGGCTTCCCTGCGGACGCATGTGTTCCGCCACCGCGGCGAAGACCGAAGCGTGCTCGTCGGACGGGCCGCGGCCATCGAGGACGGTATAGCGCCCGTCGCGGCGCTGCAGGCGCAGCGTGTCGGACGGCACGCGGTCGGCGGCGAATTCCGTCCCGTCGGGCAAGACGCCGAAGTGGAAACCCCCGTCCCGGCGATAAAGCGCCAGCGGACGTCCCAGATGCCGGGCGACGATCGGCGCGACGAGACCCACCTCCCTGGCGCTCCACACCGTGGCCCGGGTATCGCGCAGGCGGGTGGGAAGCGTCTCGATGAATCCATGACCGAGGGCAAGGACCAGCAGCGGTTCCATCGCTCCCGCCTCGTGGCCGGAAAGATGCGGCAACGCCATCGTCGCCTCCGCGACGCCTAACTGCGCCAGTACGTGCGCGGCGCGATGCAGCGTGTGCGGGTCCGCGGTGAGATCGCGCCCGACGATCTGGGCGAGGATGCTGCCGGGAAGGTAGTCGCGCTCGCCCGAACCGAGCAGCCAGGTGTCGTTCCCCTGCCTTTCGACGTGCGGCCCGGCGGTGCCGTCGCGCAGCAGGATCCGGTATCCGCCCGTTTCGGCATCGGCGACGACACGCACCGCGCGGAGGCCGTAGCCGCGAAGGATCAGGGGCACATAGCGCGCCTGGTGGTGGATCAGGATGCCGTCGGCCCGCGGCACGGCATCCCTCGGCAGGGGCACCAGGTGGCGGTCCGCCTCGGCGGCGATCCAGAGGGCCGGCGCGCCGTCCCGCCGGCGATACAGCCGGTTCACCAGGTCGTGCGGCCAGCCGGGGGGCCGCGTCGGACCGAGCGGATAGCCCGGCCGGCCATTCACCCTCTGCCATGGAACGAAGGCAGGCCGCGTTCCCTCTTTCGTGGCGGCAGCACCCTCGGCGCCTTCCGCTTTCAGGCCACCGAACACCGCGCCGACGGGAACGCTGGTGATCGCCGTCGTCAGCGTCTGCTCCAGTCCCGCCTTCCTTTCCTCCGCCGTCCGGCCGTTGATGCCCTGGTCGATGCCGGTGGCCGCGCTCGCCAGGCCGGCCACTGCCTGGACCGGGATGGCGAGGGGCGGGACATAGCCCAAGGGACCCAGCAGGGCCACGCTGCGGTTGATCGTTGCTCGCCATGCCTCCCAGGCCGTGCTCGCCCGTATTCGCGCGTCGCGCCGCATGCGCGTTTCCATCTGCACGCCCATGTCCTCGAACACGTCGCCGGCGATGAGCGCATTCGCATGGTCGATCGCGCCGGCGTCGGCCGGCCATCGTCCGCCACCCAGGTGCTCCAGGCCATGTTTCACGCCCGTCCAGAAGATCCCGTCCTGGCCGTCATAGAGGGAAAAGTGCGCAAGCAACCGGTCGAGACTGTCCGGGTTCTCCGCCTGCTGGCGCACCCATTGGCGAAGCTCGCGCTCGCTGTCCTTCGCGACGAAGGACGGATGACCGCCGGGGACGTACATCACTTCGCGGCCATCGTCGGCGACGAAGCGGACGAGGTCCGTGGCCGCGTAGCCATTGATGTCCAGGCGCCTTGCCCTGACCCGCTCGCCGGGAGGCGAGGAACGCAATTGCGCCAGCGCGATCGGGCCGGTGAGGGGAACCTTCGCCGCTCCGCCGCGCATGACCAGGCGGTATTGCGCGTCGTCGAGCAGGCCGGTGTCGCGCGCGTGTCGCGCCTGCTGGACGAACTCGTAGCGCGCCAGCACCGGCCATCCGGCACGGTTCTCCGCCCAGTACCGGTCCAGCTCGTCGTTGAGCTTCCTCACGTAAGGAAGCTCGGCAAAGGCTCCCGGCGCGCCGAATCGTTCGACCAGCAACGACAGGCGTATCGGGCTGGCGTATGCCTCGGCGAACCCGCCGGCACGGTACACACCGAACGCTTCGTCCAGCGACCGCGCGTCTTCGGCCACCGTCTCGACGACATTGCCGCGGGCGAAAAACGTGTTGTACAGGTAGCCCGGTCCCGTCCGGCTCCACAGGAACCTGCCCAACCGGGCGAAGAAATCCTTCGCGTCGCCGCTGTGCGCGAGGCGATCGACCAGCGAGACGATGCCGGGACTCTGGCCGCCTCCCGAGGAAAGAGCGCCGACGGTATCGGAGAGCCCGGCGAAGAAGCTGTGCCGGGAGTGTTCCGGAAACGCTTCCATCAACGCATCCGTCAGTGCGACCGCGCGATCGGGTACACCGCGCGTCCGGTCCGCCGGCGTGGCGAAGTGCGCCACGACGTAATCGTCGCCGTCGATACCCAGGTTTTCCCTGATGAAATCGCGCGAGAGCTTTCGCGGATCGGGGACCGGCGAGGCACTCGCCCTGGCGGAAATTTTCAGGAACGCGTCGATATCCCCTGGCGACGCGAACTGGGGGGCGACCGGCGAGGCGGAAAGATCGATGCCTTCGACGTGATAATAAGTGGCGGCGTCCATGGGCACCGCCATGGCAGGGACAGGGAACAGCGCCGCAACGGCCAGGACCGCGCCGGCGCCGACGAACCGGTGGAGGGAAGGAAGACGATTCATGGGAGGAAGACGGGAGCGCATGCAAAGTCTGCAAACGTAGCCCGCTTCCGCCGATCGGGGTGCCGTCGCATTCCGCGACGGCGAACCCGCAATCACCGAATGTCTTGTCGGCCGAATCTCCCCGCGTGCGCTCCTACGGGGCGCGAGGTTTCTTGCGGCGCACGTAGAGCTGCTTGCGCACCGTCGCCACCAGCTCGCCGGAGGCGGTGCGGATGTCGGTGTCGAACCAGCGCAGGTATTTCTCGCCGTTCGCCGTGCCCGCGCGCAATTCCTCGAGCGTGGCTTCGTCGATGCGGAACTCCGCGTAAACGTCCTCCCTCCCCGGGGCGACGAAGCGGATCTCGCCTGCCTGGTCCCACACGATGTAATCGCTGCCCAGGCTCTTCAGCGTCATGAGCATCCAGAACGGGTCGGTCATGGCGAACAGGCTGCCGCCGAAATGCGTTCGCACGTAATTGCGGTTGTACCAGGTCAGCTTGAGCCGGACCTTGGCGTAACGGTAATCGTCGAAGACGACGACACGGATGCCGGCGAAGAGGAAAGGCGGCCAGGTGTTGAGGATACGCCGCATCGTGCGAGCTTTCATGCCGCGATGCTAGCGACGTGGACGGCGCGAACGATAGCCCCCCGTTTCAAACGCAACCATGGGGCCCATGACCTCTGGCACACGTCCGCGCGGTCAACGGACGCCGACTATCGAAAGTCGACAACCGCCAGGGGCCATGAGCCATGCGCCATCCGCTTCGCCGCGCCACCCTCGCCGCCGCCGTCGCCTCCGCGATGGCCTTTTCCGCCCCTCATGCCACGGCCGCCGATCTTCCCGTCGCCGTCGACCAGCCCTACCCCGGCACGCTCACGCTGCGTGTCGATCTCTCGGATGCGTCGAAACACCTCTACCACGTGCACGAGACCATTCCGGTCAGCGCGGGACACGCGATCCTCTATTACCCGAAGTGGATCCCGGGCGTGCACGCCCCATCCGGTCCGCTGGCCAATGTCGCGGGCTTCATCGTCCGCGCGAACGGCAAGCAGATTCCGTGGCGCCGCGACCTGAAGGAAATGTATGCCTTCCACGTGGATGTACCCGACGGCGTGGACAAGCTGGACCTGGCCTTCGAGTACCTCGCGCCGGCCACGCCCAACTACGTGCCCCTCTCCTTCAATGAAGTGGCCTTCTATCCCGCCGGCCACTACACCAGCCGGATCACCATCCAGCCCACGGTGAAACTGCCCGCGGGCTGGAAGTACGCTTCCGCGCTGGAGACCGCCTCGCAGTCCGGCGACGAAGTGCGCTTCAAGCCGGTGAGCTTCGAGAACCTGGTCGACTCGCCGCTGATGACCGGCAAGTACTTCAACCGCATCGACCTCGCGCCGGGGCAGGACACGCAGGTGCACCTCGACATCACCGGCGACACCGCGGCGGGCGTGAAGCCCACCGACGAGCAGATCGCCAGGCAGCGCTCGCTCGTGGTCCAGGCCAACAGGCTCTTCGGCGCACACCACTACGGACACTATGACTTCCTGCTGGTCACGTCCGACCATACGGGGCACTTCGGCCTGGAACACCACCAGTCCAGCGACGATCGCCTCTACGCCAACTTCTTCACCGATCCCGACGTGAACGTGGCCGCGGGCACGCTGCTTCCGCACGAATACATCCATTCGTGGAACGGCAAGTTCCGCCGTCCGGCGGACCTCTGGACACCGACCTTCACCGAGCCGATGCAGGATGACCTGCTCTGGGTATACGAAGGCCTCACCGACTATTGGGCGGGCGTGCTCACCGCGCGGTCGGGCATCTGGACCACCGCGCAATGGCGCGATTCGCTCGCCGGCATCGCGGCCGACATGTCCGCGCGCACGGGACGCTCGTGGCGCTCGCTGCAGGATACCGCGGACGGCATCCCGCTCTCCGCCCGACGGGGCCATGGCTGGACGAACCTGCGCCGCAGCTCGGATTACTATCCGGAAGGCCAGTTGCTGTGGCTCGACGTCGATACGAAGATGCGCGACCTCTCCGGCGGCAAGCATACGCTGGACGAATTCGCCCGCGCCTTCTACGGCATGGACAACGGCAGCTACACACCGAAGACCTATACCTTCGAGGACGTGGTCTCCACGCTCAACGGCATCCAGCCGTTCGACTGGGCGGCATTCCTGCGCCAGCGCCTGGACTACACCGGCGACACGCTGCCTGAGCACGGCATCGAGGGCGGCGGCTGGAAGCTTGTCTACGACGACAAACCCACCGCCTTCGCCAAGACGGCCGAGAAGGTGCGCAAGACGGTCAATCTCGCCTATTCGCTGGGCATCCAGGTCTCGGACAAGGGCGAAGTCACCGATTCGCAGTGGGACGGCGTCGCGGCGAAGGCGGGACTGGTCCCCGGCGTGACGATCGTGGCGGTGAACGGCAAGGACTATTCGGCGCAGGTGTTGAAGGACGCGGTGACGGCGGCGAAATCCACGAGCACGCCGATCGAGTTCCTCATCAAGGACATCGAGGACTACGCGACCGTGAAGGTCGACTACCACGGCGGCCTGAAGTATCCGCACCTCGTGCGCGGCGAGGGCAAGGACCTCATCGGCGCCATTGCCACGCCGCGAAAATAACCGCGCTCCCGTAGGAGCCGCTATAGCGGCCAGGGGAAACTGGCCTCGCCGCTTCATCGCTTCGTTGGCTTCTCGCCGCCATAGCGGCTCCTACAGGATCCGCACGCTCAACGAGTTTCGCGCGCGGTCTCGAACAGGAACCACACGCGGCGCTCGGCCTGGTCGATCCAGTTCTCGATGAGGCTGGCCGTCGCCACGTCGCCGTATTCGTCGCACACGCCGTGCGTTTCGCGGAGGAAGCCGACGAAGCGCTCGTTGTCGTCGCGCAGTTCCGCGATCATGTCCTGCGGCGTGACGAACTCGGCGTCGTTGTCGGAAAGACGCTGCTGGCGGGCCACGTGCCCGATGGAGCGCAGCGTGGTACCGCCGATCTTGCGCGCGCGCTCGGCGATGTCGTCGGTGATGGCGAAGATTTCCGTGGCCTGCTCGTCAAGCAGGAGGTGCAGGTCGCGGAAGTGCTGACCGGACATGTGCCAGTGGAAATTCTTCGTCTTCAGGTACAGCGCGAAAGTATCCGCAAGCAGTATGCCCAGGGCGCCGGAGATGTCGCGGGTGGCATCGGCGCCAAGGCCGTTCGGCGTCTTCAGCGCGGCCTTCCGCAGGTTCCTGGTGGCTTGGGGGTTCTTCATCGTGATGCGCTCCAGATCGGTTGGGCTCCCGAGGATGCGCCAGACGCATGGCGCAGGATTGGACGAAACACGCTCGCCCATCACGCCAGCGGCAGGCTTACCACCACGCGCAGGCCAGAACCGCCGTTGCCGTCCAGCAGACGGATGCTCGCGCCATGCAGTTCGACCGCGCGTTGCACGATCGACAGCCCCAGGCCATAACCGCTCGCTTGCGTATCCAGGCCGCGCTGGAAGCGGGTGAACATGGCCTCGCGCCGCTCCGGCGGGATGCCCGGGCCGTCGTCGACCACCTCGATCAGCGCCTGCCCTTCCTCGCGGTGGATGGACAGTTCCACATGTCCGCCATCCGGCACGTGGCGGAAGGCGTTTTCCAGCAGGTTGCGCAGCAACGAGGCCAGGGCCACGCCGTAACCGTCGACGACGAGGCCGTCGGAAAGATCGATACCCAACTCGACGCCACCGGTGCCGATCAGGGGCGACAGCTCGTCGACCACGTCCAGCGCCAGCGCGCCCAGGTCCACAGGGCTGCGCGGTCCCGCGGCCACGCCCGCCTCGAGCCGCGCCAGCGCCAGCAACTGCTCGGTGCGCCGGGCGAGCGACACCAGGCACTCCCTGGCGGCCTTCAGCGCCGCCTGGGCCTCGTCGGGCTGCGCGGATGCCATGGCGTCTTCCAGGTTGATCATCGTGGACGCCAGCGGCGTGCGCAGCTCGTGGGCCACGTCGGCGCTGAACCGGCGTTCGCGCTCAAGGGCTTCCTCGAGGCGGTCTATCTGGTCGTTCAGGGCAGCCAGCACCGGCTGCAACTCGGTGGGCGCGTCGTCGAGGCGCACCGGCTCCCGGCTACCCGGCTTGCGCCGCGACAGCACCCGGGCCAGGCCGTCCAACGGCCGCAGGCCACGACGGATCGCCCAGCCGACCAGGAACGCCATCAGGGGCAGTCCCAGCAGCATCGGCAGGCTATGCTCGATCCACAGGGCGCGGGTGATCTCGTTGCGGCTGTCGTAACGCTCGCCGGCACGGATCGTGACTCCGTCGTCCTCCTGGATCAGGGTGAACACGCGCCATTTGTACTTGCCCTTGCGGATGTTCTCGAAGGCACCGTCGGGCGCATGCGTATTCGGCACGTTGGCGAGGTTCTCCGTCGCCAGCAGCAGGGTGCCGTCGCGATCGAAGACCTGGAAACCCACCTCCGATTCGAAGGTACGCCCTTGCACGGTCATTTCCGGCGGATGGTTGGAAACGCTCGGCACCAGCAGGCGCGTTCCGCGTTGCCGGCGCAGCTCGTCCACGCCGATGCGGCCGACCAGCACCTCCAGCGTGCGCGCCGCCTGGGCCAGGCGGCCATCGGACAACTCGTCCACCTCTTCGAGCGTGTGCTTGATGCTCAGCACGCCGAGCGGCAGGAGCACCGCCGCCAGCACCAGCACGATCAACGCGAGCAGGCGCGAGCGCAGGCTGCCGGTAACGGTCACTGCGGCTCCCGCGGCAGCATGTAGCCGAATCCACGCACCGTCTGGATGGCACCGTGGCTGAGCTTGCGCCGCAGCGAATGCACCAGCACCTCCAGCGCGCTGGTGCTCATGACATTGTCGGGACCGTACAGCGACGTCTCCAGCGACTCGCGGCGCACGATGCGCCCTGCCCGCTCCATCAACGCCTGCAACAGCGCGAACTCGCGCCGGGTCAGCTCCACCCGCTCGCCGTGCCAGGTGACTTCGAACGTACCCAGGTCGAGGCTGAGCGCGCCGGCCTCCAGCCGGTTCACGGCCGCGCCGCGCACGCGCCGTGCCAAAGAGCGGATGCGCGCCGCGAGTTCGTCGAGATGGAACGGCTTCACCAGGTAATCGTCCGCGCCGGCATCGAGCACGCTGATGCGCGAATCGACCGCGTCGCGCGCCGACATCACGATCACCGGCGTGGTCACGCGCAGGCGACGCGCTTCGGTCAGCACGTCCATGCCGTCCTTGCCGGGCAGGCCGAGGTCGAGCAGCACCAGGTCCGCGTCGTGGTCGCGCAGGGCCAGGAGGGCCTCGTTGCCGTTGCGGAACCAGCTTATGGTGTAGGCCAGCCGTTCGAGGGCCCGGCGAATGGCTTCGCCGAGCTGGACGTCGTCTTCGACCAGGATGATGTGCAAGGCGGTGGCCTATCGTGCTGCTGGAGGGCGATTATCCTTTCGCCCAGCTTAGCGCGCCCTTAGGAAGGCTAGAAGAACGGCCCCACCGGCCCCCACGGCGGGGCGAAATAACCCCTGCCCTTCAAAGACTGACGAACGTCGGGAGCGTCTCCTTCTGGAAAAACCACATGCCGTAAGCCTCGGCGACATGGCGACCCGTGCCGCGGTTTTCGCCCTCGCCCGGCGCGAGGATTTCGCTGCGCTGGCCCACCCGGTAGGGGCTCTCCGGAACATAGGGCGCCGTCTCGACAATCTGCGTGCGTCCGTCGAGGCGCCGCAATCGTACGTAGTGGCGGCCATCCGATATCCAGTGATCCGAGGCCTGCAAGGCCGCGTCCAGCAAGACCGATTCGTCGGCGACGACCAGGTGGTCGAGCCCATCGGGCAGCAACCCGTCATAGCCCTCCGCCACTCGCCGCAGGAGATCGGTGAGGTACTCGGTGTCGGCCGGCAAGAGCTCGCCCTCCTCGTCGGCGACCTTCGCCATCAGCTCGTCGAACGGCGCGCGAGCGTATGGCTGGCCCGGAGACAATGCACCATGTCGTGCCTGATCCGCCCACTCCAGTTGCTCCAGCTCGCGGGGACTCAGTTCGGTGTACCTGTCGAACACGGCATGGCGAAGACGCGACAGGTCCCCGAGCATTTGCCGCTGCTCGGCGGGAAGTTCCAGCGGCTCGACCCAGCGCTCGACCATGGCGCGTTCGGGGGCGGTGGACCGGGCGTCGAAACGGACGGCCAGCTCCCGTCGGAAGTACCTTTCCGAAGCTCTCAGGCTATAGCCGAGCCGCAGACCCAGCGCCTGGAAGATCGTCCGCCGCGTACGGGACAGGTTCGACCCTCCCAGCCCCATGTCGACGTAGAGTTCGCCCACGCGTCGCAACCTGAGCGCACCGGGGGGCAACCCTGCGGCGCCGCTCTCCGTGCCGTCGGCCTGCACCGCGAACCGGAACTGCCCGTCCTCGCCGAAGAAGGCCAGGGGAAGGTTGACCGTCCGGGCCATTTCCGGCGCCATCAGTTGGATTTCCCGGTCGCTCCACACTTCGATGGTCCGATCGCGCAACCGTCCGGGCAGCGTCTCGATGAGGGCTTGTCCGACCGCCACTTTCAGGACCGGACCCACGCCCGACGCGTGGGAGGCGAGCAGGTCCGCCTCGGAAGACCCCAACTGCTCCAGTATCTCCGCGGTCCGATGAAGGACGTCGGGATGCAGGGTGTAGGACTCGTCCACGTGCTGCGCGACGACGCTGCCCTGAAAATAGTTGTCGTCGGTCAGGGCGAGATCCCAGAATCCGTCGGCATGCCTGACGACACGTGGGCCCGGCACACCGCCCCGGAAGGCGAGCCGGTAACCGGTTCCATCGGGCAGGACGTCCGCCACGCGATGGCCTCGCATGATCACCGTTGTCCTGTCGCCGCGAACGAAGACACCCGAACGCGTTGCCTCCATATGGTTGGGCAGGTAGGTCAAGGTGTGCGAGGACAGGTCGGCGCTCGTCCAGCGGACCAGCTCGCCGCTCGGGCCCACGTATAGACGGATATCCGAGTTACGCGGAATCCCCGGGGCTCTCGTCGGGCTCATGAGGTATCCGACCCGGCCGTTGATCCGTTTCGGTGGAACGAAGAACGGCGGCCGTCGCACCGGCGCCGCCGGGCCCTCTTCTTGACGGGCCTGCCCCTGACGGCCGAGCAGACCGGCCAGCGCCACATGCGTGACGATCGTCATTCCCGCCTGCTCCAGTCCGAGCCTGCGTTCCTGCAACGTCCTGCCGTCGAGGGTCCGTTCCACGCCCGTACCGGTCTGGACAACACCGAGGACCACCTGCACGGGGACGACCAGGGGACGCACGAAACCCAAGGGGGAGAGCAGTGTCGCCGTGCGATCGATCGTGGCCCGCCAGGCCTCCCAGGCGGTACTCGCACGCATGCCGGCGTCGCCACGCATACGCTGCTCCGTCGCGGCCCGCATGTCTTCGAACATGTCCCCGTCGATGACGGCGTTCGCGTGGTCGATGCTGCCGCTATCGGCCTGCCAGCGGCCGCTGCCGAGGTTTTCCAGGCCGTGCCTGACGCCGGTCCAGAACACGCCGTCCTGCGCATCGTGGATCGAGAACCGCGAGAGCAGTCCATCGAGCGCCTGCGGATCCTTCGTCTGCTGCAGTACCCATTGGCGCAGAGCGCGCTCGTCGCCGGCCACCACGAAGGAAGGGGTGTGGCCGGGAAGGTACATCACTTCGCTGCCGTCGACGGCGACGAAGCGGACCAGGTTGGTGGCCGGATAACCGTTGATATCGAAGCGCCTCATGTCGACGTCGCTCCGCTGCGCCGTCTTGCGCAACTGCGCCATGCCGACCGGGCCATCGAGGGGCACATGCGGCGCCCCGCCACGCATGACGAGTTCGTACTGCGCCCGGTTGAGCAGCCCCGCATCGCGCGCCAGCCGCGCGCGAAGGACGAACCGATAGCGGGCCAGCACGGGCCAGTCGGCCTTATTCCGTTGCCAGAAGGCGTCCAGATCGGCATTCAGCCGCTTGACGTAGGGAAGTTCGGCGAACATGCCGGGCGCCTTGAATGCGTCGACGAGCCCCGACAACGTGAAGGTACTTTCGTGCGCCTTGTCGAAGCCGCCGGTCCGATAGATGCCGAAAGCGTCGTCGAGCGCGCGGGCGTCTTCACCGACCGTCTCGACGACGTTTCCTTCGGCGAAAAAGGTGTTGTAGAGATAGCCCGGACCTGTCCGGCTCCACAGGAAGGCGCCGATGTCCCTGAAGACCGCCTTGACGTCGTCGTGCCGCAAGCGCTCGCCCAGGGTCACGATCGTGGGGCTTCCGGCGCCGCCATTGACGATGCCTCCCACCAGATCCGACGAGCCCGCGAAGAAGCCGTGCCGCGCATGGCCCGGAAACGCCTCCATGAGCGCCTCGGTGAGCGACGTCGTGCGATCCGGCCTGCCGTTCCGCCGGTCTTCCGCGGAAGCGAAATGGGCCACGACATGGCCGTCGCCGTCGATGCCAAGGTGCTCGCGGATGAAATCCCTGGCCGCACTGCCGGCATCGGCTGGAGCCAAGGCATCCATCCTGGCCGCGAGTGCCTCGAATGCCTCGGCGTCGCCGTCGGTGGCGAACTGGAGGGCGACCATCCATACCTGCGACGTCTTTCCACTCCCGGCAGCGGCGACTTCGTAGTGCCGGTCATCCGCCGCATCGACGTCCCGGGCACTGGCGGCGACCGGGTCGGCGCCGGTCGCCATGGCCGCGACGATCAGCATGGCGGCGATCGCCGGCGGGAATGCGGGGAAAGCGGTCCTGGTCATCGTATCCATCTCTCGACTGGGCTCATGGGAGCCGACGACGTTAGTCGCCACCCCCGCGCGAACGCAGTCGTTCGACATGGAAGGCCATGCCGGTCGTCGTCCCCGGGCCGTGTCGGACACTGGCGCAAGGACCGCGACCGTGGTTCGGTCCTATGGACGACGGTGCCGATCCGCGACCCGGGTGCCTACAATGCCCGCTTCACCCGACGGACCAATGCCATGCCTGGGATCTTCCCCGCACGCCTCCTCTTCACCCTCGCCGCGCTATCGCCGGTCGTGGTCCATGCCAAGGACACGTGGATCACGCCGGCCGAGGCGTCGTCGTTCCGCACCACGCCGAGCTATGCGGAAACGGTCGCATATCTGCGCCGACTGGCCGATGCCGCGCCGGGTACGCTTCGCATGGAGACCTTCGGGACCACTCCCGAAGGCCGCCCGATGACGGTGATGATCGCGGCGAAGGACGGCGACCTGACACCCGCGAAGGCGCACGCGGCCGGAAAGCCGGTGATCCTGGTCCAGGCGGGCATCCATCCCGGCGAAATCGAAGGCAAGGACGCCGGCCTGATGCTCCTGCGCGACATCGCTGTCACCGGCCGCCTGCCGCACCTGCTCGATCATGCCGTGCTGGTGTATATCCCGGTGTACAGCGTGGACGGCCACGAGAATTCGGGACCGTATTTCCGGATCAACCAGAATGGCCCGGAGAAGATGGGCTTCCGCGGCCAGTCGCAGTACCTCAACCTCAACCGCGACTACGTGAAGGCCGATGCGCCGGAAACGCGCGCGTGGCTGACGCTGTGGAACACCTGGCGGCCTGACCTGCTCGTCGACATCCACACCACCGACGGCGCCGACTACCAGCCGGACCTCACCTGGTACGCGGAAGACCCGCACAAGCTGCCGCCCTCGATCGCCGCCTGGCAGGGGCATGCTTTCGCCGGCGACGCCATTCCCCGGTTCGAGAAAATGGGCCATATCGCTTCGCCGTACCTCGAATTCCGCGACGGTCGCGACATTACCAAGGGGATCGAGAACTTCGGCTCCGGGCCGCGCTTTTCCACCGGTTACGCGGCGATCCGCAACCGCGCGGGGCTGCTGATCGAAACGCACATGCTGAAGCCCTACGCGGTGCGCGTGCGCGGCAGCTACGATGTCGTGCGCAGCGTGCTGGAGACCGTCGACGAGGATCCGGCCGCCCTGCTGAAGGCCTCGAAGGAGGCCGACGCGTGGGCCGCCTCGTTGTCCGCCGGACCGGAGGCTTCCGTTCCCGTCACCTTCAAGAAGGACCCGTCACCGAAGCCGTTCACACTGAAAGGCTTCGCGTTCACTCAAACGAAGAGCGACATCTCGGGCGATATCTGGGTCCGTTACGACACCTCGCAGAAGAAGACCTACGAGATCCAGAGCTGGAACGACCTGTTGCCGGACGTGTCCGCGCCCCTTCCCGCCGCCTGGGCCATTCCGCCGCAGTGGACCGTCGTGATCGACCGCCTCGACGCGCACGGCATTCCGTACACGCGTCTTGCCACCGCCACGCGCGTGAAGGTCGTGCGCGACGAACTCACCCAGCCGACCTGGGCGGACAAGCCCTTCGAGGGGCATCACATGCTCAGGGACGTGGCCATCGCCCCGACGCGGGAAGACATGACCTTGCCGGCCGGCACGGTCATCGTGCGCGCGGACAACACCGACGCCGTGCTTGCGCTCAACCTGCTCGACGCTCGCGCGCCGGACTCCCTGCTGCGCTGGGGTTACCTCGATGCCATCTTCGAGGCAAAGGAATACGGCGAGCCCCGTGTCCTCGAAGCGCTTGCGCGCAAGATGATGGCGGAAGATCCGTCGCTGAAGACCGCGTTCGAGGCGAAGGTGAAGAGCGATCCGGCATTTGCCGCGAATGCGCGTGCACGCCTGATGTTCTTCTTCGAACGCAGCCCCTGGTACACGGCACAGAAGGTGGGAGCGTATCCGGTGGTCCGCCTGAATGCGGCGACACTCCAAACCCTTCCGCCTTCGTTGTAGGAGCCGCCATGGCGGCGAGGGAAACCTCGCGACGGCATCGCATGAGTGCTCTCGCCGCTATAGCGGCTCCTACAGAGTGCGGTCAGCCGCCTGCGCTCACACCACCTCGAACGGCCGCATCATCTCGTTGGCCTCGTGTTCGGCCAGGTGGCAGTGCCAGGCGTAGCGCCCGGGATACCCGTCGAACGTGGCGACGATGCGGGTGACCATACCGGGATGCGCCTGCACCACGTCCTTCCAGCCGCGCTCGTGCGGCGGCGGTTCCTGGGCGGGACCGAGGTAACGGAGGGTCTTCTTTTCCAGGTACTCGTCCACGTCGAAAGGCCGGCGATCGAGGATCTGGAAGCGGACCAGGTGCAGGTGGATGGGATGGGTGTCCTCGGTCAGGTTCACCAGGCGCCACGTTTCCGTGCTGCCGAGCCTCACCTTTTCCGTCACCGGATCGTGCCAGCGCTTGCCGTTGAGCAACATGAGCATGGGCGTCGCCACGCAATCGCTGTACTCGTCCAGGGTCAGCTCGCGCGTCTTCGAGGCGGTCGTCTCGTCCACCCGCGGAAGATCGCGCAACGCGTCCGGCACGCGACTGTCGTCGCGCACCAGGCCCCGGCCGACCGCGAAACGCATCAGCGGCAGCGCGTCGTTCATGAGTTCGGCCGCGCCGCTTCGAAGATCGGCGAAGTCCACCACGATGTCCGCGCGCTCTCCCGGCGCAAGGAAGATCGAGGTCATCGCGGCCGGCGCGGCCAGCAGCCCCTGGTCGGAACCGACGACCTGGAACGCCCGGCCGTCGCGGAAGCGGAGGTGGTAGAAGCGGCCGTTGGCCGCGTTCAGCACGCGCAGGCGATAGCGCCTCGCCTGCACCTCGGCGCGCGGAAGGATCGCGCCGTTGACCAGCGTGAGGTTGCCGAACACCTCGGGTACCCACGGCGACTTCGCGTCGCCGGAATCGGGGTAGTAAAGACGCCCGTCTTCGCGCAAGAGGCGGTCGGCCAGCACCAGCGGCAGTTCCTGGTCGCCGGACGGCAGGCCGAGGGATAGTTCGTGCTCGTCGCGCAACAGGTAAAGGCCGGCCAGCCCCGCATACATGTTGAGCCGGTTTATGCCCATGGCATGGTCGTGGTACCAGAGGGTAGCCGCGTCCTGTGCGTTCGGATAACGATGCCGGCGAGACCCGCCGGGCACGTACCAGTCTTCCGGGTATCCATCGTCCTTGCGGGGCACCTTGGCGCCATGCAGGTGCACGATGGCGCGGACGTCGGGCTTGTCGTCTTCCGCCCCGCAGATCGTATGGTCGATGGGCAGGAAATGCCTCGCCGGCAGGGCATTCTCCCAGACCACCTCGACGGGGCGGCCACGATGCGCTTCGATCGTCGGCCCCGGATAGTGTCCGCCGTACGTCCACAGCTTCGTCGGCGGAAGATCGCGATGCAGCTTCTGGGCGGTCTCCGCCATGCGCACGTGCAAGATTCCGCCCGGCTCCGCGCGCAGGACCGGAGGCAACGGCAACGTGTCCACGAAGGGCGCCAGCTTCGCCGGATCGACGAGCCCCGGCAGGTGCGTCACGTCGCCCATCGCATGCATGCACAGGTCGTTGCCGACCTGTCCGGCCGGTCCCGCTTTCATCGCATGCTTGTCGTGCGCGAAGAGCCGCGGCGGGATCCACCCCGCCGCGGCCATCCACCCTGCCGTCGCCAGGAAGCGGCGGCGATCAACCATGCCCGCCGTTTCCGAACGGCCAGAACGGCCATCCACCGTGCTGCCTGGGTTCGCCGGTGGACTCGTCCAGGATCAGCTTGCGGTCGAACAGGCGCGGCAGGAAGAAGTCGAACATGGGGTCCAGGCGTCCCGCCTGCGCATCGCTGGAACCGCCGCCGATGCGCTTGCCGTCGAGCCAGTTGTCCTCGATGAAGCGCGTGATCGAGCTCTGGTCGGTCACCGTGTGGTCCACCATGTTCTCGCGCGCCCACGGCGACACCACGAGCAGCGGCAGGCGCGGTCCGAAGCCGCAGCGTCCCTGCGCGGGCGTCTTGCCGTCGAGGCCGGGCAAGGTGCCGTGGCCCTTGCACACGCCGTCGCCGTCGAGTGCGTCGGTGGCGCCCCGCGAGCCGTTGACGTGCGGCGGCTCCTGGTGGTCGTACCAGCCGTCGGAGTCGTCGTAGGCGATCACCACCGCGGTATCCCGCCATTCGCCGGTCTGCTGCAGCGCGTTGATCACGTGCACCACGAACGCCTGCTCGTCCAACGGATCGGAATAGCCGGCATGACCGTCCTGGTAGGCCGGCGCCTTGAGGAAACTCACCGCCGGCAAGTTGCCGGCGTCGAGGGCATCGTAGAAGTCCTCGATGTCGTACTGGTGGTTGGCCGCGTCGCCGCTGTGGCCGATGGCCGCCACGGAGGCCGGACGGGCATGGGTCGGGTTCGCCGTGGACGGGTAGTACTGGAACGGCTCGTGGTGCGGGCTGTAGTCGTTGGAGGTGCTGTGGGTGACGTTCGACAATGTGCGCCGCGTGCAGCCGCTGCTGCCGTCGGGGTTCGTCCGGCTGACGTCGAAACCGCCCTGGAACCAGCCCCAGGTGATGCCGCGGTCGTTCAGCAGGTCGCCGATGTTGCGGCCGCCCATGCTGACCTGGCTCGCCGTCGGCGACGAGCAGATGTCGCCGATGGGATCGGGGTCGCCGATCATCGTGAGGCCGCCGTTGCCGTCGTCCGTGGTGGCGCCCGTGCCGTTGAGGGTGGCGGACACGCCGGCCGTCTGACCGGAGACGAGGTTGATCGCGCCCGGCGACGAAGGACCGAAGGTCGTGTTGTAGCTGTTGTCGCTCATCGCGAAGTTCTGCGCGTAGTTCCAGAGTGCGGTGACGGTGTTGCCGTCGTAGTAGCCCATCACCTGGCCCTTGCCTTCCTGCGAGGCGTCGCCGCCGGGAAGCGCTTCGCCACGGCCGGTGTACTTCGGGAACAGGTCCATCTTCCCGCCGTCGAAGGCGCGCTGTTCGGAGGTGTAGCCGTGGTCCTGGTCGGCCGTGGCGGCCTGCGTGCGGGCGAGGCGGAACGGATTGATCGCGCCGTCGGCGTTGTCGGCATTGCGCGCGTTGGGATTCTTCGTAAGCAGGCGACGGTCGAGTCCGTTCACCGGCGGGGTGAACGGCCGGGCGTAGAACACCGGGTCGCCCTTCGGATTCGCGGCATAGGGGTAGGTACCGAAGTAGTGGTCGAAGGACACGTTCTCCTGGAAGATCACCACCAGGTGCTTGATCGGGGTGGCGGTGCGCGGCGCGCCGTGGCCGCCATGGCCGAAGCCGAGCACCCCGGCCGCGTCGGCGGCAGGGACCTGGCCGGCCTGCCCGGCGGCGACGATCGAGGCGGCGGAGAGTGTAAGCACGCAGGCGATGCCCGCGGCCAGTAGCTTGCGCATGACGGATGCTCCTCGTAATGGGATCGGTGGCTTGCCCTGGGCCGCATCCCCTGCATGCGGTGGTTCGAGGCTAGATAGCCGTCATGACAGCCGCGGGACAGTCGTCGCGAGTTATTGCGAAATGTCGCCAACCATGACTTTCGTCACAGTCGCCCCCTGTACGGCGGCCCCAGCCGCTATGCTCGGACCCCTGCGGCGCCGGGGGCGTCGTCAGTCACCACGTAACGAGGGACACCCATGACCAAGCAGTATCTGAAGCCGCTCGCGCTGGCGCTCTCCGTGGCGCTGGCCGGCACGGCGTGCAGCAAGCACAACGACGACGCGGCAGCGCCGGGGGGCAGCCAGCCGTCGTCGACGTCCACCGCGGCGCCCGCCGCCGCCGGCAGCACCGCCGCGGCCACGCCCGCCGGCCCGACGTTCAACATCGCCGAACTCGACACCGGCATCGACGCTTGCGCCGATTTCAACGGTTTCGTCAACGCGAAGTGGGTGGCCGCCAACCCGATTCCCGAAGACCGTACCCGCTGGGGCGCCTTCGACCAGCTGGCCGAGAACAGCCTGAACACGCAGCACGATATCGTCGACGCGATGGACAAGGGCGCGGCCAATGCCAAGGCCGGGTCGATCGAGCAGAAGATCGGCCTGCTCTATCGCTCGGGCATGAACGAGGACGCCATCGAAAAGGCGGGCATCGAGCCGCTGAAGCCGGAACTGGCGAAGATCGACGCGCTGAAGAGCTCGCAGGACATCGCCGATTTCCTCGATGCCAGCTTCAACGAAGGCGACGGCTACGTCTTCGGCTTCGGCTCGGGCGCGGACTTCCAGAACGCGAAGATGCAGATCGCCTACGCGCAGCAGGATGGCCTGGGCCTGCCGACCAAGGATTACTACACCGATCCGAAGCAGGCCGATAACCGCAAGGCCTACCTCGCGTACATCGCCAAGACCCTGACCCTCGCCGGCGTGCCCGAGGCCGATGCGAAGAAGCAGGCCGATGACGTGATGAAGTTCGAGACCCGGCTCGCCGCCGCCTCGCTCGCACCGGTGGAACTGCGCGTGCCGGAGAACCAGTACCACTTCGTCTCCGTGAACGACGCGGACAAGCTGACCCCGCACTTCAACTGGGAGAAGTTCTTCGCCGCCCAAGGCGTGAAGGTCGACAAGGGCTTCTCGCTGTCGCAGCCGAAGTTCTTCAAGGAATTCGACAAGATGCTGGCGTCCACGCCGGTGTCCACCTGGCAGGCCTACCTGCGTTTCCACGCCATCGACAGCGCCTCGCCGTACCTGTCCAAGCCGTTCCAGGACAACAAGTTCGACTTCTACAACAAGACCCTCGCCGGCCAGCCGCAGCAGAAGCCGCGCTGGAAGCGCGTGCTCGGCACGGTCAACAGCTCGATGGGCGAGGCCCTCGGCCAGCTCTACGTCGCCAAGGTGTTCAAGCCGGAAGCGAAGCAACGCGCCAACGAACTGGTCGACAACGTGCGCAACGCCCTCAAGACGCGCATCGAGAACCTCGACTGGATGAGCGACGAGACCAAGCAGAAGGCGATCCAGAAGTGGAACACCTTCCTGCCGAAGATCGGCTACCCGGACAAGTGGCGCGACTGGTCGGGCCTGGACATCGACGGCGAGAACTACTTCGCCAACGTCGAGGCCGCCAGCAAGTTCAACTACCACTACGACATCGCGAAGATCGGCAAGCCGACCGATCGCCTCGAATGGGGCATGACGCCGCAGACGGTCAACGCCTATTACAACCCGACCGACAACACGATCAACTTCCCGGCCGCCATCCTGCAGCCGCCGTTCTTCGACGCCAACGGCGACGACGCCATCAACTACGGCGGTATCGGCGCGGTGATCGGCCATGAGGCCAGCCATGGCTTCGACGACGAGGGCAGCCAGTTCGACGGCGACGGCAACAACAAGAACTGGTGGACCAAGGAAGACCGCGCCAAGTTCGACGAACGCGCCGGCAAGCTGGTGAAGCAGTTCGACGAGTACGCGCCGATCAAGGACCACCCGGACCTGCACGTCAACGGCAAGCTCACCCTGGGCGAGAACATTGCCGATCTGGGTGGCCTCAACGTGGCCTACGACGCGCTGCAGGAAGCGCTCAAGAAGAACCCGCAGGAAGCCAACGCGAAGATCGACGGTTACACCCAGGACCAGCGCTTCTTCCTCAACTGGGCCCGCGTGTGGCGCGGCAACGTCCGCGAGAAGCAGGCGATGCTGTACCTCAACGTCGACCCGCACGCACCGGCCTCGCTGCGCGCCATCGGCGCGCCGTCGAACATGGAAGCCTTCGCCACGGCGTTCCAGTGCAAGCCGGACGCGAAGATGGTCCGTGCGACCGACAAGCAGGTGAAGATCTGGTAAGCGCGACACGCCATCGCTGAAGCGATGGACCCAAGGCGCCGCACGCGAGTGCGGCGCCTTTTTCATGAGGGTCGCTCGTTCGCAGCGTGGCGTGGGAGAGAACATCGCCGGAGCGACGACGTCGATCTCGGAATTCGCTTGCAAGGATCTCAGGGCTCGTCCAATGATCGGCCGACTCACGCTCTCCTAGTCTGGATGTGCCGTCGCACCACTCCCGCGACGGCATCCCCTAACGAAACAAGGAGAATCCCCATGGGATACATGACCCGCGCCTTCGCTCACCTGCCCGGCGAGAACGAGCAGGAAGACGCCGCGACCGTCGTCGCCCGTCTGGCACCGACCGAGCTCGACGAGATCGCCGAGGATTGACGGCAGTGGAACGGGGCCGATGGCCCCGTTCCTTCATGGAGGAGCACATGATTCCATTCGAACGCGAATTCCCATTAGCCGCCGCCCGCGCACGCATCGAGGCCGCCCTCGCCGACCACGGGCTGCGCTGGCGCGCGACGGTCCACGGCGAAGCCCTGCATGCCACCCTGGTCGAACTGTTCGATGCGGAAGGCAGGCCCTTGTGCACGGGCGTGGGGAAGGGCGATGCGGAAACAGCGCTCGTCGGCGGGTTGTTCGAAGCCTTCGAACATCATCTCGCGCTGCACGATGCATGCTCCGCGCACCATGTGCTGACGCCGGCGGCACGGGTTCCCCAGGGACTGGGCAAGGCGATCGACGCCCTGCTCGCCGAGCAGCCGGAAAGCTCGATGGCCTGCCGCGTCTATGCCGACTTCTTCCATGGCGGCGCGGCGCTGTATCCGCTCGCCCTCGCCCGCCCCACCTATATCGACGATCCCGCCCCCGGCGACGACTTCGACTATGCGAGCCTTCGCCGTTATGCCTGCAACAGCGGCACGGCTATCGGGTCCACGCCCACGGAGGCGAGCCTGCACGCGATGAACGAAGCCATCGAACGCGACGACGTTTCCCATTTTCTGCGCGCGCATTTCCACGACCGCGACGACGAGGCACTGCGCGTGGTCGACCGGCGGACCGTCGAGCGCGACATCGAGCGGCTCTGGTCGCTGGCAGAGCGCGAACTGGGTCAGGATGCCATCCTGCTCGACATTTCCTCGCACAAGTCCGCGCACACCTTCCTGGCCTTCGCCCCCACCTGTCCCCACCCCGTGCACGTCTACGGAAGCGGCAGCTCCGCGCGGGCATCGCATGGCATGCGCCGCGCCCTGAGCGAACTGGTGCAGATGCATGTCATGGCGCAGGTCGCGCCGGCCGTGGCGAACGACCTGATCCGCGCGGAGTTACGCCTCCGTCCGTGGCCGCGACTGCACCGGGCCTGCGTCGCCGACCTTCCCGCGCGATTCGACGCGGCACGGCGGCAGCATGTAACGCCACGGAACACCGCCTCCGCCGGCAGCGTCGCCGCGCAGCTGTCGCAAGGCATGCGCGGGCTGCGTGACGAGGGTTATTCGCCACTCGTCCACACGATCCACTGCCGCCATGGCGATATCGCGTTGTGCCAGGTCCTCGTGCCCGGCTTCGAGCATTACCATATCGTCGGACACGGCAACCTCGTGGTTCCCTCCTTCCCGATCCGACGTGCCAGCCATGCGCGATACGCCTGACTGGCTCCGCGACGAGCGGCAATGGCGCGACCGCATGCGCGACGCACGCGGCGACGCGCCACGGCGGTACCGGCTCGTCGAGCGATCGTCCGAGGCGCGACAGCCCTACTTCCTGCTGCGGCATCGCGATAGGCAGTGGCTGGGACGCAGGTCGGTCATGGACTCGCCCGCCGGCCCCTCGTTGTCGAACCGCATCCATGCAACGCACCTGCTTGGCGACCGACTCGACATGTCGTTGTGCAGCGAGATGCTCCTCTTCGATTTCACCCTGCGCACGGCCACGGAGGCCGAGGGGTTCCTGCGCGAGGCTTCCGGCGATCCTTCGAGCGATCTCGTCTTTCCCTTCCCTCCGCTCGACGCCGGCGGCCGCGAAGCGGTCTGTCCACCGGCGTTCTGGGCGCGCCTCGCCTCGCGGCCGGCGCGCCTCGCCGAGGACGAGCTACATATGCGCTCCCTGTGTGCGGATACCCTGGCGCGGTGGCTGCGTCCCGGCGCGGTGGTGCGCGACCCGGCATGTTCCACCGGTGATTTCGTCGCCGCGATGGCCGCGAGCTGCCCCCTCTTGCGCTTCGAAGGCAGCGATATCTCGGCGAGCATGATCGACACCGCAAGGACACGGCACGCCGGCAGCGCGGTGGCCTTCGAGGTGGCCGACGCCACCGGAACAGGAATGGCATCGTGCGACGGCCTCATCGTGCGCTTCCTCAATGCCGAGGTCGTCACTCGCGCGCAGGCCTTGGCGATCTTCGACCGCCTCGTGGTTACCGTGCGTCCCGGCGGCATCGTCATACTCTTCGGACACACCCCCCTGCTCGTCCCGGTTCGCGGGCAGGCAGCCATGCACGGCCTGCGCGTCGTCCAGTGCAGCGCGGCGCTCCCGGAGGGCCCGGCGCTCGTCCAGTATTACGTGCTGGAGGTTCCCGACATGGGCAGGAGACCACCTTCCTCCAGAGGTCGGGATGCGCACGTACTCTGCCGAAAGGCATAGTGCGCCTTTCCGGCAAGATCGTACTTCCGGTTCTAAGGACACCCTAAGCGCAGATTCTTACCATCCACACATGCCGCACATCCTCAGCCATTTCGATGGGCCGGTACGCCGTCCATGGCTATGGATGGGTCTTGTCGCCTTCGTCGCGGTCCTTCTTCCGGCGGTCCCCGTCGACGAGACGCGGTATCTCACCGTCGCATGGGAGCTTCAGCACAGCGACGGTTTCGCGTGGCTGACCTTGAACGGCCGCCCCTACCTGGACAAGCCGCCGCTCCTTTTCTGGCTGATCGGACTCGCCTGGCAGCTGTTGGGCCATTCGATCTGGGCGGCGCGCATGGTCTCGCTCGCGGCGGCGGCGGGAACCATAGCGCTGCTCGGCGCGATCGAGCGGCGGCTGGTCGCCGGCGGCCAGAACCCGCCGCTCGCACCGTGGATCCTGCTTCCCTTCGTCCTCTTCGATGCGTTCTCGGGCAGCATCATGTTCGACGTGCCGCTGTGCTTCTTCGTCGCCGGCAGCCTGCTTGCCCTGATCCACTGGCTGCGCGACGGGCACGGCACCGCCCTCGTGTTGCTGTTCGCCTGCGCGGCGCTGGGCATGCTGATGAAAGGCCCGGTCGTCGCGGTGCACCTGATCGGTCCGATCCTGCTGAGCCCCTGGTGGAACGCTCCCCATCCGGCGAGACCCTGGCGCATCGGACTGGCGCTCGTCGCACTCCTGCTGTCCTGCCTTCCGCTGGCCTGGTGGGCCGCGAGCGCCGCGGCGGAAGTCGACCATGTGCCGGTCGTCGAGACGTTGCGCCACCAGGCATTCGGCCGGGTGACCGACAGTTTCGCGCATCGTCGCGGCCCGTACTGGTACCTGTTGCTTTTACCGCTGCTTTCCCTGCCCTGGATCCTGTGGATTCGCTGGCGGCCTTTCGCACGCGGAGCGCGCGACGCACGTCGGGATCCCCGCCTGCGTTTCGGCATCGCCTCGTCGGCCGTCGCGCTGCTGCTGTTCTCCCTCATCAGCGGCAAGCAGGTGCATTACCTGCTTCCGTTGCTGCCGGGAGCCTCGCTGATCCTCGCCGCCATCGTGGCCGCGCAACCGGAGACGATCGCCCATCGCCGCCCGGTTTACGCGATCCTTCTCGCCGCCGCGGCATGCGCGTGGCCCGTCGCCCTCGCGTTGTCGGGAAGGAGTGAGCACGCCGGATGGTTATCCACGGCGGCGGCGGCTTTCGCCTTGCTGGCCCTTGCGACGTTCGTCTCGGCACGCCGCCACCGTGGGATCGAGGCGACCTCGGTGGCTTCGCTGTGCATCGTGGTCGCACTGTTGCTTCAGCTCGGCACGGTGCTCGGGCGATCGCCCAACGTCGACGACCTTGCCGGATACGTTCGCGACCTGCGCCAGCGCGGCGTGCCCCTGGTCGCCCTCGACGACGAACCCGGCATGGTCGGGTTCCTCGCCCGGCTGCCCGAGCCCCTGCCTGTCGTCGATGCGGCCGATGCCGCCCGGTGGGCGACCGAGAACCCCGGGGGTGTCGCCCTGATCCACGGAGGAAAGAGCCAGCCACCCGCCGGAGCGCTTCTCGTCGTGAAGCTGGCGGACGGCTGGGAAGGCCTGGTGCCTGCGCCGATAGTGCGCCGTGGCGCCTATTGAGCGCCGGTCTCGGGGGCGGGTGAAGCGCGACGCTCGAGGTGCGCGGCAACCCTCGCGACGACACTGCGCGGGTCGCCGTCTTCGCAGGACACCGCCGTGTTGTTTCTTCCATAGGGCGCGTAGCGCGCGGGATCGGTGTGGCCGAAGAGACCGACCGCCGTCGCCGACGTGGCCGCCGCCAGGTGCATCACGCCACAGTCGGCGCTGAGGTAAGTGCCCGCGGCTTCGATGAACGCGGCGAGCTTGCGCGGATCGCTCGTGTAATACGTCGGATACGCGCCACCGAGTCGCGACTGGCCGTCGGCCGAGACCAGTTCGACGATGCGCAAGGCGCCATGACGTGCGACCAGTTCGGCGGTAAACGTGCTCCACCATTCGGGCGCGAGCCGCTTGGCCCCCGTGGCGTTCGGGAAGATCGCCAGCACCGGTGGCGCATGCTCGCCGGCGGGGCCGAGCACCCGCGACAGCGCTTCGCGTCCGCAGCGGCGCTCGGCATCGGTCAGGCGCAGGTCCAACGGGGGCACCGGCGCATCGCCGGGCAACCCGAGCGCCCAGCGCAGCGCATGCACCGGCCGCGCCGCGAGGTGCGTGGCGGTCGCTCCGCCGGACAGCGCGTCCACCCGCAACTGGAAACGTGCCTTCACCATCGCGCTCGCGAAACGTCCCGACGAGGATCCCGAGGCGGCATCGACGACGAGATCGTAGCGACGGGCGCGCAGCTTGCGCAGCGCGGCCCAGGTCGCAAGCGGGTGGCGAACCGCACGGCGGTCCAGCGTCACGCAGTCGCCAACGATGTCGAAGCCGCGGAAGATCGCGCGGGCCGCGGGGCCTGCCGACAGGAGATCGACCTCGGCCCCGGGAAAGCGCCGTTCGATCTCCACCAGCAGCGGCGTCAGCAGCAAGGTATTGCCCAGCCGGTGGTTGGGACGGCAGACGAGGATGCGCTGGATCCCGAATGCGGGAAGTTCGCCCGCGCCGACGAGGTTCTTCTGGGGGGCCAGCAAATGCCGTGCCAGCCACGCCGCGGCGCGCCTTCGCCAGGTTGCCGCGTTCCCGTGCAGGGGCTTGCGGGCAGGCACCACCGATGGGCCGGACGAATGGGTTGCGACGGGTGACATAGACGAAGCACTCTGAAATGTGCCACTCACGATGCCATCGCATGCTTATTTCTTCCTGTCGGCAAAATGACGATTCCCCTACGCTGCGCTTAGCGGGCCCTTAGTTTCGGATACGATTGCAAATCGTTCTCATTAAACTTACGATAGGCAGCCAGACGGGTCCCGTACCCGCGCACGCCCGACCCAGGGACAACAGGAGTCTTGCCCTCGCACCACCCCGGTGACGCGCGAGCGGTGGCGTATGCGCGAACGAAGGCCGTTCCCTTCATTCGCACAAGGAATCGATCCATGGCCTTCATCACGAGCCGGAAGCACGGCGCTCCCGCCGCGCGCACCGTCGGCACCGCCGTTCTTCTCGCCCTCGCCCACGGTGCCACCGCTGCGGAGGTTCCCGTCGACGTCCCCGCGCCCCCGCAGCAGGCCAAGGTCAACGACGCGCAGGCATTGCCCGGCATGAAGGTCGAGGCCGACCGCTCCAGCGACTACCGCGTCGACAAGGTTTCCTCGCCGAAATTCACCCAGTCGCTGCTCGACACGACGCAGACCATCCAGGTCATCGGCAAGCAGCTGATCCAGCAGCAGGGCGCCACCACGCTGACGGAAGCGCTACGGAACAGCCCCGGCGTGGGCACCTTCTTCGTCGGCGAAAACGGTTCGACGAACACCGGCGATTCCATCTATATGCGCGGCTTCGACACGTCCGGCAGCATCTTCGTGGACGGCGTGCGCGACCTGGGCACCGTCTCGCGCGATGTCTTCAACATCGAACAGGTGGAAGTCACCAAGGGCCCGGACGGCACCGAATACGGGCGCACCGCGCCGACCGGCGCCGTGAACCTCGTGACCAAACAGCCCGTGCTCGGGAATGGCGTTTCCGGCTCCGTGCAGTTCGGCAGCGGGCAGCGCCGCCGCGCCACGGCCGACTGGAACCAGTCGATGGGCAACGATGCCGCCTTCCGTCTCAACGTGATGGGCCAGGAAAGCGGCGTCTACGGCCGCGACCAGGTGGAAACCAACCGCTGGGGCATCGCGCCGTCGCTCGCCTTCGGTCTGGGCACGCCTACCCGCGTCTACCTCGATTACCTGCACATCAAGCAGAACAACGTGCCCGACGGCGGCGTGCCGACCATCGGCCTGCCCGGCTACACCAGCCCGGATTCGCGTACGTTCCTCGACCATGCCCGCAAGGTCGACCAGGACAACTTCTACGGCACGAGCCAGGACCACGACCATGTCACCCAGGACATGTTCACGGTGATCGTGGAGCACGATGTCAGCGACACGCTCACGCTGCACAACACCTCGCGCTGGGGTCGCACCACGCAGGACTACCTGCTCACCTCGTTCCTGGGCTCGGCGGCCAACCTGCGGACGCCGGATCCGGCCGATCCGTTCGCCTGGACGATCGCGCGCAGCAATCCCACGTTCAAGCACCAGTCCAACCGCATCGCCACCAACCAGACCAACCTGACCGCCTCGATCGGCAGCGGCGCCGTGACGCAGGACATCAGCACCGGTATCGAACTGACCCAGGAGCGCGCGCGCACGATCGGCCTGGGGGCGCTCGGCGGCAGCACCTGGCCTGCCGCCAACCTTTATCGTCCGTATTCGAACGTCGGCGGCTTGCACTACGGCGAAACCGGCGCGACCAGCCAGGGGAAGACGACCACCGCGGCGGCCTACTTCTTCGACACCGTGAAATTCGGCGAGCACTGGAAGGTGAACGCGGGGGTGCGTGTCGACCACTACAAGACCGAATTCGACAGCCTGGTCGTCTGCGGCGGCCGCAGCGGTCCGGCCTGCGGCACCCTTCCCGCGGGCAGCGTGCTGCCCGGTGTGGATGCGAAGAAGAGCGACAACCTGGTCAACTACAAGGTCGGCGTGCTCTACAAGCCCGCCGCCAACGGCAGCATCTATGCCAACGTCGCGCAGTCGCAGGAGCCGCCGGGCGGCAATACGCTCACGCTCTCATCGTCGGCCAACAGCGCGGACAACCCCCGTTTCGATCCGCAGAAGGCGCGCACCGCCGAGGTCGGCACGAAGTGGGACCTGCTCGGCGAAAAGCTGCTGCTCACGGCGGCGCTCTACCGCACCACGGTGACCAACGAGCTGGTGCAGGACCCGACCGACCTCCTTTACTACCAGGTCGGCAAGAAGCGCGTGCAGGGCGTGGAGATATCCGCGCTGGGCAAGCTCACCGACGACTGGGCGGTGAGCGCCGGCTTCACCACGATGGATGCCACCGTCGAGAAGGGCGCCGGCGTCACCGCGAACGGCTCCGACGACCTCGCCTACACGCCGAAGCGCGCGTTCACGGCGTGGACCACCTATCACCTGCCGTTCGACCTCACGATCGGCGGCGGTGCCCGTTACTCGGGCGAGTTGCAGCGGGGCACGGATGGCGCGGTGGGCACGCCCGCCTATACGAAGGCCTACTGGGTGTTCGATGCGATGGCCAGCTACCCGATCAACCGCCACGTCGACGTCCAGCTGAACGTCTACAACCTGTTCGGCAAGACCTACGTCGCGGCGATCAACAAGAGCGGTTACCGCTACACTCCGGGCACGCCCCGCTCGGCCATGCTGACCGCCAACGTCCGCTTCTGATCGAAAGGAAACCGCCATGCTGATGCACGTACCGGAAGTCCTGAGCAAGGAACAGGTCGCCGGGATGCGCGCGTCGATGGAAAGCGCCGAATGGACCGACGGGCGGCAGACCGTCGGTCCGCAAGGCGCGCTGGTGAAACGCAACCTGCAGCTGCCCGAGGGGTCGGCGCTGCGCCGCGAACTGGGTGCGCTCGTCGTCGCGGCGCTGGGCCGCCACCCGCTCTACCATGCGGCGGTCTTGCCGCTGCGCACGCTGTCGCCGCGTTTCAACCGTTACGAAGGTGGCGGCGAGTACGGCTTCCATATCGACGGCGCCGTCATGGCCACCGCCGATGCCGACACGCACGTCCGCAGCGACGTTTCCTGCACGCTGTTCCTCAGCGAGCCGGAGGAATACGATGGCGGCGAGCTGATCGTGAGCGATACCTATGGCGAGCATGAGGTGAAGCTGCCCGCCGGCGACGCCATCGTCTATCCCTCGTCCAGCCTGCACCGCGTCGCCGCCGTCACCCGCGGCGCGCGCATCGCGTCGTTCTTCTGGGTGCAGAGCATGGTCCGCGACGATGGCGCGCGCCGCCTGCTGCTGGAAATGGACACGGCCATCCGCACGTTGTCGGCGGATGGCGCGGACCAGGCTTCGATCCTGCAGCTGACCGGCGTGTATCACAACCTGCTTCGACGCTGGGCTGAGACCTGAAAGGTTTGGGGTTATTGCGGGAGCCGGCTATACCGGTGTTCCGGCGAACTCATGCCGTGACGGAAATATGCACGGAACGATCCTCCATCATCTTCATGCGCTCGAGCAAGCCGGTGTAGAACGTTGCCAGCAGATCGAATCCGTTATTCCGGTCGAACTCGATCATGCCTTCGATCTGCGCACGAAGGTCGATGGGAGTGTCGGGCGCGCGTTCGAAAATGCCTGATGGAAGGGAAGTACTGAGGGCTGTCGCATCGAGCAGATCGATCTGCTCGCTGAAGATCATTTCGTCGAGGTATTCCTGCAGCTGCCGGGGCGTTACCCTCGAGAAATCGATACGATTCGATAACGGCGGGCGATCCTGCTTCCTGGACTCCTGCGGCTGAGGGCCTTGAGAGGGTCGCATGGCTTTCGAGGCATCACCTGGAACCGGAGAACACAACGGTGTGATATGCATGGTCTGCTCCTTGGGTTGGTCGACCAACAAGAACAGATGGAGAGTCCGGGTTTAAGGGGCCTTTCGTCTTGGAAGTGAAATACCCACCGCAATTCACGATCATCACTTACATGCACGGGCGCGCCGATTTACCGCACCCAACAATAGGCACTTTACCTTCGCGAGGTTGCGGGCCTGACTGGTCGAGGTGAACTTACCTTGACGCCATGCTGGTCAAGGCCAATCCGGCCAATCCAAGGACAATGCATGAAAACCCTCAGCATCGCGGCAGCCGCAATAGCGGCGACCCTACTTTGTGATTTCGCGCAAGCCAACAATCTCTCCAGTGTTTATGTCTATTCCGTAGACTCTACCCAGGGCGGTACGGAAACGCTGTCTCCCTGGGCCTCGTCCACGTCCCGGAATCATGGCGGTGCAAGGATGCATATCACGACCGAGGAAATCGGTTACGGGAACAACGCTCAAGCCCGGCTACTCGGCTTCAATCTTCGCGAGATCCAGACACAGCCTCTCTGCAACGTTCGCGGCTATGCAAGGCCGTGCAACGGTCGCGGGACGATCGTCGGCTATCGCCGCACATGGGACGCGAGCGGCCGTGACGGCGGTAACTTCGACTACATGGTGATCCCCAATGGGGTCGGTGGCGTGCGGCGAGTAAACCTTCAGGTGAAATAGAGCTGCTCTAACCGGTGCCTGTTCCTTTCCAACAGAACACCTTATCGTTCAGAGCCGCTAGACGTCGCCCTCGCCCCGGTGACTGGAGTCGAGGGCATTCGAGCGGATAAGGCCCGGCAGAGCCTGCCCCGGCGAAGGCCGGGGGCAGGGGCGGCGGGTGGCACGACGGCGACGTGGTGACGGGGACGGCTCGGGGAGCGGATAATTGGCACCCCCTGATGTCCTGGCTCCCTAAAGCATGTTCCAACCCGGTCAACGCTGGATCTCCACTGCCGAGCCTGAGCTCGGCCTCGGCACCATTCTTCGCGTGGAAGGACGCAGCGTGCAGGTGCTGTTCGCCAAGTCCGGCGTCCTTCGTCCCTATGCCACCGACAGCGCGCCGCTGATCCGCGCCGAATTCCGTGCCGGCCAGCGCGTATCCGGCAAGGGCATCGCTTTCCTGGTCGAGCGCATCGAGGAACGCGAGGGCCTCTTCGTTTACCGCGGCGAAGGCCGCGAACTCGAGGAGGGCCAGCTCGACGACGAACAGGCACTGTCGCAGGCCGACGACCGCCTCATCGGCGGCCGCACCGACCCGAACGACCGCTTCGACCTGCGCCTGGAAGCCCTGAGCCGCCGCGCCGATGCGCGCCGCTCGGCCGCCTGGGGCCTGGAATCCGCGCGGATCGGACTCGTGCCGCACCAGCTGCGTGTGGCGGGCATCGCCTCGGCGCGCCGCCCGCCCCGCGTGCTGCTGGCCGACGAGGTGGGCCTGGGCAAGACCATCGAGGCGGGCATGATCCTCGCCCGCCAGCTGGCCACGGGTCGCGCGGGGCGCGTGCTCGTGCTGTTGCCGGAGACCCTCGTCTACCAGTGGTTCGTGGAACTGCTGCGCCGCTTCAACCTGTCCTTTGCCATCTTCGACGAAGAGCGCTGCGAGGCCATCGAGCAGGCCAACGACGGGCGCAATCCGTTCGAGGACGAACAGCTCGTCATCGCCGATTTCGCCTTCCTGGAATCGTCGCCGAAGCGCGCGGGCCAGCTGGCCGAGGCCGGCTGGGACCTGATCGTGGTCGACGAGGCCCATCATCTGGAATGGACGCCCGAAGGCGCCAGCCCGCGCTACCGCCTGGTCGAGGAACTGGCCTCGGCCACGCCGGGCGTGATCCTGCTCACCGCCACGCCGGAACAGCTAGGCCGCGCCGGGCACTTCGCCCGCCTGCGCCTGCTCGATCCGCAGCGTTATGCCGATCTGGACGCCTACCTCGCCGAATCGGCGGGCTATACCGCGCTCTCCGACGTCGCGAGCACGCTCGCCGCCGGCAAGCCACTGAATGCGGCACAGCGCGAGATGCTCGGCGGACGCTTCAAGGGCGACCGCGAACTCGCGGCCCTGCTCGCGCGCGACGACGCCGGTGACGAACTGCTCGCCGCGCTGATCGACCGCCACGGCACCGGCCGGGCCATGTTCCGCAACCGCCGCGCCGGCATTGGCGGATTCCCGCGGCGCATGCCCGAGATCCTCGCCATCGATCCGGCGACCCTCGACCCGGGCCGGCGCGAGGCGCTGCTCGCCGAATTCCGTTCGGACATCCAGCAGCCGCCGGCGGCGCTCGAATTCGACTACACGAACGATCCGCGCCTCGCCGCACTCATCGGCCTGCTCGACGCCCATCCGAACGACAAGTTCCTTCTGCTCTGCCGTAGCCAGGCCAAGGTGATGGCCATCGAGGACGCGCTGCGCACGAAGAGCGGCGTCGGCGTGGCGCGCTTCCATGAAGGCCTCGGCATCGTCCAGCGCGACCGCAACGCGGCCTTCTTTGCCCAGCCCGACGGTGCCCGTCTCCTGCTCTGCTCCGAGATCGGCTCGGAAGGACGCAACTTCCAGTTCGCCCATCGCCTGGTGATGTGGGATCTGCCGCTGGACCCGGACCTGCTGGAACAGCGCATCGGCCGCCTCGACCGCATCGGCCAGAAGCACGACATCGTCGTCCATGTGCCCGTGCTCGAACAGAGCGCGCAGCACGTGCTGGCCCGCTGGTACGACGAGGGCCTGGATGCGTTCCGTACCAGCCCCGCCGACGGGCGCGAGCTCCTGCGCCGCTTCGGCAGCCTGCTTGCCGGCCTCGCCGACGAACACGCGCGCGAGGACGACGACCGCGACCAGGAACTGGACGCCCTCATCGCGGAAACGCGCGGCGCGCATGAGGAGCTCTCCGCGCTGATCCACGCCGGTCGCGACCACCTGCTCGAACTCGCCGCCAGCCGCGATCCGCATGCGGGCGACCTCGCCGGCAGCTTCGCCGCCGAAGACGACGACCCGGTGCGCGACCTCTTCGTGCAGCGACTGTTCGAAACCTATGGCGTGCATGCGGAGGAACTCGCGCGCGGCATCGTGTTGCTCGATCCGCAATACCTGTCCACGGACGGCCTGCCCGGCTTCGCCGATGGCCCGGTCTCGGTGACGTTTTCCCGCGACATCGCGCTGGCCCGCGAAGACCTTCCCCTGCTCCGTCTCGACCACCCGATGGTGGCCGCGGCGATGGACCTCCTCGTCTCCGGCGAAGACGGCAACGCGGCGTTCCTCGTCGACGATGCCCTTCCCGTCCGCACGGCGCTCTTGCAGGCCGTATTCGTGCTCGAGATCGTCGCCGACCGCACGCTCGACGCGGGCCGCTTCCTTCCCGCCACGCCGCTGCTGCTCACGGTGGATACGAAGCTGGGCGAGCGCCCCCAGTTCCGCCCGAGCGATGTCGCGTTGCGCCGCGCCGCCGACCGCAACATCGAAGTGCCGCGTTATCGCAAGTTCCTGTCAAAGCTGGTGCCGCCGATGCTGGACCGCGCACAGGATCTCGCCGCGGCGCGCGCCGACGTGCTCAAGGCCGAGGCCATGGACGCCGCGCGCCGCGAGCTGGATGCGGAACATGCGCGCCTGGTCGCGCTGCACTCGGTGAATCCCTCGATCACCGACGAGGAGGTGGACGCCATCGCCGCCGAGCGCGACGCCCTGCTCGCCGCCATCCCGGAAGCGCGCGTGCGCCTGGATGCCGTGCGCTTCGTGGTGAGCCCGGATTTCCTGGCGCTGCGCTAGGGGCACCCGGATGCAGGAGCCGCTATAGCGGCTCCTGCAGAAGCGGGCCTAAGGGAACCTTGTGGGAGCCGGCTACGCCGGCGATCCCGCGGCAGCGGGCCAGCGTGCCGCGAGCACCCATCGCCGCTGAAGCGGCTCCTACAAAGACAGTTGCTACAGGGTCAGCGGTAGCTTGGTGGCCTCACGCCCCACGCCCAGAGCAGGCAAAGCCCTGCCACGAGGCCACCCAGGTGGGCGAAGTGCGCAATGCCGGACAGCGTACCGGTGACGCCGAAGATGAGCTCGGCAGCACCGTAGAGCGTGACGAACAGCCACGCGGGAAGGCCGATGGGGATCGGAATCAGGATCAGCTTCTCGCGCGGGAACAGCATCGCGAAAGCGCCGAGCAGGCCGAACACGGCACCGGACGCGCCGACCGTCGGATACATGCGCTCCGACTCGAAGAGGTAGACGACGACGAGCTGCGCGACCGCCGCCGCCACGAGACAGGTGAAGTAGTAGATCGTGAAGCGCTTCGCGCCCATCACGCGCTCGATCAGCCCGCCGAACATGTACAGCGCGTACATGTTGAGCAGGATGTGCATGATGTTGCCATGCATGAAGCCGTAGGTGACGACCTGCCAGATCCGGAAGCCGATGCCCGCGACATCGCCGCCACCAAGGTCCACGGCGACATCGTGGCCGTACGGCCACAAGGCGAACCAGCGCGTCAGCGCCAGCGTGTCCTGGTCGCGCAGGAAGTATTGCAGAGCGAACACGAGGATGTTCGCGATCAGGAGGTTCCGGGTGACCGGCGGCAGGTTCGTCGGCATCGTCTCGATATCAGTCAGTCAATGCCCAAGGGTGGCTGCGCCGGCGGTCCAATTCAAGCGTGCGTCGCGGCAGACGAACGGCCGAACGACAGCAGGAACAGTACCCCCGCCAGGGCGCCATAGGCCGCGACGAAGGGCCAGACCAGCGCCTGTGCCGCCGCATCCAGCGTCCACGGCAGGTAGACCGCGCCGATGGGCTCCACCGAATGGATCAGCCCGAAGGCCGTCAGCACGGCACCCAGCGCCACGATGCCGGCTGCCTTGCGCACCTGTCCATCGATCATCGCCACGACGAAGCTGGCCCAGACCATCGACGTGACGATGAAGCCGTTGCCCAGGATCACGATCACCGCCATGCTGGGGAGGCCATGGCTCGCATCGGCGTACAGCGCGGCGAAGCGCGCCGGATCCACGATCGTCGGATCGCCCAGCTTGATCGCGAGCATGCGCGCGATCGCGGGGAAGAAGGCGAAGACCACCGCGCCCGCATAACGCAGCGGTGTCGCCTCGAACGCCTGCGTGGTGATGCCGATCGACACGAACACGAGGATCGGCGCGAGCACCGCCACCGGCAGCAGTTCCACCAGGTTCGACAGGTACCCGAGCACGCCGCCCAGGCCGATCACGAGGCCCGTCGCCAGCGTGTAGCCCGTGCGCGCGCCCATCGCCTTGTACGCCGGCTGCCCGATGTACGGCGTGGTCTGCGCCACGCCGCCGCAGACGCCGGCCACCAGTGTCGCCAGGGCTTCCACAAGCAGGATGTCGCGTGTGGGGTAGTCGTCGCCGGCGGCGCGCGCACTCTCGGTCACGTTGATGCCACCGACGACCATCAGCAGGCCGAACGGCAGGATCAGCGGAAGATAGGGAACCGTCGCGGCAAGACCTTGCACGAAGCCCAGGTTAGGCCACGGGAAGCCCAGCCGCCATTGCCAGTGATCCGGCGCGTCATAGCCGCTGCCCAGCCATCCCATGGGCCCCAGCCCGTAGTAGAGCAGCACGCCGACCAGGAAGGCGCCGAGCACGCCCGGCACGCCGAAAGGCAGCCGGCGCTTCGCCACCAGGCCATAAAGCACGACGCCCAGCCCGGCGAAGCCCACCACCGGCACGCGCATGATCTCCACCAAGGGCAGAAAGCCCATCAGCACGAGCGCGATGCCGGCGATCGATCCGAGCAGGCCCGCGCGCGGCACCGAGCGCTGCACCCATGCGCCGAAGAACGAGAGCACGAACTTGAGGAGGCCCATGACGACCAGCGACGCCATGCCCAGCCGCCACGTGGCCTCGCCCGCGGCCGTCGCGTCCAGGCCCGCCTGCCGGTATGCCGCGAAGGCTGGCCCCAGTACCAGCAGGGCCATGCCGATGGTCGTCGGCGCATCGATGCCGAGCGGCATCGCGGTGACATCCGAACGGCCGGTGCGCGCCGCCAGCCGGTGGGCCATCCATGTATAGGCGAGGTTGCCCAACAGGACGCCGAGCGGCCGTGCCCGGGAACATCCGGCGAAAAACGATATCCGCCGGTATCCCGAAGAGACCCACCAGCGCGCTCGCCATGAAGGCCAGCAACGAAAGGTTGTCCACCACCAGCCCGAGGACACCGTTGAGGTCGCCACCGCCGAAGCGGCGTCGATGAGGAGATGAAGTCATTCCAAACCCTGTCTTTTCGGGACCCGACGTTGTCGGTAGGGCTAGCGTACCGCTGTCGCGGGGGCGACGGGTCCTCAAATACTCCCGCTCGTCCATGGTGCACAAAAAAAAGAGCCCGGCTTGCGCCGGGCTCTTTTCTGTTGCTACCGATCGTGCCTGGATTACTGCTGGACCTGCAGTTCCGTGCGACGGTTGCGAGCGCGGCCTTCGGCCGTGTCGTTCGTGTCGATCGGGTTGTTCTCGCCGTGGCCGATGGGGCCTTCCAGACGATCCGCGCCAATGCCGTGCGAGGTCAGGTAGTCGTACACGATCTTCGCACGACGCTCGGACAGGCCCTGGTTGTAGGCGTCCTTACCGACGCTATCCGTGTAACCGGCAACCGTGACCTTGACCTGCGGGTAACGCTGCAGGGTGTCGACAGCCTGGTCGAGGACGCCCAGCGATTCGCTGGTCGGCTCCTGCAGGGTCGGGCCGATGTTCGTCTCGCCCTTCTTCGGACGGTCGAACTTGAAGTTGACGCCGCGCAGGTCGATGACGACCTTCTGCGGGCAACCATCCGGGCCGACGATCGTGCCAGCCGGGGTGGCCGGGCACTTGTCGTCGCAATCGTTCACGCCGTCGCCGTCGGTATCGAGCGTCGAGCAGTCCGGAGCGGCCGGGGCCGGAGCAGCGGCCGGAGCCGGAGCAGCCGGCGGCTCGCCGAAGCGCGAAACGATCGAGAAGCCGAGGAACCAGTCGCCGTAGCCGTTCTCGCTATCGTTGGTCTTGTCGTCCCAGTCGTAACGGTAGCCGGCTTCGACACGGATGTCGGAGCTGTCGGTGATGGTCTTCGACACGCCGACGCCGAGCTGAGCGGCCGGGGACCAGCCGTTGTCCGACGGGTTGTGATGGTACGAACCCATCACGCCGGCGAGCAGGTACGGACGCCAGCTGTCCCACGCACCGGCGTAGAAGCGGGCGGCAACGCCGTAGCTGTTGTTCGACCAGTGGCCAGTGCCATCGTTGTCGCGCTTGGTGCGGTCGGCGAAGATGTCGATCGACGCGTTGTTGGAGATGAACTTGCCGAAGCCCAGGCCGTAGTAGACCTGGCGGCTGTTGGTGTTGCGGTCGGTGTCGTTGTAGTAGCCGCCGACGGTGGGGGCGATGTACCAGCGGCCGTCATAGCCGTTACCCGCCGTGTCGGCGGACTCCTGCGCGTGAACGGCACCCACGCCGCCCAGGGCCAACCCGATCAGCAAAAACAAGCCCTTACGTTTCATCGGTGTCTCCTCATTATTGGTATTCGCGTCCGCGCTCCACCCCAGACGGAAATCGCGCGTAGAACTCTTTGTCGAATCCGGGGACTTCGGCTGTCCCTCGCTTTGGTACCCCTTTAACGGGCGGCGGCAGTTTAGCAAAAATCAAACAATTGGGCACATGCCCAAAACCGCCGTTCATACTCGAGTCACGGCGATTATCAAGCCGTGAAGAGCGTCATGAACTCGTGAATGGGCATGGCGTCCAGCGTCTCCGGCGACGATGTGATCGCCAGCAGCTTCTCCACGCGCTCGGCGGGCCATTCGGCGCGCAGGGCGGATTCGAACTTCTTCAGCAGCACGGGAATGCCTTCGGCGCGGCGCTTGCGGTGACCGATCGGATAATCGATGGAAACCTTTTCGGTCGACGAACCGTCCTTGAAAAACACCTGGACCGAGTTGCCGATATAGCGTTTTTCGGCATCGAAGTAGTCCTTGGTGAACTGCGGGTTCTCCACCACGGTCATTTTGTCGCGCAGCGCGTCGATACGCGGATCGGCCGCCACCGAATCGTTGTAATCGTCGGCGGTCAGGCGGCCGAAGATCAGCGGCACGGCCACCATGTACTGGATGCAGTGGTCGCGGTCGGCATAGTTGGCCAGCGGACCGGTCTTGTCGATGATGCGGCAACCGGCTTCCTGGGTTTCGATCACCACCTTCTCCACCTCGTCGAGGCGGCCGCTCACCTGGGCGTGCAGCGCCATGGCGCACTCCACGGCGGTCTGGGCATGGAACTCGGCCGGGAAGCTGATCTTGAACAGCACGTTCTCCATCACATAGCTGCCGAACGGGCGCTCGAACTCGAACGCGTTACCCTTGAAGGCCACGTCGTAATAGCCCCAGGTCTTCGCCGAAAGCGCGGACGGATAGCCCACCACGTTGCGATAGACGGCGTTGATCGCGTGGGTGACGGCACGGCGGCAGGCGTCGCCGGCGGCCCAGCTCTTGCGCGGGCCCGTGTTCGGCGCATGGCGGTAGGTGCGCAGGGCGCCGTTGTCGATCCAGCTGTGCGAGACGGCCGTCGTGATCTGTTCCTTGCCACCGCCCAGCATGGCCGTGGTCACCGCCGTGGAGGCGAGGCGCACGAGGATCACATGGTCCTGGCCCACGCGATTGAAGCTGTTCTTGAGGGCGTAGCAGCCCTGGATCTCGTGCGCCTTGATGGCGTAGCCCAGCACGTCGCGCACGGTGAGCGGCTTGCCGCCCTCCTTCACCGCCTTGCGGGACAGGTAATCGGCCACGGAAAGGATGGCACCGAGGTTGTCCGAGGGGTGACCCCACTCGGCCGCGAGCCAGGTGTCGTTGAAGTCGAGGTAGCGGATCTGCGTGCCGATCGCGAAGGCGGCCTGCACCGGGTCCAGTTCGTGCGAGGTGAACGGCACGCGGGAACCGCCGGCGAGCGTCGCGCCGGGGACGACCGGGCCGAGATGCTTCACGCAGTCCGGGAACTTCATGGCCAGGGCGGAGCAGGCCAGCGAGTCGAGCAGCATGTAGCGCGCGGTGTCGTAGGCCTCCTGCGAGTCGATCTGGACATCGGCCACGTAGTTGGCGATGTCCACCAGCGGCTGGTCCGGATCGGGACGCGTGGCGGAACGGATGTCGTGTGCGCTCATGGACTTCACTCGAGAGAGTTGGGAAAGCCGGCGATTTTAACCGGTCACCCCGGGTCGATGTCTTGCCGCGCTGCATCCCAACAGGGACAATGGGTTCCACTACCACCCGAAGGGGAGTAGTTCCGCGGGCCGTCCCGGTCCGCGTGCGTCGATCGTCAGTACGGGCGCCCCATGCGCCCCGGTCGTCGCGGCGGCTTCGCGCCGGGAACGAGACTTTTGCGGTGACGACGGGCGCGCGTACCCGTCGCCGCCGCATGGGTCCACCCCAGCGCGCCAAGGCCCTATCGCATGGATTTCCTGAGTCCCGAATTCTTCTCCGGCCTCGCCGCCATCATCCTCCTCGACCTCGTGCTGGCCGGCGACAACGCCATCGTCATCGCCCTGGCCGCGCGCAACCTGCCGCCGCACTTGCAGAGGAAGGCCGTGTTCTGGGGCACCTTCGGCGCCATCGCCGTACGCGTCGCCCTCACCTTCGCGGTGATCTGGCTGCTCAAGTTGCCGGGCCTGATGCTGGTGGGCGGCCTCCTGCTCCTGCCGATCGCCTGGAAGCTGCTGAAGCCCGGCGAGCACGATCCGGAGGTTTCGGCCGCCTCCGGCTTCTGGTCGGCGATCCGCACCATCGTCGTGGCCGACGCCCTCATGGGCCTGGACAACGTCCTGGCGATCGCGGGCGCCGCCAAGGGCCATATGGGCCTGGTGGTGCTAGGCCTGGCGATCAGCGTGCCGCTGGTGGTGTGGGGCTCCACCCTGATCCTCAAGCTCATCCACCGCTTTCCGATCATCATCTATATCGGCGCGGGCGCCATCGCATGGACGTCCGCGCGGATGATCGCGCACGACGGGCTGGTGGCGGCCTGGTTCCAGGCAAACGCCTGGGCGCCGTGGACGCTCGACGCGGTGCTGGTGCTGGGCATCTGCCTTGGTGGCTGGCTGTGGGCGCGCAGGGCCGGGCGTAAGGCTTTGGCCTAGGCTCTCTGTAGGAGCCGCTATAGCGGCGAGGGAACCTTGCGACAAAACGGCAAGACTGCTCTCGCCGCTATGGCGGCTCCTACACGAGCGCTTAGAAGCGGAAGCGGACGTAAGCCGCCGGGCCGTGCAGCTTCATGTCGAGGTCCAGATCGTAGTTGCGCTTGTCCTGGTTCAACTTGATCCGCGTATACGCGTATTCGGCACCGAAGCCCACGTTCTCCCAGGGGAACCACTCGACGCCTACCGCGGCATCCCAGATGTGCCCGTTGAGCCGGCCGCCGTTCTTCTTCACGCCGTTGGCGTTGACGTACATGCGCCACTGGTCGCTGAACGCATGGCGCCAGCCCAGCTGCAGGTTCGGCGCCCAGGCGTCGGTACTGGTGCTCGCGCCTTCCTGGAAGGTCTCCCCGTTCACCGTCGCGGAGCCGAAGATGCTGCCGTGTACCTTGTAGTACGCCGCGCCCAAGCCCACACCGAAGACGTCGTCGCCGGTTCCGAACCACCACTTGTAAGCCGCGCTGCCGAAAGTGAACTTCAGGTCGCCCTTGACCCGCGCCGTGGCGTCGATCGGATTGCCGAGGAAATTGATCTGCTCGGAGAGGGTCTTCGAGTGGGAGCGATCGACCTCGTAGTAATCGAAGGAGAAGCCCTGGTGCTCGCCGATGAGGAAATCGAGGCGGACCCGGGGCACGGTCTTGTGCTTCTTGAAGTCGAGATCGTCCTCGAGGTTCACGTCGCCGCTGGTGTTCATGATGCCCGTATGGGCGCCGATCGTCGTGTCGTTGTTGGTGTAGTAGCCGCCGGCCCAGATGCTGACGTTGTCCAGCGCGCGCGACTGGGATTTCTTTCCGCCGTCCTGCGCGTGCGCGGCGGCGCCGAAGGCCACGAGAGAAGCGATGGCCAGGCCGGTGGCGGCCTTGGCATGACGATGTGAACGTGTGCGCATTCCAAACTCCCTGCAAAGTTTTTTGTTCGTACCCCCGGACGAAAGATTAACGAGCGGTTACGTGTGCATCGTGTGCACGGGAACCTTCGCGCATGAAAGTGCGTTCAGGCACGGTCGGTGAAGCACAGGTGAAGACGAAATCCACGACGTCAAAGCGTGATGGGTACGCGTACCGTGATCGTCGTATCGGGCGTGTCGCGCGTGATGCCCACGCCGAGCGTCACGTTCAACGTCTCCTTGTCGTTGAAGCGGTACGAACCGCCGATCAGCAGCGAACCCAGCGTGGCCCGCGCGGAACCGGGCAAGGGATGGTTGTTCTGCCGGGTGCGGCCCACGAACGCCTGGTCGTAGCCGATGCTGATGGAGGCCTTCTCGTTGAGCGAGAGGCCCATGCCGATGCTGATATCGGCGATGTCGCCGGCCTTCACGTCGCCCAGGAACTGCTTGCCGGCGCCGAGCACGTTGCGGCTCACGTTCTTGCGTTCGAAGTTGTGCAGGTAGCTCAGGTTGCCGAAGAAGACCACGGGATCGGAGGGATACAGCCAGGTGACGCCCAATTGCGCGGAGTAGAAGCCCGTACCCGTCGGGCTGCGTAGCGGCAGTCCCGTACCGGTGAAGTTCTCCACGCAGCGCGTGACGCAATCGCTGGTGACTTCGAACGGATCCCGGCCGGTACGCGACTTGGCGCGGAACCAGCCGATGTAATACGGCTTGTCGGCGCCACCGTCGTTCAGCTGGTAGCGCAACGTGGCCTCGATGTCGCCGAGCCCCTTGCCGCTCGTGGTGAACAGGCGGTCCTGCGCCGTGCCGGTGAATATCTCGCGACTGATCGTGTCCGTGTGCGTGTCCACGTAGGGCACGCGCACTTCCACTTCCATGCGATTGGTGAGGCCGTAGCGGAAGGCCAATGCGCCGGTCTGCGTCGTGGTCTTCACCTGGCGCACGTCGACCAGACCGATGAGGATCGCCGGAATCACGGTGTAGCCGACGAGCGCCACGCGATCGCTCGAGGAATAGCCGTACTGGTAGGACGGCTCCAGTATCAGTTTCCCGCGCGGCGTCAGCACACCGGGCTGGTCGAAGATCGGCGCGACCTCGGGCGGGCGCTCGTCCTGCTCGGGGCGCCTGCCCACCGGCTGCGTGGCGGCCACCGGCGCGGACGCCGGGGCGACAGGCGCGCCGGGAGGCGGCGCACCCGGCGGTTGTTCCTGCGCGGGGGCGGCCTGCGCCCTCGGATCGGCGAGGGCGGCGGAGCCGCCGCGCGCCTCCTCCAGCGCATTCAGCCCGATCGCACGGCGCAGGTCGTTGTACTGGACTTCCTGCGCGGCCAGCTCGCGCTTCATCTGCTCGAGCTCGGCCAGCTGCTCCGCCATGCGGCTGCGCATCGCGTCGATGCGCCTGCCTTGCGCCTCGATCTTCTCGCGCAAGGCCGGATCGACCGGCGAGTCCTGCGCGAGGCAAGCACCCACCCACATCGGAAGCACGGCGAGTGCGAGTGCACTCGCGCATGTCCTTGCCTGCATCACCCTGCCATTGCGATACATGCGTCAGTTCCCCCGGTACTGGATCACCGCGTTCTGGATCGACTCCGCGACGCGCATGTTCTGCAACATGTTCGCCGTGTTGACCGAAGCGTCGATCGTGGTCGTGGCCGAGATGGCCTGGTTGTCGAGCGAGTTCTGCACGATGAGTCCCGGCAGGCCGGAAGACGGAAGGCTGGCCGTCACCGCCGTCTGCGGGATCTGTACGGATGCCGCGCCCGGTGTCGCCGCGGACACCGTAACGGGGGGCACGCCCACCGACGGCGCCTGGGAGACGACGACGGGCATCGTCGGGACGGCGTCGGCGACGCTGCCCATGCCGTTGGTCACCACCGTGGTGCGCAGCGCCTCCTGCAGCGCGGTTGCCTGCTCGTTGGTGATCTTCGCGATGTCCGGCACGCTGATGCTCGTGCGTATGGCCTCCATGCCGTTGACGAGCACCGTGCGCTGCAGCGCGAACGATGCGCGCAAGTCGTCGCCGAAGTCGAAGCCGCCGCGGATGCTGTCCAGTCGCGCGTCGGAAACCGCCCGGTTCACCGGAAAATCCGCAGCGCCGGCGGTGGCAGGCAGGCCACTGGCCAGTACGGCGGCAATAAGGAGGAGTCGGGTGTTCATATGTCCCCCGGACCGCGCTTGGGCATGACGAGAGGACCGAGCCCGTTGCGCTCGATGCCCTCGCCGATGGGCGCCGCGGGTGCGACGGCCCAGTCGCGCGGACTGTTGAAGATGGCGTGGTCCCGCTGGTTGTGGATGACGAAGACAACGCGGTTGGTCCACATGGCGTCGAACCGACGCTTCGACATCGCGCGCGTGCCGCGGGCCGGATCGCCCACCAGCACACGGCCGTTCTTGTATCCCTTCACCACGACGAAGTGGTGGTACCCGCGCTCGTTGATCAGCACGATCGCCGGAATACCCTCGTCGTCGAGGCGCTCCAGCGGCACCTCGAAGCCGTCGGCATCGAAGCCGCGCGAAGCGAGGAAGCGCTTGATGTCGAGCAGCGAAAACCCTTCCTTGCCGATCTTCGCGCGGTCGCCATGGATGTACATGGTGTCGAACGCCGACTGCTCGTCCACCGGATAGCCATACTGGTAGGTGAGCAGCGTCGCCACCGCCGCGGAGCCGCAGCTGAAATCGTATTTCTGCCGGATCGTGTTGCGGAAGCGTGCCTCCTTCAAGCTGGTCATCCGCACCGGATACGACGTGCCGGGACTCGTCTGCACCTCGACCTTCATCGCCGGTGCGGCGGGCGCCGCCAGCAGCAGTCCGAGGGCGAGGGCGCAGGCGATCTTCACGGGTTCATCCGCACGGTGACGATCGTCGAGTTCTGGATCAGCACGTTGTTGCCCGAGTTCTGGATCACCGTCGGCAAGCCGGTCGCGTTGCCGAAGGCACTGCCCGAGATGTAATTGCCGCCGGTGACGTTGTCCGTCGCCTCGGTGTTGGTCATCGTGCCGTTGAGGTTCTGCTGGTTGGTGGTGGTGGCGCTGCCGCCGGTCATGTCCTTGAGTCGCTCGGGGGATGTGGCCGGTCCGAACGAAGGGGGCGGTCCTCCTTCGCCGGGTGGCGTGGCGTACGCCGCTCCACAGGCGCAGGCCAGGGCCAGCAAGGCCGCCGGCACGCGCATTCGATATTCGCGAGACTGCCGCATGGGTGCTCTCCTGAAGGTCTGCGCACTGCCCTTCGGGTAACCGCGGAACGCGCGAGGCGCCCCGCGGTTCCTCCGCTGTCGCCGTTACGGGGACGGAGCCGAGCCGACGCTCAGGTTGGCCTGGACGTTCACGCCCTGCTGGATCAACGACGCCGCGCCGCTGTTCTGCGCGAAGTTGGAGATGCCCGCAGCCGCGGCGCCCGCGCTGCCCATGTCGTTGTACATGTTGAACGCACCGGCATCGGCATAGGCCGTGCCGCCCGCGCCACCGGCGCCACCCGCGGCACCCGTGCCCGAACCGCCCGTGCCCGCTGCGCCCGCGCCACCGGCGCCGCCGGCGCCGCCGGCCGCCATGGCCGTGCCGCCCGCGCCACCCGTGCCGGTCGACGCACCGGAGGTGCTCGTCGCCGCGCCCGAGGTACCCGCACCGCCCGTGCTGGCGCTCGCGCCGCCCGTGCTCGCCGTGGATCCGCCCGTCGCCGTGTCGTTACCGGCGCCACGCGCGTTGGCCCTGCCGCCGTCGCCGGAAGCATCGCCGCCGTCGCCATGGGCACCACCGCCCCACGCGACGCTCATTGACCCGGCGTCGCCACTGGAGGACGAGCCGTCTCCACCGACAGCACCACGCGCACGCGCGTTACCGCCGTCACCGCCGGATCCGCCACGACCGCCATACCCTTTGGCGCCGTAACCGTCGCCGCCGGATCCGCCACGTCCGCCGTTGGCGTCACCCCAGTTTTTGGCCACGTTACCGATGCCGCTGACGCCAACATCGCTGACGCTGCCGTTGAGCGTGGTGTAAGACACCGCATTGGTGGTGTTGAACGACCCGCTGGTGGTCTTGGTGTGGGTCGAGCTGTCCGTGTAGGTGGAACTGTCTGAGTACTGCACGGCAATCGACTTGCGCTGCGCCGAAGGTCCGGCGCCTCCGGTCTGAGTGTCGTCGGCCATGGCCGGCAAGGCCAGTCCGGTGGCGAGGCAGATCGCCGTGGCGATAAGAGTCTTACGCATGGGAGAGTCTCCTGTGAGCGACGCGAAACCCCTGTTTTTTCTCGATGACCGGCGGTCCTGCCAACGCACCGGGTTCCATAGAAGGAGCAAATTGCGTGCCTTCCGTCGCGTCGGCGACGAGACCTGCTGCGATGCGGGTTTCCACGCTTTTCTTCGGCTTACGAACGGCATCGGTTGTAACGGCGCCGATACACGCCGTAACGCGGCTAATGCGGATGATTTCGTGAAGGCGCGAGGGCCTATTGCCGTTCTTGCCCGTTACGCCCATCATTCGAACGATCGTTTGAACGGAGCCTCCCGTGGCCTACCCGCACCTGCTCGCCCCGCTCGACCTCGGCTTCACCACCCTGCCCAACCGTGTGCTCATGGGGTCCATGCACGTCGGCCTGGAGGACAAGGCCGCGGACTTCGACAAGCTGGCGGCCTTCTACGCCGAACGCGCCCGCGGCGGCGTCGGGCTCATCGTCACCGGCGGCATCGCACCGAGCCTCCGCGGCTGGCTGAAACCCATGGCGGGAACGATGTCGATGCCCTGGCATGTCGCACGGCACCGGAAGGTCACCCGCGCGGTGCATGCGGAAGGGGGGAGGATCTGCATGCAGATCCTCCATGCCGGGCGCTATGGCTATCACCCGTTCTCCGTGGCCCCCTCGCGGATCAAGTCGCCCATCACGCCCTTCACGCCGCGCGCGCTGTCGGCCCGCGGCGTGGAACGCTGCATCGACGCCTTCGTGCGCAGCGCGAAGCTCGCGCGCGAGGCCGGATACGACGGCGTGGAGGTGATGGGCTCGGAGGGTTACCTCATCAACCAGTTCCTCACCGCGAGGACGAACCGGCGCACCGATCGCTGGGGCGGCTCCGCGGAGAACCGCATGCGCTTCCCCATCGAGATCGTGCGGTGCATGCGCGAGGCGGTCGGCAAGGACTTCATCATCGTGTACCGGTTGTCGATGCTCGACCTCGTCGACGAGGCCCAGTCGTGGACCGACATCGTCGCGCTCGGCAAGGGCATCGAGGCAGCCGGGGCGACCCTGATCAATACCGGCATCGGCTGGCACGAGGCGCGCGTTCCCACCATCGTCACCAGCGTGCCGCGCGGTGCCTTCTCATGGGTCACGCGGCGGATGAAGGGCGAGGTGTCGCTTCCGCTCGTCACGACGAACCGGATCAACATGCCCGACGTGGCCGAGCAGATCCTCGCCCGCGGGGATGCCGACATGGTGTCGATGGCGCGCCCCTTCCTCGCCGACCCCGAGTGGGTGAACAAGGCGCGCGCGGCGCGGCCGGAAGCGATCAACACCTGCATCGCCTGCAACCAGGCCTGCCTCGACCATGTCTTCGTCAACCGGCGCGCGTCCTGCCTCGTGAACCCGCGCGCCTGCCACGAGACGGAGCTTAACGTCCTGCCCGCGACAGCGAAGAAGCGCGTCGCCGTCGTCGGCGCCGGCCCCGCGGGCCTCGCCGCCGCGACCACGCTCGCCGAGCGCGGGCATGCCGTGACGCTGTTCGATCGCGCGCCGCGCATCGGCGGCCAGTTCAACATGGCGAAGCGGATCCCGGGCAAGGAGGAATTCCATGAAGCGCTGCGCTACTTCGACCATCGGCTCGACGCGACGGGCGTGGAGCGCCGCCTCGGCACGGAGGCCGGGGCGGATGTGCTCGCCGCGGGCGGCTTCGACACCGTGATCCTCGCCACCGGCGTGCTGCCACGCGCGCTCGACCTGCCGGGCGCCGATCATCCCAAGGTACTGAGCTACCTCGACGTGCTGCACGGCGACGCGCCCGTGGGGCACAAGGTGGCGATCATCGGCGCGGGCGGCATCGGTTTCGACGTGGCCGAGTTCCTGACCGAGGCCGCGCCCTCCCCCAGCACCGACATCGCGCGCTGGACGAAGGAATGGGGCGTGGACATGGCGGTGGCCACCCCCGGCGGCCTGATGCCCGCCCAGCCGGAAAAGCCGGAACGCCAGGTCTGGCTGCTCCAGCGCACGGCCGGACGCCCGGGCGGACGGCTCAACAAGACCTCGGGCTGGGTACATCGCGCCACGCTGAAGAACAAACGCGTGCAGATGCTCGGCGGGGTGGGTTACGACCGCATCGATGATGCGGGGTTGCACGTCGTGATCGACGGCCAGCCGCGAGTGCTGGATGTGGACAACGTGATCGTCTGCGCGGGGCAGGAGCCGAACCGCGAGCTGCACGATGCGCTGCTGGCGCGTGGCATGGACGTGCGCCTGGTAGGCGGCGCGGACGTGGCGGCCGAGCTGGACGCGAAGCGTGCGATCGACCAGGCGACGAGATTGGCGGCTGCCCTCTGACAAGGCCGTCCACCTTTTTGCAGGAGCCGCTACAGCGGCGAGAGCAATCTTGCGGTGTGTCGCGAGATTTCCTCGCCGCTGTAGCGGCTCCTACAAGGTGCCGCGAAGGATCAGCGCTTCTCGATCGGCGTATACGCCTGGTCTTCCGGACCCGTGTAATTCGCGCTCGGGCGGATGATCTTGCCGTCCTCGCGTTGCTCGATCACGTGCGCGCTCCAGCCGGAGGTGCGCGCGATGACGAAGAGCGGCGTGAACATCGCCGTCGGCACGCCCATCATGTGGTAGGCCGAGGCCGAGTACCAGTCGAGGTTCGGGAACATCTTCTTCAGTTCCCACATCAGCTTCTCGATCTTCTCCGACACCTCGAACAAGCGGGGGTTACCGCCATCGGTGCAGAGCTTGCGCGAGATCTCCTTGATGATCTCGTTGCGCGGATCGGACACGGTGTACACCGGATGGCCGAAGCCGATGATGATTTCCTTGCGCTCGACGCGCGCGCGGATATCGGCTTCCGCCTCGGCCGCGTTGCGATAGCGTGCGATGATCTCCATCGCCACCTCGTTCGCGCCGCCGTGCTTCGGGCCGCGCAGGGCGCCGATCGCACCCGTGATGGCCGAATACATGTCCGAGCCGGTACCCGCGATGACGCGCGCGGTGAACGTGCTGGCGTTGAACTCGTGCTCCGCGTACAGCACCAGCGAGCGGTCCAGCGCGTGCGAGTGCAGGTCGCTGGGCTTGCGACCATGCAGCAGGTGCAGGAAGTGCGCCGCGATCGACTCGTCGTCGGTCTCGGTCTCGATGCGCTTGCCATTGTGGCTGAAGTGGTACCAGTACAGCAGCATCGAGCCGAAGCTGGCCATCAGGCGGTCGGCGATGTCGCGGGCGCCGGTGAGGTTGTGATCGTCCTTCTCCGGCAGCACGGTGCCGAGCACCGAGGCGCCCGTGCGCATCACGTCCATCGGATGCGTGGCGGCGGGCAGCAGTTCCAGCGCGGCCTTCACCGGCGCGGGCAGGCCACGCATGCGCTTCAGCTTGGCGCGGTACGCATTCAGCTCCATCCAGTTCGGCAGCACGCCGTGGACGAGCAGGTAGGCGACTTCCTCGAAGGAGCCCTTGGCGGCGAGGTCGTGGATGTCGTAGCCGCGGTAATGCAGGTCGTTGCCGCTGCGGCCGACCGTGCACAGCGCGGTGTTGCCGGCTGCCACGCCGGACAGCGCGACCGATTTCTTGGCCTTCGGCTGCGTGGTGGTTGTCGTGTCGCTCATTCGGTGACTCCTTAGCCCTTCTTGGAGAACAGTTCGTCGAGGTGACGTTCGTAAGCGTGGTAGCCGATGCGGTCGTAAAGCTCCTCGCGCGTCTGCATCGTATCGATGACGTTGCGCTGATGACCGTCTCGGCGAATGGCGGTGTAGACGTTTTCCGCGGCCTTGTTCATGGCGCGGAACGCGGACAGCGGGTAGAGCACGATGCCGACGCCCACGCTGCCCAGTTCCTCGGTGCTGAACAGCGGCGTCTGGCCGAACTCGGTGATGTTGGCGAGGATCGGCGCCTTCACGGCGTCGACGAAGCGCTTGTAGGTGGGCAGGTCGTAAGCCGCTTCGGCGAAGATCGCATCGGCACCGGCTTCCACGCAGGCTATCGCGCGCTCGATGGCCGCGTCCACACCGTCCACGGCGATGGCGTCGGTACGGGCGATGAGGAAGAAATCGGGATCGGTCTTCGCGTCGGCGGCGGCCTTGACCCGGTCGGCCATTTCGCCGGCGCTGACGATTTCCTTGCCGGGCCGGTGACCGCAACGCTTGGCGCCCACCTGGTCCTCGATGTGGCACGCCGCCGCGCCGAACTTGATGAGGCTCTTCACCGTGCGCGCTATGTTGAACGCGCTGGGGCCAAAGCCCGTGTCGATGTCGACCATCAGCGGCAGGTCGCAGACGTCGGTGATGCGGCGGACATCGGTGAGCACATCGTCGAGGGTGTTGATGCCCAGGTCCGGCAGGCCCAGCGAACCCGCGGCCACGCCGCCGCCGGACAGGTAGATGGCGCGGAAACCGGCCCGCTTCGCCAGCAGGGCATGGTTGGCGTTGATCGCCCCGATCACCTGCAGCGGCTGCTCCGCCGCGAGCGCGGCGCGGAAACGGGCGCCGGGCGAGGGTTGCTGTGCCATGGAACTCTCCGCGTAAAGAGGACCATTTTAGCGCACCGGCGGCCCCGACCCGTGCTGCGTCGCGGCGGACACCCTGGCCCCTTGTAGGAGCCGCTATAGCGGCGAGAGCAACCTCGCGGCGCCCCCGCAAGATTCCCTCGCCGCTATAGCGGCTCCTACAAGGTCGGCCCGGCTTACTTCTCCTGCCCCGGCCTCGCCACGCCGTACATCTCCCAGGCGATCTTCTTCAGGAGCGCCTGGCCGTCGCCGCCTTCCTTGTAGAGATCGAAGTGGGTCTTCCCGGGCAGGAAACGGATGTCGCTCTTCGCGTGCAGTCCGTCGAGGGTCTCCTTGAGCAGCTTCGCGGCACCGTCGAGATAGAACGTGTCCGCCGTCCCGACGATGACGTGGATCTTGCCGTCGAGATCCGGCTTCAGCACCGGCCACTGCGTGCGGAGGCGCTGGGCGATGTCGTAATGCGCACGCCAGTATGCCGCCACGTCGGCGTCCACGGCGCCGGTGTCGCGGTTGAACATCGGCTGCGGCCGGCCGTCCTTGCCGCGCGGCGAGAACACCCATTCGAACGAGGCGAGCTGCCCGCCATAGGCGCCGAGCACGCGCTCCAGCCTGGCGAATGTCTCGAAGGTGGCGATGACCTTGCCCTTGTCGCGCACCAGCGGATTCTCGCTGCCGTCGGGCTTGCGGTAGGCGTTGGCGCCCGGCCGGGTCAGGTCGATGCCGGTGAAGTCGCGGAAGTCGCTGGGATCGGGCGATGTCGACCAGGTACCGCCGAAGATCTTCGGATAGCGCGTCTGCAGCCACAACGTGGCCCAGCCGCCGGACGAGTGACCCTGGAGGAAGCGGCCGGACGGCTTCGCATCCATGCGGTAGCGGCCTTCGAGCCAGGGGATGTATTCCGTGGTCAGCGCCTGGCCCCACGGGCCGTTGTTGACGGAATCGGCGAACTCGTGGGTACCGGTGGGGCCCGATTCGTCGAGCAGCACCCAGATCATCGGCGGCATGTCCTTCTTCGACATGGCCAGCCAGAGGCCCGCGATGGTGCCGGCGTAGCGATCGAAGCCGCCCGTGAAACCATGCGTGAGGAACACGGTGGGATAACGCGCCGCGCCGTCGGGGTCATAACCCGGCGGCGTGACCACCCACGCGCGGATGGACTGGGGATGTCCCGCGAAGGCGGTGAGCAGCGGGCTCTCGAGCACTTCCGCATGGGCGTGCCGGCGTGCCTCCGGCAACGCGTCGCGCACGTCCTGCGGTACCTTCGGCGAAAGTGTCCAGGGATCCCTGGCGGGTACCGTCCTGCTCAGCTTCAGCGCGGGCAGGACGCCGCCCGGCACGAGCCTGACCGGCACGACCTCGCTGATGAGGTCGCCCTCGTGACGGCCGCTGTAGTTGTAGTCGTGACCGACGTCGAGCACCGCCTGGAAGAAGTAGTCGCCCGGCGGCAATGCGGAAAAGCCTGCCGGAAACGCCTCGCCGTCCGTGTCCAGGTCGACAGGCTGCCCCGGCGCGATCCAGCTCACCTCGCGCGCGGCGACGGACACCGCCTTTGGCTGGAACGGGTTCGTATCGACCTCCGCGGGCCTTTCCGCGGTGGCGGGCATCGCGAAAAGGAGGAGCCGGCCGGACGTGCCCTTGTCGCCCACGCCGTCGAGCGAGACGCGGACGATGCGATGCGCGAGCGGCGCCTCGTCCGCATCGACGGCGAAGCCTCCAGCAAGGAACGCGAGCGCGGCGAGCGTGCGGGAAAGGTTTTTCATTGGGCGATCCCCTTCTCGGGCCGCGGCAGCGCGGCATGGCGGTGGCGCCGATCCTGCCACGGGACACCGGGCGGGCGAAATGGACCATCGGTCACGCCGGTGCCCCTTTCATGCGCCCATGACGGCGCGGATGGTTGTTTGTAGCGATGCCTACTCCACCCGAATCCTTTCCCTTCGCCATCGTCATGAATGCCGGCTCGGGCCACGGCGAAGCCGATGCGGCCCGAGAGGAGATCGCCGCGATCCTGGACGCGGCGGGCCGTTCCCACCGGTTTTTCCTCATCGAGGGCGAGGACGATATCCAGAAGGTCGTGCGCGCCGCCGCGACCCATGCGAAAGCCACCGGTGGCGCCCTCGTGGCCGCCGGTGGCGACGGCACGATCAATGGCGTGGCGGGCATCGCGTGGGAGGAAGACCTCGTGATGGGTGTGCTGCCGCAAGGCACGTTCAATTTCTTCGGTCGCACGCACGGCATTCCCAGCGGCACGCGCGAAGCCACGGAGGCCCTTCTGCGCTCGACGCCCCACGATGCGCAGATCGGCAGGGTCAACGACCGCATCTTCCTGGTGAACGCCAGCCTGGGCCTCTATCCGCAGGTTCTCGAGGACCGCGAGGCGTGGAAGCAGCGCTTCGGACGCCATCGCATCGTGGCGCTGTGGTCGGGGCTCGCCACGATGATGCGCGGCTACCGGCCGTTGCGCATCGAAGTGAGCGACGGCGAGCGCACGCGTTCGCTGCGCACGCCCACCCTTTTCGTCGGCAACAACGCGCTGCAGCTGGAGAAGATCGGACTGCCCGAGGCAGAGGACGTCCGCTGCGCCGACGGCCGGCTGGCGGGCCTCGTCCTGAAGCCCATCGGCAGGCTGACGATGCTCGGCATCGTCCTGCGCGGCGCGCTCGGCAAGCTGGGCGAGGCGGAGAACGCCGTGAGCTTCGCATTCCGCGAGATCACGGTCGTCCCGAAACACGAACGCCATGCGATCAAGGTGGCGCTCGACGGCGAGATCGTCTGGCTCGCTCCGCCCATTGCCTTCCGCGCGGCGCCTCGCCCGTTGCGTCTCCTGACCGACCGCGTGCGCCAGCCGGGGGAGGACCCGGGTTGAGCCTCGTCGTCCAGATCTCCGATCCGCACTTCGGCACCGAACGCCCGGAGGTGGTTGAGGCCCTGCATGCATCCATCCGGACGCTGCGGCCGGACCTCGTGATTCTTTCGGGCGACGTGACCCAGCGCGCGCGCCGTGCCCAGTTCACGGCGGCACGCCGGTTCGTGGACGCCTGCGCGCGCCCCACCCTCGTCATCCCCGGAAACCACGACATTCCGCTGTTCAATCTTTTCGCCCGCCTGTTCGATCCTTTCGGGAACTACCGGCGGGCATTCGGCGACGACCTCGAGCCCGCGTTCGAGAACGACGAGCTGCTGGCGATCGGCGTCAATACCGTGCGCGCGGCACGGCATACGGTCGGCGAGGTGTCGGACGCGCAGATCGAGCGCGTATGCCGGCGGCTGGAGAAGGCCGCCGACGCACAGCTGCGCATCGTCGTCACGCACCAGCCCGTGCACGTGATCCGCGAAAAAGACATCGCGAACCTGCTCGTCAACCACGAGCGCGCCATCGCGGCATGGGCCGAGGCCGGCGCCGACCTCGTGCTCGGCGGGCACATCCACCTGCCCTATGTGAGACGGCTCGACGCGGAGGATCGCAAGCTCTTGCGGCCCCTCTGGTCCGTGCAGGCGGGAACGGCGCTGTCCACGCGCATCCGCGAGGGGATCGGCAATTCGTTCCATGCGATCCGCTACGAGCGGACGGATGCCTGCAGCGTGGAACAGTGGGATTACGACGAAGGGGTGCGGCGGTTCGGCGCAGGGCGGCGCACGGCGATTCCGTTACGGCGCTGAGCGGCCCTGCGAGCCGGTTCCCATCGGCACTGTCATAAAGCACGCCCATACGCGTTATCGACGTATAACGGGTCTACTATCTCCGGGTCCATCCAAGGGGCACCACCCATGAGCTATCCACCCGCACCAGGCCGTTCCGCCGTGGCCAACGCCGTCTATGGCCTGCTCAATCCCATTCCCTTCGGTTTCTTCGTCGCCGCGCTGGTCTTCGACATCGTCTATGCGAAGACCGGCACGATCCTGTGGGCGAAGGGCGCCGCCTGGCTGATCGTCATCGGCCTGCTCTTCGCCGTGATCCCCCGCCTGCTGAACCTGGTCCAGGTATGGATCACCTCGCGCCGGTTCAGTACCGGGGCGGACCACGTCGATTTCTGGCTGAACGTCGTGGCCATCGTCGCCGCGATCCTCAACGCCTTCGTCCACAGCCGCGACGCCTACGCGATCATGCCCGCGGGCGTATGGCTTTCCGTCGTTACCGTGACGTTGATCGCCGCCGGCCACGTCGTTATCGCCGTACGCTACTCGACGGCCCGGGAGATCCTCCATGACTAAGACCTTCCATCGTGGCGCGCTTGCCCTGGCCTGCGTGGCCTTGCTTGGCGCATGCAGCGAGAAAACCTCGCAGGACGCCATCGAGCAGACCGGCGCCGATCCATCCCTGCCCAAGGCGAAGAACTTCCTGGTGCCGCCGATGCAGGTGCCCGAATACGCCGGCTGGAAACAGGGTGCGGCGCCTACCGTCGCGCCGGGGCTGAAGATCGAGAAGATCGCCAGCGATCTCAAGCATCCGCGCCAGTTGCTCACCCTGCCCAACGGCGACGTGCTGGTCGTCGAGGCCAACGGCCCCGGCGAGGAAGCGGTCACGACACCGAAGCAGTTGATCGCCGGAATCGTGAAGAACCGTTCCGGCAAGGGCGCCAAGGGCGGCAACCAGATCACCCTGCTGCGCAAGACGGCTGCCACTGGCGAGTGGGAGAAGCACACCTATATCCGGAACCTGCATTCGCCGTTCGGCGTGCAGCTCATCGGCAATACGCTGTACGTCGCCAATACCGGTGCGATCGTCACCTTCCCTTATACGGAAGGGGCGAACGAGATAACGACACCGGGCGTCGAGTTCACCGACCTGCCGTCGACGGTCAACCACCACTGGACGAAAGCCCTTCAGGCCAACGGCGACGGCACCAAGCTCTACGTGGGCGTGGGTTCGAACAGCAACATCACCGAGAACGGCATGGAGGTCGAGTACCGTCGCGCCGATGTGCTGGAAGTGGACGTCGCCACCCGCGGCAGCCGCATCTACGCCTCGGGCATCCGCAACCCCACCGGCCTGCAATGGGATTCGACCACGAACACGCTATGGGCCATCGCGAACGAGCGCGACGAGATCGGGGCGAACCTCGTTCCCGATTACATGACGTCCGTGACCGAAGGTGCCTTCTACGGCTGGCCCTACAGTTATTACGGCCAGCATGTGGACAGCCGCGTGATGCCGCAACGGCCCGACATGGTGAAGAAGGCGATCAAGCCCGATTACGCGCTGGGCTCGCACGTCGCGGCGCTCGGTTTCCTGCTCAGCCAGCGGAACGCCCTGCCGGCGAAGTACCAGAACGGCGCCTTCGTCAGTGAGCACGGCAGTTGGGACCGCTCGCCGCTCAGCGGCTATGCGGTGGTCTTCATACCGTTCCAGGGCGGTAAGCCGGCCGGCAAGCCCGAGACGCTGGTAAGCGGCTTCTATTCGAAGGACGAGAAGCAGTTGTACGGGGCGCCGGTGGGCGTCGTGTTCGACAAGGACGGCGCGCTGCTCATCGCCGACGACGTGGGTAATGCGGTGTGGCGGGTGACATCCGCCACGCCGTGACGCAGAGCAGGATCACACGTAGTGCATCCTGCGTGTCATGCCGCCGTCCATGGTGATGTTCTCGCCGGTGATGAAACCGGCCTGCGAGGACAGCAGGAAGACCGCCAGCGCACCGATATCGGGCGGCAGGCCCACGCGCCCCACCGGATGCTGCGCGTGGTCCGCCGCCGAGAGCTTCGGCTTGCGCCGCGCCGACGGCTTTCTCCACTCGTCCACGACAATCCAACCCGGATTGATGGCATTCACCCGCACCGGACCGGCGCTGATCGCGAGCGCATGGGTGAAGGCCACGATGCCGCCCTTGCTCGCCGCATAGGCCTCGGTATCCGGTTCGGACTGGTGCGCACGGGACGACGAGATGTTGACGATGGCGCCGTTGCTTTCGCGCAGGGCCGGCAGCGCATGCTTGCAGCAGAGGAAGGTGCCACCGAGGTTGGTATCGATGCGCCGCTTCCATTCGCTCCATTCGAGCCGTTCCAGCGGGCCGTTTTCCGGTCCGGCGATGCCGGCGTTGTTCACCAGCCCGTCGATGCGTCCGTACCGGCGCAGGGCGGTTCCGACGAAGCGCTTCACGCTCGCCTCCTTCGCCACGTCCAATACGAGGAACGCGGCGCGGTCGCCCACCTTCCATTCGTCCAGGCAGGCCTTGCCCGCCTCGGCGTCCAGGTCGCCGATCAGGACGTTGCCGCCCGCTTCGAGCACGGCCTGGGCGATGCCCTTGCCGATGCCCTGCGCGCCGCCCGTGACGAGGACGACCTTGCCCGGCCATTCGGTCGCGGCAGGCATGGGAATTGGCGAAGCGTGCTTCGGAGCGGCCATGGTGTCGTTCCTTCGGGGCATCGTGGATCGTCCGCGCGGCGCCGTGGAGGAAACGTCACGCGTGGCGGTAATAATCTACCTCGCGGTACCTTCGCGCATACAGGCCGAAGGCCAGCGCGGCCACGGCGGCGAACGCCGCGAAGAAGAACATCTGGAAGGCCGTGGCGCCCACGCCCGTCCCGGCGATGCCCGCGAGCACCGACTCGTTGCGGACGCCCGCGTTGGCCAGGAGGACCCACAGGTTGCCCACCGTCACGCTGAGCGTCCAGAAGCTCATCAGCGTGCCCTTCATCGAGGGCGGCGCCTGGCTGTAGGCAAACTCCAGCCCTGTGGCGGACACCAGCACCTCGCCCATCGTCAGGAACGCATAGGGCAGCAGTTGCCAGGCGATGGAGACGGCGTCGCCGCCGTCGATGGCAAGCTGGATCAGGCCCACGATCACCCACGCGACCGCGGAGAAGACGATGCCGGCGGTCATCCGGCGCAAGGCCGTCGGCTCGATGCCCAAGCCCCGCAGCAGGGGGAACAGGACGAGGTTGTTGAAGGGGATCAGCAGCAGCACCAGCGCCGGATTCACCGCCTGCATCTGCGCGGGATGCAACCAGTCGGGCATGCTCATCGCCTGGGCCTGCAATACCCAGGTCGAAGCCTTCTGGTCGAACAGCGACCAGAACGGCGTGACCAGCGCAAAGACCAGCAGCACGCGCAACACGACGGCGACGGCGTCCACCGCCTCGTCGGGGTGCCTTCCGCGCGCGCGCTCCAGCTGCATGCGCGTGCCGATGCCCACGCCGCCAAGCACCAGGACGAAGGCAAGGCACAGCGCGGCGACAATGCCTAGCGCCGGCACGAGGGCGAGCGAGGCGATGGCGGCGACGAAGGCCGCGACGGTCACGACGAGGCCGGGCCTTCCCTGCCCCGGTGCGTGCGCCAGCAGCGCGGTACGCGCGACCTTGGTGAAGCCGTCCGGGTTGCTCCCCGAAGGAGGAAGCATCACGTAGTGCTTGCGCCCGCTCCAGAACACCACGGTCGCCACGAACATCAACGCGCCCGGCACGCCGAACGCGACCGCCGCACCGTAATGGCGCAGGAAATACGGCATCGTCAGCGAGGCCAGGAACGAACCGACGTTGATCATCCAGTAGAAGGCGTCGAATACCACCTTCGCCAGGTGCCGGTTGCTTTCGTCGAACTGGTCGCCAACGAAGGCGGATACGCAGGGCTTGATGCCCCCCGCGCCGAGCGCGATCAATGCCAGCCCCGCATAGAATCCCGCGACGCTATGCTCGAACACCGCAAGGCAAAGGTGCCCGAGGCAGTACAGCAGGCTCAGCCAGAGCACGGTCCGGTACTTGCCGAACCAGCGATCGGCGAGCCATCCGCCGAGCAGCGGGAAGAAGTACACGCCGATGACGAAGGTGTGGAAGACGTCCTTCGCCGCCCCGGGCCGCTCCGCCTCCGGCAGGTACATCAGGAGGGAGCTGACCAGGAATGGCGTCAGGATGTTGCGCATCCCGTAAAAGCTGAAGCGTTCGCATCCCTCGTTACCCACGATGTAGGGGATCTGCCGCGGCAGTCCTGCGCGCGGCGCGGTGTCGGTGTCGGGTGGGCTCATGGGTTTCCGGCTATCGGGACGCAACCGCAGGATCCTAAACGAAACGCTCAGGAGGTCCGCGCTACGCTTTCCCATCATGCCCATCCTCGGAGCGACCATGCAGCCCATCCCCACCGGCCTCGTCGGCTACGGCACGGCAGGCGCCGTCTTCCACGCACCGCTCATCGCCGCGGCCAAAGGGCTGCGCCTGGCCGCCATCGGCAGCCGCCGCGCCGACGACATCCTGCGCGACTTCCCCGAGGCAAGGGCTTACGAAAATCCTCAAACCCTCATCGCCGATCCCACCATCGAGCTGGTGGTGATCGCCACGCCCAACGAAACCCATGCGGCCCTGGCACGCGCGGCGCTCCAAGCGGGGAAGCATGTGGTGGTCGACAAGCCGTTCACCCTCGAGGCCGCCGAGGCGGAGGCGTTGATCGCCCTTGCCGACGCGGCGGGCCGCCGGCTCTCGGTATTCCAGAACCGGCGCTGGGACAACGATTTCCTGACCGTCCGCCGGCTCGTCGAGGACGGCCGGCTCGGCGAAGTCGCCTATTACGAGGCGCACTTCGATCGCTTCCGTCCGGAGATCAAGCAAGGCTGGCGCGAAACCGACGTCCCGGGTGCCGGGCTGCTCTACGATCTCGGCGCACACCTCGTCGACCAGGCCCTGGTGCTGTTCGGCATGCCGCGCGCCGTCACCGCCGACGTGATGCGGCAGCGCGCCGCCGCGAAGGCCGACGACTATTTCCATCTCGTGCTCGACTACGGGCGGCGCCGCGCGGTGTTGCATGCATCGGTGCTCGTGCGCGATCCGGGCCCGCGCTACCTCGTGCATGGCGACGGCGGCAGTTTCGTGAAGTATGGCATCGACGCGCAGGAAGCCGCGCTGCGCGAGGGACGGCGCCCAGGCGGCGAGGGATGGGGCGAAGACGATCCCGCGCTGTTCGGCCGGTTCACCGATGCCGACGGCACGGTAGCGACCATCGACACGCTGCCCGGCCGCTATACGGCGTTCTATGAAGGCATCGCGGCGGCGATTCGCGAAGGTGCGCCGCTGCCCGTCGAGGCGCGCGAGGCACGCGATGTGATCCGTGTGATCGAGGCCGCCCAATTAAGCGCCCGCGAGCATCGCACCGTATTTCTGTAGGAGCCGCTACAGCGGCGAGAGCAATCCTGCGAAGCTTTCGCGAGGTTTCCTCGCCGCTATAGCGGCTCCTACAACTCAGTCGCCCGTGGCGACGGGGCGCGAGGGATCGCTCACCCAGCCGCTCCACGATGGCGCGAACAGGCGCGACCCGCACAGCCCCGCGTAATCCATCGCGAGCAGGTTATGGCAGGCGGTCACGCCGGAGCCGCACATGTGCACGACGTCCTCCGGCGGATGCGGGCCGATGAGCGCGGCAAAGGCACGGCGCAGTTCATCCGGCGAGCGGAAGCAGCCCTCCGCATCGAGATTCTCGGAGAACGGACGGTTCCGCGCGCCCGGCACATGCCCTGCCACGGGATCCAACGGTTCGACCTCGCCGCGGAACCTCGGTGCGGCACGCGCATCCAGGAGCAGCAGGCGGCCACTGGCAAGGCCTTCCGCCAGTTCATCCACCGTGATCGCCGGGTGGAAGTTCGCATGCACGGCGGTCGGCTCGCGCAGGGGCAGCAGGTTGTCGGTCGGAAGGCCCGCCTTCATCCACGCCGGCCATCCCCCGTCGAGCACCGCGACGTTATCGATGCCGGCCAGCCGCGCCAGCCACCAGAAGCGCGCGGCGGCGAGCGCGCCGCCCGCGGCGTCGTACACGACCACCTGGAGGTCCGGACGCCATCCGGCGCGCGAGAGCCATGCGGAAAACACGTCGGCCGACGGCAGCGGATGGCGGCCGCGCCCATTCGACGGCGTGACCATGTCGGCCAGGTCGCGGTCGAGATCGGCGCGCACGGCGCCGGGTATATGCGAGAGCGCGTAATCCTGGTCGCCCTTCCCCGGGTCGCGGCCACCGGGCTGGTTGAGGTCGAACTGCGCATCGACGAACAGCACGTCGTGCCCCGGCAATCGCGCGGCCGTGGCGGCGTCGATGAGCGTGCGAGAAATCAGCATGGGTGTCCCATCCGCTTGAGCAGGTTCAACAGGATGGCCGCCGTCACGCCCCAGATGCGGTAGCCCGCGTGGAGGAACTCGACCATGTCGCGGCGGTGGCCGCGGAAATCCATCGTGTACCGGCGCAGGTTCGCCGGGTCCATGAAGAACGCGAAAGGCACCTCGAACACCTCCGCCACCTCGCCCGGGTCGGGCCTGAGCATCGCGTCCGCCGAAACGCGGGCCACCACCGGCGTCACCGAGTAGCCACTGATCGTCTCGAAGCTTTCGAGGAACCCCAAGGGGGTGACCATGCCGGCTTCCAGGCCGATCTCCTCGTGGCTCTCGCGCAGGGCCGCGGCCACGACATCGACATCCGTCGGCTCGACACGCCCGCCGGGAAAGGCCACCTGCCCCGCGTGTTGCTGCAGGGTATCGGTACGCAGGGTGAGCACGAGGCTCTGCTCGCGGTCGTCGCGAATGCCGATCAGTACCGCCGCCGGGCGCCGCGGGGCATGGCCGATCAGCTCCGCCATGTCCTCGTGGTTCCAGCCGCGCGGACCCGGCGGCGCTTCCAGCGGAAGCAGCGCGCCATGGAGCCTGGCCAGCATATCGTCCATCAGCCCGTCTGCCGGTGCGGGAGCACGTCGTCCATGAGCCGGATCTTTTCCGCGTCGCTCATCCTCGTCCAGCGCGCGATCTCGTCGCCCGTGCGCAGGCAGCCCATGCAGAGGCCGCGCGCATCGAGGCGGCAGACGCCGGTGCAGGGGCTCAGGGGAAGCGTGGTGGAAAATGCGGGAACCATATCGCGGCATTGTAGCCCGACTCCCTTGTAGGAGCCGCTATGGCGGCGAGGGGAGCCCGCCCTACCGCTCATCGCTTCGTTGGCTTCTCGCCGCCATAGCGGCTCCCACAAGGTGGAGTCCTACCGGATATCCATCAGTTCGATTTCGAAGACCAGCGCCTCGTTCGGGCCGATGCGGGGCAGCTCCCCGCGCTCGCCATAGGCCAGCGACGGCGGGATCACCACCTTCCAGCGGTCGCCGACATGCATCCGCGGGATCACGTCCTGCCAGCCCGGAATGACCCGGTTCACGGTGAACGTGACCGGCTTGCCATGCGCGTACGAGCTGTCGAATTCCGTGCCGTCGATGAGCGCGCCGCGATAATTCACCACGACGGTGCTCGTGACCTTCGCCTGCGGGCCGTCGCCCTTGGCCAGCACGGCGTACTGGATGCCGGACGGCAACGTGACGACACCCGGCCGCTTGCGGTTGCTGGCGAGGAAATCCGCGCTGCGCTTCGCGTTGGCGGCCGCCACGCGGCGGAATTCAACGACGGAATCGCGCTGCACCTTGGCGTCGAAGTTCACCAGCTGCTGCTGCATCACATCGATCGGCACGCCGGGCGCACGCTTCGCGTAACCGTCCTGCAGGGCCTTGACGAGCACGGCGATGTCGACGTCGGGCTGCGCGCTGTTCGCGAACTGCGTGCCGATCTGGTAGCCGATCGCATACGACAGCTTGGTCTTGTCGATCGCCGGCGCGCCCGAGACGGGAACCGCGGGCGCCGACTGCGCGCACGCGGCACCGCCTGCCAGCGACAGTGCGACGAACGCGACCAGGAAACGCAAGGGTGACATCCCGTTCTCCGTGAAGCCGGAACCTTTGGCGTGCGTGGAGGATAGTCCATCGGCGCAAGGCTCGCCCATTGGCCTTGAGACGCCGCGCAGGGGGTAAAGGTTCCCCTCCCTTGCTACCATCCGCCTCTTAGCCACCTGCCGGAGCCCGTCCATGGCCTTTCGCACCCTCGCCACCGCCGATCGCGGCGCCGTCCGCACGATCGCCGTCAATCGTCCCGACAAGCTCAACGCGCTGAACCGCGAGACCATCGGCGAACTCACCCTGGCCTTCCGTCAGGCGGCGCAGGACGATGGCGTGCGCGTGGTGGTGCTGGCCGGTGCGGGCGAAAAGGCCTTCGTGGCCGGCGCGGATATTTCGGAAATGACCGCATGGTCGCCGGTGCAGGCCCAGGCCGCGTCGCGTGCCGGGCAGGACCTGATGCTCACCATCGAGCGCCTCGGCAAGCCGGTGATCGCGAAGATCCAGGGCTACGCACTGGGCGGCGGCATGGAACTGGCGATGGCCTGCCACCTGCGCGTCGCGAGCGAGAAGGCCCGTTTCGGTCAGCCGGAGATCGGCCTCGGTCTCATTCCCGGCTTCGGCGGCACGCAGCGGCTCACCCGCCTCACCGGCCGCGGTGCCGCGCTGGAATTGTGCCTGCTCGGCCAGCAGGTGGACGCGGCCCGCGCCGAACGGCTGGGCCTCGTGACGCGCGTGGTCGCCGCGGACGAACTCGACGCGACGGTGGACGCGATGGCCGACCAGCTGGCCGCGGCGGCACCGCTGGCGCTGAAGGGTATCCTCGACACGGTGATCGAAGGCGGCGAATGCGCCATCGACCAGGGCCTGGCCTTCGAGACGCAAGGCTTCGCCATCGCGTTCTCCACCGAAGACATGCGCGAGGGCACCACGGCGTTCATGGAACGCCGCAAGCCGAGTTTCAAAGGCGCCTGAAAGCACCGAACTGTGGGAGCCGCTATAGCGGCGAGAAGCCAACAGGGCGGCGAAGCGGCGAGGTACGCTCCCTCGCCGCCATGGCGGCTCGTACGACAAGCAGCACTCAATGACCGCCGCGGTATTTCAGCTCGCCGGCCTCCACCCGCACATCCATCCGGTTCTCCGGCGGCGCGAGCTGGCAGGTGGCGTAGGGCGTGAACGAGCACGGCGGGTTGCGCGCCTCGTTGAAATCGATGACCAGCTTCCCATCCACCGGAAGACTCGTGTCGAGGAAGCGTCCCGCGCCGTAGGTTTCCTTGCCGGAGGTCAGGTCGCCGAACACGAAGAACAGCGCGTCGGGCGTTTCCTGGATCGGATACAGCTCGAAGGTGCGCCCGTCGCGGACGAACACGGCCTTGCCCGGCACCTTTTCCTTCTCGATGGTACCGAGTACCGTGCCGAGCTCCAGCTCGTACGGCGGATCGAACGGCACCCAGTCCGCGACGACGCGCCACGAGGGATCGATAGGGAAGTAATCCAGTCCCTGGAAATCCGTGCGCGTCCGCGCCTGCTCGTCCTTCACGCGGATGGCCTTGCGGCCGTCGCGCTCGATGACGAAAAGCTTCGCGGAACCGAAGTGGACCTCGCTCGGCGTGCTTCCCTTCGCATCGTCGCGCAGCGTTGCCTGCCGCACCGCCTGACCGTCCACCAGCGCGCCGCTGTCCTGGGCCAGTTCGATGGTGGCGCTGCCGTCCGGCGCGAGCACGATCGTGCCGAGATGCGCCGGGCCGGCGCTCAGGACGATATCGTTATCCCTCGCGCTGCCGACGCGATTGGCGCCCTCCCTCAGCCATTCGAAGCCGATCAGGCTGAGCCAGCCGCCAGGGGCCTTGAGCAGTTCGAGCCGCCGGGCGCGCGCCGCGGCGACGGCGTTTTCATGGAAGGTCATCGCAATCTCGCAGAAGAAGGAGTGTTCTTGTAGGAGCCGCTATGGCGGCGAGGGGAACCTGCATTGCGGCTTCATCGCTCCGTCGGCTTCTCGCCGCTATAGCGGCTCCCACAGTTAAGAGCATTAGCGGCCGCGCAGGAACAGTTTGTCGAGCTCGCCCAGCGAGAGCTGGACCCAGGTGGGCCGGCCGTGGTTGCATTGGCCGGAGCGTTCGGTCGCTTCCATCTCGCGCAGCAGCGCGTTCATCTCGGGAATACCGAGGCGACGGCCCGCACGGACGGAGCCATGGCACGCCATCGTGGAGAGGAGTTCGTTCTCGAGCTCCTCGAGCCGCCGCGAACTGCCGTGCTGCGCCAGTTCGCCGAGCACGTCGCGGGTGAGCTGGGCGACGTCGGCGCCTTCAAGCAATGACGGGATGCGACGCACGACGACGGCGCCGGGGCCGCTGCGCGAGAGCTCCAGGCCCCACGCGGCGAGCGCATCGGCGTGCTCCTCGGCGGCGGCGGCTTCCTTCGCGCTCACGGCGATCGACAGCGGCACCAGCAGCATCTGCGAACGCAGGTTCGCGGTAACGCGCCCGTTCTTGAGCTTCTCGTACGTGATGCGTTCGTGCGCCGCGTGCATGTCGACCAGCACGAGGCCGTGCGCGTTTTCCGCGAGCACGTAGATGTTCTTCAGCTGCGCGATGGCATAGCCGAGCGGCGGCACGTCGCCCTCATCCGCCTCGTTGCCCGCCGGCGGCGTCCAGGAGGATGCCGGAGGCCCCTGCACCGTGGATGCACCGAACAGCGTGGCGTAATCGGCCAGCGGCTGGTCGCGCACGCCAAGGTTGAGACGCGACTGGCTCGACGACTGCGGCCACGCGGGTATCGACGACGGCGCTCCCATGGGGCGATGTTCGACGAAGGACGAACCCGCGCCGGCCGCCATCGGCACGGTCGCGTCGACCGCCGGCATCGCCGCGCCGGCGCGCGTCGTCGCCAGCGCCTCGTGCAGCGTACGGAACAGGAAATCGTGGATCAGGCGCTGCTCGCGGAAGCGCACTTCGTTCTTCGCCGGATGGACGTTGACATCCACGCCGGCGGGATCGAGTTCCAGGAACAGCACGAAAACGGGATGGCGGCCATGGAACAGGACATCCGCGTACGCCTGGCGCACGGCGTGCGCGACGATCCGATCGCGCACGAGACGGCCGTTGACGTAAAAGTACTGCTGGTCCGCCTGCGACCGCGACGCCGTGGGCAGCCCGACCCAGCCGGACAGGCGCATGCCCGCCGCTTCATGCTCGACGCGCAGGGCCTGCCCCGGGAACTCGGGACCGAGCACCTCGGCGACGCGCGCCAGCGCGGCGTTCTCGTCGCGCGCGGGCTTGAGCAGGCGCACCGGCTTGCCGTTGTGGCTGAGGCGGATATCGACGCCTTCGCGTGCCAGCGCCAGCGATTTCAGGAGATCGTCGATGTGCGCGAACTCGGTACGCTCCGCGCGCAGGAACTTACGGCGTGCCGGCACGTTGTAGAAGAGGTCGCGCACCTCGATGGTCGTGCCCTGCGGGTGCTGGGCGGGACGCACGTCCTGCATGCGGCCGCCGTCCACCTCGATACGCCAGGCGGAATCGTCGCCCGCCTGACGCGATGTCAGCGAGAAACGCGCCACCGAGGAGACCGAAGCCAAGGCCTCGCCACGGAAACCCATGCTCGCGACGCGCTCGAGGTCATCGAAGCTGCCGATCTTGCTGGTGGCATGGGAGGCCACCGCCAGGGGAAGTTCGTCGCGGGGAATGCCGCCGCCGTCGTCGCGCACGCGGATGAGCCGCACACCGCCCTGCTCGATGTCGACTTCGATCCGTCGGGCACCGGCATCGATACTGTTCTCGACGAGCTCCTTCACCACCGACGCGGGACGCTCGATGACTTCGCCGGCCGCGATCTGGTTGATCAGTTCCGGCGGCAAGGGACGGATTGGCATGGCATCACCTGACAGGCTTGCAAGCCTGGAAGGATAGCCGAATAGACCACCCCCGTAGGGACTAACCGGAAGGGATCACCATCACCGTGCCGATGCGCACGGTGTTGTCGGTCATCTTGTTGGCGAGCTTCAACGCGCCGACGGACACACCGTACTGCTGCGCGATGCCGGTGAGGGTCTCTCCCCGGTTGACCCGGTGGACGTCGCGAACGTTGTCGTCGGCGCGGCCACCGGATTTCCTCGCGGGAACGGGCACGTCCGCCTTGGCGAGGGTCCTGGCGGGAGCGGCGGCCTTCGTGGGGGCCGTGCTATCGCCAGCCGGGCGGGTCGCCGCCACCATGGTGCCGTTGCGACGGGCCGCCTGTGCGGCGAACCATGTTCCCGGCGGCGGCATCGATTCGAAGTAGTTGCGCACGCCACCGAGCACGGCCGTGGCCAACCGGCGACGATGCTGCTCGTCGCGCAGGCGTCTTTCCTCGGTGGGGTTCGTGATGAAGGCCGTCTCGACCAGGATGGAGGGGACGTCCGGCGAGCGCAGCACCACGAAGTTGGCGCGCTCCACGTAGCCGCGATGGGTGGGGCCGAGCTTGCCCAGCGCCTTCAGCACATTGCCGGCGATGGATTCGCTGGCCTGCATGGCATAGCCCTGCTGCAGGTCGAGCAGTACGGCGGCCAGGGTGTCGTCCTTGTCGTCGAGCGACACGCCGCCGACAAGGTCGGCGCGGTTTTCGCGGTCGGCCAGCCATCGCGCGGCCTCGGAGGTCTTGCCACGCGGCGAAAGCACCCACACCGAGGAGCCCTTCGCGTCGCTGTTCTTGAACGCGTCGGCGTGGATCGACACGAACATGTCGGCATTGTGCTCGCGCGCGATCTGGTAGCGGCGCTTCAGCGGGATGAAATAGTCGCCGTTGCGCGTGAGCACGGCCTGCATGCCCGGCTGGCGATTGATCTGGTCGGCGAGTTCGCGCGCCACCATCAGCGTCACGTCCTTCTCGCGCAGGCCCGTCGCGCCGCGCGCGCCCGGGTCTTCGCCGCCATGGCCCGCATCGATCGCGACGACCACCTTGCGCTCTTCGGCCAGCATCGGCGGCTTGCCCGGCGGCACCGTCTTCGCGCGCGGAGCGCTCGATGCGACCGCCTTGGCGATGGTCGGCGTGTCGTCGTCCACCGGGTTGTCGCCCGGATCGCTCTGGCCACCCGGATAGAGGTCCAGCACCAGACGGTAGCCGTAATCGCCGGCCGGCTTCAGCAGGAAACTCTTCGGTTTCGACGTGGGATCGACGCTCGCGACCATGCGCGCGGCACTTCCCTGCCTGGCGTTAGCCAGCGATTTATAGAGGCCCTGGCCGCCCGGTGCCGAGAAGTCGCCGGCGACGGAACTGCCGGCGATGTCCAGCACCACGCTCCCCGGCGTATCGCCCTGGGACATCTTGTAGGTGGCCGGGCCGGACAGATCGAACACCACACGGGTGTATTCGGGCCCTGCCCAGACGCGCGCGGCCTTGATGTCGGCGGCCGTGGTGACGGCAGGCGCCAGCGTCGCGATGGCAGTCGCGCATGCAAGGAGGCAAAGTTTGGCGATGATTCCCCTCATACGGACCGAATTGAACTGCAAGCGCCCGCTGAATGCAAGAGATTTTCCCTTGCTAATCCATAACCTGCGAATACTTCGTCAACACCCGTACAGGAATGGCCCGCAAATCGACGGAAAAGTGACGGTCTCTGCCACCTTGTAGACCGTCATTCGGCCAGGCCCTGGACAAGCCGGCGCCCTGCATCCGTAAAGGGCTCGAAACGCACGGCGCGTCCCGCGTCCTCGTGCCGGAAGTGGATCTCGAGATCGGCCCGCGGCAGGGCGCCCCTGCCCCGCTCGGGCCATTCGACCAGCACGACGGCGCCGGGCTCGGCGAGGTTGTCCAGTCCCAGCCATTCCAGCTCGCCGGGATCGGCGATGCGATAGAGGTCCAGGTGAAAAGCGCGCCGCTCGCCAAGGTCGTAACCTTCGACGAGGCTGTATGTCGGGCTCTTCACCCGTTCGCCGACGCCCAGGGCGCGGAGGAACGCACGGGCGAAGGTCGTCTTGCCCGCGCCGAGGTCGCCATGCAGGTAGATGACCCCTCCGCCCGGCAGGAGGCCCGCGAGTCGACGGCCAAGTGCCGTCGTGGCTTCCTCGTCGGGAAGCAGCCGGTCGTGCATCGTCATGCCTCGAGTCCGTTGACGAGCCGGCGCAGCGGCTCGAGCAGGTCGCCGGCCAACAGTCCGCGCTGCCCTGCGCGGGCGGCGACGTCGGCGGCACGTGCGTGCAAGCCCACACCGAGGCAGGCGGCCCGGTAGGGATCGCATCCCTGCCCCAGCAAACCGGCGACGATGCCCGTGAGCGTATCGCCCATCCCTCCGCTCGCCATCCCCGGATTGCCCCACGGACAGACCGACACCTCGCCGTCCGGCGAGGCGATGAGGCTGCCGTTGCCTTTCAGGACGACGACGGCGTGATGACGGTGGGCCAGCTCGCGCACCGCGGCGAAGCGGTCGGCCTGGACATCGGCCGTCGCCATGCCGAGCAAGCGGCCGGCTTCGCCGGGATGTGGCGTCAGCACGGTCTTCGCCGGCAGGTGGCGCGGTTCCGCCTGAAGCAGGTTGAGGCCGTCGGCATCGAGCACCGTCGGCAGCCCGGCATCCAGGGCCGTGGTCCACAGCGCATGTCCCCAGGCACCCTGCCCGAGACCGGGGCCGAGCGCCACGACCGTCGCCTTCTCCAGCATCGGCTGCAGGGCCTGGGGGCCGTTCGCGCCGCGCGGCATCAACTCGGGTCGCGCCGCGTTGATCGCAAGCACGTTCTCCTCGCGGGTGGCGACGCTCACGAGGCCGGCGCCCGTGCGCAACGCGGCCTCCGCCGCCATGCGCACCGCTCCGCCCGTGCCGTGGTCGCCGCCGATGGCCAGGACATGGCCGTTGGCGCCCTTATGCGAATCCCGCGGCCGCGGCGGAAGACCCGCGGCGACGAGGAGCCGTGCGTCGGGGGTTCCGAGGATGTCGCCCGACAGGTCGAGCGCGTGCAGTTCGATCTCGCCCGCCACCTCGGCCCGATGGGTGTAAAGACCGCGCTTCCGCACGATGAAGGTTGCCGTGGCGTCGGCGCGCACCGCCACGCCGGGACAGGCGCCCGTATCCGCCGACAGTCCGGATGGCACGTCCAGTGCGAACACCGCTGCGCCGCTCGAATTGATCGCCTCGATCCCCTCTCGCGCCTCGCCCTCCGGCGCACGATTGAGGCCGGTGCCGTAGATGGCGTCGACGATCACGTCCGCCGGCGGCAGGCCCCGCCATGCGGACAGCGGGAGCACCGTGCCCCCCTGGGCCTCGAAGGCGCCGCGCGCACGCGCGGCGTCGCCGCCCTTCGGCTCGCCCAATGCGATCAGGTCCACGGCAAGACCGCCGGCGAGCGCGTCGCGCGCCACGAGATACCCGTCGCCGCCGTTGTTCCCCGTACCGCAGACGACGCGCAATCGCCGCGCTTCCGGCCAGCGCCTGCGCAGCATGGCGAAAGCCGCCGCGGCCGCCCGGGTCATCAGGTCGAATCCCGGAATACCCAGGTCGTCGATGGCGCGGCGATCGATCGCGCGCGTCTGGGACGATGTGAAGAGGTCGATAGCCGGATCGTGGGCGCTCATCGGCCGATTATAGGAGGGCCGGTAGAATAGGGAGCATGTCCGTCCCCTCCCCCATCGACTACGCCGCCCTGGCCGCCGACATCAAGCGCTGGGCGCGCGAACTCGGCTTCGCCGACGCCGGCATCGCCGGCACCGATCTCGGCGACGACGAGGCGCACCTCGAGAGCTGGCTGGCGGAGGGCAACCACGGCGAGATGGATTACATGGCGCGCCACGGCACCCGCCGCAGCCGCCCGGCGGAACTGGAACCTGGCACGCTGCGCGTGATCTCCCTGCGCATGGACTACGTCCCACCCGGCATGCCGAATGCGTGGGATGTGATCGGCGACGGCGAGAAAGCCTACGTTGCCCGCTACGCGTTGGGCCGCGACTACCACAAGCTCATGCGCAACCGCCTGCAGAAGCTCGCCTCCCGCATCGAAGAGCGCATCGGCGGCTTCCAGTACCGCGCCTACGTCGATTCCGCGCCGGTGCTGGAAAAGGCGATCGCCCGCAACGCGGGCCTTGGCTGGATCGGCAAGCACACCGTGCTGATCAACAAGCGCGCCGGCTCGTACTTCTTCCTCGGCGAGCTGTACACCGACCTGCCGTTGCCGATCGACGCACCGGCGAGCGCCCACTGCGGCAGCTGCCGCCGCTGCATCGACATCTGCCCCACCCAGGCCATCGTCGCGCCCTACCGTCTCGATGCGCGTCGCTGCATCTCGTACCTCACCATCGAGCTGAAGGGCAGCATCCCCGTGGAACTGCGCGAGCCCATGGGCAACCGCGTCTTCGGCTGCGACGATTGCCAGCTGATCTGTCCATGGAACAAATTCGCGCAGGAAGCGACGGAGCCCGATTTCGCGCCGCGCCACAGCCTGGACGGCCCCAGGCTGGTGGAACTGTTTTCATGGAGCGAAGAGGAATTCCTCTCGCGTACGGAAGGCATGGCCATCCGGCGGACGGGTTACGAAGGCTGGCTGCGCAACCTCGCCGTCGGACTCGGCAACGCGCCGCATGGGGACGAGATCGTCGCCGCGTTGCGTGCACGTGCCGATCATCCCTCGGAGATGGTAAGGGAACATGTCGCATGGGCACTCGCCAGGCACGTCGACATCGGTTAGCTCGCTAACGCGAGTTCATGTCAGAGCATCCCGCCAGACTTGCGAACGATCAGCATCGCGAGCTCCAGCGACTGCTCGTAGTTCAGGCGTGGATCCACCATCGACTTGTAGGCACGGTTGAGGTCCTGTTCCACGAGGCCGCGCGCGCCGCCCAGGCATTCGGTGACGTTCTCGCCCGTCAACTCCAGGTGCACGCCGCCGAGGCGCGTTCCCGCCGCGGCGTGGATGTCGAACGCCTGGTCGAGTTCGCCCGCGATGTTCGCAAAGCGCCGGGTCTTGTAGCCATTGCTCGTGCTCTCCGTATTGCCGTGCATCGGATCGGCCACCCACAGCACGCGGCGGCCCTCGCGCTTCACCGCCTCCAGGAGCGGTTGCAGCTGGGTGGCGATCTTGTCGTTACCCATGCGATGGATGAGGGTCAGGCGACCCGGCTCCTCGCCCGGGTTGAGCACGTCGATGAGGCGCAGCAGGTCGTCCGGCTGGACGGTCGGGCCCACCTTCACCGCGATCGGATTGCGGATGCCGCGGAAATATTCCGTGTGTGCGCCGTCCAGTGCGGCCGTGCGCATGCCGATCCACGGGAAATGCGTCGACAGGTTCAGCCAGCCTTCCTGGCGCGGCACGCGACGGGTGAGCGCTTCCTCGTAGTGCAGCAGCAGGGCTTCGTGCGAGGTGTAGAAATCCACGCGCGAGTAGCTGGAGATCGACTGGCCGGCCAGCGTTTCCATGAAGCGCAGCGAATCGCCGATGCTCGCGACCATGCGCTTGTACTCGGCCGCGAGGGGCGAATGCTCCACCCACGCGAGATCCCAGTACTCCGGATGGTGCAGGTCGGCGAAGCCGCCGTCGATCAGCGCGCGAACGAAGTTCATCGTCATCGCCGAGCGTGCGTGGGCCTTGATGAGGCGCTGCGGATCGGCGCGGCGGGCTTCCGCGGTGAACTCGGGGCTGTTGACCAGGTCGCCGCGGAACGCGGGCAAGGTCACGCCGTCGCGGGTTTCCGTATCCGCCGAGCGCGGCTTCGCATACTGGCCCGCGAAGCGGCCGACGCGCAGTACCGGCTTCTTCAGGCCATGCACGAGCACCAGGCTCATCTGCAGCAGCACCTTCAGGCGGTTGGAGATGATCGGACTGGTGCAGTCGGCGAAGCTTTCCGCGCAGTCGCCGCCCTGGAGCAGGAAACGTTCGCCCTCCTGCGCCTCGGCGATCCGCTGCTTCAGCGCGAGGATCTCCCAGGACGTGACCAGCGGCGGCAACTCGCCAAGCTGGCCAAGCGCACGCTCGAGTTCGGCGGCGTCTTCATAGCTCGGTTGCTGGAGGGCGGTCCTCGACCGCCACGAGCCCGGCGTCCAATCGGCGGACGGGGGAGTTACGGCTTTGAGGGAGTGTTGCATGACGGTGCTGCCTGCGTGGGGAAAGTCAACGAACGGAACGGCGGATGGCGAGGAAGGCCCAGACGATGAGCACGACGAACCAGAACAGCGTCCAGCCCGGCATGGGGATGCCCAGGATCGGTTCGACCTTGGCGCATTCGCCTGAACCGGTGAAGGCGAGTTTCAGCATCTTGGTGAAGGGGAACGCATCGAACAGGTAGCCGAGCCCGGGACCGCAGGCCGGTACCTGGTCCGGGGACAGCGACTGCAGCCAGAGATGCCGGCCTGCCGTGGCGATGCCCCAGAGTCCGCCCAGCGCGATGAGGACCGCGTAGACGGCGCGACCGGCCGTGCGCCGTGGCGCGTGCAGCCCGCCGACGAGGAAGAACAGACCCATGAAGCACACGGCGATGCGCTGGAAGATGCACAGCGGGCACGGATCGAGGTGCATCGCGTACTGCGCGTACAGGGCGAACGCCATGAGACCGGCGCAGACGAGGAAGCCGGCAAGGTAACGCGCGCGGAAGGACCAGGTACGGAGGAGGCTCATGCGTGGGATGCTGCGATGCGGGACACCCACGTTAACGCTTTGTGGAGATAGTTGTAAGTCCTCGCCTGAAGTTTCTTTTGCAACCAAGACAGGCACTTGGCAAGAGACGCCACCCCTTGTGGAAGCCGGCTATGCCGGCGATCCCGCGGCAGCGGGCCAGCGTGCCGCGAGCACCCATCGCCGCTGGAGCGGCTCCCGCAAACGAAAAAACCCGGCAGGTCGCCCTGCCGGGTTTCTCGATCGATCAGGCCGGAAGCCTTACTCGGCGTCGACGGCGTCGGCCTTGGCCGGGCGGTCCACCAGCTCGACGTAGGCCATCGGCGCATTGTCGCCCGGGCGGAAGCCGCACTTCAGGATGCGCAGGTAGCCGCCGGGACGCTCGCGGTAACGCGAGCCGAGCTCGAACAGCTTGCCCACGGCTTCCTTGTCGCGCAGGCGCGAGAAAGCGAGGCGGCGGTTGGCGACACCGTCGGTCTTGGCGAGCGTGATGAGCGGCTCGGCGACGCGGCGGAGTTCCTTGGCCTTGGGAAGGGTGGTGCGGATCAGCTCGTGCTTGATCAGCGACGCGGCCATGTTCTTGAACATGGCTTCGCGGTGGCTGCTCGTGCGGTTGAGCTTGCGACCGGATTTCTGGTGGCGCATGGCGTTTACTCTCTAAGGTCTGTTGTTATGAAAAGACGGCCAGGAGGGCCGGCTTCCCGCGGTTACCCGCTTTTCGAGGCTCTCAAAACGCCTCGTTATAAGAGCACGGTCTCTATGGACCGCTTTGGAATGCCGGTGGAAATGCGCGAGGCATCCGCCGGATGGCGCAAAGAATCGGGGCGATCGAAAGGCGATCGCCCCGTGGAACATCAGCCCAGCTGCATGCCGTGGGACAGACCCGGCGGCGGCCAGTTCTCGAGCTTCATGCCGAGCGCGAGACCACGCCCGCCCAGCACGTCCTTGATTTCCGTCAGCGACTTCTTGCCCAGGTTCGGCGTCTTCAACAGCTCGACCTCGGTCTTCTGGACCAGGTCGCCGATGTAGTAGATGCTCTCGGCCTTGAGGCAGTTCGCGGAACGGACCGTCAGTTCGAGGTCGTCGATCGGGCGCAGCAGCAGCGGGTCGAAACCGCCCTTCTCCGCCTTGGTCGAATCGCTCTCGCGGCGCGAGAAGTCGCCGAAGACCGACAGCTGGTCGTTGATGATTTCGGCCGCCTTGCGGACAGCGTCTTCGGCGCCGATGGTGCCGTTCGTCTCGATGTCGAGCACGAGCTTGTCGAGGTTGGTGCGCTGCTCGACACGAGCGGCGTCCACTTCGTAAGCGACGCGCAGGACCGGCGCGAACGACGCGTCGAGCTGCAGGCGACCGATCGGGCGCGTCTCGTCGTCCGGATGCTGGCGCGCGCTGGCCGGCTGGTAGCCGACGCCACGACGCACCTTCAGGCGCATGTTCAGGGCCACATCCTTGGTGAGGTGGCAGATCACATGCTCCGGATTGACGATTTCGACGGAGTGGTCGACCGCGATGTCGCCGGCGGTGACCACGCCCTTGCCCTTCTTGGCCAGCGTCAGGGTGACTTCGTCACCGGTATGCTGGCGGATGGCGACGTCCTTCAGGTTCAGCAGGACTTCGATCACGTCCTCCTGCAGGCCTTCCAGGGTGGTGTACTCGTGCAGCACGCCGTCGATTTCGACCTCGACGATCGCGCTGCCCGGAATCGAAGAGAGCAGCACGCGACGCAGCGCGTTGCCCAGGGTGTGACCGAAGCCACGCTCGAGCGGCTCGACCACCACCTTCGCGCGGTTCGCTCCAAGCTGCTCGACGCTGAGGCCACGAGGCCGCAGCACACTAGTTGACGAAACTGCCATGCAAGGCTCCGGTGGATTACTTCGAGTAAAGCTCGACGATCAGGGCTTCGTTGATATCGGCCGGCAGATCGCCACGATCCGGGACGGCCTTGAACGTACCCGCGAACTTCTTGCTGTCGACCTCGACCCACGACGGACGCAGGTCCATCGTGTCGTAGATCGTCGCCGCTTCCTGCACGCGCAACTGCGTGCGGGCCTTCTCCGTCAGCGAGACCTCGTCGCCCGGACGGACGTGGTACGAGGGCACGTTGACCTTCTTACCGTTGACCGTGACGGACTTGTGGGCCACGAGCTGGCGAGCCTGGGCGCGGGTGACCGCGAAACCCATGCGGTAGACGACATTGTCGAGACGGCTTTCCAGGAGGCGAAGCAGGTTTTCACCCGTGTTGCCCTTCTGGGTCGAAGCCTTGGTGTAGTAGTTGCTGAACTGACGCTCGAGCACGCCGTAGATGCGCTTGACCTTCTGCTTCTCACGCAACTGCACGGCATAGTCGGACAGACGGGCGCGCTTGTTGGCGCCATGCTGACCGGGCTTGTTTTCGAGCTTGCACTTGGAATCAAGCGCGCGAGCCGGGCTCTTCAGACCGAGGTCGGCACCTTCACGACGCGCCAGCTTGCAGGTAGCTCCACGATAACGGGCCATGGTTATGCTCCTTAGACGCGACGCTTCTTGGGGGGACGGCAGCCGTTATGCGGAATCGGCGTGACGTCGATGATGTTGAGCACCTTGTAGCCCAACGCGTTCAGAGAGCGCACGGCCGACTCGCGGCCCGGGCCGGGGCCCTTGATGCGCACTTCCACGGTCTTCACACCGTAGTCGCCGGCAGCGCGGCCGGCCTTCTCGGCGGCAACCTGCGCAGCGAACGGGGTCGACTTGCGGGAGCCGCGGAAACCCGCGCCGCCTGCGGTCGCCCACGACAGGGCGTTGCCCTGGCGGTCGGTGATCGTGACGATGGTGTTGTTGAAAGAAGCCTGCACGTGGGCCACGGCATCCGTGACGACGCGCTTGATCTTCTTCTTGGTCTTAACCGGCTTAGCCATAATCGGTATCCGTTACTTCTTGATCGGACGACGCGGACCCTTGCGGGTACGGGCGTTGGTACGCGTGCGCTGGCCGCGCACCGGCAGGCCGCGACGATGGCGCAGGCCACGGTAGCAACCAAGGTCCATGAGACGCTTGACCGCCATGCCAATTTCGCGGCGGAGGTCGCCTTCGACCGTGTACTTCGCGACTTCGGCGCGGATCTTCTCCACCTCGCCTTCGCTCAGCGACTTGATGGGGGTGGTCGCAACCACGCCCGCGTCGACGCAAACCTTCTTGGCCCGCGACCGGCCGATTCCATAAATGCTCTGCAGGCCAACCCAGACATGCTTCTGGACCGGCAAATTGACACCCGCGATGCGCGCCATGATGTACTGTCTCCGATGCGTTTCGTGCGCGGTAAACGCGCAATTCTAACCGTAATTAACCTAAACGGGAAGTCCTGCGGCGCCAGGCGCCGCGGCCTCCCCCTACCTGGGGCTTCCGTCGCGTCTCAGCTGCGACGGAGATTCGACTTCTTAAGCAGACTCTCGTACTGGTGGCTGACGAGATGGGCCTGGACCTGAGCCGTGAAGTCCATCACCACCACCACCACGATCAGCAGCGAAGTGCCGCCGAAATAGAACGGGACGTGCCAGGCGTTCTGCATGAACGTAGGCACCAGGCAGACCAGGACGATGTAGATCGCGCCGACGCCGGTAAGCCGGGTCATGACGCCATCGATATAGTCCGCCGTGGCGCGACCCGGACGGATGCCCGGAATCAGCGCACCCGAACGCTTGAGGTTATCGGCCGTTTCCTGCGAGTTGAACACGATCGCCGTATAGAAGAAGGCGAATCCGATCACCAGCACCGCGAACACGATGTCGTGGACCGGCTCACCCGGGCTCAGCGCCGTGGTCAGCCATTGCAGCCAGCGGGACTGGTGGGCAGAGCCGAACCAGGTCGCCGCGGTCGCGGGGAACAGGAGCAGACTGGTCGCGAAGATCGGCGGAATCACACCCGCCATGTTGATCTTCAGCGGCAGGTGCGAGGTCTGGCGCTGGAACTGACGCTGGCTGCCCTGCTTCGCGTAGTTCACGGTGATGCGCCGCTGGGCGCGCTCCATGAACACCACGAACGCCGTGACCGCCAGGATGACCGCCAGGACCATCAACAGCTTCAGGACCGACAGCTCGCCGTTGTTCGCCATGCTCAGCGTGTGGACGATGGCGGCCGGAAGCCCCGCGACGATACCGGCGAAGATCAGCATCGAGATGCCGTTGCCGATGCCCCGCTCCGTGATCTGCTCGCCCAGCCACATCAGGAACATGGTGCCGGCGGTGAGGCCGACGACCGATGCCATGACGAAGCCGGCTCCCGGCATGTAGACCACCGGCGCCCCGCCCGCGGCAACCTGCTTCTGCAGGGCCACGGCGATGCCGAAAGCCTGGAATGCCGCCAGACCGACCGTGCCGAAGCGCGTGTACGTGGTCATCTTGCGACGACCCGCCTCGCCTTCCTTGCGCAGCGCCTGGAGCGACGGAATGACCGAGCCCATCATCTGCACCACGATCGATGCCGAGATGTACGGCACCACGCCGAGAGCGAATACCGAGAAGCGGGACAGCGAGCCACCCGAGAACATGTTGACCATGTTCAGCAGGCCGCCGCCGCCCTCGACCAGGCTCGTCATCGCGTCGGGGTTCACGCCCGGAACGGGAATGAACGAACCGAGGCGGAAGACGATCAGCGCACCGATGAGGAAAAAGATGCGCTGACGCAGTTCCGTCAGTTTGCCCAGCGAGCCGAGCGTTGTGCCCTGCGCTGCAGCCACTTGATTACTCCACGCTGCCGCCGGCGGCTTCGATGGCCGCCTTGGCGCCGGCCGTCGCAAGCACGCCCTGGAGCTTCACGGCGCGGTTGATCTCGCCCTTCAGCACCACCTTGACCTTCTTGGCGCGGCTGCTCACGAGACCGGCCGCGTGCAGGGCGATCAGGTCGATCGTGTCGGCCTGGACCGAGGCCAGCTGATAGAGCATGACCTGCTCCGTATCGGCCTTCTTCAGCGAGCGGAAGCCGACCTTCGGCAGGCGACGCTGCAGCGGCATCTGGCCGCCTTCGAAACCGACGCGGTGCGTGTTACCGGCACGGGCGTGCTGACCCTTGTGGCCGCGGCCGGCGGTCTTGCCGAGGCCGGAGCCGATACCGCGGGCGACGCGGGTGCGGGTCTTGCGGGCGCCCTTGCCGGGCTTGATGTCGTTAAGACGCATGATGCTTACTCCTCGACCCGGACCAGGTAGTAGACCGTGTTGATGAGGCCACGGACCTGGGGGCTATCCTTCAGTTCGCGCACATCGTTGAGCTTGTTCAGGCCGAGGGCCTTGACGCTCAGGCGATGACGACCCTGTACGCCGCGCAAGCCCTTGACCAGGCGCACGCGGACGGTGCCGGCGGCGGCGGTTTCGTTCTTCTTAGCCATTGCCCAGCACCTCTTCGATCGTCTTGCCACGCTTGGCGGCGATACGCTTCGGCGAGGCGACGGCCTGCAGACCCTTGATCGTCGCGCGGACGAGGTTGATCGGGTTGCGCGAGCCGACGGCCTTCGCGAGCACGTTCTTCACGCCGACCACTTCGAGCACGGCGCGCATGGCACCGCCGGCGATGACGCCGGTACCCTCGGAAGCGGGCTGCATGAAGACGCGGGCCGCACCGTGGTTGGCCTTGATGGCGTACCACAGCGTGCCGTTGTTCAGTTCGATGCTCACCATGTTGCGGCGGGCGCGCTCCATGGCCTTGGAAATGGCGACCGGCACCTCGCGGGCCTTGCCGTAACCGAAGCCCACGCGACCCTCGCCGTCGCCGACCACGGTCAGCGCGGTGAAGCTCATCTGGCGGCCACCCTTGACGGTCTTGGCCACGCGGTTGACGGCGATCAGCTTTTCAAGCATGCCGTCCGAATTTTCGCGATCTGTCGAGGACATCTCTTTTCCTGGATAGCCCGGCGGAGCCGGGACTTCTGTTTACGGCTCGGTCGCCGCTTGGAGTTGTAGTTACATCGGGCGGCACCGGCCCCTGGAGGCCGATGCCGTGGCCTGACGCCTCTTAGAACTTGAGGCCGGCCTCACGCGCCGCGTCGGCGAGAGCCTTGATGCGACCGTGATAACGGAAACCCGAGCGGTCGAACGCGACGGCCTCGATGCCGGCGGCCTTGGCGCGCTCGGCGACGATGCGGCCAACGGTGCTGGCGGCTTCGACGTTCTTCTTGCTCTTGAGGCCTTCGGCCACCGACTTCTGCACGGTCGAGGCGGCTGCCACGACGGTGCCGTTCGGCGCGAAGACCTGGGCGTAGATGTGCTGACCGGTGCGGTGCACGCTCAGGCGGGCGACGGCGAGCTCACGGATGTGGGCGCGGGTCGACTTGGCGCGGCGCAGGCGGGATTCGTTCTTGTTCATCGTCTTGTCTCCAGGAAGCGGATAGGCCGATTAGGCCTTCTTGGCTTCCTTCAGGATGATCGTCTCGCCGGCGTAGCGGACGCCCTTGCCCTTGTAGGGCTCCGGCGAACGGAATGCGCGGATCTTCGCTGCCACCTGGCCCACGAGCTGCTTGTCGGCGCCCTTCACGAGGACTTCCGTCTGCGTCGGGACTTCGATGGTGATGCCTTCCGGCGCGTCGAACACGACCGGGTGCGAATAACCCAGCGACAGGTTGACGGACTTGCCGGTGAGCTGCGCGCGGTAACCCACGCCGACCAGCTCGAGCTTCTTCTCGAAGCCATTGGCGACGCCATGGACCATGTTGGCGACGATGGCGCGGGCGGTGCCGCCGAACTTGTCGTCGGCGCCGTCGGCGAGGACGATGTTCGCCACGCCATTCTCCTGCTGGAACGAGACGCCCGGCAGTTCATGGGTGGTCAGGGTGCCCTTCGGGCCCTTGACGGTGACGGTGCCGTTGGCGACCGAGAGTTCGACGCCCTTCGGGAGGGTGATGGGCTTCTTGGCTACACGTGACATGTCGGGACTCCTTACGCCACCTGGCCGATGACTTCGCCGCCCAGACCCTTGGCACGGGCCTGCGCATCGGTCAGGAGACCGGCGGAAGTCGAGATGATCGAGATACCCAGGCCGCCGAGGACCTTCGGCAGCTCGTCCTTGCCGCGATAGACGCGGAGACCGGAACGGCTGACACGGGAAATGGACTCGATGGCCGGACGGCCTTCGAAATACTTCAGCTTGATCTCGAGGACCGGCTTGCCCGCCTCGTCGGCGGTACGGGCGTCGAGGACATAGCCTTCGTTCTGCAGAAGCTTGGCAACCGCCAGCTTCATCTTCGACGACGGCATACGGACAACCGACTTGCCAGAGGCCTGGCCATTGCGGATGCGCGTAAACAGATCGGCGATGGGATCAGTCATGCTCATAAGAAAACCCTTGAGAGTGCACCGATATCCGAATTACCGGAAATCTTGAATTGTAAAGCCGACAATCGTCGGTCTGCGTTGCGCAGACCGACGACTATAACAGCTTGACCCGCCGTTGGCGAGTTTTTTACCAGCTAGCCTTGCGCAGGCCCGGCACGTCGCCACGCATGGTGGCTTCGCGGAGCTTGTTGCGGCCCAGGCCGAACTTGCTGTAGACGCCGCGCGGACGGCCGGTCAGGGCGCAGCGGTTACGCTGGCGCACCGGGCTGGCATCGCGCGGAAGCTTCTGCAGCTTGGTCTGGGCTTCCATCTTCTCGTCGTACGACGCGGTGGCGCTCAGGACGATCGCCTTCAGTTCGGCGCGCTTGGCGGCGAACTTCTTGACGAGCTTGGAGCGCTTGAGGTCGCGCTCGACCATCGAGGTCTTGGCCATGTTCTACCTGTGATCAGTTGCGGAACGGGAAGCTGAAAGCTTCCAGTAGCGCCTTGGCTTCTTCGTCGGTCTTGGCGGTGGTGGTGATGGAGATATCCATGCCACGCAGCGCGTCGACCTGATCGAAGTCGATTTCCGGGAAAATGATCTGTTCCTTGATGCCGAAGTTGTAGTTACCGCGGCCATCGAAGGCACGGCCCGAGACACCACGGAAGTCGCGCGTACGCGGCAGCGAGATGTTGATCAGGCGGTCCAGGAATTCCCACATCTGGGCACGACGGAGCGTGACCTTGCAGCCGATCGGCCAACCGTCGCGGATCTTGAACGAAGCGACCGACACGCGGGCCTTCGTCGTGATCGGCTTCTGGCCGGCGATCTTGGTCATGTCGGCGACCGCGTTCTCGAGGATCTTCTTGTTACCGGCGGCTTCGCCGACGCCCATGTTGAGCGTGATCTTCGTGATGCGCGGGACTTCCATGACGTTCTGGTAACCGAAGCGCTCGGTGAGCTTCTGCATTACCGACTCTTTGTACATCGATTCAAGGCGGGTCATGACTTCGGTTCCTTACGCGTCGACCACTTCGCCCGAACGGAACACGCGCACCTTGCGCCCGTCCTCGAGCTTCTTGGTGCCCACGCGCTCGCCCTTGTTCGTGGCGGAGTTGAAGAGCTGGACATTGGAGATATGGATCGAGGCCTCACGCTCGACGATTCCGCCCGGCTGGTTGGCCTGCGGGTTCGGCTTGGTGTGGCGCTTGATCAGGTTCACGTTCGAGACGACCACGCGGTCGCCGTCGACGCGCAGCACGTCGCCGCGCTGGCCCTTGTTCTTGCCGGTGATGACGACGACGTTATCACCCTTGCGGATACGGTTCATGGTCTGGCCTCCGCTCAGAGCACTTCGGGCGCGAGCGAGACGATCTTCATGAACTTCTCGCTGCGCAGCTCGCGGGTAACCGGCCCGAAGATACGGGTACCGATCGGCTCGAGCTTATTGTTGAGGAGCACGGCCGCGTTACCGTCGAAACGGATCAGCGAACCGTCGGCACGGCGCACACCCTTGGCGGTACGGACCACCACGGCGTTGTACACCTCGCCCTTCTTGACCTTACCGCGGGGGATGGCGTCCTTGACGGTCACCTTGATGACATCGCCGACGCTGGCATAACGGCGCTTCGAGCCGCCCAGCACCTTGATGCACATCAGTTCCTTAGCGCCGCTGTTGTCCGCCGCGGAAAGCGTGCTTTGCATCTGGATCATCGCAGCTCTCCTTAAACTTCAGCGCGCGTGACGATTTCGACCACGCGGTGATGCTTGGTCTTCGACAGCGGGCGGCACTCCGCGATACGGACCACGTCGCCCTCGTTCGCACCGGTTTCGTCGTGCGCGTGGAGCTTCGTGGAGCGGCGGATGATCTTGCCGAGCAGCGGATGCTGCACCTGACGCTCGATCAGCACCGTGACCGTGTTGGCCATCTTGTTGCTGATGACGCGGCCTTCGAGGGTACGCGCCGTTTTCTGGTTATCGCTCATATCAGCCGTCCCTTACTTCTTCGCGCCGAGCACGAACTTCGTGCGGGCGATGTCGCGCCGAACGCGGCGCAGCTGGTGCGGCTGGGTGAGCTGGCCGGAGCCCTTCTGCATGCGCAGATTGAACTGCTCCTTGCGAAGGTCCAGCAGATGCTGATTCAGCTCTTCCGCCGACTTGTTCTTGATTTCTTTGATGGCCATCACATCACCGCCCTGGACACGAACTGGGTCTGGACCGAGAGCTTGGCCGCGGCCAGGCGCATGGCCTCGCGCGCGGTCGTCTCGTCGACGCCTTCGATTTCATAAAGCATGCGGCCCGGCTGGATCAGGGCCACCCAGAACTCGACGCCACCCTTACCGGCACCCATTCGGACTTCGATGGGCTTGCGGGTGATCGGCTTGTCCGGGAACACGCGGATCCACAGCTTGCCGCTACGCTTCACGTAGCGCGTGATGACGCGACGGGCCGCCTCGATCTGGCGCGCGGTCAGCTGACCGTGCGTCGTCGCCTTCAGCCCGTACTCGCCAAAGCTCACGAGGTTGGAGTTGAATGCCAGGCCGTCGTTACGGCCCTTATGCATTTTGCGGAACTTGGTACGCTTCGGTTGCAACATGGCAACGCTCCTTACTTGGCAGAGCGCTCGCCGCGCTCACGGCGGTTTTCACCACCTTCGCGACGCGACGACTGCTGCGGCTGCTGTTCTTCCTTCGACTCGGCCGTGGCGGCCGCCAGATCGAAGATCTCGCCCTTGTAGACCCACACCTTGACACCGATGATGCCGTACTGGGTCTTGGCCTCGGCGGTGCCGTAGTCGATGTCCGCACGCAGCGTGTGCAGCGGAACGCGACCTTCGCGGGCCCACTCGGAGCGCGCGATCTCGGCGCCGTTCAGACGGCCGGAGACGTTGATCTTGATGCCGAGGGCACCGAGGCGCATCGCGTTGCCGACCGAGCGCTTCATGGCGCGGCGGAACATGATGCGACGCTCGAGCTGCTGGGCGATCGATTCGGCGACGAGCTGGGCGTCGAGCTCCGGCTTGCGGACTTCGCTGACGTTGATGTGCGTCGGGACGCCCATCATGTCGGTGACTTCCTTGCGCAGCTTCTCGATGTCCTCACCCTTCTTGCCGATCACCACGCCCGGACGGGCGGTGTGGATCGTCACGCGGGCGGTCTTGGCCGGACGCTCGATCTGGATCTTCGAGATGCCGGCGGCGGCGAGCTTCTTGCGCAGCATCTCGCGGACCTTCAGGTCGGCCGCAAGGTACTGGGCATACTCGCCCTTATTGGCGTACCACTTCGAGTTCCAGTCCTTGGCAATGCCGAGGCGGATACCGGTGGGATGAACTTTATGACCCATCGTTTCTTACCCCAGTCAGTTGCCGACAACCACAGTGATGTGGCTGGTGCGCTTCAGGATGCGCGAGCCGCGGCCTTTGGCGCGGGCGTACATGCGCTTCATCGCCGGACCTTCGTCGACGAAGATGCGAGCCACCTTCAGCTCGTCGACGTCGGCACCGAGGTTGTTCTCGGCATTCGCGACGGCGGAGAGCAGCACCTTGCGGACAAGGTGGGCGGCTTTCTTGTTGGTGAAGGCGAGCACGTCGCTGGCTCGGCCCACGGGCATGCCGCGGACCAGGTCAGCCACCAGGCGTGCCTTCTGCGCCGAGATGCGGGCGCTGCGCAGGATCGCTTTGGCTTCGGTGCTCATCACTTGCCCTTCTTGTCGCCGGCGTGGCCTTTGTACGTGCGGGTCACCGCGAACTCGCCGAGCTTATGCCCGACCATGTTCTCGTTGATCAACACAGGCACGTGCTGGCGGCCGTTGTGGATGGCGATGGTCAGCCCGACCATCTCCGGCAGGATCATCGAACGACGCGACCAGGTCTTGATCGGACGCTTGTTGTTGGCGGAAACGGCGGCTTCCACCTTCTTTACGAGGTGCAGGTCAACGAACGGACCTTTCTTTAGAGAGCGCGGCATGATCGTTTCCTATTACTTGCGACGACGCACGATGAACTGCTGGGTGCGCTTGTTGTTGCGCGTCTTGTAACCCTTGGTCGGCGTGCCCCACGGGCTGACCGGATGACGGCCGCCGGAGGTACGGCCTTCACCACCGCCATGCGGATGGTCGACCGGGTTCATGACCACGCCGCGGACGGTCGGACGGATGCCCTTCCAACGCTTGGCGCCGGCCTTGCCGAGCTTGCGCAGGCTGTGCTCCGAGTTGCCGACTTCGCCGATGGTGGCGCGGCACTCGACCGGCACGCGGCGCATTTCGCCGGAGCGGAGGCGCAGCGTGGCGTAGCCCTGCTCGCGGGCCACCAGCTGGACCGAGGCACCGGCGGAACGCGCGATCTGCGCGCCCTTGCCCGGCTTCATCTCGATGCAGTGGATGGTGGAACCGACCGGGATCGAACGAAGCGGCAGGCAGTTGCCCGGCTTGATCGGGGAGTCGGAACCCGACACGAGACGGTCGCCCACCGCCACGCCCTTCGGCGCGATGATGTAGCGGCGCTCGCCGTCGGCGTAGCACAGCAGCGCGATGTGCGCGGTGCGGTTCGGATCGTATTCCAGACGCTCGACAACGGCGGCGATGCCTTCCTTGTCGCGCTTGAAATCGATGATGCGATAAGCCTGCTTGTGACCGCCGCCGCGATGACGCGTGGTGATGCGACCGAAGTGGTTACGGCCGCCGGTCTTCGCCTGCGATTCGGTCAGGGGCGCGTACGGTGCGCCCTTGTGCAGACCTTCGGTCCGCACGCTGACTGCGTCGCGGCGGCCCGGGGAGGTCGGCTTGTGAGTGATCAGTGCCATCTCAATTCAACTCCTGGCTCAGGCCTTGGCCGACACGTCGATCGTGTGACCGTCGGCGAGGCGCACATAGGCCTTACGCTTGCCCTGGCGGTTGCCAGTGCGGAAGCGGAACGACTTGACCTTGCCCTTCGTGTTCACGAGGTTCACGTCCACGACCTTGACGTCGAAGAGGTGTTCCACCGCGGCGCGGACGTCGGCCTTGGTCGCCTCGGGCGCCACGACGAAAACGTACTGGTTGTTCTCAGCAAGGCGAGCCGACTTCTCGGAGATGTGCGGCGCGCGAAGCGTGTTGAGCGTGCGTTCGGTGCTCATGCGAGCCACTCCTCGACCTTCTTGACCGCGTCCACTGTCATGACGACGTAGTCGCTGCCGACCAGGCTGACCGGATTGAGGGCCAGCACGTCGACGACGTGGATGTACGGAATGTTGCGGGCGGACAGGTAGAGCGCCTCGGTGGCGTCTTCCGACACCAGCAGCACACGACCCTTGACTTCCAGCTCGGCGAGCTTGGCGATCATGCCCTTGGTGGTGGGCTTGTCGATCGACAGCTCGGAGACGACCTTCAGGCGATCCTGACGGTTCAGCTCGGCGATGATCGAACGGATCGCAACGCGGTAAGCCTTGCGGTTGACCTTCTGCTCGAAGCTGCGCGGCTTGGCCGCGAACGTCACACCGCCGCCGACGAAGATCGGGGCACGGTAGTCGCCGTGACGGGCGCCGCCGCCCTTCTGCTTCTTGAACTTCTTCGTGGTACCCGACAGTTCACCGCGCGACAGCTGCGCCTTGGTGCCTGCACGACCGCCCGCCTGGTAGGCGGTGACGACCTGGTGCACGAGGGCCTTCTTGTACTCGCCGCCGAACACGTCGTCCGACACGGTGAGCGACTTGGCGCCAATAACGTTAAGTTCCATGGCGTCTCTCCTCAACCCTTGGTCGTCGGACGGATCACGACGTCGCCACCGGTCGCGCCAGGGACTGCGCCCTTGACCGCGATCAGATGACGCTCGGCGTCGACCTTGACCACTTCCAGGCCCTGCACGGTGCGATTGACCGCACCCATGTGGCCCGCCATCTTCTTGCCAGGAAACACGCGGCCCGGCGTCTGACGCTGGCCGATCGAGCCAGGGGCGCGATGCGACAGCGAGTTACCGTGCGTGGCGTCGCCCATCTTGAAATGGTGACGCTTGATGGTGCCCTGGAAGCCCTTGCCCTTCGACACGCCGGCGACGTCGACCGTCTGACCGACGGTGAACACGGCTTCGGCGGTGATCTCGGCGCCAACCTCATACTTGCCCGCGTCGTCCGCGTTCAGGCGGAACTCCCACAGGCCGCGACCCGGCTCAACCTTGGCCTTCGCGTAGTGGCCCTTCGCGGGAGCCGTCAGCAGCGAGGCGCGCTTCGCGCCAGCCGTGACCTGCACCGCGCTGTAGCCGTCGTTTTCTTCGGTCTTCACCTGCGTCACGCGATTCGGGGTCGCTTCAATCAGCGTCACCGGAATCGAGCGGCCGTCTTCGGTGAAGAGCCGGCTCATGCCGCACTTGCGGCCAACCAGTCCGATACTCATCTTCGTATCCTTTAGTCCGCTCAACCGAGCTTGATCTGCACGTCGACGCCGGCGGCGAGATCGAGCTTCATGAGCGCGTCCACGGTCTTGTCGTTGGGGTCGACGATATCCAGAACGCGCTTGTGGGTACGGGTCTCGTACTGGTCGCGGGCATCTTTGTCGACGTGCGGCGACACCAGAATGGTGTAGCGCTCGATCTTGGTCGGCAGCGGGATCGGGCCGAGGACCGTGGCGCCGGTGCGCTTGGCCGTCTCGACGATTTCGCTGGCCGAACGGTCGATCAGACGATGATCGAACGCCTTGAGCCGGATGCGAATCTTTTGGTTCGCCATAAAACCGTGTCCTGTTATCGAAAGAACGTTCTTGTGATTCGGAGGGGCTTCTCGCCACCCCGCACAACCCAGGTTGCTAACTACGGGTGCCGCAACGGGCCGCCCTGGAGTGGCACAAGCCACCCGGAACGACCCGAAAAAGTCGGGCAGACCGCTATAACGGCCTGCCCAGACAGAAAAGTATAGAATACGCAACAAGTTGGGTCAACAGAGCTTGCGCCCCGTGGCCCGTTGGTACCCTATTCGGCATCCTTGCCTGCGAACTCGAAGCACATTCCGTGCGCCTCATTTCGCGTGGTCCGTCCGTTCGCATGGAACGTCCGGGAGGTATAGCCCGACGACTATAACCTATAGTGGCGGGCAATTGGAAGCCCGTCTGCACAATCTCACGGCTCAGCACTTGATTGTATCTCCATTGAGATACAGCATAGAAACTGAATTCACGCCAGGGGTTCACGATGGCCGCCCAGACCTCCATGCTCCATATCCGCGTAGACGAGAAATTGAAGGCCGATGCGGCTGAGACTCTCGCCAATATCGGCTTGTCCGTCTCGGATGCCGTGCGGATATTCCTGACCCGGGTTACCAAGGAAGGCGGCTTGCCGGCGGGCCTTACCCTCACCCCGGAAGCCCATGACGAGTGGTTCCGTGCCAAGGTGCGCGAGGCATTGGAGGATCGCCGCCCGGTTACGTCTCATCGGCGGGTCATGGATGAGGCGCAAGCACTGATCGACAGGAAGCACCGCGCCGGGGATTGAATGGACGCGATCAGCCCGTTCCGACCTGCTGTCGATCGTCGATTACGATCTTCCCGGCCCTGGCGGCACCAGCGCGTCCCCAACAGCGATCATCGCACCCGCTCATCGAGCCGATAAGCGCTGGTTCCCACCCACGCACCGTTCTCGACCTTGGAGGATACGCCCCCCTTCCATTCGCCTCGCTCATAGGCGGCCTTTAAACGCGATAGCGTTTCCGGATCGGCGCAACGAGTCGTTGTAGCGAGGGCGTATCTGGCCGAGGAGATCACCCGATGACCCGGGGAAGTCGGATCGCCCCAGTCGATGCCGTAATCGGCAAAAGCGGCGTCGAAAACGATCGTCTGCCCGAGCAATTCACCCGTGGATCTCTCGTAGAGGCGTTTAAATACCGGCGAATCCCAATGCGATCCGTAACCCTCGTAGTAGCCATCAGGGTGCGGGACATTGTGAAGAAAGGAAGGGAGCACCCAAAACGGTCGGTAGGTGTCGACACGCAAGCAGCCGTCAGGAGAGTCGAACGACTCGACATACGTTCCCAATGCCCTCTCCCACCATTCCGACGCAGCATACGTGCCGAACGTGAGAACGATCAAAGATATAGCAACGTGCCTTCTCACGACAGATCGATTACCAGATCGACCTTTTTCCAAAGCACGTTCGAATACAGGATGAAGTCACCACCCCACCCCGATTGAGCGCGATACCTTCTAAAGACCGCATTGTCGATCCTGCCTATAGGTTCGCCATGCCAGCCGAAGCCCAGCCCATCAAGAAGAATGTTCGCCAGTGCCTCACTCTTGTTAAGCACCCCGAACTCTGACCACGTTCCGAGGGGTTGATCGCCGTTGAAGTCATATGTGTCGCGGAGGTAGAAGGCAATATCCGATATCGCGAACCGTAGCCGCCGGGTCGATGGATCGACGGTCGCTCTGCCGACGAAAGCCATCTTCATCGCAGCTTTTCCCAGCGCGCCATACATGTCGTCCAGAGTGTCAAAAGGGCCACCGAAACTCACAAAATTGACCTGACACATATCGTCAAGCTGGACGGCCGACATGCCCGTGTGTCCAAGATGCAATACGCCACTGCCGTTCCAGCCGGAATCCCTCAGGCGCCTTTTTAGCTGATCTATGGTGGGAAGCGAGCGGATCTTGTTCATCAGTTCATTGACTGCCACCCGTGCACGCGGAAATCCCATGACCCATGCCATGGAAACGATCCGGGTATCCAGGTGAGCCAAGGAGAGCTGCGAGGCCTTGATATCCGTTCCTTCTTTCCAGCCCCTTGGCAGAACCCACGCGCCATTAGAAAACCAGCGCTCCATAAGGTCGGCAGATACAAACCAGCCCATTTGGCGCATCGCGGCTGGAATGGCCTTGATGTTCGCCCTCGACCGCTGCTCGTTCGGTCGTGACGATTTTTCCGACCCGGTTGAGGCGTGGCTCTTTCCTGGCTCAACCGAGGCATCCGATGATCCATGGACGTGCGAAAAGCTTGATGTCTGCATTACCGGGACTCCATATCTGGCACGCGAGCGCTCACGCACCCACCGACAACAATCAGGCGCCTACGGTAGAGGCTTTCGGCTTGACCTGATATGGGCGGATTCTGAAAATCGCTGGCGCGAGCGCACGGCGGGCTTCCTCTAAGTGGCCGCGGACGTGATCGGTTTCGCCTCCTCCCACACCATGCGCGTGTGTGCGTGCGTAGCGCAGTCGAATGCTTTTTGTGTCATTACATCGAGGGTTTCCAGCGCATACGCCACCTCCTTGCATTTCACCTCGTCGGCTTCGTCGATCAATTCGGACAAAAGCCGGGTGAGGCGTTGCGTGCGTTGCAGCCATTCCATCGTGCCGTTCATCAGGTCGTGCACGCTGGCCTCGGGGTTGATGATGTGGGTACGGTCTATCGTCCCGCTCATGGGTTGCTCCTTGCGTAACGAGTAGGGGAATGGCGGCGCCACCGGTCCTACCAGCCGCCCATGCGTGTACGCGCCGGAAAAGACGGGTGGGCGACTTTTGAGAAACATCTTAGGACTGGCGACGCCGCCGGGGCATCAGGCGGGGCGTCGAGGTCGAGGGACCGCCCGGTCGTGGGCTTGGATGCCGCCGGCGGGGAACCGGCGGGCGTGCGGGTGCCTTATGATGTGCATAGCGCAATCAACTCTCGATCAGTTGGTTGTGTAGCGGCCCAGGGGTGTTTCGAGCACCCTTGGGTCGCGCCTCTCACCGCTTCAAGCGATGGTTGCCTGCGTAGCGCATCGGGCCGATAGCGCAGGTAATGGCCTGACCATATCAAGCCATGCTGATATTGCCTGTAGGGCACAAGCGGAACGACGCGTCACGCGCGCGCATGAAGTATGCGCAAGCCCGATGCACCAGCGTTTTGCACCCTCCCCCGCTCGTCGTCCCTGGTCAGGCATGAACTCAATGCCTTGCTCCGCACCTTTGCGAAAACACTCAGTCCCTGGATGCGATAGCTTTCCAGGAGCATCGCCGACAGGGTCGACTTCCACCGAGCGAAAGTGGCGATCGTGCTGCGGTGTCGCGAGGTTTCCTCGCCGCTGTAGCGGCTCCTACGAGAGCCACTGCCTAGGCTTTTTCCTCATGGCACTGCCACGCCGGGAGGAGACGGCGGCCGTCGTTTTTGGAGCGATTCCGCACGGAGGCGTAGGCCGGAGGAGGACTTAGCGAGAAAAATGGCGGCCGGCGACTCCTTGCCGTCACGCCCAAGTGCGAACGCGATGGCGAAGCCGAGCCTGCCACTGGCGCGGCGAAGCCGCTCAAAACATATGGGCCCGCGTTTGCGGGCCAACCGAAGGGGCCGGGGTAACGTGAGGCGCAAAAAAAGAGGCGAGGGTTTGCGCCCTCGCCTCTTCGATTCCCCTTGGGGAGATGTTGCTTAGACCGTGACCTTCGACACCACGCCGGCGCCGACGGTGCGGCCGCCTTCGCGGATGGCGAAACGCAGGCCCTCGTCCATCGCGATCGGATGGATCAGGGTGACGGCCATCTTCACGTTGTCGCCCGGCATCACCATCTCGACGCCTTCCGGCAGCTTGATGGCGCCCGTGACGTCCGTGGTGCGGAAGTAGAACTGCGGACGATAGTTGTTGAAGAACGGGGTGTGGCGACCGCCCTCGTCCTTCGACAGCACGTACACCTCGGCTTCGAACTGGGTGTGCGGCTTGATCGAACCCGGCTTGGCCAGAACCTGGCCGCGCTGGACGTCGTCACGCTTCAGGCCACGGAGCAGCAGACCGGCGTTGTCGCCCGCCTGGCCCTGGTCGAGCAGCTTGCGGAACATCTCGACGCCCGTGACCACGGTCTTCTGGGTGTCGCGGATGCCGACGACTTCGATTTCGTCACCGACCTTGATGATGCCGCGCTCGATACGACCCGTGACGACGGTACCGCGACCCGAGATCGAGAACACGTCTTCCACCGGCATCAGGAACGACTTGTCGATGTCGCGCTCCGGCGTCGGGATCCAGGTGTCCAGCGCATCGACGAGGTTGATGATCGCCGGCACGCCGATCTCCGACTGGTCGCCTTCCAGCGCCAGACGGGCCGAACCCTTGATGATCGGGGTCTCGTCGCCCGGGAAGTCGTACTTCGACAGCAGTTCGCGGACTTCCATCTCGACGAGCTCCATCAGCTCGGCGTCGTCGACCATGTCGGCCTTGTTCAGGAACACGAGGATGTACGGCACGCCGACCTGACGCGAGAGCAGGATGTGCTCGCGGGTCTGCGGCATCGGACCGTCGGCGGCCGAGCACACCAGGATCGCGCCGTCCATCTGGGCGGCACCGGTGATCATGTTCTTGACGTAGTCGGCGTGGCCCGGGCAATCCACGTGGGCGTAGTGACGGGTGGCCGATTCGTACTCGACGTGGGCGGTCGAGATCGTGATACCGCGCGCCTTCTCTTCCGGCGCCGCGTCGATCGAACCGTAGTCCTTGAATTCGCCACCGAAGCGCTCGGCACCGACCTTCGTCAGCGCAGCCGTCAGCGTGGTCTTGCCATGGTCGACGTGACCGATGGTGCCGACGTTGACGTGCGGCTTGTTGCGCTCGAACTTACCCTTTGCCATGACTCTAAACCTCTAAAAGAACGTTGTGTGTTGAAGAAGAAGCCCTTATCAGGACTTCTTCATGACCTCGTCGGCGATGTTCTTCGGCGCCGGTTCGTAATGGTCGAATTCCATCGTGAACGTGGCGCGGCCCTGGGTCTGCGAACGCAGCGAGGTCGCGTAACCGAACATTTCGCCCAGCGGAATCATCGCGTTGACGGTCTTGCCCGACGGCGTTTCTTCCTGGCCGGTGAGCATGCCGCGACGACGGCTGATGTCGCCCATGACGTCGCCGACATAGTCTTCCGGCGTCACGACCTCGACCTTCATGATCGGCTCGAGCAGCACCGGCTGAGCCTTCGAGAAGCCCTGCTTGAACGCCATCGACGCGGCCAGCTTGAACGCCATTTCCGACGAGTCGACGTCATGGTACGAACCGAACACCAGCTTCACCTTCACGCCCACGACCGGGAAGCCGGCCAGCGGACCGGCGGTGATCGTCTCGCGGAGGCCCTTTTCGACCGACGGGATGAACTCCTTCGGGATCACGCCGCCCGTGATGTCGTTGACGAAGAGGAAGTCGTCCTTGATGGAAGCGGCGATCTTCTCGTCGGCCCGATCGGCATCGCTGATCGGCGACATCTCGATGACGACATGGCCGTACTGACCCTTACCGCCCGACTGCTTGGCGTGCTTGTAGTCCGACTTGACGTCCGAGGCCTGGATCGTTTCGCGGTAAGCCACCTGCGGCTTGCCGACGTTGGCTTCGACGTTGAACTCGCGCTTCATGCGGTCCACCAGGATGTCCAGGTGGAGCTCGCCCATGCCCGAGATGATCGTCTGGCCCGACTCTTCGTCCGTGCGGACGCGGAACGACGGATCTTCCGCGGCCAGGCGGCCGAGGGCGATACCCATCTTTTCCTGGTCCGACTTGGTCTTCGGCTCGACCGCCATCGAGATCACCGGCTCCGGGAACGACATGCGCTCGAGGGTGATGATGTGGTCCTGCGCGCACAGGGTGTCACCGGTCGTGACGTCCTTCAGGCCGACCGCCGCGGCGATATCGCCGGCGCGGACTTCCTTCAGTTCGTGACGCTCGTTGGCGTGCATCTGCAGGATGCGGCCGATGCGCTCCTTCTTCGACTTGACCGGGTTGTACACCTGGTCACCGGCGTTCAGCGTGCCCGAGTAGACACGGAAGAACGTCAGCGCGCCGACGAAGGGGTCGGTCATGATCTTGAACGCGAGCGCCGAGAACGGCGCGTCATCCTTGGCCGGACGGGTATCCGGCTGCTCGTCCTCGTTGACGCCCTCGACCGGCGGACGGTCGATCGGCGACGGCAGCAGGTTCACGACCGCGTCGAGCATCGCCTGGACGCCCTTGTTCTTGAACGCGGTACCGCAGTAGACCGGGATGATCTCGCTCTTAAGCGTGCGCAGGCGCAGGCCCTCGATGATCTCGGCCTCGGTCAGCTCGTCGCCGCCCAGGTACTTGTCCATCATCTCTTCCGTGGCTTCCGCCGCGGCTTCGATCATGGCCGTGCGACCTTCCTCGGCCTTCGCCTGGAGGTCCGCCGGGATGTCGACGTATTCGAACTTCATGCCCTGGGACTCCATGTCCCACTTGATGGCCTTCATCTTGAGGAGGTCGACGACGCCTTCGAAGTTGTCTTCGGCGCCGATCGGCACCTGCATCGGCACCGGATTGGCGGCGAGGCGGGCCTTCAGCTGGTCGACGACCTTGTAGAAGTTCGCGCCGGTGCGGTCCATCTTGTTGACGAACGCGAGGCGCGGAACCTTGTACCGGTTGGCCTGACGCCACACGGTTTCCGACTGCGGCTGCACGCCACCCACGGCGCAGAGCACGAACACCGCACCGTCGAGCACGCGGAGCGAACGCTCCACCTCGATGGTGAAGTCGACGTGTCCCGGGGTGTCGATGATGTTGAAGCGGTGCTCGGGCAGCGAACGATCCATGCCCTTCCAGAACGCCGTGGTGGCGGCGGAAGTGATGGTGATGCCGCGCTCCTGCTCCTGCTCCATCCAGTCCATCGTCGCCGCACCGTCGTGCACCTCGCCAATCTTATGACTGACGCCGGTGTAGAACAGGATGCGCTCCGTGGTCGTGGTCTTGCCGGCATCGATGTGGGCCATGATGCCGAAGTTGCGGTAGCGCTCGATGGGAGTGGTGCGTGCCACGGTCTTTCCTCAATCTGAAGCTGTAATTACCAGCGGTAATGCGAGAAGGCCTTGTTGGCCTCCGCCATGCGGTGCGTTTCTTCGCGCTTCTTGACAGCGCCGCCACGGGACTCCGAGGCCTCGAGCAGTTCGGCGGCCAGCTTGCGCGGCATGGACGTCTCGCCGCGCTTGCGCGCCGCGTCGATCACCCAGCGCATGGCCAGGGCCATGCGACGGCCCGGACGGACTTCGACCGGCACCTGGTAGGTGGCACCGCCCACGCGGCGGGACTTCACCTCGACGGCCGGGGCGATGTTGCCCAGGGCCTTCTCGACGAGCTGCACCGGCTCGGCGTGCTTTTCGCCGATGTGCTGCAGCGCGCCGTAGACGATCGATTCGGCGACGGACTTCTTGCCGGACTTCATCACCATGTTGATGAAGCGGGCGATCAGCTGGCTTCCGTGCTTCGGGTCCGGGAGGACGACACGGGCGGGATGGGAACCTTTACGCGACATAATTCTTGTCCTTTACTCAGCTCTTCGGGCGCTTGGCGCCGTACTTCGAGCGCGACTTGCGACGCTTGGTCACGCCGGCGCAGTCGAGACTGCCGCGAACCGTGTGGTAACGCACACCCGGGAGATCCTTGACGCGACCGCCGCGGATCAGGACCACCGAGTGCTCCTGCAAGTTGTGACCTTCGCCACCGATGTAGCTGATGACTTCGAAACCGTTGGTCAGGCGCACCTTGGCAACCTTACGCAGGGCCGAGTTCGGCTTCTTCGGGGTGGTCGTATAAACGCGCGTGCACACCCCGCGGCGCTGCGGGCTGCTCTGCAGGGCCGGCGAGGCGCTCTTGTACGCCTTCGGGCTGCGGGATTTGCGCACCAACTGGTTGACTGTCGTCATGCGAAGCTATTCCTGAGAAACATAAAGGCAGACCGATAGATCGGCCCGCCAGAGAAGCGTTGTTGACGTGCGTGGCCCGCGAAAGCGGGCTGCGCCCATCGTCCATGAATCCGAACACGAGGCGCTTCCTTGCGCCTCATTTCGTATGTACGAGCAAAACCCGCGTACGGGCCTTACTCGGCGCTATCGTTGGACCCGGCGGGAGCCTCTTCGAACGTGACGGCAGGCGCCGAACCCGACAGGGTTTCGAGCTCCGAGGCCGTCAGGCCGCCCTGGCTACGACGCGAAGCGTGGTATGCCAGGCCCGTACCCGCAGGGATTAGCCGCCCAACAATAACATTTTCCTTCAGGCCACGCAACGTGTCGCGGGTGCCACGGACCGCCGCCTCGGTGAGGACGCGGGTGGTCTCCTGGAACGAGGCCGCCGAGATGAACGATTCGGTGGCCAGCGACGCCTTGGTGATGCCCAGCAGGACCGATTCGAAGTCGGCACGGCGCTCGCCGCGGGCCTCGGCACGGTCGTTCTCCTCGTTGATCCGGACGCGCTCGACCTGCTCGCCGCGGAGGTACGTGCTGTCACCCGACTCGGTGATCTCGACCTTGCGGAGCATCTGGCGAATGATCGCTTCGATGTGCTTGTCGTTGATCTTCACGCCCTGCAGGCGATAGACGTCCTGGATCTCCTTGACCAGGTACGAGGCCAGCGGCTCGACACCCAGCAGGCGCAGGATGTCGTGCGGATTCGGCTCGCCGTCCACCACGGTCTCGCCCTTCTCCACGTGCTCGCCCTCGAACACGATGACCTGACGCCACTTCGGGATCAGCTCTTCGTGCTCGTTGCCGTCCACGTCCTTGATGATCAGGCGCTGCTTGCCCTTGGTGTCCTTGCCGAAGCTGACGATGCCCGAGCGCTCCGCCAGGATCGCCGGCTCCTTCGGCTTGCGGGCTTCGAACAGGTCGGCCACGCGCGGCAGACCACCCGTGATGTCGCGGGTCTTCGAGGTTTCCTGCGGGATACGGGCAACCACGTCGCCCACGCCCACTTCCGCCCCGTTCTGGATCGACACGATGGCGCCGGCCGGCAGGAAGTACTGAGCCGCGATGTCGGTGCCCGGCAGCTTGAGCTCGCGGCCCTTGCTGTCTTCCAGGCGGACGATCGGGCGCAGGTCCTTGGCCTGCGTACCGCGACGCTTCGGATCGGTGACCACCGCCGACTCGAGGCCGGTCAGCTCGTCGGTCTGCGACTGCACGGTCACGCCATCGATGAAGTCGATGAAGCGGACCACGCCGGCCACTTCCGTGACGATCGGGTGGGTGTGCGGATCCCAGTTCGCGACGGTCTGGCCGGCCTTGACCGGGTCGCCGTCCTTCACCGTGATGGTCGCGCCGTAAGGCACCTTGTAACGCTCGCGCTCGCGGCCGTTGGCGTCGATGACGCTCACTTCGCCCGAACGCGAGACCGCCACCAGGTGACCCTGGGCGTGCTCGACCGACTTCAGGTTGTTGAACTTCAGCGCGCCGGTCGTCCGGACCGTCACGTTGTCCACCGCGGCCGCACGGGACGCCGCGCCGCCGATGTGGAAGGTACGCATCGTCAGCTGGGTACCCGGCTCGCCGATCGACTGCGCGGCCACCACGCCCACCGCCTCGCCCATGTTGACGAGGTGGCCACGGGCCAGGTCGCGGCCGTAGCACAGGGCACACACGCCGTGGCTGGCACGGCAGGTGATCGGCGAACGCACCTTGATCAGCTGCACGCCGGCCTTGTCGAGCTTGTCGACCAGGAACTCGTCGAGCAGCGTGTCGCGGGTCACGATCGGCTGGTCGTCGTCGCCCGGGGCATAGACGTCCTCAACCACCACGCGGCCGAGCACGCGCTCGCGCAGCGGCTCGACCACGTCGCCGCCTTCCACGATCGGGGACATCAGGATGCCGTCTTCCGTGCCGCAATCGTGCTCGGTGATGACGACGTCCTGCGCCACGTCGACGAGACGACGGGTCAGGTAGCCGGAGTTCGCCGTCTTCAGCGCGGTATCCGCGAGGCCCTTACGGGCACCGTGGGTCGAGTTGAAGTACTGCAGGACGTTCAGGCCTTCGCGGAAGTTCGCCTTGATGGGCGTCTCGATGATCGAGCCGTCCGGACGGGCCATCAGGCCGCGCATGCCCGCCAGCTGACGGATCTGGGCCGCGCTACCGCGGGCACCGGAGTCCGCCATGATGTACAGCGAGTTCATGGACTTCTGGTTGACCACGTTGCCGTCGGCGTCGGTGACCTTCTCGGTACCGATACCGTCGATCATCGCCTTGGCGACCAGTTCGTTGGTGCGCGACCAGATGTCGACGACCTTGTTGTAACGCTCGCCGGCGGTGACCAGGCCCGACTGGTACTGCTCCTGGATCTCGACGACTTCCTTCTCGGCTTCCTCGAGGATGCCCTTCTTCTCCGCCGGGATCTTCATGTCGTCGATGCCGATGGAGATACCGGCGCGCGTCGCGAAACGGAAGCCGGTGTACATCAGCTTGTCCGCGAACACGACCGATTCCTTCAGGCCGAGCAGGCGATAGCTCTGGTTGATCAGGCGCGAGATGTTCTTCTTGGTCAGCTCGGTGTTGACCAGCGCGAACGGCAGGCCCTCCGGGATGATCTCGGCCAGCAGGGCACGGCCCACCGTGGTCTCGACGAGGGGGTGGCGCTCGACGCGCTCGCCATCGACGGTTTCCACGCTGCGCACGCGCACCTTCACCTTCGCGTGCAGTTCGACCGCACGGTTGTCGTAGGCGCGACGCACTTCACCGATATTCGCGAACACCATGCCGGCGCCCTTCGCGTTGATCAGCTCGCGGGTCATGTAATACAGGCCGAGCACGACGTCCTGCGACGGCACGATGATCGGCTCGCCGTTCGCCGGCGACAGGATGTTGTTCGACGACATCATCAGGGCGCGGGCTTCGAGCTGCGCCTCGATCGACAGCGGCACGTGCACGGCCATCTGGTCACCGTCGAAGTCGGCGTTGAACGCCGTGCAGACGAGCGGATGCAGCTGGATCGCCTTGCCTTCGATGAGCACCGGCTCGAACGCCTGGATACCCAGGCGATGCAGCGTCGGCGCACGGTTGAGCATGACCGGGTGCTCGCGGATCACGTCCTCGAGGATGTCCCAGACCTGCGCTTCCTCGCGCTCGACGAGCTTCTTCGCGGCCTTGATGGTCGTGGCTTCGCCACGGGCCTGCAGCTTGGCGAAGATGAAGGGCTTGAACAGCTCGAGCGCCATCTTCTTCGGCAGGCCGCACTGGTGCAGGCGCAGCGTGGGGCCGACCACGATGACCGAACGGCCCGAGTAGTCGACGCGCTTGCCGAGCAGGTTCTGACGGAAGCGGCCCTGCTTGCCCTTGATCATGTCCGCGAGCGACTTCAGCGCGCGCTTGTTCGTGCCGGTGATGGCACGACCGCGGCGGCCGTTGTCGAGCAGCGCGTCGACCGACTCCTGCAGCATGCGCTTCTCGTTACGCACGATGATGTCGGGCGCGGCGAGTTCGAGCAGACGCTTCAGGCGGTTGTTGCGGTTGATGACGCGGCGGTACAGGTCGTTGAGGTCGGACGTGGCGAAGCGGCCGCCGTCCAGCGGAACGAGCGGACGCAGGTCGGGCGGCAGCACCGGCAGGACGGTCAGGACCATCCACTCCGGCTTGTTGCCCGACTCGAGGAACGCCTCGATCAGCTTCACGCGCTTGGTGAGGCGCTTCAGCTTCGTCTCGGAGTTCGTCGACGCGATCTCTTCCTTCAGGCGGATGACCTCGCCCGGCAGGTCGAGGCTCTTCAGCAGCTCGTAGACGGCCTCGGCACCCATGCGGGCGTCGAACTCGTCGCCGTGCTCCTCGGTGGCTTCCAGGTACTGGTCTTCACTGAGCAGCTGGCCGCGCTCGAGCGCGGTCAGGCCCGGATCGATCACCACGAAGGCCTCGAAGTACAGGATGCGCTCGATGTCGCGCAGGGTCATGTCCAGCATGAGGCCGATGCGCGAAGGCAGCGACTTCAGGAACCAGATGTGCGCGGTCGGGCTGGCCAGTTCGATATGACCCATGCGCTCGCGACGGACCTTGGCCAGGGTGACCTCGGTGCCGCACTTCTCGCAGACGACGCCGCGATGCTTCATGCGCTTGTACTTGCCGCACAGGCACTCGTAGTCCTTGATCGGACCGAAAATGGCCGCGCAGAACAGACCGTCACGCTCAGGCTTGAACGTGCGGTAGTTGATGGTTTCCGGCTTCTTCACTTCGCCGTACGACCACGAACGGATCAGCTCCGGCGAAGCCAGAGCGATCTTGATCGCGTCGAAGTCCAGCGTCTGTCGCTGCTGGTTGAACAGATTGAGCAGGTCTTTCATGCGTAATCTCCGGTAGCCGCGACGATCACTTGATCTCTTCGAGCTCGATGTCGATGCCGAGCGAGCGGATTTCCTTCACGAGCACGTTGAAGGATTCCGGCATGCCAGCGGCCATCTCGTGGTTGCCGTCCACTATGTTCTTGTACATCTGGTTGCGGCCCTGCACGTCGTCCGACTTGACGGTCAGCATTTCCTGCAGGGTGTACGCCGCGCCGTAGGCCTCGAGCGCCCAGACTTCCATTTCGCCGAAGCGCTGGCCGCCGAACTGCGCCTTGCCGCCCAGCGGCTGCTGGGTAACGAGCGAGTACGGACCCGTCGAACGCGCGTGCATCTTGTCGTCGACGAGGTGGTTCAGCTTCAGCATGTGCATGTAACCGACGGTGACCGGGCGGTCGAACGCCTCGCCGGTACGGCCGTCGAAGAGCATGGTCTGGCCGGATTCCGGCAGGCCGGCGAGCTTCAGCATGTGCTTGATCTCGGACTCCTCGGCACCGTCGAACACCGGCGTCGCCATCGGCACGCCGTCGCGCAGGTTGTTCGCCAGCGAGGAGATCTCCTGGTCGGACATCGACTTGAGGTCGACATGGCGCACCGCGCCTTCCGCACCGGCGTTGCCGTGGTTGTAGACCTCGTCCAGGAACTCGCGCAGCTTCGCCGGACGCTCGTTGGCCTCGATCATCGCCTCGATCTTGTGGCCCAGGCCCTTCGCCGCCCAGCCGAGGTGGACCTCGAGGATCTGGCCGATGTTCATACGCGAAGGCACGCCCAGCGGGTTCAGCACGATGTCGACCGGACGGCCGTCGGCGGAGAACGGCATGTCCTCGACCGGCACGATCATCGACACGACGCCCTTATTGCCGTGACGGCCGGCCATCTTGTCGCCCGGCTGGATGCGGCGCTTCACGGCCAGGTAGACCTTGACCATCTTGAGCACGCCCGGAGCGAGGTCGTCGCCCTGGGTGATCTTGCCCTGCTTCTCCTTGAAGCGCTTGTCGAAGCTCTCCTTGTGGCGCTTGACCTGCTCGGCCGCGCGCTCGAGGAACTCGGAGACTTCCTCTTCCTTGACGTTGATCTTGAACCAGTCGTCCTTCTTCAGGCTGTCCAGGTAGGCGTCGTCGATCGTGGCGCCGCGCTTCAGGCCACCCGGGCCGCTCATCGCGGTCTTGCCGACCAGCTGCGAGCGCATACGGGCGTAGATCGCGCCCTCGAGGATGCGGAACTGGTCGTCGAGATCCTTGCGGATCCGCTTCAGCTCGGTCTCTTCGATCTGCTTGGCACGCTTGTCCTTCTCGATGCCGTCGCGGGTGAAGACCTGCACGTCGATGACGTTGCCGTCCATGCCCGGGGGCACGCGCAGCGAGCTGTCCTTCACGTCGGAGGCCTTCTCGCCGAAGATCGCGCGGAGCAGCTTCTCTTCCGGCGTGAGCTGGCTCTCGCCCTTCGGCGTGACCTTGCCGACCAGGATGTCGCCCGCCTTCACTTCCGCACCGATGTACACGATGCCGGATTCGTCGAGGCGCGCGAGCGCCTGCTCGCCCACGTTGGGAATGTCGGCCGTGATTTCCTCGGCACCGAGCTTGGTGTCGCGAGCGATGCAGGTCAGTTCCTCGATGTGGATCGAGGTGTAGCGGTCTTCCTGGACCACGCGCTCGGAGATCAGGATCGAGTCTTCGAAGTTGTAGCCGTTCCAGGGCATGAACGCGACGAGCATGTTCTGGCCGAGCGCGAGCTCGCCGAGGTCGGTCGAGGAACCGTCCGCCAGCGTGTCGCCCACCGCCACCACGTCGCCCACGTTCACCAGCGGACGCTGGTTGAGGTTGGTGTTCTGGTTGGAACGGGTGTACTTGGTCAGCGTGTAGATATCGACGCCGGCATCGTCGTCGCCGACCTCGTTCTCGTTCACGCGCACGACGATACGCGCCGCGTCGACCTGGTCGATCACGCCGCCGCGACGGGCGGACACGGTCACGCCCGAGTCACGCGCCACGGCGCGCTCGATGCCGGTGCCGACGAGCGGCTTCTGGCTGCGCAGGGTCGGAACGGCCTGGCGCTGCATGTTCGCGCCCATGAGCGCGCGGTTCGCGTCGTCGTGCTCGAGGAACGGCACGAGCGCCGCCGCGACCGACACGGTCTGCATCGGCGAGACGTCCATGTAGTTGATCTCGGCCGACGGACGCAGCTCCGATTCGCCACGGAAACGGCAGGACACGAAGTCCTCGATGAACTTGCCGTCCTTCGTGAGCGGCGAGTTCGCCTGCGCGATCACGTGATCGCCCTCTTCGATGGCGGAGAGGTAATCGACCTTGTCGGTGACCTTGCCGTTCTCGACCTTGCGGTACGGCGTCTCGAGGAAGCCGTAGGCGTTGGTGCGGGCGTACACGGCCAGCGAGTTGATCAGGCCGATGTTCGGGCCTTCCGGCGTCTCGATGGTGCAGACGCGACCGTAGTGGGTCGGGTGCACGTCGCGGACTTCGAAGCCGGCGCGCTCGCGGGTCAGGCCGCCCGGTCCGAGCGCCGACACGCGGCGCTTATGGGTCACTTCGGACAGCGGGTTGTTCTGGTCCATGAACTGCGAGAGCTGCGACGAGCCGAAGAACTCCTTCACCGCCGCCGCGACCGGCTTGGCGTTGATGAGCTCCTGCGGGGTCAGGCCCTCGGATTCGGCCAGCGACAGGCGCTCGCGAACCGCGCGCTCGACGCGGACGAGACCGATGCGGAAGGTGTTCTCCGCCATTTCGCCGACCGAGCGCACGCGACGGTTGCCCAGGTGGTCGATGTCGTCGACCGTGCCGGTGCCGTTGCGGATGTCGATGAGCACGCGCAGCACGTCGAGGATGTCCGACGTCTCGCCCTGCTCGGCCACCAGGCGCTGGGACTCTTCTTCCTTGCGCTCGGCAAAGTACTTGTGGTCGTACAGCACGCCCGGGCCGATCACGTCCTTGCGGCCGACGCGACGGTTGAACTTCATGCGGCCCACGGCCGAGAGGTCGTAGCGGTCGAAGGTGAAGAACAGGTTGAAGAACAGGTTCTGCGCGGCATCCTTGGTCGGCGGCTCGCCCGGACGCATCATCCGGTAGATTTCGACCAGGGCCTCGAGCTGCGTACGCGTGTTATCGATGCGCAGCGTGTTCGAGATGTACGCACCGCGGTCGAGGTCGTTCACGTAAAGCGTGGGCACCGTCTCGATGCCGGCCTTGCGGAAGCGCTCGAGGTGCTCGAGGGTCAGCTCGTCGTTGGCCGCGGCGATAATCTCGCCGGTGTCCTTGTCGACCATGTCGATCGCGACGATGCGGCCGACCGGGTAGTCGTCCGGCACTTCCAGCGTGGCGATCTTCTCGTTGGCGAGCTGGCGCACATGGCGCGCGGTGATGCGCTTGCCGGCCTCGACCAGCACCTTGCCGTCGATCACGAGATCGAAGGACAGGGTTTCACCGCGCAGGCGCTCGGCGACGAGGTCGAGCGTGACGGCGCCCTTCTTGCCCAGGTGGAACACGTTGTGCTCGAAGAAGATGCTCAGCATCTCTTCGTTCGTGTAGCCGAGCGCGCGCAGCAGCACGGTCACCGGCAGCTTGCGGCGACGGTCGATGCGGGTGAACAGCGCGTCCTTCGGGTCGAACTCGAAGTCGAGCCACGAACCGCGGTAAGGAATGACGCGGGCCGAGAACAGCAGCTTGCCCGAGCTGTGCGTCTTGCCGCGGTCGTGGTCGAAGAACACGCCCGGGGAACGGTGCAGCTGCGAGACGATGACGCGCTCGGTGCCGTTGATGATGAAGGTGCCGGTCTCGGTCATGAGCGGGATCTCGCCCATGTAGACCTCCTGCTCCTTCACGTACTTCACGGCCTTCTTGGAAGCCGGGCTGTCCTTGTCGTAGATGACCAGGCGGACGGTGGTGCGCAGCGGCGCGCCGAACGTCATGCCGCGGTTGCGGCACTCGCGCTCGTCGAACGCCGGCTCGCCGAGCCGGTAATCCACGTATTCGAGGGCGGCGTTGCCCGAGTAGCTGGAAATCGGGAACACCGACTTCAGGGCGGCGTGCAGGCCCTTGTCCTCGCGCGCCTTGGGGTTCACCTGCTCCTGCAGGAATTCCTTGTACGAGTCGGTCTGGATCGTCAGCAGGTTGGGCACGCCCAGAACGGGGGGCCGCTTGCCGAAGTCCTTACGGATGCGCTTCTTCTCGGTAAACGAGTAGGTCATGGTGGGTACCGCCTCGGTTCTCAGTGGCGCCGGTGATGCACGCACCGGCTAAATGGTGAATCGAAAATCGGAGATCGGGATTCGTACCGCAGGGCATCGATGCCCTCGACTCCCGATGTCCCATTTCCGACGGAACGGAACATGGAACGATGGAACAGGCCCGTGGAACGGCCAAAGCCCGGGGGCTTACGCCCCCAGGCTCGCTTGACGCTATGTCGAACGACTGGCGCGCAAGGCGCCGATTACTTGAGTTCGACCGTGGCGCCGGCAGCTTCGAGGTCCTTCTTGAACTTCTCGGCATCTTCCTTCGAGGCCGCTTCCTTCACGACGCCGCCGGCCTCGGTGAGGTCCTTGGCTTCCTTCAGGCCCAGGCCGGTGATGGCGCGGACGGCCTTGATCACGTCGACCTTCTTGTCGCCGGCGGACTTCAGGATCACGTCGAACTCGGTCTGCGCTTCGGCAGCCGGGCCGGCGGCGGCCGGGCCAGCGGCCACGGCGACCGGAGCGGCGGCGGAGACGCCGAAGGTGTCTTCGATCGACTTCACCAGCTCCATGATTTCCGTCAGGGACTTGGCCTTGATGGCTTCAACGATCTGTTCGGTGGTCAGGGTGGACATTGTTTCTTACCTTCTGAAATGGGGTTTCGAATGGAAAAGTCGAGGTCAGGCTTCGGCCGGGGCTTCGGCGGCGACTTCGCCACCACCCTGCTTGTCCGCCACGGCCTTGACGGCGCGGGCGAACATCGTGACCGGCTCGGCCAGCACGCGGGCCAGCATGGCCAGGGCCTCTTCGCGGGTCGGCAGCGAGGCCAGCACGTCGACGTGCTTGGCATCGAACAGCTTGCCCTCGATGGAGACGACCTTCGGCTTGAGCTTGTCGTTGGTCTTCGCGAATTCCTTGATCAGGCGGCCAGCGGCGCCCGGTTCCTCGGTCGAGAACGCATACAGCAACGGACCGACCAGGGCGTCCTTGACGACCTCGAATTCGGTACCGGCCACGGCGCGAGCGGCGAGCGTGTTCTTGACAACCTTCAGGAACACACCCGACTGACGGGCCTTCTTGCGCATCTCGGTCATCTGAGAGACCGTGGTGCCCGCGTATTCGGCGGCGACCAAGGAGTGAGCCTTCGCGGCGACTTCTGCCAGCTCGGCGACTACTTCTTGCTTCTGGGACAGATTGAGAGCCATTGCACTCCTCCAATTTAACTCCGCTCACGACTCCTGCCGCTTGCGGTCCTGGGCGACATCGTCCTGACGTCGGGGATGCGGGCATCCCGGGTGGTGGCCTTTCCAGATTCGAAACGAATGCCAGAAGGGGCTGCACCATCTACGCAGGCTGGAGCCGTAGGGGCCTCCGATTAAGCGAATCCGCTGCCGACGACGGCGATTCCTTGCCAACACGAGCTCCCTGCTCGTCGTCGTCGCGCGCTATCCGCGCCTACGGTCTTTGACGGCTGCCCCGATGTCGCGCATGCGCAACCGGGGCCGCCCTCAAAAACGTGCCCTCGCCGGCTTGGCCGGCGAGGGTCGTAACACTTACTTGGCCGAGGTGGTCACGGTCGAGGTATCGACCGGCACGCCCACGCCCATGGTGCTCGACAGCGACACCTTCTGGATGTACTGACCCTTCGCCGCAGCCGGCTTGGCCTTCAGCAGGTCGCCGAGCAGCGCATTGAGGTTGTCGGCCAGCTGGGCGGCCTCGAAGCTCGCCTTGCCGATCGTGGCGTGGATGATGCCGCCCTTGTCGTTGCGGAACTTCACCTGGCCAGCCTTGGCGTTCTTGACCGCCGTGGCGACGTCGGCCGTGACCGAGCCGTCCTTCGGGTTCGGCATCAGGCCACGGGGACCGAGCACCTGGCCGAGCTTGCCGACGACGCGCATGGCGTCCGGCGTGGCGATGACGCGGCCGTAGTTCAGGTCGCCCGCCTGCATCTTCTCGGCGAGGTCGTCCATGCCGACGGCATCGGCACCGGCCGCGAGGGCGGCATCGGCCTTTTCACCCGGCGGAACGAACACGGCGACGCGGACGGTCTTGCCGGTGCCATGCGGCAGCAGCGAGGAACCGCGGACGCCCTGGTCCGACTTCTTGGCATCGATGCCGAGGCGGACGGAGACGTCCACCGACTCGGCGAACTTCGCCTTGGCGTTGTCCTTGACGATCTTCAGCGCCTCGTCGAGACCGTAGGTCTTGCCGGGCTGCACGGCGGCCGTGGCGGCCTTCATACGCTTGGTGAGCTTTGCCATGTCTTAACCCTCCACCACCAGACCCATGGAACGCGCGCTGCCGGCGATCGTGCGCACGGCGGCATCCAGATCGGCAGCCGTGAGATCCGGCTCCTTCTGCTTCGCGATTTCCTCGAGCTGGGCGCGGGTGACCTTGCCCACCTTGTCGGTGTTCGGCTTCTGCGAGCCCTTGGCCACGCCCGTGATCTTCTTGAGGAGGATCGAGGCCGGCGGGGTCTTCGTGATGAAGGTGAAGGTACGGTCCGAGTAGGCCGTGATCACGACCGGGATCGGGAGACCCGGCTCGAGCTTCTGCGTGGCGGCGTTGAAGGCCTTGCAGAACTCCATGATGTTCAGGCCACGCTGACCCAGCGCGGGACCGACCGGCGGCGACGGGTTGGCCTGGCCGGCCTTCACCTGCAACTTGATGTAACCAATGACTTTCTTTGCCATTTATCTTTCCTCGCGAGTGCTGGCGCCTTGCGGCTCCTCGCTGTAGACCGTCCGTGGAGTGTGGATGGGCGCGCGCCTGCGAACCCCTGAAACACGGACACGCCGGAGCACAAGGCTCCAGCGTGAACCGGGCATTATAGGCTCCTCACACGGGCTATGCAAACCCTGTGCCGGAGGGCCGGCGAAGCCGGCCAGAAGGCCTGGATCAGGCCTTCTCCACCTGACCGAACTCGAGTTCGACCGGGGTAGAGCGACCGAAAATGAGCACCGCGACGCGCAGGCGGCTCTTTTCGTAGTTGACTTCCTCGACGACGCCGTTGAAGTCGTTGAACGGACCGTCGGTGACCCGGACCATCTCGCCCGGCTCGAAGAGGACCTTCGGGCGGGGCTTTTCCACACCCTCGCGCACGCGGCTCAGGATGTTGTCGGCCTCGCTGTCGCGGATCGGGTGCGGACGATCGGCGGTGCCGCCGATGAAGCCCAGGACCTTCGGGGTCTCCTTGACCAGGTGCCAGCACTCGTCGTCGATACGCGGGGTCTTGCCGCTCGTATCGGTCTCGATCTGGACCAGGACATACCCGGGGAAGAACTTGCGCTCGCTGCGGCGCTTCTGGCCGCCGCGCATCTCGATGACTTCCTCGGTCGGAACCAGGATCTCACCGAACTTCTCTTCCATGCCCTCGCGCTTGACGCGCTCTTCCAGGGCCTTGCGGACCTGCTGCTCGAAACCCGAGTAGGCGTGAACCACGTACCAGCGCTTGCTCATGCCTTACCTCAATGTCCGAGCTTGAGCAGCCAATCGAGCACGATCGACTTCAACAACCAGTCGATCAAGCCCATCAGCAGCGAAAGAATGACAACCACCACCAGGATGACACCCGTGGTCTTCAGCGTTTCGTCGCGCGTCGGCCATACGACCTTGCGCATTTCGAACTGCGACTCGGCGACGAAGCCGCGCAGCTTGCGGCCGGGGGCCGTGAATGCGGCAATGGCCATGGCGGCGGCCACGGCGACGATGACTCCGGCGACGCGCGCGAACGACGGCACGCTCGGGTTATCGCCGAAATAGTAGAAACCGACGATGCCGGCGACGAGCACGACCAGCGCAAGCGCCAGCTTGCCGAGATCGGCCGGGCTCATACCCTTGGCTTCTTGTGCCTTCGTATTCATGCGGACTCGGGAGTGGCACGCCAGGAGGGACTCGAACCCCCAACCTGCGGTTTTGGAGACCGCTGCTCTGCCAATTGAGCTACTGGCGTACAGGTGAAACAGTGGAACCGCGAAGGCGGGCGGTCGATGACCTGCCCGCCTCGCGACCGGCTGCCGGCCCCGAAGGACCGGCATCGTTCTTACTTGATGATCTTCGAGACCACGCCGGCGCCGACGGTACGACCGCCTTCACGGATGGCGAAACGCAGGCCTTCGTCCATCGCGATCGGGAAACCGAGCTCGACGGTGATCTTCACGTTGTCGCCCGGCATCACCATCTCGGTGCCTTCCGGCAGCTTGATGGAGCCCGTGACGTCCGTGGTGCGGAAGTAGAACTGCGGACGGTAGTTGCTGAAGAACGGGGTGTGGCGGCCGCCCTCGTCCTTCGACAGGACGTACACTTCGCCCTCGAAGTTCGTGTGCGGGGTCACCGAACCCGGCTTGGCCAGCACCTGGCCGCGCTCGACGTCTTCACGCTTCAGGCCGCGAACCAGCACGCCGACGTTGTCGCCGGCCTGGCCCTGGTCGAGCAGCTTGCGGAACATCTCGACGCCCGTGACCGTCGTGGTCTGGGTGTCGCGCAGGCCCACGACTTCCGCCGCGTCGCCCACCTTGACGATGCCGCGCTCGACGCGACCGGTCAGCACGGTACCGCGACCGGAGATCGAGAACACGTCTTCGACCGGCAGCAGGAACGGCTTGTCGATGTCGCGCTCCGGCGTCGGGATCCAGGTATCCAGCGCATCGACGAGCTTGATGATCGCCGGCACGCCGATGTCGGACTGGTCGCCGTCGAGAGCCAGACGGGCCGAACCCGAGATGATCGGGGTATCGTCGCCGGGGAACTCGTACTTCGACAGCAGCTCGCGGACTTCCATCTCGACGAGCTCGAGGAGCTCGGCGTCGTCGACCATGTCGGCCTTGTTCAGGAACACCACGATGTACGGCACGCCGACCTGACGCGAGAGCAGGATGTGCTCACGGGTCTGCGGCATCGGGCCGTCGGCGGCCGAGCACACCAGGATCGCGCCGTCCATCTGGGCGGCACCGGTGATCATGTTCTTGACGTAGTCGGCGTGACCCGGGCAATCGACGTGGCCGTAGTGACGGGTCGGCGATTCGTATTCCACGTGGGCCGTGGAGATCGTGATGCCGCGCGCCTTCTCTTCCGGCGCCGCGTCGATCGAGCCGTAATCCTTGAATTCGCCACCGAAGCGCTCGGCACCGACCTTCGTCAGCGCAGCCGTCAGCGTGGTCTTGCCGTGATCGACGTGACCGATGGTGCCGACGTTGACGTGCGGCTTGGTGCGTTCGAACTTACCCTTTGCCATGAGCGTTAAACTCCGCTGGAGCCAATGAGATAGTAAAAAAGGAACCGCCGCGGACGACGAAGATGGTGCTCATGACTGGAATCGAACCAGCGACCTCTTCCTTACCAAGGAAGTGCTCTACCGACTGAGCTACATGAGCACATGACGCAATGCGCGTATGAACAATGGAGCGGGAGACGGGAATCGAACCCGCACAATCAGCTTGGAAGGCTGAAGTTCTACCATTGAACTACTCCCGCACTGCGCGGAACTCGTCTGGTGGAGGAAGGTGGATTCGAACCACCGAAGGCGTAAGCCAGCAGATTTACAGTCTGCCCCCGTTGGCCGCTTGGGTATTCCTCCAACAAAGAACGCCTATTGTCGCGAGCGTCCGCGAACCTGTCAATAACTTCTGCACACAAAATGCAGGGGTCGCAGCGACCATGTAGGAGCCGCTTTAGCGGCGAGGGAACCTGCCTCGCCGCTTCATCGCTCCGTTGGCTTCTCGCCGCTATAGCGGCTCCCACAGTTCCGGCAACTCCCAAGGCCGAGGCCTGGAGTTAAGCCTCCCGGGTCGCCAGGACCAGGGGCTCCATCGCGCGGGACATCTCCATGAGCTTCATCGCGTATTCCTGCAGCCGCTTGTCTTTCTCCTCCACGGGCTTCCACGGCGGAACGGGCGTGGGCTTGCCGCCGTCGGGCTTGTCCAGGGCCACGAAGACCATGACGCAGCTGGTCGCCAGGCGCTGCTCGCCGGAACGCAGGTCGCGGGCCAGCACGTCGACGGCCAGGTGCATGCTCGAGGTGCCGGTGTGGATGAGACGGGCCCGCACGGTCACCAGGTCGCCGATGAGGATGGGCGCGAGGAACTGGATGCCGCTGACCGAAGCGGTGACGCAATAGGCCCCGCTCCAGCCCACCGCGCAGGCGTAGCCGGCCTGGTCGAGCCATTTCATGGCCATGCCGCCATGCACCTTGCCGCCGAAGTTCACATCGGTGGGCTGGGCCAGGAAACGGAATTCGACTTCGCGCTGGGTGCCGGGCATGGCATGACCTTTCTGGGAAAAGTCGCATTATGACGTCACGGCGGCTTGTCGGGCCGGCCGGGGCGGCATAGATTCGAGCCACGAACTCCGGGAGTGTCGCCGATGGTCCTTCGCAGCGTCGCCTCGCGACTCGCCCTGGGCGTGCTCCTGGGGTCGGCGCTTGTCCTGGTCGTCACGGGCGGGCTGATGCTCACCCATACCCGCGAGCAGATCCTCGACCAGACCGAGCAGCAGGCGGCGGCCGTCTCCGGCTGGGCCGCGACGCGGATCCAGGGGCGACTCGACAACGTGTCCCGGGTGGCCCAGGTGCTCGCCGGCATCCTCGCCACGCGGCGCGACGAGGCGCCCGCCGTCATCCGCGACACCCTCGCCGTCAATCCCGAGCTGGTCGACATCACCGCCGCCTTCATCCCCCGGGACACGTCCGCGCCCCGCCCCGTCGACGCCCCGGTCGCGCGCCGCGCCATCGACGGCAGGCTGAGCATGGGAAGCCGCCTCGACGATCCGGAGGTGTACTGGACCTCGCCCTGGTTCGTCCGCGGACTCAACTGCGAACGCGGCTGCTGGCAGGCACCCTTCCATTCCGTGGGGCGCACCGACACCCTCGTGGGCTATTCCGTCGCCATCCCCGGCAAGGACCTGCCCGTGATCGGCGTCGCCGATGCCACCATCAGCATCGACTGGCTGCAGAAACTGCTCGGCGAGTTGAACAAGCCCAAGCACGCCTCGGCCTTCGTCGTGGACGCGGACGGCGTGTTCCTGGCCCACGATTGGGCCTCCTACGTGGGCACCCGCGGCAGCAAGCCGTTCCGCGAGGCGCTTTCCGCCGGGACCAACCCCGTGCGGATCACCCCCGAGATGGGCGGACGGGTCAGCGAGCCCGTCTGGGTCTATTTCGTGAAGATTCCCGGCACCACGTGGACCTTCGGGCTGACCATGCCCGAACGCGAGGTATTCGCCGACCTCCGCCGTACCTATTACGTGGACATCCTCCTGGGCCTGCTGGCCCTGGCCGGCGTGTCGCTGATCGCGCTGGTGATCACGCGCCGGTTGATGGCGCCACTGGGGGTGCTCTCCGACCGCGCGGAGGACGTCGCCCGCGGCCACCTCGACTTCCCTCTGCCCAAGCTGCGGCGCCGGGACGAAGTGGGCCGCCTGACCCGGGCCTTCGACCAGATGCGCCACCAGCTGGCCGGTCACATCGACACCGCCAAGCAGACCGCCCGCGAACAGGAACGCATGGCCAGCGAGCTGGAGATCGCCCGGCAGATCCAGCTCGCCCTGATCCCGGAGCCGCACTGGCTCGCCGCGGATGGCCGGGTCGAAGTGCACGCCGCGCTGCGTCCGGCCAGCGCGGTGGGTGGCGATCTGTATACCTACTTCACGCTCGGCGCGCGGCATGTCTGCGTGATGGTGGGCGACGTCTCCGACAAGGGCATCCCCGCCGCCCTGTTCATGGCCCGAACCATCACCCTCGCCCGCACGCTCGCCACCCACGCGCGTTCGCCCAGCGAGATCCTGGGCGCGCTCAACCTCGAGCTGTGCAAGGGCAACGACACCTGCATGTTCGTCACGCTGCTCTGCGGCGTGGTGGAAACGGAAACCGGCCTGCTCTCGCTCGCCAGCGCGGGACACGAGCAGCCCGTGCTGCACGCGGGCGGCAGCGCCACCCTCGTCGACGTCGAGACCGGCCCGGCGCTCGGACTCGACCGCGAAGCGCGCTACCCTGTACGCGTACTCACGTTGCTTGGGGGCGACACCGTGCTCATGTACACCGACGGCGTCAGCGAGGCGCACGCGGACAACCAGCGCCTTTACGGGACGCACGCCATCCTGGACAGCGTGGCGCGCATCGACGAGGGTGCCGCGCCGGAAGCCTATGTGGAAGGCGTGCTGGGCGATGTCGACGCCTATGTCGACGGTGCGCCCGCCTACGACGATATCGCGCTGCTTGCGCTCACCTGGCACGAGAGTGGCGCCGCGGGGGTCCGCTTCGATGCGGTTGCGCATTCCTAACCGGCTCGAGGACGTGTTCCTCGCGCTGGACAGGGCCGAGGGCACGCTGGATCGCGCCGAAGTGGACCCTTCCTGTCGTGCGGACGTGCGCCTGGTGCTCGAGGAACTCCTCGTGAACACGGTGCGCCACGGCTATCCCGATGGACGGGACGGCAGCATCGACATCCGCCTCGAGGTCCAGGCCGACGTGGTCCACCTCGAGCTGCGCGACGACGCCATGCCTTTCGATCCCTTGCAACACGAACCGCCCGACCTGCCAGGAGACATCGCGCGGCGCGAGATCGGCGGACTCGGCCTGCACCTGGCCCGCAGCATCGCCAGCGATTTCCACTATGCACGCGACGCACACGGCAACCGTGTCGTCATCCGCTTCGATCCTTCCGACGAGCCAGCCCTATGACTCTCATCGTCCGCAGCGAAAGCCCCAACCCCGACCGCAGCACCGTGTGGCTCGAAGGCCGTCTCGATGCAGCGACCTACGCGGCGTTCGACGAGGCCTTGCGCGACGTCATCCCGCTCCTGGACAACGGCGGCACGCTGGTGGTCGACCTTTCGGGCCTGGAATACATCAGCAGCGCCGGACTGCGCAGCCTCGCCCAGCTACGCAAGCAACTGCACGACCGCGATGGCCGCACGCTTCTTCTCAACCCGCAACCGCAGGTGAAGAAGGTTTTCGACATCGTGAAGGCGGTACCGGTCGCGGAAGTGTTCGCCAGCGTGGGCGAACTCGACCAGTACCTGGATCACATGCAGCGGCAGATGACCGCGCCGGGTGGGTGAAGCGCAAGGGACAGCGTTCTCCCAGGCGCTTTGTGTGGGAGCCGGCTACGCCGGCGATCCCGCGGCAGCGGGCACGCTCGCGAGCACCCATCGCCGCTGAAGCGGCTCAAACAAGACCTACATCCAGCAACGGCACGTCTACGATGGACAGTGCAAGGTGGCGGGCTTGAGCAATATGCATGGACTGCGGCATCGGTATGCACAGCTGCGATATGAAACATTGACGGGATGGAAGTCACACCGGCAGCAGGTGGACCGGGCACGGCTCAACTCGACCTATCACAGCGTCTGGCCGACCGACACGTCCGGCAGCAGATCAGCCATGAACTCCGGCACGAGCGGGTGAAGGTGACGACGGTCTATCTCGGAAGCTAAGTCGCACGCTGCGCAAGTACCTGGGGCGACACAGCCAAGGCACGCTGTCACCACCAGGCTCATCCAAGACGCGTGGGGCTACTTCTGCAGTAAGTCCTCCAGAAATTCCGACTCAGGTTTCACTGCTGACACATGCAGTTGGTCGCGGGCACGGGTGCAAGCCACGTACAGCAACTGGCGTTCGGTGTTATAGATTTCGGTCAGCTCAGCCTCGTCAGCAGCAGTGTCGATGCGCACCTGTGAAGGGATGATTTCATCATCGCAGGCCATGACCGCAACCACGCGGAATTCCATACCCTTGGCCAAGTGCATGGTGGTGATACTGACGAAGCCCTCTTCCGTTGCCATGTCCTTACCGAGCACACGCCCCTGCAAGCATGCGGCCTTGACTGCAGCCTGTGCGCGTGACAGTTCGCTGTCGGCTCGAACGAATACGCCGATTTCCTGCGGCAGCACACCGCTGGCACTGCATTGCTGCAACCATACACCGACGGCCTGGCTTTCCGCCTTTGCATCGGCGTAGCTGCAAATGGTCGGCTCCGGCCCGTTGAATACAGAAATTGTGCCCTTGCGGCTTTCGACATTTCCGTCCACATCGGAGACCTCGGGGTCGAGAAGCCGGTCGGCCTGCGAGCGAATCTGGTGCGAGGTGCGGTAGTTGATATTGAGCGTGCGCGAACGGCCTCGCACATCCACGCCAAGAGATCTCCACGAGAACGGAGTCTGAAAGATGCGCTGGCCAAGATCGCCGGCAAAGAACAGGGCATTGGCGCGGTTGCCGGCGATCGCCGCAAGAAAGCGCAATTGCTGCACACCGATGTCCTGCGTCTCATCCACCACGATGTAGTCGAATACCGGATGCTTGCGCTTGGGCATGGCCTCCGCTAGCTTGGCGAACATCTCGGCCGCAGTGATCTTGCCGGCCTGCTTCAATTGCTCCTTCACATTGGCGAACACCTGCCAATACAAGGCGCGTTGTGCCTCCGGCAGGCGCGTCTTGCGGCCCAGCCGCTTGGCGTCGCGGTAAGCCTCCCAGCTTTCCACTTGCCAAGTGTCTACCACGTCTTCCCATTCGGACAGCACAAACGCGACGTTGGCTTTCAGGCCATCGGCCTGCATGGCAGCCGCCTTCAGCAGCGTGGAAATTTCATCACGGCTGGCGAATACCGGTTTGCCGAATTCCGCCGCATACAAGCGGATGCCAAGAGCATCCATGGCGGCCACGTCGATACGTTCGCCGAGCTTGGGAGTGTTCCAGATCAACCGATACAGATTGCCGCGCAAGGCATTGGCCAACGTATCCGAAAACGTGGAAAGCAGAACGCGCGCATCTTCGTCCTGATGCGCCAGATGCACAGCCCGGTGCAAGGCAACCACGGTCTTGCCCGTGCCCGCCGAGCCAGACACACGCGCCGCGCCGTTGTAATGGCGCTCGACCAACTGACGCTGTGCCGGATGGAGGAATACCGTCCACTTGTCCCACGGGTATTCCAGGGCGCGGGCCAGTTCGTCCATATCGGACATGACGCGGAAGCGGCGTTGCGCGTCCGGGTGCTGGAATGGATCCGCCCCCTTGGCTGCCACTTCCGGCAACGCCGGCGCGCCGCCGGTCGCCAGTTCAAGCAGGGCTTCGGCCGCCTCACCGGGCAGGTGGTCAGCCAGTTCCAGCAGCGAATCCTCGTCGGCAGCCTTCACGTCGGCCAGCCACTCTTGCGGCACACCATAGGCCAGCAGTTGGGCGTCGCCATATCTTGCGAACAGTTTCGGCATCTGTTGCGTCGCCGGCCTGCCGTCCTCAACATAATTCGGAACGAGGATCTCCTCGACACGCTCGCGGACCTCGACAAGCTGGGCTGCGCCGGTGGTCGGGTGCACTGCCAGCTTGCGCCGCTCGGCCCATTGATAGGCCTTGTCGTGGTGATCGACATAGCAGAGCAGCAGACTGCCAGCGGTCTTGTGGACGATCAGGCGAATATCGCGGCTGACACGCACCGACCAGAAGTTCGGGTCTTTGGCTCTATCGAGCTTGTGGAAGCTCATGCCGTTGCCGACAGGATCCATCTGCAAATCGAAGGCAGTGGTCTTTGCGGCCTTTTGTTCATCACCTGTCAGGCGGGCAAGACTGGTGGTAAAGGTGTCGGCAATGCGGAATTCCATACTCATGCCTTCCTCTTCGGACCATCGCCGATAGTGGCCGATATTCTTTGGGCGAGTTGGTTTTTCAATGCATCAATATCTTTCCACGCGATATGGTTGTATTGGCGCGTGTCGAAGTGAACATTGTTCAGCGCATCAAAACGGCAAGTGAAAATCACTGGCATATTGAGGCCATGTGCATAACCCGCCTCGTAATAGACCCCGCCGCGCGCACCGCTATCTCCTTGCGTGAAGTCCGCGACAACGAAACGCGACCTCCTTATCTCCGCAATGATTTCGTCGTCAATTTTGTTGTTGTGATTCTTCTTATCTATCCGCATTGGCTCGTAGCCAGCATCTCGAATGGCCGGGGCAATGCCTTTCTCATACGCTTCGCTCATAGACGGGTCGAACCACATGGCAACGAATGCTTGGCTTGATGCTGCACCGCTGCCATCTAGGGCTGCCAGTCGGGCATACCCAGGCGGCCTGAGCATCAGTTCATGAGTGTAGCTAACCTCGCCGAGAGTTCTCGGTTTCTCGACTCGATGCTCAATCCATTTCTCAGTATGGGCATATTCGGCGAGGGTAATCACCTCGGAAAGTTTGCGAGAGGCTGTCCATGCCATCAGTGCATTGCCGTCATCCGGCTTGCTTGCTTTTTCAGGCGCGCAAAACATTACGACAGTGCCCAGTAGCTCGCTCCTGCTTGCAAGATAGCGCAACAGGCCGTCTGCCCTTTCGTGGACGGCTGGGAAGCTCCAGCTCTTCAAGTCTTCAAGAGTTTCGCTGAAAATCTCCGGACGGATGACACCAAGCCGATGTTGCCCGACTAGCCAAGAGGTCAGAAGAACTTTTTCCTTGTCGTCCAGATTGGCAAGCATGGCGTTCGCCGTACCCGAGATGAAGAACTCTCCGCCGGCCCTCGGCGAATCAACGGCGACGCCATCACGCCCGCCCACATCAATAGGTATGGCCGTGGCTCCCCAAATCGGACAAGTAGTATTCACCATCACTGCACCTTAAACACCTTCATCACCTCATCCCCGAGGTGATTGATGACCTTCACCGCAAACCGGCCGTTGCTCGGTTTCGGGAAAGGGCGGGAGGTATCGGAATTGAGTGTCGACCAAGCGTCGGGGTCAACCTCAGCTTTGAGGGTTGTCTTCAGCGCCTTGTACGGGTCGTTCGCGCCGAGGAAGTAGGCATGGCGAACGAAGAAGGACTCCTCGTTGTAGTCAGTGTCCAGGAACCAGCAGGCTATGCCCTCTGCGTCGTCGCTGCGGACTTCGCCGGTGCTGGGATGGAACACGTCCACGCCGTTGATCTTGACCACCAGTTGCCCATCGGCAGGCACGTCGATGACGTCGCGCTTGCCATCGTATCTACGGATGCTACGGCCTTGCGTATCCAGCACATCCACATCCGGCTCACCGAAGATCACGAACAGGTTGCCCTTGCCGGTGTTCTTCAGGTCTTCGGCCATGTGCAGGTCAGCGTTCATGCGAGCCTTGAGCACGTGGATGCGGCCGAGTTTGCTGAATTCGCTGGCCGGCGCGTCGTAGTTGAAGGCGCAGGCGATGAGTACGTCGAAGTTGGCATCGCCGGCTTCGCGGGCGGCATCGACCAAATCAGCTCGGGTGACTGTACCGAACTCAGGGCCGACCAGAATACCTGCTCGTTTCACCTGTTCGTTTTCCAGATAGCGGCCTTCGGCGCAGATCAAGTCACCCGGCCACGGTTCCAGTGAGGTGAATTCGATCTTGTCGGCCTTATGCGCCTGCTGCACACCGGCGGTGCGCAGGTTGGCCAGGATCAGGCTGGCAAAGTCTTGGCCATATTCGGCCTGGGTTTCGGCCACGTGGTCGATCAGCTCATCTTCCTCGTCCACGCCCAGCACGCGGTGCGGGCTGAGGGATTCCACGGTGAAGGGGCCGGCCACGCGCACCTTCTTCCTGTCCTCGTAGGGCTTGTCATAGAGGAACTCGAACTCGGCCTTAGCGGCGATGGACGCGTCGATTTCCTGCTGGCGGGCGGTACGCTGCTGCCACCAGTCGGCGTGGAGCTTCTTGGCTTCCTCGCTCCACTTGACATCGGTTTCGCGCGGAATTTCCCATTCCTGCCACTTCTTGCCGAGCGCCTGGTTCAAATCTGCGCGCAGCGGCTCAAGTACGGCCTGGAACTTGTCCCAGATAACGTCGATCTCGGCATTGTTGGCGATGGATTTGAGGGTGATATGCGGCACGCGCTCATAAACGAAGCCGTGAGCGATGTTGTCGTAAGTGGATTGGCTGGACGGCGCGCTGCGGGTGATTTCGGCTTCCTTCAACTGGCCGTCGCAGGAGTCGGCCAGCAGGTAGAACGGGTAGCGCGCGCCCATGATGCGGGCGCGGGCCAGCGCCAGCGCGACGCGGCTGGTGTCGATAGTGATCCAGCGGCGGCCCCATTGTTCGGCGACATAAGCGGTGGTGCCGGAGCCGCAGGTTGGATCGAGCACTAGATCGCCCGGGTCGGAAGCGATCAGCATGCATCGCTGCACAATCCGCGTATCGGTTTGGACAACGTACGTTCTACTTTCGCCAAATCCACCAGATCGAAGATCGGACCAAACCGTATTAAATGGCCTATATCTCGCTCCATCAAAATATGCTTTCCAACCAACAGAGTTGCCGACCTTGTACATTCGGTTAGATTTTGCGAGTCGAGTAAGGCCGATCTCCGTGGTCTGCCATCCATACTGACCAGGAGGTCTGTACGACACGCCTTGAAATGAGAAAGGAAACCTACTTGATGGACCACCTGTTTGGGAATAAGTGGGATAGATGCGAAGCACCCGCCCCTCAGGCAACGTGTCAAGCCGCATCTTCTGCTTGAGAGATAGATCTATTACTTTACCTTTATCTGTCTCTACACAAAGGTATCGTTCGTTTGGATTCTCAAAGACATCCGTGGGATTCAAAGCATTGCGGTACTTAACTTTATCCTTATCTCTCGCAAACCAGAGTATGAAGTCGTTTGTCGACGGCAGAAGCACTGATGACAAGGCGCTTGCCTTTGAAATTACAATCTCTCGACAGAAATTCTCGTCTCCAAAAACTTCATCCATCAACGCGCGGACGCGATGGACATTCTCATCGCCAATCTGCACAAAGATCGACCCGGACTCCGTCAACAAGTCCCGCGCCACCATCAACCGATCGCGCAAATACGTCAGATACGAATGAATTCCGTCGCGCCAGGTATCGCGGAAGGCCTTCACCTGCTCCGGCTCGCGAGTGATGTGGTCGGCGTTGCCGTCCTTCACGTCGCGGCTGGTGGTTGACCATTGGAAGTTGCTGTTGAATTTGATGCCGTAGGGCGGATCGAAATAGATGCACTGCACCTTGCCGCGCAGCCCCTCGCGCTCAGCCAGAGAGGCCATCACTTGCAAGCTGTCGCCCAGGATCATGCGGTTCTGCCAGTGGCCTTCGTGCTGGTAGAACTCGGTACGATCCGCACCTTCGGGCAGGCCGTTGAAGTCGCCGAACAGGTCCAGTGTGTCCTGTTTCGGCGCTGCGGCCTCGCGCTGGGCTTCAGTCTGGCGTCGCAGATCGTCGATCAGCGCCTTGGGTTTGACCTTCTCCTGGATGTATAGCGGTGGCGCATTGACCACGAGGTCGGACCAGTCCTGCTGGTCCTTGCCGCGCCAGATGAGTTGCGGATCCAGGTCGCGATTGAGCCGCTGCTGGAATTCCGAGGACGTCTTGCCCGTGCCGTGCGGAGCGCATAGTTCCTCCAGCCATTGCCGGTTGGCGCGCGGGTAGGCCACCTTCACCGGCGCCTGCTCATGCTGCTGCATCACCGACTGGTGTTCCACGGTCGGGATGTTCTTGCGTTTGGCCTCGGTATGCGTGATCTGTTCGATACCCTTGCTGGGCATCTGTGTTTTCTTCGTTGCCATCTCAGTGTTCCTTGTTTCCCGGCGCGGGCACAGCCGATTCAATCATTTGGTTGAACTTTGCTTCGACCTCTTTGGCAAAGTCTTCCTGCATTTCGTACACATCGCCAAACTCGGCAAAGGCCCAGCGGCCGTGCGTGCCGAGGTGATTCACGCCGGGAATCCAGTAGGTGTCCATGGTGGACTTTTTTTCTTTCGCATCCTCGCGCCGGTAGCCCTTGATCTCGACGATCAGGTTCAGCGGGTCGTTCTTGCCGTGACCATCGTCCACTTGCACGATGAAGTCTGGGATGTAGATGCGGTTGGCCGAGCCGAAGCGGTATGGCACTTCCAGGCCGAGGTTGTGGTTCTTGGTATAGGCCAGCACACTGGGGTGCGACTCGGCGACGCGGCAGAATTCGGATTCCCAGCCGCTGTCCAGGATCACCCAGTTGACTTGGTTCTTGGGCGGCGGCCCAAGGGTTTCCCAACGGTCTTCGCGAGAGGTGTTGAAGCGCACGTGCGCGGTGCTGCCGGTGGGGTTGAATGGGTCGAGGATGGCCTTGACCTGCTGGCCTTTCTCTAGTTCGCGCTTGACGATGCCGCGAGTAATCTTCTGGCAGGCCAGGTCGGCCAGTTCACGGTGCATCAACTGCGCCGGATAGGTGCCACCCTTACATTCCAGGCACTCCTCCAGCCACTCACGCACGATGCGCTTAAGCTGGCCGAACAGGGCGATCGGTGCATCCTGGCCTTGGTCGCGCCAGTGCTCGAACAGCAGGTGCTTGGTCAGCTCCATCAGCAGCGTGGACTGGCGCACGTCGCCTAGGTACTTGAGGTTCAGTTCCACCGCTTCGCCGATAATGCCGGCGTTGCGGGTTTCCGTGGGGCCGACTTGCTCTGGCGTCAATGTCAGATGATCGTCGGTGCCAAAGGCGGCTTCCAGCCTTTCCTCCGGCAGTTCGACACGATAGCCCTGCACGCGCGGAAATCGGATTTCCTGAGAGTCGCGTTCCGGGCGCAGTGCCTTGACGGTGACGGTTTCGCGCGGCTTGGGCGGGGTGGCAACTACCGGCTTGGCGGTGAAGTCGAAGGGAATGCCGAACACGTCAGCATATTCCACGTCGAACAATCCCTGCTCGTTCAATTCATAGGACTGGCGGCGCAGAGCTCGGCCAATCACCTGTTCGCAAAGCAACTGGGTCCCGAACGCACGCACACCGAGTACGTGGGTAACGGTATTGGCATCCCAGCCCTCGGTGAGCATGGACACCGACACGACGCACCGGATTTGCTCGCCCAGGCGGCCCTGCTTGCCAACGGTGTTCATCACTTCGCGCAGCAATTCGCTGTCACTCAGGTTCTCGGCTTGTCTGCGGTCGCCAGTGCGCTCGATGATTTCGCGCTTGAAACGCTCGATCTCGTCGGCGGCCATACCCCGGAAGTTGTCGTCCAGCGCCTCGCCGGATTCGAGCTGTTCGCTGTCGATCAGCAGGGTATTCGGGCGCGCCAGCGGCTCACCGTGTTCGTCGTAATTGCGGAACAGTTCCAGTCGGCCAGCCTGGTAGCTGACCTTGCCATCGTCATTACGACGATCAAAGCCGGAAATGTAATCGAACACCAGCTTGGAGGTGGCGGTGTTGTTGCACACCACGATGAAGCACGGCGGCACCTTGATGCCGGCCTGCTTCCAAGCTTCGTAGGTTTTGAGGTAGTGGCCGTAAAGCGCGTCCAGCGCGCTTTTCAGCAATTGCGGAATATCTTCTGGATCGGCCTGTGCACCCTTGCCGCGCCCCTTTTTGGGCATCTTCTTGCCTATGTGCTTCCATAGATCGCGGAACATCGGCATGTCGAAGTCGCCGGGCAGGTTCTGTGCAATCGGCACACGCGGCAACTTGACGATGCCGCACTCGATGGCATCCATCAACGAGAAGTCACTCATCGTCCACGGGAACAAGGTGCCTTCCACGTAGCCGGAACCGGCCAGGAAGAATGGCGTGGCCGAGAGGTCGATGACCTGTTGCACGCCCAGCTTGCGGTTCACGGCTTCGAGGCCGGAAATCCACAGGCGCGCGGCTTCGTTCTCGTCCTTGACGTGTTCCTTGGCGGCTTTGAGGTCATCGCCGGTCAGGGGGTTGCCCTTGTCGTCGATGAAATCGTCGTCGGAAGCGGGCTTTTCACGATAGCAATGGTGCGCCTCGTCGTTGATGGCGAGAATGTTCTTCAGCCCCATCAATTCCGGCATGACCCGCTGGAGCATCTGCCCCTCGGTTTCCAGCGTGTCCAGCTCGCTGCCGGTGCGGCCTTGCAGCAAGCGACGGCCGCCCTTGGACAATTCCATGCGTTCGCGCAGCTTGAAGGCGTGGTAGTTGGTGATGACAATCTTGGCCTTGTCCAGATCCGCCAGCATGTCGCGGGGCACGATCTCGCGGCTGGCGTAATAGCTGTCCGCATCATTGGGCAGCAGCACGCGCAGGCGATCCTTGATGGTCAGGCCAGGGGCGACCAGCAGGAAGCCTCGGGTGAATTTCTTGCTCTGCGGATGGCGCACGGCATTGACCGTCTGCCAAGCGATGAGCATGGCCATGACTGTGGTCTTTCCTGCGCCGGTGGCCAGCTTCAGTGCCAGGCGCATCAGGCCGGGGTTGGCATCGTTGCTGACTCTCTTCAGGTGGTCGAGAAAGCGTTCCCCACTTTTGCCGAGCTGCGGGACGACCTCGGTCAGCCAGATCGCGGTTTCGGCCGCTTCTACCTGGCAGAAGAAGGGGCGCACCCCAGCGAACTTGTGGTTGCGCCAGTGCTCCAGCAGACGGGCCGTTTCGGGGGTGACACGCCACTGCGTCGGCGGCAAGCGACGCCACGCATCGACCTCGCGCCGCACCGAATTGATCAGTTCAGAGTGGCGGTAACGCTGCCCGTCGTCAGCCAGGTTCTCGACTTCATCCAGCGCCAGAGTAGCCTGTTCGCCGCGGTGCCGGCGGGGCTTTGGAATCGGACTGATGAAGCTGGACGCTCGGCGTGACTCGACGATTTGCTGCGTAGGTTGTCCGCTGTCGTCCAGCTCCCAGTGCCGCGACGGGTAGTCGTAAGGCGAATTGAGGATTGGCTGGTTGAAAAACTGGTCACTCACTTCTTTGCCCCCTGATTTTTGGGCTGTTTCGGGGCCGGTCGAAGCACAAGGCTCCGATCTGCAGCCGTGCCTCCTGGCCGAATGACTTGCTTGAGGTCATCACCCAACAAGCGGCTGATGTTGTCGATCAGTTCCATCGTGTTCCCCTTAGGCCCGCTTGGCCCATTTCGCCCCTCGCCCCTTGCCCATTGACTCGATCAACCCCTCTGATTTCATCGCCCGCAGCACCAGCCGCACCATGTCCCTGCTTACGCCTGGGCAGGCTTCCTCGATCTCGGAAATCGAGAACGGCAGGGTGCGCCCCAGAACTTCCGTCCGCACTCGGTCGCCTTTGCTGCCACGTCCCCGTTCGATGGTGCCGACACGCTCCTCGAACTCACGGTAGGCCCGTAGCAAGGCACCCCAGAAGTAGTCTAGCCAGGGCTTTACGTCGTGCTGCCCCTCGTGCCAGCCCCGCGAGCTGGCTTCCAGCGTCTCGTAATAGCCTTCCTTGGTTTCCTCGAAGATGCGTTCCAAACTGATGTAGCGCCCCACGGCATAGTCGAAGTGGTAGAGCAGCAGCAGAGTCAGCAAGCGGGACATGCGACCGTTGCCGTCGGGGAAGGGGTGAATGCACAGGAAATCGAGCATCGCCAGCGGCACTAGTACGAGGGGGTCGGCCAGGTGCTGATCCAGCGCGGTGGCGTAACGCCCGGCCAGATCGGTCATAGCCATGGGTGTGAGGTGCGCAGCGACGGGCTGGAAGCGTAGACGTGACGTGCCGTCCGGGTGACGCTCGATGATGTCGTTATTGGTAGCCTTCCAGCGCCCGCCCGCCTGCGGCATATAGCGGTACAGCAGGGTGTGGAGTTGCAGCACTACGCCCTCGCTGAAGGGCATGTGCGCGGCCGATTCGTAGATCAGCGCCAGGGCGTCACGGTAGCCGGCGATCTCCTGTTCGGAACGGCTCTTTGGCGTTGCGTTGCGGATGACCAGAGACTTCAACCGCGAGGGCGCTACGACAACACCTTCCAGCCGGTTGGACGACTCGGTGGATTCCACCACCGCGATCTGGCGTAGCCCCTTGAGGGCTTCGGGCGACTGTGCGGTGTAGAGTTGCTGCTTGCCCTGGTACTCCCCCAGCGTGCGCAATGTGGCCGCCTGGGTGCCATCAAAGCGGAGCGCGGCAAGGTACTCGGGTGTGAGCGAGTGCATGAAATGTAAGCCCGGGCTATCTAAACGGGGTAATCATAGCCATTAAATGGGGTATTGTCTCTAAAAATACCTCATTAATAGGGTCTAACTACCCCATTTTCCGAACACTGGACTGGCCGTGGGGCTGGCATGGGCGACCAAAAGAGAACGAGCGACATGAAATAAAGAGGCAATCAAGCAAGAATTACCCTATTTAATCCATTGTTTACCCCGTTCCCAGCGCCCAGCCTAGGACAAAGGCGAATGGCAAGGGAAGGGCACTCAAGGGGGCACCAGCCTTACCCAGAAAAGGAAAAGGTCGCCCCCTGTCCGTTCGTTCCGCAACATCCGCCCGACTCTGCAAGGACAACGGGCTGGCATGGTCACGCCGCGCTTTCATCTTTGCCGCGGGCAGACGCCACACTGCATCCTCGAAGTCGAACTCGTCCCACCAGCAAAAATCGTCAAACGTTGAAGCGGAAATGCAGCACGTCGCCTTCCTTGACGAGGTAATCCTTGCCTTCCAGGCGGAGACGGCCGGCTTCCTTCGCGCCCTGCTCGCCCTTGAACTTGATGTAGTCGTCGTACGCCACCGTTTCGGCGCGGATGAAGCCGCGCTCGAAGTCGGTGTGGATGACGCCCGCGGCCTGCGGCGCCGTGGAACCGGCACGAACCTGCCACGCGCGCACTTCCTGCACGCCGGCGGTGAAGTAGGTCTGCAGGCCAAGCAGACGGTAGCCGGCGCGGATGACGCGGTTGAGGCCCGGCTCGTCGAAACCGAGGTCCTTCAGGAACTCGTCGCGGTCGGCGTCTTCGAGCTGCGCGAGCTCTTCCTCGATGGCGGCGCACACCGGCACCACTTCCGCGCCCTCTTCCACCGCGCGGGCACGTACGGCGTCGAGGTGCGGGTTGTTCTCGAAACCGTCTTCCGCCACGTTGGCGATGTACATGATCGGCTTCAGCGTGATGAGGAACATGTCGCGGACGAGTGCCTTCTCTTCCGCGTCGAGCCCGGCGGTGCGCGCCGACTTGCCCTGGTCGAGCACCTTGGCGAGCTTCTCCAGCACCGGCTTGCGGGCGAGCGCGTCCTTGTCGTTGGCCTTGGCCGCACGCGTGGCGCGATCCAGTGCCTTCAGCACGGACTCCAGGTCGGCCAGGGCCAGCTCGGTGTCGATGGTTTCGATGTCGGCGATCGGGTCGACCTTGTTCGCCACGTGGATGACGTTGCCGTCCTCGAAGCAACGCACGACGTGCGCGATGGCGTCGGTCTCGCGGATGTGCGCGAGGAACTTGTTGCCCAGCCCTTCGCCCTTCGACGCGCCGGCGACGAGACCCGCGATGTCGACGAATTCCATGGTGGTGGGAATGATGCGCTGCGGCTTCACGATGGCCGCGAGCTCGTTCAGGCGCGGATCGGGCACCGGCACGATGCCGGTGTTCGGCTCGATCGTGCAGAACGGGAAGTTGGCGGCGGCGATGCCGGCCTTGGTCAGCGCGTTGAACAGGGTGGACTTGCCGACGTTAGGCAAGCCGACGATGCCGCATTTGATGCCCATGGCGAATCTGTGTCCGGTTGGTGTGAGGGAGTCAGGCGACCGTGTGCAGGCGTTTCATCGCCTCGTCGAACTTGCCGTCCAGCGCCAGCGGCAGCACGTCGAACGCGCGCCCGATGGCGTGCATGATGGCGTCCTCGTCGGCCGCGTTCGGGCGGCCCAGCACCCAGGGGGTGACCTTGTCCTTGTGCCCCGGGTGGCCGATGCCGACCCGCAGGCGGTGGAACTTGCCGTGGCCCAGGTGGGCCATGATGTCGCGCAGTCCGTTCTGGCCGCCGTGGCCGCCGTCGAACTTCATGCGGACGGTGCCGGGCGGGAGGTCCAGTTCGTCGTGGGCGACGAGGCACTCCTCCGGCGCAATCTTGTAGTAGCGCAGCGCCGAGGCGACGGCGATGCCGCTCTTGTTCATGAACGTGGCCGGCTTGAGCAGCCAGACGGTCTCTCCGCCGATACGCAGCTTGCAGGTCTCGCCATGCAGCTTGCCGTCGAAGGTCCAGCGCTCCCCCTGGTCCATGGCCAGGGCGTCGACACACCAGAACCCGGCGTTGTGCCGGGTCCTGACGTATTCGGCCCCGGGGTTGCCGAGGCCGACGATAAGACGAAGTGTCGCCATGACTTCATGTAGGAGCCGCCATGGCGGCGAGGAAACCTCGCGAAACAGTCACAAGGCTGCCCTCGCCGCTATAGCGGCTCCTACAGGGTTCCTTACTTCTTCTCTTCGGTCGGGGCTTCGCCGCCCTCGGCGGCCGTCGGGTCGACTTCTTCCTGGATCGAGGCCACGGTGACCACGGCCACGTCGTGCTCCTTGCCCAGGCCCAGCTCCGGGATTTCCACGCCGGCCGGCAGCTTGAGGTCGGACAGGTGGACGATGTCGCCGGACTTCAGGTCCGCCAGGTCGAGTTCGATGAACTCCGGCAGGTTCTTCGGCAGGCAGGAGACCGTCACTTCCGTCAGGTTGTGCGAGATCACCAGACCGGCGGTCTTGCCGGCCGGGGACTTCTCCTGGTTCAGGAAGTGCACCGGAACGGCGACGCGGATGGCCTCGTTCTCATTAACGCGCTGGAAGTCCATGTGCAGCATGAGCTGCTTGAACGGGTGCTTCTGCCAGTCCTTGATCAGGACCTTCTGGAGCTTGCCGTCGACGGTCAGGTCGATCACGGACGAGTAGAACGACTCGTAGCGCGAGCCGAGCAGCACGTCGTTGTGGAGGACCTGGATCGCCTGCGGGGCTTCGCCCGCGCCGTACACGATCGCCGGCACGTAGCCCGCGGTGCGAAGGCGGCGGCTCGCACCCTTCCCTTCCACACTGCGGCTCGTGGCCGTGAGCTGATGATTGGTAGCCATTGGTGTTGCCTCAAGTAAACCGCCTCGCGGCGGTGGGTAAAGGACTCCCCCGCGACCAGGGGAGCCCGAAAACGGTGCATTCAGTCGATGTAGAGGGAGCTCACCGACTCGCCGAAGGCGATGCGGCGGATCGTCTCCGCGAGCAGTTCCGCGACCGACAACTGGCGGATTTTCGCACAGTTACGGGCGTTGTCGCGCAACGGCAGCGTATTGGTCACCACCAGCTCGTCGAGCTGGGAGTGCTCCAGGTTGTCGATCGCGGCCCCCGAGAGCACCGGGTGCACGCAGTAGGCGACGACCTTGCGGGCGCCCTTTTCCTTCAGGGCGGCCGCGGCGGCGCAGAGCGTGCCGGCGGTGTCCACGATGTCGTCCACCAGCACGCAGGTCTTGCCTTCCACGTCGCCGATGATGTTCATGACCGTGGCCACGTTCGCCTTCGGGCGGCGCTTGTCGATGATCGCGAGGTCGGCGTCGTCGAGGCGCTTGGCGAGCGCACGCGCACGCACCACGCCGCCGACATCCGGGCTGACCACGATCAGGTCGTCCATGCTGTGGTGACGCCAGATGTCGGCCAGGAGCACCGGCGAGGCGTACACGTTGTCCACCGGGATGTCGAAGAAGCCCTGGATCTGGTCCGCGTGCAGGTCGATGGTGAGCACGCGGTCGGCACCGGCGGTGGCGATCATCTTCGCCGCCAGCTTCGCCGTGATCGGCACGCGGGCCGAGCGCGGACGGCGGTCCTGCCGGGCGTAGCCGAAGTAAGGCATCACCGCGGTGACGGTGCCCGCCGAGGCGCGCTTGAGCGCGTCGATCAGCACCAGCAGGTCGAACAGGTTTTCCGCGCTGGGCGCGCCCGTCGGCTGGATGACGAACACCTCCTGCTTGCGGACGTTCTCCTCGATCTCGATCTGCGCCTCGCCGTCGCTGAATCGGCCGACGAGAGCCTTGCCCAATGGAATGCCGAGGCGGGCGGCGACATCGTCGGCGAGCGCGCGGTGCGCGTTGCCGCTGAACAGCATCGGGGTGGACGTATCCACGAAGGAGCTCCTGGCGTCTGGCTAGAGTGGGTGGTGCGTCTACGCCACCGCGAACGGTGGCTGGGGCGGCAGGATTCGAACCTGCGCATGCGGGAATCAAAATCCCGTGCCTTAACCAGCTTGGCGACGCCCCAACAATTCGTTCCGGCGAGTCCTTACGACACGATGCCCCTTGCCTCGATCCGGTACCGCGCCAGCAGCAGCGGCGAGGGATCGACACCCGCCGCCACGTGGGCCGTGAAGCCCCCGGGACAGCGCGAGGCGACGCCAAGCGCCGCCTCGTGGGTTCTCGTCTCCAGGAACACGCAGCCACCGCTGCCGGAAAGGCGGGCATGGCCGAAGCCGCCCAGCCAGTCCAGCGCCGCGGCCACCCGAGGGTGCCGCGCACGGACCACCGGCTCGAAGGCGTTTTCCGCCGAATCCCCGGAAACAAAGGATGAAATTGTCGCCCGAGGGGCGTTACGTGTCAATTCGGAGGCGGCGAACAGCGCGGCCGTCGGGACGTGTTCGTGAGGGTCCACGACCACGTACCAGCGACGCGGGAGACGCGTGGGCACGAGGCGCTCGCCCACGCCTTCCGCCCAGGCGGAGCGGCCACGGACGAATACCGGCACGTCGGCGCCCAGCCTGAGGCCCAGCGCGGCCAGCGCGTCCTCGGACAGGCCCGTCCTCCAGAGCGTATTGAGGCCCACCAGGACGCTGGCGGCGTCCGAGCTGCCACCACCCAGCCCGCCGCCCATGGGGATGCGCTTGGAGACGGCGATCTCCGCGCCCAGCGCCGTGCCCGTCTCGGCGGCCAGCAGGCGCGCCGCGCGGACGGCCAGGTCCGCCTCCTCGGGAACGCCGGCGACCGGCGTGGGACGCGTCACGACCCCGTCCGCCCGCACGCGCAGGCGGACCTCGTCGCCCCAGTCGAGCAGGCGGAACACGGTCTGCAGCTCGTGGTAGCCGTCCTCGCGACGGCCGACGATGCGCAGGAAGAGGTTCAGCTTGGCCGGCGCCGGCCAGGCGGTCCAGTCGCCGTCGGCCAGCGGCGCCAGTCGGCGCGTCATGAACACACGCAGGTGGTCGGGGAAGCCGTTCTCGCGATCGCGCGCCAGGGCGGCGGCGAACTCCGGGGCGTGCTTGTCGGCCACCGTGAAACCGTGCTTCGCATAAAACGGCGCGTTCCAGGGCACGTCGGCCAGGGTGCCCAGGTCGACCCGTGCGTAGCCCGCCTCGCGGGCCCAGGCGCAGGCGTGCTCGAGCAGCGCGGCACCGATGCCTTTTCCACCGAAGGCCGGCAGGACGTCGATCTCGGCAATGCCGATGGCGTCGGCCGATCCTTCGGTGTCCAGGCACACGAAGCCGACCACCTCCCCGTCCACCACGGCGACCCAGACGAGGCCGCGCGCGATCAGCTCGCGGACGGTGTCCACCGGCAGCGACATGCCCGAATACGACGGCCAGGCCTCGTGCCCGCGGAAGAGCTCCACCGCGGCGCGCTCGATGGCGCAAAGCCGCTCGGCGTCGTCGTCGCGGGCGCGGGTGAGGGTGTAGTGCATCGGGGAAGCCGTGGTCCGCGGAGCACGGAAGTATACGGGGCTTCTGGCACAGCCCGCTTTGCGTAGGAGCCGCCATGGCGGCGAGAAGCCCACGGAGCGATGAAGCGGTGAGGCAGATTCCCCTCGCCGCTATAGCGGCTCCTACAACGGCGGCAAAGGACAGGTGCTAGTTGCCGAAGCTCCAGTCTTCGATGGACAGGCGCACCTTGTACGGCGCTTTTTCCGCGAACACCCGTGAAGGCATCGGCGGTTGCCGGGCGGCGTCCCACTGGCGGTAATCCACCGTCCAGCCGTCCTGCACGATCCGCGACGGCAGCTTGTCCGTACCGAAGGCGATGTCGGCCGGACCGCCGTCCGCCCGCAGCCCCAGGACCCAGCGCTTCAGCTCGCTCATGGGAATCTGCCAGCCCACCGTGCTCGCCATCAGCGATTCCGCATCCGGCCCATGCCGGGGCCCGCCGTCCAGGCCCTCGAGTTCGGCCCCGTCGGGGCCACCCGTGAGGCGGAAGCTGCGTCCGGTGACCGGGGCGCGCACGGTGAATTCGTAATGCTCCCCATCCTGGCGCCAGGTCAGCCCCCCGGAACCGGAGTCCTTGCCGTCGGAGACGGAAAGCCGGCCTTCCAGGGTCCAGTGATCGGTGTCGCCGAGCGCGCGTTCGCGCTGCTCCTGCAGGCCTAGCGTGACCGCGTCGCCGGGCTGGCGAACCGGCGGGCGGGTGGTGGCGCAGGCGGCGAGCAGACAAACGGCGAGCGCCGGAACGATTCGGGCAAAACGGGAAAGGTGCATGCGGATTCCAGGCACGCCGATACGGAAAGCTTGTGTGGGAGCCGCTTCGGCGGCGATGGGTGCTCGCCGCGAGCTTGCCCGCTGCCGCGGGATCGCCGCTGGAGCGGCTCCCACAAAAAAGCGCGCCCGCCCGGGAGAACGTATCAAGGACGCAGCTTCCGCTCGGTCTTTTCCAGCGCGGCGTTCTTCGGATCGATCCGGCGCACCTCGTTGAGGAGCTTGCGTGCCTCGTCGTGACGGCCGCGCGTCCACAGCACCTCGGCGAGGTGCACGCCGATGTCGGCGTCCTTGCGCTGGGCCCAGGCACTGCGCAGCGTGCTCTCGGCCTGGTCGAGCTCGCCCTGGCGGAATTTCAGCCAACCCCAGGAATCGGCCACGGACGGATCGTCGGGCCGCGCCGCGCGGGCGGCCTGGATGAGGTTCTGCGCCTCGCCCAGGTCGCGGTCGTTGTCCGCGAGCGTGTAACCCAGCGCGTTGCTGGTCTCGATGTCGCCGGGCTTGAGTTCGAGGATCTTGCGGAAGTCGGCCACGGCATCGTCGACCCGGCCCGCTTCCGCGTACGCGAGGCCGCGCCCGTACAGCATGTCGGTGTCGTCGGGCTTCACCCGCAACGCCTTGCCGTATGCGTCGGCGGCGGCGTCGAAGCGACGTGCGTCCATGTACAGCTCGCCGTCCACCGCGAAGGCCTTGAGCAACTGCTCCGGGCGCTCGGCATACGTGGTCTGGAGCTCGGCCACGATCTCGTGGGCGTCGTCGTCCTTGCCCTGCATGTGCAGCACCACGGCGCTGCGCACGGAGGCGTCGAAGATGCGCGGATCGTCGTCGCCCACCGCGGCGTACCAGTCGAGCGCGTCTTCCTGCTTGCCCAGCAGCTCGGCCAGCTGCCCGAGGGTGAACGCGTTCTCCGTCTGCACGTCGTCGGACTGCCTGCGGATGTCGTCGTAGAGCTTGCGGATGGCCGCCTTGTCGTTGGCCCGGGCGGCGAGGCTCAAGCGCATCGCGTAGGTATCGGGGTTCTGCGCACCGGTGGAAAGCAGCCGGGTGGCGGCCTTCCTGTCGCCCAGCTGGACCAGGAGGGTGGCGTAGGCCATGCGCAGCCGGGCGTTCGTCGGCTCGCGCTCCACGGCCTTGGCGAACAGCTTCCTCGCGGCGGCCTTGTCGCCGGCCCGGAAGGCCTGCTGGCCCGCCCACGCATAGGTGGTTCCGTTGTGGAAACGGGCCAGCGCCGCCTCGCCGATCGTCTTGGCGTAATCGTGGCGGCCGAGGTTTTCGCCCAGCTCGGCCATGGCCAGCCAGGCCGTCGAATCGTTCGGCAGGCGCTGGGGGGTGGCGATCCGCTCGAGCAGCACGCCGGCCTGGGCGGCGTCGCGGCCGCTGACGAGGATCCTGCCGAACTCGCGCCAGGCGTCCGGATCGCCGGTGGCTACCAGGGCGTCGAGCTGCCGCTGCGCTTCCGCCGTGTCGCCCCGATCCAGGGCCATGCGAGCGCGGGCCGATGCCAGTTCGGCGGGCTTCGCGCCGAGGGTGGCCCAGCGCGCCACCGCCTTGCCGGCGGCCGCCTGGTCGTGCACGGCCAGGGCGAGTTCGGTGGCCCGGGCGGCGACCTTGGGATCGTCGCTCAGGAGCGTGGCCTTGGCGTAGGCGTCCGAGGCGCCCTTGAGGTCCGTGGCGGCCAGCGCGAAATCGCCGGCCATCAGCAAGGCCTGGAGGTCGCGCTCGGGCGGCACGATGGCCACGTTCAACCGGTCCAGTGGCTGCACGCCGGTGCGGGTGGCCTTGGGTGGCTCCGCCGGTGGCGCCGTGACGCAGCCCGCCAGGGCCGCCATCGCCGCCAGGACTGCAAAATGCCGCACTTGCTTGAACTTGGACCGACCGCTCAGCACACTACTCTCCGTCATTCCCGTTAGGCACCTGCAAGCGCCGACGCCTTGGTAGGGGCACAATGCGCCCTTAGCTTAGCCGACGCCACCCAAGCCGACCCAAGCCGACCCAAGCCCGTCATGCCACTCATCGCCCTCGGGCTCAATCACCTCACCGCGCCGGTCAGCCTGCGCGAGCAGGTGGCCTTCGACGCCACGGTGGCACCCGAGGCGCTGGGCGACCTCACCCGCCAACCCGGGGTCGAGGAGGCGATGATCCTCTCCACCTGCAACCGTACCGAGCTGTACTGCAGCGTGGCCGAGGGTTTCGAGACGGTGCCGGGCCAGTGGCTGTCGCGTCAGCACCGATTGACCCCGCAACGCCTCGACGAGTTCCTCTATCGGCACGACGAGCAGGACGCCGTGCGCCACATGTTCCGCGTGGCGACGGGCCTGGATTCCATGGTGCTGGGCGAACCGCAGATCCTCGGCCAGGTGAAGGAGGCCTACCAGCAGGCCCGCTCGGCGCAAAGCCTGCGCGCGCCGATGGAGCGCCTGCTGCAGCACACCTTCGCGGTGGCGAAGCGCGTGCGCACGGATACCCGCATCGGCGAGCATACCGTGTCGGTCGCGTACACCGCCGTGCGGCTGGCCGAGCAGGTCTTCACCGACCTGCGCCAGGCCTGCGTGTTGCTGATCGGCGCGGGGGAAACGATCGAGCTCGCGGCCCGCCACCTGGCCGACAAGAACGTGCGCCGCCTCATCGTCGCCAACCGCACGCTGGAGAACGCGCACGAACTGGCCGGCCGCTACGCCGGCTATGCCATCTCCCTGGCCGACCTGCCCCGCCACCTCGCCGAGGCGGACATCGTCATCACCTCCACGGCCTCGCGCCTGCCGGTGGTGACGCGGGCGATGGTCTCGGACGCGATCGCCGAGCGCCGCCGCCGGCCCATGTTCATGGTCGATATCGCCGTGCCCCGCGACATCGAGCCGGACGTCGCCACACTCGACGACGTCTATCTCTACGGCATCGATGACCTGAAGCAGGTCATCGACGAGAACCGTCGCTCCCGCGAGCTGGCCGCGCGCGAGGCGGGCGCCATCATCGACCTGCAGGTCGAGCGCTACATGGCCTGGCGCCGCGCGCTCAACCTGCGCAATCCCGCCGTGGACCTGCGCATCGCCGCCGAGGCGCAGCGCGACGAGGTCCTGGCCAAGGCCCAGGCCATGCTGGCCAGGGGCCGGTCGCCCGAGGAAGCCCTCGCCTTCCTCGCCAACACCCTCACCAACAAGCTGCTGCACGCACCCAGCGCGCGCCTGCGCGATGCCGCCATGGCGGGCGATCTCGACCTGCTCCATGCCGCCGGCCGCCTGTATGGGCTAGACCCGGACGACGACGTTTCCGCATGATGTGCCGGATCTTGTAGGAGCCGCTAGCGGCGAGGGACCCACCGCGCCGCTCCATCGCTCCGTGGGCTTCTCGCCGCTATAGCGGCTCCTACATTGTCGGCTGGCTTCTCGCCGCTCTAGCGGCTCCCACAGTTTAGTGACCGAATGACTCCCTCGATCCGCCGCAAACTCGAAGCCCTCGCCGAACGCCACGAGGAGATCGGCTTGCTGCTCGCGCAGCCGGACGTACTGGGCGACAGCCAGCGTTTCCGCGACCTCTCGCGCGAATACGCGCAACTGGAGCCCGTCGCGGCGTCGCTGAAGGAACACGACGAAGCCGAACGCGAGCTGGCCGATACGCGTGCCATGCTCGACGACCCCGAGATGCGCGACATGGCGGCGGACGACATCGACCGCATCGAGTCGCACCTGGCCCGCCTGGACGGCGAGTTGCAGATCCTCCTCCTGCCGAAGGACCCGCGCGACGAAGGCAACCTGTTCCTCGAGGTGCGCGCGGGCACCGGCGGTGACGAGGCGGCGATCTTCGCCGGTGATCTGTTCCGGATGTATGCGCGCTACGCCGAACGCCAGCGCTGGCACCTCGAGATACTCAACGCCAACGAGGGCGAGCACGGCGGTTACAAGGAAATCGTGGCGCGCATCGAGGGACGGGGCGCCTATTCGAAGCTGAAGTTCGAATCCGGTACGCACCGCGTGCAGCGCGTGCCCGAAACCGAATCGCAGGGTCGCATCCACACCTCCGCCGCGACGGTGGCGATCCTGCCCGAACAGGACGAGGTGGGCGACATCGAACTGCGCGACGCGGACCTGAAGGTGGACACGTTCCGTGCTTCCGGCGCGGGCGGCCAGCACGTCAACAAGACCGATTCGGCCATCCGCATCACCCACCTGCCCACGGGCACCGTGGTGGAATGCCAGGACGAGCGCAGCCAGCACAAGAACCGCGCCCGTGCGATGAGCCTGCTGAAGGCGCGCCTGCTCGACGCGGAGCGAAGCAAGCAGAGCGCGGCCCAGGCGGAATCGCGCCGTCTCCAGGTCGGGTCCGGCGACCGCAGCCAGCGCATCCGCACCTACAACTTCCCGCAGGGCCGCATCACCGACCACCGCATCAACCTCACCCTCTACCGCCTGACCGAGGTCATGCAGGGCGACCTTGACGAGTTGATCGACACCCTCACCCGCGAAAACCAGGCCGACGAGCTGCAAACCCTGACGGCCGGGGGGTGAGCCCCTACCCTGTAGGAGCCGCTATAGCGGCGAGGGAAGCTGCCTTATCGCTTCATCGCTCCGTTGGCTTCTCGCCGCTATAGCGGCTCCCACAAATAAGGCACACTAGGAACCTGGTCCGAGGAGCCGTCGCATGGGCAAGAAGAAACACTACGAAAAGGCGCTCGAAGACCTGCAGATCGAACTGATCGGCCTCACCCGCTGGCTGCGCCACACCGGCAAGCGCATGCTGGTGATCTTCGAGGGCCGCGATGCCGCCGGCAAGGGCGGCACGATCAAGGCGATCACCGACAAGCTCGACACGCGCGCCGCCCGCGTCGTGGCGCTGGGCAAGCCCAGTGCGACCGAGGAAACCCAATGGTACTTCCAGCGCTATGTGGCCCACCTGCCCTGCGCCGGCGAACTCGTCCTCTTCGATCGCAGCTGGTACAACCGTGCGGTGGTCGAGCCGGCCATGGGCTTCTGCACCGACGAGCAATACCAGCGCTTCATGAAGGCCTGCCCGGTGTTCGAGAAGATGCTGGTCGACGACGGCATCATCCTCATCAAGTACTGGCTCTCGGTCGACCAGGCGGAGCAGGAAAAACGCTTCGCCGAACGCGCCGCCGATCCGCTCAAGCGCTGGAAGCTCTCGCCGGTGGACGTCAAGGCCCGGGAAAAATACGCGGAGATGGGCGATCTGCGCGATGCCATGATCCAGCACACGCACACCGCCGACGCACCCTGGTTCGTGGCGGACTTCGACGACCAGAAGACGGGTCGCCTGAACGTGATCCGGCACCTCCTCGACCAGGTGCCCGACAAGCTGACGCCCGACAAGGAATTCAATCTTCCGCCGTTGAAGGGCAAGCCGAAGAAAGACAAGGTCACCGCGAAAGCGGAGCGCGTGCCCGAGGTTTATTGAGTCGTTCCACGGTGCGAAGGAAACCGCGGAGGCTAAGGGTGCGCGATGGTCGGGCGGCGCGGCCGCACCGCGCGGCGTGGCAAGCGCCCGTTGCGCGAGAGGTGCAGCCACTGGCGCAGCGCCAGCAGGCCGCCGATCGATTCGATCATCGCGGCGGGCACCCACATGATGACGCCACCGATCAGCTGGCCGGTCAGAACGTTCAGGGTGAAGGCGCGCCCGCAGATCTCGAAGATCGGGTAGAGGTCGGTCTTCGAGAACGTGACGATGGCGCCGGCCACGATCTGCGGCGTCATCGTGATCGCCGGCGACAGCACGCGCCAGCCGGGTGACATGCGACCCGGCGGCTTCGGCCGATGGTCGAGCACCAGCCACCAGTAAGCCAGGCCGGACACGATCATCGACCAGTTCATCGCGCGGTAGATGCGCCAGTCCAGCATCGCCAGCGTCTGCATGTCCGGGATCAGCCAGACCAGGATCAGGGCCACGAAGAACAATGTGACGAAGGCCGGATTGAAGGCCATGGCCGCGAACGTCCGCCACGCAAGCGAGCGCCCTGCCCGCCGCACGCGCACGCGCCAGGCCAGCGGAAGGCCTGCACGCAGCGCCGTACCTGGATACGCCGCGACGATCAGCAGCGGCGCCAGGTGGTGGAGGAGCACCTGCTGGATGCGGTGCATGAAGAATTCGTGCTCGGCGAAATAGTCGAAGTACGTGTGCAGCGACACATAGACCATCGCCATGCCCGCCCAGAACACCACCTGCCGCCTCCCCGGCACGCGCAGGCGCCGCGAGCCGCGCGCATACAACCATGCGGTGCCGGCGAAGGCGAGCAGGAATACCCAGGAGAACTCCCAGGGCACGATCCATTTCAGCACGACGTCGAGCATGACCTCAGACCACGCGGCGGCTGCGGCGCGTGCGCCGCCAGCCGTAGATCAGGCCGATCAGGGCGACGATGCCGGGCACCAGCACGATGTTGATGAACTTCAGGCGCAGGCCGAGCGCGTCGATCTCCGCGTTCAGCTGGTGCTGCACGTCGCGCAACTCCTTGCCGATGGCGAGCTTGCGCTGCAGGTACTGCTCCACCTCGCGGCGTTGCTCCACGGTGGCGGTCGCGGCCGCCGGCGAGTTCTTCGCCGGCTGCAGTTCGGCGAGACGGCGCTGCGTCTCGTACAGTTCGTTCTCCAACTCGCGCTTCTTCACGAGGAACTTGCGGTCGGCGGCGGCCTGCAGCGCACGCACCTTCGTGAAGGGCCGCTGGGAATTCACACGGCCGCGAATGGACAGCAGCGCCGTCGAGCCGCCGAGGTTGTCGACGATGTTCGCCACGAAGTCGCCGTTGTTCGCGAACGGCGTGAGCTGCTGCTGGCCGAGCAGCGGCTGCACGTCGATCCAGAGCCGGTCCGACAGCAGGTCGGTGTCGCCCACCAGCACCACCTCGCCCGGCGCCGCGGCCTGCGAGAGGTGGCCTTTCTCCTCGCGCTCGGGGAAGGCGGAGTGGAACGTGTCGCGCAGGCGCGCCGCGAGCACGTAGCGCTCGTGCGTGGGCGCGTAGTTGTCGAGCAGGGTCGACGGGTCCGACGCGGCGTCGCGCACGCGCTGTGCGGAAACCACCTCGGCTTCGTCCGAGGTCTGCACCAGCGGCACCAGGCGGGCCTTCGTGTCCGGGGCGAGTTCGAAGAACCCGGCGGTGGAGAAGTTCACCCGCTGGAGGCTGGCGGTCACCACGTCCTCGTGGTTGAGGTCCTGCGGACCCACGCCGAGCATCGCCGGATGCGCGAGGCTGCTGCCGTTCAATTCGATGCTCAGCGCGGCCGACCGGTCGAGTACCACCTTGGTCGGGTCGTACTCGACGCCCCATGCCTCGAACAGGCGGCGCAGGTCGGAGTCGTGGTCGTCCACCACGCCATGCGAGTCGACCAGCGGCGAGTTGTCCATTTCGGCATCGGGATCGACGAAGACGACGAGATGGCCGCCGCGCAACACGTACTGGTCGATCGCGTAGAGCGCGTCGTCGGACAGGTGCTTGGGATGGATCAGGAGGAGGACCTTCACCGCGTCGTCGATGTGCGTGAGGCCGTCGGGATCGATGGTGGTCACATCGGCCAGCTGGTCGAGCTGGCGCAGCACCGTCCAGGCGGGTTCGCCGATCACGAGGTTGCCTTCCACCGGCAAGGTGCTGATCACGCCAAGCCGCGGCTTCGTGGGCATGCCCAGTTCGTAGAGCAGCTTCACGATGTCGTACTCGACGAAGGCCTCGCGCGCGGGATCGAAGAAGGGAATGGCCTGCGGCGGCACGTCGCCGGTACCGCCCATGCCGACCAGCCCGAAGAACACCCGCTCGCCGTTGCTGCCGCCCGTGGCGGGCGACAGGCCATAGCTTTCCGCCGCATCCTCGTCGTCGGAATACGGCACCGGATCGATCACCCTGAAGCGAATGCGTCCGTGCGCGCGCACGGCGATCTCGCGCAGCATCTCGTGCACGCGTTGCTCATAGCTGCGCAGCTGCGGAAGGTCGCGGGTCGCGTGCTCGGAGAAATACAGGGTCAGGGTCAGCGGCTTGTGCAGGCCGTCGACGATCTTCTGCGTGCCGGGGGTCAGCGTGTACACGCGGTCCGCCGTGAGGTCCATGCGCGCGGTGCGCAGCGACATCGAGCTGATCGCGATCGCCACGAGGAACAGCGCGGCGATGCCGAGCAGGCTCAGGCGCAGCAGGAAGGAGCGGGAGAGCGTCAGGCTGCGCATGGTCAGCGCGTCCGCTTCAGGTCGAGCACGACGACGCTGGCGGCCAGCCAGGCGACGATCGTGGCGAAGAAGTACACCAGGTCGCGCAGGTCGAGCACGCCGCGGGCGATCGCGTTCGCGTGGCGGGTGATGCTCAACTGGCCCATCGCGCCGAGCAGCTTCGGCGGTATCGAGTCCTGGAAGAAGTCCAGTACCTGCGGCTGGCCGACGAGCAGCAGCAGGAAGCACACGGCCGCCGTGAGGATGAACGCGACGATCTGGCTGCGAGTGCTGGTCGACATGCAGGTGCCGATGGCGAGGAACGCGCCGGCCATCAGCCAGCTTCCTACGTATCCGGCCAGCACGACGCCGTTGTCCGGATCGCCGAGGTAGTTCACGGTGACCCAGATGGGAAAGGTCAGGGCCAGGCAGATGCCGATGAAGCCCCAGGCCGCGAGGAACTTGCCCAGGACGGCCTGCGAGATCGTCACCGGCAGTGAGAACAGCAATTCCAGCGTCCCGGAAGCCCGCTCCTCCGCCCAGGTGGACATCGTCACCGCCGGCACCAGCACGAGGTACAGCCAGGGATGCATGTCGAAGAACGGCTGCAGGTCGGCGAGGCCGCGGTCGTAGAAATCGCCGGTATAGAAGGTCAGCAGCCCCGCCAGCACCAGGAAGATCACCATGAACACGTAAGCCACGGGGGTGACGAAGTACGACCAGAGTTCGCGGCGCGCGATCGCCATCACCGCCTTCATGCCTGCGCCCCGCGCTGGGTGGTGATCTGGCGGAACACCTCGTCGAGGCGGCCGCGCTCGAGCTGGATTTCCGAGACCTCCAGGTTCTGCGTGCGCAGCAGGGCCTGCACGTCGTCGAGGATCGGCTGGCCCGCGCGCGGGAACACCGTTACCCGGCCATCCAGCGGATCGACCTCCACCATCGCCACGCCGGGGATGCGCGCCAGCATCTCGCGGGACACGCCGCTGCCCGCCGCGCTGAACGACACCGCGCCGTGGTAGCGCGAGCGCGCCTCGAGCTCCGCGGGGGTCGCATCCGCCAGCAGCCTGCCGTTGGCGATGATCGCGACGCGGTTGCACAGCGCGTGCACCTCTTCGAGGAGGTGCGTGGAAATGAGGATGGTGCGCTCGCGCGCCATCGCATCGATCAGCATGCGCACGGAATGCTTCTGGTTCGGGTCGAGGCCATCGGTGGGTTCGTCGAGCATGAGCACCGGCGGGTCGTGCAGGATCGCCTGCGCGAGGCCCACACGACGGCGCAGGCCCTTCGAGAGCGTACCGATCGTCTGCTCCAGCACCTCGTCCAGCTCCAGCCGCATCACCACCTCGTCGAAGCGGCGGAAGGCCACGTCGCGCTCCAGCCCGCGCACGCGGATCATGAAGACGAGGAACTCGCGGATCGTCATCTCGCCGTAGCTCGGCGCGCCCTCCGGCAGGTAGCCGAGCGCGCGCTTCGCCGCCAGCGGCTCCCTGCGCACGTCGTGTCCGCACACGCGCGCGGTGCCGGAGGTGGGCGTGAGGAAACCCGCGATCATGCGCATGGCGGTGGACTTGCCGGCACCGTTGGGACCGAGCAGGCCCAGCACCTGGCCGGGCTCGGCACGCAGGCTCAGCGAGTCGACCGCAGTCAGCGGGCCGTAGCAGCGGGTGAGTCGGTCGGTTTCGATCATCGCAGGCCAGTGTAGCCAAGGACGGGCGACGAATGGGGTGTTGCTTGCCCGGGCGAGAGGCACCTCCAAACGAAAAGAGCCCCGGGCGATGCCGGGGCTCTTCCTTACCTGGGTGCGAGGCTTACTGCGCCGCGGTGCCGGCCGGGGCCGGGGTGGTACCGGCCGGAGCCGGTGCCGTGCCCGCCGGCGCGGGAGCCGTCGACGAACCGGCCGGAGCCGACTCCTCGAGGCCGGGCTGCTTCATGCCCGCTTCCTGTTCCGGCGTCTGGTCGGGAATGTTGTCGCCCTGCAGCGGCAGGTAGATCTCGAACTTCTGCTCGTCGTAACCCTCGATGGTGCCCTTGTTGTTCACCGGGGCCTTCACCTGGATGTCGTACGCGCGGTAGGTCACGTCGTCGAACTTGTAGCCGTGGGTCTGCGAGTAGGCCTCGAGCATCTGGCGGGTCTGCGGCAGACCGGCGCCGGTGCCGTTCCACTCGGCCGTCAGGGCCTTGCCACCGAAGGCGAGCACGGCCTTGACGTTGCCGTCGACGATCACGCGGCCGAACCTGTCCTTGCTGCCCGGCGTGGCGGTGGCGGCCGCAGCGGCGGGAGCGGCGGCGGTCGAGGCCTCGGCCGGTGCGGCGTCGAGCGACGGACGCTGGGCGGCGGTGATCTCGACGTCCTGGCCGTCGATCTTCAGCGTGGTGGTGTCGATCTCGGCAGCCACGTCGAAGGTGTAGTTCTGGTCGCCCCAGTTCGTCGTGAAGGTGATGCGCGGGCTGACGATGTTCACGCCCAGCTTCTTCGCCGCCGCCTGGATCTCGGCCATCGCCTTGTCCGACGCGGTGTCGACGTCGTCGAGCGTGCGCGGAGCGGTGGTCGACACGAACAGCACCGGCTTGGCAGGCTGTTCGACGATCGAGGGAACCATCTTGCTGTAGTCGATGTTGGGGATCGACGCCATCAGGTTCTGCAGGTTGGACAGGCTGAACTGGATCAGCGCGTCCGGATCGCCGTGGATGTAGAGGTTCGAGAAGCGGCTGATGAGGTTGAAGCCGTAATCGACGTCGTACGACCAGTTCACCTTCACGAGCTTCTGGCTACGGCCGGCACGCTCGAGCTTGATGGTGAACTTCTTGTTCTCGCCGCGCCAACCGTTCTCCAGGTTCCAGACGATCGTGCCCTTGCCGGCATCGGAGATCTCGGCGAAGTTCGGATCGATCGAGGCGATTTCCAGCGAGCCGTCGCCCACCTTCTCGTCGCTGGCCTTCCAGGCGATCTTGGCGCCCGGGCCATAGGCCTTGCCGGACAGTTCGAACTGCACCTTCGGATCGAACGACCGCAGGACGGTGTAGTCCGGGAAGCGGCGGAAGTTGCTGAAAACGTCGTAAACCTGGCGCAAATCCTTGCTGATAAGCATTTCGCGCTCGACATGTCCGGTCGAGGGCATGGCCACGCCGACCACGACACCGAGCACGGCGACGATGACGAGGGCGACAATAAATTCTAACAGACGCGTCATTCCACGGATCTCCGAACGTCTTACGAACAGGCTCCACGCGCGGCCATGGACGCCGTGCGGTCACCCCTGAAGAATCGGCCCGTGGCAGGGGTTCGCCCGCGCCGAAAGAGCCGATGGTACTTGCTAGCGGCGGCGAACGCCATTGGGTGGCCTGCACTTTTTCTCAAGCCCGCACAAGCCGATTTTCGGCAGGTGCGGCCTTCCCCTGTCGCCCGGTCAGCCTGTGGTCAGACGATGCCCAGCTCCAGCGCCTTCAGGACCGCCCGCGTACGGTCGCGGACACCCAGCTTGGAGAGGATGTTGGACACGTGGTTCTTCACCGTACCCTCCGCGACGCGCAGGGAATTGGCGATTTCCTTGTTGCTGTAGCCGCCCGACAGCAGGCGCAGGATCTCCGTCTCACGCTCGGTGAGCGGGTCCGGCTGCTCCAGGCTGGAAAACTGGTTCTGGATCCGACCCACGCCCGCCAGCAGGCGCTGCGTGACCATCGGGGCGACCAGGGACCCGCCCGCGGCGACGGTCCGGACGGCCTCGACGAGCTGGTCGAGCGAGACGTCCTTCAGCAGGTAGCCGCGCGCGCCCGCCTTCAGGCCCGACAGCACCAGCTGGTCGTCGTCGAAGGTGGTCAGGATGATCGTGGGCGGCAGTTCGTTGCGGCCGCCGAGCGCCTGGAGTACCTCCAGTCCGCTCATGTTCGGCATGCGCAGGTCCAGCAGCACCACGTCCGGACGCACCTGGGGAATGGTCTGTACCGCCTGCGCGCCATCGGCGCATTCGGCCACGACACGGATGTCGCCGGCCAGGTCGAGCAGGGAGCGGATGCCCTGGCGGACCAGGTTCTGATCGTCAACGAGGCAGACGGAGATCATGGAAGATCCTCGGAAGGAACGGAGAGTTTGGCACGCGGCACGTCCTCGGGCTCGTCGCCCAGGGGCGGACCGAATATCTGGCGGGGCGGTGCGTGGGCCAGCGAGGGCTCCTCGCCCAGCGGCAGGCGGGCGGTCAGGGCGAATCCGCCGGCCGGGTCGGTGCGGAACGTCACCGTGCCGCCGAACTCGGCAAGCCGCTCGCGCATGCCGGTGAGGCCGTTCCCCGGACGGAACGTCCCGCTCCCGCCGCCGCGGCCGTCGTCGCGGGCGTCGAGGCAGAGCTCGTCCGGCCCGGTGTGGCGGAAGGTCAGCCAGAGATGGCGGGCGTTGGCGTGCCGCACGGTATTGGTAAGGATTTCCTGCACGCAGCGCAGCAGCACCTGGGCCCGGCGCGGGTCCTCGACGCCGAAGCGGGGTGGGACGGTCAGGCGCACCTCGAGCCCCGGCACGCCCTCGGTGAGGCTGCGCAGGGCCTGGGTCAGGTCGATGGCATCGTCCTGGCGCAGTTCGCTCACTACCTCGCGCACGTCGGAGAGCAGCTGTTTCGCCGTGCTCTGGGCCTTCAGCACGTGCTCGCGGGCCACGTCGTTGGTGAGGTGGCTGGCCACTTCCAGGTTGAGGCTCAGGGCCGTGAGGTGGTGTCCGACAAGGTCGTGCAGGTCGCGCGCGATGCGCATGCGCTCGGCGATACGGGTGGATTCGGCCAGCAGGGCCCGCGTGGCGCGGAGCTCCGAATTCAGGCGACGCAGCTCCTCGCGCTCCTCCGCCTGCTGGCTGGCGACCATGGAGGCGACGAAGACCAGCGCCGAGAAACCGAAATACAGGCAGGCCTGCATGAGAGCGCTGATGACGCTCCATCCGGGCACCTCGGCGAACACCGGCACCAGGGCCACGTGGGCCACCACCATCCAGGCGATGCCCAGGGGCAGGCTGACCAGCCAGGGCACCACCGTGGCCACGATGATCAGCAGCAGCGCGCCCACGCCGCTCTTGCTCAGCGCGCCGATCGCCAGCGCCGTGCCGGTCAGGATCACCAGCACCGCGACGCGCGTGGCGCCGTTCAGGCGGGCCCCCAGCTGGTTGGTCAGCAGCCAGTGGACCAGGCCGAAGACAAGGTAGCAGGCGGTCCAGGCCAGGAGCGCGACATCGCCGATCGCGCCCGGCCCGCTGCCGGCGCGCTGCATCGACAGGGGAAGACCCGCACAGAGGAACACGAAGTACGTCGCGTAGCGGAGCAGGCGGACGTGGTTGAACTGGACCTTGGACATGTTCGCATCATAGGGCTTCGCGAGCCCCGCACCACCTGACTGAAGTCACGTGCGCGCAAGCGGCAAGCATCGGCTTTACAACGGTTTTACAAGCCCGGATCGCCCCCCGGCGCGATCCGGGCATGCCATAATGCCGCGCATCGCGGCGGCCCGGGGGTCGCCTTTCCACGAACACACAAGCGGAGCAACGAATGGCCCTTGCCATCCGCGACGTGCGCGAGCACGACCTGGATGCCGTGCTGGCACTCAACAATGCCGCAGGCACGGGCATCCTCGCCACGGACCTCGACCGGCTGCGTCACCTGTACGAGATCGCCCACTATTTCCGCGTAGCCGAGCAGGACGGTCGCATCCTCGGCTTCCTCATCGCGATGCGCCAGGACGCCGATTACGCCAGCCAGAATTTCCGCTGGTTCCAGGCCCATTACGAAAGCTTCGTGTATATCGATCGCATCGTGATCGCGTCGCAGTCGCGCGGCCACGGCCTGGGCCGGATCTTTTATTGCGATGTACAGAGCTATGCAGAGGTACGCGTGCCGCTTTTGACCTGCGAGGTGTTCCTCGAACCCCGCAACGACCAGACCGTGCTCTTCCACGGCACCATGGGTTTCCAGGAAGTGGGCCAGCAGAAGATGGAAGAAGGCCCCAAGGTGAGCCTGCTCGCCCGCGAGCTGCCCAGCTTCCCCTTCGTTCGCGAGCGTTACCTCGAGCACGGCGGCCTGCCGAAGGTCGAGTGGCTGGCCGAACGCCAACGTCCCATCGACGGTGTGGGAGCCGCCGCATGAGCGCCCGCGCCGAATCCCTCGAGGCCGCCTGCGACCTGCGCTTCGGCCAGGTGGGCATCGCCTGCGTGCGCCTGCGCCGGGTCGATGCCGCCGCGCTGGTGGAAGAACTGGAGCGCCGCGTGCGCTCCGCCCCGCAGATGTTCACGCGCGCGGCGGTGGTGCTCGACCTCTCGCACCTCCCGAAGCTGCCCGACGACGGCATGGTCGACGCACTGCTCGAAGCCATCCGCAGCGCCGGCATGCTGCCGGTCGGCCTCGCCTACGGCACCAGCGAAACCGAAGCCCTCGCCGAACGCATGGGCCTGCCCCTCATCGCCAAGTTCCGCGCCCAGTACGAACCGGCGCAGGGCGAGGCCGCCGCACCGGCGCCCGCGCGGGAACCCGCGTCGGCGCGCGCAGCCGCGCCGCTCGCCGACGACACTGCCGGCAACGGCATCGCGACCGCCCAGCATCACTCGGGCAGCACCGTGCGCTCGGGCCAGCAGGTGTATGCGCGCGACCGCGACCTCGTCGTCACGGCCGGCGTCGCCAATGGCGCCGAGGTCATCGCCGACGGCTCGATCCACGTTTACGGAAGCCTGCGCGGCCGCGCCATGGCCGGCGCGCAGGGTGACGAATCGGCACGCATCTTCTGCTCCGACTTCCGCGCCGAACTCGTCGCGATCGCCGGGCACTACCGCGTGTTCGAAGACATGCCCAGGGAATTCGAAGGCCAGCCCGTACAGTGCTGGCTCGACAATGGAAAACTCATGATCGCGCGACTCTAACCAGCGCATTGCAGCACTCGGAGACATCACTTGACTGAAATCATCGTCGTCACCTCCGGCAAAGGCGGAGTCGGCAAGACCACCACCAGCGCCTCCCTCGCGACCGGCCTCGCCATGCAGGGCAAGAAGGTCGCCGTCATCGACTTCGACGTCGGCCTGCGCAACCTCGACCTCATCATGGGGTGCGAGCGGCGCGTGGTGTACGACTTCGTCAACGTCGTGCACGGCGAAGCCGCGCTCAAGCAGGCGCTGATCAAGGACAAGCGGCACGAAAACCTGTTCGTGCTCGCCGCCTCGCAAACCCGCGACAAGGATGCCCTCACCCAGGAAGGCGTCGAGAAGGTACTCGACGATCTGGTGAAGGAAGGTTTCGACTACGTTGTCTGCGACTCCCCCGCCGGCATCGAGAAGGGCGCACACCTGGCGATGTACTTCGCCGACCATGCCGTGGTCGTGGTGAACCCGGAGGTGTCCTCCGTGCGCGACTCCGACCGCATCCTCGGCCTGCTCGCGAGCAAGACCCGCCGCGCCGAGAAGGGCGAGGGTCCGGTGCAACAGCACCTGCTGCTCACGCGCTACAACCCGAATCGCGTCGAAGCCGGCGAGATGCTCAGCGTGAAGGACGTCGAGGAAATCCTCGGCATCTCCGTCGTCGGCGTCATTCCGGAATCGGAAAACGTGCTCGCCGCATCGAATGCCGGCGTGCCGGTGATCCTCGACGACGACTCGAACGCCGGCGCGGCGTACAAGGACACCGTGGCCCGCATCCTCGGCGAAGAGCGCCCCCTGCGCTTCCTCGAGCCGGTCAAGAAGGGCTTCCTCAAGCGCGTCTTCGGAGGTTGAGCATGGGTATCCTCGATTTCCTGAAGCGCAAGCCCGAGCCGAGCGCCGGCGTCGCCAAGGAGCGCCTGCGCATCATCGTCGCCCAGGAGCGCTCGACGCGCGGCGGCCCCGACTACCTGCCGCTGCTGCGCAACGAGCTGCTGGAAGTCATCCGCAAGTACGTCAACGTCGACGTCGAGGCCGTGAACATCAACCTCGAGCGCGATAGCGGCCACGAGGTGCTGGAGCTGTCCGTCGCCCTGCCCGACGGCAAGCCGGCCGCCTCGGCGGGTTGAATCCGTGGGCGGGAGCGTGAGTCACTGGGTCCCTGACGTCGCGGGGACGACGACGGCTTCCGGCGATCCCGCCGACGCGGTGCTGCGCGTCGGCGGGATCGGCTTCGATGGGCCGCGCGCGCTGCTCGCCCGGCACGGCCTGATGCTCGTGCCCGTCGCCGACGGCGAGGCCATTCCCGGCAGCTTCTGGGGCGACACCGAGGCCGGCATCATCGGTACGACGGTCTATGCACGGGCCGACACCCCGGTGCATTCCCTTCTGCACGAGGCCTGTCACCTCATCGTGCTGCCTGCGGAAAAACGCGCGCTCGTGCATACCGACGCCACCGATTCCATCGAGGAAGAGGACGCCACCTGCTACCTGCAGATCGTCCTGGCCGACCAGTTGCCTGGCGTCGGCTCCGCCCGACTGATGGAAGACATGGACCGCTGGGGCTACACCTACCGCCTCGGCTCGACGCGCGCATGGTTCGAGCAGGATGCGAGCGAAGCGCGGGCTTTCCTGCGCGCCCGCGGCCTGCTTTAGGAAAAAACCGCCCGCGGAAGGCCCGGAACCGGATCAACCGGGCTCGTTGCGCTCGATCTGCGCGACCACGTTCGTCGCCGCCGCGGCCTTCGCCGAGGCCAGCCGGCGGCGCTCCAGGTAGATATACCAGCCCCAGCCACCCAAGCCGATGGCGCACATCGCGGTGGCGCCCAGGGCGAGCGTCAGCATGCTGCCCGACAGCGCCGGCGACAGCACGCCCGCCACCAGGGCCGTGACCAACAGGCTGAAGAACGCCTGCACCGAGGACACGCCGCCGCGTTGTTCGGGGAATCGATCCAGCAAAAGCAGGGTCAGCGTGGGAAAGGCGAGCTGCACGCCGCAACCATAGAGCGCCAGCGGCAGCGTGGACCATGGCACGCGCGGCGTATCCATCGTCATCGACAGGACCAGGCTGATGGCGCAGGACGAGAGCATCGCCACGTAACCCCAGGTCACCGTGTTCGCCGCGCTGACCCGTCCCGCCACGCGGCCCGAGATGAACGCCCCCGAGACCATGCCGGTCACCACCGGCACGAACAGCCAGGGGAAACCGTCCACGCCCAGGTGCAGGTGGTTGCGGATCACCTGCGGCGCCGAGGCCACATAAAGGAACAACCCGGAGAAATTGACCGAGCTGGAGATCGCCAGTGGCCAGAACGGCAGGTCGCGGCCGATGCGCAGGTAACCGGCAAGCAGCGGGCGCGGCCGGAACACGGTGCGCTTCTCCACCGGATGCGATTCCATCAGGAAAGTCCACACGCTGAAGGTCAGCAACAGCGTGAAGCCCGACAATGCCCAGAAAATGCCGCGCCAGCCGTCGATGCCGAGCAGCCAGGCGCCGACGATGGGGGCGATGGCCGGCGCGACGCCGAAGATCATCATCACCTTGGACATCATCCGCTGGGCTTCTTCGCCGTGCATGGTGTCGCGTACCACCGCGCGGCCGACCACGATGCCCGCGCCGCCGCAGAGCCCTTGCAGCACGCGGCATCCCAGCAGGAACGCGAAGCTCGGCGCCATGGCCGCCCCCAGGGAGGCCACGGTGTAGAGCGCCATCGCGATCACGATGACGGGTTTGCGCCCGTAGGCGTCGGACAGCGCGCCGTGGAAGAGGCTCATCGCCGCGTAGGCCAGCAGGTACACGCTGAGCAGCTGCTGCAAGGCGACGTCGCCCACGCTGAATTCGCGGCCGATGTCCGGAAAGCCAGGAAAGATCGCGTCGATCGAGAACGGCCCGATCATCGACAGCGCCGCGAGCAACAGGGGAAGATGGCGACGCGGGTCGCGGGTCGCTGGCGACATGGTGCGGCAGTGCCCTACGGGGAAGAGCGCAAAGTATAACCGCAGGGTCTTGCGCTCGCGGTCCGGCGGCCATCGGTTCATAATCGGTCCAACGATCCTTCGCGGGGGTAACGTGGGTTACACGGGGTTCCTGGCCGTCGGCATAGGCGGCATGCTGGGTTGTTGGCTGCGCTGGTGGCTCGCGGTCGCCTTCAACCCCCTCTTTCCGACGCTGCCGCTCGGCACCCTCGCGGCCAATCTCACGGGTGGCCTGCTCATGGGCATCGCCCTGGGTGTCTTCGATCACTTCCAGACACTGCCGGTCGAGGCACGCCTGCTCGTCGCCACCGGCTTCCTCGGCGGCCTCACCACCTTCTCCACCTTCTCGGCCGAAGCCTCCGCGCTGCTGCTGCGCCAGCAGTACGCGTGGTTCGCCGCGCATGCGGGGCTGAACCTGGCGGGATCCATCGCCATGACGATCGCCGGCCTGGCGATCACGCGCGGAGTACTCCGGCACTTCTAGTCATACGACGCCGCGCGGTGCGGCAACGAGGGTCACAAGGAATCATCGACGCCATGAACCACGATTCTTCTTCTCTCCGGACACGCGCGCAGGAATTGCTGGAACACGCCGGCGTCACCATCGGCGGCGACCGCCCCACCGACCTCGTGGTGCACGACGAGCGCACCTACGCCCGCGTCTTCGCGCATGGTTCCCTTGGCCTCGGCGAGGCCTATATGGACGGCTGGTGGGACGTGGCCGACATGCCCGGCTTCTTTGCCCGCGTGCTCTCGTCGCACCTCGACGAGTCGCTGCGCACGCTGGACACGCTGATCGCGCACCTCAAGGCCCGCTTCCTCAACATGCAGCGCGGCGAGAACGCCTGGGAGGTGGGCCGCCAGCATTACGACCTCGGCAACGACCTCTTCGAGGCGATGCTGGGCAAGCGCCTGGTCTACTCCTGCGGCTACTGGGCCCAGGCGGACAACCTGGACGACGCGCAGGAAGCCAAACTGGACCTCATCTGCCGCAAGCTCCAACTGACACCCGGCCAGCGCATCCTCGACATCGGCTGCGGCTGGGGCGAGGCGCTGAAGTTTGCCGCGGAGCGTTATGGGGTGAGCGGCGTGGGCGTCACCATCTCCCGGGAACAGGCGGCTTTCGCGCGCGACCTGTGCAAGGGACTGCCGATCGAGATCCGGCTGCAGGACTACCACGAGCTCGACGAGCGCTTCGACGCCATCCTCTCGGTCGGCATGTTCGAACACGTCGGCGGCAAGAACCATCGCAGCTGGTTCGAGGTGGCCCGGCGATGCCTGCGGCCGGGCGGCCTCGCCCTGCTCCACACCATCGGCAGCAACGGTGCGCCGGGCCGGCCCGATCCGTGGATCGAAAAATACATCTTCCCCAATTCGGTCATTCCCGCCATGAGCCAGGTCGCCGCGGCCCTGGAAGGCCTGTTCGTGGTGGAGGACTGGCACAACTTCGGCGCCGACTACGACCGCACGCTGATGGCCTGGCGGGAGAATGTCGACGCCGCATGGCCGCGCCTCTCGGCGAGCTACGATGAGCGGTTCCGGCGCATGTGGCACTTCTACCTCGGCTGTTCGGCGGGCGTGTTCCGCAGCCGGCGCGACCAGTTGTGGCAGCTCACGCTCTCGGCGGAAGGCGTGCCCGGCGGCTATCGCGTGCCGCGCTGACGGAGCGAGCCGGACCTGCCGGCGATCCCACGGCATTGACGGAAGCGTATGAACGAACTCGTCGAAACGGACGTCCCTGCACGGCTCGACCGGCTGCGCTGGGGACGCTTCCACACCCTGGTCGCCACCGCGCTCGGCATCACCTGGGTGCTCGACGGCCTCGAGGTCACCATCACCGGCGCCATCGCCGGGGCGCTCAAGTCGAGCCCCGTACTCCACTTGAGCGATACCCAGGTGGGCCTCGCGGGCAGCCTCTACCTCGTCGGCGCCGTCGCCGGCGCGCTGGGCGCGGTGGTCCTGCTCGATACCGGATGGCTGCCGCCGGAGATCGGCTGGCGATTCACCTTCGGGCTCGGCGCCGTGCTTGGCCTGGGCATCCTCGTCCTGCGCCGCTGGATTCCGGAAAGCCCGCGCTGGCTCATGCTGCACGGACGCATCGGCGAAGCCGAGGCCATCGTCCGCCAGATCGAAGACCGCCTCGGCGCCGCGCCGCCGGACCGGCCGCTGCCGCGCCTCCGCCTTCGGCCGCGCGGCCTCACGATGGCCGACGTGGCCTCCACGCTGTTCCGGCTGTATCCGAAACGCACGCTGCTCGGCCTGGTGCTGATGGCGACCCAGGCCTTCTTCTACAACGCGATCTTCTTCACTTACGCCCTGGTTCTCGGGCGCTTCTATGGCGTGGCCGATGCCGATGTCGGGCTTTATCTCCTGCCCTTCGCGGCAGGCAACTTCCTTGGCCCGCTGCTGCTCGGCAGGTTGTTCGACAGTGTGGGCCGACGGCCGATGATCGCGGCGACCTATGCCCTGTCCGGTTTGCTCCTGTTCGCCACGGCGTGGCTGTTCGTCAACGGCTGGCTCGATGCGCGCATGCAGACGCTCGCCTGGAGCGCGGTGTTCTTCTTCGCCTCGGCAGCCGCAAGCTCGGCCTACCTCACGGTAAGCGAAAGCTTTCCCCTGGAACTTCGGGCCCTGGCCATCGCCCTGTTTTATGCCTTCGGCACGGCGCTTGGTGGCGTCGCGGGGCCGTGGCTGTTCGGCACACTCATCGGTACCGGCGAACGCGGCGCCATCGGCGGCGGGTACGCGCTGGGCGCCTCGCTCATGCTCGTCGGCGCCGTGGCGGCCTGGTGGCTGGGGCTCGCCGCCGAACGCCGGCCGCTCGAGGACGTCGCCACGCCGCTCGCTCACGCCGAGAATCCATAAGTGCGGACCACTCCTACAGCACTTTCTTTCGTGTCCCGCTAAACTGCGCCCACCTCAGCAGTTCACCAGGGAATCCAGGGCGTGCAGCAACGTAATTTCGCCGTATCGGTGGTCCAGCCCGGCGGCAAGGTCGCCATCGAGATCGAGTTCAACGAGAAGGTCCACGGCCTGTCCGGCGACACCGTGTGGCTGTCGCTCGAGGACGACGCCAGCCTCGAAGACGCCGAAGCCCTGCGCGCCCTGCTCGAGCGCATCGGTCACCGCATCACGGTCACGAACGTACGCTCCTGACCTGCGCGGCGGTGTCCTTCACGGCCACCGCAAGCGGCACGACGCGCGGCGCGAGCCGATGGTGGTTCACGCCGTGCACTTTCCCGCATCCGAGGCAATGCCGGGTCCGGCCCAGTCCGTGTCGCGCCGCGCGCGGCGGCCCGAGCAGACAACCGCACACATAGCAGCCGGCGATCGCACCGCGGTCCCATAGCCGGAGCTTCAGGGTCTGGATAGCGACCAGGACCAGGCCGATCGCCAGGCCGGCGGCGAACGTCCACGCCGGCAGGTTCGAATACAGGGAAAGGGTGCCGAGATCGCCCGGCATCCCTTGCGTCGCCTTCAGCGCGGCCGCCCCCAGGGTTCCGCCGGCAACCGCGAGCCCGGCGGGCAGGTACAACCGAAAAACCATGCGTCCCACGTACGACATGCGTATGCCCCCTTCTCCCTGCCGGATCCTCCCGGCGAGGGCAGATTGTCGGTAAGGGGGTCTATCGATTGTGAACGGCGGGAGGCATCAGGCTTTCGCGGGGCTCCCGAACGACGGCGGGCGGTCGGCGGCGGACTTGCCGAACGATTCGTTCGGCGTGTCGCCCATGACGAACGACAGCGTGCCGCCTGCCGTGAGCTCCTTGTGCGAAATCCAGCTCTTCGTCCACGGCTGGCCGTTCCAGGTCACCGACTGGATGTACGCGCGACCCGGCCCATTGTCCTTCGTCTCGATCACCAGCGTCCGGCCACCGCCGACCTTCAGTTCCGCGCGGTCCAGGATCGGGCTGCCGAACACGTAGTTCGTGCTCACTGGGTCCACCGCATACAGGCCCATCGCGCTCATCACGTACCAGGCGCTCATCTGGCCGCAGTCCTCGTTGCCGGGAAGGCCGTCGGGTTCGGGCAGGTACATCGTCTCGAGCAGCATGCGGACGCGCGCCTGCGTCTTGTGATGCGTGCCGCTGTATGCGTAGAGGTAGGGCATGTGGTGCCCCGGCTCGTTGCCGAAAGCGTACTGGCCCACCAGGCCGGCGATATCCGGCGGCGCATTGTCCGGCAGCGTCGGGTCGGCATTGAACAGCGCATCGAGTTTCTTCTCGAACGCCTGCTCGCCACCGAACAGTGCCATGTAGTTGTAGACGTCGTGCTGGTTGAGGAAGGTGGCCTGCCAGGCGTTCGACTCGGTAAAGTCGCGCCAGCGCTTCGAATGCCCGATGGAGACCGGGTCGAACGGCTCGATCCAGCTGCCGTCCTCCGCGCGCGGACGCACAAACTGCTTTTCCTTGTCGAAGACATTGGCGTAGTTCTTCGACTGCTTGCGCAGCAGCTCGGCATCCTCGGCATGCCCTAGCGCGTCGGCCATGTGCGCCACCGCCCAGTCGTCGTATGCGTATTCGAGCGTCTTGCTGACCGCCTCGCCTTCCTTGTCGCTGGGGATGTAACCGAGCTTGCGGTAATAGGTCAGGCCGAAATAATCGTCCTGCATCGCACGCCGGCGGAACACCGGCCAGGCCTTCGCGTAATCGATGCCGGTGAAGCCCTTGGCCTGCGCTTCGGCGAGCACGACGGCGGAGTGGTAGCCGATCATGCACACCGTCTCGATACCCTGCAGCGGCCACACCGGTGCGCCGCTGGGGCTTTCCACCGCGTTGCGGACGATGCCGTCGACGAGGTCGGGCACGCGCTCGGATTGGTAAAGCGTGAGCAGCGGATGCTCTGCGCGATAGGTGTCCCACAGCGAATAGGTGCTGTAATTGTGCCGCCCCTCGGGCAGCGTGTGCACCGCCTTGTCCATGCCGCGGTAGCGGCCGTCGATGTCGCTGAAGACCGTGGGCGCGAGCATCGTGTGGTAAAGCGAGCTGTAGAAGGTACGCTTGATCTTGTCGGACGACGAGTCGATATGGATCTTCGAGAGCTCTCCTTCCCACTCGGCCTCGGCCGAGGCGCGCACCGCCTCGAAGTCCCAGCCGGGAATCTCGCCGTCGAGGTTGCGCATGGCGCCGTCGATGTCGACGCCGGAAATGCCGACCTTGACCAGCAGCGGCGCCGACGACGCCTTGTCGAAGTGCAGCGCGGCCTTCAGGTGGTCGCCCTTCGCGGCCGCCGTGCCGGCGGGCAGTGCCTTGTCGTCCTTGTAGAGCGTGACGCTCGCGACCGGACGGGACAGCTTCATCGCGAAATAGATGACACGCCCGCTCGCCCACTGCCACACGCGACGACCGCCCACGAGGGTATCGTTGCCGACCAGCGTCAGCTCGGCATCCGTGACGTTCGTCGGCTTGTCCATCGCGTCCGCGAAGCCATGGGTCAGGTCGACGAGCAGGTGGGCATCGCCTTCCTTGCCGAAGGTGTAACGGTGCATGCCCGCGCGCAGCGTGGCGGTCAGCTCGGCGAGAATGTCGAAACGCGTGAGCTTGGCGCGGTAGTAACCCGGATGCGCCTGCTCGCCCGTGTAATGCGAGCGATAACCCTTCACGCCGCTCTTGTAGCCCTTCGGCGCCTTGTCGCCGCTGACCTTCTTCGCATCGAAGCGCGACACGTAGTTCACACCGTCGTAGTCGCGGTCGCCCGGCTGCAGCAGGACGGGTCCCATCGACGGCATGACGAGGAAGTCGAGCATGTCGCTCGCACCCGTGCCGGACAGGTGGGTATGCGAGAAACCCATGATCGAGCCGTCGCCCTGGTGGTAACCGGACGAGCCGTCCCACTGCGCGTTATACGTATCGGGACTCAGCTGGACCATGCCGAACGGCCGGGTCGCACCGGGAAACGTGTGACCGTGGCCGCCCGTGCCGACGAAGACGTCGACGTAACGCAGGACGCCCTCTCCGGCGGTGCCGCCGCCGGTAGAGGGCGCTTTCAGGCCTTCCTGCACGCCATCGGCCAGCGCGGTGAGGGAACCGAGCTGACCGATGGCCGTGACGGCAGCCATCCCTTGCAGAAAACGTCGACGGGTGACCATGCATTTGCTCCAGTTACAGGGTATCGGGGTGCTTGTCGGCGAGGTGGACCACCAGTTCGCCGAACAGCGTGTTGGCCCAGGCGAACCACGAACGCGTGAACGTCTTCGGGTCGTCCTGGTCGAAGGCCTCATGCATGAAGCCGGTGCCGGCGTGGGTGGTCTTCAGCCAGTGCAGGCACTGGCGGATCTCCGCCGCGTCGTCGGTGGTGAAGGCCTTCATCATGATCGACATGGGCCAGATCATGCGCAGACCTTCGTGCGGGCCGCCGATGCCTTCGCCGGCGCTGCCCTTGAAGAAATACGGGTTGTCCATGCTCCACACCTTCGCGCGGGTGCGCGCGTAACGCGCGTCGCGCGGCGTGCATTCAAGGTACGGCAACGCCAGGAGGCTCGGCACGTTGGCATCGTCCATGAACAGGCGATTGCCGTAGCCGTCCACTTCGTACGCCCAGTACTCGCCGGCCGGGTCCGGGATGGTGCCGTACTGCTCCACCGCGGCGGCAACCTCGTCGGCCATGGCGTTGCATTCCTTCGCGAAACCCTGGTCGCCATAGAACGTGGCGTGCATCTGTGCCAGGCGGCGCAGGGTGACGACGGCGAAGAGGTTTCCGGGGATGTTGAACGCGTACACCGTCGCGTCGTCCGACGGACGGAACATCTCGTGGATCATGCCCACCGGGCGCGTCGGCTGTCCGTAACCCTTCAGGAACTGGCTCTCGGTCGGGTTGGGCGACGGCCGCTGGAAATGGTACGGACCCGGGCCGTCCTTTCGCTGCTGTTCGCAGAAGGTGGTGAGGATCCGTCGCGTCGCCGCGCGCCAGGATTCGTCGAACGGTTCGCGGTCGCCCGTGGCCTGCCAGTAGCCGTGCGCGAGGCGCACCGGATAGCAGAGCGAGTCGATCTCCCACTTGCGCTCCGCCACGCCGGGGAGCATGGGCAGATCGGCCTGGGCCCAGTCGAGCTTGCTCGTGCCCTTCGGATCCGGCAGGAAGGCATTGGCGTACGGATCGATCGCAATGCAGCGGGCCTGACGGCGGATAAGGCCGCGAAACAGCTTGCGCAGCGCCTCGTCCTTGGCCACGAGCGGCAGGTACGGCCACACCTGGGCGGAGGAATCGCGCAGCCACATCGCATCGATGTCGCCGGTGACCACGAAGGTGTCCTCGTAGCCGTCGAGGCGGCCGACTTCCACCGTGGTGTCCAGCGTGTTCGGGAAGCAGTTCTCGAACAGCCAGGCCAGCTCGGGATCCCCGATCTTCTTCTTCGTCTTCGCGATCAGCGCTTCGACGGCTTTGCTGGTGAACTTGCGCTTGTCCACCGGCGGACGCTTGCTCGGGAAGCGCGAAGCGGCCACGGCGCTCATGCTGACGCCTCCGAGCATCGCCGCTCCCGGCACGAGCGAGAGCCACTTGACGAGGTTGCGGCGGCTTGGATTCACGGCGTGGTCTCCTTCAGGGCATCGACAAGGGAACGTACGTTCACGACACGACGGAGCGCATCGACGTCTACCTTACCCTCGATCGCGATGTCGATGCTCTCGCCCGGCAGCAGATCGAACGCGTTCTGCGCCAGGCGCACGTCGAGGTCACCCGTGTCGACCCACACGGCGCGCGCGAGACGCTTCGCGGTTACCGTGAGGACCAGACCGTGCCCGTCGTCGCGCAGCGAGGTGGACAGTTCCGGCTTCGGCAACGCGAGGGTGCGCGCCGCGCCGAAATACAGCAGATGGTGGGCCACGACCTTGCCCTGCTCGAGCAGGTCGAAGGACGCGACCGTCCGGCGCGGATCGGCCCCCTTCAGCAGCGTCGCGTCGTCCACCGTCACGGCCTTCGTGCTCGAAAGCGCGGCGGCACGGACCGGGCGGCTCGTCTCGCGCAGCAGCTTTCCGCGCATGTCGTACACGCGGGTGCGCAGCGTGGCCTCGAAATCCGCGGTGCGATCGGATACGGCGAACACGTCGGTCTTCCCGTCGCGGCGCAGCGGTACCACGTCCACCGGCGCGTAGAAGCGCTTCGCATGGAACTGCAGGGCCTTCCAGCGGTTGAAGTAGTCGACGCTGGCCCACGAGGCACCGGGCCACACGTCGTTCAATTGCCAGTAGAGCGAACCCATGCTGCGCGGACGGGCGCTGCGCAGGTGTTCGGCCGCAAGCTCGATGCCTTCGGCCTGCATCACCTGGCTCAGGTACACGAAGGACGGGAAATCCTTCGGTTCGCCGTATTCCTGGCGGATGTAGAGCAGCAGGCGCTGGTTGCCGTCGCCATTGGCGAACTTCTGGTGGGCGCGCATCACCTTCGATTCGGGCTGCATGTCGTCCTCCTTCGCGAAGGCCTTGATCGTGGCCATCACGGGGAACGACTGCAGGCCGTATTCGGACTGGAAGCGCGGCGTCATGTCGAGGTAGTGCGAGATCGGTTCGGAGCCGGACCAGACCTTCCAGTAGTGGTAGTCGCCGTCGTTCTCGACGTTGGCGGGCCCCTCGTAGTCGGTGCTCGGGGAGCTCGCCCAATACGGCACCTGCGGGGAAAGATCTGCCACCACCTTGCGCAATGTCTTGCCGAACAGCTCGCGCATGCCTTCGTCGATGCGCTTCACCTCGTCGGCGTTCACGAACTTGCGGAAGTCCTGCCGGTCCGGCCAGTCGTCCCAGCCGGTCTGCACTTCGTTGTTGCCGGCCCAGAGCACGATCGACGGGTGGTCGCGCAGGCGAGTGACCTGCTCGACGGCCTCGATGCGGGCGTTCTCGCGAAAGGCGGGGTCGTACGGTGTGATGGCACCGCCGTACATGAAGTCCTGCCAGATCATGATCCCGAGGCGATCGGCCGCCGCATAGAACGCGTCGTCCTGGTAGGTACCGCCGCCCCACATGCGCAACATGTTCATGTTGGCATCCTTCGCGGAACGAAGGACGGCCTCCATCCGCTCGGGCGTCACGCGCGAGGGAAAGCTGTCGAACGGGATGAGGTTCGCGCCCTTGGCGAAGATCGGCACGCCGTTCACGACGAAGGCGAAACTCCGTCCCCACTGGTCTTTCTCGCGGCGCAGTTCCACCGTCCGCAGGCCGGTGTCCTTGTCGACGCGAGCGATCGTGGCACCGTCGGCGGAGACCTCGGCATGGAAGCGGTAAAGGTTCGGCTCGCCATAGCCCACGGGCCACCAGCGCTGCGGATGCGCGATGGCGACTGGCAGCGACACATGGTTTTCGCCCTTGGCGAGCGCCACGCTGCGCTCCTCGTGGCCGTGGCTGCCATCGGGCGCCGTCCAGTCCACCTTGAGCATCACGGGGCCGCTCTTGTCCGCGCGCAGGTCGAACTGCGCATCGAGACGGGCGCTATCCGCGTCCACGTGCTGCTGGGCGACATGGAAGTCCGCGAGGCGCGTGGTGTCCCAGCTCTCCAGGCGCACCGGACGCCAGATGCCGAGGGTGACATAGCGCGGGCCCCAGTCCCATCCGTACTGGTAGTTCGCCTTGCGGACGTAGTTGGACGTCTGTTTGCCCTTCGGCTCGTCGCCGAAGGCGGAATCGAATTCGCCCGGAAGCGAATAAGGCTGCTTCATCAGCCAGGGGAGCAGCCGCGCGATGGGCGAGCGGAGGTGAACCTCCAGCACGTTGCCGCTCTTGCGCAGTACATCCCTCACCGGTACGCGCCAGCGACGGAACATGTTGTCCGTGACGAGCAGCTTCCTGCCATTGAGGGAGACGTCGGCGAAGGTGTCGAGGCCGTCGAAAACGAGATCGACGTGACCGCGCGCCAGGGTGGCCGCGTCCACGTCGAAGTCCAGCCGGTAGTCCCAGTCGGAAAGGCCGATCCATTGCAGGCCGGCCTCGTTGTCGCGCCAGAACGGATCCTGGATCCGCTTCAGCGCCAGCAAATCGGTCTGGACGGCTCCCGGCACATGGGCCGGGAGCCAGTCCTTCTTCAGTTCCTCGTGCGCATCCGCTTCCGTCCCTTGGGCGAGACGGAAGCGCCACCCGGAGGAGAGATCCCTCTCCCCCGGCGGGCTGGCGCTGGCCGCCCCGGCAAGAAGCCAGAACGCCAGGGCCAGCGACGCGCGGCGCATCACAGCTTGAAGCCCAACGTCAGCGTGTACGTGCGGCCGTTCTTGTACGAGTAGAGCGGCTGGCTCGGGCGATCGTCGTAGACCTGGTAGGTCTCGTCGAGCAGGTTGGTGCCGTCAAGCGAGATGCGCATGTGGTCGTTCACCTGGTAGCCGACGGAAGCGTCGAGTTCCCTGAAGATACCCGTGATCTGCTGCGTCTGCAGCGCGGCGATCGAGGTGAAGTACGACGAACGCCAGCTGTAGGTCACGCGGGCGCTCCACGGGCCCTGCTCGAAGAACGGCGAGAGGTTGAACGAGTTCTTCGAGTTGTACGGCAGCGGGAAGTCGTTGCTGGTGTCCGCGTCCGAGTAGGTGTAGTTCGCCAGCATACCGAAGCCGAGGCCGAAGTTCTGCTGGTAGGTCAGCGAGGCACCCTTCACCTTCGCCACGCCGGCGTTGATCGGCACCTGCATCTGGTACACGTCGTCGCGGGCGTTGGTCAGGTTGTAGTGCGTCTCCAGCACCTGGGTGTTGAGGATGTAACCCGAGATGCGGCGGAAGAACAGTTCGGCGGCCAGCACGCTGTTCTCGGAGAAGTACCACTCGGCCGAGAAGTCGTAGTTGGTCGACTTGTACGGACCCAGCTCGGTATTGCCGCGCGAGCCGGTGAGGCTGCGGTCGTCGAGGGCCACGTACGGGGTCATCTGCTGGTAGCGCGGGCGGGCGATGGTCTGCGCGTACGCGAAGCGCAGCGTGAGGTCCTGCGCCACGTCATAGGCGATGTTCAGCGACGGCAGCCAGTTGTGGTACGCGCTGCGCTTGTTCACCGGCGCGTACGTGTCCGTGCCGACCGCGTTGAAGCCGTCCACCGTGTCGCGCGTGCGGAAGTAACGGACGCCGAGGTTGCCGCGGTAGTTGTCGCCGGCGAAATCGCCCTGGATGTAGAACGCGCGGTTCTGTTCCTGGATGGCGTAGGTGGCCTTCGGATCGATCGGCGCGCCGTACTGGTCGACGAGGGCGTTCACGCCGTCCTTCAGCGCGCCCTTGCCGATGGTGGTCCAGTTGGCCATGCTCGGCGTCGAGTTCAGGCCGCCGAGGAAGCCGTCCGGGGTCTGGCCACCGGCAATGTTGGCGAGCGTGACGTCGCCGAGGCCGAGATCGGCGACCGACGGGAAGCGCGAAGCATAGGCGTCCTGGCCGTTGTAGTGGTTGGTCGCCTTGACGCCCACTTCGATCTGGTTGAGCGGACCCCAGGCGACGTCGTGAGCGAAGTCGGCCTGGAAGTAGCGCTCGCGGTCGTACGTCGGCGCACGGCTATAGCCGACGCCGTTGAGGACGGCCTGGGACGGATCGTTCGGGAAGTGGTAGTTGATCTGCGGATGCTGGCCGACGAGGTTCCAGTCGTAACCGCCCAGGGTCTTCACCTGCGCGTTCCAGATGCCTTCGGAGCCGCCGGTCGAACCGGTGTAGCCGACCTGGCTCGACGCGGTCCAGCCATCGCCGTACCAGTCGGCACGCAGCTGCGCCGCACCGGTGTTCACCTTCGACTCGCGCTCGTAGCCGTCGAGGTAGGTCGGCGCGTTCGGGCCGTAGTTGGCGCTGGTGATCACGCCGTCGTTGACCGTGGCCGAGGTGGCGTAAGGCGCCGAACCCGACCAGTCGCCGTAGCGGCTCTGGTTGAAGTTGTCGAACTTCTCCGTGACGTACAGGCCGGTGAAGTTCAGCTCGAAGGCGTTGTTCGGCTTCCACTGGAGGCCCGTGGACACGCCGTCGCGCTTGCGCTTCTGCTGGAACCACGCGCTGTTGATGGCGGTCGGGTACACCGGCTGCTGGTCGGCCGGCACGACGCCCGGTGCGAACTGGTGGTCCGGATTGGTGTCGGTCGGGTCGTTCGCGCGCTGGTAGCCGAAGATCTCGGTGCCCTGGCGGTCGATGATGCGCTCGGAATGCATCAGCGAGCCGAGCACGCCGAAGGTGTTGTCCTTGTTCTTCCAGCTGTAGAACACCGAGGCGTTCGGCTTGCCGGTGTCGGCGCGGTCGTTGTAGCCGTAGCTGACGTTGCCGGTGAGCGTGTTCGCCTTCAGGTCCAGCGGACGGCGCGTGTTGACGATGACGGTGCCGCCGATCGAACCCTCGTCGATGTTCGCCTGCGGGGTCTTGTAGACCTGGGCGTTACCGATGATTTCCGAGGTGAGCAGGCTGTAGTCGAACGAGCGGCTGTCCGGGTTGTTCGGGTCCGACGTCCAGTTGGTCGACGCGAGGGTCTGGCCGTTCAGGAGCAGGCGGTTCAGCGCCGGGTCCGTGCCCAGGATGCTGACCTTGTCGCCTTCGCCGAAGTTGCGGTCCACGCTGATGCCCGGCAGGTGCGAGAGCGACTCTGCCACATTGGTGTCCGGGAACTTGCCGACGTCTTCGGCCGAGATGGCGTCGACGATCGAGTCCGAGTTGCGCTTCAGGTCGAGCGACTTCTGCAGGCTCGCCCGGATACCCGTGACGGTGATGCCCTCGAGGCTTGCCGCGTCCTGGGTGCTGGCCTTGGCGTTGTCGTTCTTCTTCGCGGTGCTCGCGGCCGGTGCGGGCGTCGCCGCATCCTGAGCCATCGCGCTACCCGTGGCGAACAGCCCGGCCATGATGGCAAGGGAAAGTGCGCTAATACGGTGGTTCACTTCGATCTCCTGGGGAAGGGGGTTCGTTTTTCGCGGAACGAACGCCGCCGCGCAGGCCGGAGCCCGCGTTCGCTTCGTTTCGTTCCGTTTGCTGCGTTCTGGCCCTGCGTCTTGCCGCGGCCGCCCTGCCTTGCCGGCACGGCCCCACCGCGATCCGCTCGTTGCAGTGGTATTACCGGGTTGATTCTCCGAGCCAGCTGACAACGTTGTCAACTGATTTTTTAACTCGATCTAAAGTCCATGTGAACACTTTAGATGATTGATTACTTTGACATTTTCCGAAATTGCGAAATACTGCATTGCGGAAATTCTCAGGGGTGATTTGGATCGATCCACGCCAGGAGTCATTTTTACAAGAAGCCGCGTAAGCGGTTCTCCCCCGGGGAGTTTTCCAGGCCGTCCACACCGATCCGGAAGCGGATCGATCAACAATGCGTGAATGTTGCAGTGCAGCGAAAACGACCGCGATCTTCGCTTGGCCATGCGTGTCGTCCCCGTCGCCGATGGCCTCGGCTGCCGTAGGAGCCGCCATCCCGGCGAGAAGCGTACGGAGCGACGAAGCCGTGACGCAGGCCCCCTCGCCGCTATAGCGGCTCCTACGGCAGGCGCGGGCAATGCGGCAAGCCGATTGAAATGGGCCGCGCTGGCGGGCCGCAGGCAAAAAAAGCCGCGATCGCTCGCGGCCTTTTCGTGTCGCCTGTCGCGATGCTTACGCGGCGCGAACCGCCTTCGTCGCCTCGGCGTTGCGCACCACGTTCGCGCGCAGTTCCTCGCTGTCGAAGTCGTCGACCGAGATGAACTCGGCGACACCGTCGCGTACACGCTGCAGGAGCTCGCGCTCGGCGGCGGTGATGGCGCCGAGCTTCTCGGCTTCCACCAACTGCTCGTTGTACGTGTGCGCGCGCAGCTGGCCGCCCTTGAACGCCTTGAGGAACTTGCGCTCCACCGGCTCCGCCGCGATCACGTCCGGGAGGATCCGGTTCATGCGACCCACGGTGTTGTTCGCCGTCGGGGTGAGGTAGCTCCACGTGGTCAGCCGGTCGCGAGCCTCGCTCGGGGCGGTGATCAGCGCGGCCACGCGACGGCCGAGACGGTCCGACGGCGGCACCTCGCGGCGACCGAACGGGAACACCAGCGCGCGCAGGAGCCACGCGACCGGACGGACCGGGAAGTTGCGGATCACACCGTCCAGCGCCATCTGCATCTTCCACACACACTCGTGGAAGGCCCAGGCCAGCAGCGGACGATCCGCCTCGGGGCGGCCGGTGTCCTCGTAGCGTTTCAGCATGGCGCTGGCGATGTACAGGTACGAAAGGGTATCGCCGAGACGGGCCGACAGCTTCTCCTTGAACTTCAGCTTGCCGCCGAGGACGCCCATCGACACGTCGGCACACAAGGCCAGCGCGGCCGAATAACGGTTGAGCTTGCGGTAATAACGGCGCGTGTAGGCGTCGCCGGCCGTGTCGCCGATCTTCGCCGCCGTGACGCCGAGCACGAAGCTGCGCACCGCGTTGGAGACGCCGAAGCCGATATGTCCGAACAGGGCGTCATCGAAGGTCTTCAGGCGCTCGCGGTAATCCGCGATGTTCAGCGCCTGCATTTCCCTGAGGACGTAAGGATGGCAGCGAATCGCGCCCTGGCCGAAGATCATGAGGCTGCGCGTCATGATGTTCGCGCCTTCCACGGTGATGGCGATCGGCACGCTCTGCCAGCCGCGGCCCATGTAGTTCTTCGGGCCGAGGATCACGCCCTTGCCGCCGTGCACGTCCATCGCGTCGGACGCGATCTGGCGGCACCATTCGGTGGCGTGGTATTTCGCGATGGCGGAGGGTACGGCCGGCTTCTCGCCGCGATCCACCGCCGCGGCCGTAGCGCGCGACAGCGCCTGCGTGGCATAGGTGAGGCCGCCGATGCGGGCAAGCGCTTCCTCCACGCCCTCGAAGCGGCCGATGGCCAGGCCGAACTGCTTGCGCATGCGCGCATAGGCGCCGGTAGCGGCGACCGCCATGCGCGAGGCGCCCGTGGCGTTCGACGGCAACGAGATGGCGCGGCCCACGGAGAGGCATTCGACCAGCATGCGCCAGCCCTGCCCCGCCATGTGCGGGCCGCCGATCAGCACGGACAGCGGGACGAACATGTCCTTCGCGTGGATGGGGCCATTCTGGAACGGGGTGTTGAGCGGGAAGTGACGGCGTCCGATTTCCATTCCCGGCGTTTCGCGCGGAAGGAGGGCGAGCGTGATGCCGAGGTCTTCCTTGTCGCCCAGCAGCTTGTCCGGGTCGTACATGCGGAAGGCCAGGCCGACGATCGTCGCGACCGGCGCGAGCGTGATGTAGCGCTTGTCGAAGGTGAGGCGGATGCCGACGGTTTCCTCGCCGTTCCACATGCCTTTCGTGACGATGCCGAAGTCCGGGATCGAGGTGGCATCGGAACCCGCGTAGGGACCGGTCAGCGCGAAGCACGGGATCTCGCGGCCGTCGGCGAGACGCGGCAGGTAGTGGTTCTTCTGCTCGTCGCTGCCGTAATGCATCAGCAACTCGCCCGGGCCGAGCGAATTCGGCACCGCGACGGTGGAAGCCAGCGTCTGCGACATGCTGGAGAGCTTCTGCAGCACGGCGGAGTGGGCGAGCGCGGAGAAGCCGAGGCCACCGTAGCTCTTCGGGATGATCATGCCGAAGAACTTGTTCTTCTTGATGAACTCCCAGACGTTCGGCGGCAGGTCGGCCAGCTCGTGGGTGATCTGCCAGTCGTCGATCATGCCGCAGAGTTCTTCCACGGGGCCGTCGAGGAAGGCCTGCTCTTCCGTGGACAGCTCCGGCTTCGGCTGGCGCAGCAGTTCCGACCAGTCCGGCTTGCCCGAGAACAGCTGCCCCTCGAAACCGACTGTGCCGGCTTCGAGCGCGGTCTGCTCGGTGTCGGAGAGCTTCGGCGTCACCTTGGCGAACATCGACAGCAACGGGGCGCTGATCTTCTTCCGGCGGAAGTCGACCATCAGCAGCGGCACCGCGACCAGGCCCAGGAGGACCAGGAGCACGACGGAGGTGACCGGCGCGCCGGCGAGGAAGCCCACGACGACGATCGTCGCCGCGGTCGCGATGGCCCACGTCTTCAGGGACGTGCGGTGGTAGGCACAGGCACCGGAGGCGATGAGCGCCGCCAGCACAACCAGGATCGCAGACATCGGTATCACCTCGTTACAGTCGGATTAGCCAAGGGTATTCATGAAACCCGCGATCTCGCGCGTGAACGCGTCGTTCGCGTCGCCGGCCACCATGTGGGTGGCATCGGCAAGGGCCACGTGCCGCGCGTGCGGCACGAGGCGGAGGAACTCGTCGACGGTGTGGCTCGAAACCACGTCGCTGCGCGTGCCGGAGAGGAGCAGCACCGGTACCTTCACCCGCTCGGCGGCGGCGAACAGGCGCGGCTGGTAGCGCTCGCTTTCCTGGACCAGCCCGTCGAGCAACGCGGGATCCCAGTGCCAGCGGAGGCGTCCATCGGCATCCTGGCGCAGCAACGGCTTGAGCTGCGCCTCCGTCTTGCGCTCGCGGCGGTGCGGCAGGTACGCCTCGATCGCCGAAGCCGCCTCGTCGTAGCTCGCGAAACCTTGCGGATGGGCGCGCATGAAGCCGAGGATACGTTCCACGCCGGCGGTTTCCCACCGCGGCGTGATGTCGACCAGGATCAGTGCCGAGAACGGCGCCCTGCCCTCCTCCGCCTCGCCGGCGGCGACCAGGCCGAGCAGCCCGCCCATCGACGCGCCGACCAGGACCGGCGGCCGCCCGTCCACGGAACGCGCCTCGGCACCCACGGCCAGCAGGTCGCCCACGAACTGTTCCATGTGGTAGTCGCCACGCGGCATGCGCTCGCTTTCGCCATGGCCGCGGGCGTCGAACGTCGTGGCGTCGAAACCTTGCGCGGCGAGGGCCCTGGCCGCGCCGTTCCAGGCGTGGCGTGTCTGCCCGAAGCCGTGCGCGAACAGCAGCGACGGCGAACGTTCGCCCTGCCAGCGCTGGGTGGCCAGGGCGAGCCCGTCCAGCGAGACCAGGCTCGTGCGGGCGGAGCGGACATGAATGGGATCGGCAACCATACGGCCGAGTATGTGATGCCGGGAGGGGTGCGTCAATACGCTGGCGTACGGTCTGGTAAGCGCAGCCAAGTCAAGGTCTTATGCAGCAACCGCGATGCGACCCGGATTGCAAAGCCTCCCGTCTCGGCTACCATGCGCCGATGAACGATGGTGCTAAGAACGAACGAGCCCGCCTTTCCGCCGAGGACTGGGAAGATGGCGCCCTGGCCCTCATCGCCGAGCAAGGGGTCGGCGCACTCGCCGTCGAGGCCCTGGCACGACGGCTCGGGGTCACGAAAGGCAGCTTCTACTGGCACTTCCGTACCCGCGAAGCGCTGCTCCAGGCGGCGCTTGAGCGCTGGGAGGAATATGGCGAACGCGAGGTGCTCGCCGAGATCGAGCGCATCCCCGATCCGCGCAAACGCCTGCCGGAGCTGTTCCGCCGGGTCGCCCACGAACTGCAGCCGCACCGTGTCTATGCCGCGCTGCTGAAGGCCCTCGACCATCCGCAGGTGGTGCCGGTGATGTCGCGCGTGTCCCAGCGGCGCATCGACTTCCTTACCCGCATGTACACGGAAGCCGGCCTGGCGCCCGTCGTGGCCCTGCATCGGGCACGGCTCACTTATGCGGCGTACGTCGGGTTCCTCCAGCTGAATTTCACCCTGGGGCTGCCGCGGCTTTCCCACGAGGAATTCGACGCCTATGTGGAACACATGATCGCGACGCTGACGCCCGAGAAATCAAACGATTGATCCTGAACGGTTGTTGCGCCGTACCTTGCCAATACCAGGACTCGCAAACTACTGTCTCCGCTTGCGTTTAACTGGAGACCACCACGGATGCGTTCGCACGGCAGTTCACTGGAAGCATTGAATCGATGGGTCGACGACGTCGCCCGCCTCACCGAGCCCGCCGCCATTCATTGGTGCGATGGCTCGGATGCGGAGTACGCGGCGCTCGTCGAGACGATGCTGGCCAGCGGCGACCTCCTCCCGCTCGATCCCGAGAAGCACCCGCGCAGCTACCTGCATCGTTCGAGCCCTTCGGACGTGGCGCGCGTGGAGCACCTCACCTTCGTCTGTACGCCGGAGCAGGAAGACGCCGGTCCGAACAACCACTGGATGGCCCCGGCCGAGGCGCACGCGAAGATCGACGCCCTGTTCGCGGGCGCGATGCGCGGCCGCACGATGTATGTCATCCCCTACTGCATGGGTCCCATCGATTCGCCGATCGCGCGCTGCGGTGTCGAGATCACCGACAGCCCCTACGTGGTCGCCAACATGCGGATCATGACCCGCATGGGCGCGCAGGCGCTCGCGCGCATCGAGCGCGACGGCGTCTTCGTGAAGGGCCTGCATTCCACCGGCGACCTCGATCCGGAGCGCCGCTTCATCATGCATTTCCCCGAGGAACTTTCGATCAAGTCGATCGGCTCGGGTTACGGCGGCAACGCGCTGCTGGGCAAGAAGTGCCACGCCCTGCGCATCGCCAGCCACCAGGCGCGCCGCGAGGGCTGGCTGGCGGAGCACATGCTCATCGTCGGCATCGAGAACCCGAAGGGCGAGAAGCACTACATCGCCGCCGCGTTCCCGTCGGCCTGCGGCAAGACCAACCTCGCCATGCTCATTCCGACCGAGGGCTACCGCCAGGCCGGCTGGAAGGTCTGGACGGTCGGCGACGACATCTGCTGGATGACCCCCGGGGAGGATGGCCGCCTGTGGGCGATCAACCCGGAAGCCGGCTATTTCGGCGTGGCGCCGGGTACCAGCGCCAAGACGAATCCTTCGGCGCTCGCCACCCTCGGCCACGACGCGATCTTCACCAACGTCGCCGTCACCGCCGACAACCGCGCCTGGTGGGAAGGCCTGGGCGAAGGCGAGCCGGCGACCGACTGGCAGGGCCGTGCGTACGACCCGGCCAACGGCCCCGCCGCGCATCCGAACGCACGCTTCACGGTGAGCGCGAAGCAATGCCCGAGCTGGGCGCCGGAATCCGAAGCGCCTACGGGCGTGCCGATCTCCGCGATCGTCTTCGGCGGCCGCCGCCCGTCGCTGGTGCCGCTGGTATTCGAGGCGAAGGACTGGGCGCACGGCGTACTGGTCGGTGCCGCGATGGGTTCGGAAACCACGGCCGCCGCCACGGGTGCGGTCGGCGTGCTCCGCCGCGATTCGATGGCGATGAAGCCGTTCTGCGGATACAACTTCGCCGACTATTTCGCGCACTGGCTGTCGTTCGACAAGCCGGGTGCGAAGCTGCCGCGCATCTTCCACGTGAACTGGTTCCGCAAGGACGACGAAGGCCGGTTCATGTGGCCGGGCTACGGCGACAACCTGCGCGTGCTCGACTGGATGATCCAGCGTGTGGAAGGTCTTGCGAAGGGCACCGAGACGCCCATCGGCATCCTCCCGGCGAGGGACGAACTCAACGTCGAAGGCCTCGACATGCCCCCCGGCGCGCTGGACGAACTGCTCCGCGTGGACGTGGAAGGCTGGCAGGAGGAACTCAGCGCCATCGGCCTGTACCTCGAGGGTTTCGGCGAGCGCATGCCGGAACGGCTGAAGGCCGAGCGCCTGCGCGTCAGCAAGGCGCTGGACGCGGCCGTGGCCCGGCCCAAGGCCAGCGTGGCCTGATCGTCGCGCCCCTCCTGTAGGAGCCGCTATAGCGGCGAGGGAACCTGCCTCGCCGCTTCATCGCTCCGTGGGGCTTCTCGCCGCTATAGCGGCTCCCATACGGACTGGACCGGCCCCGCAAGGGTCCTGCCCTTCCTTAAACCGTTTGTCCCCTGCCGGCATCCAAGCTGGCAAGATGAACGCCCTATGCCTCGCCGCCACTTCCTTCATGCAGCCTGAGCTGCCCGCCGTCTCGTCGGACGACGACATCGTGCGCGCGGCAGTGGCCGGCGATCGCAAGGCCTTCGAAACCCTCTACCGGCGGCACGCCGACCGCGTCTACGGTGCCGTGCTGCGACTGGCCGCGTTCGACCACGCCCGGGCCGAGGACCTCACCCAGGAAGCCTTCGTGCGTGCCTGGCAGAAACTGGAAGGCTTCCGCTTCGAGAGCGCCTTCGGCACCTGGGTCTACCGCCTCGCGGTGAACGTGGCGCTCATGTCCATACGCGCCCGCAACGCGGATCCGGTGACCATCGTCGGCGACGAACAGCTTCCCGACATCACCGATACCGACAATCCCGTCCGCGCGTTCGAGCGCGAGGAACTGGAACAGGCCATCGCGGCATTGCCGCCGCGGGCTCGTGCCGTCCTCGTGCTGCACGACGTGGAAGGATGGAAACACGAGGAGATCGCCGTCGAACTGTCGATGGCGGTCGGTTCCTCGAAAGCGCAGTTGCATCGCGCGCGCGGCCTGCTCCGCCGCGCGCTGGGAGACAAGCCATGAACGAACTCGACTACCTGCGCCAGATGCGCTCCCTCAACCGCCCGGTCTCGCCGCGCCGCGACCTCTGGGCCGGCGTCGAGGCGCGCCTGGACGAATCCTCCGCCGCCTCGTCGCGCCGGCACCGGGCACGCCCCTGGCTGATGGCCGCGGCCATCGCCGGCGTGGCGGTGCTGGGCGGCGGCATCGGCCTGCACCTGACGGCACCCGGCGGCGGCGAGAACGTCGCCGCCGGGACGCCGTGGAAACCCTCCGACCCGCGCCTCACCGGTGCGGCGGTGGAACTCGACGCCGCGCGCATGGAGCTGACCCAGGCCATGCAGGATTCCCCCGATTCGGCCGCGCTGCAGCGCCTGCTGCTCCGTACCGAACGCCAGCGCGACCGTCTGCGCAACCTCGACAAGCAAGCCAGCTAATCGCGAACAGCCAGGAAATTCCCCATGAAGACGCTCTATCTCACTCCCCTGCTGCTGGCGCTGTCGATCGGCGAGGCCTTCGCCTCCACGCCGATCAACCTGTCGAAAGACATCCGTCCCAACGCCCGGATAAGCATCCAGAACGTCAAGGGCGAAGTCACCGTCACCGCCTGGGACAAGAACCAGATCCAGGTCTCCGGCACCCTCGGCGACGGCGCCCGCCCGCTGGAACTCGAAGGCGACGAGCGCAATGTCGATATCCGCGTGGAAGGCGACGAGAAGAAGGGCCGCTGGTTCAGCTGGGGCAACGACTCGAGCATGCAGCCCACCATCCTGAACGTGCGCGTCCCCAAGAGCGTCGAGGTGGACATCAACGTGGTGAGCGCCCCCGTCAGCATCGACGGCCTCGACGGCGGACGGATCGACGTGGAATCGGTCAGCGGCCGCGTCCGCGCCAACCTGCGCTCGCCGAACGTGAGCATGCAGACGGTCAGCGGCACTATCGACCTTGCCGGCCATGTCGGCCGCGCCGACCTGCAGACCGTCTCCGGCGACATCACCGCCCCCGGCGTGGGCGACAAGGTCGATGCGCAGACCGTGTCCGGCCGGATGACGATCGGCGGCGGTCCGTGGAAGGAAGCGAACTTCAGCACGGTCTCGGGCGATACCCAGGTCAACGGCGGCATCGTCGACGGCGGCAAGATCGACGTCGACTCGATGAGCGGCGACGTGCAGATCCAGCTGCCCGCCAGCACCTCCGCACGCCTCGAAGCATCCACCTTCAGCGGCGACCTGCGCAGCGACTGGGGCAACGCTTCGAGTGGCGAGGACGGCCCGGGCAAGGAACTGAAAACGACGATCGGCGGCGGCGAAGGCAACATCCACGTCGAATCGTTCAGCGGGGATGTGCGGGTCCGCAACATGAGCCGCTGAGGCCAACTAAATTGTGGGAGCCGCAGTAACCCTGTAGGAGCCGCTATAGCGGCGAGAGGAATTTACCTCGCCGCTTCATCACTCCATGGGCTTCTCGCCGCTATAGCGGCTCCTACAAGGTAGGTCAGAGGTCCTGGTGATATTGCACATAGGGCGTACGCGACTGGTCCGGCTCGGGAAGCGCGGGACTGCTCGGCGCGTTGCCGGAAGACCATACGTTCTGCGCGCCGACCGACAGTTCGCCGCGCCAGGGCAGGCGCCAGGTGACGCCGAGGTCGATCGCGCTCCACCGGCGGTCGGGATTCAGCCCGTTCACCGTGGTGGCTTCGGGCTGCATCGTGCGGCCCGTGATCGAACCGGACAGCGGACCGCGGTCGACGCCGAAGCTCAACGCCTTCTGGTCGACCGAGCCGATGCCGAGAAGGTTGCCTGGAAGGAGACGGATACGGCCGATGCTGGCACCGAGGTCGATGCCGCTGCGCGCGCCCAGGTCGACGCGGCCATGGGCGTTGAGTTCGGTGCTGGACGACAATGCGCCGATCGGCAGGCCGGACGCGGTAGCCAGGCCTGGCAGCACGCGCGGCAAGGCGGCACCCGTACCGGACGGGCGGCTGGAACCGACGCCGACGCCCACGCTGTAGCCGGTGCCGCGGAACGTTGCGCCCACTTCGCTGCCGACGATACGCGGCGGCGCACCCGGCGAACTGCAACGGTCGCTCTTGATCGCCGAGGCCCCGCACGATTCCACCGAATTGATCCAGCCCTGGCCGCTGACGCTGGCATGGGCCTGGACACGCGGACCCAGGTCGTACTGGAGACCGCTGGAAAGGAAGGGACCGGCCCCGACCGGGTTGAGCGCCAACGGGCGGGCCTGGTCGGCACGGTCGTCGGCCTGGAGGCCGAGCGTGCGGCCGTCCCGGACCTGGCTGGCGCTATCCTTCTGGCCGCCCACATCCGCGTAGGCGCCCAGGAAGGGCGACGACGACGCGTCCGAATCCACCGGCACGACCTGTCCCACCGCGGTCAGCGGCAAGAAAAGAAGCATGGTGAGTAAGGATCTGCGCATGGATAGTCTGTCGGCAGCGGCTGATATTCCCCGAGGCCCCGCCCTCAGCCTGCATCGGGGACGGCCAGGAGTGTATCCCATTTTACTTTTTACTAACACCCCTGGGAGGGCCTCTTCAGGAATCCAAACAGCTGCCGTTGACCACCGTTAAGGGGCGACACGCCGTTTAGGCGCAGAGGTCCTGAGACCGGGCGTTCCGCGCCCCATCGCGCGGCCGCGACAACGCATATAGACTCAGCCAAAACACGACCGGAACCTCGTCAGGCGATGACCTTCGCTCCATCCCAAAGCCCGACTCTGCAGGCGCCCGGTCACGGCGAGGTAGAGCCGTTGCAGGATGCGCTCGAACGGCTGCTCCGTGCCGCGGACGCCGAGTCGGTGCGCATCGAATGCGAGGCCTTCGTCCATTGCCTGCTCGCCGACGCGCAGGTGACGTGGCGCGCGGATGCCGAAGCGACCCCGGCGCGACCCGGCCTGCTCGAACTGGCGGTGGATCCGCAGAACGAACGCTGCCTCGAAGTCGCCGTGTCCGACGCCGATCTCGCCACCTGCGCCGACATGCTCTCGTGGCTCGGCCGCCTGGCCTCCGCGCGGCTGCGCCAGCTCGCCGAGACCGCAAACCTTTACGAAGCCATCTCGCGCCTCGCCCTCGCCGAGCGGCTCCAGCGCGCGCTCTACGCCATCGCCGAACAGGCGGGCGCCGAGCACAACATGAAGGACATGATGAGCGCGCTCCACGGCATCGTGGGCAGCCTCATGTATGCCGAGAACTTCTTCATCGTCCTTTACGACGCGCAGAACCGCACGGTGCGCTTCCCGTATTTCGTGGATACCGAGGACCAGGACATCCCGGACCCGGAAGGCATCCGCGCCATCGAGGCGATCGAGAACACCCTGACCTGGCACGTGCTGCAGAGCGGACGCTCGATGATGGGCGCCAGCAGCGAGCTGGAAAAGAACCTCCCGGGCCCGCGCGTGAATATCGGCCCGCCCAGCGACGACTGGCTCGGCGTGCCGATGAAGCGCGGAGAAGACGTGGTGGGCGCGCTGGTGGTGCAGAGCTACCGCGACGACACGCGCTACACCGAGAACGACCGCGACCTGCTCACCTACGTGGCCCAGCACGTGCAGACGGCGCTGGAACGGCGCCAGGCGCACGAGGAACTGGAACGCCGCGTCACCACGCGCACGGCCGCGCTGCGCGAGGCCAACCGCGTGCTGCGCCAGCAGGTGCTGCAGCGCCAGCGCGGCGAACGCCTGCAGGCCGCCCTCTTCCGCATCGCGGAACTCGCCAACACCTCCGACAGCATCGAGAACTTCTACGCGGCGGTGCATCGCGTGATCGGCGGGCTCCTGTACGCGCGCAACTTCTACATCGCGCTGCTCTCCGAGGACCAGAACAAGCTCACCTTCCCGTATTCGGTGGACGAACTGGACGGCGTGCGCGAACCGCGCGAACTCGGCCGCGGCCTCACCGAATACGTGCTGCGCAACGGCAAGGCGCTGCTCGCCGACCGCGACGAGATCGACCGGCTCAACCGCGACCAGGTGCTTTCCACCAGCGGCGCGCGATCGCTGCACTGGCTGGGCGTACCCCTGATCTGGAACGAGAAGTCGATGGGCGTGCTCGCCGTGCAGAGCTACACGCCCGAACACACCTACAGCGCGCGCGACCAGGAACTGCTGACCTTCGTCAGCTACCACATCGCCAACGCGCTGCAGCGCAAGTACACCACCGAGTCGCTGAAGCAGGCCTACGCCAGCCTGGAGCGACGCGTCACCGAGCGTACGCGCGCGCTGGCCCTCGCCAACCGCGACCTGCGCGAGCAGATCGCCGAACGCGAACGCGTGGAACGCCGGCTCAAGTACGAGACCCTGCACGACTCGCTCACCGGTCTGCCGAACCGCACCCTGTTGCTGCAACGGCTGGAGCAGGCGCTGAACCACTACCGCGAGAACCCCGGCGAACTGTTCGCCGTGCTGTTCATCGACCTGGACCGCTTCAAGGTCATCAACGATTCCGTCGGCCACCTGGTGGGCGACGACCTGCTGTTCCAGGTAGGCGGCCGTATCCGCGCCTGCCTGAAGACGCGCGACGTAGTGGCCCGCCTGGGCGGCGACGAGTTCGCGGTGCTGGTCGAGGGCATCGTCGATCCGCACGCGGCCACCCATATCGCCGAGCGCATCATCGCCCAGCTGCAGACACCGTTCCGCCTGGGCGCGAAGGAAATCTTCACCTCCGCATCGATCGGTATCGCGCTGCCCACCCAGGACTACACACGGCCCGAGGAACTGCTGCGCGATGCGGACTCGGCCATGTACCGGGCGAAGGACGAGGGCCGCCACCGGGCCGCCGTGTTCGACGACCGCCTGCGCCGCGAGGCGCTGTCGCTGCTGGAACTGGAAGGCGACCTGCGCCGCGCGCTCACGCGCAACGAGTTCGTGCCGTTCTACCAGCCCATCGTCGAGCTGGAGAACGGACGCGTCGTGGGCTACGAGGCGCTGCTCCGCTGGCGCCATCCCGAGCGCGGGCTGCTGCCGCCGGGCGACTTCCTCGCCGTGGCCGAGGACACCGGCTGCTCGGAGGCGATCGACTGGCAGATCTTCGAACAGGTGACACGCCAGGCGCGCGCGCTCGTGGGTGACGACGGCTTCATCAGCATCAACGTCTCGGGCAGCCATTTCCGCTCGCCGGACCTCGACCAGCGCCTCCTCGACCTCCTGGCGGAGCACAAGGTGCCCGCGCGCTCGATCCGCGTGGAGGTGACGGAGCGGGCGCTGCTGGAGAATCCGGCGCAGGTCAAACGCATCCTCGAGAACCTGCGCGGGCACGGCGTGGGCATCGCGCTGGACGACTTCGGCACGGGCTATTCGTCGCTGAGCTATCTGCACCAGTACCCGATCGAGACGCTGAAGATCGACCGCTCGTTCGTGATCGAACTGCCGGCCGAGGACAGCGAGGCGCACAGCACCGCCGTGGTCCGCGCCATCCAGGCCCTGGCCGATTCGCTGCGCATGCAGGTGATCGCCGAGGGCATCGAGACCGAATCGCAGATGCGGGCACTTCGCCGCATCGGCTGCCGCTTCGGCCAGGGCTTCCTCTTCGCGCAGCCGGCTCCGGCCAGCAAGTGGCTTGGCTCGCCGTTGTCGCTGGACGCCTAGTCGCCGCGGAACCGCCGGATTTCTGCAGGAGCCGCTATAGCGGCGAGGAAACCTCCCTCATCCGCTTCATGGCTTCGTAGGCTTCTCGCCGCTATAGCGGCCCCTACAGGCAAGGGCGTCTTACTGCAGGGTGGAGGGCGCCGGCGGCGTCTCGACCTGGGTCAGCAGGCGCTCCGCGTCCACGCGGTCGAAGGTGTAGCGCATCGCGCAGAATTCGCAGATGACCTCGATCTCGCCCTCGCGATCGTTCAGCGTGGCCTCCACTTCCTTGCGGCCCAGCGCGCGCAGCATGCCTTCCACCCGCTCCTGCGAGCATGTGCACCCGAAAGCGAGCGGCTTCGGCTCGTAGAGCCGCACCGTCTCCTCGTGATAGAGGCGATAGAGGAGTTCCTCGGGGCGCGTGGAGAGCATCTCGCTGGCGCTCAGCGTCGCGGTGAGATGGCCGACGCGGGTCCAGGCATCGTCATCGTCCTCGGCGGCGCTGTGTCCGCCCTCGCCCGGCACCGGCTGGAGCATCAGCCCCACCGCGTGCTCGCCGTCCGCGGCGAGCAGGATGCGCGCGGGCAACTGCTCGGAGCGCTCGAAGTAGTTCTCCAGCGCCTGTCCGATCGACGCGGTGTCGTCGAGCTGCACCACGCCCTGGTAACGGCCGCGCTCCGCATGGCCGATGGTGATGGCGAGCATCGCGTCCGGCAGGCTCGCGAGTTCCACGCGCGGCGGCAGCGCCTGCGCGTCGTAGCGGGCAAGGCCGCGAAGGCGTCCCTTGTCCGTGCACTCGGTGAACAGCAGGCGCAACGCTCCCTGGCTCTTGAACTCGAGGGACAGCGCGCCTTCGAACTTGATATTGCCCGTGAGCAGCGCGCTCGCGGCCACGGCCTGTCCCAGCGTGTCGCGCAGGGTGGCCGGATAGTCGGCGCGCGAGGCGATCTCGTGCCAGCTGGCGCCGAGGCGCACCAGCACGCCGCGCACACCCGCTTTCTCGAGCATGAAGCGGTGCAGCACGTCTTCGGACGCAAGGGTTTCGACGATCGAATCAATCACGGCGGTCTCCTGGTGATCCGACGGAAGATGGGGACGCCCACGGGCACCGACAAGCCTGCCGCCGTCCTGGCCCTTATACTGCGCCTTCCTTCGTCATCGCGCCGCCATGACTCCGACGCTCCGCTCGCCGCTACGCCGGATCGCCCGCCTGCTGGGCTTGCTGCTGCTCGCGTGGCTGGCGCTCTCCTGCCTTGTCGTGATCGCGCTGCGCTTCGTACCGCCCTGGACCAGCGCGACGATGATGGAGCGCCGCATGGAAGCGCTCGTGAGCGGTGAGCGCGGCTTCGCCTTCCATCACCGCTGGGTGCCATGGGAGCGCATCTCGCCACAGGTGGGCATCGCGATGATCGCGGGCGAGGATCAGAAATTCCCATACCACCACGGGTTCGACATCGATGCGATCCAGGACGCCATCGACGCGGCCGACGAAGGCAAGCGCCTGCGCGGGGCGAGCACGATCAGCCAGCAGGTGGCCAAGAACCTCTTCCTCTGGAACGGGCGCAGCTTCGTCCGCAAGGGCCTGGAAGCCTGGTTCACCGTCTTGATCGAGACGTTCTGGACGAAGCGGCGCATCCTCGAGGTCTACATGAACATCGTGGAGCTGGGCGATGGCGTCTACGGCGTAGGCGCGGCCAGCGAGGTCTTCTTCCACACCACGCCCGACCGCCTCGACATCGGCCAGGCCGCGCGTCTCGCGGCCGTGCTGCCCAATCCGCGCCGCTTCCGCGTCGACGCGCCCAGCCCCTACGTGCAGCGCCGCGCCGCCTGGATCGCCCGGCAGGCCGCGCAACTCGGCGGCCCTTCCTACCTCTTCCGTCCGGCGCCCGTCGCCGGCCGCATTCGCTGAGCCTTTGCCCATGTCGTTCTCCCTCGCCATCGTCGTCCCCGCGTATAACGAGGCCCAGGTGATCGGCAGCTTCCACGCCCGCCTTGGCGCGGTGCTCGACGGCATCGACGCATCGGCGCGAGTCGTCTACATCGACGACGGCAGCAGCGACGACACCTGGCCGATGCTCGGCGCGATCGCGGCGCAGGACGCGCGGGTGGAGGCACTGCGCCTCTCGCGCAATTTCGGGAAGGAGGCGGCCATGACCGCCGGACTGGACGCGGTCGATGCGGACGCGGTCGTCGTCATCGACGCGGACCTGCAGGACCCGCCCGAGCTCATCCCGGAACTCATTGCGCGCTGGCTCGACGGCCATGACGTGGTCTATGCGACGCGTGCCGAGCGCGCCGGCGAAACGCGGACGAAGAAAATCACCTCCGCGGCCTTCTATCGCCTCATGGAACGGCTGTCGGATACGCCGCTGCCGCGCGACACCGGCGACTTCCGGCTACTTTCCCGCCGCGCCGTGGAAGCCCTGCGCGGACTGCGCGAACGACAGCGCTTCATGAAGGGACTGTTCGCCTGGATCGGCTACCGCCAGACGGCCGTGACCTACTATCGCGACGCCCGCTACGCCGGAACCACGAAATGGAATTACTGGCGGCTGACCAATCTCGCGGTGGAAGGCATCACGTCGTTCTCGACCGCGCCGTTGCGCGCGGCCACCTGGCTCGGCGTTTCCGCCGCGGCCCTGGCCTTCCTCTATGGCGTCTGGGTCCTGCTCAAGGCCCTCGTCTGGGGCGACCCGGTGCGCGGCTATCCCACCCTGATGGTGGTGATCCTCTTCCTCGGGGGCGCGCAGCTGCTGGCGCTCGGCGTCATCGGCGAATACGTGGGACGGACCTACGCCGAATCCAAGCGCCGCCCGCTGTACTACATCGAATCGCGCCACGGCGGCCTATTGCGTTCGGCTGATCGCGCCCCTCCCCGTACCCCGGATTAAACTACGGTCGACGCGCGGTGGGGGCCGCCAGCCTGACCGGGGAACAGCGATCCATGCGCACCGTCCTGATGTGCCACGCGGAAGACGCTTTCGACCGCCGGGGTCTCGCCGCGTGGCTGGCCTCGTTCTCGGACCTCGCCGGCATCGTGCTGATCGAGGAAACCGGCACACAGAAGCGCGCGCGCGTCCGCCGCGAGTTCCGCCGCGTTGGCCCGTTGCGCTTCCTGGACGTGCTCGCGATGCGCCTGTACTACACGCTCCGGCTCGCGGCCGCCGACCGCGCCTGGCTGGACGAAAGCCTGGCGACTCTCCGCACCCGTTTCGGCGAAGCACCCGGTGTGCCCGAGCTTCGCGTGTCCAGCGCGAACGCCCCCGAGGTCGCCGCGTTCCTGAAAGACCGCGCGCCCGATGTGATGATCGCCCGGAGCAAGCAGCTCCTGACGCGCCGGATCTACCGCATACCGCGACACGGCAGCCTGGTCATGCACCCCGGCATCTGCCCGGAGTACCGGAATGCCCACGGCTGTTTCTGGGCCCTGGCGGAGCGGGACCTCGACCGCGTGGGGCTCACCCTGCTGCGCATCGACGCCGGCGTCGACACGGGGCCGATCTATGGCTATTTCACGTACCCCTTCGACGAGGCGCGCGAATCGCATGTGCGGGTGCAATACCGCATGGTCCTCGAAAACCTCGACGCGCTGGCTCAGCGTATCCGGGAGGTCGCCGGCGGGCGCGCCCGGCCCGTGGATCTGACCGGACGGCGCAGCGGCGCGTGGGGCCAGCCCTGGCTCACTCGCTACCTCCGCTGGAAACGATCCGTCGCGGCGGCGCGGCCCGCCGCGGAGCCGGCGCCATGAGCCTGGCCACGCTCATGTACCACGACGTGGTGTCCGGCGGCCGCTGGGACGAGAGCGGCTTTGCCGGCAGCGCGGCGGCCCATTACAAGCTCGATGCCGCGAACTTCCACGCTCACCTGGACGCCCTGCTCGCGGCCGGCGTGGCATTCGCCGAACCCGACGCCGTGGCGGCGGGAGGCCGCGAAGGCTGCCTGCTGACCTTCGACGACGGCGGCGCGAGCGCTTCCGCCGTCGGCAAGATCATGTCGCGGAGGGGTGTCCGCGGCTGTTTCTTCATCACTACGAGCCGCATCGGCACGCCCGGATTCGTCGGCGCGCGGGACCTGCTCGAGCTGCGCCGGGACGGCCACCTGATAGGCAGCCACTCGCACACGCATCCCGCGAACATCGCCCGACTCGACGCCCGTGCGCTGCACGAGGAGTGGCGGCGCAGCGTCGACATCCTCGAGCAGCTGCTCGGCGAGCCGGTGCACGCCGCCTCGGTCCCCGGCGGCTTCATGTCCCCCTCGGTGCGGAGCGCCGCCGAGGCCGCGGGCATACGCACCCTGTTCACCTCGGAACCCACCACGCGCGCATGGCACACCGGCTCGTGCGCGATCCTGGGACGGTACGCGCTGCTCCGCGAATCGGCGCCGGGGACGGCGGTGGCGCTCGCCGCCGGGGGCGGTGCCCGGCTGCGGCAGTGGGCGGCGTGGAACGTCAAGAAACCGCTCAAGCGCTGGGCCGGCCCGGTTTACCGCTTCACCCGCGCGCAATGGTTGCACGGTCGCCTTTCATCTCATCGTGACCCCACCGCCGCGCCGCGAGAGTAGACTGATCCCACCGCGGCGGCGGGCCGCGCCCATCCCGGGAGTCGAGCATGCAGCAGGTCAAGCATCTCCTTGCAGCCAAGGGCAGTGCCGTCTATGCGGTCGCACCCGACGCGGCGGTCTACGAGGCCCTCGAGCAGATGGCCGAGAAGAACGTCGGCGCCCTGGCCGTGATCCGCGGCGACCAACTGGTCGGCATCATTTCCGAGCGCGATTACGCCCGCAAGGTGATCCTCAAGGATCGCACGTCGCGGGACACGCCGGTTGCGGAGATCATGACGGACAGCGTCGTCACGATCGCGCCCGATGCCACTGTGGACGAATGCATGCGGCTGTGCACCGACAACCGCCTGCGCCACCTGCCCGTGCTCGATGGCGGGCGTGTCGTCGGCATCGTCTCGATCGGCGACCTCGTGAAAGCGACGATCTCCGAGCAGAAGGAAACGATCAGCCAGCTCGAGAGCTACATCGTCGGCTGATCGTCGCCCGCGGCATCCTTCGATTCCGGCGCAAGATCCGGCGACGTGGCGGCGCGCCTCGCCACCTCGATGGCGAGGGCCGCGAGCCCCGCGCAGATCAGGCCGATGCCGGCAATGCCCACACCGACGGCACGCAGGCCCTGCAGGCCACCGGTGACCAGCAGGTCGCCGAAACGCCATACCGCCGTCTCGATGAAGTTCTTGCCCTTGTAGCGCGCCTCGCGCGGCATACGCGTGTACAGCGCGTCGACGGCGGGCTTGGACATACCGAAGGTCAGGCCGCGCGTGGCCACCTGCACGATGGCGATCAGGGGCACCGCGACGCCGAACAGCACCGCATCGCCGGGTCCGTGCGCCGCCAGCCAGACCAGCAGCGCGAGGTTCACCACCGACGGAAGCACCAGCGCCCACAGGGTGCCGAGGCCGCGCATCAGGAGCGGCGTCAAGGTCAGCTGCAGGAACGCCCCGAGGCCGTTGATCCACAGGTCGAGGTTGGCATAGAAGGCGGTGCGCGCGGCGTTGTCCACGAAATGGGTCTTCGTGTAATCGGCCATCAGTGCATACGCCATGGTAGCGATGCCGTCGCTCAGCAGCATCAGCAGGGTCATGTAGCGCAGGAACGGCTGCGCGAATGCCGCCTTCGCGCCCTCGACGATCGAACCGCCCAAGGGAGCGGCGCCACCGCCATCCCTTGCGTCCTCCTGCGTGAACAACGCCAGCAGAGCGCCGAGCGCCAGCAACAGGGCGATCGCCGACACCACGAGCATCGCCGGCACGCCGAGACGCACGACGAGCAACCGGGTGAGCAACGGGCCGACCAGCGCGCCCGCCATGCCGCCGAAGGCGATGAAGGGGAACACGAGCCGGGCCTGCGCGCTGCGGTACACGTCCGCCATGAAGCTCCAGAAGAGCGACACCACGAACAGGTTGAAGACGCTCACCCAGACGAAGAACACCCGCCCGAGGGCGACCGCCCCGATCCGGTCCTGCGCCACGAAGGCCGGCACGAACGCGACCAGGCAGACGACGAAGGAAAGGTAGCTGCCCGTGAGCACCTTCCTGCGCGGGAAGCGCGCCACCAACCAACCGAACACCGGGGTCAGCGCCAGCATCACCACGAAGACGATGGCGTAGAACATCGGCAGCGACGACGATCCGGCGGCGCCGACGAGCTGGTCGCGCACGGGCCGCAGGACGTAATAGGAGGTCAATATCAGGAAAAAGGAGATGACGGACAGCGCGAGGGTCGTTCCCCGGCTGCGGGCAGCGTTCGATCGCAGGTTCACGATGGCCGGATGTCCGGTGGGGGCGGCGTGCGAAGCCTAGCATGGCGTCGCATTCCGTTCAGGGTCGTCAAGACGCCTCCGTTGTCGCGAGGCGGGAAGTAAAAGACAATGCCTGAAACCGGGGGGTTTCCGGTGCATCCCAATCCGTGGCGTCTGCTCATGTCGTTTCGTTCCACGTCCCTGCTTGTCTGCTCGCTCGCGTGCGCCATCGCCGCTGCCCCGGCGCTCGCCGTCGCCCCACAGAACAATCCACAGAAACCGCCCGTCGTCCACGTCGATCCGAGCGCGGCCAGGCTGCCCGCCGCACGGGTGAAGGAAACCGTCGAGAACTACAAGCGCTGGCTCGACGCCATCGAGGCGCGCGATGCCGCGCCGGCCGTCGTCACCGCCATCGTCGTCGACGACAAGGTCGTGTACGAGCGCGCCATCGGCTACGCCAACGCGAAGACGAAGGAGCCCGCGACGCCGGAGACGGTGTTCCGCCTGGCCTCCCTGTCGAAGGCGTTCGCCACCGGCGTCACCGCCGTGCTCGTGCGCGCCGGGTTCCTCAGCTGGGACACCAGGCTGATCGACACCATTCCCTACTTCAAGCTCAAGGACATGCAGGCGGCCCAGCAGGCCACCGTGCGCGACATCCTGGGTCAGCGCCTCGGCCTGCCGCGCAACACGTACGACGCCCTGCTCGAAGCCGACGCCCCGTACGAAGAGCTGGTGCGCAAACTCGACGAAGTCGACATGTCGTGCAAGGTCGGCGCCTGCTACGGCTACCAGAACGTCGCCTTCAGCATGATCGGCGACGTGATCTTCGCCGAGACCGGCGACTATTTCTTCCGCCAGGTGGAGCGTCGCATCTTCACGCCGCTGGGCATGACCACCGCGAGCTACGGCCGCGACGCCCTCGAGTCGAGCAAGAGCTGGGCGCGGCCGCACCGCGGCAGTCCGCACCACTGGATTCCCTACGAGCCCAACGACAGCTACTACCGCGTTGCCCCCGCGGCCGGCGTGAACGCGAGCCTGCGCGACATGGAACAGTGGTTGATGGCGCAGATGGGCGGACGCCCCGACGTGCTGCCCACGCCCCTGCTCGACGTGCTGCACGCGCCGGAGGTGGCGACACCCTCGGAGGAACGCTCGCAGCCGTGGCGGCGCGCGCGCCTCACCGATGCGCATTACGCGCTGGGCTGGCGCGTGTTCAAGTACGCCAACGAAGACCTGATCTACCACGCCGGCGCGGTGTCGGGTTACCGCACCATGATCGGGTTCTTCCCCAAGTACCACGCCGGCGTGGTGACGATGTGGAACGCCGCCGGGCCCATGCCCGCCGGGCTGATGCCGATGGTGTTCGACAGCCTCCTGGGCCTGCCGCATGTCGACTGGGCGGGGGTGGACGGGTCGGCGCGCTCCGCGCCGGTGGCGAAGGCGAAGTCCGCTCCCATGAAGAAGGCCAAGGGCAAGGCGGCGACCCAGAAGAAGACCGCCTCGAAGAAAACGAAGAAACCCTGACCGGCCTCACCTCTGGGAGCCGCTTCAGCGGCGATGGGTGCCCGCGGAAGATTGCCCGCTGCCGCGGGATCGCCGGCATAGCCGGCTCCCACAGTGCCTCGCGCAGCACTGGAAAAGAAACGGCCCCTTGCGGGGCCGTTGTCGTCTTACCTGCCGAGGTTGAACTGCAACCGTCGCCGCAGGGTCACCGCCATGGGTTCGCCGTTGCGCGTGGCCGGCTTGTATTCCCAACGGCTGACGGCGTCGATCGCGGAGCGGTCGAAGACATGCTTGGGCTGCGAATCGACCACCGTCACGTTCCCCACCGTGCCGTCGGTGCCCACGGTGAGTTCCACGTCCACCCAGCCTTCCTGGTTCGCGCGCATCGCCGCGGTCGGATAGCGAGGGCTGACCTGGCGGATGAGCACCGCGTCGCTGATCGCATCGGCCTGCGGAGCCGCCTGCCGGGCCGCGGGCGCCGCGGGACGTTCGGCTGCCGCGGCCGGCTGCTGGGCAGCGCCTGCAGGCGCCGCCTGTTCCTTCGCCGCCTGCAGGCGCTGCGCCTCGGCAGCCTGCTCTGCCTGCTGCTTCGCTGCCGCCGCCGCGTTCTGCTGTGCGAGCTGCTGGGCCTTCTGCGCGTCCAGCGCCTGCTGCTGTTCGCGATCCAGGGTCTTGCGCTGCGCGTCGAGCTTCGAGCGCAGGATGGTCAGCGTGTAGTTTTCCGGATCCGCCTTGGCGAGCAGGTCGATCTCGCGCTGTGCCTCGGTGAACTCACGCTGGTTGATCGTCTGCTCCGTGGCGGCCGCGCCATAGGAGAACGTCTCGCGAAGGGCGTCGGCGGCCACCTGGTTGCCCGGCTGCTTCTGCAACACCTTCATGTAGAACTCGAAGGCGTTGTTGCCGGCCGGCGCGACCAGGCGCTGGTCGTTCATCGCGGTGCGCGCCTCGGCCAGCAGCTGGTCGACGCTGAGGGCATCGACGTTGGCCGGCGGGGCCTCGCGCGACGCGGTGGCCTTCTGCGCCGATGGGGTTCCGGGTGTCATCCCGGCGGCCGCGTCGCGGTAAGGCTTGAAGATCAGGAACCACGCCGCGATGGCGAGAGCCACCACGATGACGACGACGGCGAGGGTCACGGGATTGACGGCGCCACGCTCAAGGCAGCGCGAAGAAAGGCGATGACGGTTATCCATGGCGGTTCGGAACGGACTCCGCTGGCGCGCGCCCCCAGATGGCTTGACGCGGAAGACCCCCCGTCCCCCGCAGCGCGATGTGGCGACAAGGTAACCGTAATGGCCGCGTGAATCCAGTTCGCCGCCCTAGGAGCTTTTCCCGCCCCCGAAACGAACGACCCCGGCAAGGCCGGGGTCAAGTCTTCGAAGTGACTCCCCGCGCTGGGCACCGCGGGGAGCTAATTCGCAAAACGTACTTTCTTATTGGAGGTGACGCTTACTTGGCCTTGGCGGCCTTGGTCGCGCGAACCACCTTGGCGGCGGCGACCTTCTTCGAAGCAGCCTTGCGCGGCGAAGCCTTGCGCGCGGTCTTCTTGGCGGGGGCCTTACGGACGGCCTTCTTCACCGCCTTCTTGGCGGCGACCTTACGGGTGGAAGCCTTGCGGACGCTCTTCTTCGCGGCAGCCTTCTTCGCCGGCGACTTGCGGGTAGCGGCCTTGCGGGTAGCGACCTTGCGGGTCGATGCCTTCTTGGCCGGCGACTTGCGGGCGGCCGTCTTCTTCACGGTCGACTTCTTGGACGCCTTGCGGGCGGATTTCTTGGCAGTGGATTTCTTGGCAGTGGCCATGGTTCGTCTCAGCTCCTCATCAGTTGGCAGTGGTTGCCCAGTAAAAGCGTGGAGGAACGCTTCGACCAGCAGGTCGCTGTTCGTAGCGTGCCTCAAATTGTTCACCTGGCGGCGAGTACGTTCATCGGAAAGCAGGCGGAGCACATGCAGCGGAATCGAGACTGTGATCTTGCGAACCGACCCTGCTTTGGAACCATGCTCCACATACGGCCTGATGAATTTTCCTGTTTCCATTCCGGGTTCCCCGTCAATTGACGCAAAAGCTATTCCTGAACATTTCCGCTGTCAATAAATTTTGGCACTAAATTGAAGACCTTGCGGACAGCGAGCGACGGATTCGACGGACCTCGGGAGGGATGTTTGAACGCATTCGCGACCAAGCCCGCACCGTTTCCGGTGTCGCGACAAAATACAGGCGACCGTCGAATGGGTTCAGTAAACATCATAAATAAAGGCATTTTTCGTTCCCGAAAAAAAACGAACGCGACGCGCGCCGACGCGCGCCGCCACATCTCGATCGCAGGCCGGGAGGCACCGAAGGAGGTCGATCCGGGGATGAACGAAGTTCGACTGAGGGGCAAAAAAAATTTCCCTCCCCACCCCCTCCGGGCAAAAAAAATGCCGGTCGAGGACGACCGGCATCGGTTGAAGCTTGCCGAAGGGGATCAGTGATCTTCGTTTTCGACGACCTCGGCGTACCCGTCGGGCGAGAGCAGATTCTCGAGTTCGGTCTTGTCGGAGATCTTCAGCTTGAAGATCCAGCCGTCGCCATAAGCGTCCTCGTTGATCGTTTCCGGTTTGTCGTTGAGCTGTTCGTTCACCGCGATCACCTCGCCCGAAACCGGCGCATAGATATCCGAGGCAGCCTTCACGGACTCGACGACGGCGGTGCCGTTGCCGGCCTGCACCGAGCTGCCCACTTCCGGCAGTTCGACGTAGACCAGGTCGCCCAGCGACGACTGCGCGTGATCGGAGATGCCGACGGTGGCGGTGCCGTCGTCCTCGACGCGGACCCACTCGTGGGACTTAGCAAATTTCAGATCGCCGGGGATGTTGCTCATGGGTCGGGCCTCGTTGTCTCGGTACGGGATGCAAGGATGGACCGATTGTACCGGTAAGCGCGCCATGGAGAAGCCTCCGTGGCGAATGGGCGGACGGCGGCCCACCTGGTTCGCCGGCCAGGCATCGTGCGATTTCCCCACACGAACATGCGCATGCGCCTGCTGCGCGTCTCGGGCGCTGCTTCTAACTTGATGACGCGGCTTCGGTTCGATCCCGCATCCAGGGCAAGCCTTCCCCCCTAGAGACCTGCCCGGTACCCACACCCCATCAAGGAACATCACATGAAACGGATCCTCACGATCACACTGATCGGCGCCGCCCTGGCGGCCGCCTTCGCCTCCCCGCTGATGGCCGCGGACGTCGCCTCGGTCGCCGAAGCCCGTCGGGAGATCGCGCGAAACGTCGCCTCCCTCGTCAACGACCCGGGCTTCGACAAGGCACTGCGCGGGCAGCTGAGCAAGAACAAGGCCATGCTCAACGACGTACTGGTCGAGTACACCTCGGGCAACGCGAAGGCCAGGCAGGATGTCAGCGACACGCTCCACGACCTCGACAGGCAGGCCATCCACCTGCGTGGCCTCGACGGTGCCCTCGACGCGCTGGTCGACCTGCGCGTGTCGGGCCCGGGCGACCGGCCGCCGGCAAGCATCCGCCAAACCTGGACCGGCACGTTCGTGAAGAACGAGGCGACCGGTCAGAAGGATCTCGTGGCCTACGATCCATCCGGCACCGAGCATCGTTACCCGGCCGACGCGGCACCCGACGTGCCGATGCTCCTCGTGGAGTCGAAGAACAACGCGGCGACGGGTGCGGGCGTGCGGGTCATGAACGATGCCATGCGCCGCGAAGGCTTCCAGTCGGGCACACGGCGGGCGACGGCCAAAGGCGCGGACGGCCAGGAGGACCTCACGATCCTCACGGACATCTACCTCACCGACGACCGCGAGCCGATCACGGCGCTCGACGCCGATATCTTCGCCGTCGTCTCCGGCGTGGGCCCCGAGGGCAAGGCCGAGATCGTCAGCGTCGACCTGCCCTGGCTGGACCACGACAAGCGTTGGTACAACCCGCGCCAGGACCTGATCACCTGGCGGAACTTCGGTGCCAACTATGTCAACGTCCAGCTCTTCGAGGACGATGGCGACACCAACTTCAAGGAGATGGTCACCACCGTCGTCGGCGCGGTCGGGGATCTGTCGCTGCTCGTCGCGCCGACGGCACCGCCCGCGCTCATCGTTGCCGGAGTCACCAAGATCGCGAACGAGATCATCAAGGTCCTGCCCGGAAAATGGTTCGAGAACTCGGCGGACTACATCGACTCCTTCTACGTGATCGAACGCGGCAGCCACTTCACCCGCGAGAACCCCCTGGTCGGTGCGCGTGGCTGGGCGCAGATCGGCATCAGGCCCTACGTCGCCGCAGGCGGCTCCTTCAAGACGTTCGTGGACAAGACCGAAACCGGGAAGGTCGCCGCGAAGAATCCCTGACGCAAAAAGGAGGGGGCGGCCCGAGCCGCCCCTTTTCACGCCGAATGAAATGTCTTCGTCAGTCGACGATGCCCGGCATCGGCTCGCCGTCGCGGACGAAGGGGAACTTCACCACGCGCACCGGCACTTCGCGGCCACGGATGTCCACGCGAACCTCGCCCAGTTCTCCGGCGGGCACGCGCGCGAAAGCGATCGATTTACCCAGCGTGGGCGCGAAGCCGCCGGACAGGATCTCGCCGTCGCCGGCGGCCGTGATCACCTTCTGGCCATGGCGCAGCACGCCCTTGTCGTCCATCACCAGGCCGACCATGGACCGCGGTACACCCGACGCCTTCTGCTTCTCGAGCGCCGCGCGCCCGATGAAATCGCGCCCCTCGTCGAGGGAGATCGTCCAGGCGAGCGCGGCTTCCCATGGGGTGACCGTCTCGTCCATGTCCTGGCCATAGAGGTTCATGCCGGCCTCGAGGCGCAGCGTGTCGCGCGCGCCCAGCCCAGCCGGCGCCACGCCCGCGGCGTGGAGCAGGTTCCACAGTTCCACCACGCGGGCGTTGGGCACCACCACCTCGAAACCGTCTTCGCCGGTATAGCCGGTACGGGCCAGGAACAGCGGCATGCCGTTCGGGCCTTCGACCTCGATGGCGGCGAACTTGCCCAGCTTGCGCGCCTTCTCGCGTACGTCCTCGGGAAGCAGGCCGATCAGCTTCTCGCGTGCGTTGGGGCCCTGCACGGCGATCATGCCGAACTCCGGGCGCTCGCGGACGGCGACGCCGAAGGCGGCGGCCTGCTTTGCGATCCAGGCCAGGTCCTTCGCCCGCGTGGCGGCGTTCACGACCAGCCGGAAGAAGTCCTCGCGGAGGAAGTAGACGATGAGGTCGTCGACCACACCGCCGTTCTCGTCGAGCATGCAGGTGTAGAGGGCCTTGCCCGGCTTCACGAGCTTGTCGACGTTGTTGGCGACCAGCTTGCGGAGGAACTCCCGCGTGCGCGCGCCGTCGAGGTCCACCACGGTCATGTGCGACACGTCGAACATGCCGGCGTCCTTGCGAACGGCGTGGTGCTCCTCGATCTGCGAACCGTAGGCGATCGGCATGTCCCAGCCCCCGAAATCGACCATGCGGGCACCCAGCTCGCGGTGGGTGGCGTTGAGTTCGGTCTTGTCGGTCATCGGCGTACCTTGCTTGGGGTGGGCGGCGGGAACAGCCTCCCATTATCGGGCCGCGGGGCCCGGAAGGCCAACGTGGGCCAAGACAAGGCGGCACCGAGTCCTGCTAGCCTTCCCCTCCATGGCGACGGCTTCCCTCCCCGGCTCGGCAACCTTGACCCGCGACGCGGCCGGCGCACGGCTGGCGCTGGCCGGCGACTGGACGCTGCCCCATTACCCGGCGCTGCAGCGGCGGGCTCTCGAACTGGCCGGCTCGATCGACGCCGCCGTCGCGATCGACATCGAGCGGCTCGGGGCGATGGACACCTCGGGCGCCTTCGTCATCGCCGAGCTGCTGGGAAGTTCGCGCACCCAGGCCCTTGCCCAGGACGAAGCGTTGCCGCCGGCCCGGCGGGCCCTCCTGAAAACGGTGGGCGACGCGATCGATACCTACTGCACCGGCGTGAAGCGTCCCCGGGACGCCGGGTTCGTCGTCCTGCTCGAGCGTATCGGCAAGGCCATGGCATCGTTCTGGAAACAGACGGCGAAGCTCCTGGCCTTCATCGGCATCACCCTGCAGGGATTCATGACGACGGCCTGGCGGCCCAACCGCTGGCGGGTGACCTCGCTGGTGTCGCACATCGAGCAGACCGGCCTCGACGCCGTGCCGATCCTCGCGCTGCTCTCCTTCATGGTCGGCTGCGTGGTGGCCTTCCTCGGTTCCACCGCGCTGGCGAGCTACGGTGCCAGCCTGTTCACGGTGGACCTGATCGGCTTCGCCTTCCTTCGCGAGTTCGGCGTGCTGCTCACCGCCATCCTCCTGGCCGGACGCACGGCCAGCGCCTTCACGGCACAGATCGGCTCGATGAAGTCGCGCGAGGAAATCGACGCCATCCGCACGCTGGGCCTGGACCCGGTGGAACTGCTGGTGCTGCCCCGCGTGCTCGCCCTGCTGATCGCCCTGCCCCTGCTCACCTTCCTGGCGATGATCGCCGGCATCGTCGGCGGGGCGGTGGTCTGCATGGCGGTGCTCAAGATGTCGCCGTCGATGTTCCTCGCGATGTTCCAGGCCGACATGTCGCTTACCCAGTTCCTCGTCGGCATGGCGAAGGCGCCGGTGTTCGCTTTCATGATCGCGGTGATCGGCTGCATGGAGGGCTTCAAGGTCTCGGGCAGCGCGCAATCCGTGGGCGAGCACACCACCTCGGCGGTGGTGCAGTCGATCTTCGTGGTGATCCTGCTCGACGCGCTCGCCGCCCTCTTCTATATGGAGATGGGCTGGTGACCGAACGCGAGACCGTCATCGAAGTGCGCGGCCTGGTCAACCGTTTCGGCACCCAGACCGTCCACGACAACCTGGACCTCGACGTCTACCGCGGCGAGATCATCGGCATCGTCGGCGGCTCGGGCACCGGCAAGTCGGTGCTGCTGCGGACCATCGTCGGGCTGGTGCGGCCCCTCGCGGGCGAGGTGCGCGTGTTCGGGGAGAATCTGCTTTCCCTGCCCGCCGAACGCCGCTCCCGGGTGGAGCGCCGTTTCGGCGTGCTCTTCCAGAGCGGCGCGCTGTTCTCCTCGCTGACGGTGGCCGAGAACGTGGCCTTGCCGCTGGTGGAGCACGCCGGCCTGCCCCGCATGGACGCGCAACGGCTGGCAGGCGTGAAACTGGCGCTGGCGGGCCTGCCGGTGGATGCCGGCCGCAAGCCGCCTTCGCAGCTGTCCGGCGGCATGATCAAGCGCGCGGCGCTGGCCCGCGCGCTCGCACTGGACCCGGAAATCCTGTTCCTCGACGAGCCCACCGCCGGCCTTGATCCGATCAGCGCCGCCGCGTTCGACAGCCTCATCGTCACCCTGCGCAACGCGCTGGGCCTCACCGTGTTCCTCGTGACCCACGACCTCGACACCTTGTACTCCACCTGCGATCGCGTCGCCGTCCTCTCGCAGCATCGCGTGCTCGCCGCCGCGCCCATCGACGAGGTGGCGCGTACGGACGATCCGTGGGTGCAGGCTTATTTCAACGGACCGCGCGGCCGCGCGGCCACCCTCGCCGCCCACCGAGGCTGAAGACCATGGAAACGCGCGCCCATCACATCCTCATAGGACTGTTCACCGTCCTCGTCGTGCTCTTTGGCCTCGGCTTCGGCGTGTGGCTCGCCAAGGCGCATTCCGACCAGGAATGGAACTACTACGACGTGGTGTTCAACGAGGCCGTCACCGGCCTCTCCCGCGGCGGCGCGGTGCAGTACAACGGCATCCGCCTCGGCGACGTGATGCAACTGCGCCTGGACCCCGAAGACCCGCGGCGCGTGCTCGCCCGCATCCGTGTGGAGGGAGACACGCCGCTGCGCAAGGACACCCACGCCAAGCTCGCGCTCACCGGCGTGACGGGCGTGGCCATCATCCAGCTCTCCGGCGGCTCGCCCGGCAGCGCGCTACTCGTCGGCCGCGACGGGGAGGTGCCGGTGATCGTCGCCGACCCGTCCCCCCTCTCGCGCATCCTGTCCAACGGCGAGGACCTCATCACCAACATCAACCAGGCCGCGGCAAGGGCCAGCCAGCTGTTGTCGAAAGAGAACGTGCACGCCATCGAACGCACGCTCGACCACCTGGAGAAGACCACCGGCGTGATCGCCGACGAGCGCGAGGATATCCGTTCGCTGATCAAGGAGCTGGCCACGACCACGCGGCAGGCGAACGAAACCCTCGCCGAGAGCCGCGCGCTCGTGCACAACGCGAACGGCCTCGTCGAGGGCCAGGGCAAGGCCACGCTCGAAAGCGCGCAGCGGGCCATGGCCTCGCTGGAACATTCCATGGCGACGATCGACCGCCTGCTGAACGACAACAACGATGCGATCAGCGGCGGCGCCGCCAGCCTCGGGCAGCTCGGACCGGCCCTGCACGAACTGCGCGACACGCTCGGTTCCCTGCGCTCGATCACCCGCCGGCTCGACGAGAATCCCAGCGGCTACCTGTTCGGCCGAGAAAACACCAAGGAGTTCACCCCATGAGCCGCGCCCGCCTCGCCGCCCCGCTCTTCCTCGCGCTGCTGTCGGCATGCTCCATCCTGCCGAAGGCGGAGACGCCGCGCATTTATACGTTGCCCGCGGCACCGGGCGCGCGCCCCAGGGCGGCGGCTCCCGTGAACTGGGCCTTGCGTGTGGCCGCACCGAACGCGCCGCGCGCCCTGGAGAACTCGCGTATCGCCGTGGTGCCGGAGGCGAACACCATCACGGTCTACGCCGGCGCCCGCTGGGCCGACACGATGCCGAAGTTGTTTCGAGACCGGCTGGCCGACGGCTTCCGCGACAGCGGACGCGTGTCCGCGCTCAGCACCGACGACAGCGACCTCGCGGCAGATTACGAACTGGGCGGCAAGCTCGGCGCCTTCCAGACCGAATACGTCGCAGGCAAGCCGGAGGTGGTCGTTCGCTACGACGCCGTCCTCGCCGATACGCACAAGCACCGCATCGTCGGCAGCCGCCGCTTCGAGGTGCACGAGGCCGTGGATGGCAAGGAAGTGCCGCAGGTGGTGGAGGCGTTCGGACGGGCGATGGACAAGGTGACAACCGAGGTCGTGGGGTGGACGGTGCAGACCGCTCCCGCGCGTTGATCTGCGAAGTGCAGGAGCCGCTACAGCGGCGAAGGCAATCTTGCGACACCGTCGCGAGGTTTCCTCGCCGCTGTAGCGGCTCCTGCAGGATGCGATCAGACCGTGATCCTCCGGAAGGTCAGGTTGATGCGTGGCCCGCTTACGCGCTTCCTCGCCGGCAGTTCGTGCTTGTAAAGACGCTGTGTCGCGCCGGCCATGCGCAGCAGGCTGCCGTGCCCCAGCTCGACTGCCACCGGCTCTCCTCCCGCTTTCGCGCGGAACCGGAACGTGCGTTCCGCACCGAGGCTCAAGGAAGCTATCAGCGGCTCCGGCCCCAGCTCCGCCTCGTCGTCGCTATGCCAGCCCATGCGATCGGTACCGTCGCGATAGAGGTTCGCGAGTACGCTGTTGAACGCGACGCCACAGGCGTCGGCCACGCGATCGCGCAGCGCCAGCAGTACGGTCGTCCATGGATGCGGCACGAAGCGCGTGCCCGAATAGCGATACGCCGCGTCCTCGTCGCCTATCCATGCACTGAGCCGGGGCGAATCCACCAGGCGGCCGAACATCCGGATGCGATGGACTTCCCACGGCAAGCCATCGCGCAGATCCGCCAGCAGGCGGTCGGCTTCCCCGCGCTCCAGCCAGTGCGGCGCGAAGGTCACGTCCGCACCGGGAAGGTCGATCCGGGACCAGTCGCCGCTCAGACGGGCTCCACCGGATAGGCGGGTTCGGCGTCGAGCGACGACGCACAGACGCCGGCGAGTTCGAGAAGGCGCAGGTCCGACCCGCGGGCGCCGACCAGCTGCAAGCCGATGGGCATGCCGTTGGGCAGCGTTCCCATCGGGATGCTGACGGCCGGGCAACCGGCAAGGCTGGCGAAGCCGCATAGATCCGCCTGCGACGACGGCACCGGGCCATCCAGGGGGAACGCGCCCTGCGGCGTCGTCGGGAGGACCAGCACGTCCACCTGTGCGAAGAGGCGACGCATCTTCAAGGTGGCCGCATCGAGGACCAGATCGGCGGCGGCGTAATCGGCCGCCGATTTCCTGCTCGCGAAATCGACCATGTGGCGGAATCCGGGGGAAACCGGATACGCCTCGTCGGCAAGTTCGGCGGCGAACGTGTTGAGCATCTCCGCTTCCATCAGCAGCAGGCCGGCGCGGCGGGTCCGGGCGAAGTCCCAATCGGAAAAATCGACCGTGCGGCGCTCGCCCAATTCACCCTTCAGCTTCGACAGGGCGTCCTCGAATACGTCGATGACGTCCTTCTCCACGCCCACCGCCGCCAGGTCGGGCAGGAAGCCGGCACGGAGATTGCCGGGCTCCCAGTCCGGTGGCGAGAAGGCAACGCGGCGGCGGCGCGAACGCGCGTCGTCCGCGTCGTAGCCGGCTAGCGTCTGCAGCAGGACGGTGAGATCGTCCACGCCGCGCGCCAGCAATCCCACCGCGTCGAGGCGCCGCGCCGCGGGGACGAGCCCGCGGGCCGAGATCTCGCCGTGCGTGGGTTTCAGCGCATAGACGCCGCAATAGCTCGCCGGCACGCGTACCGAGCCCAGCGTATCCGAACCGATGGCAGCCACGGCGAGGCCGGCGGCGACGGCCGCCGCCGCGCCACCCGACGAACCGCCCGCGGTGTAACCGAGGCGGTGCGGATTGTGCGTTGCGCCATGGAACGGATTGTTCGTGGCGAGGCCGAGCGCGCCTTCGTCCATGTTCGTCTTGCCCAGCAACACGGCACCCGAGGCACGCAGCCGGGCGACGACGTGGGCGTCCTGTTCAGGAACGATCGTGCGCCGACGCATGCCGGCGCGCGTGGGTACGCCGGCCACGTCGAAATTGTCCTTGATGGCCAGCGGCATGCCATCCAGGCGGCCGATCACGCCATCGCGGCGCCTGCGGTCCGCGGCCAGCGCCTGCTCCTGGATCAGCGAGACGCTGAAATCCACATAGGCGTTGAGCCGCGGGTTGAGGCGCTCCATGGCGCCCTGGTACACGTCCGAAAGGGACTGGGGCTGGACCCGTCCTATGGCAAGCCAGTGCAGGATCTGCAGCAGGGTGGCGCGGCGCATGTCGACATCGGCGACCGGCGGCATTGTGTTCATGAACTCTCCTTGCGCTTGGGCCGATTATGAACGCGACAGGTGAAGATCGCGCAACCCTTGACGGGGCCTCGCGCACGTTTCAAACACCCATTTGCCCCGTTACCGGCGAAACCGGACAATACAGGGTTGATTCCGCAGCCAGCCGATGAGTGAGCCAGCCATGAGCGAACGCGAAACCATGGAATACGACCTCGTCGTCGTCGGGGCGGGCCCCGCCGGCCTCGCGTTCGCGATCCGCACGAAACAGCTCAATCCCGAGGTGTCGGTCTGCGTGATCGAGAAGGCATCCACGATCGGCGCGCAGATCCTTTCCGGGGCGGTGATCGAGCCGGCGCCGCTCGACCGCCTGCTCCCGGGCTGGCGCGACAATCCGCCGCCGATCTGCCAGCCGGTGACGAAGGACGAGTTCTGGTACCTGACCGATCACACGTCAGGCATCAAGAGCCCGGTCACGCCGCCGCAGATGAACAACCACGGCAACTTCGTCGTGAGCCTCGGCGCGCTCTGCGCGTGGCTGGCACCGCAGGCCGAAGCGCTGGGCGTGGACGTGTTCCCCGGCTACGCTGCCGCCGAGGCACTGTTCGACGAGAACGGTGCCGTCGCCGGCGTGCGCATCGGCGACATGGGCATCGCGCGCGACGGCACGCACAAGCCGGGGTACACCGAAGGCATCGACATCCGTGCGAAGGTGACCGTGCTGTCCGAGGGCTGCCGCGGCCACATCAGCAAGGCGCTCATCAAGAAGTTCGACCTGGACGCCGACAGCGACCCGCAGACCTACGGCATCGGCCTCAAGGAGCTCTGGCAGCTTCCGCCCGGCCGCGGCACGCCGGGCAAGGTGGTCCACACGGTGGGCTGGCCGCTGCCTGGCGATGTCTACGGCGGCAGCTTCCTGTACCACCTCGACAAGGACCGCGTGGCGGTGGGCTTCGTGGTGGGACTCGACTACCCCGACCCGAACTTCTCGCCGTTCGAGGCGTTCCAGCAGTTCAAGCACCATCCGAACGTGAAGGGCCTGCTCGAGGGCGGCACCATCGTGTCCGCGGGTTCGCGCGCCATCATCGAGGGCGGCTACCAGTCCCTGCCGAAGGTGGAGATGCCGGGCGCGATCCTGATCGGCGATGCCGCCGGTCTCGTCAACGTGCCGAAGATCAAGGGCACCCACCAGGCCATCGCCTCCGCGATGCTCGCCGCCGAGCACCTGATGGCGACGAACTTCGATCCGGCGGGGTGGGATGCGAAGTTGCGCGGCTCCGCGGTCATGCAGGAACTGAAGAAGGTGCGCAACATCCGCCCCGGCTTCAACAAGGGCCTGTGGCGGGGCCTGGCCAACGCCGCATGGGAAACCGTCACCTTCGGCCGCTCGCCGTGGACGCTGAAGAACCATGCGGACTGGTCCGCGCTGGAGAAGCTCGACCGCTACGAGGCACCCACGAAGGACTACGTGGACCGCGCCCTCGCGCCGCGCGACCGCCTCGCCAGTGTCTACTTCGCCGCGACCGAGCACGACGAAGACCAGCCGGTACACCTGAAGGTGGCCGACACGAGCATCTGCATCGACCGCTGCACCACGGAATACGGAAACCCCTGCCAGCGCTTCTGCCCGGCGGGGGTCTATGAGATCGTGCAGGACGAGGCAGGGCGCCGGCTACAGATCAACGCGGCGAACTGCGTGCACTGCAAGACGTGCGATATCAAGGATCCGTACCAGATCATTACCTGGGTGACGCCGGAAGGCGGGTCCGGGCCGAATTATCAGAATCTTTGAGCATGCGCATTCGCCTGGGATGGCTCGGCTGGTTGGTCATGGTGGCGGTCTGCATATGGCTGCCGTGGCATGCGCTTTTCGAAGGTAGCGGTCCGTTCGTTCGCCAGTTGTCGCGCTCACTGGCGTGGAAGAGCATCGCCGAGTGCCTGCTTTTGCTGGGCACCGTGTACGGAAGCCTCCGCCTGCGCAGGGGCGGGATCGTGCTGGCGGTGCTCTGCGCCGAGGTCTACGCGCGGCGGCACGGAGTGGACATCACGGTGCTGCTGCTCGCGGCGTATCTTGCCGGCCTTGCCGGACTGGGATGGTGCGCGGCCGCCGTCCTCCGCATGCCGCGTGTGCCCAGGCTCGACGCCCTGCTGCGTAACACCTTACTGGGCCTGGTTCTCTGGTCGGCGGCGATCTGGATCGCATCCTTGGCTGGCGCGGGCGGCCTGCCGGCCCTGCGGATGCTGGCAGTCTTCCTGCTCGGCGGCTCCGTCGCCATCGCGTTCTGGCGTTGGCGGAAACATATGCCGTTGCCGCGACCTCCCGCCGCGCGTGCCGACGCCTTCTTCGTCGCGCTCGTCGTGACGACGGTACTCATGCTCGCCGCGAAAGCGGCCGTGGCGGTCGACAGTGACGCCCTGTGGTATGGCCTCAACGCCGACCGGGTGCTCTTCGGCGACGGCGGGCTGTTCCACTCCCAGGGGCTGGTCGCCCACGTGCACTACTATCCGAAGCTGACCGAGGCGCTGCAGGCACCGTTCCTGGGGCTCGGGAGCGCCAGCCTCGTGACCGGTCTCAGCCTCGTCTGCTGGGTGCTCCTCGCGATCACCGCACGGCGGGTGCTCGAGGAATTGGACGTGAAGGGCCTCAGCGCCTGGTTCGGTGCCTTCTTCGCCTGCGCCGTTCCCGCTGTCGCCGCGTCGGCGGCCACTCCCAAGGGAGAGATCCTCGCCGCGTGGTTGTGCATCCTGGGATTGCTGGCGGCCCTGCGTCTTCGCCACGGAGACGCGGAGCGTCACTGGCTCGGCATTGGACTGGCTGCGGTGCTGCTCGCACCGCTGGCTCGCCTGACGGTGGTCCCCTATGCCGCCGCCCTCTTCCTTTTCATCGTGGCGATCGCCTTGAGGCGACGCACGAGGCCTGACTGGCGCATCGGCCTCCCTGTCCTTTTCGCCCTGGCGGTTGCCTTCCTGGTCTGCCTGCGCACGTTCCGGCAGGCGGGTGTCGCCCTCGTCTCGCCCGACGTGCTGGTGAATCTGCAAGGCCTGTTGGGCTGGCATCTGCACGACGACATCGGACGCTACGAGCCGATCTTCCGTACCCCGTTCCCCGATGGCCTCCTCGACTCGCTCTTCGGACCCGCCGCGTACATCCACCAGGCGCTTTTCTGGATGGGCAACGGTTGGCTTCCATTGCTCGTCGCGGCCATCACGCTGCGTGGATGGCGCTGGATGCTGAAGCCGGCGCTGCCGTTCGTCCTTCTGCTCGGACTGTCGATGTACGTGCTGCTGTACGCCTATCGCTATGGTAACGACGGGGCCGACGGCAACTATTTCATCGTCCCGATCGTCCTCCTTCATCTTGCAGCCTGGGTGGGCGTTTTCGGCACCGGTGAGGCGGAGCGGCCTTCCCGCGCCTTCGTCGCGGGTGTGGCTGCGATGACCGCTTTCTGCCTTTTCATGGTGGTGACGACCGCCAACTGGTTCCCCGGCACGGGGCGCCTCGACGCGCGGTTCGACAGGACGCCATTCGAGGAGCTGCGGACACTCGCCGCGGCCCGCTTCCGCCACAGCCATATGGAATCCTTGACCGGGGTCCTGTCGCAATGGCCGGCGGGCACGCGCATGCTCGGCGACATGCCAGCGGACGACGGCGGCTATTTTCCTGTTCGTTACGAATCGCTGGGTACGATCTCGTGGGCCCGCCCGCCTCTGATGGTGGACGAGGAGGCTATCGTCGGCCTTTTTCGCGATCACGACATCCGCCTGGTGGCGCTGAGCCACAATCCCGCGGCCGCCGTCGACGAGAAGGTGCGACCGGTGCTGGAAGACTTGGTCCGGCGCGGCCGGGCCCGTAAGCTGAACGTTGCCGGCGGTGTCGCCGACCTCTGGCAGCTGGGACCAGCCCCCGCAGCGGGCGAGCCCGGTAACATGGGCGGCCGGCCCCGGAGGTAAGTTCACGTGTCGACCCCGATTTCCTGGCGCTACAAGCGCCTGATGAGCATGGCGCGACGCGTGCGTGCCAGTATCGCGCTGCGTGGATGGCGCGGGACGATCGGGCGGATTTCGCAGGATTTCGGGCGGCGGCCGGATGTGGACGATTCGTTGAGTCTGTTGCCGCTGGAGGCGGCGTTCTCGTCGCTGTCCCTGCCGACATCGAACACGCCCCGGGTGTCGATCGTCATTCCGGTGCATGGGAAGATCGAATACACCCTGGCCTGCCTGAGGTCGATAGCCAACTTCCCGCCGACCGATCCATTCGAAGTGATCGTGGTGGACGACGCCTCGCCGGACAACACCCCGGCCGTGCTGGCCGAAGTATCCGGCTTACGCTTGCTGAGCAACGAACACAACCTGGGATTCGTCGGCAGTTGCAATGCCGGTGCGGCGGCGGCGCGCGGCGAGTACCTCGTTTTCCTCAATAACGACACTCAGGTCACCGCAGGTTGGACGGAAGCCTTGCTCCGATGCTTCGAGCTACATCCAGAAGCCGGTATCGCGGGAAGCCAGCTCGTATACCCCGACGGTCGACTGCAGGAAGCCGGTGCCTGGGTGTTCTCCGATGCGTCGGCCTGGAATATCGGCCGCTTTTCCTCGCGGAAGGATCCTTCGTTGCGTTATGCGCGCACCGTGGATTATGTCTCCGGAGCCTCGCTGGCCATACCGCGCGACTTCTTCCTGTCGCTGGGCGGCTTCGACATGCGTTACGCGCCGGGCTATTACGAGGATACCGACCTGGCGTTTGCCGCGAGGGCGGCGGGCCGCTCGGTCTGGTACGTGCCCGACAGCCTCGTGATCCATGCGGAAGGTGTCAGTTCTGCCGGAATCGTCGAAACGGGAATGAAGCGCTTCCAGGCCATCAACCAGGCGAAGTTCGCGGAGAAGTGGCGCGAGGCGCTGCGTCTGCAACCGGCTCCGGGAACGTCGCTGGAAATCGTGGACAGGCGACGGCGGCGAGGCACCGTGCTCGTCGCCGATACAGTGGCACCGGATGCTTCCCGCGATTCCGGGTCGCTCCGGCTCATCGGCATGATGAAATTGCTGCTGGACGATGGCTGGCACGTTGTCTTCGCACCGGACGACGGACATGCCGACGAGCAGGTCATTCGCGAACTCGGCGGACTGGGCATCGAACTGCTCATCAAACCTTGGGTAAGCAGCCTTCCGTCATGGCTGGCCGCCAACGGCAAGGACCTGCGCGCCGCCATCCTCTGCCGTCATACGGTAGCGGGGCAGTACGCGAGTTTCGTTCGACGTCACGCGCCGGAAGCGAAGCTGGTCTTCGACACAGTCGACCTGCACTTCCTGCGCGAGGAACGCGCCGCGGAACGAAGCGGCAACGGCGCGCTCGCCCGTCAGGCGGACGCCACCCGTCGCCATGAATTCGATCTTATCGAGAACGCGGACACGACGTTCGTCGTAAGCGACTACGAGCGCGAACTGCTGGCTCGACTGCTGCCGACGGCACGCGTGCAATTGCTGTCCAACATCCACGAAGTGTACGGACGCGAGGCCGGTTTTGCCGGGCGACGCGACCTGCTCTTCGTGGGCGGCTATGGCCACCCGCCCAATGCCGACGCCATGCGCTGGATGGCGCAGGAAATCCTGCCCGCCCTGCGCCGGGTCGATACCGACGTACGGATCCTCGTCGCCGGCGACGTGCCGGACAGCGAAAGCCGGGCATTATCGGAGGCGGGTCTGGACATACTCGGGCGGGTGCCCGACCTTGCGCCGCTCATGAATTCGGTACTGGCCTCGATCGCTCCGCTGCGTTTTGGCGCTGGTGTCAAAGGCAAGGTGAACATGGCGATGAGTCACGGCCTACCGGTCATCGGCACCACCATCGCTGTGGAAGGTATGCGCCTCGCCCACGACACGGACGTGCTGGTCGCGGATACGCCCGATGCGTTCGCGGATGCTTATCGACGACTTCGCGACGACGAGGCACTCTGGCTGCGCGTCTCCGAAGACGGCCTCGAGAACGTACGCACGCACTTCTCCGCGGAGGCGGCGAGGGAAGCCCTGCGGGGAGCCATCGCCTGAGCATGCCCGTGAACGAAACGATCCGCTCCCTGGTTTTCCGCAGCCTGCGCATGGGCTTCCGCCTCGCCCCGCTATCGCCGGCGACGCGCGACCGTTGGCGCCGGAAGTTCCTTGAGCGCCATGCCGATCTTGTTCCCGACGGACCGCGTGGAAGGAGTGGCGGGGCGTCGGCGCATCGTGCCTTCGATCATGCCGGACATCGGGCCATCGATTACATGGCGCCACAACCCGGCGTACTGCCGCGCGTACTGCCCGCTACCGTCGTCGCCTTCTACCTGCCCCAGTTCCATCCGATCCCGGAGAACGACCTGTGGTGGGGTACGGGCTTCACCGAATGGAAGAACGTGGCACGCGCCTTGCCGCAGTTCGAAGGACACCTGCAGCCCCGCTTGCCGGGCGAACTCGGGTTCTACGACCTGCGTCTGGCCCAGACGATGCGGGACCAGATGACGCTCGCCCGCGAGCACGGCATCTCCGCGTTTTGTACTTACTTCTATTGGTTCGCGGGCAAGACCCTGCTCGAAGCGCCGCTGCGTGCGTGGCTCGCCGACCCTTCGATGGAACTGCCGATCTGCCTCTGCTGGGCGAACGAGAACTGGTCGCGCCGCTGGGACGGACGGTCGGAGGAAATCCTGATCGGCCAGGATCATGGTCCAGAGGACGATCTGGCTTTCATCGCGCATGTCGCCGATTACCTGCGCGACCCGCGCTATCTACGCGTCGAAGGCAAGCCCGTATTGCTCGTGTACCGACCGGGCCTGTTGCCGGACGCGGCTGCCACTGCGGCACGCTGGCGCGCATGGTGCCGTGACGCGGGTATCGGCGAGATTCATCTCGCCTACGTGCAGAGTTTCGACAACGTCGATCCTCGCGATATCGGTTTCGACGCGGCCGTTTCGTTCCCGCCGAACAATACGTCTCTCGAACCCGTGACCGCCCGGCGAACACTGATCAACCCGGACTACGCCGGGCAAGTCCTCGACTGGCGCGAACTTGCCGTTATCGGTCCCGATCCTGCCTACCGCCTCTATCCCGGCGTGAACCCGGGGTGGGACAACGAGGCGCGGCGCAGCGGACGAGGCCGCACGTACGTGCATGCGAGTCCGGCGCGTTATTCGACGTGGCTGCGCGAGAGCGTGGATGTCGCACGCCGGCGATCGCCCGATGCACCATTGGTCTTCGTTAATGCCTGGAACGAATGGGCGGAAGGTGCGGTGCTGGAGCCTGATGCGCTGCGTGGCCACGCGTGGCTGCAGGCCACGCGCGCCGCACTTGCTCCCCTGCCGTCCGATCCGGCGCCCTGCGCCGTGGTGCATGCATGGCACGTGGACCTGCTTGCCGAGATCGTCGGTGCATTACGCGACACGGGCATCGCATGGCGCATCGTCGTGACCACGGTGCCGGAGCGCGAACGGGCTGTCGGGGCCGAACTTGCGCGGCTTGGGGTCGATGCCGAGGTCGTCGTACTGCCCAACCGGGGACGAGACGTGCTGCCCTTCCTGAAGGTCCTGGCACGCCTGTCGCTCGACGGCACGCGGATCGTACTGAAGCTGCACACCAAGCGAACCGAACATCGCGCCGACGGTGATCGCTGGCGTCGCGAACTCCTGGCGACGCTGACGGCACCCGATCGAGCAACGCGCCTCCTCGAAGCCTTCCAGCGAGACACCGGCCTGGGGGCCATCGCGCCGGACGCGCACGCCCTGAAGCTGGCCGGCTACGTCGGAGCGAACGCGGCCTGGATGGCCCGGCTGGACGACCGCATGGGCCGCAAGGAACGCCGCGAAGACCGCTTCATCGCCGGGAGCATGTTCTGGGCACGCGTCGACGCCCTCCGTCCCCTGCTCGAGATGGACCTGTGCGACTGGGAGTTCGAGGAAGAGGCCGGCCAGGTCGACGGCAGCCTGGCCCATGCGCTGGAGCGCATGGTCGCCCTGGCGGTCTCCGAGCGTGGCTTGCGCACGGTGGAAGCCAACGACGTGCTGGGTGAGCCGGCATCCATCCAGTTCAGGTACGCGGAACCCTCGCCTTGATCCCCGAGGAGCCCCGACCCGCTAGAATGGCGGGTCGCAATACCTAATTCATGTGAGGACCTTCGATGAAGATTCTGGTCGGCTACAAGCGCGTCGTGGACTACAACGTCCGCATCCAGGTGAAGCCCGACGGCACCGGCGTGGTCACGGACGGCGTGAAGCTCTCCGCCAACCCGTTCGACGACATCGCCCTCGAAGAGGCCCTGCGCCTGCGCGAGAAGGGCGTGGCTGAAGAAGTGGTGGTGGTGGGCATCGGTCCCGCGGACCTGACCGCCCATCTGCGCAACGGCCTGGCCATGGGCGCCAACCGCGCCATCCATGTGCAGAGCACCGATGCCGTGTCGTCCCTGACCGCCGCGCGAACCTTCCTCAAGCTGGTCGAGAAGGAACAGCCGGGCCTGGTGATCCTGGGCAAGCAGGCCATCGACGACGACGCCAACCAGACAGGCCAGATGCTTGCAGCCTTATGGGACCGCCCGCAGGCCACGTTCGCCAGCAAGGTCGAGATCGCCGACGGCAAAGCCACGGTGACCCGCGAGGTGGACGCCGGCCTGGAGACGATCGAGGCCGACCTTCCCGCCGTGATCACGACGGACCTGCGTCTGAACGAGCCGCGCTTCATCAAGCTGCCCGACATCATGAAAGCCAAGTCGAAACCCATCGACGTCATTGAGTTGGGTTCGCTGGGTGTCGACGCCGCCGACCACATCAAGACCACCCATTACACCGCTCCCGCCAAGCGCAGCAAGGGCGTGATGGTGAAAGACGCCGCCGAGCTCGTCGCGGCCCTCAAGCAAAAGGGCCTGCTGTAAGGCAGCCGACCGGAGAATCGACATGACCAAGATCCTCGTTATCGCCGAACACCTGGACGGCAAGCTCAATGCCTCGACCGCTCGCGCCGTTAGCGCCGCCGCCGCCGTCAAGCCGGAAGCCATCGACGTCATCGTGTTGTCCGATGCACCCGAGGCCATCGCCAACGAAGCCGCGAAGATCGACGGTGTGGCCAGGGTGCTCACCGTCGCGCGCGCGGAGAACGCGCATCCGTTGGCCGCCGTTCTCGCCCCGCAAATCGCCAAGGCTTCCGCGGGTTACAGCCATGTGTTCGCTCCCTCCACCACGTTCGGCAAGGACATCGCCCCGCGCGTCGCCGCCCTGCTCGGCGTGTCCCAGGTCAGCGATGTCATGACCGTAGAGGGCCCGCACAGCTTCACGCGCCCGATCTACGCCGGCAACGCCATTGTGACGGTGGAGGTGGATGCATCGTCCACGGTCGTCGCGACGATCCGCACGGCTTCCTGGCCGGCGGCCGCCATGAACGGTTCGGCCGCGGTCGAGGCGCTTGCCCTCGACGTCGCCTTACCTTCGTACACGCGCTTCGTGGGTCTGCAGCAAGGCAAGAGCGACCGGCCCGACCTGCAGGGCGCCCCGAGGGTCGTCTCCGGTGGCCGCGGCGTGGGTTCGAAGGAGAACTTCGAGATCATCTACAAGTTCGCGGACAAGATCGGTGCCGCCGTCGGCGCCTCCCGCGCCGCCGTCGATGCGGGCTACGTACCGAACGAGATGCAGGTGGGCCAGACCGGAAAGATCATTGCCCCCGAGCTTTACATCGCCGTAGGCATCTCGGGCGCGATCCAGCATCTCACCGGGATCAAGGATGCCGGGACGATCGTGGCGATCAACAAGGACGGCGAAGCGCCTATTTTTGAGATTGCGGATATCGGTCTGGTTGGGGATCTGTTCAAGATACTGCCCGAATTGGAAGCTTCGCTCTAACCTTGCCGCTTGCACCGGGTGGCCACCTGATGTGGATTTCCTGCATGAGGCATCCAGGGTGGCGGAATCAGCTGATTCCCGCCTCTTGGTCGCCACCCGGTCTCACCAACGGCGAGAATAGAACTCCCCCGTATGCTGCTTCGCCGCCCGACGAGAATGGCTTGCTGCGCAAGCCCGCTACGATCCGTGCAAGCAAGCCAGAGCGGCCGAACCGAACGGGACCAGCCGATGGCGCGACGAGGATTGCCTGTCGAGAAGCCGATTAGCCGACAAATTAGCTGGTAGAATCGAGGGTTAACCAGCTGCTGCCAAACTGGCGCTCGCCGAAGGAACCGCTCATGCACCGGGAAAACAACTTTGACGCCGTCAGGCTTCTAGCGGCGGCGACTGTAATCTTCGGTCATGCCCATCCACTGAGCCAGACTGCAGGCCCCGCGCTTTTGGGGAATTCCGTGCAGGCCCTCGCTGTGAAGATATTCTTTGTCATCAGTGGCTACCTGATCTGCACGAGCTGGATACTTGATCCACGACCGACTCACTATCTTAGAAAGCGGGCGCTGCGAATTTTCCCCGCACTCTTTGCAATCTGTGTCCTGACAGTATTCATTGCCGGCCCCCTGATGACCACACTGTCTCTGGGGGAGTATTTCGGTTTTCGCCATACTTATAGCTATTTTCACAACGTGCTCCTGAGGCCGGTTTATGACCTGCCAGGGCTGTTCGCAAACAACGCCTATCCCATCGCGGTCAATGGATCGCTTTGGAGCCTTCCCATCGAGTTTTCGATGTATTTGTTGCTCCCGGTTTTGCTAGTCGCAGGCAGGCTTATAAACAAGAAAGTGGTGATCGTCCTTGCAACGGCCTTGTTGTGCGCACTAAACCTGAACTTCGTTCGCATCTCACCCCCGCAGGCTCATCCGGTCTTTTACGGAAGCGACCTTATAAGCGCACTCGATGTCGCGCCGTACTTCCTCATTGGCGCAACCATCAAAATTTGCAATCTCGACCGATTTCTCGATCCCGTCATGGCACTTTTCCTCGCCATTCTGGTGGCCTTGATTCCTCCTGCTGCTGCTGCGACGTCGGAACTTGCTCTATTCCTCTTGCTGCCCTATTGCACTTTGTCATTGGCGATGTCATCGCACCGGTTTCTTTCCAAGGCTGGTCGCTTTGGAGACTTCTCGTACGGGTTGTACCTCTATGGGTTCCTCGTTCAGCAGTCAGTAAATCATTTCACCCAGAATACACTTACCGCACTGCAGAACGCACTCGTAAGCCTTCCCATCGCCTTGGCGCTGGCGGCGCTTTCGTGGCATTACATTGAAAAGCCGATGCTATCTCTCAAACCCCGCCCCCGCATGGATGACCTGAAAATTTCTCTTGAGGAGACCAAGTGATGACCACCTGCCTAGTCACCGGAGGCGCCGGCTTCATAGGTTGTGCAATTTCCCATGAGCTCGTAAAGAACTTCGACAAAGTCATTGCCGTGGATAACCTGCATCCGCAGGTTCACAAGAAGAGAGAGCGGCCAGAGAACCTGGCAAGGGAAGTAGTCCTCCACTTCGGGGATGTGACAGAACCGAATATGTGGCAGGAGTTACTCGCGGATATCCAGCCGGACACGATTATTCACCTTGCGGCCGAGACCGGAACCGGACAATCCTTGACGGAAGGATCGCGTCACGCAAGTGTCAATGTTGTCGGCACGACTCAGATGCTCGATGCGCTGGCGCGGTACGAGATACGTCCGCAAAGGTTTGTGCTGTCTAGCAGTCGCGCTGTCTATGGCGAGGGTGCATGGGCAAACGCCGAGGGAATGAACATTTACCCGGGACAGCGGTCCTCCGCGATGCTCGAGTCTGGAACATGGGATTTTCCTGGCCTGCGTGCGCAGCCGTTCAGCGCGGACACAACCCATCCAGCCCCCACGAGCATCTACGGCGCAACCAAACTCGTCCAAGAGCACATTCTGAACGCGTGGGCGCTATCGTTCGGCTCCTCAGTAAACATCGTCCGCCTGCAAAACGTCTTCGGGCCAGGACAGTCTTTGACGAATCCTTACACAGGGATCGTTTCCCTCTTCGCTCGCCTCGCCAAGTCCGGAAAAAGCATCCCCGTTTATGAAGATGGGGCCATGCTGCGAGATTTTGTGTTCATCGATGACGTCGCGCGTGCCATCGTCAGCGCCGCGTTGACAGAACGAACCGGGGTCCTTGCAGACATCGGCACCGGAGCCTCTCTGTCCATTGCGGACATTGCCAGAATCACCGCCGATATCTACAACGCACCCGCGCCTCATATTACTGGCCAGTACCGGAACGGTGATGTTCGTCACGCTGCATGCCGGATTCACCTCGCCGCTCAGCAACTCGGGTGGACTCCTGCTGTCACAGCCGAAGAGGGTATCAGGCGCCTTTGCACCTGGATCGACAACTTGAACGAGATAGCGACCGCATGAATTTCGGTAAGCCGCCAGTACACAGCGCAGGACATATCCGGGTCCACTCTGTTCTATACGGTAACGAACTGGACCGGATCATTACGACCGTCAAGCATCTGAATCGTGCAGCAGACCTGGCCATTGCTGCCGGTGCCGCTGAATCCGTCACTTTAATTTACGGCGACAGCTCACCACACCCTCTATTTTCTGACGAAGATGTCGCACGTCTTAAGAGTGAGTGCTATGCCATCGCCAACATCGAATATCACTTCTTCGACTCCAACCTCGGCTCTGCATTGGGTCATAACACACTCCTCGCGGCAGCCGCCAACTCGCTAACGGCAGGCGTGGCGGTAGATAGCGTGTTGATCATGAACCCCGATGTCATGTTAGCACCCGATGCATTGATCGAATTGGCTCGCCCGCTTTTCGACACCAAGGTTGCGATGGTCGAGGCACGCCAGCTGCCGATCGAACATCCAAAGGAATACAACCGATCTACAGGGGAGACCGGCTGGGCCACCACAGCCTGCGCCCTCATTCCCTTTGCCGTTTGCCAGGAATTGGGCGGCTTCGATAACGAGTCCTTCTTCCTCTACTGCGATGATGTTGATTTTTCCTGGCGGGCTAGGATTGAAGGTTACAAGATCATCTACCAACCTTCAGCCACCGCCTTCCACGATAAGCGACTCGACAAGAGGGGGCGCTGGGCTCCTACGCACTCTGAGCGCTATTACTCTGCGGAGGCCGCGCTCCTTATGGCGCATAAGTATTCGCGCCCAGGGATCTTGAAGGATCTACTCAAGCAATTCGCAGACTCACCGGAGGATCACATCCGGCTTGCAGCAGCAAATTTCTTGCAGCGTAAGGAGGAAGGACGCCTGCCCGCTCCGATAGATCCCGGTCACAAGGTTTCGGTCTTCGATGGCCCCTTCTACACTAAACACCGATTCGAGCTCTGACATGGCCCTGTACGAGAATCCATTTCATCACGACAACGTTTACGGACATGTTGTCACGCTCTTATCGAAACATACGGCCGGAGCAACTGGGCTACATCTCGATTTTGGCTGCAACGTTGGGCCGATTGCCGAATCGATCCGTGACGACCTTGCCCGCGAGTACATCGGTTTCGATATCGATGAAGACGCTCTCCAGATTCTACGGGGGCGCGGTTTCGATGCACATCGGGCCGACCTTACTAGGGTCGAAGAAACCGAACAGCAGATTCTGAAGCTTGTAGCCGGCCGAAGCGTAGCATCTATTTCCATTATTGATACGCTTGAACACCTCCCCAATGGCCCTGATGTACTCTCGATGCTTCGTCGCATCGCAGCTTCTCACAACGCCTCCCTGGTGACATCCGTACCCAACGTTGCGCACAGAGACGTCGGATTCAAGCTGGCTTTCGGAAAATGGGACTACACCCCTAAAGGGTTGCTCGACTATACGCACGTGCATTTCTTCACGGAAGATGGGCTGCGTGCAATGATGAACCAAGCCGGCTGGCACGAAACTGCCTCCCATGATGTCTTCGTGGAGATCAGCGACCAACACTTTCCAGCTAACCACCCAGCCATCGCTACATCGTCGTCTCTTCACCGATTCCTGGGCACATTGCGAGCCTCCATCGATTCGAATGATCGGGTGAACCAGTTCATTCGGCTCTGGCTTCCCGGCCCATCCAAAGGACGGGGGCATGTCAGACATGAGGAAGCCAAGCCGCGTCCGTTTCTCACTGTAGTGACGCGAACGCAAGGCCGTCGACTGGACACGCTGCGAGATGTCTTATTGTGTCTTTCGGCACAGTCCGATCCGGATTTCGAAGTCTGCGTCATTGGTCACAAGCTCACCGAGAGTGGGCGCCTTGCTGTCGAGCGAATTATCGAGGACACAAACTCCGACTTACGACACCGCATACGACTAATCAAGATAGATTCCGGCAATCGTACGCGACCGCTCAATGTCGGCTTTCGCGAAGCGCGGGGAGAATACGTCGCGATCCTCGACGACGACGATGTTGTTCTCGGCCACTGGGTTGAAGAATTCAAAAAGCTGGCTGACAAGGCGCCGGGCACTGTATTGCGCGCCGCGAACGTCGCGCAGTTGTGGCAACCCGTGCGGACCAGCGTAGGGACTCAGGCCGTTAGGGCCGTGGGATCGCCTCGGCTTTGCTACCCAACTAAGTTTGACTACCTCGACCATCTGATCGAAAACGCAACCCCGCCAGTGTCATTGGCATTCCCGCGTTCCGCTTTTGCCGATCTCCGCATCGAGTTCGATGAATCGCTAACAACTACCGAGGACTGGGATTTTCTGATGCGTACGGTGGCCGTCTGTGGCACCTCATCATCAGACGAAATCACATCGATTTATCGGCAGTGGGATGGTGCCGAGTCATCCTTCACGGTGCATACCAAACAGGAATGGTTAGACAATCATCACGCCATATGGCGAAAACTCGACGCAATTCCGTTGCTTCTTCCGGAGGGTAGCGCGGCGAAGATACGTCGACTTCTTTCAGATTATCATGCGAGACACGGCGGACGACGCGGCCCCGCCCCGGATGCTCTCCATGAGACAGAACAGTACGAGGATTGCCTGCGCGAGGAGATTCACGGGCTACTACATAGCCGGTCCTGGCAGATCACCGCTCCATTGCGATTCATCAGCATAGTTCTTGGGCGACGCAATGGGTTTCCGATGCTTTGGGCCATGAACGGCCAAGAGCTCGAAGCCACCAAGACGGCGATACTCACCTCGCGCTCCATGCGCGTGGCTGCCAAGATAAAGCGGCTCTTAGCGAGACGCTGAGGTACGCGTTCCGGTGCGGAGGCGCCGGAACCGAAGATATTGCGGTGGATACCGCTCAAGGGGGGGGAGACAAATTGAAGGCGAGTGTTAGGCGAACGGCCATCTGGGCAGCTGTGCAAGTGTGCGTATTTGCTGCTACATGGCTCCTTGTTCTCAAGGTGGACCCCTACGTCTCCGTAGGAACGTCTTTGGCCATTCAGTCAGTGAATGCGCTCTTCGTGGCATTGCTGGCGGTCGCATTATCCGCAACGACGGGACGAGCCCTTTTTGCGATTCTTATCGCGGGCGGCTTTCACGCACTTCTCGTTTACGCTGATCGCGTCAAATCTTCTGTCCTGCATGCGCACGTCATTTATGCGGACTCGCACATTGTTCCGATGCTCTTGTTGGACCCTTCGCTTGTCTTTGGGTTCATCGTCAAGTCGCCTTGGCACGCTGTAATCGGCCTCACCGTAACCGTCGCCACTCTGGTATTCGCTTGGAAAGGGCATAAGCTCAGAGCACCCGCGGTCGCGCGCCTGCTTGTCACCGTCGGTTCTCTCGCAATCTTTGCCACATTCCTCTTTTCTGCGCGAGGCATAGCACCGACTGATCCCCAGTGGAATGTATTTCAGCAAACCGACGAGACACCTCTCTATGGGGTAATGGCGAACATCGTGTATGGCATGCGCGCCTCGGCCCCGGTGGCACCACCAGGTGATCCGAACAGTCAACAAAGACTAATTTCTTCGCTGCCTATTCGGAATGCAGAGGCCAAATTAACTCGAGCGAATACCATTACGCCGGATATCGTTATCGTCCAGAGCGAGTCCCTATTCGATCCGTCAACACTATGTGGTACGCATGACGACAGTCAGTTGCCGGCAATCACCTCGGGGCGTCACGGCGATCTTATGGTGCCTGTGTTCGGCGGGCGGACGTTACAGACGGAGTTCGAGACGCTTACTGGGCTTCCGGTCGCGATGTTCCCGAATGCTAACTTCTCCTACCTGGATCTGATTCCGGGCTCCCTGAATGCCCTGCCTCGCGAACTCAGCCGCCTGGGTTACCGAACCATCGCCATTCACCCAAACGACCGGAATTTCTGGAGACGTAGCTATGCATTTCCCGCGATGGGCTTCGATTCATTTATCGACATACGTTCATTTTCAGGTGTCGACGTGGGCGCCGGAGGGCATGTAACTGATAAGGCTCTCATGACGGCAGCATTATCCGAGATTGATGCAGATAAGGGGCCCTCGTTCATCTTCGTCATCACCATGGAAAACCATGGGCCATGGGGTGGCCATGGCACAAGCGAACTGGATGACTACACAGGAAGAGCTCAGGAGGCGGACGCAGCATGGCGGAACCTAACAGAGCAATTAGCGAAACGCGGAAGACCCGCAATCGCTGTTTTGTATGGGGACCATCTACCGGGGCTGCCCGAAACATATTCGTCGCGATGCTTCAAGGACGGCCAGCCACCTGAGCGGCATATGCCGCCTGTAGCTGTCTGGTCCAACATCCCAGGCGATGACCGGCCACCGCCGACAGCTAGCTTCCTCATACCCGGTTGGATTCTCGATACGGCGCACCTGCCACGGTCGCAGCTCTTCGCAATTAACGGAGCTATCGGCCTGATCGCAGAGCAAGACGGGATGGCGGCAGTTGACCGATTGAAGACTGATTACGCAGCTTCTGCGTGGAATTGGCTCAGGAACTCCGATCCGGTGCTGCACTCACGCGCACCGCTCAAGCCCAACGCAATCGCAAAGATGCTCACTCACTCGCTCGTCAAGGGACATCGGGGATCCTGGACCCCCCAAGACCTCCTGATTGACGCCACCCCGACCCCCGATGCAGCCGTCGTTCTACAACTGGACGGAAAGACCAGAAGCATCACTTTCCGGCCATACCCGGGCTCGAGCTCCTGCGACGAAACCGATCCTATTGAGGTAAGGGTCGACGGGCGCGTAGTCGGGCGGATAAGGGGCGCTCCCGGAGCTAACCTAGCAACAATAAATACCACCGACGCCTCGAAATTGTCACTCATGAGCACCCCAGAGTCAGGTGTAGCGAAGTGCCAGAGCACCGTAATTCGAGTGGTACAAGTGGACAGGTAGCTAGGCAGTTCGGGAGAGACTGATCCTATGCATGGGAATGCCGATCAGGCCGGTACTGACGCTGGAGGAATGACTGGTTAAGATCAGGGCGTCGTGCATCCATTGATGCACGATGTGGGATTGCTGACTGCCATCGGAAACGGCGATCGATATCGAATATTCGCCCGCTGGCAGTACCGGCATTCGGAAGTCGAATCGAGCCACCCACGCATCTGACGCTTCCGCCTGTACTCGCTGATCTACGTACGACAGATAGGTGTTGTCACCGAACAGAGAGATTCCCTGTTTATTTCGGACGAGGAATCCAACAATAAGGTTGGACAGTCGTTCCTTGACACGTATTGCTACAACCAATGATACCGCCTCGCCTCCTATCACCACGCGAAGGGGAGAGCCGCGGTCGTCCAGCAATTTTGCACCAGTGACCTTTGCCCCCCCCTTGCCAAAATTCTCGGCTGTTTCATTGAACTGGATCACTTCCAGGTCATTTCGAAGATTCGAATGAAGAATGAAGTCGCGTCGTGTATCGATGAAATCGTCCATAGAAGACAGTCTCTCGCCGTTATCCGCGATGTCTTTGCTCCACGACTTTTCCGCTACCGCCAGCTGCTCGTCGCCACCCTGATCACTTCTATACATATCCGCGAGGTAGGCTTCGGTAACTTGCTTCGGGTTTGCGTCGAGGCGAACCCTCCCGTCATGCAGCCAGATTGCACGATCGCACAATGCCGTTACAGTCGTACTGTCATGGCTGACAAAGAGCAATGTCCCCCCACGCGCTTTGAATCCATGCAGGAAACGCATGCATTTCTGCACGAAATACGCGTCGCCAACAGCCAAGGCCTCGTCGACTACCAAGACATCCGCATTTACATGTGCGATAACTGCGAAGGCCAAGCGCATGAACATGCCGCTTGAATACGTCTTGACGGGCTGATCAATGTATTCCCCAATGTCGGCGAATGCTTCGATATCGCCGTATCGAGCGTCAACCTCATCTTCCGAGAGGCCTAGGATCTGGCCACTCATGTAGACGTTTTCCTTGCCAGTGAACTCCGGATTGAAACCCGCGCCAAGCTCCAATAGCGCAGCCACGCGACCATGCACCCGGCTAGTTCCAGCCGAGGAGTCAAGCGTCCCACACAAAATCTGCAACAGAGTAGATTTCCCGGACCCATTGCGACCGATCAGGGCAACCGTCTCACCTCGACCCACGGAAAACGATATGTCCCGGAGAACGACGTGCTCACGGAAAAAATTTCGCCGTCCACGGAACAGCATTTGCCACAAACGGTGCGCCGGGCTCTCGTAAATCGAGTAACTCTTGCAGAGCGAGGTAACCTCGATAGCGATATCAGACAACATCAGCAAAGCCGTTCTTCGTGCGCCAGAACCACCAAAATCCCGTAGTACATATTGATATCGCTGCAAAGGAATACCAAAGCAATCCAATCCAATCCGGCCAGTTGCCACTTAGCGTGATCAAGCGCAACTGTGTTACAGGAAACGTAAGCGGGTTGATGGACAGCCATGGCCTGAATTGCAGGGGAACCAGGTCGATTGGAAATAGTATCGGACTAAGGTACATCAAGAGCATCGTGAGGATCCCAGTCACCTGCGCAAGGTCCCGAATGAACACCCCTAGAGATGATAGGAACAATATAACGCCATATGTCAGCACAAGAAATGGAAGAAGGACGAGAGGGACGGCAATCCATGTGATAGGCACTCCGCCGCCGAACCATAATTCGCCTGCTGCAAGAATGAGCAATGACACCAGCAGATTGATCGCCGCACTTCCTAGTACGACCCCCGGGAGCAGCTCAAGCGGAAAAACGACCTTTTTTACGTAGTTCGAATTTTGCAATATCAGAAGAGGTGAGCGGTTGATGCACTCAGCCAGGAATGTGAAGAGTATCAACCCTGAAAAAAGTACCAAGGTGAAGTTTCTTCCACCAACACCCCACTTCGCGTTAAGAACAATGCCGAATACGAACGAGAACACGACCAGGAGAGATAGTGGGTTGAGCAGCGCCCAAAAGATTCCCAACACCGATCCTTTGTATCGGATCCTGACATCACGGTCCACTAATCGCGCATAAAGCGAACGATTGGCGAAAATGGAAAGGAAGCCGCCTGTGAGATACCAGATCACACCTGCACGACGACGCTCAGGGATAGGCATCATCGGAGTGCGGCATCCAACTCGTCACGCAGGTCATCGACGTCCTCGGTTCCGACAGAAAGGCGCACCAAGCTGTCGCTGATGCCCAGTCGACGCCGCGTGACTGGCGGAATGGAAGCGTGCGTCATGATCGCAGGATGCTCAATCAGACTTTCGACCCCGCCCAATGACTCAGCCAGGGCAAACAATTTGCATCTTTCCAACATCCTTCGAGCCTTTCGGAGCCCGCCGCCCACCTCGATGCTGATGATTCCGCCGAAGCCGGTCATCTGCTTGCGTGCGAGAGAATGCTGGGGATGGCTCTTAAGTCCGGGGTAGATCACGCGCGACACCCCTGGGTGCCTTTCGAGCCAAGATGCCAAAGCCAGTGCGGATTGACAGTGCGCCTTCATGCGCAGATGCAGCGTCTTGAGACCCCGCAGCGCCAAGAAGGAATCGAATGGCCCGGCAACCGCTCCAGTGGAGTTCTGTAAGAATGCCATCTCTTCGGCCAACTCACGCTTCGCGGCCACAACCAAACCGCCAACAATATCTGAATGCCCATTGAGATATTTCGTCGCGGAATGCAGCACGAGGTCAGCACCGTACTCAATTGGGCGCTGTACGAGGGGCGATGCAAAAGTGTTATCCACCACAAAGACTAATTTATGCTTGCTGGCAAACGCCCCAACTGCCTCAAGGTTCACCAGCTTAAGCATCGGGTTGGTCGGTGTTTCCGCCCATATCATCCGTGTATTGGGGCGTAGGGCGGCCCGCAAAGCCTTGGCATCGTTTAAGTCGACAAAGGAGAAATCGAGCCCAGCAGATCGGCGGCGTACCTTGTCGAACAGCCGGAAGGTGCCACCGTACAGATCGTCCATCGCTATGACATGGCTGCCCGAGTCGAGAAGATCGAGCACCGTAGCTGCTCCGGCGAGGCCCGACGCGAACGCAAAGCCGGCCACACCTCCTTCCAGGTCCGCAACGCAGCGCTCATATGCCATTCGCGTCGGATTCTGGGTGCGGGAATATTCATATCCCCGGTGGCGCCCCGGGCTCTCCTGTACATAGGTCGAGGTGGCATAGATCGGCACCATAATGGCGCCGGTCGATGGGTCCGGCTGCTGCCCCGCGTGGATAGCCCTGGTCCCCAGTCCTAGGGGCTTTGAACGTTTCATTGACATAATCCTCTACAGACGGGCGGGAGCCGGTGAATGGAATCGGGGCAGTATCTTAGTGGACACCTGCTCACAGTTTAACATTTCGTTAAGTGCTATTTGGAGGGGTCCGCCGTTCAGCATAAAAAAGATCTATAGGCGGTCCCGGCATGTCAAAATCGGACCCTTTACAGTCTCGGACCGTGGCATGAGAACTTTGTTGGTCACCGGCGGTGCCGGCTTCATCGGCGCGAACTTTGTGCTTCAGGCCGTAGCCGACGGTCTGCATGTGATCAACCTCGACAAGCTGACCTACGCAGGCAACCTGCAGACGCTTCAGTCCATTGAGAATGATCCCAAACACAACTTCGTGGAAGGCGACATCGGCGACCGTGACGTCGTCATCCACCTTCTGACAGAGTACCGTCCCGATGCGGTCGTCAACTTCGCTGCGGAGAGCCACGTAGACCGTTCCATCGACGGCCCGGCGGCATTCATCGAAACCAATGTCGTGAGCACGCTTGGTTTGCTCGAAGCGACCCGCGACTACTGGCGTGGCCTGAAGGACGCGGACGCCGGAGCTTTTCGTTTCCTGCACGTCTCCACCGACGAAGTATATGGTTCGCTGGGTGCCGAGGGCTATTTCACGGAATCCACACCCTACGCTCCCAACTCGCCCTACTCGGCATCGAAGGCCGCCTCCGATCACCTGGTTCGCGCCTTCCATCATACCTATGGCCTGCCGGTCCTGACGACCAACTGCTCGAACAACTACGGGCCGTACCAGTTTCCCGAAAAGCTGATACCGCTGGTCATCCAGAAAGCGCTCGCCGGGGAGGCCCTCCCGGTCTACGGCGACGGCATGAACGTGCGTGACTGGCTGTTTGTCGAAGACCACTGCAGCGCCATCCGTCGCGTGCTCGAGGCTGGCCGGGTGGGCGAGACCTACAACATTGGCGGCAACTCCGAGCGCGCGAACATCGTGGTCGTCAAGACCATCTGCGCGATCCTCGACGAGGTCGCGCCGCTGGCCGACGGCCGGGCACATGAGAGCCTCATCACCTTCGTCCGCGATCGCCCCGGTCACGACCGCCGCTACGCGATCGATGCGAGCAAGCTGAAGAGCGAACTCGGCTGGACCCCGGCCCACACCTTCGAAGCCGGCATCCGGGCCACGGTCCAGTGGTACCTGGACAACAAGCCATGGGTGCAGGGCATCCTCGACGGCAGCTACAAACTGGAGCGACTCGGCGCATGACTACCAAGGGCATCATCCTTGCCGGCGGATCGGGCACCCGGCTCTACCCCATCACCCATGCGGTCAGCAAGCAGCTCCTGCCGGTCTATGACAAACCGATGATCTACTACCCGCTGGCCACGCTCATGCTGGCGGGCATCCGGGACGTGCTGGTCATCAATACGCCGCACGAACAGGCGCTGTTCAAGCGCCTACTCGGCGACGGCAGCCAGTGGGGCATCAATATCACCTACGCGGTTCAGCCCTCCCCCGATGGCCTCGCGCAAGCCTTTCTCATCGGTAAGGATTTCATCGGCAACGACCCGAGCTGCCTCGTCCTCGGCGACAACATTTTTTACGGCGTGGGCCTGACCGAGCGCATGAAGCGCGCGGCATCCCGCGAGAGCGGTGCCACGGTCTTCGGCTATTGGGTTAGGGACCCGGAGCGCTATGGCGTGGCCGAGTTCGATGCGTCCGGCAAGGTAGTTGGCCTCGAGGAGAAGCCGGCGAAGCCGAAATCGAACTATGCCGTCACCGGCTTGTATTTCTATGACAATCGCGCCGTTGAGTTCGCCTCGTCGCTGAAGCCTTCGCCCCGCGGCGAGCTTGAGATCACCGACCTCAACCGTTGCTATCTCGACGACCGCACACTGCACCTCGAGCAGTTGGGCCGCGGCTATGCATGGCTGGATACCGGCACCCATGAATCGCTCATGGAAGCCGGCGAGTACATCCAGACCATCGAGAACCGGCAGGGCCTGAAGGTGTGCTGTCCCGAAGAGATCGCGTACGTAAACAAATGGATCGATGCCGAGCAGCTGCTGAAGCTTTCGGAGCCGCTGGCGAAGACTGGCTATGGCCAGTACTTGCAGAATCTGATCAAGCAGGGTTACGTCGGATGAAGTTCATTGAAACCAGCCTGCCGGGATGCGTGGTGATCGAGCCTCAGGTATTCGGCGACGCTCGCGGATTCTTTTACGAAAGCTATAACGAAGCGAAGTACTGCGAGGCCGGCATCGAGCGAAAGTTCGTGCAGTCCAATGTCTCGCGTTCCGCACGAGGCGTTCTTCGCGGCCTGCATTATCAGTGGCCGCATCCCCAGGGCAAGCTGGTCAGCGTGCTCGAAGGCGAGGTTTACGACGTGGCCGTCGACATCCGTGTCGGCTCGCCAACCTTCGGCAAGTGGGCGGGCGTGATGCTGACGGCGGAAAATCACCGGCACTTCTGGATACCGGAAGGTTTTGCCCACGGTTTCTGCGTCGTATCGGAGCACGCGACCTTCTCGTACCAGTGCACCGATCTCTACGACGCCAAGGCCGACGGAAGCGTACGCTGGGACGACCCGGCCATCGGTATCGACTGGCCGCTCTCTTCGCCGCTGTTGTCCGACAAGGACGGGAAAGCTCCCCTTCTTGCCGATGTTCCCGAAGCCAGGCTACCGGAGTACCGGGCGTGAAGATCCTGTTGCTCGGCGCTCACGGCCAGCTGGGACAGACATTCATCGCGCACGGCGGCCTCGCCTCGCGTGGTGCGCTCGTCGCCGCCTCCCGTGACGGCCGGGCGCCTGAAGGCATCCGCGGCGTGCAGGCCGACCTTGCGGACCAGGACGCGCTGCTGGCAGTCCTCGATACAGAACGTCCCGACCTCATCGTCAATGCCGCCGCCTATACCGCCGTGGACAAAGCGGAAGCCGACGAGGCAATGGCCACCGCGGTCAATGGCGACGCGCCCGGTACGCTGGGACGCTGGGCCGGCGCTCATGGCGCGCTGGTAGTTCACTACTCCACTGATTACGTGTTCGCCGGGGATGCCCAGTCGCCTTACGAGCCGGATGCTGACACGGGCCCGCAAGGAGCCTACGGTCGCAGCAAGCTCGCGGGCGAGCGCGGACTGGAGGCCAGCGCTGCCGATCACCTCATTCTCCGTACCGCATGGGTCTATTCCCCGGTCGGGCATAACTTTCTGAAGACCATGTTGCGCCTTGGCGCGGAACGCGACGAACTCAAGGTCGTGGCCGATCAGCGAGGCACACCGACCACCACGGCCCTCATCGTCGAAGGCAGTCTCACGGCCATCGATCGGTGCATGGCAGCTTCCGACAGGTCTTCCCTGACCGGCACCTATCACCTGACGGCCAGCGGCGAGACGACATGGCACGGCTTTGCCGATGCCATTTTCGACGAAGCCATCGTGGCCGGGCTGCTAGCCCGGCGGCCCGTGGTCCGGCCCATAGGAACTGCCGATTTCCCCACCCCCGCCAGGCGTCCGGCCTACTCGGTGCTCGACAACCGATCCTTCGCGCAGACGTTCCGGCACGACTTGCCGGATTGGCGCGCAGGTCTGCACGATATTGTCCACTCGCTCGCATCGCCGTGAGGCACCCATGCTGATTCCCCTCATACTCAGCGGCGGAAGCGGCACTCGGCTTTGGCCGATCTCGCGCCGCAACCTGCCAAAGCAGTTCCTGTCCCTCGCAGGCAAGGAGACGCTTTTCCAGCAGACCGTGCGACGCGCGGCGACATTGGCCGACGTGACCGACCCGATCGTCGTGGCCAGCGATGACCAGCGCTTCCTTGCCGCGGAGCAACTTCAGGAACTCGGTATCACCCGCGCAAGCATCCTGCTCGAGCCGGTTGCCCGGAATACGGCACCGGCGATCGCCGCGGGTGCGCTGGAGGCTTTGCGCAGAGACAAGGACGCGTTGATCCTGGTGCTGCCCGCGGATCATCTGATCGGCGACGACCAGGCATTCACCGACGCGGTCGCCCGGGCCCGCCCCCTGGCGGAACAGGGCTGGCTTGTCACCTTCGGCATTCGCCCCGACCGTGCCGAAACGGGATTTGGCTATATCCGCCGCGGCGCCAATCTCGGGGGCGACACGTTCCAGGTCAGCCAGTTCGTCGAAAAGCCAAACCCGGAGATTGCAGCACGGTACGTGGCCAGCGGCGAGTACGACTGGAATTCCGGCATGTTCCTCTTTCGTGCGTCCCGTTACCTTGAGGAACTTGGGCAGTACGCGCCGGCCATGCTGTCCGCTGCGGAGGCGGCGTTTGCGCGGGCGAATACGGATCTCGACTTCATAAGGCTCGAAGGCGATGCCTTCGCCGCCGCGCCAAGCGATTCCATCGACTATGCCGTCATGGAAAAGACCTCGCGTGCCGCCGTGGTTCCCGTCAGCTGTGAATGGAGCGATATCGGTTCATGGGACGCCCTCTGGCTGGCTGCTGAAAAGGATGCAAACGGAAACCATCTGGAAGGCGATGTCATCGCCCTCGATACCCGCAATTCGCTAATCCGGTCGCATGATCGTCATCTCGTCGCCACCATCGGCCTGGAAGACGTCGTGGTCGTAACGACGCCTGACGCCACCCTGGTCGCACGGCGGGATGCTTCGCAGGACGTCAAGAAGATCGTCGAGCACCTGAAGGCTGCCGGCCGCACCGAACACGACCTCCACCGCGTCGTCCGCAGGCCGTGGGGCAGCTACGATTCGCTGGAATCGGGAGACAGGTTCCAGGTAAAGCGCATTGTCGTCAAACCTGGCGCGGCGCTCAGCCTGCAGATGCATCACCACCGGGCCGAGCACTGGATCGTGGTCAAGGGCGTGGCCGAGGTCACGTGCGACGACAAGGTGTTCCTCCTGGCGGAGAACCAAAGCACTTACTTGCCGCTCGGTAGCCGGCACCGCCTGCGCAATCCCGGCAAGGTACCCGTGGAATTGATCGAGGTGCAGTCCGGCAGCTATCTCGGCGAAGACGATATTGTCCGCTTCGACGATGTCTACGGCCGAGCGGGAAAGATCAGCTGATCAACCGCGACAGCTCTTCGGTCCGCCAGGCAAGCAGCACGGCATCATCCCTGGTTTCGACATTGAGGCGCAGGAGCGGTTCGGTGTTGGACGACCTTAAGTTGAAGCGCCAGGAACCGAAGTCAGCACTGACACCGTCGACGTACTCGAGAGAAGGCGACTCCTTTTCGTAATACGCCAGAACACGCGCTACCGCCGCCTTCGCATCCTCCACCACGAAATTGATCTCGCCACTGCAGGGATACGCCGCCATGCGCTCGGCCAACATGTCGGCAAGGCTCGTTCCCGTCACGGACAGCCGCTCGGCTATCAACAGCCACGGGATCATTCCCGAGTCGCAATAGGCAAATTCGCGGAAGTAATGATGCGCACTCATCTCCCCGCCATAGATGGCGTCCTCGGCACGCATCCGCTCCTTGATAAAGGCATGCCCGGTCTTGCTCTCGACAGGCACCCCACCCGCCTGGCGAACCATGTCGATGGTGTTCCAGGTGAGCCGCGGGTCGTGGATGATCCTGGCGCCCGGATGCTTCTCCAGCAACTGCGCGGCGAGCAAGCCGACGATGTAATAGCCCTCGATGAACTCGCCGCTCGCGTCGAAGAGGAAGCAGCGATCAAAATCGCCGTCCCAGGCGACGCCGAAGTCCGCCCCGTGAGCACGCACCGCGTCGGCCGTAGCCGCACGGTTCCCGGGCAGCAGGGGATTGGGAATGCCGTTGGGAAAGCTGCCATCCGGCTCGTGATTCACGCGCACGAAATCCAGCGGAAGATGGGCCTGAAGCAAGTCGACGATCTGGCCGGCTCCTCCGTTCCCGGCGTTTACCACCACCTTGAGCGGCCGGATCACACCCAGGTCGATGTAACCGAGGAGATGATGGATGTAGGCACTCTTGTCGTGGTCGCCAACCACTCCGCCGCGTGCACCGGCGGGTTCGCCGAAGGCATCCTCTTCCACCATGCGTTCGATGTCGCGCAGGCCGGTGTCGCCGCTGATCGGGCGCGAGCCCTCGCGCACGAGCTTCATGCCGTTGTAGTCGATCGGATTGTGACTCGCCGTCACCATGATTCCGCCAGCGACCCGGCGGTGGAAGGTCTGGAAATAGACCTCCTCCGTACCACATAGGCCGATATCGACGACATCGCGGCCCTCGTCATTGAGACCACGCACGACGGCTCCCGCCAACGCCGGACTGTCGCGCCGGATGTCGTATCCGACGACGACGGCGCCCTCGCCCACCGTGCGCGCAAATGCCCGACCCAGGCGGTACGCGATATCCTCGTTCAACTCGTCCGGCACGCGGCCACGGATATCGTAAGCCTTGAAACACTTCATGGGTGACCTCCAAGCCCGCCCCGCAACCAGTGGAATACCGGCTGTCCCTCCCGAGAAGGAAACGTACGGGCTTCCAGCGACTGAATGCCATTCGCCTGCAATGCCTGACGGTAGCGACCTTCATCGGCCGCATTCCAATAGACAAGGCGAAACTCGGTGATACCGTCCTTCTCCAGCTTCGCGATCGTCGCCGGCTCGATATCGACGCTGTAGCGTACGCGGTTCCCGGTGAGGAAGGCGAATGAGGTGAAGAACCCCCATTCGGGAAACAGGTAGGCGACATTCGCCGGCACGCCGCGTGCTTCGAGCGCCAGCGTCGTGAGGGCGTCGCTGCTGCGGCCGCGACCTCCGGTCTTTGCCAGCCACTCGTGGAAGCGGGCCTGCTGGACAAGGTTTCCACCGATCACTGCCAGTGCAAGCGCCACGACAACCGCCATAGGGACGGGACGGGCGGGAAGACGCGCCAGCTCGGCGAGTTTCGCCGCCAGGAGGGCCGGTAGCAGGTAGACGAAAGGCAAGAGGACACTGAAGTGGTGCGCCCAGAGTCGATGACCGAACAAGGACGCCACGGCAACGAAGGAGATTGGCATCAGCCCCGGAAGGATCATCATCGTCGCCTGTGGCTGACGCCTGCACACAAGGACGATGCCGATCGCAACGAGACCCGCGACGGCGGCAACCAGCCACCAGGCCTTCATCGCGCCCCAGGCGCCGGGCAACCCTTGCCCGAAGATCATTGCCTCGTTCGCGGCATCGCTCGTAGCCAATCCGAGCAAGGCCCACGCATATTGAAGGTTGTTTCCGGAAGCGCCGCTGGCATCGAAGGGCTTGAGCTGCCCCAGCATCCCGCGCACGAACTCGAGCGTCGGCTCGACACCATGCTTCTTCGCCAGCAGCGAGAGGAACCCGAGCAGGAAGGGTGAAACGCCGACAACGGCGCCGGCCACCCAGCGCCCCCAATCGCGGCGGGGTATCCAGCAGGCCACCAGGATGGCCATCGCCGGCGCGAAGAAGGCCAGCACGAAATAACCATAACTGGCGAGGCCAAAAAACACGCCGGACCAGAACACCCGACGCCGGACGATCCACGATCCGCCCTCGGCCGGAAGCGCGAGCAGCATCGAAACGACGAGCCATGCGGCGCCGCCGAGCACGATGTAGAACTGGGTGCGGAACGACGCCGTGAAGGCGAGTTCCGTCGCAAGGCCTATGCCGGTCGCCAGCGCTAGTCCATGCGCCCCGGTGAGGCGGCGTGTGAGCTGGTAAAGCGCCGCCAGCAGGATCAGGCCGAATACCGCCTGCTCGAGACGCAGCGAGGTGACACTGAACCCCGTCACGGCGAAGAAAGGCAGGCCCAGGTAGGCGTTCTGTAGCCCGTGGTAGAAGCTGCCCAGGATGGGAAAGATCTTTGACGGGATCCCCGCACCGGGGTTGTGCCCGCGATGCAGCCACTGGGCCGCGAGGAAGTCCGGATTAACGGCGTCCATATAGACCCCAGGCAGGTCCGAATGGACGAGAACGAGACCAAGGAACACGCCAAGCGGCAGCATCCACGCCAGGCGGGCCGCCCAGGCTTCCTTCCAATACATCAAGGCCGTCTCCTCTCGGTCGCAGCCCGTGCGCCGGCGCTGGTTCGCAAGATTATACAATCGCAGCAGACACGCCGATCCACCAGGGGACGAACGCCTCATGCAGACAACCACTCCGTCCCACGGTCAGGACGTTGCCGTACTGATTCCCTGTTTCAACGAGGAACTGGCCATCGCGGAGGTCGTCAGGGATTTCCGCGCCGCGCTGCCGGAAGCCCGCATCCACGTCTTCGACAACGCCTCCACGGACAGGACCGCCGAGATCGCGAGGGAGGCCGGTGCCATCGTCAGGACCGTCGGCCTTCGCGGCAAAGGCAACGTGGTCCGTCGGATGTTCGCCGATGTCGATGCCGAGGTTTACGTCCTCGTCGATGGCGATGCCACCTACGACGCAGCCAGCGCCCCGGCGATGATCGAGCGGCTACTGCACGACGGATCGGACATGCTGGTCGGCGTACGTAAGGACGACAACCTGGCGGGGGCCTACCGCAGCGGCCATCGCCTGGGCAACCGCATGCTGACCGGCTGCGTGGCCATGATTTTCGGCGGCGCGTTCACCGACATGCTGTCCGGCTACCGCGTGTTCACCCGCCGCTACGTAAAGTCGTTTCCCGCCCTCTCGGCCGGTTTCGAAACGGAAACCGAGTTGACCGTCCACGCGCTCGAACTGCGCATGCCGTGGAGCGAAATGGACACACCTTACTCCGCGCGCCCCGAAGGATCGGAAAGCAAGCTGTCCACCTATAAGGATGGTTTGCGGATACTCCGGATGATCCTTCGCCTGTTCGTGGCGGAACGTCCCCTGCACTTCTTCGGCATCGTAGGCGCCTTGTCGCTCGTGGTCGGTGTGGCCATCGCCGTTCCACTGCTGATGACTTATCTGGCAACCCACGAAGTGCCTCGGCTTCCCACCGCAATTCTCTCTACAGGGTTCGCGCTGGTCGCGGCAATCTCCATCGTTTGCGGCCTCATCATGGATGCCGTCACGCGCGGCCGGAGGGAAATGAAGCGCCTCTTCTATCTCGGTATCCGCGGACCCACGAGACCCTAGGGATCGACATACCCGATGACGCTCGCGGGATTACCGACAACGATCGCGCGCTCCGGCACGTTCTTCGTTACCACCGCCCCCGCACCCACCATCGCCCTGGCACCAATCTCGACACCAGGCAGGATCGTCGCCCCACCCCCTATCGACGCCCCTGACCGAACTACCGTCTGCGGAAACGCCACCGGGTAGGCCCGCGACCGCGGAAACGGATCGTTGGTGAACGTGACGTTCGGCCCGACGAACACATCATCCTCCAGCCGCACCCCATCCCAGAGCTGCACCCCACTCTTCACCGTCACCCGGTCGCCCACCACCACGTCGTTCTCGACGAAGCAGTGCGAACAGATATTGCAGTCGGCACCGATGACGGCACCCGGAAGGATCACCACGAACTGCCACACCCGCGTACGCGGTCCGATGTGCAGCGCCTGCACATCGGCCAGGGCATGAACGAACGGCTCGTCGCTCACTCGACGGTGACCGACTTCGCCAGATTGCGCGGCTGATCCACGTCCGTCCCACGCTGCACGGCGACGTGATACGCCAGCAACTGCATCGGCACGGTAAACACGGCCGGCGCGATCAGGTCGCCGCCGCCATCCACGCGCACGGTGGCGATATGCGCCGTGTCCGCATCCATCTCCGCCCGTTCGTCCGCGAACACGATCAGCTCGCCGCCACGCGCCCGCACTTCCTGCAGGTTCGACTTCAGCTTGTCCAGCAGCGGTCCGTTCGGCGCCACGGCCACGATGGGCATGTTCTCGTCCACCAGGGCCAGCGGGCCGTGCTTCAGTTCGCCGGCCGGATAGGCTTCGGCATGGATGTAGGAGATCTCCTTGAGCTTCAGGGAGCCTTCCAGCGCCACCGGGAACTGCGCACCGCGGCCGAGGAACAGCGCGTGCTGCTTGTTGATGAAGTGGTCGGCGATCTTCACGATGGCCGGTTCGCTCTGCAGCGCGTTCTCGATATAACGCGGCAGCGACTGCAGTTCCTTGCAATGCTCGAGATAGCGCGCGTTGTCCAGCCCGCGGCGACGGCCGAGGTCCAGCGCCAGCAGTGCGAAAGCCGCGAGCTGCGTGGTGAATGCCTTGGTCGAGGCGACGCCGATCTCCGGACCCGCGCGGGTCATCAGGCGCAGGTCGGATTCGCGCACCACCGAGGATTCCGGCACGTTGCAGATCGCGAACGTGGCCAGGTAGCCGCGGCGGCGCGATTCGCGCATGGCGGCCAGCGTGTCGGCGGTTTCGCCGGACTGCGACACCGCCACGAACAGCGTGTTCTCCGGCACCACGACGTCGCGGTAGCGGTATTCGCTGGCCACTTCGACCACGACCGGGATGCGCGCCAGTTCCTCGATCCAGTATTTCGCCACCATGCCGGCGTGGTAGCTGGTACCGCAGGCGACGATGTGGATGCCGCGCGTCTTGTCCAGGATGGGATCGGCGTCGATGCCGAAGATGTTCGGCAGGACGCCGTGCGGTCCGATGCGACCCTCGAGCGTATCGGCGACGGCGCGCGGCTGTTCGAAGATTTCCTTCTGCATGTAGTGGCGGTACTCGCCCCGCTCCACCGAATCCGCGCTGATCTCGCTTTCGTGCGCGGTGCGGTCCACCGGCTTGCCGTCCAGCCCGAAGACGGCGACGCTGTCGCGGGTGATCTCGACGACGTCGTCCTCCTCCAGGTACATCATGCGGTTGGTGACCTTGATCAGCGCCTGCGCGTCCGATCCCAGGAAATGCTCACCGATGCCGATGCCGACCAGCAGCGGGCAGCCACGACGGGCACCGACGATGCGTTCCGGCTCGTCCAGGCTCATCACCGCGATGGCATAGGCCCCCTCCAGTTCGCGCACGGCGGCGGTGACGGCCTCACGCAAGGGCTTTCCGGCCTTCACATGCTCGTCGATCACGGCACCCATCACTTCCGTATCCGTCTCGGACTGGAAGGTGCGGCCCTTGGCCTTCAGCGCATCCCGCAGCGAGGCGTAATTCTCGATGATGCCGTTGTGCACGATGGCGATGCGGCCCTGCACATGCGGGTGGGCGTTCAACTCGCTGGGAACGCCATGCGTCGCCCAGCGGGTATGCGCGATACCCGTGCCGCCCGGCACCGGGTCGGCGTCGTACAACGCCTCCATTTCGCGGACCTTGCCCTTGGCGCGCACGCGGCGGATCTCGCCGCCGTCCGCAATGGCCATGCCCGCGGAGTCGTACCCGCGGTATTCCAAGGCCTTGAGCCCCGCGATGAGGATGGGCGCGATATCACGCTGCGCGACAGCGGCGACGATTCCACACATGACGCTTCCCCTGTTCCTTAGTTGACCTTGCGACGCAGATAATTGAGCAAATCGATCCGCGTGATCAGCCCGAGGAATTGCTCCCCGTCGACCACGATCGCGACATGACCCTTTTCGAACACCGGCAACAACGCCTCGATGGGCGAAGTCACCTGGAGCATTTCCGGCGAGGCGATCATGGCGGTGGACACCGGATCGCGGAACTTCGCGCTGTCGGCGTGCACATGGAGCAGCACATCGGATTCGTCGAGGATGCCGACGATGCGGTCGCCCTCCATGACCGGCAGCTGCGACACGTCGTACAGCTTCATGCGGTTGTAGGCGGTGATAAGCATGTCCTGCGGCTTCACCACGACGGTATCGCGCTGGGCGTACGGGCGCAGGATGAGATCGCGCAGGTCGCCGAAGGTCTCACGCTCCAGGAAGCCGTTATCGAGCATCCAGTAATCGTTGTACATCTTCGACAGGTATTTGTTGCCCGTATCGCAGACCAGGGTCACCACACGCTTGGGCGTGGTCTGTTCGCGGCAGTATTTCAGCGCAGCGGAAAGCAGCGTACCCGTGGATGAACCGCCCAGCACGCCCTCCTTCGCCAGGAGCTCACGCGCGGCGAGGAAGCTTTCCTTGTCGCTGATGGCGTAGGCCTTCTTCACCATCGAAAAATCGCTGATCGAAGGGAGGAAGTCCTCGCCGATGCCTTCCACCATCCAGCTGCCTGACTTCTCCGACAGCGTGCCCTCGTTGATGTACTGCGCGAGGATGGAGCCCACCGGGTCGGCAAGGACGATTTCGGTATGGGGCGAGTGCTCGCGAAGGTAGGCGGTGAGGCCGCTCATCGTCCCGGACGAGCCGCAGCCGACGACGATGGCGTCGACCTTGCCGTCCAGCTGTTCGAGGATCTCGGGCCCGGTGGTTTGCACATGGGCAAGCGGGTTGTCCGGGTTGCCGAACTGGTTGATGAAGTACGCCCCGGGCGTTTCCCGGGCGATGCGCTCGGCCATGTCCTGGTAGTACTCGGGGTGCCCCTTGGCGACGTCCGAGCGGGTGAGCACGACTTCGGCGCCCATGGCCTTCAGGTTGAAGATTTTCTCGCGGCTCATCTTGTCGGGCACGACCAGGACCAGCCGGTAGCCCTTTTGCTGCGCGACCAGGGCAAGCCCCAGGCCGGTATTGCCGGCGGTGCCCTCCACCAGCGTGTCGCCTGGCTTGATCTTTCCGGCGCGCTCGGCGCCCTCGATCATCGAACGGCCGATGCGATCCTTCACCGAGCCGCCCGGATTGGCGCTTTCCAGCTTCAGGAACAGTTCGCAACAGCCCGCATCCAGGTGCTGGGCGCGCACCATCGGGGTACGGCCGATCAGTTCGAGGATGCTGTCGTGAACACTCATTGGAACTCCATGGTGGGTCGGCGCGGCCCCGTCGGCGCGCCCGTTGGGAGCACATGATAAAGGGTGCGGTACTGAACCGATGCCCGGCTTCTCGGCCGAGCCAAAACGGTGTATGGACCGTGCGCGGGGCGTTTCGGTTCCGGAAACGAGAACGGGCGCCTCGCGGCGCCCGTTTCCGTAGGATCGGCCCGTTGGGGCGTCAGTGTCGCGACTGTTGCCAACGGTCCCACATTCGCTGGAGCTGTACCTTGGCCTGCAGCTTTTCCCGCTTCATCTTGCTCAAGGCCTCGTCGCCAAGCGCCAGACATCCGCGGCCGGCGTCTTCGAGCTTGGAATCGAGTTCCTTGTGGCGGAAATAGAGACGGCGAGTCTCGGCATCGGCGTGGATGAACTGCTCGACGTCGTCGTGCTGCTGGTTTTCGAACATATCGATCTCCTCGCGGTGGGATCGGTCTGCGGTGCGGACCGGTCGTGAGGGGAGCCATGCGGGCACCATCCGCGCATCGGCGGAAAGGGGACTGGCGATGCTATGTGCCTGGGTGAACGTACGCATGCTCCGGCAGGACCGCCACGTGTTTTTTCCGTGACGGGAGGTCGAAGCTACTCCCCTCTCGGGGGGGCCGCAAGAGCGATACTTCTCAAAAAATGCTAAAAAATAGTTGCGTGGGCAACGGCTTACGCAGCAGCTGCCGAGCTATGAACTGTAGGAGCCGCTATAGCGGCGAGAAGCCCACGAAGCGAGGAAGCGGCGAGGCGAGTTCCCCTCGCCGCTATAGCGGCTCCTACAAAGGCGGGCTTCAGTGCCCGTTCTTCTTCGTCTTCTTCGGAGCCGGCGTGGCCGGCGTCGAGGCGGGGGCGCCGCCGTCCGAGGAGTTCATATCGCGCAGGGCGCGGGCGGCAGCCTCGGCCAGGGCGGCCTGCTTCTTGGCGGCGTTGGCCACGCGGGCCTGGGCGGCCGCGACCTGCCGGGCCTTCTCGCCCTCGGCCTTGGCCTGCTCCAGGGCCTGGGAATATTCCACGCCCTGCTGCTGCAGGCGCGCCGCCTCTTCCTGGATCATCTGGTTCTGCATGCGCTGCTGCTCGAGCTGGCGCCGGGCCATCTCGGCGTCGAGGCGGCTGGCCTCCAGCAGGATGGCGTCGTGCTCGCGATCCAGTTGCGCGCTCTTCGCCTGGGCGTCCTGGTACTGGGCCATGGCCTTGGCGATGTCCACCCGGCGTTCGGCGATGTACAGGTAGTGGCCATGCTCCTTGTCCTTGGGCTTGAACTGCGCCATCTGGCCGATCGCCTCGCGGGCACGGGCTTGTTCGGCCTGGGCATAGCCACCCAGGGCCGGATCGGAGGAAAGCTGATCCAGGCTGGATGTCAGGCGGCGCACATCGAGGTCCTCGGTGGCGGCGACGGCCGTACCCGCGGAAACGGCAAGAACGAGGGCCGAGAGAAGGATGGTGGAGCGCTTCATCACTGGCCTCCCTGGTCGTTCAGCGGCTGGGTTTCGCCACCGGCGGGCGGAGGCGTGTTGTCGATGGGTTCCGGCAGGACCGTCTCGGATTCCTGCACGTTGTTCGGAATCGGCACGGTGTCGTTCGCGTGGTTATCGATCATCTCCACGCGCATGCTGGCGTTTTCCTTGCTCTTGGCCGCGTTTTGCGCACGGACCGCGCCCAGGCGCGCCTTGGCGCGGGCCAGCTCGCTGTCCGCGCGGGATTCGTCGGCGAGCAGGGCGGCGTCCTCGTACTTGCGGCTGGCCATGGCGGCCTGGGCCTGGCGGAATTTGCTTTGTGCGTAATCCAGGTCCACCGGCGCATAATCTGCGGCGCCGGCGTCGCGCGCGGCCTGGAGTTGCGCGAGCGCCTGGTTCATGGCGCCGTCCGGCGGGGGCACGCTGGCGCAGCCAGCGAGGGTGGCGATAGCCAGGGCCAGGGAGGCCAGGCCGATGAGCCGGCGGCCCCTCGAAAGGGCGTTCGACGGCAAGATGTGCACCATCACTCGTTCCTCGTACAGATTTGCGAGATATTGTCGATATACAGGTCAGTGAGACCGTCTTCTCGATTGTAATGCGAACGCCCGGGGGTTTAGGTGGATATTGGTTATTTCCTGAAGCTGATGGTGGACAAGGGCGCGTCGGACATGTTCCTGACGACCGGTGCCCCTGTGAACATCAAGGTGGAGGGCAAGCTTTACCCGCTCGGTAACACCGGCCTGCCCAGCGGCATGGTCAAGAAAATCGCCTATTCCCTGATGGACGAGGGGCAGGTCCCCCAGTTCGAGCGCGATCTCGAGCTCAACATGGCCCTGGCCGTGAAGGAAGCCGGACGGTTCCGCATCAACGTGTTCAAGCAGCGCGGCGAGATCGGCATGGTCATCCGTGCCATCAAGAGCGAGATCCCCTCCCTCGAGGAACTCCGCCTGCCCGCGATCTTCCGCGACCTGATCATGGAGCCGCGCGGCCTGATCCTCGTCGTGGGCGCCACCGGCTCGGGCAAGTCCACCACCCTGGCGGCCATGCTCGACCACCGCAACAGCAACAGTTCCGGGCACATCCTCACCATCGAGGACCCGATCGAGTACCTGCACCGGCACAAGCGGTCCATCGTGAACCAGCGCGAGGTGGGCCTCGACACCCACAGCTACCACGAGGCGCTGAAGAACGCGATGCGCGAGGCGCCGGACGTCATCATGATCGGCGAGATCCGCGACACCGACACGATGGAGGCCGCCATCTCGTTCTCGGAGACGGGCCACCTCTGCCTCGCGACGCTGCATTCGAACAACGCCGACCAGACGCTGGAGCGCATCCTCAACTTCTTCCCGGAATCGGCACACAAGAACGTGCTGATGAACCTCGCCCTGAACCTGCGCGCGGTGATCAGCCAGCGCCTGGTCATCGGCAAGGACGGCCGCCGCATGCCGGCCACCGAGGTCCTGCTCAACACCCCGCTGATCCGCGACATGATCCGCCGCGGCCAGATCCACGAGGTGAAGGACGCCATGGACCGCAGCCTGCAGGAAGGCATGCAGACCTTCGACCAGTCCCTGTACCGCCTCTACAAGGAGGGCCTGATCACGCTCGAGGAATGCCTCAACAAGGCCGACTCGCGGGACGGCCTGGCGCTGAAGATCCGCCTGTCGGAAGGGGCCTCCGGAAACGAGTTCGCCTCGAGCGACCCGTACGGTATCGGGGTCTGACCTTCCGCCGACATCTACCTGTAGGAGCCGCTACAGCGGCGAGGGAAACGTGCCTCGCCGCTTCATCGCCTCGTTGGCTTCTCGCCGCTATAGCGGCTCCTACAGGGGATTCGGAGCGTCTGGCTGGGCCTCGGGCGCGGCCCTGCGGAAGGCATCCAGCGCCTGGCAAGCCTCGACCACCCGCCGGATCGTCGGATACGGCGCGAGGTCCACACCCCAGCGCACGGCGTTGTAGTACTGCGGCACGAGGCAGGCGTCGGCCAGGCTCGGCGTGTCCCCATAGCTGAACCGGCCAGCCGTGCCGTCGGCCAGCAGCTTTTCCAGGCCGTCGAAGCCGAGCGCGATCCAGCGCCTCGACCAGGCTTCCTTCACGGCCTGGTCGGCGCCGAAGTCGGCCTCGATCGCCTTCAGCACCCGCAGGTTGCCTACCGGATGGATATCGGTGGCGACCGCCTGCATGAGTTCGCGCACCTTCGCCCTGCCTGCGGGGTCGGCCGGCATCAGCGCCGGCTCGGGACGGGTCTCCTCGAGGTACTCCATGATCGCCATCGACTGGCGCACGATGCGCCCGTCGTCGACGAGCGTGGGCAACTGTGCCTGCGGTGACAGCGCGCGGTAATCGGCCTTCAGGTGCTGTCCGCCCTCGTTCACGAGGTGTACCAGGCGGGCCTCGTAGACCAGCCCCTTGAGGTTGAGCACGATGCGCACGCGGTAGGCAGCGCTGGAGCGCCAGTAGGTGTAAAGGACGAGGGACATGTCGGGCCTTCCTTCGGAGTCGCAGGCATTCTAGCGGCACCGGTGCCGCCCCGATTTGCGCCGGTCCGTCCCCGCCAAGGACAATAGCGGTCTTCCGTCCCGAAAGCTGGAGCCCAACGTGTCCGTCATCCGCATGCAAGACCTCGACCTGCGCGGCAAACGCGTGCTGATCCGCGAGGACCTGAACGTTCCGGTGGAGAACGGGAAGATCACCTCCACCCAGCGCCTCGACGCCTCGCTGCCGACCATCGTCGCCGCCCGCGACGCCGGCGCGAAGGTCATGGTCATCTCGCACCTGGGCCGGCCGAAGGAGGGCGAGTTCGACGAGGCCTCTTCGCTGAAGCCCGTCGCCGACTGGCTCGGCGGGAAACTCGGCAAGGACGTGCGCCTGGTGCGCGACTACCTCGACGGCGTGGATGTCGCCGACGGCGAAGTCGTGGTGCTGGAGAATTGCCGCATGAACGTCGGCGAGGGCAAGGACGACGAAGGACTGTCGAAGAAGTACGCCGCGCTCTGCGATGTCTTCGTCATGGACGCTTTCGGCACGGCCCATCGTGCCCAGGCATCGACCCACGGGGTCATCCGCTTCGCGCCCGTGGCCGCCGCAGGCCCCCTGCTGGCGAAGGAGCTGGATGCGCTGGGCAAGGCGCTGGAGAACCCGAGCCACCCGCTGCTGGCCATCGTCGCCGGCTCCAAGGTGTCCACTAAGCTCGAACTGCTGCAAAACCTCGTCGACCGCGTCGACCAGCTGATCGTGGGCGGCGGCATCGCCAACACGTTCATCCTCGCCGCCGGCCACAAGGTGGGCAAGTCGCTGGTCGAAGCCGACCTGCTCGATACCGCGAAGAAGATCATGGCCGATGCGAAGGCGCGCGGCGCCGACGTGCCGGTGCCGACCGACGTCGTGGTCGCCACGGAATTCTCGGCCAGTGCCAAGGCCACGGTGAAGGCCGTCGGCGAAGTGGCCGACAACGAGATGATCCTCGACATCGGACCCGAGACGGCGAAACGCTACGCCGAACTGATCGCCAAGGCGGGCACGGTGGTCTGGAACGGCCCGGTGGGCGTCTTCGAATTCGACGCCTTCGGCAAGGGCACGGAAACGCTGGCCCGCGCCATCGCGGCTTCCAAGGCCTTCTCGATCGCCGGGGGCGGCGACACCCTTGCAGCCGTCGACAAATACGGCATCGAAGATGGCGTGTCGTATATCTCCACCGGCGGCGGAGCCTTCCTGGAATTCCTCGAAGGCAAGGAGCTGCCGGCCGTGGCCGCACTCAAGGCCCGGGCGGAAGCGAAGTAATGCTCGTCCTGTTCGACCTCGACGGCACCCTCATCGATTCGGAACTCGGCATACTCGCCGGCGTTCGCCATTCGCTGGCGAGCGTGGGCGCGGACGCCCCGGACGACACCGTCCTGCGCTCCTGGATCGGACCGCCGCTCCGGATAAGCTTCGGTGCGGTGCTGGACGGTGACAGCGAGCGCGTGGAAGCGGCCGTCGAGGCCTATTCGCAACGCTTCCGCGAGGTCGGCTGGTCCGAGCATACCGTGTACGACGGCGTCGGCGAGATGGTCGCCGCCCTCGTCGAGGCGGGACATCGCCTCGCGGTGGTGACCAGCAAGACGCGCACGCACGCCGAGCCGATCCTCGCCCACCTGCCCTTCGGCCACCTGTTCGAGCGCCTCTATGCTCCGCCGCCGGCGACGGCCCACAGCGAAAAGGCGGAAATGATCGCTGCGGCACTCGCCGACTTCGCACAACCCGCCGGCGATACGATCATGGTTGGCGATCGCCTCTTCGATATGGAGGGTGCGGTCGCCAACGGCGTGCGCGGCGTCGGCGTGCTCTGGGGCTTCGGCGACCGGGAAGAGCTTGAGACGGCCGGTGCGTGGAAAGTGGTCGAGACGCCCGCCGAAGTCGTCCTGCTCGCGGGCGAGGTCATCGCGGGCTAGGGTGTGTTCGACAAAGGCTTCGGCGTACGGTGCGCGTTGGTATAAGCCGATGTTCCAGTAAGACAGCGTGTCGTACCGTCATGCGATGTGCGCGATTGCGCTCGATCCGGAAAGACCCGCATGCGCCTATACCACGTCGTACTCGTTGCCGTCACCAGCTGCGTGTCCTGCACCTGCGCTCACGCCGCTTCCCGCCCGGACTTGACGCGTCTATGGCGAAACGACAATCCCGGCCGGCCGCGAACAGACACGGGCCCGTTCGATCCTCAATGCCTGAATGTCATCAACGTCGACAAACCGCCGCGCGACCCATGGCGGAATGGCGATCCGGCTTTCGTTCCGACAGATCGGCGGGAGCGCTTCGCGAAGAACATCCCGTATTTAGGCCCAGCCTTGCCGGCCACCGCCGCGGTCTGCACATCGGGCACACTTGCCCCTGTCCAGGCACAATCGTCGTGGATGTCGCCACTCGCCCTCCAGCCCATGGCCGCGTATCGCGCGAACAGTTCGGACCTTCGACCAAATGTCGACTTACAAGCGGCAACCAACCGGAAGGCCGGGGCGGGCCCGGCGGCGCAATGGCTCATGAAGGCGGCCTTAGCACTGAGCGCTACGGGAAGAATCTCCGGCACCGGGCACGACACGACGGCCGACATCGGAAAGTCTTTACTGGGAGAGCCCACCGGTCTTTTTGCACAGGGCATCCAAGGCGGCGTCCGATGGCGGATCAATCGGTAACGACCGCTTGCCTGATTGCGTTCATGAGCGATGGCAGAAGCACGCTGTTCCCGTACGCGCTGATATGGTCACCATCGAAGAATAGCGGCCGTCCATTCGCGAATGCACTGCATACGGGGCCTTCCGGGCACAAGATCTTTCCCGCATCGAACACGGTGACCCCATCGTCACCTCGCGCGAGTTCCTCCAACGCATGGAGCATCGGAGAGCGCTGAGAGAGGAATTCGGCACGATCTATTTCAGCCCCTCCGGCACAGATCTCGTTGGATTTTGACCACCAGTCGACACAACGAAAGGCAGGGGCTTTTAGAACCGGGCCCGGAGCCTGCAGGACGACCTTCGCCCCGGTGCCTCTCAGTTGCCCGATTATCCCGGCTGCGCTCCTCACCGCCGCTTGGAGCGACGCCTCCGTACCCCGATTCAGCGATTCCACCTCCTCTCGTGGGAAGACGATCCATTGATCGACAAATCTCGGCAGACGAAGCGAAGGAAGGAATACGACGTCGCTCGGCTCCAGCCTCGGCAAGAGATCATTCATCGCGACAGATGAATTCTCCCGGCACAGCGCGTTGTCCTCCCGCCAAGGCTGCAGGCTCAGGAACGGACAACCGCCATTGTTGTAGACGGTCACCTCGCCGCCGGTTTCGAGCGCGTATGCCGCAAAAGCAGGCCCATATGAGAGCGCGTGCGAATCACCAATCGCAAAGAGGCGCGGTGCTGAGACGGGTGTCTCGCAGCCCGACCTGCGATACGTAATTCGTCGTCCGGACGACAATGCCTCTTGAGAAGGGACGACCCGACATCCACGGTCGTCGACGAGCTTCTGCCCACGCGATGGATACCAATCCTCGGGTGACTGAGCAACGCTACTGAAGGTAAAGTGCGGCTGATGGCGTTCCATGGTGCGAGCTGCGAACGACCCCAAACATACCGCAGCTACCGCGGCGACGATTGCCTTCGCCTTCATGACCGACGGCATGAGCGGCGAGCGGAACGGTTGCTCAACGAAGCGCCACGATGCCCAAGCCAATACACCGGTCAACGCCAGCGCGGCGCCGCCGAACCATGGACCGGAAAGCCCCACGGTCCATTTAAACAGTACGATTACCGGCCAGTGCCACAGGTACAGGGAGTACGAAAGCCGGCCAATTTGCAGGAACGACGTCATGTACACCGGAGCACGCCGGCCGACGGTTATCGATCCCGAACGCGGCATGGCGACAAGGAAAGCCATGGCAGCGATGACCGGCAGCACGGCACCATATCCCGGTAAGGTCTCCGGCTTCAGGAACAGAAACGCATAAGCGAGAAGGCTCAGTCCGCCAAGGGCCACTCCCCCCCTAATCATCGCGCTTCCCAGCGCCCCCGCAAGACGCCGGCTGGCGAGAGAGGTTTGCGCCATGTACAGCAGCACGCCCACCGCGAGTTCCCAGTACCTCGTCGAAAGCAGGTAATAGGCACCCGCGTCGCCGTCTGCATGCATGTAGACGGCGTAGACAAATGAAGCCGCCCCTAGGACCAGGAAGATTGCCGCACATCCATGCCGCCACAGCCCGCCTCGCGTCCATAAGTAGAACAGGCCAGGAAAGAGAAGATAAAACTGCTCCTCCACGCCCAGCGACCAGGTATGGGTGAATGGATTGAATTCGGCCAGCGGCGAAAAATAACTGTCTGCCTGGGTCGAAAGGACGAGATTGCTCGCTCCGAAGAACGCGTATCTTCCCGTGCGCGGTATGTTGTCGCTCAACCACGACGGGGGAATCCACAGCATCGTGGCCAAGGCAGTGACAAGCAAACAGACCACAAGTGCCGGAACGATACGACGGACGCGCCTTGCGAAGAAATCTATTGCGAATTTTCTGAGTGAGGCGCCGTCATGGGCATCGGCCGACCTGCTGACGACGAAGCCGGATATGACGAAGAAGACGTCCACGCCCGCAAAACCACCGGGCAGTAAACGACTATCGAGGTGGTAAATAACGACAGCCAGAACGGCTACAGCACGAAGGGCGTCTACATGCGGGAGATAGCTGGAACGCGCGGTTGTCATCTTGACTGAAAGATCCTTGGAGCCGACATTCTAGCAAGAAGACCCTCTGAAGCCGGCGGCCGTCCTGTAGTCCATGGGCGATGCATACATCGGCCAATAACGACGCATCACATCAACCGGAGGTTTTCTTACATGACGCGCCGGGTGAGGATGGCATCATGACAGGGCGGCATAATTTATTTTACCAACGCGCATCACCATCCCTTCCTGGAGCAACATCGTGCGCCAAAGCTTTCCTGTACTGGCTTTCCTCGTCATCACTGCTTCTTGGATTGCGGCTGGCAGAGCCCACTCAGCGGACACCATTATCACTGACAGTTCAGCGCCACTTTCGTGGGCACCTCCACGTGCTTATCAATCTAAGGATGCATACCGGAAAACCCGTCCCAGCGCCCACCCGAATGCCGACGATCCGCTAACGTTTCCCATACCGCATACCATCGCAACAGCACATCGGAGACTGGACTCGGCCCTGCTAGTGCTGAATCCCTCCGGCAGAATCAAGATAGCCGGCGATACCACGGCATATTCGCGAAAGCCGCCGCTAGGGATCGGCAGCACCCCATACCCCATCACGGCGCATGGCGGAATCCGATAGAGACGTCGATGGCAGCAGTCACCGCCAGATCTGTGGATGCGGCAGGAGGCCGAAGGCACATAGTTACAATATGCTCCCGCAGCGACTGCGACACCGTCAAACGATGACTGGCCGCTTCGGATGACGACGACATTTGCTGTCTATGAACGACGTTATCGCTTAATGATCCACCTCCCTATCGTAGCCACTCATCCACTAACTCACGGGGATGAACTACCAAAGGAGGATTCAATAATGAAACCAACTCGCGCTATCAAGATTACGCCTCTTGTTGTAGCCGCCCTTGCGTGGTGCAGCGGTGTTCAAGCGCGGCTAGACCCCGGACAAAGTCTTCATACAGGCCAGGTCACGTATTCGGATAGCGGTCGCTATCTTGCGACCATGCAACATGACGGCAACTTCGTTGTATACCGAAATGATGGACACGCAATCTGGTCGACAAACACCGCGGGATTGGGCGCCGTAATCGCCATCATGCAGCATGATGGGAATTTTGTGCTCTACGACGCGGCAGGGCGTCCCGTCTGGTGGACGGCAAGCAACGGCCCAGGCCGCCTATTTGCCGTTACCGAAGCAGGGCAGGCACTAGTGATTGCACCCGGACACGTGCAGGGATACGTTTGGTCAGCCAGTTTGTACGATTTGCCGCCCCGTCCAAGGACCGGCCGCCGTTGCCATGGCAATCCAGGTGAGTGCCTGGGAGAAAAAAGGAGACTCCACTTCAACCTCCTGCAAGTGAGGCTCTGATGCGAATAGGCCCCCTTGCGGGGGCCTATTGCAACACTTACTTGATCACACCCTTCACCGCATCCACCACCGCCGTGGTGGTAATGCCGAAGTGCTCATAGAGCTTGTCGATCGGCGCCGACGCGCCGAAGGTGGTCATGCCCACGACCTTGCCGTCGAGGCCGACGTACTTCGCCCAGTAATCCACGCTGGCCGCCTCCACCGCCACGCGCGCGCGGCACCACGACGGCAGCACGCCCTCGCGGTATTCGACCGGCTGCGCGTCGAACTCTTCCGTGCAGGGCATGGAGACGACGCGGACGGGAACGCCCTGGTCGCCAAGGGCCTGGGCCGCTTCGACGGCCATCCCGACTTCCGAGCCCGTGGCGATGATGATCGCCTTGAACTTCTCGGCGGGTTCGAAAAGAACGTAACCGCCCTTCTCGATGTCGGCCACCTGCTGTTCGGTGCGCGGATTGTGCTTCAGGTTCTGGCGCGAAAAGACCAGGCACGACGGGTTGCCGGCGCGCTCGATGGCCTTCTTCCACGATACCGCCGACTCGACGGCATCCGCCGGACGCCATACGCGATTGTTCGGAATGAGACGCAGCGAGCCCAGGTGTTCCACCGGCTGGTGGGTCGGGCCATCTTCGCCGAGGCCGATCGAATCGTGCGTATACACGTGGATGACGTGAGCGGGGATCAGCGCCGACATGCGCACGCCGTTGCGGGCGTAGTCCGAGAACACGAGGAAGGTGGCGTCATATGGCACGAAGCCGCCGTGCAGCGCGATGCCATTGGAGATCGCGCTCATGCCGAACTCGCGCACGCCGTAATGGATGTAGTTGCCTTCCCCACCGGCAGTGTTGACGTTCTTTGAACCCTTCCAGATGGTGAGGTTCGACGGTGCAAGGTCGGCGGAGCCGCCGATCAGCTCCGGCAGCAGCGGACCGAACGCGTCGAGGGCCATCTGCGAGGCCTTACGCGACGCCACGACGGGACCCTCGGCCTGCATCTTCCGGATGAAGGCATCGGCACCCTCCTTCCAGTTCGCCGGCAGCTCGCCGGAGAGGCGGCGCTTCAGCTCGGCGGCGAGCTCCGGATGCGCCTTCGCGTAGGCATCGAAGGCGTCGTTCCAGGCCTTCTCCGCCTTGGCACCGGCATCCTTCGCGTCCCACGAGGCGTACATCTCCTGCGGGATTTCGAACGGCGGGTACTTCCAACCGAGCTTTTCGCGTGCGGCCTTCACTTCGTCGGGGCCGAGCGCCGCGCCGTGCGAGGACTCCTTGCCCTCCTTGTTCGGTGCGCCGAAACCGATCACGGTCTTGCAGATCACCAGCGAGGGCTTCTCGTTCTGCGAGGTCGCGGCCGTGATCGCCTTCTTGATGGCGTCGGCGTCGTGACCGTCGACCGGCTTGCCGTCGTCGCCCATGACGACATTCCACCCGTATGCGCGGAAGCGCGCAGGCGTGTCGTCGGTGAACCAGTCATGCACTTCGCCGTCGATCGAGATGCCGTTGTCGTCGTAGACCGCGACGAGCTTGCCGAGCTTCAGGGTGCCGGCGAGCGACGCCACTTCGTGCGAGATGCCTTCCATCAGGCAACCATCGCCGACGAACACATAGGTGTGATGGTCGACGATGTCGTGGCCGGGGCGGTTGAAGCGCGCCGCGAGCACCTTCTCCGCGAGGGCGAAGCCCACGGCGTTGGCGAGGCCCTGGCCCAGCGGGCCGGTGGTCGTCTCGACGCCCGGGGTGTGGTGGTATTCCGGATGGCCCGCCGTACGGAAGCCCAGCTGGCGGAAGTGCTTGAGGTCCTCGATGCCGAGGTCGTATCCGGTGAGGTGGAGCAATGCGTACTGCAGCATCGAGCCGTGACCGTTGGAGAGCACGAAGCGATCGCGGTTCGGCCAGTGCGGGTTCGACGGGTTGTGGTGCAGGAAGTCGCCCCAGAGGACTTCGGCGATATCGGCCATGCCCATCGGCATGCCAGGATGGCCGGATTTGGCGGCTTCCACACCATCCATGGCCAGGGCGCGGATCGCGTTGGCGCGTTCGCGGCGTGTCGTCATCGGCGTTCTCCAGTAAGCAGGCGGCGGAAAAAACGCGATTGTCGCCCATTGCCCGCCCGCTTGTCGTGGACGTACCTGCCGTGGCCGGAGAAGTTAACCCCGGCTTAATCTTTTGACCCCGTTTTTTGAATCTCTTCAGGTAGGGGTGGCTCTAATCGACCACGGCCACCGACCTTTCCCCCTCCCCCAACGGATGGTGGCCGCCCCGAAAAGAAGAGGAACATCTCCATGAAAAAGGCAGCGCTTGCCCTTGCAGTCTCTTGCGTCTCGTTTTCGGCCATTCCGGCCTTCGCCCAGGACAGCAACCCGGCCGTGACCGGCAACTACCAGCCCAGCCAGGCCATGGGTAGCGGCAACTGGTTCATCGGCGCCAACGTCGGCCGCACCAACGGAAGCGACACCGGCGGGTTCGGCAGCAACTCCGGCGGCTTCAACTTCCTGCGCGGCGAAAAGGGCCGTCGCACCGGCTATGGCCTGCTCGGCGGTTATCGCTGGAAGGTCGGTCCGGACCTGGGCCTCGGCCTCGAGGCCGGCTATGCGGACCTCGGCAATTTCCGGGTCAAGAACGTTTTCGAATCGGGCCAGGACGTGAACCAGAAGTCGACGCGCAATGCGCTGCGCGGCTGGATGGTCGGCGTCAACGGCAAGATCAACCTGGTGCCGCAGTGGTACATCAGCGCGCACGGCGGGTACTTCCGCGCCAACGACAACAACCAGAACTACAACAACAGCGTGGGCCAGGACCTCGGCTTCTCCAGCGGCGGCCGCCCCGATCGCGGCAGCTGGTACGCCGGCCTTGGCACCGGTTGGGACGTCAACGAGCATTTCGGCGTCGGCGTCTCCTACGACTACTTCCATGCGGATGCCGGCAAGGTCCGCAACAACGCGACCGGCGAGGTTTCGCGCGGCCTGAAGCGCTCCACCGGCATCGTGTCGGTGGCGGGCGAATACCGCTTCTGAGTTGTTAAGCAAATGATGAGGCCACGGCGCCACCCCCGCCGTGGCTTAATCGTTTCTTAATACTGAACTGCACGGTATTTGAATCTTCCCGCTACCACCCAATCTAACCCTTCACGCACGGCACCCCCGCTCGTGCGCCAGCGCGGACGGCATTCCCCCAAGGCCGTTCGCGTCGCGAAAAACAATAAGCAGGAGAGATCCACCATGAAGAAGACCCTTATCGCCCTCGCCCTGGTTGCCGCCGGCATGGCCGCGGCTCCCGCCTTTGCGCAGGATGCCAACGGCGCAGGCGGTTGGTTCATCAACGGCAACGTGGGCCGCACCTCGGTCGACAAGGGCCGGTACGACGGCCATGACACCGGTTATGCCCTCAACGGCGGTTATCGCTGGACGGTGAGCCCGTGGGCGGCGCTCGGCGTCGAGGCCGGCTACAACGACCTCGGCAACATCCACGCCAAGAATTTCTTCAACGGCGACCGCGTGGTCGACCGCCGCAAGTCCGAGCTGCACGGCTGGACGGCCGGCGTCAACGGTCACTTCAACATCGATCCGCAGTGGTACATCAGCGGCCGCGCCGGCATCTACGCGTGGAAGGGCCACGGCACCAGCAACAACGACCTCAACCGCCACGACCTGGACAAGACCAGCTGGTACGCGGGCGCGGGCGTCGGTTACGACTTCAGCAACAACTGGAGCCTGGGCATCAACTACGACCACTACGACGCGAAGAAGAACGGCCTGGACCTGTCGACCAACATGACCTCGGTCTCGGCGGAATACCGCTTCTAAGCACTAGAAACTGTGGGAGCCGCTATAGCGGCGAGAAGCCAACGGAGCAACGAGGCGGCGAGGTGGATTCCCCTCGCCGCTATAGCGGCTCCTACAAAAGCTGCGATCAGCGCTTCTTCCACTGTCCCAGCGCCGCAGCGCCGTTTTCCTGCGCGCGGGCATACACGGCCTTCTGCGCCTCGGCCACGTTGTTCTGCTGGTCCTTCGACCAGATCTTCAGCGCCTCGGCCACCAGCGCGCGGCCGTAGGAGAAGCTGACCGGCCAGGGATGCGGGCCCATCTGGTTGATCAGGTTCAGGTGCTCGGTGGCCTGCTCGTCGCTCTGACCGCCGGAGAGGAACACGATGCCTGGCAGCGTGGCCGGCACGCAGGACTTCAGCACGCGAATGGTGGCGTCGGCGACGTCTTCCGGCGTGACCTGCGCTTCCTTCGGCGCGTACTTGCCCGGGATGACCATGCTGACCTTCAGGATGGTGCCCTCGAGCATCACGTTCTGCTCGTACAGCGCGTTGAACAGGCTGCGCAGGACGGCTTCGTGCACCTCGTAGCTCACGTCGATGTCGTGCTTGCTCTCCGGGTCGTCCATGAGGACTTCCGGCTCGACCATCGGCACGAGGCCGGCTTCCTGGCAGAGCGCGGCGTAGCGAGCCAGCGCGTGCATGTTCGCCTCGATGGCCGTGGAGCTCGGGTTGTCCTCGGTGATCTTGATCACCGCGCGCCACTTGCAGAACTGGGCGCCGAGCTGGGCGTATTCCTTCAGGCGGTCGCGCAGGCCGTCGAGGCCTTCGGTGACCACGTCACCCGGGAAACCGGCAAGCGGCACGGGGCCCTTGTCGACCTTCACGCCGGGGATGATGCCGGCCTTCTTCATGGCCTCGACCAGCGGCACGCCGTCCTTGGTCTTCTGGCGGATCGTCTCGTCGAACAGGATGGCGCCCGAGATGTGCTCGCCGAGGCCCGGGGTGGTCAGCAGCAGTTCGCGGTAGGCGCGACGGTTTTCCTCGGTATTCTCGACGCCGGCCGCGTCGAAGCGCTTCTTGATCGTCCCGGTCGATTCGTCGACGGCGATGATGCCCTTGCCGGTGGCCACCATCGCCTGCGCGATCTGTTCGAGGTTTTCGATGCTCATGACAACTCCGTGGAAGTAGTGGTATGCCCCGCGAGGCAACGCGGCGCGAATGCAAAAACCCGCGGAGTATAGGGGAATACTCCGCGGAAGCCGTTGTGCGGCGCGATCAAGTGGTCTGGTAGCCCGGCAGTTCGCACTTGGCGAGGATGGCGGCCTTGCGCGCCGGATCTTCCGGCAGGTTGAAGCCGGCGACGTAGTAGGTCTGCACGGGCTGGGCCGTCCCGTTCTGCGAGCCCTTCACGTAGGTCAGCTGCCTGACGATGCTCACGCCAACCTGGCCGAGATCGCCTTCGGGCACCACCTTTTCGATTTTTGGGTTCTGGGTACGGCCGTCGGAACCGATCATGTAGCTCACGGCCGCGCACCCTGGCTGGTTGAGGTTTTTGCCCGTGTTGGGCACGTCCACGTCCAGGCTCTTATTGGTGAGGAACCAATAGCCCGTGAGCCGGTCCGGGGAAACCTTGCGAAGGGTCTGTGCCTCCGCCGTGCCTGCGGCGAAAAGCACAGCGACGGCGATAGCGCCTGTAAACAAGCTGTTGCGGATCATGATGCCCTCGTGGCTGTGCCGGGGCATCGAGTTTAACCCCCAGCAAGTAAAGCGTGCGTGTGAAATCATGCCGCAACTGTGGGAGCCGCTATAGCGGCGAGAAGCCCACAAAGCGGAGAAGCAGCAGGGCAAGGCCCCCTTTCGCGGCGAGAAGCCCACGAAGCGGTGAAGCGGCGAGGCGCGTTTCCTCGCCGCTATAGCGGCTCCTACGGCGCAGCGTCCATCGGGGGGGCGTTACAGATCCCGCAGGCTGTCGGCAATGCCGTCCTCGCCGATCACCAGCAGCTTCAGGGTATTGGTGCCGCCGCCCCGGCCGATATGGTCGCCGTGGGTGAGGATCACGCGGTCGCCCTTGGTCAGCTTGCCCAGCGCGAACAGGTGCTGGAGCGCGGCACGGGCCGTGTGCGCCGGGTCGAGGTTGTTCTGCTCGAAATCCACCGGCTGCACGTCGCGCAGCACCAGCATGCGGCGGCGTGCCACGGCCGACGGCGACATCGCGTAGATCGGCACCGCGAAGCGATAGCGGGAGAGCCACTGCGCCGTGGCGCCGGATTCGGTCAGCGCGACGATGGCGCGCACGCCCACCTGGGCCGCGAGCAGCATCGCCGCCAGGGCGATCGCCTGGTCGGAGCGGTCGAGCGAGTGGGTGCCGGGACGAAGCTCGTCGCGCGGCTCGAACTGGCGTTCGGCGCCGAGGCAAATGCGGCGCATCGCGGCCACCGCCTTGTCCGGATGCGCGCCCGCGGCGGTCTCCTGCGAAAGCATCACGGCGTCGGTGCCGTCGATCACCGCGTTGGCGACGTCCAGCACTTCGGCGCGCGTCGGGATCGGCGCGGAAACCATGGACTGCAGCATCTGCGTCGCCGTGATCACCGAGCGGTTGCGCATCACGGATTCGCGGATGATCTTCTTCTGCAGGCCCGGCAGCTCGGCATCGCCGATTTCCACGCCCAGGTCGCCGCGGGCGACCATCACGACATCGGAAGCGTCGATGATTTCGCCAAGGACCGGGATCGCGTCGGCGCGCTCGATCTTCGAGACGATGGCGGCATCGCCGCCGGCCTCGCGAAGAAGGCGGCGTGCCTCGTGGAGATCGTCCGCGGAGCGGACGAAGGACACCGCGAGGAAGTCGGCCCCCATCTCGGCGGCCAGCTTGATGTCGTTGCGGTCCTTGTCGGAGAGCGCGGCCACGCTGAGGCCGCCGCCCTGACGGTTCAGGCCCTTGCGGTCGGAAAGGCGGCCGCCGATGGCGACGCGGCAGCGGATCTCGCTGCCGACCACCTCCACCACGGACAGCGCCACGAGGCCGTCGTCCAGCAGCAGGATGTCGCCCGCCACGACGTCCTTGGGCAGGTCGTAGTAGCTGACGCCCACGCGGCTCTGGTTGCCCGGAGGCGCGTCGGGGCGGCAATCGAGCACGAAGCTGTCGCCGGTCATGAGGTCGACCGGACCGCCGGCGAATTTCTCGATGCGGATCTTCGGACCCTGCAGGTCGGCCAGGATACCCACCTCGCGTCCCACGGCATCGGCGGCGGCGCGCACCGCGGCGGCGCGTGCGCGGTGGTCGTCCGGCTGCCCGTGCGACAGGTTCAGGCGGACGACGTCCACGCCTTCCTCGAGGATCTTCTCGAGCATCCCCGGCGCGTCGGTGGCGGGGCCGAGGGTGGCGACGATCTTGGTGCGGCGTACCTGGATATCGGTCATCGATGTCTACCTTGTCTTAAGCGCGAAGTCTTGGGCGCGGATCAGTCGAGCGTCTTGTTGAGCAGGTCGGCGAGGCGCTTGCCCGCTTCGCGCAGGCGTGTCTCCGCGACGGGAAGGTTCTTCGCCACATAGGCATCGTCGATGCGATGCCCGTCCGGATAGAAACCGCGGCCGGCCACGATCTTGCACGATTCCTCCGCCCACTGCGCGTACGGATTGTCGAGCGGCGCGATCGGCCTGGGCAGCTTCACCTTGCCTTCGGCGGCCAGCCGGTCGGCGTACGCCTGCCACTTGAGATCGCGGGTGTAGAGCATCTGCGAGTCCCACACGCGATGCAGGTTCGTGCCCTTGCCGTCGAACTGCACCTGGTATTCGTTACCGCCCTTGTCGTCGCGATTGCCGGCATGCAGCGGCTGGTGCACGTCGCCCACGAAGTGCACGACGAATTTCAGCGCGTCGGCCCGGTCGGCGTCGGAGGCGTGGCGATCGCGGAGGACGGCCACGTACTTCTCCAGCCCGCCGATCACGCAGCGGCCGTCGGCGCAGTCGCGCGGCGGCACGTAGCGGCATCTGTCGTCGCGGAAGTTCACGTAGTGCAGCGGTCCCGTGGCCTTGCCCAGGGCAGCCTTCTCCGGCATGTCGCGGAGGTGGTCCGGCCAGCTGGCGATGTCGGGAAGCGAATCCGACCCGTCGACCCTGAGGAGCCGGGTCACCTCGGCCTTCGCCGCGGGATCCAGCTGCCGCCAGGCCAGTTCGGCCACGATGCGGTGACCGATGTCGCCCCAGGCCTGGACGGTGCTGGCGAAGGCGGGAACGACCAGGGCCAGCACGAGGGCGATGCTGCGGCGCTTCAGGGCGGCTTTCATGGGACAGTAAACGTTTCCGGGCGGTGGAACGGTCAAGTGTGCCACAGCGCGGCTGAGACACGGATGACACGTCGCGGCGGCGCAGCAAGCCCGGCGCGGGGAGCTTCGGCTAACATGCGGGTTTTAAAACCCCTTCCGGAGGCTCTTCCATGACCATCAAGGTCGCCATCAACGGTTACGGACGTATCGGTCGCAATATCCTGCGCTCGCTCTACGAAGCGAAGCAGAACGGCAAGGATATTCAGATCGTCGCGGTCAACGACCTCGGCAACGCCGAAACCAACGCCCACCTCACCCAGTACGACACGGCCCACGGCCGGTTCCCGGGCGAGGTCTCGGTCGATGGCGGCGACCTGATCGTCAACGGCGACCGCATCAAGGTCTTCGCGGAGCGCGATCCGTCCAAGCTGCCGTGGGGAGCCCACGACGTGGACGTGGTGATGGAATCGACCGGCTTCTTCACCTCGAAGGCCAAGGCCAGCGCGCACATCGCCGGCGGTGCGAAGAAGGTGATCATCTCCGCCCCGGGCGACAAGGACGTGGACGGTACCTTCGTCATGGGCGTGAACCACGACAAGCTGACCTCGTCGCACCAGGTCATCTCGAACGCGTCGTGCACCACGAACTGCCTCGCTCCGCTGGCCAAGGTGCTGCACGAGAAGATCGGCATCGTGCATGGCCTGATGACCACCATCCACGCCTACACGAACGATCAGGTGCTGACCGACGTCTACCACTCGGACCTGCGCCGCGCCCGTAGCGCCACGCACAGCCAGATCCCGACCAAGACCGGCGCCGCCGCCGCGGTCGGCCTGGTGCTGCCGGAACTCAACGGCAAGCTCGACGGCTTCGCCATGCGCGTGCCCACCATCAACGTTTCCGTCGTGGACCTCACCTTCACGGCCGCGCGCGCGACCACGAAGGAAGAGATCGATGCCGCCATCAACGAAGCGGCCAACGGCGCACTGAAGGGCATCCTCTCGGTGAACACGCAGCCGCTGGTGTCGATCGACTTCAACCACAATCCGCATTCGTCCATCTACGACGCCACGCAGACGCGCGTCATGGAAGGCACGCTGGTGAAGGTGCTCTCCTGGTACGACAACGAGTGGGGCTTCTCCAATCGCATGCTGGACATGGCGAAGGCGCTCATGGCGGCGAAGTAAGTCGCGCCGACAATCGAATAGGCACGGCCACGGGGGGCCCGCAGCGATGCGGGCCCCTTTTTGTTGTACGGAGGAATACCCATGCGTCGCGGCGCCATTCCAGCCACCTGCCTGATCCTCTTCTTCCTTGCGCTGTCGCCCTCGGCGGCGAGCGCCTCCGCCGCGGGGTCGGCCACCGTCGAGATCGCCGGGCACGGCCTGCTGAACCCGGCGCTGCCACTCGAGCGGCGCCGGCAGCTGGCCGACCGGCTGCTCTTTTCGGCCCTGGCAGGGAACGCCGCCAGCCAGGAACTGGCCGGCACGCTGTATCTCCAGGGGCGTTCGCGGCAGGGCAACGTTCTGCCGCGGGATATCTCGCGAGCGCGCCGCCTGCTTTCGGCCGCGGCCCATCGTGGACGGCGGCACGCGATGCAGCGCCTGGCCGAACTGGAATTGGGCGATGGACATGCCTACGAGGCGGCGCTGTGGACGCGCGTCGAACACGAGCTCTACGGACCGGCGAGCCCGCGGATGGAGCCTGCCCGCCCGGACGCGGACGGCGGTGCCGGCCCGGATGCGCGACTCGACACCGAGGTCGCGCTGAAAGTGCTGGCGATCCGGGAGGCGATCGGGATCGACGCCTCCCCGCCCTGGTGAAGGATCAGCCCTTCGCGATCGCCTGTTCGATCGCCCCGAAGATCGACGCGCCGTCCTTGCCGGTGACGTCGATCCTCACCGTATCCCCGAACGAGAGGAACGGTGTCGACGGCTTTCCGTCGCGCAGCGTTTCCACGGTGCGCTGCTCGGCGAGGCAGGAAGCGCCCTTGGAGGTGTCCTCGTTGGCGATGGTGCCCGAGCCCACCAGCGTGCCGGCGGTCAGGGGGCGCGTCTTCGCCACATGCGCCACCAGCTGCGCGAAGTTGAACTGCATGTCGACGCCGCACTCGGCCTCGCCGAACCACGCGCCGTTGATCCATGTACGCATGGGCAGATGGAGCTTCTCGTCCCGCCACGCGTCGCCCAATTCGTCGGGCGTGACGAATACCGGCGACAGGGCCGATCGCGGCTTGGACTGGAGGAACCCGAAGCCCTTCGCCAGTTCCGCGGGAATGAGACCGCGGAGCGACACGTCGTTGACCAGGCCGATGAGCTGGATGTGTTCCGCCGCCTGCGCCGGCGTGACGCCCATGGGGACGTCGTCGGTCACCACCAGCACCTCGGCCTCGAGATCGATGCCGAATGCCTCGCTGGGTACGATCACGGCATCGCGCGGGCCGAGGAAGCCGGCACTGGTCGCCTGGTACATCAGCGGGTCGGTATAGAACGACGCCGGGACCTCGGCGCCGCGAGCCCGGCGCACGCGTTCCACATGCGGGAGGTAGGCGCTGCCGTCGACAAACTCGTAGGCACGCGGAAGCGGCGCCGCGAGCTTGGCCATGTCGAGGTCGAAGGCGCCTTCCGCCCTGCCCCCGTTGAGGTCTTCCGACAGCGCGTTGAGGCGCGGCGCGAGCGAGCGCCAGTCGTCCAGTGCAGCCTGCAGCGTGGGCGCGATGCCGGTGGCCTTCACGGCGCGGCCGAGGTCGCGGCTGACGACGACGAGCGTGCCGTCGCGGCCGCCTTCCTTGAGTGACGCGAGCTTCATGCGGTTCCTTATCTTCAGTCGGCAGACGGATCGAAGTGCTTCTTCAATCCGCGCCAGCATTCGTAATAGTCGCCCTGCAGCGCCTTCGAATCGAGGGCCTGCCGGCTGGGACGGATGACCTTGCGGGTCTCGAACATGAAGGCCATGGTGCCGACGATGTGGTCGGGACGCGAGGTGTCGGCGTTCGAGGCCTTCTCGAAGCTGGCCGCGTCCGGCCCGTGACCGCTCATGCAATTGTGCAGGCTCGAACCGCCCGGCACGAAGCCGCCGGCCTTGGCGTCGTAGGCACCGTCGATGAGCCCCATGAACTCGCTCGCCACGTTGCGGTGGAAGTACGGCGGACGGAAGGTATGCTCGGCGACCAGCCAGCGCGGCGGGAAGATCACGAAGTCCATGTTCGCCACGCCCGGCGTGTCGCTGACCGAGGTGAGCACGGTGAAGATCGACGGATCGGGGTGGTCCACGGCGATGGAGCCGATGGTGTTGAAGCGACGCAGGTCGTACTTGTACGGCGCATGGTTGCCGTGCCATGCCACCACGTCGAGCGGCGAGTGGTCGATGCGCGCGGACCACAGGTGCCCCTGGAACTTGGCGACGAGCGAGAAGTCGCCGTCGAGGTCTTCATAGGCCGCGACCGGCGTCAGGAAATCGCGCGGATGCGCGAGTCCGTTGGCGCCGATGGGACCGAGGTCCGGCAAGTGCAGCGGCGCGCCGAAGTTCTCGGCCACGTAACCGCGCGCCTCGCCGTCCGGCAGCTCCACGAGGAAGCGGATGCCGCGCGGCACCACCGCGATCTCCAACGGCGCCACGTCGAGCACGCCGAGCTCGGTCCGAACGCGCAGCCTGCCCTGCTGGGGCACGATCAGCAGCTCGCCATCGGCATCGTAGAAATAACGCCCTTCCATCGAGCGATTCGCGGCGTAGAGGTGGATGCCCACGCCGGCCTGCTCGGCGGCACCGCCGTTGCCGCCCATCGTAAACAGCCCGTCGAGGAAATCGCACGGGCCGGCGGGCATCGGCAGCGGATCCCAGCGAAGCTGGTTCGGCGTGGCGGGCGCTTCGTCGAAGCGGTTATGGAACGTGCCGTGATCCATCGCCGCGAAGGGCGAATGTTGCGCGGCGGGGCGGATGCGGTACAGCCAGCTCCGCAGGTTGCGGTGGCGCGGGGCCGTGAACGCGCTGCCCGACAGCTGCTCCGCGTAAAGCCCCTTCGCCACACGCTGCGGCGAGTTCTGCCCGGCCGGCAACACGCCCGCCACGGCTTCGGTGGCAAATTCGTTGCCGAAGCCGGTCTGGTAACCGCGGGTATCGGCGACGTGGTTCATTACAGCACGCCGCGGCGCATCTGGTCGCGCTCGATCGACTCGAACAACGCCTTGAAGTTGCCGTTGCCGAAACCTTCGTTGCCCTTGCGCTGGATGATCTCGAAGAAAATCGGGCCGATGTTGTTCTGCGTGAAGATCTGCAGCAGCAGCTTCTTCTTGGTCTCGTCGTCCGCGTCGATAAGGATCTTGCTTGCCTGCAGGCGCGGCACGTCTTCGCCGTGCTTAGGCACGCGCTCGTCGATCACCTCGTAATAGGTGTCCGGCGTGTCGAGGAACGCGACGTCCTGCGCACGCATGGCTTCCACCGACTCGTAGATGTTGTCGGTGAACAGCGCGATGTGCTGGATGCCCTCGCCGTTGTATTCGCGCAGGTATTCGTTGATCTGCGACTTCTCGTCCGCGGACTCGTTCAGCGGAATGCGCACGAGGCCGTCCGGAGCGGTCATGGCCTTGGACACCAGGCCGGTCTTCGCGCCCTTGATGTCGAAGTAGCGGATCTCGCGGAAGTTGAACAGTCGCTCGTAGTAATCCGACCACTTTTCCATGTTGCCGAAGTGCAGGTTATGCGTCAGGTGGTCGATGAAGGTGAGCCCGAAACCCTTCGGGTGACGGTCCACGCCCGGCAGCCAGTCGAACTCGGCGTCGTACACCTCGCCCTTCGCGCCGTAGGTGTCGATCAGGTAGAGCGCGGCGCCGCCGATGCCCTCGATGCTCGGCACCTGGAGGGCCAGGGTTTCCGGCTTGAGCGCGACCGTGGTGGCGCCATTGGAGAGGGCCGTGGCCTGCACGTCGGCGGCGGGACGGGTGAAGCGGATGGCGAAGCCGCAGGCACAGGGACCGTGCTTGGCGACGAAGTCCGACGCGAAGGAATCCGGTTCCTCGTTCACCAGGAAGTTGCAATCGCCCTGGCGGTACAGGGTGATCTTCTTCGTCTTGTGCTTCGCCACCGGGGTGAAGCCCAGTTTCGGGAACAGCGAGTGCAGCAGCGCCGGATCGGGCGCGGCGAACTCGACGAACTCGAAGCCATCGACCCCCTGGGGGTTTTCGAAGGTGGTGACCTGCATGCCGATATTGGGCTGGGCGCTCATGGGCGATACTCCTGGCAAGGGGACGGCTTGCGCCGTATGCCCTCATTTTATAGTTTCACATGTAACCATTTGCAAGGACCAGTGCAGCATGACCATCGACGCCGTTCCCGCCCATGCCCCCCTGGAACTGGAAACCTTCCTGCCTTACCGCCTTTCGATCCTCTCGAACACGGTAAGCCAGTCGATCGCCGACGAGTATACGGACCGATTCCAGCTCAGCATGACGGAATGGCGCGTGATGGCCGTGCTGGCCCGGTTCGCGGATTTGTCGGCACGCGAGGTGGCCGAGCGCACGCGGATGGACAAGGTGGCGGTGAGTCGCGCCCTGGCCCGGCTGGTCGAGGCCGGCCGGGTGGACCGCAGCACGCATGGCGGCGACAAGCGCCGCTCGGTGCTCAAGCTGTCCGAAGCCGGCTGGGCCATCCACGACGAGGTGGCGCCGCTGGCCCGGGCCCACGAACGCGACCTGCTGGCGAAACTGGACGACAGCGAGAAGGAGCAGCTGACCCGCATCCTGGACAAGCTGATGGCCCCCTGATCGCCAATCACCCTGTAGGAGCCGCTATAGCGGCGAGGGGAATCTTGCGAGCGCGTCGCGAGGTTTCCTCGCCGCTATAGCGGCTCCTACAGGGCTTGCCGGGGTCATTTGACCCCGTGCATGAGCCGGTTGATCAGCGGGGCGATCAGGAACAGCACGATACCCGCGCCCACCAGCAGCTCGAAGCTGAAGCTGAAGCCGGATAGCGCCGACGCGACGGTCATGCCGGTTTCGCCGCTGATGTGGCCGGCGAGCAGGCCCGACAGGTTGTTGCCGATGGCCGTGGAGAGGAACCAGCCGCCCATCGCCAGGCCGACGACCCGGATGGGCGCCAGCTTGGTCACCATCGACAGGCCGATCGGCGACAGGCACAGCTCGCCGATGGTCTGCAGCACGTAGCAGGCGGCGAGGGGCCAGAACGGGATGAGGCCGTCGCCGCCCACGAGGCTCTTCAGCGCGTACATCAGCACCAGGAACCCCAGGGCGTTGAAGATGAGGCCGAGGCCGAACTTGCGCGGGATCGACGGCTCCTTCCTCAATTTGGCGGACCAGGCCCAGGCGAGCGCCACGACGGGCGCGAAGACCAGGATGGCCGCCGAGTTCACCGACTGGAACCAGCCGGTGGGGAACTCCCAGCCGAACATCTGGCGGTCCACGATGTTCTGCGCGAGGAAGTTGAAGGAGCTGCCGGCCTGTTCGAAGAACATCCAGAACAGCACGTTGAAGGCGAAGAGGACCAGCATCGCGATCACGCGATGGATCTGGATGCGGTCGTGACGCACCGCCTCGATCACCAGCATCACCGCCACGCCGATGAACAGCAGGCCCAGCAGCCAGGCGATGAACACGGCGCCGGCCTGCGCCATCAGGAGGTAGACGAGCGGGATCGCGACCAGGACGCCTACGATCACCGCGAGCAGGTTCTTGCCCTCGTGACGCTCCGGCGGCGGCACGCCCACGCCCTGGAGCTGCCGCTTGCCGAGCAGGAACCAGATGAAGCAGATTCCCATGCCGATGCCGGTCGCGGCGAACACCACCTTGTAGTTCTGCTGCAGCGGCGTATCGGTGATCACCGAGGCGAGCCAGCCGGTGACCAGCGGGGCGAGGAAGCCGCCAAGATTGATGCCCATGTAGAAGATGGTGAAGCCGCGGTCGCGGCGATCGTCGCCGACCGGGTAGATCTGGCCCACCAGCGACGAGATGTTCGGCTTGAACAGTCCATTGCCGACGATGACCGTGGCCAGGCCGGCGAGGAACACCTGCTGGTTCGGCACCATGACCATGAACAGGCCGGAGCCCATCACTACCGCGCCGAGCAGGATCGAGCGCTGGTAACCGAGGATGCGGTCGGCAACCCAGCCGCCGAAAATGGCCGACGCGTAGACCAGCGCCAGGTAGGCGCCATAGGTGCGGCTGGCGTAGCCCTGACCCGACTGATCGCCATGAAAGAACTCGGCGACGATGTAGAGAGTGAGGGCCCAGCGCATGCCATAGAAGGCGAAGCGCTCCCAGAATTCGGTCATGAACAGCATCCACAGGGGACGCGGGTGACCGAGGGTCTGTGGGTAGTCGGGCACGGGCCGGGCGGCGGCTGGAGCGGTCGGTGTCATGGCTTACCCTGGAAAAGTTCGTGCATGGTGTTTAGCTGGACCGGCCCGATGCGTCAAATCAGGCCCCCCTGTAGGAGCCGCTATAGCGGCGAGAAGCCCACGGAGCGATGAAGCGGCGAGGCAGGTCGCCCTCGCCGCTATAGCGGCTCCTACAAGGGTCTTTGCTACGTCCCGATAATCGTCCGAACCTCGATCAATTCGGGGAAGAACGTCTGCTCCAGCGCCTTGCGCAGGAAGGCCACGCCCGAGGAACCGCCGGTGCCCTGGCGGAAGCCGATGATGCGCTCCACCGTCTTCATGTGGCGGAAGCGCCAGAGCTGGAACGCTTCCTCGATGTCCACCAGTTCCTCGCTGAGGTGGTATTCGGACCAGTGGTGGGCCGTGTCCTCATAGATCCGCTTGAACACCGGCAGCAGCGCCGGCTGGCTCCGCCAGGGCTGGGTGAGGTCGCGCTGGAGCAGTTCCGCCGGCACCGGATGGCCGCGACGGGCGAGGTAACGCAGGAATTCGTCGTAGAGGCCCGGCGCCTCGAACACCTTGCGCAGCCGCTCGTGCGCGACGGGATCGTGCTCGAACACGCGCAGCATGTCGCCGTGCTTGTTGCCGAGCAGGAACTCCACCATGCGGTACTGCAGGGACTGGAACCCCGAGGACGGCCCCAGCACATCGCGGAACTGGAGGTATTCCGCCGGCGTCAACGTCTCCAGCACGCCCCACTGTTCGTACAGCTGCCGCTGCACCTGTTTCACCCGGGCGAGGATCTTCAGCGTGCCGTCCACGTCGTCGGCGCGCAGGCGGACCAGCGCGGCCTCCAGCTCGTGGATCATCAGTTTCAGCCAGAGTTCGGAGGTCTGGTGCTGGATGATGAACAGCATCTCGTCATGGTGCGCGGGTTCGCTGCGCGGTTGCTGCGCGGTCAGCACCTGGTCGAGCTTCAGGTACTCCCCGTAACTGAGGCGCCCGTCGAGATCGGTGCGGATGCCGGGTTCGAGATCGCGCTGGGGATTGGCCATGGGACGAATTCACAATAAGGGGGTTGACAGGCTGGAAACCCGCGCCGTGGCGCCATCCTGGGGCGTTCGAGTAAAAAGTACATGCTGCACCGTGCCTTGCGGCGTCATAATACCCCTGATATCTAGTCCGGCTCGCAAGAACCCAAAAGCCGTGTCGCGCCCCGCTGGATGGGCCCGGCCGCTTCCCCCACTCGTGCGTGTCGTTTCTAACCATCCCCGGGAGCGAGTCGTGTCCATCGCCGCCAAGTTCGAAATCGAATACCTGCAATACCTTGACCAGGACGGCAAGGAAACCGGCAAGGAGCTGCCCGAGTTCGCCAAGGACCTCGACCACATGGTCGAGCTCTACAAGCTCATGGTGTCCACCCGCGTGTTCGACGCCAAGTCGATCGCCCTGCAGCGTACGGGCAAGCTGGGCACCTATGCCTCCTGCCTCGGCCACGAAGCCGCGCATGTGGGCATCGGTAGCGCCATGCGCCGCGAGGATTCGCTGGCCGTGTCGTATCGCGAGTACGGCGCGCAGCTGTACCGTGGCGTGAAGCCGCGCGAGGTCTACACCTACTGGGGTGGCGACGAGCGCGGCAACGACTTCGCCGACGCGCCCGCGCACGACTTCGCCTGGTGCGTGCCCATCGGCACGCAGTGCCTGCACGCCGCCGGCTCCGCCCTCGCCTTCAAGATCCGCAAGGAGCCGCGCGTGGCGGTCTGCACGATCGGCGACGGCGGTTCGTCCAAGGGCGACTTCTACGGCGCCATCAACGTCGCCGGCGCGCAGCAGCTGCCGCTGGTGGCCGTGATCGTGAACAACCAGTGGGCCATCTCGGTGCCGCGCCGCATCCAGAGCGGTTCCGGCACGCTGGCCCAGAAAGGCATCGCCGCCGGCCTGTTCTGCATCCAGGTGGACGGCAACGACATCATCGCCGTGCGCAAGGCCATGGAGGACGCGCTCGACCGCGCCCGCTCCGGCCAGGGCGGCAGCGTGATCGAAGCGGTCACCTACCGCCTCGGCGACCACACCACCGCCGACGACGCCCGCCGCTACCGCGGCGAGCAGGAAGTGAAGGACGCCTGGGAACGCGATCCCGTGCCGCGCCTGCGCAAGTGGCTCGAAGGCAAGGGCAAGTGGGACGACGCGAAGGAAGAGGCCTGGAAGGCCGAATGCGACGACTGGATGGATAACGAGGTGAACGCGTACCTCGAGTCGAAGGTGCAGCCGGCGACGGCCATGTTCGATTACCTGTACGCCGAACTCCCCGCCGACCTCGAAAAGCAGCGTGAACTCGCCGCTTCCCTCGATCGCAAGTAAGGATCCCTTTCCATGGCACAAATCACTCTCATCGAAGCAGTGACCCAGGCGCTCGCTTACGAAATGCGCAACGACGACCGTGTCGTCGTGCTCGGCGAGGATGTCGGCGTCAACGGCGGCGTGTTCCGCGCCACCCAGGGGCTGCAGGAACAGTTCGGCGAAGAACGCGTGATCGATACGCCGCTGGACGAGACCACCATCGCCGGCATCACCGTCGGCCTGGCCGCCCAGGGCATGCGCCCGGTCGCCGAGGCCCAGTTCGAAGGCTTCATCTACGCGATGATGGAGCACATTGCCTGCCACGCCGCGCGCATGCGCAACCGTACCCGCGGGCGCATGACCGTGCCGGCCGTGTGGCGCGCCCCGTGGGGCGGCGGCATCCGTGCGCCGGAGCATCACTCCGAAGCCAACGAGCACCTGTTCACGAACATCCCCGGCCTGCGCGTGGTGATGCCGTCGTCGCCGGCCCGCGCCTACGGCCTGCTGCTCGCCGCCATCCGCGATCCGGATCCGGTGATCTTCTTCGAACCGAAGCGCATCTACCGCCAGTACAAGGAAGAAGTGCCCGACGACGGCGAGGCCCTGCCGCTCGACGTCTGCTTCGTGCTCCGCGACGGCACCGACGTGACCCTGGTGACCTGGGGCGCGCAGGTGAAGGAATGCCTCGAGGCCGCCGATGCGCTGGCCGAGAAGGGCATCAGCGCCGAGGTGATCGACGTGGCCACGCTCACGCCGCTCGACTTCGACACCATCGCCGAATCGGTGACCAAGACCGGCCGCTGCGTCATCGTGCACGAAGCCCCGAAGACCGCGGGATTCGGCGCCGAGATCGCCGCACGCCTGTCCGAGGAATGCCTCTACAGCCTGCTCGCGCCGGTGGAACGCGTCACCGGTTTCGATACGCACATCCCGCTGTTCCGCTTGGAAATGAAGTACCTGCCCAGCGTCGAACGCATTGTCGAAGCCGCCGAGCGCACGCTCGCCGCCTCCTGAGGAACCGATAGACATGGCCGACATCAAGACTTTTTACCTGCCGGACCTCGGCGAGGGCCTTCCCGACGCGACCGTCGTGGAATGGCACGTCAAGGAAGGCGACACCATCAAGCTCGACGCCCCGCTGGTGTCGATGGAAACCGCGAAGGCCGTCGTCGATGTGCCGTCGCCCTACTCCGGCACCGTGAAAAAGCTGCACGGCGCCACTGGCGACATCATCGAGACCGGCGCCGCCCTGGCCGATTTCGAGATCGATCCGAACGCGCGCCAGCGCGCCGAGGCCGAATCCACCGGCCATCACCACGGCCCGAAGAAGGGCGTGGGCAGCCAGGCACCGGACGACGCGCATAAGGTCATCGCTTCCGACGACGGCGGCGAGATCGAGGCAGCGGACGGCAACGATCGCGAGGACGAAGGCACCGTTGTCGGCGCCATGATCAGCGGCAACGCCGTGCACACCGAGCAGGTCAGCAGCGCCGGCGGCGTGAAGGCCGTCCCGGCCGTGCGTGCGTTGGCGAAGAAGCTGAAGATCGACCTCGCCCGCGTGCAGCCGACCGGCGCCGGTGGCGTCATCACCATGACCGATGTGAAGAACGCCGCCGCCAGCGGCAGCGCCGCGCTCGGGGCCGCCCCGGCTCGCCCGGCGTCGGCGCAGCACCTCGCCCCCACCCTGCCCGAACCGGGCCCGGCACCGCAGCGTACCGCCGTGTCGCAGGCCGGCAAGGCCGTCCGCACCGCGCCTCCCGGCAAGGAAGCGATGGGCCAGCCGGAGCAGCTGAAGGGCGTTCGCCGCAACATGGCCCGCGTCATGGCCGATGCGCACGCCAACGTCGTCCCGACCTCTCTCGTCGACGACGCCGACCTGCACGCCTGGATCGGCAAGCAGGACATCACCGCGCGCCTCATCCGCGCCATCGTGGTGGCCTGCAAGGCGGTGCCGGCGCTCAACGCCTGGTTCGACGGCAAGAACCTCAGCCGCACGCTGCATCCGCACGTGGACATCGGCATCGCCGTGGACACCGAGGACGGCCTGTTCGTGCCGGCGCTGCGCAACGCCGACGTGCTCGACGGCGCGGGCATCCGTGCCGCGATCAAGCGTCTGCGCACGTCGGTGGAAGACCGCAGCATCCCGGCGTCGGAGCTCTCCGGCTACACCATCAGCCTGTCGAACTTCGGCATGTTCGCCGGCCGTTACGCCACCCCGGTGGTCGTGCCCCCGACGGTGGCCATCATCGGCGCCGGCAAGCTCAGCCACGACGTCGTGGCCGTGATGGGCGGCATCGAAGTACACCGCCGCATGCCGCTGTCGCTTACCTTCGACCACCGCGCCGCCACCGGCGGCGAGGCCGCGCGCTTCCTGAAGGCGATGATCGACGACCTGGGCTTGCCCAACTAAGGCGGCAGCCCACCCTGTAGGAGCCGCTATAGCGGCGAGGAAATCCTGCCTCGCCGCTTCATCGCTACGTCGGCTTCTCGCCGCTATAGCGGCTCCTACCATTCGTCGGTGGGCTAAGGTCGCGGTATCCTGCTCGCCATGCTCAACAACGACACCCTCCGCAGCATCCGCTACATGCTCGACCTCGGCGACGTCCATGTCGTCGAGATCATGAAGCTCGCCGGTTTCCCCGCCACGCGCGAGCAGGTGGAACCGTGGCTCCGCAAGGAAGACGAGCCGGGCTTCGCCGAGATGCCCGACGCCGCCATGGCGCACTTCCTCGACGGGCTCATCGTCCATCGCCGCGGCCGCGACGAGAGTCAGCCGCCGCGCCCCGTGGAAACCCGGGTCAACAACAACGTGGTGCTGAAGAAGCTGCGCGTCGCCTTCGAGCTGAAGGAAGACGACATCCTCGCGATCATGACCGAGGCCGGTTTCCGCGTGTCCCGCGGCGAGATCAATGCCCTCTTCCGCCAGCCGAAGCACAGCAACTTCCGCCTCTGCGGCGACCAGTTCCTGCGCAACTTCCTAAAGGGCCTCACGCAGCGCCTGCGCGGTGCCTGAGCTTGTCGTCCCTGCACAGCAGGGACCCTGAGACGCAGCGCACGATCGAGCCGGGAGGCCCTGGATTCCTGCCTTCGCAGGAATGACGGGTACACGAAGTGCTCACGCGAATCCTGCGTCGGCGGGGCTACGATGCGACTTTCGTCATCGAGAGGCCACCTCATGCACCACAGCAGGCTTTGCGCCCTCGTCCTGGACTGCCAGGATGGCGACCTCGTCGCCGCCTCCGAATTCTGGAGCCGCGCGCTGGGCAAACCGGTCAAGACCACCGACGAGGAAGGCGACGGCAAGTACGCGTCGCTACAGACGGCTTCCGATGAACTCCAGGTCATCCTGCAACGCGTGGATCACCCCAGCCGCGTGCACCTCGACATCGAAGCCGACGACCTGGACGCCGAGGCCGACCGGCTGGAGGCGCTGGGCGCGAAGCGCATCGGCTTCGTGAAGCGCTGGTGGGTGATGGAGGCCCCCACCGGACACCGCTTCTGCATCGTGCGCAAGCAGGCCGAGGCCTTCGGCCCGCACCTGAACACCTGGGACTAGGTCCCCTGCACCTTGCAGGAGCCGCAATAGCGGCGAGGAAACCTCGCGAAACACGGCAAGATTGCTCTCGCCGCTATAGCGGCTCCTACAGGAACAGCGGTCCTACAGGGCGCGTTTTTTCCAGACGAGCTGGCGGACGATGAGCGCCACCACGAGCACCGCCACGAACGCACCGTAGCCATAAAGCGCCGGGACCACCTGCTGCCAGATCGCGCCGCTCTTCGGCCCGAACTGGTCGGCAGCCGGCAATTCGACCGCATCGAAAGCCAACAGGGCCGCCTGGAACGCCGCCACCGTCGCCGCCAGCAGGGCCAGCACGTCGAACCCGCGGCGTGCCGCGTTCTTCGGCAGCGACTTCGGATACGCCCAATAGGCCCAGCCGAGCACGACCAGCCAGGGTGCCAACAGCATGATCGCGAGGTAGCGCATGTCAGGCCTTCTGGGTGGCGTTGCTGGCGGCCTTCGCCGCGGCTTCCTCGGCCGTCGCGGCGGCGAGGGCGTCCAGGGCACCGCGCAAACGGAGCAAGGCGGCGGCGCGCGCCACCTCATCGGGATACGGCTCGCCGTTGGCGACGACCTTGCCATCGACCAGCAGCGCGAGGTGATCGCCCTGCGACTCGATGGCCGCATGCGTGCCGCCCACGGTCGAGAGCGTCTGCCGCAGCGCGCCCGCCGCCTTCGGATCGGCGAACGACACCGACAACAGCAGCTCCTCACCGTCCGCGCCGAACAGGCGGAAGCGGAAGCTTCCGTCGGCGTCGCGGAAGCTCGCGAAACGCGGCGGCTTCGCCTTCGCGACGGCCGGCGCGGATACCGGCTCGTCGGGCGTCTTCAGCGTGTGCCGCGCGCTGCGCAGGCCCACCGCCTCGCGCAGCGTTTCCACGAGCGGGCCGGCGATGGCGCGCGCCTTGGCGGCACCGGCGAGGAGGATGTCTTCCATCTGGCCGGGACTCGCCATCAGCGCTTCGTACTTCTCGCGCATCGGCGCCACTTCGGAATCGATACGCTCGAACAGCACCTGCTTGGCTTCGCCCCAGCCGAGACCGCCATGCAGCGCCTCGGCGAAAGCGCCCGTTTCGGCCGGCGATGCAAATGCCTTGTAGATGGTGAACAGCGCGGAGTCTTCCGTGTCCTTCGGTTCGCCCGGCGCGCGCGAGTCGGTGACGATCTTCATGATCGCCTCGCGCATGCCCTTCGCGCCGCCTTCGAACAGCGGAATAGTGTTGTCGTAGCTCTTCGACATCTTGCGCCCGTCGAGACCGGGAAGCGTCGCCACCTGCTCTTCGATCAGCGCCTCCGGCATCACGAAGAACTCGCGGCCGTAGGTGTGGTTGAAGCGCTGCGCGATATCGCGCGCCATCTCGATGTGCTGGATCTGGTCGCGCCCCACCGGCACCTTGTTCGCGTTGAAGGCGAGGATGTCCGCGGCCATCAGCACGGGATACATGTAGAGCCCCGCGGTGACGCCCGCATCGGCGTCTTCCTGGTTCTCGATATTCCGGTCCACGGCCGCCTTGTAGGCATGGGCGCGGTTGAGCAGACCCTTCGCCGTCACGCAGGTGAGCAACCACATCAGCTCGGGCACCTCGGGGATGTCCGACTGGCGATAGAAGGTGACCCTGTCCGGATCCAGCCCCGCGGCAAGCCAGCTGGCCGTGATCTTCAGGCGCGAGGCCTCCACGCGGTCGGCGTCGTCGCTCTTGATCAGGGCGTGGTAGTCGGCCATGAAGTAGAACGCGTCGACGTTCGCGCCCCGGCTGGCCTGGATGGCTGGCCGGATGGCGCCGACGTAGTTGCCGAGATGCGGCGTGCCGGTGGTGGTGATGCCGGTGAGGACGCGGGTATGCATGGGGGCCTGATGCTCGGACGGACGGAAACCGTCCGAGTGTAGCCCGCGTGACGGCCGGGCGGCGACCCTGTGCCGCGGCAGGTTGCCGCGCCTTGCAGATAATCGTCTGTGTGGGAGTCGCTTCAGCGGCGATGGGTGCTTGCGGCAAACTGGCCCGCTCCCGCGGGATCGCCGGCATAGCCGGCTCCCACAGAGAGCCGGCTCCCACAGGACCTCAGCGCATCAGGGTGGACTTCCCGAACAGCGACTCCACCAGGTCCACGGCCAGCTTCGCGGTCTGGTTGCGCTTGTCGAAGGCCGGGTTCAACTCGACGATGTCCAGGGAGCCGACGCGGCCAGTGTCCGCGATCATCTCCATGCACAGCTGCGCCTCGCGGTAGTTCGGCCCCCCGCGCACGGTGGTGCCCACGCCCGGCGCGATCGACGGATCGAGGAAATCCACGTCGAAGCTCACGTGCAGGTGGGTGTCCTCGTCCACCCCGGCCAGCGCCTCTTCCATCGCCGCCTTGATGCCGATCTCGTCGATGTAGCGCATGTCGTAGATATCCAGGCCCACCTCGTGCACGAAGCGTTTCTCGCCCTCGTCCACGGAGCGGATGCCGATCTGGCGGAACACGTCGGGCGTGGTGGCCGGCACCGAGCCGCCGATATGCGTGAGCGCGGCCGGACCGTAACCGCAGAGGCAGGCCACCGGCATGCCATGGATGTTGCCGGAGGGCGTGATCTGGCTGGTGTTGAAATCCGCATGGGCATCGAGCCACAACACGCGGAGTTTCTTGCCCGTTTCGCGGCAATGCCGCGCCACGGCCGAGATCGAACCGATGGCGAGGCAATGATCGCCGCCGAGCATCACCGGCAGCTGGCCTTCGCCGAGTGCCCCGTGGATGGCCTCGTGCACGGCGGTGTTCCAGGCCACGACGGCATCCAGGTGACGGTAGCCGTCCGTCGGCGGTTGCCACGGGTTGAGCGGACCCGAAAGGTTGCCGCGATCCACGACATGCATGCCGCGCTTGGCCAGTCTTTCGCCGAGGCGGGCGACGCGCAGGGCTTCGGGACCCATGGAACTGCCGCGGTGACCGGCACCGATGTCGGTGGGGACGCCGATGAGGGCGACCGAACGGGTGATTGGACTCATGACGGGGATACTCAGGGGGACGATGGTTCTTCATGCACGAGCGGCCGCCCTTCGGCGCGCCACGCGTCGGCGCTGCCTTCGAGCAACCGCACGTTCGAGTAACCGAGCGACTCGAGCGTGGCACGGGCACGGGCGGCCCGCTTGCCGGACTTGCAGTAGACGACGAGTTCACGGTCGCGGGGGATGCCCAGCACCCCGTGGCGGGAAGCCACCTCGTCCACCGGGACGTTCAGCGCCCCAGCCAGGTGGCCATCGCGATATTCCGAGGGCGTGCGGACGTCGAGGAGCAGCGGAGCCTCGTGCCCGGCCATACGCGATGCGAGGTCCTCCCGGGACTCGTCGCCCGCCCATGCCGCGGCCGGTAGCCAGAGGAGGACGGCGAACAACAGCGATGCGCGAAAACCGTTCATGCCGCAAGTTTACACCGCGGCATGAAACCACCGGGTTGCAGCGCAACAGGCGGCGTTACGGGGCGGACGCGAGGAAACGGAAGACGCCGAGCGACTGGCGCGCCGCGTCGAAGACGAGCCCCGATGCGAGGTACTTCCCGTCCGGCTGGATCTGCAGGTGCTTCAGGAGATGCTGCGCGCCCGGGATCGGATCGGTGACGACACTGCCTCCCTGTCCGAAGCCGATGTCGAGGCTGCCGTCGGCGCGGAGGCGCAGGAGCCGCGCGGAAACCGTGGGAAGCGCGGACACGGTACCGAGGGAAACGATCTTCCCGTCAGCCTGGAGGGCGACGTCCTCTTCCTCGGTCGCCCCTGTAACGGAAGGGACGAGAAGCGGCACACCGCCGTTGAAGGTCGGGTCGAGTCCGGAGCCGTCGGGCTCGACGCGCGCGATCACCGAGGTGCGGTTGCCGGCACCCGCCGACCCGACGACCACGATCCGTCCATCGTCCTGCAACGCCACGTCGTTGAAGTGGTTGTAATCCAGGATGCCCGGGGCCAGCAGGCGGAAATGGCCGTCGTTTCCGAACGTGCCGTCCAGCCGGCCGTCGGCGTGGTGCCGCGAGAGAAGCGCGTACTCGAGATAGCTTCCCGAAAGCAGCAGCTTGCCGTCCGGCAGCACGCTGACACGTTTGATGATCGAGCCGCGGATGGGGTGAGCGGCGATCCCGCCGGATCCGAAGCCGGGATCGAGCCGGCCATCGGCGGTCAGGCGGAGGAGCACGCTGTCCCAGTCGCGCGTATCGCGCACGGATCGTGCGACCGCGACGATCTTCCCGTCCGGTTGCAAGGCCATATGCTGCGCCTGGTCGAAGGTGGTGGCGGGGAGGTCGATCTCGGCGAGACCACCCGTGCCGAAGGCGGGATCGAGGTGGCCTTCCGGCGTGAAGCGCGCATACAGGAGCGTGCTGACGCCATCCTGCCGTGCGGCGTGGCCCGCGAGCAGCAGTCCGCCGTCGGGCATGACGAGGCGGTCCCTCAGTACGTACTGCCCTTCGATACCCAGGACGGTCCTGGTCGAACCGCCCTCCCCGAAGGTGGTGTCCGGCCATCCTGCGGGAACCTTCCGCACGAGAAAGACCGTATTCCTCCCGATGATGCCCACCGAGAGGATCTTCCCGTCGGGAAGCAGCGCCGCCTGGGGCGCGGCGAGGCCGGCTTCCTCGCCAACGTCGAGGATGACCCGTCCTCCCGCGCCGAAGCCAGGATCAAGGCTTCCGGCCTGTGCGATCGCACTGGCCCGGTTAGAAGACGGGGACGCCGCCAGGGTAACGGATGCTCCCGTGGCGATGGCACACGCGAGGGCAAGGCGACAGGCAGGCGTGCGCAACACCTTTGCCGCACCGTGTGCGGTCAGGCGAAAGATAGGTTTCATGAGGAACGCTCCAGAAGAAGTCTTATCGAAGTGCGCGCATGCGCCGACACGCGATGATCCGTATGCCGTTGCTGCGCGCAGCCAATGGACCACACGGCAACTACCCAATCCATCCGATAAATCTGAAAAATTGTTCCCGAAATGTCAGCGTCCGCCTGGCACATCGCCGTTCCCGCGCGCTCTTCATGGTCCGCGTTGTCGCGAGGCACGCACTTCCACGTCCACGCCGCGAGGCGTGGTGCGGAATCGGCATGTTTGGGGATGTGCCGCGGAGGCTGGGAGATGGTGCCGGCACCCGGATTCGAACTGGGGACCTACCGCTTACAAGGCGGTTGCTCTACCAACTGAGCTATGCCGGCGAAGGCGGCGAGTTTATCAGAAGCAGCCGGTGGTTCGGGCCGTGATGCCAGGGGTACGGATACCCTGGCGAATGTCGGCACCGGCCTCGTCGGGGACGACCACGTCCAGCCACCAGACGGGCGTGGTTTCGGTGCGCTCGCTCATGCGCGCGGGGAACCCCGCGGCGACGACCTGGTCGCGGCGCTTGCGGGCGTTGGCCGGATCGTGGAAGAGCCCGAGTGCCACCGAGTTCTGCAGTTCACCCTGGGCCGTGACGACGAAGTAATCCTTGATGCCCTTTGCCTCCAGGCGTCGCGCCTGGGCCAGCGCCTGCTCGCGCGTCGCCTGGGCCGGAAGGAAGACGCGCCAGCCATGGGATTCGCTGGTCTGCTCCTGGCGCTGCCGGCTGCGCACGGTCCGCGAGGCGATGGCGGTGCGGGCGGCGCGAAGGTCCACCTGGTTGGGGAAGGGCCCGAGGGCCAGGCAGCGGTAGCTGCGACGGGGACTGGTCGGCGCGCTGGCGGCCGCCGCGAGCGGATCGTCCGCGGCGGCCGCCTTCGTGACGGGCTTCGTCTGGGCGGCGGCGACGGACGTGGCGGCGACGGGTTTCGGCGCGCTCGCCGGGGACACGGGTGCCGCCGGCGTTGCGGCCGCGGGCGACGGACTGCTCGAAGGACGGGCGGACGTGGTCGCCGACGGTTCGGGCAGTTCGGTCAGCAGCTTCAGTTTCGGCACGCCGCCGTCGTTGGGATCGATCGCATGCGTGCCGGAATCGCCCAGCAGCAGCCACGCGGCCACCGCGATGTTCAGCGCTATCAGAAGAACGAACAGCAAACGCAACAGCATGGCGGCCTTGAGTCTTCCGGAGGAGCCTGCTCGCGTTCCCCTGTAAGAACCGGCAGCCTCCGGATTCTAGGCGATATCGGCTGCCGGAGCATGCGCCCTGGCCCACGCCGCCAGACCGCGAAGCACGGCATCCGGCACGAGGATCGCGTCGCGTTCGAGCAAGGGCGCCAGCGTAGCCGCATCCCCGCCGCCCAGGGTGAGCGTCGGGCTCCCGCCAAGTTGCCGGGCGGCCCGGTCCGCGAAACGATCGACCAGCGCGGCACAGGCCTGCCAGCAACCCGAGGCCAGACCGTCGGCGGTGTTGTCGGCCAGATCGCGGACCGATCCCGTCTGTTCCGGGCGCACCTGCGCCGTCGCGCCGAGCACCGATTGCTGCATGAGCAGCGGCCCCGGCGCGATCCACCCGCCGAGGTGACGACCGTCGCCGTCGAGTGCATCGAGCGTGAGCGCGGTGCCCGCACTGGCCAGCACGCAGGGCGCGCGGCCAGCGGCGAATGCGTCGACCATCGCCAGGAACCGGTCGACGCCGAGACGTTGCGGCTCGGCGTACGCGTTGGTGACGCCGCACGCCTGCGCCGGCGTGCGCACCCAGACCGGCTCGCGTCCGAACGCCTTGGCCGTGGCGACGGCCACGGCCGTCTCGCGCGCAGCGTCCACGACGGATGCGCCCACGATGCGGAAAGGCATGGGCCAACCTTTCCACAGCGTCGAGAGTTCGTGCGCGATATCCGCGTCCCAGCCGAACGCGCCGCGGCGGGCGAACTCGTCGCCCTCCAGCAGCGCGAACTTGAGCCGCGTGTTGCCGAGATCGAGGAGCAGGATCATGACGTCGTCCTTCGCACGGATACCTCGGCGCTGTCGACGGTGACGCGATCGCCGTTCGCACGGCGCACGCGCAACGCGCCGCGTTCGTCCACACCCTCGCCCATGGCGTCGTACTCGCCGCGCGGATCGATGATGCGCAGGGATTCCCCGCGCAGCAGGTCGTTCGCGGCGTACTCCTCGGCGAACGCCGCGAAGCCATGGCGTTCGAAGGCGAGCAGGCCGTCGGCAAGCGCCGCGATCACCGCCGAGGCAATGCGATTGCGGGACGGCGGATCGCCACCCAGGATCGAGGCGAGGTCGGTGATCGGCTGCCCCGCCCGTTCGTGGAGGCTATCGGGCAGGCGGATGTTGAGACCGACGCCGATCACGGCCGCGCAAGGGCCCGAATATTCGCCGGAGAGTTCCACCAGCACGCCGGCGAGCTTGGCGTTGCCCGCCAGCACGTCGTTCGGCCACTTCAGGCCGGGCGTACGGATGCCCAGATCGGCCAGCGCGCGCAGGAGCATCACGCCGACGGCCAGCGAAAGGCCCGACAGGGAAGCGAAGCCGCCATCGAAGCGCTTCAGCACCGAGAGATAGAGGTTCATCCCCGGCGGCGACAGCCAGGTGCGCCCGCGTCGCCCGCGCCCTGCCGACTGCGCCTCGGCCATGACGAAGGCCAGGTCGTCCAGGACGGGAATGCGCCGCGCCAGTTCGCTGGACGTGGAATCGATGTCCCAGTGCACCTCGAGCATGCCGATCCGGGCCGACGTCTCGGGTGCGAGCCCGGCGCGGATGCGCTGCGTGTCCAGCAACTCCGTGGTCCATGGCAGGCGATAACCGCCGCCGACCCTGGCCTCCACGGGCACGCCCTTCAGGCGCAAGGCTTCGATCTGCTTCCAGACGGCAGCCCGCGTGACCCCGGCCTTTCGGGCCAGGGCGGCGCCGGACACGGCATCGCCGCCGGCAAGGGCTTCGAGGAGGTCGCGTGCGAGCATGGCTACCGTCGGGCCGTCAGGCGGCCGGTCGAGGTGGGGATAAGCCGGTACATGCCGCGATTCTAGGGCAGTGGCGTGCATTTCGCCCGTCCCCGGCACAGGGCGGCCACCGGCGACCTCCAGCACTGGCATGCAGGTGAAAATTCTGCGAGGATCGGTCGTCCCCCCTTACGTCCCGAAGGGGCCCCAGGGTTTACCGATGAACGCCAGACCGTACATCTTCGGATGTCTGTGCCTCGTCGGTGCCACCGGCACCGCCGCCGCTTACGACATCGACCCGACTGCCTCCGGCCTGCTCGCTTCGAGCGGATCGGGCTCGTCGGTGTCGTTCGAAGGAAGCGCCCGGTCGACGTCCCAGGGCGCTCGCGACAACACCGGCGGCGGCGATGCCGTGCCGTCCCGCCCCGTCCGTTCGCACCGGGGCAACATGCCCCCGCCGGTCACCACGCCGGTCGATGTGGACGATGGCACGCACGACGACGCCATGCCCCTGCGCTCGAGCGCACCGAGCTGGCAATCGCTGCTGCCCGGGTCGATGCTCTGACCCTTTCCGGCCGTTGCTCGTGGGTTTCGTCCAGTCGCTGATCGCGCGTTTCCGCGCCCCTGTTCCTCCCATCGACGACGCGACGTGGCGACAGGCCCTGGCCCGCGTGCCCCTCGCCCGCGCCCTCGATGCGCCGCGCGCGCATTACCTGCGCCAGCTGGTAGCCATCTTCCTGCATACGAAGCGGTTCCACGCGTTGGGCGGTGCCGTGCTGGACGATTTCTGGCGCCTGGCGATCGCCATGCAGGCCAGCCTGCCCGCGCTGCCCCGCGGTCCGGCTGCGTTCAAGGGCTGGACGAACGTGCTCGTGTATCCGGGGGAATTCAACGTGCGGCGCAGCCACCACGACGCGCCGACGGGTGTCGTCACCGACAGCGACGACACCCTCATCGGCGAGGCCTGGGAACGCGGTCCCATGGTCCTCTCGCTGGCCGACGTGGCGCTCGACCTCGAGGCGCCGTGGGACGGGTTCAACGTGATCGTCCACGAGATGGCGCACAAGCTCGACATGCTCGCGGGACCGGCCAACGGCGTGCCGCCGATGCCGTCGTCGATCGACCGCAGGCGCTGGATCGGGACCATGCAGCAAGGCTTCGACACGCTGTCGAAGGCCGTGGACCGCGGTCGGCGGACGGCCATCGATCCGTACGCGGCGGAGGCACCGGAAGAGTATTTCGCGGTGACCAGCGAACTGCATTTTTCGCAGCCCGCGTTGTTGCGCGATGCGGAGCCGGAGGTGGCGAAGCTGCTGGAAGCGTTCTACGGCCCGTCTCCCGCAGCTTCCTTGTAGGAGCCGCTATAGCGGCGAGGGAAACGTCATTCGCGGCTTCATCGCTCCGTGGGCTTCTCGCCGCTATAGCGGCTCCTACAGGTGTCGCTGACTCAAGGTGGCGGCAGCTTGACGCTGAAACGCGCGCCGCCCAGCTCCTCGGAGCGGTCGACGTGCAGTTCGCCCTGGTAGGCCTTGATGATGTCCTGCACGATCGATAGCCCGATGCCGTGGCCCTGTACGCGTTCGTCGCCGCGCACGCCGCGCTGGAGGATCTTCTCGATCTTCTCGTCGGCGATGCCGGGGCCGTCGTCTTCCACCACGAGTTCCAGGCCGCTGCGGCCGCGCATCTTTCCCACCGAGCGCGCCGTGAGGAGCACGCGGTGCGATGCCCACTTGAAGGCGTTCTCGACAAGGTTGCCCATCAATTCGAGCAGGTCGCCCTGCTCGCCGGGGAAGGTCACGCCGTCCTCGATCTCGAATTCGCAGAGCACGTTCTTCGCGGCGTAAACCTTCTCCAGGCTCTGCACGAGGTCTTCCGCGTGTCCGGCGATGGGTTCGACCGACGCAATGGTACGGCGTCCCGATGTCGCCGCGCGCGAGAGCTGGTACGCCACGATCTCGTCCATCCGCCGCACCTGGTCGAGGATATCGCCGCGCAGGTTGGCGGCATCCCCGCCCGTTTCCAGTTGCGAACGAATCACCGCCAGCGGCGTCTTCAGGCTGTGCGCCAGGTCGGCCAGCGTGTCGCGATAGCGCGTGCGCTGTTCGCGCTCGCTGTCGATGAACGCGTTGAGGCGGCGGGTAAGCACCGTCAGCTCCACGGGGTATGGACCGTCGAGGTGATCGCGCGTGCCGCGCTCGATGTGCGCGAGGTCGCTGGATACGCGGCGCAGCGGCAGCAGGCTCCAGCGCAGGAGGAACAGCTGCAGCAGCATGAGCATCATGCCCAGCATCGCCAGCCACAGGAACTGCGTGCGGCGATACGTGGCTACCTGGCGCTCGAACTGGTCCTCGGTCTGCGCGACCGCGAACGTCAGCGGTACGCTGCGCTTTTCCGTGCTGTCGAGCGAGACGCCGTAACTGAAGACGTAGAGCTTCCCGCTACGGGTCTCCACCGGCTCGAAGGCGGTCTCGCCCGGCGAGAGCATCCGGACGAAATCGAAATCGCGGCCCAGCGCCGACGACGACTCCCAGCGGAAGCCGTCGTTGCCGACGATGATCGCGTAAAGGCCCGAGCCCGGACGCGAGAAGTCGGGGTTGGGCTGGCTGTCGGGCGTGGTGACCTTGCCGGCGCGGGTGATGTCGGTGCCGGTGATGTACGCGATGGCGTAGTTGTGCAGCCGGTCGTGCATGGCCGACAGCTCGGACGCGTAATTGGCCTTGTTCTGCGCGAGGCCGGTGAGGCCCAGGAACGCGGCGAGCGCGAAGCCGGTCGCCAGTGCCGCGCGCGCGGCCAGCGAGAGGGGCCGGCGTCGGGTCGATGAAGCGTTGTCCATGCTTCGAGCTTACCTTGGGGCGGCGCGCCCTTTGGCCACGCCGCCCGAGGGCTCAGTCCTCGTCCGCTTCGTTGCGCGGGATGGCGAAGCGGTAACCGCGGCCACGCACGGTCTCGATCGGCTTGAGCGCGCTTTCCGGGTCCAGCTTACGGCGCAGACGGCCGATGAAGACTTCCAGGACGTTCGAGTCGCGGTCGAAATCCTGCTGGTAGATGTGCTCGGTGAGGTCGGCCTTCGAGACCAGCTCGCCGGCATGAAGCATCAGGTATTCCAGCACCTTGTATTCGTAGCTGGTGAGGTCGACCTGGCGTCCTTCGACGGTGACCGTCTGCGCCGTCGTGTCGAGCTTGATGGGGCCGCAGGCCAGCACGGGCTTCGACCAGCCGCTGGCGCGGCGCACCAGTGCGTTGATGCGCGCCAGCAGTTCCTCGACGTGGAACGGCTTCACCAGGTAGTCGTCGGCGCCGTACTTCAGACCCTCCACCTTGTCCTGCCAGCTCCCGCGGGCGGTGAGGATCAGGATGGGATAGCGCTGGCCGTGTTCGCGCAGCGCCTTCACCAGGTCCATGCCCGAGAGCTTGGGCAGGCCCAGGTCGATGATCGCGAGGTCGAATGGCACCTCGCGCCCCAGATAAAGGCCTTCTTCGCCGTCCTGGGCCGCATCGACGGCGAAACCGTCGCGCTTCAGGCGCGCGGCGAGGGTCTCGCGCAGCGGGGCCTCGTCCTCTACGAGCAGGATTCGCATCAATGTTTCTCCTTGTTGTCCCCGGCGTTGGCATCCAGGGGCTTGGCGGTTTCGGTACGGATCGGCACCACCTTGACGTGGCCGTCGAGGGTGAGGACCTTGACCCGGTATTCGGTGATCCGGCCGCGCTCGACGAGCCGCGTGTCCGCAGACAGCACTTTCCCCCCGGTGTCTTTCTGCACCTTGCTTACCGCCTGCTCCAGCGACATCGACTGGTAAGCGGATGCGATGGAGGGCAGCGCAAGGCAGAACGCGGCGAAAAATAGCGGACGAAACGTGATTTTCATGTGGGGCGCAGGGGGAAGCCGGGACGAGCTGTTCGACCGATCATGCCGAGCCACGCCCCGCCCGAAGCTGAACGAAACCCGGATCGGCGCCCTATTTGCCGCCGTCTATTTAATAAAGTAAATTGACCATCAATCAAATTGACCGAAAACGGACATGACCGGCGAGCTACCCTGGTACGAAAACATCGTGGTCCCGGCCCTCCTCCGGCACGCTCGCGGGACCTATGGCACCGCCATGCGCCGTGCGCTCGGCGACGCGGGTTACGACGACATTCCGGAAAACGGACTCTACGTGATCGGTGGCCTGGCGATGGGCGCGGGGGATGCGCCGGTCGGGCGACTGGCGCAGGAGCTCCGGATCTCGAAGCAGGCGGCGGGGCAGCTCGTCGACGCCCTCGTCGTGCGAGGCTACGTCTCGCGCGAAAGCGACCCGACCGACCGGCGCAAGCTGATCGTCACGCTGACCGGGCGCGGTCGGGATGCCGCCGCCGTGCAAGGCGCCGCGCGCGACCGCATCGATGCCGAACTGCTCGCGCGTCTGGGCGATACCGGCCTTCGGGCGCTGAAGCGCGGACTCGGCGCACTCGTGGAGATCGGGCGGTCACGGCATCCGCTCGAATAAGGTCAGTGTCTTGCCGCGGTAGTCGGCCTCGTCGAACGGGCGATACCCGAGACGCTCGCCGAGCCGGACCGAGGGGGCATTCTGCGGGTCGATGAGGCAGACGGTGCGGCCTTTCCCGCGCCGCTCGAAGAACCACTCATGCACGGCCGTCAGGGCCTCGGTGCCGTAGCCCTTGCCGTGCGCGGCGCTGGCGAGCGCCCAGGCGCCCTCCGGGAAGGGATCGAAACGATCGCCCATGCCGCGGTGGAAATGCGCCAGACCCGCTTCGCCGACGAACCTGCCGCCATCCTTTTCGCGCAGGGTGAACAGGCCATACCCGAACGACGTCCAGTGGCCCACGTTCCGCAGCAGCTTGATCCACGTATCCTCCGGCGGCGAGCTGCCGCCGATGTAGTGCATCACCTTCGGATCCGTCCGCATGGCATTGCAGTCGTCGAAATCGGAGATGGCGCTGGGCGCGAGGATCAGGCGTTCGGTCACGATCATGCGGACTACCTCACGCGGCCTGGCGGAAAGCGGCGAGCGCGGACTCGATCAGTCCCCAATCCGCCCCCGGCAGGTGGGCCCCTTCGGAGAGCTGGCGGCGGAAACCGCGTGCGCCCGGCTCGCCCTGGTAGAGGCCGAGGATGTGCCGGGTGATGTGCTTGAGCTGGGTGCCGCGCGCCAGTTCGGCATCGATATAGATACGCATCCGCTCCAGCACGTCGGCGCGCCCCGGTAGCGGCGTGCCGTACAGGTCGGCCTCGATCCGGGCCAGCACGAACGGATCGTGATACGCCGCGCGGCCGAGCATCACGCCGTCCACGTGTTCGAGATGCTCGCGGACGGCCTCTACCGTGGTGATGCCGCCATTGATCACGACCGTGAGTTCCGGGAATTCCCGCTTCAGTCGGTAGACGCGTTCGTAGTCGAGTGGCGGGATCTCGCGGTTTTCCTTCGGGCTGAGCCCCTCGAGCCACGCCTTGCGTGCATGCACGACGAGGATACGGACGCCCGCCTCCACCATCGTGGTCGTGAAGCGCTGGAGGTCGGCGTATTCGTCCTGGTCGTCGACGCCGATGCGGCATTTCACCGTCACCGGAACATCCACGGCCTCGGCCATCGCCCGCACGCAGGCGCCGACCAGGTCGGGCTCGCGCATCAGGCAGGCGCCGAACTTGCCCGACTGGACCCGGTCCGACGGGCAGCCGACGTTGAGATTGATCTCGTCGTACCCCGCCTCGGCGCCGAGCATGGCGGCCTTGGCGAGCTCCGCCGGATCGCTGCCGCCAAGCTGCAAGGCCACGGGATGCTCCTCATGGCTGTGCTCCAGCAGGCGCAGCTGGTTCCCGCGCACCAGGGCGGCGCTGGTCACCATCTCGGTATAGAGCCGGGCATGGGGCGACAGCAGACGGTGGAAGTACCGGCAGTGCCGGTCCGTCCAGTCCATCATGGGGGCGACGGTCAGGCGCAGGGAGTCGGCGTCGCACTGATTCCCCGTGCTATTCGCCTGATCTGCGATGCTTTTCTGGGTTTCCATTGCCGGCAATTTTAGCGCGCTTTGGGCGTTCTTTGCGGGCAGGTTCATGCACTGGCCGCCCCATTGGCCGGGATATCGTCGATAAACAGCCGCACGTACGGTTCATAGCGAAAGCGGCGATTGCGGGCATAGCCGGTCATCTCCAGCAATGCCCAGCTCCACCAGTTTGGCAACCAGCGTGTTCGCATCGGTGCTGGCGGAAATAGTGGGACAGGTAAAGCACGGGCTTATGCAGTACGCCGCCCTCGGTCAACAGGAAGGTAATCAGCAGTCGACCCACACGGCCGTTGCCGTCCAGGAAAGGATGGATGGTTTCAAATTGCACATGCGCCAAGGCGATCTTCACCAAGGGTGGCAGAGACTAAAGAGCCAAATCTGGCCTGTATTCAACACAACCTACAACATGAACACCCTCCACCGCCGGCGAATCGGCAAGCCCTTCGGGAAGTGCCGGGACTTCCATCCAATACGGGAAGGCCCTCCGGCGGTCGCCTGATCCACGGAGCTCAGCCTTCGCCGTAACTCCGCTCGATCAGCGGCTTGGCTTTTTCCAGGTCGGCCGCGGTGCGCACCGTCAACTCCAGGTCGCCCGTTCCCCAATGCCCGATCTGGCGCACGTCACGGCTGAAGCCCTCTTCCAGGGCAACGCTGTCGGGATCCAGTTTGAGCATCACGAGCATCTTGTTGGGGTACATCACCACGCTGGCGAAGTTCTTCAGTCTCCGGAACGCGGTGTAGAGCTTCAACCGTCGCTCGGTGACGTCATCGCCCAGTGCCAGCACATGGGTTGCCAAGCTGTCATAGATCGCGCGTGTTTCCGGCAGTGCCCCCGCGTACTGCTCGTCAAAGGTTTTGTCCTTGCCGGCCGTCTTCGGCGCGATACCAGGCTCGGCCACCGAGTTGGTCGCGGTGACATCCCCCACGCTTACCGCGTTTACCAGCTCCAGAAGCAGCAGGTCATCGGCAAACAGCTTGTACCGCAGCAGCTCGATGTTACGCGGGATCTGCTGCACGGCGTGCTGGTCGTAGCGGGTAAAGTCGGCCGCGATGCACAGCAGCCGCGTCCCGGACCAGTCGATCGTATCGGCCGCGTTCTTGCCCAACTGCTCCATCACCAGCCAGCGGAACTCGGCTTGGTGGTCCAGCAGCCAGTCCAGGTAGAACAAGCCCTGGTTGATCACGTTTTCGTTGCTGTGACGCTTGTACTCCACGATCACCGGGCAGCCGTTCTCGTCCAGGCCCAGCGAATCTATCCGTCCCTTGTGGGTCTTGCCGGTGGCGTACTCACTGGCGAGGAAGCGCACGCCGAGGAAGGTCGGCATTTGCGATTCGATCAGCAACTGCAGCTGCCTTTCGACGACTGCCGCCCGCCCGGGCAGCTCCGAGGCGTTGCCGGCCGAGAGGCGGAATAACTGAATATCACTCAACGGCTCGCTCCCAGGTACCGCATTGCAACGTTTTTGTCCACGGAGAACAACCGCTCCCGGTTGAACGAGCATGGACCGGACTACTTGTTCATGCCGCTTGGCGGCTCTCCAGCGGTTCCACGAACACGTTGATGCGATAGCCAACCGCGGCCAGCGCTGCCTCGACCTGTTCCAGCTTGGACTTATGGGTCAGATCCAGCAGGCGCTCGACCTGCGGCGCATGCAAACCCAGTTTCCGGGCGAGATCCGACTTGCGCAGGCCCTTTGCCCGCATGGCCTCGTACAGCCCCACCTTCGCTACGTCGAGCGCCGGGAGCGAAACCCAGTATTCGCCGCGCTTTTTGTCGCTGGCCTCCGGGATGGGCTCGCGCCGGTCAATGAAGTCCTGGAGGATCAGGGCCACGGCATCAACCGACTCGCCCAGGGCATGCTCGACGCTATCGCCTACGCTGTTGAACCCTTGCAGGTCGCGGCACGACGCCACGTACTGGTCGCCGTCCTTCGTAAGTTTGATTGCGTAACGCATAGTCACTCCACTGCATGCCTCGGTCTTATTTCAGGCCGAGGTCTTTCAGGATGCTTTTCCGCAGGGGTTCCGGCATCTCTTTCGAACCATGGTTCGGGACGATGGAGGTCCTGCCGTTTAACCTAACTGCCACGCTGCCGCTCAAAGATCACGCCTTGCTGCCGAAGCCACCGTATAAACTCGCTGCACTTCACCACGCTCCCTGCTGCTCGTTGGCGCGAAGGCACTTTACTAACATTTCTGTTATTTGTAAACATTTTTGTTAGTCCATACCTACCTCGTCAATGCGGAAAGCCATCGCGGTTACGCCTAAGTCTTAGTGGAGCGATGCGCCTAACTCACTTCGCCGGCCCCATCCATCACGGGGCTACCGTGAGGCGAAAGGCAGAGGGGTCACCGACACGCATCGAAACCCCACTCGCCGTGCAGCCGCGCGCTTTTCAGAGATTCCCTGACCTGCTCCATGAGAAAGCGGCGATGATCGGGATTCGCTTGTTCCCCGGCTGCCCTCGCGCAGGTCCGGGAAGCTTCCTCGATGACGTTCCTTGCCACGGCGAAGTGTTCGGCAGCCGCCGGTAGCGGTACGAGGAGGCGGCTCAAGTCCTCATGACTCGGCCACTTCGCGGCATCTTCCAGTTCGATCGCGATTCTTGCATAGCGATCCGGATGTCCCTCGTGGCGCTCGAGCCGGTCCGCTTCTTCGATCCATCTTTCCAGCGCCGGCCCCAGGCGGTCGCGGTACTGCATGGCGAAAACATTTCCCCATAGATTGCCTTGCGCTTTCCGATCGCGGCGCAGTCGCCATGAGTCCCTGAGCGCGAGACACAGCGCCACGACGGTCGCGCCCACGGTACCGATGGCCGACCACATCTCCCAGTTCACCGCTTCGTTCGTCATGAAACCCTTTCCGCCTGCCACGGGTGTGCAACATACGACGTAACCCCTGGGGAAACTACCGGTAACGCCTCCTCTCTATGGTGACCCTGCGCAAATTCGGTAGGCAGGGGAGCACGCCAACCGAGCGCTTGATTACGTTGTCCTCCCATGCCGGGGGCCGTCCCGCGGCATCGCTTCATGCCGGGTGTTTTCCGCCCACTACAACTTTGAGGTCACAACCATGACGAACAGGCACACGACGTCTACCTCCCGCCGCTGGATCACCCCGACCGCGCGCTGCGCCCTGCCCCTTCTCCTGGCCGGTGTGGCACTGCCTGCCGCCGCCGGGTTCAATCCGAACGCCTACGTGGTGAACCAGTCCGACAACACCGTGTCGGTCATCAACACCCTCACCAACACGGTCACCGCGACCATCGTCGTCGGCAACGCGCCGCAGGGCGTTGCCGTCAGCCGCGACGGTAGCAAGGTCTATGTCACCAATACCGTCGACAACACCGTCTCGGTCATCAAGGCCTCGACGAACTCGGTCATCGCTTCGGTTCCGGTTGGCGGCTTCCCCACTGCCGTGACCGTGAGCCCGGACGGCCGCTCGGCTTATGTCGCCAACGCGAACGATTCGACCGTGTCGGTCATCGATACGGCCAGCAACACCGTCACGGCTTCGTATAACTCCGGCTTCCTGCCCTTCGCCGTGACGACGAGCCCTAACGGCAAGTTCGTCTACACCGCCAACTTCGGCGAGAATTCGGTCTCGGTCCTCAAGGCCGACGACGGCTCCACGGTCGCCACGGTGCCGGTCGGCGTGCAGCCGATCAGCGTGGACGCCGGTCCCTTCGGCGCCCGCGTCTACGCGGCGAACCAGGGCTCGGGCAACGTGTCGGTCATCGACGCTTTGTCCAACCAGATGATGGATACGATCGCCGCCGGTAACGGTGCCGATGCCGTGGCCGCCGCCCTGCTCGGCACGCGCGCCTATGTGACCAACCTCTCCGACGGCACGGTGTCGATCATCGACGCGATCCACAAGAACGTGCTCAAGACCGTGGCGGTGGGTGTCGCGCCGGATGCGGTGAACGTGAGTCTCACGCTCGGTCGTGTCTACGTCGCCAACTCCGGTTCGGGCACGGTCTCCGTGATCGACCCGCTGAAGAACGACAAGGTGATCGCCACGGTCGACGTCGGCAACTTCCCGGTCGCCGTGGCTACGCAGCCGCAGTAAGTTCTCGCTTGCTCAAGACCCAAGGGCCGCTCCTCGGGGAGCGACCCTTTTTTCCTTCAATGGCGATGCATGTCCGCCGGGGTTCCATCCGACCAGGTCGATGATCCGACCAGGAACACCAGGATGGGCGGCAGCCCCTTGGATTCGGATGGGTCGGCGAACATGAACCAGTACGGGCTAGCCATCACCGGCGAGCCTTCCATGTTGGCACCCCAGTCCTTGGCGTCTTTGACCAGGGTGTCGAACATGACGTGAGGCATGTTGTGCTCCCCTTCGTCGGTCAGATACGACGACTTGGACATCATGTAATCCATGGCACCGCTTTCGAGGGCCGGCAATTCCTTCCGGGCATAGGCTGCCCTGACGGCCGACAGCATGTCCGACTTGGACTTTCCCGCCATCGCCATTCCGGCACGCAGCTTGTAGATAGGCACGATGGAACGCGCGGCCTGCGGATTCAGGCAATCGGCCGCCCTGATCTTCGGATTCCAGAATTCCGGCCAGTCGAAGGGCCCCGTCCAGCTTCTGGCCACCACACAGACGAATCCGTTCGTGCCTTCGGCCGCCGTCTCGTAGCCTTTCCGCCCGAGGACGAGAACCGTCGCGTCGCGGGAGATGGATGCCGGCGCCGCGCTTCGCGCCAGGGCAATTTCGGCGTCCCGGTCCGCCATGAGGTACTGGTCTATCGGCGCCATCTTCGGATAAGGCGAGTCTTTCGACATCGCTTGCTGGGACATACCAAAGATGGCGAGCAGGATCAGGTTCGCGAGGCGCCTCCGGATCATGGGTCAGTCTCCCGCCGGCATGAAGAAGATTTCACGGATCTCAACCTGCCCCCGGGTGGCGCTGGCACCCTTGCGCGCCCAGGCCACGGCCTCGTCCATGTTGGCGCATTCGAGTATCCAGAAGCCGCCGATGTGCTCCTTGGCCTCGAGGTACGGCCCGTCGGTGACGAACACTTCGCCGTCGGCTTGCGTGCGCAGGGATTTCGCCGCCCCAAGGCCGCAGGCGAACTTCCTGACGCCCGCGTCGATCATCTCCTTGTTGAGCGCATGGATGTCGCGGCCCACCGATTCGTCCATCGTGGAGGGATCGAAATCGTCGGGGAGGTAACCTGCAACGAGATACTGAGGCATCATCTTCTCCTGGGGTGGATTCCGGCGGGCAACTGCCTGCCTTACTACCACGTCGAACGGCGGGGCCGGATTTCGACAGGTCATCCAGATATTTTTGGCAGGGGGACATCCGATGCGGCGTGCGAGGCTACTGGCATTTCTTGGCCTGGTGACGGCTTCGATAACCATGAGCGGTCCGGCCCCGGCCAATCCCGCCGATACCGGGCACCTTACCCTGGCTCGCTCGACCGCGCCGTTGAACGGCCCATGGCGGTTTCACCTCGGCGACGACCCCCGATGGTCCTCACCGGCTTACGACGATAGCGCCTGGGAGACGGTGGACCTCACGCCCGCCCCGGGTGCGCATGACGGCGACGTGGGACTGCCGGGCTACGTACCCGGCTGGAGCCGTCGGGGCCATGCCGGTTACACCGGTTACGCGTGGTACCGGACGATCGTCAGCGTCGACAGCACCGCGGAGGCGTCGCTCGCCCTGACGGGACCAACCCTGGTCGACTCGACTTATCAGCTCTACGTCGATGGGAAACTCCTCGGAGGATCGGGCGATTTCACCGGCGCGATACCCACGGTGTTCGGTGTGCGGCCAGCCGTCTTTCCTCTCCCGGCGGCATCGTCGGCGACCACGAGAACCTACGTCATCGCATTCCGGGTCTGGATGGACCCCATCGATGCCGGCGTGGACAACGGCGGCATCCATGTCGCGCCGACGATCGGCGATGCCGCAAGCATCGACGTGCTGCACCAGGCACAATGGCTGAAGACGTTCAACGGTTACGTGGCGGATGCGGTCGAACCGCTCGCCTTCGTCCTTCTTGCGTGCATGGCCCTTGCCGTGTCCTACCGCTGGCTGGCCGCCGCGCTGGTTCTGCTCGCGCTTCTTCGCATCAACCAGGTGTTGTTCGCGTGGACGGATTTCTTTCCCCTGCGTTGGTACGACATCGCGACGGCGGTAGTGCTCAAGCCGCTCAACCTCGCGGCATGGGCGCTGGCGTGGCGAGAGTGGTTCCAGGTGAAGCGTTACCCGTGGCTCGGCCGTACCGTCTGGGCACTTGCCGCGGTCTATCTCGTCTTCGCATGGCTCGGCCGCCCGTGGTTTCCTCCGGCATCGGGCGACGGCTTCAAAGGCTTCGCGAACATGATCGTCGAAGGCGTGCGGTGGGCTTATGTCGCCATCTATCTCTGGATCGTCGGAACAGGCGCGCTCCGGTCGGGGAAACCATCCGCCTGGCTGACGACGCTGGCCGCGATCCTGGTGGGCATAGGCCTCTTCGCGACGGAACTCAATGTGCTGGGCATCCCAGGCATCTGGTTCCCTTATGGCGTCGGCGTGGCCCGCGGCCAGTATGCGTACGCGGGCTTCATCGTCGTCCTGTTCCTGCTGATCCTGCTGCGCTTCCGATATCTCCTGGTCCGCGATAACTCGCGATAGCATGACCCGGCGCACATTCAGTACATGGCGACACGTCCGGCGGTCTACCTGGCGCGCTTCGCGGCGACCTTCCTGGGTGCCGTGTTGAGTTCGATCGCCGCACGGATCAGCGCCTTGAAGGCCCTGGCGTCGATCTTGCCGTCCTCCTCGATATCGATGGCGCGGCGCAGGTTGCCGTCGAGGCTCGCATTGAACAGGTTGGCCGGGTCCTTCAGGAAGGCGCCCTTGGCGAAGGTCAGCTTCACCTTCGCCTTATAGGTCTCGCCGGTGCAGATGATGCCGCCGTGCGACCACACGGGCGTGCCTCGCCACTTCAGTTCCTCGACGACCTCGGGATCGGCTTCGTGGATGAGTTCGCGCACTCTCGCCAGGGTATCCCCACGCCAGTCGCCAAGATCGGCGATGCGCTGGTCGATCTCTTTCAATCTGCTCATGGTCCCCTCCCTTTCGAACCCGCCGACGATAGCATCCGACTATTCTCATATCCACGACGCCATCGTGTCGGAGCCTTGCAACTGGAACGCCGGCCATGACGGGCATTCGCTTGACCGGCGTGGGCACGGATGCAACGGTCCGCCGCCCCGGGGGACTGCCGGGATGTCATGCCTGTCGACACATTGGAGAACCATGAGATCGCTCATCGCCGGATCGACCATCGCCGCCTTCGCCCTGCTTTCGGCACAAGCCCACGCGGAAACGGCTTATTTCTCTTTCGTCTCGCCCACCGTAAGCCAACCCGGCATCCACGAATTCGTCTTCGGCGCGACCGATCCGCAGACCATCGCCCGGCTTCGCGACGTCGTGACCAACGCCGGCACGCTACCCGCCCGTCTCGATCGCGTGCGCGGCGTCATCACAACCGAACGCAGGGCCTATAACCAGGACTGGCCCTTTCACTTTGTCCCATCGACCGTCCGCTTCACCGAGGGCCTGGATGCCGAAGCCTGCGACGCCACGCCTTTCGAAATCGAGAGCAACCTGCATCTCGTAGGTGGGTCCTACCTGCCGCGGAACGAGTGGTGCCCCTATTCCATGCGGCTGGTGCGCGAAGTTTCCGTCGCGAACCCCGAGACCCAGGAGTGACCCCGGGTTTCGTCCTTGCTTCCCTGCTCTTCTCCACCGATCCCGGTGCCGGCAGGTTCGCTCCCGTCGGCCAGTTGCGCACGGGCGACGGAAGCTACCACTGCACCGCGAGCGTCATCGCGGGACACGGGACGCCGGTACCGACGCGCCCCGCACTGATCCTTACCGCGGGACACTGCGTCGAGGAGTCCGACGACAACGCCGTCATCGTCGACCGTCCCGCCGATCCTTCATGGACGTTCACCCCGGCATATTTCATCGATACCCAGCCGGAGCATGTCGCACACAGGGTCGGCCGCGTGGTGTACGCCACGATGAAAGAGGTGGACCTTGCCGTCATGGAGCTGACCGCGACGTACGGCGAACTCGCCGCGCTCGGCATACACCCGTTGCGCCTGGGCTCCGGCGACATCGCCACCGGAACACCTGTCGAACTTGTGCATGTGCCGGTCATCGACGTTCCGGAAGACCAGCAATTCCTCCGACATTCCTCCTGCCACGCCGGCCTCCGTCGATCGATCGTCGAGGGTGGCCATCCATGGCGCTGGACATCCGCCCTGCAAAACGACTGTCGGGGCGTGGCAGGCGGCACCTCCGGTGCTCCGGTGTTCCTGCAAGGAGCGACCGAAATCGTCGGCATCCTCAACACCACGGTCGCGCCGGGATACCTGGGTTGCGGGCTTGGCCGCCCCTGCGAACTGCATGATGACAACCTGCTCACCCCGCGCGAAGAAACGAGTTACGCCATCCCCATCGAGCGGATTGCTCGGGCGTTGCGCGACGATGGCAGTCTGGACATCAGCCGTCTCGACGACGGACGAGGGGTTGGGCTGACGCGCACGCTCCCTTACTGGACATCCCAGCGACTCGAACACGTCGACGGAGAAGACATACCGGCCCGGTGGAACCTCCGCATAGAAGACGGATTCAGTCTCGTGCGCTACAAGACGGGGCCGGCGAACGCAGTCGACTGCGCGGATATCGCCGGATACTCCGACCCACAAACCGTCGAAAGCCAGCCATTGCGCGGCCGCCTGCTGCCTCCGCAGGATGGCATCTATGCCGCGTGCGTTATCGGTGGAAGCACCAGCGGCGTGTGGCAATCACCGGCACATGCCACCGTTCGCCTTCGGCAGATCGATAACACGCCGCCGACCGCCAGGCCACCTATCCAGACCCGTGTCATCGGCGAGCAAACCGAGGTAAGACCCGGCTTCGCCCTCTGGGAACTGGTCGATCTGTTTGTGAAATATGGGCCGGCCGCGCAGATCGATTGCGGGCAGCCGGAAGGTTACGTGCAGGACATCCGGACCCGGTGGTATCCGGCGGACGAAACCCAGCCGTGGCGGCTCTGCGCCTATGGCGTCGACGAGGCAGGCAATCGCGGGCCGCCGGCGGCTTACGAGTCCCACCGCACAAGAGTCCGATAACGCGCGCGACGCGCTGCGCTACGGTGCGCCCTTCCCGCAACGCGGCGGCCAGTCCTCCTCGCCGTCGCGATGCCAGACGAAGAATTCGCCCGATCGCGGCTCGCCCGTATCCCGCGAGAACAGCAGCGACTTTCCGCTGGGTGAAAACACGGCGCCGATCTCCGAGCCGTTGACGTTGATGTCCGGCCCAAGCTTCGAACGCGGCGACCAGCCGTCCCCCGCCCGGTGGGATTCCACATAGCCGTCGCTGGTCTCGACGATCAGGGACGATCCATCGGGCGAAGGCAGCGCCTCGTACTCGTCACCCGCCGTATTGAGGTTGGGACCGGCGTTCTCGACCGTCCACTTGCCGGAAGCGTCCTCGCGTGCACGCCAGATATCGGTTTTCCCGACGCCACCCGGGCGGTTCGAACCGAAGTACAGCCAGCCGTCGGATGCCAGTCGCGGAAACCATTCGGCTTCATCGGAGTTGACCGGTGCCGGCAATCTCACGGGCTTCCCCCAGTGGCCGTTCGCGGTGCGGTCCACCCGCCAGATATCGAGGTCCTTGCTCTTCATGCCGCCCGTGGCGCGGGAGGAGATGTAATACAGGTGCGCTCCGTCCGGGGTGAACCATGGATCGGCCTCGAGCCCCTTGCCGGCGAACGACGGCGGTTCGGGCTTCGACCAGTGCTTGCCCTCGCAATGCGAGGTCAGGAGGCGCCAACCGGCGAACGACTTGTCGCTGCGCACGAAATACATGTCGCCACCGCGGGGATCGAACGCGGCGTGCGACTCGAAGAGTTCGCTGGACACGCCTTCCGGCCGCCAGGGAGCGACGGCAGCGCTCGCCGTGCTCCGGGCCACCGCCACCGCGGTAAGCGAAAAACCGAGGGCGAGAAGTGCGAGCGTGCCCTGTCGAAGCATGATCCTTTCCTCAGGCCGATGTCGGTGGGGCGAACGCCGCCGCGATGGTCGCGACCGGTTTGCGCAGGAGCGTTTCGTTGAAGGTCAGCGGCAGACGGCCGTCGATGACGTCGCCGGTCACGACGTCGATCTTCGACAGACGCTCCTTCAGTCCCGTGGCGACGCGCTCGTCGAGCCTGAGGAAAGCGATGTTGGTGCCGTTCGGCACACGGTGCACCTCGATGCCCGGCACGGCTGCGAGCATGTCCAGCAGTTTTTCGCCTTCCTCGCGGACACGCGCGAACCGCCGATCGAAACCGTCGAGGGTATTCGACGCGATGGCGGCGGCCATCCAGCCGTGGAAGATCGCACCGCCGAAGACATGGCGCGCCTGCCGCGCTTTCGCCACGAAGTCCTTGCCGCCCGCCAGCATGGCCCCGAACGGCGCACCCAGGTATTTATAGAGGGAGACGTACACCGAATCGAACGGCGCACAGTAGCGCTTCACGTCGAAATCCTTGCTGCCGTACATCAGCAGCAGCCGCGCACCGTCCAGGTGCATGCCGGCCCCCTTGCTCCGGGCCAGTTCGCCGATCCTCGACACGGTTTCCTGCGACACCGCCGCGCCGTCGAGGCGACGTACCGGGCTTTCGATGGACACCGCGCCCACCTCGATCGGATAGGGTTTCTCCTCGCTCTGCGAAAAGGCCGCGGCGATGCCGTCGTACAAGGCATCCGAGGCGCCGCCTTCGACGGGTACCGGGTTGATCGAATTCATCACGGCCACGGCGTCGGCTTCGTCGCGGTAGACGTGGCTCTCCTTCTGCAGCAGCACCCGCGAATGGCCCTTGCTCAACAGGCGGATGGCGATCTGGTTCGCCATGGTACCGGTCGGCATGAAGGCGGCATCCTCCTTGCCGAGCAAGGCGGCGAATGTCGCTTCGAGCGATGCCACCGCGCCGTCCGCAAGGTAGACGTCGCCGATGCCGTGGCCGTCGCCCACGATCCGCGCCAGCTGCGCCGGATAGGCGCCGGGCTTCGTGAACAGGCTGTCGCCCCTGAGCGCGACGACCCGGTCCGGGGGCGGCTGGCCTGGCGAACGGGCTGCCGCGGCGGCCGGGGCCCATGGCATGCCCGCGGCAGCCAGCGAAAGTGCGCCCACCGGGACGGCCTGCACGAACTGGCGACGACTGACCATCCCATCCTCCCCCTTCGCGGCCCCGCGGCCGCCATCGCCCAAGCCTCGCACGGGATCCGGCCCGACGCCTATGCCGGAAGCCCTGCAAGCTCCGGCCGCAGGCACTAGAATGCCCGCCCCGCCGCCGCCACGCCCTGCCGCCACCGCATGCACATCGTCATCAACGAAGAACTCAAGGCTTACATCGATCCGCTCACCCCGGACGAGTACGAATCGCTCGAGCGCAGCCTGCTCGCCGAGGGTTGCCGCGATGCGCTGGTGCTCTGGGGCGACACGCTCGTGGACGGACACAACCGCTACGGGATCTGCCGCAAGCACGACATCCCCTTCAGGACGGTCCAGAACGAGCGCTTCCAGTCCCTGGACGACGTGCACCTGTGGATGATCGAGCAGCACCTCGGCCGGCGCAGCGTCTCCGATTTCCAGCGCGGCGTGCTGGCCCTGCGCAAGCGCGAGATCCTGGCGGAGCGGCGCGCCCGCGCCGTCGAGGCCGAAGGCGGCGAGGCGGCGCCGGACGTGCCTTTCGACACCGAAGGCGCGCAACCGGTGCCAGCCAAGGCGCCCCGCCCCGCCGCGACGGAAAGCCGCAAGGAAATCGCCCGCGAGGCGCGGATAAGCAGCAACCAGGTCGGCATGATCGAGAAGATCCGCAAGGAGGCTGCCCCGGAAGTGGTCGCCGCCGTGAAATCCGGCACCTTGTCGATCAGCGCGGCGGCCGCCGTCGCCACCCTGCCGGAAGAAGAACAGCGGGCCGCGGCAACCGCCGGCGACGCGCAGCTCAAGGAGGCGGCCAAGCGCGTCCGCGAATCGAAGCGCAAGCCGCGGGAGAAGCCCACCGACGAAGTGAAGGCCCTGCGCGAGCAGATCGCCGACCTGGAGGCCGAGAACCGCAACCTTCGCCGTGAAATCGAGTCCCTCCGCGTCCGGCTGGGCGAAGGCGCGCCCGAGGACGCCGACGAGGCCCTGGCGGAGTAAGGTGGGAAGCGGCCGGGAACTCACACGGGTGTCCGGCGATCCAAGTCCGGTACACCGGACGCGCCCTCGAGCGTTCGAAGGCCAGAACCCGGAGCGCTCCATGAAGACCATCCTCGCCCTCGCCGCCTTCCTCCTCGCCACGGCCGCCGTGGCCCAGGACAAGCCGCTGAACCTCAAGCTGCCGCCGGACTACGTGCCGGCGCCGGCCACCACCGCAGCGGCGCCCGCCCCGACGGCCCCGATGGCGACCAAGAGCGGCGAGAGCGTGGCCGTCGTGCCGTCGCGGCCAAAGGACCCGCCGGGTACGTATTACGGCGACACCAGCGGTCGCATGGACGGCGTGGAGGTCGCGGACGACGTTCCCCGCTGCGACGACGCCACCTACAACAAACCGCAGGTCCACGGCAGTGTCACTACCGGCGTCGTGAGCGCCAGCCACGGCCGTGGTGGCAGCTACCAGGCGGGCACGGTCAGCCTCAGCCAGGCGTTCGGCAGTTGCGACCATCCGACCGGCGGCGTGAGCATCTCGGTGGGCGGCGGCCAGGGGCATTTCGGCCGCGGTCGCTGGTGAACCGAAAAGCGCGCGCGACAGGGGCACGTTCCCGGTAAGGGCTTACGCCAGGGCGTGAAGCGACCGGAAAACCACGATCCGGTCGGTGGCCGACGGGTCGGCATCGTCGCTGCCTAACCAGCCCATGCGGGCGAAGGTCCGCGTACAAGGTCCCAGGGAAACGACGCGCACCGGTCGCCGCCGCGCCTCCCGTTCGATCTTCGCCACGACGTCGCGCAGGACCGTGCCGACGAATGGCGTGAAGAGGTAGAACACGCTGGCATCGGACAGATCGGCGTCGCGCGCATCGCCCACGGCGATGTTCACGTCGCGAAGGCCCAGGCCGCGCGCCGCTTCCATCGCTCGCGCCACGTATCCAGGTTCACGCTCCACGCCGGATGTGCGCGCTCCGGTCAACACGTTCACCAGGATCGGCACATGGCCAAGCCCCGCGCCGAGGTCCATGACGACGTCGTCGGCGGCGATCCGCGCGCGGTTCACGCCGTCGATGATGTGCCGCGCCGGCGTCGGCTGGTAGAAGACCATGTCGGGCGGCGGCGCCGGCCGGGCGACGTCCGGCTCTTCGATGGCCAGCACCCCCGCGAGCACATGATCGAGCACGTCGTAGTGCTGGCCCGTGGGTATGCCGACATCGAGCCATGCGTCCAGTGCCATGCGCCCCTCTCCGGCCCGGATCGCGGCGCGGATCGCCGCGAAGCCCTCGCCGTCGATCGCCTCCATCGCGTCGAGCAGACCGATCGCCCTTGCATGCAAGGCCTCGTCGTGCGCGCCCAGCAGAAGCAGGTCGAGGCGATCCGCGGCCTCGGCACGCCAAAGGAAAGCCGAAGGACGGCGCCAGCCTTCCTCCGCTTCGAGAAACGTGACCGTCGACGCGAGCGATTCCATGGTCGCGGATGGTAACGTGTCCGTTCGCACCCGACAGGACCCTCCGAATGAAGCCAGCACGTCTCGCCGCCGCGCTCACGGCCCTCGTCAGCGTTCCGGCCTTCGCCGCGCCGCCGCTCGCCACCCTCGTCTTCCGCGACGGCGGACGACCCGTCCTCAGCATCACCGACCCACATGGCCTCGCGCTCGTCGACGAAACGCTGGGCCTGCGCACCGCCGATGCCGACCTCACCCACGACCTGAAGCTGGTCGCGACGAGCCATCGACAACTCACCGAGCGTTACCGGATGACGGTCGGCAAGCGCCTCCAGCGCAACGCCAACCTCTCCGAGACGCGTTACGCCCTGCAGAACGGCAAGGGCCAGAAGCTCGACGTCGTCGTGCGCATCGCCAACGACGGCGTCGCGTTCCGCTATGAGCTGCCGGGCACGTCGAGCGCAACGGTCACCGGTGAGGCGACTGCCTTCACCGTGCCGGCGACCGCCAAGGCCTGGTTGCTCCCGTACAACCCGCAGTACGAGAAAGAACGCATCGAGACCACGGCCGGCGCGGCGGCTTCGGGTGAATTCGGTTATCCATCGCTGTTCAAGGTAGGGGACAACTACCTGCTGATCACCGAAGCCAATGCCGATGGCCGCTACGACGGCAGCCGGCTCACGCATGGCGCGAACAGCGGAACCTACGCACTGACCCTTGCCGACGCGCGGGTCGACAGCACCGGCATCACGCCCTGGCGCACCGTGATCGCGGGCGACCTCGCCACCGTGACCGAATCCACGCTGGTCGACGACCTGGCCGACCCGGCGAAATTCGCCGACACCTCGTGGATCCACCCGGGGAAGGTGGCGTGGTCCTGGCTCAGCGAACACCAGAGTCCTTCGAACTTCGAGCGGCAGAAGGCCTACGTCGATTTCGCCTCGCGAAACCGGATCCCGTACGTACTGGTGGACGAGGGCTGGAGCGACGCCTGGGTACCGGAGCTCGTCCGGTATGCGAACGCGAAGCACGTGGATGTGCTGCTCTGGTTCCACTGGTCGAAGATGGATACGTCCGCCAAGCGCATCGCCGAGCTCACGAAGGTGAAGGGCTGGGGCGTGAAGGGCGTGAAGATCGACTTCATGGAGTCCGACTCCCAGGCACGCTACCGCTGGTACGACGCCACGCTCGCCGACACGGCGCGCCTGCACCTCATGGTCAACTTCCACGGCGCCACGATTCCTCACGGACTCGCGCGCACGTGGCCGCACCTGATGAGCATGGAAGGCGTGCGCGGGGCGGAGAACGATCCGCCCGCCGTCGGCAACACGATCCAGCCGTACACGCGCAATGTCGTCGGTTCCATGGATTACACGCCGGTGGCCTTCGATGCCGGACGCAAGGAGGCGTCGATCGCGCACGAAGTGGCTTTGCCTATCGTGTTCGAATCCGGGTGGACGCACCTCGCCGACCGTCCGGAAGCGTACGAGAAGCGTCCGCAGGCGCTCGCCTTCATCGACCAGGTGCCCACGGTGTGGGACGAGACGAAACTGATCGCGGGCACACCCGGGCAGGACGCCGTTTTCGCTCGCCGCAGCGGCGACCGCTGGTTCGTCGGTGCCATCGCCGCGGGACCGGCGCGGCGTCTCACCGTGCCGCTGGCCTCGCTGGGCGTGGGACCTTGGCATGCGGACATCGTCCGCGACGGCGTGGGCCGGGGCGACGTGGTCCGCTCGGCGCAGAATGTCACGGCCGATGGTTCCCTTTCCTTCGAGGTACCGGCGAACGGCGGTTTCGCCGCCATTCTGTGCCCGGTCGCCAAGGGCCGGTTCGCGAACGGCTGCTACCGCTGACGGAACCCGTGGCGTAACCGCCCCCACCATCGCCCGAACGGCGTGTGGCGCGCCGGGAACGCGCGCTCGAGGGGAACATGCACCGTGACCTCGGTGCCGCGTCCTCCCGGCGAAGTGAAAGTGGCCGCGCCGCCCACGGTGGCGGCGCGTTCGCGGATGCCGCGCAGTCCCCAGTGACCGTCGCGGCCGTCGCGCAGCACGGCATCGTCGATGCCGCGGCCATCGTCGCGCACGCTCAACAGCAGCGCGCAACCTTCCAGGCGCACGCCCACGTCGATGCGGCTGGCGCCGGCATGGGCAATGGCGTTGTGCACCGCCTCTCGCGCGATGCGAAACAATTCGTCGCGCACCAGTGCGTCGAGATCGCGCAGCTCCGCCTGCACCGTCACGCGCACGGGAACGGTGTGCTCCGCCGCGCAGGCCTCGGCGAGCGCGCGCAGCGCGACGTCGAGGCGAGCCGACTCGCCGGCGTGGGTGCGCAGGTCGCGCACGCGGTCCCGCGCTTCCACCAGCGCCTGGTCGGCGCGATCGAGGGCGCTTTCCATGGCGACGCGCAACGGCTCTCCCGGCGGCACGCGGTTGGCTATCGCCTGGAAGCGCATGGTGAGGCCCTGGGTGCTCTGCAACAGGGTGTCGTGGAGTTCGCGGGCGATGCGTTCGCGCTCCGCATGCCGCTCCTGCAGGCGGGCGCGCAACTGGAAGGCGATGCGACGCAGGCGGATGAGAAAGGCTATCCAGATCAGCAGCGCCACGAGCACGATGCAGAGCAGGAAGAACCACGGCATCTGGTAGAACGCGCGGGCCACCGTGACGTCGATCGACGCGCCGCGCTCGTTCTCGACGCCGTCCTCGTTCGTCGCCGTCACGCGGAAAACATAATGGCCTGGCGGCGGATCGGTATAGACGGCCTCGCGGTCGCCACCCGCGTCGCGCCAGCGCGTGTCCAGACCCTCCATGCGGTAACGGAAGCGCACCCGCTCGGGCATGGTCAGGCTGGTGGCCGTGAACGCGATGCGCAAGCGCTCGGTACCCGCCGGCAAATTCACGGAAGCGCCGGCGGGCCACGTTCCCGCGTCGGTGGAGATGGTCCGGATCGCCACCGGCGGCGCCAGCCGGTTGCGCGGGACGTCCGCCGGATCGATGGACACGATGCCGCTGGTGGTGGCGAACCACAGGCGGCCGTCGTCGGCGACGACGGCCGTCGGCAACGGGCGAAACTGCGCAGGCGTGCCGGGCAGGCCGTCCAGCGAATCGAACAGCACCACCGGTGCCGCATACGACGGATCCGCCAGGGCGCGAATCATGTCCATCCCGCGGATGCGGGCGACGCCCTGCGCCGCATTCGCCCAGAAATCGCCGCGATGATCGCGGACCAGGCCGGACACGCCGCGCAAAGGCTCTCCGACCGTCGCGATCGGATGGACGCGACCCTCGGCCACGGCGGCGATGCCCAGTTCGCCCCCCACCCACATCGTTTCGCCGTTCTCGAGCAGTGCGGTGACATTGCCCACGGCCAGCCCTTCGGCGGCGCCGAAGCGTACGTCGTCCTCGCCATACCCCTTGCGCAGCAGGATCGTGTTCCGCGCGAATCCCATCCACAGCCAGCCGTGGCGATCGTTCAGCAGCACAAGCGGCGAAGGATCGTTGGGGAAAGCCGGCAAGGGATCGTGCTCCCAGCCGCCTTCGGTGAAGTGGAAGATGCCGGGCCGGTTGATCGAGACCCAGGCGCCGCCCTTGCCATCGCCGGTCACGGCCTGCACGCCGGAATAGTCGGGATAAGGCAACGCGGTATACGGCTCGGGCCGGCCGTCGCGGAGACGCCAGATGCCGTCGGGCCCACCCAACCAGATGCCCTCGGCGTCCCGGCTGACGGCCGTGATGGGTTGCACGAGGGCGCTCGGCGTGACACCCGTGACTTCGACGCGGCTGAGCGGTCGGTTCTTGGTACCGACCCAGACGCCATGTCCCGGCGCGGCAACCATCGCGAAGTCGGTGGCGCCCGGCGACATCAAGGCAGGCAACAGCCGGCTCACGCGGAAGCGGTCGAGCCCCCGGCTTCCTCCCACCCAGATGTTCCCCTCGCGATCCTGGATCACGGCGCTCGCGTAGTCCGAGCTGAGCCCGTCGCGTTCCACGAAGCGCTGCGCGTATTTGCCCTCGGCACCGATCGCCATCCCCGCCAGGTCGCCCACGCGCGCTACGCGCCGGATGCCGTCGCCCAGCGTCGGCATCCACAGGGCGCCGTCACGATCGAACAGCAGGCCCGCGGAGGAGAGCCGCAGCACCGGCCCAGCCGCTTCGGGATCGCCCTTGCCCGTCCAGGCCGGGCGCACGCCGCCGTCCGCCTCCGCGACCCAGATCGAGCCGTCCGGCGCTTCCGCGATCCGGTTCACCCGGCCCACCGCACGGGTTGCGACCTCGAAGCGCTTCCCGCCGGGCGGCAGCCAGGCGAGCGCATCCTCGGTCGCCACCCACAGACGCCCTTCGCGGTCCACCGTCAGGTTCCGCGCCCGCTTTCCAGGGAGGCCCATGGCCTTCTGCACCGGGTACCAGTGGCCCTTGTCGAATCGCACTAGGCCGTTGAACGTGGCGCCCCAGATCCGCCCATCGGCCGTCCCCCCGATGGCGTACATCGTGCCCGACGGAAGGCCGGACGCGGCCGAGTAATGAGTGGCGCGGCCACCGTCGACGAAGCTGGCCACGCCATAACGGAAACCGACCCACAGACCGCCCGAGAAGGGTGCGTAGAGGGACGCGACGCTCGACGCGGGGAAGTCCCCGCCCTCCCGCGGCCGGTAACGCTCGAAGCGCACACCGTCGAAGCGGTACAGCCCGGTCTGCGTGCCCAGCCACAGATAGCCGTCCGCCGTCTGTGCAAGCGCGGTCACCTGTCCGGGCGCACCTTCGCGCACGGTCCAGGCCGTGTGATAGAACTGCGCGATGTCGCGATCGCGGCTGTCCGAGGCCATCGCCGCGCAGGCGATCGCCAGCCAGCCCGACAGGACCAGGCACAGGGACAGCCACGCAACCACCGCTTTATTCGGGCGCACCCAGGGTAAATCCTCACTTGCCAGGCCGCTACGATAGCGGAACACGCAGGGAGAACCGATGCAGTGTGGTCGACCCACAGCCTTTGCCTGGACGGCCGGAAGTCGCTGGGCCCCTGCCTGCGCAGGGGCGATGAGAAAGGGCCGCGAATGAGGGATTAGCGGGAGGCGATGCCCATCTCGCGCAGGAACGCCAGCGAATCGGCCAGCACACGTGTCGCCGCCGGCGAGCGCTCGGGCGAGGCAAGCACGTGCGCCGCGTGGTCGTAGGCCACCAGCCGGCGCTGCGACGGTGCTGTGCCCAGCCAGCCGAACGCCTCGCGCATCGCCGTCACCGAGGTCAGCGTGTCGCGATCGCCTTCGCCGCCGTCCCACATGCCGAAGAACACCGGGCAGACGATCTCGCTCAACCGTTCCGGCCGCATCCACTCGAGGAACAGCCGCGCGATGGCACGATAACCGTCGGAATGCACGACCGACGACCAGTAGCGGCGCTGGAATGCCGAGCGCTCGCCGGGTGGCACCACCGGACCTTGCAGCAGCACCGCCGCGCGCAGTTGTTCGGGGTCGTGCACGCGGATGCCGGGCGACCATGCGACGACCGCCTCGACGGCATCGGGCCGGCGCACGGCGAGGTCGAGCGCGAGCGACGCGCCCATCGATGTCGACACGAGGACGACGCGCTCGCCAAGGCTCAATCCGATGTCGAGCGCCTCGTCGGCATCGGCGCGCCAGCGTTCCGGCGTGGCCCCGGCCATCGCTTCCGGCAGCTCGCTGCCATGGCCGGTCAGGCGATTGAGGAACAGGTGCGCCGAGCAGGCCTCCGCGATCGCGCGGTGTGCCGGGTCGCCTTCCGCCTGGCTGGCGGTAAAGCCGTGCAGGTAGACGACGGACAAGGGTTGCCGCACATGCGCGAGGCCCGGGCGGAAAACCACGCGCGCCTCGTTGTCGGGCTTGATGCCCGCGATGCCGCGTTCCTGCCGGTCGATCCGCGCGGCGAGTTCGTCGAGTGCCGTCACGCGTCCGCCGCCGTCAGGTGCTCGCGCTGGGCCGTCACGAAGCGGTGGACCGATCGCATCAGGCCGTCGATTTCCGCAGCGGCGGAGCGCATGTCGCCGCCCGCCTCGACGATCACGGCGATGTCGTCGCAGACCCGGCCGCTGCCGGGAACGCCAAGATTGCCCAGCACGTTGCGCAGGGCGTGCACGGCTTCCGTCGCCGCGGCCACGTCGTGCGACAGGATCGCGCCGCGCAGGCTTTCCATATGGTTCGCCGCCGTCCGTGCGCACAGTTCGACGAACTCGCCGAACTCTTCGCGGCTGCTGAGCGCACGCATGTCGTCCAGCGGCGTCGGGCCGCCCCATTCCGTCGCCGGTTCGATGGCGGGCTGCAACAGCCGCGCCGCATGCTCGAGCCGTCGCTCCTCGGCGACCGCCTCGATCACATCGAGCATGCGTTGCGCGGCGATCGGCTTGGTGAGGTAGGCCCTGGCCCCCGCCTTGAACGCGATGCGCACGGCATCGTGGCTCGAATCGGCGCTGAGCATCACGATCGGCGGCACGCTTCCGGTGCGGCGCGCGGCCTCGATCCGGCCGAGCACGTCCCAGCCGGAACTGCCGGGCATGTGCAGGTCCATGAAGATCAGGTCGAAGTGCTCGTCTGCCAGGCGCGCCAGCGCCTCGTCCCCGCTCTCGCTGAACACCGTGGCATGGCCCGCCCGGTCGAGGATGCGTCCGACGATCTCGCGATTGGCGGCATTGTCGTCGACGACGAGGCAGCGCTGCGAGGGAACGCGGGCGTGGTGTTCGTCGAGCAGCTCCGTGAGCGGCATCTCGGATGCGCTGCGCACGCCGGCGGCGGCCCGGGGCAGCGGGAAGCGCCAGGCGAAGATCGAGCCACCCTTCGGATTGTCGGCGACCTCGAGGATGCCGCGCATCTGCTCGGACACGTTGCGCACGACGTAGAGGCCCAGTCCCACGCCTTCCTGGCGCCGGCTCTCGCCGGCGCTGAGCTGGTGGAAGGGGTCGAAGATTCGCTGCTTGTCCGCATCGGCAATGCCGATGCCGGTGTCGATCACGGTGCAGACGATGATCGGGTCGCGGCCGCCGATACCCTCGGTCAGTTCGACACGCACGTCCACCGAACCGCCCGGGGGCGTGAACTTCAGCGCGTTCGAGGCGAGGTTCGACAGGACCTGCTCGATGCGCCCGGGGTCGCCGTTGAACACGCCCTCCACCGAGGCGTCGCGGGCGAGGCTGAAGACGATCCGCTTCTCGGCGGCGAGGGGCCGGCAGACGGCGCCGACCATCCCGAGCACTTCGTCGAAGGCGAACGCCTGATGGCGCAGCGTGAAGCTGCCACCCGCGAACGACGCCACGTCCAGGACGGCGTTCACGCGATGCAGGAGCGCGTTGGCGTTGGTGGAAAGCAGGGCGACCAACCCACGCTGGTCCTCGTTCATCACCGACGTATCGATCAGCGACGCCGAATGGATCACCGTGCTCAAGGGCGTCCGCATCTCGTGGCTCATCATCGAGATGAAGCGGTGCTGCGCCTCGCGCGAGGCGATCGCCTCCGCGGATACCTCGCGCAACGCTTCCATCATGCGGTACAGGGTCATCGGCAGCACGATCACCAGGCCCAGCGCATACAGTGCGTAGGCGGGTCGCGATACCCAGTAACCCTCCGGCGCCACCACCGCGAGGATGAGCACGGACGCGACCACGCCCGCGACGAAGGCACGTCGGCTGTAACGAACGCCGAGAGCCACGGAAAGGAAGGGAAGTACCGCCGTGAGCGTGATCACCAGCATGAAGGCGGCCTTCAGCAGGATCGCGACGATGACGAAGTTGGCGCCGCTGCCGATCGCATCGATGGCTGCATTCTGGCGCAGCGACCCGGCGCGCAGGCAGAGCATCCAGACGGCGCTGAGCACGAAGAGCCCGAGGGCGACGGGGACGACCCGTCGCGCGTCCGCGGCCATCGCCGCGGGACCGTGCAGCCAGGCGGCGGTCCATACGACGATGAAGCCGAGGATGACGGTACGCATCAGCGAGACGCGGTACTCGCGGAAGCTGGCCACGATGCGATCGATGCGGGGATTGCGCAACCGCGCGGCAACCTCGCCTAGCGTCACCGGTTCGGCGCGCCTTCCGCTGCCGTCATCGATCTTCATCTAACTGCCTGGTCCGGCTTCCCCGATAGGGGCCTAGTCTAGTAACTCTGCCGCCCTTGGCAAACCCCGGGCTCAGGCTTCCGTGCGACTGCGCCGGGAGGCGGCTTTCTTCGCCGGCGCCTTCTTTGGCGCGGCCTTCTTCGCCGGGGCTTTCTTCGCGACGGTCCGCTTCGGGGCGGATGCGGACAACTCGACCCAGGTCGGCGCATGGTCGCTCGCCTTGGGCTGGTCGCGCACCCAGCGGTCCACGTTCGCGTCCTTCAACCTGCCCGCCAGGGGTGGAGCCAGCAGCACGTGATCGATGCGCAGTCCGCGGTCGCGAGGCCAGTGCTGGCGGAAATAATCCCAGAACGTGTAAATCCGTTCGTCGGGGTGTCGCTTGCGCAGCGCGTCGACCCAGCCCTGGGCCAGGAGGCGGGCGTACGCGTCGCGGCTCTCCGGTTGCAGCAGCGCGTCGCGCCGCCAGTGCGTCGGGTCGTAGATGTCCTCGTCGGTAGGCACGACGTTGTAATCGCCGGCGAGCACGACGGGCTGCCCCGAATCGAGCAGCCTCTGCGCGTGGCGAAGGAAGCGTTCGAACCAGGCGAGCTTGTACTCGAACTTCGGACCGGGCCACGGATTGCCGTTGGGCAGGTAGAGGCATCCGACCAGGATGCCGTGTGCCATCGCCTCGAGGTAGCGGCTCTGCGTGTCCTTCGCGTCGCCAGGGAGCCCGCGGCGGCTCTCCACGGGATCGACACCCTTCGCCAGGATGGCCACGCCGTTCCAGGACGCCTGCCCCGCCCACAACGCGCCGTACCCCGCGTCGTTGATCGCACCGATGGGGAATCCCTCGTCCACCGCCTTCAGCTCCTGCAGGCAGGCGATGTCGGGCGCCTCGCGTTCCAGCCATTCGAGCAGGTTCGGCAGGCGGGAGCGGATGCCATTGACGTTGTAGGTGGCGATTTTCATCGCGCGACTGTCCGGCAGCCGGGGTACACAAAGAGTGACGGCCCACTCGATGGTTGGCACGACATTTGCCTCGATCCAAAAACGGGCGCCCGGCGAGCGCTTCGGCACCTTCCCGGCAACATTTTTTTACGATCCGTTCCGGGCCGGGAATGCACGTTTCCGGCAAGGTTTTTCGAAGTGATTAATCCCTGTAAATATGCGTAGTTACTGTCGATTTTGCTGCGAAGCAACATCGTTCGGACTTCTATTTGGACTGATCCGCGACCTCCTCACAACCGCTGGACAACCCCTCCGACGTGCTGTAAACCTTCGAGCAATTCCATTTGGATCGAGGCAAATGGATGTAAGCGACGGAGCGCGGGAGGGGAGCTTCCAGGCTCCTCATCGCGGGGTTTTCGGGTGGGAGCCCGAGCCGCGTCTTCCGCGGGATCGTCTTTTCGGGGCATCACTTTTCGGGGAAAGCATGAAGAAGCAGTTTCTCTCTCGCAGGAGCGCACTTGCACTGGCGGTCTGTACCTGCCTGAGCGGCGTTTCGAGCGTTTATGCACAGTCCACCACCGGCGCCATCAATGGCTCGGCTCCGGTGGCAGGAAATGAAACCATCGTCATCGAGAGCGGCTCCGGCTTCCGCCGCGAGGTCCAGGTCGATGAGCGTGGGCGCTACGCCGTCTCCCAGTTGCCCCTGGGCACCTACACGGTGACCCTGATGCGCGACGGTGCCGCCGTCGATTCGCGCAAGAACGTCGCCCTTCGCGTCGGCGCTAGCACCGACGTCTCGTTCAACGCCGCGCCCGCCGTGGCGGCCAACGCGGAAAGCCTGGAAGGCGTGACCGTCACCGGTAACGCGCTGCCCAGCATCGACGTGACCGCGGTCGACTCGCGCACCGTCATCACCTCCGAGCAGCTTTCGAAGATTCCCCTGGGCCGCTCGGCCGAGGACATCGCCCGCCTCGCACCCGGCGTGGTCAACAACGGCGGCGGCTTCGCCAGCGATACCGGCCGCTCGGTCGCCAGCTTCGGCGGTGCCGCGGCGAACGAGAACGCCTACTACGTCAACGGCTTCAATACCACCGACCCGCTCAACGCCCTCGGCGGCCTGCAGCTTCCCTACGGCGCGATCGACCAGCAGGAGGTCTACACCGGCGGCTACAGCGCGCAGTACGGCCGTTCCGATGGCGGCGTGATCAACCAGGTGGGCAAGCGCGGCACGAACCAGTGGCACTACGGTGCGCAGGTGCTGTGGGAGCCGGCATGGGCACGTGCCTCGGGTCCGAACCTGCACTACGCCAACACGCCGGCATCGGCACCGGCCGGCGACCTGTACCAGCCGAAGAGCCAGAACGACAAGTGGACCACCACGGTCAGCGCGTATGCCAGCGGTCCGCTCATCAAGGACAAGCTGTTCTTCTTCCTGGCTGGCGAGTTCGAGAGGCAGGGGCTGCGCGAGGTCAACAACGTCGGCAACAACACGCCCGCCGACACGAGGGATTACCGCAATCCGCGCTGGTACGGCAAGCTCGACTGGAACATCAACGACAACAACATCCTCGAACTGACCAGCGCCGGCGACAAGCGCGAAGGCTCGGGCACCCGTTACAGCTACGACTACGCCAACCTTTCGCGCACCGCGCGCATCGGCGACCTCAACGACACCAAGACCGGTGGCGACCTGTGGGTGGCGAAGTACACCGGTTACATCACGGACAACCTGACCGTGAGTGCCATGTACGGCAAGATGTCGAGCAAGAACTACGACCAGCCGACCGACTACGATCCGAACCTGATCCGCGTCGACAACCCCGTGCGCCAGAATCCGGCGCTCAACGGCGGTACGCCGATCCAGAACACCCAGGTGGCGGACATCAGCTCGCCGGGCCGCGGCAACAAGTCGACCAACTTCCGCTTAGACGTCGCCTACGTCCTCGGCGACCATACGATCTCGGTCGGCATCGACAACGTGCGTTCGCGTGTCGAGGACTTCGGTACGCAAAGCCCGGGTCCCGGCTATGTGTGGACCTACGGCCACTCCGACGATCCGATGGAAGCCATCGACAACACGCCGGGGCGCAACTTCGTGCCCGCGCCCGGCCTGTTCCCGAACGGTGAGCAGGGTTACTTCGTCAGCAAGAACATCGTCAACAACCGCGTGAACGTGCGCTCCGACCAGAAGGCGCAGTACATCGAGGACAAGTGGCAGATCAACGACCGCTGGCTGCTGTCCGTCGGTCTGCGCAACGACCAGTTCACGGACTACAACCAGTTCGGCCAGCCGTTCATCGAACAGACCCGGCCGCAGTGGGCGCCCCGCCTCGGCGCGTCGTGGGACGTGAACGGCGACGGCAGCTTCAAGGTCTACGCCAACGCCGGCCGTTACTACCTCGGCCTGCCGCTCAACCCGGCGACGGGCGCGGCCGCCGGCTATACCGCCACGCAACAGTACTTCACGTACTCCGGCATCGACCCGGTGACCGGCAATCCGACCGGCCTCACCCAGTTCAGCGGCGTGGTCTCGGGTAACAACTCGTACGGTATCCCGCCCGACCCCCGCACGGTCGCCGCGAAGGACCTCAAGTCCGAGAACCAGGACGAGTTCATCCTGGGCTTCGACAAGACCTTCAACGAGAACTGGACCTACGGCGTCAAGTTGACCCAGCGCAAGCTCAATGCGGTCATCGACGACTTCTGCGACCTCGACGTCGTCACGAACAAGGCCGCGGCGCTCGGCTACACCGTCGGCTCGACGAACAGCTGCTACCTCGTCAATGGCGGCCATTCGAACAAGTTCACGCTCATCGACACCGCGGGCAATCCTTTCGTGGTGCCGCTCAGCCGCGAAGAGATGGGCATGCCGAAGACGAAGCGCCGTTACCTGGCCGCGGAGTTCTACCTCGAGCATCAGTTCGACGGCACGTGGTACGGCAAGTTCGACTACGTCTGGTCGCACTCCTACGGCAACACGGAGGGCCAGGCCCGTACCGATACCCGCCAGTCGGGTGCCGCGGGCAGCGTGGACTGGGATAACCACTGGGTGATGGACTACGCCAACGGTCCGCTCGGCAACGACCACACGCATGTGTTCAAGGCCTACGGCTACTGGCAGTTCGCGCCCGAGTGGCAGCTGTCCGGCAACCTGCAGGCGATCTCGGGTGCGCCCGAAGTCTGTCTCGGCTACTGGGGTCCGAACCAGGAAGACGTCGCGCACTACGGCAGCTCGTACCACTGGTGCGACGGCCAGCCGTCGCCTCCGGGCGACAAGGGCCGCCTGCCGTGGACCTTCCAGCTCGACCTGGGCGTGACCTACCGGCCGGAATGGGCGGGTTCGAAGCTGGCGTTCTCCGCGAACGTCTTCAACGTGCTCAACCAGCAGCGTCCGACGTTCCGTTACCCGACGGAGTTCGAGAACCGCGGTACGCCGCATCCGATCTACCGCGTCCCGCTGTACACCCAGGATCCGCGTTACGCCCGCCTGGCGGTCAGCTACGACTTCTAAGAGCGCTTAAGACGACCCAGATCCCTGTGTGACACTTGCGCCCCTCTACGGGAACCGACTCCTCCCCAGCCGGTTCCCGTAGACCGGGCGCTCTTTTTTTTAGCGCGACTCGCCCGAGGCGGCGACGACCCTTTCGATGTAATCGAGAACCTCGGCCAGCGGAAGGTCGAAGATGCCTGCGTCGCCGTTGTCGTACGCCTGGCGCCAGACGCCGTAGCCGTCGCGCCAACCCTCGTCGCCATCGGCCACGCCATCGACCTGGAGAAGGCTCCTGTCGAGGCTGGCGCGCGAGACGGCCGCGTGGCGCATGGCGGGCTGCAGGCCGCCGGGGAGCCGATGGTTCCGCAGTTTCACGTCCAGGATGGAAACGTGGAAGACCTCTCCGTCCTCGGGCTCATGGTCGATCCGACGGATCGCCACGCGCGACGCCTCCTCGCTCGGGCGGGTGCGATAGGTCCAGGCCTGGCCCACGGCATAGTCGGGCTTGCTCACCGGCGTCTCTCCTCTTCCTGCGAACGGCCTCGCATCTTAGTGCAGCCGGGGGCCCGGGCGCCCCGCCCCGAGATGGCTTAAACTTGTGCCCCATGAGCGCGCACCCACCGGTGCGACGCGACGAGCGAGGCAGCGCGGCCCGAGGGCCGCTTCCCCAGCCAAGCCCGGCTACCGCGCGTGGCGCGATGGCCCGTCCCTTTCCGTCTTCGAGGTTCAAGCAAACCATGGTGGCACTGGCGACCGAACACGTCATCGACGTGCATCACTGGAACGACAGCCTGTTCAGCTTCCGCACCACCCGCGATCCGGGCTTCCGTTTCGAAAGCGGGCATTTCGTGATGATCGGCCTGGAGGTCGAGGGCAGGCCGCTCATGCGCGCCTATTCGATCGCCAGCGCGCATTACGAGGAGCACCTCGAGTTTTTCAGTATCAAGGTGCAGGACGGTCCGCTCACCTCGCGCCTGCAGCACCTGAAGCCGGGCGATCCGATCATCGTCAGCCGCAAGCCCACGGGCACCCTCGTGCTCAACGACCTGAAGCCCGGCAAGCGGCTGTACCTGCTCGGTACCGGCACGGGGCTGGCTCCCTTCCTCTCGATCATCCGCGATCCGGACACGTACGAGCGCTTCGACAAGGTGGTGCTGGCCCACGGCGTGCGCCACGTGAACGACCTCGCCTACTCGGATTACATCGAGAAGGAGCTGCCCAACCACGAGTACCTGGGCGACCTGGTGCGCGAGAAGCTGGTCTATTACCCCACCGTCACGCGCGAGCCGTTCCGCAACCGCGGACGCATCACCGATGCCATCGCCGATGGCGAGATGGCGCGCGCGACCGGCCTTCCGCAACTGAATCCCGCCGAGGACCGCGTGATGCTCTGCGGCAGTCCCTCGATGCTGGACGACATCTGCGTTCTGCTCGACGGGGAAGGTTTCGAGGCCTCGCCGCGCACGCGCGAACCGGGCGATTACGTCATCGAACGAGCCTTCGTGGAAAAGTAGCCCTCTGTAGGAGCCTCTATGGCGGCGAGGGAAATCTTGCAGGGCCGTCGCGAGATTTTCTCGCCGCTATAGCGGCTCCTACACGAGGTCAGCGCCGGATGCGGCCCTGGCCTTCGTTGTCCCAGTAGCCGAAGATGCGGCGGGCGACGAGCTTGTAGAGGCGCTTCCCGGTCGCACGCCACAAGCGCGAGTGGGCCGCCGGCCGCGCCAGCATCGCATATTGCCTCGACGTGAGCGCCTGCGGCGCATACGTGCGCTTGTGCTTCAGCAGGTGGCGCAGGTCCTCGCGCGCCAGCAGGCGGAACAGCGGACCCCGGCGCCCACGGGTCCAGGCGATCTGGAAATCCACGAGGCCCGGCGTGCCGTCCTCCCGGACCAGCCAGTTGGGCTCCTTCGCCAGGTCGTTGTGCACGATGCCGCGGCGATGCAGTGCGACCAGCAAGCGCAGTGCCGCGCGGTAATAGGCGGGGTCCAGGGGCCTGCCCAGTTGCATCGGCTGTCCCGCCATGTAGCTGCGCTCGAGGACGTGTCCGGTCCACGCGAGCAGGCGCGGCACGCCGTCCACGCCATCCAGCCGGGCGAGCGCGCGTGCCTCGCGGGCCGCGGCACGGCGGGCGAACCAGCGGGCCCACCAGCGCGCCGGACCGATGTCGCGGCGAATCAGCGTGATGCCGTTGCGCTCGACGCGCTCGATCCGGCCGAGTTCGTCGGCCTTGAGCACGGTAATGGATTCCGTCGTCGCGTTATGCACGCTCTTCCTTCGCTATGTTGACGCGCTCTCCGCAGGAGACGCTCTAGGCTAAGATACGTACTTCGCAGGGAGAGAACGCACGATGCTACTGCGACATATCCTGTCGCTGGCCATTGCCGGGGCCGGCCTGACCGGCTGCCACGACGCCGACCGGACGAACGGGGGCGATACGACGCCGTCCGCGGGGACGGGCGCCGACAAGGATACCCCTTCGGCCCGCCAAGGCCTCTATACGATGGAACTGAAGCTTCCCGAGCTTCCGCCGGGAGCGCGCGAGCTGCGCGATACCATCGACCGCTACGTGGAAGAACAAAAGCGCAGCTTCCTCGCCAGCCTGGATACCCCGGCAGCGCGCGCGCGGGCGCGCGAGCTGCCCTGGGACCTGAACATGGTCATCGCCGTGGCCTCCCGGACCGACCGCTTCATCAACGTGCAGGTCGACGGCTCGTCGTTCACCGGGGGCGCCCATCCCGTGCCGATCGTCGACAGCTTCACATACGATGTGCAGGAGGGGCGCGTGGTGGAAATCGACGACCTGTTCGCCGACCCGAAGGCCGCCGAGGGCGCCTTCGCCACCGAGGCACGCCGGCAACTGCTCACCGCGCTGGACGACCAGGACGAACCGCTGGCCTCCAGCAGCGAGCAGATCGACGAGGGGACAGAGCCCGGCAAGGACAACTATCGCGTGTTCAGCCTGCTCACCGGTCCGGACGACAAGGTGCGCGGCCTCACCTTCATCTTCCCGCCTTACCAGGTGGCCTCCTACGTCGCGGGGCCCCAGGCGGTGGACGTGCCCAGCGAAGCCTTCGCCGCTTACCTGAAACCCGAGTACCGCGAGGCCTTCCGCTGATGGAACTGTTCCTCTACCTCCTCGCCGCCGCGCTCGTCATCGGTGGCGTGGCGGGGGCGATCCTTCCGGTGTTGCCCGGCATTCCCATGATCTTCGGCGGCATCTGGCTCGCCGCCGCAGTGGACGAGTACCGCCACCTGGGCTGGGGCTGGCTCGTGGCGATCGGCATCGTCGGTGCCCTGGGGATCGCCCTGGATTTCGTATCGGCGTCGCTCGGCGCGAAGAAGATCGGTGCCAGCCAGCGCGCCTTGTGGGGCGCCGGCATCGGCACGGTCGTCGGCATGTTCTTCGGCATCCCCGGCCTCGTCGTCGGGCCTTTCGCGGGAGCGATGGCCGGCGAACTGTGGTCGGGGACGAGCGTGTTGCGCTCGGCGCACGTCGGCGTCGGAACATGGGTGGGCATGCTCGTGGGCATTGTCGCTAAGGTGGTGATCTCCTTCCTCATGATCGGCATGGCGGGCCTCGCCCTCCTGTTCGCCTGACCGGCTGGCCATCAGGCACATTGGCGGGGCGATGCCTCAACGGCTAGTCTCGGCGGACTACCACGGGGAGAGACGCATGTTCCGACGACTCACGCTCGCCGCCGCCGTCACGCTGGCGGTCGGCTGCCTGCACGCCGAGCCGGCCACGCAGCCGGCCTGGATCGCCCGCAGCAACGCGGACGCGCAGCCGCTGCTCGATGTCACCGCCCGCTTCAGTCCCGAATCCGCGACGGATATCGGCCTGAAGGGTTATGACGAGAAGACGGTCGACCTCGGTCCCGACGTGGACAAGCGCCAGCGTGCCGCGCTCGTGCGGGTTCGCGATACCGTGACCAAGCGCCTCGCCGAGGAAAAGGATTCGAACGTGAAGCAGGATCTACAGATCCTGCTCAAGCAGATCGACGGCAGCATCAAGGGCATCGACCTCAACGACAAGTACCTCCTGCCGTGGTACGACGCGGGGCAGATCGTCTTCAGCGGCGAGTTTTCGCTGCTCAACGCCGAAAGCAAACCCGAGCAGAACAAGGCCGCCCTGGGCCGCCTGAAATGCTATGTAGGCATGACGCCGGGCTGCACGGCCCTCGTGGAACAGGCAAAGGCCCGCACCACCGAGAAACTCGGCGACACGTCCCTGCTGGGACCGGTGAAGGCCGATGTCGAGCAGAAGCTCGGCAACACGCAGCGCTACGTCGATGGCATCCGCAAGCTGTTCGCCGAAAAGAAGATCGCCGGCACCGACGAGGCCATGGCGAAGCTCGACCGGCAGCTCAAGGATTACAACGCCTGGGTGAAGAAGACCGTACTGCCGCGCGCGCGCACGGATTTCCGCCTGCCCGAGCCGCTGTATGCATACAACCTCGAGCAGGTCGGCCTCGACATCTCCCCGCGCGAACTCATCGACCGCGCGCAGCTGGAGTTCATGGAAACCACCTATGCGATGCAGATGCTCGCGCCCGTCGTCGCCAAGGCCGAGGGGCTGCCCGACGGCGACTACCGCGACGTGCTCAAGGCGCTGAAGAAGAAGCAGCTGGCGAAGGACAAGGTCGAGCCCGCGTACCATGCCGTGATCGGCAAGATCGAGGATACGATCCGCAAGCAGCGCATCGTGGAACTGCCGAAGCGCGACATGGCGATGCGCCTCGCCTCGGAAGCCGAGAACGCGCGCACGCCGGCGCCGCATATGGATCCTCCGCCCTTCATCGGCAACACCGGCCAGCGCGGCACCTTCGTGCTCACCACGGGCAACCCGCCGGCCGACGGCGACAAGACCCAGATGTACGACGACTTCACCTTCGAGGCCGCCGCCTGGACCCTCACCGCCCACGAGGGCCGGCCGGGCCACGAGCTGCAGTTCGCCGCGATGGTGGAACAGGGCGTGTCGCTCACCCGCAGCCTGTTCGCCTTCAACAGCGTGAACGTGGAAGGCTGGGCACTCTACGCCGAAGCGGAAATGATGCCGTACGAGCCGCCGGCGGGGCAGTTCATCGCCCTGCAGTTCCGGCTGTTGCGCGCCGCGCGCGCCTTCCTCGATCCCATGCTGAACCTCGGCATGGTGACGCGCGAACGCGCGCACGAGATCCTGGTGCACGACGTCGGCCTCTCCGAACCGATGGCCCGCCAGGAACTGGACCGTTACACCCTGAATTCGCCCGGCCAGGCCACGGCGTACTTCTACGGATACACGCGCATCCTGCAGCTGCGTGCGGAAACGCAGACGCGCCTCGGCGACCGCTTCGACCGCAAGGCGTTCAACGATTTCCTGATCGCCCAGGGCCTGCTGCCTCCCGACCTGCTGGCTGAGGCGGTGCGCACGCGCTTCATCCCGTCGCAGGAAAAAAAATAGGACATGTAGGAGCCGCTATAGCGGCGAGAAGCGCACGAAGCGATGAAGCGGCGAGGCGGGCTCCCTCGCCGCTATAGCGGCTCCTACACCCTCGCTCCCTTCGTAGGTTGGTCCAGCCCATTGACCGGGCCATCCCCGTCGTTGTTCCATGGGGACATGCTCCTCGAACTGCTCGTGCACATCGCCCGTCTCCCGCCGCAAGGCGCGGGCCTGCGGGCCGCGCTGGCCATGGCCACTCGTCTTGGCGCCCGCCTCGATGCCCTGCACGTCGTGGACCTTCCCGCCGCGGCCTATACCGTGCCCGAAGCGGTGCCGATGCAACTCGATGCCGTGCGCCAGCGCGCCAGCGATGCCAAGGCCATGGCGGGCGACTGGGCAGCCTTGCTCGCGTCGCGCCAGCTCGAGGGCAAGTGGCGCGTCGGCAACGGCGACACCGTCTCGCTGCTCGCCCACGCCTCGGCGGGGTACGACCTCATCGTGATGGAACGTTCGTCGACGATGCGCGGCGACGCGCCGGTAGGGTTCGGCGTCGTGTCGCGTACCGTGTTCGCCTCCAGCCGGGGCGTCCTCGTGGTGCCCGAGGCCGCCCCGGTGGAAACCCTCGGCGAGCATGTCCTCGTGGCGTGGAGCGGCAGCCGCGAGTCCGCCCTTGCCGTTCGTTCCTCGTTGCCCCTGCTGCGCAAGGCGAACCGGGTCACCGTCATCGACGGAAGCCGCGACGAGGACGTCGGCACCTGCGCCCTGCCCGATACGGACATCTGCGGCTGGCTGGACTCGCACGGCGTCAAGGCGGATGTCCGCCGGCTGGACGAGAAGGCCTTCGCCGCACCGGGTCCCGCCCTGCTCGACATAGCGCATGCCGAGGGTGCCGACCTCATCGTCATGGGCGCCTGGGGCCGCTCGCGCCTTTCCGAAATGGTGCTCGGCGGAACCACCCGGTTCCTCTTCATGCAGTCCGACGTGCCGATGCTCGTCGCGCACTGAAAGACGGCGGCATTGCCGCCTGTTGCAGCGTCCGACCGACTGACCGTAATCTGAAACCGGACCCGAACACGATCCCCGCCGGTCCCCACCCGGCCGTGTTCCCGACCGCGCATCACCTTCCCCCACGTTGCAGGAGGTGGCTCATGTCGTTCGCTCGTCCGCAGTCCGCCGCCGGAGTCCATCCGGATACCGTCCGAATCGTCGCCATGAGCGCGGCGATCGCCCTCAATGCCGCCGCACTCGTCGCCGTGATGCGACCCATGGTCGCCTCGCTGTCGTTTTCGCCGCCTTCGGTCGCGGTCATACGCCTGATCGATCACCCGGTCGAGCCGACGGTCGTTCCGCCACCGCCTATCGACCTCAAGCCGTTGCCGGTGAAGCCCAGGGCGCGGCCCGTCCAGACCGCGAAGCCGGTCGAGGCGCCACCTCCGCCGATGGCGCAGGCCGTGCCCACCGACGAAGGCTCCGCTCCGATGACGACGGCGCCTGTCGACATCGCGCCACCTTCGGTGCCTTCCACGCCCGTGGAAGCCACCCTCGCTTATGTCTCGGCACCGGCGCCGGCCTATCCGAGGGCGGCGGTCGCCGCCCGCATGACGGGCACCGTGACGCTGCGCGTGCTGGTAGACGTATCGGGCAAACCGCTCGAGGTGGTCGTCGAAAGCAGCAGCGGCCACGCCCTCCTCGACAAGGTCGCGCGCGAGCAGGTACTGGCCAGGTGGCTTTTTCAACCGGCGACGGCCGGTGGACGGCCCGTGCAGGCCTGGGCGCGCATCCCGGTCACCTTCAACCTGCGGAAAATCTAGCCCGGAGGGAGCGGACCTGTGGGAGCCGCGTCAGCGGCGATGGATGCTCGCGGCAAGCTTGCCACTGCCGCGGGATCGCCGGCGTGGCCGGCTCCCACAGTGCCCCGCGCACTCTCAGCGCGGCATCACCACGACGTCCGGCTTGCGCGTGGCCCGGGCGATGGCCCAGACGATCAGGGCCAGCAGGCCCACCGGCAGCAGGACGGGCAGCAGCGCCAGCGCGATCACGGGAGCCACGGCCAGCATCGCCACGCCGCCGATCGCGGCGCCCAGGATGGTGGCGACGAGGCTGAACATCCCGCCGATGATGCCGAAAACCAGCTTCAGCACGGTGCCGACGACGGCGAAAACGAGCCAGAAGCCGACGGCGAGGACGACGAGCGAGGTGAGGAAGAACATGGCAGGGCTCTCCGTGGTCGGGACGACCGCCCCGGGGGTGGCGGTCGCAGGTTCGATGCCCGGCCACGCGAAAAGGTTTAAGCACGGCGCGAAAGGCCGGAGTTACGACCCTTTAACGACTCGCGTGGTCCACTCCCCGGCAGTCGATTCCAGCGGACCGCCCTCCATGGGTAAGCGTTCTTCCATCATCAGGACCCTGCGGGACGTCGCGTTCGACCTGTCGGACGTGGCGGAGCCGGACCTCGCCTCCATGGGGCGGGAGATCGGCGGCATCCTGCATGGCCACAGCGCGGAGCTGGCCTCCACGCTGGGTCCGCTGCGCGAGCGGCGGCGCGGGTTCGAGCGCTGGATCCTGGCCGAACGGGCACGTCCGCCGGTGAGTGTGCTGGTCCTGGCCTGGCCGCCGGGCTATGCCACCCCGGTCCACGACCATGGCGGGCTCTGGGGGCTCGAAGCCACCCTTTCCGGCGCGCTCGAGGTCGAGACCTTCGCCAAGGACGATGCCCACCCGTCATTGCGCAGCGTCGGCCGCACATGGCTCGGCCCGGGCGATGCCACCTGGTTCGAAGCCACCGACGGCCACGCCCACCGCTGCCGCAATTTGTCGCGGCATGACACGGCGCTCACGCTTCACGTGTACGGTGGCGATCTGGCACAGTACCTCGCGTATGAGCAGCCCGGTCCTTCGGGACACTGGATCTCACGACCGAGGCAATCGATCATCGCGGGACGCCTGACGGCCTGACGGTCTCACGGCCCTCCACCCCAACCCACGGGCGAAGGACCAAAGCATGTTTCACAAGGTCGCCATCATCGGCGGTGGCGCGGCAGCGGCGACGCTGGCAAGCGAGTTGCTGGAGCGGCGCACGCGGCATCCGCTTCATCTGGACTGGTACACCGGCGGACCGGAACCGGGCCGCGGCATCGCGTACGGTACGCCGTCCCAACGCCACCTCCTCAACGTCCGCGCCGCCTCCATGGGCATGTTCGTCAGCAAGCCGGGCGGCTTCCTGGAGTACGCGCAGGCCCTGGACCCCTCGGTGAAGGGCTCCGACTTCCTCCCGCGGCGCATGTACGGCGACTTCCTGCAGTCGCGGGTGCAACAGGCCCTGAAGAACGCGGGCTCGTTCGGGCACGACGCGAACCTCGTACCGTTCGCCGCGGCATCGATCGTCCCGTCCGACGAAGGTATCGTCATCGGGTACGGCGACCAGACCTCCCACGCGGATGCCGTGGTGCTGGCGATCGGCTCGCTGCCGCCACGTCCGCTGCCGGGCGTCGAAGACGCCGCCATCGCCAGTGGGCGCTACATCACCGATCCCTGGCCCTTCCTCGCCTCGGCGGCGCCGGACGACCGCCCCTTGCGGGTCCTCATCATCGGCCTCGGCCTCACCGCGGTCGACGTCCTCCTGGAACTGTCCGCCCGCTGGCCGAACGCGCACTTCGATGCGCTGTCGCGCCACGGCAAGCTGCCGGAACCTCATCTCACGGCCGCATCGGCGCCGCACGACGACGGCGGCGAACTGATCGAATCGATGCGCGACGACCCGAACCTGCGGGTCTGGATGCGCCGCCTTCGCGACGCCGCCGAGACCGCGGAGGACTGGCGCACCGTGGTCGACGGCATGAGGCCGCACACGCAATCGCTATGGCGCGACCTGCCGACGACGGAGCGGGCGCGCTTCCTGCGCCACGCCCGCTGGGCATGGGAGCGGGCGCGGCACCGCATGCCCCCGCAGGTGGCTGCGCAGGTCGCGCAACTCGAGGCCCAGGGCCGCTTCACGCGAGCCCGCGGACGGATGCGCTCGGTGCATCTCTCGGCGGACGGCGCGCTCGATGTCGTGCACGCCCTGCCGGCCGGCGCCGAGTCCACCGACGCCTATGACGTCGTGATCCAGACGGTGGGCCTCAACACCGATACGCAGCGCACGGAACACCCACTCGTGCGCCAGCTGGTGATCGACGGCCTCGTGCAGCCCGACCCGCTGGGCCTTGGCTTCGCCGCGTTGCCTGACGGCCACCTGCTGGACGGAAACGGCAAGCCCCGGCCGAACATGTTCGCCATCGGCAGCCTGTTGCGCGGGGCACTCTGGGAATCGACCGCGATCCCCGAGATCCGCAAGCAGGCCCAGGGCGTGGCGGACATGCTCCTGGCGGAAGAAAGCCGGCGGGTCGCCGCGAGGTAACGTCCATGGAGGCCGGGCGCGCATGATCGCCAGCCTGGTCGCCATCACGGCGCTGTGCCTCCATGTGGCGGGCGTGTTCGCGGCCACGCATGCCGTGATGCACACGCGCACGGCGCAAGGCGCCTTCGCCTGGGTGCTGGGTCTCGTCCTGCTTCCCTACGTCACGCTGGTGCCCTACCTGTTCCTGGGTGCCAGCCACTTCGGCGGCTACGTCGACCTGCACCGCCAGCGCCAGGCCCGTTTCTTCATGCTCCACGAGGAAGCGCTGCATCGCGGGCGGCTGGGCCTGCTGGCGCATGCCGCGCCCGTGCGGGACGCCCGCTACGACGCCGTCGGGAGGATGCTGCAGACGGCCATGCACGGCGGCAACGCCCTGTTCCTCCATGTGGACGGCGAAGCCGCCTTCGCCGCCATGTTCGCCGCCATCGGGCGCGCCGAACGCTACGTGCTCGTGCAGTTCTTCATCATCCACGACGATGTGCTCGGGCGCCGGCTGCGCGACGCACTGCTCGAACGCGCGGCGGCGGGCGTGGAGGTATGCCTCCTTTACGACAGCATCGGCAGCCATGCGCTGGACGACGGTTACGTGGACCGGTTGCGTGCCGGCGGCGTGCTCGTCCGGCGCTTCGCCACGCGGCGCTGGCGCAACCGGTTCCAGCTCAACTTCCGCAACCACCGCAAGGTGCTGGTCGTGGACGGCATACGCGGATTCGTCGGCGGGCTGAACGCCGGCGACGAATACCTCGGCAAGAAGCCTCCGCTGGCGCCGTGGCGCGACACGCACATGGAAATCGAAGGCCCCGCGGTGGCGGACCTGCAGCGCGTGTTCGCGGAGGACTGGTACTGGGTGACCGGCCAGCGCCCGCCGTCGTCCCCTCCGCCAGAGCGCTGCGGGCGCGCGGCGACGATGATCGTCGCCACCGGCCCGGCCGACCGCCAGGAAAGCTGCTCCCTCTTCTTCACCCAGGCGATCCAGGCGGCGACGAAGCGCGTGTGGATCACGACCCCGTATTTCGTGCCCGACCAGGCCGTCTTCGGCGCCCTGCGGCTGGCGGTGTTCCGTGGCGTGGACGTACGCATCCTCATGCCCTGCCGTCCGGACCACCGTACCGTGTTCATGGCATCCACGCTCTATGCGCACGAGGCCACCCTGGCCGGCATCCGCATGTTCCGCTACCGGCAGGGCTTCCTGCATCAGAAGGTGATGCTCGTCGACGACGACACCGCCGTCGTCGGCAGCATGAACCTCGACAATCGCAGCTTCCGGCTCAATTTCGAGATCGCGGCGCTGAATGTCGACGAGGCTTTCGCCGCCTCGGTGGAGGCCATGCTCGAGGACGATTTCGCCAACAGCGACGAAGTGAATCCGAACGACTACCGCAGGCTTTCCTACCTCCGCCGCGTGGCGCTCCACGTCGCCCGCCTCTTCGATCCCATCCTCTGAAAGGATCCCCACGATGCTCCGTGCCCTTGCCGCCCTCACCATCGCCGTTGCCGGCGCCGCGTCCGCCGGCCCTGCACATTTCGTCGAACGCAGCGTCGACAGCCATGGCAAGACGTATCGCTACCAGGTCTTCGTCCCGGCGAACGTCGCGAAACACCCCGCCACGGTGCTGTTCCTGCACGGCAGCGGCGAACGCGGCGACGACAACCGGAAGCAGATGACGCAGGGCCTCCCGCCCTGGCTCAAGCAGCACATGGATTTTCCCGCCGTGGTCGTGATCCCCCAGGCTCCCGACGGCACGGAGTGGACCGATCCCGAGGACGCGGACATGGCCATGGCGGCGCTCGAGAAAAGCGTCGAGGAATTCCACGGCGACCGCCACCGCGTGTACCTCACCGGCCTGTCGATGGGCGGCTACGGCTCATGGCAGCTGGCGGTGGACCATCCGGATACGTTCGCCGCGGCGGCGATCATCTGCGGCGGTGTCACGTCCGACGACGACGACCGCCTGCGGCTCTATGTGCACGGCGTGCCCAAGGGCGAGGACCCTTTCGCCAGGGTCGCGGACAGGATCGGCAAGCTGCCCGTCTGGATCTTCCATGGCGGCGACGACAACGTCGTGCCCACCGAGCAGTCCCGCCGGATGAACGCCGCACTCCTCAAGCTCGGCAAGGAAGTGAAATACACCGAATTCCCCGGGGTGGGCCACGGCTCGTGGGAGAAAGCGTATGCCACGCCCGACCTGTGGGAATGGATGTTCAGCCACAAGCAATGAAGCGGCTCCTACGACCCTCAGGGCTGGCGTAGGCTCGCGAACAATTTCTTGAGGCCACCAGAGAACATCGCCCAGCCGATGCAAACGCCCAGCAGTGCTCCCACAAACTCGAAGAACACCCGCAGGCCGATCGCGTCGGGATCATGCACGGCCGCAAGTTTCAGCTTCAGCAGGGTCAGCGACTGCAAGGGCGCCATGTTGAAGTAGAAGAGGTCCCACAGGTCCTGGCCGGCCGAGAGCACCACGGCGAAGGCGTAGGCGACCGCTAGCTCCTTCCCGTGGCTCCAGCCGCTCCCTCTGGCGAAGGCACGCAGCAGGCCGTAGACCACGATGCCCACGACCAGGGCGATGCCGCCCGTCTCCAGGGCGCCCACGATGCCGTAGCCCATCCAGCTGCGATCGTATGGCATGAGAAAACTCGTAAGGGACCGGACGCGCATTATGCCTTCGTGACGGCCACTCCGGGAGCCCGACGCCAACGCGGCCCTCTCCGTTTGCCGAATCCGCCAGTGGACGCGCCGCGACAAGCGCTTTCAATCAACGCCGGTACAAGTTAGGCAAAGTCGTCGTGTTCTTCACGCACGATGAACACATGCGCGCGTTGACCCAAGAGTTTTCTCATGCGACGCGAAGTCACTACACCGCCACGACTGAACACCGATGAAAGCAGTATCGGCAGATGTGCGGTGCGTCCTTCATTAGTACGACAACATCACTATGATGCTTCGGTTGCGTGCATGGAATTATGTGCTGCATCGCAACCGGGATAATCAAAAACAAATTACCAAAAAACATAATCAGTGTCTTCAGGGAGAAGATTCATGCGCAATAAGTTCATCAAGCGCCCCCTAGCAACGGCCATGCTCGCCTGCCTGGCATTCGGCACAGGCGCTGTCCACGCAGACGACGCATCCGCCGGCAAGTACCTGTTCGGCGACTGGAACGGTGCACGCACGCGTCTCGCCGACAAGGGCATCACGTTCGACTTCGGCTACGGCTTCGAGGCGGCGCATAACTATTCGGGCGGCGATCGCCGCATCACGCGTTATACCGACCAGTGGAAGTTCGGTACCGCGCTCGACCTCGACAAGCTGTGGGGTTGGCATGGCGCCACCTTCAAACTGATCGTCACCGATCGCAACGGCCGCGATATCGGCGCGGACGCGCACATCGGCAACAACCAGCTCATCCAGGAAGTGTATGGCCGCGGCCAGACCTGGCACCTCACGATGTTCGAGCTCGAGCAGAAGTTCTTCGACGACAGGCTCACCTGGAAGATCGGTCGCATGCCGGTCGGCGAGGACATCAACAACTTCTCGTGCGACTTCATGAACCTGAGCTTCTGCGGTGCGCAACCGGGCAACGTCGTGGGCGACTACTGGGTCAACTGGCCCACCAGCCTGTGGGCCACCGTGCTCAAGCTGAACACGACAAGCGACACGTTCGTGCAGATCGCCGCCTACCAGGTGAACCCGAAATACGTCGACGACGGCTACGCCCGTCGCCGCGGCCTCGACCTCGACTTCCCCAGCGGCACCACCGGCGCGCTGATCCCGCTCGAATTCGGCTGGAAGCCGACGATCAACGGCTTGCCGGGTTCGTATCGTGCCGGCGTCTGGTACAACACCTCCAAGGGCAACGATCTCTACCTCAACGAGGACCATCAGCCGCTCGCGACGGCCGGTGGCGAACCGCTGCAGCGAAGCTCGCGCAAGGGCGCGTGGATCACCTTCCAGCAGCAGGTGTCCGGCGAGGCCGGCGGCAGGGGAACCACCGTGTTCCTCAACATCACGTCCGCGGATCATGCGACGTCGCCCACCAATAACCAGATCGCGCTCGGCATGGAGTACAAGGGTATCTTCGGCCGCGCGAACGATTTCGTGGGCGCCGCCATCGCGGGCACCCACGCCAATGGCTACGCGGCGCGGAACCAGCGGCTGTTCAACGCAACGCATCCCGGCCAGGAAGGCATCGTCAACGACGGGTACGAGAAGGTGGCCGAGGTCTTCTACAGCTGGTCGCCGATCCCGTCCATCGCGATCCGGCCGAACCTGCAGTACATCAAGGATCCCGGCGGCAGCAAGCAGAACGACAATGCATTCGTGCTGGGCCTGAAGACCAGCGTCGCGTTCTGATCCGCGGGTTTTGTGTGGGAGCCGGCTATGCCGGCGATGGGTGCTCGCGGCAAGCTCGCCCGCTGCCGCGGGATCGCCGCCGAAGCGGCTCCCACACAAAGCGCTGCTATCCTGTCCCATTGCGGCACATGGGATTCTTTTCATGATCGACCTTGTCGGCTTCGACGGCGACGACACCCTCTGGCGCAGCCAGGAGTTCTACGACCAGGCCCAGGAGGCGTTCGAAGCCATCCTGGGTCGCTACGTGGATCTCGGCAGCCAGGGCCTGCGCGAGGCGCTGCTTGCCACCGAACGGGGCAACATCGCCTTGTTCGGCTACGGCGCGAAGGGCATGGCGCTGTCGATGATCGAATCGGCCATCGACCTCACCGACGGCCGCATCGTAGCGCGCGACATCCATCGCATCGTCCGTCTCTGCAAGGACGTTCTCGCGCACCCCGTCGAACTGCTGCCCGGCATCCGCGAGGCGGTCACGGCGGTCGCAGCCACCCATCGCGTGGTGCTCATCACCAAGGGCGACCTGTTCCACCAGGAATACAAGGTCGCGCGCAGCGGACTGGCCGACGTCTTCCACCGCATCGAGATCGTCTCGGAGAAGGATCCGGCCGCGTACGCACGGCTCTTCGCCGAGTTCGACGTGGCGCCGGAACGCTTCGCCATGGTCGGCAACTCCCTGAAGTCGGACATCGCACCGGTAGTGGAACTCGGTGGCTGGGGCGTGTATATGCCTTACCACAGCACGTGGGCGCATGAACTCGTGAGCGATTTCGCGATGGGCGAGCGCGTGGCCGAAGTATCCGGCGCGGGGGACATCCCCGCGGCGATCGCCCGGATGCACGCGGCCTGATTCCACGTTTCTTTCGCGCCGCTGCCATGAAGCTGGCGCGGCACGCATGACGGAGGCGGGATCGTGGATTCGAGGCTGGCAATGACCTGGCAGGTGGTCAAGACCACCGCGAGAGGCTTCAGCGACGACGAACTGATGACGCGGGCCGCGGCGCTGGCCTTCTACTCGGCGCTTTCCTTCGCGCCCTTGCTCGTCCTCCTGCTCTGGGTCGTCGCCTCGCTCCGCCCCGAGTGGCAGGCCCAGCTGGTGGACAGCCTGAACGGATTGGTCGGCCCCCGGGCGTCCGAAGCCGTGCGGCTGGTCATCCAGAACGCCAAGGAACGCCCCAGCGTCGGGAGCATGGCCGGCGTGATCGGCCTCGGCGTCACCCTCGTCGGCGCCTCCGCCGTCTTCACCCAGTTGCAGGGAGCGCTGAACAGGGTGTGGAGCCTGCAACCTCGGCCAGGCTCGACCAGGGGCGCGATCCTCGGCTGGCTCCGTGCCCGCATGCACGCACTGGGACTGCTGCTATCGCTCGCCTTCCTCCTGGTCATCTCGTTTTCCGCCAGTGCGCTGATCGCCGTGTTCGTGCGCGGCGGCACCACGGGCTGGCAGATCCTGGAGATTGCGATCTCGCTGTGCGTTTTCGTCCTGATCTTCGGCGCCATCTACAAGGTATTGCCCGACGCCATCATCGAATGGCGCGACGCGATGATCGGCGCCACGCTCACCGCCCTGCTCTTCGCCGTCGGCAAGTTCGCGATCGCCGTCTACCTCGACCGCAGCAATGTCGGCGGGCCGTATGGCCCGGCCGGCGGGGTCGTCGTCCTGCTGGTCTGGGTCTACTACTCCGCGCTCATCCTGCTGCTCGGCGCCGAGCTGACCGAGGCCGTCGCCGAGGCCCGCGGCACGCCGATTAAACCGCGGCCGTACGCCATGTCGACGCGCCCTGCGGGAACGCCCGGGATTGACCCCTCCATCACGAGGCCGGAGGTATCCCTGAAGGCCACCGAAAAGGAGGATCCGACATGAAGAGCCCACTGCTCGCCGCCGCCGCGATCGTACTCGCTGGCACGGCCGCCATCTCCACGCCGTCGGCCGAGGCGCAGGCCCGGCGCAGCCAGCACCAGGTCTGCGAGAACGTCCGCGTCAAGCAGATCAACTCCAAGGACGACAACCGCCTGATCGGCACGGGCGTGGGCGCCGTCGCGGGCGGCCTCATCGGCAACCAGGTCGGCGGCGGCAAGGGCAAGACGCTCGCCACCGTGGCGGGCGCCGTGGGTGGCGGTTATGCCGGCAACCGCATCCAGAAGAGCCATCAGGACAAGAACGCCACCTATACTACCGAGCGGCGCTGCCATTGGGTGGACGACTGAGGCCCGGTGTAATCCGGACCGCCATGCCCCGGTCTTCTGAGGAACGAACTGTTGGAGCCGCTATAGCGGCGAGGGAATCCCGCGACACCTTGGCAAGATTCTCCTCGCCGCTATAGCGGCTCCTACAGCGCCCTTTCTTCCGCATCCGGAGGCAATATGCGCAACGATCCCGACCGCCGGCGTTTCCTGGGCGTGCTGGCCGCCACCGTGGCCGCGTCCGCCTCGCTGCCCTTCATCCTTCGTGCCACCCGGCCCGCGGCGGCCGCCGACGCCCCGCCGCCGAAACGCGGCAACGTCACCCTCGACTGTTTCGGCAACGATAAGAAGCCATTGGGCACGTGCGTCGAGCCACGCGTCGTCCTGACCGACGAGGAATGGAGGGCGAAGCTCAGCACCAAGTCCTACTACGTTACGCGCCACGACGGCACGGAGCCGCCGTATACCGGCGAAGGATGGAATCGCCACGACAACGGCATCTACCGGTGCATCGGCTGCGACACGGCACTTTACGACTCGGCGACGAAATTCGATTCCGGCACGGGATGGCCGAGCTTCTGGCAGCCGATCTCGAAGCGCAACATCACCGAGAAGACCGACCGCAGCCTCATCGAGGAGCGCACGGCGGTGAACTGCGCGCGCTGCGATGCGCATCTGGGACACGTCTTCGACGACGGTCCGGACCCGACCGGATTGCGTTACTGCATGAACGCGGCGGCGATGCGCTTCGTGCCCGTCGCGACGTGAGTTAAAAAAAACCCCGCTGCGAGAGCGGGGTTTTTTCCATCAGTGCCCCGGAGGGGTCAGCGGCGTCAGTTCGAATTCCTTCGGGGGTGTCTCGCCCTTCAGGTAACGCACGAAGTAATCCCAGCGACGGCGCGTCATGTACTGGGTGGCGGCCCCGTAGCCATGGTGGGCGTTCGGGATCATCACCAGGTCGAAGTCCTTGTTGGCCTTGATCAGCGCGTCGACCACGAGCAGGGTCTCGTACGGCGGGACGTTGTCGTCCGAAGTACCGTGCGCCAGCATGAGGTGGCCCTTCAGGCCGGACGCCCATTTCTGGTTGGCCTGATCGTCGTAATTGGAGTTGCCGTCCTTGTCCTTCACCAGGAGGCCCTGCCACTTCTCGGCCCAGTCGTCCTCGTAGTTGCGGTTGTCGTGGTTGCCCGACTCGGAGATGCCGACCTTGAACACGTCGCCGTAACGGAACATCGCGGTCGCCGTGGCGTTGCCGCCGCCGGAGTGGCCCCAGATGCCGACGCGGTCGCCGTCGATCCACGAATACTTCTTCACCAGCTGCTTCACCGCCGCGACCTGGTCGGGCAGCGTGTTGTCGCCGATGTTCTTGAAATAGGCGTCGTGGAAGGCCTTGGAGCGCCACGGCGTACCCATGCCGTCCACCGCGACGACGACGAAGCCGAGTTCGGCCAGCGCCTGGTTGTCGCCATGCGAGGGGATGAAGCTGCGCGTGCGCACCGAACCCGTCTGCGGACCCGGATAGATGTAGACCACGAGCGGATATTTCTTCGACGCGTCGAAGTTCGTGGGCTTGAACATCTGACCGTAGAGATCCGTCTTGCCGTCGCGTGCCTTCACCGTGAACGCGGTCGGCGGCACCCAGCCCTTCGCCTTCAGGCGCGAGATGTCTGCGCGGGCGATTTCCTTCACCGTGGCGCCCGTGTCGGAGCGGCGCACCAGGGCGACCGGCGGCGTGTCGATCGTCGAATACGAATCGAAGAAATACGTGCCGTCCTTCGACATGGAAACGCTATGGTCGGCATTCTCGGGCGTCAGCAGCGTCAGACCCTTGCCGTCGAAGCCCACCTTGTAGAACTGCTGGTAGTAAGGATCGACGCCCTTCTCGCGACCGACGCCGCGGAACCAGATCGTCTTCGTCTTCGGATCGACATGGAGCACCTGGGTGACATTCCAGTCGCCGGACGTGATGGCATGCTCGAGCTTGCCGGTCTTCAAGCTGACCATGTACAGGTGGCCCCAGTTGCTCCGCTCGGAGAACCAGATCACCTCGTCGGTCTCGGGCACGTACTGCCAGTTGGCCTTGTCGTTGCCGCCCTCGAAATAGGTCCTGGCCTTTTCGTCGAACACCGTGCGCACTTCGCCGGTTTCCGGATTCGCGACGCGGAACCACTCATGCGTGTGGTCGCGCGCGGTGGACACGAAGGCGATGCTCTTGCCGTCGGCGGCCCAGCGCACGTCGTCCCAGACACCCGGGCTGCACGAGATATCGTCGCAGATCGTCGAGCGATGCTGGTCGGCAGGCATCTTGAAGCGGACCATCTTCTTCGTCGGCACGTCGATCACGACGCGCTCGATCATCGTCACGTCCTTGTCGCCGGGCAGCGGGTACTTCCACGTATCGACCTTCGGATGGCCCACATTGACGCTGACAAGGGTCATCTCGCCGGTCTTGCGCTGGTCCTGCTGGAAGGTGGCGATCTTCCTGGAATCCGGCGACCAGACCAGGACGGCCTCGTCGGTGTGCTTCCAACCGGCGTTGTCGGTGGCGTAGCCGTAGTCCTTCACGCCATCGGTGGTGAGCTGGGTTTCGGCGCCGGTGGCGACATCGCGCACCCACAGGTTCCAGTCGCGAATGAAGGCCTCGGACTTGCCGTCCGGCGACTTCAGGCCCGGCTCGCTGCCGTAGGCCTGGCCTTTGGCGTCCTTCTTCACGGCGGCGAGTTCGCACTTGCCGATGGCCTTGTCGCAAACGTAGTTCTTGCCGCCCGAGGTGATGTCCAGGCCGTCGTCCGGACGGACGACGAAGCCGGTGACCGGGAGCTTGGCGGCGTCCACCTTCTTCCCGGTGGCCGCGGAGAGCGCGGCGGCCACTTTGTCGCGGTCGAAGGCGCGCGTGGCTTCGCCCGTCGCGGCGTCCACCTTCAGGAACTGATCGCCGTCCTTATCGTGATCGCGATACCAGAAGTGACCGTCGTCGATCCAGGTGACGCGCTGGACCGAATGGTCCACCAGCGGCATGGTGTTGTTGGCGAGGAACGAGTCCGCACGGCGGTAATCGTCGGTGGTTACCGCCGCGCTCGCGGCGGACGCCCCGATCAGGGCGAGGAGGACGGCGCCGGAAAGCGCCGCATTGCGTTTGGTCGACATCGATGGTCCCCGTGACGGTCCAGGGCGGCGCGGAAGGCACCGCAAACCGGACGAGGCTAGCCCCCGGCGCCCCGCCCGGCGTATGCCAAAGGTCACGGGTAACGGATCAGCCCCCTCGCGGGCCGGTGCGGAAACGGCGGCCCTGTCGCTGGACCATCTTCAGGGCGAGGGTGTCCGGGATCAGCTTGAACAGGCTCTTGATGGCCCGGTTGACCCGGCCGGTCACGTACACGGCCTTGCCCGCATCCGCGGCATCCAGCCCTTGCCGCGCCACCGCGGGTGCGTCCATCCACATGAAACCTGGCATTTTCGAGACGAGTTCGCGCGAACCGGTCACGTCGTGGAACTCGGAGTAGGTGAAGCCGGGGCATACGGCGGTGGCGTGCACGCCCGTACCCGCGCACTCCAGCGCAAGAGATTGCGAGAACTTGATGAGATAGGCCTTGGATGCCGCGTACAGCGTATGGCCCGCCGAACCGGGAATATGGCCCGCCAGCGACGCGATATTGAGGATGCGTCCGTAACCGCGCGCCTTCATGGCCGGAAGCAGGCGCCAGGCCAGCTCGGTGGGGGCCGTCATGAGCACCTGGATGAATGCCGCATGGGTCGCCCAGGGCTGTTCCTCGAAGTAGCCCGGCACGCCGTAGCCGGCATTGTTCACCAGCACGTCGATCGCAAGCCCCTGCGCTTCCAGCGCCGCCACCAGGGCCTCCGGCCCGTCGGTTCTTGCGAGGTCCAGCGGCGCGACGATCGCCTCGACGGCATGGCGCTCGCGCAAGTCCTTCGCCAGCGCCTCGAGCCGGTCGGCACGGCGTGCCGTGAGGACCAGGTCGTACCCACGCCGGGCCAGTTCGCGAGCGAAAGCCTCGCCGATACCGGCGGATGCGCCGGTAACCAGCGCGCGACGATGGGATGCCATGGGCCCACTCCGTAACCGTGATGTGAGACGGAAGTATGCCCCGGCCTCGCATGAATGAACGAGCATGGTTTGTAGTCGGTCCGGGAACGCGCTTTTCACGACGCCATGCGGGCCCTGACCGCGAAGCTGGCGTTCCCCAAAACGACTCCCCCGAGTCACAAGGAGCCACGACGATGACCGCGACCACCGACCACGACATCAAGGTCCTGAATACCCTGATCGAAACCACGATCGACAGCGCCGAAGGCTATGGCGAGGCCGCGAAGGACGCCGAAAACACCCGCTACGCCGCCATGTTCCAGCAGCGCGCCGCGGAACGCCGCCAGGTGGCGCAGCGGCTGCGCCAGCAGGTGAGCGCGCTGGGCGGCAAGCCCGAGGATGACGGGAGCGTTCTCGCTAAGGCACACCGCATGTTCGTCGAACTGCGCGCGAAGATGAGTTCGAAGGACGACACGGCAGTGGTCGACGAAGTCGAGCGCGGCGAGGACCATATCAAGCACAAGTACGAGGATGCGCTGAAGGACAACGACGTGACCGCCGGCACGCGCTCGGCGATCAACGAGGCGTACGTATCGGTGAAGACGGGGCACGACCAGATGCGCGATCTGAAGCACTCGCTCCATCGGTAATCCCAGGGCGTTCCTCCAACGCCACGCGACCGGCCCGGGCAGCGATGCCCGGGCTTTTTTGCGCGACAGCATCGCGAACGCATCCGCCTGCCGGCCCGGCCCCGCTGCATCCAATCCGGCCCCTCGCGCGTACAGGTCCTAAATCGTCAAGGACATCCGAATGCGAACGTCGTCCTCCATGCAGGCCTTCCCGTCGCGGCGCGGCTCCGTCCTGCAGCGGGTGCGCCTCTGGTTCGACGCCGGCACCGCCGGCGCCGTCCGGTCCGGCAACGCGCAACGTATCGACTGGGTGCGCGCCTTGCCGTTTCTCGCCATGCATCTCGCCTGCCTCGGCGTACTGTGGGTGGGTACGTCTCCCGTGGCCGTCACGGTCGCAGCAGGCCTCTACGCTGTCCGCATGTTTGCCCTCACCGGCTTCTACCACCGGTATTTCTCGCACCGCGCGTTCCGTACGTCGCGCGGCGTGCAGTTTGCGTTCGCCCTGGTCGGGGCCTCCTGCGCACAGCGCGGTCCTCTGTGGTGGGCGGCACACCACCGGCAGCATCATCGCCATGCCGATACGTCGCTCGATCCTCACTCGCCCGCCGTATACGGCTTCCTCTGGAGCCACGCAGGCTGGTTCCTCACGCCGGCGGCGTTCCCTACCGATCTCGAGCGCGTGGCCGATCTCCGCGGGTACGCGGAGCTGCGCTGGCTCGACCGCTACGACATGGCGGTACCGCTGTTGCTGGGCATGCTCATGTACGGATTGGGCGCGCTGTTGCATGTCGTCGCGCCTTCCTGGGGAACCAGTGGCCCGCAGATGCTCGTATGGGGCTTCTTCGTTTCCACCGTGGTTCTCTTCCACGCCACGGTCACCATCAATTCGCTGGCGCACCGTTTCGGCCGGCGCCGGTTCGCCACCCGCGACGACAGCCGGAACAACTTCTGGCTGGCCCTGCTGACGTTCGGCGAGGGGTGGCACAACAACCATCATTTCTATCCCGGCTCCGCCCGCCAGGGATTCCGTTGGTGGGAACTCGACCTGACCTGGTACGGGCTGCGCCTGCTGGCGGCCCTGGGGCTGATATGGGACCTCAAGTCCGTGCCGCCTTGGGTCATGCGCAAGGCGACGCCATGAGCCTGCGTATCGCCGTGGTGGGGTCGGGCATCGCCGGTCTGGCGAGTGCGTGGCTTCTGTCCCGCAAGCACGCGGTCACGCTGTACGAGGCCAACCGCTATCTCGGGGGGCATACCCACACCCACCATGTCCAGCGGGACGGTCAGGCCTACGTCGTCGATACAGGTTTCATCGTCCATAACCCGGTGCATTACCCCCTGCTGACCGCGTTGTTCGACGAACTGGGCATCGTCTCCCAACCGACCACCATGAGTTTCTCCGTGCACGACGAACGGACAGGCCTGGAATACAACGCCAGCACCCTGGATACGCTCTTCTGCCAGCGCCGCAACCTGTGCTCGCCACGGTTCCTCGGTATGGTCCGCGATCTCTTCCGTTTCTATCGGCAGGCGCCGGCCCTGCTCGACGAGTCCGGTCCCGGGGTCACGCTCGGCGACTACCTGGGTCGCGAGGGCTACGGCGCCGCCTTCCGGGACGAGCATCTGATTCCCATGGCCAGCGCCCTGTGGTCGTCCCCCGCGCACCAGATCCTGCAGTTCCCGGCGCGCTACCTGGTGCAGTTCATGGCCAATCACCAGATGCTGCAGATGAGCGGCCGCCCTCAATGGCAGGTCGTCCGGGGTGGCTCCTCACGCTACGTCGAGGCGATGCGGTCGCAGTGGACGGTCGACGAGCGCCTCTGCTCGCCGGTGCGCGCCGTACGTCGGTCCGCGGACGGCGTCCACATTCATTCGAACCGGGGAGAAGAAGCGTTCGATCACGTCGTGCTGGCGTGCCACAGCGATCAGTCCCTCGCCCTGCTCGCCGATCCCACCGACGCGGAGCGGGACATCCTGGGTGCGATCCCCTACCAGGCCAACGACACCGTGCTGCATACCGATGCACGCGCGATGCCCCGGCGGCACAAGGCATGGGCGGCCTGGAATGCCAGGATTCCGGCCGAGCCCGGGGAAAACTGCACGGTGAGCTACTGGATGAACCTGCTGCAGGGCTTCCGGTCGCCCGAGCCCTTCATCGTCAGTCTCAACCAGTCGAACGCCATCGATCCCCTGAAGGTCGTTCGACGCATGGTGTATCACCACCCGGTCTATTCGACGGCATCCGTCGCCGCGCAGGCCCGCAAGGGCGAGATCCAGGGCAGGCATCGCACCTGGTATGCGGGAGCGTACTGGGGGTGGGGTTTCCACGAGGATGGCATGCGCAGCGCCGTCGAGGTCACGCGTGCGCTGGAAGCCCGTGCGCATTTCGCCGAGACCGCGGGCGCGCCGGCATGAACCCGCTCGCCAGTGCCGTGTACGAGGGCCACGTGGTGCACCGCCGGCATGCACCGCACCCTCATGCATTCCGTTACGCCATGGCGCAGCTCTACCTGGATCTGGACGAGATCGAGCAGGTGTTCCGGCAGCATGCGCTCTGGTCGGCGCACGGACGAAACCTGGCCGAATGGCGGCGCAGCGACTACCTTGGCCCGACCGACCTGTCGCTGACCGATGCGGTGCGCGAGCGCGTTCGCGCCGCGGTCGGGGATGTGCCGGGCGGGCCGGTTCGCATGCTCGCGCATCCGCGCTACGCCGGCTATGTCTTCAATCCAGTCAGCTTCTATTACTGCTACGAAACGGACGGCCGCACACTCGCCTGCATCGTGGCCGAAGTCACCAATACGCCCTGGGGTGAACGGCACGCGTATGTGCTGCCCGTCGACAGCGCCCGCCGGCGTGGGCGCGCCTTCGCCTGGGACTTCGACAAGCAGTTTCACGTATCCCCCTTCATGACGATGGACTCTCGCTACGACTGGCGGTTTACACCCCCTTCGGACGACCTTCGCGTACACATGAAGGTGCTCAGGAACGAGACACTCCAGTTCGACGCCACATTGTCCATGCGCCGGCGCCCGGTCGATCGACGCACGCTCGGCCGGTTGCTCTGGCGCTATCCGCTGATGACGGCCCAGGTGATGGGGGCCATCCACTGGCAGGCGCTGCGGCTGTGGCTGAAACGCAATCCGTCCTATGACCACCCCGGCGCCCAGTCCTCCACGCTCAGGGAATCCTCATGACCGATATCGCGAAACCACGCCTGGGCACGGACCGGATACGCGAGGGCACCGTGGATCGCTTCCTGCGCGGCAAGCTGGTCGAGGCCATGCAAGGCCTGCGCGACGGAAGCCTGGTGCTGCACGACGGCCTGGGGCGTGTGGAACTCGGGAACGTCACGGGCGCCGCCGCTCGAGCGCATGTGCTCCTGCGGATCAACGATATGCGTTTCTATCGCGCCGTCGCCCTCAACGGCAGCGTCGGCGCCGGGGCAGCCTATGCCGACGGCTGGTGGCACTGCGACGACCTCGTCGACCTCATGCGTCTGCTGGTGCGGAACCGCGCCCTGCTCGACCGGATGGAAGGCGGCCTCGCCCGGATAGGCGGTGCGGCGATGCGCGCGTGGCACGCGCTGCGTGAGAACACGCGTGTCGGCTCCCGGCGCAACATCGCGGCGCATTACGATCTGGGCAACGACTTCTTTGCCCTGTTCCTGTCGCCGGACCTGATGTATTCGTCGGCCTTGTGGACGCACCCCGACGATACGCTGGAGGTCGCGTCGACGCGCAAGCTCGACGCCATTTGCCGCAAGCTCGCCCTCACGCCCGGCGATCGCGTCGTCGAGATCGGCACGGGATGGGGCGGATTCGCGCTTCACGCCGCCAGACACTATGGCTGCCATGTCACGACCACGACGATCTCGCGCGAACAACACGCGCTGGCCAGCCGGCGCATCGCGGAGGCCGGGCTGGACGGGCAGGTCACCTTGCTCCTGGAGGACTACCGCGATCTCGACGGGCAGTACGACAAACTTGTCTCCATCGAGATGGTCGAGGCCATCGGTGCACGCTACCTCCCGGCCTACTTCGCCAAGCTGGGCGCCCTGCTCAAGCCCGACGGCGTCGGCCTGGTGCAGGCCATCACGATCGAGGACCACCGCTATGCACAGGCATTGGCGTCGGTGGATTTCATCAAACGGCATATCTTTCCGGGCAGTTTCATCCCTTCCTTGAACGCAATGCTCGCGGCGAAGACACAGGCCAGCGATCTTGCGTTGGTCCACCAGGAAGATTTCGGCCTGTCCTACGCCCTGACATTGCGCGCATGGCGCGAGCGTTTCCTGGCGCGTTGGTCCGATGCCCGCGCGCAGGGCTACGACGAGCGCTTCCTCCGCATGTGGGAGTTCTATCTCGCCTACTGCGAGGGCGGCTTCCTCGAGCGGTCGATCGGCGTGTCCCACCTGTTGCTGGCCAAGCCGGACGCACGCCCGGGTCCTGCCGGCTGGGCGATGCCCGCCGGGAGTCCGCGATCATGAGAAGTGGCGGTTCGACCTGCCGGGCCACCGGCCGCCATGGGACACCCACATGAATGGCGCCACGCAGATGCTGTGTCTGGCAATCGTCATGACGGTCGTCATGACGATTGGCTGGGACTGGCAACGCCGTCACGGCAACGCCGGCGTGGTCGATGTGCTCTGGGCTGCCGGATTGGGCGTCGCGGCCCTGTTGACGGCCGCGACCGGCCAGGGCGCGATGACGCCACGGATCCTGCTTGCACTGATGGGCGGCGCCTGGTCCTTGCGGTTGGCCGCGCACCTGTGGCGACGCGTACGTGGCGAGGCCGAAGATGGCCGCTATCGCTACCTGCGTGCGCACTGGAACGGCAGCCAGTTGAAGTTCTTCCTGTTCTTTCAGGCACAGGCTTTCCTTGTGCTGCTGTTCGCGCTGCCCTTTGTCGCCGTGGCCGCGAACCCACACGACGCCGTGGGGGTCTGGACGGCGGCCGGCGTCCTGATCTGGGTGCTCGGCGTGACGCTGGAGACGGTCGCCGACCGGCAGCTGGCCGACTTTCGCAGCGACCCGTCGCACCATGGCAAGACGTGCCGTGTCGGATGGTGGCGCTACTCGAGGCATCCGAACTATTTCTTCGAATGGCTGCACTGGTTCAGCTACGTGGCATTGGCCGTCGGCTCGCCGATCGGCTGGCTGGCCTGGTCGGGACCGCTCGTCATGTATGTGTTTCTCCGCTGGATCAGCGGCGTTCCCTATACGGAGGCGCAGGCGTTGAGGACGCGCGGCGAGGCATACCGCGCCTACCAGCGAAGCACCCCGATGTTCATCCCTTGGTTTCCCCGCCCAGAAACTTCCAGGAATTCCCCATGAACGCCAGGCTCGCCCCTTCCGCCGAACTTCGTGCCGACCGGCCGGCGCCCGGCCTCCTCGGCCTGGCCGAGCGCGGACTCGTCCCCGACATGCTGCTGCGTGCGGGCATCCGCCGGCTTTGCGCCCAGCGACTGGCGGCCTGCAACGAGGGTGGCGTCCAGGCGTGCCAGGAACGCAACGACCGGCTGATCGGCGACCTGCGACATGGCCCCCTGGCCATCCACACCGATGTCGCCAACGCCCAGCATTACGAGCTGCCTACCGCTTTTTTTCAGCATTGCCTCGGGCCCCGCCTGAAATATTCCGCGTGCTACTTCCCGGGACCGGCCACTTCCCTGGAGCAAGCCGAGGTCGCCATGCTGGAGCTTTACGCACAACGGGCCCAGCTGGCGGACGGCCAGGACGTGCTGGAACTCGGCTGCGGCTGGGGTTCGCTCACGCTCTGGATGGCCGAGCGCTATCCCACCTCGCGCATCACGGCGGTCTCCAACTCACACTCGCAGCGTCGCCACATCTTGACGGAATGCGAGCGGCGAGGATTGCGCAACGTCCAGGTCGTCACCTGCGACATCAATGCGCTCGAGCTGCCGGGAGCAAGCTACGATCGTTGCGTCTCGGTCGAAATGTTCGAACACGTGCGTAATCACCATGCGCTGCTGGCGCGCATCGCCGGATGGCTGCGTTCGGGCGGCCGCTTGTTCGTGCACATTTTCGCGCATCGGCACGCTGCCTATCCATTCGAGACGAAGGGCGACGATAACTGGATGGCCCGCCACTTCTTCACCGGCGGGATGATGCCCGCGACCGACACCTTGTTGCGGTTCCAGCGGGATCTGCGGGTGGAACGCCAATGGTTGGTGGATGGCACCCACTACCAGCGCACCGCCAATGCCTGGCTGGCCCGCCAGGACGAACATGGCGCGCCGCTGCTCGCGTTGTTGTGCCAGGCCTATGGCAGCGAAGCGCTGGGCCGCCTGTGGTTCCAGCGCTGGCGGATGTTCTGGATGGCTTGCGCCGAACTCTTCGGTTATGCCCACGGCCAGGAATGGCTGGTGGCGCACTACCGGTTCGTCCGCGGCGATTGAAGGAGGAGCATGTCATGCGTCGGCTCGCCGGAATCCTGACCGTCATCATGTTGGCCGTGCAACCCCTTGCCGGCTGTGCCGCCCCAGCGCCCATCGTTCCGGTGCCTCACGTCGATGTGGCGCGTTTCATGGGCGACTGGTATGTCATTGCAGCCATACCGACCCGCTTCGAACGCCATGCGTATCGAGCCGTGGAATCGTATTCGCTCCGGCCGGACGGACGGGTGAAAACCACCTTCCGCTACCGAGTCGACGCCATGGACGGCGAGCTCAAGACGATGCACGCCACGGGGTTCATCCGCGAAAACACCGGCAATGCCGTCTGGGGCATGCAGTTCATCTGGCCCATCAAGGCGGAATACATCGTCGCCTGGCTCGATCCGGACTATCGATCGGTCATCGTTGCGCGCAGCAAGCGCGACTACGTCTGGATCATGGCACGGACGCCAACCATTCCACGGCAGGAATACGACCGACTGGTCGAGCGTGTCGCGGCGATGGGTTACGACACCCGGAAATTAAGGCAGGTTCCTCAGCGCTGAGATCGGACATGCCGGTTCGGAAGTCGCCCGAACCGGCATGGCGAGGGGGATGCATCCAAACGCGCGCGGCCCACGTACAGGAAAACATGATCACAAGGCGGATCGTGTCATGAACGTCAGTTTGGTGCCGGCCGGTGCTATCGGTCATCCCTCCTTCCCCCACGGGGAACCCGATGGCGCCCGCCGGCACCGCCGGTTCCCTGCCGTGCACCTTCTCTGGCTATGATGGCAACCCATCCACTACCCGCCAAGGTAAGGCCTTTCGAGGCCAAGCGACGCGTGACTGAGCCATCCGGTCAAACGATCGAAGACGCGCGCTACTGGGCCCAGCAGATGGCCGCCGTGGCCGCCGGCCGGGACGTCGACTGCTTCATGCGGATCTACGACCACTATGGGCCGCGTCTGCTCCGGTACCTGCTCGGCTTGCGGGTAGTGCCTGCGCAAGCGGAGGAACTCGTGCAAGAGGCCATGCTTCGCTTATGGCGCGGCGCGGGCCAGTTCGATCCCGCACGCGCGAGTCTCTCTACCTGGCTGTTCCGGATTGCCAGGAACCTTTACCTGGACAGGGTGCGTGCGGAGCCGCATTGGCGGGAAGTACAGGACGGCCTGGAATGGCTGGACCGGTGCGAAGCCGATGGCGAAGACAACAGCACGGAGGCGTTTGCCGATCATGTCCGGCTCACGAACGCGATCGATCGGCTGCCGGCCGTGCAGGCGCGGCTCGTTCGCATGTCTTACCTGGAATCCAAGAGCCACAGTGAAATCGCCCAGGAGCTGGGCATGCCGCTGGGTTCGGTGAAATCCAATCTGCGGCGCGCCTTCGCGAAACTTCAGGCTGGACTGAGACCCGCCCCATGAATTCCTACCACCACCTCGACAGCAGCACCTTGATCGGCTATTCGGCGGGCTCGCTACCCGAGGCCTTTCGAGCCGTGGTGTCCGCCCACCTGAGCATCTGCGCTCATTGCCGCACCCAATTGCTGGACGCGGACCGGGTCGGCGGACAGCTGATGAGCCAGCAGGAAGGCGTCCCCCTGCCCGCCGCTGCGCGGGACTCGTTGCTGAAGCGCCTGGCGCAATCGCCCGTTTCGTCGCCGGCGCATCGCGAGGCGCCCCCCCGCGTCCACGATCCCGATCGGCTGCCCGAGCCGCTGTGGCCGTACTTCGGGCGGAGCTACAGCGGCCTGCGGTGGCGAACCATCGGCCCGGGCGTGCATCACATCCGCTCGCAGGTACGGGACGGGAACCTGATGCTGCTGCGGATCGCACCGGGACGGAGCGTTCCGATGCACAGCCATGGCGGCAACGAGCTGACGATGATCCTCCAGGGAGCGTATGACGATTCCCTGGGGCATTTCGCGCCGGGCGATGTCGCCGACCTCGATTGCGACATCGAGCATCAGCCGGCGACATCGCCCGGCGTGCCTTGCGTATGTGTTGCCGCCACCGATCTGCCGCTGCGCTTCTCCGGCTGGCTTGCCCGCGCCCTGCAGCCGCTTTTCAAGATGTAGCGGACATCCGGACTCACGTCGCATGACGACGATACGCCTGGTTCTCGGACTACGTTCTCCACCACGCGCAGAAGATCATCATGGACGGGACGGCAAGGGCCATCCCGCGGGTGGCGCGTGGAACTATGACCGCCCACGACACGACCACAGCCAGGTGAAGCAAATGTCCCCCCAGACCCGGCCAGGCACCATGAAAGGCAAAGCATTATGACGATCGCCGGCAAAGAAACGGCCGCAGGCAGTGCGAAGGATCGTGCGCTTGTGGTTGACGATTGCGCAGACCTTCGAAAGCTGTTCTGCCTCATGCTCGACGAACTCGGATTCGACGCGATCGAAGCGGCAAACGCTCACGTCGCCCTGGCCATTCTCGACACCGCCGGTCCTTTCGATCTGCTGCTGACCGACGTCACCATGCCCGGTTCCATCGATGGGTCGCTGCTCGCCTCGATGGCGATGCGGCGGTACCCGGGAATGGCGATCGTCGTTACCACCGCATTGCCAGGAGAATCGCTCGAGGCGCTGCCCGAAGAGATCGCCCTGTTACCGAAGCCGTTCTACCTCACGGAGCTGGCCTCGTACATCGAGCGCGCCAGAGGTCGCTCGTCCGGCGCTCCGCCGCGATAGCGAAAGCAACCGTCCCACCCGAGACCGGGGCCGGGAAACCTTCCAGGCATCGGCCCGTTCCGTGCGACGCGTGTCAAGCCGACCATGAAAAAATAAAGCCCCGTAACGACGGGGCTATATTTCTTTCGTCACTCTGGAGCGGGCGTCGCTCAGAACGGGATATCGTCATCGTCGAAGCCCTCGTTGGCCGGCGGAGCCGAACGCTGCGGCGCGTTGCCGCCGCGCGGCTGGCCGTAGTCGTCGCCGCCGCGCGAACCGCCGGCGTAGCCGCTGCGCTGCTGGCCGCCACCGCCGCTCCAGTTGCCGCCACCGGCGCCCTGGCCACCGCGCGACTGCTGCGGGCGGCCTCCGCCCTGGCCGCCGGCGAAACCGCCGCCTTCACCGCCACCCTGGCCCTGGCCGCCGAGCATCTGCATCTCGTTGGCGATGATGTCGGTCGAATAGCGCTCGATGCCGTCCTTGTCGGTGTACTTGTCCGTGCGCAGGGAACCCTCGATGTAGACCTGGCGGCCCTTCTTCAGGTATTCGCCCGCGATCTCGGCGAGCTTGCCGAACAGCTTCACGCGGTGCCATTCGGTGCGTTCCTGCTTCTCGCCGCTCTGCTTGTCGGTCCAGGCTTCGGACGTGGCGATGCGCAAGGAAGTGATCGCCGTACCGCCGCCGGTGTAACGGGTTTCCGGATCCGCGCCGAGGTTGCCGACGATGATGACCTTGTTGATGCCGCGTGCCATGGATTTACCTCGTATGCGTGTACCCGCCCATCATAGCGGGCCGGCGCGGGATGCGCGGGCGGGTCGGACCGGCTAGTTTCGTCGATGGTCGCGCGAAGGGCAAACCGGTACGCAGGGGAGCCATCTGATGCGCCCCGTAGGCCCACCACCCTCATTCCCAGCGGATATGGATCCAGGCCGTCGCCCCCGCAGTGCCCGGACGCAACGCGCCGACACGTACGAAGCGGGCTTCGAAGCCCAGTTCCGGACGATTGCCCTGCCAGGTGAAATCCACGGCGGTCATGCCGTCCGGCGGCAGGGCCTGCCCGCCTGCGGAGCGCATTTCGATGGCGACGCCCCGCGCCTCGCCCACCGCTTCGAGGTAACGGGAGTCGTCCGGGTAGGGTGTGCCGCGCAGGGTGGCGGATGCCCTGGTCGCGCCGATGCAATCCATTCCGCCGAAGCGGGCGCCCCGCCACCGGCTGGCAGAGCCCACTGCGGCCAGTTCGCCGGCCGTCACCGAGCCGAGGTCGATGCGGATGCGGTCGGCGACGAGCGCGCAGGAGGGCGCGATGGCGCCCCGTACCTGGAATTCGAGGCGATCGTCGGCATGGACGTCCAGGCAAGCCACGCCCAAGACCGCCACGGCGAGTCCTTTGAACCTGTTCATTCGCATGCTCCTGTGAGCCGCGGCTCTCCCGCGGCGGTGGTTGCATCCGGCGCGATACGCAGGACGCACCGACCGGTTGCATCGCCGGACCAGCGCACGGTCCATTGCCCGTCGGTACGCTCCGTCCGCAGGAAGATCCGGCCGCCCTGACCGACAAGGCCTACCGAGCGGTCCTGGGAATCCAGCACCTCCGCCCCGAAGGGCAGCGGCCGTCCGTCCGCCAACCGTCCGGCAACGAGGACCGTCTTCGCGAGTTCGGTTTCGAACGCCACGAGGACAACCGCTCCCGCCGTCGGCGCCACGCGGCGGTGAGTGGCCACGAAGCCGACATCGAGCGACGTTCCGGCCGGATCGAGGTCCACCGTATTCCAGCGGTAGGGCGTGAGATGGGGAACGACCGCGTGGCCGCGACGGCCGATCCTTGCGCCCGTGCCGCCCGCCACCCCGGCACCCTGTGCGCCGCGCGCCTGCACAAGGGCGACCGCGTCGCCCAGCCGTTGGGCCGGTGTGATGCCGCCGCGATGGAAGATCAGGCCGCCCGACGCCGACAGCGACCCGGCACGCGCCACCGGCGAGCTGTCGATCGTCGCGACGACCTCGCCCGCGGCCATGCGCCGGGACACCGATGCGTCGAAGCGGCTGCCCTTTCGCCGATCCCGGCCCACTGCCGCGCCATACCGGGTTTCGGCCGCTTCGCCGACGTTTCCGTGAATACCCAGACGCGCGCCGTCGGCATGCGCGCCAGCGAGGGCCGTGGCATGCAGCCGCGCCGCGGACGCGGTCGCGCCCAGCGGCATGGAAACGTTCACCTGCCCGGCGGTCTCGCTGAAACGACCGGCGAGATCGTGACGGCGCGACCGCCTCAGCGAAACATCCATGCCGAGACGACCCCAGGTACGCGTCCACGACACGGCCTGTTCCAGCGCACCACCCTTCCCCCGCGCGTGGGCGACGTGCGAGGCGTTCACGCCGAGAATGCCCCTTCCGCCGAAGTCCTTCTGGATGAGCACATCGATACGCCGCATGGCATCGGCGCGTACCGTCGAGCCGCCCATGGCGCGGGACACGCCTTCGCGCCCCTTCGCCATACCCAACGATACGAGGGTTCCGTCGGCCCATTGCCTCCCATGACGCATGCGCCATAGTCCGGTGCTGCCGCTGCCCGAGCGGCGCGAACGTGCGATATCGAGCGCGAACGCGCCTCCCAGCGTGGCGATCGCTCCACCCACGACCAGCGAGGCGATGCCGCGCGACAGGCGTCCACCGGCGTGACCCGTCAGTTCACCCGGGAAACCGTGCCGCCCATCGGCCTGGACGACGCCGTGGGAACGCCCGCGGCCGACCATGCCGCGTCCGGCGCTCAGCGTGTACGCCGTGCTGCCCTCGCGCAGGAGTTCGGGCACCGGAAAGAACGGCACGCGAAACGTCCGGTGCCTGCCGTGTTCCTCGATGTCGACCTGGATATCCCCGCCGCGCCCGGCGGCATGGAGATCGTCGACCTCGAAAGGTCCAGGCGGCACGACGAGTTCGCGCAGCAGGATCCCGTTCTGCGTGATCCTCACGGTGGCATGGGCGGCCGCGATGCCTTTCACTCGCGGCGCATACCCGGCGAGGGCGTCGGCGGCCATGCGCGCATCGCTGGCGAGCGAGATGCCGCGCAGCTGGATCGCCGGGAACGTGCCGTTCCCCAGGGGAAAAACGCCCGTGCGCAGTTGCGCACGCCATTCGGCCACGGGGCGCTCGACATACGCGTGCCGGCGACTGTAATGCCCGCCGGACAAGGACGCGGCATGGCGTAGCCGCCACGGCCCGACGTTGACGCCCGCGTCCGCATCGGCATGGACGGACGCGTCGCTCCGGCGAGGCGAATCCGTGCGGCGCGCGCCCGCGCGCCACGCGAGGAGGCCCGCCGTCATGCCGTGGTCCCACTGGCCTGGCGGTACGGCGCCGGGTCGGCGGCGCGACATGGCGGCCTGCGGCACCTCGATGTCGAGGCGTTGCTCGCTCACGTCGAATCGAGTCGTCGCCGAGGCGACGCGTTGCGCCATGGGGAGGCAGGGATCGTCGTCCACCGCTGGCAGCGAGGCGGGATCGAGCCCATATGCGACGAGTTCCTCGCGCGCGATGCAAGGGCCGGCGTCGGCACCCCCTCCGTGGGCGACGAAACGGACCGACTTGCGCGCCTGCCACTCGCCGTTCATCCATACGTCGACGTCGTAATCGCCGGGCAGCACCGGATTGCCGAGCGCGAAGCGCGACATGTCGAGCGCCGCCGCATCGGCGGCCTGGAGGAAAGCGGCATCGAAGACAACCGGGGTGTCCTGGGCCTGGGCGACACGGACCGTCATGAGCCAGCCTCCGAATGCGCATAAGGCAAGCCACCGCGCAGAGGTACCCGACAGCATGGGCACGCGGCCACGGTCACGGAGCAATGGCCGCGGAACCGGGAATGGCGGCCCCGAAATCGTTGATCGTCACGAAGCCCACCTTTCCTTCCCGGATGTCGCCCGCGGCATCGGGAAGAGAAAAGCGCGTGGACGCGCCGGGGCCGACCATACCTCCCCCGAGGTCGCGCGCGGCGTCCCCCTTGCCGCCCGGCGAGAGGCCGACAGCCTGGAAGGAGACGTGATAAGGCGAGGGATTGTCGACGCGCAAGCGCATCTTCCCGCCGTCACGCTCCACGGACCAGCGCAGGTCCGAGGCCGCGCGCTCCGGCGCGGTGGAGAGGCCCTTGGGCCGATGGAACAACTTCAGCCGGTGACGGAAGGCGAACTGGAGGAGGTTGCCGCTTTCCGCCTCGGCCGGTTTGGGCGGGATCTCGAGCACATTCAGCCAGTAGAGCGCCTCCCTTTCCTTTGGCTTGCCGTCGCCGACATGCACGATGCGAAGCGTGTGCGCGTGACCGGGATCGATCCGGAAGACCGGGGGCGTGATGGCGAACGGTGCGCGCGCCGTCGACGGCGAGGAGGCTTCGTCGCCGTCGTCGATCCAGGCCTGGACCAGCGCCGGCTCGGTGCCCTTGTTTTCCACTTTCAACGACACGTCGCGTGCCTGCGCGGGGAACACCACGCGCGTGCCCGCGATGACCACGGCGGCATGCGCCATGCCGGCATATGCGAAGAGAACGACGGCGCCGATCGCCGATAGGGTGCGTGACATGACGGTTCCTTTTGTCCATGGAGGCATGGCCGGCCGGGCCCCGTGCCCGGCCGCACCGCGTTGACCGGCCTTATTCGTAGATGACCTGGAATCCCACGCGCGAATTCGCGGCGCCGGCCGTGACCTCGCCGGAACGGTAATAGCGGGCGATGAGGTCGACCTGCGCCTTGTTATCCGCCACGACCACGCTCTTGGAATCCTCGGTGTAGAGATGGATCGGCGTGCCGTCGCCGTTCGCGATCTGGATCTGCACGCCGCCCGCAGCGTCGGCGCCGGCGTCGATGTTGAGCCGGCCGGTGAGGCGATCGAGCGCGGGACTGGAAGGATCGAACCGGACTTTCACCGTCGTATCGTCCGCGCAATCGGGGTTGCCGCCGATCTGGATCGTGAAGCCGCGATCGCCGTAAGTCTGTCCGACCTGGGCGAGGGCACCCGCGCTGATGGTGTCCAGCGGCACGCTCTTCCTGACCCCGCCGCTGCCGGGCGGCTGGCCCTCGACTTCGCAGGTGGTGGAGGTGATCCTTCCGGTGATGTCGATGATGCCGTCGTTCGCGGCCCTGGCGGCCGGTCCGACGGCCAGGGTGGAGACGAACAGGCTCGCTGCGATGAATTTCTTGTACATGGCGGCTTCCTTGGTGGACTGGAAAGGCACGCCTGTGCGCGGCGTGCGAGGTCAGTGTGGGCACAGCGAAAGCCGCCTCGCGATAAGTAAATTCTGAAAAATCAAGCGAACACAGGCACTTTCGCGGGGGCAGCCGCGACTCGCGGCCGGTGGATGCCGGGATGGCGCGTAGGCGCGAAAGCAGGCGGCAGCCCCGAGGCAGGCCCTCCCTGCACCGACACAGACCGTTCAGCCCGTATACTGTTCGCTGATACGTCGCACACGACCTGGTCCATGTCTTCCATCGCCGCCCGCCCCTCCTCCCTCGATTTCGCCGGCGTCCGCGCCCTGGCGGCTGACGACATGAAGGAGGTCGACGCACTCATCCGGCACCGTCTCTCATCGGACGTCGTGCTCATCAACCGGATCGCCGACCACATCATCGCGGGGGGCGGCAAGCGTCTGCGTCCGATGCTCCATGTGCTTGCGGCCCGTGCCGCGGGCTACGACGGCACGGAGCACGCCAAGCTGGCGGCCATCGTCGAGTTCATCCACACCTCCACGCTGCTGCACGACGACGTGGTGGACGAGTCGGACATGCGGCGCGGCCGCAAGACGGCGAACGCCCTATGGGGAAATGCAGCGAGCGTTCTCGTGGGCGACTTCCTCTATTCGCGCTCGTTCCAGCTGATGGTGGAACTGGACGACATGCGCATCATGCGCATCCTCGCCGATACCACCAATACGATCGCCGAAGGCGAGGTGCTGCAGTTGTTGAACATCGGTAACGCCGACGTCGACGAGACCGCCTACCTTGCGGTGATCGAACGCAAGACCGCCGTGCTGTTCGCGGCGGCGACGGAACTGGGCGGCGTGCTCGGCGGCCTGCCGGACGCGCAGACGGCCGCGCTCCGCCGCTACGGCATGGAACTGGGCTACGCTTTCCAGATCGCCGACGACCTGCTCGATTACGTCTCCGACGCGGAGACGCTCGGCAAGAACATCGGCGACGATCTCGCCGAAGGCAAGCCCACCCTGCCGCTGATCTACGCCATGCAGGCGGCCGACGCGGAACAGCTGAAGTCCCTGCGGCACGCCATCGAACACGGCGGGCTCGATTCGCTGGATCGCATCGTCGCCGCCATCCGCGATTCCGGCGCACTCGAGCGCACGCACGCGAAGGCCGTGGCCCATGCGACGGCGGCACGCGACGCGCTCGCGGAACTGGCGCCCTCGACTTTCCGCGACGCCCTCGCGGCGCTCGCCGATTACTCGGTCGAACGCCGGTTCTGACACTCCTTCGCCGGCTCCGGCACTCCGTGCAGGAGCCGCTATAGCGGCGAGGGCATTCTTGTCGCGCTGTCGCGCGTTTTCCTCGCCGCTATAGCGGCTCCTACAGCGGCGCCAGGGATGCCGTTACTTCGCGAAGGCTTCCGCCAGCCACGCATGCATCGCGGCGTACGCGCGATGCGCCACCTTCGCGTCGTAACGGCAATTCCCGGTCTTCGCGGTCGCTTCCTTCTCGGTGAAGCAGTGCACCGCGCCGCCGAAGGTTTCGAGCGCCCAGTCGACCTTCGCTTCGCGCATTTCCGTCTCGAAGGCCGCGCGCTGTTCCATCGGCACACCCTGGTCGTCGGCACCGGTCAGGACGAGCACCTTGGCGTGGATGTCCGAAGGAAGCTTCGCATCGGTGGAAAGGATGCCGTGGAACGTGACCACGGCGGCGATGTCCGCCCCCTCGCGAGCCAGGTCGAGCACGGCCGATCCGCCGAAACAGAAGCCGATGGCGGCAAGCTTCGCGGGATCGATCGGCGCGCTCTTCGCTTGCGCCTTCAATTCGACGAGTGCGCGCGACACGCGCTGGCGCATGACCTTGCGGTCGGCATACAGCGGCTTCACCGCCGCCGCCGCCTCGCTTTCGTTCGACGGACGCTTGCCGTCGCCATACATGTCGGTGAGGAGGATGACGTAATCCTTGCCGGCGATCTCCTTCGCCTTGGCCACCGCCATGTCGTTCACGCCGAACCAGTTCGGCACCATGACCAGACCGGGCCGCTTGGCGGCGACGGCATCGTCGTAGACGAGGAAGCTCTTGTAGGCGATGCCGTTGTCGGTCCACTGCACCGGCTTGGCGACCATCGCCGCCGAGGCGGCACCCACGTAACCGAAAACCAGCAAGGACAGGACGAGCAGCGAACGACGCATCGGCGTGACTCCCGGGGAATGGACCCCAAGCATAGGCTCTGCCGCGCAGGAGCCGCTATAGCGGCTCCTGCGGGCCGGGTCGGATGTGACGCGGGTCAGAGGCCCGCGGCGTGGCGGGCGATGCGGCGCTTCAGCGGGCCGAAGGCATCCATCAGGCGCACGCCGGCGCCACGGACGGCCACCAGCGGTGCGGCCTGCCAGGCGTAGATGCGTGCCAGCGCATCGAACGACCAGGCGTCGAGGCCGTCGGCGCTGCGGCGACGGCGGGCGTAGCGGCGCAACACATGGGCTGCCGCGATGTCGCGACCGGCCTCGTGGGCATCCCGCAAGGTGTCGCGCAACTCGACGACGTCGCGCAAGCCCAGGTTCACGCCCTGCCCGGCCAGCGGATGGACGGCGTGCGCGGCATCGCCGAGGAGCACCAGCCTGTCCGCTTCGTAACGGTCGGCCAGCTTCAGGCGCAGGGGAAACGCGGCTCGACGCGTGACGCCGCCGATGGGGCCCAGCCGGAAATCGCTGGCCACACCGAGCGCCTCGCGAAAGCCTTCGTCGTCCAGCGCGAGCACACGGCGTGCCTCGGCATCGGGCAGCGACCACACGATCGAACTGCGTCCATCGGCCAGGGGCAGCATCGCAAGCGGGCCGGTCGGAAGGAATCGTTGCCAGGCCGTACGTTCGTGCGGGCGCGCCGTCTCGACGTGGGCGACGACGGCGCGCTGCGCGTAATCGCGCCCATGCGTGCCGATGCCGACCATGCCGCGCAGCGGCGATTCGGCACCGTCGGCGGCGACCACAAGACGGGCGGCGATCGCCTGGCCGTCGGCGAGTTCCAGCTGTGCGCGATCCTCGCGCCGCGAGAACGCCACGACCTCCGCAGGGACCACGCGGCGGACGCCGGCATCGTCGAGCGCATGCCATAACACGGCCTGCACGAGGGCGTTTTCGACAATATAGCCGAGCACGTCGCGGCCTTCGTCGGCCGCGTCGAAGCGGATCGTGGCGCCGCTTTCGGCGTCCCATACCACCATGCGGTCGTAGCCCGACGCACGGGCGGAGCGAATCGCCGGCCAGACACCCAACTGGTCGAGCAGCGCGATCGAGGAGGGCGCGAGGCCGACGACCCTCAGGTCCAGTTCGTCCGCCGCCGCCCATGGCGCCGGTTCGCGCGCATCGGCCAGGGCCACCGAGAATCCCGCGCGGGCGAGGGCCAACGCGGCCGCCGCGCCCACCATGCCGCCACCGACCACGGCGACGTCGAGCAGGTTGCCGCGGCGCCGCGCGGCCGTGTCGTTCCGGGGTTCGCTCATGGCGTCTTCTCCCGCACGGCCAGGGGCGCGTGGGCGCGGAATCCCATGCCCCGACGGCTCAAGGCATGCCGCAGTGGGGGAAGCCGGTCCAGCGCCAGCATCGCCAGCGAGCGCAACGGTCCGAGCAAAGGCTGGTCCATGCATGCGAGACGCACGAGGCCGTGGCTCATGGCCATCGTGCCTTCGCGATCCGGCGTGCGGCGACGCGCATACTCCGCGAGCATCGCCGCGTCGCCCGGATCGGCCGCCGTCGTGGCCAGTTCGGCGAGCGTGAGCGCGTCGCGAAGGCCGAGGTTGAAGCCCTGTGCGCCGATTGGATGCACGGTCTGCGCCGCATTGCCGACGAGCACCGCGCGGGAACCCGTCAAGGATTCGGCCGCGACGCGGCGAATCGGGTACGGCACCCGCCTGCCGGGCCGGCTCAGGCGGCCAAGACGCCAGCCGAAGCGCTCCTGCACCAGCGCGAGGTAGGCGGCATCGTCCATGGCCGCGACGTCGTCTGCCCGTTCGGCGGGCACCGTCAGGATTGCGCCGACACGGCGCTCGGCGAGCGGAAGCATCGCGACGGGGCCCTCGTCCGTGAAGCGTTCGAAGGCGCGCCCGCGCGGATCGCGCTCCGGCGTCATGGTGGTGACGAACAGCGCCTGTTCGTAGTCGTGTTCGCGCGTGCCGATCCCCAGCTGGGCACGGATGCCCGATGTCGTGCCGTCGGCGGCGACCAGCAGCGGCGTGGTCAGCCGGTGCGACCCCTCGGCGGTCGCCACCGTTACCGCCCAACCGCCGGTCGCCGGCTCGATGCCTTCCACGCGCGCCGGCGCCATACGGATGAGGTGCCGGCACGCATCCAGGCGTTGCAGCAGGGCGGCACCGAGTTCGCGGGCGGGTAGCGTCCAGCCGAGCGCGTCGACGCCTTCCGCCGCCGCATCCATCCGCACGCTGCCGAAATCGCCGGCGCGGCTGGTGTGGATGTGAAGGATCGGTGTAGCGCGCTGCCGGGCGAAATCCCACACGCCGATCGCATCGAGTCCGTTGACGGTCGCGCGCGCCAGTGCAAGGTTGCGCTCGTCGTAGCTGGGTTGCTGGTCGACCCGCGGCGCGGCCGCCTCGATCAGCACGGCCGGCAGGCCGGCAGCGTCCAGTGCGATGGCGAGGCTGGCACCGACCAGGCCGCCGCCGACGATGAGAATGGGTTCGGACTGGCTCATGCGCGAATGATACCTCCGTCCCGCTAGAATGCCCCGGATGGGCAATCGACTTTCCAAGATCTACACGCGCACGGGCGACGACGGCAGTACGGGGCTCGGCGACGGCAGCCGTATTGGCAAGGATTCCCTGCGGGTGGCGGCGTACGGCACGGTCGACGAACTGAACAGCGCCATCGGCATGGTCATCGCCGCCGAGGGCCTGGACGAGGACATCCGCGAGGCCCTGGTCCAGATACAGCACGAACTGTTCGACCTTGGCGGGGAGCTGTGCATCCCCGGCATGGCGATGATCCAGGCAAGGGACATCGACCGGCTCGAGGGTGTGCTGGACGGTTTCAACGCCGACCTTCCCCCGCTGAAGGACTTCATCCTTCCCGGCGGCGGCATGGCGGCCGCGACCTGTCACCTCGCCCGCACGATCTGCCGCCGCGCCGAACGTGACGTGGTCGCCCTCGGCCGGGTGGAAGAGGTCCGCCCCGAAGCACGACGCTACCTGAACCGCCTTTCAGATTTGCTCTTCGTGATGGCCCGCGTGCTCGCCCGCCGCAGCGGCCACGGCGAGGTGCTCTGGCAGCACGAGCGCCGGCCCCGGGGCTGAGCGGCCACCGCTCGCTCCGGTGTAAGCTCGCCAGGCCGGTGCGGCGATATACGCCGCGCCTTCCAAGGGATCATGCTCATGGGCGACGTGCCATCGTGCGGTGGGGCTGGCGATTCTGCTAAGTTGGCGGCCTTTCGACCGGATAAGACCGAGCCTGTGACGTCACGCATCAGCATCCTGCCTAAACGCCGCCTGCTGGCGACCGCCGTCGCCCTCATCGTTTCGGGCCTCGCCTTCGACGCCCAGGCGCAGAGCGCGCCGACCCAGGGCGAAACCCGTGCCGACCTTCCCGCGGCGCCCGTCGCCGCCGAAACCTGTCCACTGGGTTCGTTCGTCTGCCCGCCGCGACCGGTCAGCTATGCCCTGTGCCGTCCGAACGCGATGCTCGATTTCTATGAGCCGTCGATCACCAAGGACAGCTCGCTGCGCGACACCGCCGTCACCGACATCCATTCGGGTCTCGCGGACGGCAACGTGGCCGGCGTCAAGGTCGAGAGCCCCGAGCCGAACGTGTACCACATGACCGGCGGCGTCCGGCTCGAGCGCGCCGACCAGGTGCTCCGCGCGCAGGACGTGACGTATAACTCCGATTCCACGGCTTACGATGCCCGCGGCGATGTGAAATATCAGGAAGCCGGCATGCTGCTGTCGGCCGACCGCATCACCGGTACCACGACGCCCAACCAGGGCGACGCCTATAACGTCCGCTACCAGCTCCTGCAGTCGCGTGGCAATGGCGTGGCCGACCATGCGAAGGTGACGGACCCGCAGCACGGCCGTTTCACGGCCGCCAGCTACTCCACCTGCGATGTCGGCTCCCGCATGTGGGAGTTCCGCGCGAAGACGATGAACCTCAACAAGGAGACGGGTGTCGGCGAAGCGCGAAGCGCGACCATGCGCTTCAAGGGCGTGCCGTTCATGTACCTGCCCTACTTCACGTTCCCGCTGGACGACCGGCGCAAGAGCGGCTTCCTGTACCCGACCTTCGGTTCGAACACTCGCTCGGGCATGTACCTCAACCTGCCCTACTACCTTAACCTCGCGCCCAACTACGACGCGACGATCACCCCCGGCTATTACACCGATCGCGGCTTCATGCTCGGCGCGGAATTCCGCTACCTGCTTCCCCGCTCGAACGGAACCTTCGACGTTCAGTACATGAACAACGACCGGGGCCCGGAAGACGACGAAAGTGGCACCAGCGATCGCGACGGGTCGAAGCAGCGCTACTTCGTCCACATCACCAACTCGACCAACCTCGGCAACGGCTTCAATTTCGCGGCCAATATCAACCGCGCATCCGATAACCAGTATTTCCGCGATTTCAGCAACGACCTGTACCAGTCCGCGATCGGCATCCTCTCTTCGAGCGCGTACGTCACCAAGAGCGGCAAGTACTGGAGCGCCGCGCTCGGCGCCGACGACTACCAGAACGTGGACGCCGGCCTGCCGAACTACGTGGTCCCCTACCGCCGCTGGCCGCGTGCCACGTTCAATCTCGAGGCGCCGCTGAACGACTGGCTCGACGTCGGCGTCGACAGCGAAGCCGTCGCGTTCCGCAAGGTCGATCGCGCGCCGGTCTTCGGAACGCGCCCCGGCCAGGTCGACGGCAATCGCCTCGACCTCGCCCCCTACCTCGCCGCCGATTTCTCCGGCGCATCCTGGTTCGTCCGTCCGCGCATCGAATATCGCTATACGGACTACCGCCTGGATTCGGACTATCAGCATTTCAACTTCGCGAAGCAGAGTCCTTCGCGATCGCTACCCATCGGCAGCCTCGATGCCGGCCTGATCTTCGACCGCTCGACCAGCCTGTTCGGAAACAACTACACGCAGACGCTCGAGCCGCGCCTGTATTACCTGTACGTCCCGTACCGCAACCAGAACGACCTGCCGACCTTCGACACCAACGTGATGTCGTTCGACTTCTGGCAGCTGTTCACCACGAACAGGTTCTCGGGTGCCGACCGGCAGATGGATGCCAACAACCTCACGGCTGCGCTGACGACGCGGCTGCTCGACGACAACGGCGTGGAACGGCTCTCGGCGAGCATCGGCCAGATCAAGTATTTCAGCGACCAGAAGGTGCAGATGCCCGGGGTGGCGCCGACCGACTTTGGCCGATCGGACTACGTGGCCCAGCTCGGTATCCAGCTCAACGACAGGTGGCGCCTGAACAGCTCCTACCAATGGAACCCGAACAAGCAGCCGAATCCTTACCTGAACGACAAGGGCGAGGCGTTCGAGCGAGGCCGGGACACCGATCTGGCGACCGTCCAGATCCAGCGACGGATCAAGGGCGACGGCATTTTCAACTTCTCGTACCGCTATCGCCGGAACGTGATGGAACAATTCGACACTTCGGTGGTCTTTCCGCTCTCGGAACGGTGGCGCGCGCTGGCCCGGTGGGTCTTTGCCCGGCGCGATGTCCTGCCGGTCACGTATGACGGTCGCACATTCCAGTCGTTCACCTACTCGCACCGGACGCTGGAGGCCGCCGCGGGCGTGGAATACGACAGCTGCTGCGTCGCCTTCCGCGTGCTCGGCCGGCACTATGTCCACGATTACCTGCGAAAGACCGACAACGCGATCATGTTCGAGGTTGAATTCAAGGGCTTGGGCTCGCTCAACCCGCAATCGGGCGCCTATCTGCGCCGTGCTATCCTTGGCTATCAATAGTGGGGCATGCGCCCCGGGCTCCCTACTCGATGAAGCAGATCCTCGCCTATTCCCTGCTGGCCGCCTCCCTCGTGGTGGCCGTGCCTCCCGCCCACGCCCAGCTGCTGCCCTCGGCCCAGCCCTCGCAGGGGATGAGCGTGGGCAATGGCTCGCTCGACCGCATCGTCGCGGTCGTGGAAGAGGACGTCATCCTGCAGAGCGAGTTGGACGAAGCCATCAACGCCATCGTCCGTCAGTACGCGTCCAACCCGGGCCAGTTGCCGCCCAAGGACGTGCTGGCTCGCCAGGTCCTCGAGCGCCTCATCCTCACTCGCCTGCAGGTCCAGCGCGCCAACGACCAGGGCATCCGCGTGTCCGACCAGGACGTGGACCAGGCCGCCGGCAACGTGGCGCAGCAAAACAAGATGAGCCTCGACCAGCTGCGCGCGGCGGTGGAGCAGGACGGCTACAGCTATGCGGCTTTCCGCCAGCAGCTGGCCGACCAGATCATCGCCCAGAAGCTGCACGAGAGCGTCGTCCGCGATCAGGTGACCGTGACCGACGCGGAGGTGAACAACCTGCTGGCCAGCCCCACCTACAAGGCCGGGGAGGTCCACCTCGCGCACATCCAGATCAGCACCCCTTCCGGCGGTGACGCCAACGACATCGCCCAGGCCCAGGCCAAGGCCGAGGAGGCCATCAAGGCCATCCAGGGCGGCATGGATTTCAACGCGGCGGCCATCCGTTTCTCCGACGCCCCGGACGCGCTGGAAGGCGGCGACCTGGGCTGGCGCCGCCTCGACGAGGTGCCGCCGGCGTTCGCCGATGCGGTGTCCTCGCTGAAGGCGGGCGAAACCACCCCCGCCCTGCGCGGCCCTACCGGCTTCCACATCCTGAAGCTGGTGGAAACCCGCCAGCCGGGCCGGCAGATCGTCACCGAATACCACGCGCGCCAGATCCTCATCAAACCCTCCGAGATCGTCACGCCGGAGCAGGCCGAGAAGAAGGCGAACGACCTCTACACGCGCATCGTCGACAAGAAGGAAGACTTCGCGAAGCTCGCCAAGGACGAATCCAAGGACACGACGACGGCGAACAACGGCGGTGACATGGGCTGGTTCGCCAAGGACGCCTGGGGTCAGGCCATCGCCTCCCAGATCGACCAGCTGAAGGACAACGAGGTCTCGCACCCCATCCAGACCGAAGCCGGCTGGATCGTCCTGCAGCGCCTCGGCTCGCGGCAGAGCGATCTCACCGAGCAGCTCCAGCGGGACCAGGCCCGTCAGGCCATCGGCAACCGCAAGGCGGACGAAGCGTACGAGAATTACTTGCGCGAGCTGCGCTCGACCTCGTTCGTGGACATCCGCGTGCCGGAACTGAAGAATCCTGACGACAAGCAGGCTGCGGCCACTCCGTAAGCCCCGATGAACGCGACCACCCTGCCAAGGCTCGCCGTCACCGCCGGTGAGCCTGCCGGGGTGGGACCCGAGCTCCTCGCCCGCCTGGCGGCCAGCGACATCGCCGCCGACCTCGTCGCGGTGACCGATCGCGACCTGCTGCGGCGCGCCGCGATCGCCTGCGGCCTCGAGCTGGACATCCTCGACGACGACGGCACGCGCATCGCGTCCCGCCCGGCCGGCCGGATCCGTGTGCGCCACCTCGCCCTCGGAAACAGGGAGGCGCCGGGCCGGCCCGATCCGCGCAATGCGCGGCACGTGCTCGACATGCTGGCCGCGGCAGCCGATGGCTGCCTCGCCGGGGACTTCGACGCCGTGGTCACCGGGCCGGTGCAGAAATCCAGCATCAACGAGGCCGGCATTCCGTTCAGCGGGCACACCGAATTCTTCGCCGAACGCGCTTCCGCGGACGTGGTGATGATGCTCGCCAGCCCGGACCTCCGGGTCACCCTGGCCACCACCCACCTTCCACTGTCCGCCGTACCCGCCGCGATAACGCCCGCCCTGCTCGAGCGCACGCTGCGGATCGTCGGAAGCGCCCTCGCCTCACAGTTCGGCATCGCCCACCCGCGCATCGCCGTGCTCGGCCTCAACCCGCACGCAGGCGAAGGCGGCCACATGGGCCGCGAGGAGATCGAAACCATCGGCCCGCTGCTGGAGCGGCTGCGCGGCGAAGCTATGGATCTGCTCGGACCGCTGCCGGCCGACACCGCCTTCGTGCCCGCGATGCGCGGCCGCTACGACGCCGTGCTGGCGATGTACCACGACCAGGCCCTGCCGGTGCTGAAGAGCGAAGCCTTCGACAGCACGGTGAACGTCACCCTCGGCCTGCCCTTCATCCGCACCTCGGTGGACCATGGGACCGCGCTCGATCTCGCCGGCACGGGTAAGGCGAGCCCCGCCAGCCTGTTCGCGGCCGCGCGGCTCGCCACCGACCTCGTCAGGCACCGCAGCCAGTCATGAACGCACGTCCCAAGAAAAGCTTCGGCCAGCACTTCCTGCACGAGAAGCGCTATATCGATCGCATCGTGTCGTCGATCGCGCCGAAGGACGGCGACACGCTCGTCGAGATCGGCCCCGGCGAAGGCGCCATGACGATGCCCCTGCTCGCCGTCGCGAAGAAAATGACCGCGATCGAGCTGGACACCGACCTCATCCCCGGTCTGCAGGAGCGCGCGGCACCGATCGGCGACCTGCGCATCGTCCATTCCGACGTGCTCAAGGTCGACTTCGGCGCGCTGGCGCGGGAACTGGGAGCGGAACGCCTGCGCGTCGCCGGCAACCTGCCCTATTACATTTCCAGCCCCATCCTGTTTCATTGCGTGGAACACGCGGCCGCCATCCAGGACATGCACTTCATGTTGCAGAAGGAAGTCGTGGACCGCATGGCGGCGGAGCCCGGCAGCAAGGTATACGGCCGCCTCAGTGTCATGTTGCAGCTGGCCTGCCGCGTGACGCCTCTCTTCACGGTGCCCCCAGGCGCCTTCCGGCCGCCGCCGAAGGTCGACTCGGCCGTCGTGCGGCTGGTTCCCCTGCCCCCGGAGCAACTGCCGCAGGCCGATCCCGCGAAAATTCACGCTGTCGTGAAGGCCGCCTTCGCGATGCGCCGCAAGACCCTGTCCAACACCCTGAAGGGCCTGGTCGGGGAGGCCGCCATCCGCGATCTGGGCATCGATCCGCGCGCGCGCGCGGAAACGCTGGCTCCCGGGGATTTCGTGAAACTCGCGAACGTGATGTGAGCGCGTTTTCGGGGCACACTTGCCCACCCCCTCCCCGTCCCCGACAATCCCTTCATGAACTCGAAATCCCCCTACACGATCGACGTGGAGGTCGAAACCCGCTTCGTTCCCGACCAATCGCAACCGACCGATAACCGCTACGTGTTCGCCTACACGATCACGCTGCGCAACGCCGGCCAGACCGGCGCCCAGTTGCTTACGCGGCACTGGGTCATCACCGATGCGAACGGCAAGGTCGAGGAAGTACGCGGCGACGGTGTCGTCGGCGAACAGCCGTGGATGCGGCCTGGCGACTCGTTCGAGTACACATCCGGCGCCGTCCTCGAGACGGCGGTAGGCACGATGGAAGGCAGCTACCGCATGGTGGCCGACGACGGCACGCATTTCGATGCGCCGATACCCGCTTTCGTGCTTTCGATCCCACGCACGCTCCACTAGGATCGAAACCATGGACTGCGCGCACGCCGGGAACGGCATCACGGAGCAACAGGACTGATGGCCGTCTACGCGATCGGCGACGTTCAAGGTTGCTACCCCGAACTCCAGCGCTTGCTGGACAAGCTCCGTTTCGATCCGGGCGCCGACAAGCTGTGGTTCTGCGGCGACCTGGTGAACCGCGGTGGCGAGTCGCTGGCGACGCTGCGGCTCATCCATTCCCTGCGCGAGCAGACGATCATCACGCTCGGCAACCACGATCTCTCGCTCCTGGCGATCGGCCAGCGTCGCGAGGACGCGCAGGCCCGGGTGAACCCGGAACTGCGCGAAGTGCTCTTCGCCGACGACGCACCCGTGCTCCTCGAATGGTTGCGCATGCAGAAGCTGCTGCACCATGACGAGACCCTGGGCTGGACGATGGTCCACGCCGGCCTCGCGCCGATCTGGACCTTGCGCCAGGCGCAGCGTGCCGCCCTCGAGGTGGAACGGGAACTGGGCGGCCCCCGCCACCAGCGCCTGCTGAAGAACCTGTTCGGCAATCGGCCGCCCGGCTGGAACAACCGCCTGCAGGGCGTGGAACGTCATCGCGCCACCATCAACACGCTCACGCGCATGCGCTACTGCGACGTCAACGGCCGTATCGATTTCGAGGGCAAGGGCGTGCCGGGAACGCAGAAGCCCGGTCTGTATCCGTGGTTCGAGGTGCCGGGCGTGCGCCGTCGCGAGACGAAGATCGTCTGCGGCCATTGGTCGGCACTGGGCCGCTTCGCGGGCCTCGGTGTGTATGCCATCGACACCGGCTGCGTCTGGGGCGGGCAGCTCACCGCCATGCGCCTGGATTCGCCCGAGCCGGTCTACGTCACCGTCGACGCGGAACCCTACCGGCAGAAGCCCAAGGGCGGCGGCGACTGAATCCCCCAAGGAAAAACCCGCCTTCCGGCGGGTTTTTCCTTATCAGCTCAGCTGCCCGTGGCAGTGCTTGTACTTCTTGCCCGACCCACAGGGACAGGGGTCGTTGCGTCCCACTTTCGGACCTTCGTTGAACACCGGAGCCATCGCCTGGGCGACTTCGGCGCCGTCGCCAGCCTGGGCGCCCATCGCCTGCGCGTCGGCGTGCTGGAACTGCAGGCGCTGGGCTTCCGCCATGCGCTGCTGCTCGGCTTCCATCGCGGCGACTTCTTCCTCGCTGCGGATGCGAAGGCGTGCGAGCATCTGCACCACCTCGCCCTTGATCCGCTCGAGCATCTCGGCGAACAGTTCGAAGGACTCCCGCTTGAACTCCTGCTTCGGCTGCTTCTGCGCGTAACCGCGCAGATAGATACCCTGACGCAGGTAATCCATGCTCGCGAGGTGCTCCTTCCAGGCGTTGTCGACGACCGAGAGCATCACGTGCTTCTCGAGCGAACGCATCGTCTCGGCACCGATCTGCGCTTCCTTCTCGGCGAACAGCGCATCGACGGCGTCGCGGACGTGCTCGAGGATGCTGTCGGCGTCCGCGTCCTTCCGGCCTTCCAGCCAGTGCGCCACGTCGAGGCGGAGGTTCAGTTCGCTGGCCAGTTCGCGATCGAGGCCGGCGATATCCCACTGGTCGTCGATGCTGTCCGCCGGAACATGCTTGCGCACGAGGCCGGTCACGACGTCCTGGCGGATGTCGTTGATCGTGTCGGAGATATCGTCGATCTCGAGCAGCTCGTCGCGCTGCGCGTAGATCACCTTGCGCTGGTCGTTGGCGACGTCGTCGAACTCGAGGAGGTTCTTGCGGATGTCGAAGTTGTGCTGTTCGACCTTGCGCTGCACCTTTTCGATCTGACGCGTGATGAGGCGGTCTTCCAGCGCCTCGTCTTCCTTCATGCCGAACATCTGCATCCAGCGGCCGATGCGCTCGCCGCCGAAGATGCGCATGAGGTTGTCCTGCAGCGACAGGTAGAAGCGCGAGGAACCCGGATCGCCCTGGCGACCGGAACGGCCGCGCAGCTGGTTGTCGATACGACGGGATTCGTGACGCTCGGTGCCGATGATGTGCAGGCCGCCGGCCGCGAGCACCTGCTCGTGGCGCTTCTTCCATTCCTCGCGTGCCTTCGCGCGCTCGGCCTCGGTGGCGCCTTCCGGCAATGCCGCCAGCGCGGCCTCGAGGCTGCCGCCAAGCACGATATCGGTACCGCGGCCGGCCATGTTCGTCGCAATGGTCACCGCACCCGGCGCGCCGGCCTGGGCGACGATGTGCGCTTCGCGCTCGTGCTGCTTCGCGTTGAGAACCTCGTGCGCGATATGTTCCTTGCGGAGCAGGCCAGAGACGAGTTCGGACACGTCGATGGACGCGGTGCCCACCAGCACGGGCTGGCCACGCTCGTGGCAGGCCTTGATGTCGGCGATGACCGCCTTGTACTTGGCGTCCGGACCGAGGAACACCGAATCGGGATTGTCGGCTCGGATCATCGGCTTGTGCGTGGGGATGACCACCACTTCCAGGCCATAGACCGTCTGGAATTCGTAGGCTTCCGTATCGGCCGTACCGGTCATGCCGGCCAGCTTCTTGTACATGCGGAACAGGTTCTGGAACGTGACCGTCGCGAGGGTCTGGTTCTCGCGCTGGATCGGCACGCCTTCCTTCGCCTCGACCGCCTGGTGCAGGCCGTCCGACCAGCGGCGGCCGGCCAGGGTACGGCCGGTGAACTCGTCGACGATGATGACTTCGCCGTCGCGCACGATGTAGTCGACGTCGCGCTGGTAGATGGCGTTGGCGCGCAGCGCCGCGTTCATATGGTGGACGACGGCGAGGTTCTTCGAGTCGTACAGGCCGCTATCCGGGTCGATGACGCCCGCGTCGCGCAGCAGCTGCTCGGCGTGCTCCATGCCCTCTTCGGACATGTGCACCTGCTTCTGCTTCTCGTCGACGAAATAGTCGCCGGGGCCGTCTTCCTTTTCCTGTCGCGAGAGGTGCGGCACCACCTTGTTCACCGCGATATACAGCTGCGGGGAATCCTCGGCCGGGCCGGAGATGATCAGCGGCGTGCGCGCCTCGTCGATCAGGATGGAATCGACCTCGTCGACGATGGCGTAGTTCAGGCCGCGCTGGTTGCGCTGTTCCTTGCTGAGCGCCATGTTGTCGCGCAGGTAATCGAACCCGAATTCGTTGTTCGTGCCGTACGTGATGTCCGCCTGGTAGGCTCCGCGCTTGTCGGCGTGCTCCATGCCCGGGTACACGACGCCGACCGTCAGGCCGAGGAAGTTGTACAGCTTGCCCATCTGGGCGGAGTCGCGCCGCGCCAGGTAGTCGTTCACCGTGACGACGTGCACGCCCTTGCCTTCCAGGGCATTGAGGTAGACCGGGAGCGTACCGACCAGGGTCTTGCCCTCGCCCGTACGCATTTCCGCGATGCGGCCCGAGTGCAGCACCATGCCGCCGATCAGCTGCACGTCGTAGTGACGCATGCCGAGGACGCGCTTGGCCGCCTCGCGGGTGACCGCGAAGGCTTCCGGCAGCAGCTTGTCGAGCGTCTCGCCGGCGGCGAGGCGCTGGCGGAACTCGTCGGTCTTGCCACGCAAGGCGTCGTCGGAAAGTTTCTCGAATTCCGGCTCGAGGGCATTGATGCGCTTCACCGTCTTGGACAGGTCGCGCAGCACACGCTCGTTACGGCTGCCGAAAATACTCGTCAGGGCACGATTGAACATCGATCATCCGGATCTGAAGCGAAAAAAGTTGCCGGACGGCACGAAGCCGGCCGGCACGAAGGGACGATCATACTACGGGCGCCCCCGCCTTACCTCCGGGTGGCGGCTGCGCCCCCGGGATTCAAGCCCGTTCAGCGATGGCTGCGTACGTACGCCAGCGGATTGACCACGCGGTCGTGGTACCAGACCTCGAAATGGACGTGGGAGCCCGTGGAACGGCCGGTGGAACCCGCCTTGGCGATGACGTCGCCCACCCTCACGCGTTGCCCGGGGCGCGCGACGATGGCGCTGTTGTGGGCGTAACGGGTCATGTAGCCGTTGCCATGGTCGATTTCGACGACATTCCCATAACCGGAACGCTGACCGGCAAAGGTGACCATGCCTTCGGCCACCGCGGTCACCGGCGTACCCTTTGGCGCGGCGATGTCGATGCCCGTGTGGCGGGCGGCGTGACCGCTGAAGGGGTCCGGGCGGCCACCGAAATAGGACGATATATAGCCATTCACGGGCATGCCCGTCGGTCGCAGGCTGGACTCGATGCTCCGGTCCATCAGCATGTCGCGCAAGGCCTGCAGCTGGGCCTGCTGGCTGTCGAACTGCCCGGAGAGCCGCTCGATGCTCTCACTCAGCGACGCCGGCATGGTGTAGGCGGGGGTATCGGTGGTGAGTTCAGGACCGCCCTGGCCGGGCTCCTCGTCGAAATTGAATTCGCCGTCGTCGAGCTTGCCAACCTGGGTCAGGCGTTCTCCCAGGGCATTGAGACGGACGGACTGGGCCTGCAGCTGGCCCAGCTTCACGGCCAGTGCGTCCAGGTCGCGCTGGGCATCGCGCCTGATCTCGGCGACGCGGGCGTCCTGGTTACCCACTTGCTGCTCGAGATGGCCGATATCGCCAAGGACGCGGGCCTTCGGTCCGGCCACCGCCAGGGCCACGCCGGCACCGACCCCGGCAATGCCCAGGAAGCCGGTCAGGGCGATCGCCACAACCTTGCAGCGCAGGCGCCGACAGGTCAGGTCGAGCGTTTTCGGCCCTTTCTGGCCACGAGACACGAGTATGATCTGCATACGTTCCACATCGAATAGTCAAAGCCGGCCCATGCCACCGCCGTCCAGCCCGTCCCGCCGCTACACCAACGGACTCAAGTCCGTCGGGGAGTTCGGGCCCGTCGCATCGCTGGCCCAAAGGGCCCGCGAACTCGACCGCCTGGACCGCCAGCTGCGCGCGACGCTGCCCTCGCCGTTATGCGACCAGATCCGCTTCGCGGACCTGCGCGACGGCAGGCTCGTCTTCCTTGCGCCCTCGTCGGCCTGGGCTTCGCGGGTGCGCCTTTACCAGGCGCAAATCCTCGACGCCGCTCGCGCCATCGGCGCGTCAGCCCACTCGGTTGCCGTGAAAGTGGCCCCCCTGCCGCCCGAGGAAGTCATCCCCGACCGGCACAAACCGCTTTCCGCCTCGGCGGCCCGCCATCTGCGGGTCGCTGCTGCGTCACTCTCCGACCCCACGTTGCGGGATCTGTTCCTTTACTTGGCCTCCCAGGCCGAAAATCCCGATTAATCCTGTAGTTAGCGCCACCCTTAAAGTCCGTAAGTTCGCACGGACCCTGAGAGGTGGCGAACTTTATAGCACGCATGAACCCTGTGGACACCGAAAATGTACATAAAATTCACCGGACGTGACCCGCATCACTATGGTGCAGGCGCACAAAAAAGGCCGCGATGATCGCGGCCTTTGGGTGTTTCATGTTGCCTGGGGCGCTTAGACGGCCTGGGCGGGATGGGCGTAGGAAATGGGCGCCTTCGCCGGGTCCTTGAAGCTGACCTCTTCCCACGCGGTGACGTCGGCCATGAGGCTGCGCAGCAGTTTGTTGTTGAGCTCGTGGCCCGACTTGTGCGCGGAGTACGCGCCGATCAGGCTGTGGCCCAGCATGTAGATGTCGCCTATGGCGTCGAGGATCTTGTGCTTGACGAACTCGTTGTCGTAACGGAGGCCGTCTTCGTTCAGCACGCGATAGTCATCGAGCACCACGGCGTTGTCCATCGAACCGCCCAACGTGAGGTTGCGCTCGCGGAGCATTTCGATGTCGCGCATGAAGCCGAACGTGCGGGCGCGGCTGACTTCCTTGACGAACGACGTGGTCGAGAAATCCATCTCGGCCTGCGAGTTGCGCTTGTTGAACAGCGGGTGGTCGAACTCGACCGAGAAACCCACCTTGAAACCGTCGAACGGTTCGAGCTTGGCCCACTTGTCGCCGTCCTGCACGATCACCGGCTTCTTGATGCGGATGAAACGCTTGGCGGCGTCCTGTTCCTCGATGCCGGCGGACTGGATCAGGAACACGAACGGACCCGCGCTGCCGTCCATGATGGGCACTTCCGGCGCGGACAGGTCGACGTACGCATTGTCGATGCCGAGACCGGCCATCGCCGAGAGCAGATGCTCGACGGTGGAAACGCGGACGTCGCCATTCATCAGCGTGGTGGAAAGACGCGTGTCGCCGACGTTCTCCGGGCGCGAGTGCAACTCGACCGGCGGATTGAGATCGGTACGGCGGAATACGATGCCCGTATTCGGCGCCGCGGGACGAAGCGTCATGTACACCTTGTCGCCGGTATGGAGGCCGACGCCCGTGGCGCGAATGATGTTCTTTAGCGTGCGCTGCTTGATCATGTTGGGCAGAACCTTGTGGCAGCAGCCTTGAGTAATCGACATGCTAACACAGTCTTAACCTCGGAATAAACAAACCGGACGGTACAGTCCAGCATTCGCCTTCACTATTCCTTCAGCAACAGGCGCCCGTCGTTCTCATCTGCCCTGCGACTGATTCTCCGCCCTTTCAAGGACTTGCAAGTAATTGATCTCACTTGCAGCTTTTCCGTAACGAGACAGCAGGTCCCCGCCGCCCGGACGGGACGGCGGCGGGTACCCCCGGACGATCCGGCCTCATGCCGGAACGTCCTCACGTTTTCCTTAACGTGTCTTGCGTGAGTGCCGGTCAGTCGGCCTGGCGACGCAGGAAGGCCGGAATATCCAGGTAGTCGATGGCCGGCTCGGCGGTCTTCTGCGCCGGCGCGGGTTCGGAGCGGACGGACGGCGCGACGTCGGCCTGCGCGTAATCCACCACCTCGTTGCCCGTACCCGTGCGCAGCACGACCGGCCGCGGACGCTGGCGCATCTCCACCTGTTGCTGGACCGGCTGGCGGATCGGCTGCTTTGCCGACACGCCGCGGTTGAGGCCGGTGGCCACCACGGTGACGCGAACGTCGTCCTGCATCTCCGGGTCGAGCGAGGTGCCGATCACCACGGTCGCGTCTTCGGAAGCGAAGTCGTGGATCACGCGACCGATCTCGTCGAACTCGCGCATCGTAAGGTTCGGGCCAGCGGTGACGTTGACCAGGATGCCGCAGGCGCCGGACAGGTTCACGTCTTCGAGCAGCGGGTTGTTGATCGCCGACTCGGCGGCGGCCTGGGCACGGTCGTCGCCGCGGGCCGTGCCCGAACCCATCATCGCCATGCCCATCTCGCTCATGACGGTGCGGACGTCGGCGAAGTCGACGTTGATCAGACCCGGGGCCGTGATCAGGTCGGCGATGCCCTGGACGGCGCCCTGCAGCACGTCGTTGGCGGCCTTGAAGGCGTTCAGCAAGGTCACTTCGCGACCGAGCACCGACAGCAGCTTCTCGTTCGGGACGGTGATCAGCGAATCCACGTGCTGGGAGAGGTCCTCGATGCCCTTGAGCGCCACCTGCATGCGGCGGCGACCCTCGAACGGGAACGGCTTGGTGACGACCGCCACGGTGAGGATGCCCTTCTCCTTGGCCAGCTGCGCCACGACCGGCGCGGCGCCCGTACCCGTGCCGCCGCCCATGCCGGCGGTGATGAAGACCATGTCCGCGCCCTCGAGCATTTCCTCGATGCGCTCGCGGTCTTCCAGTGCGGCCTGACGGCCCACTTCCGGATTCGCGCCGGCGCCCAGGCCCTTGGTGACGTTGCCGCCGAGCTGGAGGTGCGTGCGCGAGGCACAGCTCTTCATGGCCTGCGCGTCGGTGTTGGCGACGACGAATTCCACGCCTTCGATATTGGAGTTCACCATGTGAGCCACGGCGTTGCCGCCGCCACCGCCCACACCGATGACCTTGATGACCGCATTCGGTGCCAGTTTTTCGATCAGTTCAAACATTTCCCGTCCTCCGCAGAACTTTTGTTTTATTGGTTTATGTCCCGTGACCGACTCCTGTCGACCGCGGGTTGCGGGCCTTCCTCTTGCCCCGGCGCCCCCATTCCATCGGGCACCGGCAATCCGGTAAATCAGAAATTCTTGGTGAACCAGCTTCGGAACTTCTCCACGACGCTGCCGACGTTTCCGACGGCTGAGCCGGTGTGACGCACGCCGCCGCTCGAGCGCGAGCCGTGCAGCAGCAGGCCCACGCCGGTCGAATGCAATTCGCTGGAAACCACGTCGCCCAGGCCGGACACGTGCTGCGGCACGCCGATGCGGACCATCTTGTGGAAGATCTCCTCGGCCAGTTCGAGCGCGCCTTCCATGCGCGACGCGCCACCGGTCAGCACGATGCCGGCCGCGACGAGGCTCTCGTAACCGGAGCGGCGCAGTTCGTCCTGCACCATCTCGAAGATCTCCTCGTAGCGTGCCTGCACCGACTGGGCCAGCGCCTGACGCGCGAGGCGGCGCGGCGGGCGATCGCCCACGCTGGGTACCTGGATGGTTTCCTCCGCGTGGGCCAGCTGGGCCAGCGCGCATGCGTACTTGATCTTGATCTCCTCCGCATGCGCCGTGGGCGTGTGCACGCCGTAGGCGATGTCGTTGGTGACCTGATCGCCGCCGACGGGGAGCGACTTCGTGTAGCGGATCGCGCCCTGCGTGTAGATGGCGATGTCCGTGGTGCCGGCGCCAATATCGACCAGGCACACGCCGAGTTCGAGCTCGTCCTCGGTGAGCACGGCCTTCGCGCTGGCGACGGCGGCGGGGACCAGCTCGTCGACCGAGAGCCCGCAGCGCTGGATGCACTTGGAAATGTTCTGCACCGAGCTCGCGGCACCGGTCACGAGGTGCACGCTGGCCTCGAGGCGCACGCCGCTCATGCCCACCGGATGGCGGATGCCGTCCTGGCCGTCGATGCGGTATTCCTGCGACTCCTTGTAGAGCACCTTGCGATCCGCCGGGATGGCGACCGCGCTGGCGGCCTCGAGCACCTGCTCGAGGTCGGCCGCCATCACCTCGCGGTCGCGGATGGCCGCGGTGCCATGCGAGTTGCGCGTTTCGAGGTGGCTGCCGGAGATGGAAGCGTAGACCGAGCGGATATCGCAGCCGGCCATCAGCTCGGCCTCCTCCACCGCGCGCTGGATGGAGTGCACGGTGGATTCGATGTCGACGACCGAGCCGCGCTTCATGCCGCGCGACACGTGCGTGCCGATGCCGATGACCTCGATCGGTTCGCCGGGTTCGTATTCGCCGACGATCGCGACCACCTTCGAGGTGCCGATATCGAGGCCGACGACGAGCTGTTTGTCGTTCTTGTTTCTCATGGGTTGACTCAGCTTCCGACCTTGGGCGTGGCCGTGGTTTCGGTTTCCGGCCACCGGATGGCGAATCCGTTGGTGTAACGAAGATCGGCATAGGCGAAACCGCCATGCCGACCGGCGACGAGTTGCGGGTAGACGTCGAGGAAGCGGGCGAGGCGGCGATCGGCCTGGTCGCGGTCGCCGATCACGATCTCGGCGCCGCTGTCCGTGGTGACGCTCCAGCTGCCGCGCTCGCTCAGCGAGACGCCGACGATCGAGAGCTGCGCCCTGCCTTCGAAGGCCTTGCGCGCCTGCGCGTAGAAACTCACCACCTCGGCGAGCCGCGAATCCGGTCCGCTGAGACGCGGCAGGTCGCCCATCTGGTCGGCGCCCGGGGCATCGAACACGAGCCCCTGGCGACTGATCAGCCTGTGCTCGTTCCAGCGCGCGAACGGTTGCCTTTCGTACACGCGCAACAGGAGCGTATCCGGCCAGCGCTTGCGCACTTCCACCGATTCCACCCAGGGCAGCGCGCCGATGGAACGGCGTACGTCTTCGAGGTCGGTGGCGAAGAAGCCCTTGCCAAGGCGCGGGAGCACGGCGCTGCGGATCTGTTCGGCACTGACGTGCGCGAACTCCGCCTCGACCTTGAGTTGCGTCACGGGCCAGCGGCCCGCCGCAAACCAGCCTTGCATCACGCCGACCACGGGCAGCACCACCAGCGTGATGGCGATGCCCCAGGCGACGATTCGCGTGGCAGCGGCTCCCCTCATGCCTTCGCACCCCCCCGCTGCATCGAGGTTTCGAGGATCCGCCAGCACAGGGCCTGGTAATCCAGACCAGCGGCGGCGGCGGCCTTCGGCACGAGCGAGTGCGAGGTCATGCCCGGCGCGGTATTCACTTCGAGCAGCCAGTTCTTGCCGTGGCGATCGCGCATCACGTCGACACGCCCCCAGCCGAAGCAGTCGAGAGCGTCGAAGGCCTGTAGCGCCAGCGCGCCCATCTCGTCTTCGGCGGCGCCGGAAAGACCGGGAACGATGTACTGGGTGTCTTCGGCGATGTACTTGGCGTTGTAGTCGTATTGCGTGGCCTTCGGCACGATCTTGATCGTGGGCAGCACTTCGCGGCCGAGCACGCCGACGGTGAACTCGCCACCTTCGTTCGCATCGCCCTCGATCAGCGTTTCCATGAGCATGTCGCCCGGGTAACGCCCGGCCAGTTCCACGGCGGCGTCGAGCCCGGCCTCGTCGAATACCCAGGTGATGCCCACGCTGGAGCCTTCCAGGGCCGGCTTCACGATCAACGGGAAACCGATCTCGCGGGCTGCGGCGTGCACGTCGGCACCGCGCGGCAGTGTCTTGAACTTCGGCGTGGGCAGGCCGAGCGCGATCCAGACCTGCTTGGCGCGCACCTTGTCGAGAGAGAGCGCGGAACCGAGTACGCCGGATCCCGTGTACGGCACTCCCAGCGACTGCAGCGCGCCCTGCAGCTCGCCGTTCTCGCCTCCCGCGCCGTGCAGGATGTTGAACACGCGCGCGAAATGCCCCGCGCGCACGGCGTCGAGCAGTGCCGGGATGCCGTCGATCGGATGGGCATCCACACCGCTCGCGCGAAGCGCGTCGAGCACGCCGCGGCCGGAGTTCAGCGACACGTCGCGTTCGGCGGACTGCCCCCCCATGACCACGGCGACGCGGCCGAAGTCGGCGGCGTCGGTCACGGTGCGGGGGAAGCGTGTACTGCTCATCACTTTTGAGTCCTCAGGTTGCCGGCGCTCGCCAGCTCGATGGCCGCCGCGCCGATGTCGCCGGCACCGAGCAGCAGGATCAGGTCGCCGTCGCGCGCCAGCGCGGGCAGCGTGTCGCGCAGGTCGCGCGGGTGGTCGACCAGCACCGGGTCCGTCTTGCCGCGTGCCCGGATGGCGCGCGCCAGGGCCTTGCCGTCGGCGCCGGCGATCGGCGCTTCGCCGGCCGGGTAGACCTCGGTGAGCACCAGCACGTCCACTTCGGCGAGAACGTTCGCGAAGTCGTCGAGGAGGTCGCGCGTGCGGCTGTAACGATGCGGCTGGAAGGCCACGACGAGGCGGCGATCCGGCCAGCCGCCGCGCGCGGCGGCGAACACGGCGGCCAGTTCGCGCGGATGGTGGCCGTAATCGTCGACGAGCAACGCGCTGCCGGTGTCGAGGGCGATCTCGCCACGACGATGAAAGCGGCGGCCCACGCCCTGGAATCCGGCCAGCGCGTGCGCGATGGCCTCGGCGTCGACGCCGAGCTGCCAGCCCACCGCCGCGGCGGCAAGTGCGTTCTGCACATTGTGCCGGCCCGGAAGGTTCAGCGTCACCGGCAACGTGCCGCCCATGCCCGGAAGGCGCAGGTCGAAGTGCATCTCGAAGCCGACCTGGCGCACGTTCGTCGCCGTGACGTCGGCGGCCGCGTTGTCGATGCCGTAGGTGAGCATGCGGCGCGACGTGTCCTGCGCCAGCTTCGCCGTCTCTTCGTCGTCGATGCACAGCACGGCCATGCCGTAGAACGGCAGGCGGTGCAGGAAGTCGCTGAAGGCCTTCTTCACCAGGGCGAAGTCGCCGTGGTAGTTCTCCAGGTGGTCGGCGTCGATATTCGTCACCACGGCGATCACCGGGGAGAGCATCAGGAACGAACCGTCCGACTCGTCGGCTTCGGCGACGAGGTACTGGCCCGTGCCGAGGCGCGCGTTCGCGCCGGCGGCATTCAGCTGACCGCCGATGACGAAGGTGGGATCGTAATCGGCCTCCGCGAGCACGCTGGCAACGAGGCTCGTGGTAGTCGTCTTGCCGTGCGTGCCGGCGATGGCGATACCGCGGCGGAAACGCATCAGTTCGCCCAGCATCTCCGCACGCGGGACGACGGGGATGCGCGCGGCACGCGCGGCGGTCAGCTCCGGGTTGTCGGCGCAGATGGCGCTGGAGGTGACGATCACGTCGGCGCCGTCCACATTGGACGCTTCGTGGCCGATATGCACTTCGACGCCCAGCTGCGCGAGGCGCTCGGTCGTCTGCGACGGCGCACGGTCGGAGCCGGACACGCTATAGCCAAGATTGCACAGCACCTCGGCGATACCGCTCATGCCGACGCCGCCCACGCCGATGAAGTGGACGCGGCGGAACGAGGTCATGAAATCTTCGTGGGCACGCAAACGACCGGGCGTCATGCGGAAACCTCCATGCAATGACGGGCAATCGTTGCTGCGGCGTCGGGCTTGGCCAATGTACGGGACGCGTTGGCCGCGGAAAGGATACGCACGCGGTCGCTCAACAGGTCGTCGAGCATCTTCGCGAGCAGCTCCGGGGAATCGTTTTTCGCCAGCATGGCGTCGGCGACGATGCGCGCACCCCCGGCGTCGACCATGGCGCGGGCGTTCGCCGTCTGGTGATCGTCCACCGCGTGCGGGAACGGCACCAGCAAGGCCTCGAGGCCGGCGGCGCAGAGTTCCGCCACCGTCAGCGCACCGGCGCGGCAGACCACCACATCGGCCCATTCGTAAGCGCCGGCCATGTCCTCGATGAAGGGCACGACGCTCGCCGCCACCGCGGCTTCCGTGTAAGCATCGAGCGCCTCCTGCAGGCCGCGCTCGCCGGTCTGGTGGACCACCTCGGGCATCGTCGCGCCGGAAGCGGCCATACGCGAAAGGGCACGCGGCACGGCGAGATTGAGGGTGCGCGCGCCGAGGCTGCCGCCAAGCACCAACAGGCGTCGACGACCGCTGCGCGCCGCGAAGCGCTCCGCCGGGGGCGCCAGCGCGGCGATCCTCGCACGCACGGGATTGCCCACCCACTCGGCGTTCGGCAGCACGTTCGGGAAGCCGGTGAGTACCCTCTTCGCGAACGAGGCGAGCTTGCGGTTGGTGAAGCCGGCGACCGCGTTCTGTTCGTGCACCACGAGGGGAATGCCGGCGAGACGCGCGGCGACACCGGCCGGACCGGCCACGTAGCCGCCCATCGAGAGCACGCAGCGCGGCCGCAGGCGGCGCAGCAGCTTCAGCGACGCGAACAGCGCGCGGACGAGCATCAGCGGCGCCAGCAGGCGTGTCTTCATGCCTTTGCCGCGCAGGCCGCCGACGGCCACGGTGTGAAGATCCAGCCCATGCGCCGGCACGACGCGCGTCTCCATGCCGCCCTCGGCACCGAGCCAGGCGACCGGCACGCCGCGCGAACGCAGTTCGTCGGCAACCGCGAGGCCGGGAAAGATGTGGCCGCCCGTGCCGCCGGCCATGATCAGCACCGGCGCGCTCATGCCATGCCTCCCGCCGCCGCCGCGGAGTCCGGCACGGCGTTCGCCGGCAGGCGCACGGCGGTCTGGCGCGCATCTTCGGCGCGATTGATCTCGAACGTGGCGCGCAGCAGCACGCCGACCATCGCGCAGGTCATCAGCACGGACGAGCCGCCCGAGCTGATCAGCGGCAGCGTCAGGCCCTTGGTCGGCAGTACGCCAAGGTTCACGCCGATCGACACCATCGCCTGGAAGCCGATCATCAACGAAATGCCATAGGCCACGTAACCGGAGAAGCGGTGGCCGAGTTCCACGCCCTTCAGGCCGATGTACAGGCCGCGGCCCACGAGCACCACATAAAGGAAGATCACCAGCATGATGCCCACGAGGCCGAGTTCCTCGGCAAGCACCGCCAGGATGAAGTCGGTGTGCGCTTCGGGCAGGTAGAACAGCTTCTGCACGCTGGAACCCAGGCCGACACCCGTCCATTCGCCGCGGCCGACGGCGATCAGCGCCTGGGTGAGCTGGAAACCGTCGTTGAACGGGTCCTTCCATGGGTCGAGGAAGGACGTGAGGCGCTTGATGCGGTAGTCCTCGGCGGTGGCCGCATAGATGAGCGCGGGGACCAGCGGCGTGCCGAGCAGGAGCAGGTTGCGCATCCGCGCGCCGGCCAGCCAGACCATGCCGACCGTGGTGGCGACGACCAGTGCGGCCGAACCGAAGTCGGGCTGGGCGAGCAACAACAGCACGATGAAACCGGCGACGCCCACCGGCTTCACCACACCGAACAGTTCGTACTCCACGCCTTCGCGATGGCGCACGAGGTAGCTCGACAGGTAGGCCACGAGGATCAGCTTCACCGCCTCGACGGGCTGGAAGCTCGTTACCAGCAGGTTCACCCAGCGCCGGGCGCCGTTGATGCGCATGCCGAACACCGGCAGGAACACCATCAGCAGCATGATGATGCCGATCAGGAGGAGCAGGAAGCTGTGCTTCTCGAGCGTCTTCAGTTCAGTGCGCATGGCAGCGCCCGCGAGGCACGCGCCGAGCACGAGGAAGACCAGGTGGCGCTTCAGGTAATAGAACGCGCCCTGGTGCGAACCGTCGGCCACGGCGATCGAGCTGGAGGTGACCATCACCACGCCCAGCGCCGCGAGGGCGAGCGCGGCCACGAGCAACGGGAGGTCGAAGCTCCCCCGTGGGCCCTGACGGCGTTTCGCCTGCTTGTTGCCGATGCCGAACATGCTTTCTCAACGCACCTTCAAGGTAGCCAGACCGATGAGCACCAGCACCACGCTGATGATCCAGAAGCGCACGATGACCCGGGGTTCGGGCCAGCCCTTCAGTTCGAAGTGATGGTGGATGGGCGCCATGCGGAAGATGCGCTTGCCGCGCAGCTTGAAGCTGCCGACCTGGAGCATCACCGACGCGGTCTCCATCACGAACACGCCGCCCATCACCAGCAGCACGATTTCCTGGCGCACGATCAGCGCCACGCAGCCGAGCGCGGCACCGATGGCGAGGGCGCCCACGTCGCCCATGAAAACCTGCGCGGGATAGGTGTTGAACCAGAGGAAGCCGAGGCCCGCGCCCGCGAGCGCGCTGCAGAAGATCGCCAGTTCGCCGGCCCCCGGGATCGACGGAATGCCCAGGTATTCGGAGAAGACCTTGTTGCCTGCGAGGTAGGCGAAGATACCCAGCGCGCCGGACACCAGCACGCTCGGCATGATCGCCAGGCCGTCGAGGCCGTCCGTGAGGTTCACCGCATTGGAAAAGCCCACGACGATGAAGTAGCCGATCACCACGAAGAACAGGCCGAGCGGAATCGCCACCTGCTTGAACAGGGGCACGTAGAGCGCGATCTCGGCCGGCAACTGATGGGTCTGGTAGAGGAACACCGCGGCGCCGAGGCCGAACACCGACTGCCAGAAATACTTCCAGCGGCTGGCGAGGCCGCGGCTGTCCTTCAGCACCAGCTTGCGGTAGTCGTCGTAGAAGCCGATGACGCCGAACAGCATCGTCACCAGCAGCACCACCCATACGTAGCGATTGCCGAGGTCGGCCCAGAGCAGCGTGGCGATGGCCACCGCGAAGAGGATGAGCAGGCCGCCCATGGTCGGCGTGCCGGCCTTGGCGAGGTGGGTCTGCGGGCCGTCGCTGCGCACCACCTGCCCCGCCTTCAGCGCGGCCAGCTGGCGGATCAGCCGGGGGCCGAGCAACAGCGATACGGCCAGCGCGGTGAGGGCGGCCATGATCGCGCGGAAGGTGATGTACTGGAACAGATGCAGCGACGTGAAGTGCCGAGCCATCCATTCCGCCAGTTCAAGCAGCATCGGATGCTCCTTCAGCGTATTTCTTCATCGCGGCCGCGACCCGCTCCATGCCGGAGGAACGCGAACCTTTCACGAGGCAGGTGACGCCTTCATGGATCTGCGCGCAGGCGGCCTCGATGAGGTCTTCCCGAGTGGCGAAGTGCTGCGCGCCCGGACCGAACGCCTCGACCGCCGCGGCGCTCTTCGGCCCCGTCGCGAGCAGGCGCTCGATGCCGCGCTCGCGGGCGAGGCGCCCGATGCCGGCGTGGAGTTTCACTGTCTCCGGACCGAGTTCCGCCATGTCGCCCAGGATCAGCCAGCGCTCGCCGCGGGCCAGCGCCAGGGTGTCGATCGCCGCGGCGGCGGAGCCGGGGTTCGCGTTGTAGCTGTCGTCGATCAGGGTCCAGCCTCCCGGCATCGGCTCGAGGTCGAGGCGGCCCGCGACGTGCGGCACGTGTTCCAACCCTTCGACGATGAGGTCGACAGGCACGTCGAGCGCCACGGCGATCGCCGCGGCGGCCAGCGCGTTCGCCACGTTGTGCCGCCCCGGCAGGGGGAGGTGCACCTCACCGTCGCCATGCGGCGTGGACAGCACGAAGTGCGTGCCGTCGATGCGCTCCTCGACGATGTCGGCACCGATGTCCGCGCGATGCTCGAGCGCATAGCGGAGGATCCGGCGCGAACCGGCCAGGTTGGCGAAGAAACCGGCGAAGCGCTCGTCGTCGGCATTGACGATGGCCACCCCCTCGGCCGGCAGCGACCGGTACAGCGCGCCCTTGGTTTCGGCGACGCCTTCGATCGTGCCCATGCGCTCAAGATGCGCCGCCGCGATGGAGTTCACGAGACCGATATCGGGCCGTGCGATGGCAGCCAGGTAATCGATGTCGCCCGGCTTGCCGGCGCCCATCTCGAGTACCGCGTAGCGCGTGTCCGGCGGCATCGCCAACAGGGTCAGCGGCATGCCGATCTCGTTGTTGTAGTTGCCCGCATTCACATGGGTGGGGCCATGCCGGGAAAGGATCGACGCGGTAAGCGTCTTCACCGTGGTCTTCCCGTTGGAACCCGTGATGCCGATCACCCGCACGTCGCTTTGTGCCCGCGCCGCGCTGGCGAGGTCGCCCAGCGCCAGCTGGGTGTCGTCGACGATCACCTGCGCGATGGGTGCGTCCACGGGACGCGTGACCAGCGCGCCCACGGCGCCGCGTTCCGCCGCCGCGGCCACGAAGTCGTGTGCGTCGACGTGCTCGCCCGGCAGCGCCACGAACAGGTCGCCGGCCTTCAGCGTACGGGTGTCGATGGAAAAGCCGGTCACCTCGGCGTCGGCGCCCTGCAGGCGGCCGCGGGTCCAGAGGGCGACGGCGGACAGGCGCATCATGCGCGAGCTCCTTTCTTGCTCGATTCCATCGCTTCGCGGGCGACGGCGAGATCGTCGAAGGGACGCTTGCCCTCCGGACCTTCCTGGTAGGTTTCGTGACCCTTGCCGGCGATCAGGACGACGTCGTCCGCCTTCGCATCGGCAAGCGCCAGGGCGATGGCCTGCGCGCGGTCGCGCTCGACCATCACCGTCTCGGGATGGCTGAAACCCGCCACGATCTGCGCGACGATCGCATCGCCGTCCTCGGAGCGCGGGTTGTCGTCGGTGACGATGACGACGTCGGCCAGGCGCTCGGCGATGCCGGCCATGATCGGGCGCTTGCCCTGGTCGCGATCGCCGCCGGCGCCGAACACGCAGACCAGGCGGCCTTTCGTATGCGAGCGCAGCGCCAGCAGCGCCTGTTTCAGCGAATCCGGCGTGTGCGAATAGTCGACCACCACCAGCGGCTTGCGGCCGTCGCCGCCGAGGCGGCTCATGCGGCCGTTCACCGGCTGCAGCGACTCCAGCGCGGCGTGGATGCGCTCGAACGGCTCGCCCAGCGCCCCCAGCACCGCCGCCACGGCAAGCAGGTTGGCGACGTTGAAGCGACCCAGCAGCGCGCTGCGCACGGTGCGTGCGCCCCACGGGGTGACGAGATTGAACGACAGGCCCTTGGCGGACGTCACGATGATGTCGGCACGGACCTCGGCGTCCTTGTCGGTGCTGTCGCTGGCCATGGACGTACGCAGCTTCGCCACGCCCTCGGACAACCCCTTCGCCAGCTTCACGCCGAAGGGATCGTCCACATTGACGACGGCCGCGCGCAGGCTTTCGAAGGCGAACAGCTTGGCCTTGGCCGCGCCGTACGCTTCCATCGTGCCGTGGTAATCGAGGTGGTCGCGGGTGAGGTTGGTGAAGACCGCCACATCGAAGGCGATGGCGTTCACCCGGCCCTGCTCCAGCGCGTGCGAGGAGACCTCCATCGCCACATGCGTGGCGCCGGCGTCGCGGAACTCGCCGAGCAGCGCCTGCATGCTGATCGCGTCGGGCGTGGTGCGCTCGCCTTCGGCGATGGCGCCGTGCAGGCCCGCGCCGAGCGTTCCGATCGTCGCCGGCTTGCGGCCGAGGAAGGCCAGCGCCTGTGCGATCAACTGCACGGTGGACGTCTTGCCGTTGGTGCCGGTGACGCCGATCACGTCGAGCGCTTCCGAGGGATCGCCGAAATAGCGCGCGGCGATGGGACCGGTCTTCTCGCGAAGGCCGTCCACGGCCACGACGGGCACGCCGGCGTCGACCGCGTCGAACGGCGGCTCGGCGAGGACGACGACGGCGCCCTGCGCGACGGCCTTCGCCGCGAACTCGATGCCGTGGCCCTTCGTGCCGCGCAGCGCGACGAACGCGTCGCCCTGGGCGATCTCGCGCGAATCGAGGCCGAGCCCTGAAACGACGATGTCGCCGGCACCGGGGGCGGCGGCGAATCCGTGGAGCAGGTCGGCGAGTCGCATGGTCATGGGACCACCTCTTCCGCCGCACTGTCGTCCGCCTGCGGCGGTGGCTCGCTGCTCGTGCCGATCAGCCCGCCCTGGCTGGGTCCGCCCGCATACCAGCGGCCGACGTTGTCCGGCGGGATGTCGAGCAGGCGCACCGCGCCCGTCATCACCTGCGCGAACGCCGGTCCGGCCACCGAGCCGCCGTAGTAACGGCCGCCCTTCGGATCGTTGATGACCACCACCGTCACGAGACGCGGTGCGCTCGCCGGGATCATGCCCACGAAGAGCGAAATGTAGTTGTTCGAGTAGTAACCGCCGACCGAGTTCTTGTGCGAGGTACCGGTCTTGCCGGCGACGCTGTAGTTGGCGACGGAGGCGAATCCGTAGCCGGTGCCGCCCGGGGCCACGACGGTTTCGAGCATGCGCACCAGTTCGTGCGCCACTTCGGGCGATACGACCTGGTCGGGCGGGTTGTCGGCGCCCTTGATGAAACTCGGCTCCCGCAACGCGCCGCCGTTGCCGATCGCCGCATAGCCGGTCGCCAGCTGCAGCGGCGTCAGGTTGAGGTTGTAGCCATAGGCGAGGCGCGACTTCTCGATCGGCTTCCAGGTGCGTCCCACCGGCAAGTAACCGGCGGCCTCGCCCGGGAAGCCGCTGCCCGTGCTGTTGCCGAGACCGAAGGACTTGTACACGCCGTAGAGGAAGTCGGTATCCAGCGTCATCGCGATCTTGGCCGCGCCGACGTTGGACGACTTCGTGATGACGCCCGTCGGCGTGAGCGTGCCCCAGTTGTGCGTGTCGCGCACCGGGTGGCCGCCGATCATCCAGCTGCCGGGCGAGGTCTCGATCAGCGGCGACGTGGGCGTGTACTTGCCGCTCATGAGCGCCGCGGCCATGGTGAACGCCTTCATCGTCGAGCCGGGCTCGACCACGTCGGTGACCGCGCGGTTGCGCCGTTCCGACGGCGTGCTGCCGCGCACCGCGTTCGGGTTGAACGACGGCAGGTTGGCCATGGCCAGCACTTCGCCGGTGTGGACATCCATCATGACGATGGAACCGGACTCGGCCTTGTTCTTTTCCAGCGTGTCCTTCAGCGCGCTGTACGCGAGGTACTGGATGCGCCGGTCGATCGAAAGCGTGATGTCGCGGCCCGGCTGCGGCTCGCGCACCAGCTCCACGTCTTCCACCACATGGCCCATGCGGTCGCGGATAACGCGCTTCGCGCCCGGCTTGCCGGCCAGCCACTCGTCGAAAGCCAGCTCCAGGCCCTCCTGCCCGTGGTCGTCGATGTTGGTGAAGCCGAGGATATGGCTGTTCACCGCGCCGGACGGATAGTAACGGCGGTACTCGCGCTGCGAGGCGATGCCCGGGATCTTGAGGTCGACGATGGCCTGCGCCTCTTCCGGCCGCATCTGCCGCGCGATGTACATGAACTCCTTGTCGGCGCGCTGCGCGATCTTCTGCTTGAGGTCGTCGGCATCGACGTGCAGGGCCTTCGCCAGCTCGGGGATACGGTCCTCGTTCTCGAGCACTTCCGGCGGGTTCGCCCAGATCGAGGCGACCGGCGTGGACACCGCGAGCGGTTCGCCGTTGCGGTCGAAGATGGTGCCGCGCGAGACCGGGATGGGCATTTCGCGCAGGAAGCGCGCGTCGCCCTGGTCCTTGTAGAACTGCTCGCGCACCACCTGCAGGTCGAACGCACGGACGACGAGACCCGACGCCGCGACGCACAGGAGCGCGACGATCACCGTCATGCGCTTGCGCGGGCTGGGACCCTGGCCGCGGCGGCGGGTGGGTACGACGGGCTTGCCGTAACGGGCCTTCATCGACGCACCAGCTGGATGTCCTGCGGCTTCGGCGTGAACATGCCGAGCTTGCCGCGGGCTTCGGCGTCGATGCGGGCGGGTTCGGCGTACGTCGCCTGTTCCAGTTCGAGGCGGCCGTATTCCACGCCCAGATCGTCCTTCTGCGTCTGCAGGCGCGACAGTTCGACGAACAGCACACGGCTCTCGTGGCGCGTCCACACCACGCCGATCGCGCTGGCGATGACCGCCAGCAGCAGGATCGAGAGGCAGATGGCGCCGAAGACCTTCACGCGAGCTTCTCCGCGATGCGCAGCACGGCGGATCGCGCGCGTGGATTGCGGGCCACTTCGGCCTCGGAAGGGAAGATCGCCTTGCCGATCGGCTTCAGGCGCGCGGTCTTCGCTTCCGTCGGCGGGGCGCGCCGGCTGCCTTGCACCCGGCCCTCGTGCCCGCGGATGAACTGTTTCACGGTGCGGTCTTCCAGCGAATGGAAGCTGATCACGGCGAGGCGGCCACCGACGTTCAGCAGTTCCAGCGCGGCGTCGAGCCCGCGCTCCACCGATTCCAGCTCGGCGTTCACGCGGATGCGCAGCGCCTGGAAGGTGCGGGTGGCGGGGTTCTTGCCGGGCTCGCGACGCCCGACGCAGCGCGCGACCAGTTCGGCCAGCTCGCCCGTGCGGGCGATCGGTGCGGTGGCGCGGCGTTCCACGATGGCTTTGGCGATGCGGCGGCTGAAGCGCTCCTCGCCGAAGGTCCAGAGCACGTCGGCGATCTCGGCCTCGTCGGCTTCCGCGAGGAAATCGGCCGCACTGATGCCGCGCGTGGTGTCCATGCGCATGTCCAGCGGCGCGTCGGCCATGAAGCTGAAGCCGCGGCTGGCATCGTCCAGCTGCGGCGAGGACACGCCGAGGTCGAGCAGCACGCCGTCGAGACCGCCCTGGAGGGCCGGCCATTCGCCCATGGCGGCGAAGTTGTCGTGACGCAGCGAAACGCGCGGATCGGTGGCGAGGCCTTTTTCGGCCACGGCGATGGCGGCCGGGTCGCGGTCCATGAGGAACAGGCGGCCGTCTGCCGACAGACGGTCGAGGATCGCCCGGGCATGCCCGCCGCGACCGAAAGTCCCATCCAGGTAGCGCCCGTTCTCGCGCAAGGCGAGGCCCTCCAACACTTCGTCGAGCATCACAGGGATGTGCACATTGCGCCCCGCCGTCGCCACATCCCGCTCCCGTTCCACCAAAAACCTCGTATTAGTTCGTCGTCACAACCGAAGGTCCGCCATGTCGTCGCTGATCTCGTCCTCGCCGATCGTCTGGCGGATCTTCGCGAGGTGGGCCTGTTCGCTCCAAAGCTCGAACTTGTTGCCCATGCCCAGCAGGACGGCCTTCTTTTCTATTCCGGCGGCCGCACGCTGGCTGGACGGCAGGAGGATGCGGGCGGCTCCGTCGGGTTCGACGATGGCCGCGGCACCCACCAGCTTCATCTGCAGCGCACGGTGGACGGCCTTCACGCTGGGGAGCGCGTTGACCTGGTCGCGCACCTGTTCCCATTCCGCGTACGGGAAGATCCAGAGGCACCCGGTTTCGAAGGGGTTGTAGGTAACGACCAGACGGTTCTTGCAGACGTCGGCCACCTCGTCCCGATACGAAGTCGGGATCGTCAGACGACCCTTGTCGTCGACCGTGATGGCTGTCTCGCCTTGGAACATGTTTGCTGGCCGCCCCACCAAATCCCACGATTTCTCACCGGGGCCCACGATAGTCTCGCCCCTTGAGACTGTCAAGGAAATTTTTCTTGTGAATCAAGGAGAAAGGCCACCTTCGCCGCTATTTCCAGCCATTTCTGAGGAACTGGTGGAAGGTGATTGAATCGTGGGGTTTTTTTGCGACGAACTTCGCGTTTCGAGAGGCTTGTGGAATGTGAAATCGCAGGGGGGAATGAACGGGGATTCATCCGAAGGCGAACGTGTAGGAGCCGCTATAGCGGCGAGGGGAACCTGCCTCGCCGCTTCATCGCTGCGTAGGCTTCTCGCCGCTATAGCGGCTCCTACAAGGAGACCGCGACGCCGGGGAAGCGGCGCCGCGGTACCTGGAAGAAAAGGAGTCGGCCTGTAAGCCGGGTTCTGTGCGTCTTGCGACGTGACAGTCATTCTTCTCGGCCTGGCGTCGCCGCCAGGCTCCAGCAACCTACCCGGGAACGACGCGGGCCGCGTCATGGTTCCCTTATTTGGTCTTGCTCCGGGTGGGGTTTACCGTGCCGTGCGACGTTGGCCCCGCACGCGGTGCGCTCTTACCGCACCCTTTCACCCTTACCTGATCCCCTATGAGGGGCCATCGGCGGTCTGCTCTCTGTTGCACTGGCCGTCAGCTCACGCTGCCCAGGCGTTACCTGGCACCCTGCCCTGTGGAGCCCGGACTTTCCTCGATGCGCACAAGGCGCAACGCGACTGTCCGGCCGACTCCGTGGGGAAGTATAGCCGCGAACCGCCTCTGTAGGAGCCGCTATAGCGGCGAGGGGGCATGCCTCGCCGCTTCATCGCTCCGTTGGCTTCTCGCCGCTATAGCGGCTCCCACAGTTACGGCATGCTCCCTCGCCGCTATAGCGGCTCCTACAGGCGCGCTAGAATCGATGGCTGCGATTCACTCCGGCCTTGCCTCATGTCCCCCTCCCGCCCAGGCACCCTCCATGTCGTCGCCACGCCCATCGGCCATCGCGACGACATCGGCGCGCGCGCCATCGAGACCCTCCGGCGGGCGAAGGTGATCGCGGCCGAAGACACCCGGCATACGCGGCCCTTGCTCCAGCACCTCGGCGTCGACACGCCGCTGGTCGCCCTGCACGACCATAACGAGCGCACGGCCGTGGACGGTCTCCTGGAACGCCTGCGCGGCGGGGACGACGTCGCCCTCGTCTCCGATGCCGGGACGCCGCTGATCAGCGACCCCGGCTTCCGCCTGGTCCGCGCTGCGCGGGCGGCCGGCTTCCGGGTGAGCCCGGTACCGGGCCCGAGCGCGGTCGTGGCGGCCTTGTCCGTGGCCGGACTTCCGAGCGACCGCTTCATCTTCGAAGGTTTCCTGCCCGCGAAGGCGGGTGGGCGCCGCTCGCGCCTTGGCGAACTGGCAGGCGAGGCGCGAACGCTGATCTTCTACGAGTCGTCGCACCGCATCCTCGAATCGCTCGAGGACATGCGCGGGGCCTTCGGCGCGGACCGCGAGGCCGTGGTGGCGCGCGAGCTGACGAAAATGTTCGAAACCGTCCTCGACGGTACGCTCGACGATCTCGTTCGCCAGGTCGCGGCCGATCCGAACCAGCAGAAGGGCGAATTCGTGGTGATGGTCGCCGGGCGCGAAGCCGGCGAGGACGAGCGGCTGGCGGAGGGCCTGCGCGTGTTCGCGATCCTGAAGGACGAATTGCCCCCGGCCAAGGCGGCGAAGCTGGCGGCGGCCATCACCGGTGCGCCGCGCAAGGCGCTCTACGGCGCCTGACTCCGTTCAGGAGCCGCTGTTTTTGTGGGAGCCGCTTCAGCGGCGATGGGTGCTTGCGACAAGCTTGCCCGCTGCCGCGGGATCGCCGGCGTAGCCGGCTCCTACACGGAGCAGGCTTTCGCTATTGCACAAGGAAACGGCCCGCCTCACGCCGGCCTCGCGAATCGATGGGCTATGATCCGGACGTTTCGGCGTCCTGTGGCGCCCGTGCAGCCAAGGAACATCTTTCGATGCGATCGATCCGTGCGACCACCCTCGGCCTCCTGCTTTCCGCCGGCCTTGCCGGCTGCGTGACCCAAGGCGGCGTGCAGCATGGGGCGCCGCCTTCGGGCGCGGCCACGCAGGCCGCGCAGGCGCTCTACACCAAGGGCCAGTTCGACCAGGCCGCACAGGCCTACCTCGCCCTGGCCGACCAGGACGGCAGCCATCGCGACTATTACAAGCTGCTCGCGGCGGAGGCTTATCGTCAGGAGGGCGCGCTCGACCGCGCCGCACCCATCGTCGCCGATATCCGCCGCTCGCGGCTCGAAGGCGAGGACGCCCTGCGTGTCGACGCGCTCCGGGCGGAAATCGCCCTGAAGAACAACGACGCGAAAACGGCGTTGTCGCTTACCGGAAAGCCTTCCGCCCGCGTATCGCCACAGATCGACCAGCGTCTCGCCGAACTTCGCGCGCGGGCACAGGCCGCCGCGGGCGATGCCTGGAGCGCGGCGCAGACCCGTATCGAACTGGACGGCGGGCTCCGCGGCATCGACCGCGAGCAGAACCGCAGGGAAATCCTCGCCCTGCTCACCGGCCTCGGCGCCCAGCCGCTGGCGGAACGGGGTAGCGCCCTTCCCGCCGACGACCCGATGAAACCCTGGGTGGTCGAGGCCCAGGCCCAGCTGGGCAGTGTGACCCGCTCGCCGGCCGTGCTCGACCAGGCCGTGGGCACCGTGACCGGCGACAAGGGTGTGCGCGAAGGCTACAAGGTGCCGACCAAGGTCGCCTTGCTGCTGCCGCTTTCCGGCCCCCTCGCCGGCGCCGGCACGGCGATCCGCGACGGCTTCTTCGCCAACTACCTCGAGTCGGCGCAAAACGGGGCACCGCGCCCCGAGGTGGCGGTGTACGACTCCGGCAACGATGCCCAGCACGTCGTCGCCGCTTATGACAAGGCCGTGGCCGAAGGCGCACGCTTCGTCATCGGCCCACTGAACCGCGACGGCGTCTCCGCCATCTTCGCCAAGGGCGCGTTGCCCGCGCCGATGCTCACGCTGAACTACCCGAACGACAACAAGAACCTTCCGCCCGCGGGCGCCAACGAATTCGGCCTGCTGCCGGAAACGGAGGGCGCGCAGGTGGCCGACCACATGGCCGACCGCGGCATGCGCAACGCCACCGTGATCGTCTCCACCGACGACTTCGCCCGCCGCGCCGGCAACGCCTTCAAGGCCGAATGGCAGGCGCGCGGCGGCACGCTGGCGGGCCAGGTGACCCTCGATTCGGGGAGCATCGACTTCGCCTCGCAGCTGTCCGAGCCGGTGGACCAGGATCCCGCCACCAGTGGCGTCTTCATCAGCATGAAGCCCCAGCAGGCCCGCCTGCTGCTCCCGCAGCTGCGCCTCGCGAAGAACACGCTACCGGTGTTCGCCACCTCGCACATCTACGGGGGCGGCGACGATCCGACGGCGGATCGCGATCTTGAAGGGGTCGAGTTCTGCGATGCACCGTGGCTGTTCGACGCGCAGCCGGGCCTGCCGCGCCGCGCCGCGCTGAACGACGCACTGCCTGCGACCCGCGGCGTGGCCGCACGCCTGTTCGCCTTCGGCATGGACGCATGGGGCCTGGTGCCGTACATCGACTGGATGCGCGGCCACCCCGGCAGCTACCTGCCGGGTGCCACCGGCCAGCTGGTCGCGGACGAGTTCGGCCGCGTGCGCCGCGTACTCATCTGGGCGCGCTTCGCCGACGGCGTGGCGCGACCGGTCGCGGGTAGCCTCGAACTCGAAGCGCCTGCCACGGCCCCGGACGTCGAGAGCGGCGGCGGCTGATCCCGGCGGGTGCGAACCAGGAGAGTTCGCTTGGCCCCGCCCGCAAAGAAGACCACGGCACGTCGCGCCACCGGCAACCGCTTCGAAGACACCGCGCGCGAGTACCTCCAGGCGCGGGGCCTGCGCCTCGTGCACGCCAATTTCCTCTGTCGGCACGGCGAGATCGACCTCGTGATGCGCGACGGCGAGACCCTCGTCTTCGTCGAGGTCCGCTTTCGCCGCAGCGGCGCGTTCGGCGGTGCGCTGGGCTCGGTCACGATGGCCAAACGGCACAAGCTCGTCAGCGCCGCACACCTCTGGCTGGCCTGGCATCCGCGGGACGCGCGCCGCCCCTGTCGTTTCGACGTGATCGCCTTCGAAGGCGACGAGGTGGAATGGGTGCGCGCCGCTTTCGAGGCCTGAGCGCCTTCTTCTGTAGGAGCCGCTACAGCGGCGGGAAGCCAACGGAGCGATGAAGCCGCGAGGCACGTCCCCTCGCCGCTATAGCGGCTCCTACAGCTGTTTCGCCAAGCGCTCGGGTAGGAAATCCTCGCGGCGCATCTTCGCCAGTTCGGCCACGGTGTCGATGGCGATGTCCGGCGGCGTCTCTTCCAGTTCCTTGCCCGCCGCGGCCGCGTAGTGACCCTGTTTCACGAAGACCGTCGTCACCTTGTCGCCCAGCAGTTTCTTCATCGCGACGAGGATGCGCGGCTTGTCGTCGACCATCACGTAGTGGTCCGCGGGATACCGCGCGCGCATGTCGTCGAGCATCTCTTCCTTGTGCACGTAGATCAGCACATCATTCGCGAACGCGTCCCACAGGCCCGCTCGGCGGATCTTGCGCGGCTGGAACACGGTGTCGCCGTCGGACAGGATGACCGGGCGTCCCATCGTGCGCAGGTGCGCGACGGTTTCCGGAACGCCCGGGAAGCGGCGCTCGTCGAACGGGTAATCGAGCAGGAAGAACGACAGGCGCATGTAGGCGGGATCGCCGCCCTTGCCGCGCAGTTTCTGCAAGGCACCCAGGTAATCGGCATAACCCACCTCGGCGCGGATCTGCTTGTCGACAGCGGCATAGCGCGCGGGGCCTTCGGCACCGAGTTCGCGCTCCAGCCGCGCGGCGAGGTCGGCGCTGAAGCGGTCGTTGTCGATGAGCGTGTTGTCGACGTCGAAGAGGAAGACGATGGGGTCGTGGGTGGACACGGTGGATCCTTGGACGAAGGAGGCCCATCATCCCATGGAGACTGCCACTCCGGATTGTAGGAGCCGCTACAGCGGCGAGGGGACATACGTCGTCGCTTCACCGCTTCGTGGGCTTCTCGCCGTTATAGCGGCTCCCACAGGTGAGATCAGGCGCGTTTGGGCGGTACCAGCGACAGGCGCTTGCCTTTCGTGGCCTTCGGGGCGAGGAGGCGTTCGATCTCGTCGGGCGGAAGCGGGCGGGAATACAGGAAGCCCTGGCCTTCCTGGCAGCCCGCGCGGAGCAGGAACTCGTGCTGGGCTTCGGTTTCGATGCCCTCGGCGATCGTATGCAGGTCGAGGCTGCGTGCGATGGCCACCATCGCCTCGGTGATCGCCACGTCGTTCGCGTTCATGGGCAGGCCGCTGACGAAGGAACGATCGATCTTCAGGTAGGCCACCGCCGGCAGCTTCAGGTACGCGAGCGAGGAGTACCCGGTGCCGAAGTCGTCGATCGCCACGGCCACGCCGAGGTTGTGCAGGGTCTGCATCGCGCGCTGGGTATCCTCGCCCAGGCGCAGGATGGCGCTCTCGGTGAGTTCGACGAGCAGGCGCTTGGGGTGCACGCCGCTCACGCGCAGCGCCTGGGCGATCCCATGCAGGAAATCCGGATGGCCGAACGAACCCGCGGAGACGTTGACCGCCAGGCGCAGCGACGGCAACCGCGCCTCGTCCCAGGCGACCAGCTGGCGGGAGGCGTTCTCGAGCACCCACTGGTCGATCTGGCGTATGAGGCCAAGGCTCTCGGCGATGGGAATGAATTCGTCCGGCGCGATCTGCCCGCGCTCGGGATGCCGCCAGCGGATCAGTGCCTCGACGGCGACGATGCGGCCGCTCTTCATCTCCACGCTGGGCTGGTAGACGAGTTGGAATTCGTTCCGCGACAACGCCTGGCGCAGCTCCGAGGCGAGCTTCAGGCGGCGCCGCGCATCGGCGTGCATCTTCGGCGTATAGAAGCGCAGCGCGTTGCGCTCCTCGGTCTTGGCGACGTACATCGCGGCGTCGGCGTTGGCGATGAGCGTCACCGCATCGTTGCCGTCCAGCGGGTAACCGGCAATGCCGATGCTGGCGCTGACGAAGAGTTCGTAATCGCCCAGGTCGAACGGCCGTGCCAGCGCGGCCAGCATGGCCTCGGCCACCAGCAGCGCTTCCTCGCGCGAACGCAGGTCCGCCAGCAGCACGGTGAACTCGTCGCCGCCGATGCGGCCCGCCACGTCGTGCGGCGCGAGCTGTGCGCGGATGCGCTCGGCCACGCGCATGAGCAGGGCATCGCCGATCGCATGGCTGTAGCTGTCGTTCACCACCTTGAACGCGTCGAGGTCGACGAACAGCACGGCGACCGCACCGCGCTCGTGCGCGGCGCGCGTAATGGCCTCCGCGCAGCGCCTCTCGAATTCGGAGCGCGTGACCAGCCCGGTCAGCGGATCGTGCGTGGCCAGGTGCTGCAGCCGCTGGCGGTCGGCCTTGCGGGCCGTGATGTCGGACACCACCGCCACGTAGTGCTGTGGACGGCCATCGCGGTCGCGGATGGTGCTGATGCTCATCAGTTCGGGATACGTCGTGCCGTCCGCGCGCCGGCTCTCCACCTCCCCCAGCCAGTTGTCGCCCGCGGCGATGTCGTCCCACAGCGTCTGCGGCAGGGGCCGGCCGTCCGCCAGGGTGCGCGTGGCGTCGAAGCGCGTGCGGCGCAGGGCCTGCGCGGGAAAGCCGGTGAGCTTGACGTGCGCGGCGTTGGTCGTCGTCACGCGGCGATCGGCGTCGGCGATGATCACGCCCTCGGCGATGCTGGCCAGCGCCTCGGCCGCGATCTTGCGTTCCTGCTCCATTGCCACGCGATCGGAGATGTCGCGCACGATCGCCTGCGAGACCTGGCGCGCGCCCCACGCGACGAGGCTGCTCTGCGTTTCCACCGGCCGGGTGCCCCCGTTCACGTCGCGCAGGAGTCCCTCGCCCGATTCCGGCGAGCCGTCCACGAACAGGCTGGCCAGTTCCACGCCGGTGAGATCGGCGCGCGCGCAGCCCAGCCAGGTGGCCGCGCGGTCGTTGGCGTCGAGGATGTGGCCGCTCTCGCGGTCCACCATGAAGATCGCGTCGGCCGCGCTGTCGAACAGCAGGCTATAGCGCTCCTCCGTGCCGCGAATGCCTGCCAGGATGCGCTGGGCCATGCGCAGCCAGAGCAGCGAGGCCAGGGCGGCCACCCCGAGCACCGTGAAGAAGAGCACGCGGCCCAGCCAGGAGGCGCCGTTGGCGATGTCGAGGGAGAAGGCCTTGGCGCGCGGCTCGATGTAATCGTTCAGTGCGGCGATGCGGTCGCGTTCCGCGGTGGCGTCGCCGGACTGAAGGGAGCCCGACCGGTAGCCTTCCTCGAGGCGGTCGGCGATGGTCGCCAGCTCCAGGAGGCTCGTATCGACGGAACGCCACTCGGCCACGGCTTCGCGTACGTAAGGCATGCCGGAGAAATACTGGAAAATGAACACCATGCCCGGAATGGCTTCGGGGATGACCCCGCCCCGGGCGAAGGCGGCCTCGACCTCCGTATGCGAGAAGTCGCCGCCGGCGATGGCGTCGCGCGCCTCGCGGTCGGCCAGGAGCACCGCGTAGTTCCGGCGGAATCCGGCGAGATCGCCAGGCCGGCCATGGGCGGCGTACTCGTCCAGGTCGATCACCGCCTGTTTCTGCGCCTTGGACCAGAGACTCTCGCCGTTGAGGAAACCGGCGAGGGTCACCTGGGTCTGCAACGCGACCCACGTCAGGGTGAGGACCAGCCCCACGACCACCACGAGCGCATAGGCCAGGGGCCTCAGGCGGCGTGACAACGGTTGTTGGTGGCTGGCCTCGAGGCGCATCGGATCCTCTTGTTCCCGAACCTGACGGATAGTGCGCTACTTGGCGCCCAACTTGCGAGTCATGCAGCCGCCTCGTTCCACTTGCGGACCGGGGCCAGCGCGTCCATGCAACGATCGAGGGTGATACTCATGCTCACGTAGCTGCGGCGTACACACTCCCTGATGTGTTCCACCTGGTCCGCCGGCGGGTTGGCGCCGAGCAGCGTGCACACGATTTCCAGCGCCTCCCACGGATGGGTATCGTCATAGGCCGCGTGAAGCTGAAGCCAGCGAAGCCCGGCTTTTCGGCCGGAAATCGGCAGGCTTTCGGCATAGGTCGTGCTTTCGTACACGATCTGCGACCAATCGCCCGTCGCCCCCTCCACCGCATAGTTGGTCGCGGCGATGCCCGCGGCCAGCGAGTCGTTGCGGCTCACCTCCTCGCACCAGTCGGCCAGGGCCTGGCTGCCCTTGGGCGGCTCGGCGCCGAACACGTCCTCCCGCGACACGCCCGAGCTCTCGGCCCAGTTGAGCCAGTATTCGGCGTGGTTCTGCTCCACCCGGATGTTGCGGACCAGCCAGCGCCGGGCGAGGTCGTCGCCGGGGCTGCGGCCATAGCGGGTCTTCAGCAGGCTGTGCGACATGTAGCCGGGGAAGCGCTCGATCACGGGCCAGACCCCGACCATGAAGTTGCGGGTAGTCTGCCGGTCGAGCGTGGCGGCGCGCATGGCCGTCCACATATCGTGGCTGACGATACCGCGACGGGCATCCTCACAGGACGCGACCATGTCCTGTGCCCAGATCGGATAGCTCGCGATATCGGTCTGCGGACCGGTCAGTTCGAAACGTGCGTTCATAATGATCTCCCTAAAGATCTGCCAAGGATGGTCGGGCGAGCCCGGGCGACCCGCGACTCGCCCCGAGACCGGCCCCCTTGCGGGGCCGGACGGCCATTAGCTCACATCGCCCGTACCGCTTCGTCGGCACGCGGGGATGGCCTTGCGCCTAGTCCATCGGTCATGGACACAAGTCGAACGGCGGCGACTATCGTGGGCGTACCAATCACCAAGGGTTCCGTCCATGGCCACTATCCACCGGCTCCTAGCCGCCTCGATCGTTTGCGGTCTCGCATCGACGGCCGCCCTCGCCACCCCGCCGTCGGGCATCGACCTCAAGGGCATCGACCACGCGGTCCAGCCCGGCGACGACTTCGACGGGTATGCCAACGGCGCCTGGAAGAAGACCGCCGAGATCCCCGCCGACCGGGCCAGCACGGGTGTCTTCCTCGAGGTGTTCCAGAAGGCGGAGAAGCGGAACGCGGACCTCATCAAGGCCGCCGGCGAAGGTCATCCCGCCGCGGGCAGCAACGAACGCCTGATCGCCGACTACTACAAGGCGTACATGGATGAGGGCGCCATCGAGAAAGCGGGGCTGAAGCCCCTCGAACCCACGCTGTCGGCCATCGACGCCATCAAGGACAAGGGCCAGCTCTCCACCGCGCTCGGTGCCCAGCTGCGCGCCGACGTGGACCCGATCAACGCGACCCACCTCGAGACCGAACACCTGCTCGGCCTGTTCGTCACGCAAGGCCTGGAAGATCCCTCGAAGAATGTCCCGTACCTGCTCCAGGGCGGACTGGGCATGCCCAACCGCGACTACTACCTGAAGAACGACAAGGACATGGTCGAGGCGCGCACGAAGTACGCCGCCTACGTCCAGGCCATCCTGACCCAGGCCGGTACGCCCGATGCGGCGGCCAAGGCGAAGGCCATCGTCGCGCTGGAAACCAAGCTCGCCCAGGCGCAGCTCTCCATCGTCGAAAGCGAGGACATCCACAAGGCGAACAACCCCTGGCCGCGCACCGCCTTCGCGACGAAGGCGCCGGGCATCGACTGGAATGCCTACTTCAAGGCGGCCGGCCTGGACGACCAGCCCACCTTCATCGTGTGGCAACCCTCGACGGTCACGAAGTTCGCCTCCCTCGTCGCCAGCGAACCGCTGGATACCTGGAAGGCCTGGATGCGCTTCCACACCATCAACGAGAACGCCGCGGGACTCCTGCCCAAGGCCTACGACGACCTCGCCTTCGGCTTCTACGGCAAGACGCTCACCGGCACGCCGAAGCAGCGCGACCGCTGGAAGCGCGGCGTGAGCCGGGTGAACGTCGACCTCGGCGATGCCGTGGGCCAGATCTACGTCAAGAAGTACTTTCCCGCCTCGTCGCGCGCGGAAGTGCAGGACATGGTGAAGAACATCCTGAAGGCCTTCGACGAGCGCGTGGACACGCTCGACTGGATGTCGGCGGCCACGAAGGAAAAGGCGAAGGCCAAGATCGCCACGATCAAGGTCGGCGTCGGCTATCCCGACACCTGGCGCGATTACTCGAAGCTGGAGATCCGCCCGGACGATCCGCTCGGCAACCACGAGCGCGCCGAACTTGCCGAATATCGGCATCAGGTCGCGAAGCTGGGTAAGCCCGTGGACCGCGACGAATGGTGGATGACCCCGCAGACGGTGAACGCGGTGAACCTGCCCCTGCAGAACGCGCTCAACTTCCCGGCGGCGATCCTCGAGGCCCCGTTCTTCGATCCGAAGGCTGACCCGGCGGCGAACTACGGTTCGATCGGCGCCGTCATCGGCCACGAGATCAGCCACAGCTTCGACAACACCGGTGCCGAGTTCGATGCGCAGGGCCGCCTCGCCAACTGGTGGACCCCGGCCGACGAGAAGCACTTCAAGGAAGCCGGCCAGCGCCTGGTCCAGCAGTTCAACCAGTACGAGCCGCTGCCCGGCCTGCACATCAACGGCCAGCAGACCCTGGGCGAGAACATCGCCGACGTGTCCGGCCTCGCCATCGCGTATGCGGCCTACAAGGAGAGCCTGGGCGGCAAGCCGGCCCCGACGATCGACGGCCTCACCGGCGACCAGCGCTTCTTCCTCGCCTTCGCGCAGTCGTGGCGGACGAAGACCCGCGACGCCGCGCTGCGCCAGCAGGTGATCGGCGACGGTCATGCACCGGGCGAGTTCCGCGCGCAGACGGTGCGCAATCTCGACCCGTGGTACGACGCGTTCCAGCCGAAGCCGGGGCAGAAGCTCTACCTCGATCCGAAGCAGCGCGTGCGGATCTGGTAAACCACCCAGTGGGAGCCGCAGTAGTCTTGTAGGAGCCGCTATAGCGGCGAGGGACCATGCCTCGCCGCTTCATCGCCCCGTAGGCTTCTCGCCGCCATGGCGACTCCTACAAAGCGCGGCGCAGTCGACGTTCCAGAACTGCCAAAGCGCCATCCACCGTCAGCGCCAGCGCGCCGACCAGCAACGCGCCCTGCACGACATAGGCCGGATTGTTCCCCACCAGTCCCTCCACGATCGGCGAGCCCAGTGTGGTCGCGCCCACCGCCGAACCGATGGTCGCCGTACCGACGCCGACGATGGCCGATAGCCGTACGCCGGCCATGACCGGCCCCGCCGCCAGTGGCAATTCCACGTCGAGCAGGCGGCGCCAGCGTCCGTAACCCATGCCGTCCGCCGCGTGCAACGCGGCCGGCGACACCTGGTCGAGGCCCGCCACAGTCTGCCCAAGCACGGGAAGCACGCCGTAGAGCACCAGCGCGAGCAAGGTAGGTGCGGCACCGAATCCCAGCAAGGGCACGGCGATCGCCAGCACGGCCACGGGCGGCACCGTCTGGCCGATGACCGCGACCGCGCGGACGGTCGGCAGCAGCGAACGTCCCGCCGGACGCGTGGCGACGATGCCGAGCCCGAGGCCGACGGCCACCGCCACCGAGGTGGCGGCCGCGACGAGGCCCAGGTGCGCCAGCGTCAGGGCGAGGAACGACGTACGCGTGTAGAGCGGATGCGACAGTTGTGGCTGCCAGGCGTGGAACCACCCGGCCGCGTGTGGCAGTCCCAGCAACAAGAGGACGAGCACGGCCAAGGGCGCGACAACCCTCATGCGCCACGCGCCACGAGGTCGATGAGCACGATCGCGCCGACGGCCACGCCATGCTCGCGTACCGGCAGTCGGTCGCGGCCCTGAGCGAGCATCGCGCCCAGCGCCTCCTGCAATGTGGCGCTCGCCTCCACCGGTTCGCCTTCCGCGGACTCGCCGCGACGCATGTTCTCCCCCACCGTGCGTACGGCGAGTTCGCGCAGGCGCGCACGCGTGCCGCCGACGAACTCGCGCACCCGCTCGTCGGCGGGGTTGTGAATCAGTTCGAGGGGCTTGCCGACCTGCACCAGGCCACCGTCCAGCATCAGCCCCACGCGATCGCCGAGACCGAAGGCCTCGTCCATGTCATGGGTGACGAAGAGGATCGTCGTGCCCATGTCGCGCTGGATCGCCTTCAGGCTGCCTTGCAGCGATTCGCGCGTCAGCGGATCGAGCGCGCCGAAGGGCTCGTCCATCAGCACGATGCGCGGTCGCGCGGCGAGCGCCCGCGCCACGCCGACGCGCTGCTGCTGGCCGCCCGACAGCGTATGCGGATAGCGCCCGGCCATCCCGGGCTCGTCGAGGCGCAGCAGCTCGATGAGCTCGTCGACACGCGCGCGGATATCGGCTTCCGACCAGCGCAGCAGGCGTGGCACCGTGGCGATGTTCTCCGCCACGGTGCGATGCGGAAACAGGCCCACGGACTGGATGGCGTAGCCGATGCCGCGACGAAGGGCCTCGACATCGCGCATGGCGACATCCTCGCCGTCCACGCGCACGCATCCCGCGTCGACGTGGACGAGGCGATTGACGGTGCGCAACAGCGTGGACTTGCCCGATCCCGAGGGCCCCACCAGCACGAAGAACTCGCCATCCTCGATGCGCAGCGAGAGGTCGTCGATCACCACATGCTCGCCGAAACGCTTGTGGACATGGTCGAACTCGATCATGCGCGCCGCTCCGTGAGGGCCAGCAGCCCCTGGAAAAGAAGGTCGACGGCCAGGGCCATGACGATGATGGCGAGCGTGCCCAGCGTCACCATGTCCATGGCCCCCTGCCCGATGCCGAGGAAGACGAAACGGCCGAGACCGCCGGCGCCGATCAGCGCGGCGACGGCCGCGAGCCCGATGGTCTGCACGGCGACGATGCGCAACCCGGCGAGCAGCACCGGCCAGCCGAGCGGCAATTGCACCCGCAGCAGCAACTGCGAGCGGCTCATGCCGAGACCGCGCGCCGCTTCGCGCGCATCGCCCGGCACGGCGTCGAGACCCGCGACGGTATAGCGCACCACGGGAAGCAGGGCATACAGCAGCAAGGCGAACACCGCCGGTGCCGCGCCGGTGCCGCCGAAACCGAGCGCGCCGAGCGCCGGCCATGCGCGCGCCAGCCACGCGAACGGTGCGATCAGCAAGGCGAAGAGAGCCAGCGACGGCACGGTCTGCAGGAAGGCGAGGACACCCACCAGCACGCCGTCGCCGCGGCGCCTGCGCCACGCCCACCATCCCAGCGGCGCGCCGATGGCGAGCGCCAGTGCGAGAGTGATCGCGGCGAGGCGCAGGTGCGCCACAGCCGCCGCCGCGAATGGCGCGCGTTGCGCCTGCCACTCGCGCACGAGCGCCAGGCTGTCGAACGCCCCGGTCGCGAAGGCCAGGACGACGGCAGCGAAGGCGGCAAGCCACGCGCCGGCTTGCACCGCCCGATGCATGCCGCGCAGCCGGTCGAGCAGGAGCAGGGCCGCGGCAAGCCATTGGACCCAGAAGCCGGCCCCGAGCTGCACCCTTGCGAAGGGGCTGGCATGCGCGAGGATCAGGCGGGCATCCGTGCCGGCGAGCAGGGGCAAGCCGACCAGGCCGGCCCAGGCGAGGGCGGCCACGAGCACGCGCCTGCCCGGAAAGGCGAGCAACATGCACGCTGCGGCGAATAGCCACGCGCCCGCCATCGACCCTACATGCGGACTCAACGCGTCGCCGGACAGGAGGCGATTCGGCGCGACATGCAGGAACGCCGGCAGGGAGGCCGCGACCATGCCGACGAAGGCGAGCACGAATACGGGCAGCGCGGCAGCCTTCACTTCAGCAATCCCTGCGAACGGAGGTAGCCCTCGGCTACCTTGGCGGCATCCTCGCCGTCGATCTGCGTCCGCGCGTTGAGTCCGCGCAACACTTCCGCGGTCAACGGGCGGAATGCCGCCTCGAGCGGCGCGCGCACTCCCGGGTAACGCCGCAGCACGTCCTCGCGGAACACGGGAGCCGGCTGGTAAACCATCTCCACGTGCGCGGGGTCCGCAAGCACCACCAGGCCCGTCACCGCGATCGCGCCGTCGGTGGAATACACCATGCTCGCATTCACGCCGGAAATTCCTTCCGCCGCGGCCTTGATCGTCGCCGACGTATCCCCGCCCGCCAGCACGAGCAGCTGGTCGCCGCGCAGGTCGAACCCGTACGCGGACTGGAAAGCCGGCAGCGCCGCATCGCTCTCCACGAACTCCGCCGAACCGGCCAGCAGCACGTCGCCGCCGCCGTTCGCCCAGCGCGCGAAGTCGCGCAGGCTGCGCAGGCCCTCGCGTTTCGCCACGTCGCCGCGCACGCCTATCGCCCAATGGTTGTCGGCGGGAGCGGGCGTCAACCAGACGAGGCGATTGGCGGCGAGATCCAGCGAGGCGGCGAGCGCATAGGCCTTGCCCGCGTCGCGAAACGCCGGATCGCTTTCGCGATGGAAGAAGAACGCCGCATTGCCCGTGTACTCCGGATAGACGTCCAGGTCGCCGTTGAGCAACGCGCGGCGGACGATGGATGTCGGTCCCAGCTGCGTGCGGTCGATCACCGGCACACCCTGATGGCGAAGCACCTGCAACACGAGCTGCCCGAGCAGTGCACCCTCGTTGTCCGCCTTCGATCCCACGCGGACGGGTTCCTGCGCGTGCACCGCGCAGGCGACGAGGACGACGAGGAAGGCGGCGAGGCGGCGCAACGCTCAGCGTCCCAGCATGTCGTTGAATCCACGCTTGAATGCCTCGTCGATCGGCGTCGCGTCCACGCTCGCGGGCAACCCGGCAAAGCGTGCCTCGAACGCCCTCACCGCCTCGGCGAAGCGCTCCGGCCTGCCCTCGTCGTCGCCTTCGTCCACGGCATAGGCAAGGACGCGGGCGCCCTGCCCGGCAAGGTCGACGTCGTCGGGCAGCGCCGAGACGTCGCCCCACACTTGCTTGAGGTACTTCACGGCGTCGCTCGCGCGGCGCATGCGGTGCAACAGCCCTTCCGGCGGCGCATGCTCGGGCGCGAATCGGGCGACGACGTCCTGCGCCTCGTCCACCGGCACCGCGCCGAGGTCCACGCGGATGCAGAGCCACGCTGCGTCGAAGAGCCACGTACGCGGCCGGGGTTCGGCGCTGTAAGGCAGGATCTCGCCGTTGACCTCGATGCGTTCGGGAATGCCGGCGTCGAGGAACTCGACGACGTAGGCACGCGAAGCGGGCTGGCCGCGATAGCGGCCGTCCATGCCGTCGATGTGGACGCGGTGGACCTGGCCGTCACGCCGGTTGCGCACCCGGGTACGCGCGAATTCGCCGCGCCGGTAGCCCTGGCTCGTACCGTCGTCGTCGTAGAGTGAGGTGCAGCCTTCGGCGCCGGGAAACACCTGGAGGATCAGCGTATCGGGCACGCTGGCCAGGTCGCGCAGGCCTTCCGGATAGAGCGGCACCACGCTTCCCGGGTGAACGAAGATCGGAATTTCGCCGAGCGTGTACGACCGCTCGAGCACGCCGCCGCCCTCGAACGACTCGGCGCCGTCGCGGCTGTACCAGCGGCCGGGCGGCAGCCACACGGGGAACGGCGCGGTGCCATCGGCACCGGCGGGCACCGTCACCGGCGCGACGAGGATGTCGTTGCCGAACATGTACTGGCCCGGATACGCATACGCTTCCTCGTGCTCGGGCCAGTGGTAGTACATGGGCCGTACGATCGAGACCCCGGTGTCGTAGGCGTGGCGCGCCGCGGCGTAGATGTACGGGGCGAGCTGGTAGCGCAGGCGGATCGCCGCGAAGATCGCATCGCCGCACGGAGGGCCGAAATGCCACGGCTCCTTGTGCAGGCTCGCCTCCTTCGCCGAATGCGTGCGCAGCACGGGGCTGAACACGCCGAGCTGCATCCAGCGTGCGTAGAGCTCGGGCTCCAGGTGGCGCTCGGGGCGCGGAATCTTCTTGTCGAAGGTGTGCCCGCCGATGTCGTGGCTCCAGTACCCGTAGAGCACGTTCGAGGCCATGGACGTGAAATGCGGCTGGTAGGCCAGCGACGCCCAGGAGATCACGCTGTCGCCGGAGAAGCCGATCGGATAACGGTGGTTGCCCAGGCCGCCCCAGCGATGGTAGATGAGGCCGCGGCGGTCGCCGTCGCGCTGCATCTCGGTGAAGAACACATGGTTGAGCCACCAGGTGTTGGAGAGGCCCGGAAGCGCCTTCGACTCCGGCCACTGCTGCCAGTCGAGCCACCAGAAATCCACGCCCTGCCTTTCCAGCGGATCGAGCACCGTGTCGAACAGCGCGCGCATGTATGGCTGCGACGCGCCCTCGAACGGGATGGGCGCCTGCGTGGACGTATCCCACGACAGCGCCCGCGCCATCGCCTCGTAGCGCTCCTCGTGCGGCATCATGCCGGAGGCGGGATGCAGGTTGAGCGTGATGCGCAGGTTCTGCCCGCGCGCCCAGCGCATGAAGGCCTTCGGATCGGGAAAGAGGCTGCGATTGAAGGTATAGCCGGTCCAGCCCGAGGGTTCGCCGAAGACGTCCTTGTGTTCGTGACCCACCCGCAGCGACAAGCCTGGCGTCGTGTGCCAGTCCATGTCCAGCACGAGCACGTCGAGCGGAATGCGTTCTTTCTCGAACCGGGCGCCGAGCGTGCGCAGTTCCTCGTCGGAGTAGTTCCAGTACCGCGACCACCAGTAGCCGAACACGAAGCGCGGCGGAAGCGGCTGGGGGCCGGCGATCGCGGCGAAGTCGGCCAGCGCCGCGCGGTAGTCGCGGTCGTAACCGAAGAAGTACAGGTCCTGGCGCTCCCCCGGCGGCCGCTCCGTCACCCAGTCCGCGCCGTCGATACCGAAGCTTTCCGTGTCGTCGATCACATGCCAGCCGTCGCGCGCGATGAGGCCGTCCTCCAGCGGCAGCTTGCTGCCGTCCTGCCACGTGTCGCCCTCGTAACGGTCCAGCGTGCGGTAGGTACCGCCAAGATTCGCCTTCTGGGCATCGCCGGGATTCCATGTCACCGCCTCGCCGGCGCGGCGGACGAGGATGGCGAGGTTGGCGGCGGCGAAGCGTCCGCTGTGCTTTTCGTAACGGACCCGCAGCGGACCGGTGTCGATCTCGATGAAACGGTCGTCCTCGACAAGCGTGAAAGGTGGAACGTCCAAGCCCCGGCGCACGACGATCTGCGTGCGGCCATCGCGGAACGCCTTGCCGGCGCTCCACTCCAGGCGCACGAGGCGCGGCGTGAGCACGGTGAAACGTACCTCGCCGCGCTCGACGACGGCCTCGGGCCTGGCTGCCGCACCGGCATCCGATCGGCTCTGTGTCGTGGCTTCCATGGGCTGGGGTCACCTCTTCGCGAAACGGAGGTGGGCCATTATGACTCAGAGCCGCACGCAGCGATTGCGTCCTTCGCGCTTCGCCGCATAAAGCGCGCGATCCGCACGATCGAACGCATCCGCCGCACGCTCGTGCGCCTCGAACCGCGTGATGCCGCCGGACATCGTCACCGTCACCGGTTTCGAACTCGCATGGAAGGCCAGCCTTTCCACCGTCGCGCAGAGGCCTTGCGCCAGTGTTTCGGCGTCGGCCGGCGACGTGCGATGGAACACCGCCACGAACTCCTCGCCGCCGTAGCGGGCGACGAAGGCGCGGCCGTCCAGCTCGCGCGCGAGCGTCTGGCCGACGATGCGCAATACGGCGTCACCGGCGGCGTGACCGTAGGTGTCGTTGATGGATTTGAAATGATCGATGTCGAACGCGCCGACGCACGCCATCGCGCCTTCGCGCACTTCGCGCTCGACCTCGACCATGCGCCGCTCGTACGCGAGCCGGTTCGGCAGGCCGGTAAGGCCATCGGTCAACGCCAGTTCGTGCTCGCGACGCAGCGAATCCTGCAGCGTGGACGCCTGGCTTTCCAGCTCCTCCACGCGATCGCGCATGCGTTCGGCGCGGTCGCGATAGGCGGCAAGCCTGGCATCCTCGCGATCGCGGTAGTCGCGGAAGTGGCGGTCGATGAGCGAAAGGCGCTGGCTCACCTCGGCCTGCAGGCTCGCGAGGTCGCCCGCGGCCAGCGTCCTCTCGCCAAGCGCACGCATCTCTTCGCGCACGCGGGCATCGAGCTCGCGGCTTCCGCCCTCTTCCGTCCGGGCTTCTTCCAGCTCGGCGGCGAGATAGCGGGTCATGTCGCCGAGACGCGCACTCACCATGGCGAGGAGATCCTGCAGCCGTGCGATGTCGGCACGCAGCGCCTCGACGGTGGCGGCATCCACGCCGGCATCGGGCGGCAACGCCTCGTCCATCCGCGTGACGGCTTCGGCCAGCGCTTCCAGCAGCGGCTCGATCGACGCGGGCGACGGCGTGCCGCGCAGTTCGGAGGTCAGGCGTTCGAGCAGCGCCTCGATGTCGCCGCCGGCCGGCCTGACGAGCGCCGCGAGACGCAGCGACAGACGGCGCAGCAGCTCCTCGACGGCGCGAAATTCGCGCTCGTCGCGTTCCATCCGCTCGAGCGCAAGATGGTATTTGCGCTCCCAGACATCCTGTTCCAAGCAATTCCCCAATCCGAGTGACCCTGGCCTTGCCGCATCCTACGCCGAAGCGGGTATCAGCCGGTGACCGGGCGGAGCATGCGGCAGATGCCCGTGATCGGGCGGTGCGGCGCACAGGGGTCGGCATGCCACGGATCGTTGCGCTGGTGCGCGGCCGCCTCGGCGAACGAGGGACGGCCCGCGCCTCCCGCCACGCCCGCGGCGAACGAGAGCAGGATGCCTGCGACGAAGGCAACGGTACGGGTCCGGGTGCGCATGGCTTTCTCCCCTGTAGGCGATGCCGACGGTAGGACCACCGCCGCCGGGAGACAATAGACCGAACGGCTGGATCAGACCGGGGTGGTAACGGGGCGGCGCGACACCGTCGCCCGGTCGCTGTCGATGGCGATGGACTGATCGGCCAGGACCGCGACGCCGGGGCGATGCGAGACCACGAGGAGGATCGTGCTTGGAAGCCGGCGCTTCAGCGCCGCCAGCACGTTCAGTTCCGACGCCGCGTCGAGGGCGCTGGTGGCCTCGTCCAGTACGGCCAGCCGCGGCCGGCGCAGGATCACCTGGGCGAGCAGGAGGCGCTGCAACTCGCCACCGGAGAGCCGGCTGGAAGCATCGGCGAGCGCGGTATCGAGGCCTTCCGCGCTGTCGTCCAGGCGACGATCGAGGCCCACGTCGGCCAGGGCCTCGCGCAGCGTGGCGTCGTCCGCATCCGGTGCCGCCCATGCCAGGCATTCGCGCACGGTGTGCTGCCAGAGCCGGACGCCCTGGCTGACGTACGCACCCTTGCTCACCAGGGCGCGATAGGCCTCGAAGCCGAGGCTCGCCCGCCCCGCGCGCGCGGAGAAGGCTTCCGGCGGCGCCATGCCTGCGAGGACGTCGACGAGACTGGTCTTGCCGATGCCCGAATCGCCGCAGACGAGCGTGAGTTCGCCGGGTATCAGCTCGAGGTCCGCGACCTCGATCCCGCGTACCGGCGGCCGGACGAGCATCCGCTCGATATGGACGGGCACGGCGCCGGGCAACTCGGCGGCACCGGAGGCAGCGCGCCGCGGCGTCGCCAGTCCCATGTACCGCCGCCACAGTTCGATCGCCGGCACCGCCGAGCGCAGCTGCTGGAAACTTTGCCGCGTGGTGGCGACATAAGGCAGCAGACGCCCGAGCAGCAGGCAGACGGCCACCAGCGACGCGGTGTCGATGCCGTGCCAGCGCCGCGCCAGCATGAAGAGTCCCGCGATGCCGGCAGCGGAAACCAGTTCGAGCACCAGTCTTCCGGACGCGATCAACTCGAGCTGGCGCGCATAACCATGGGCCAGCCCGGCGGCGACTTCGCCGTAGCTCGCCTTCTCCGATGCCTCGCGCCCGAACGAACGCACATGACGCAGGCGGCGCGGCAGATCCTCGCTGTGCCAGAACAGGCGCGTCATGCCGGCCACATAGGCCCTGCCCACCTCGGCCTGTTCGCGGCCGAAGGCGCGCGAGGCCAGCAGGCCCGCCACGGCGAACACCGGCACGGCCAGCATCAGCGGCGGCGATACCCAGAAGGCTAAGGCGAGGTTCACCGTCGCGGTGCTGCCGGCGACGAGCAGTTGCTGCAGCGCGCTGAACCCCTGCACCGCGATCTCGGCGTTATGGGTGAGCACGTTGGCGATCTCCGCCGAGGTGGCGTCCGCCAGCGCGGGAAGGGGCGCATCGACCAGGCGCGCCTGCACGCGGCGGCGCAGTGCGAGGCCGTAACCCGCGGTGAGCCGCGCGCCCAGACGCGATGCCTGCCAGCGCAGCAGGGCGAAGACGGCGGTCGCGAGCGCGAAGATGGCCGCCGGCGCATCGCTGTCCGGTGCCGGCAGGAGGAAACGCGGCAAGGAAAGGCCGTGCGCCGGCTGCACCAGCGGCACGAGCAGCAGTGCCGCCACGCTGCCGGCCAGGGCCGAACCCAGTGACAGCGCGACGTAGATCGCGATCTTCGGCCGATCGCCCCGCGGCAGCGTGTCCAGGAGGGCGCGCAGCGGCGGCGGGGTGCGGACGTCCGGACCGGCGGCCATGCCGTCAGCCCGCCGGGCGGGCGCGGTCCAGGAGCCCGCCCACGGCCCGGATCGCATCGCGCGGATGCGGCGCCCGACGCAGGCGGTAGACGCCGCCCCGCCTGATCCGCTGCACGAAGCGATCCCAGCCGGCGTGTCCCGAGGCGTAGGGCTGGTCGGCCGAGAGCATCGGCGCGACGAACTCCCAGGGAACCGGCGCAAGCAGGTCGTCCGGCCCGTGGGCGGACTCGCCGGAGACGAAGACGGTAGCGGCGAGGCGCAGCGGAGCCTTCGCGCAAGACGCGTCCCGCTCGCGCAGGTCCGCCTCGTACTTCGCGACGCCGCTGCGTCGGTGGATGACCGGCGACTTCCGGATCCACTCGCGCACGGCGGGATCGTCGACGAAGCGCAGCGTGTCCTCCTTTACGTGGAGGAAGTTGGGCACCCCGGTCGCCAGCAGGCTCTCCGGATGCGCGAAGACGCTGTCCTCCGCGAGCAGGTCCATGCCATCGACGAGGCCTTGCAGTGTCAGCGTCGACTTGCCCGCGCCGCTGGGACCCAGCAGGAGCACGCCGAGCCCGTCCCTTCCGATGCACGCCCCGTGCAGCGGCACCAGGTTCAGCACGCGCGGGGCGAGGAGGAACACGGCGAACTCGAGCAGTTCGTAACGCACGTGGTAGCGGAACGCGAGCATGTCCTCGGAAACGACGATGAGCCCCCGGCGCTGCGCGGGCGCGAGCACCATGTAGTTCGACGCGTCGACGACACCGCAGAGCAAACCCCGACCACCCTGCATGCGCACCGGCGGCGGCTCCGTGACGTCCGCTGCCGCCTCGCGCGGCACCACGCGCAGTTCGATATGGAATTCGGGGGAAAGCCCGGGAAAGCGCTGCGCGGGGAGGCTCCCATACGCCGCCTCGACCAGTTCGAGAAAGGCGATGCTGTCGCTTTCGAAACGGAACCGGGCGCCGAGCACCTGCCGGCTCATGCAGATCGCCGGGCGCAGGCGTTCCCCGAATGGATCGGAGAGCGGATCGTCGCGCAGGGAAACATCGCTGGGGAACATCATTGCCGGTCGGTCGTCCTCTGGCCGGAGCCCACGGACCCGTGGGTGCCCCTCGCACCGGGAATGGTTGCTCGTTCGCGGAGGCAACCTCCCCGGGTGAGCGCGGCACTTACGGCCATGATTCCGTTCGAGGCTGCCGACCGATGCTGAAGATCCAGATGGGTCACTCCTATTTCCTTCGCTACGACAGGAAGCAATGGGAGCGCGGCAAACCCTATCCGCCGCTGGCGACCATCCAGGTCGCGGCGTTGCTGCGTCGCATGGGCCACGAGCTGTCGCTTTTCGATGCCATGCTGTCCGATGGCGTCGAGGACTACATGCCGGCGTTCGTGCAGGCGGCACCGGACCTCGTCGTCTTCTACGAAGACAATTTCAACTTCCTTACGAAGATGTGCCTGGGCCGCATGCGCGAGGCCGCGTGCCGCATGATCGCCGAAGCGCAGGCCGCCGGCGCCCGCGTGATCGTCGCCGGCTCCGACGCCTCCGACCAGCCCGAGCCGTTCCTCGCCGCCGGCGCGGACGTCGTGCTGGTCGGCGAAGGCATCGCCGCGCTGACCGCGCTCGTGGAGCGGCTGGAGCGCCACCCGCACATCGACGACGATGCCTGGACGGCGGGCCTGCCGGGCGTCGCCACCCTCGTGGACGGCGCCGTACGCAAGGGGCATGTCGGTCCGCAGCCGCCCGATCCGCGCGTGGTGGGACAACCGGCGTGGGACCTGCTCGACATCGATCGCTATCGCGATTTCTGGCGCGAGCGGCATGGTTACTTCAGCCTCAACATGGCCGCGTCCCGCGGCTGCCCCTTCCGCTGCAACTGGTGCGCGAAGCCCATCTGGGGAAACCATTACAACCAGCGGACCGCGCGGGACGTCGCCGCCGAGATGACCTGGCTCAAGCGAACCTACGCGCCGGACCACATCTGGATGGCCGACGATATCTTCGGCTTCCGTGCCGACTGGGTCGGCGAATTCGCGCAGCACCTGCACGACGAGGACGGGTCGATCCCGTTCACCATCCAGACGCGCGCCGACCTCGCCGGCGAACGGATGTGCGCCGCGCTCGCGAAGGCCGGTTGCGCCGAGGCGTGGATCGGCGCGGAAAGCGGCAGCCAGCGCGTGCTCGACCGCATGACCAAGGGCACCCGCGTGCCGGAACTCATCGGTGCCCGGCGCCGCCTCGGCGCATACGGCATCCGCGTCGGCTTCTTCATCCAGCTCGGCTATATCGGCGAGCAGCTCGACGACCTGCTGGCCACGCGCGACCTCGTGGTCGACGCCTCGCCCGACGATATCGGCGTGAGCGTGTCCTATCCGCTGCCCGGCACGACGTTCTTCGAGGAAGTGAAGGCGCAACTCGGCCACAAGACCCACTGGGACGACAGCGCCGATCTCGCCATGATGTTCCGCGGCGCGTACGACTCCGACTTCTACCGCGGCTTCCGCGACCTCCTCCACGAACAGGTGACGCGCCAGCAGGGTGCGGCGGATGCCGCCGCCGAGGCCGCGCTGCGCAAACGCTGGGACGCCCTGATCGCGAGCGAACGCGCGCACCGCAGCGAACGACCCACGCTGCCATCGTCCCTGGCGATGCAGAGCGTCGCCCTGCCCTTCGTCTGAGGTGCGCCATGACCCCTCCGCTCAAGCTCGTCCGCCGTGGCCTCCACGACACCACCGAGATCCTTGCGGCGGAACTGGCGCTCGCACAGCCCGGCACCGAGATGCCGGCATGGAACGAACTGGAATGGCGGCTGGCGACCGCGGCCGCCGTCGCCCACGGCATCTCGCCGCTGCTCTGCCGTTTTTCCACCTGGCAGCGACCGGCCTGGCGACGCTTCCTCGTGGAGCAGCGCGGCCACGTGGCGCAACGGCATGAACGGATCGCGACGTTGCTTCGCCAGATCGATGCGGAAGCCCGCGCCGCCTCCCTGCCGCTCATGGCATTGAAAGGCGCGGCCCTGCATGCGCTGGGTCTTTACGCGGCGGGCGATCGGCCGATGGCGGACATCGACCTGCTCGTCGACGACGCGCATGCCGACGCCACGGCGAACCTGCTTGCCTCGCTCGGCTACGAGGCATCGTTCACGCAATGGAAGCATCGCGTGTTCAAGCCGGCCGGCATGGCCCCGGTCACCGGCCTCGGCGAGCATCGCGACACCCCGGTGAACATCGAACTGCACACGCGCATCCACGAGCGCCTGCCGGTCGCCACCGTCGACATCACCGCGCAGGTGCGGACACGCGACGCGTCGCCTGGCATCAACCCCTATCCGTCCATGGGCGCGCTGATGAGTCACCTGCTCCTGCACGCCGCGGGCAACATCTGCGGCCGCAGCCTGCGCCTCATCCATCTCAACGACATCGCCCTGCTCGCCACGCGCATGACGCCTTCCGACTGGGAGCCGCTATGGTCCGGCGGCGCGCCATGGTGGGCCCTCCCGCCGCTGCGCCTCGTCGCGCGCTATTACCGGGACGCGGTGCCCGGGGTCGTCCTTGCCCGGCTCGAACGCGACTGCCCGCTGCTCCTGCGCGCCTTCGCACACCGCCAGACGCTTACCCGCCTGTCCTGCTCGAACCTCTGGCTGGACGCGCTCCCCGGCCTGGAATGGACGCGCTCCCCGCGCGACGCCGTGCGCTACCTGAAGAACCGCCTGCGTCCCACCCAGGAAAGCGTGAAGGAACGCGCCGACATGGTCCGCACCCAGGCGTGGCTGCAAGGCCAGGACTGGGTCACCCTCGGCCACCGCCGCCGCCTGCTCACCTGGCTCACGCGGCCGGTGCCGCGCATGGATACGTTGTATGTGGTGCGCAAGGCCCTGGAACACGGGACGCCGCTCGCGGGCTGACGAGCGCCAGGCGCGGAATCACGGGATCCCCGGGCCCCCTTCTTCGCGAGCATGGGCGGCGAGAGGGAGCAGTTCCTCGTAAAGTGCCTGGAACGATGCCGCCGTACGGTCGGCGTCTTCCGCCAGGGCGTGACGTTGCGCTTCCCTCGCCAGGTCGATGCGCAAGACGTCGTCGTCGACGACCCGGGCGATCGCGTCGGCCAGGGCGTTCGCGTCTCCCACGGGGACGGCAAGCGCCGCCGCCGGGGCCCATTCGGCGATGTGACCCACGGCGGTCCCGACGGTAGGAATGCCGGCTACCGCCGCTTCGAGGAAAACCAGCGGTCCGGCCTCGTGCAGCGAGGACATCACGAGCAGGTCCGCCGACGCCATCAACGCGCGCAGTTCGCGCTGGGTACGGAAGCCGAGGAAGCTCACGCGTTTCCCGAGGCCAAGACAGCGCGACAAGGCCTGGATCTCGCCGTGGAGGGTATCCACGCCGACGATGCGGAGGTCGAACTCCACACCCGCGTTCGCCAGCTTCGCCATGGCGCGCAGCAAGGTCGCCTGGTCCTTGACGCGGTTCAGGCTGGCGACGTGGATGAGGCGGGCGGGCCCCCCGTCGCGCGGCCGCGGGGCCAGCGGCGGCCACGTGCCGGTATCCACGCCAAGCGATACGCGCCGCGCCGGAATGCCCAGCGCGCGCAACGAACGCAGGATCGGGGCGCTGGCGGCGGTCACGACGTTCGCAGCGCGCAGGACCACGGCCTCGCGCAGGCGGCTGCGCCACTTGCGCCGCCCGCCGTAGTCGATCGAGGTCAGCGCCACGAGTTCCCCGCCGGCGATGTGCACGAGACTCGGACGGCGCAGCCACTTGGCCGCGGCGACGGCGATGAAACCGCAGTGACCGGAGAAGATCGCCTGCACGACGTCGAATGGCCCGCGCCCGTGTTCCTCGCGAATTTCCCGGATGGCGCGCCACACGGTACGGCACGCGCCGATATTGTGGACAGTCGCGCCGGCCAGCGGCCACGATCCGGGCCGCGGCTCCTGGTGCAGCGCGAACACATGCACCTCATGCCGGCGTGCCAGCCGCCCGATGAGCGCGAGGAAGGCCGGGATCACCCGCTCTTCGCCGCCGCGGTCGACGCCCCCCGGGAGCACCAGCGCGATCTTCACGACGGTACCCGCGCCGCTTGCAGTTGCGCGTAGACGCCCGCCCAGGTCGCGCCCAGCGCTTCGAAGGACAACGCCGCATCGAAATGCGCGCGCACCCGACGCCGTTCGCACGACCCGGCAGCCGCGTCGACCAGTGCATCGGCCAACGCCATGGCGTCGCCGCGCGGCCAAAGCGTCCCGACACGGCCTGCGTCGGTCATCGCCCTGAACGAGGGAATATCCGTGACCACGGGATAGGTGCCGCAAGCCATCGCTTCCAGCAAGGCATAGCCCGCGCTTTCCGCGAGACTGGCCGAGACGAAGAGATCCGCCGCGCGCATGAGCGCCTCGATCCGCGCGTGCGGCACGTTGCCCAGCAAGCGGACGCGGCCGGCAAGGCGCTCGTCGCTATCGATGCGCCGTTGCACCCCGGCCATCAGCGGCGCCGTGCCGAACACGCAATACAGCCTCAGGTTCGGCAGACGTTCCACGGCACGGGCGACGCCGTCGAGCATCGTCATGGGGTCCTTGCCCGCGGCGAGGTGACCGACCGAGAGAACGCACGGATCGCCATGCAGGCCCGTCGCCGCGCGTGCTTCCGCGCGATCGCCGGTCGTGAAGCGGTTGCTGCTTTCCGGTACGGCGAAAATGCGCGTCCCGCGATCGAACAGACGCCGCCGGAGGAAGGGTTCCGCCTGCACCGCCGAGGTGAAGACGATGCCCGATGCGGCGCGGTACCAGTGTCGCCATGGAAGTCGGCGCCAGCCGCGGGGTACGCCATCCGCATGGTCCTGGAACACGAGGGGAAGCGCAGGATGGCAACGCGCCATGGCCGCCGCATGGCGCGCATAGGCCAGGCTGTGCACATGGACGACATCCGCACCCAGCGCGGCCACGGTGCGTGCCGCGTGGCGGCCGAGTTCGCCGGCATGCCGCGTACCGCCCGTATCGACGAAGCGGTAATCCACACCGTTGCGGGTCACCTGCGTGTCGAATCCCGCCATCTGCACGACCGATACGCGCGTGCCGCCCCCGGCGACGATCTCGGCGATGTCCACGAGCGAGCGCCAACGCGCCAGTACCTCGTCCGCGCCGAGCCCGTGCGGCGCGTTCAGGAAATTGACCATCGCGACATGCACGAGGGCGCCGCTCAGAGGCCGGACACCTGCGGCAGGCGCAGGCGCACCAGGCGGTTGGCGAGGTTGAGTTCCCAGGGCCTGTCGTAGCGCCGCCGGTGGTAGCGCCAGGCGGCCATCGCGCTCAGGCCGCGCTTCGCCCACGGCGGCGAGCGCAGGTCCTGCACCGTGGGAAAACGGCAGCGCAGCACGGTGACGAAATCCTGGATGTGCCGGCGCAGGTCGTCGCCGAGCCACGGCGCGTCCGCGTGGCAGGCGTAGTCGACCCAGCGTTTTTCCGTCCAGCCTTCCGGCGACGTGGGAAATTCGACCGGCTCCCCACGCAGGTCGAGCAGCGGCATGGACGCGCGCTTGCCGCGGTCCTTCTCGTGCTTGCTGCTTTCCGGCAGCGGCGTGTAGATGTAAACGATGATTTCCGACTGCGGGTTGATCTTCTTCAGCTCGCGGATGAATTCAAAGGTATGAATGGTTTCCTCCTCCGTGTTCACCGGCGGCGCGACCATGAAGGAGAGTTCCGGAATCACCCCGTTCCGCCGGCAAAGTTCCGCCACTTCCAGCGTCTGGTCCGGACGCGTGCCCTTGCGGATCTCCTTGAGCATGGCCCCGCTGGGCGATTCCGCGCCGATATAAGCCATGCGCAGGCGGCTCTTGCGCACCAGTTTCCAGGTCGATTCGGAAAGGTTGAGCAGCGCGTCCGAGCGCGCGTAGCACCACCAGGGCAGTTCCAGCTTCGCCATGATCTCGAGCAACGGCACCATGTCCGCCTCGCGGTCGAAGAAGTTGTGGTCGAAGAACTGGATGGCATCGGCGCCGAGCCCGTGTTTCAGGTAACGGAGGTCGCGCTCGAGCCGTGCCGTCGTGGGTAGCGCCGTCGTGCCGCCGAACATCGCCGCCACGCCGCAGAACGTGCAGCGGAAACGACAGCCGATCGCCGCCTGGTGGGCTGCCGTGCGCCGGCCGAGGAAGGTGCGTGCAAGGTAGCGGCGCGGATCGCCGAGCTTGTCGTAGGGCAGCACGATGCCGCTGTCGCCGAGCGAGAAACGCCGGTTGGGATTGTGCACGGCGACGCCGTCCCGTTTCCACGACAGCCCGCCGATGCGCGACACGTCGCGTCCGGGGCGGCCCAGCGCCGCCAGCAGTTCGGGCAGGCTTTCCTCGCCCTGCCCCCGTATCGCGTAATCGACGTAGGGAGCGGACAGCGCGGTATCGGTATACAGCGTGGGGAAGTAACCGCCCCACACGATCGGCAGGTGCGGATGACGCTCGCGTATCGCCTCCGATACGGCGATCGATGGCGCCATCTGCGGCCCGCCCATGACGCTGATGCCCACGGCGTCGAAGCGCTCCCGCTCCAGTGCCTGCAGCGTGGCGCCAACCACGTCGCGATCCACGTTGCCGTCCACGATGCGGCTCGTCCCGTCGCGGTCGAGCGCGGCGGACAGGTGGAGCAACGACAGCGGAAATCGTGCGCTGGCGCGCGAGGTGATGGTGGGATTGACCAGCAAGGTGTTGGGGGACGAACTCATGTCGGCGCACCGGGAAGAGGAGCGGGAACGCGGCGCAGCCCGAACACCAGCGCCACCGGCACGTCGAGCGCCTGGCGATCGAAGCGCGCGCCGGGGGGAATGTCGACGGGATCGAGCATCGGCTCGAGCACCTGCTCGATCGCCAGGCCGAGGCGCGCGCAGGCGGCATGCCAATGGCTGTAGAGATGCGGGGTATGGCGTACGGCATAACGGCGGCCACCGGCCTTGAAATCGCGTAGCCAGCCCAGCGCATGTCCCGTCGGGTGCACGTCGCTGCACAGGATGCGGCCGCCCGGCCGGGTCACCCGGCGCAGTTCGGCGAGCGCCGGTTCGAGCTGTTCGAGGTGGCCGATCGTGAGGCCGCATAGCGCGAGGTCCGCGATCCCCTCCTCCAGCGGCAACGCATCCAGGCTGCCCTGCCGAAGTTCCACACGCGAGCCGCCATTCGTCTGCACCGAAACGGCCTCGGCTCTCGCGAGCATCTCGGGCGACAGGTCCACGCCATGCACGCGGGCCGCGCCACGGTCCAGGGCATGGCGGATGTACCGGCCGCTGCCGCAACCCGCGTCCACCACGATCGCGCCGCGCAGATCGGCGGGCAGCAGTCCGAGCATCGCGCGCTCTTCCGCGCGCATCACCGGATTATGCGCGCAGGCCGGATAGTCCGCGGCCCAAAGCGCGTACGCCAGGGCGGGTTCGAGGATGCGTGTGGCGGTCATGCGCCGCCCCATGCGCGCCGGACGGCGCGACCGATGGCGACCGCCGGTTCCAGTCCAGGCTCCATCGCCAGCAGGTCCGGATCGGCGAAGGCCCGCGCAAGCAACTTCGGCTTGCCGTCGAGCGTCACCGCCATCGTGTCGACGTTCGCCGCGGCGAACCAGTCGGCGAAATCCGGATCGGCGAGGCAAGGCAGGCCGTCGCGCACCACGGCACGCAGCTCGGCGCGCGAGCGGCCGACAAGATTGCCCGCCACGTCGCCGCCCCGATCCTCGACGATCACGAGATCCGCCACGCAAGGGGCGTCGAGACTGCCGCGACCGGGGAGGCCGAGAATACGTGCGGCATCGGCGGTCGCCAGTCCGAGCAGCGCGTCCGCGCCCAGTTCGCCGCGCGCGGCTTCGACGCGTAGCTCCTCGAGCAGGTCGCGAGCACCGCTCAGCCTCGAATCGCTGCCCAGCGCGAGGCGTCCGGCGGACTGCAACGGACGCGGATCGAGTGAACGCCCCAGCAGGCGATGGTTGCTGCCCGGGCACCACACCACGCTGGCGCCGGCGGCGAGCACGCGCTGGATGTCGCGGGCACCCATCCCTACGCCGTGGATGAGCACGGTGTTCATGGCGAGGCAACCCATACGGTCGAGTTCGTCGAGCTCGCCGGCCGCCAGTGCATCCGTGCCCTCGGCGAGGTGGATCATCCACGGCCTGCCGAACGGCGTCGCGGCGAAGCTGGCGCGGACCGGCGGGCCATAGGCCGGGCCGTGCAGCGCGTAGCTCCATCCGTGGTCGCGCAGCACGCTCACGGGGAAATCGGGACCGTCGAGCACCGGATGCCATGGATCGTGGTGGGCCACGCAGGTGACGCCGGCCAGCAGGTTCTTCAATCCGCCGTGACGCATGCGCCTGGCCTTGGGCACCGCCAGCGCGGCGACGGTCGCCGGGTCGGCGAAGTGCGCCTGGAAGGCCTCGATCCAGTCGTACGCATTCGGAAAGACGGTATCGCCGGGCAGCGGCGGCACGTTGTTCACCTGGAGGTGCTCGTGTGCATTCAGCAGGCCCGGAAACACGACGTGGTCGCGAAGGTTCACCGGGAAGGCGCGGGGCGCCGCGCGGGCGGCGATGCGGCCGCCGCGAAGGTGCAGCGGCGCACGCATGGGTCCATGGCTGCCGGCCAGGATGGCGCCGGCGAGGGTGAACCCCGGGATGGATGCCGTGCCGCGCATGCTCAGCGCCGGTGCATGACGATCAGGAAGTGGTCGCCCATGTCGCGCAGCAGGGGAAGATCGCCGAAGCGATCGTCCAGTCGGCCCAGGCGCTCGTACCAGCCGGGCCGGCGACGATAACGATCGACCATGTAAGGCGGCGGAAGAAACAGGCTCAACGCGCGATAGCTGTCCAGCGTGAAATGGTCCGCGAACGCCGCATGGAATTCGCGCGGCATGTAATACCAGGTCCAGATGGTATGGCCATTCATCCCGACCGCCCGCGCGCCGGTGCCGAAGCGGACGGCCGCGCGGCCGAAACGGCGGCGCACGGCGTAATGGCCTAGTTCCCACGGACAGATCCTGCCCATCACCGAGAAGACCAGGCTGCCGCCGGGACGCACGAGCCGCGCGCATTCCGCGGCGACGGCATGCAGGTCGGGCGCGCAATTCAGCGGCCCGAAATTGGAGTAGATGCCGTCGAACCGCCCGCCCAGCAGGTGCAGTTGCTGGATGCCGAGATGGACCGCGCTCAGGCGCGACGCCACGCCGGCGTCCACGGCGCGCGCACGCGTCCGCTCGACCATCTCCGGCGACCAGTCGCTGGCCACGACCTGGTAGCCGTGGCGCGCGAACTCCACGGCGTCCAGGCCCGTACCGCAACCGAGATCGAGAAGGCGCGACCCGGCGGGCAACGCGGTGCCGACGGTGTTCCACATCGTGGTGCGCATCCGCTGGATCAGTTCGTTGTTGCCGCGCGGCCCGTCGTAATCGGGCGCGACACTGTCGAACGCCCGCTGCGTGTCGAGCAGCCGCGACTCGTCGAAGTCGCCGGATGCCAGCCGCCCGGTATGTGCTTGTTCAGTCATGCCGGTGAGTGCCGCGCCGGGGGCTTTAGGTTTAACGTCTCGGCCCGGCTCCGCCATCGCCCTCACGTCTGGACGTGTCGGCAAGAGCCCTGCGCCGCCCTCCCTCGACCGAGTGATTGCGGGCGCCTGTACCCCAGCGATCCAGTTCGCTGCAAGGCTCTCTCGAATAAGACATTTCTCAAAGGCAAATCCGATCGATTTTTCAGAATTTTCCCGTATCTTCGTTCGTGCTCGGCCTCTACCTTGCGTGCTCTCTTTAGCACGCCGGGAAAGACACCATGCCGATTCATCGTTCGACGCATGCGCATCGCGCTACGCTCGCCGTCGCGATTTCGTTCGCTCTTGTCGCCGGCACCGCGCAAGCACAGGAGACGCCGGAGCCCTTTCCCGCCTATCGCGACGGCCACCTCGTGCCCACGCCCGAGGGCGACGAGCACCACGATGGCACCTTGCTGGCGAGTGATGTCGCCCAGGCCGCCGATGTCTGGTGCGCGAGTCATTCAGAGTACCCGGGCTGCGTCCTCAAGACCCACGCCGAGCGCGAGATCCCCGGTGCCGACGGCAAGCACAGCGCGTACTCCAAACTCGACATCACCCTGGAACTGACCGACACGCAAGGCCGGGTGAGCGAGCGGGTGATCGACGGCGGGATCGGCCTGGTTCGTTCGTGCCCCACCGATGCCATCCTCGTCACCGATGCCGGCGGCTACCTGGACAATCGCGAGCGCGTCACCGCACAACGCGCGGTGGCCTGCGCCTCCCCCGACGCCCTGCCCAAGAGCGCCTCACTCGGCGTGCCCGAGGAAAGCGGCGCCAACCAGTGCCCGATCGGCAACAGCCCCATGGTGGGCAACCCGCTCAATCCGTTGACGATGAGCAAGATCGAACAGGTGGTGGATTATGTAGGCCCGACCGCGTCGGGGCTCACCTTTGGCCGCACGTACCACAGCGGAGCCTTTCCCCTGGGGGGCGTGGATCCGAAGACGGGAGCGCGGTATCCCGCCGGCGCACGCATCGGTGCCCGTTGGCGGCATACCTACGACCGCGCCTTCGTCCGCCGCCCGTACTACGACGGGGCGGGGCGGGTCTACGGCACGGCGCTGCACCTGCTCCGCGAGGACGGGGGCGAGACCCGCTTCGTCAAGCAAGGCGACACCTTCGTCCCGGCCGAGGGCGAGCGCGGCAGCCTGCGCGAGCATCCCGAGGGCGGCTGGATGTACACCTGGGCCGACCTGACCGTCGAGCGCTTCGACGACCAGGGCCGCTTGCGTTCGCGTACCGATGCCAACGGCAATACCCTCACCCTGCATTATGACGAGATCACCGTCGGCATCGGCGTGCGGGTGACCGTGCTGGTGCGGGTCAGCGACCGCCAGGGCCGTGAATTGCGCCTGGGCTACGACCGCCTGGGCCGGGTGGAAACCGTCGATACCCCCGACGGCCGGCTCAACTACAGCTACAGCGGCGACCTGCTCGAAGGGCTGGATGCGGACCTGGTCAAGGTCGGCTACCCCGACGGCCACGCGGTGGCTTACCTCTACGATGAGCCTGGCCTGGGCGGCACGCCCAACCACAAGCTCACCGGCATCGTCGGTCAGGACGGCAAGCGCTTCGCGACCTTCCGGTACGATGCCTACCACCGTGCCGTCGGGTCGGCTCACGGCGAGGATACCGAGCGCACCGACCTGCGCGTGTGGGACGACACGCAGATCGACATCGAGCGCCCCGGCCGGGACGGGGAGCACTGGTCGCCAACCTATGCGAACGGCGTGATTCGTCTGGGCCAGCGCGAGGAAGACCGCCGCGGTCATTCGGTCACCCGCGACTTCGCCTACCTGGGCAACCTGGTCACCCGGCAGACCGATTACCTGGGCGTACCCACCACCTACCGTTACGACCGAACGCGTCAGCTGGAGGTCGAGCGCACGGAGGCCGAAGGCACGCCGGTGGCGCGCACGGTCACCACCACCTGGCACCCCATCTTCGACAAACCCACGCGCATCGACCGCGGTGCGACCTGGACCACCTTCGACTACGACGCCCGGGGTAACCTCGTTGAACAACGCGACGGCGGCCGCGCCGATGCGGGCGACGACACGACCGCGCCCTGGCCGGAGGAACGCATCACCCGCTACACCCACGATGCCGCCGGTCGGCTTCTCACCGTCGATGGCCCCCAGCCCGGCGCGGACGACACCACCCGGTATAGCTACCGCCTCGCCGATGCCCCGGGCTGCGCCAGCGGTGGCGCCTGCGACTGGCGCCAGGGCGACCTGCACACCGTCACCCATCCCCTCGGCCACGTCCACACCGTGCTCGCCTACGATGCCGCCGGTCGTGTGCGCACCAGCACCGATGCCAACGGCGTGCGCACCGAGCGCACCTACGATGCGATGGGCCGTCCCCTCACCGTGACCCTGCGCGCTCGCCGCGACGGCACGCCGTCCGCGACGGACATCGTCACCCGCGCGACCTACACCGCGCACGGCGACCTGGATACGCTGACCGATCCGGACGGGGCCACCCTCACGCATCGTTACAATGCCGCCCGCCGTCTGATCGAACAGGTCGATGCACTCGGCCGCACGCGCCGGATCGAACGCGACGCACAAGGCCTGATCGACAACGATCGCTTCAACCGCGCCGATGGCACCGAGGATCTGCATCGGGCATTCCGCTACGACAATGACGGCGTCGTGGAGCGGGTCATGTACAACGGCTCGATCATCGACTACGAAGTCGATGCCAACGGCCGCCTTCTGCAGCGCTTCGGCTGGTTCCGAAGTCCCGCCCTCACCCGCGACGCCCGCGGCCGGGTCGCGCGGCTCACCGAAGGCCGTGGCGACGAAGCCGCCGAGACGACCCTGACCTACGACGGCACCGACCAGGTCAAAACCGTCGTCGACCCCAAGGGCCTGGCCACCGCTTACCTGCGCAACGGCCTGGGCGACCTGCTCTGGCGGCGCAGCCCCGACACCGGCGACACCATCTTCGAACCCGATGCCGCCGGCCAGCCCGTGCGCGAGACGCCGGCCGACGCCCGCACCCTTGAGCGGGCTTACGACGCTGCCGGACGCCTCACCGCGGTGACCTACAGCGACACCGCCAAGACCACGTTCGTCTACGACCAGCCCGAACTGGCCTGCGCCCCCGACGCCACCTTCGCGGTGGGTCGCCTGAGCACCGTCACCGATCGCGACGGGCGTACCAGCTTCTGCTACGACTTCGCTGGAAGGGTCGTACAGAAAATCCAGGTCACGCGCGGGGTTCGTCTGGAATTGCGCTACGCCTATACCCCTGCCGGCCGCCTGGCCGCCATGACGTATCCGGATGGCCGCACGGTCACCTACACGCGAGACGCTGCGGGTCAGGTCACGGGCGTGACCACGCAAGCCCCCCTGGCCGCCGCGCAGCCGCTCATCACCGATGTGCAGCACGACGCCCTCGGCCGCGTCCTCGGCTGGACCGCCGGTACCCGCAACGTCACCCGCGGTTACCACGCGCTGGGCCTGGTCACCGGCGTGCACGACCTGCGCCCCGGCGGGCTCAACCTCACCCTCGACTACCTTAACGGCGAGGTCGATACGATCAGCAGTGGGTTGGTCCCCGGTTTCATGTTCCACGACAGTGCCGCCCGTCTCGTCGCGACCAGCTGGCTGGGCCTGCCCGCCGTACTGCACCAGTACAGCTACGACGGCACCGGCAACCGGCTCACCTGGGACACCGGCGCGTTACAGAAGCGTCGCTACGTCTACGCCGAGGACAGCCACCGGTTGCTGATCGGCGACAACGTCCCGCGCGAGTACGATGCCAACGGCAACACCACCCGCATCGGCGAGCGCGGCTTCGTCTACGACGCCAGCGGCCGGATGAGCCAGGCCACCGTCAACGGCGTGGTCGAGATGAACTACGCGTACAACCCGTTCGGGCAACAGGTGGCGAAATACATCGCCGGACAGACCACCGTCGCCCTGCACGACGAGGCCGGCCATTGGCTCGGCGACTACGACGGTGCCGGCCAGCCGATCCGTCAGGTCGCCTGGCTCGACGATCTGCCGATTGCCGCCATCGACGGCAATGCCATCCGCGACATCCAGACCGACCACCTGGGCACGCCGCGCGTGGTCATCGACCGGGCGACGGACAAAGCCATCTGGACCTGGTCGATCGTCGGCGATGCGTTTGGTAGCGATGCGCCCAATGAAGATCCCGATGGCGACGGCACGAAGTACGTCTTCGACATGCGCTTCCCAGGACAGCGCTACGACGCGGTGACCAAGCTCTTCCAGAACGGCTGGCGCGATTACGATCCGCTGGGTGGGCGGTATATCCAGAGCGATCCGATCGGGCTCAGCGGAGGCATTTCGACCTATGCCTATGTGGGGAGCAATCCGTATGCGCGGGTTGATCCCCGAGGACTGGATGGCATGATCGTCACGTTCCCCAACTACATGGTCGACACGGGATTTGGCTTCAAGGCGCCGTTGGGTCATTCTGGCGTCATCGCCATCAATGATATGACCGGGGACGCACAGTACTTCGATATAGGCCGCTACGGCGGCAAGTACGGCGATGTGCGTGGACCATCTCCTGTCGGAAAAATCTCGTTCGATGCACAAGGGAATCCTACGCACTCCTCGCTTGTGGCAGTACTGGAAAAAGTATCTAGCGAGTTTGGACGAGGATACACATCGGTAATGACGGCATATAGCAAGGATGCTGATGCTCTTTCGATGTGGGCCTATGCCATGGAAAGAAAGGAGAATAGAGAAAAGTACCCATACACCGTTAATCCGTTCAGCACATACCCAATGAACTTCTGCCACAGCTTTGCAAAGGAAGTTTTCTCGGCGGGAATGGGGAGGTGAAGTACGTTCTAACGGCAATCACCTATACCCTGATGGCCCTATCAGCCCTCATGTTTCTGAAAAGCCTTGATCGCGCTGTAGAGATTGATGATCTGAAGTCTCACATAGAGCAACAAAATCGAGCCATTGCTTTCTTACAATCAATTAATGTTGAAGCTATGACCCCGTGCACCATGAAAATTAACGCATTCGATCGGCTTGCAAAGGCGAGCGGGTACGCATCGACCACATGGACAAATGAGCATGTATTCGTCGGCCCCTTTCAAGTTAAACGACGTGGTGATTGCATCTCCAGCATGAAGCTCATCGGGCTTCCTGGCCATCCTGGCCGGGGAAATTAGGCGAGCGATGCAAGATGTCGCAGGGATGAAAACATGTGGAGATCAACTACAGGTACACCCATTCGGCCAGCGGTCGAAGTACATCGCTGGACAAACCACCGTCTCCCTGCACGACGAGGCCGGCCATTGGCTCGGCGACTACGACGGCGCCGGCCGCCCGATCCGCCAGGTCGCCTGGCTGGACGATTTGCCGCTGGCGGCCATCGACGGCAACGCCATCCGCGACATCCAGACCGACCACCTGGGCACACCACGCGTGGTCATCGACCGCACGACGGACAAAGCCATCTGGACCTGGTCGATCGTCGGCGATGCGTTTGGCAGCGATGCGCCCAATGAAGATCCCGATGGCGACGGCACGAAGTACGTCTTCGACATGCGCTTCCCAGGACAGCGCTACGACGCGGTGACCAAGCTCTTCCAGAACGGCTGGCGCGATTACGATCCGTTGGGTGGGCGATATATCCAGAGCGATCCGATCGGGCTCGCGGGTGGGATTTCGACCTATGCCTATGTGGGGAGCAATCCGTATGCGCGGATTGACCCAACTGGTCTGTTCAATCTCTTGGTAGGAGGAAATCTCACGTTTATCCCTGCTGGCGGCGGTGGTGTCGGGGGAGGATTCTATCTCAGTTACACCGCAGAACAGGGGCTAGACTTCGGGGTTTATGGGTCAGTGAAAGGCGGCATCGGAGCCGAGATTGGAGCTGGATTGAGCGCAGGATATGTGCCCGGCGACGCATCGAATATCAGTGGAACCTCTCTTGACGCCTCCATATCCGGAGGGGTGTTCTCCGGCACAGTGGGTGGAGCCGTGAGTCAGCCGACCTATGCAAGTTATAGCGTCGGTCTTGGCATTGGATTGCCCGCGGGAGCATCACTGAGCGCTACGAAAACTTCTCACGCAAGCGCTCTCAATGGGCTGCGATGGGTCGGGAAGAAGCTTGGTTTCGGCAACGGTTGCGATTGATCAGAGCAGGCGAACTAATGCACATTATCCTCTATGTGACTGGCCTATTAATCATAACTCTATGGGGCTTAGGAGCGGCATCGTTCCTTTGGATGTTGGTCTCGTCGCCCCTCTTGCTTGGTCAATTTAGATCACCTAAAGACATGTATTCGAAAAGAACACTATGGAATCCTCTCAACGCCCTTCTACTCCCGCACTTGCTTACTGAAAGAGGACTAAAGATAAGGAGACACATAGGTCGTGCGGGCGTGATCTTTGTTTGCAGTCTGGCAATACTTGGACTGTTGCTAGGTCTCATTGGATTAATGGATACGTAAGCCCATGGAACGCCAACCGACAACGTCCCGCGCGAGTACGATGCCAACGGCAACACCACCCGCATCGGCGAGCGCGGCTTCGTCTACGACGCCAGCGGCCGGATGAGCCAGGCCACCGTCAACGGCGTGGTCGAGTTGAACTACGCGTACAACCCGTTCGGGCAACAGGTGGCGAAATACATCGCCGGACAGACCACCGTCTCCCTGCACGACGAGGCCGGCCATTGGCTCGGCGACTACGACGGTGCCGGCCAGCCGATCCGGCAGGTCGCCTGGCTGGACGATCTGCCGATCGTGGCCATCGACGGCAACGCCATCCGCGACATCCAGACCGACCACCTGCGCACGCCGCGCGTGGTCATCGACCGGGCGACGGACAAAGCCATCTGGACCTGGTCGATCGTCCATTCCTGCCGGGGAAGCAATGTTCAGACGAACGCCCTATCGAACGAGCTGAGCAACAGTGACGCTACCACACCATTGCTCTTCCCGGCAGATCGTCCACGCATCTGCCCCGTGGCAGCACAGCGAGCTGGTTACACGATGCCTTCGGAGAGATTGCGGGCATCCATGAGTTGAATCAGGCCGTGCGCCGGCGCAGCGCATGGCGGGCCACGGCGGCCATCGAGGCGAGGAAAGCGGCGGCGAGGAATCCAATGCCGCCCGTGAGCACGATGTTGGGGAGCACCCGGTCCTTCGGCACGTAGACCGGCCAGGCCATCGACGTCTGGTAGGTGTAATTGGCGAGCTGGCGGGTGGCCAGGTCGGCCCGGGCATGCTCGAGTTCGCGGATGTCGTCATTGCTGCTGGCCAGGGCCACCGCGGCCACCGCGGCGGCGTCGCCCCTGCCCGTCGCTTCCGCGACGAGCCGGTCGCGATCGGCTTGTGCCTGTTTCAGGTTCGCGTCCAGTTCGTCGAGGCGCTCCTTGGCGAGCGCGGTCGGCCTGGCGCCGATCTCCGCGTGCACGGCGTGGAGCACGGTCGCCGTGGCGGTGGCGAGCTGCTTCGCGTCCTCCGCCGAATAGCCGCGGACGCTGAGCTTGACGAGATTGGCGTAAGCCAGTTGCTCGATCCGCATGCTGCGGCGGTAGAGCGCCCCAGCCGGCGCGTCCACGGGCACGCCGATGCTTTTCAGCACGTCGTCCTGGAATGCCCGCGTCTCCAGCCGTTCCACGGTACGCGAGAACGCTTCGACATGAGGATCCTGTCCCGCCGGTGCGAAGCCCATCTGGCCGATCTGGATCCAGGCGGTGGCCTCCCACTGGCTGCGTGCATGGTGAAGGTAGGCGAACGTGGCCGCGAGCACGAGGACGCCGACGCCGATGAACCAGCGCCACTCGCGGACGACGATGCGCCACATGTCGATCAGATAGATTTCGTCGTCGTTGGCCATGCGGGAAACTCGTCGAGGGGATCGGGGGGAACGGGAAGCAGGAGGTGCCGGTTCGGCAACAGCCCTGCCAGCAGCTGGAGAAGCAGGCACAGCACGAGGAAGCCGCCGTTCATCCAGATGAAAATCTGCGGTGCGAAGGGCGACATCATGGAAACGTAGGCGATGCGCAGGAACATGAGCAGGCCGAACAGGGGAACCCCCGGCCGCAACCGGCGAACGCACCAGAGCAGCAGGAGGTAGGCCGCGACCATGGACGTAACCGCGCCGCGCACGCCCCAGGCCAGCAGGAAGGGCAGGTATTCGGTGCCTACGTTGATGTTCGCGGCATCGAGGGGGATATCGGTGTCCGCCGTCAGGAGCGGACCACTGCCCGGCACGAGCTGATGGAAGAGAAAATCCGGATTGGCGTAATGCTTGGCCACCATCGACGCGAAGTTGTACGGACCCGCGCTCACATAAAGAAGCAGCCACTTCACGCCCTGTGGCGCGGCCTTGTAGAGATCGCCGAAAGGCAGCCGCACGTTCTCGATGGAACCGGAGCGGAGCGTGCCGAGTACCGAGAACACCACGCAGCCGGTCACGGCGAGCGCAGCGATGGTCGCCCACGGCCATGGCCGCGCGGCATCGCGGCGCAGGGCCAGCACGAAGGCGATCGAAAACAGCCCGGCGAAGATGCGATTGCGGTCGATCACCAGCACGGGGAAGACCAGGCCCACGATCACGAGGCCATGACGCAACGCGGGGTGGCGCGCGCAGAGCAGGCCGACGACCGGCAGCGTCCAGCACATGTCGGAGACGTGCCGAAGATGCTCGCGCCCGGGTTCGAGCACGGCGTACGAGGATGGATCGCTGATGAGCGGCACCGGAAAGAGCGCGACGTCGAGCACGCAGAACACGACGACGACACCCGCGAACGCCAGCGCCACGAAGCCCTCCCGCGTCCCTGCGTAGTGCCGCTCGCGGAAGCGGTCCGCACCGGGAAGCCGTACCCCGAACAGCATGTCGACCAACAGGATGCCCGCCGCCACGATCGCCAGCAGCAGGATGCCCTGCCCGTAACCCTCCGGCAGATCGTAGGTGAAGGCGGTGATGCCGCAGGCCAGCAGCATCGGCAGGCAGAGGTAGCTCGACGGCAGGCGGAGGAGTTTTTTCATGCGGCGCCCACCCGGTGTCGGGCATGACCGAAGCGTAGCTTCGACAGCGCCATCAGCGCCATGTAGGCGGTCATGTGCACGGCGACCCGCCCCAGCCTGCCTTGCAGGAACGCGATCTTCGCGCCGATGCGGCAGGCCTCGGCGCGCAGGCGCGTGCGGTCGGGCTCGGCGAACATGCTGACGCGTCGCAGCGCCACTTCGCGCGCCTCGGTGAGGTTCACGATGCGGGTGGCGGTATGCCGGGTCTTGCTGAAGTTGGCGCCGTGGAGGCGGTATGCGCAGACCTTCACATCGATGAAGCCGATGGCGTCGCGCGCGGCGAGGCGCAGGAACAGGTCCCAGTCGTCGATACGCAGTCCCTCCGTCCAGCGCGCGACGGTTTCGAGCGCGCCCTTGCGCAGCATGGTGACCGGACCGCCGATGGCCCAGTGGCTGATCACCGCGCGGCGGATACCGTCGTCGGACAGGTAGAGGCGCTTGTCGGCGCCATGCAGGTCGCACATGCCGCTGTCCAGGATCTTCTTGCCGTCGCCGTCGACGACCACGCAATCGCCGATGGCGGCACCTTTGGCCGGATGGGCCATGAGGTAACGGACGAGCGCTTCCGAACCGCCGGGAAGGAGATAATCGTCGCTGGCGCCGATGCGCAGGAACTCACCGTGCGCACGCGCCGCCAGCTCGTTGAGCGTGGCGGCGATGCCCTTGTTCCCGCGGCTCACGTATTCCACGGCGATGTGGTCGCGGTGCAGCGACAGCCATCCCTCGATCCGCTCGGCGGTACGGTCGGTCGAGCCGTCGTCGATGATGACGATCTCCTTGGCCGGGTACGGATCGGCGAGGATGCTGTCCAGGCAATGCTGCACGAAAGCCTCGTGGTTGTACGCGGGGACCAGCACGGAAACGAGCGGCATCGACATCGTCGGGGGATCGATCATGTCAGAGGGCTCCCAGGTAGCGCCGCGCCACCACGAGGTTGAAGACCAGGTAGATCGCGTAGTTCGCGGCGAACGCGTACATCGCCCCGATGAGCCCGAAGTGCGCGGTGAAGACGTGGACGAGAAGGAAGTAAGTGCCTGCGAAAACCAGTTCGGAAACGACGAACAGGCGCGTCATCGCCTTGGCCAGCATCAGGTAGGCCAGCACGAAGGAAGCGATCTTCAGCACGTCGCCCAGCAACTGCGGCGCATACAGCGCGTTGGCCGCGGCGAAGTCGCCGCTGAACAGCACCCGCGTGACCGTGTCGCGCAGCGGGTAAATGCAGGCGGCCACCAGCGTCACCGCCGGCAGCAGGTAACGCCACGCCTCGCCTAGGGCGGCGACCAGGGGAGCCTTTTCCTTCGCCGCCGCCAGCCGCGGCAGGTAGTAGATGTTGATCGCCGTGACAAGGAAGAGCAGGTAGGCATCCGAGACGCGCGTCACGGCCTGCCAGTAGCCCACCTGCGTCCAGCCGAAACGGCTGGCGAGATCGTCGCGCACGGCGATGTTGACCAGTGGCGGCACCAGGGCCGAGGTCAGCGTCATCGTGGAGAACGCCGCCAGCCTTCCGGTCATCTCGCGATCGAAGCGCATGCGCAGCATGCCCCTGCTGAAGTAGGGGCTGCGCCACCATGCGGGCAGACCCACGACCAGCCACAGCACCTGGCCCAGCACCAGCGAAAGCAACGCACCGTACAGATGCAGCCAACGCGACAGCGCGAGTGCGGCCAGCATCGCCAGCAACGAGCCCGCGACCTGGATGAGCGCGAGCCGGCGTACGTCCATGAAGCCGTTCACGACGGCGAGGATGTAGTTGAGGACCGCGACACCGAGCTGCGCGAAGGCAAGGACGCGGACGAGACTCGCATAGCTCGCGTCGCCGAGAAGCCATGCCGCGATCCTTGCGCTGAACACCCACGTGACCAGACCCATTGCACAGGACGCCAGCAACGCGTACCACAGCGCCGCCGACAGGAGACGCGAAAGCCGGACGCCGTCCTCGCGGTACTCCGCCACGTATTTCACGACGGCCGATCCGATCCCTCCGCCGGCGAACACCGCCAGCAGCGACATCAGGCTGATGAACTGGCCAAGGCGCCCCACGCCGGCGGGCCCCGCGAACGACGCGACGAGCTTTACCACCAGCAGCGCCGCGAGCAGGCGCGCCGCGGTGCCGGCAGCCGCATACGCGCCGGAGCGGACGAAGCTCATGGCACCGGAAACGAAAGGCAGGCATCGATCACCCGCTCGACCTGACCGCCCCCGAGGTTGGGCGCCATCGGCAGGCTCAACACCTCGTCGTGCATGCGTTCCGTCAGCGGCAGGGAGAGGCCGGCCAGTTCCGGATACGCCCCTTGCCGGTGCGGCGGGACCGGATAGTGCACGAGTGTCCGCACACCCGCGCCGGCAAGATGCGCCATCAATGCGTCGCGCCGGGCACTGCGCACGACGAACAGGTGCCATACGTGCCCGCCGGGCGTCCCTTCGACGGGCGTGCGAATCGCCGGATGGACGATCGCCTCGCGATAGACGGTGGCGATGCCTTGGCGCGCCGCGTTTTCCGCGTCGAGGTAGCGCAGCTTCACGCGCAGCAGCGCCGCCTGCAACTCGTCGAGGCGCGAGTTGATTCCCTTGCGCGCATGCCGGTATTTCTCCGCCGATCCGTAATTGCGCAGCGCGCGCACGGTGGCCGCCAGGATGTCGTCATCGGTCGTCACGGCGCCCCCGTCGCCCAGCGCGCCCAGGTTCTTGCCGGGATAGAAGCTGAAACCCGCCGCGTCGCCGAACGAGCCCGCCTTGCGCCCGCGGCAAGCCGCGCCATGCGCCTGCGCGGCGTCCTCGATCAGCAGCAGGCCGTACCTGCGCGCGATCCCGCCCAGCGCCTGCATGTCGGCCAACCGACCGTAGAGATGCACCGCCATGATGGCGCGCGTGCGCGGCCCGATGGCCGCCTCGACGCGGACAGGATCGATGTTGAACGTATCGTCGTCGGGTTCCACCGGCACGGGCACCAGGCGGTTGGCGCTCACGGCGAGGAAGCTCGCGATGAAGGTATTCGAGGGCACGATCACCTCGTCGCCCTCCTGCAGCACGCCGAGTTCGATGTAGGCACGCAGGATCAACGCCATGGCATCCAGGCCGTTGCCCACGCCGATGGCGTGGCGCACACCGCACCATGCGGCGAACTCCTCCTCGAAGGCCGAGAGTTCCTCGCCGAGTACGTATCGGCCGGCATCGATGACCCGGGCCGCGGCCGCCTTCAGTTCGTCGGCATGCGCAGCATTGACCTGGCGAAGGTCGAGGAACGGCACCGCGGGCGGGGCGGCGGTCACCATCCGGTACCCCCGAGCCTCGCGTCGCCGCGTACCTCGTTGAGGAATTCATCGTAGTTGGTGATGTAGTCGGCCGGATCGTAGAGCTGGTCGGCCAGGACCATCAGCACGCAGTCGTCGCTGAAATCGTGAAGGTCGCGCCACACCATGCTGCCGAGGAGCAGCCCTTTGGTGGGATCGTCCAGGACCACTTCGGTCGGTCCCGTGCCGTCGTCCAGGAGGATGGTGACGCGGCCGCGCACGGCCACGGCGAGCTGGTTCAGGTGCCGGTGCGCATGCATGCCGCGATGCACGTCGGCGTTCGTCGCGAAGAGGTAGTACACACGCCTGATGGGGAAAGGCACGTTCCGCTCCTGCTCGAGCGCGATGAGCATGCCGCGACTGTCGCCATGCGTCTGCAGGAGGATCGGTTGGATGTCCATGAGCGGGCGACCTGCTGTGCTGGCGGCGGGTTTCGATCCCTGAGTGCCGCGGCGTCCGGCAAAAGGTTGCGGGGGTGTCGGCGCAACCTTCCGCCGGCCGTCCGGCACTCAACCGGACATGGCATCCGAGGATGGTTGGCGATGGACAGAGACGAACCGGTACCGACGCGCCCACGCACCCTGGTGGCGCTCCACTGGCTCACCGTCCTGTGTGTACTCACCGCGGCGACGCTGGTCCTGGTGCGAGACGAACTCGACGGTCGCGCGGTGCGCGCGTGGCTGCTGGAGGGCCACCGCCATGCCGGACTGCTGGTGCTCCTGCTGTTTGGCGCCCGGGTGGGGCTGCGCATCCGCTACGGCAAGCTGCAGCCGGGCGGCAACCATCCGAAGATCGTGCGCATCTGCGCGGCTATCACCCACGTCGCCCTCTATGCGCTGCTGCTCGCCCAGCCCCTCCTGGGCTGGGCGATGTCGAGCGCCGCGGGCGAGGACGTGCACTTTTTCGGCCTCACGCTGCCTGCGCTGGTGGGCGAAAACGAAGACCTGGCCGACGCGTTGCAGTCCTGGCACATCGATGCCGCCTGGGCCTTGCTGGTGCTCGTGACCCTGCACCTGGGCGCCGCGCTCTGGCACCACTTCGTGCTGCGCGACCACACGCTCCGAATGATGTTACCGAGGCGCCACCGCTGATGGGCGGGGGCCGCCTGCACGTTGCGACCCATCGATAGGAAGAAGGAACAGACCATGCTGCCGTTACCCGACCGACGCGTGAAGCGAAGGACCGATATGTTTCTCCTCGGCGGCCTCGTGGCCGTCTTCCTGCTCCTCGCCAGCACGGCGGCGCAGGCCATTCCCGCCTACGCCCGCCAGACCGGCGCGGCCTGCGCGGACTGCCACGCGGGTGCGTACGGCCCGGCGCTCACGCCCTACGGCATGCGCTTCAAGCTGGGCGGCTATACCGACACGGACGGCAAGGGCACGAAGATTCCGCTGGCGATGCAGCTGACCGAGACGCATGCCAATCCGGCACGTGGCGACAGCAGCACGGCGCTGACCGAAGGCGACCTGTACCTCGCCGGTCGCCTCACCGACCAGATCGGCGGGTATGTGAAGGTGGAGGCCGACCATACCGGTCACAACACGTACAACACGAAGCTCAGCAGCGTCGACCTGCGCTTCGTCGCCAAGGAATTGAAGATCGGCGGGAAGGACACCCTCTTTGGCGTGAGCGTGAACAACAGCCCCGGCTTCACCGATCCGATCCACAACCTGCCCTCCGCCAACTTCCTCGGACCCGCGGGCATCACCGGCTCCCTGCTCAATCCGTCCAGCCCCAACTCGCTGTCCAATCGGGTGATCGGCGCCACGGCCTATGCGCTCTACGACAACGACTGGTACGGCGAAGTGGGCACCTACCGGTCCCTGCCGACGTCGCAGCAGGACCACCTTGGCTACAACGTCGGCGGCGACCCCGGACGACTGCGCGATACGGCGTATGCGCGCTTCGCGTACATGAAGGACATGAGGAAGCAGTTCTTCTCCGCCGGCGTCGTCGGCCTGACCACGAAGCGTTCGCTGCCGCGCTTCGGCCCCAGCGACGACATCGTCGACCTGGGCTACGACCTGACCTACCAGTACCTGGGCAATCGCGACCACATCGTCCAGCTCGCCTACGTGAACATCCTGGAGAAACGCGACTACGGCAGCACGCCGGTGATCGGAGGCGTCGTCGCGCGCGACAGCGGTATCGTGCACGACCAGACGATGAGCGCGACCTACACGTTCAAGCAGACCTACGGCGTGACCGTCAGCCACTTCAAGAGCACCGGCTCGCGCGACCTCGCGCGCTTCGGTCCCTCGGGCGACCCGGACACGACCACCAACCTCATCAGTGTGTACTGGGCGCCGTTCGGCAAGGACGATTCGTATACGTCGATCGCCAACCTGAAGCTCGCCGCCACCTGGTTCCGCTTCACCCGCTTCGCGGGCAGGGAGAACGACATCTTCTTCGCGCCACCGGGCACGCAGCGCACCGACGCGCGCGACCTGAACGCGTTCTCGCTCTCCGCCAGCATCGCCTTCTGACCCTGACGGGAGCCGTTCGAGTGCCGACATCCACCCTGCGACACAGCCTCCACCTTTCCCTGTTCGTCATCGCTGCCGCGGGCTGGGCAGCGGCGCCGCCCGCCCGAGCCGGCGACGCCGCTGCCGGCAAGGACGTCTTCAAATCCGAATGTGCCGAATGCCATGCCGTGAAGGAAGGGCGCAACAAGAAAGGCCCCAGCCTGTTCGGGATCGTGGGCCGCAAGGCCGGAAGCGTGGCGGACTACGACTATTCCGATGCGCTGAAACACAGTCCATGGACATGGACGACGGCGCAGCTGCATATGTATCTCTCGCAGCCCGCGAAGAAGGCCAATCCGGGCACGAAAATGAAATACGAGGGCCTCGACAATGCGAAGGACCTGGACGACCTCATTTCCTATCTCGACACCCTGCACTAAAGTGCATCCGGGCGCCGAGGGGCGCTTGGATCGGCCGGATGCAGCAGATGGAATATGGTCCCGCGTTCCCGCATGCCCCGCACGACCGGGAGGTTGCCCAAGCCCGCGCGAGCTCCAGGGCCTGCCTGGCTTTCGCCGTACTCGTGCTGGCCATGGCCTGCTCCGGCGGCGTCCGCGCGCAAGCCTCGCCACTGACCGGCACCGTCGCGCTGAGCTCGCAACTGGTGGACCGCGGCATGGCTGTCACCCGGCCCGGCCCCGTGCTGCAAGGCGCGCTCAACTGGGCGTCGCCGTCCGGCTGGTCGGTCGGCGTCTCGGCCAGCGCGCAGGACCGCTCCCCGCGCGGTTTCGTGGGCTTCGTCGCCCGGATCGCGCGCTCCTGGTCGCTCTCGACCGACTGGCAGATGCAGGCGAACCTGCTCGATTACCGCTATCCCAGCCATGGCCGGTCGAGGACCTACGACCGCACCGAACTGGGCGTGAGCTGGATCTACCGCGACGTGCTCACGTTCGGGCTGTCCGCCTCGCACCTGAGTCGCTATGGCGGCCAGCGTCCGCGCGGCGCCGCCGACCTCGGGCTGCGCTGGCCCCTCGCCCACGGCTTCGCCCTTTCGGCCAGCGCGGGCGTGGCACAGGAACTGGTGCCGCCCCGCGGAACGCGGTACGAACGCCGCAACCACTACTATTACGGGCACGCCGGCCTCACGTGGGATAACGGGCCGTGGCGGGTCGAGGTCGCCCATATCGCCAGCCATCGGGATCGCCCGGACTACCAGCCGAAGGTCGCCCCATGGACGGCGACCGTCGCCTGGGCGTTCTGAAGCCGACGCAACCTTTTGCCCCCCGCCGGGAACTCACGAGTCATCCGAACCAATGGGCCAGCCCATGAGCGATGCCGACAACGAGGCCGACGCGACCGATCGCCAGCTCCTGCGCCGCATGGCGGACGGCGACCGGGCTGCGCTCGCGGTCATGTACCGCGCCTACCATGGGCGGCTGTGCCGCTTCCTGTCGCGCATCACGCGGCGAACGGACATCGTCGAGGAAGCCATCAACGACTGCTTCTGGATCGCCTGGCAGAAGGCCGGCACGTTCCAGGGCGATTCCCGCGTTTCCACCTGGATCATGGGCATCGCCTATCGCTGCGGCCTCAAGGCCCTGCGCCAGCATGGCAGCGAGCCGGTGGACGAGGACAACCTCCCCGAGGACCGCACGCCGGCGCACGATCCCGACGACGACCGGGTGCTGCGTGACTGGCTGGGCAAGGGCCTGGACCGGTTGTCCGCCGACCAGCGCGCGGTGGTCGAACTGGTCTACGGCGTCGGCCATACCCTGGACGATGTCGCGACGATCATGGGGTGCCCGGTGGGCACCGTGAAGGCACGGCTTTTCCACGCGCGCGTGAAGCTGCGCAACGTGCTCCCCGGTCTTGCCGGCGAGCGGAACATCCACAGAGAGAACGCGCCATGACCCTCCATAAGGATGCCGGCAGGGATTGCACACGAGCCTGGGAAGCGATGCCCTGGGTACTCCGCGGCGATGCCCCCGCCGAGCAGGACGATTGGCTGAAGGCCCATCTGGCCTCCTGCCCCGCCTGTCGCGAGGAATTCGCGCAGCAGGAGCGCCTGCGCGAAGCGCTGTCCCTGCCGTCCGACCTTCCGATCGACGCCGAGGCGGGACTCGCCCGGCTGATGGCCCGTATCGACGACGCCGAAACCCGGCCGGCGGCGACGCGCCGGTTCGCCTCGTCGGGATGGCTCGTCCGCGGTCTGCTGGCTGCCGTCCTCGTCCAGGCCGTCGGTATCGGCGTGCTCGGCATCAAGCTGCGCGGCGAGGACCGTCCGGCGCCGGCCTACCGTACGCTGAGCCAGCCGGAAGCGCCGGTCGCCCCGGGTTCGCTGCGCGTGGTGCCGCAGTCGACGATGAAGGTCGCCGAATGGAACACGCTGCTGCAGGACCTGCATCTGCGCGTCACGGGCGGCCCCAACGACGTGGGCGCCTATACGCTGGTTTCCGAAGACGGCAAGGCCGCGTCGGGCGAGACGCTGAAGCGCCTGCGCGCCACGCCGGGCATACGCTTCGCGGAGCCCGTCGCCGGAGCGCCATGAAGCGCCTGCCCTTCGTCCTTTCGGCCGCGCTGGTCCTTTCCACGCTGGGCGGGTGCGTGGCCCTGCCCGCCGCCCCCGCCCCGTCCCCGGGTGCCGCCCCGGCGGCCGGCGACGTCGCCTCCATGGACAGCCGGCGCGACATCGTCCTGGCCGTGGCCAACCCGCTGGAGCCGGCGGCGACCCATGCCGGCTCCAACCTGCTCGGCTACGCGCCCACCGGCAATTACGGCGCGGGTCAGCGGGCCGCATCCGCGCTCGCCGATATCGAGAAGGCCTACGGCGTACGCACCGTCACGGGCTGGCCGATCAGGGCGCTCGGCCTCTATTGCGTCGTCCTCAAGCCGCCGGCAGGCGTGGACAGGGATGCGCTGATCGCGAGGCTGGCGGCAGACAAGCGCGTGCAGCTCGCGCAGCCCCTGCAGGATTACTCCGTCTACGGCGATGCCGGCGGTTCGCAACAGGCGGCGCCGCAGGACGGCCGCCGCTACAACGACCCCTACACGGACCTGCAGCGCGGATTCGTCGAAACGCGGGCCGCCGTCGCGCATACCGTGACCCAGGGCGACGGGGTGCATGTCGCCGTCGTCGACACCGGGGCCGACATGAGCCATCCCGACCTTCGCGACCACGTGCGCGACGGCGGCGATGCCGTCGACGACGACGCGGCCGCCTTCAACGGCGATCGCCACGGCACCGAGGTCGCCGGGATCATCGCCGCCGAGGGGGACAACCACCAGGGCATGGTCGGCATCGCGCCGAAGTCGCGCATCAGCGTGTACAAGGCCTGCTGGTATCCCGATCCCGGCAAGGGCGCGCGCTGCAATTCGTTCACGCTCGCCAAGGCGCTCGCCGCGGTCAATGACACCGATGCGCGCATCGTGAACATGAGCCTGGGCGGGCCAGCGGATCCGCTGCTCGGCAAGCTGCTCGGGCAGTTGCTGAGCCGGGGCCGCATCGTCGTGGCGGCGCTGCCGCCCGACGGGAGCACCGGCGGCTTCCCCGACAACGCGCCGGGGGTCATCGTCGTGCGCTCGAGCGCAGCCGTCCCGGCGGCGCCAGGCGTCGTCAGCGCGCCCGGCAAGGACATCCTCACGACCCAACCCGGCGGCGGCTACGACTTCACCTCGGGCTCGTCCATGGCTGCCGCGCACGTGAGCGGCATCCTGGCCCTGCTGCTTTCGCTGTCGCCGCGACTGGACGCGAACAGCGCGCGCGAGATCCTGCTGCGTACGAGCAGCGTGACCCACGGCATGCGGGAAGTGAATGCCGCCGCGGCCGTCGCCGCGCTGGGCGCCGGGCGAGGAAAGCCGTAAAATCAAGGCCATGCGTATTGGCCCCTACCTCATCGCGCCGGCCGTGGTGCTCGCGCCCATGGCCGGCGTGACCGACAAGCCGTTCCGGCTCCTGTGCAAGCGCATGGGGGCTGGGCTTGCCGTGTCCGAGATGACCACGGCCGACCCGCGCCTGTGGAACACGCGCAAATCCCTGCGGCGGATGGACCACGAGGGCGAACCCGAGCCGGTGAGCGTGCAGATCGCGGGCTACGATCCCGGCATGCTCGCCGAGGCGGCAAGGTACAACGCCGACAACGGCGCGCAGATCGTCGACATCAACATGGGCTGCCCGGCCAAGAAGGTCTGCAACGTCTGGTCGGGATCCGCCCTGTTGCAGGACGAGCCGCTCGTGGCGCGCATCCTCCAGGCCGTGGTCAAGGCGGTGGATGTCCCCGTCACGCTGAAGATCCGCACCGGCTGGGACCGCGAGCACCGCAACGCGCTGAACATCGCCCGCATTGCCGAGGACGCCGGCATCGCCGCCCTCTCCGTGCATGGGCGCACGCGCGCCGACAAGTACGAGGGCGAGGCCGAGTACGCGACCATCGCGGCGGTGAAGGCCAGCGTATCGATTCCCGTGCTCGCCAACGGCGACATCGTCGATCCGGCGAAGGCCCGCGAGGTGCTCCGCGCGACGGGTGCCGACGCCGTCATGATCGGCCGTGGCGCGCAGGGCCGTCCGTGGATATTCCGCGAGATCGCCCATCACCTCGACAGCGGCGGCTTCCTTCCGGAACCCTCCCCCGCCGAGGTGCGCGACATCCTCGCCGGACACCTCGAGCACCTCTATGCCTTCTATGGCGAGACGATGGGCGTGCGCATCGCGCGCAAGCACCTCGGCTGGTACGCGAAGGATCGCCCCGAGAACGCGGCATTCCGCCTTGTGGTGAACAAGGCGGAAGACGCGGCGACCCAGTTGCGCCTGACGCGGGAGTATTTCGACGCGCTCGAGGCGGGAGTCTCGCTGGCGGCCTGAATCCCTTCCTCGGGAAGGCGTCGACTTCAATCCTCGCGCGGGAGGTCCAGCGCGCGGATCACGTCGGCCCGGAGCAGGTAGATCGAGACCACGAGCAGGACGAGGTCCTTCAGGAGGAACGCGGCGTTCATCGCCATCGCGGGGAAACCGCCGGCGCCGGCGTCCCAGCCATTCGGGACGAACGGAAGGATCGTCAGCGTGGAGACGAAGGTGACGATGGAACCGAGTGCGCCCAGCACGCCCAGCTTTTTGTTCCAGAAGCCCAGCAGCAGCAGCGTACCGAACGTCCACTCCGCGGAGCCGAGGAGGATGGCGGTGCCGTGGATGCCCAGGACCGGGATCGTCCAGGAAATGAGCGGCCCCTGCGCGATCAGCGGCGCCAGCGCCGTGATTTCGGATTCGAACCACTTGTCGTACCCGAACCACGCGAAGATGACGATCATCGCGGCGCGGAGCAGGTGGTAACCGAGGTCTTTCTTCAGGAGGCCGGATCTGGCGAGGAGCTGGAGCAAGGCGTTCATGGTGGTTCCTTCGTTAGGTGAGTGCGACGGGGCTCACTTTACGAAGGAACATCGAGCTTCTTAAGACCGAATAGTCCCAATAAGATGCCCGAAAGTATCAGGCGGCTTTCAGGACCGCCGCCATCCTGGGCCGGTCCAGTTCACGCTCCCAGGCCGAGACCACGATCGCCGCCACGCCGTTGCCGACCAGGTTCGTCATCGCGAGGCCGGTACCGAGGAAACGGTGGATGCCGAGGATCAGGACCATGCCCGCGACCGGCACCACCGGCACGACGCTCAGCGTGGAGGCCAGCATCACCAGCGCCGCGCCGGCGACGCCGCTCGCGCCTTTCGACGTGAGCATGCCCACGATCGCCACGGTGATCTGCTGCTCGAGGGTAAGCGGGATGTTCAGCGCCTGGGCGATGAACAGGATGGCCATGGTGAGGTAGATGTTGGTGCCGTCGAGGTTGAACGAATAACCGGTCGGCACGACCAGGCCCACCGTTTCCTTCGGGCAACCCAGGTCCTCCATCTTGCGCATCAGCGGTGCCAGCACGACCTCGGACGAACTGGTACCGAGCACGATCAGCAGTTCGTCCTTGATGTAGGCGCAGAAGCGCAGGATGCTGAATCCCACCAGGCGGGCGACGGCACCGAGCACCGCCACGACGAAGAGGATGCAGACGAGGTAGAAGCTGCCGATCAGCTCCATCAGCGGCACCAGCGACACGACACCGTACTTGCCGATGGTGAAGGCCATGGCACCGAAGGCGCCGATCGACGACACCGCCGTGATGTAGTGGACGATCTTGAAGAACACCTGCGCGCCCGCCTCGATCACGTCGTAGACGGGCTTGCCGCGTTCGCCGACCGACGCCAGCGCGCAACCGAACAGCACCGAGATCAGCAGGATCGAAAGCACGTCGCCTTTCGCGAATGCGCTGACGAAGGTCGACGGGATGATCGACAACAGGAACCCGACCGACTCGATGTTGTGCCCCTGGGCGACGAGGTTGCCGACCTCGCCCGCCTTCAGGGTCCCCGGATCGACGTTGAACCCCGTGCCGGGGTGGAACAGGTGGCCGGCGACGAGTCCGAAGAACAGGGCGAAGGTCGAGATCATCTCGAAGTAGAGCAGCGCCTTGCCGCCCACGCGGCCGACCTTGCGCATATCGCGCATGCCGGCGATGCCGGTGACCACCGTGCAGAAGATGATCGGACCGATCACCATCTTGATGAGGGCGATGAAGCCGTCGCCAAACGGCTTCATCGCCACCGCGTACTTCGGCGAGAGGTACCCGAGGAGCACGCCGACGACCACCGCCACGAGGACCTGGACGTAGAGTTGCCGGTAGAACGGCTTGCGCGGCTTCTGCGACGAGGGAAGGTTGGCGACGGTATCGGACATGGGAATCTCGTGACGTGGATCGATCAGGCGAAGTCGTACAGGCGCGCGGGATTGTCGACGAGCAGGCGGCGACGTAAATCCTCGTCCGGGCAGAAGCGGAACATCAGGTCGACCAGGCCACCGTCGTTGGGCATGTCCTTCGCGATGTTGGGATGCGGAAAGTCCGTACCCCACAGCACGCGATCGGGCGCGGCGTCGATGAGCGCGCCGGCGAAGGGGATCGCATCGTCGAAAGGGCGCTTGCCGGCGGACACGCGCTCGGCGCCGCACACCTTCACCCACGCCAGCGGGTTGTCCCGCATGAGTGCCAGCAGCAGGCGGAACGGTTCCTGCCCGAGGCCTTCGGCGGCCTGCACGCGTCCCATGTGGTCGATCACGAAGGGCACGCGGATCTTCGCGAGGACGTCGCCGTTCAGCTCCACGATGTCGTTGGCATCGAGGTGCAGCACCACGTGCCAACCCATCTCGGCCACCTTGTCGAGCACGCGCCAGAACACCCTCATGTCCGGCCGGCCGCCGAGGTGCTGCACGAAATTGAAGCGGACGCCGCGCACGCCGCCGCGATCCAGCGTCTCGAGGCCCTTGTCGTCGATGCCGTCGTCGACGATGGCGACGCCGCGATAGCGGCCCTCGCCGCGCGCGATGGCGTCGAGCATGGCCGTGTTGTCGGTGCCGTGGCAGCTGGCCTGCACGATCACGCCGCGGTCGAGACCGAGGAAATCGTGCAGCGCGACCAGGTCCTCGTACGGCGCGTCGGGTGGCGTGTAGCTGCGGTCCGGCGCATAGGGAAAGCGATCGGCGGGGCCGAACACGTGGCAATGCGCGTCGCAGGCGAGCGGGGGGAGCGCCTGCTGCGGCTTGGTGGGGTGCGGATCGGGAGGGAGGCAGGACTTCATCGGGGTTTTACTCGTGGGGAAGCTCGTCGACGTAACGCAGCCCGGCGGCCTCGAGCTTCGGGCGCATCGCGTAGATATCGAGGCCCAGCTCGCCGGCCGCAAGGCGCTTGCGCTTATCTTCTTCGTTAAGCATGCGCTTGCGCGACGCGGCGATGGCGGCGTCCACCGTCGCATGAGGCACCACCACCACGCCGTCGTCGTCGGCGACGACGGCGTCGCCCGGGTTCACCAGCTGCCCGCCGATGATGACCGGCACGTTGACCGAGCCCAGCGTGGCCTTCACCGTGCCGCGTGCGTGCACCGCCCGCGCCCATACCGGAAAGCCCATGCGGCGTAGTTCCGCGCTGTCGCGCACGCCGGCGTCGATGACCAGGCCGGCCACGCCACGGGCCATCAGCGAGGTCGCGAGCAGGTCGCCGAACATGCCGTCGGTGTTCTCGGTGGTGCAGGCGACCACGAGCACGTCGCCGGCACGGCATTGCTCGACGGCCACGTGCAGCATCCAGTTGTCGCCGGGCTGGGCCAGCACGGTCACCGCGGAACCCGCGATGGACCGGTCCTGCTGGATCGGCGCGATCGGCGGCTGGAGCAGACCGGTGCGTCCCTGTGCTTCGTGCACCGTCGCCACGCCGAGCGCGGCCAGCGTGCTGGCCTGCTCCGCGCCGATGGACGGCCGGTTGCGTACGACCACGCCGATCATGCGAGCGTCCCCTGCGTCACATGCGGGAACACGCGCTGGAAGGCTTCCGCGTAGGCGATCTTGAAGTCCGAGTTGCGCGTGGCCTGGGCGCCGCGCTGGAGACCGACGCGGGTGTAGTACTCCCACAGGTGCTCCTGCGCGCGCATGGTCTCGAAGGCGGCGCGCTTCTTCTCCCAGACCGGCGTGATGTCGAGGAACAGCTCGGGCTTCCACTCGCACTGTTCCGGCTGGTGCGGCTCGAAGAGGAACACCGGCGGCGCGCCGATCACCGGCACCTGGGGTTCGTGGCCATGGGCCTGCGCGACGACGCGCGCCTCCTGCGCGACGTGGGTGGCGAGCGGATGGTCGAAGTTGTACGGATCCTTCAGCGAATGGCTGAGCACGAAGGACGGGCGCAGTTCGCGGTAGACCTTGGCGAGGTGGAACACCACGTCGAGATCGGCGCGCATCGGGTAGTCGCCGATGTCGAGGAATTCCACGCTGGCGCCGAGGATGTTCGCGGCTTCCTGCGCTTCGGCGCGACGGTCGGTCTTCACCTTCTCCATCGTCATGCCGGGCTGGCGCCAGAGCTTCGCGGATTCGCCGCGCTCGCCGAACGACAGGCAGACGATATGCACGCGCCAGCCCTGGGACGCATGCAGCGCGATGGCGCCGCCGGCGCGCCAGACGAAATCGGCGGAATGGGCGCTGACGACGAGCGCGGTCTTCGGGTCGGACATGGCTAGCTCCAGGGGAATGGGATCAGGCGGCGGGACCGCACCAGATCGATGGGGAGACGGGAACGGTGCCGCGCATGAGCAGGCGGGCGGTGCGCAGGAGCGCCGCGCGGACGACGCGCGTGCCCTCCATGCCGACCTCGACGCTGAATTCGCCGGTCGGATGCTCGATCGAGAGGGTGCGCACGTCGCCCTCGCCCGGGTGCGCGACGTCGTACGCCACGGAGCCCGGGAGCACGGCGGCGGTCGCCACGGTCACCGCGCCGAGCACGCCGATCGAGGTGTGCACGTCGTGCGGGATGAAGGTGCGCGTGCCGATGGCGCCGCCGGCGCGCGGCGGCGATACCAGCGTGATCTTGGGCACGGGCTTGTGGCTCACGTCGCCGAGGTTCATGAGCGGCGCCGCCTTCAGGCGCAACGCCTCGATGCGCGCCTTCAGCGCCGCGTCGCCGTCGAGCTGCCCGGGACTCTCGTCGCCGCGCAGGCCCAGCGCCGCGGCCGCGATGATCATGACGGGCATGCCGTTGTCGATCAGCGTCATCTCGATGCCGTCGACGGTATCGCGCACGTTGCCGGTGGGCAGCAGGCTTCCCGTCAGCGAACCCTCGGTGTCGAGGAATCCGCAGGTCACCGGCGCCGCGGGACGCGGCACGCCGTCGATGCGGGCCTCGCCGTCGTAGACCGGCTGGCCGCACGGCGTCTCGATGCTGATCTCGGCTACCACGCCGGTATTCACCGTACGGACCCGGCGGGTGGTGGTGCCGCGATCGCCCTCGATCAGTCCCGCCTCGATCGCCGCGGGCAGCGCGGCCGCAAGCATGTTGCCGCAGTTGGGCGTGGTATCCACCAGCGCATCCGCGATACCCACCTGGCCGAAGAGGAAGTCGAGATCGGCGCCGCCGTCCGTCGGAACGGAGAGGATGCCGACCTTGCTGGTGAGCGGTTTCGCGCCGCCCAGGCCATCGATCTGCCGGGGGTCCGGCGAGCCCATCGCCGCCAGGATCACGGCATCGCGGATCGTGGGGTCCTCGGGCAGGTCGCGGGCCAGGAAGAACGGCCCTTTCGAGGTACCGCCTCGCATGTACCAGCAGGGAATCTCGTGCGCCATGGCCTTCGCCCAGGGGAAATCGACGGGACGATGGTCTTCCCGGCGACAAGGGCGTACAACGCGATCGGGTGCCTATCTGTTATGCATGATGCGCATATCCAGATCGGCGTCTTGCGTTTGATGCAATGCAGCACGGAACAGGCCGGAGACGCTGGGTCCCTGCCAGGGCGATCACTCCCGCGGATCCAGCTTCCCTTCCGCAATCAGCTCGTCCACCAGCGACAGCGCCCTTTCGGTGATGGGGCTCATCGGCCGCTGCGTCGGCGTGGCCACGACCAGGCGGGTGACGATCTTCGGCATCACGATGGGCACGGCGCGCAGGTGGTGCGGTCCGCGCCGCGCCAGCACCGCGTTCCGCGACAGCACGCCATAGCCCACGCCGCGCTCCACGAGGTCGAGCAGCGAGCGGACCGCGTCGATTTCCAGCCGGATGTCGAGCGACACGCCATAGCGCGCGGCATCCGCCTCGATGAGTTGCCGGACCGAGTGGAGCGGCGACGGGATGATCAGCGGGTACTTGCCGAGGGTCGCCAGCGGTACGCTTTCCGGCAGTTCGCGCCCCTCTTTCTCGCTGCCGATGAGGTAGAGCTGCTCGGAATGCACGTGGCGGAAACGCATGTTGGCGTTTATCGCCGGGTTGTACAGCAACGCGCAGTCCAGGCGGCCGAGCTGCAACCATTCGAGGAGGCTGGCGCTCAAGGCTTCCACCACGCTGATCTGCGCAGCCGGATAGCGTTCGCGGAAGCGCATCACGAGATCGACGGTGAGCAGGCCGCCCACGCTGGGCGGCAGGCCGATCGCGAGCTTGCCGGCATAGACGCCGCGCGCCTGGCCGAGCTGCATGCGGGCCACTTCCACCTGGCGCAGGATGCCGCGGCCATGCTCCACCAGTTCCCGCCCGGCTTCCGTGGCGACGACGCCGCGACCGTTGCGCTCCAGCAGGTGGGTGCCCAGCTCCATTTCGAGCTGGCGCACCTGCCGGCTCAGCAGGGATTGCGACACGTCCAGCGTGGCGGCGGCCCGCGTGAGGCTGCCGAACTCGACGATGCGGATGAAGCTCTGCAGGTGTTTCAGGTCCACGGAAGGATCGCGCGACGGCCGGCCGGGTTGGGTGGGAGGATTATGTCACTGGCTGCCTGGCCCGCCCATGTTCACCATCACGCGCAGGCCCACCACGATGGCGTTGGCCGATACCCGCTTCGCGCCCGCGGTGTTGCCGAGGATGTCCGGGTGCACGATGTACTGCAGGTTCGGCACCAGGCTCACCACCGGGAACAGCTTGTAGCTGTAGTTGAGCTCGGTCATCCATTCGTTGCGGTCGAAATGCTCGTTCGTTCCGCTGTTCTTGTGGATGAGGTCGTCCTCGAAGCCCACCGCCTTGCGGCTGAAACGGAACAGCGTTGCCTGGAAGCCCAGCGAATCGGTCGGTCGCGCCGCCGAAAGTCCGGTCCAGAGCATGCCGAAGGTGGATTGCAGTGTGTAGTTCTCGGCATTGTCCAGCGGGCCGGTCACCGAGCCGAACACCGCGAGGTTGCGCGTGTTCCTGGTCGGGTCCGGCTTCCATACCACCTTGTCGGCGAGGACGTAGAGGCCGTATCGGCCGCCCTGGTAACGACGCGCGGTGCCGCCGACGAGGCCGCGATGCAAGCCACGCGTATTGAGTTCGGGATCGGTGAATGGCGCGGAGTTGTACCAGCCGCCGATCTTCAGGTGCTTCGGATACGGGTCGTTGGCGAAGGTCGTGCCATAGCCCGCCTCGACGGGGACCAGCACGCCCGTGGCCTTGCCGATGCCCCAGTCCAGGCCGTTGTTGTTGCGGCGCTCGGGGTTGATCTCGAACGCGCCGATGGATACGTAGCGTCCGTCGGGCTGGTATTTCACGCGCGCGCCCCAGTTCACGTAGGGAAAGCCGGTGAATCCACCCGCCGTGTTGGTGAGCTGGTATGGGCAATCCGGCGCGCTCACGAAGCGGCAGCCGTAGGTCGAACGCGCGAACTGCCAGGTGGCGTTCATGCGACCGGCCAGCACGTTGACGTGGCTGCCGGAAAACTGCTGCTCCCATGTCAGCTGGGCCAGCTCCCACTGGCGCTTCGGATACCAGTAACCCTGGATCTTCTGGACCACGCCGATGTCGTTGGCCGCGACGCTGTGCCCGTAGTAGCGCGAGAACGTGATATGCATCTTGCCGCCTTCGATCCCGGCAAGCTTCGCCATGTCGAGATCGGCACCGCCTACCGCGCCACCGCCGTTGGTGGCGCCGAGCCGTTCGCCGCCACGGACACTGCCCGCCCAGTCGTTGGCCCAGACGAAGCGTAACGAGACGCCCTTGTCGCGCAGGCGGTCGACGGGCCCCTTCGCCTCGGTGGCGACGGTGGGCGCGGCCTGTCCGGGTGGCTGCGCGTCCGGCGTGCCCTGCGCGGCAGCGGTGGACGCGGCGAGCATGACGAATACGGCGATGGCAAAGCGGCGAAGCATCATGGCGGAGTACCCCCGAACCCGCCGAAACGCCGACGGAACGGGGGCGATGCTCGTCGCGATGGCATGCACGAACAACGCGATCGTGGAACTATCAGGTATGCATTACGCGCATGACTTGCGTTACGTCATGAATATTGTGCATCGCACAAACCAATCCGTGCCAGCTGACGGCCCCGATGGGGCCGCCCTTGTGGCGCCGCGACAGAACATGCCGGGAGCCGGTGCAGCGGCGATCCCGCGCCGGTGGCAGGTTCGCCCCGAGGGCCTCCATCGTCACTCGAGCGGATGCCAGGACGGTCTATCCGGCCTGCGCGATCCGTACTTTCGTTCAATTGAATCGCGGGTGCGCGCGTAGAATGATCGGTCGCGGGATCCACATCAGCGAGCACAGGCCATGAGCGAAAAATCCGTCCCCGGCATCGAACCCTATGAGAGCCCGGCCGGTGGCTGGGGCGCACTCGGTGCCGTGGCCAAGGCCATCAGCGGACAGATGGCCATCGCGCGCGAGTCCCTGGCGCTGCACAAGGTCAACCAGCCGACGGGCTTCGATTGCCCCGGCTGCGCCTGGCCCGATCCCAAGGAAACCTCCTCCTTCGAATTCTGCGAGAACGGCGCGAAGGCCGTTTCCTGGGAAGCGACGGCCAAGCGGGTGCGACCGGAATTCTTCGCCAGCAACAAGGTGGCGGACCTGTGGAACCTGTCCGATTACGCCCTCGAAGGCCTGGGCCGGCTCACCCACCCGATGGCGTACGACCGTGCGAGCGATACCTACAAGCCGATCGCCTGGGACGAGGCGTTCCAACGGATCGGCGCGGCATTGCGCGCCCTGCCCGATCCGAACATGGCGGAGTTCTACACCTCGGGCCGCGCTTCCAACGAGGCCGCGTTCCTCTACCAGCTGTTCGTCCGCGAGTACGGCACCAATAATTTCCCCGACTGTTCGAACATGTGCCATGAGGCCACCAGCGTGGGCCTGCCCAAGTCGGTAGGCTCGGGCAAGGGCACCGTGGTGCTGGAGGATTTCGAGCACTGCGATGCGATCTTCTGCATCGGCCACAACCCCGGCACGAACCATCCGCGCATGCTCTCCACGCTGCGCGAGGCGTCGCTGCGCGGCGTGCCCATCGTCGTGCTCAATCCCCTTCCCGAACGGGGCCTGGAGCGCTTCACGTCGCCGCAGCACCCGGTGGAAATGCTCACGGGCAAGTCGGTGCGCATCGCCTCCACGTATTACAAGCTGAAGATCGGCGGCGACGTCGCCGTACTGAAAGGCATGATGAAGTCGCTGCTCGCGGCCGACGAACGCGCCATCGCCGCCGGCATGCCGGGCGTGCTCGATCGCGACTTCATCGCCGCCAACACCACGGGTTTCGAAGCCCTGGCCGAGGACGTCGCGGGGACTTCCTGGGCGGCCATCGAGCGCTGCTCCGGGCTGACGCGCGCCGAGATCGAGAACGCCGCCGATATCTACGCCAAGGCCAGGAACGTCATCGTCTGCTACGGCATGGGCATCACCCAGCACGCGCACGGCACGGAGAACGTCCAGCAGATCGCCAACCTGCTGCTCCTGCGCGGGAACATCGGCCGCCAGGGCGCCGGCATCTGCCCGCTGCGCGGCCACAGCAACGTGCAGGGCGACCGCACCGTGGGCATCACGGAAAAGCCGAACGACGAACTCAACGACGGCATTCGCCGCACCTACGGCTTCGAGCCGCCGGTGGCGCACGGGCACGACGCCGTCGCGGCGGTGATCGCGATACGCGAAGGCCGGTCGAAGGCGCTGGTGGCGCTGGGCGGCAACCTCGCCGTCGCCATGCCCGATACCGCGGAGACCTTCGAAGCGATGCGCAAGCTGGACCTCGCCGTCCATGTCGCCACGAAGCTCAACCGCTCGCACCTGATCCTCGCCAGGGAGTCGATCATCCTGCCCTGCCTCGGCCGCACCGAGCTCGACGTGCAGGCCTCCGGCCCGCAAGCGGTGACGGTGGAGGATTCGATGTCGATGGTGCACGCATCCGCCGGCACCCTCGCTCCGGCCTCCGAGCACCTCCGTTCCGAACCGTGGATCGTGGCTGGCATCGCCAAGGCCACCCTGCCGCGGACGCGCGTGGACTGGGATCGCCTCGTCGGGGATTACAACCTCATCCGCGACGACATCGAGAAGGTCTTTCCGATATTCCGCGACTTCAACCGCCGTGTGAGCGTGCCCGGCGGGTTCCGCCTGCGCGTCGCGGCCAGCGAACGCGACTGGGCCACGCCGGACAGGCGGGCGCATTTCCTGCTTGCTCCCGGTCTGGAAGAAGATCCGCCGGCCGACGCGAACGGACTGATGCTGACGACGGTACGCTCGCACGACCAGTACAACACCACCATCTACGGCCTCAACGACCGCTACCGCGGCGTGAGCGGCCGCCGCGACGTGGTCTTCATGCATGCCAGGGACCTTGCCGCGCGTGGACTCGCGCATGGCGACCGCATCGACGTGTTCGCCACCGGCGTGAATGCGGCGGACGGCAAGGAACGCGCCGTACGCAACTTCGTCGCCGTGGCTTACGACATCGCCGAAGGTTCCGTCGCCATGTATTACCCGGAAGGCAACGCGCTCATCGCACTGGAGAGCCACGACCGCCGCTCCGGCACCCCGGCTTACAAATCGGTGCCGGTGCGCATCGAGGCCGCGGCGCAACCCGCCTCCGCGCCGGCGCAACCGAAGGCGGCGCATGCCACCTGAGCGCCAACCGCCGTCGGGCTGCGTCACGCGGCCCATCATCCGCTTCGAGCGTGGCCGGCGCAGCGAGGACGAGGATCGCCTCGCGGAGGAAGTGCCGGTCGCGATGCACTTCGACGGCGCCCCCTTCGCCGTGATGATGACGACCCCGGCCGACCTGGAGGATTTCGCACGCGGATTCGCGCTGACCGAAGGCAAAGTCGATTCCATGCTCGATATCGCCGACATCGAGCTGCGTGAAGTCCTGGAAGGCATCGTCGTGGATGTACGCACTTGCAGGAGCCGCCATGGCGGCGAGGAAACCTCGCCCCGGTCCACCGCCATCGCCGGCGAAGCCGGCTCCCATACAAGGCGGGAGCTGCCGGGGCGCAGCGGCTGCGGCATCTGCGGCAGCCGCGAACTCGAAGACGTGGTACGCCATCCTCCGCCGGTGGCGGCGGGACCGACGGTGGACGCCGGCGCCATCGAACGCGCACTCGAAACGCTGCGCACACGCCAGCCGATCAACGCCTTTACCGGCTCGGTGCACGCCGCCGCCTGGGCCTTGCCCGATGGCACGATCGTGGAGGTGCGCGAGGACGTGGGCCGGCACAACGCGCTGGACAAACTGATCGGCGCGATGCTCCTCGCGCGGCACGATCCGCGTGACGGCTTCCTGGTCATCACCAGCCGTGCCAGCTACGAAATGGTGACCAAGGCGGCCATCGCGGGCATGACGATCGTCGTCGCCATTTCCGCGCCCACGGCGCTCGCGGTGCACCTGGCCACGGATTGCGGCGTGACGCTGCTCGGCTTCGCGCGCCCCGGCCGTTTCAACATCTACAGCCGCGCGGAACGCATCCGCTAGCTAGCGCCGTCCCTGCGCCGGCGCAGGCTGTCCTTCACGTCCACGTCGAAGCGCACCGTCGTCGCCACGGTGTCGTAGCCGGGTATATCGAACACGAGACCGTCCTTGCTCGGCAACCGCGATTGCAGGTCGCGCAGCGCCTCGCGCGGCACCTCCATGCGCCACTCGTGCGCCGTGCCGGACAATGTGCAAGCGTTGTCCGTGGCGTCTATCGCGTAGCGCATGGTGAAGGCCTTGCCGAACGCCGTCGACCCGAGCAGCGCGATGTCCTGGAGCAGTTCGTTGAGCTCGTCCTCGTCGATCCGCACGCGGATCTTATCGTCCTCGAGTTGCACCCTCATGCGTTCGCCTCGCGCCATTCGTCGGGGGTATTGCAGTTGACCAGCAGCCGTGTGTCCAGGCCGTCCAGCGGCAGCGCCATCGCGCCGACCGCCGCCTGCAGGGCGGCGATCGAACAGGCGCGCCCGGGCCGGGCCATGAGTTCTTCGAGCGCCGCACGCGCGGTAGCGTCCATGGTCAGCCGCATGGGCAACGGATGATCCCGCCAATGGGTCGCGGCGCGACCGCGCTCGGCGAGCAAGGGAGCCAGCACCGCCGTGCCCAACCGCGGCATGTCCACCGGCACGACCAGCCACTCGCCGTCCGGCAGTCCGTGCATCGCGCTCGCGATGCCGCCGACGGGACCGCTGTCCGGCCAGCGGTCCACTATGCCACCCGCCCGGGTCCCGCTGATCGCCACCCGATCCGCGCCGGCGTCCCATAGGGCGCGCAGCGTCCGTTCCAGCAGGGTGCGTCCGTCGATGCGCAGCATCGCCTTGTCCTCGCCCATGCGGGAGGAGCGTCCGCCGGCGAGGACGAGGCCGAGGATCATGGCGCGTCCGCCGGATCGAGGGGCCACGCGTCGGCGGCATCGTCGGAGCCCGCGGCAGCGGTGAGCCAGTGCGTCGCCTCCGTGTAAGGCAGGATGCGGTAAGCGGCCTGTGCCTTCGCCACGCGCGCGACCTGCCACCCTTCCTCGTCGTGCTCGAGCAGGCCGAGGGCGAAGTGTTGCAGGCCTTCGCGGCCCCCGAGCGGGGCGACGAGGCGCACGCGCGCGGGACGCTCCGGCGCCAGGCCCGCCATCGCGCGCAGCACCGGCGCCACGAAGAAGCGATAGCCGACCGCCACCGCCATCGGATTGCCGGGCAGCGCCAGCACCAGGGGACCGCCGTCGAATCGCGCGGCGAGGAGCGGCTTGCCGGGACGGATGCCCACCTTGTGGAAAAGCCCGCTCGCGCCAAGCGCCGACAGCGCCGAGGGCACGAAGTCGAAACGTCCGGCGGATACGGCACCCGTGGTGACGATCAGGTCCGCATGCGCGTCGAGCGCATCGCGCATGGCGTTCGCGAACGCATCGCCGGCATCCGGCACGCGCGACCGGGAGAGTATTTCCGCGCCCCAATGCGTCAGGCTCGCCGCAAGGAACGGGCCGTTCGAATCGTGGATGCCGGCGGGAGGCAACGGACCCGCCGCGTTGAGTTCGCTGCCCGTCGCGACGATGGCGACCCGCGGCCGACGAAACGCCTCGACCCGTTCGATGCCCAGGGCCGCGAGCAGCATCGTCGCGGCGGCGTCCACGCGGCGCCCGCGATGGAGTACCCGGGCACCCACCGCGATGTCCGAGCCGGCATGGCGCACGTTCTGGCCGCGCCGTTCCTCGGCGGGGAAGCGAACCCGCCCGCTTCCCCGCTCGCTGCGCTCCACGGGGACGACGGTGTCGAAACCTTCGGGCATGCGCGCACCCGTGGCGATCTCGCAGGCCTGCGCCGAGGGGTAGGCGGGCGTGCCGTCGCCTGCCGCCTGCATGGCGGCAACGGCGAAGATCGAACCGGCAGCGATCGTCTCGCCGCCGGCGCGTAAGGCGTAGCCATCCATCGCCGCGTTGTCGAAGGACGGAAGCGCGAGGGGACTGTGTACGTCGCTCGCCAGGATGCGTCGTGCGGCCGACGCGAGCGGGAGAGACTCCACCCCGAGCGGTCGGGTTCCGTCCAGAAGGAGCGCAAGCGCTGCGGGATAGGAAATCATGGATGAAGCGTAACGCGGCCGGTGGGAACCGGCTATGCCGGCGATCCCGCGGCAGCGGGCCAGCGTGCCGCGAGCACCTATCGCCGCTGAAGCGGCTCCCACGAAGTCCGGCAGCTTGCAGGAGAACATGGGATCTCCCACGAGGCCGGCCGTTTGGGGGAGACCATGGGATCCCCCACGAACGGAATCGGGGGCCTGACGGCCCCCGTCCTTTCACGCCGAGCGGCGCGATGGCTCCTGCGTCGCCGGGCGATAGGCGTGGAACGCCACCGTCGCCGAGGCACGTCCCTGGCTCAGCGAGCGCAAGGCGGTGCTGTAACCGTCCAGCTGCGCAAGCGGAACGTCGGCCTCGATCTCCGTGCGCTCCTGCCGGTCGACGAGGTTCACGATCTGCCCGCCGCGGCGCTGCAGGTCGCCCAGGACATCGCCGACCGCCGGCCCGGGGGCGCTCACCGAGACGCGCATCACCGGCTCCAGGAGCACCGTGCCCGTCGTTTCCAGCGCGGACCGCACGGCGATCTGCGCGGCGCGATGGAACGCCGCCTCGTTCGAGTCCACGGCATGCGCCTGCCCATCGAGCACGACCACCGAGGCGCCGACGACCGGATAACCGCGCGGCCCTTCCAGCAACGCCGAGGCGGCTCCCTTCTCGACGGCAGCCTGGAACGCCTTCGGGATGACGCCACCGGTGGTGCGATCCTCGAAGGTGTTGGCCTCGCCACCGTTCGGTGTCACCGACAGCACGACGCGCGCGAACTGGCCGCTGCCGCCGGTCTGCTTGGCGAGCTTGCCCTCGACCGCACCCGATGCCGACGCCGGTGTTTCCTGGTAAGCCACGCGCGGCGAACCCGTGCGTACCTGCACGCCCCATTCGCGGCGCAGGCGCTCCACCATCACTTCCAGGTGCAGTTCGCCCATGCCCCAAACCAGGGTTTCGCCGGTGTCCGGATCGGTGCCCACGCGGAAAGACGGATCCTCCTGCGCCAGGCGCGCAAGCCCGTTGCCGAGCTTCAGCAGGTCGGCCGAACGCTCGGGCGACAGGCGCCACGACAGCACCGCGGGCTGCGCCTGGATCGTCTCCAGCCGCACGCGCCGGTGTGCATCGGACAGGGTTTCTCCCGTGGCCACGTCCTTCCAGCCGGCGATGGCGACGATGTCGCCCGCCTCCGCGGATTCCACCGCTTCGGTGTCCTCGGCACGCACGACGGCGAGACGGCCGACGCGCTGCACGCGGTCCGTGCCGCTGCGCCAGACGGCGTCGCCGACGCTCAGGCGTCCCGCGTACAGCCGCACGAAGGCCAGCGGTCCGTGCGCCTGGTTCACGACCTTGAAAACGAGCGCGGCCAGCGGCGCGCCCGCATCGGGCGCGACCGCCGTGTCGCCATCGTCGGTGTGCGCGACGACCGCGGGACGATCGAGCGGCGAAGGCAGGTACGCCACGAGGGCATCCAGCAGCGGCTCGATGCCGACATTGCGGAACGCCGAACCCGGGAGCACCGGCGAACCGATACCGGCCAGCGTGCCGCGACGCAGCGCCGCGGCGAGCGCGACGGCGTCGACGGGCTGCTCCGCGAGCCATAGCTCGGCCAGCGCTTCGTCGCGGTCGGCGACGGCCGCCACGAGTTCGGCGCGCGCTTCGGCGTGCGCCGCGCGCTCGGCGTCGGTCCACGCATGCGTGGACGGCTGGCCGGCCTCGTCGAAAAGCCAGGTGCGCTCGGCCACCAGGTCGACGAGCCCGGTGATATGCTCGCCCTCGATCACGGGTCGCGCGACGACCCATGGGTTGGCGCCGAGCTTGTCGCGCATCTGCGCGACCACGGCGTCGAAGTCCGCACCCGGGCGGTCCATCTTGTTCACGAACGCCATGAGCGGGACGCCATGTCGGCGGGCCTGGTGCCACACGGTTTCCGATTGCGGCTGCACGCCGGCCACGCCGGAGAACACCGTGACCGCGCCGTCGAGCACGCGCAACGAACGCTCCACCTCGATCGCGAAATCGATGTGTCCGGGCGTGTCGATGAGGGTCAGGCGATGCGGCTGTCCACCCTCCGGCGTCCAGTTGGCGCGCACGGCGGCGGCGCCGATCGTGATGCCACGCTCGCGCTCGAGTTCCATGTGATCCGTGGTGGTCGCGCCATCGTGCACCTCGCCGGTGCGATGGATCGTGCCGGTCTTGTAAAGCAGGCGCTCGGTGAGCGTGGTCTTGCCCGCGTCCACATGCGCGATGATGCCGAGGTTGCGCCAGCGGTCGACAGGAATGCGGGTTTCTCGGGCGGTACTCATGGTCGTGTTTCCTTGCGGCAAAAAAAAAAGCACCCTTGCGGGTGCTTTCAGGTTCTTCGAGGCTGGAACGACGTCTTACGACGGCATACCTCCGTCCATGGCGCGCGCGCACCCGCGACGCGCCCCTGGGGCGATCGGTGGGAGATGCATCAAATCGTGCTTGCAGCGGAACATGGCGGTCTTTCTCGTGGATCGGAGCAAGTTGTGGGCGCTCCGGCCGGTTTCAAGGGGTATCCCAGGCACGATACATCAAGGCAATGCGTAAGCCACGACGTAATCGCCGGACTTCGTGCCCAGGCCGCTGTGCCCGCCCGCGGCGATGACGACATATTGCTTCCCATCGACCGAATAGGACATCGGATTTGCCTGCCCGCCCGCCGGCAGGCGGGCCTTCCACAGCACCTTGCCGCTGCGCTCGTCGATGGCGCGCAGGTAGTCGTCCGCCGTGGCGCCGATGAACACCAGGCCGCCACGGGTGGTCATGTTACCCCCGATATTGAAGATGCCCGTGGGCAGCGGCGCGTTGACGTGGGTGCCGAACGGGCCGGTGTCGCGCGTGGTGCCCAGCGGATGTTCCCAGACCAGCTTGTGCGTCACGAGGTCGATCGCGGCGAGGGTGCCCCACGGCGGCGGATTGCAGGGTACCCCTATCGGATTCAGCCACGGGTGGACCTTGCCCACGTACGGCGTGCCGTACTGTGGCGCCAGTCCGCCACCGACGGGCGGTTCGTTGCCGGTACCGTCCCAAGGCTTCACCAGGCCCTTGGCTTCGGCGTGTTCGCGCGGCGCGAGGCTGATGATGAACGGGATGTAGTTGGCGTTGGCGATCAGCAGCTTGTTATAAGGATCGATGGAGGCGCCGTGCCAGTCGATCACGCCGTCGAAGGCGGGATACACGATGGTGTCCTTGAGCTGCGGCGGCGTGAACTGGCCCTTGTAGTACGCCTTGCGGAATTCGATGCGGCACATCAGCTGGTCGAACGGCGTGGCGCCCCACATGGACTGCTCGGTGAGGTCTTTCGGCGTCAGCGAAGGCATCCCGACCGAATAGGGCTGCGTCGGCGACGTGAAGTCGCCAGGCACCGCACCCTGCGGCACCGGCTTCTCGCGCACCTCGGTCAGCGGCGTACCGGTACGGCGATCGAGCACGAAGAACTCGCCGCGCTTCGTCGTCTGCACGAGCGCGGGAACGCTGCCGCCCTGCCCGTCCGGCAGGTCGACAAGGGAAGGACCGACCGGCACGTCCATGTCCCACACATCGTGGTGCGTGTTCTGGTAGACCCATTTCGGCGCACCGGTTTCGATATCCAGCGCGACGGTGGAACTCGATACCTTCTCGTCGATCGCACGCCGGTGGCCGCCGAAGTAATCCGGCGTGGCATTGCCCATCGGGAGGTAGACGAGGCCGAGATCCGGATCGGCGGTGTACACGCCCCAGGCATTGGGCGTGCCGCGGGTGAGCTGATCGTCCGGGCCCGGCGTCCAGTTCTGCGGGTCGTGTCCCACGTCCCATGCCCAGACGAGTTTCCCGGAAAGCGGATCGAAAGCGCGCACCGCGCCGGAAGGTTCGCCCTCGGCCTGGTTGTCGTAAATCCATCCGCCAAGCATCACGCGGTCCTTGATCACCAGCGGCGGCGAGGTGACGAAGTGAAAACCCGCCGGCACGTGCCCGAGGTACTGCGTCAGCGAAATGAAGCCATGCTGGCCGAAGTCCTCGCAGGGCTTGCCGGTATCGGCGTTCAACGCCATGAGGCGCGCGTCGAGCACGGGAGCGATGATCCGTCGGGGACAGTCGGTCTGCGTTCCTTGCGGCGCCTCGTAATAGGCGACCCCGCGGCAAGCGAGATAGACGTCCGCGTCGGTGTCGGCTTTCGGATCGAATGTCCACTTCGTCCGTCCGGTGGCGGCGTCGAGGGCCACGACCCAACTGTGGCCGGTACAGACATAGAGCGTGTCGCCCACCTTGATCGGCGTGTTCTCGAAATTGAACTCGTGGCCGGCATCGGTGCCGCCCTTGTCTTCCCCGGGACGCATCGTGTCGCCGGTGCGCGCCGTCCAGGCAACCTTGAGGTTCTTCACGTTACGCGTAGTGATCTGGTCCAGGGGCGAGAAGCGATCGCCGCGCGGGGTGCGCCCGTAGAACAGCCAGTCGCCGTCCGGAACGGAAGTGTCGTGGCCGCCGGCATCGTTGCGGACGACCATCGTGCCGCTCGTTCCGACAGGTTGCATGAATCCCGCGACGCCGGTTCCGACGGCGACGAGCGCGGCGACGAGCAACGCGGCCACGCCGCCGCGCGAGGGCGTGAGGCGGCGCGTCACCCAGGGCATCGCGAGGTATATCCCGAGCACCACGGGAACCAGCAGGCGTGGTTCAAGCTGCCATCCGACCAGGCCGACTTCGGCGATCGCCCACACGACCGTACCCAGCAGCAGGACGGCGTAAAGCCAGAGCGACGCCGAAGAGCCGCGCATGAGCAACACGCCGGTCGCCACCAGCGCCGCGCCGGCGACGAGGTAGTAGAAGCTGCCGCCCAGGACGACCAGCCAGAGGCCACCCAGCGCGAGCGCGGCGCCGCAAAGGGCGACGACGAGTCCGAGGATGCGCGGTGGGTGCGCGATCCGTAGGGCTGCTGTCATGACACACCTCCGCGCAAGCGAAAGACGTTAGAAGATAACCATGACGGGTAAATGTGGCGTCTACGATTCGTGCCGCTTCCACCGCGCGCCGGTCCGTGGGACGCGGCGCCGTCGCAACAATTTGCGATGCATGCGACAGGCGAATGGCTCGCCCGATGCCGGCGGAATGGGCTTCGCGCAACGCTGCTGGTATATGTGTGGACAGAACGCAACTTCCGACGGAGTCACTTCATGCGTTACGTGAAACTCGGCCGTACCGGTCTCGACATCTCACCCCTCGTGCTGGGCTGCATGACGTACGGCGTGCCCGACCGCGGCACGCACGCGTGGACACTCGACGAGGAGGCGAGCCGCCCCTTCATTCGCAAGGCCCTGGATCTCGGCATCAATTTTTTCGACACGGCGAACTTCTATTCCGACGGCACGTCGGAGGAAATCGTCGGACGCGCCCTGCGCGATTTCGCGAGGCGCGACGAGGTCGTCATCGCCACGAAGACCTTCTATCCCTGGCGCAAGGGCCCGAACGGCGGTGGCCTCTCGCGCAAGGCCATCTTCCATTCCGTGGACGACAGCCTCCGGCGCCTCGGCACCGACTACATCGACCTGCTGCAGATCCATCGCTTCGACCGCCACGTACCGGTGGAGGAGACGATGGAAGCGCTGCACGACGTGGTGAAGGCCGGCAAGGTGCGCTACCTCGGCGCGTCGTCCATGTACGCGTGGCAGTTCGCGAAGATGGTGTACACCTCGCGCCTGCATGGCTGGACGGAGTTCGTGAGCATGCAGGACCACTACAACCTGCTTCAGCGCGAGGAAGAGCGCGAGATGATCCCGTTCTGCATCGATCAGGGGATCGCCGTGCTGCCCTGGAGCCCGCTCGCCCGTGGCCGCCTCACCCGCGACTGGGACGAACGCAGCACGAGGCAGGACAGCGACCTCTTCGGCGGCACGCTGTACAACGCCACCCTCGATTCGGACAAGGCGATCGTCGCGGCCGTGAAGGAGGTGGCCGTGGCACGGGGCGTGCCGCGTGCCCAGGTCGCGCTTTCCTGGGTGGCGCACCGCCGCGGCGTCACGGCGCCGATCGTCGGGGCGACGAAACCGCAGCATCTGGACGATGCCGTGGCGGCGCTCGACCTGGCACTCGGCGACGAGGAGACGGCGCGGCTCGAAGCGGCATACGCGCCGCACCCCATCGAGGGGTTCTGAGCCCGGGAGAGCGCCCCATGGCTACCCGCCCCGCGCTTGCCGGGAGGCCGGCCCCCGCCCCGGGCGGCCTCCTGAACATCCATGCAATCGTCACCCCCCGGAGGTACCCTTCCCGCTGCAAAACGGACCGGGGGCGTGTATCATGGCGCGCCCCATTTATCTCTTTATCCGTAAAGAAGGATATATCACCCCGATGAGCAACTACCTCTTCACCTCCGAATCGGTCTCCGAAGGCCATCCGGACAAGATCGCCGACCAGATCTCGGACGCCGTTCTGGACGCCATCCTGGCCCAGGATCCGCGCGCACGCGTGGCCTGCGAGACGCTGGTGAAGACCGGCGTCGCCATCGTCGCGGGCGAGATCACCACCAGCGCCTGGATCGACCTCGAGGCCCTCACCCGCAAGGTGATCCTGGACATCGGTTACGACTCGTCCGACGTCGGCTTCGACGGCGAGACCTGTGGCGTGCTGAACCTCATCGGCAAGCAGTCCCCGGATATCAACCAGGGCGTGGACCGCAAGAAGCCCGAGGAACAGGGCGCCGGCGACCAGGGCCTGATGTTCGGCTATGCCACCAACGAGACCAGCGAATACATGCCGGCGGCGATCCATTACGCCCACCGTCTCGTGGAACAGCAGACCAAGGTCCGCAAGAAGAAGAACTCGCCGCTGCCGTGGCTGCGCCCGGACGCGAAAAGCCAGGTCACCCTGCGCTACGAGAACGGCGAAGCCGTCGCCATCGACGCCGTCGTGCTCTCCACCCAGCACGATCCGGACGTGAAGCAGAAGGATCTGATCGAAGGCGTGCGCGAGCTGATCCTGAAGCCCGTGCTGCCGGCGAAGCTGCTGCACAAGGGCACGAAGTTCCACATCAACCCGACCGGCAAGTTCGTCATCGGCGGCCCGGTGGGCGACTGCGGCCTGACCGGCCGCAAGATCATCGTCGACACTTACGGCGGCTGGGCCCGTCACGGTGGCGGCGCGTTCTCCGGCAAGGATCCGTCGAAGGTCGACCGTTCAGCCGCGTACGCCGCGCGCTACGTCGCCAAGAACATCGTTGCCGCCGGCCTGGCCGACCGTTGCGAGATCCAGGTCAGCTACGCCATCGGCGTGGCCGAGCCCACCTCGATCTCGGTGACCACCTTCGGCACCGGCAAGATCCCCGACGAGAAGATCGAGAAGCTGATCCGCAAGCACTTCGACCTGCGTCCGTACGGCATCATCAAGATGCTCGACCTGGTCCACCCGATGTACCAGCCGACCGCCTCGAACGGCCACTTCGGCCGCAAGCCCTACGAGATCACCGACAAGAACGGCAACACGTTCACGGCGTTCTCCTGGGAGAAGACCGACAAGGCCGAGATCCTGCGCGACGCCGCGGGCCTCGGCGCGAAGGTCGCCCGCAGGTAAGCGCGCGCGGCATCGTGCATCGAACGGGCACCCTCGGGTGCCCGTTTTTTTTGTCACGAATGCTTCATCGCCATGGTGCGACACCTTGCCTTCTGTGATCGGAGAGCCGCCATGAACCGTCGCCCCGCACTCGCCATCGCCGTCCTTGCCGTGAGGGAGCATGCTCTCGCCGCTATAGCGGCTCCTACAGGAGATGGCTCCGGCCTGCTCGTGCGGGCGCTTAGTGGCGAGGCCGCTGGCGGTCAGGCGTTGCGATTCGAGCCCGAGAGCACATCCACCCACACGGCCAGCACCAGGATCACGCCCTTGATGATCATCTGCCAGGAATTGTCCACGTCCATCAGCTGCATGCCGCTGTCGAGGCTGGCCATCACCAGGGCGCCGATCAGCGCGCCGTAGACCGTGCCGGAACCGCCGCGCATCGAGGTGCCGCCGATGAAGCAGGCCGAGATGGCGTCGAGTTCCCCGCCCGTGCCCGCCGAGGGCGAACCGGAGCCCGTGCGCGCCACCGTGATGATGCCCGCGAAGGCGCACATGAGGCCCATCAGCGCGAAGACCACCAGCTTCACCCGCGCGACGTTCACGCCGGACAGCCGCGTCGCCTCCATGTTGCCGCCCACCGCGTAGATGTGGCGGCCGAACACGGTCTGCGTCGACACGTAGGTGAACGCGGCGAGCAGGCCGAGCAGGATCATCACCGGGATGGGGATCCCGTTCGCATCGTTGAGCATGCGGATGAAGCCCGCGATGAACGCGCCGATGGCCACCAGCCGCGCCACGTCGATCCACAGCGCGGCCTGCTGCAGCCCCAGCTTCGAGCGGCGCATGCGGCGTCGCATGGTGATCCCCACCATGACGAGGAAGATCACGCCGCCGATCCAGCGCGACAGCGCCTGCGGCACGAAGCCCTGCCCCAGCGCGACGAGGTCGTCGGGCACGGGCGCGATCGTCGCGCTGCCGGTGATGTTCAGCACGATGCCGCGAAAGGCGAGCATGCCACCGAGGCCGACGATGAACGATGGCACGCGCATCTTCGTCACGACGAAGCCGTTGAACGCGCCGAGGAGCAGGCCGAGGACGAGCACCGCGCCGATGGCGGACCAGGTACCCCAGCCTTCGTTCACGGTGAGGATCGCCACCACGCCACCCAGCAAACCGAGCAACGAACCGACGGACAGGTCGATCTCGCCGGCGATGATGACGAACACCATGCCGCAGGCGAGCATGCCGGTGATCGCCATCTGCCGGAACAGGTTGGAGAGATTGCCGGGCGTGATGAAGGTCGAGTCGGTCTTCACGTGGAAGAACACCCAGATGATCGCCACGGCGATGAGCAGCGCGAGGATCTTGTAGCGGACGAACAGTTGCTGGACTTTCTGTGCCTGCATGGAAAGGCTTCCCTGGTGAAGCGGTGGACGGACAGAGATCAGGCCGCGTGGGCGGGCCCTTCCGCGGCGTGCGAAATGGCGGCGGCGAGCACCTGTTCCTGGGTGAGACCCATGCTGGGGAAATCGCCCCGCAACCTGCCCTCCCCCACGACGAGCACGCGATCGCTGACACCGAGCACCTCCGGCATCTCAGACGAGACCATGACGATGGCCACACCCTTGGAGGCCAGTTCGAACATCAGCGTGTAGATGTCGTATTTGGAACCGACGTCGACGCCCCGCGTGGGCTCGTCGAGGATCAGCACCTTCGGCTTCGGCAGCAGCATCTTCGTCAGAACGGCCTTCTGCTGGTTGCCGCCCGACAGCCCGACGATCGGCAGTTCCGGGCTGGCCGTTTTCACGCGGAGGCGTTTTATCTCCGCTTCCACGGTCTGCATTTCCGCCTGGCGGTCGATCTGCCCCGCGTGGGCGTAGTGCGAGAGCGTGGCGAGCGTGATGTTGTCGCCGACGCCGAGCAGGGGCACGATGCCCTGGCGCTTACGGTCTTCCGGCACGAGCGACAGGCCCGCCTTGATCGCCTGCTCGGGGCTGCGCACCTTGATCGGCCTGCCTTCCAGAACCAGTTCCGCTTCGTAGCGCCCCGGATAGGCGCCGAAGATCGCCGACACGAGTTCGGTACGGCCGGCGCCGACGAGCCCCGCGATGCCGAGGATCTCGCCCCGCCGCACATGGAAGGAGATATCGTCCACCCGCTTCCGCGCCGGGTTGGCGACGTCCCAGCAGGTGACATGGCGCGCCTCGAACACCACCTCGCCGATGTCGTGATCCACCTTCGGGAACAGGTTCTCGATGTCGCGCCCGACCATCGCCGTGATGATGGAGTGCGTGGTCATCTCCGCCATCGGCTTCGTGAGGATATGCTTGCCGTCGCGAATCACGGTGACGGTGTCGCAGACCCGCGCCACCTCCTCGAGCTTGTGCGAGATGTAGACGCAGGCGACGCCGTCGCGCTTCAGGTCCTCGATGATCGACAGCAACGTATCGGTTTCGGCCGAGGTGAGCGACGAGGACGGTTCGTCGAGGATCAGAAGGCGAGCGTTCTTTGCCAGCGCCTTGGCGATCTCGAACAGCTGCTGGTAGCCGCCGCCGTAGTTCATCACCGGTGCGGCGACGTTCACGTCCTTCAGCTTCAGGCGGGCCAGCAGCGCCTCCGCCTTGGCGAACATGGCGTCGTAGTCCATGAGGCCGCCGAACCGGCGGATCTCGTTGCCCAGGAAGATGTTCTCCGCCACGGACAGCTGTGGCACCAGCATCAGCTCCTGATGGATGATGACGATGCCGGCGTCTTCGCTGTCGCGCACCGAGTACGCCTTCAGCGGCCTGCCGTCGAACAGGATCTCGCCTTCCCAGGTGCCGTAGGGGTACACCCCGGAGAGCACCTTCATGAGGGTGGATTTGCCCGCGCCGTTCTCGCCGCAGAGGCCCACGCACTCGCCCGGCCGCACGGCCAGGTCGATGCCGTTGAGCGCACGCACGCCGGAGAACTCCTTGACGATGCGGCGCATCTCGAACAGGTAATCGCTCATGACAACGGGATCAGGGGCCGACCTGGGCCTGGGTGTAGAAGCCGTCCTTCACCACGAGGTCGACGTTCTGCTTCGTCAGCGCGGTGGGCTCCAGCAGGATCGTGTCGACGTCCTTCTTCCCGTTGTTCATCTTCGAGGTGAAGGTGGGCGTGCCACCCTTGGCCATCTCCACCGCGAGGTTGGCGGCATCGGTGGCGATGGTCTTGATCGGCTTGTACACCGTCATCGTCTGCGTTCCCGCCTTGATCCGCTTGATGGCGGCGAGGTCGGCGTCCTGCCCCGACACGGCGACCTTGCCGGCGAGCTTCTGGCCGTTGAGCGCGGCGATGGCGCCGCCGGCGGTGCCGTCGTTGGAGGCGACGATGCCCTGGATGTTGTTCCTGTTCGCGGTGAGGGCGTTCTCGATGATCGACTGGGCATTCGAAGCCAGCCATTCGTTCGTCCACTGCTGGCCGACGATCTTGATGTCGCCCTTGTCGACCAGCGGCTTCAGGACCTTCATCTGGCCTTGGCGCAGGATCTTCGCATTGTTGTCGGTGGGCGCGCCGCCGAGCAGGAAGTAATTGCCCTTGGGCGCGGCGTTGACGACGCCCTGCGCCTGCATCTGACCGACCTTGTCGTTGTCGAAGGAGATGTAGGCGTCGACGTCGGCATTGAGGATGAGGCGGTCATAGGAAATCACCTTGATGCCCGCGCGCTTCGCCTCGGCCACCACGGTGGTGAGCGTCTTCGCGTTGAACGGCACGATGACGATCACGTCGACCTTGCGCGAGATCAGGTTCTCGATCTGCTGGATCTGCTTCTGCTCGTTGGCATCGGCGGACTGCACGGAAACGGTGGCACCCTTGGCCTCGGCCGCGGCCTTGAAATAGTCGCGGTCGCGCGTCCACCGCTCGACGCGGAGGTCGTCGATGGAAAAGCCGATCGATGGCTTCTCCTTGCTCGCATGCGCCTGCGGCGCCGCGAGGATACCGGCACCGATCAGGGACACGGCCAGCAGGGTATGCAGGGGCTTCTGTTTCATGTGCTTCTCCATCCGGTCATGGCATCGCCCTGAGGGCGGGGCGGACATCGTCGCCTGCGGCGGCGTCGACATACAGGGGTTTCAGTTGCTCGTAAGAGCGGCGGAACAAAGGGTGGCGCGTTTGCAGGAAATAAGCATGACGCGCCGCATCGGGCTCGAACGCGGCGGTGACGGCGGGCATCCGGCACACGTCGTCGAGCGAGGCATCCGGCTCCGCCGCGAGACGGCCGAGACGTGCGGCGCCCAGCGCGGGCCCCACCTCGCTGCCACTGCGCAGTACGAGCCGCTTGCCGAGGATGTCGGCGAGCATCTGCGTCCAGTAGGCGCTGCGCGAACCGCCGCCGATGACGGTGATTTCTTCGGCGACGAGTCCCGTCGACTCCACGGCCAGCAGTCCGTCGAGAAGGCCGAGGCCGACGCCTTCGAGCGTCGCGTTCGCGAGGTCGGCACGGTCGGTGTCGGGACCCAGCTGGGTGAACGAAGCACGGGCGCGCGGGTCGTTGTGCGGCGTGCGCTCCCCGGTGAGGTAGGGCAGGAACACGGGACCATGGGTCGCCAGTCCGCGCGCCTCGGCTTCGGCGAGCAGCGCGGGCACGTCGGGCAATCCGGTGAGCCGTGCCGTGAAGTCGAGGCAGGCGGCCGCGTTGAGCATCACCGACATCAGGTGCCAGGTATCGGGCAGCGCATGGCAGAAGGCGTGCACCGCTTGTTCGGGACTCGCGCGGAAACCATCGGACACGGCGAAGTACACGCCCGAGGTTCCCAGCGAGAGCATCGCCTGTCCGTGACGCACGATGCCCACGCCGACCGCACCCGCCGCGTTGTCGCCGCCGCCGCCGGCCACGGGAACCTCGTTCATGCCCCAGCGTTCCGCCAGCTCGCGGCGCAGGTGCCCGGCAGGCTGGCTGCCTTCGAACACCTGCGGCATGTGCGAGCGGTCGAGTCCCGTGGCGGCGAGCATCGCGTCGCTCCATCGACGGTTCTTCACGTCCAGCCATAACGTGCCCGCCGCATCCGAGGCGTCGGTCATGTACTCGCCGGTGAGGCGCAGGCGGAGGTAATCCTTGGGCAGCAAGACTTTCGCGACGCGGTCGAACACCTGGCGTTCGTGCCTGCGCACCCAGGCGAGCTTCGGCGCGGTGAAACCGGGCATCGCAAGATTGCCCGTCGTCGCGCGAAAGCCGGGGACGCGTTCCAGTTCGGCGCACTCGAGGTCGGCACGGCCGTCGTTCCAGAGAATGGCGGGCCGCAGGACGTTGTCGGAGTCATCGAGCAGCGTGGCGCCGTGCATCTGCCCCGAAAGCCCGATCGCCGCCACGCGACGCGCGTCCACCTGCTTGAGGATTTTCTCTACCGCGGCTTCCGTCGCCGTCCACCACGCAGCCGGATCCTGCTCCGACCAGCGCGGTCGCGGATGGGAGACGTCGAGCGGGCTGGAAGCGTTGGCGCGCACGGCTCCCGCCTCGTCCATGAGGACCACCTTTACCGATGATGTGCCCAGGTCGATGCCCAGGTACAGACGCG